>NZ_OZ241977.1:0-3573138 GCF_965204145.1 Candidatus Poriferisocius sp. | reverse complement strand
GGTGACTGAGCAGCAAGAGTTTTCTGTCGGGGCTTTGGAACGTCTGTGTAGGAGCCATCGGCGGACATCGATTCGCCGGGAAGCATTACTAGTGTTAAATCATTAGTGCGGCCCACAGAATGGAAATGACATGGAAGAAAAGCGCGAGATTTTCGGGCAACGGCATGTGAGGGACAGGAGCAGGACCAGCGACGAATCGCGCCAAAGACGAGTTGAGGCCCACAACGCCAGGTCCCAGAGCCGAAGCGGCACTAAGAGGCGCGGTCGACAATAGGTCGGTTTCCTTCTCTTGAATGGAGACGTTGACCTTGGACGGATGAATTCAGCGATCTCGCCGCTCAGTCGCTTGTAGGCTGTAGTCGGCGGAGAGGACCGCATTTATTCGGTTCCGTGAGCTTGCTCCTCTGCCCACAAGCAGAACGTGCCCCGCTTCGGCGGGGCACGGACGCGTTTGCAGCCGGCGGTTGTCGTGGGCCATTTGCGCAGGGCATGGTGGAGCGTCGCATAACAGAGGCGCTTAGGCCGACAGTCGAGCGCCGACTCCTACAGCCGCCCTCGGGCGGTCGTAGCTGTTCTTGGGCATGCTCCATTGCCGCATCGGAGAGTCCAGCGGATTCAAGGTCTTGGGTGTGCCCAGGAGGTGTAGATTGCTCCCAGGTCTACGAAGGGGGAATCGTCCCGTCAGGGGCGGTTCCCCCTGGTTCATTTGTCGGGCTCTTCCCCGCTAGATGCAAGAGGCCACATTGAACCCAGCTTGTTCGACACAGACAATCCTCTACTTGTCGGTGAAGACCACGACCTCCATGCCAGACATGGCTCCAAAAGATAAACCCCCGCCATGCCCTGCAATGCAGGCCAGACGGGGAGGATTGAGGCCACTATAGCCGAGTCCATTCTCGTTGACAGCAAGTAAAAGTGATTCCGGCCGGGTGGCGAAAATCGCTGGCCACGGACCCCCTTAGAGCCGCCTATCGTGTTCTTGCATGGCCGATAAGCAGATCTTCGTGATCGCTGGCCCTAACGGTGCGGGTAAGACCACGTTTGCGATGAGGCATCTGCAGGGCGAGGTGCCTGGTTTGCACTTCGTCAACGCCGATCTGATTGCTGCTGGTTTGTCGCCGCTTGATCGCGGTACCGGTGTGGAAGCCGCAGCTGGCCGGCTGATGCTGGCCGAGATCAACCGTCTGGCTGCCCAGGGCCGCAGCTTCGCTTTCGAGACCACCTTGGCGGGCCGTAGCTACTTGAGGCGCATAGATCGGTGGCGGCGTGACGGCTATGCAGTAGTGCTGGTGTATCTGAGCCTTGGCAGCCCCGAAGAGGCTGTGCGGCGGGTAGCGGAGCGGGTGAGACAGGGGGGCCACCAGGTGCCTGAAGATGTGGTGCGGAGGCGCTTCGACGCTGGACTGCGAAACCTGCGTGAGCACTACATGGGTAGAGTTGACGAGTGGATGATGTTGGACAACTCGGGACCGGTGCCAGTGCTCATCGAGCAAGGAACGAACCGTGACTGAGCTAAGCGGCATCGACCAGGTCGCTGTTGGTGGCCATCCGCCAGTCTTGCGCGGTGAGGAGTTGGCTGAATCCGTCTTGCGGTCGCTGAGGCTGGCCGCCAAAGACGCGCACCTTCTGGCATATCAAACCGGCACGGGAGTAGTGACGCGGCGCAACGGCAAAGTGGTAGTTGTGCCTCCCGACCCGGCCATGTACGAAGACCTCATCCCGCCCCCCTTCCAAGCGAGCGACTAGGGACACTCAGCAGGGCTCAAGGGCGTTGTCGCTACATGAGCTGAGGGCAGGTAGAGCGCGTTTCAAGTGCTGAAAAACAGACTCAGCAACGACAGGCGGGCCGACGAGAAAATAGCCCCGCCATGCCCTGCAGAACAGGGCAGGCGGGGAAGTACGAGGTCACGATAGCCGAGCACATCGGCAATCACAATGGAATACTGAAGGCCCTATGGAGAGCTGGAGCGATACAGATCGGCAGCCGTCGTCATGAGATACGAGGAACACGAATCGCTTCTCGAAACGCTGAACATCCTCTCCGATGAGGCCACTATGAGAGCCATTGCTGAAGCTGAGCGAGACATCGCTTCAGGCGATTTGGTCGAACTCGACTGAGGGCCTCGCGGCGAAATTGGCGCGCCGAGTCGCCAATGACTTGCACTAATCTCAACGGCGTACGCCCTTGCTAGCCTCTCCCGATTTCGGTGAAGCGAACTTGGGCACAGTGGCCGGGGGGTGGTGGGCTGGAGCTCAAGCCGCCACCCCCAGGGCCTTCCCCTCTCCATCTGCCCCGCCGACGTCGCCTTGGGTTGAGCCCGCTCCACATTCTGCGGGTTGGAAGTCCCACAAACTGCGGGTTGAAATTGCCCTAAACTGTGGGCTGATTGTCCAATAAGTTGTTGGATAGAATGTCAGCAACTTGTAGGATAAAATACCAGCAAACTGTAGGCTAATACTGGTTGATCGGCCAGAAGGAGCGCCTGTGTCCAAAACGCTCACACCCAGCGGCTACATCCCACGCGTCAGCGACACCGCGATCCAAGAATTGCTCCGGGCCATGCCGGCAATCGTGATCGAAGGCCCCAAAGGGTGCGGCAAGACATGGAGCGGACGCAGATTTTGCCAAAGCGAGGTGCTATTCGACCAGGATCTCAACGCACGGCGGTCGGTGTCGACGACGCCAGGTTTCATCTTGGAGGGCAGCGAACCCCGCCTGCTAGACGAATGGCAGCTCGCAGATGAAGTCTGGAACCAGGTACGCCGCGCCTGCGACGAGGGGCACGCCAACGGCCGATTCATCCTTACCGGATCTGCGACCCCACCCGATGACATCACCAGGCACTCAGGTGCCGGCCGGATCGGACGCGTGCGGATGCGCCCGATGTCGTTGCTGGAGACCGGCGAGAGCACCGGAGAAGCGCCCCTTGGCGCACTGCTCAGCGGCGAGGCCATGGCCACCCACCGACCAGATGCCACTTTCAGAGACATCGTGGATGCGGTGTGCCGGGGTGGCTGGCCCCGGCACCTCAACACACCAGTCAAGGAAGCCCAACTCCTTCTTCGCAACTACCTCAATGAGATTGCTCGCACCGATATCTCCGCAGTAGACGGGATAGTCCGTGATCCTCAAGGCGTCCAAAGACTCTTGGCGTCTATCAGCCGCAACATCGCCACTACGACGTCGTTCTCAAAGCTGGCAGTGGAGGCCTCTGGAGAAAGGAATCTGAATCGGACGACCGCCACGGAGTACATGCGATCTCTGGAGCGTCTGTTCGTCGTTGAAGACCTGCCCCATTGGTTCACCCACCTGAGGTCGCGAGCCCGGTTGCGAAATTCGCCCAAGCGGCATTTTGTCGATCCCTCGCTGGCCGCAGCCGCCCTCCGTGCCACTCCCGACAGGCTTATCAGGGAGTTGGACGCCTTTGGATTCTTGTTTGAGTCGCTAGTTGTGCGAGATCTGCGCATCTACGGTCAGGCAAACGACGCCGACGTCTACCACTACCGCGACAGCGACAATCTTGAGGCCGACGCCATCATCGAGGCCCGCGACGGACGGTGGATCGCCGTTGAGGTCAAGCTCGGTGGCCAGCAGTGGATCGACGAGGCTGCCCAATCCCTGCTCCGCCTCAGGAACAAGGTGGACACCGACCGGGTGGGCGAGCCGGCCAAGCTGCTGATCATCACCGCCACCGGCTACGGCTACGACCGACCCGACGGCACAACCGTCCTACCCATTACAGCGCTGAGTCCCTGACCTGAACCGCTAGTAGCGGGGGCGGGGGGAGATGGCTAGGGAGAGGGCTACGGCTAGGACAGCGGCTGCGGCGCCTAGGAGGTAGGAGTTGGCTAGGGAGTTGCCGGTGATGTCGGTGCCGATCACGATGACCATGGTCTGCATGCCGGTGGTTACGCCCACTTGGGTGAGGGTGCCCCGCATGCCCGAGGCCACGCCGTAGTCCTCGGGCTCTACGGCGTCGGAGGCGGTGGTGGTGAGCGACGGGAGCTGGATGCCGTGGCCGATGGCCACCACGAACAGCCCCGCCACCGTCCAGCCCAGCGAGGCCTGCCAGGCCGACAGGGCGAAAAACACCATGCCCACCGCCAACAGCGACGATCCCACCACCGGGGTCATGCGGGCCCCCAGGCGGGGGTGGATGTAGCCGCCGGCGAAGGCGCAGGAGCTGAACGTGATCGGCCGCACCGCCAGAAGCAGGGTGGCCGCCCCGAGGCCCCAGCCCAGCCGCTCGGTGAACAGGAACGGGGTGATCACCAGGCCGCCCATGAACGAGAAGTTGGCCAGGGTCACCACCCAGATGGGGATGCTGAAGTTGCGCTTTCGCAGATAGTCCATGCTGATGATGGGCTCGGGCACCCGCTGTTCGATGCGGGCGAACGCGGCCAACAGCACCACCCCGCCGCCCATCAGCACGATGCTCACCGAGGTGCCTACCCCGTCGTTGCCCAACAGCGTGAGCCCCACCAGCACCAGCGCCACCCCGGCCGACAGCGTGAGGCCGCCCCAGTAGTCGATGGACACCTCCAGGCCACCGCCCATGGGCCGCACCACCGCCGCACTGGTTACCAGGCCGACCACGGCGATCACCCCGAAGAAGGCGAACACCCACCGCCAGCCGAACTGCTCCACGATCTGCCCGCCCACGATCAGCCCGATGGCCGGCGCCCCCGACAGCGCCGACTGGTACCAGCCGATGGCCCTCGAGCGGGTGGAGATGGGGAACGCCAACAGCACCATGGCGGTGCCCGCGGCGGTGGCCACCCCGTTGGCCACCCCGTTGGCCACCCCGGCCGCCACCCGGAACCCGATGAGGCTCTCGATGCTCCAGGCCAGTCCGCTGAGCGGCGTCACCACCACCAGCATCACCGCCGCGGCGAGAAAGGCCCGGCGGTGGCCGTAGATGTCGCCAAACTTGCCGCCCAGCGACGTGGACACCGCCGAGGCCAAGATGGCCCCGGTCACCGTCCAGCTGGCGGCACCGGTTCCGGTGTCTAGATCTCGGGCGATGTCGCCCACGGCCACCGCGATCACCGTCAGGCTCATGCTCACCCCGAACTGCACGGGGACGATGGCCGCCATCAGGCGGAACCGGTAGCGGTCGTCGTAGCCGACCGCGGCGGTGCTCAGGGCGTCACGCCGAGCTCAAGCCGACAGAGCGGCGGTCACCGCGGCGGCCGCGGTCTCCTGGGCGGCCACTGCGCCGGGGATGGCCAGGGTCATGCCGAAGAAACCGTGGAACATACCGTCGTAGCGGTGGACCTCACAGGCCACCCCGGCCTCCTGAAGCGCAGCGCCGTAGGCCTCGCCCTCGTCGCGCAGCGGGTCGTACTCGGCGGTGATCACACACGCCGGGGGCAAACCGCTGAGGCTGTCGGCCTTGATGGGCGAGGCATAGGGGTTGTCGCGGTCGGCCACATCGGCGTACTGGTCGTAGAACCAGTCCATCGACTCCTTGGTGAGGAAATAGTCGAAGCCGTTCTCGGTCTGCGACGGCCAGGCGTTGGAGTCCATGTCGCAGCACGGATACACGAGCAGCTGATGGGCGATGGCCGGACTGCCCCGATCGCGGGCCATCTGGGCCACAACCGCGGCCAGGTTGCCCCCGGCGCTGTCGCCGGCCACCCCCAGCCGGGCGGCATCGGCGCCGATGTCGGCTGCGTTCTGGGCCACCCACTGGGTGGCGGCGTAGCAGTCCTCGGCGGCGGCCGGGAACTTGGCCTCGGGCGCCAGCCGGTAGTCCACCGACACGAACACCATGCCGGTGCGGTTCACCATCTCTCGCACCTGGCCGTCGTGGCTGTCGATGCCGCCGATCACCCAGCCCCCGCCGTGGAAGAACACCACCACCGGGCGGGCCTCATCTGTGACCTCGGCCCAGTAGATGCGGATGGGCAGCTCGGTGCCGTCGGGGCCGGCGATCACCCGGTCTTCGGTGCGGGCCACATCCTCCACCGGCATGTCGCCGAGCTGCATGCGGTTGCGTAGCTCCACCGCGGTCATCGAGGCGATGCCCGCAAAGCTCACGCCGTTTTCTTCCATCATGTCCATAACGGCCTTGGCGGCCGGATCTAGTGCCATGGCCCGCACACTAACCGAGCCCAATGCGCCCGCTCGGGGTCGCGCCGTTTACCATCGGCCCCGGAACTGCGCCGCACACACAAGGGGATTGGCATGGAGTTTGCGATGTTCTACGAGATTCCGGTGGCTCGGCCCTGGACTCGTGAGAGTGAGTACAACGCCTACCAGAACACCATCGAACAAGCCGTTCTGGGCGACAAGATGGGCTTCCACTCGTTCTGGACGGTGGAGCACCACTTCTTGGAGGAGTACTCCCACTGCTCCAACCCCGAGGTGCTGTACGGCCACATTGCGGCGCTCACCGAGAACCTGCGGATCGGCTACGGCGTGCGGCTTCTGCCCAAGCCCTACAACCACCCGGTGCGCACGGCGGAGTCGGTGGCGGTGCTCGACCTCATCAGCAACGGGCGGGTGGAGTTCGGCACCGGCCGCTCGTCCACCCGGGCCGAGCTGGAGGGCTTCAACATCCACCCCAACGAGACCCGGGCCCAGTGGGACGAGGCGCTTCGCCACATCGTGGGCTGCTGGACCAACGACGAGTACGAGTTCGAGGGCGACTACTGGTCGATGCCCAAGCGCCGGGTGCTGCCCAAGCCCCGCCAAGATCCCCACCCGCCCATCTGGGGGGCCACCAGCTCGGTGCCCGGCCACTACGAGATCGGCAAGCGGGGCATCGGGCTGTGCTCATTCACCGTGGGCCAGCCGCCCGAGGACCTGGCCGAGCGGCTCGAGGCGTTCCGCAAGGGCCACGCCGACTGCGACGAGCCGGTGGGGGCGTTCCGCAACGAGCGGGCCGCCACCTTCACCATGGTGCACTGCAACGAGACCAACGAGAAGGCCCGGGCCGCCGCCGAGGAGTCGTTCGTGTGGTATCCGGGCTACGGGGGCGGGCTCATCGCCTCGGTGGCCGACTACCTGGCCGACCTGGAGGTGGCCGAGCTGGGCACCTACGAGTACACCGGCGATGCGGCCAAGAGCCGCGACGAGGGCCTTCTGGGCCAGATCACCATGGGCTACATCTGGGAGTCGGGCGCCGCGGTGATAGGCGACCCCGACCGCTGCGTGGAGATCGCCAAGCGCTACGAGGCGGTGGGCTGCGACCTGCTGTTCTGCCTGTTCAACCCGTACAAGATGGCCCATGAGGATGTGATGACCTCCATCGAGCTCATGGGCAAATACGTGATCCCGGAGTTCAAGAAGAGCTAGCGCACCACTGACTGGAGGCGGCCATGGCCCTGCTCAACATCCGCTACGACTTCCGGTGCCCGGACATCTGCCCGGTGCCGGTGGAGGAGCTGTACCACGCCGCCATCGAGCAGGCGGTGTGGGCCGAAGACTTGGGCTTCGTGTCGGTCACGCTGTCGGAGCACCACGGCTCTGACGACGGCTACCTGCCCTCGCTGGTGGCGCTGGCCTCGGCCATCGCCGCTCGCACCGAGAACATCCACATCATGCTGGCCGCGCTCATCGCCCCGATGCACGACCCCCTGCGGATCGCCGAAGACCTGGCGGTGCTGGATCGGATCAGCAAGGGCCGCATCAGCGTGACGGTGGCCGGGGGGTACGTGCCCTCGGAGTTCGAGATGTTCGGGCACACCACCAGCGACCGGGTGCGCCTGACCGTGGAGATGGTGGAGACCCTCAAGGCGGCGTGGACCGGGGAGCCGTTCGAGTTCCGGGGCCGCACCGTGCGGGTGACCCCCACGCCCTATCAAGATCCCCGACCGGCCATCTGGCTGGGCGGCAGCGGCGAGCCGGCGGCCCGCCGGGCGGCCCGCATCGCCGATGGGTTCCTGCCCACCATGCCCGAGTTCTGGGACTTCTACCGCGACGAGGTGATCAAGCTCGGCCGTGACGACCCCGGCCCGGCCACCTCCGGCGGCGTCGGCTACCTGCACATCACCCATGACCCCGACGCCACCTGGGCCCAAGTCGCCCCCCACGCCCTCCACGAGATGAACGCCTACGGCCAATGGGCCGCAGAGTCCGGCGCCGCCACCGGCTACGAGCCCGTCAACGACGCCGACGCCCTCCGCGCCATGGGCCTACACCACCTCATCTCCCCCGCCGAGGCCATCGAGATGATCCAATCCATGGGCGACTTCGACGCCTTGATGTTCCATCCCCTAATGGGCGGCCTAGACCCCGCCGTGTCCTGGGAAAACCTGCGGCTCTTCGAAGCCGAGGTCCTGCCTCACCTCTAGCGGCCTTTTGGAAAGAAGCCCCAATAGCTCATTCGGCCTTCAGCCAGTCCTCGCGGGGGATGCCCGCCTGGCTCAGGAGCCGCCTCAACAAGCCGACCCCGATCTCTCCGATGTGCTCATTGGGGATGATGAGATGTCGTCGGCACCGAGTTCTAACTTGAGAAGTACCCAGTCCACCAGCGCCGACTCCAATTCTTCCTCGGCCTCTTCAGGCGTTGAACCACTGGCCCACACACCCCTCGTTCCTGGCACAGAGGCATAGAACTCATCTGAGTCCTCAAGTCGCTCG
The DNA here is from genome assembly GCF_965204145.1 of Candidatus Poriferisocius sp. GTDB lineage: Bacteria > Actinomycetota > Acidimicrobiia > Acidimicrobiales > Bin134 > Poriferisocius. The sequence goes on along the minus strand of NZ_OZ241977.1, from coordinate 3,564,548 downwards.
ATGCGGGCCTGCTGTCTAGCTGCCTTGGCCCAAATCTCGACCTGTTGATCCAACTCATGGCTGCGATCAATCAAAGGGGCGTTCATTGCTCAGATCCTATCAATGCCCGGCAAGAAATCGGTTGGTAGCGTCGACTGCCGCCTCGACCATTGCCGGCTCGTTGGCGAGATGCCCGGCGTCGACGACAACAAGTTCGCTGTCGGGCCAAGCGTGGGCAAGCTCTTGGGCGGTGGCGATCGGGGTGCTGTGGTCGAGCTGGCCGTGGATCAGTACCGCCGGAATGCCGTGCAGGCGGTGGACATTGCGGATGATCTGGCGGGGTTCGAGCCAAGCCCCGTGATGGAAGTAGTGGGTGACGATGCGGGCGAAGGCCATGCGGAAGCGAGGATCTTCGTATCGGGGATTCGGCTCGGCACCTGAAACCACTGCGTCCTCCCACCGACACCACTCAGCGGCAGCCTGCTCGCGAATGCTGAGATCAGGGCTGTTGAGCAAGCGGTAGTAGGCGCCAACGAGATCGTCTTCTTGGCCGCTGGCCCCTGCACCGACGCGAAACCGCTCCCAGGCATCCGGGAAGAAGCGGCCGGCACCGTGGTACAGCCAGTGGATCTCGTCCCGGTCAGTGGTGGTCACTGCCAGCAGCACTATCTCCGACACCCCCTCGGGGTGATGCTGGCCGTATACGAGCGCGAGGGTCGACCCCCAGCTGTTACCGAAGACGAGCCACCGGTCGACTCCCAGATGGGACCGAAGGGCCTCTATGTCCTGCAACAAGTGGTCAGTCGTATTGTGCTCAAGGCTGGTTTCCAAGTCACCGACATGCGGAGTGCTGCGGCCCGAACCTCGCTGATCAAACAGCGCAATCCTGTAGACGGACGGGTCGAAGAACCGCCGATGCGTCGGAGTGCAGCCGCTCCCCGGCCCCCCATGCACTACAAGAGCAGGCTTGCCCTCCGGGTTGCCACAGACCTCCCAATAGACGCTGTTGCCGTCGCCGACGTCCAAATGGCCAACGTCGAATGGCTCAATCTCTGGAAAGAGCCCTGTCATCATCTATCCCTCAGAGGGGACTTCGTAGCGGTCGATGTAGGGGGCGAACTGCTGGCGGACTTCGTCGGCATCTAGGCCGAACTGGTCGAGGGTGTAGCGGTGGCGGCCGAAGCGGTCTTGGGGGTTTTCCTCCATCCAGGCGGCCATTTTGCGTCGGCCTAGATCGTCGAGCTCCATGTTGAAGTGGCGGTAGATGCGCTCAACGGAGCCCACGGGGTCGTCCATCAGTTCGGCGTACTGGAGGTCGAACACGGTGTCGTCCGAGCCGCGCTGGTTTCGGAACTCGGTGCCGGCCTTGATGCCGTGGAGGCACTTATCTCTCCAGATGCGGCCCACGGCGTTGAAGTCCACCTTGTCGGTGTTGGTGGCGTGGAGGGTGCAGTTGAGGCTGGCCACCGAACCGACCACCTTGAGCGGGTCGCGATGGGTCCACACCACCCGAGCATCGGGATACACGGCATATAACGCGTCCAGGTGCCACATGTGGCCCGGTGTCTTCAACGACCACCGCTGGGTGGGGATGGTGGATTGCAGCACCTGCAAGCACAGGCGGTGGAACTCATAGGCGGGCACCATGTCGCACGTCTCGAACCAGGCGCCGTAGGTGTTGAACGTGCCCTGGGTCTCGAAGTGGATCGACTTGAACTCCCCGCCCAGAAGCGTCACGCACTCGGTGGGCAGCGTGGCCGCCATCGGGTGCATGGCCTGCACCTTGGGGGCCAGCTTGGCCAACTGGCCCGAGCCCTTCGCCGACTCGGCAATGCGGGGGTCTTCCCGGTGATTCGACAGCGTGGGGGGCGGGGCCACCGCACCGCCCTCCCAGCCCAACAGCGACCGGTTCATCGGATCAAGATTTAGCAGATTGCTGAGCAAGGTAGTGCCAGTGCGAGGCAGGCCGGTTACCACGATCGGGGCGGTCACCTGCTCTTTAGCCACCTCAGGGTGCTGGTTGGCCCAGTCCACCACCCGCAGCCGCATCTGAAGCGTGGAGTCGATCAGACCTCCCAGGATCATCCGGCCCAACTGGCTCGGATTGCCCTCGTCGTTGATCGAGTCGACCAAGATCTCGAATCCCTCTTGCCAGCCGTCGGGGCCGAGGTCGTCGAGCTTGGCCGACTCCTGGGCCTTGCTCACCAGAGCATCGGCATTGAACCGACCGTGCCCAGGTCGGATGCGGCGAACGGTGCGGCCATAGCTGTTCATCGCCCGCACCACCATCGGAAGAGACGACTTGTCGCTGGCCCGGACGTCTCGCTTGGCATCGCTCATGGTGGCGTAGGGTAACGCCCCAATGCCGTTTGGCCTTAGGCGGTGCCGGCGGCGAGGGCTTCGCCGATGCGCAGGAGTTGGGAGGTGGACCCGCCCAGCGAGAGCTCGAGGTGCTTGGCCCACACGTAGTAGCGCCACAGGGGGTAGTCGCGGTCTACTCCCATCCCGCCGTGGAGGTGTTGGGCGGCGTTGGCTACCCGTTGGCCGCCATCGGCGGCCCAGTACTTGGCCACCGCCACTTCGGTGGAGGCCTCCAACCCCTGGTCGAGACGCCAGCAGGCTTGCAGGGCGGTGAGGCGGATGGCCTCGGTGTCGATGTAGGCGTCGCCCACCCTCTGGCCGACGGCCTGGAAGGTGGCGATTGGGCGGCCGAACTGCTCCCGCTCGCTGGTATAGGCCGCGGTCAGCCGCAGAGCCTCGCTCACCACCCCCACGGCCACCGCGCTCAGCGCCGCCGTGCATCGCTGCACCAGCCATTCCACCGCCTCTGCACCGGTGCCCAGCCGGTCGGCCGGCGCATCGACCAGAACCACCTTCCCCTCCACCAGACCCGAGGTGGCCTCCTGGGGAACAACCTCCACCGATGGGGCGGAATTGCGTACCAAGAACAGCCCGACGCCGTGGTTCGTGGATGCGGGCACCAAGAAGCAGTCGGCCTGATCGGCGAACGGGACCATCTCCTTGGTGCCGGTCACCGTCCAGCCATCACCGGCCGCCACCGCCGTCGCAGAGGGTTCGCCGGGGTCGCGGCCCGGCTCCACCAGCGCCGGCGACACCAGCGCCGATCCGGTGGCCATCTCCGCCAGCAGATCCTCGTCGGGGTCGAACTCGGCCACCGCCATGGCCGCCACCGGCGCCAGAAACGGCACCCGGGCGGTGGTGCGCCCGATTTCCTCCAGCATCAGGCAGGTGGCCAGAAAGCCCAACCCGCCCCCGCCGCACTCCTCGGGCAACGACACGCCCACTAACCCGGCATCGCACAACTCTCCCCACACGTAGTCATCGTGGGTCAGGCCATCGGCCTCCAAATGCTTGTGCCGCTCGGGGGTCGACAGGTCGCCCAGTATCTGGCGGCTCAGATCGGCAACCGCCTGCTCCTGCTCGGAAAAGGAGAAATCCACGAGTTCAGTGTGACACCCCTCTGACCTGGGGGCGTATTTGAGCAAAAATGGCGGCTCTGTCTCTTAGTCGCACCCTGAGGATCGCATTCTGGCTGCTGGCTGCCATGGCCCTGTTGGCCGCCTGCGGCTCCGACGCGCCTCCGTCCCCGACAACCCCGGTGGCTACGTCATCAGCCGGGGCACCTGCTTCGACTGCTCCCACGGCCCAATCGACAGCCGACCATTCTGCGGAACCAACCACTGCGCCACCCACCGCTGAGCGCACTCCTGCCCCTGAGTCCCCGCCCCCCTCTCCCACCCCGGTCAGCACATCAGCCCCCGTAAGTCCCACCTCCCAACCCACAGACGTCCAACCCACCACCCAGCCAACCGACCAGCCTTCGACCCCAATCCCAGAGCGCACCGTCCCCGCAACCGCGGAACCCTCTGCGGCCGCTACACAGTCCCCCACTTGGTCGGGAACACTCACCTACCAGGTGGTTGCCACCCATCCCCACGACACCTCAGCGTTCACTCAAGGGCTGCTGTGGTTCGACGGGCTGGTGTATGAGAGCACCGGGCTACGGGGGCAATCCGTGCTCCGAGTGGTGGATTTGCCCACAGGGAGGGTGTTCCAAGAGACCGCCGCCGATCCCCGGCACTTCGGGGAGGGCTTGGCCCTGGTTGGCGACCAGCTCATCTGGCTGACCTGGCAGGCGGGAACCGCAGGCGTGTACCACCGGGACACGCTCGAGCAATCCGGCAGCTTCACCTATACCGGCGAGGGCTGGGGGTTGTGCCACGACGGTGACCGTCTGGTGATGAGCGACGGGTCGAACACGCTCACCTTCCGTCACCCCACCACGTTCGAGATGATGGGCACGGTTCTCGTCACCCGGGCCGACGGCATCCCGGTGAACCGGCTCAACGAACTGGAGTGCGTCGGCGACGACGTATGGGCCAACGTCTGGCTCACCGACCGAATCGTGGTGATCGACCCCGACACCGGGGCGGTCATCGCCGAGGCCGACATGGCCGGGATCATCAACCCCCACCCGGCGTTGACCGACAGCAACGATGTTCTCAACGGCATCGCCTATCGACCCGACACCGGGACGTTCCTCATCACCGGCAAGCGCTGGCCGACCATCTTCGAGGTCCGCTTTGAGTGACACACCGCTGGTCGCCGGTGTGGATGCGGCCAAGGGCGGATGGGTCATGGCCACCACCGCCACCACTCCCGGCTCCCCGGTGGCGTTCTCGGTGTGGCCGTCGTTCGCCGACGTATGGGCCGAAGCCCGGTCCCAAGGGCTGGTGGCCATTGGCGTTGACATGCCCATCGGACTGCCAGGCCAAGACCTGCGCCGCTCCGACATTGAGGCCCGGGAGTTGCTCGGCCCCCGCCGCTCCTCGCTGTTCTGGACTCCGCCGCTGGGCGCGCTCAACGCCGCCGACCACGCCGAGGCCAATCGGCTATCAAGAGAGAGAACCAGCCGGGGCCTGTCCATCCAGGCGTTCCACTTGCTGCCCAAAGTGCGGGAAGTGCGAGCCGTGCTGACCCCAGAAGACCTCTCCGCTAAGGCCCGGCTCCAGGCCGCCGAAGTCCACCCCGAGACCAGCTTCGCCGTGCTGGCCGGTCAGCCCATGACGGTGTCCAAGCGCCAACCGGCCGGACAGGCCGAGCGCACGGCTGCGCTGGTGCCAGAATTCGACAACCTCGGCACAGCTCCCCCATCCCTTCCGGGAGCGACCCCAGACGACCTGCTCGACGCCGCAGCCGCGGCCTGGACCGCCCGGCGCATCGCCGCCAGTGCAGCACTGATCCTGGGGCGGGGAGAACTGGACGCCACCGGCTACCCGATGGCCATCTGGGCCTGACCCCTACGCCAGCTCCGTATAGCCGGGAGTCTCTAAGTGGGGGGTCTTGAGGTACACCTTGGCCTCGGGCGAGCCCTGGAAGCGGCCGTGGCTCCAACGCACCTCCACGTGGCCGTCCACGTACACCGGAGTGCCGGTGTCCTTGACGATCAGGTCGCCCCGCCACCGCACCACCGGCTGCACCCGGGCCTCGGGCCACACGTCGAACGATTTGAACACGAACCGCTGGCGGAAGTCCCACGGGGTGTCCACCCGGTAGCGCACCGGTCGGCGGCGGTGGTCGGTGCCCAGCACGAAATAGGGCGCAGGCTGAAGCCGCAGCAGGCGCCACAGTGCTTCCTCTCGGCGAGTGGCCCGATGGCCCAGCGCCCTCAGCCACCGCTCGGCGGAGGCTTGCGAAACCGCCACCGAGAACCAATGGGCCGCCTCGGCCAGCGACTCGGGCCATTGGCGGGCAAAGGGCCGCTTCAGCCGCTTGTGCTGGTCGGCGTTCAAGTCGGTGACCGACGACGGGAGGTCGTCGAACCCTTCCTCCTGGCTGCCCAAATACTCACGGGCGGCCTGGTAAAGGGCCTGGTATTCGGCTAGAGCCACATTGGCGTACCAGTCCCCCGCCCCTGTTCGCCTCACTTCTAGCAGCCGCTCGAAGAGGTGCCCCGGCGCCACGTTGTGCAGCAGCCTCGACCCGTACTTGCAACTCACCAGATACACGTGATCGATCCGCAGGTCGGCTGGCGTCTGCTCATAAGAGGGTGCCTGGTGCGGTCCCTTCCACTCCACTCGCTTGGGCTGCCGACCCCGCAAACCGTCTTCCGCGGCGGCAAAAGCCACACCGTTGGCCCAGGCCTCCTCGAACTGCACCCCGTATTTGCCGTCGGCCCGAGCGGCGATCAGCTTGTCGTAGTGCCGTTCTTCCACTCCCACCATCGCCTCAGGGCGAATGGCCAGCGCCTCGTCCACCGACGCCAAGCCGAGCATCCCCAGCCCGGTGACGATCTCGGTTATCTCGGTTCGAAGCGAAGCCATCTCCGCCCATCTTGGTCGCTGGACCGCATCGGTGCATGCAGTCCGACGGAAAACCAGCCCCAAGCACCGTGTTCTCAGACAAGATGCAAAACCGCGCCCATAGGTGGCATCCTTAGGAGGTTCCCCTGAGCCCCCACGGAGCACAATGACGTTCAAAAAAGGTGACAAGGTCGTCTACCCCCACCACGGAGCTGCGACCGTGGTCAAAAAGGAGATGAAAGAGGCCTTCGGGGAGAAGACCGAATACCTCGTGCTGCGCATGGCCCACGGCGAGATGGTGCTGTCGGTACCCGTGGCCAAGGCCGAGGAAGTGGGGATGCGGTGGCCCATCTCCACCGAGGATGTTGAGGACTTGTTCGAGGTGCTCCGCAAGCGGGACGTGCGCGAACCGGCCAACTGGAGCCGCCGGTTCAAGAACCACCAGGAGAAGCTCAAGTCGGGCGACGTCTACCAGGTGGCCGAGGTGGTGCGGAACCTGGCCCTGCGGGACCAGAACAAGGGATTGTCCGCCGGCGAGAAGAGCCTGTTCACCAAGGCCCGCAACGTGCTCGTGTCGGAGCTGAGCTTCTCGCTGAACGTCTCCGAAGACGAGGCCCTCGACCGGGTGGAGCAGGCCCTGTCCTGACTCCCCAATCGGGAAAACAAGCTTCTCTCCCCCACCCTGCCTCCGAGTACGCTGGCGCAAGACCACTAATACGGGCTGTGGCGCAGCTTGGTCAGCGCACCTGCTTTGGGAGCAGGGGGTCGCCGGTTCAAATCCGGCCAGCCCGACCCTGACAACGTAGTACAATTGCTCTGTACAAATCTCCGGGGAGACATCCCATGACAACGAACGCCAAGCACGCATTGCTCCCTGACAAAATCCCGTTCTCCGAGTTCCGCGCCGATTGCTCCCGCATCCTGGACCGCGTGGAGGAAACCGGCGACACCGTCACGGTCACAAAAAACGGCCGCCCGGTGGCAGTCGTAGCGCCCTGTCCCAAGCAGTCAGAAGGCTTTTGGGAACGCTACGGCAAGCTCATCAAGGTGGAACCGGGCGTAGACATCGATCGCTTGGGGGAGGAAGAGTGGGGTGTCGACTGGTGTCCCAACCATGAATTAGATCTCTGATGGCAACGCTGCTGCTTGACACCAACGTCATGCTTCGCACCGACGCAGCACGCACACACGAAATTAGCCTTGCGGCCAATCGCATGGTTGAGGCCGCCACAGTGAGCGGTGAGCTAGCCCTCAGCGCCATCACCTTCTTAGAAATAGCCACGCTTGCGGAACGGGGCAGCGTAAGCGTCGATGCGGGCGAGTTGTACCAACAGGCGAAAGAGGACGGAATCCGGGTGATCCCACTGGACGTGCATATGGCCCTGCGAGCAGGAAGACTGCGGAAAGAGGGCTTTACGGGCCACGATCCAGCAGACCGGATGATCGTCGCCACAGCGATACTCGCCGGATGTGACCTAATCACAACGGATCAAGAGATGATCGCCTGGGATGGGCCCCTACACGTCATCGACGCCCGCGCCTGATCAGACGACAGGTGCCCGGGGGCACTCCACAACAATTTGGCGAGTCTAGTCTGATGGCGTATGACCACGGGAGGCTTCTTCGACGAGGCTGTCGATGGGGATGGGCGTACTCGGGACCACTATCGGCCGGTGCAGGAGTGGTTCGACCGGCTGACGCTGGAGCAGGTGCGGGATCTCGAAGAGCAGCGCAACGAGTCTTTCCGCCGCCAGGGGATCACCTTCACGGTGTACGGCGGCGACGAGGGCACCGAGCGCACTTGGCCCATGGACCTGTTCCCCCGGGTTATCGACGCCGAGGAGTGGGCCATGCTGGAGCGGGGACTGATCCAGCGGGTCACCGCGCTCAACCGCTTCCTCGACGACATCTACGCCGGCGAGCAGGCCATTCTCCACGACGGCATCGTGCCCCGGCGGCTGATCACCTCGTGTACCGGGTTCGAGCGCGAGGCCATGAACGTGGCGGTTCCCATGGGGGCTCGCTGTCTGGTGGCCGGCATCGACTTGGTGCGCGACGGCGACGGCGCCTACCGGGTACTGGAAGACAACCTGCGCAGCCCCAGCGGCATCTCCTATGTGATCGAGAATCGGGCCGCCATGACCAAGCTGCTGCCCGCGGCCTTCGCCGACCTAGCGGTCCGCTCCGTGGACCATTACGGGCGCTCGCTCCTGCGAGCCCTGCGGTCCATCGCCCCGCCCGCCTGCGGCGACGACCCCACCGTGGCGGTGCTCACCCCGGGCATCTTCAACTCGGCCTATTTCGAGCACGCATTTCTGGCCCGCAGCATGGGCGTGGAGCTGGTGGAGGGACGCGACCTGGTGGTGGACGACCACGTGGTGGCCATGCGCACCACCCGGGGCCTGGAGCGGGTGGATGTGATCTACCGCCGCATCGACGACCACTTCTTGGACCCGGTGGTGTTCAACCCCCAGTCCACCCTGGGAGTGCCGGGGCTTATGGCCGCCGCCCGGGCCGGCACGGTGTCGATTGCCAACTCGGTGGGCAACGGAGTGGGCGACGACAAGGCCGTATACGCCTACGTGCCCGACATGATCCGGTACTACCTGGGCGAGGAGCCGATCATCCCCAACGCCGACACCTACCTGCTGTGGGAGCAAGACCAGCGGGCCGAGGTGCTGGAGCGGCTCGACCAGCTCGTGGTCAAGCCGGTGGCCGAGTCGGGGGGCTACGGCATCGTGATCGGCCCCAAAGCCACCGACGCCGAACTGGCCGAGGCCCGCGACAAGATCTTGGACGACCCCCGAAACTGGATCGCCCAGGAGGTGGTGAACCTGTCCCGGCTGCCCGCGTGGGCCGGCGACCACTTCGCCCCCCGCCACATCGACCTGCGCCCCTTCGTGCTGAGCGGCGAGCAGGTGGAGGTGATCCCCGGCGGGCTCACCCGCGTGGCCCTGCGGGAGGGATCGCTCATCGTCAACAGCTCACAGGGCGGCGGCTCCAAGGACACCTGGGTGCTGGGCGATTCCGGCCAACTCGATCAGGCTGCGGCAAGCTGATGTTGGCTCGACACGCCGAGGACATGTTCTGGGCCGGCCGTTACCTGGAGCGGGCCGAGGACACCGCCCGCATGGTGCGGGCCACCCTGCTCAGCACGGTGGCCGAGCCTCCGGCCCAGGCCATCGACCGCATGCAGAACCTGATCCGCACCCTGCGCCTGGAAGTGCCAGCACCGGATGAGGACGTGCAGACCATGGCCGAAGGCATGACCCCGTCGCCTCCGATGCTGCGCAGCGAGGCCGGGCTGGGCATCGACGTGCAGGCAGCCGCCACCCGGCTGGTGGCCTCGCCCGCTCTGGCCGGGTCGGTGGTGTTCTGCATCGGCCGCACCCGGGAGAACTTCCGCTCCCTGCGCGACCAGATCCCCTCTGAGCTGTGGGAGCAGATCAACCAGTTCTATCTGCGGCTCCGCCAAGACGACTTCGCTGCAACCATGGAGCAAGACCCGTTCCACACCCTCGACTTCATCCGGGTGAGCTGCCAGACGCTCAACGGGGTGTTCGAGACGTCGATGGCCCGAGGAGAGGCCTACCGATTCCTGGTGTTGGGCCAGAACCTGGAGCGGGCGCTGATGACCTGTCGCCTCATCCAAACCCGCTACCCCGCCATGGACGGCTCGTCGTACGACGAGATGGCGCTCACCTTGCGCTCGGTGTCGGCGCTGGAGGCCTACCAGCGGGCCTCCCAGTCGTCCCCCCTGGCCGCTGATGTGGCCCGATTCCTGCTGGTCAACGGCTCATTTCCCCGGTCGGTGCTCTACTGCTTTCGGTTGAGCGAAACCCAGGTTGAAGCCCTCGCCTCCAACGGCCGCCCCCCGCCCCTGCGTCGCCTGGGCCAGCTTCGGTCGGGGCTGGAATACGCCGACTTCGACGACATGGCGGCCAACCTGCCGGCCCATCTGAGCGAACTGGAAACCGGAGTGCGGGAAGTGGCCGACCTGGTAAGCGGCTACTTCTTCCGCAACGCCGAGGCCTTCGACCTTCACAGCCAGGCCATCAGCCCGGGAGCCTCGTCATGAGGTTGGACATCTGCTATCGCACGAGGTTCGCCTTCGACTCCCCGGCACGTGAGTCTCAGAACGAGCTGCGGGCCTGCCCGGTCTCCGATGAGCGCCAGCAGCTCTTGAGCTACCGGGTGTCGGTGGAGCCGTCGGCCAGGATGCTGTCGTTCACCGACTACTGGGGCACCCGGGTGGACCATTTCGGCGTCGCCGAATCGCACGTCGAGCTAGAAGTCGTCGCCGAAGCCTCAGTGGAGACCCAAGACCCGCCAGCCCACTCCGCCGCTTCTGCGATGGAGTCGCTGGGCGATCCGGGTTTTCTCAATGAGCACGACGAGTTCCTGAAGCCCACCCGCCACACCCACTGGGACGAGGCCATGGCCCAGCAGGCCCGAGAGCTGGCCGAGGCCGAGGGGTCCGATGTGGTGAGCGCGGTGTCGCAGCTGAACGAGTTCGTCGGAGACCGGCTGGCCTATGAGCCCGGGGCCACCGAGATCGGCCAACCCATCACCCACGTTCTGGCCGCAGGCGTCGGCGTATGCCAGGACTATGCCCATCTGGCCGTGGCCCTGTGCCGAAGCATCGGCATCCCGGCCCGGTATGCGTCGGGCTACCTGTTCTCCAGCAACGACCGCGCCGGCAGCATCGACGGCGACCTCGTCCGAGTGCAGACCCACGCCTGGTTCGAGGCGGCCGTGCCCGGCCAGGGCTGGCTGCCGCTGGATCCCACCAACCGGCTGGCGGTGGGCCGCCAGCACGTCAAGATCGGCCACGGCCGCGACTACGACGACGTCCCCCCGCTGCGGGGCGTCTACTCCGGTCCCGGCACTCCAGAAGTCGACGCCTCAGTGGAGATCCGCCGCATGGACCCGGCCCGCCAGCCGTCAACCCTTATGCGGCCCTCGCTGTTGGCCGCGGTCAAAGCCCCCCGCACCCGAGAACAGCAGCAGCAACAGCAGCAGTAGGTCGGCGGGAGTCGGGCTAGATGCGGGCCTCACGCACGTCGAGACGCCGGAGCAGCTCGTCGCCCACGAAGTTCAGTGCCATGAGGGTGACGAACATCACTCCGCCGGTGATCAGGGCAATGTGGGGGGCATCCTCCAGCCTGCCTTTCCCCGCAGCCAGGATGTTGCCCCAGGTGATGCTGGGCGAGCCCACGCTCACCCCGATGAACGACAGGCTCCCCTCGGCGATGATCACGATCCCCATGGCCAAAAAGGCGATCGAGGCCAAGGCGGGCACCACGTTGGGCAGCACTTCCCGGAAAAGCAGGCGGGGCCATTTGGCCCCCATCATGTCGGCCACGGTCACGAACTCCCGAGCGGCGAACCGCAGCGCCTGGGCCCGGGCAATGCGGGCGATGGCCGGGATCGTCAAGATGGTCACGGCGATGGTGACATTCAGGTAGCTCTGGCCCAGCACGGTCACGATGAACAGGGCGAACACCAGCGCGGGAAGGGCCAGCGCCACGTTGACCACGCTGCTGACGCCGAGATCGATCCACTTGCCGAAGTAGCCGGCCACTACCCCCAGCACGCCGCCCACCACAATCCCGATGCCCACCGCGGGACCGGCGATGGACAGCGACAGCCGGCCGCCCCACACCGAGCGAGCGAACATGTCCCGGCCGAGCTGGTCGGTGCCGAACCAGTTCGACCACGACGGACCCTCTTCTGGCGGCCCCGACAATGGTTTGTGGGGGTCGTCGATGAATCCCAGCCAGGGAGCCAGCACCGCGCTGGCAATCACCAGAATCAACCACCCCACCGACAGCCAAAGGGCGACATTGTGACGGCGCTGCCGGGGGGCGACCTCGGGCTGGGAGCCCGTCACGACGGTGGTGGCTACATTGCTCATTTTCGCCGCACCCGCGGATCGAGCACCGAGTAGAGCAGGTCGACCATCGTGGTCACGGTGACGAAGACCGCGGCGATCAGCGCCACCAGGGTCTGGACCAGCAAGAACTCCCGGGCCGCCACCCAGCCCACCAGCAGCGATCCGACCCCGTCGAGATCGAACAAGAACTCCACCACGATGGCGCCGTTCACCGCCTGGGCCGCCTGGATGCCGAAGATGGTCAGCAGCGTGAAGCTCGACGGGCGCAGCACATGGCGGATGAGCACGTGGCGGACCGGAAGGCCCTTGGCCCGAGCAGTGCCCACGAAGTCCTCCTGCAAGGTGCCGATGACATCGGTGCGCAGCAGCCTCAGATAGACGGGCAACAGCCCGGCGGCCAGCGTTACCGAGGGCAGGAACATCACCTTGAAGTGGGCGACCAGCCCCTCTGAGATCGGCTGATAGCCGCTCAAGTCGAACCAGTCCAGCCTCACGGCGAACACCAAGATCAGCACCAGTCCGAGCACGAACACCGGAATGGACAAGAGCGCGAACGCCCCTCCGCTGGCGATCTTGTCGCCCACGCTGTTCTGCTTGTACCCCGACCACAGGCCGAGGGGAATGGCCGCGCCCAGCGCCAGGATCTGCGAGTAGGCCAAAAGAAGCAGGGTTCGGGGCAGCGCGGTATTGAGGGCCTCGCCGAATGACCGCCCGGTGAGGTACGACTTGCCGAAGTCCCCGGTGAGCACATCGCCGCCCCACTTGGCCCACTGCACGATCACCGGGTCGTCCAGGTTGCGGTCCCGCTCGCATTCGGCAATCTGCTCTTGGGTGGCCGCCCCGCCGAACGCGGCCACGCACGGGTTGCCGGGCAGCAGGTTCAGCATCCAGTAGAACAGCAGCGTTACTGCCAATACGACCAGGGCAAGCTGGGCCAAGCGCGTTCCGAAGAACCGGAGCACTGGCTTCTCCTGCCCCTTGGCCTGCTAGCGCCCTTCCTGGCCGGAACCGGCCGCTATTGCTCGATCCAAGCCTCGGTCAAGAACACCCTCCCGCTGAACACCTTCTCGTGCTCTACGCCGCCGGGAAGTGTGAGGTTGTCGATGCCGTGTACATGGTCTTGGGTTGCGAACAACCAGTTCGATTCGTAGAACCAGATGTAGTGGACCTGCTCGGCGAACGCCCGGTTGATCTCCTCGGCGAGTTCTCTGCGCCGGTCGAGGTCCTTGGTGATCAGACTCTCGTTGAGCGCAGCGTCAATCGTCGGGTTGTTGATGCGGCCGAAGTTCAATGCGATCCCCTGGCTGAACTTGCTGTGCCACCACACCCGCTCTGTGCCCACGTCATAGCCTTCGTGTTGACGCCACAAGAAAGCGGTGAACAGCCCGAAGACCGCGTTGGTGATCAACTCGGCCTGGTCGACCTGGGTGATGGTCACGTCCAATCCGCAGTCTCCCCACATCGCGGCGATCAGCTCGGTGTTGAGGAGGTTGGCCGGATCGTTGGTTGTGCCGATCTCAACATCGCTTATTCCCAGGCTGGCAATGGCGGCGCTGCCCGCGCCGGGGTCGTAGGCCGGGAATCCAGCGTCCTCCAAGTAGCCGGGGGTTCCCGGCGAGAAGGGGCCGGTGGACGGTGTCTGCCCGTCCCAGCGGATGGTGTTGAAGGTCTGGCGGTCGGTGCACTGGGCCAGAGCCCGGCGGAAGTCCACGTTGTCAAACGGGGGCCGGGAGTTGTTGAGCAGGAGGTAGGTGGTCTCGTTGTACCGGTCTTTCTGCCAGTAGGTCTTGAACTCCTCGTTGTAGTCGTCGATTCTGAGACCGGTGTTCACACTGCTGGCATCGAGGTCGCCGGACCGAAGGGCCGCGAACCGGCCATCGGTATCGGGGATGGGCCGGAACTCCAAGGCGTCGAGATAGGGAAGCTGACGACCCTCGGCGTCGGTTCGCCAGTAGTTCGGGTTGCGCACCATCCGGGTGACCTCGTTGGGAATCCACTCCTCCAGCATGAACGGGCCGGCACCAATGGGGTTGCGGGCCGAACCCTCCGGACCCAAGTCGTACATCGACGGCGCCCCGAAATATCCGAGATGGCTGGTCAGATAATTGGGTAATGGGGCGAACGACTTCCCCAAGTTCATCTGGATGGTCAGATCGTCGATGATGTCGATGGACTCGACATCCCAATCGCTCACCACGATGCCAGTCAGCGTGCCGGTGGCCTGCTCTTCGAAATGGCGCTTCAGCGCAGCCGAGTCCGCCGGTGTCCCATCGTGGAATGTGATCCCCGGACGCAGGGTCATGGTCCACTCGGTGAAGTCGTCGTTGGAGGTCATGCTCTCCAGCAAGTTGAGCACGGCCTCGCCGTCGGGACCCTCAACGGTCAGGGTGTCGTACAGAGCCCGGAACAGGATGTGCCCGGACACTGCGGCCTGGGCATTGACCGGGTTCAGCCCGTTGGTGGTCTCCGCCTCCAGCCCAACCACCAGCGTGCCGCCGTACTGGGGCTCCACCGCTGCTTCGGGCGCCTCCGTGGCCGCGGGCTCGGGGGCTGAGGTGTCCTCATCTGCTCCATCGCCCTGGTCGCCGCTGTCATCGGTACTGGGTTGGGCTTCGTCCTCGCCGTCGTCGCTGGGAGCGGGGGCGTCACCGTCGCCGTCTCCAGAGGGCGCCTCAGGAGCGGCGGTGGCCTCAGCGGCCACACCGCCGCCATCGCCGGCGTCATCGTCGTTCCCCCCCCCGCAGGCTGAGGCCACCAGCGCCAGCGCGCAGAACAAAGCCAGCCAGCGCCAGCATGCCAACTTCGAAACCCGCCTGAGACCGAACACGTCACAAACCCCCCGTATCGGCAGTAGCCACCACCGTACCGCAGGAGTCGAAAGCGCGCGTCCTGTTCGTGTTCGGACAGCGGCAGTCAGAACCGCAATTCGGGGGACAAGTAGGTTTCTCTGATCCGCTCCCCGAATTCGGGATTAGCCAGCGCGTCGGGCCCGTCGGGCACAGCCATGCCCCGGCGGGCGCAGTCCTCGGCCATCGTGGCGATCAGCGTGGGCTCGTCCAGGTCGTCCAGGTGCTTGTCGTACACCTCGGCTTCTTGGGGGTCGTCGAACACGAAGGCCTTCCACGACAGCGACACCCGCACCTCGTCGAAGGCGTGGATCACCGGCTCATGGCCGGGCTCTTCGATGATCCACTGGCGGTCGGGAGTGAGCGCGATGGTGGCGTCGAAGCCGTATTTGGCGTAGTCGGCCTCGGCGCCGATGGTCTCCACCCGATGGGGCATGTAGTCGTTGTCGCCCATAACGCCGTAGTTGTAGGGCGGCTTCACCGTCACCATGTCGCCGTCCCAACCCTCGGGCCAATAGGTGAACTCCCCGCCGGTGCCCTCGTAGTACCAGCACACCGCGGTGGCGATCCGCACCCGCCAACGATCGAAGCAGCCCGAGTGCATCATGCAATTGAGCAGCCAGGTGGGGTATTCGTTGCGGCCGACCCCCCGAAAGGAGGGAATGTCGGTGTGGCGGGCGTACTGGCCGCTGGGAGCGTTGATGTTCACGTAGGTGAAATAGGGCCGCACCACCTCGGCGCCATAGAGCTGCCGGGCGGCCTCGATGAACCGGGGGTTGTTGACGATGGTGTCAGCCCCCTCCACGGCCTGGTGTTCGGCACCCCACGTGGTGCGGAACACCGGTGGGATCCGGGGTTCGCCGTCAACCACATCGACGAACGGGGGGACGTCGCCGGTGCGGGCTCCGGCTCGCAGCGCGGCCCGGCTCTCGACGAATTCTGCGCCGGCCAGCGTCAGCGGATGGGGCGACTGCCGTTGCAATATGCCCAGCAGCACATCGGGGTCTTCCAGGGACTGTTCCATGATGACCGGGGGCCGGGGAAGCGTCGTTGTGCGCATCGCGACACAATACGGCACGGGGTAGGGTGGACCAGAAGGGCTCGCCAGAGTCGTCGAGAGTTTTCTGGGAGGAGCTTCCATGGAAACGACCACCATCTTGTTGCCCACCGGCGAGGTGAACGAGCCGGCCCAGCCGCTCGCCATTCGCAAGGACTCGCTGGCTGGCGCGGTGGTGGGCATCATCGACAACGACATGTGGCGGTCTATGGCGATCATGGCCGATGAGCTGTCCCACCAGTTGGTAAACCGGGCCGGGGCGGCCGGAGTAGTGGTTCGAGCCAGCGGCCCGATGCACGGCGCCGACCCCGAGCAGTATCAGCAGGAGATGGAGGCCTTCCATAAGGAAGTCGACGCGGTGATCAGCGGTTTGGGCAATTGAGGCTCGTGCACGGCGTGGTGTATCCACGCCAGCAGCACGCTGGAAGCCATGGGGACTCCGGCAGTGGGCTTGGTGACCGAGCAGTTCCGGGGCTTGGCCGAGGCCACTGCCCGGGGCCTGCGGGTGGACAACCAGCCGTTGATCGTGTTGCCGTCGGGCTACGACGAGTGGTCTGAGGATGACATCAGAGCCGACATCGCATCCCGCCTCGACGACATCGTGGACGCATTGGTGGCATGACCCAACGGGTCACAATCGAGGGGGGCCACGAAGAAGTCGAGGCCTATCTGCGAGAACGGGGCATGTCCGATGGGCTGCCGGTCGTTCCCCCCACCCCTGAGCGGGTGGCTGCCGCAGTGGCTGCTTCCGGGCTGTCGGCCGACCATGTGGTGAGCGACGTGCCCCCGCTGAACGCGCCAGCCACGGTGGAGAAGATCGCGGTCAACGCGGTGATGGCCGGATGCTCGTCTGAGGCGATGCCGGTGCTGATAGCCGCTATCGACGCCTTCTGCGACCCCCAGATGAACGCCCACGGGGTGCAGACCACCACCAACCCGGTGGGCCCGATGCTGGTGGTGAACGGCCCGATCCGCCATCGTCTGGGCTTCAACTACGGTGCCGGATGCTTCGGGCCCGGATCGCACGCCAACGCCACTGTCGGACGAGCGATGCGACTGGCACTGGTGAACATCGGCGGGGCCATCCCCGGCGAGGTGGACAAGGCGCCGCTGGGCTGGCCCGGCAAGGTCACCTCGCTGTGCGTGGCCGAGAACGAAGAAGCCTCCCCGTGGCCGCCCTACCACACTGAACTGGGGTTCGACGCCGACGAGGATGTGGTCACCGTGCTGGCCGTGAACGGGATGTGGCCCATCACCGACATGCACCACGAGCCCGACCAGGTGCTGCACCACGTGACCAACGGCCTGGCCATTAGCGGGCCGTGCGGGGGCCATGACGCCCCCAACCCCTTCCCAACCGTGCTGGTGATGAGCCCGGTCATCGCCGAGATGGTGGCCAGCCTTCTGCCCACCAAGCAGGAACTGCGAGAGCATCTGTTCGCTGAAGCCCGAGTGCCGTTGGACTTCTACCCCCCCTATCGGCGCCAGCCCACCAGAGACGTGCTGGAGCAGCTCGGTGTGGCCATCGAGAACGACCGGGTGCCGATCGTGCCCTCTCCCGATTACTTCGTGATCCTGGTGGCCGGTGGCGCGGGCGGGCTTCAGTCGGCGGGATTGTCGTGCATGCTGGGCATGCCCACCAGTCGGGCAGTGCCCGCTGGATAGCGAACGAGCCGCAAGAGGTCAGTGGACCTCAAGGCCGAGTTGCTCGAAGATCTCGGCCCGGCGCTGCTCGTAGGTCTCCTCGTCCATTCCCCCGGACTGGTACTTCTCGCTCAGCAGGCGGAAGTCTTCGTACAACTCGGCTTCTGACTTTCCGTTTGTGGAAGGCGCCTCATCCTCTTCCTCGAACGGAACCTCAAGCTTGCCGTGGCGGCGGGCCTGCTTGGCCGCAGCCCGCTCTCGCTTGTTCTTCTCTCGCTGTCGCTTCTGAAAGCTCTCTGATCCTCGACCCATGGCAATCCCTAGTCAGACGTTGCGTGCGCAGAAATGCCATTGTACGCCCTCCCCAGGGGTTTTTGACACATTTCCAACCGGCGATGGTCA
Source organism: Candidatus Poriferisocius sp. (assembly GCF_965204145.1). Classification (GTDB taxonomy): domain Bacteria; phylum Actinomycetota; class Acidimicrobiia; order Acidimicrobiales; family Bin134; genus Poriferisocius. The sequence goes on along the minus strand of NZ_OZ241977.1, from coordinate 3,546,401 downwards.
GGCGATGAATCGCTCCGCGAACCGCTGGAGCGATTCGACCGCCTTGCTGGTGCTCTCCCAGGGGGTGACCACCAGACGATGGGCGCCGGCATCCTCCCAGCGCCGCAAGTCGTCGAGCGTCTCGCACCGTCCTTGGGCGGTGATCTCGATGTCGGGCGCGCCCAGTTCGGCCAGGCGATCGGCCGCGGCTCGCACCGACTCGAAGGTGTCGCCCATGCCCATCCACCCCTGGTAGCGGGCTGCCCGGCGCAGCGCGGCGTCCGACAGCCCGCCCACCAATATCGGGGGATGGGGCTGCTGCACCGGCTTGGGCTCGAAGGCCACCGGCTCGAATTCGTAGAACTCGCCGTGGTGCTCCACCTCGGGCTCGGTCCAGAGCCGCACGCACACGTCGAGGGCCTCGTCGAGCCGGCGCCCCCGGGTGCGGGGGTCCATCCCCGCGGCCGTCCACTCGTTGCGCAGCCATCCCGCCCCCACGCCGACCAGCGCCCGGCCGTTGCTCACGTGATCCAAGGTAGCGAAGCCCCGGGCAGTGGTGAACGGGTGGCGCAGTCCGGCCAGGTACACGTACGCACCCAGGTTGATGCGGGAGGTCTGGCCGGCCAGGAACGAGAGGTAGGACGGAGCGTCGTATACCGGCACGGTGGCCGGCACGTTGGGGTGGTCGACGTCGCCCAGCGAGCCCTCCATCTCCACTGGGAACACCAGATGGTCGGCGATCCAGCACGACTCGAACCCGGCCTCATCAGCAGCCTGGGCCACCTCCACCCATGCCCCCGGGTGCAGCGAGATGAAGGGAAACCCGAACTTCACCCTCAGCAACCTAGCGGTCGCCGTACGATGGCTAACCACGCCTGAGACAGGAGAGGGATCCTGGACCGCAAATTCGCCGCTGAGACCTTAACCAGCCTGGGCCTGGATGCCGATACTCGCCTGCTGGCGGTGTGCGCCGGCATCGAGGACTGGGAGCTGCTGTCCTCCCTGGGATTCACCGATGTGGTGATTTCCAACCTCGACGAGGCGTTCGCCCCGCTGGTGCCCGACGGGGCGTGGTCGTTCCAGGACGCCCAGTCGCTGACTTATGACGACCGCTCCTTCGACTGGGTGTTCGTATCGGAAGGACTGCACCACTGCCGCTCCCCCCACCGGGCCTTGGTGGAGATGTACCGGGTGTGCCGGGAGGGGATCGTGGCCATCGAGGCCCGAGACAGCGTTCTGATGCGGCTGGCCGTTCGGGTGGGCATGGCCGACGCCTACGAGCTGGCCGCGGTCACCGACCAGGGGTTTCGCACCGGCGGGCTGGACAACACCGGCGTGCCCAACCACGTGTACCGCTGGACCGAGTCTGAGGTGGTGAAGACTTTGCGGTCCTACGACCCCACCGGCGAGCCCCGCATCGAGTTCCGCTACGGCCTGCGCCTGCCCACAGCCGTGGCCACCGGCCACCGTCGGCGTCTGGCCGGACAACTGGCCAAGCCTGCTTTGCGGTTGCTCCGTGCCCTGTTCAAGCGCCAGTCCAACCAGCTGGCGGTCATCGCCCGCCGCCCCGCCGAGCTGTACCCCTGGCTCCACCGAGTAGAGGACGAGGTCCAGTTCAACCCCGACTACTCGAACTAACCGCTCTCGGGTAGAGGCGGGGGCGAGCCCGCTCCCAGGCCGCCGTCGGCGGCGTAGTCGCCTCCGGTGCAGTAGGAGGCCTGGTCGGAGGCCAGCCAGATCACCAGGTCGGCCACCTCTCCGAGTTCGGCCATGCGCCGCAGCGGCACGGTGGCGCCGTAGTGGCGCTGGTAGTCCTCGTCTTCCCATCCCGGCCGGCGGGTCATGGCGGTGCGCAGCGCACCGGGCACCACCGCGTTGACCCGGATGCCCAAGTCGGCCAGCTCCAGGGCCGCCGTGCGGGTCAGCCCCCGGATGCCCCACTTCGACGTGGAATAGGCCGGCATCCCCGCGGTGCCCTCGAAAGCGCTGGGCGAGCTCAGGTTCACGATCGACCCTCCCCCGCTCGACGCCATGGCGGGCGCGGCGGCCCGGATGCCCAGAAAGGTGCCCACCAGGTTGGTATCGATCACCTTGCGGAACTCAGCAGGATCGCAGTCCAAGATCGGAACCACCCGGGTGATCGCCGCGTTGTTCACCAAGATGTCCAGGCGGCCGCCGACGGCAGCCGCATCCACCGCAGCGGCCCATTGCTCGGCGTCGGTCACGTCGAGCTCGATGAACTGCGCCCCGGCCTTGGCAGCAGCCGCAGCCCCATCGTCCACCCGCTTGTCCGCGGCCGTCACCAGGGCCCCGGCCGCCACCATGCGCCGCACGATCTCGGCACCCAGCCCCCGTGCCGCGCCGGTGACCAGCGCCACCTTGCCCTCTAACTCCTTTGACATATTCGCCATAGGAGGGACAGGCTACGCCGTTATGAGAAGTCGGCCGGTGTGACCGCTCCCGCACCCACTCACACCGGTCGCCGATTGGGCGAACGGGAGTTCATCCTCTTCATCGCCATGGTCAGCGCTGTGTCGGCGTTGGCCATCGACACCCTGCTCCCGGCATTCTCGGAAATGCGGGAGGCCTTCAACCTGCCGGAGGACTCCACCGGCCTGTCGCTCACCATCACACTGTTCTTCGCCGGATCGGGTGTCGGCAACCTGGTCTACGGCCCGATGGCCGATGCTCTGGGTCGAAAGAGGATCCTCGTCGGAAGCATGGTGTTGTACGGCCTGGCGTCGCTCATGGCCACCCTGTCGGTGTCGCTGGGCATGCTCTATGTCAGCCGCTTCATTTGGGGTTTCGCGGCGGCTGGCCCCCGAACCGCCGCCCAGGCCATCGTGCGCGACTACTACTCCGGAGACGCCATGGCCCGGGTGATGACCCTGGTCATGGCGGTGTTCTTCTGGGCCCCAGTGGCCGGTCCGCCGCTGGGCAAGGGCCTGGTGGAGTTGGGGTCGTGGCGGTATGTGATGGCCTTCAGCGTGTTCACTGCCGTGGTGATCGTGGCGTGGTCGCTGCGACTGGAGGAAACGCTAAAGCCCGAGCACCGGCGACCGCTGGCCTTTCGATCGACGATGGAAGGCTTCCGGTCGGTCACCACCCACCCGGTGACGCTGGGCTACACCCTGGCCACCATGTTCTCCGCCGGGGCCTTCTTCTCATTCCTGGCGAGCTCCGAGCTGATCTTCGACGACGTCTTCGATCAGGAGCACTGGTTCGTCCCCTACTTCTCGATCATGGCGGCCGGGATGGGCCTGGTGACGCTGCTCAACAACCGGGCGCTGCACCGCTTCCGAGCCCGCTCCGTGGCGCTCGGGGCGGGCTGTCTACAAATCTGCGCGGCAGGAACCATGCTGGGCCTGGCCCTGGCCGCCGGAGGCAGGCCGCCGTTCATTCTGTGGATCACCATCTTCAGCCTGGCCAACGCCTGCATGGTGGCATTCTTCCCGCTGGGCCAGAGCCTGGCTCTGGAGCCTATGGGCGAGATGGCCGGCACCGCCGCCGCCGTGCTCGGCTTCACCATGGCCCTGTTCGGCGCCGGGCTGGCCTTCTTCATCAACCGGGCCATCAGCGGCTCAGTCACCCCCGTCGGCGTCGGCTACCTCGCCTACGGCACCGCCGCCCTAGCCTGCCAACTCTTCGCCCTCCACCACCAGCGAACCCAAGCAATGACACCCCGTACGGGAATCGAAGCCGGCTGATCAGCTAGGGCTTCATTCACAAGATCACGGGCCCGTCAGACCCGGGGGCCGTCAGGCCGGTGGCACTCCGGTCAAATTGCAATCGGACAGGAGGCCGCCGTCGATGACGATGGCCTGGCCGGTGATGGCCGACGACTCATCTGAGGCCAGAAAGAGCACCAGATCGGCGATCTCTTCGGGCTTGATGGTCCGGCCCAGTGCGTGCATGTCGGAGATCTCCTCGTGGGTCTTGAGGCCGATGTCGAGCACCGCGCCATACATGGGCGTCTCCACCACGCCGGGGCAGATGGCGTTGACCCGGATGTTCTTGCGCCCCCATTCCACCGCCGCGGTGCGGGTCAGGTTGATGAGCCCCGCCTTGGCCGTGCAGTAGGGGGCGTTGCCCGGCGAGGCCACCACTCCGTAGATCGACGAGGTGCTGATGATGGACCCTCCCCCCTGGGCGGCCATGTGGGGAATGGCGGCCTTCATTCCGTACATGGCGGCGGTGAGCATCACCCGCAGGCTGGCGTCCCAGCCCTCGGGGTCGAGCTCGGGGATGTAGCCCCCGGTGCTGGTGGCGGCGTTGTTGAACAGCACGTCGATGCGGCCAAACTCCGACACCGCCCGCTCTACCGCGGCGGTCACCTCGTCGAGCGAGCCCACATCGCAGTGCTGGTACACCGCCCGAGCGCCGCCCTCGGTCAACTCTGCCACCAGCTTCTCGCCCGCCTCGTCCACCAAGTCGACGCCCACCACCGCGGCGCCCTCTTCCGCCAGCCGGCGCAGCGTAGCCATGCCAATCCCACCGCTAGCTCCGGTCACCAGTGCGACTCTTCCGTCCATTCGGCCCATCAGTTGCTCCGTTTCCTCTGTCGTACTTGGGTCGGCGCCAGTCTCGCGCGCCAAAACCGCAGTGCATACGGTCGCAAGCTCATCCGCAGATTTGGCACCCCGTACGGGATTCGAACCCGTGTTACCAGATTGAGAATCTGGCGTCCTAGGCCTCTAGACGAACGGGGCAGGAACGCCGCAGTGTACCGGCTTCTTTGGGGTTTGGGCGATCCGAAAAACTACGGGCGGGCTTGGTAGATGATGTTGGCGTTGGTCTCGGTGACTCGCTCGAAGCTGGAGTATCCGGCGGCGGTGAAGACTTCTCGCATGGCCGCTTCGCCAGCTTGTGCACCCATTCCCAGGCCGACCGGCTGGGCCAGAGAGCACGGGACTCAAAACACGGCGGATGCCCCGTATGACGTGGCGGCCATGGGGTTCTCGGTCAGGTTTCGGACGTGGCCGTCGAGGGCGAACGGCTCCACCATGAGCACCGAGCCCCCCTCGGCCAGCTGGTTGCGGGCGTGGGCGGCAATGCCCACCGGGTCGCCCATGTCGTGCAGACAATCGAGGAAGAAGATCACGTCGTAGGCGCCCTGGTAGCCCTTGGAGTCGGCCACTTCGAACGATGCGTTGGGAAGCCCGACGTTGGCGGCCAGTTCTCTGGCCTGGTCGATGGACGGGCCGTGGAAGTCGAACCCGGTGAAGTGCGAGTCGGGGTAGGCCGAGGCCAGGATCTGCACCGAGTCGCCGCAGCCGCAGCCCACGTCGGCGGCGGTGGCCCCGGCGCGGAGCAGCTCGTCGATCCCATCGGCGGCCGGGATCCACTCGTTGGCCAGGTACATCTCGTATTGAGGGCGGAAGAACCGGGCGGTGGAGGTGAACAGACAGGGGTGGTGGTCACCCCACGCCAAACCGCCATCGCCCCGGAAGGCTTCAAGGATGTCGTCCATGTCGGCGAACATCGCCCGGAACATGCCGATGCCTCCGGCCAAGAACGCGGGGCTCACCTCCCAGGCCAGCACCGCGGCGGCCTCGTCGGTCAACCGGAACGTGACGTCGTCGTCGTTCTGGCCGTCGATCTCCACCAACTCGACTGCGGCCTGCTGGCGCAGCCACTCGGTGACCAGGCGGGGATGGCAGCCGACGGCGTCGGCCAGGGCTTCCGCAGTCATCGGCCCCGCTCCCGCCATGGCCTGATACAGGCCCAGCTCGTCGCCGATGTGGACCATAGCCATGGTGGTGGCCCCGGCCATGTGGGTGGCGACCTCGCCGGCTATCTCGGTTACCCGGTCAACGTCGATGTCCATGTCAGTTCCTTCGCGGTGATGTACCGGCTGGAACTCTAGGCGGTTGGGTTACGTGGACTAGCGGTTGGTGGTGCGGCGCTTCCAGCCGGCAGCGCCAATGTTGCCGCCGTCCACATGGATGGTGGAGCCGGTCACGAATCGGGACATGTCCCCGGCCAGATACACAATCGTGGCGGCACAGTCGTGAACTGAGCCGCCTTCCAGCCACGGCTGGGGGGCCAACTGGGATCTCTCGTCGGTGCTCTCGTCGCCGAGCATGCGCTCGCCCTCCGTGGGGATCACGTCGGGGGCGATGCAGTTGACCCGGATACCGGCCGGCGCCAGCTCCAAAGACAGGCTCATGGTCAGGTTGGCCTGACCTGCCTTCATCGCCGAGTAGATGGAGAAGCCAGGACCGGCCCGATGGGCCTCGATCGAAGTGACGTTGATGATCGACCCGCCCTCGCTCATCAACGGGATGCACCCTCGGATGAACCCGGTGACCTGGGTGAAGTTCTCGGCGATGAGCGCGGCCTCGCCTTTGAGGTTGATGTCGGCGAACGGGGAATTGAACGTGCCGCCGGCGTTGTTCACCAGCACGTCCACCCGGCCGTAGGTCTCGGCAACCTCCGCCAGCCAAGCATCCCGAGGCTCGGGATGGCGGACGTCGAACAGCCCGGTGAGGCAGCGGCGTCCCAGCGCTTCCACTGCGGCGGCGGTGCGGGCCATATCGTCGGCCTCCCGGTCGCAGATGGCCAGATCGGCGCCGAAGCGGGCCAGTGCCACGGCGGTGGCCGCTCCGATCCCCCGAGCGCCGCCGGTGACGATGGCAACCTTGTCGGTGAGCAGCACGCTGGACGGGTCCAAGACGTTGTCATCGCTCCAAACGGGAGGCTTGTCGCTCTCGAGGCCGCCCAAGGTCCATTCCCAATCAGTCATACTCCCACCCCCACTGCGGAGCCGATGCCAAATGTGATAGCGGCCGCCGCCGCAGCAATGACCAACTGGCGGAGCGATCCCCGCACGATTGACCGGTTGGTGGCCAAGGCCAGCGCACCGCCCACCAGCACTGCGCCCACCACCCCGAGCAGGATCGACCCCACGATGGCGCCGTTGCCGCCGGTGAAGAACCAGGGCAGCAGGGGCAGCACCGCGCCTATGGCGAAGGCAATGAACGAGGAGGTCGCCGCAAACACCGGGTTGCCCAACTCGTTGGGATCGATGCCCATCTCTTCTCGGGCGTGGACCTCCAGTGCCTTGTCCGGATCTTCCATGATGTTGGCCGCCATCTCCCGGGCCGTGTCGGGATCCACCCCTCGGGATTCGTAAATCTCGGCCAGTTCCTCTACCTCATGCTCCGGGTTGCGAACGTGCTCCCGCCGCTCCATCTCCAGCTCCCGCTCCAGCAGCTCTCGCTGGGCCTGCATGGACACATACTCTCCCGCGGCCATAGACACCGCCCCGGCGATCAGCCCGGCCAAACCGGCAATTCGCACCAGTTCTTGGCCCGAACTGGCTCCGGCCACACCGAGGATGAGAGCAACGTTGGACACCAGGCCGTCGCTCACCCCGAATACCGCCGCCCGGTACCCGCCCCGGGTCACATTTCGGTGATGCCCCTCGCCCAAGTGCCCCGAGCCGCTGCTCTTACGTGCGAACACCGTCTCAACCTACCGCCCTTTTGTCGTGCTGCGGCGGAAGAACCAACCGGTAGTTCAATCCCCTCCTCGGGGGGCCAACACTTCCTGTTTGTCACCACCAGCCCGAACGACCCAACCGTCACCTTGGCGGATCAGTTCGGCATCGCCCACGCTCAGGTCATCCCCTGATCGGACCCAGCTCACCGCGTGGCTCATAGCCACTTCCACTAAACCCGCCCGACCTGCGGCGAGGGTCTCAGCCGCGGCCCGACAGGCGATCAGACCAGCCACCGGATCAGCGGCAGCGTCACCCACGAACCACGGCAGTCCGCCAGCCGGGTCTGGCAGCCAAAGGCCCCCGCTCACCGCGGCATCGTCGCCGAATCCGGCTCGGTTGTCGCCGTGGCCGGAGATCGACAGCCACACCAGCCCGGTGCTTTCGGCCACCTCTAGGGGGTCGATACCCCAGTTGGCCCACACTCGGGGTCGCAAACCGTCGACCACCACGGCCGACCCTCGGCACAGATCCTGGAACCGGCGGCGTCCGTCCTCGGACCCCAAGTCGATGACCGTGTCCTGCTTACCCCGGTTCAACCGCTCGTAGAACGCCGGCGAACCGTACCGGGCGCCGTCGGGGCGGCCTGGTGCCTCTACTTTGACCACCTCGAATCCGAGGCTGCCCAGCAGCGACGCGCACAGCGGCCCAGCCCACAGCGAACTCACGTCCAGCACCAGGTTGCGGTCTGATTCCGCCGATCCGGCATCGGTGAACCGGCACGACTCCTCCGGCGGTGACGGCCTGGCCACCTCCCCCACCGCCAAACCCAGCCACTCGGCCCGCTCTAGCAGTTCGGCCACCGGCTTGTCCTGCACCCCTGCGGCCACTACGGCCCACACATCGCTCCCGCCCAGATCGCCGATCTCCAGCCAGGCGGGAACCGCTTCGGTGTCGCTGGTGCGGGCCAGCGATACGGCCAACACGCCGTCGGCCGCCGCCACCATGCGGCATGCGCCCCCCACTGACACAGAGCCTCTTCGACCGCGGCCCACGAGTGCCGCCCGCTCTCCCAGAAAACCGGCGGCATCGCTCCTCAGCGGCTGGCCGCGCAACCTGGAGATGTCGCTCACCACGCCGTCGAGCCGCTCCACCCAGCGCCCAGAGGCCAGCGCCGGAGGCCCGTCCTCGGGTCCGCTCAAACCCATCAGACCAGACTCGGCCCAAACAAGAGCCGGATGGCGGCCGCTCAAGGTTGACTCCATCACCAACGCAGTTTGTACCTGTTGAGTCTGACGGGAAAAGATTGAAGGACATCTTTCAGGAGGTAGGGATGGACCTGAAACCGGGTAGCCGCCTCAAGAGTTCGGTATGCGATACCGAACTCATCGTGGTCAAAGCACCGAGCGGCGACATGGACATCACTTGTGGCGGCGCGCCGATGGCCGATCCGGCCGACGCTGAGCGCAATGGCGAGGTTGCCGCCGATGCTGCCGATGGCACGGCGCTGGGCAAGCGCTATGTGAACGAAGACGAGTCCCTCGAGGTTTTGTGCACCAAACCGGGAGACGGCTCTTTGGCGCTGGGAGGCACTGCCCTCAGCCTGAAAGAGGCCAAGCCCCTCCCCGCCTCCGACTAGCCAGGCAATAGCGCCGCTAGGAGGATCGTCAGCCGGGATGGACCCATGAATCTGATGATGCTGCTGGAGATGGCGTCCAGCGGGTTCGGCGACCGCACCGCGGTGGGATCCCAGGGGCGGGGCCTTACCTACGAGCAGCTTTTCCAGCGGGCCGGGGCCACCGCCATGCGCTTTCGCGAGGCGGGAATCGACCGGGTCAGCATGGTGGACGTGAGCAGCGAGGCCCTGCCGATCGCCCTGTTCGGCTCGGCCTGGGCCGGGGTGCCGTTCGTCCCCCTCAACTACCGCCTCACGGTGCCCGAGCTGCGCCATCTGGCCGCCGAGGTGGCTCCGTCGGTCACGGTGTGCAACGACGACGCCCTCGCCGCCATCGGCGACCTCGACGGCGTGAAGGCGGTTGTCCGGCCTGACTTCTTGGCCCAGTGGGCCGAGGGAGCCGCGCCCGACAGCGATTGGAACGTGGACCCCGAGGAAATCGCCATCCTCCTCTACACCAGCGGCACCACCGGCGCTCCGAAGGCGGCGGTGCTGCGTCACCGGCACCTGGTGTCGTACATCATCGGCTCGGTGGAGTTCATGGGCGCGGCCGAAGACGAGGCCACCCTGGTGTCGGTGCCCCCCTACCACGTGGCCGGCATGGCCGCGATCTTGAGCTCGGTGTACGCCGGGCGCCGCATCGTGCAGCTGCCCAACTTCGACCCCGCCGACTGGGTGAACCTGGTGCGGACCGAGGGGGTCACCCACGCCATGGTGGTGCCCACCATGCTGGCCCGCATCGTGGACCACCTGGAGGACGTCGGAGGCGGGCTCCCCTCTCTGCGGGCCCTCTCTTATGGCGGCGGCAAGATGCCCGCCCCGGTCATCGCCCGGGCCCTCGACGTGCTGCCCGAGGCCAACTTCGTGAACGCCTACGGACTGACCGAGACCAGCTCCACCGTGGCGGTGCTCGGCCCCGAGGAACACCGCGAGGCCCATCGCTCGGACGATCCGACGGTGCGGGCCCGGCTGGGCTCGGCCGGCCGGCCGCTGCCCGCCATCGAGGTGGACATCCGCGACGAGGAGGGCAAACCGGTTTCCACCGGCACCTCCGGCGAGATCTGGGTGCGGGGCGAGCAGGTCTCCGGCGAGTACCTGGGCCGGAACTCCCGGGTAACCCCCGACGGCTGGTTCCCCACCAACGACGGAGGCTCGCTGGACGCCGACGGCTACCTGTACGTGGAGGGGCGCATCGACGACATCATCGTGCGGGGCGGCGAGAACATCTCCCCCGGCGAGATCGAAGACGTGCTGTTGAGCCACCCGTCGGTGGCCGACGCCGCCGCCGTCGGCGTGCCCGACGAGCAGTGGGGAGAGGCGGTGGCTGCGGTGGTAGTGCCGGCCAAGGGACAGACTTTGGACATCGCTGAGCTCCAAGAGTTCGTGAAGTCTCAGATGCGGTCATCTCGCACCCCCGACCGCATCGAGCTGCGCGACGAGCTGCCCTATAACGAGACCGGCAAACTCCTGCGCCGGATCCTGCGCGATGAGCTCGCAGAAAGCCGCTGATTCCCGCCTGCGATAGTCTGCGGTTACCTCGCAATGGCTTCGCCAATACAGACCACGGGCCTGGCTGAGGCCCACGCGCTTCTGTCCCACCCCTATGCCGGGGAGGACTTGGGGCTGGCCGACTGCCCGGTGATCCTCGTCCAGCTCAGTGCCGCCGACCTGACCCAGAGGCCGACTGGCGAACTGGCCGAATTGGTCAGGAGCACGCCCGCGGTAGTGGCCGTGGCCGTGCCCGACGGCATCGAAGACGCCGCCAAGCTGGCCGAGCTGTGCGAACCCTTCGACATCGTGCTGGCTCCAGACGAAGTTCCGGCCCCCCTGGCCGCGCCGCCCGACGAGCTGGACCAGATCTCGGCGGCAGCCATGGCGTCGCCGGCCGCAGCGGTGGCCTTGGTCCAGCTCCTGCGGTTAAGCGAAGACCGTTCCACCGCCGACGGGCTGGTGGCGGAGTCGCTGGCCTACTCCACCCTTCAATCCGGCCCCCAGTTTCAGGAATGGCTGGCCGCCCAACCCACCCGGCTGGTGCCGGTCAACCCTGAGCCCGCAGTGCTGGCCGAGCGCACCGGGTCCACCCTGCGGCTCACCTTCAACCGCCCCGAGCGCCACAACGCCTTCAGCGCCGAGATGCGCGACAGACTGGTCGAGCAGCTCCGGGCCGCGTGGGCCGACCCGAGCTTGGACGGCATCGTGCTCGACGGTGCCGGGCCCACGTTCTGCTCCGGGGGCGACTTGGCCGAGTTCGGCACCACCCCCGACCCCGGCACCGCTCATCGAGTCCGCTCAGTGCGCAGCGCCGCCTTCTGGATCGACCGATTGGCCGCCAAGACCCGATTCAAGGTCCACGGCACCTGCGTGGGAGCGGGCGTGGAGCTTCCCGCCTACGCCCACGATGTATCCGCCCACCCCGACACCACCTTTCGCTTGCCCGAGGTGGCCATGGGCCTGGTGCCCGGCGCGGGCGGCACCGTCAGCATCGCCCGCCGCATCGGCCGCCAGCGTCTCTGCTACTTCGCCCTCACCAACACCGAAATCGACACCGCCACCGCCCTGGCCTGGGGCCTCATCGACCGCATCGAGGGCTAGCTGGCTAGAACAGGCTGGGGACTCCGAGTTCGGTGCCGCCGGTGACGGGGAGGGTGGTACCGGTGATGTAGGCGGCTTTGGGGGAGGCCAGAAAGACGATGGCGTGGGCCACGTCTTCGGGCTCGCCCATGCGGCCCAGCGGGTAGCGGCGGCCGAAGTCGTCCTTTTCCTCGGGGGTCATCGAGGCGGTGAGGTGCATGGTGTCGATGGGGCCGGGGGCCACCGCGTTGACTCTCACGTTGGGGGCATACTCGGCGGCCAGGTCTCTGGTCATGGCGATCACCCCGGCCTTGGCCGAGGCGTAGGCCACATGGGGGGTGGTGAACCGCAGGGCGGCAATGGAGGCCACGTTCACCACGTTGCCCCCGGCCTCGGCCAGTGCGGGATAGGCCCGGCGGATCAGCAGGAAGAACGACCGCAGGTTGGTGGAAAGTTGGTCGTCCCACTCCTCGGGGGTGATCTCAGAGGTGGGCTTGAGCACCCAGACCCCGGCATTGTTCACCAGCACATCGATTCGGCCGTAGGACTCCAGGGTGTCGTCGATGATCGCATGCGCATCGTGGGTGTCGCCCACGTCGCCGCCCAGTCGTAGCGATAGGCCCTCCACCGCTTCCAGTGCCTCCACATCGCGGTCGGCACCCACTACCACCGCTCCCGCGTCAGCAAACAACGCCGCGGTGCTCCGGCCGATCCCTCGAGCCGCGCCGGTGACGATCACCACCTTGTCGGCGAACTCGGTCATGCCCTGGCTACAGCCGCTCGATGATGGTTACGTTGGCCTGCCCGCCGCCCTCGCACATGGTTTGCAGCCCGTAGCGGCCGCCAGTGCGCTCCAGCTCGTTCAGCAGGGTGGTCATGAGCCGGGCCCCGGTGGCCCCCAACGGGTGGCCCAATGCGATGGCCCCGCCGTTCACGTTGACCTTCTCGTGGGGCACGTCGTGCTCGCCCATCCAGGCCAGCACCACCGAGGCAAAGGCCTCGTTGCACTCGAACAGGTCGATGTCGTCGATGGTCATGCCGGTACGGGCCAAGGCGTACTCAGTGGCCGGAATGGGGCCGGTGAGCATGTAGATGGGGTCGGCGCCCCGCACCGAGAGGTGGTGGAAGCGGGCCCGAGGCTTCAACCCGTGATCGGCCACCGCCTGATCCCCGCAGATCAACATGGCACAGCCGGCGTCGGAGATCTGGCTGGACACCGCCGCGGTCAGCCGCCCGCCCTCGATCAGCGTGGACAGGCCGGCCATCTTCTCCATGGTGGTGCCCCGCCGGATGCCCTCGTCGAACTCCAAACCGGCCAGGGGCAGGATCTCGTTGTCGAACCGGCCCTCATCGGTGGCGGTGGCGGCCCGCTCGTGGCTGGCCAGGGCGAACTCCTCCATCTGCTCCCGGCTGATGTCCCAGTGCTCGGCGATCATCTCCGCCCCTCGGAACTGCGAAACCTCCTGGGTGCCGTAGCGGTCCACCCAGCCGTCGGAGCCGGTGAAGGGGTCGGGATCGGTCACCCCCACGTGCTCGGCCACGGTCATGGCCGCGCCGATGGGGATCATGCTCATGTTCTGCACGCCGCCGGCCACCACCATGTCGTTCACGCCAGCCATCACTGCCTGGGCCGCGAAGTGGACGGCCTGCTGGGCCGATCCGCATTGGCGGTCGATGGTGGTGCCGGGCACGTGCTCGGGCAGTCCGGCGGCCAGCCAGGCGGTGCGGGCGATGTCACCGGCTTGGGGGCCGAGGGCGTCCACGCAGCCGTACATCACGTCGTCAACCGCGGCCGGGTCGACACCAGTGCGATCGAGAAGCCCGAGGATGGGATGGGACCCCAGATCCGCCGGGTGGATCTCCGAGAGGCTGCCGCCCCGTCGTCCTACCGGGGTGCGGACCGCGTCGATGATGTATGCCTCAGCCATGGCTGCTCCTCTTTCCGATACTTGAAATCATCGCGGCTCTCGGGGAAGGCCCAAAACTCGCTCGCCGATGATGTTTCGCTGAATCTCGTTCGACCCGGCGTAAATGGTGTGGGCTCGGCTGTACAGGAACGTGCGCTGCCAGGAGTCCAGCGAGTATTCCTCGCCGTCGGCGGCCGCCACCGCCATGGCATCCGCCCCCCGCACCCCCACCATCAACTCGCCCAGCGAACGGTGCCAGTTGGACCACAACAGCTTGCCGATCGACATCTCCGGCCCCGGCACTCCGCCAGCGTCCACCACGGTGAGCATCCGCAAGTTGTTGTACCGCATGATCTCTAACGTGGCGTAGGCCTGGGCCAGCTCCTGGCGAACCACCAGGTCATCGGCGGTGCCGTTGGCCCTGGCCTCGGCCAACAGCGCGTCCAGCTCTTGGCGGAAGTAGGTCTGTTGGCCCAGCGTGGACGCCCCCCGCTCGAAGGCCAGCGTGCCCATGGCCACCTCCCAGCCCCGGCCGGGCTGGCCCACCACCAGATCGGCATCGGTCACCGCGTCGTCGAAGAAGACTTCGTTGAACTCGGTTCCGCCGGTGATCTGCACGATGGGGCGGATCTCTATCCCCGGCTGGTCCATGGGCACCAGCAGGTAGGAGAGGCCGGCGTGGCGGGCAGAGTCCGGGTCGGTGCGGCATACCACGAAGCACCAGTCGGAATACTGGGCCAGCGAGGTCCAGATCTTCTGGCCGTTGACCACCCATCGATCGCCGTCGAGCACTGCTTTGGTGCCCACATTGGCCAGATCCGACCCGGCATTGGGCTCGGAATAGCCCTGGCACCAGAACTCCTCGCCCGACAGAATCGGGGGCACGAATCGCTCCTGCTGCTCGGGCGTGCCGTAGGCCACCAGAGTCGGCCCCAACAGCGTGACCCCCATGTTGGGCAGCCGCCCCGGCGCCCGAGCCTCCACATAGGTCTGGTGGAACAGCACCTGCTCCGACAAGCTGCACTCCCGGCCGCCCAGGTGGGCCGGAAAGTCGATGCCCAGCCAGCCGCCGCTGGCCATCTCCTGCTCCCAGGCGATCTGCTGCTCGGCGGGAATGTCCTCCTGGCCCATGCCGCCCCGGCCTCGCAAACCGGCGAACTCCCCCACCAGGTGCTCCTCCAGCCAGGTCCGCACCTCGTCGCGGAAATCCCTCTCGGCGGGGTTGAGGTCGAAATCCATCTTTGCGGGACTCTAGCGTCAGGGTCTATGGGAATGACCCTTCAAGAGGCCGAGGAACTCCTGCGCGCCCCCGGAAGCCCCTTTGAGACCACCACCGCCACCGTCAACGGCGAGGTCTACGAGGTGTTCGCCAACCGGGCCAGATCGCTCCGGGAGCTGCTGGCCCGATCGGTCGAGCACGGCGACCGGGAGCTGTTCATCTGGGACGATGGCCGGCGCTACACCTTCGTGCAGCACGAGCGGCTAGTGGCGTCGGCCGCCGCGGCGATGGCCGAGCGCTACGACATCGGCCCCGGCGACCGGGTGGCCCTGCTGGGGGCCAACAGCCCGGAGTGGGTTATCGGGATGTGGGCGGCCATCTCGCTGGGGGCCATCGCAGTGGGCATGAACGGCTGGTGGACCGGTGACGAGATCGTCCACGGGCTGGAGCTGACCGAGCCCAAGCTGCTCATCGCCGACCAGAAGCGCTTGGCCCGCCTCCAGGGGGCCGATCCCGGGATAGCCACGGTGGTTGTAGAGGAGGATTTCGAGGACCGGCTGTCGGGCTTCGACATGACCGCTCCCCTGCCCGACGTTCCCATCGACGAGGACGATCCCGCGGTGGTGCTGTTCACCTCGGGCACCACCGGACGGCCCAAAGGGGCGGTCAACACCCACCGCAACATCATCGCCTTCTTGGGCATCACCGCCTTCTCCGGCGCCCGCTCGGCCATGCTGGCCAGCCTGGCCGATCGCCCTGCCGACCCCGATGCCCCCGAGCCGTGCTCGCTGGTGAGCAGTCCTCTCTTCCATGTGTCGGGGCTGCACTCGGCCGCGGTGGCCATGGTGGCCAACGGCATGAAGTCGGTATGGACCACCGGTCGATTCGACCCCGAAAAGGTGTTCCAGCTCACCGAGTGGGAGCGGATCAGCCGATGGGGCGGGGTCACCACCCAGGTATGGCGGCTGTTGGAGCACCCCGCGCTGAACGACTACGACCACTCCTCGGTGCGGGCGTGCGGCGGAGGCGGATCGGTGTGGTCGCCTGAGCTTCAGCGGGCCATTCGGGAGCGGCTGCCCGATGCCGCGCCCCAGATGCAGGTGGGCTACGGCAGCACCGAGACCGGCGCCTTGGCCACCATCGCCACCTCTCAGATGCTGCTCGATGATCCGACCTGCGCGGGGACGCCGCTTCCCACCGTGCAAGTGGAGATCCGAGACAGCGAGGGTCGACAGGTGCCCGACGGCACCGTCGGCGAGGTGTGCGTTCGGGGCCCGAACGTGATGCCCGGCTACTGGAACCAGCCCCAAGCCACCGAGGCTGCCTTCTTTCCCGGGCATTGGCTGCGCACCGGCGATTTCGGCCACATGCGGGGCGACATGCTGACCATCGCCTCCCGAGTGCGGGACATGATCATCCGGGGCGGTGAGAACATCTACCCCATCGAGATCGAGAACCGGTTGGAGGAGCACCCCGGCATCCACGAGGCCGCGGTCATCGGGGTGGACCACCGGACACTGGGCCAAGAGGTGAAGGCCGTGGTCGTACCCCACCCCGACACATCGCTCGACGCCGCCGATATCCAGCAGTTCGTCGGAGAGAAGCTGGCCTACTACAAGGTGCCGGCCCACGTTGAGATCCGCACCGACCCCCTTCCCCGCAATGCCTCCGGCAAGGTGCTCAAGCCCGTCTTGTCAGGCGAGGCTGCCAACACCTTCGTGGAGGAGTAACCAGAGGGAAGGACTCTCCTCACCCCTCCTTGGTGGCACCCGCCACTAGTTCACCCGCCCCCCACCCGCTCCACTTCTGGGGCGCTTGACCAGAGCCACCCCCATAGACTCTCGGCCCATGCCGCCGACGCTGTACCGAGACACCAATTACTCGTTGACCCACCTGATCGAAGAGATCAGGCACGGCGAGATTGCTCTACCTGATATCCAGCGGCCGTTTGTTTGGTCATCAGCCAAGGTGCGCGACCTCTTCGACTCCATGTATCGGGGATACCCGATTGGGACACTGCTCTTCTGGGAAACCGGTGCCGACACCAGCACCCGACAAGTTGGGGGAGGCGAGCACGACAGGGTTGCCAAGCAACTCATCGTTGACGGGCAGCAACGCCTGACCTCCCTGTTTGCGGTGCTCACCGGGCAAAGGGTGCTCACCAAGTCCTTCGAGAATCGCCAGATCCAGATCGCCTTCCGGCCATCCGATGAGACGTTTGAAGTCGCCGATGCGGCTATTCGAAGAGATCCCGAATTCATTCCCGACATAACCGAACTATGGAAGGACCGCTATCGGGCAACTGTGCGCGCCTTCTTGGCCAGGCTGGCCGAGAATCGAGGTGAGGAAATGCCCGAGGATGAGGAAGAAGATCTAGAAGGCCGAATAGACCGAGTTCGCGACCTCAGGGATTTTCGCTTCCAAGTCATCCAACTGAATGCGAATGCGGACGAGGAACAGGTTGCGGAAATCTTCGTGCGCATCAACTCAGAAGGGGTGCAGCTCAACCAAGCAGACTTCATTCTCACATTGATGTCGGTTCACTGGGAGAAAGGCCGGAGAGAGCTTGAGCGATTCAGCCGCGACGCCGTTGACCCTTCAGTACAGGGCCCCTCGCCGAAAAACACGTTCATTGATCCGAGCCCCGACCAACTCCTACGGGCGGGTGTTGGCCTCGCCTTCCGCCGGGCTCGCCTACAACACGTTTACAGCCTTCTACGAGGCAAGGACCTCAACACCGGAGAGGTGTCATCTGCTCGCCGAGATGAGCAGTTCGAACGGCTGCGCTTGGCCCAAGACGAAGTGCTGGACCTCACCAACTGGCACGAGTACCTCAAATGCCTGACCCTTGCTGGCTTCCGAGGGCGACGGATGATCACATCTGATACTGCCTTGATCTACTGCTATGTCATTTGGCTGATCGGCCGTCGAGACTTTGGTCTGAGCGTCTCGACTCTTCAGACCGTGATGGCGCGATGGTTCTTCATGGCCCACACCACCGGTCGCTATACGGGATCAAGCGAAACCGCCTTGGAGGCCGACCTTGGCCGCATCAACTCCCTGGAACCGAACAATCCTGAAGCTTTCTGTGCCGAGCTCGACCGGCAAATCAAGGCCAACTTCACAAACGACTACTGGGAGGTATCGCTTCCGGCCAGGCTCGACAGTTCATCAGCCAAGTCCCCTGCTCTCTGTGCCTACTGGGCCGCCCTGAACGTGCTCGATGCCGAGCTTCTGTTCAGCAACCTCAAGATGAGGGACATGCTGAAACCTGGAGAGAGTGCACCTCGATCAGTCGAGCGTCATCACCTGTTTCCTAGAGCCCATTTGAATGCCAAGGGAGTCACCGAGACTCGACAGGTCAATGCCATCGCAAACATGGCCTTCTTGGACTGGCCGGACAACTCTGACATCGGGGCTGATGACCCCATGGAGTACTGGCCGACAATGTCCAGCCGTCTGAACCCAGATCAGCGGCAAAGGCAGATCCATTGGCACGCGCTCCCTGTCGGCTGGGAGCAATTGGACTACTCAGACTTTCTGGAGAAGCGCCGGGTGTTGATGGCCAGAGCGACTCGGAATGGCTTTGAACGCCTGTGGGATGGCCAGAGCGACGACCACTCCTCCTCCACCGTGGTCGACCTGATCGCGGCTGGAGAATCGCAGACCGTGGAGTTCAAGTCCACCGCTCGCTTCAACCTGCACACCGGCCAGCCAGACAAAAGGATGGAGCATGTCATTGCCAAGACTGTGTGCGGCTTCCTCAATGCCGAAGGAGGCAAGCTCTTGATCGGGGTCGATGACGACGCGAATGTGATCGGACTTGGCGACGACATGCGGACACTGGGGAGCAAAGGCAACTCAGATGGCTATGAACTGTTCTTGCGTCAACTCCTGGACAACACCCTGTCTGCCCCAACCGCCGCAACGGTGCGAATCCAATTTGAGCCATACGCGAATAGCAATGTCTGCGTCGTCACCGCTGCTGCCTCAGCAAAGCCTGTTTTCACCAAGGCAACAGAGGGAGGAGGCCCCCCATCTGAGTTCTGGGTCCGCATCGGCAACGCCACAAAGCAACTCCATGGCGACGACATGATCGAGTACCAAGCCGACCACTGGGGCTAGCCCCCAACAGCGACCATCAACATGAGTAGCCGTTTTGATGGCTTGGAGGTCGTAGCTAACAGACCCTTCTTGCTCCAGAAGCGTAGGGGGATGGCCTCCCGATTGGGAACAACCTATTGGGAGGTACCGTTAGCCTTAGCTACGGTGAACTGGTGGGCGACACCGAGGGGATGGGGGCCCGTGTGGAAGTGCGAGCCAACGAGCAGAAGGAAGAGGCAGACGTGACGACTACGAAGATGGTCTACTGGCAAGAGGACGAATGTTGGCTCGGATACCTGGAAGAGTTCCCCGACTATTGGACGCAGGGAGAGACGTTGGACGATCTCAAGCAGCATCTGCGCGACCTCTACACCGACCTGACGAGCGGCGAACTGCCGGGGGTACGCCGAGTCACTGATCTCACGCTGGCATGATTGCCACACCCGGGCATGAAGCGGGTTGATCTAGTCAAGCGGATCCGAGCGGCAGGTGCCGTCCTGGTTCGGCACGGCTCAAAACACGACTGGTACCGCAATCCAGCAACTGGTGCTTATCAGCCTGTACCTCGCCACCGAGAAATCAACGAACGACTGGCCAGACACATCATCAAGGAACTCAGCAAGCCCGAAGACTGACGGGTAAGTGAGGCACGGAGGAGGATCAGGCCTCCTCCGCCCTTACTTGGATGGTGTGCCAGCCGGTGGCGCCGTCGGGGGCGGGGTCGGTGATCTCGGAGGTCTGCGTGGTGTTGGTGCCGTCGGTGGCCCGCACCCGCACTTGGTGCCGGCCGGGGGTGGCGTTCCACGTCACCATCCACTGCCGCCAGGAGTTGATGGTGGTCTCACGGCTGAGCTCAGCCTCCACCCACGGCTCTTCGTCCACCTGAACTTCCACCGTTTCGATGGCCCGACTCGGCGCCCAGGCCACTCCGGCAATCGCCGTGGGTCCAGGGTCGATGACAGAGCCCACGCGGGGCACATCGATGCGGGACTGGGTCTTGATCGGCCCCTCCTTGGACCAACCGCGGGGAATCCAGTAGCCGTTGAAGCCCTCCCAGGTGGTGAGCTCGATGTCCGACAGCCACTTGGTGGCCGACACGTAGCCGTAGAGCCCGGCCACCACCAGGCGGGCGGGAAAACCGTGGGAGATGGGCAGCGGCTCGCCGTTCATCTGCACGGCCACCATGGCGACCCTGCCGTCGAGCGCCACCTCGGTGGGAAAGCCCGCGGTCCACCGATCTACCGAGCGACCCACAATCTGCGTGGCCCCCGGCTGCACCCCGGCCTCGTCCAACACGGTGGCCAGCGGCACTCCCACCCACTCGGCGTTGCCCACCAGGCGTCCGCCCACGCTGTTGGAGACACATGACAAGGTCACTTGCTCTCGAACCAGACCCAGGTCGAGCAGTTCGTCGAAGCTGATCTCCACCTCTCGGTCCACCATGCCGTGAATCCGCAGCGACCAGTCCGCCGGGTCCACCTGAGGGTACGAGAGGGCGGTGTCGATCAGATAGAAGTCTTCGTTGGGAGTGATGAGCGGAGCGATCCCGGCGATGTAGTCGAAGTTGGGCTCCCCTACCGGTTCGGCTGTGACTGAGGGGGTGGGCTCAGCGGTGGGATCAGCCGTCGGATCGGCTCCGGCCTCGGCCGTGGCCTCCGGCGTCGCCCCTGGGGTGGCATCTGATTGCACGGGCTCTGCCCTCGCCTGCTGAGTGGGAACCGGAGTGGGTCGGGCAGTCGGTGTGGCAATTGTGCGTCCTTGGAGAGCCTCGGCAACCCCCTCACGAGCTCCTTCCACAGTGTCGCGCCGCCGCAGCCATCGCCCGAGCAGGCCGCCGGCCAGCGAAGCCCCAGCCATGATGCCAACCGCTCCGACGAAGCGGCGCCGGTCGTTGAAGCGGCCCCGGCCCACCATAGGCACTCGCCGCTCTCTGGCAGGTTCTTGGGATTCGCCCGATGGAATTGCAGCCAGTGCAAGCGCATACAGACTCAGAAACACCGCGATCCCGAAGGCACCCGACACCAGGCCCGACATCCACCCCAAACCGTCGCTGGACAGCGGGTTGCGGGCCGCGGCCCACCCGCCAACCACGGCAAACGCCACGAGTCCGGCGGGCATCACCCACCAGCGCTTCCGAGACGGCCAACCCAACACCGCGCCGAGCAGAATCGACACGATGACGATGCCCCAAACCAACGCCGGCTTCTGCGCGCTGCCCAGGGTGTCGATGGACCAGCGGGCAATGAACCCGGGGGTGATGTCCACGATCTCCTCGGCCACCGACACCACCAGCGACGGGATCTTGCGGCTCAGCCCCGACAGAATCTCGCTCAAGCCCAGCGCAGCCCCGGCGGCCACGATGCCCGCGGAGATCGCTTGAAACGGTGAGATTGCCGCCCGCCGTCCGGCTGGTGCGGTTGCTTCGGATTCGCTCATTGCTGTATTCCGATCAGCTAGGCCGGTTGTTCTTTATCCGGCTGTGTGGCACTAAGGCTATTGTGATTTTCCACCGTTTGGGCCAATAGACCCACCACATGGAGCCGGAATATGGCACTCACGCTAATCAGCACCCAATGACGCCGTTGGAGGCCTTGGGCGCCGACCAGCGGTGGCGGGAGTTGGCCCGGAGCCAGGCGGGACAACTGGGCCGGGTGGTGCAGGTTGACCGGGGCGAGTGCGAGGTGGTTACCGACGAAGGCCAGATCAGGGTCTCGTCCGATTCTCAGCGAGCCCAAGCAGATGTGGCCCCGGTGACTGGGGACTGGGTCACCATCGGCCCCGGCCCCGACGGCAACCTCGCGGTGGAGCAGGTACTGGAGCGGCGCACGCTGGTGGTGAGGAGAGACCCGGCTGAGCACGCCCGTGCCCAGACGCTGGTGGCCAACGCCGATGTGGTGGGGGTGGTACACGGCCTCGACCGGCGCATCAACCCGGCCCAATTGGAGCGCTTTTGCGTGGTCGGCTGGCAATCGGGCGCCGCGGTTGCGGTGATCTTGGCCAAAGCCGATCTTCGCCGCCATCCCGAGCGGGATGCCGACAAGGCCGCTGTTCTGGCCCCGGGGGCCACGGTGGTGATCACTGCCGCGTTGCGGGGCGAGGGCCTCGACGACCTGACCGCCCTGCTGGAAGGGGGCCGGACCCTGGCGCTGCTGGGGCCGTCGGGAGTGGGCAAGTCCACGCTCATCAACGCGTTGGTCGGGGACGAGGTCCAGGCCACCCAGGAAGTGCGGGCAGGCGATGCCCGGGGCCGCCATACCACCATCGCCAGGCGGCTTATCTCACTGCCCAGCGGCGGGGCAATAGTGGACACGCCGGGCATCCGGGCTGTGGGGCCATGGGATGCGTGGGAGGGGTTGGCCGCGGCCTACGCCGAGATCGACGCTCTCGACCAGGATTGCCGGTTCGCCGAGGACTGCTGGCACCAAGGAGAGCCCGGCTGCGCGGTGGCCGGCAACGTCGATCCGGGCCGGTTGCGGCGCTATTTGGAGTTGGCCGAAGAACTGGCCGACCAGGATCTCGACCGGGCCCGACGCCGCCGCAAATAGCCCCTTCCGAG
This sequence comes from Candidatus Poriferisocius sp., assembly GCF_965204145.1. Lineage (GTDB taxonomy): Bacteria > Actinomycetota > Acidimicrobiia > Acidimicrobiales > Bin134 > Poriferisocius. The sequence goes on along the minus strand of NZ_OZ241977.1, from coordinate 3,523,949 downwards.
CCGCGTCAGCGGGCTTCGGCCTCAGCCTGGGCGCGGACGCGGATCTCCTCCTGCTCCTCGGTGCGGGCAGGAAGGTGGTGGGTGAGCCAGCCGCCGTCCACGAACAGGGTGTGGCCGGTGATGTAGGAGGCCTCGTCGCTGGCCAAGAACACCGCGGCATCGGCGATGTCGCCGGCCTCGCCGAATCGGTTCAGCGGCACCATCTCAGCCAGCGACTTCTCCAACTCGGGCACCGCCCGCAACCCTTCGGTCATTCGGGTCTTCATGTATCCCGGCCCCACCGCATTCACCCGGATGCCGAACTCTCCGAGCGCCATGGCCCCACTGCGGGTCAGCGAGATCACCCCAGCCTTCGAGGCGGCGTACGCCGGGGTCTGGGGATTGCCCTCCGCCCCGAGAATGGACGCGGTGTTCAACAACACGCCGCCATTGCCTCGTGCCACCATGTGGCGGGCCGCGATCTGGTTGCACAAGAACACCCCGGTCAGGTTCACGTCGATCATCCGGCCCCAGAACTCGTCGTCTATGTCCAAATACTTGGGGGAGTTGGCGATGCCCGCATTGGCCACCATGATGTCGAGCCGCCCGTGGCGCTCCACCACCCCGTCCACCAGCGCCTGCACCGACGCCCGATCGGACACATCGCAGTGGGAGGTCTCTACTCCCAGTTCGCCGCCCACCTGTTCCATGGCCGGCTCGTCCACGTCGGCGATCACCACCACTGCGCCTTCGGCGGCGAACTTGCCGGCGATGGCCTCTCCCAATCCGTTGGCCCCTCCGGTGACGATGGCCACCCGTCCGCTCAAGCGATTGCTCATGCCGACATCTTGGCAACGACTCCGGCGGCGGCCCAACGCGAACGACTCCACGATGTGAGCAGCACTACACGGGATGCGCTAGAAAACCCGGATGCCGAGCGCAACGCCATTAGCCAACAAGATCGCGGCCGTCACCGGGGGAGGCGGGGGAATCGGGGGCGGAATATCCCGGCTGTTCGCCGAGGCCGGTGCCGCGGTGGTGGTCAACGATATCGACGCCGACCGGGCCAACGCCGCGGTGGACGACATCACCAATGCCGGGGGGCGGGCCATCGCCGTGGTGGGCGACATCACCGACGCCGCGATGGTAGCCGACTTCCACCGGGCCGCGGTGGAGTTCGGCGACGGCCGAGTAGACGTGCTGGTGAACAACGTGGGCGACTATCGGCCGGGGGCGGGCAAGTTCATCCGGACCACCGAGGCCGACTGGGACGCCCAGATCAACATCACCTTCCGCCATGTGCTGCGCTGCACCCATGCCTTTCTGCCCACCATGGTGGAGGGAGGCGGCGGCACCATCGTGAACGTGTCCACGGTGGAGGCGATGCGGGCCATGCCCCGAATCGCGGTGTACTCGGCGTCCAACGCCGCCATCATCGCGTTCACCCGATCCATCGCCCTGGAGATGGCCGACCAGAACATCAGGGTCAACGCCATCGCTCCCGACATGGCCGTCACTCTGCAAACCCCGCTGGACCAGATGCTGCGGGAGCGCCCCCTCGAGCAGGTCACCCGGAATATCCCCCTGTGCCGCTTCGGCAACCCCGACGACTTCGCCGAGGTGGCCCTGTTCTTGGCCTCTGACCAGTCCCGCTTCATGACCGGCCAGACCATCCCGGTGGACGGCGGCACGATGACCGCCCAAGGCTGGTACCGCCGCGCCGACGGCCGAGGCTTCACCAACCTCCCCGACTCCCCCTAACTCTCAATCCAGGCCGTACTGGGGGAGGCGGCCGTTGGCGATCATGGTCAGGCTGCCGGTGCCGGTCTCGTCGGGGTCATCGGTGGTGACGGTGACCGGGGCGATGCGGTGCATCGGGGTGAACACCTCGCCTGAGGCCCTCACCACATCGGCTGGATGGCTCACGTCCCAGACCTCGTGCTCGATGTAGGACTCACCCCGGTAAACGCCGAGGCCGAGCTCATCGTTCCACCCGCCGCTGTACCCCAGTCCGGCCATGGCCACCGCCGAGCCCAGCGGCGCTGAACCGAGCCGCAGCGAGCGCCCGTCGTCCAGGCTCACCGCCATACCGGCCGATGAGAACCGCCGAGTGCCGTCGAAGAAGTCGAGCGATAGCTCGGCCCGAGTGACGTGGCGATCGGTATCAGGGGCATCCCGGTCTCGGATGAGCCCGGTGAGGTATACCCGCTCCGATCCCCGCTCCATGATCTGCACATGGCCGGCCCGGCGGTTGGTGGAGAAGAACAGGAAGTAGAACAGCGTGCCGACCTCGCTGTGTTGTCGGGGCGGGCCGGTGACCGGCTCGGGAATACCCATCGCGGGCCGCACTCCCCAGGAGTGGTCTCGACCGCCCCACCAGCCGTCCACCGTCAGGCCCTCGTCGCCCACCGTGATCCAGCCGTCCACCACTCCCACCTGGTTGAACCGCTGATAGTCCTGGGCCACCCGGCCCCGCTCCCGCTCCACGTGGGGCTTTTCGATCTCGGGGGCCAGCTCGGCCCGCCACACCAGATCGCAGGCGATGGAGTGGTCGCCGGGAGCCAGGATCACCCGCAGCTCCTCCAGCGGGATCGTGGGCTCCACCCGCATCGGCCCGACCTCGGGCTCCAAGCGGGGACGTAGTGCCCGCGACGCCCGCAGGTTGTGCTGGGTACCGCCCCGCACCATCACCACCCCGCCGTCGATCACGTTCATGTTGTTGTACGACCCCATGGTGAATTGCACCGCAGCCTGCCCGGCCGGGTCGTAGACCGCGAACCAGTAGCGGTCGAAGAAGCGGGGATCAGAGGTGCCGACGTGCTCGAACGGCTCGGCGATCTGGTGCCAGAGGGTGTCGTCAAGGGGTCCGAGCATGGCTACTTCAGCCTTTCTGTCGAGTTGGCCAGGTAGGCCCGCACCGCAGGAGACGGCACAGACCCGCTCATGATCTCTTCGGTCAGCCGAGCCCGAAGGTTCCGGTGATACTCCTCGGCGGCGGCCAGGTGGGCCACCCCGGGCACGGCTTCGACCAGCTCCGCGGGTTCGATGCCCAAGACCTCTTCTAGAGCACGGACGTCGGTCACCAGGTCGGGCAGCACCTCGGGCCATCGTGTCGCGGCGCGCTCCAGGGCGGCGGCCGCGAAGGTGATCTGCTCCTGCACATAGGGGTCAGTCACCTCGGGCGCGGCCAACTCCACCAGTACCTGGCGGGCGCCCTCAATCTGCTCACTCAGCGTGGGTCTCATAGCAAATCCCGCCTAGTCAGGGCCAGTGGCGAAAATGTCATCTCAACTCCTCCGCGGTTTGGGCCAACAACACATTTTCAAGAAGTCCAGCCCCGGACCACACCCGAAGGGTGCGACCGTCACAGAAGCTGCGCACTCCGGTCATGACAATGGCCACCAGCTTGTAGTTGGCCAGCACCTGCCAGAATCGCACCGCATCCCGGTCGACGGTCCGGCCAGTGCGAGCCTCATAGGCCGACAGCAGATCATCTGCTTCCCACCGTCCGGGAATCTGGTGCTCAATCCGGCGAACCGGATTCGTCACCCACCCCAAATCCTCAGCCGGGTCCCCCAAGTGGACTGTCTCCCAGTCCAGCAAGACCTGCACCTGGTCGCCCTCGAACAGCACATTGCCCGGCTTGATGTCTCCGTGGACAACGGTGATCTCACCGGGTTCCGGCCGGTTCCGCCGCAGCCACTGCTCAATCAGGGCCAGCAGCGGCTGAGGCTCCAACGACTGGCGTTCGACCACCGCGGCCCATTCGTCGATGGCCGCCTCCGCCGGGTCGGCGGGCACGGCCAGCACATCGTTGAGCCCGGCATCCTTCCAGTCCAGGGCGTGGATCTCGATCATCAGGTCCACCATCTGCGAAGCGATGCCGGCCCGGGTGTCCTCGTCGAGCTGGCTGCTGCCTCCCTGAAGTATGTAGTGGTCGTTGTGCCCGTCATAGCGGGTCATAACCATCGCGGGGCGGCCCAGTTCCGACCCGTCGGCATCCAGCCACACCACCTCGGGGGCCCGCACCGGCTGGTCGTGCAACCGCCGCAGCACCTCGAACTCCACTCTGCGGTCGGTCTCGAGCACGCTGCCCACCGGATCGCGTCGAAGGAAAAGGCGGCGATGGTGCGACTGCCCGCCCTCTTCCCAGAACAGATCGAACGGCCAGTTCTCCCTCGACTGCCCGCCGGTGACTCGAGCCTCGCCCTCTACCCGGAGCCCGCCGACATCCCCCAGACGCCGCCGGATGAACCCCTCCAGTGCTGAATCGAAATCGCTCCCCATCGACGGGTCACGCTAGTAGCGCAAGGCTGAGTGGAGCTGAGCGGACTCGAACCGCCGACCTCCTCGTTGCGAACGAGGCGCTCTAGCCAACTGAGCTACAGCCCCAAAGACGCCGCACAGATTAGTGGGGGCCGCTGCCGGGAAACGATTGGAATCAGCAGGAAAAGGAGATCAGCGCTCGCCGCCGGAGGCCACGTCCCAGGGGCCGGTCTGCGGGGCATCCACGTCGATTGGATTGAGCCGATCCTCGCGGGTCCTCTGATGCTGCACCAGCAGCATGGCGTAGCCGAGCAGCAGCGCGTCGATCAGCAGGTGTACCACCAGGGCGAAACCGCCCAAATAGACGGCGAGCACAAACGAGGCCAGCGCACCCACGATGAGTGTCACCAAGATGCGGCGCCGACGACGGCGGGCGTCGATCGACGTGCGGGGAATGCCCCGATTCGAGTTCGAAGCCATCTGAGTAGCGTACACCCGAGGCGGCAAGGCGATATTGGGCCGAAGGGCCACCACTGGAGCCGCCATGGCACCCCGCTCAGCCAAGCGGGGGTGCACCGAGCGAAGGGGGGTGCCAAAACCTAGCTGCGGCGACCGGCGCCGGCTCCCGAACTGACCGTTGCGCGCTCGGCGGATCAGGGGCGGAAGCAAAAAGGCAGCCCAAGCAGCTGCCAAGATCATGAGCAACACTGATGTCACCAATCTAGGGAGTCCCTTGCAGAATTAATGGTAAGCCCCTCGGACGCACTCATTGGTGGATGGTCGCGCCCCGACCCCGACTGAAAAACGTGTGAACGATTCGTGACCGCCAGCCGACGGACATTACAAGGCCTTGACACTTGTTACAGTTCTACTACAGAAAGTCCACCCGCGCCAGCCCGTCTACCGCAGGCTGGACGTCGGAGGCGGTCAGTCGTCGTGGGCCGCGTCGGCATCCTCCTGGCGGCGGTAGTGGCCCGAGCGCCCACCCGTCTTCTCCCACAGGGCTACCTCGCCGATCACCATCTCTTTGTCCCGCGACTTGCACATGTCGTAGACGGTCAACGCGGCCACCGAGCAGGCGGTGAGAGCTTCCATCTCCACCCCTGTTCGATCGACCGTTTCCACTTCGGCCTCGATCTCGATATAGGCGTCCTCGATCCGAAAATTCACCAGCACCGCCCCCACCAGCAGCGGGTGGCACAGCGGGATCAGCTCGGGAGTGCGCTTGGCCGCCTGGATGCCCGCCACTCGGGCCACCGCCAACACGTCCCCCTTCCCGATGGCTCCCCGGGCCACTGCCGACGCGGTGTCGGCGCTCATGAACACCTTGGCCCGGGCGATGGCTCGGCGGTGCGTCGGATCCTTGGGGGTCACGTCCACCATGCGGGCCCGGCCGAGGGGGTCCAGGTGGGTGAAGCCGACGTCGGTCATGTCACCCTCTTCGCCACGCCAGGCTCCATGTCATGTCACCCCCCGATCTGGGACATCGAACGGCCGGGGCGAATGAAGTGCACCTGGTTGATGGCGTGCCCAGCCCACTTGTCCATCACCACACCCGAGATGACCGCGGCAATCTCATCGTCGCTTGTCCCCGAGCGCAGCAGTTCCCGAAGATCGTGCTCGTCCACGGCGAACAGGCAGTTGCGGAACATGCCCTCGGCGGTGAGCCTCACCCGGTCGCAGCTCCCGCAGAAGGCGTCGGTCACGCTGGCGATCACCCCGAACGAGCCCCGGCCGTCGGCGTAGTGCCACACCGCGGCCGGCGAGTGCGATCGCTCGACCGGGGCCAGCGGGAACGCCTCGGCCACCGTGGACACGATCTCGTCCAAAGTGACCACCTTGTCGTTGCTCCACGACAGGTCGGCGTCCAGCGGCATGAACTCGATGAACCTGACCTCCACGCCCTTGTCACGGCCGAACCGGGCAAAATCCACGATCTCGTCGTCGTTGATGCCCCGCATCATCACCGCATTGATCTTCACCGGGTTCAAGCCGGCAGCCAGGGCGGCGTCGATACCGTCGAGCACCCGGTCCAAGTCGTTGCGGCGGGTGAGTCGCTCGAACCGATCGGGCTGAAGGGAGTCGAGCGAGATGTTGATTCGCCGAAGCCCGGCGGCGACCAGTTTGTCGGCCAGAAGGCCCAGGGTGGCCCCGTTGGTGGTGAGGGCGAGATCGACGTCCAATGCCGCGAGCTTTTCCACCAGCACCGGCAAGTTGGCCCTCACGGTGGGCTCCCCGCCGGTGAGCCGGATGCTGTCGATGCCGAACCGGTCCACCATCAGTGCGGCGATGCGCTCGATCTCCTCGAAGGTGAGCAGGTCTTCGCGGGGCAGCCAGTCGAGCCCGTCGGCCGGCATGCAGTATGTGCAACGGAAGTTGCACCGGTCGGTCACCGAGATGCGCAGATCCCGGTGGACCCGCCCGAAGCTGTCGATCAGCGGCACGCTCACTCCCCCATTCTGGCCGAATAAACCGCCGAGCACACTGTGGAAAGCCAAACCGGCTTGGACGGGGCCGCGCCTAGCGAAGGATCAGCAGCGACACTGGTTCGCCGACGTCGAGGCCGTCACCATCGGGCAGCACCGCCAGGGCATCGGCCGCGGCCATAGCCGAAAGCTGGTGCGATCCCTGGCCCCCGGCCGAGCGAGCCCGGTACTCGCCATCGTGATATTCCACCCGCACCCGGGCGAAATGGGTCTTGCCGTCGGGGCGGCGGTGCAGCGGTTCGGCCACCCGGCCCATAATCGGCGCACGGTGCCACGACCCCGAGGGGTGGCCCATCATCTTGCGCAAACCAGGCCGGGCGAACAGCTCGAACGAGACCATGGACGACACCGGGTTGCCGGGCAGCCCGAACACCGGGATCCCCTCCACCAACCCGAAGGCCAGAGGCTTGGCCGGTTTGATGGCCACCTGCATCCAGGACATATCGCCAATCTCGTCGAGCACCTTTTTCACGTAGTCGTAGTCGCCCATGCTCACCCCGCCCGAGGTCAACAGGGCGTCGCACTTCTCAACACCGGCCCTGATCCCGGCGGTGATCTCATCCTCGTCGTCGGCCATGCTGCCCAGGTCCACTGGGTCGCATCCGGCCTCAGCCAGCAAGGCCAGCAGCGTGTGCCGGTTGGAATCGCGTATCTGGCCCTTCTCCAGCGGCTGCGGCCCCTCCACCAGCTCGTCGCCGGTGGACATGACCCCTACTCGGGCCCTCGGCCGCACCTTCACCTCGTACATGCCCAGGCTGGTGAGCACCCCCAAGTGCCCGGGGGTCAGCACCTCTCCCGGACCGAACACCGTCTGGCCCACCGTCAGATCCTCGCCGGCCCGGCGAATGTGGTTGCCCTCGGGCACCGACTGGGCCACGGTCACTTCCGTTCCGTCGGCGCTGGCCTCGGTCAGCTCCACCATCACCACTGCGTCGGCACCGGGCGGGATCACCGCACCGGTCATGATGCGCGCCGCCTGCCCAGCTCCCACGGTGATGTCGGGCGCCACCCCCGCGGGGATTGTTCCCGCAATGCCCAGGGTCGCCGGGGCATCGGCCACATCGGCCGACCGCACGGCAAATCCGTCCATCGCCGTGTTGTCGAACGGGGGCACCAACTCGGGGGCCAGCACTGTCTCGGTGGTCACCAGTCCTCGGGCGTGGTCGACGGGCACCACTGCCTCGTCCAGCACGTCGCAGCCCGCCAGTACCAGCTCTTGGGCTTCAGAAAGCGGAATCATTGCCAACTCCTGTCAACCGAATCGGCACATCTTGGGTGAGACATCACCAGAGCGCCGGTTCTTCTCTACGCAACATGCGACGAATGTTCTCATGGTGGCGGGCGATAACCACCACCGCAACCCCGATAACCACCACCACCTCCAGTGCAGGCCAACCCTGAATGGCCACTGAGGCCGGTGCCGCCGCCGTGGCCGCTATCGAGGCCGCCCCGGCCCGCTTGGTTACTGCAAGGGCCAGCGCCCATACGCCAATGAGGATCACGCCCACCACTGGGGTCAGCGCCAGCAGCATCCCCCCGAAGGTGGCCACCCCCTTGCCCCCCTCGCGATAGCGACCCAGGGGCACAATGTGGCCCACCACAGCCGCCGCCCCGCACACAGCTCCAATCAACTGGTCCCCAAAGAGCACGCCCAACCCGGCAGCAATGAATCCCTTTCCCACATCGCTGAGCAGCACCCAAGCGGCCGGCCACCGCCCCGCCACCCGGTATACGTTGCTGGCCCCCGGGTTCTTGGATCCCTCCCGAGTCGGATCGTGCCCCGTATACCTCCCCACCAAGAGCGCGCCCGGAAACGTCCCCCACGCATACCCGGCCAGCACAAGCCACCAAGCCCAGTCCACGGGCCACATCGTAGTGAAACGGATCCAGACCCCTCAGATAGCCAAAAAACAACCGCCACCCCTATCCTTTAAATCCGTGCCCGCCTACGACTACAGCTGCCAGACCTGCGGCACCCGCTTCGAGGTCATCCAGTCGTTCTCCGAAGACTCCCTAACCCGCTGCCCCGAAGCCGACTCCATCGCCAGCCCCGCCGCCTGCACCCAGCCTGGCAAGGGCGAAGTGGCCAAGGTTTTCAGCGTCCCCAGCATCACCTTCAAGGGTGACGGCTTCTACCGCAACGACAGCCGCTCGGGAGCCAAGTCGTCCACTGTGGCCGGCTCTTCCTCCAACGGCGACAGCTCCAATGGGTCAGAAAAGTCCAGCACCGAGAAGTCCGACAACAGCTCATCGGAGTCCTCCAGCCGCGAGCCGGCCAAGGCCGCCTCAGGCTCTTCCGACGACTAGCTGGCAGTCATGCCCGAGATCGGCGTCATCGGCGGCTCCGGTCTCTATTCCCTGCTAGACGACGCAGTCGAAGTTCCGGGCGACGACGCATTCGGGCCACCGTCGGGTCCGCTCACCATCGGCTCGGTGGACGATATCGAGGTGGCCTTTCTGCCCCGGCACGGCCCCGGCCACCGCTTCCCGGCCCACAAGGTCAACTACCGGGCCAACCTGTGGGCCCTGCGCCAGGCTGGCGTGCAGGCCATTTTCGGCCCCAGCGCCTGCGGCTCGCTCCGCCCCGAGCTGGCCCCCGGCGATGTGGTGGTGTGCGATCAGCTGGTCGACCGCACCTCGGGTCGGGCCGACACCTACTTCGACACCGTCACCAACCACGTCTCGCTGGCCGATCCCTATTGCGATGAGCTCCGCCAGGCACTGCTCCAGGCCGCCCGGGCCGAGGGCATGACCGCCCACGACGGAGGCACCATAACGGTGATCTCGGGCCCCCGCTTCTCCACCCGGGCCGAGTCGCGCTGGTTCCGCGACAACGGCTGGGACGTAGTGGGGATGACTCAGTATCCCGAGGCCGCCCTCGCCGCCGAACTGGGCATCTGCTACGCCACCGCCGCTCTGGTCACCGACTACGACGCGGGCCTGGAAGACGATCCCCGCATCCAGCCGGTCACTCAAGATGAGGTGTTCGCCTTCTTCGCCCAGAACCTCGACCGAATGCGAGCCGTTCTCTTCGGCGCCATTCGGGCCATCGCCCACAACCTCCCCGACTGCTCCGCGCAAACCAACAACATCGACCCACCCCTGCCCTAGAGGGGCGGCGAAGACCACGGCGTATACACCATAGCGCTATGATGGGTTCGGTTTGAGAGCTGCCTGCGCCGCACGCCTACACCACGAGAAGGACGGCAAAACAACGCAGACAGCCCTCAAACCGAACCCATCCCAACAAAACCTCCCAAGTTGCCGATGCTTTCAACGGAGACACCCTGAGCAACACATCGCCTGCGATCAAGACCGACCTGTCGTGACCATCGATAGAGTTTAACGCTTAGCCACGTTCAGGTTTGATTGATGCGTGCCAAAGCCAGCGTGCGTTTCCTGAACCAAAAGGCCCACAAGATAAGCAATACAGACACTGTTGAAAATATTGGATAGTAAATTAAATTCTCCTCAACGAATTCTCGGAGAATCATAAATCCAAAACAAAACGACGCAGGAACCAAATAGAGTGAACGCGGTGTCTTTGTCCGCAGTAATCCCTTTATTCCTGTTGCCATCAAGATCTTATACCTCTTTACAAAACTCATAGTAGCTACCGTATCTCATATTTCTGGAGATCGTGGGGCGGGCTCTTCAACTAAGTGCCTTTGCTTCCATGCCCGTGCCCAAATCGAAGCAACTATCACGATCACAACGACAATTGGATAAAATACTACGTAAAACATTGGGTATTCTAGGATCTCTCCCAATATACCAGCTAATATCCCAACAATTCCAGCAGGGATAATGCTGATGAGGACTATGGTGGTGGCCCTAGGCTTGTTCTGTTGTGGTTTCAATGTTCTAAGTTTCTTTGCAATAGCTGACAGTTGACTGAGTTCGTGTCTTGTAGCCATCAACGCTTTCATTTGATCTGCTCTCTCGTCGGCGCTTCAATCTTATTTTTATTGCTAAATTGATACCTATTGCGACAAGAACGTAGTTGAACCCTAACAAGTAGTATTTGTATGGAGAAACCAGCAAGAATCCAACGGTGCTTAACACCACAATGGTCGAAATGATGCAAACCAAGATCTTCTCAGCACCATTCAGCGAAGCGGTCTTCTTCGTCTTGCAGATGTCGTCGACCACAGAACTAGGCCTCCTTACAGAAACTAATCGAGGCAACTGTTTCCGTCTTGTAACCAGCTACGAGATCAGTGCTCGTAACTGACTCCTGGTGCCTCTTCCATTTCTTGTTGTTGTGTGTATCAGTGCCGGGCATACAGTATTTGTCGCCATTAGTATGCACTGCTGCTTGTTCAGGGAACAATCTCGCCCAGTCTTGCCCAGACTGCTCCCGATAGATGATTACGCCAGTCTCTGCTAGAGCCCAAGCAGCTACAAGTGTAGCAACAACCTTAACCGAAGCAACAAGTGCAGATCCGCCAGCCAACCATGCTAAAGCAGCAGCGATGACCGGTACGGTATAGTTAATCCCATCAAACACTATGGTCTCTCCGGTTGCACGATTGTATGCCCGTACTATATAGAGTTGTTGCCAGCTTGCGAGTGGTTTCATTCGGACGTTGACTGATTCGCTCCATGTTTCCTCGCACACTCTTCCTCTTCACCGGCACGGTGTAATCATGGGCCTCCGCAACCGGCTCCGAGCCAGAGCCAGCCAGAGCAAGACCCGCCCCGAGCACGCAAACACAAACCGCCAGAACAACAAGACGACGCCTCATGCCGCACTGGGCTACAGCCCCGCACCCCCCCCGGAGTCAAGCCCCAACCACACCCCACCGCGCCCCCACCGCTGACCCAGTCCCGCTGAGAAGCCGGCGAAACTAGCGTCAACCAGGCAAAACACCCCGGCCGGCAACAACCGCGGCTAGGCCGGGCAACCCTGAGAAAAAAACCGGGAACACCACTCCAAACCAGAAAACCGGCCACCAGGCGGACCACCTCGCGGCCAACCGGAACACACCGCGCCAACGCCAAGCCGCCACAACCGAACCATGATTCGGCAATCTCTCTGGTGTGTTCCAAACGCCACCACTCAGCCGCTAACCTGGGCCGTGCTTCCCCTATTTCTTCCATGGCGGAGGCGCGCCGGTGGACGCATCTGCTGAAAGTGTTGACCAACCCCTGACGTGGCGGGGCTCTCTGCTGGCCCGGCTGCCCGGTGGGCGACGCAGCTATTGGCTGGTGGTGGCCGCGGCCGCGGGCATCACCGGGCTGGCGGTGGCGGCCGTCGCCGGGATGGCGGGGGGTGGCCCCTCATTGGGGGAACTCACCCCCGTGGTAGTGGCCATCCAGACCATTGAGGCCGGACAACCACTGGACGAGGCAAATACCGAGACCCGCCGATACCCCGTGGGAGTGCTGCCGCCCGATGCGATGTCGGCCCTTACCGGCGACGAGGTGGCCTCGGCTGCCCTTCACGTCGGTGATGTGGTGACCGCGGCCCGACTGGGGGGAATCCCCATCGGTGATCGAACCGAGGTGGCCGTTCCTGCCCACACTGCCATGCCCCCGCTGGCCGCGGGCGACCGGGTGGACGTGCTGGTGACCCTGCCGATCTCCGATGAGAGTGGTGCCCAAACCCAGGCCACTCTCACCGTGGCCAACGCCGCGGTGGTCACCGACAAAGCTGAGCACGCCGTCACCATCGCAGTTACCGACCAAGAGCTGCTCCCCGTCGCTTCGGCGGTGATCCAGGGCTCGGTCACCCTGGCTCTGGTGCAATCCGGTTAGCGCACCGAAGCCGCTATGAGGCTGAGCACCAGCAGGGCCACCAACACCCGGTACACCGCGAACGGGCCGAAGCTGCGGGTGCGCACCAGGGCCAGCAGCCCTTTGACCGCGGCGAAACCGGTGACCGCCGACGCTGCGGTACCCCACGCGAACCCGGCTCGGGCATCGGCGGGAATGCCCCCCCATCCGCCGATGTCGATGAACTGGTACACCGCGGCACCGGCGATCACCGGCACGCTCATCAGCATGGCCAGGCGGGCCGCCGCCTCCCGGTCGAAGCTGAGCAGTCGCCCCGCGGTGATGATCACTCCCGACCGCGACACTCCCGGCTGGAGAGAGCAGGCCTGGGCCAGCCCCAGCAGCACGGCGTCGCGCACCCCGACGGCACTGGTTTCTCGCCGCCCCTGGCGCCGGTCAGCCCACCACAACAGCACGCCGAACACTGCCAGCATCACCGCGGTGAGCCACACCTCGTCGTCGGCCTCGTCGATCACCGACCGCAGTCCCACCCCCACGGCGGCGGCCGGCACGGTGGCCAGCACCAAGAGCCACGCCAGCCGACCCTCATCAGTCATCGGGCCTCGACGGCTGACAACAGCGGCGATGCCGTCACGCACCAGTGCCCATACTTCTCGGCGAAGGCAGGCCACCAACCCGACCAGCGTGCCCAAGTGGAGAGCCACGTCGAATGCCTTCTTGAGGTCGTCTCGGCCCTCGAAATCATCCCACTCAGCCAGCCAGGGAATGATCTGGAGGTGCCCGCTGGACGACACCGGCAGGAACTCGGTCAGCCCCTGGGCGATGCCCAGCAATATGGCGTGCAGGACCGACATGGCCCTTGCTACCGACTATGCACCCGACATGGTGACTTCGGTCACCACCAGGGACACTCCGGCCGAACTCATCGGCAGCCAGGTGAGGTCGGATCCCACCGCGGCCACGTCGAGCAGCATTCGCTGGAGGGTGGAAGCGATGGTGATCTCCCTCACCGGCTCGGCCAGCTCCCCGTTGCGGATGCGCAGCCCCTCGGCGCCGGTGGAGAAGTCGCCGCTCACCGGGTTCACCCCCGAGTGCAGGCCCGACACGCCCTGCACCAGCACCCCGTTGTCGATGCCGGCGATGAGCTCATCGGGCGTCCGGTCGCCGGGTACCAGCGACAGCGCTTGGCAGCCCACGCCGGGGGTGCTGGCGTAGCCTCGCACCGCTGACCCGGTGGAGGCCGATCCCGACCGCCGCCCGGTGTAGCTGTTGTGCAGGAACCGCTCGAGTCCGCCGCCGCCGATCAGCTGGTTGCGCCGGGTGGCGAGGCCCTCGCCGTCGGCGTCGGAGGCGGTGAATGCCTCCGGGTTGGTGGGGTCGTCCACCAGGGTGACGATGGCGGCGGCCACCTGGTCGCCCAGGCGGTCGGCGAACAGCGACCGGCCCTTGAGCACTGCCTCGCCCGACAGGGTGCCGCCGATGATGCCCAGGAACTGGGCGGTCACGAACGGGTCGAGCACCACGGTGACACGCTCGGTGGGGGGCTGGGTGGCCCCCAGCATCCGAGTGGCCCGCTCCACCGCGTCGCCCGCCGCCTCCGCAACATCGAGGGTGCTCGGCTCTCGGCCCACCGAGAAGCCGAAACCAGTCTGGGTCTCGTCGCCCTCTGAGGCCAGCGAGTAGGCGGTGAGATAGCACGAGGTGTCCCTCCCCGTGCTGCGGATGCCGGTGGTGGTGGCGATGGCATCGGCGCTCACCGCGTCGCCGTAGTCGGCCGATTCCACCCCCACGATGCGGGAATCTCCAGCCTGCACCAACCGCTCCAGTTCCAGGGCCAAGTCAATCTTGGCCTCGGTGCTGAACTCCAGCAGAGCCTCGTTGTAGAGGTCGAGCTCGGGAGGGTCCACCCCGTCGGGCTCGGCCAGTCCGAAAAACTCGTCGGGAGAGCCGAACACGGTGTTGTCGCGGGCCTCGGCCAGGGTCTCTTCCAGCACATCGGGATCGAGGGTGCCCGCGTGGGCAAATCCCTGGCGGCCGTCGGCGATCACCCGGATGCCCACTCCCTGCGATTCGGCCACCGACAGCGACTCGATCTCGCCCTCGTACACCCGCACCTCGGTCTCCTGGCTGTGGCCGACCACTGCTTCGATCTGTTCGCCGTCGCGGCTCCAGCCCACGATGCGCTCAGCGATCTCCAGTAGCTCCTCGGGATTCACGCAACAGTCCCGTCGATGCCGGTCCGCGATCGGCGACCGGTCACGCGGCCGTTCCGCCGATGGTCATCGACGCCACCCGCAGCGTGGGAGTGCCGTCACCCACCGGGACGCCTTGGCCGTCCTTTCCACACGTGCCGGGCGAACCCATGGCGAAATCGTTGCCCAGCGCCTCGATTCCGGCCAGCACCTCGGGGCCGTTGCCGATGAGATTGCCCTCCCGGATCGGGGGGCCGATCTGGCCGTTCTCGATCAGGTAGGCCTCGCTCATCCCGAACACGAAATCGCCGGTGGCGGTGTTCACCTGGCCGCCGCCCAAATGCGCCACATACACCCCGCGATCGGTGGCCGCGATGATGTCGGTGGGATTCTCGGTGCCGTTGGCCAGATAGGTGTTGGTCATCCGCACCATGGGCAGGTGCTGATAGCTCTGGCGGCGGCCGTTGCCCGAGCTCTCCCGCCCCTCTTTGCGAGCCCGGAGCAGATCCCACATGTAGTCGGTGAGCACCCCGTTCTCGATGAGCACGTTGCGCTGGGCGGGGCGGCCCTCGTCGTCGATGGCGTAGGCCCCCCACTCCCGGGCCATGGTGCCGTCGTCGATGAGGGTGACCTCGGGATGGGCCACTTGCTCGCCCACCCGATCGCGGAACACCGAGGCCTGCTTGGCCACCAGATCGGCCTCGAGGCCGTGTCCGCAGGCCTCGTGGAACAGCACGCCGCCGCCGCCGGGGCCGATCACCACCGGCATCGAGCCACTGGGCGCGGGCTGGGCGGCCAGCTTGGTGAGCGCCCGATTGGCCGCGGTGCGAGCCAGGGCGTCTACCTCGTACTCGTCGAACAGCTCGAAGCCGATGGGGCGGCCCACGCTCTCGAAGCCGGTCTGCATGCCGGTGTCGCCCACCGCTACGCACGACACCGCGAATCGGGTGCGCACCTGGTCGTCGCCGGCCAGCAGCCCGTCGCTGTTGGCCACCAAAATGCGGCGGCGGCCGTCGGCGTAGCGGGCCGACACCTGGGAGATGGCCGATCCCGCCGCCCGGGCGGCCTCGTCGGCCCGGCCCAAAAGATCCACCTTGGTGGCTTTGGCCACGGTCTCGGGCAGCACCTCGATTTCGTTGGGCGCCGGAGCGTCAACCCGGTCGAGCGCCACTACTTGGCGGCCTCCGCCTCCGCCTCGGGCGGCGGCCGCCGCAGCCCGAGCTGCCTTGGCCAGACCGGCCTCGGTCAGGTCGGAGGTGTGGGCGAAACCGGTGGTCTCCCCCACCACCACGCGGATCCCCGCGCCCCGGGTGCGCCCCGAGCTCAACTCCTCCACCTTGCCGTCATCCAGCAGCGCCGACGACGAGCGCCGATCCTCCGCAAAGACCTCGGCGAACTCGCCTCCTGTTCGCAGCGCCTCACTCAGCGTGCTCGAAACCACAGACTCGTCGATCACAATTGTGCTCCCCGTCTCTCACCTAGCTCGTCGATCACAACGTCTCCCTTTGTCTTGCCGCCGTAGCCTACCCACCCCCTTCCTCAAACCGGGAACAGGGCCCCGCCAATAACTCAGCCCAAGTTGGAGCGGCGGGGGTAAGCGTGCTCGGGGTCGCAGATCACGTTCACCACGTAGGGGACACCGGCGTCGAGGGCCCGCTTGAGGGCGGGGGCGATGTCGTCGGGGCGCTCCACCGTCTCTCCGGCGCCGCCCAGGGCTGACACCACCTGGTCGTAGCGGCACCCCTCTTGGAGGTCGGCGGCCACGTCGTAGCCGTACATCTGGCGCATGGGGTGCTTCTCCAGCCCCCAGCAACCGTTGTTGCCCACCACGATGGCCACCGGCAGGTTGTGGCGCACCAGCGAGTCGGCGTCCATCAGCGAGAACCCGGCGGCCCCGTCGCCCAACAGCAGCACAACCTGGCGGTCGGGATGGGCCACCCGAGCAGCCATGGCATAGCCCATGCCGGTGCCCAGACAGCCGTAGGGACCGGGATCCAGCCAGTGGCCCGGCAGGTAGGAGTCCACGAAACGCCCGGCGTAGGAGACGAAGTCGCCGCCGTCGCCGATCACCACCGCATCCCGGTCGAGCACCTGGCGCAGCTCCCCGTACACCCGGGTGGGCAGGATTGGATCAGCGGCGGTGGTCAGCAGGTCCTCCTCGTCGGCGCGGGCCGCGTCTTCTGCATCGTGCAGTTTGGCCACCCATTGGTCGCGTTCCGACGGGTGGGCCGGCGCGGGGCCCTCGGCCAGAGCGGTCAGCATCCGGACCAGATCGCCCGATACCGCTTTCGCGGGCTGGGCGTGGGTCGACACCGACTCCGCGCTG
The DNA here is from genome assembly GCF_965204145.1 of Candidatus Poriferisocius sp. GTDB lineage: Bacteria > Actinomycetota > Acidimicrobiia > Acidimicrobiales > Bin134 > Poriferisocius. Next base: position 3,506,961 of record NZ_OZ241977.1, on the reverse strand, counting down.
TCGGTGAGATGCACCACCTGGGCATCGCCGAACCGGCCGAACGAGAGCCGGAAGTCAAGCGGGGTGCCGACCACGATCACTAGGTCGGCGTCGGTGCGCAGCTGGCGCCGGGTGCGGCTGAAGAACAGCTCGTGGTCGGCGGGAAGGCATCCCCGGCCCAGACCGTTGGCGAACGCGGGCAGCCGCTGGGCCTCCACCCAGGCCCGCAGCGCGTCCCAGGCACCGTCCCAGTACACGTCGGTGCCCACCAGCACCGCAGGACAGCGAGCGGCAGCCACCATGCCGGCCACCGCGGCCACTCCGTCGGGGTCGGGGGCCTCGCCCACCGGCATCGGCTCGTCGGGCACGGTGCCGGAGCCCTCGGAGAAGATCACGTCCATGGGATAGTCCACGAACACTGGGCCGCGGTGGGGGGTCATGGCGGCCTGCACTGCCCGATAGGTGGCCTCGGCCAGATCGTCGCCGCCTCCCGCGGTGAGCGACTGCTTGGTGACCGGAGCCAGGATGGGCACGTGGTCGAGCTCTTGGAGCGAGCCCGACCCCCAGCGGGCCTCCGGGGCCCGGCCTCCCAGCACCACCAGCGGCGCGCCGTTGAGCCAGGCAGTGGTCACCGCGCTCACCGAGTTGGTCACCCCGGGGCCGGCGGTCACCGCGGCCACCCCCGGACGGCGGGTCAGCTTGGCCAGCCCCTCGGCCGCGAACACCGCGGTCTGCTCGTGGCGCACGTCGTAGAGCACCACGTCGCCCTGCTTCACCGCGGCGTCGTACAGCGGGAAGATGTGGCCCCCCGACAGGGTGAACAGCTCCTGCACGCCGAAGGGGGCCAGCGCAGCCAGCACCTGATCGCCCCCGTGGCCGGTGACCTGTTTTCCCGACATTGGCCTCACCGTAATATCCATAGGGGCGCGGCGGGGCAATAGCCTTTACTGAATGACCCCGATGGCCGCCTCAACCGGATGCGCGTGCCCGGAGTCACCCCTACACGTTTGCGAGCCCGGGCTTGACTGAGAAGCACACCACCCGCCGGGTGCTCAGCGTCGTGCTCCGGGTGGGCATCAGCGTGGCCCTGTTCTTCTTGTTGATCTGGTGGCTGCCCTCGTTCGACGCCGGCCAACTGTGGCCCGACTTCAACTCGGCCACGCCGTTCTGGCTGATCGGCGCGCTCATGCTCACCGTGATCGGCAACATGGCGGCCACCGCCCGGTGGTATGAGGTGGCCATCGCCCTGGGGCTGGAAGTGAAGCCCCGGCGCATGTTCTCGCACTACATGGCGGGAATGTTCATCTCCAACTTCGTGCCCACCACGGTGGGGGGCGACGTGCTGCGGATATCCCGCTTGTCCAACGACACCGGCGACGGCCCCCACAGCTTCGCCTCGGTGCTGCTGGAGCGGCTCAGCGGCTGGATCGTGCTGCCGGTGTTCACGCTGTTGGGCTTGGCGCTCAACGAAGAGCTGCGGGGTTTGGGCGCCCCCTCCCGAGTGGCGGCGATTACTGCCGGCGTCACCCTGCTGGCTCTCGGACTGATCCTGCTGCTGGTGGGCAATCAGTGGTTCGGCCGATGGGTCAGCCGGCGCAACGGCTGGGTCCGCTTTGTGAACGGACTGCACATGGGCATCGACGAGCTGCGGGCCAAGCCCCGCGACACCGGCCGAGTGCTGGTCACCGCCTTCATCTACCAGGCGATAATGCTGGCCGCCGCCGGGTGCGCGGCCAAGGTGGTGGGGATCAACGGCTTGGGGCCCACTGAGCTGATGGCGTTCATCCCCGCGGTGCTCATCATCCAGGTGCTGCCCGTTGGCTTGGGAGGGCTTGGCGTGCGGGAGGGGTTCTTGGTGCTGTTCCTCCGCGACTTGGGCGTGATCGACGAGCGGGCCATCGCCATGGGGCTGCTGCTCTACTTCCTCACCGTGGCCGGCAGCCTGGTGGGGTTGCCGGCGCTGGTCTTCGGCGGCCGCCACTGGCAACGGGCCAGCCGTTCTCAACAAAGGGACTGACCCAGTCCGCCCCGGACTCCCATGAAGCTGTCCACTTTGAAGCCACGCATCGGTTCCAAGAGCCGCACCCGGCCCCGCTGGTACCTGGAGTTGGCGGTCATCGGGGCCTTCTACGGCATCTACTCCTGGGTGCGGAACCAGTTCGGCTCCGCCGCGGTGGAGCCGGGCGAGGCGCAGGCCAATGCCGAGCTGGTGATCGACTGGGAGCGCAGCATCGGGCTGTACTTCGAGCGCGACCTGCAAGACCTGTTCATCGGCTGGGTGTCGTTCATCCAGTTCTGGAACCTGTTCTACGGGCTATTCCACTTCGCGGTCACCGCCTTCACCCTCATCTGGCTCTACTGGCGCTTCCCCCGGCACTACCCGTTCTGGCGCACCACTGGCCTGTTGACCACTGGGTCGGCTCTGGCGGGGTTCGCCCTGTTCCCATTGATGCCCCCTCGCCTGCTGTCGGTGGGCGGGCGCTACGGCGGCAACCTGCCCGACACCGGGTATGTCGACACCGTGGCCGATCTGGGCGGGCTGTGGTCGTTTACCGAGGGAGCGGCCGAAACGCTCTCCAATCAGTACGCCGCCATGCCCAGCCTGCACTTCGCCTGGGCCATGTGGTGTTTTCTGGCGCTGCGCAAGCATCTGGTGAACCCGGTGGCCAAATGGGCCATCGCCGCCTACCCCTGGCTGACCCTGTTCGCCATCGTGGTGACCGCCAACCATTACTGGATCGACGCGGTGGGCGGGCTGGGGGCGTTGGGCCTGGGCTGGGCCGGGGCAAGGGGCTTCCACAAATGGAGAAACCGCGAGTAACCTGAATCTCCCAACTATTCGGGAGGGACGTGGACACCAACCATCTTCAGAAGATCACCTGTCCGGCTGATCTGCGCCGCCTGGGCGACGAGGAATTGACCGAGCTGGCCGAGGAAATCCGCGAGTTCATTGTCGATACGGTGAATTCCACCGGAGGCCACTTGGGCTCCAACCTGGGCGTGGTTGAGCTGACGCTGGCCCTTCACCTGGTGTTCGACTCTCCCCGAGACATCATCCTGTGGGATACCGGCCACCAGGCCTACGTACACAAGATGCTGACGGGGCGGACCGAACATTTCAAGACGCTGCGCCAGCCCGGAGGACTCTCGGGATACCCGAGCCGGGAGGAGTCCCCCCACGACTGGATCGAGAACAGCCACGCCTCCACCGTGTTGAGCTACGCCCACGGCCTGGCCACCGCCCAGCAAGCCGCCGACGGCGACCAGCGACGGGTGATCGCGGTGGTGGGCGATGGATCGCTCACCGGAGGGGTCGCCTTCGAAGGGCTCAACAACATCGGGCACTCGGGCTGCAATGTGACCCTCGTGCTCAACGACAACGGGCGGTCGTATGCCCCCACCATCTCCCGATTGTCGGAGAGCCTGCTGCGGGTGCGAATGGACCCCCGCTATGTCCGCACCGACAACCAGATCCGCAAGGTTCTGAGAGACATCCCCTGGGTGGGCGACCTGGCCGGCCGGGCCCTGGGGGCCACCAAGGCGGCGGTACGGGAAATGGTGGAACCCCGCACGTTCTTCGACGAGCTGGGCATCAGCTACTTCGGCCCGTTCGACGGCCACGACCTGGGCAAGCTGGAGCGGGTGTTCAGCCGGGTGTCCCACTTGGAGGGCCCCTGCCTGGTGCATGTGCTCACCCAGAAGGGGCGGGGGTACGCGCCGGCCGAGAACGACCTGGTCAAGAACATGCACGACACGTCGTACGCCAAGCCGGGGAGCTACACCGAGGCGTTCACCAATGCGCTGATCAAAGAGGCTGAGGCCCGTCCCGAGCTGGTGGCCATCACCGCGGCCATGCCCGACTCCACCGGGCTGCTGCCGTTCGCCGAGCGGTTCGCAGACCGGTGCTTCGACGTGGGCATCGCCGAGCAGCACGCAGTAACCGCCGCCGCGGGAATGGCCATGGGCGGGCTCCGCCCGGTGGTGGCCATCTACTCCACGTTCTTGACCCGGGCCATCGACCAGGTGAACCTCGATGTGGGGCTGCACAACCAACCGGTGGTGTTCTGCTTGGATCGGGCCGGGATCACCGGCGACGACGGGCCGTCGCACCACGGGGTGCTCGACATGGTGCTGCTCACCAAGATTCCGGGCATGACCGTGCTGGCGCCGTCGTCTTATCAGGACCTCCAGCAGATGCTGCACGACGCCTTGGAGATCACCACCGGGCCCGTGGCCATACGGTGGGCCAAGACCGCGGCCCCGTCGGTGCCCGAAGACCAAGTGGGCTACGGGCTCAAGGGCCGCAAGGTGGCAGACGGCACCGACGTGTGCCTGCTGGCGGTGGGCAAGATGCTGGCCTCCGCGGAAGAAGCCGCCGGGCTGTTGGAGGCCGAGGGGGTATCGGCCACGGTGTGGGACGTCCGCAGCGTCAAACCGTTGGATGAGGACATGCTGGACGACGCCAGCGGCCATCGGGCGGTGGTCACTATCGAAGACGGCTGGCGGGAGGGCGGCGCGGGCAGCTCAATCGCCCATCACCTGGCCCACTCGGGCCGCGAGGGCCCCGTGCCCGCCATCCGGGTGCTGGGCGTGCCCAACGAGTACATCCCCCACGGCAAGCCCGACCAGATCCTCGCCGACTGCGGCCTCGACCCCGCCGGCATCGCAGAAGCAGCCCGCCAAGCGCTGGCCGTCAAGGCCTAGCGAACCGGCCGAGGACTTCCTTCACCGCTTCGCCGTAGGCGGCGAGTTTGGCGGGGCCGATGCCGGGGGTGGCCAGGAGTTCGGCGTCGGTGGTGGGGCGGCGGGTGGCCAGCTCGACGAGGGTGGCGTTGCTGAAGACCACATAGGCAGGCACGTTGTCGGCCCGGCTGCGCTGAAACCGCCAGGACTTCAGAGCTTCGTAGGCGGCTGCGCCTTCGGGGTCGGTGGGGGGCTGGGGTTTGGGACGGCGAGATGGTTTGGCGGCGGCTGGCTTCGGCGATGAGGCCGGGGCGACCACAACCGGGGGTGTCAACAGGCCATCTGTGGTGGCGGGGTCGAGTTCGGGAGGAGGTTGATAGCGGGTGGCCAACTCTTGGTGGAAGTCGGTGGGTGGGTCGCCGCAGATGAGAGTCACCGATTCTGAGCATCGGGTGATGGCCACGTGGAACACCCGCCGCTCCTCTTCGAGGTCGCCGGCCAAGCGGTGGGGAATCAAGCCCTTGGATGCCTCGTAGACGATCACATGGGGCCATTCTCGGCCCTTCACCCGATGGACGGTGGCAAGTTGCACGCCGTGGCCGCTGCCCTCCCCCTCGAACCCGTCTGCGAGCCGGTCGAACAGCCACCTCCGAAAGTCGGTCGGGTCGGGATGCATGTGGGCCACTGAAATAAGGGCCCGCAGATCGTCGCCGTGAGCCGACCGGTCAACCGAGCGGCGAGATGCGTCCAACCGGGTGTCCAGGCTGCCGCCGAGACCCATCTCGTCTCGCACCGTCTCCAACAGCGATCGGGTAGTGACTTCTCCGCTGGCCTTCTTGAACTTTGACCGCAGCATCTCGACGTCGTCGGCGAACTCGCCCACCTTCTTGGACGACCGCTCGTCTTTGATGCGACCGGCCAGGGCCTTGATCTGCGAGGTGCTCTGCTGCTCGGCGATCCACTCGATGACTCGGGGGGAAATGCCCCGGGGCGGACGGCGGGCCGCGTCCGACAAGGCCCGGTCGGGTAGGTCGCGCTCGGGAGCGGTGGCAATGTCGAGCCAGGCCAGGGCGGCGGCCACCCCGGTGCGCTCCAAGAACAGGCGGCCCACCGGCTGATTGGACGGCACTCCCATGTCGCCCAGCACGATCTGGGGAACCAGCAGAGTGCTGTTCACCCTGGTCAGAATGGCGATGTCGCTGGGCTGTGTCCCTGCTGACAGCAACGACTCAACGGCTCGGCGCAGCACCCGCGCACCGTCGGACGCAGACTCCACGGTGATGGCCGAATCTGAGTCGCCATCGTCTCGTCGAGCCCGGCCTGGCACGGCGGTGATCTGCTTGTCGATGCGGCGGCGGTTGTGCGACAGCAGGTTCGAGGCAGCGTCCACCACTTCGGGGGGACAGCGGTAGTTGACGTGCAGCTCATGGCGCTGAGCGCCGGGAAAGAACTTGTGGTAGTCGATCAGCCACTCGGGGGAGGCACCCGAGTAGCCGTAGATGGTCTGGTCGTCGTCGCCCACGCCGAACACATCGGCTCTCGGCCCGGCCAACATCCGCACCAGCAGCAAGTGGGCCGGGGTGAGGTCTTGGAACTCGTCCACCAGCAGGATGCCGCAGGTACGCCGGGCGGCGGCTCGGGCGGCGGGGTCGCTCAGCAGGATTTCGATGGCCCGGATGATCTGCTGGTCGAAGTCCACCAGCCCCTCGGCGTCGAGCACATCGACGTAGCGGGGCGCAATCTCGGAGAAATCGGGCACGTCGGGCTGGAAATCGCGTTCCACCTCGGCGGGATCGCGCAAACCCAGACGGGAAGCGCCCAGCGCCTCGATCCAGGGGGCGATCTGGTCGGTCATGGCCCGCCGCCTGCGGGTCACCATCCCGTCGAGCAGGTCCCGCACTCCCCGCTCGTCCACCACCTCCACCCGACCGTGGTCTCGGGGTCTGGCAAACGGTCCGGTGCCGTTGCAGATGGCCAGCGCCAGGCTGTTCAGCGTCCGCACCTCCAGGCCGGGCAGGTCGGCGGTGCGCTCTTGCATCTCGGCCCGAGCCCGAACGTTGAACGCCACCAGGCACACGGCTCGGGGGTCCACCCCGAGGTCGCGCACCAGATATCGGGCCCGCTCGGTCAGCACCCGGGTCTTGCCCGACCCAGCTGGGGCCACGATGCAGGCCGCTCCGCCCAAGTGTCCGACCGCCGCCTGTTGATCGTCGGCCAGATCGGCCTGGGGCAGTGCCGGGTTCAGAGCGGTCAGGCTGCCCACCGCCAGATTCACCGCTGGAACAACCCCAGCGCACCCGTCGCCCAGCGCGTCATGATCGAACACGTCAAACGGCCCTCCATCGCACCACACCGGCCCTGCTTCGGTCATCACATCGCCCGGCTCGTCTACCCCCGCCAACCGAGCCCCCAACGCCAACGCCCGCTCAAGCGGCTCGAACTTGGGCCGCTCGGAATCGCGCCAATCCACCGCGTTGGCCGTCAGCAGATGCCGCACCACCTCGTCCGGCATGGTCAGCCCCGGTTTGAGTTCCCACCATTGAGCGTGCAGCACCGGCTCAGCCTCGGGCAGGTCGCCGTCCAACTCGACCACCAGCGGTGTGCGCTCGATCCAACCCCGCCGCAACTCCCGCCCCACCTCAGGGTCGAACCGGTCTGCACGAACCGTCACGCGCGAACAGCCCTCCCACCCCTCCGGCGCAGCCTGCCCCGCGCGAACGAGGACGCTTCGGCCCAGGCGCTCCGGCCCTCTCATGGCATCACCAGGCTCGTCGCCGCGGATGCTGTCGGCTAGCGGCGGATGAGGGTGCCGGGGCGGGCGCCGGTGGGCTGGCCGTTTTGGAAGGTCACTTCACCGGCGCAGATGGTGGCGTCGTAGCCGTCGGCTGATTGCAACAGGCGGCGGGCGCCGGTGGGCAGGTCGCCCACCACCTCGGGCAGATGCAGGCGCATGGCGTCGAGGTCGATCACGTTGATGTCGGCCCGCTTGCCCTTGGCCAGCACCCCTCGGTCTTCGAAGCCGTACAGCTCAGCCGGCTCGGAGGTGAGCATCTTCACCGCCTCGGCAATAGACAGCTTCGGTCCCCGCTGCCGGTCGCGCACCCAGTGCTGAAGCATGTAGGTGGGCAGGCTGGCGTCGGAGATAACGCTGCAATGGGCCCCGCCGTCGGCCAGCCCGACCACGGTCATGGGGTGCACCATCATCTCCCGCAGGTCTTCGAGATCACCGTGGCGATAGCCGGTGAAGAACACCTGGAGCATTCCCCGCTCGCACATCAGGTCATAGACCAGCCCAAACACGTCTGCGCCGGTCTTGTCGGCCATGGCGGCCACCGACTCCGACGGGTCGGGCTCGAACACCGGGCCGCCGTCGAATGGGAATGTGGCGTGCAGCGAGTGGCGCAAGATGCCCATGGCCGGGTCGCCCGGAATGTCCTCGGCCAAGATGGCGGCCCTGACTTCCGGACGGCGCAGCTCGACCAGGCGCTCCTCCAGCGGCAGATCGTCCAGCGGCTGATACGCAGTGCGCTTGGCGAACGGGTTGAACTGGTCCCACCCAGCCAGCAGCCCGCCGGGACGGCCCTGCACCTGGGGCACCAGTTGGGCGCCTTCGGCATTGGCCCGCTCCACGATGTCCATCTGCTCACGCCACTGGCCGGGGTTGACGTGGACCTGCACCATGGTGAAGGTGATAGCCCGACCGGTCTCCAGGCTGAGGCGCCGGTAGAGCTCCACCTCGCGGATGGGGGCATCGGGGTCCTCGCCCATCGAGCCGGCCGGTACGACCTCCACCAGCGACTGCCCGTCGAGCGCGCCCATGATGGCGGCCAGTTCCTCGTGGTCGGCGAAGGTGCCCGGCACCGGCACTCCCGACAGGGAGGTATGCATCGGCAGCCGGTTGGTGGAGAACGCCACCGCTCCGGCCTGGGTTCCCTCGCCCACGATGCGGGCCATCTCGGCCAGCTCTGCGGCGGTGGCCGACTCAGGGGTAGCCCCCCGCTCGCCCATCACATAAGCCCGCACCGCCCCATGGGGCACTTGGGCGGCCACGTCGATGGTCCGGCCCAGCCGCTCCAGCTCGTCGAGATACTCGGGGAAGGTCTCCCACCGCCAGGTGATCCCCTCGTGGAGGGCTGCGCCGGGGATGTCCTCCACCCCCTCCATCAGCTCGATCAGCCAGTCGTGGCGGCTGGGATCGGCCGGGGCGAACCCCACGCCGCAATTGCCCATCACCACCGTGGTCACCCCGTGCCACGCCGAAGGGGCCATGATCGGATCCCAGGTGGCCTGGCCGTCGTAGTGGGTATGCACGTCGACAAACCCCGGAGTCACATAGCGGCCCGCGGCGTCGATCACCTCGGCAGCGTCGGCATCGATCCGGCTCTCGACGGCGGCCACCCGTCCATCCGACACCGCCACATCGGCCACGGTCGGTGCGGCCCCCGTCCCGTCGACAACAGTGCCCCCGCGAATCAACAGATCAAGCATGGGGCCATTCTTCCAGGCCGCGATGACAACGACGACATGGCAGGGGGATTCAACCCAATGAGTTGGCTTTCAGGCCGCAGTGACAACGCCTATGCCGCGAGTGCGGCGATTGACAAAATAGGCCTCAGGCCCGGGCGAAATAGGGGTTGTCGCCCGCCTCGTGGTCGGTGGCGTCCACCACGTCGGTGATCTCGGGGATGGCCTCGGTGATCATCACGGTGATGCCCTCCCGCAAGGTGGCCGCGCTCATGGCGCAGCCCTGGCAACCGCCGCCCATGGTGATGTAGGCCGTGTGCCCCTCCACTCCCAACAGATTGGCGAACCCGCCGTGGGAGGCCAGCGAGGGGTTGATGTGCTGGTCGAGGAGCTGCTGGAGCTGCTCGGGGATGGTGCCGGAGAGCTCCAACTCGGCACCGGCCAGAAGATCGGGCTTGTTGGGGTTGCGAATGACCAGCCCGCCCTGCATGGGGTTGTTGGGCAGATCCAGGGTGGCGCCGGTCAGCTTTTCCACCGACTCCTCAGGGATCATCACGGTGAGCCCTTCAGAGATGATGTGGCGGTGGCCCTCGGTGCAGTCGGCCACCTCCTCGAACGCCAGGTCATAGGTGTAGTCGGCGCCGCTGGTGCCGGTGATCTCGATGCGCAGGCCGAGGGCTTCGGGGTCGTCCTCGTTGGACCGGATCTCGAGCACCTTCTCGATGGCCGCTTCGGTTACCTCGAATAGTTGGGCTTCAACGGTTTCGCTCACGACCACCAGCCTACCCGAGCCCGCCCCCTGCCACCATGGCCTGAACCGCCGAATGAAGCGCGATCAGCCGCGGCGGATGCGGCCCCGCAGTGACCGGAAGGCCAGTGATTGGGCCAAAAGCCCCACCACGCCGATGGCCAGCAACGCCCGACCCAGCGCCCAGCCGTCCCAGCCGGAGAACAGCGAGCGCATTCCCTCCAGGGCGTAGGTCATGGGGTTGAACCAGGTGATGGCGGCCAGCCAGTCGGTCATCACCTCGCGGCTCACCCAGGCAGTGGTCAAGAACATGAAGGGGAAGAACAGTAGGAAGCTGGAGTTCACCGCCGCGGGATTCCCGGTGCGCAGCGCGATGGCATAGGGAAAACCGGTGAAGGCCAGCCCCCACAAAGCTCCGAACAGCACGAACACCACCAGGCCCACCACCCCGGTGGCGCCGAAGCTCACCCCGATGGCGAATCCAACTGCGATCACCGGTATGGCCATGACCACGAACAGCGTGAAGTCGGCCACCATGAGCCCCAACAGCAGGGCGTAGCGGTTCACGGGAGTCATCAGGAGACGGTCGAAGTAGCCCTCGGAGATGTCGATCACCAGCGAGTTGGCCCGGGACATGCCGGTCACCGCGGTCATGATGGCCACCGGCAGCTGGAAGGCCTTGTAATCGATGTCGGAGACCACGTCGCCGGCCAGGTTCTGGATGGCCCCGATGGTCACCAACAAAAAGAACAGGGGGATCAGCATGGCGGGGATGATCGCCTCCAGGTCTCGGGGCAGCAGCCGCAAGGCCCGGCTGGCCACCGAGGCCATGTCGCCGAAAAACCCCGACGGGCGAGCCCGGATGACCTCGCCTCCGGCCGGGCTGGTGAGAGCGGTCTCGCTCATTCCTCAACCTCGATCCGAGCGCCGGTGAGCTCCAAGAACACGTCGTCGAGCGTGGTGGGATGGATCGACAGATCGGTCACCTCGACCCCAGCAGCCGACAAGGCCACCGCCACCGGGCTGATCACCGAGGCCCCGTCGCTGGTGGCCGCGCTCACCTCGTTGCCGTACACCTCGATATGACTGATGCCCGGCACTTGCCCGATGGCCTGGGCGGCCACGTCGGGATTGCCGGCCACCCGGGCCACCACCACGTCGGAGCCCACCGTTCGCTTGAGCTCATCGGGCGTGCCCTCGGCCACCAGACGGCCCTGGTCCAAGATGCCCACCCGGTGGGTCAGCGCGTCGGCCTCCTCCAAGTACTGGGTGGTGAGGAAGATGGTCATGCCCAGGTCTCGGTTCAAGCTCCGGATCTGCTCCCACACCACTGCCCGGCTGATGGGGTCGAGGCCGGTGGTGGGCTCGTCGAGAAACAGCACCTCGGGGTTGTGCATCAGCGCGGCGGCCAAATCCAAACGGCGTTTCATTCCCCCCGAGTAGGTGGACACCCGCCGGTCGATGGCATCCATCTCCAGCAGGGGAGCCAACTCCTCGATGCGGGTGATGACGGCGTCCCGGTGCAGGCCGTAGTAGCGGCCTTGCAGGGTCAGCGTCTCTCGGCCGGTGAGCTTGCCGTCGAGAGCGGCGTCTTGGAGGGCCACGCCGATGCTCAGGCGCACCAGATCGCCCTGGTTGGCCACGTCGTAGCCGGCCACCGAGGCCGACCCGGCGGTCATCGACGCCAGCGTGCACAGCATCCGCACCACTGTGGATTTGCCCGCGCCGTTGGGCCCCAGAAACCCGTACACCTCCCCCTCGGCGACATTCAGGTCGAGGGAGTCAACCGCCACTACGTCGCCGTAGGTTCGGCGCAGCCCTTGGGCGGAAATGGCTGCTGGCACAGCCGATGATGCTACCGAGCACCGTCGCGATATTCTCATCGCCCATGTCAGCCACAAGCAGTCCATCAGTCAGCTATGAGCTGACCGGCGACGTCGCCCTCGTCCGGGTGGACGACGGCAAAGTGAATGTGCTTTCCCACGAGGTGATCGCCGCCCTGCAAGAGTCGCTCGACCGGGCCGAAAGCGAGGCCAAAGCGGTGGTGCTGATGGGCCGACCGGGCAAGTTCACCGCCGGATTCGATCTCAAGGTGATGCAGTCGGGCCCCGAAGCGGCCAGCAACCTGTTCCGGGCGGGCATGGACTTGTTCGTCCGGCTGTACGAGTTCCCCATCCCCGTGGTGGCCGCCTGCACCGGTCACGCCTTCGCCGCCGGAGCCATATGGCTCATGTGCTGCGATGTGCGCATCGGCGCCGACGTGCCCGCCAAGATCGGGCTCAACGAAACGGCCATCGGCATGGTGCTGCCCACGTCGGTGGTCACGCTGGCCCGAGACCGGCTCTCGCCCCGCCATGTCCACTCCTCTGTCCTTCTCGCCCGGCTCTACTCGCCCGCCTCAGCCACCGACGTCGGCTACTTGGACTGGGTGGTGCCCGAAGACGAGCTGGAGGAGGCGGCAATGGCCGAAGCCGCCGGGCTGGCCGAGAGCCTCTCGATCAAGGCCTTTGCCGCCACCCGGCGCATCATCCGAGGCCCGGTGGCCGAATCCGTCCATCAGATGCTCGACGACGACACCAGATCATTCACGGTAGGACTAGCGACATGAGCGACCCGGTCATTGAATTGTTGGAGGCGGTTTGGGATTCCATCGCCCAGTTGGGTGCCGATTTGAGCGATGAGCAGTGGGATACGCCCACCGAGTGCCCCGGATGGTCGGTGCGCGATCAGGTGAGCCACATCGTCGGCCTTGAGCTGATGCTGGCCGGCGAGAAGCCCGAGCCGCCCGCCACCGAAGGCGGGCTCGAGGGCATCGCCGCCTTCAACGAGGGCCAGATCGCCCCCCGCCGTACCCGGCCCGGTGCCGAAGTGCTGGCCGAGATGAGCGACATCTGCGCCCGGCGGGTGGAGATGCTGCGGAACCTGCCCGCAGAGAAATGGGACGAGGTGGGCTTCACCCCCATCGGCGACGCCCCGTACCGGACGTTCATGCACATCCGGGTGTTCGACTGCTGGGCTCACGAACAGGACATGCGCCGGGCGCTGGGCATCCCCGGGCACCTGAGCGGCCCGGTGGTCCAGCACTGCTTGGACTGGCATGCCCGCAACATGGGTTTTGTGGTGGGCAAGAAGGCCGGCGCCCCCGAGGGCAGCACGGTGGTGTTCGCCATCGACGGCGATGCCGACGGTCCCCGGGGTGTGGCAGTGACCGACGGCCGGGCCAAGCCCTCGGCCCCGGCCGACAACCCCACCGCAACCGTGCACACCGATGTGGACACCTACAACGCGCTGTGCTGCGGTCGCACCGACCCCGCTGGAGCGCTCGCCGCCAGCCTGGTGACCCTCGCCGGCGACCGCGAGTTGGGCGAGCGGGTGGTTCTGTCGTTGCCCTACGTTTCGTGAACCGCTAGCCCGCGGCCACTCGGGCCTCGAGGTCGAGAGCCCGGGGGCTCACGGAGAGATCGAAGTTGGTACTGCCCAGCGTGCCCTCGTTCCACACCTCCCGGCTCACCAGCCATCGGGCCCAGCCCGAGACCCAACCGTCGTGGTACGACTCGAACTGCGGGGCCCACCAGTCCCGCAGCGGCAAACGGGTGGTCTGGTGGTCGGCCAGTTCAGCGGCGACACCGAGGATGTTGCTCTCCGGGAGGTGGAGCACGAAATCGGCCGACACATGTTGCGCCGAGGCGGAATCTGTCCAAGTGCGGGCCTCGTAATCCCGGAAATACCACAGGTTGGGCACCGAGATGGCGGTGTCCACCGCCACTGTCACCGGACCCTCGCCGATCGACTTGCTGTACTCGTTGAGAGCCTCGATGCGGTGCACGGTGTCGAGGTAGTCATCGGTGGTGTGGACCTGGGTCAGGAGTTCTCGCGGATCCCGCTGGTTGTCGTAGTTGACCCGCCAAGAGACGAACAGCGTGGTGGCCAGCAGACCGGCGAGCACCACCCATACCGGGACCATCCACACTCTTCTCCGGGCCTGCCACAGCACCTGGACGCCGTAACCGGCCAGAAAGCCCATCGGCACCAGAATGTGCAGCGCCAGCCACGGGAACCGCTCGCTGGCCCAGGAGTACGAGAACCAACTGGCTACCGCGGTCCACAGCATGAGCTTGCCGACAAATGAGGGGCTGCGGAAGACATGGATCGCGCCGATCACCGCGAGGATGCACACCACGTACTCGTAGAGCCCGATGGTGTACAGGTAGTAGTGCCACGGCTCGCTGCCCCGGTTGGTGTCCTGCTCGCCCCGCCAGTAGGTGATCCCCTCGGTGAAGCCGTCCACAAAGCCCGCTGAGTTGGTGAAGAAGACGGTGAACCACAGGGCGAAGAAGAACAGGAACACCGCGGCGGCCAGCACCCACCCCCACCCGGACACGCCGCGAGCGGCCCGCACCACCGGCAGGTCCCAGATCTGCGCGGGGCTGGCCCTCATGAGGATGACCATCGCCATGAGCACCCCGTAGACGCCCAGAGTGACGAAGACCTCTGCGTCGTAGTAGGCGCTGACTCCGAAGGCGATGCCCATGGGGACCAGTCCGGCCGGCAGCATCCACGACCACCCGGCGAACCTGCCCAGCGGCTTCTCGGTACGGCCCTCGCTGTTGTGCTGGGTGGCCTGCTCGGCCAACAGGGCCAAGAAGAAGCCCCCGAAGATGAACACGAAGATGAATGTGGTCTCTTTGACCGCGAAGCCCGCGGCCAACAAGAACCCGAACAGCGCGGGCAACAGCAGCCGGGGGCGGTCCAGGAATCGGACGATCACCACCATCATCGCCAGCGTGATGAAAGCGGTCAGCGAGTCCTCCCGCCCCAGACGGGTCATATAGAGGGCGATCGGGCTGAACGCCAGCACCGCAGCAGCCGTCAGGGTCACCACCGGGCCCAACGACCGGCGCAGGAACCACGGCAGCACGATGAGCCCCACCCCGGCCAAAACGGCCACCATGCGGGCGGTGGTGTGCGACTCCCCGAACACCCAGAAGAACGCCGCCGTCAGATAGAAGCGCAGCGGTCCGTGGTACACCGGGTCGTACCCTTCGAAGGTTCCCTCTAGGAACTGCCAGGAGTACCAGGCGTCGATGCTCTCGTCGTGGTGCAGGGGGCGCTCGGCCAATTCCACGAGCCGCAGCACCAGCCCGGCCACCGCCATCGTCCCGACGGCAATGGCCAGCGCCGTCTCCGGGCGACGGCGCCAGAATTTCACCGGGCTCCAGCCCCCGAGGGGCACGTCTCGTTCGCGGATCATCTCTCGCACTGCTCAGTCCACTTCGTAGACGGTATATGTGCCCTGGGCAAAGACCGGGGTGCCTCGGGCCGCCCAGAACTGCTCGTTGACCCCGGCTCGGCGCTCGATCGGCCCAACCACCACATAGTCCACTCCGTAATCATCGAGCAGTTTCTCGGTTCCCTCGAAACCGCCGAGCATGGTGCGGGCCTGCTGATGCCGTGTCGGCCAGTCGGTCACCCCGAGGTCGTTGATCCAACCGGCGAATCCCACCACCGTCTGCCGCCCGCTGAGCGCCGGCACCGGATGGGTGTGCTCGAAGCCGATCAAGAACACGCTGTCGGCTGGCGTCTGGTCCCGCGCCCACTCCCCGGCGGCCACCCCGTCGCCCGAGGCAATCGGGTGGGGCCACACGTTCACTTCGGGGTCGACCGCCTTCCAGATGTCGAGCGCCCCCGCGAAGGTGAGGGTGAAGAACAGCACGGCCGCCGCCACGATCCCGGGCCATCCGATCGAGGCCAGCCGAACCAGCACGGCGGCAACCAACAGCGACCCCAAAAGGATCACCGGGACGAACCAGTGGGTGTTGTTCCACGGATGCGACGGGGCCACCCGCACGAAGTTGGGCACGATGAGCCAAAGCCACACCGGGATCGACCCCCACAGCACGACCCGGGGCATTGTGCGCCACCAGAGCTGCGCCGCCAGCATCAGCAACAGGAACACCCCGGCGTTTCGCCACCAGAACTCGAACAGGTTGTCGTGGTCAACGGAGTAGCCGGGGGGCTGCATCCATGGTCCGTCCACCCAGGTCTCCCACACGATCTCGGTGTTCAGCGGCTTGATCCACAGTGCCGCGGGCAGCGAGAAGGCCAACGCCGGCAAGGCGAACAGCAGCCACTGCCAGCGATGGGCCAGCACCGCCCAGATCAAGCCCAACCCCAGTGCCATCCCAAATGAGTACACGTGGAATATCGGCATCAGCCCGACGATCACCCCGGCGGCGGCGAACAGCCGGCGCGACCCCGACTTGTGGGCTTCATACATGAGCACCACAACGATCAACAGCAAAGAGAACCCGGCCAGGGTCGGCCGCTGGGGGTAGAGATTCCCGGTGACCGCGTTCTCCATAAGGATGTTGCCGGCATGGTGGCGGGTGTAGTCGGTGGGCAGGTCCCAGATGATGCTCCAGCCGCCCTCGGCCCGATCGTGGAAGAAGCGGGTCCAGCCCAGCCCGCCGAACAGGGTGA
The DNA here is from genome assembly GCF_965204145.1 of Candidatus Poriferisocius sp. Taxonomy (GTDB): domain Bacteria; phylum Actinomycetota; class Acidimicrobiia; order Acidimicrobiales; family Bin134; genus Poriferisocius. Next base: position 3,490,607 of record NZ_OZ241977.1, on the reverse strand, counting down.
ACACCAGCACCGCGATCACCCCCACTGCCCGGCTGGAGAACAGCCTCACCCCCACCAGATACAAGGTGGGGATAAAGGCGAAGGCGAGGTAGCCCGACGACACCTCCAGGCCACCGAAGGCGCTCAAGCCAGCCCGGTCGAGCATGGCAGCGAAGAAGTCGATGCCGAAGTGGTAGGGCAGCCGATCGACGCCGAAGGCGGTGGGCAGTTCCGGGGGGAAGTTCTCGGCGTGGGCGAACGACGAGGCGTAGGTGAGGTGGGCCTGCCAGTCGGTCCACGACGAGAGGTGCCCGGCCAGCACACCCCCCGACCCGTCGGGCAGATAGGCCTGGTTCAAGATCCACACGGTGAGCACCCAGGCCGGGGCGGTGAGTATCAGCAGGGGGGCCGGGTTGTCGGGGCGGGAGATGGGCCGCATGAGGCGGCGCCCGAAGTCACGGCACTCGGCGCCGATCTGGCCGATGCCCGCCCGCCAGCCCGCCGCGGAGATCGCGGTGGCCACCAGGGCCGCCCCGGCCACCACCCCTCCGTTCAACCTCCCCGCGGCCCAACCCGCGGCGTATCCCACCAGGGTGACCGCCATGAAGCCGATCACCGCGCCATAGGCCACCCGCTCCTCGATGCGAAGCTTCAGACCGGTGAGATAGGTGAGGCCGATGCCCACGAGCACACAGTCGGCAAGGAGCAGCGCCACCCACAGCTTCATCAGGTCAAGAAACTAGTTCCGGGGCAGGAACCGCCCGCAGTAGTCGCGGGGCCAGGGTTGGTCGCCCCTTCGGGCGTAGAGCAGGCGGGCTCGGGCATCCTGCTCTTCGGGCGGGGCGTGGGCCGGGTTTCCGGTGCCGCCCACGGTTCTCCACGTCCGGGGCTCGAACTGGTAGGCCCCGTAGAACAATCCGTTGGCGCTCTCGACGGTGTAGTTGTTGGTGGACTCGCAGAATCGCAGGTTGTACCAATGCTGCTCAGTGGGCTCGATGAACCCGTTCTCAACCCGCTCCCGTTCGGCCATGTCGTTGATCTCGGCGATGTACACCACCCACTCGGCCGCTTCGATCGACTCCTCTACGTCGGCCAGACGACTGCTCAGATATGGGAGGGCGTCATCGAGCCGCCTGACGCGCGCCTCGGTTCGCTCCCGCTCTCCGGGCACGTTCTCTCTCGCGTCCAAGGCTTGGTCGAACACCTCGGACACTTCCGATAGCAGGGCTTTCCGCCAAAGCGCGTCGGTGGCCTCGGAAACTTCCAGAATGAAGGCCAAGTCCTCGATGTCGCCGCCCGACATGTACTCCTGGACGACCAGCCTTTCGGCCTCGTCCTTCAGCAATTGCCTGCCGGTATCCACATCGTTGAGCTGATCCAAGCGGGCAAGCTCGCGGTGCAGTTCGTCGACCGTGCGGTCCAAGGCCACTTGTGCTGCTTCGCGGGCCTCAATCGCTACCTCCAGATCCTGTTGGGCCCGTTCCAGATCACGCCATGGGGGTATCACCGCCTCTACGGCGACAGGCTGGGCGGGTTCACCCCCGTTGTCCGACTGTCCGAATGCGACTCCGCCAGCAGCCACTGCGGTGACCACCACCGCAACGAAGAGAACCGTCAAACGACTGCGTTCTTGAGCCCGCAAACTCTCTCCCCAATTCGGCTACCCTCGAAACGGGTCTCCCGCTACACCTTTCAGGGCAGCAAGACCCCTACCGGCTGACACAAATCTACCGAATATGCCCCCTATTCCTTCAAACGGCCCTGCCCAGCCCAGGCTGGCCCAAGACGTTGACGCGATCCTGATCGTTTCCTTCGGCGGGCCGGAGGGGCCCGACGACGTGATGCCGTTTCTGCGCAATGTGACCCGGGGACGGGGCATCGGCGACGACCGATTGGCCGCAGTGGCCGAGCACTACCACCTGTTCGGCGGGGTCAGCCCCATCAACCAGTGCAATCGCGACCTGGTCGCCGCCCTGGCCGCGGAGCTGGATTCCCGGGGGGTGGATCTTCCGGTGTACTGGGGCAACCGAAACTGGTCGCCGATGCTGGCCGACACCGTGGCCCAGATGCGCGACGACGGGATCTCCCGGGCGATCGGGTTCGCCACCTCGGCCTTCGGCTCCTACTCCGGCTGCCGCCAGTACGCCGAGGACATCGAGCGGGCTCGGGCGGCGGCCGGCCCCGACGCTCCGATGATTCACAAGCTGCCCCCGTTCTGGGATCAGGAGGGATTCTTGTCGGCCATGGCCGAGAACCTGGCCATCGCCCGCCAAACCGAGCCCAGCGCCCCGGTGGTGTTCACCGCCCACAGCATCCCCCAGTCGATGGCGGCCGCCGCCCCCTATGTGGCCCAGGTGCACGAGGCCTGCCGCCGGGTGGCGGAGCGCACCGCAACGAGCCAGTGGTCGCTGGCCTACCAGAGCCGCAGCGGCCCGCCCCAGGTGCCGTGGCTGGAGCCCGACATCGCCGATGAGCTCGACCGGCAGGCCCAAAGCGGGGCCGACGCGGTGGTAGTGGTGCCCATCGGCTTCGTGTGCGACCACATCGAGGTGGTCTACGACCTCGACATCGAAATCCGCCAGCACGCCGACATGCTCGGACTGCGGTTCACCCGAGTCCCCACTGTGGGCATCCACCCCGCGTTCGTCGAGATGATCGCCGATCTCGTGCTGGGCCCCCCGCCGACAGCCTGCCCCGCCGACTGCTGTCTGCGCTAGAGGCTGCTATTCGCGAGAGCCGATCTCGGTGTTGATCCAGGCGATGAGCTGCGCCTGGTTGCGGGTTTGGGTCAAGATGTCGCCGGGGCCGGCGAAGTGGAACACGAAGCCCTCGCCCGACTTCATCGACTGGATCGAGCGGCCCTCCACCGCCCGGCGCAACTCGTAGCTGACCGTGTCGGGGAACGCCAGCATGTGGCTGGTGTCCACCACCACCGTCTCGCCCGCGGCCAGCGAGATCACGTCGATCGCCCCGTAGGAGGCCACCACCACGTTGCCGGTGCCCTCAGCGTGGGCCATGAAGCCGCCCTCGCCGCCGACCAGCGACTTGAAGCCGCCCCACTTGGTGTCCATCTCCACCGAGGCGTCGGAGGCCAGCCAGTTGCCCCGCTCGATGATCCATGCCTGTGAGCCGTCCAGCTCGATCACCCGGAGGTCGCCGGGCAGCTTGGCGGCCACATCCACCCAGCCGCCTTCTGCCGGAGCCGTGTAGGTGGAAATGAACAGCGACTCTCCGCCTAGAACGCTGCGCTTGAGCCCCTTGAGCACGCCGCCTTCCATCTTGGCCTCGAGCGACATTCCCGAGGAGTGGGCCGACATGGCCCCGGCCTCGACTTTGACCTGTTCGCCCCCGCCGAGAGTGCACCGGGCGACCGCAAAACTGGGGGCATGACGGATATCTACCTGCATGGCGGGGAGCCTATCGACCGTCTTCGGGAAACTGGTGGCGACCTCGGGCAATTTTCCCTGTCCGCTACCCGATGTTTTTGTCCTGGCCTTCCCAGTACGGCGCCCGCAGCTCCCGCTTGAGCACCTTCATGGCCCCCGACAGGGGCAGCGGCTCTGCTCGGAACTCCACCGACTTGGGCACCTTGTAGCCGGCGATGGTCTGGCGGGCGTGCTCGCACACCTCGTCTTCGGTGAGCTCATGGCCCGGTGTGGGCACCACCACGGCGTGGACGGCCTCCCCCCATGTGGGGTCGGGAATGCCGATCACCGCCACCTGGGCCACGCCGGGATGGGTGGAGATGGCGCTCTCCACCTCAGAGGAGTACACGTTCTCGCCGCCCGACACGATCATGTCCTTCACCCGGTCGACCAGGAACAGATAGCCGTCCTCGTCGAGGTATCCGGCGTCGCCGCTGTGGTACCAGCCGTCCCGGAACGCCTCGGCGGTGGCCTCGGGCTTGTTCCAGTACTCCCGCATGTAGCTGCCGGCCCGGGCGCACACCTCGCCGATCTCGCCGGTGGGCAGCATGTTGCCGTCCTCGTCTTGGATGCAGAGGTTCACGCCGAGCACCGAGCGGCCCACCGACCGCAGCCGGGGGCCGCCGGCCACATGGTCTTCGGCGGTGAGAAACGTGAGCACCGACGAGCACTCGGTCATGCCGTAGGCCTGGAGCAGGTTCACATCGGGCAAGTGCTCCAGCAGATGGCTCAAGATGGCCTCGGGCATCGGCGATGCGCCGTACACCAGCTCTCGCAGCGATGCCAGCCGCTCGGGCCGGTATTCGGGGTGCTGGAGGCACAGGCCGATCATGGTGGGCACCATCACCGTCTGGGTGATGCCCTCGGCCTCGATGAGGTTCATCACCCCGCCGGGATCGAAGGCGGGAATGGTCACCATCTTGGAACCGGTGGCCGGAATCACCAGCAAGCTGGCCATGGATGCGGCGTGGAACAGCGGCGTCTGATTCAAGAACACGTCGTCGTCCCTCGTGCCCCCCAACCCGATGGCCACGTGGTACACGTTGAGCATCTCGGCCCGCTGCTGCAACAGCACCCCCTTGGGCAGGCCGGTGGTGCCGCCGGTGTACATGAGCACCACCGGGTCTTCCTCCTCGGGCTCCGGCGGCGTGGCGGTGTCGCCGGCGGCCACCAAATCCTCATAGGCCACGTCGTGGGGCACGTCGCCGGGGCCGATGAGCACAACCTTGCGGATGGGGCTGTCACCAGCGGCTTCCATGGCGTTCACGAACGCCTCGGCGAAGAAGGCATCGACAAAGGCCACTTCGGTGCCCGAGTCCCGCACGATGTAGTCCAGCTCGGGGCCGGCCAAGCGCAAGTTCAGCGGGTTCACGATGCCGGCACCCAGATAGCAGGCGTGGTACAGCTCCAAGTAGGACGCGCTGTTGAGGGCCATGATGGCCACCCGATCGCCCTTCTTCACCCCGAGCTCGCTTCCCATGGCGTTGGCCAGCCGGGTGACCCGCTCGCCGTGGGTGGCGAAATCCGGCCGGTAGGCACCGTCGACGATTACCTCTCTGTTGGCGTATCGCTCCACTGCCGGGTAGAACAGCCGGTGATAGATCAGCTCTTTCATGAGCGCAACCGTAGCGCGGCGCCGAGCGGGCCGGAGCGGGTCGAAGGAGGCGAAATGGACGTCGAAACCACGGTGCGATGGCTGAAGGATCGGGAGTTGATCAAAGAGGTTCCCCAGCGGTACGCCCGAGGAATCGACCTCATTGATTTCGACCTAGTGCGGTCGAGTTTCCACCCCGACTGCCAGATCTCCGGGACGGTGATCTCCGGACCCCTCGACCCCTACCTCGACTGGACCGAGAAGGAGCTGCACAAGTTCGAGGCCACCCTGCACTTCATGGGCAACCAGTACATCGACCTGGAAGAAGGCGCCGATGAGGGCCACATCGAGACCTGGGCGGTGGCCTACCACATGCGCCCGGAGGACTCGGATGACGGCGACCTCATCTTGGGCCTGCACTACTGCGACGACGTGGCCCGCTTCGACGACCGCTGGCTAATCACCGCCCGCACCGCCCGCCCCCAGTGGGCCCGCGGCGCCTTCCCCGCACCCCCCGAAGAGCTGAAGAGCGACTGGCACGACGTGGACCTGCGCCACGTGTGACCGATTCTCGGGTCAGGGTCCGAGCAGGTCGGCGATGAGCTCTCGGATCTGCTGCAATGCGACGTACCCGACGTTCGTGTCCGTCGTTTCGACGACGCGGTCGACGCTGATGGTGGTCGGTAGGTGTGCCTGGGCCATGCCGAATCCGGCGATATCGACCTCGCTCAACCATCCCCTCCTGTTGGTCGTGCAGGGCACAACTGCGATCGCGTGCTGACGGAACTCGAGCACGTCATCGGAGGTGACCACAATCGCCGGCCGAACGAATCCCGGCTCGCCCCGCGCCGGCGTCCCGAAATCGCAGCGGACCACGTCACCGGCTCGCATCAGCGACATCTCCCGCAGACGCATCAAGCACGGCATTGTCTTCAACATCGAGCGGGGCGCTTGCCAGCTGAGCCCCGATAATGCGACGGCGCTCCCGCCGGATCATCTTCTCAAGCTGCGCATCAAATGTGAGCCCCTCGCGATCCGCAAGCTGGCGAAGCGCATCCCGATTCCGGACCGAAACCTTAATGGTAGTCGAATCAGGCATACCATCGAGTATACCCATGAGCATCCGCCCCTAGCAGCCGACGCCTGCCTCTCAGGACTCCCCCACCATGGCCTGAACCCCGCAAATTCAAATTACTACTTTCAATTATCGCCTTGGGCGGGGGTTGGGCTTGCTCAGTCCACCCCTAACAGGTGGGCCAAGGGATACTGCGGGCAGGCGCCCAGTCAGTCCATCTGCCTCACCGGAAGCACCGACAATTGAGCTTCTACATGTCACACTTATTTCATGTCTGAACTCGCCGAAGACGCCAGCTCAGAGATGTCCAAGCGCTCCTTCCTGGTCGTGTGCCAGACGGCCCGGTTCTCCGCGGTGTGGATCCTTTTGGGGGTGGTGTTCCCGTGGGTTCGGGTCAGCGGGACGACGTCCTATATAGCCGACAGCGGGCTGGAGGTCGGCGTGTCGTCCCGCACCGTGGAGGGGTACGAGACCGCCGACGGCATATGGGTGTTCATACTTGGGTTCGCCGTCATCGTGGCTGTCGCCGTCTACAAGAGCTCCGAGCGGCTGTGGGCGCTCGTTCTAGCAGCTATGTCTTCGCTGGCCATCCTCGCAACCGCGATCATTGACATGGCATCGCTGCATCGACTGGCGGGCGACTGGCCCGAACCGCGGGAGGCGAGCGTCCACTTCGGTCTGTACATCGTGCTGATCGCCAGCCTCTTCCTGGCCGTGTCAATCGCAGTGCTGGTCTGGGAGTACGCGAGACAGGACAAGGCCGGCCGATAGCAGGGCCCATCCGCAAGCAGCTTCCTCGCCGCCCACTACACACCCGCAGCCAGCAATCTCGAGACCCAGCCCCACCCCGCCAGCCGCCACCCGACTACGACTGAGCACCTCCCATAACTGTCTCAATCTCGTCCGACGAGCAGCACAGGGGAAAGAGCGGGCAGACTACGGCTATGGGTGATCGACCAGTGGCGTTTGTGACCGGGGCTAGCCGGGGGATTGGGAAGTCTTGCTCGGTGCATTTGGCCCGGGCGGGGTTTGATGTGGCGGTGTCGGCTCGCACCGTGCAGGAGGGCGAGCAGCGGGAGCACTCATCCACGGTGCAGCGGTCGGACACCTCGCCGCTGCCTGGCAGCCTGTCGGCCACTGCCGCGCTGGTGGCCGAGGCGGGGGGCGAGGCGCTGATCGTGGCAGCCGATCTTCTTGACTTCGACTCCCTGGAGGCCGCGGCCGCCGAGGTGCTGGAGCGGTGGGGGCGGGTGGACGTGCTGGTGAACAACGGGCGCTATATCGGCCCCGGCCACATGGACCGGCTTTTGGACACCCCCATCGAGCTTCTGGACCGCCATTTGAAGGCCAACTGCTTGGCCCCGCTGGTGCTGGCCAAGGCGTTCTTGCCCCAGATGGTGGAGCGGGGCAGTGGAACCCTGGTGAACATCACCTCGGCCGCGGGCTATGCCGATCCCACCGAGGCAGCGGGCGACGGGGGCTGGGGCATGGGGTATGGCATCAGCAAGGGCGCCTTTCACCGGGTGGCCGGGTTCTTGGCCGCGGAGCACGGCAGCCAGGGCATCAACACCTTCAACGTGCAGCCGGGGTATATCTCCACCGAGCGCATCGCCCAGGACATGGCCCAGTTCGGCTTCGAGGACACCGGCCAGCCCGCCGATGTGATCGGCGCGGTGGTGGCCTGGCTGGCCACCGATCCCGAGGCCGCGGAGCTGAACGGCACCAATATCGAAGCCCAGTTCTTCTGCCATGAGCGGGGCCTGTTGCCCGGCTGGGCCGGTCCCGAGCCCAACACCGCCGCCATCCGCTACGACCTGAGCGGCGCCGTTTTGGCCGACAAAGAGGCCCAGCTCCTGGCCCAGGCCTCCCAAGGGTGACCGCTTCGGACACGGCTGGCAGTGACTCGAGCAGGTGGCTCGACCTGTGCGCGGTCATGCCGGTGTACAACGAGGAGGAGATCATCGGCCAGGTGGCCGAGAGCTGGCTCGAGGTTCTCGACGGCCTGGGGATCGAATACGAGCTGGTGGCCATCGTGGACGGGGCGACCGACGCCAGCGAGCAAGTTCTGCTGGCCGTGGCCGAGCGCCATGAGCGCCTTCTGGTGGACGTCAAGCCCAACAGCGGCCACGGGCCGACCATTCTGCGGGGCTACTGGCGCGGGGCGCTCTCCGCAGACTGGGTGTTCCAGACCGACTCCGACGACGAGATGCCCGCGGCTTCGTTCGGCGAGCTGTGGAGCCTGCGCCACGACGCGGACGCGGTGGTCGGCGTCCGCACCAGCCGGATCCAGTCGGTTGGCCGGCGAGTCATTACCCGGGCCGCTCGGCTGACCGCCCGAGCCGCCTTCGGCTGTCGGCTGGCCGACGTGAACTGCCCCTATCGACTGATGCGGTCGAGTGCGCTGTTGCCGTTGCTGGACTTGATTCCCGACGACACCTTCGCCCCCAACGTGGTGCTGTCGGGCATGTTGGCCCGATCCGGCGCCCGGTTGGCCGAGGTGCCCGTGCCCCACCACGACCGCACCACCGGAGAGGTGTCTATCCTGGGTTGGCGGGCGCTTCGGGCCGCTTTCCGCTCCTTTCGCCAAACCGTGCGCCTCAGCCGCACTCCCATCCCCAAAATCTGACTGTAAGCTGCCGATTTCCGCCCAACTGTCACCCAGGACGGGTACCGTCTAATTGGGCCTCGCCCACTCCAACTTCCCCCTACGAAAACCCGTTAAGGCAATCATGCCCCAGCGATCAAAGACCCTGTTCGACGCCGAGACGGACAACCCCGACACCGAGGTCGATTTCGCCCGTGAACTGGTGAGAGTCCCCGTGGCCGAGGAGATGTCGGAGTCGTTTCTGGCCTACTCCCTGTCGGTCATCACCTCCCGGGCCATCCCCGACGCCCGCGACGGGCTGAAGCCGGTGCAGCGCCGCATCCTCTACTCCATGCTCAACATGGGAATCCGCCCCGACGGCCCCCACCGCAAGAGCGCCCGGGTGGTGGGCGACACCATGGGCAAGTACCACCCCCACGGCGATGCCGCCATCTACGACGCCCTCGTGAGGCTGGCCCAGGAGTTCTCCCGGCCCATCACCCTGATCGACCCCCACGGCAACTTCGGCACCCTCGACGATCCCCCGGCCGCCCCCCGCTACACCGAGTGCCGCCTGGCCGACGCGGCCATGGAGATGCTGGCCGAGATCGACGAGGACACCGTGGACCACCGGCCGACCTACGACGGCGAGAGCGCTGAGCCCGAGTGCCTGCCGGGACGGCTGCCCAACCTGCTGGTGAACGGCACCACCGGCATCGCGGTGGGCATGGCCACCAACATGGCCCCCCACAACCTGCGGGAGGTGGCCGAGGCCATCCGGCTGGTGATGACCAAGCGCCGGCCCAAGCCCACCATCGACGAGCTGTTGAAGGCGCTGCCCGGCCCCGACTTCCCCTCCGGGGGTTTGGCCATCGACTCCGAGGAGGGCGGGCTGCGCCAGGTCTACGAGAGCGGGCGGGGTTCGATCCGCGTCCAGGCCAAGATGGCACCGGTGAAGCTCACCCGCAGCCGGAAGGGCATCGAGGTCACCGAGCTCCCCTACATGGTCGGACCCGAGAAGGTGGTGAAGCGCATCAACGACCTGATCGTGGACGGCAAGCTGCCCGGCATCCACGATGCCCGCAACCTGTCGGACCGACACCACGGGCTGCGCATCCTGATCGAGTGCGAGCCCCATGTGGAGCCCGAGAAGCTGTACTACGACCTGTTCCGCCTCACCCCGCTGGAGGAGACCTTCGCGGTGAACAACGTGGTGCTGGTGAACGGGGTGCCCACCACCGTGGGCCTCTACGACCTGTGCCGCCACTACATCGACCACCGCCTCGACGTGGTGGTGCGACGCACCCGGTACCGCCTGGGCCGGGCCCGCGACCGCCACCACATTTTGGAAGGGCTGATCACCGCCCTGGACAACATCGATGAGGTGGTGGCCATCATCCGGAGATCAGATGATGCCGCCGAGGCCCGGCAGCGGTTGCAGGATGCCCTGGATCTGACGGAGGTCCAGGCGGCCCACATCCTGGACATGCAGCTGCGGCGGCTCACCGCGCTGGAGAAGCAGAAGATCATCGACGAGCGCGACGAGCTGGTCGCCCTGATCGACCACCTGGAGAAGCTGCTGGGCTCAGAGCAGCGTCAGCGCACCTTGGTGTTGAAGGAGCTCGACGACTTGGTGGAGCGGTTCGGGCAGGATCGCCGGACCGAAATCGTGTCGCACCAGAACGCCCCGGTGTATGAGGCCACCCCGGTTGAGGAGCTGACCCCGACAGCCGAGGGGCCGTGTGTGGTCACGCTGTCCACTACCGGCATCGTGGGCCGGGCATCGGTCGGGGGACGCCGGCGATCCCAGTTCGGGCGCCACGACTTGTTGACCGCATCGGTGGAGGCCGGCCTCGGCGACACTGTGCTGGCCGTCACCTCGGCCGGTCGGGTGATCGCCTCACCGGTCTCGGCCATTCCCGAGGTTTCGGGACGCAGCCGGGGCGCGGGGGCGTCCGAGGTGTTCGGAACCATTCGCAGCGAGGCGGTGCTCACCCTGGTGCTGCCCGGCAGTGATCCTCTGGTGCTGGTCACCGCGGGCGGCACGGTGAAGCGTGTGGACCTGTCCGACGCCGACAAGGGCCGAGCGGCCAAGCAGGTCATCAAGCTGAAGCCCGGCGACAAGGTGGAGGCCGCGTTCTCTGCGCCGGAGGCCGCCGAGATGGTGCTGGTCAGCGCGCAGGGCCGGGCACTGCGGGCCCCGGTCGAATCAGTCTCCGTCCAAGGGCGGGGGGCATCGGGGGTCAGGGGCATGAAGCTCAAGAACGGCGACCGGATCATCGCCGCCGCCGGTGTGGCCGGCGACGAGGCCGTGATCATGGTGGACGCCAACGGCTCGGTGGCCATCACCCCGGTTACCGACATCCCACCCACCGGGCGGGACGGGCTCGGCACCCAGTTGGGCGAAGGGGGGCATCTGGCCATGGCCGTGGTGACGCTCCCGGCCGACCTTCTGGCCGAGGTGGACGACGGTGGCAAGCCAGCCAAGGCTCCGGTGCCGTTCCCGCTGGAGAACGGTGACGCCGGCCACGCCGCCGTCCTGAGCGTGGGAATGCCCCGATGGTGACCCAGACCGCCCGCGCCCGCAGCAAGAATGCCGACTTGTTCACCCCTCCCAACGGGGGAAACGGCAACGGCAGCTACGAAGCCTCCGACATCGTCACCCTCGAGGGGTTGGAAGCCGTCCGCAAGCGGCCCGGCATGTACATCGGGGGCACTGGAAGCGACGGCCTCATGCACCTGGTGTGGGAGCTCATCGACAACGGGGTGGACGAGGCCGGGGCCGGCTTCGCCACCCGCATCGACGTGACCCTCCACGCCGACGGATCAATCGAGGTCGCCGACAACGGCCGGGGCATCCCGATCGACCCCCATCCCACCAAGAAGGTGTCGGCGCTTGAGGTGGTGCTCACCGAGCTGCACTCCGGCGGCAAGTTCGGCGGCGGGGTGTACGGCGCCTCCGGCGGGCTGCACGGGGTGGGTGCCTCGGTGGTCAACGCCCTGTCCACCCAGCTCCGGGCCGAGGTGGACCGCGATGGCGCGACCCGGCAGCTTTGGTTCGTCAAGCAGAAGGCCGGCCAGTTCGACGGTGACAAGTTCGTCAAGGGCCACAAGCTCCGCCGGGTCCGCTCCACCCGCAAAACTGGCACCCGCATTCGCTTCTGGCCCGACCGGGACATGTTCGATCCCGACGCGGCAGTGGACTTCGAAGCCATCCGCCAGCGGGCCCAACAGGCCTGCTTCTTGGTGCCCGGACTGCGGATCAGGCTGGAGGACAAGCGCCGGGGCCACGACAACGAGCCGGTCGACTTGATCTCCCACGGGGGGCTGGCCGATCTGGTGGGCCACCTCTCGGCGTCTGATGCTGTCACCGAGGTCATCTCCATTCCCGGAGCAGAGGAGTTCGAGGAGAAGGTGCCGGTGGACGGCTCTATGGAAGTGGTCACCCGGCAGTGCCAGGTGGACATTGCCATGCGCTGGGTCAAGGACTACGACACCAAGGTGGCCACGTTCGTCAACACCATCCCCACCCCCCACGGGGGCACCCATCTGGCCGGCTTCGAGAGGGCCCTGACCCGGGCGGTCAACGACAGCCTGCTGGCCGACTCCAAGAAGCTGGCCCGCCTGGCCAAACAGGGCAACGACCGGGCTCAGCGCGAAGACGTGCAGGAGGGTCTGGTGGCCGCGGTCAAGGTCACCCTGCCCGAGCCGCAATTCCGGGGCCAGACCAAGCAGGAACTGGGCACTCCGCCGGTGCAGTCCATCGTCTACAACGTGCTCAAAGACGGGTTGGAGAGCTGGTTCCAGACCGGGCCAAAAAGCCATGTCACCGCCCTTCAGTCCAAGATCGCCGATGCGGTGGTGAGCCGGGTGTCGGCCCGCCAGACCCTGGAGAACAAGCGCCGGGCCGCATCGCTGGGCTCCACCGGAATGCCCGACAAGCTGGCCGACTGCCGGGTTCACGGCCCGGAGTCCGAGCTCATCCTGGTGGAGGGCGATTCGGCCGCCGGGCCGGCCAAGGCCGGGCGCAACGCCGAGAACATGGCCATCCTCCCCCTGCGGGGAAAGGTGGTGAACGCCGCCAAGTCGTCGGTGAAGCAGGTGCTGGACAACGCCGAGGCCCAGGCCCTGTTCACCGCCATGGGGGCGGGCTCCGGCGACGACTTCGACATCGCCAAGGCCCGCTACGGGCGCATCGTGATCCTGTGCGATGCCGACGTGGACGGCAGCCACATCCGCTGCCTTCTGCTCACCCTCATCCACCGCTTCATGCGCCCGATGCTGGAGGCAGGACGGGTGTACGCCGCCCAGCCCCCGCTGTACACGGCCAAGGTGGGCGACCAGACCCACCGGGCGTGGTCGGATGCCGAACGCGACGAGATCACCGCCGAGCTGGCCAAGGGCAACCGCAAGGCCGAGAACATCCGGTGGTCCCGGTTCAAGGGACTGGGCGAGATGGACACCGACGAGCTGGCCGAGTGCGCCCTCGACCCGGCCACCCGCACTCTTCGACAGCTCACCATCGATGATGTGAAGAAGGCAGAGGAGATGTTCGAGACCCTGATGGGCTCCGATGTGAGCCGCCGCAAGGACTTCCTCATCGCCCACAGCGAGCTGGTCGACCGCGACGCTCTGGACTACTGACCTTCAAGAGAAAAATCGGGTAAACAGACATGACCATGACCGAGCCCGCCGAACAGGCCGAGGAGACCACCAGCGACAAGCTCATGGAGATCCCGGAGCGCTACGTCCCCAAGCACCTGTCCCCCTCCAGTGCATCGTCCTATCGGGAGTGCGCCCGGCGCTGGAAGTTCCGCTACGTCGACCGCCTGCCCGACCCACCCGGCGAGCCTGCGGTCACCGGCACCTTCGCCCACATGGTGCTGGAGAAGCTGATGCAAGAGCCGGAGGAGAACCGCACGGTAGACCGGGCCAAAGAACTGGCCCGCGAACTCTGGCCCAGGATGGAGAACAGCCGGGACTATCAGGGCCTGGAGTTGGATAAGCGGGGCGGCTTGGACTTCCGCATCAACGGCTGGAAGGCCATCGAGGGGCTCTGGGACCTGGAAGACCCCCGCGAGGTGAGTGTCGCCTCCACCGAGCAGGATGTGAGGGTCGAGATCAACGGGGTCCCGTTCCGAGGCATCATCGACAGGGTTGATGAAACCCAGGAGGGTTTGGTGGTCACCGACTACAAGTCGGGCAAGGCCCCCTCCGAGCGGTTCTCATCCAACTACGCCACCCAGATGCTGCTCTACGCCGCGGCGCTGACTGAGCTGGAGGGTCGCAGACCGGCCAAGGCCCAGTTGCTGTATCTCGGCCAGAAGGTGGTGGAGGTGGAGATCACCGACGACAGCCTTGCCGAGGCGGTCGACGAGCTGCGGACCACCTGGCTGGCCATCATGGAGAGCTGCATCTCCTTGGAGTTCGACGCCTCCGCCGGCCCGCTGTGCGGCTGGTGCCCCTTCGTGGCCCAGTGCCCCGAGGGAACCGAAGAGGTGCTCCACCGAGAAAAGATCGGCAAGCTGCGGTCCGATGCCCCCGCCCTTGAGCGGATCGCCCAAGCCGAAAAGGCCGGCGACTAGAGCCGAGCCAACCGCGTTCCAGCAAGTCGGCCCATCGCTGGCCGCATGAGCGCTTCCTTACGCTGGGTGGCGCGGGCCCAGTAGTGGGCGGCCTCGCCGTCGTCACCCATGTCGAAGCGGTCCCGGTCGATTCGGTCTTGGTCGGCCAGCATTGAGCCAATGCGGTCCACCATGTCCAAGTACCGCACCAGCCTCGCCACGGATTTGGCCCGGGCCGCGGCATATCCCTCCAACGCGGGAGTGACCACCGTGCGCAGGTCGTCCAGAACCGCGGCGTAGACCGCGCTGGTCCCAGTGTCGGACGGCTCGGGCACCTCGACCGGCTCCACCGCCACCCCGAGGATCTCACACAGTAGCTCCGCGGTCACCCGGCGGTGGAGGGTGGAGAACAGCATGCCCATGCCCATATCCCCGCCGGCCGCCCCGGTCACCCCAAGGCCGATGAGGTTGCGAACCTGGCAGGCCAACTGCCAGTAGCGCACCCGCTCGGCATCCACCGGGCCGTCGTACCACCCGAAGGCGGTTGCGATATCCACAAACGGGGTGAGCATGGCCCGCACCGTGATCCAGGCCAGATCCTCCATGGGATCGCCCACATGGGCCAGCTCCCAATCACACATGCCAGTGACCCGACGGCCGTCGTGCAGCACGTTGCCCGGCCCCAGATCACCGTGAACCAGCACCGCCCGCTCCGGCGGTCCGGGCGCGGTCTCAGCCAGCTGTCGCAGGCCCAGTTCTATGAGCGGATCGGGCTCAGGGCAGTGCTCCCGGTAGAGCCGGGTCCACACCGCCAGATCGTCCAGGATCAGATCATCCGGCGGCTCAAGAGCATGAAGGGCATTGACCTGCTCCATGAAGTCCTTGGCCAAAACAGGGTCGTCCAGCGGACCCGGCGACCCTTCCACGAAGTCCAACAGCAGCGCCCGCCCATCTGCGCTGACACCGCAGAATCCGGCCACCCTCACCGGCTTGTCGCTCAGCCACTGATAAGCCCGAGCCTCTCGAGCCAGGTCGTAGCCCACCGCGGAGAGCGCCGAGCTTCCCGCATCCATCCGCAAGAACCGCCGTCCCCCGTCATCCAGCGTCACCACCCACGCCTGGCGGGATGCGCCCCCCGGAATACGTACGGCATCAGCTACCCCTTGGCCGCAGCACTCTTCCAACCACGCCAACAGCTCGGGTGCCAACCCGCTCACCCAACCAGGCTAAACCCCTCCGCCTCAGGCCGCCTCGCCCACGCCCATCTAGCCCGCCCCTGTCTCGATAACAATCGGAGATCTTGTCACATATTTAGTGGAGGTTTTGTACTATAGATAGTCGATATCTTGTAATATAGAAATCGGACAGACCACCATATCCACCAAGAAGAACCATGACCCAGAACCCAAATGACTACTCGATGAGAATTGTCGACACAGAACTCGGCGAGCTGCTGGCCGACCTGAGCGCCGTCAGCCTGGATGGGCCCCGAGGCGTGGGAAAGACCACCACCGCGCTTCAGAGGGCCAACACGGTCTTCAAGCTAGACGACCCCGGCGCGCTCGAAGCGCTCGCCGCCGATCCACAACGTCTGACCGACTCACAGGGCCTGACGGTGATCGACGAGTGGCAGCTCTATCCCCCCTCATGGGATGTGGTTCGACGCGCCGTCGATGCCGATGGTCGCCCGGGCCGGTTCATTCTCACCGGGTCGGCGTCGCCTTCCACTCGCCCCACCCATTCCGGGGCGGGACGCATCGTCAGCGTGCGGATGCGTCCCATGTCCCTCGTCGAGCGGTGGTGGAATCCGGTTTTCCAGGCCCCGACGGTAAGCCTTTCGTCGCTGCTTACCGGCTCGCTTCCCGAGATTGGCGGGAACACCGAAGCCGGGCTCGATGACTACGTGGAAGCAATCACCACCGGAGGGTTCCCCGGCATGCCGCACGCGTCTCGCCGAGGCACCCGAGCCGCCCTCAACGGCTACGTGAGCCGAATCATCGACACTGATTTCGCCGATGCTGGGCGATCAATACGCAATCCAGGGGCCCTCAAGCGATGGATGACCGCCTATGCCGCAGCCTCCTCCACCACCGCCTCCTACGAGGTCATCCGCGATGCCGCCACCAGCGGGCAGGGCGACAAACCCAGCCGGCAATCCACGGCCCCGTACAACGACACGCTTGAGCGGCTTTGGGTGCTGGACCCGGTTCCAGCCTGGCTGCCCACCCGAAATCGCCTGGCCAAGTTGACCAGCGGGCCAAAGCACCAACTGGCCGATCCCGCGCTGGCGGTCGCACTGTTGGGCATCAGCGCCGACGCCCTTGTCGACGGGCAAACCGCGGGGCCGCCCATGGCCCGCGACGGCTCGCTGCTCGGCCATCTGTTCGAGTCGCTCATGGCCCTCAACCTCCGGGTATACGCCCAAGCCTCAGAGGCTTCTGTAAGCCATTTCCGCAAGCAGGGGAACACCCGGGAAATCGACTTCATCGTCGCCCGTCCCGACGACCGGATCGTCGCCATAGAGACCAAGCTCTCCCGAACGGTGAGCAGCAAAGACGTCCGCCACCTCAACTGGCTGTGCGACGAGATCGGCGGTGACCTCCTCGATGCGGCCATCATCACCACCGGACCATCCGCCTACCGCCGCAACGACGGCATCGCCGTCATCCCCGCAGCCCTACTCGGCCCCTGAGTCCTCCTAGCGCGTGAAGCCTCATCACGGCGGCTTTCGACCGGGCTAATCCTCTCCGCTGCCTGCCGCGCATTATGCGTCTACGCTCAGCACCTCGTGTTCCCACCGGGCTTCTTTGATCGGGCTGATCCCAGCCCTGACCGCTTCTTCTACTCACCACCCCGTTTGGTCACCCACATTGACGACCGAGCCATCGCTGCGGTCGGCGCCCTGTACCAGGAGTTGGGGCTCACCGGAGAGGTGCTCGATCTGATGTCGTCGTGGATCTCGCACTTCATCAACCCCCCAGATCGGCTGGTGGCCCTCGGAATGAACGAGGTCGAGCTGGCCGCCAACCCCCAGGCCCACGACTGGCTCATTCACGACCTCAACGACACCCCACGGCTCCCCTTCGACGACAACTCCTTCGACGCCGCCACCTGCTGTGTCTCGCTTGACTACCTGACCCAGCCAATCGAGGTGTTCACCGAAGTGGCCCGCGTGCTGCGCCCCGGCGGCCTGTTCGTGGTCACGTTCTCCAACCGGTGCTTCCCCACCAAAGCCATCCGAGGCTGGCTCTACGCCGACGACGCCGGACACCTAGAAATCGTGCGTCGCTATTTCGAAGCCGCCGAGGGATGGGGAAAGCCAGTGACCCGGCGCTGTATCCCCCCGGAAATCCCCGGCGACCCCCTCTACGCCGTGTACGCCGAAGCCATCTGACCGGCACCCGCGAGATCCAACAACCGCACTCCTCCACCCACAGTCGTCTACAAGTGTCACCGCCGATCTCTACCATCTGACCCATGAGCATTGAGGTGATCTGCACCCCGTATGGGCCGGCTGCCACTGAGCGGTTGGGTGAGCAGATCGCCGCGTTCAAGGACGGCGACCCGCTGGCGCCGGTCACGGTGGTGGTGCCCACCAATATTGCCGGGCTGGCAACCCGACGGGCGTTGGGGGCCACGGGCCGGGGGATTGCTGCGGTGAATTTCCTCAAGCTCTTCGACCTGGCGGAACGCCTGGCGGGGAGACAGATGGCCGATGAGCACCGCCGCAGGCCGCTATCCGAACCCGTTCTCAGCGCCAACGTGCGGATGGTGCTGAACGCTGACCCCGGCCTGTTCCGGGCCTCAGCCCGTCACCCGGCCACCGAGCAAGCCCTCGTGCGGTCGTACCGAGACTTGCGCGAGCTGTCCGATGACCAGCTCAGCGTGCTGGCCGCCCAGAGCAACCGGGCTGCCGATGTCGTCCGCATCTGCGGCCAAGTCCGAGACAAGCTAAAAGGGCGGTGGTACGACGGCCAAGACCTGAATGAGCTGGCCATCGAAGAACTGCGCTCGGGTTCGATCAGCAAAATCCTCGACGAGTTCGGCCCCGTCATCGTCCACCTGCCCCAGCGAGTCACCCGCTCCCAAGGTCGCCTCGTCTCGAGCCTGGCTCAGGTGACACCGGTTACGACAGTGGTCGGACTCACCAGAGACAACAACGTCGATCACGCGGTGCTGGAGTCCGTTGTTCGCATGGGGGGAGCCGTGGACGCCATCGCCGAGACCAGCCCACCCCACGGTCACCGGATCATCAGTACAGCCAGCGCTGACGAGGAGATTCGGGTTGCCGTCCGAGAGGTGGTCAATGCGGCCCGAGACGGCATTCCCCTCAGCCGGATCGCAGTGCTCTGCGGCGGCGGGTCGCCGGTCATCCGCCAACTTCAAAGCCACCTCCACGCGGCTCACATTCCCTTCAACGGCCCCAGCGGAATCACGCTGGCCGATTCGCTGATGGGTCGGGGACTCCTTGCGCTGTTGAATCTGGAGAGCCGCTACTTCCGCCGGGACGAGGTGTTCACCCTGCTGTGGACCGCGGCTCCTGTCGTACCCGGTGGCGATGAACCAGCCCCGGTGATGGCCTGGGAGCGGATATCGCGCCAAGCCGGCGTGGCCCGAGGCGCCGACCAGTGGACCCTTCGACTGGCTCGGCACGCTGCCCGTCTGCGGGAGGAAGCAGCAAAGGCAGAGCGAGACCCGGACGAAGCCGGATTCCGGGCTGAGCGGCTCTCCCGAGAGGCCGATCACGCCGACTCACTGGCCCAATTCATGGCCGAGTTGGTAAACCGCCTCTCCCCCGATCCCAGGCCCGCCACCTGGACCCAGTGGCACCAGTGGATCAGCGGACTGATCCACGACTACTTGGGCGATGACCAGGTCCGCCAGAGTTGGCCTGATCGTGAACGAGAAGCTGCCGGGCAGATCGACGGCATCCTCAGCCGGCTGGCCAAGCTGGACAAAATCGAGCACCATCCCCGACCCGACACCTTCCGCCACACCCTGACATCGGAATTGAGTAACCCCACTGGGCGGATCGGCCGGGTGGGCCATGGCGTGCTCACTGGGCGGATTGGCGACTCG
Source organism: Candidatus Poriferisocius sp. (assembly GCF_965204145.1). GTDB lineage: Bacteria > Actinomycetota > Acidimicrobiia > Acidimicrobiales > Bin134 > Poriferisocius. Next base: position 3,471,307 of record NZ_OZ241977.1, on the reverse strand, counting down.
CTGGGAATGGAGCTGGATCGGGTCATCCTGGTCGGCCTGGCCGAGGGCACCTTCCCCCACAGCCCCCTCGACGACCCGCTGCTACCAGACAGGGAGCGCAAAGCGGTCGGCGACGATCTAACCCTGCTCTCCGACCGGCTGGACGAACAGCACCGCCACCTCTTGTGCGCGCTGGCCTCAGCAGAAACTGCCACGTTGGTCTACGCCCGGGGCGACACACGACGCGCCTCCGAACAGCACCCGTCACGTTGGCTGTTGGATACCGCTTCGGCCTTGACAGGCCAAGCCGTGGACAGCACCAGCCTGGAGAGCCTCAGCAGCCACGAGTCTGCCGCCTGGTTCGAGCACATCGCCTCATTCTCGGGAAGGGTGGCGAACGCCGACTTCCCGGCCACTGATCAGGAGTTCCGCCTGCAAGTCCTGGCCCAATCCGACCACTCGTCACCGGTTGACGACCTCGTACTGGCCCGAGGCGCCGCGTTGGTCAAGGCGCGATCTTCAACCCTGTTCACCCGCTTCGACGGCAACCTGGCCGGCCTTGACACATCCGAGTTGGCTCCCGATTCCCGGTCGCCCACCAGCCTGGAGACATGGGCCGACTGCCCGATGCGCTACCTATTCCGATACGTCCTGCGGGTGCAAACCGCCGAACAGCCCGAGGAACTGCTGGAAATCTCGGCGTTGGAGAAGGGCTCGCTCATCCACGAGGCACTCGAGAAGTTCATGAAGGCCCAGATCGCCGCTGATGCGATACCGCCTCCCAGCGGGCAATGGAGCGAGCAGCAACGACTCCAGCTCGAAGACATCGGCCGAGAACTCTGCGACGAAGCGGAATCGAAGGGGCTCACGGGCGCACCGGTGTACTGGGAACACCAAAGAAACCGGATCATGGCCGACCTGAACCGCTTCTTGGACGAGGACGACCAGCAGCGCCAAGAGCTCCACGCCACCCCCATCGCCACCGAGCAGGGTTTTGGAATCCGTGGGAGCGACCTGGAGGCCATTCCGGTCGAATTACCCGGCGGCCAGCAGATCCGATTCACGGGCCAAGCCGACCGAGTAGACCGCATCCACAACCAGGGCCTGCTGGTCACCGACTACAAGACCGGCAGGGCCAACCAATACCGGAGGCTGGACGAGAGTCGAGATCACCGCGACGACTGGGATCCCGTCCAGCGGGGTACCCGGCTCCAACTCCCGGTGTACGGGCTGGCCGCCCGAGCCCACAATGGTCAACCTGGCACACCGGTGAAAGCCCAGTACTGGTTTGTCACCGACACCGGTGGCTTCCAGACCTGCGGATACTCCCTGGACGAGCGAGTGTTGGACCGCTTTGGTGAGGTCGTGGCCGCCATCGTCGATGGCATCGAGGCCGGGGTGTTCTGCGACCGGCCTGATCCAGACTCGACCGGCGGTCCCTTCAGCCAGCGCTGCGATTACTGCAACGCCGACCGGCTCGGTACCGAGGACCAACGCCGTGCCTGGGAGCGGAAGCAGGACCAAGCAGCGCTCGCCAGCTACCGCAACCTGGCCGAGCCGCCACCGGATAGCGAGGCCCGCTGACCATGCTTGTTTCCGGGCGCACCATCCGCGACAAAGCCGACCGCAAGGCCATCGAAACCGACTTGGACGCGACCCTCTTCGTGGAGGCCGGGGCCGGATCGGGCAAGACCACCGCCTTGGTCGACCGGGTGCTGGCCCTGCTTCATGCTGGGGTGGCCATGGAAAACATCGCAGCCATCACCTTCACGGAGAAGGCGGCCGATGAGTTGAAGAACCGCCTGCGCCTAAAGCTGGCTGAGTCCAAACGTCACCCCGAGGCCCTCGACCAACTGGACGGGGCGGCCATCACCACCCTTCACGGCTTCGCGCTCCGCATTCTGTCGCAGCACGCCATCGAGGCTGAACTGCCTCCTCGCATTGAAGTCAGCCCCCTCGACGCCTTCCAAGACCGCTGGGAGGAGACCCGCACCCGCCTGCTTTACAGTGCCGACCAAAAGCAGGCGCTGAGCCTGGCCCAGACAATGGGCATCAACATCGGGCACCTTCGGGGCCTCGCCCAAACGCTCGACGACAACTGGGATTTGGTGCAAGAGCGGATGGGCGCCGAGTCCCCGGCGATTGGCCCGGTAACCCTGCCCGACGTCAGCGACGTATGCCGCCAGCTTCAAGCCGCGGCTGACCTCGCCCACCACTGCCTCGATGACGACGACAAGATGCGTCTGCGGCTCGATGAGATCGGGCAATGGGCGAGTCGATTGGCTGCGGCCCTCGACGACAACGAGGAGACCACCCACGTCTTGTTCGCAACCAAGCCGCCCAGCTTCCGGGTCGGCAGACTTGGCCGGAGGGGCAACTGGCCCGACGACCACCCGCTCGATGAGGTGCGCGGCCAGGTGGGAGAACTCGAAGCAGTCGTCGATGAGGCCAAGCAGCAGATCGCCAGCGCGGTCATCGAACGGCTGGCCCTGGCGCTGGCCCAATTCACTTTGGAGGCCGCCGACGACCGCCGACGCCGGGGGGTGCTGGAGTTCCACGACCTGCTGGTGATTACCAGGAACCTGCTCCGTCACCCTCAGCACGGCAACGGAGTCCGGGCCGCGCTGGCCGTTCGCTACCAGAGGCTGCTGCTGGACGAATTCCAAGACACCGATCCCCTTCAGATCGATCTGGCCAAGCTCATTGCCACACCCCCAGAGGACACCTCAAGCTGGACCCACTTGAGGGACAGTCCTGGCCGACTGTTCTACGTGGGCGATCCCAAGCAGTCCATCTACCGGTTCCGCCGGGCCGACATCGCGCTGTTCACCGAAGCCGGGAACGCATCCACCGTCACACGGAAGTCGCTGACCCGTAATTTCCGGTCCGCCGAGCCCCTACTCACCTGGATAAATGGCGTGTTCGAGGGCTTCATGGCCCCGCCCGCCGAGCACGCTGAGCATGTCCAACCCCACTATCAGGCCCTCGACGCTGTTCGAGGCTCTCCGCCGCATGGTCCACCGGTGGCGGTGCTGAACACCGAGCATCCCAAGGCGACCAGCATGGCCACGTTGCGAGAAATCGAAGCCGACGAGGTGGCCCAGGCCATTCTGACCGCCGTCGGCCAAGGCTGGTCGGTGGGCGATGGCAGAAGTGAGAGCGGCGAAGAACTCTGGCGCTCGGCCCGGCTACAAGACATCTGCATTCTCCTCCCGTCGCGCACATCGCTGCCCCAACTGGAACCCACGCTCCAACGGCATGGCATCCCGTACCGGATCGAAGCCGGATCGCTCATTTGGGCCAGCCAAGCGATCCGGGAGGTGATGGCGACCGTCCGAGCGCTGGCCGATCCCACCGACGAGGTGGCCCTTGTCAACGCCCTGCGATCCCCGGCCTTCGGCTGCGGCGACGACGACCTGTATACCTTCAAGGTTGTCCACCAGGGCCGATGGAACTACCAGGCCCCACGGCCTGAGCCACTGCTCGCCGACCACTCAGTGGGTAAGGCGATGGACTGGCTGGCTGAGCAGCACCGCCAAGTGCGTTGGTCGAGTCCCAGCGAGGTGCTCGAGCGCATCGTGCGAGAACGGCGGCTCATGGAATCAGCTTGCTTCGGCCACCACCGGGCTCGCGATGTGTGGCGCAGCCTGCATCTTGTGATCGACCAAGCCCGGCAGTTTGAGGAGGCTGGAGGTCGCGGTCTGAGGGAGTTTATCTCCTGGGTGGAGCGCAAGATCGACGAGCGGGCCCGGGAAACCGACGTGATCTTGTCGGAGACCGACGACGACGCCGTCCGCATCACCACCGTCCACGCCTCCAAAGGCCGCGAGTTCCCCATAGTCATCCTTTCGGGCACCCACACCAAGTCACGCCCTATGACCTCCAACCTTGTGTGGCCCCGAGACGGCGGCTTCGGCGTGCGCTTCAACAACGTCCTACGGACTCAGGTCTTCGCCGAGCATCAGGAGCAAGAAGACCAGATGGACGGCGCGGAGAAGGTGCGCCTGCTGTACGTTGCCCTCACTCGGGCCAAGGATCACCTGATCGTGTCCGCTCACCGGCCTGAGTCGGATGACCTAGACGGTGATGAGAACAACTCAGAAGCATCCATGGCTGAGTTGGTGGCGGCCAACACCACCAACTTGCCGGAGGCAGAGTGGCAACCCGTGGCTTTGCTCCCAGAAGCCGGAGCCGATGGCATCCACCAGCCGGTGGATGACTGGCGCAGCAGACGGGATGCCGCGTTGGCAGCCGCCCTGCGGCCACTGGTCATGAGCGCCTCAGCTATCGCCAGCCCAGCAGAGGCTGCCGACTCGGAGGCTTACGATCTCCCAGGACTGGCCAAGGACGGGCCCAGCGACGGCGACGACCAGCGGTCGCCATGGCGCAAGGGCCGATACGGCACGAAGGTGGGCAGCGCCGTTCACGGTGTGCTGCAAACCGTGGACTTGGACGCCAGCCCCGACCGTCTCGGCCCGGTGGCTGAGGCCCAAGCCGAAGCCGAGGGTGTTTCCGAGGCCCGAAGCACTGTTCACGCCCTGGCCAAGTCCGCATTGGAGTCCCACACCGTGCGAGAGGCAGCCACCACCGAGCACTGGAAGGAGCTGTTCGTGGCCGCCCCAGTGGAAGGCACCGTGGTCGAGGGCTATATCGACCTGCTGTACCGGACTCCAGATGGCCTAGTGGTGGTGGACTACAAGACCGACTACCTCCCCGACGAAGATGTAGATGCGCTTGAAGCCAAGATCGACCGTTACCAGTATCAGTTGGCCGCCTACTCCCTGGCGGTGGAGCAGGCAGTGGGAGAAGAGGTGGCCCGCTGCGTGCTGGTGTTCGCCCGGGCCGGCCAGCAAGCGAAAGAGGAGACCATCAGCAGCGATGAACTTGCCGACGCCCAGCAAGAGGTCCTCCGAAGGCTGGCCGAGGCGGCGGCGTAAGGTTGGAGGGCGATGTTCACGTTGGTGGTGATGGCTGCGGGGCTGGGGTCGCGATTCGGCGGTACCAAGCAGCTTGCCCAGGTGGGGCCCAACGGCGAGGCATTCTTGGACTTCGCCATCGCCGACGCCGCTGCGGCGGGCGCTGATCGGGTTGTGCTCATTGTGCGCAGCGACATTGAGGCCGATGTCCAACGGCACTTCGAGGCTCGCGGCGGGCTGCCCGGCGATCTCGACGTGGCCTATGTGTGCCAAGACGAGCACGGTCCGACCCGGCCCAAGCCGTGGGGCACCGCCCACGCAGTGCTGTCGGCGGCCGAGGCGGTGGCCGGGCCGTTCATGGTGTGCAACGCCGACGACTACTACGGCCCTACCGCGTACGACGCCCTCGCCCACGCCATCCACGGGATGGCCGACGACGAGGCCGGGCTGTGCGGCTACCGCCTCGACCACACCCTTCCCGCGGAAGGCGCGGTGACCCGAGGCGTCTGTCAGGTGGACGGTGACCGTCTCACCGGGATTGTGGAACGGGAGGGCATCTCCCGAGCCGATAATCATCTCCCTGAAGACACCATCGTCTCCATGAACCTATGGGCCTTCTCTCCTACGTTCTTCGACGCCCTCGGAGACGGGTATGAACGCTTCCTCGAAGAACACCGCGACAGTCCCACCGCCGAATACCTTCTCCCCCACGCCGTGGCCACAGAAATGGAAAGGGGCGCACTCACCGTCAAGGTCGTAACCACTGAGGAGACCTGGATCGGCGTCACCAACCCCGATGACCTCAAAGTGGCACAAGCGGCCCTCAAATCCCGCTAGAGAAATGCCCGAACTCCCTGAAGTCGAGACGATCCGCCGCCAACTCGCACCTCGGCTGCATGGCCGCCGCATCCAGGATGCGCACTCCCACTGGTCAGAGAAATTCACCCCGGCCAAAGACGCAATCGGCACCACGATCCAAGCGCTGAGCCGCAAGGGCAAGTACCTGATCACCAGTCTGGACGATGGCCGAGAGCTCATCATCCATCTGGGCATGACCGGCTCGCTGGCGCTCACTCCCGAAGTTCCCGATGACCCCTACATCCGGGCCTGGTGGCAACTCGACGGCGACGAATTTTTGGCCTACCGGGACGTCCGCCGCTTTGGCCGCCTCCGTTGCATACCCGCCGGACACTACGACACCATCCCAACGCTGGCCGCCCAAGGCCCCGACGCCCTCAGCCCCGACTTCACCGCGGAGGGCTTCTATCAGGCGCTGCGCAACAGCCGCCGCCGAATCCCGACCCAGCTCCTCAGCCAGAAGCCGGTGGCCGGTGTCGGCAACATCTACGGAACAGAGGCGCTGTGGATAGCCGGAATCCACCCGGCCAAACGTCGGATCAGCCGGTCGGCCGCCACCAGCCTCCACGCCGCCCTCCTGGAGGTACTGAAGGCCGGGCTGGCCAACGGCGGCACCACACTGCGGGACTATCGCAACGCCGACGGCGGCGAGGGGCGCCATCAGAATGCGCTGGCCTGCTACGGCCGGTCAGGCCAACCCTGCCTGCGGTGCGAGACGCCTCTTCAGCATCGCGTCTACGACGCCCGCACCCTCACTTTCTGCCCTGAATGCCAGCCGCGCTAGCGTCAACCCCGGCCAGGGAGGGATGCGAATGAGCGATGAGATGACCGACGGGCAGAAGGAAGCGTTCGTCGCCAAGCTGCGTCGAGAGGTCGGGAGCACCGGAACCCCGACAACCGCTCGCGACCCGGTCAACCAGCCCATGATCCGCCACTGGTGCGATGCCATGGAGGACGCCAACCCCCTCTACACCGATCCTGATGCGGCGACCCAGGGCCCCCACGGCGACATCGTCGCCCCTCCCGCCATGCTCAACGCCTGGACCATGCCGGGCAACATCCCCCGGGTCAACGATCCCCAAGACCCCGCTTCCGGCGTGTACGCCAAGCTGGACGAAGCCGGCTATGTCGGTGTGGTGGCCACCAACTCCGAGCACGTCTACCACCGCTATCTCAAGCTCGGCGACCACCTCACCGGCGTCGTCAAGCTGGTGGATGTCTCCGACGAGAAGCAGACCGCGCTGGGCATCGGCCACTTCGTGACCACCGAAACCGAGTACCACGACCAGCACGGCGACCACGTCGGCTCCATGTTCTTCCGCATCCTCAAGTTCCGGCCCGGAATCGGCCGCACCGCCAGCGACGGGGGCGACGCCAACACCGGCGAGCGTCCGCCCCGCCCCCGCCCCAGCCGCAACCAGGACACCGATTTCTTCTGGCAGGGCAGCCGGGTCGGGGAGCTGCGCATCCAAAAGTGCCTCAATTGCGGGTACCTCCAGCACCCGCCCGGCACCCGCTGCCCCGCCTGCGGGTCCACCGACATGGGCTACATCACAGCTTCGGGCAAGGGCACCCTGTACTCCTACGTGGTGTCCCACCACCCCCGGGTGCCCTCCTTCGACTACCCGCTGAACATCGGGCTGGTGGAGCTGGAAGAGGGCGTCCGCCTCGTCACCAACATCACCGACTGCGACGCCGATCAGCTCAAGGTGGGCATGCCGCTTCAGGCCTGGCACATGCAGACCCACGAGGATGTGAGCCTGCCGGTATTCCGGCCCGCCCGAGCTCCGCGCAACCCATCCACGCTCGCCTTCGACGAGGTGAGCGTGGGCGACGAGCTCCCGCTGTGCCCGATTCCCCTCACTCCCACCCTGATCGTTTCTACCGCCATCGCATCGCGCGACTACCAAGATGTTCACCACGACCGGGACATGGCCATCAAGAAGGGGTCTGAGGACATCTTCATGAACATCTTGACCTCCAGCGGCCTCTCGGCCCGCTACATCAGCGACTGGGCCGGCCCCGACGCCGTGTTCAAGAACCTGAAGATCCGCCTCGGCGCCCCCAACTACCCCTACGACTGCATGACCATGTCGGGCTCGGTCACCGCCAAGCGAGAGTCCGATGGCGAGGACATCGTCGAAGTGTCGTTCCGAGGACAGAACAGCCGGGGACCGCACGTGACCGGAACCATCGAGCTGGCCCTGGCCCGGAAGTAGGAGAGCACCATGACCTTGAAATACGCCTACCACTCCGCCATCGCCGGCATCGGCGCCACCCCGTTCACCAAAGACTCGGGCCGCACCCCCATGGACCAGGCGGTGGAGGCCTGCCTGGCCGCTTGTGAGGACGCCGGTCTTCCCCCCGAAAAGGTCAACGGGATGGTGACCTACTCAGCCGAGCAGAACCCCGAGATCGAGGTGGCCCGCAATCTGGGTATCGAAGAGCTAACCCACTTCTCCATGGTCCACCACGGCGGCGGTGCGGCCTGCGGAGTGATCGCGGTGGCCTGCCAGGCTATCTACTCCGGGGCGGCCGACTACGTGCTGTGCTACCGCGCCTTCAACGAGCGCTCCTGGCACCGCTTCGGGGCCGGGGTGCAAGACCGGCCCGCCGGCGCCGAGGCATCTGAGGTGAGCTTCTCGTGGAGCTCGCCGTTCGGGCTGGTCACGCCAGCCTCGTGGGTGGCCATGTTCGCCACCCGCTACATGCACGAGTACGGGGCCACCACCGAGGACTTCGGCCGGGTGTCGGTGGTGGATCGGGCCTTCGCGGCCACCAACCCCTATGCCCACTTCTTCCAGCGGCCCATCACCCTGGAAGACCACCAGAACAGCCGCTGGATCGTGGAGCCGCTGCGCCTGCTGGACTGCTGCCAGGAGACCGACGGCGCGCAGGCCCTGCTGGTGACCACGGCGGAGCGGGCCAAAGACCTGAAGCAGAAGCCGGCGGTGATCGCCTCAGCCGCCCAGGGCGCCGCCGAAGACCAGCACATGATGAGGAGCTACTACCGCGACACCATCACCGGCATCCCCGAGATGGAACTGTGCGCCCGCCAGCTCTACCAGTCGAGCGGCCTGTCGGCCGACGACATCCAAACCGCCATCATCTACGACCACTTCACCCCGCTGGTGCTGCCCCAGCTCGAGGAGTTCGGCTTCTGCGACCGAGGCGAGGCCAAGGACTTCATCCGCGACGGCCACCTCGAACGCGATGGCCGCCTACCCATCAACACCAACGGGGGCCAGCTCGGAGAGGCCTATATCCACGGCCTCAACGGCATTGCCGAAGGCGTGCGCCAGATTCGGGGCACCTCGGTCAACCAGATCGACAACGTGGAAAATGTGCTGGCTACCGCGGGAACTGCGGTCCCCACCAGTGCGCTCATCCTCTCGCAGCCTCGCTGACTCCTCGAACCGCCGAGCATTCAGCGTGGCGTGTACTTCGATTGGCTTCTCCCTGCCCCTCAGCCCATTGGAATGTGTATGATCCCGGCTGACAGAATGATCCAAGACAGGACCCAACGAGAGAGGCCCAACTATGGAATTCAGCCACGACCGCTCGGGCGACACACTGGTCGTCAATGCTTCAGGCCGGGTAGACGGATCCAATGCGTCGGATTTTCTGGAGTCCCTGCAAGGTATGTTCGATCCTGGCGACCAGCGGATCATCCTGGACCTCGGTGGCCTTGAGTACATCAGCAGCGCGGGCCTCCGTGTGCTCCTGATGGCTGCCCAGAATCTCGACAAGCAGAACAAGTCCTTCAGCATCTGCTCATTGACCGAAGCGGTAGGCGATGTGTTCCGCATCAGCGGCTTCGATCAGATCATCAACGTTTTTCCATCGGTAGAAGACGCAAAACAGGGGTAAACCCTTGACCGACACCTACAAGATCCTGGTCGTCGACGACGAACCGGATCTTGAGCCCCTGATCTTGCAGCGGATGCGGCGGCAAATCCGCTCCAATGAATACGAGTTCGTATTCGCCCAAGACGGGTTGGATGCGTTGGAAAAGCTCAACGCCGACCCGACCATCGACATGGTCCTGTCCGACATCAACATGCCCAAGATGGACGGCCTGACCCTGCTCCAACAGCTCCCCGACGTCGATCCCAACCTCCGAGCGGTAATCGTCTCCGCCTACGGCGACATGGACAACATCCGCACCGCCATGAACCGGGGAGCATTCGACTTCGTCACCAAGCCCATCGACTTCGACGACCTGAAGATCACCATTAGTCGCACACTGGAGCATTTGGCCGAATGGCGGGAGGCCTTGTCGTCGCGCGACCAGCTCGTGGCCCTTCAGAACGAGCTGAGCATCGCCAGCCAACTCCAGCAGTCCATACTGCCCAATATTCCCCCGGTGACTGAAGGGTGCGAGGTCTCGGCCAACATGGAGCCGGCCCGCAACGTGGGGGGCGACTTCTACGACTACTTCAAGCTCGACGGCCAGATCGGCCTCGTGGTGGCCGACGTGTCCGACAAGGGCATTCCCGCCTCGATGTTCATGATGTCCAGCCGGACCGCGCTCAAGGGGGCGGCCATCGGCGTTCGCGAGCCAGAGAAGGTGCTGACCGAGGTCAACAACCAACTCCAGCAAGACAACCCGACCTTCATGTTCGTCACGCTGATCTACGCCCTGTTCAACCCGGACACCGGATCACTCACCTACTCCATCGCCGGCCACGACCCTCCGCTGTTGGTGAGCGCCGAGGGCACAGTCACCGAGTTGCCGCTCACCAAGGGAATCGCGGTGGGCATCGCCGCCGATGTCGTCTACACCCAGGAGTCGGTCACCTTGAACCCGGGCGACACCGTCGTGTTGTACACCGATGGCGTGACCGAGGCCATGAACGCAGACAACCAGCAGTTCGGGATGGATCGATTGGCAGAGGTGTTCGAGGGCAACCCGCCCGAAAGCGCAACAGCAGCCAATGAGGCAGTCTTCGAACACGTGCGGAATTTTGCCGGCGATGCCCCACAGTCCGATGACATCACCTGCCTCTCCCTGAGACGCCCTTGATGTCTGCCACCGCTCGCTCGCAGCCCGCCCCGAGGGGCCGCTGAAATGCAACGGTCTCTCCACCTAACCCACCCTCCGGCGGAGGGCCACCCCTCCGATGTCCTGCCGCTGATCGAGGACATGCTGAATGAGATGTCCGAAGCCGAGGAATGGCCGATGACGCTGACCATGCGCGCCAACCTGGTCTTGGAAGAGTTGGTGCTCAACACGCTCACTCACGGCGACACCAGCGGCCTGACCAAAATCGACCTCGAGCTGGAATCGAAAGACCACGCGCTCACCATCCGCCTCACCGATGACGGGTCGGCCTTCAATCCGCTCACCGACGCTCCTGCGCCCGATGTGACGCTTCCGCTTGCCGATCGCCCGATCGGAGGGTTGGGGGTCTACCTGGTGAAGACCATGGGCGAAGAGCTTGAATACCGTCGGGAGAACGACCGCAATCATCTCAAGCTCGTCGTATATCCCGAGTCGTGAGGCGTTTGGCACAAAGCAATCTGGGTAGTACGCGGCGAGCTGTCCTGGCGGTCGCCGCTGTTGGCCTCGTGCTGTCGGGGTGCGGGTCGAGCGGTTCAGGTGGCACAACCCCCGGTGCGGTCCCGACCGCGGATGCCCAAGCAACGCCAGACGCACCAGTGGCCAGCGACGTGCCCGGCGTCTTCGACGACCGGGTGGTTTTCGGACAGTCGGCGGCATTCAGCGGTCCCGCCCAAGAGCTGGGCATCAACATGAACCTGGGAATCATGGCGGCGTTCGAAGAGGCCAACCGGAACGGCGGCGTGCATGGACGCAGGTTGGAGCTCGTCACCCGAGACGACGCCTATGAGCCCGAAGCGGCCATCACCAACACCCAAGCGCTGATCAACGACGAGCAGGTGTTCTCCCTCATCGGCGCGGTGGGCACGCCGACATCTCGTTCAGCAACTCCGGTCGCAGCCGAGGCGGACATCCCCTACGTGGCTCCGTTCACCGGGGCCGGATTCCTTCGCGACGACCACTGGGAGAACATCATCAACCTCCGGGCCTCCTACGCCCAGGAGACCGAGGAGATGGTCGAACGCCTGACCACCGATTTGGGCATTACCCGCATCGCGGTGATGTTCCAGGACGACTCGTTCGGCCGGGCGGGGTACAACGGAGCGCTGGCCGCCCTCGAACGCCGGGGGATGAGCCTGGTGGCCACCGGCGTGTATCCCCGCAACACCACGGCGGTGAAATCGGGGCTGCTCGACCTGAGGCTGGGCGAACCGGAAGCGGTGATCCTGATCGGCGCCTACCAGCCCTTGGCTGCCCTCATCTCCTGGGCCCGCCACATCGACTTCGATCCCATCTTCATGACGGTCTCCTTCGTGGGGAGCAACGCGTTGGCCGACGAGCTCGGCCCCGGTGGCGAGGGCGTGTACGTCACCCAGGTGATTCCCTTCCCCACCGACCAGTCGATCCCGGTGGTGGCCTCCTATACCGCGGCATTGGCGGCCTACGACCCAGAGGCTGAACCTGGTTTTGTGTCCTTGGAGGGCTATATCGCCGGCCGAATGGCCATCGTTGGGCTTGAAGCGTGCGGTGCCGCCCTCGACCGCGACTGCTTCTTGGAGAATATCTTGGGTGCTGGCCTCATTGATATTGACGGATTCGCCATGGACTTCGGCCTAGAAGAAGACCGGAAGGTGGACAACCAGGGATCGGACGCCGTCTTCTTGACTGTGATCGATGCCAACGGCGGCTACCGGTCGGCGGCTTCACTGGGAGAGGCCACCCCGTGACCGAGTCCACTGCCCTACCGAGCGCAGAACCGGAGGCCAATACCGACGGTGCGCAGCGACCCGCGGTCCATCGCCGGATCTCCACCCAGCTGTATGCCGGGATCTTCGGCGCCGTGGCTCTGACCATCGTGGCCAGCATCGTCAGCTGGGTTTCGTTCAGCAACGTGGGCAGAAGCCAAGACCGGGTGGGCGAGGAGAGCGTGCCCAGGCTGACCAGCGCGTTCGGGCTGGCCGAGTTCAGCAACGCCTTGGTTGCCGCCGCCCCCCGCCTCACCACCGCAACGATCGAGCAGTTTCCCGCCGTCTCCCAAGAGGTCTCCTCGGCTCAGCTGGAGTTCCAATTCCGATTCGATTCCCTATCGCTGCAAATGCCCGGTGACGAGAACATCAAGAGGATCCGAGAGTCGGCCAGAACTCTGATGGCCAACATCTCGACCATTGCCGGCGACATGTCCGAGTTCCACCGCCTGACGAGCATCACCGAAGGGCTTCAAAGCGAGATTCCGGCTCTACAGGGCCAGGCCAACGACATCATCCTGCCCGCCATCGACAACCAGCTCTTCTACCAAGTCACGGGATACCGCGACTTCGCCACCGAGCCGACAGATGCCATCACCCGCACGTCGGGAGACGAGTTGCTTCTCTACCGGCATCTCAACGCGTTGCAGGCCGATGTGGCCCAGGCGTCCGCACTGATGGGGAGCGCTCTGATCTCGTCCTCGGCCGCCTTCGTGGAGCCTCTTCAGGAGAGCTTTGAGTCGACGGCCGACCGCATCGAAATCAGCCTGTCGGCTATCAGCGCCTCAGAAGTCGCTCCGGGGCTGGATTCAACAATCAACCGCCTCCTCCAGTTGGGCGTCGGCGACCAGAGCGCCTTTCGAACCTCGGCAGACCGCCTGCAAATCATCGAGCGCCAGAACATGCTGCTTGCTCAGAACCAGGCAATCGCCGTCGAACTGCTGGACGAGGTTCGCGCTCTGGTAGAGGTGGCTCGCGACGAGGCTCGCCAAGCCACTGAGAACTCTTCGCAGACAATCAGCACCGCTCGACTGCTCCTCGTGATCATCAGCGTCGTCGGCGTGATTGGAGCGGGGCTGATCAGCTGGCTGTTCGTCGGCCGCGTCCTGCTGCGCCGTATCGGGCGGCTGTCCGGTCGCATGCTGACATTGGCCAAAGGCGACTTGGAAGAAGAGATCGAGGTGGTGGGCCGCGACGAGATCGCCGAGATGGCATCAGCCTTGGAGGTGTTCCGCCGCCACGCGCTGGAAGTCCAGCGGCTGAACCTGGTGGAGCAGTTGGCCCAAGAGCTGAGCGAGCGCAACGACGAACTGCAAGAGGTTCTGGAAGAGTTGGGCCAAGCCCAAGATCAGATCGTGGCCCGGGAAAAACTGGCCGCTCTGGGCGAGGTCACTGCCGGCGTTGCCCACGAGATCCGCAACCCGCTCAATTTCATCAACAACTTCTCCGCGGCGTCGGCCGAGTTGCTGGAAGAAATGGCCGAGATCTACGAGGGGTTCACCGACGACATGTCCGATGAGGACAAAGACCTCATCGAGGAGATCAACCAAGACCTGAACGACAACCTCCAGCGCATCCAATCGCACGGAAAGCGGGCCAACCGGATCGTTCAAGACATGCTGTTGATGGGCCGAGGCGGGGGCGAGACCCAGATGACCGACATCAACGACCTCATCCACGAGCATTCCCTGCTGGCCTTCCACAGCGCCCGAGCCCAGGATCCCGACTTCATCGTCACCCTTGAAGAGGAGTTCGACCCGGAAATGGGGCAGCTGGAGGTCGTTCCCCAAGATTTGGGGAGAGTGTTCTTGAATTTCGTGGCCAACGCGGGTTACGCCACCAACAAGAAGCAAAAGGAATTGGCGGAAGCGGGCACAGTGGGGGACTTCAGGCCCACCATCTTGTTGAAGAGCCGCCGTACCGACGAGAGCGCCATTCTCAGCGTGCGAGACAACGGCAGTGGGATTCCCCCGGATGTGGCCGCGAAGATCTTCGACCCGTTCTTCACCACCAAGCCCACCAACGAGGGCACCGGACTGGGCCTGGCGCTGTCCAACGACATCATCCGCGAGCACGGTGGCACCATTACCGTCAATTCCGAACCGGGCGAGTTCACCGAGATGGTGGTGGAGCTGCCCCTGACCCGCGCCAAGATCGCCCCCCTTCCTGAAAACGATGAAGGCGGCGACGGCGACAACGAAGACGGCGAAGAGGCCTAGGCCGTCATTCTCATCGGTTCGATCTGAGCAATACCCCGCCTACCGCAGCTGAAGCCCCTCCGGCGTAAGCCAAGAACAAGCCCGAGCCAACCTCGGCGCCTGACATGTCCAGGTCGCCATCAAGGGCCAGCCCCTCCGCGACGCAGAACCCCATGACGATCAACCCCGCGACCAAGGCCGTCGGCCACATCCGCTGGCTGCTTCCGGACAAGGTCGCCACCAGCAGCGCCCACACAAGCCCGGCGACCACCAGGACGAGCAACCAGGAATCCGCCACCCCTCCCGGGCCCACCAACCATGGCAAATCACCATCAACCACTCCCCGCTTGCTCGAGCCGGCATCGGCCCAGGGAAGCAGCAGCCCGGCAATCAGCAGGGCCACTGAGGCGCCCATGAAGGCAACCCCTGCTCTGAGTTGGCCCGAAGATGGACGATTGCCGCTGCCACCACCCAAGATTCGAACCGGATTTCCCATCGGTTCGGCCCACGATTCGCCATCCCAATATCGATAGCCGCGCTGACCGTGCTCGGAGTACCAGCCGGGCGGCGCCCGGCGAGTCGGTGGGTCGCTCATCCCGACTCCACGTGGTCGGTATAGCGCACGTTCCCCTTGGACAGGTCAAAGGTAAGGTGCTCTCGCATGTCCCCGATCTGGTCGACAAGCACCAGTCGACGGGCAAACCGCCACTGTCCGTTCATCAACGCGAAGTCGTCTTCGTAGCGGCCGGTGACAATGGGCTGCAAGGGCAATGAGTCCGTGCCCTGGTGAACGGCGAAGTAGGAGCGGGCGGCAGCCGTCTGACCGTCTTCGGCGACATCGACGATCACGTTGCTGGCCACATGCCGGGTGCGCAGCGTGCCGTCGCCGTGGACTTTGTTGGTGGCCGCGTAGAACGCGGCGACGTCGTCCCCCGACATGCCGTCGCCGGGATCGGCCGAGCTGGTGGAGGTGAGCACCCCGTGGGAGAAGAGCTCGCCAAGCTCGTCGAAGCGGGCCAAGTCCACGCATTCGGCATAGGTGTACATAAGCGCCTTGATCGAGCGCACGGCCTGTTCGTGGGAATTCACGGAAGCAAAGCTAACCCACGTCAACCGGCGACGGCCCGGTAGCGTCAGAGGCGTGAACCCGCAAACAGGGAGGCTCACGGCCTACAGCCACGGTGCTGGTTGAGCCGGCAAGCTCGGACCGGCCGAGTTGGCGCAGGTCGTGCGCACACTGCCAACCCCGACCCACGAGGACTTGATCGTGGGCACAGAGACCGGTGATGACGCCGCAGTGTGGCGCATCGGGGAAGGCCGCGCCCTGATCTCGACCGCTGATTTCTTCGCGCCGGTAGTGGACGACCCTCACACTTGGGGGCGCATCGCGGCCACAAACGCGGCCTCGGATGTCTACGCCATGGGCGGCACCCCCCGGTTCGGACTGAACCTGGTGGCATGGCCCCATGGGGATCTTCTGCTGGAGGTTCTCACCGAAGTGCTGGCGGGCGGGGCCGCGGCGGCCGCTGACGGCGGCTGGGCAGTGGTCGGGGGTCACACGGTGGACGGACCTGAGCCGATGTACGGCCAAGCCGTCACGGGGGAGGCCGATGAGGAGAGCTTGCTGACCAACGCCGGCGCCCAGCCAGGACAGTCCCTGGTGTTGACCAAACCGCTGGGTACCGGGCTATTGGCCACCGCGGTCAAGCGCTCCGAACCCGGGGCCGTCGAACCCGGCGGTTGGCTGGCGGAAACCTACGCCGCGGGAGTGGCCGAAATGACCCGGCTGAACGATGAAGCGGCCTCGGCTGCCCTTGAGGCCAAAGCCACCGCGGCCACCGACATCACTGGTTTCGGACTCCTCGGCCACCTCCAGAAGCTGGCCGCCGCCAGTGGCACTGGCGCGGTGATCCGAGCCGGGGCCGTGCCAGTGCTTCCCGACGCCTGGGAACTGCTGGATCAGGGGTTCGCTCCCGGCGGAACGGGCCGCAACCTCGACCATGTGCGGCCATGGGTTCGAGGGTCCGATGACCAGCGGACCTTGACCATGCTGGCCGACGCCCAAACCTCCGGCGGTCTGCTGTTCTGCTGCTCACCGGCCGCGGCCGCCGACGCAGTCGCCCAGTTGACAATCGCCGATCACACTGCGGCTGTGATCGGCGAGATCACCGCAACCGAGCCAGGAATTCTGGTGGTGGACTGACTACTCAGCCGGCTCGGTGCGGGGTGGCAGTCCGTCCAAATGGGCGGCGTCGTTGTATCGCACCAGCCGCCACACCCCGGGATCGTCGGTTGTCACGAACTCGGTGATGGACGTGTTGAGGGTCCAGAGCACGAATTGCGTGTTCATCCCCAAGCCCAGGAAGAGCCGCATGGCGATGTCGATCACCCCGCCATGGCACACCACCATCATGGTGGTGCCGGGGTACCCCTCCACCAGCTCATAGAGCGCCTGGCCGGTGCGGTAGGAGAAGGCGGCCAGGCTCTCACCGCCAGGCGCCAGCGGCAGGTGAGGATGGAAGTCGCCGGTCCATTCGAATATGTTGCCGAACTCCTTGTAGCCCACCCCGTCGGCCTCGCCGGGGCGGCGCTCCACCAGATCGGGATGGGTATGCACCTCCAACCCCCCCAGGGAGGGAGAGAGCAACTCAGCCGTCTCTATCGCCCGGGGCAAGGTGCTGGACCACAGGGCATCCACCTTGGGCTCATAGCCCTGCGTCCAGCGCTCTCCCAGGGCCTCGGACTGACGGCGGCCCAAAGGCGACAGTCCCGTGCAGAACAGGTCGCCACCGATGATCTGTTTGACCGTTACCTCCGATTCACCGTGGCGGATCAACAGCAAGCGGGTTTGTTCGCCGGTGCTCATTGCGGCCCCATCTTGCCATGCCGAACCCCAGTGCCGGGCCTTCAACGATTCAACTTCATCAACCTGTGGCATAGCTGCCCTGGCTTGGGGCAGAATCTCTAGCGATGATGTGGGGGACGCTGGTGCTCATCGTGGCCTTCGCCGCAGGCGCGGTTCCGTTCTCCTACATGATTGCCCATTCGCTGGCCAGAACCGACCTGCGCCAAGTGGGCACCGGAACGGTGTCGGGCACCAGCTTGTACCGGGTTGCCGGGTTCATCCCGTTGGTGGTGGGCGGCCTGTGCGATGTGGGCAAGGGAGCTCTTGGGCCCTTCTTGGCCGGGGACCGCTGGCTGCTGATGGCGTTTGCCGGGGCCGTTTCGGTGATCGGCCACAACTGGTCGATGTTCCTCAATGGCGCCGGCGGCCGAGGGCTCTCACCGGCATTGGGGGCATTCGCGGTGATCGCCTGGCCCGCGGCTTTGTTCCTGTTGGGCGGGCTGGCGCTGGGACGGATCCTGCGCCACACCGGATTGGTGGTGTTCATCACCATGCCGGCGCTTCCCCCGTTCCTGCTGCTGGTGGCCGACGGCCAGGCCGCCATTGCCAGCACCATCATCGTCATTCCCATCCTGATCAAGCGCGTACTGGGAAATGAGCCGCTGCCCGCCCCCAACCGCTTGAAGGCCGCCGCCCACCGCCTGGTCTTCGACAACGACAGCTGGGTCACAGCATCCCCGTCCAACCCTTGAGATCCAAAGCCCCGGCCGACCACTCCGCCAAAGAGCCTTGAGCCTTCGCACCCAGGTTGACTTCCGTCGCCTTCTCGTTGGACAGGGTGCGTCCGCGCTCGGCGACTGGATGGGCACCTTCGCCCTCATGGCGCTGGTCGACCACCTCAGCGACTCGGCCGCCGCCGTGGGCGGCATCCTCGCCTTCCGGCTCATCCCCGCGGCGCTGGGCGGCACCCTGGCCGCCAAGCTGGTGAGGCGCTGGGACCGCCGCCGCACCATGATCACCATGGACCTGCTGCGCGCCGGGATGATCGCGGTGGTCCCTTTCGTGCAGGAGCTGTGGTGGGTGTACTTGTGGGCGCTCGCGCTGGAGGCCCCCAGCGTGGTGTTCCTCGCCTCCCGGGACTCCTCCATCCCCCATCTGGTCGACGAGCCCGACCTGCCGCTGGCCAACGCGGCCATGATGGGGTCGTCGTACGGCAACATCCCGATCGGAGCGGGCCTGTTCGCCGCGTTTGCCGCCCTCCCGCTCGACGATGGCTGGCTGGGAGCGCACCCCTACGCCCTGGTGTTCTGGATCGACGCGCTCACCTTCGGCGTCTCGGCCTTCTTCATCGCCCGTGCCCTCGGTATTCAGGGCCCGGGAACCCCCGCTGAAGAGGCCCCGGACAGCCCCGCCACGGCAGATGGTGAGATCTCCGTTTCCCCCAGCCGGCTGCGCGACGCCTGGCTGGTGCCGCTGGTGCGCAGGATCCTGCCCGC
Organism: Candidatus Poriferisocius sp.; assembly: GCF_965204145.1. Lineage (GTDB taxonomy): Bacteria > Actinomycetota > Acidimicrobiia > Acidimicrobiales > Bin134 > Poriferisocius. The sequence continues at coordinate 3,452,208 of NZ_OZ241977.1, read as the reverse complement.
CACCGCCGCCGCCGCGGTGGGACTGGGGGCCTTGTTCTCGCTGGGCATCAAACTGGTGGAAGAGGAGTTGAATGCCTCCGACATCGAATATGGCATCCTCATCGTTCTGTTCGGCGCCGGTGCGGGAATTGGCTTGGCGCTCACCCACAAATCCCAGCATGTGGATCTGCTGGTGCTCACTCGGCGGGGCGCGCTGGTCATGGGCGCACTGGTCGCGCTGATGAGCCAGAGCCCGACGGTGTGGCTGACCTTCCTCGGCGCTGCCGGGTTTGGAGCCGGGGCCACCGTGGCCCTCACGTCGGGGATGAGCGCGCTCCAAGCCCGAATTCCCCACGAACAGGAGCGGGTGCTGGCCTTCTCGGCATTCCACGTGGTGATCCGCATCGGTTTGGGCGCTGCCGCACTGGGGGCGGGGGCCATCGGCGACGGTCTGAACGAAGCCGGGCTACCCGGCACCCGGTCGGTGCTGCTGGCGTCAGGCCTGATTGTGCTGGCCTCGGCCGCCACCGTCCGCCCGATTCTCGATGTCGATGTCAAAAAGGCCCGCGAGTGACGGTCGGCATCGTCACCGACAGCACTGCTGCGCTGCCCGAGGAAGTGAGGGCTGCCTGGAATATCGCTGTGGTCCCCCTCATCATCACCGTAGACGGCCGAACGGTGGCCGACGGCGAACTCGACACCGCAGAGATCCTTGCCGCCAAGACCCAATCGTCCTCGGGCCCGTCGCCCGGCGCCTTCGTTGAGGCGATCGCCGACCAAGACCAGGGCGACGGTGTCGTGGTCGTGACGGTGACGTCAACCCTGAGCATCACCCATCAATCAGCGGTGCTGGCCTCCAAGAGCGCGGTGGACCCGGTGGCGGTGGTGGACAGCCGAACCGCGGCCGGAGGTCAAGGACTGGTGACCGTGGCCGCGGCCCGTGCCGCCCAGGCGGGCGCGACGCTGGACGAAGTAGTCGCAAGGGCTGAGCAGGTGGCCGGACGGGTCAAGCTAGTGGGAGCACTAGGCAACCTCGACCAGCTGATCCGCAGCGGCCGCGTACCCGGTTTGGCCGGCCGGGCCAGCAATCTCATCGGACTGCGCCCAATGTTCGATATTCACGACGCAGCGATCCGCCGCCTTCGTCCCGCGCTCAGTGACGAGGCGGCCCGCCAGCGCCTCTTGAGCCTCTGGCGACGCACCCGTCCCGAGAACAGCGATGCCCAGCTGCACCTGGTCAGCCTCCACGCCGAGGTTCCCGAGAGGGCCGTGGAGCTACTGGACGATGTCACCGCCGAAGCGCAGCCCACCGATTCCTTCATCAGCCAATTCGGCCAAGCGATAATGATCAACTCCGGCACCGGTGTGCGCGGCTTGGCCTGGTACTGGGACTAGCAGCCAGTCGGATCACTCTTTGGCGTAAACCTCGGCGGCACCCTCTCCGGAGGGGGTGCGGGTGAGGATCTCCGCCTCGTCGTCATGGCACAGCAGGGTGTGCTCGAACTGGGCGCTGCGTCGCTGGTCGGCAGTGACCGCGGTCCACTCGTCGTCCCACAGGTACAGATCGGGGGAACCCAGCGTGAGCATGGGCTCGATGGTGAAGGTCATCCCGGTTTCCAGCGGTGTGTTGTGATTGCGTTCGTAGTAGTGGGGAATTTGAAGCCCGGAGTGGAACTCGGTGCCCACCCCGTGACCGATGAACTCCCGCACTACGCCAAGCCGATGGGCGCGGGCATGGGTTTCGATGGCCCGACCGATGGCGTTCACCGCCGCACCGTTGCGAACCGCGCCGATGCCCTGGTACATGGCGGTCCGGGTCTCTCGAACCAGCAAGCGGGAGTGGTCGTCCACCTCGCCGACCTCGAATGTCACCGAGGTGTCGCCGTGGACCCCGTTGAGGAACACGGTGACGTCGATGTTGACGATGTCGCCGTCGGCCAGCGCCCGGCTGTCGGGGATACCGTGGCAGATGACCTCGTTGATCGAGGTACACACCGATTTGGGATAGCCCCGATAGTTGAGCGGGCTGGGATAAGCGCCCCGCCGCACGATCTCGTCGTGGACTTCGGCGTCGATGCTGTCGGTGGTTACCCCGGGGGCCACCAGCCGTCCAGCAAACAGCAGCACCTCAGCGGCCATCTGCCCGGCCTTGCGCATGGCCTCGATCTCGTCGGCGTTCCGGACTGCTGATGATGTCGCCGGCCCCGGCTCCCCCGTCCGGGCATACGGAGGTCGCTCAATCTCCCGAGGCACCCGCCGCCGCGGCCCCACCAGCCCCGGCCGCACCGGAGGATCGGAAACCGGCACTCGCTCCAACGTCGCAGTCCGCGACCGCTTCCGCTTCGCCATCGCCCGCTAACTCTACCGGCCTACGCCGTATCCAGCCTCAGCGCATGTAGCGGGTGAGGCTCTCCACCACGCAGGCGGGTTTGGGGCTGCCCTCGACTTCCACGGTGATGGTGATGACGGCCTGCACGCCGCCGGTGATCTCGTCCACCGAGCTGAGCTCGGCGCCCACCCGGACCCGCGAGCCCACCGGGACGGGAGCGGGGAACCGCACCTTGTTGACGCCGTAGTTGATGCCCATGGAGATCTGCTCCACGGTGATCAGGCTGGGCAGGAACATGTTGGTGAGCGAGAGTGTGAGGTAGCCGTGGGCGATGGTGGCGCCGTACGGGCTCTCGGCGGCGGCCCGCTCGGGGTCGATGTGGATCCACTGGTGGTCGCCGGTGGCGTCGGCGAATTGGTTCACCCGCTCTTGGGTGATCTCCATCCAGTCGCTCCACCCCAAGTGCTGGCCGACCGCGGCGGGCAGATCATCAACAGTGGCAAAGACAGTTCCCATTGCGGGGAAACTAGCTGCCCTGACGGCCCGACCACGACGGGGAGCGCTTGGTCAGAAAGGCGTCTATGCCCTCTTGGGCGTCGGCGGTAGCGGCGTTGGCCGCCATCACCTCGCGGGTCAGGTCGTAGGCCTCGGGCTCGCCGCAGTCGAGCTGACGATAGAAGGCCTGCTTGCCGATGGCGATGGTGTCGTCGCTGAACCGGGTGATCTGGGCGGCCAGCTTGTCGACCTCAGCCCGAAGTTGTTCGGGGGGCACCACTCGGTTCACCAAACCCCACTCCGCGGCAGTGCCCGCGTCGATGGGCTCGCCGGTGAGCAGCATCTCCATGGACCGTTTGCGCCCCACCGCCCGGGAGATGGGCACCATCGGAGTGGAGCAGAACAGGCCGATGCGCACGCCGGGAGTGGCGAAGGTCGATTCAGTGGAGGCCACGGCCAGATCGCAGGCCGCCACCAACTGGCAACCGGCGGCGGTGGCCACCCCGTCCACTTCGGCAATCACCGGCTGGGGCACGGCGTGGACCGCGTCCATCAGCTCGGTGCAGGCTTCGAACAGATCGTCGTAGAACTCGAGATCCCGGTCGACCATCTCCGACAGGTCGTGACCGGCGGAGAACGCCGGTCCCTCAGCGGCGATCACAATCGCCCCAACGTCGGTCTTTTCGCCCAGCTCCCGCAGTGCTTCGGTGAGGCGCTGCATCAGCTCCAGGCTCAGCGCGTTGCGCCGCTGCGGGTTGGCCAGGGTGATCCGGGCCACCGGACCGTTGATCCCAATGCTGAACATGGAACTGAGACTACCCGCCTGCGGTGTGCTACCCATTGGGGCATGGCCGCAGGAGGTGGGACCAAAGCAGTATTGGCTGCGCTCTTCGCCAACCTGGCCATCGCCATTGCCAAGTTCGTGGGATTCGCCGTCACCCGGTCGGCCTCCATGCTGGCCGAGGGAGTCCACTCGTGTGCCGACACCGGCAACCAGGCGCTGCTGCTCTTGGGCGGTCGATTGTCCAAGCGGGATCCCACCCCCCGCCATCCCTTCGGCTACGGGCGAGAGCGGTACTTCTGGTCGTTCGTGGTGTCCATCATCCTGTTCACCTTGGGCGCGCTGTTCGCCATCAACGAGGGCATCGAGAAGGTGCGTCACCCCCACGAACTGGAGTCGCTCTGGGTGGCCATCGGCATTCTGATCTTCGGCATCGTGGTCGAGTCGCTTTCGTTCCGCACCGCCATCGTGGAATCCAACAAGGTGCGGGGCAAGCTCTCCTGGGGCACGTTCATCCGCCGCTCCCGCACTCCCGAGCTGCCGGTGGTGCTGCTGGAAGACCTCGGGGCCATGTTCGGCTTGGTGTTCGCACTCATTGCCGTGGTGCTGGCCGAGGTCACCGGCGAGCCCCGCTGGGACGGGGTGGGCACCCTGGTGATCGGCGTGCTGCTGGGGATCATCGCCATCGTTCTGGCCATCGAGATGAAGAGCCTGCTCATCGGCGAGAGCGCCACCGAAGAAGACCGAGCCCGTCTGCGGGCGGCGTTGGACGATTCGCCCGAGATTGACCGTGTGGTGGACATCCGCACCCAGCACCTCGGCCCCGAGGAACTGCTGGTGGCCGCCGAAGTGGACTTCGCCGATGGCTTATCCGGCGACCAGATGCCCGCGGCCATCGCGGCGGTAGAGGCGCGCCTGCGCGCCGCCGTCCCCGCCGCCACCCACGTTTATCTGGAGCCCTCCCTCTAGTCGGCCGGCTCGAAATAGGGCAGGGTTATCTCGTCGCTCAATTCGACGAACGTGGTCTTGACCCGCATGCCGACGTGGACGGCGTCTACGGGGCAGTTGATGATGTTGGCCAACAGCCAGAAGCCTTCGTCAAGGGTGACGATGACGGCCACGTAGGGCACGGTGAAGGCAGGGGTTTGGGGGCGCCACACGGTGGTCCAGGAGTACACCTCGCCCAGGCCGGTGCTGACCTCCCATTCGAGGTTCTCCGAGAAGCAGGCCGAGCAGGCCGGGGCCGGGTCCATGGTGATGGCGCCGCAGTCCCGGCACCGCTGGTAGCGCAGCTCGCCGATCTGGCAGCCGTCCCAGTAGGGCTGGGAGTAAATCGTGGGCACGGGCAGGGGGATGCCGGGTGACTGGGGCTGCAGAATCTCGCTCATGGCGTCTCCGTTCCCAGCAGCATCACGTCGGTGAACAGCGCACCGGCACCGCCGTTGGAGCACATAGCCACCTGGGCATCGGGCACTTGGGACGTCACGCAGGTGCCCCGCAGCTGCTCCACCCCCCGGATGACCCGCTGGAGCTGCTGCACCGCGGCCCCACCATGGCTGAACGACATCGTGCCCCCGTCGGTAGTCACCGGGAACTGCCCGCCGGGACCGATGCGGCCCTCCATGATGAAGTCGCCGCCCTCGCCCTCCTCGCAGAACCCGTAGGCCTCGAACTGGCGGATGATCTCGAACGAGAACGGGTCGTAGAACTCGCACACGTCCACATCTGTGGGGCCGAGCTCGCCCATGGCGAACGACTTCTGCGCGGCCCACCGGCCGGTGTAGCCGTTGTTGCGGCCGCTGGGGCCGGCCAAGTCCCACGCCGGCGGGTGCTGGTAGGAGGGGCCGAAGCTGTCGCAGGCCCCGCCCAGGATGTACACCGGCTTGTTGGGCAGGTCTTGGGCCCGCTCCCGGGTGGTGAGGATCAGCGCGCAGGCCCCCTCGGAGGTCATGGCGCAGTCGAGCAGGTGGAAGGGGTCGGACACCATGCGCGACGCCAAGATGTCGGCGGGGGTGAACGGCCCCCGGCCGTGGTACACCGCTTCTGGGTGGGCGTGGCCATTGTTGCGGATGGTGGCCGCTACCGTGGCCAGCTGCTCTGGCGTGGTGCCGTGCATGTGCATGTGGCGCTGGGCGATGAGGGCGAACTCCGCTGCGGTGAACATGCCGTAGGCCACCACAAACTCATTGGCCGGCCGGGTCCACGGGGCGGTGGAAGCCCGCTCGGTGTAGATGCCCGCCGATCCGTGGGCCACTAGCACGGTGTGGCACTGGCCGGTGGCGATGGCTGAGGCCGCGTCCAAGATGATGGGGATGGACGGGGCCATGTGGTTCCGCCAGGCTGGGCCGTTGCGCATGTAGTAGGTGAGCGGCCCGCTGAATGGGCCGGCGGCGACGCCGTCGATGTCCCACGGGGTGAGGCCGGTATCGGCCAGCACCCGATGGACAGCCTGGAAGGTGATGGTGGTGGAATCGTGGCCTTCGAGGACACGGGCTTGTTCGGAGTTGGCGATGCCGACGATGGCGACGTCGTGAAACGGGTGTTTGGCCACGGCCTCAATGTCTAGTCGCGGCAGAGATGGGTTGCGACTTGGGGAAATGGTAAGCAAGGGAACATGAAGCCGTTGGAGGGTGTTCGGGTTGTTGACTTGACTCGGGTGGTTTCGGGGCCGGTTTGCACTTGGTTCTTGGCTTCATTGGGGGCGGAGGTCATTCGGGTAGATCCGCCGGGTGGGGATGTGACCTGGCGCATTCCGCCGTGGGTGGGGCCTGACGGCGAGCAATCGGAGGCCATGGGGCCCGAAGACATCGGCATCAGCTACCTGCGCAAGGGGCGGGGAAAGCGCAGCGTGGTGCTTGAGCTTGGTCGGCCCGAGGGGGCCGATGCATTCCGGCGGCTGGTGGCCAATGTCGACGTGTTGGTGGACAACTTCCGGCCTGGGGTCATGGCCTCGCTGGGACTGGACTACGACACGCTCTCGGAGCTGAATCCCCGGCTGATCCACGCCTCCATCACCGGATACGGTCCCGACGGGCCCGACGCCGACCTGGCCTCGATGGACCTCATCATCCAGGGGCGCTCAGGGCTCATGGGCAAGTCGGGCTTCCCCGACGGGCCGCCCATCAAGGCTGGGGTAACCGTGGGTGACCAGTTTCCCGCCGCCCTCTGCGCTCTGGGGGTGGTGGCTGCGCTGCGCCAGCGGGACATCGACGGCCAAGGGCAATACATCGACGTGGCCATGCTCGACAGCCTGGTCACGATGCTGTGGGACGAGCCTCTCGATCTCTACCGCGAGCGGGGCCTGCCCGACCGCATCGGCAACGGCGACCCCCGGGGCATATTGGACACCTTCGAGGCCCAGGACGGCTGGGTAACCCTGGTGATCACCTCCGATGCTCAATTCAAGCGGCTAACCGAGGAGATGGGCCGGCCCGATCTGTGGGAGCTGGGCCCAAATGTGCCGGTTCGGGCCGACAATCGGGCCGATATCTGCGGTGAAGTGGCCACGTGGATGGCTGAGCAGACCACTGAAGAGCTGGTGGCCCGGCTGCACAACATCCGCGTTCCCGCCGGGGCAGTGGCCTCGGCCTACGCCGCCGCCGACGATCCCCAAATCCAGCACCGCCAAGCCCTGGTCCCCCTCCAACACCCCCACGCCGCTGAGCCAACCAACCGCCTCGGCCCCGCCTTCCCCATTAAGTTCTCCCGCTCCGACACCACCCAACGCCCCGCCGAAACCCTAGGAACCAGCACCCATTCCGTCCTCCAAGAAATCGCCGGCCTCTCTGAAGAAGAAATAACCCGCCTCAGCGCGGAAGGAGTCCTCGGGTAGGCGGGGCGGAATCGTGTGAGACAGGCTGGCGGGATGTTCAGGGCACTACTCCTTAGCCAAGACGACGACGGCAACCGTTCCCACGCCATAACCGAATTAGAAGACACCGAATTGCCCGACCGTCCGGTGATCGTGGACGTGGACTACTCCACCCTCAACTACAAGGACGGCCTGGCCGTGGTGAACGGCGCCCCCATTGTGCGCACCTGGCCCATGGTCCCGGGCATCGACTTGGCCGGCACAGTGGCCCGCAGCGACGACCCGGCATGGTCGCCGGGCGACAAGGTGATCGTGAACGGCTGGGACGTGGGCGAGTCCCATTGGGGCGGCATGGCCACCAAAGCGGCCATGGACGGCGGCTGGCTCACCCCCCTGCCCGATGCCTACACCACCCATCAGGCCATGGCCGTGGGCACCGCGGGGTACACCGCCATGCTCTGCGTACTAGCCCTTGAGGAGCACGACATCACCCCCGATTCCGGGCCGGTAGTTGTGACCGGTGCCGCCGGCGGAGTGGGCAGCGTGGCCGTCGCCGTGTTGGCCCAGCTTGGATATGAGGTGGTGGCCTCCAGCGGTCGCATCGAGACCGAGGGCGACTACCTGCGCGATCTCGGGGCGTCCGAGCTCATCCACCGCGACGAGCTCTCGGGCCCGGCCCGACCCCTGGGCAAAGCCCGCTTTGCCGGGGCTGTCGACACCGTGGGCAGCCACACCCTGGCCAACATCGTCTCCCAAACCCAGCCCCACGGGTGCGTAGCCGCCTGCGGGCTGGCCCAGGGCATGGACCTCCCCAGCTCCGTCGCCCCGTTCATCCTGCGGGCCGTGACCCTGGCCGGCATCAACTGCGTCTACGAGCCCGCCGAGCGCCGAGCCCAAGCCTGGAACCGCCTGGCCCGCGACCTCGACACCGCCAAACTCGACGCCATGACCGACACCATCGCCTTGTCTGATGTCCCTGCTGCCGCCGCCCAAATCCTGGCCGGCGAAATCCGCGGCCGGGTGGTGATTGACGTAAACCGCTAAATTTCTGAGCCAACGGAGGAGACTGATGGAACATCACATCGTCATCAGTGCTGACACCCATTGCGGGGCCGACCTGAGGGACTACAAGCCGTACCTTGAGTCGCGCTACCACGCGGAGTTCGACGAGTGGGCCGAATACATGGACGGGCACAATGAGCGGCGCAAGGAGATGTTTGCCGACATGGAGCGCTCGCCGATGGAGGTGGGGGTGGACGGCGATCCCGAGGTGTGGGGCCATCGCAACTGGTCTTCGTCCGATCGCCTAGCTGAGCAGGAGGCCGACGGCTTTATCGCCGAGGTGCTGTTTCCCAACACCCAGCCTCCGTTCGCCCCGCCCGCGGCCACCGCGTTCGAGGCGCCGCCCTATAGCGACAACTTTGAGCATCGCTGGGCCGGGCTTCGGGCCCATAACCGATGGGTGGCCGACTTTGTGAGCCAGGCGCCCGATCGCCGGGCCGGAATCGCCCAGGTGTTCTTGGGCGATGTTGAGGGGTCGGTCAAAGAGATCGAGTGGGCCGCCGAGCACGGGTTGAAGGGCGGCGTCCTCATCCCCGGTGCTCCGCCCGACTCGCCGTTCGAGCCGCTGTACTCCAAGACCTACGAGCCCATCTGGGCGGCCACCGCGGCCGCCGGGTTGCCGCTGAACCACCACGCGGGCGGAGGCTCGCCCAATTACGGCAACCACTTCCCGTCGTCGTTGGCCATGTTCATCCTCGAGGCCACCTGGTGGACCCAGCGAGCCCTGTGGCATCTCATGTTCTCGGGGGTGTTCGAGCGCTACCCGACGCTGAAGTACGTGACCACCGAGACCGGCACCGCCTGGGTGCCCGAGACCCTTGAGAGGCTGGAGAGCTTCTTCCACCGGATGAAGTACTCCAAGTACGGCTCTGAGACGGTGTTCGGCAGTCAGGCGGTGGCCGATATGTCGCTCACCCCCAGCGAGTACTTCGCCCGCCAGTGCTACATCGGGGCGTCGTTCCTGCGACCGGCCGAGGCCCTGCTCACCCGCACGGTGGGCATCGACCGCGTGATGTGGGGCTCCGACTACCCCCACATCGAGGGGTCTCACCCCTACACCCGGGAGCACCTGCGGCTGACGTTCGCCAACCTCACTGAAGAGGAAACCACTCGCATCCTGACCACCAATGCCGCAGAGGTGTACGGGTTCGACTTGGAGGCGCTGGCCCCGCTGGCCGAGCAGTTCTGCCCCACCAAGGCCGAGGTGGCCACCCCCATCGACTACGCCGACATCCCCGAGCGGGCCAAGGGCTGCCCGGGAATGAACCCCCTCAACCAGGTTGAGCCCGCAGCCTGAGCGGTAGCTCGACCCAGAGGCAGGCGTGTCGTCGATCTTTCCGCCGCTGGACTATCCCCAAGGCATCAGCGTCCAGAGCTTGTTGGAGTCGGCCGCCGAGCGGTTCGGCGACCGGGTGGCCATCCGGTTCGAAGACCAAGCGCTGACCTATCGGGAGTTCAACCGGCAGGCCGATGGGTTTGCCCGCTTGCTGGCTGAGCGGGGCGTCGCCGCCAACCAGCGGGTGGCGGTGATGGCCTCCAACCGGCCCGAGTTCTTCACCGCGGTCTTCGGGATCCTCAAGCTGGGAGCGTCGGCGGTGATGATCAGCTCGGCGTGGAAGCAGGCCGAGGCTGCCCATGCGGTGAACCTCACCGAGCCGGTGCTGGCCATCACCGACGGCGACACCCACCTGCACCTCCCCGCCCCCCTGGCCGACCGGGTGATCCGCCTCGACGAAGATCCCGCGGTCGCCGCCTTGTCCGATGGCCCACCCGAACCCCTCACCGTCGATCTGGATTGGGATCAGGCCGAGGCCGTGCTGATCTTCAGCTCGGGAACCACCGGAATGCCCAAGGCGGTGCGCCATACCCACGCCAGCATCGGCGCCGCCACCATCCTGTGGGGTTCGGTGCTGGGCCTGACCGCCGACGACCGGTTCCAGATCGCCACCCCGCCCTTCCACATCCTCGGACTGCTCAACCTGTTCTCCTCGGTGTGGGCCGGCTCCTCGGTGCGCCTCCACCCCCGGTTCGATCTGGAAGCGGTTCTGGCCGCTGTCGAAACCGACCGCATCACCCTGGAGATGGCGGTGGCGCCGATCGCTCTGGCCATGGCCAACCATCCTCGCCTGGAGGAGTACGACCTGTCGTCGCTGCGCTACATCATGTGGGGGGCCACCCCGGTGACCGAGAGCGTGGCCCGGCGGGTCACCGAGCGAACCGGGGTGCGGTTCCTGCCCGCGTACGGCGCCAGTGAGATGCCCGTCATCACCAGCAACCCTGTCCACCGGCCCGACATGTGGCGGCTGGACTCTCCCGGCCTGCCCATCCACGATGTCAACGTCCGCATCGCCGACCTGGAAACCGGGGCGGTGCTGCCCCCCGGCGAGGTGGGCGAGATCCAAGCCCAGAGCCCCGCCAAGATGGCTGGCTACCTGCCCGAAGAGGCCAACGCCGATGCCTTCGCCGACGGCTGGTACCGCACCGGAGACGTGGGCTGGATGGAGCCCGACGGGTGGCTGCACATCACCGACCGAGTCAAGGAGATGATCAAGGTGAAGGGCTTCCAGGTGGCCCCAGCGGAAGTGGAGGCCGTGTTGCTGGGGCATTCCGACGTGGCCGACTGCGCAGTATTCGGGGTGCCCGACTCCGAGTCCGGCGAAGCGGTGGTGGCTGCGGTACAGCCCCTCCCCGGCCGCGACATCTCCACCGAAGAACTGAAGGCGCTGGTGGCCGACTCGCTGGCCGGCTACAAGCGCCTACACGCCGTTCACTTCGTGGAGGCGGTACCCCGGTTGCCCTCCGGCAAAACCCTGCGCCGAGAGCTCAAGCTCCGGTTCGAGCAAGCCCACCGCTAGAGTCCGGCCGATGGACTCGGAGATGCTGCACCCCCGGCGGTTTGCAGCCCAAGCCCCCGACCATCCCGCGGTGATCATGGGGCGGACCGGGGATGTGATCACCTACCGGGAGCTGGATGAGGAGTCGAACCGTCTGGCCCACCTGCTCCGGGCTCGGGGCCTCAAGGCCGGAGACCATCTGGCCATCGTGGCGGAGACAACACCGCAGTCAATGCCGGTGATCTGGGCGGCTCAGTTGGCCGGACTGATCTTCACGCCGATCAACTACCACCTCACTCCCGGCGAGCTCCAGGCGGTGCTGGACGACTGCGGGGCCGCTGCGGTGGTCACCTCGGCCCGAACCGCCCCGGTAATGGCGGAGCTGGACTTGGCCCGTGTGCCGGTGCGCCTCACCACCGGAAACGACGAGGTGGCCGGGTTCGAGTCGGTGGCCGACGCCGTCTCCGGCCTGCCCACAACCCCGATCCCCGACGAGGGAGAGGGTCGGGAGATGGTGTACTCGGGAGGCACCACTGGCCGGCCCAAGGGAATCCGGAAGCCGACCGCCCAGACCGGCATCGGCGACCCCGACAACCCCGCGGTGCAGATCGCGCTGGGCATGGCCAACTACAAAGTCGACCACACCAGCGTGTACCTGTCGCCCGCCCCGCTCTACCACTCGGCCCCGCTGGTGTTCTGCATGTGCGTGCACCGGGTGGGGGGCACCGTGGTGCTCATGGAGCGGTTCGACCCGGCCGACTGCCTCCGCCTCATCGGCCAGCACCGGGTGACCCATGCCCAGTTCGTGCCCACCATGTTCTCCCGGATGCTCAAGCTGCCCACCCATGTCCGGGAGGTCGCCGACCTCTCCAGCCTCCAACTAGCCATCCACGCCGCCGCCCCCTGTCCGGTGGAGGTCAAGCGGCAGATGATCGAGTGGTGGGGACCGATCCTGTTCGAGTATTACGCCGGCACCGAGGACATCGGCCACAGCGCCATCACCTCTGAGGAGTGGCTGGCCCACCCCGGCTCGGTGGGGCGTCCGCTGCAGCCGGTACACATCGTGGGCCCCAACGGCGATGAGGTGCCGCCCGGCGAGGTCGGCGTGGTGTATTTCGACGGCGGGCGGGACTTCCAGTACCACAACGACCCTGAGCGGACCGCGGCCGCCGCCCACCCCAACGGCTGGCGGACGCTGGGCGACATGGGCCGCCTCGACGGGGAGGGCTACCTGTACCTCACCGACCGGGTGGCCCACACCATCATCAGCGGAGGGGTCAACATCTACCCCCAGGAGATCGAGGATGCGCTCATCATGCATCCCGAGGTGGCCGACGCAGCCGTGATCGGGGTGCCCAACGACGATTTGGGCGAGGAGGTGCGGGCGGTGGTCCAGCTGGTCGACCCAGACCGGGCCGGAGACGACACCGAGGCCGCGCTATTGGCCTGGTGCGCCGACCGGCTGGCCGCCTTCAAGTGTCCCCGGGGAGTGGACTTCGACGAGTCGCTGCCCCGAGATCCCAATGGCAAGCTGATGAAGCGCTATCTGCGAGATCGCTACTGGCCTTCCGACACCGACTCCCGCATCGTTTAGATTTGCCGAACGGCCAAACACGGGAGGCACCATGAGCAGCGAAACCCCAACTGAGCATCTCGACGTCAACGGCATGGTGGCGGTGGTCACCGGCGGGGCCGGCGGCATCGGCAAGGGCATCGTGACTGCCCTGTTGGGGCGCGGCGCCACGGTGGTGATCGCCGACATCGAGGCCGACACCACTGACGCCACCGTGGCTGAGCTGTCCGACTTGGGCCCGGTGTCGGGCTGGCCCACCGATGTGGCCGATGAAGGCTCGGTGGCCGCGCTGGCCGACCACGTCTACGACGCCCACGGCCGGTGCAATCTGCTTTTCAACAACGCCGGGGTCACCTCGGGCGGGGGCGGGAAGCCCTGGGAGCAGGAGCCCAACGACTGGCGGTGGTGCTTCAGCGTGAACGTGTTCGGCGTGGCCATCTGCACCACCGAATTCGTGCCCCGCATGCTGGCTGGGGGCGAACCCGGCCAGATCATCAACACCTCGTCGGGCGACGGCGGCTTCGCCCCCGTGCCCACCGCCTCGGTGTATGCCGCCTCCAAATCAGCGGTGAGCTGCTTCACAGAGACCGTGCACATCAATCTGATCCGCGAGGGCAGCGATCTGCGGGCCTCTGTGCTCTACCCGTCTGGCGGCATGCTGGACACCGGCCTGTTCACCGCCCAGCGCAACCGCCCGGACCACTTCGCCCGGGTGGGCGACGCCACCGGGCGGCGCAGCATGACCTTCCAAGAGCTCAAAGACATCTTGACCGAGGTTCGTGGTTACGAGCCCGAGGTGGCCGACCTAGTGGAGCACGGAAACTTCGTGGTCGATTGCGTGGAGCAGCGCCGGTTCATCATCGGCCGCAATATCGAGGACACCGTCGCTCTCCTCCACCGCCGAGCCGAAGCCATCGGTCGCTACGAAGTCCCCGACTACCACGACATGGGGCTGTAGTTCAGGCGGTTACCCGTACTGGGTGCGGTAGGGGCTGATTGAACAGATAGCCCTTCTGGTTGAACGGGACCCGATCGGGCTGGGTGTTGCCCTCGATATCGGTGGCTCGGGTGGTGATGGTGTGCTCTCCGGCGGTCGCCGTCCATTCGAACTCGAATTGGGCCCACGAGTGCTGGGGCTGCGGGGTGAGCACCCGGGAGTCTTGCCAACTCATGCCGCCATCGTCACTCCATTGCACTCGGGATATCCGGCCACGAGGTGAGTGAGCGAAACCCCTCAGGACGTGCTGGCCCTCGTCCAGCCGGGCCGGCCAGGGAAGCGCCAAGGCGCTCTTGATGTTCTGCTCTGTCACCACCTGGCCCAGCGCCTCGCCCTCGGGGGAATAGTCGTCGCCGATGAGCACGTAGGAGGTGGTGTTGTTGCGGGTCCACTGGGGGTCGGCCGAGACCACGATCCGGCCCAGCCACTTGATCTGCGAGCTGCCCACCCAGCCCGGAACAATGGCTCGCAGCGGGAAACCGTGGTCGCGGGGCAGCAGTTCTCCGTTCATTTCGTAGGCCAGGATCGTGTCGGGATCCAGAGCTTTCTCAAGAGGCAGAACGCGCTGGAAGCCGCCCTCGGGAGAATCCTCGTCGAGCCCCACCAGCAGCACGCTCACGGCGTCGTCGGCCAAGCCGGCCAGGGTCAGCACATCGGCCAGGGAGACACCCTGCCACTCGGCGTTGCCGATGGCACCGCGCCCCCACTGGGTGCCTTCTGCTGTCCGGCCTTGCAGCTGGTCGAACATCACCCGGTGGTTGCCTGCGCATTCCAGATAGGCGACAAACGAGCGACTGGGGAGCCGACGGATGTCGTCGTAGCTGAGATCGAGTCGCTGCTCAACCGCATCGCCCTCCACCACCAGCGACCAGTCGTCCGCTGACAGATCGACGCTGGCGGAGTTGTTGCGGACGAAGAAGAGGTCGTTGGGGGTGATCAGCCCCGGCATCAACTCCAGACGGGACTCCAGCGATGCGCCCCGCTGAATGAACGGCGACGGGCTTTTGAACAGCGCAGCCCGCTCAACCGGCGAGCCGAGGCTGCCGGTAATCGGCACGGTCGACGATCCGCCGCCCCCGCAGGCTGCCACCACCGCCGCCGCGCCACCGGCCACCAGCAGCGCCAGAAAGTGCCGACGCGGCATCCCTTGGCCGCTGGCCAGCTCCCACAGGTGCTCGCTCTGCTCGCTCCAGGATTCGAGCTCCATAAGGTCGGTACTGGCTCAGAGGCCGAAGCAACGCTTGGCGTTGAGCCCCAAGATCTTGTCCTTGCGAGATTCGCTCAGGTCTTCCCGGTCGGCCAGGGCTTTGACCACGCCAGGGAACACTCCGTCGGGGTGAGGGTAGTCGGTGGCGAAAACCACGCAGTCGTCGCCGAGCGAGTCCATCACGCCAGAAACGGTCCGCTCTTCGGGGTCGCAGGAGATGAAGCACTGGCGCTGGAAGTACTCGGTGGCATTCAGTTCCAACGGGGCTGAGGCATGGCCCCAGGAATCCAAGTGCTCGTCGATGCGTTCGAGCCAGTGGTCCACCCAGCCGCAGCCCGACTCCAAGAACACCACCCGCAACTCGGGGTGACGCTCCAGCACTCCTCCGGCGATCAGCTCCAAACAGCCCATCTGCTGCTCATGGGGGTGGGAGCACACGTGGCGGAACATGAAGTTGTCGTATCGGTCGAGTCCTGATTGGGGCACATTCTGGGTGGTGCCCTCGTGCAGGGCGGCGGGCACGCCCCGGTCAGCCAGCAGCGACCACAGCCCGTCGTAGGCCGGGTGGTCGAGGGTTCGCCCGGCGATGACGTTGGGGCGCAGCATCACCGCCACGAACCCCAGCTCGTCGATGGCTCGGCGGGCCTCGGCCAACATCAGCGCCGGATCCACCTGGGGTACCACGGCCACCCCCAGCAGTCGAGACGTGTCGGTGTCGCAGTAGGTGCGGAGCCAGTCGTTGTAGGCCCGGCACAGGGCGTTGTTCACCGCCGCATCGGCGATGCCGCCGAACATGAGCCCGGTGGTGGGGAAGATCACCGAGATGTCCATGCCCTCGCTGTCCATGTCTGCGATCCGGGCGTGGGGATCGACACCGCCCTTGGGGCGCTCTTTGTCGTAGGCCTCGGAGTCAAACGGGATGTAGGGCGCCATCTCGCCCCCCACGAAAGTGCGGGGCCGCCCCTGGCTGTCGAGCACCCGGCGAGGTGCGAATGCCAGGAACTCCGGATCGCAGAACTCCTCCCACAGCTCCGGCGGCTCGCTGATGTGGCCGTCGGCGTCGATCACCAATCTGCTCATGGAATTACCCTCCTCATCGCAGTGTGGCCCGGCCCTTGTCGAAGACGGTGGTGCCCCGGTTGGAAACCACTCGGAACAGCACTCCATTGTCCCCGTCGAGGTCGTGCCAGATCTGGGTGGTGAGCACATCGCCGTTATAGCCGGGAGCCGCAAAACGCCCGGCTATGGAGCCCAGTGCCAGGGGATCGCCTCCGCACACCGTCTCTACCAGTGCCCGACAGGCGAATCCGTAGGTGTTGAGCCCCATGAGAATCGGCCCGTCAAACCCAGCCGCCGCGGCCACCGTGGGGTCATAGTGGATGAGGTTGGGGTCGTTGCCCCCGTGGCGGTAGAGCAGCGACTGCACCGGCAAAGTCTGCCAGTGCAGCGCGGCGTCGGGGGGCGCGTCGCCGACATCCCAGGGTGGAGTTTTGGGGCCGGGGTCGCCGCCGAAACCCCCCTCGCCCATCACGAACAGCTTGGAACCGGTGGTGAACAGCGGCTCACCGGTGGCGGCATCCACCGACTCGCTTTCGGCGTGGACCACCGCGCCGGAGCCCTTGTCGTAGATGCCCACCACCGTTCCTGTGCTGACCACCGACCCGGTGGGGCTGATTTCCCCATGAATGGTCAGCTCCTGCTCGCCGTGTACCAGCTGGTGAACCTGGTAGTCGCCGTATCGGAACATGGGATTACCTTCGCCGCTGCTGGCCTTGTCCGACCGACCCCCGGAGCACACGAAGCTGGGATACACCTGCTGGGGGTGCCCGGCGGCCTGCTCCCCCACAAACGCCAGATCTCCAAACCCCGCCCCCACGCTCAGCGCATAAAGCGTGCAGTCCCGGGGCAGCCACCCCCGCTGATGCGGCTCGCTCCGCTCCCCCACCAAGTCCAGGTTCATCGCCATGCCGCCATTGTGACCCATACCGGCCCCATTCTTCCCAAAGCAAGAGCGACGGTTACGGTGAGGGCATGGCCGACGATCGAGTACAGCTCACGGTGGACGGGCATATCGCCGTCATCACCAACAACAATCCCGCTAAGCACAACGCCTTCGACGACGACATGGACGTGGCGCTGTTCGACATCCTGGGGGAGATCAAAGCCGACAAGTCCATCCGGGCCGTGGTGTGGCGGGGCGAGGGCAAGTCGTGGTCGTCGGGCCGGGACGTGTCGGCCATCGGCGGCGGCCAGATGGGGATCGCCCACCACGCCGGAATGGAGCGGGGCCACCGGGGAATCCAGCAGGTTTGGGACATCGACGCCCCCATCATCGTGGCCATGCAGGGATGGGCCATCGGCGGCTCGTTCCAGCGAGCTCTGCTATGCGACATCCGGGTGGCGGCCGAGGGCGCCCGCTTCTTGCTCCCCGAATTGACCCACGGGGTGATCCCCGACACCGGCGGAATGGGCCGCCTGTTCGAGATTTGCGGATCGGGCCTGGTCAGCGACATGGTGCTCACCAGCCGGGTGCTAAGCGCCGAGGAGGCCCTCACCCACGGCATCGTGACCCGCATTGTGGCCCCTGAGGAGTTGGACGACACCGTGATGGAGATGGCTGCCAAGATCGCCTCTCACTCGCCTTATACGGTGCAGCTTGCCCGCCGGGTGATCCGCAACCTGGCCATGGAAGGGCTGCGCAGCTCCATGAACGATGAGTACGCCTTCCAGACCTTGATCAACCGCTCGGACGACTTCGCCGAGTTCCGAGCGGCCCGGGCCGAAGAGCGCGAACCCGAGTACAAGCGGTCGTAGGGAGGACATGAGCCATGGCTGAGATCACCGGACTGCCCGAGCCCGCCCCGGAGGGCGCCACCGCCCTGGTGCCGGGCACCTACGACGGCCAGACCGTGTTCGTCACCGGCGGGGGCACCGGACTGGGCAAGGCCATCGCCACCGAATTCGCCCGGCTGGGGGCCAACCTGGTTATCGCCAGCCGCAAGCCCGAGCACCTTGAAGCGGGCCAAGCGGCCATGGAGGAGATCGGCGCTGAGGTGCTGGTGGTGGGCTGCGACATCCGCCAGGCCGAGCAGATCGCCGAGGCGTTCGACGCCGCCGCCGAGAGGTTCGCCATGCCCGACGTGCTGATCAACAACGCGGCGGCCAACTTCCCAGTGCCAGCCGAGGACATGTCGCCCAATGCCTGGCGCACGGTGGTGGACATCACCCTCAACGGCACCTTCTTCTGCGCTCGGGAGTTCGCCCGCCGTCATCTGGCCGCGGGAACACCGGGGTCGATCGTCAACATCGGGGCGTCTTACGCCTGGACCGGCGGCCCCGGGTTCGCCCACTCAGCCGCAGCCAAAGCCGGGGTCAAGTCGATGACCGAGAGCCTGGCCGTGGAGTGGGGGCCCTACGGCATCCAGGTGAACGGGCTGGTGCCGGGGCTGTTCCCCCATGAGGACATGACCGCCGACATACGCTCCAGCCTCGACCGCACCCACGAGAAGGACCCCTGCCAGCCGGCCATGCGGGTGGGCCAGCTGCGGGAGCTGGGCTGGGCCGCCACCTTCCTGGCCTCCCCCTTCGCCCGGTTCATCAGCGGCCACACCATGGTGGTGGACGGGGCCAACTGGCAGCGCCGCTCCATGACCAACCCGGCGGTCGTCACCATCCGCGACCAGATGGGCAAGGGGCCGTTCGAGCTTTGAGCACCGACGCCCGGCCCTTTGATCCCATCGCTCTGGAGGTAGTCAAGAACGCTTTGGGGGCCATCGCCGAGGAGATGGGGCTGACCACGGTGCGATCGGCCTATTCCTCGGTGGTCAAAGAGGGCGGGGACTCCACTGCGGCGATCTTCGACCACCGGGGCCAGTTCATCGCCCAGTCGATGGGCGCTCCCCTGATGCACTTGTCCAGTTTGCGACCGTCGCTTCGCTCCCTGCTGGACGACTTCCCGCCCTCGGGAATGCGCGACGGCGATGTGTACGCCTCCAACGATCCCTACCGGGGCGGCATCCACTCCAACGACGTGATGGTGTTCCGACCAGTGTTCATCAACGACACCCTGGCCTTTTTCACCTGTGCTCTGCTGCACGTGGCCGATCTAGGAGGCATGGCCGCCGGTGGGTTGCCGGCCAACGCCACCGAGATGTTCCAGGAGGGCCTGGTGCTTCCCCCTGTGCCGCTGGCGATCGGCGGGGAGCCAAACCAGCCGATGCTGGATGTGATTGCCGCCAACAGCCGCACCCCGGAGAAGGTGCTGGGCGACATCCGGGCCATGATGGCGGCCACCAACCTCGGTGCCGACCGGCTGGCCGATCTGGCCGACCGCTACGGCTTGGAGCGGCTGCACCAGATCACCGACGAACTGTTGGACTACACCGAACGGCGCACCCGGGCGGGCATCGAGGCGCTGGCCGACGGTACCTACACCGGATCGTTCATCATCGACGACGACGGCGTGAACCCCGACGCCGACCACGAGGTACACGTGGCCCTCACCATCAGCGGCTCCACGATCACCGCCGATTTCGAGGGCACCTCGCCCCAAGCGCCGGGGCCGATCAACGCCGCGGTGTCGCAGACCACCTCCGGGGTGCTGTTTGCCGTCCGCTGCCTGTTGGCCCCCGACATCCCGGTGAACGACGGCGCGTTCCGGCCTCTGGAGCTGCGCCTGCCCCGGGGCACGCTGGTGAATCCCAATCCGCCTGCCGCCCTCAACGCCCGCATGGCCACGGTCATGGCCGTGGTGGAGGCCATGTTGGGGGCGTTCTCCCAGCTCGACCCGGCTCGAGCGGTGGCCGCTTCCTGCAACGTCCACGTCTACATCATGAACGGCACCGGGGGCGACGGCCGGCCGTGGGCGTTCATGGATCCCCAGTTCGGCGGCTCCGGAGCCCGGTCCGACCGCGACGGTGTGGACGTGACCGGCCCGCTGGTGCTGGGCGCCGGTGGGGCGTTCCACACCGTGGAGGCCTATGAACAGGAACACCCGGTGCGCTTCGAGCGCTTCGAGCTGTGGACCGACTCAGGGGGACCGGGCCAGTGGCGGGGCGGCACCGGGGCGCGCCGCGACATCCGCATCCTCGCCGACGGCCAGTTCACCGGCCGGGCTACCGATCGTTGCCGCCGCCCTCCACCGGGCATCTACGGCGGCTCTGCTGGCGCGGGCGGGGGCTGGGTGCTCAACCAGGGCACCCCCGACGAGCAACCGCTGCCCGCCAAGGTCACTGCCTATCCGCTGAGAGCCGGGGACATGATCACCATGCTCACCTCGGCCGGCGGCGGCTTCGGAAACCCGTATGAGCGCGACCCCGAGCTGGTGGCCGCCGATGTGCGCGACGGCCGAGTCTCGCCGGAAGCCGCCCGCCGGGACTACGGGGTGGTGGTCGACCTGGAAACCGGGGAGGTGGACCGGGAGGCCACCGCGGCATTGAGAAGCCGATGACCCTCGCCCTGGGCATCGACATCGGCGGGACGTTCACCGATGTGGTGATGATCGACCGCTCCGACCGCAGCGTCTGCACCGCCAAAGTGCTCACCACTCCCGACGACCCCGCGGCCGGGGTGCTCGACGGGATCGCCGAGCTTTTGGCCGAGGCCGGGCACGATCCCCCCGAGGTGTCTCAGGTGGTCCACGCCACCACCCTGGCCACCAACCTGATCTTGGAGCGCAAGGGCGGCCCGGTGGCCTACGCAACCACCGCAGGATTCGGCGACATCTTGATCATCGGCAACGAGCGCAAGGGCGACGCCGAGAAGTACGACCTCTTCTACACCAAACAGGCGCCTATCGTCCCCCGACGCCGCACCGTGGACGTGGTGGAGCGGACAGGGGCTGACGGCTCGGTGGTGGTGCCCCTCGACATCGAGCAGGCCCGCACGGCGCTGGCCGACCTGTTGGCCCGCGAGCCGGTGGAGGCAGTGGCGGTGTGCTTCCTCCATTCCTACGCCAACGGGGAGCACGAGCGCCAGGTGGCCGACATCATCGCCGAGCTGAGCCCCGACCTCTACGTGGCGGTTTCCAGCGATGTTTGGCCCGAGTACCGGGAGCTGCCCCGAGCCTGCACCACAGTGATGTCGGCCTACGTGGGCCCCACCGTCACCCGCTACATCGCCCGACTGGACGAGGAGCTGGCCCAACAGGGCATCGGGGCCCGGCTTCAGATCATGGGTTCGTCAGGCGGCATCATCTCGGCGGCCACCGTGGCCCGTCGGCCGGTGCAGCTGGTGGAGTCGGGGCCGGCCGCCGGGGTTATGGCCGCCGCCCACATCGGCCGCCTCAGCGGCATCGACGATCTGATCTCCTTCGACATGGGGGGTACCACCGCCAAGGCGGGGCTGGTGCGGGGCGGCCAGGCTGCCATCGCCCACGAGTTCTATGTGGGGGGCACGGCGTCTTCGGGTGTGAAGAAGATCAACACCGGCTATCCCATCAAGATCCCGGTGATCGATTTGGCCGAAGTGGGCGCCGGCGGCGGTTCCATCGCCTACCTCGACAGCGGCGGCGCGCTACGGGTGGGGCCCGGTTCCGCCGGGGCCGAGCCGGGACCGGCCTGCTATGACCGAGGCGGCACCCAGCCCACCGTGACCGACGCCGATTTGGTGCTGGGCTACCTCAATCCGGACTTCTTCCTCGGGGGCCGAATGGCCATCCGGGCCGACCTGGCCCAATCCGCCCTGGCCGAGCTGGCCGAGCCAATGGGATTGACCCCACAGGAGGCCGCCGCCGGGGTATACGAGGTGGTCAACGCCACCATGGCCGCCGCGGTGCGGGTGGTGACCCTGGAGCGGGGCATCGACCCCCGCGACTTCACCCTGCTGGCCTCGGGAGGGGCCGCCGGAATCCATGTGGCCCGCTTGGCCGAGGAGTTCGGCATCGCCGAGGTGGTCATCCCGGCCAACCCCGGGGTGGGCTCGGCAGTGGGCCTGCTGGCCTCCGACGTGGTCACCGACCACGTCCGCACCCAGGTGATCGACTCGGTTGGGGCCGATGCGAGCGTTATCGAAGCCATCTACACCGAACTGGAAGCTGTGGCCGTCGCCGAGATCGGAGCTGAGGGGTTCTCTGCCGACGAGATCGTTCTGGAGCGAGAGATCGACATCCGTTACCACCACCAAGCCCACGAACTCACCGTCCCCCTCCATGGAGTTGACCTCGACGAGGCGGCTGCCGCGTTCAACGAGCTCTACGAAGAGCTCTACGGCATCCGCCAGACCGACCCGGTGGAGTTCGTCAACTACCGAGTGCGGGTCATCGGCCCTGTGCCCAAGCCCGACTGGTCGACCGATCAGGTAGCCGCCCAACCACCCATGCCCCTCTCCTACCGCCCCGCCTGGTTCAGCGGAAAAATGGCCGACACCCCCGTCTACCGCCGCCACACCCTCCTACCCGGCCCCACCATCGCCGGCCCCGCCATCATCGAAGAGACCTCCTCCACCGTGGTCGTCCCCCCCGACTGGACCGCCTCCACCGACCGCCACCGCAGCCTGGTGCTCCGCCCGGCCTAGGCTCAGGAGGAGTGCAGGCGCAATCGTCCTGTTCGGGTCGCCCAAGTGATGATGCGCCTGTCGAATGTGGCCAGTGGCCAATCGCGGTCAATGGCAGTAGCTGCGATGATGCGGTCCATCGGATCGCTGTGGAAACCGGTGTCTCCTAGTTCTACCGAGGCAATGAACACCTCCGCGGTCGGCGGCACATCGATGAGGCCTCGCGCCAGCAACCGCTGACGCGCCTCTCGCGTCGACCAAGAGGACGACACGGTATTGACTGGATCCCGCCGGGCATGCTCCAGTTCCCAGAACGTCACCGACGACACGGCTGCCGAGCCCTCCCGAATGGTCTCGTCCAACACTTCCAGCCTCTCAGCGTCAAGCTTTGCTGTATTTCGAGACGCCACCCAGATCAGGACATGGGTGTCGAGGAGGATCACAGTCGGACTCGATGCTAGACAGCTGTCGTCCGGTCTGCGGCGAACTGCGCCCACTCCTCCTCGCTATAGGGGGAGTACTCGGGGTCGTCCATCAACCCCCGCCATTCCGGGGCGCACCCCAAGATTCCCAGCGGTTTCTCGTTCGCAGGGGTTATGTGGACGATGGGGTGCCCGTGGCTGGTCACCGTCAGGGGCTCGCCGGTCTCCGCGACCTCTTTGAGCAAACCCAGGCTCCGGTTCTTGAACTCGGTAGCCGCAATACGCCGGGTGGGCACTGGATCCATACGCCCACCCTACCCCGCCCGAAAATAAGTGGCCATAATATGGCCACTTATTGGCCACTTCTCTCCGCTGGCGCCGCAGCGCATGCGATTCCCTAGTTCCAGCGGATGTGGAGGTGTTCGTGGCCGTGGAGGACGAGGGTGGGGCGGTAGACGGGGGCGGGCTTGTCGGTATCCAACTCCAGAGTGGGGAACCGCTGCACTAAGGCGTCGAGGGCGGCGATGGCCTCGGCTCGGGCCAGCGACGAGCCAAGGCAGTAGTAGGCCCCCAGGCCGAAGCCGTTGTGCTGGCTGGCGTCGCGGTTGAGGTCTAGGCGGTCGGGCTCGGGGAACGCTTCGGGGTCGCGGTTGCAGGCCCCCAGCATCACCACGCACAGGTCGCCCTCGGGGAAGGTCTGGCCGGCAACTTCCACGTCGGCGGCCAGCACCCGGTGGTTGATCTGCACCGAGCTGTCGTAGCGCAGCAGCTCCTCGAAGCCGTCGTCGATCAGCTCGGGCGTGGCCTGCAAGCGCTCCAGCTCAGCCCGGTTCTCCAGCAGGGCCTTGGTGGCGTTGCCGATGATGTCGGCGGTGGTCTCGTGGCCTGCTTGGAGAAGGATTATGCAGGTGGGGACGATCTCGTGGTCGGTGAGCGGCCCCCGCTCGTCTTCCACCGTGACCAGCTTGGTCATCAGATCGTCGCCCGGATTGGCCCGACGATCGGCGGCCAGCGCGGTGAAGTACTCGGTGAACCCCCGGACGGCCTTCTCCCCGTTGGCGATCATCTCGTCGCTGAGGTGGGCAATGTCGCCCCGGCGGGCGAAGTCCCACATCCACTGCTCGATGTCGGGGATGTCGCTGCGGGGGATGCCCAGCATCTCGCAGATCACATGCACCGGCAGCGGGTAGGCGAACTGGCTCACCACGTCCATACCGCCGTCGTCGGCCACCGCGTCGAGCAGCCCCGTCACCACGTCGTTGATGGCGGGCTTGATCTTCTCCACCGCCCGGGGGGTGAACACCCGGGCCACCATGGAGCGGATGCGCTGGTGGTCGGGAGGGTCGAGCCACAGCAGCATCCGCTTCATCATGTCGTAGTAGTCGGTGCCACCCGCCCCCACGTTGTACATCTCGGTGGTGCGCCGGTCGCTGATGGCCTTGGGGTTGCGCAAAAGCTGATCGGCATCGGCGTGGCGGGTGAAAACCCACGCCTCGTGCAGGATCGGGTTGTGGGTCTTGTGAATCGGGGCGGCGTCCCGCAGGGCGTGATAGTGCGGGTACAGGTTCCCTCGGGTTTCCGGGTTGATGATGTCGGCGATGATCTGCTCAGGGTCGGCGCTCATAGTGAAGGCCACGCTATAGCGGCAGGCGGATCGCCTGCCGATTGGATGGCCTGCCATACCCGATCCGGCGTCAGGGGCAGGTCGATGTGGCGGATTCCGAGGTCGCTGAGGGCGTCGATGACTGCGTTCTGGACTGCCGGGGTGGCGCCGATGGTGGCGGCTTCGCCGATGCCCTTCACCCCCAGGGGGTTGAGGTGGGTGGGGGTGATGGTGCTGTCGACGGTGAAGTCGCAGAACTCGGCGGCGGATGGCATGGCGTAGTCGGCCAGCCCGGTGGTGAGCGGGTTGCCGTGGTCGTCGTACGCCACATATTCGTACAGCGCCTGCCCGATGCCCGAGGCCACCCCGCCGTGCTGCTGACCGGCCACGATCAGCGGATTGAGCAAGTTGCCGGCGTCGTCCACCGCCACAAAGCGCCGCGGGGTGACCATGCCGGTCTCGGTGTCCACCTCCACCACGCAGATGTGGGTGCCGAACGGGAAGGTTGCGCCATCGGTGGTGTGATCCAATTCGGCCCGCAGCGGTTCTTCGGATGCCGCGGCCACCTCGGCCCAGCCCACCGATGCCGAGGGCACTCCGGCCACTCCCAAGCGGCCCTCGTCGGTGACCACGATGTCGTCGGCGCTGGCCTCCAGCAGCTCGGCGGCCCTCTGCCGGGCGATGTCCAGCACCTCCACGGAGGCGGCATGGATGGCGCTGCCCCCCAGCTGGGCGCTGCGGGATCCGCCGGTGCCGCCGCCCCGGGCCACCATGGTGGTGTCGGACTGCACGAAGGTGATCCGGTCCATGTCGATGCCCAGCCGGTCGGCCACGATCATGGTGAACGCGGTCTCATGGCCTTGGCCGTGCGAGGAGGTGCCCACCGCCACGGTGGCCGAGCCGTCGGGGTGAACCTCCACCACCGCGTGCTCTTCCTGGCCAGTCGGCGCGGTGACCTCCACATAGCTCGACAGACCGATGCCCAGCCTGATGGGGTCGCCGGCGGCCCGGCGGGCGGCCTGCTCGGCACGAAGCTCCTCGTAGCCGACCAGCTCGCAGGCCCGGTCGAGGGCCTTCTCGTACTCGCCGGTGTCGTAGGCCCCGCCGGTGGGAGTGACCAGCGGAAAGTCTTCGGAAGCCAGGAAATTGCAGCGGCGGAACTCCACGGGGTCGATGCCCAGTTCGGCCGCGGCCAGGTCGGCCATGCGCTCGATGGTGAGGGTGGCCTGAGGCCGGCCCGCCCCTCGGAACGCCCCCAGCGGGGCCCGGTTGGTGGCGGCCAAGCCGTAGTCGAACTGCACTTGCTCGATGCCGTAGACCCCTGTTGCCATGACCCGGGTAATGCCGGGGAGAATTCCGCCCAAGCCGGGAAAGGCCCCGGCGTCCACCAGCGCAATCACCTCCAACGACACCATGCGGCCGTCGTCGGTCACACCGACGCGGGCGTAGTGGACCTGATCACGGGCCTGCATGGAGATGAGATTCTCGGCCCGGGTCTCTGTCCACACCACCGGGCGGCCCAGTTGCCGAGCGGCCGCGGCCACCGCCACATGCTCCACTCGCCACCCGCCCTTGGCTCCGAAGCCGCCGCCCACCCAGGGGGCGATCACCCGCACCTCGTCGGGGCCCAACCCCAGCGACTCGGCAATACCTCCTCGGGTGGCGTGGGCACCTTGGGTGGATACCCACAAGGTGAGCTGCTCGCCGGTGGGATCAGCCAGCACCGCGTCGGTTTCCATCGGCACCACCGCCATCCGGTTGTGGACGATGCGGCCGGTGACGATCCGGTCGGCTTTGTCGTGCAGGCCCTCCACCGGGTCGAATGCCCTGATCATCGTGTCTGAGCCCCGCTCGGGGAACAGCACGGCGGAACCGTTGGCCACCGCGGCTTCGGCGTCCATCGATACCGGCAGCGGCTGGTAGTCGACCATGATCTCATCGGCTGCGTCTTGAGCGGCGGCCAAGGTCTCGGCCACCACCATGGCCACCGGCTCGCCCACAAAACGAACCCGATCGCCAGCCAGCGGCCCGCGCACAAAATGGGGATCGAGCGGGAACCGAGGCTTCACCTGATCCACCCCGATGGTCTCAGCGGTGAACACCCCGGCCACACCGGAGATATCGACGGCTGCTCCCAGATCGATCTCCCCAATCACCCCGTGGGCCACCGGCGAGCGCACGAAATAGGCAATCAGCAGCCCGTCAGGTCGCAAGTCCCCGGTGTATTGCCCCTCGCCGGTGAGCAGAGTCCCGTCCTCCCGGCGGATAACTTCGGTCCCCAATATCGACCCAGCCATAGGGTGGTCATTATGGATGGCGCATTGTCGGAACCTGGAATGGGAGGGTGAATTGGCATGGAACTACGTGAGGCAATCGATCCGACGACAACGGCTTTGGTGCTTCAGGAGTGCCAGAACGGGGTGATTGGGGAGCTGTCGGCGCTGCCGGCGCTGGCTGAAGCGGCCAAGGATGGGCTGATACCGAATGTGGCGGCGCTGGCGGCCGCAGCCCGAGCCGCTGGCGTGCGCGTGATCCACTGCACGGCCCAGCATCGGGTTGACGGGTGGGGCGCCAATCGCAATGCCCGCCTGTTCCGAGCCATGCCCAAGATGCCGGTGCAGTTGCACGTGGGAACCCCGGCGGTGGAGGTGGTACCCGAGATCGGGGTGGCCGACGCCGATGTGGTGCTACCCCGCCACCACGGCCTTTCGCCCTTCGAGGGCACCGAGCTCGACTCGCTGCTGCGCAACGAGGGCATCCGCACCATCGTGGGGGTGGGTGTGTCGGTGAATGTGGCCATCATCAACCTGACCTTCGACGCGGTCAACGCTGGCTATGTGGTGGTGCTCCCCCGTGACGCGGTGGCCGGCACCCCTCCCGGCTACGTCGACGCCGTGTTCGAGCACACCCTCGGCATCGTCGCCACCATCACCACCACTGCCGACGTGGTCGACGCTTGGGCGGGCTAAGTCAGCCTAAACCGCCTCGGACGTAGGCCACCACGGCAGTGATCTCGGCGTCGCTGAGCTTGGAGGCGAACTCGGGCATCTCGCCGAGGCCTTCCCGGACGAGCGCTTCCATCGCCTCCGCCGAGGCGTACTTCTCCAACACCTCGTTAGGGCGGATATCCGGCCCGACGATGCCGCTGCCGTCTACGCCGTGGCATCCGACGCAGCGCGTCAAGTACACGCTCCTGCCGTCGCCCACCGGCTCGGTTGCGCTCGTCACCGGGACTTCGTCAGGACCGGTCCCTCCGCTACAGCCGACGACAGTCGCCAGTGCGAGAGCGGCGACCAGCAGCACGGCCCCGAGGCTTTTCCGCCATCGAGTGCTGGGCAGGGTCAAGCTCCCACCGGGGCGCTGGGGGTGAACGTCACCGGCATCTCCTCGGGGCCGACGATGAAGTTGGACGCCCGCCACGGCAGCGGCTCGTCGTTGGCCAACTGGATGTCGGGCATCCGCTCGGCCAGCCGCTGGAACATGATCTTGAGCTCCAGGCGGGCCAGAGACGCGCCCAAACAGAAGTGCGTTCCCCATCCGAAGGCCAGGTGCTGGTTGGGCTCGCGCTCCAGGTCGAACTTGAACGGGTCGTCGAACACCCGGTCGTCCCGGTTAGCCGACGGATAGAACAGGATGATCTGGTCTCCCTCACCGATGGTCTCCCCGTGCATCTCCACATCACGGGTGGCGCTGCGGGACATGTTCTTTATGGGGGTCACCCAGCGCAGCAGTTCCTCCACCGCCCGCTCCATCCAGGCATCGTCGGCCGCCCGCTGGTTGAACAGCGCCTTCTGGTCGGGGTGCTCCATCAGCGCCAGCATCCCGCCGCTGATCACATGGCGGGACGTCTCGTCGCCCCCGATCAAGATCAGCAGCCCCTCTTGATACAGCGACTCGTCGTCGAGCTTGTCGCCGTCCACCTCGGCATGGCACAACACGCTCACCAGGTCAGACTGGGGCGGGCGCGCCCGGCGGTCGGCGATCACCCCCATCAGAAACTCCCGAAAGGCCACGCCGGCCATGATCCCCTTCTCGAGCGCCTCCTGGTCGGTCTCGGTGGTGGCCCGCATCATGTCGTCGGACCACTCCAGCAGGTCGTCGTAGCTCTCCCGGGGAAAGCCCAGCATGTCGCCGATCAAAATCAGCGGCAGCGGAGCCGCGATGTCCCAAATGAAGTCGCACTCGCCCTTCTCGCACACCCTGTCCAAGATCTCGTCGCAGATTGCGATGACGTCGGGCGTGTGATCCCGCACCCGCTTGGGGGTGAAGCCCCGGTTCACCAGCTTGCGGCGCTGCTTGTGCTCGGGGTCGTCCATGGAGATCATCATCGGCAGCGAGTTCCCATGGGGCCGGGGACTGCGGTAGGACGAGAACGTCTTGGGATCCTTCTCGA
Organism: Candidatus Poriferisocius sp.; assembly: GCF_965204145.1. Taxonomy (GTDB): domain Bacteria; phylum Actinomycetota; class Acidimicrobiia; order Acidimicrobiales; family Bin134; genus Poriferisocius. The sequence goes on along the minus strand of NZ_OZ241977.1, from coordinate 3,423,231 downwards.
TGGCCAAGATGTCGTGGTAGCGGGAGATGCCCCACACATCGCTGTTGGCGTCGTAGTACACCGGCGCGTGCTCCCGCATCCAGGTCCACGCCTCGTGGGGCTCGTGCTGGAACCAGAACCCGTCCATGAAGTTGACCCCGTCGAGAGTGGGGTGATTGGGCATAGTTCTTCCTCGTGCTCGTGCTGCCGGACTATCCCTCGCCCATGAGCCGGGCGATCATTCGGCTGCCCTGCTCGGGATCCCAGGCCGCCACCATGTCGTCGATCCCGTCCTCCCACGACACCGTGCAGGGCCCGGTCATGGAAATGCGCTTGTCACTGTCGTAGGCCCGGCTGTGGGTGCCCACCGGGTAGTACTCGAAATCGGGCTCCACCCCGACCTGGGCTCCCATTCGGCGGCACATGTCCTCGATGCTGACGTTCTCGTCGCCGCCCCAGTTGACGATGGTGGCCGGCACGGTGGCCCCCTCCAAGAACGCCTCGGCGTGGGCGCACATGTCCTTCTCGTGGACCGGGGAGAACATGTTGGGCTCCGAGTCCTTGAGGGGCACCGGCATGCCGTTGGTCATCATGGCCAACAAGATGGCGGGCAGTCCCCCGTTCTGGCCGTAGGCCACATTGATGCGGCCGACCACGGTGGGCAGGTCGTACAGCCGGCACATGGTGCGGGCCACCGCCTCGGCGGCCATCTTCGTCACCCCATAGGTCTCCGAATAGGGCTGTTCGCTGTCGCCCAGCGGATCGCCCTCGGCGTAGACGTAGGTGTGGTCGGGGTTGTTCTTGTAGGCGGCGGCGGTGGATGCGTGAAGAAAGCCCTTGGCGTTGCGGCAGTGCGCCATCAGCAGGCCAGTGGCCTCGGCGTTCTGGGTCAGGGCGAAGTCGTAGTCGGGGGTCGCCGCCATGAACGCAGCCATGTGGATCACATAGTCGAAGTCGTCGGGCAATCCGTTCAGGTCGCCGGAGGCCAGATCGGCCTTGTGGGCAATGGCCCCGGCTTCCTCCACCTGCTCTTTCGATCCCGGCTGGCTGAATCGGGCCAAACCCCACACCTCGTTGTTCTGAGCGAAATGACGGGTCATGGGCAGGGCGATCTGCCCCGCGGTCCCGGTGATCAGAATCTTCTGGCCTTCCATCGTCAAACCTCCTCGATCTTTGCTCTCCTTGTACTAGCACGGCGAGCCTGCGGGATTGACATGATAGGGATAGAGACATGATTCGCACTGAGCCCCTCGACGCGCCGCTGGGTTCGCTGGCCTCGGGCTGGGATCCCGGGGCACCGCTGTCCGACGATGATTTGGCGACCCTGCGCCAGGCCCTGGCCGACCGGCTGGTGGTGGTGCTGCGGGGCCAGCGGGAGTGCGATGCCGAGGAACTGGCCGCCCTGGCCCATCAACTGGGCGAGCCGTTTCCCGCCGACGAGCTCTACAACATCCCCACCGAGACACCCGAGGTGCTGGCCGTGTCCAACGAGCTCAACGACGACGGGCACGAGATCGGCACGGCGGGAAGCGGCCCTTTGCCGTGGCACACCGACTACGCCTTCTTGGACACCATCGCCCGCGAGTCGCTGCTCAATGCCCAGCGGGTGCCGTCCGACGGCGGGGCCGACACCTCGTTCTGCGACATGTACACCGCCTATGAAACCCTGCCCGACCACTTGAGCAAGAAGCTGGCGGGACGCACCGGTCGGTACACTATCACGTCGGAGAACAACACCCGGCTGCGCCAGAACCACCACGACGAAGACCCGGCCGCGGCCGCCGCCCGCCGGATGCAGGCCAACCCCGACATCATCTATCCCGGCTCGGGCGAAGTGGTCGAGCACCCGGTGGAGATGCCCCACCCCGACACCGGAAGGGTGGCGCTCTATGTGTCGTCGTTCTCCTGCGGCTTCGACGGCATCGACGACCCCGAGGAAGCCTTCGCCCTCACCCAGGCGGCTATGGACCACGCCATTGTCCCCGAGCACACCTACACCCACCGCTGGCGCCAAGGCGACGTGGTGATCTTCGACACCGTGGGCACCGTCCACCGCCGCGAGATGCCCCACAACCCCGGCCCCCGCTCTCTGCGCCAACTGTCCATCAAGTACCCCTGACCGACTCGGGGCGACCCGCGGTCTGAGGCGGCCTCTCGTTAGTCTGGCGCTATGCCAACCTCAGCCCGAGTCGCCGTCGTTCCCCAGGAAATGGGCCAGCCCCTGCGCATCGAATCGGTGGAGCTGCCCGATCCCGGACCCACCGACGTGGTGGTGCGGCAATTCGCCAGCGGGGTGTGCCACAGCCAACTCCACGAGATCCACACTCCCCGGGCCAGCGACGTGGTGCTGGGCCACGAGTCCACCGGCGAGGTGGTAGCAGTGGGCAGCGAAGTGAGCCACGTTGCCCCCGGCGACCGGGTGTTCGTGACCTGGCTGCCCCGCAGCACCCAGCCCCCCGACCGCCGGCCAGCCATGGCCCAGGTCACCCAGGACGACGGCGCCCTGGCCACCAGCCTGGGGGTGTTCACCTGGGCCGACCACACCATCGCCGATGAGATGTTCGTCGTGCCCATGCCCGACGACGCCCCCACCGATGTGACTTCCATTATCGGATGTGCAGTCATGACCGGCGCCGGCGCGGTGATGAACACTGCCGGAGTCACCGCCGGATCGTCGGTGGCGGTGTTCGGGGTGGGCGGCGTGGGCCTCTCGGCGCTGTCCGCGGCCAAGACATTGGGGGCCGACCCCGTCATCGCGGTGGACCTCTCCGAGGAGAAGCTGGACTTCGCCATGCGCCACGGGGCCACCATCGGGGTCAACGCGTCCGAGTGCGACCCGGTGGCCCGCATCCACGAGCTCACCCCTCGTGATGGCCTCGACTTGATGGGCGCGCCCTGCTCAGGGGTGGACTTCGCCTTCGACTGCATAGGCGCGGAGGCGACCATCGCCCAAGTGGCGCCGTCGCTGCGGAAAAAGCGCTGGGCCGCCGACGAGCGGGCGGTGGCAGTGCTGGTCGGGATACCCGTGGCGGTACCCACCATTGACATCGGCGATCTCTTGATGCACGAGAAGCACCTGACCGGAAGCATCGGCGGCACCAGCCACCCCGAGCGGGACTTTCCCATCTACATGGACTGGTACCGCCGGGGCGATCTCGACCTCGACAGTCTGGTCACCCAGAGATTCGCCCTCGACGAGATCAACGAGGCGGTGGACGCTCTTGAAAACGGGCGGATCGCGGGTCGATCCATCCTGGTATTCGACTGAACGACAGGAGTCAGCCATGCCCGACACCGTGCTGTATGAGCTATCCGGCCATGTGGCCACCATCACGCTCAACCGCCCCAAATCGCTCAACGCCATCAACGGCGAACTTCGCCAAGACCTGAACGCGGCCTGGGACCGGTTTCGGGGCGACAACGACGCCTGGGTGGCCATCATCACCGGAGCGGGCCGGGCCTTCTGCGCCGGGGCCGATATGCGCGACGGCGAGGGATCGGTAGGAGTGTTCGAGGGCACCTTTTGGGAGAAGCCCACCATCAACTCCTTCGAGTCGGGCTTGGAGCTGTTCAAGCCGACCATCGCCGCGGTGAATGGCCACTGCCTGGGCTATGGCCTGACCGGCGCTCTGGCCTGCGATTTCCTCATCGCCAGCGACCAGGCCACATTCGGCTTTCCTGAGGTGCGCCTAGGCGTGCCCACCATCGTGGGCGCCATACGACTGCCCCGTAAGGTGGATTGGGCCGATGCCATGGAGCTCCTGTTGACCGGAGAACGGGTGAGTGCCGAGCGGGCCCGAGAGATGGGGCTGGCCTGGCGGGTGGTCCCCCACGACAATCTGATGGACGAGGCCCGAGCCTTGGCGGAGCGGCTGGTGGCCGCGGCGCCGCTAGCAGTGAGGGCCACCAAGGAGGTGGCCACACGCACTCGCACCATGTCGTGGGTGGAGGCGGTGCGCTTCGGCGAGACCATGCGGATAGTGGCCGGGGCCACCGAAGACGCTGGTGAGGGCACGACGGCCCGGGCTGAGGGCCGTCCCCCCGACTGGCAGGGTCGGTAGTGGGCCTACGGGCGATCATCGCTTGCCTGGTGGTGGCCGGTTTGGCCTTTGTCGGCCTCTCATTGGCCGGCATTGTGTCCACCTGGGGCCTTGACTGGGTGACCATCGAGTCGGAAGAGGCCGAACCCGAATCCACCCCCGAGCCCACTCCTGCTACTCCCCAGGCACCCCCACCGGCGCCGGTAGTGGTCGAATTGGAGATCGATCCCCGCTATCCACCCGACACCCAGTGGACTGTCTTCGACGTGCCCTCCGCGCTCAACATCCGAGCCGGCCCCTCCACGGCCCACCAGGTGCTGGGCACCGCCAACTTGGGGTCCACCGTCACCCTCACCGGCCAAGTAGTGGAGTCCCCCACCAGCGGCACCTGGGTCCAGATCCGCTCCATCACCGTCACCGGCTGGGTCTTCGCCGCCTACCTGACCCCGGCGGCATAGGGCAGCGTCAAGAAGTCCCTAGCGACTCGACCACGGGAATCTCGTCGTCGGCGAGGGGGGCCATCGGGGTGCGGCGGGCCAGGGCAGCCTCGATGTGGGGGGCGAGGCGCTCGGCTTTGGCCGCCTCCCGTTCGTCCTCGCCCTCTTTGAGGGCGGGCATGACCTCTTTGGCGAACATCTCCAGCGACTGGCAGATGTGGTCGTGGCGGTTGCGCCCCGACTGCTGGATGAACATCACCTGGTCGACCCCGACATCGGCATAGCCCTGGAGCTGGCGGGTCACCTGTTGGGGGGTGCCGATGCCCAGCGTCTCCCCCAGCCCCTCGAACGACTCCCTGGATTCCTGGAAGTTGTCCCACACGTTGGTCCGGCCCGGCTGGTGCCGGCCGATCACGTAGTAGTGCAAGAGGCCGTGGCCGAAGAAGTGGAAGCCCTCGAGACCCCGGCGCTCGGCCTCGTCTCGGTCGTGGTGCATCGACAGCCCCACCACCATGGCGATGTTGGCGTTGACGGTGTGGCCAATGGGCACGCACTCCTCAGAGAGAATCCGGTAGTAGTCGTCGACCCAGAGAGCGGCCTCGTCGGGGTCCACGAAGGCGAACGTCAGCGCTCCCATGCCCATTCGGGCCGCCAGCTTGATGGTCTCCCGGTTGGAGCACGCCACCCACAGCGGCGGGTGGGGCTTCTGCGCCGGCTTGGGCACCACGTTGCGGCACGGCATCGAGAAGTACTCGCCCTCGAACCCCGGGTAGGGCTCCATGACCATCATGTTGCAGCACTGCTCGGTGGCCTCGGCCCACGCCGGGCGCTTGTCGGCGTGCTCGATGTTGAACCCGCCCAACTCCACCGCGGCCGACGACTCGCCGGTGCCGAAGTCCACCCGGCCGTTGGAGATGAGGTCGAGGGTGGCGATGCGCTCGGCCACCCGGGCCGGATGGTTGTACTTGGGAGGCATCTGCACGATGCCGTGGCCCAGCCTGATCCGCTCGGTGCGCTGGCTGGCCGCGGCCAAGAACACCTCGGGGGCCGAAGAGTGCGAGTACTCCTCCAAGAAGTGGTGCTCCACCTCCCAGGCGTAGTCATACCCCAGCTGATCGGCCAGCTCCACCTGCTCGAGGGCCTCATGCAACAGGCGCTGCTCATCACCGGGCTGCCACGGCCGCGGCAGCTGATGCTCATAGAAGACTCCGAATTTCACCCTCCAGAGCCTACGCAGCTTTGCTCCGATCAGCCGATCGCGGAGGAATCTGTTTAGCATCGCCGCGATGAGCAACGATCGGGCGCCGGTGCTGGTGGGCGTGGCCCAGTACTTGGGAAGGGAGACCGACCCTACGGTCGCACCCGACCCGGTGACCATGCTGGCCGACGTGGCCACCCGGGCGGCCTACGACGCCGGAGTGGGCCAGTCGCTGTTCGCCCATGTGGACGCCTACTTCCAGATCCCGCTGGCCCACTGGAACCCGGCCAACGGCGCCTTGCTCACCGCCGAGCGACTGGGAATCGACCGCCGGGCCCAAGTGCGCAACACCGGCGGTGGCGGCGAGATTGGCGTGCGGGTGGCCAACCATCTGGCCACCGAGATCATGGCCGGTCGGATCGAAGCCGCAGTGATGACCGGAGGCAACGTATGGAGGACAGCCGAGCGGGCCAAGGCCGCTGGAGTGGAGCTGAACTGGCCCACCGGAGGCGACCCCGACGGCGCCGATGACCGCTTCGGCCAGCCAACCCATCCGATGATGTCCGACGTCGAAGAACGCCACCGGCTCACCCGCCCCATCGAGGCCTATCCCCTGTTCGAGAACGCCCTGCGGGCGGCCCAGGGTATGACCGTGGCCGAGCACGCCCAGCGGCTCGGCGACATGATGAGCGAGTTCACCGCGGTAGCCGCGGCCAACCCCTACGCCTGGTTCCCCACTTTCCGGACCCCCGAAGAGCTGTTCACTCCCACTGCTGAGAACCGCATGATCGGCTTCCCCTACACCAAGTACCTGAATTCGGTGATCAACACCGATCAGGCGGGGGCCTACGTGATGACATCGGTCCAAAAGGCCCGCGAGCTGGGGGTACCCGAGGACCGCTGGGTGTACTGGTGGGGCGGCCATCAGGCCGCCGAGGAGGCCTGGCACGTCAGCACCCGCCCGAATTTCGCCGAGTGCCCTTCGATGAAGGACTCGTCTGTGGGAGCGCTGGACCAAGCCGGCGTGGGCATCGACGACATCGCCCTGTTCGACTTCTACTCCTGCTTCCCCATTGCGGTGCGGATGGCCTGCGCCATGCTCGGCCTCGACGAGCTCGATCCCCGGCCGTTCACCGTCACCGGCGGGCTGCCCTATGGAGGCGGTCCGGGTTCGGCCTACAACATGAACTCGATAGCCTCCATGGTCGAGCGGCTGCGAGAAGACGACCGCTCCATTGGCCTGGTCACCGGCAACGGCTTCATCTTGACCAAGCATGCCGCCGCTGTGCTGTCGGCCCGGCCCAAGCAAGGCGGCTGGAACCGCCCCGTCGGGCCACCCCCGTCGGCTGCGATGGAGACCGCTCCCGTGGCCCTCGACCAGTCAGCCAACGGCCAGGGCCGCATCGAGGCCTACACCGTCATGCACGACCGCGACGGCCAACCGTCCATGGGCTATATCTGCGGACGTCTCGACGACAACGGAACCGAGGGCCAGCGCTTTTTGGCCAACACCCCCGAAGACCCCGACCTGCTCCACGACTTGCTGGCCTCCGAAACCATCGGTCGAACCGGCCAAGTGCACATCGACGACACCACCGGCCGCTGCATCTTCACACCGGTCTGAGCTTGCGAATGGGTAGTACCCCGGGGATCGGTGGACTGAGCTTCTTCCTCCTTTGGTCCGTTCAGGCTCAGGGCAGGGTGAGTTTGATCCCGCCGATGGCGGCGTCGTCGGGGTCTCGCAGGGCGTTGGTGGCCTCCAGTTGGCCCTCGGTGGCGGCTCGGTCTTCCCAGGGCATGGCCGCGGTCCACCGCCATGCGAAGCCCATCACCCTCATCAGCGCCGACACTTCTGCTCCCTCAGAGGCCGAGGTGCTTCGCAGGCTGGCGATGTACTCGTTGCGGTAGACGCTGGGAATGACGATGCGGGCCGCCTCAACGGCCGACAGCTCGGCGTTCATCATCACGCGGGCCACTCTGCCGTTCCCATCGGCGAAGGGATGGACCTCAGTTATGACCACCATGGCGAACAGCGCCCGGCGAAAGCCAGCCGGAACAGAGCAGGCCAGCTCCAGGCTCTTGTGCAGGGTGCCCTCAACGAGATTGGGGGCGACAAACTGGTACGCCCCGAACTGGTTGGGCGCCTTCTTCCACTGTCCCGGCCCCATCTCCGGGCGGCCCCCGAGGATCATCTTGTGGCGATCACAGAGATAACCCATCAGACTCTGGGGGGATTCCGATACCGCCTTGCGCCCCACGGCGTCGACTACGCATCGGTAGGTACCCAATATGTCATGGCCGTCGGCGGGGCGAGATGCCGGTGGCTGCTGGGTCTCGATGATGTGGCGGGCCTCTTCCACCGTGAACACGGTGCCTTCGATGTAATTGGAGAAGTAGCTCTCGAAGAACGGCAGTTCTGTGTTGTACTGCCCAGCCGGCAGAAATTCCGCCACATCAGGGTCGGAGTGCTCCGACAACCCGCTGGCCACTCGCTTGAACATCTCAACTCGCTGCTCATCCCAGCCCTTGCCGTGGACAACAGCTTGGAACAGCGCCCCGGAGTCGGGGCGCAGCGGCTCAGAGCCTGCTAAGCGTTGGAACAAGCCGTCGATCTCGTTCACCTGGGTGGAGGCGCCGATGGCCTCAGCCATCTCAACTGCTTCCTCCCGCAGTCGGGACATGCGCCCCTCATCCCAAACCACGTCCTTGCCAGCCAGCCAGTCTTCCAGTTCCGCCGTAGACAGGGTTCGGGCAGCTCGCCCTTCTCTGCTCCGGGATAAAGCCAAGTTGTCCACCAGGATGCGGGCTGGCCGGGACATGCGCAGACCGTGCGGCCATGGCAGGTCGTCGGCGATTTCGTCGTTCATGTGGCTGGGGCGAATCCGGACTTCCAGTCCCGGCAGCTTCAAGGGTGTTCGACGCTCCTCGCTGGCCACGTACAGAACGCCGTCAACCGCCTTACCGCCCTCGGCCGCAGAGCGGTCCACAATGACCGCTCCAGGCAGCAATCGGCCCAGGATGTACCAGCGATTCTCTGCCACAATCTGAGCCGGGTCGCTGACGAGATCAGCAGTGTACAGCCGGGGGGCCAAACGGCGGATGTGACCCTCGGCCACCGCCCGCCCCAGGGTCTGCGCCGAAGCCACTCCTTCTTCGTCGTCGAAGAAGACGGTTCGCGGCCCTGTCGGCCAATAGGAAGCAGTTGCCCGTGCCACTCAGCAATCTTAACTACCAGGTATTGCCTTATTCAAGATTTTTTTCCGTAATAAGCCACTAAACAATATTTATTTTTCAATTAGCTGAAAACTGCGTGAAAACTCATAGATAAGGAGCCAACCCCGCCAAACCACAGCCGCGCTTTTGCCCACTTCCTGCAACACCCACCCATCAAGGGAACAAACTGGGCCTGGTGACTCCAACCGCCTCCTTAGTCAGTCCGTCGCCACGCCGACGGGGCAGGTGACTCCGGTGCCGCCTAGGCCGCAGTAGCCGTTGGGGATTTTGGCCAGGTACTGCTGGTGGTAGTCCTCGGCGTAGTAGAAGGGCGGGGCGGCGATGATCTCGGTGGTGATCTCGCCGTAGCCAGCGTCGGCCAGCCGGGGGCCGAACCGCTCCCGGGACGCCTCGGCGGCCACCTTCTGGTCGTCGTCGAAGTAGTAGATGCCCGACCGGTACTGAGTCCCGACGTCGTTGCCCTGGCGCATTCCCTGGGTGGGGTCGTGGTTCTCCCAGAACAGCGCCAGCATCTGCTCGTAGCTGGTTGACTCGGGGTCGAATACCGCCAGCACCACCTCGTTGTGGCCGGTGAGGCCGCTGCACACTTCTTGGTAGGACGGGTTGGGGGTGAAACCCGCGGCGTAGCCCACTGCGGTGGTGAACACGCCCGGCGCCTGCCAGAACACCCGCTCCGCTCCCCAGAAACAGCCCATCCCCACCACGATCTGCTGCATCTGATCGGGAAACGGCGGCTTCAGCGGGTTGCCGTTCACAAAGTGAAGCTCCGGCACCGGCATCTCTTCGTCCCGGCCGGGCAGCGCATCAGCAGGGTCCACCATCATCGTCTTCTTCGTCCCGAACAAAGCCATGCCTCGAAGTGTAGAGGGTGCTGGCCGCAATCCCGACGGGGCACCAGACCTACGGGGGACCGCGCCAAATCCGGCAAACACACTGCTCCGGTGGATCGGCTGTCATTGCTGCCGCTTATTGTTGTCATCGCGTCTTGAACCAAGACTGCGTCAATGGCAACTGGCCGATGAGGAGAACGAAGGTGAAGCGCGCAATAGCGGGAATGCGAGTGGCCGCAGCGGCCGGGCTGATCGTGGCCCTGACGGCCGGATTGCTGGCCCTTGTGTGGGCTGGAGCAACGTCGGCTCAGGAACCGGTTCAGATCAATGCCGAAGTGACCACTCAAGAAGAGGCGAACTGCGACACCATCGATTTGGGCCTGCTGGACAGCACCCCCGGCACCAAGCTCACAGCAAGCGGTCGTTGGACGACTGCGGACTGCGATTCGCGATTTCGCGCCAACAGCGACGCCCACACCTACCGGTTCGAGATTGTCGCTACTGGACGAATCAGGGTCGACTTGATGTCGCCCGATGCCGACTCCTACCTCTACCTGCTCGACTGGGAAGGGAACCGGATCACTGAAAACGATGACGGCGGTGTGGGAGCACTCGACTCTCGCATCGAGAGAGAACTCAAGGCCGGGGTCTATCGAGTGGAGGCCACGACCACTGCGGGCCGAGTCCGGGGGGCGGCTGACTTCGAGGTCGTGGTCACCCAAGTCGCCACCTGCAATCCCGAACCGCTCGGCGTGCTGACGCCAGAGCAAGACATCGAGGTGACCGGCTTTTGGACGCCCGAATCCTGCCAGTCGATCTTCCTGACCGGCCACCCCTCCCGATACTTCGTCTTCACGCTTCCCGAAGGTGCACGGGTGCGCTTCGATCTGACATCGGAGGTCGGCGACCCCGTTCTCATCGTCGCTCCCATCGTTGCCCTGCGGTCGGTGGTTCCCGGCCAGGTTGCCCATAACGACGACGCCGCGGGTACCCGGAACTCCCGCATCGAGCAGTACTTCCCGGCAGATGTCTACGGAATCGAGGCGACCACGTTCCGGACCAGAGACCTCCAGGGTCCGATGATTGATTTCACCCTCACCGTCACCATCGTGGAAGAGGAGGCGCAGCAAAGCAGTCCCTTGCTGAAAATCGAAGAGGTCGATATCCCCACCGAGGTGGTGGCCGGTGATCCCCTCTCGATCAACTTCCGCATCGGCAACCTGGGCGGCGACGAGTTCCCCGATAAGGGAAGCAATGCCATCTTGTATGCGATCGGTCCCCGAGTGTTCGATCGCTCCAGGCCAGTGCTCGCTGAGCTGTGGCCTGCCGGCGTCGCCTATCACACCAATGAAGAGACGGCGAGTGCGACAAGCACGAAGTCGCCCGCAATAACCCCGCACTCGGTGACCTTCTACAGAACCGGCCCAACGTGGGTGTTTACTGCCGTCATCGTGTCCGACGGCAATGAGGATGAGATCGGATTCCACGGCGTCTGGCACGACCTCGTGGTGCAGAGCGGCCCGACCTACGACCCCGTGCTGGTGGAAGTGGACGGCGTGGTCTATTCGGTCTCAGCCGAGCTCGACGACGAAGAGGAAGAAAAAGGGTTGGTGGTCACTACGGTGACATCTGTCGATGACCCCGAGGCCGAGATCGACCTTGAGATTCAGGAGAGAGCCCAATACGCCGCCGGGGTACGCACCCAACTGCTTGACGGGATCTTCGACCGTCCGGCGATCGCGGGGCTGCCAGAATCGGCAGACCCGGCTCCGGTTGCCGTGGCCAACCCCTCATCGAGCGGGCTCCTCAAAACGGCCGCGCCGCGGTATGCGGCTCTGGTCGAGGCTTCGGGCCTGCTCGAGAACCTGGCCGCCGGAGAGGCGATCAGCCCGATAGCCGTTGAGAAACTGGTGCTCGCCTTTGCCGAAGGGGCATCGGGGACCTACGCGTCTGTGGCCGATTCTTGGCGCGCTCTGTTGGAGCGGGTGAACAGCGGCGGAGCATTGACGTTCGACGAGGCAGCAGCCGTCCAAGCCCAGTTCGCCTACGTCGAAAATGTCATCGCCCCGGTGGTGGCAGCGGGCGAGATCGTCGATGCGGCCCACGCCGCAGAACTGGGCTGGGACGATCCTGAGGTGCAGGCGATGCTGTCCGTCCAGCCGAGCTGCTACACCGGCGAAGATCCACTGAGCGACCCGCTGGCGCTGGCCGGCATCGAAGGCGCCGATGCGCTGGAGGAACTCGATGCTGAGATGAGAGCCGCCCTGTTCGCCTACATCGTGGCCATCGACAACGTGCTCTGCGCGGTCGAGAACGTGGATGCCGCCAACCACCGGTTCCTCGAGCGCCTCGGCTTAGACCAGAGCGAGCAGCTTCTGGCATTGATCGAACCCGAGTCGCTTCCCGAGCCGGAGGTTGAGCCGGAGCCCGATCCGCCCCACCGCTTGCGCATCCTGGCCCGACTCGGCGAAGACGGGCGGATTGAGCATGGTGTAGAGCTGATCAGCGGTTTCGAGATTCTGCCCGAGAGGCGCCATTTGCCCGCTGACACGCAGGCCGGCATGTGGTACTCCACACTGAACGTGGAGTTGGACGGCGCGTCGATTGGCCAGATCCGCTCCCGCCGCTTGGCCGACGGGCGGGTTCAGCTCGGCTTCCGCGATTTCGGAGGCGACGTCATCGCACCGGACATTGCCTACCTGCCTGCCGACCTCGACGAGGGCGTGTGGTACCGCAGCAGCCTGATCGACGTCCCCGTGCCCCCGGAACCCCCCGAGGACGACGAAGAAGCTGAATGACTGCCCGTTTGACCGGCCAGAGCGTCGACCGCGTCGAGGGTCCTCGGCTGCTGCGCGGCGAGGGCCGCTTCGTGGGCAACATCCGCCATCCCGATCTGCTGCACATCGCCTTCGTGCGCAGTCCAGTGGGCCATGCCGATATCGCCAGCATTGACACCGGCGCCGCAGAGGACACCCCCGGCGTGGTGGCCGTGCTCACCGCCGACCACCTCGAGGGGGTGGTGGCCCCCATCGCCATCGCCGGTCCCCCCGAGTTGGCCGTCACGCCGTTCACCGCGCTGGCCCGCGACCGGGTTCGCACTGTGGGCGAGCCCATCGCCGTGGTGGTGGCCCGAACCCGCCAGGCAGTGGCCGACGGTGCCGCCGCGGTGGCGGTGGACTATCGCCCCCTGCCGGCGGTGGTGGACATGCACCGGGCCGCGGCCGACAACGCCCCGCTGCTGTTCGAGGAGTTGGGCACCAACGTGGTGTACGAGACCGAGCAGTCGTGGGGCGCCGACATCGACGAGACCTTTGCCCGGGCCGATCATGTTTTTACCCGCACCTTCACTCAACACCGCTTCGGTCATGCACCCCTTGAGGGCCGGGTGCTGGTGGCGGGCTACACCCCCTCGGACGGCCAGCTCGACATTCAAATAGCCACCAAGCGCCCCCATGCGGTGAAGCTGAACCTGGCCAATCTGCTGGGACTGCCGTTCAACAGCATCCGAGTGCGCACCGGCGACATCGGCGGTGCCTTCGGCTCAAAGGGACAGGTCGGGCGAGAGACGATCTGCACCGCCGCGGCCGCCGTTTTGACCGGCGCAACCGTCCAGTGGGCCGAAGACCGCACCGAGAACCTCCAGATGGCCGGACATGGCCGCGAGGAGGATCTGGTTGTGGAGGTGGCCGTGCAGAGCGACGGCACCCTGTTGGGCATTCGGGCCGACATGACCATGGACCAGGGGGCCTATCCGATGCCGCCCTATCCGTCGTCTCTGTTCTGCAACCTGGTGAAGATGCTGATTCCCAACGCCTATCGGCTCGAGGCGTATGCGTTCCGGGGCCGGGTGGTGGCCACCAACAAGTGCAGCTACATCGCCTACCGGGGGCCGTGGGCCGTGGAGACCTGGGTGCGAGAACGGATGCTGGACGAGATCGCCGCCGAGCTGGGCCTCGACCGAGTGGAGATCCGCCGTCGCAACCTCATCGACCAGGATCAGCCCACCAAGATGATCACCGGCCCCACCGTGTCGGGCATCACCGCCCGCCAGACGCTGGATCGGGCCGTGGAGATGATGGACCTGGACGGCTTCGCCGCTGAGCAGGCCGCGGCCCGAGGCGAAGGGCGGCTGCTCGGTTTGGGATTCGCCACCTTCATCGAAATCGCCCCCGGCCCGCCTGATTTCGCCCAGTCGGCCGGCTTCGATCTGCGAGGCGAGCTGACGTGGGCCCGGTTGGAGCCAACCGGCGACTTGACCATCGCCAGCTGCCAGTCACCCCACGGCCAAGGCCACGAGACCACCATCGCCCAAGTGGCTGCTGACGAGCTGGGGGTGAGCCTCGACCGGGTTCGGATTGTGTTCGGCGACACCGATTCCACCCCGTTCACCGTGCTGGGCACCGGCGGCAGCCGGTCGTCGATGATGGGGGCCGGCGCGGCCAAGGCCGCGGCCGCCGAGGTCAAGGCCAAGGTGCTGGCCATCGCCGCCGAACGCTTAGAGGCCAACCCCGCCGACTTGGAGATCGTCGACGGAAGCATCTCCGTGCGAGGCACTCCGGACCGTTCCATCCCCTTGGCCGCCATTGCCCAGCAGGCTTGGTTCGCGCCTTCTTCACTGCCTGAAGGCATGGATCAGGGAATCGAGGTGACGGTGGAGTACCGCACTCCCCCGGGCGGCTGGGCGTCGGCCACCCATTGCTGCTGGGTGGATATCGATCCCGAAACCGGCGAGATCACCGTCCCCCGCTACGTGGTGGTGGAGGACTGCGGAGAGATGATCCACCCCGACATCGTCGAAGGGCAGATCCAGGGCGGGGTGGCCCAGGGCATCGCCGCCGTGCTGTTCGAGCGCCACTTCTACGACCAAGACGGCAACCTGCTCACATCCTCGCTGGCCGACTACCTGGTGCCGTCGGCGGCCGAGATGCCGGTGATCGAGGTGGAACACCTAGAAGTCGAACCCCTGCACGACGCCGACTGGCGAGGCGTGGGCGAAGGCGGTCTCATCGGCGCTCCCGCGGCGGTGACCAACGCCGTGGCCGACGCCGTCCGCCACCTGGGCATTGACATCTGCGAACAACACCTCCCACCCCAGCGAATGCGCGAGCTGCTGGCCACCGCCGAAGCCTGACTCCGTACTTCCAATCCTCCCTATGGGACCCAACCCGCGGTTGGCGGGTAGGCTCAGCGGCTACCGCGGAATGAACCCAGAACCCAGAGGGGGAAATTGATGGCTGTCGCACCGGAGAAGATCCGCAACGTCGCGCTGGTGGGGTCGCAAGGGTCGGGGAAGACCACGCTGGCCGAGGCGCTGCTGTACCGGGCCGGTGTCATCGACCGCACGGGCCGGGTGGAGGAAGGCACCACGGTGTTCGACTTCAGCCCCGAGGAGAAGGCCGCCACCCACACCCAGTCGCTCGCTCTGGCCAGCTTCGAGTGGCACGGCCACAAGATCAACCTCCTCGACACCCCGGGCGCCCCCGACTATGCCGGCGAGCTGCACGCCGCTCTCCAGGTGGCCGACCTTCTGGTGTTCGTGATCGACGCCTCCAGCGGGGTGGACCACCGGGCCACCGCCATCTGGCGCCAAGCAGCCGATGCCGGCCTGCCCCGCATCGTGTTCGTGAACAAGCTCGACCGAGAGCACGCCAGCTTCGAGAACGTTCTCACCGAGTTGCAAGACGCGTTCGGCGCCGGTGTCGCTCCTCTGGAGCTGCCCATCGGCTCGGGCCCGAGCTTCCACGGGATCGCCGACCTGCTTACTGACAAGGCCTACATCTACGACAGCGGCTCCGCCGAAGAAACCCAGATTCCCGAGGAGATGGAGGATCAGGAGGCCGAGGTCCACGAGCAGCTCGTGGAAGGCATTGTGGTGGCCGACGACGACATGTTGGAGCAGTACCTCGACGGCAATGTCCCCAGCCCGGCCGAGCTTGAGGTGGTGCTCGGGCGGGGCGTGGCCGATGGATCGGTATTCCCTGTGGTGTGCGGCTCGGCTACCGGGCCGATTGCTGTGGATCGGTTGGCCAACTTCCTGGTGGAGATCGGCCCCGCGCCCACCTCTCGGGCCATGACCGTCACCATGAGCGACATCGACTCCGAGCCGGCCTGCGATCCCAGCGGCGACCAGCTCGCCTGTGTGTTCAAGACCATCAGCGACGACTACGTGGGCCAGATATCCCTGTTCCGAGTGCTGTCGGGCACCATCAACCGGGACGACAACCTCACCAACTCCACCACCGGCGACAGCGAGCGGCTGCGGGGTTTGGTCAGCCTGGTGGGAGGCTCGCAGCAGGACGTCGACGCCATCTCCGCGGGAGACATCGGCGGGGTCACCAAGCTCCAGCAGACCCGCACCGGCGACACCCTCACCAACGCTGGACGGGCAGTCGTCCAGATGGAGCCCTGGCCCGAGCCGGTGCTGGCCTACGGGCTGGTTCCCAAGACCCGGGCCGCCGAGGACAAGCTGGGCACCGGGCTGCGTCGGCTCACCGATGAAGACCCGTCACTGCACTTGGAGCGCAGCGAGGAAACCCACCAGACCCTGCTGTGGGGCCTGGGGGAAGCCCACCTGCGGCTGGCCATCGCCCGCCTGGATCGCATAGGCATCGAGGTGGAGACCGAAGATCTGCGGGTCCCCTATCGCCAAACCGTCACCGGCAATGGGGACGCCGAGGGCAAGCACAAGAAGCAGTCCGGCGGGCACGGCCAGTTCGGGGTGGCCTACGTGCGCATCGAGCCCATGCCCCGGGGCAGCGGTTTCGAGTTTGTGGACGCCATCACGGGGGGCTCGATACCCCGGTCGTACATCCCCGCGGTGGAGGCCGGCATCCGCGACGCCATGGCCGACGGGGGTGACTTGGGCTTCCCCATCGTGGACGTCAAGGCCACGGTGTACGACGGCAAGCACCACTCGGTGGACTCGTCAGAGTTCAGTTTCAACATGGCCGGGAAGCTGGCGTTCAGCGCGGCCTTCGCCCAGGCCAACCCAGTGGTGCTGGAGCCCATGGCCCAGGTGGAGATCACCGTTGCCCCCGAATACCAGGGCGACGTGATGGGCGACCTATCGTCCCGCCGGGGTCAAGTGCAGGGCACCGATGCAGGGCCGTGGGGCGAGCAGGTCATCCATGCCATCGTTCCCGAGGCGGAGTTGGTGCGCTACGCCATCGAACTGCGGTCGCTCACCGGAGGCCGGGCCCGGTTCAAGGCAGAGCGAGTGGCCTACGAGATCCTCAGCGGCGCCCTCCCTGAGGCAGCCACGGCGTAGGCCGGTAGACTTGGCAGATGCCCGAACCGGAGGAAACCGAGGATCTGGAGTTCCAGTGGTCTGATCCCCGGGACTACGAGGCTCCTGAAGGGATAGTCCGCAAGGTCACCGGTTCCGCGGGCGGCTCCGCGTTGGGAGCGGCCATGGTCGCTTTGGGCGAGATCTTGGAGCCGGAGAAGACCCGGGTGGAGATCCAGCAGGAAGACGACGAGCCCGAGCCCGATATGCCCTTCACCATCGACTTCGGCGACCTGCCCCCGCTGACCTAGCGGTTCCCAGTCCAGGCGACCACCGGGCCGAGAAGGCCGACGCCGAGGCAATGGCCGCCGCCAATAGGAAGATGGCGAAGAACCGCTCCGATGACTCGCTCGGTCCGAGCACGGTGATCATGATGGTGATGCCAGTGGCCGCCCCGATATGGCCGATCATCTGCAACGACCCGGTGGCCACCCCCAAGTCGGCATCGTCCACAGAGTTGGCCACCCCGGCCACCGCGGGGGTCCGGATGGCCCCTTGACCAACACCGGCCACAAACAGCAGCGCGATCACCCCGGCCAGCCAGCCGGCCAAGATGGAAGCCCCGGTCGCCGCCAGCGCTACGGACATGGTCAGCGCGCCGACAATCATGATCGCCCTCCCGCCCAGCCGCGACTCCACCCGCCCGGCGTACCACGCCCCCACGCTGAACCCCACCGGCCGGGCGATGAGGGCGGCTGATATCCGGCTCACCTCGGTGATCCCGAACGAGCGCTCCAGCATGAAGGGGGCCACCACCAGCGTGCCCATATAGGCCATGTGGCCCAAGAAGGTGACCAGGTTGGGGATCACGAACCCGCGCCGGGCCAGAAACTCCAGCGGGAAGAGCGGGTCGGCGGTCTGGCGCTCCACAGCGGCGAACACCACCAGGGCCACGGGACTGACCGCCAATCCAGCCACGACGAGCGGGTGGCCCCAGCCCCATTCCGGGCCCCGGTTGATGGCCATGAGCAGGCCGGTCACCGCCAGTCCCAAGCTGACCGCCCCGGCAACGTCGAAGCGCACCTCGGGCTTGCGGGCGGTGTCGGGCAGCAGCGGAATGGCCGCCAGCAGCGCGATCAGCGACGGCACCGCCTGGATGAAGAAGATGGTCCGCCAGCCGAAGGCGTCCACCATGAACCCGCCGAACGCCACCCCGATGGCCGGCGACAGAGCGGTGACCGCTGACCAGTAGCCCAGGGCCAAGGCCCGCTCCCGGCGGGCGAACACCGTCATGATGATGGCCATGGACGCGGGGAGCGTGGCCGCCCCGATAAATGAGCCGAGGGTGCGCATGGCCACCAGCGCGCCCACGTTCCACGACAATCCGGTCAACACCGTGAACCCGGTGGCCAGGGCGTACCCCCACAGGTACAGCCGACGGTGGCCGTACAGGTCGCCGAACTTGCCCGCGATGGGGGTTCCCACCGCCATGGCGATCAACGGCGCGGTCTGCACCCAGCTCACCGCGCTCTCCGATGTCTGGAGGTCGTCGGCGATTACCGGCAGCGACGCCGACAGCACAGTGATGGGAAAGCTGGTCGAGGCGATTCCGGCCATGGTGAGGCCCAGCACCGCCCAGCGGTAGTTGGGCCATTCCTGGAACCGTCGGCGGCGGCCAGTTTGCAGGGGTTCGGGACTCACCCCCCGGTTGCAGGACCGGCGCTGGGCCCCAGCTTGGCCCGCAGGTCGGCCTCCACGGCCTTGATCAGCTCTCCGGCGTGCTCATCGCGCAGCTCGGCCAGCCGGGGGGCGCCGGCGGCCGCCTCGGCGTCCCACTCGTCGGCGAACCGGCCCGAGGTGATGTCCTCCACCAGCTCCCGCATGGTGGTGGCCACGTCCACGTGGTCGAACCGGCCCCGCCGGGAGAGCTGGCCGTATTGGCTGGCCGGAGAGTGGTGGTCGAGCTGGGCTACGAAGCCGGTCTCCCGCAGCAGTCGGTAATTGCGCTCCACCTCTCCGGAATAGAACAACTCGGTAGTGATGGCCTCCAGCGGGATGCCCAGCTCCAGCATCACCAGCACGAAGTTCGTGTTCACATGGGTCAGCACCGGCGACAGAAGCTGCTCCACCGCCAAGTCGAGCACCGCCTCCTGGTGGGGCGTCATGGCGATGGCCCCTTGGCGCAGACCGCCGATGGAGCGGGCCACGGCCAGCATGCGGGCTTGGGCGGTGCCGGTGGCGTCTCGGTGTACGCCCACCGCGGTGATGAAGCCGACTCCCTCCTCGTAGCAGCGCCTCACTTCGGGGCCCAGCATCCGGGGCGCCACCATGGCGATGTCGCCGTCGGGGGCGAACCGGTCGAAGGCCAGGGTGTAGCCGCTGGCCACGATTGTGAGCGCGTCAGATCTCGGAGCCAGGCCCAGACCAGGGATGGAGTCGTCGGGAATCAGCACGCAGATGACATCGGCCGTCGAGGCGTCGGCGATGTCTCCGGCGTCGAATCCGTCGGCGATGGCCTGCTCCCGGGTCTCGTCGGCTCGAACGTGTACCGACACCGACAGGCCCGAGTCCCGCAGATTGAGCGCCCACGGCCTCCCCTGGTTGCCGTAGCCCACCACGGCCACCTGCTGGCCATCCAGAGCGGCGAGGTCCGCGTCCTGCTCGTAGAAGAAATCGGTCATGGTTCTACTCTCCCAAAAGGGCAGCCGATCAGCCGAGGCGAGCCATCGTCTTCGTCGGTCTTGTGCCAGTATTTAGCATGAACGCCACTGCGTCTTCGGTCGTTCCGCTGGAGCCTCGGACGATTATCGATCCTGAGGTTTGGGCCGATCCCTATCCGCTCTACGAGCGGCTGCGCCGGGAGCATCCGGTGTGGTTGGTGCCGGGGCTCGACATGGCATTTGTGGCCACCCACGAACTCATCGTGGACGCCCTCCGCCGGATCGACGACTTCTCCAATCACCTCGACGTGTTGCTGGCCACCGGCGACGACGGCAATCCCGTGCTGTTCCGCACCGACGAGTTCGGCGAGGGCACCACCACCCTGGCCACCGCCGATCCGCCTGAGCACACCGTTCACCGGAGCGTGGTGTTCCCCGAGCTGGTGGCTCGCCGCATGGAAGCCATGCGAGCTGAGATCGAGTCCTTCATCGACGAGCAGTTCGCGGCGGCCCGCTCGCAGGGGACCAGGGTGGAGTGGGCCAACACCGTGGCCCATCCCGTTCCCGCTCGGGTCATAGGGCGGCTGATCGGACTGCCCGACGAAAGCTGGCCCGATGTGATGGATTGGGCCCTTCAGGGCGGGCGGCTGTTGGCCGGCTTCCACACGCGAGAAACCATGAACGCCATCTCCCAAGACAACTCCAGCTCGAGCCGCTTCTTGTACACCAAGCTCGCCGAAGCCGGCAACAACCCGGGTGATGATCTGCTCGGAGTGTGCGCCAAGGCAATGGCCAACGGCGACATCAGCAGGGGCGAAGCCATCGGCACGCTCACGGTGCTCCTCGGCGCAGGGGGGGAATCCACAGCATCGCTAATCGGCAACGCGGTGCGAATGCTGGCCGACGATCCCGCCCTCCAAGAACAAATCCGGACTGATCACAGCCTCTTGGAGAACTTCATCGAGGAGGCCGTGCGGCTGGAGTCGCCATTCCGGGGCCACTATCGCCAAGTCAAGCGCGACTGCGAACTAGGCGGCGTGACCCTCCCGGCCGGCACCACCGTCTTTCTGCTGTGGTCGTCGGCCAATCGGGACCCTGCCGAGTTCGACCGACCCGACGAGGTGGTGCTGGACCGCCGAATCTCCCGCAGCCATCTGGCCTTCGGCCGGAGCATTCACCACTGCGTGGGCGCTCCGCTGGCTCGACTGGAGACCCTCTGCTCGTTAGAGCGCCTGCTGCAAGACACTTCTTGGTTCAGTTTGGCCGACGACGACCCGCCCCGTTGGGAGAAGAGCATGTTCGTGCGCCGCCACGATCACCTGCCCCTGGACGTGACCTGGAACTAGCGAGCGGCCAGTGGCGCGACCGAAGCGCCGCTCAAAAGGGTTTGCGGGCCAAAAAGCAGTACAGGGGCGAAAAGATGCCGGTCTTACCTCCGGCGACGTAGGCATTGGCGGTACGGTCCATCAGCCTGATGACATCCGCGGCGCCCTTGGGGAAAACTCCGACAACCTCGGCCACTTTTGTTACCCCGAACAGCGTTCTGCGGCCTAGCGGTGTTCTGCGCAGGGCGTTGCCCAGGGTATTGCGCTGACTGGACATCGGCTGATACCACGGAGTGGTCGGACCATCCTCGGCAACGGCGTGGTCCTTTGCCTCAAGTACCTCAAATCCCACTGCTTCGAGGGCTCTGTCAACCTCGTCCATGGTCGCGATGTCATTGAGCGCGATACCGTGCCTCAGTTCTTCCTTGAGCGCCTGGTGCCGGTCGTCGTCAGGATCGAACTCGTCAGTCATGCACATTTCCTGACCCCACAAGAGGGCTCCGGGCTTCAGCACACGGAAGATCTCAGCAAATGCGCCCTGCTTGTCGGGTGCATGGCACGTCGACTCAATTGCGTATCCCCGGTCGAAGGTGCCATCGGCGACGGCGCCCATGTCCATGAAACTGCACGCCAGGAACTCAACCATGTGGTCGAGCCCCGCCGCAGCATTCAACGACTTCGCCTTCTCCAGTTGGTACTCGCTGCTGTTGACTCCGACAACTTTGACAGCGGCCTCGCGGACGACCTGGCGCATTGGACCGCCGATCCCACAGCCGATATCGATCACCTCCATGCCTTCTTGCAACTCCAGCTTGGAGATCATCAGGCGTTGGTGTCGGAGCTTTGACTGCTCCAGGCTCTCGTGGGGCGACAGCGGCGCAAAGTGGAGCGATTCACCCCAACCGAACACCATGACCTCAGTGCAAAGGTCGTAGTACTCCTTGACGGTATCGGCGTGGTCGTAGTCTGTCGTGTCCGCATCGCCCGATGACGCTCTGCCCGTCCATCCGTCGAATTGCTGTACCCGGCTGCGGGCATCTGACCCTGAGTACGCGTCCTTCAGCCCGACAGACAGCTTGCGGAATTGCCTCAACTGCTTTGAAATCGGAACCTGCATTCCCCACCCAAACGGAAACTCGGAGGCTGAGCGCGAAACTGCAATCAGCGTGTTTCGTCGGGTCACCGTAGCCGAATAAACCGACTGTTCCCCAAGCGCAGCGCCGGCTGGGGTGACCAGTAGTGTTCCGTGTGTGAGCGATTTCTCCGGCCGGGCCGGTGGGGCACTGGTCACCGGGGGCAGCGGCGGCATCGGCGCGGCGGTTTGCGAACTGCTGGCCCAGCGAGGCAGTTCTGTGGCGTTCACCTACCGGTCGAACTTAGAGGCCGCCGAAGAAGTCGCCGCCGCGCTGCGGGCCGAGGGCGCTGAGGTTCACATGGGGAATCCCGCCGTGGAGGACGCCGACGCCTTGCGGGCGTTTGCCGACGATGCCGCTGATGAGTTGGGCGGGCTGCACACCGTGGTGAGCGCCGCCGGCCCCCATGTCCCCCAGATGTACCTGTCGCAAACCGACCCCGACCTGTTCGCCAGCCAGATCGAAGCCGACGTGATCGGGGCGTTCAATCTGACGGTGGCGACGCTTCCCCACCTCCGGGTCTCGGGCGGCAACATCGTGTACGTCACCACCGCGGCCACCACGGTGTTCCCCAAGCGGGACGCTCTGTCGTCAATCCCCAAGGGCGCAGTGGAGTCGCTCATGCGGGCGGTGGCGGTGGAAGAGGGTCGCTTCGGGATCAGAGCCAACTGCGTGGGACCGGGAATGCTGGAGGACGGCATGGCCGCCCGCCTCATGGCCGACGGCGACCTGGACGACCGAGCCCTGGAGGTGGCCCGCGCCAACATCCCCCTGGGCCGCTTCGGCAAGGCGGTGGACATCGCCGAGGCCGCCTGCTTCTTGGCCTCCGACGCCGCCAACTACGTCAGCGGCCAAAAACTCGACATCGACGGCGCGTTCACCGTCTGACAGTCAGTCCCACTCCTCCACCGTGACCCGGTGCATGAGGCGGCGCTCGGTGTAGTCGGGCACGGCGAAGTGCTGGACGGCCCGGTTGTCCCAGAATGCGATGGAGTCGACAGCCCAGCGGAAGCGGCACTGGAACTCGGGAGAGCGCACGTGGTTCAACAAGAACGGCAGGAGGGTGTCGCTCTCGGCCTCGGCCACTCCCACGAGGCGGGTGGTGAAGTTGCTGTTCACGAACAGGGCCCGCCGCCCGGTCTCGGGATGGACCCGAACCACCGGGCGAATCAACTCCGGGTACTCGGCTTGCATCGTGTCCAAGTGCTCTTTGGCCAGCCCCTCGTCGATGGCCCGGGTGAGGGTGTAGGTGAGGTCGTGGGCTGCGTCCAGGCCGTCGACCAAGGCCATCATCGGCTCTGACAGCCCCTCGTAGGCCTTGTACATGTTTGCGAAGCAGGTGTCGCCGCCCACCTCGGGCAACTCCACCGCTCGGAGTATGGAGCCCAGCGGCGGCCTTGGCATGTAGGTGTTGTCGCTGTGCCAGCGGGCGGCCAATCCGCCCACCGGGGCAATCTGGTCGAGCACCGTGATGGCCGGATGGGTTTCCAGCTTGGGGCCGAACGGGGCCACGTTGATCGGGCCGAACCGCTGGGCGAAGGCCAGGTGCTGATCGGGGGTGATGGCCTGGTCGCGGAAGAACACCACCAAGTGGTCGAGCAGGGCCTGGCGGATACCGGCCACCGTGGCGTCGTCGAGTTCCTCGCGTAGATCCACCCCGTGAATCTCGGCCCCGATGTCTGAGGTCAGCGGGCGGATGTCCAGCATGGTCATGGCCCTGTTACTCGGCGAAGTCTCCCGCATCTCTGCGCAGTGTGCGGATGGCGTCGTCCAGTGCGCCCAGGGTGCCAGCGGACAGACTGGCCAAGCCG
The DNA here is from genome assembly GCF_965204145.1 of Candidatus Poriferisocius sp. GTDB lineage: Bacteria > Actinomycetota > Acidimicrobiia > Acidimicrobiales > Bin134 > Poriferisocius. Next base: position 3,399,359 of record NZ_OZ241977.1, on the reverse strand, counting down.
AACTCGATATCGGCCAGGGCATCTGCCGCTTTGGCCACCACCCGGCGCCCCTCATCGGTGATCTCCGCCAATACAGTGCGGCGGTCCTCGGTGTGGGGCACCCGACGGACCAGGCCGTCTCGCTCCAAGCGATCGATGGCATTGGTGACGCTGGTGGGATGGACCATCAGCCGGTTGCCCATCTTGCCCAGCGGCAGCGACCCGCGACGGGAGAAGTGGAGCAGGGCCAGCGCCTCGAACCGGGAGAAGGTCAGCTCGAACGGGGCCAGGGCTTCGTTGATCCGCCCGATCACCAGCTGGTGGGCGCGGGTGATCGACGTGGCCGCCGACATGGCGTCGATGGCCCGCCAGTCGTTGGCCTCCCAGTTGCGCCGGGCTTCGCTGATGGGGTCGAACGGAAGCATCCAATCGTCACTCTAGGTGACGACTGCTCGGCCCACCTTGGTCGGCGGGCGATCCATCCACCAGCCTCCCCAATGACTACTCTGTGGCCGCTCGCCCCGTCGTGAGGAGATTCCATGATCGTCGTCGCCGGTTCCGTTTCCGTCCCCGCTAAGAACACTGAGGCATTCATGGCAGCCGCCGCCGACATCTCCGCGGCGTCGCGCACCCTGGACGGCAACATCGACTACTGCATCTCGATGCAGGCACCCGGCGTCTTTCGGTTCTTGGAGATCTGGGAGACCGAGGAGTCCATGATGGCTCAATTCGCCGCTCCCCATTTCGGGGCTTTCCAAGCCGCAGTCAGCGAGCTGGGCATGGCCGGTATGGACGGGAAGAAATACGAAATCTCCTCGGTGGGCCCGCTGTTCGGATAGCGCAGCCCGACCCCATGCTCCCGTCGCCCTGTGGCTACGCTGTGACCGCTCATTACCACTTTGAGGAGATCCCATGATCGTCATCGCCGGCACCGGCTCCCTTCCCCCCGAGAACACCGAGGCCTTCATGGCAGCCGCCAATGAGATGGCCGCCGCGTCACGAGCTGAGGACGGCAACATCGAGTACTGCTTTTCGGTGGAAGCCCCGGGGAAGATCCGCTTCTTCGAGATCTGGGAGAGCGAAGAGGCGCTGGGCGCCCACTTCACCGCTCCCCACATCGCCGCATTCGGGGCGGCCATCAATGAGTTGGGCATCACGGGGATGGACGGGAAGAAATACAAGGTCTCCTCGGTCAGCCCGCTGTTCGGATAGGGAGTCCAGCCCCCTGCCGCCCCAGGGCGGCATGAAGAATCAGGCAAACTGAACACGGTGGAGGACTATTTCCAGCAGCTGGTGCGCTCTTGGCGCAGCGTCACCTCCCGCACAGTGCGCGAGGCGGTGGCCGTGCTGCTGCTGTTGATCGTGGTGTTCGGCTCGGGTTTCTCCGCGCTCACCACCTACGCCAATCTCGTGGTGTACAACGAGGACCGCTTCACTGAGGAGCTCTACGAGATCTTCGACGACGAAGACGTCCACAAGGTAGTGGCCGCGTCATTTGTCGCCACCACATTGGAGATGGCCGACCTACCGGTCACCCCCGCGGGCTCCGCGGGTGCCCAGCAGGCGATTCAGGAGCAGGTCCCGGTGGCGGTAGGCGAGGTGCTCACCGATAAGGCCAACTACAGTCTGCTGGAGCACGCAGTACGGGAGGCCCACCGCGATGTGTTGGCGGTGGAGGGCGGCACGCTCGTGAACAATCCGCCGGTTCGGAGCGTGCAAGTGGACCTGGGGCCGATCTTCAATCAGATGGTGGGTGAGATTGCGGCCAACGAGGAGCTGGCCTTTCTCGGCACCGTCACACCGCCAGCTGACGCCGGAGTGGTGACCGTGCTCGAGCGCGCCGAGCCGGGAGACCGGTTCTGGGAGTTCCTCGGCCAACTCCAAGACCGCCGCTCTTCCACCATCACCTTGATCCTGCTGTGCGGCATCGGATCGCTGCTGATATCGCCGTCCCGCACCCGGGTGGTGTGGAGCATCGGCATCGGCATTGTGGCTATGGCCGGAATCTTGGGAGTGGGAATCTACGGCTCTCGGGCGCTGCTGGCCGTGTTGATCGACAACTCCGACACTGTGAGGGCCGCCCAGTCGATCCACGAGGCCCTTCTTAGCGATCTGAGCGGCCGGCTGATGGACATGGCCCTCATCGGCGTGTTGATGATCGTGATCGGCGCCACCCTCGGCTGGCTGTGGCGCCGCTTCGGCCCCACCCCTCCCGAGGAGAAGGCCCTCGCCGTCCCCGAAAACCCCCCGGTTGTCTGACAGGCCCTACGACCCGGTGAATTCGGCTTTGCCGGGGCCGTTTTCTAGGAAGCTGGCTACGCCGATGTGGGCGTCGTCGGTGTGGAAGCAGTCGGCGAAGGCCTCTGCCTCCACCACCAAGGCCTCATCGAGGGGGAGGAAATAGCCGTCGAGGATGGCTCTTTTGGCCAGCTTGATGGCAGCGGGGCCGGCGGCGTAGCGGGCGGCCAGCTTCACGGCCTCGTCGTAGAGATCGTCGTCGGGGTAGACGGCGGAGGCCAACCCGATGGCCACTGCTTCGTCGGCTCGCACATTTCGCCCGGTATAGATCAGCTCCTTGGCCTTGGTGATGCCCACCAGGCGGCTCAATCGCTGGGTGCCGCCCCCGCCGGGGATGAGCCCCAACAGGATCTCCGGCTGGCCCAATACAGCGCTTTCCCCCACCAGGCGGAACTCGGCCGCCATGGCCAACTCGCATCCCCCGCCAAGGGCGTAGCCGTTGACGGCGCAGATGGTGATCTGAGGGAGCTGCTCCAGCGCCCGGAAAGCGGCATTGATCCGCTGGCTCAGGTCCCGGCCCCCATCGGGATCCATCCCCGAGAACTCGTTGATGTCGGCGCCGGCGGCGAACACCTTGGGGCCGCCCCAGATCACCACCGCCCGGATATCGCTGCGCCCGGCCAGCTCGTCGGCGGCTTGGTGCAACTCCGCTACAACCTGGGCGTTCAAGGCGTTGACCTTGGGGCGGTCCAGCCGCAGGGTGGCCACCCCCTCTGCCGCACCGGTCTCAATCCGCACAAATTCGCCCATGACCACGCTCCTTGCTGTTCGGACCCGCCAACCGTATTCCCCCTGCAACGTAGGTACTCAGTTGTCCCGGGATGGCACACTCAGAACATGTGGGCCGAAACCATCAGGGCATCGGGAAAGCGGTTTTCTGACCGTCCGGCCCTGGTGGCGGAAGAGGGTTGGCGAGTCAGCTTTGCCCGGTTCGACCGCCTGACCGACGAGGTGGCCGTCGGTCTGGCCCGCCGGGGGGTGAGCCACGGCCAAGTGGTGGCCCTGCTGGTGCCGTCGTCGGTGGACTACATCGTGCTTTACGGGGCACTGGCCAAGCTGGGGGCCATCACCGCCGGGGTGAGCAGCCGCCTGCCCGCCCCGGAGCGCACCGTCCTGGTGAACGAGGTGGCCCAAGCCGACCGGGCCATTGCCACCGCCCCCATGGCCGACGCCATGGCCCTCGACATCGACGTGATCGAGGTGGCTCTGGCCGACAGGCCCGGCTCGGTGTGCGCTGACCTGCGGGTGCGTAACGAAGCCCCGCCGCTGCTGCCCTCTGATGGCGACCGGCCGGTGGCGGTGGTGTTCACATCGGGCACCACCGGCGTGCCCAAGGGGGCGACGTTCACCAACCAGATCCTGGCCGACATCGCCATCGTGGACACCGGCAACGGCTGGGGGGAAGGCGGTGCCATTACCTCCAACACTCAGATGGCCCACATCGGGGTGATGGGCAAGGTCCCGGCCCAGTTCGCGGTGGGCACCACCCTTCATGTGATCGACAAATGGAGTGCCACCGCAGTGCTCGACGCGGTGTCCCGCTACCGGATGCCCGCGGTGGGCGGCGTGGCCCCCCAGATCGCCCTCATGCTTCGCCATCCTGATTTCGACCAGTACGACTTCTCCTCAGTGAAGCTCGTGGTCACCGGCGGGGCGCCTTCGCCCCCCAATGTGATCGAGGAGGCCCGGAAGCGGTTCGGGGCTGACTGGACCCAGCGGTACGCCTGCACCGAGGTAGGCGGAATAGGAACCTTCACCTGGATCGATGCCCCCATGGAGGAGATGCTCTATACCGTAGGGCGGCCCCGACCCGGTATTGAGGTGGAGGTACGCGACCCCGACAGCGATTTGGCCGTGGCCCCCGGAACAGTGGGAGAGGTGTGCTTTCGATCTCCCACCGTGATGGCCGGGTACTGGCGCAATCCGGTCGCCACAGCCGAGGCGCTACGGGGTGGCTGGCTTCACACCGGCGACCAGGGTTGGATCGACGATGCCGGGTGCCTGCGCCTGGTCGGCCGCCGGGGGGAGGGCTTCCACCGGGGCGGCTATGTGGTGTTCCCGGTTGAGGCTGAAAAAGTGCTGGCCTGGCATCCCAAGGTTTCTGGTGTGTGCGTGGTGCCCCGGCCCGACGAGGTGATGGGCGCGGTCGGAGTGGCCGTGGTCATCCCCGCCGATCCCAACGACCCGCCCACGCTCGAAGAGCTGCGATCCTTCGGCCAACAGCACATCGCCGACTACAAGCTCCCCGAACACCTCCGCCTCACCGACGCCTTCCCCCTCACCCCCATGTCCAAAATTGATAGAAGTGCTTTGGAGGCGGCCGAAACCTAACGCGGCTCCTTGGGTAACCCTAAAACCCCTTCGCCCACGCCGTTCTTCATCACCTCGTCGGTGCCGCCGCCGATGCGAATGGCACAGGCGCCCAGCAGCAGCTGCTTCCAGGCGTAGGTGCCCCACTCTCCGGTGTCGGCGCAGATGCGGGGACCCAGCAGGCGGGCGATCATCGACGCCGCCCAGTTCACGTGCCGGGCGGTGGCGTACTTGGTGGCGGCCGGGGCCAACGGGGGCTGTCGGTTGGCGTTCCATTCCACCAGCCGGTACCCGGTGTACAAGCGGGCCAGATCCTGGCGCACCACGGGGTCGTCGGCCAGCCCGAAGTGCTGGGCCAGCTGGACCACCTTCTCAGGCGCAGCCAGCCCCACCAGCCCGCTGCCGCCGTAGCCTGCCCCCCTTGAGCCGATCGAGGCCCGCTCCGATTGAAGCGAGATGCGGAACACCGACCAGCCGGCGTTGACGTCGCCCACACGATGGCGGTCGCTGATGCGGGCGTCGTCGAAGAAAACCTCGTTGAACTCCGCCCCACCCGTCATCTGCCGCAGCGGGCGAACGTCGGTCCCGGGCGTGTCGAGCGGGTAGATGAAAGCGGTGATGCCCTTGTGCTTGGGCGCGTCGGTGTCGGTGCGGGCCAGCAGCAGGCCGATATCGGAGAAATGGGCCCGGGAGCTCCACACCTTTTGGCCGTTGATCACCCATTCGTCGCCATCGGCGGCCGCCTGGGTGCTGAGGGAGGCCAAATCCGACCCGGCCCCCGGCTCGCTCAGCAGCTGGCAGGCCAGGATCTCCCCTCGGAACAGCCGGGCCAGGTAACGCTCTTTCAGCCAATCGGAGCCGTGGGCCAGGATCGTGGGGGCCACCACTCCCAGGGAACTGCCGAACATGGTCTGCGACGGCACCCGGTAGCCAGCCTCCAGGTCGAGGTAGACCCGCTCGTGCTCCGGGCCGAGACCCCGTCCGCCGTATTCGGCAGGGCCGGTGATCCATCCGAACCCCGCCTCCCACATTTTGGCCCGCCACTGCTGGGCGGCCCGGACCGCCGCCTCCTCCTCGGCAGGGCTCTTCTCGGCGTAGACGGTGATCTCATCGGAGCCGACTCCCCAGGTGAACTCGTCCCGCACAGCCCGCTCGGCATTGGCATCCAAAAAGGCGCGAACCTCGGCGGCGAACTTGTCCAGGGTGGGGATCACAACACGAGTTTGGCTCTTAGCGGGGTTTCGGTGGAAGCCAAGACACCTCGGCCATCGCGGCTGCCTCAAGCGCAGGTTTGGCTGCTGATCGACCTCCGATGGAAGGTAGAGACCGATGGAGACAGCCGTTGCCGCCCTCTTTTTCCCCGAGGCGCCCCGCTGGCGGGACGGCCAGCTGTGGTTTTCCGATGTCTTCGGCGGCCAGGTCTATTCCTGGGATCCTGAAACCGGCGATCTCGTCGAGCGGGCCCGGGTGCCAGGACGCCCGTCAGGGCTGGGCTGGACCCCCGACGGCGAGATGCTGGTGGTGTCCACCACCGATCGCACGCTGCGCCAAGCCGACGGAACCGTCGTCGCCGACCTCAACCCGGTGTCAGGATCCAAGATCAATGACATGGTGGTGGACGTCGACGGCACCGCCTACGTCGGCAATGACGGGTTCGATCTGGAGGCTCGGGCTCCGGAGCAGCCCGCCCAGATCCTGCGGGTGAGCCCCGACGGCAACGTCGCAGTGGCCGCCGACGGGCTTCGCTTCGCCAATGGCATGGTCATCACTCCGGAGCGGCGGTTGATCGTGGCCGAGACATGGGGTCAGCGATTGTCCTCGTTCGCGGTAGGCGACGACGGCTCACTGGGCGATCGGCGGGTGTTCGCCGATCTGGACGCCGGGTCGCCCGACGGTATCTGCTTGGCTCCCGACGGTCGGGTGTGGGTGGCCGACCCCATGGGCCGCCGGGTGCTGCTCGTTGGCGAGGGCGGCGCGGTGGACCACGTCATCGAGTTCCCCGGCTGCCGTCCCACTGCCTGTGTGTTGGACGACGCCAGCAGCAGTCTGTACGTGTGTACCGCGCCCAGCATCGATCCGGCCAAGGTCCAGGCCCATCCTGGCGGTGAAATCGTGGTTGTCGACCTGCGCTGACTGGGTGATAGACCCATAGCCATGACGTTGCCGCTAGAGGGTGTCAAGGTACTGGAACTGGGCGAATACGCTTTCGTGCCCACCTGTGGGGCGGTGCTCGGAGAATGGGGCGCCGAGGTAGTGAAGGTGGAGCGGCTCACCGGCGACCCCGGCCGACGGGATATGCGCTCGGGCACCATGGGCCAGGTGGCCGGATACAACTCCTCGTGGCAGCAGTACAACCGCAACAAGCGAGTCGTGGCCCTGGATCTGACCAACCCCGAGGGGCGGGCCGCACTCGACGGTCTCGTGAAGTGGGCCGATGTGTTCGTTACCAGCTTCCGCCCCCAGGCCCGCCGCAAGCTGCAACTGGAGCCCGATGACCTGTGGGCCGTGAACCCCATGCTGGTGTACGCCCGGGGCCACGGCCACGGAGTGCGGGGGCCCGACGCTGAAGAGGGCGGGTTCGACGCGGTGTCGTACTTCGCCCGCAGCGGCCTCAACTACATGTTGAGCTCCACCGAAGGCCTGCCGGTGGGCCAACGAGGGGCGATGGGCGACGGCCCGTCGGGCCTGTCGCTGGCCGGGGGGATCGCTGCGGCCCTCTATCGCACCGCCCGCACCGGTCAGCCGATGGTGGTGGACGTGGCCCTGCTGGCGTTCGGCATGTTTCAGCTGTCGTCGGATCTGGCCTCGACATCGGCCGACGGCGCCGACCCGCCCCGACGCTCGGGTGGCGGCATGGCCAGCCCCAATCCGATGACCGGCACCTATGTGACCGCGGACAACCGCCACATCCAACCGGTGATGCTGGACATGGCCCGATTCTGGGGTCAGATGTGCCGGGCGCTGGGCCTGCACGAGATGGCCGCGGATCCGGCCTACGCCGACGTTTCGGTCATCATGGAGCGCAGCGCCGAGATCCGCCAGATCTATGCGGAAGCGTTCGCCTCCATGACGCTGGCCGAAGCCGAGGCCGCGCTCTCAGCCGAGGGCTGCATCTTCTCCAAGGTCGCCACCCCCTCAGAGGCCCTGGTCGATCCCCAGGCGGTGGCCAACGGCTATACCCAGCCCCATCCCGACCACCCCACTGCCCGATTGGTGTCGTCCCCCGTGCAGTTCGACGAGAACCCCGGGCGCCTGGTCCGCACCCCGACCACCGCCATCGGCGGTGACACCGACGACGTGCTGGCCGAGGTGGGGTTCACCGTCGAGGAGGTCACCGCCCTCCGCTCGGCCCGCGCCATCCACTAGCCCTCCTTACGGCGGGTCTTCTGGCTGGGGAGTACTCTCGCCCCATGGGCGACGTTCAACTTGTTTCCGCCGATTCCCACGTCAATCCCCCGCCAACAATGTGGGCCGACTACCTGCCCGCGGAATACCGAGATCGGGCGCCGGTGGTGGAGGAGACCGACGAGGGCCAGTTCCAGGTGTTCGAAGGCCAGCGCACCCCGATGCTGGGCATCTCGGCCATGGCGGGCAAGCGACCCGAGGACTACAGCTGGAACGTCCGCCGCCTCGACGAGGTCCGATCCGGCGGGTGGGATCCCGATGCCCGCCTAGTGGACCAGGACATCGACGGGGTTTCCGCTGAGGTGCTCTACGGCGGCGGGCCGCTGAGGTGCGAAGACTCCGGGCTGGCCCGGGCCAGCTATTCGGCCTACAACGACTGGCTGAGCGACTTCTGCTCTACTGACTCCTCCCGACTCATCGGCATGGCCTACCTCCCCGCATCCGGCCCCGATGACACCGTGGCCGAAATCCGGCGGCTGGCCGGAAGGCAAGCCCTGCGGGGCGCGGTGATCGGCCGGTTCCCCGATAACGGCGAGTGGTACGAGCCCCGCTGGGATCCGTTGTGGGAGACCCTCATCGACGTCGGCTGGCCTGCCGCTATCCATGTGGGAGGCCGAGGCCGCGCCGCACCTATGCCCCGCACCGACGGCATCGGCTACATCGTGGACCTGTTGATGTCGAAGTTCGCCATGGGCGAGGCGGTGACCACCCTGGCAGTGAGCGGGGTGCTGCGCCGGTACCCCGAGCTGCGGATGATCAGCGTGGAAGGCCAGATCGGCTGGATCAGCTTCGCCCATTACTACATCGACCACCTGTGGGAGAAGCATCGGTTCTGGACCGGCAACGACCTGCCCGAGCCCCCCAGCGTCTATATGAAGCAGCAAGTGTGGTCCACATTCATGGAGGATCCCGTGGGCCTGCGGGAGCGCCACCACATCGGGGTGGACAAGATCATGTGGTCGAGCGACTACCCACATTCCGAGACCACCTGGCCCCACAGCCGCAAGCTCACCGACGAGTGGTTCACCGACATCTCCGACACCGATCGCCGGCTCATCCTGGCCGACAACTGCAACCAACTCTTCGGTCTCTGAGTCATCGGAGGCTCTGATCGGCTAAGCAAGACCCCATGACAGCGCTGCTCTCCATCAATCTCCGCACGTTCGCCGCCGCCGACCCAGGTCCAGGGGGCTGGCAGCCCGTACTAGATCTAGCCAAAGCGGCCGACGCCGCCGGGGTGGACAAAGTGGTGGTGAGCGATCACGTGGTGTTCGGCGAGAATCTGGAGGCCTACGGCCAAGCCGAGCTGGGGGGCATGGCCGGCGGCCGCCAGCCCACTGGCCCCGACGGTCATTGGCTGGAGCCCACCACCGTGCTCACGGCGCTGGGGGCCATCACCAGCAACCTCCGGCTGGGCAACAACATCTTGTTGGCCGCGCTGCGCCGCCCGGTGATCCTGGCCAAGTCGCTGGCCACCCTCGACGTGCTCACCGGCGGCCGGGTGGACCTCGGCGTGGGCGTGGGATGGCAGGCCGAGGAGTACGAAGCCGCCGGCCTCGACTTCGCCGACCGGGGCCGCCAGCTCGACCACACCCTCGCGGTGTGCCAGGCCCTGTGGGGCTCCTGTCCAGCCGACTTCAGCGACGACCAACTCGAGTTCTCCCGCATCTACATGCAGCCCCAGCCGGTGCAGCCCGGCGGGGTGCCCATCTGGGTGAGCGGCACGGTTAACCCCCGGGCCATGCGCCGCCTGGCCCGGTTCGGCTCGGGATGGATCCCCTGGGGCGACGCCATGGCCGGCGACATGGAATCCCACATCGGCCAAATGCGCGAGGCGGTGGCCGGCTATGACCGCGACCCGTCGGGCCTCGGCGTAGTAGGCACCCTGCCAATCGTGCGCACCGACGACGGCGTGGACCTGGCCGCCACCATGGACAGCGTTCCCGCCCTGGTCGAAGCCGGAGTCACCGACTTCCGAGCCCACCTCCCCATCCCCTCCGACGCATCTGAAGCCCACGACTACCTCTCCGAGGTAGTAGCCGCCTTCCGCCCCGCCGCCGGCCGCTAACCTGTCTCAAGCTGCCGAAGAGCAGCTCTCGCGGCCCTCTGGCCGCCCTCACTTCCCCTCACAAAGACGTAACCCCGGCCGTGTGCCGAAGCAGGGACGGTTCCGGGGTCTTCAAGAGTGAGGATACCAGCCAATGCCCGCGCCCTCAACGTTCAATTCCGAAGTCATCCTGCATCGCCTGAGCCCAGATCGCCTGAATTCGTATCTCGAAGACAGTGACGGCAACCTGCGGCGGGCACTTGACCTCTACACCTGGAACGCACACGTTGCCGCAGCATTCCTCGAAGATCTCGGCCGACTGGAGGTTGTGCTTCGCAATCGATTCGACGAGGCCTTGACGGCACTGGTTTCGTTATCGGGACTACGTCAGCCTTGGTTTGATCACAAGCAACTGTTTCTCGGCCACCATGGCAAACGAACGCTGGACGACATAGCGAAAGCAAAACTGCGCGCCACCAAGAACGGGAGATTGCCGATAGACCAAGGCAGGGTGATCACAGAGTTCGGATTCGGATTCTGGCGTTATCTATGTGCAGGGCGTCACCACACCTCGATGTGGGTACCAGCACTTGCTGCGCAGTTTCCAAGCCATCCCAAGCAAGGGAACACCGCGCTGATTCGGGCCGACATCGAATCACGGATGGATCGGCTCCACTTCCTGAGAAATCGGGTCGCCCATCACGAGCCCTTACACCGCCGAGAGTTAGCAGACGACGCTGCCATGATCCTGGAGCTCGCGCAATGGATGTGCTCTGACACCCATGCCTGGATGACCAGCCTTTCCCGCATACCTACCGTGTTGGCCTCCAGACCAACCTGATCAGCCCCAAGACTGCTATGCCTAGGGAAAGTCGTTGCCCCGCACTTGAGAGCACTATACGATTATTGGCCTAGACCCCGGAACCGTCACTGCTTCGGCAAACGGCCGGGGTTACGCCTTTCTCGGACAATGCCACCATTGCTCGTCATCCTGACGCGGTCCTGAACCAGGGGTCGCGGTCTATGAGTTTGCTGACTGTGGTTACGAGGATGAGGAGGGCGGCGGAGAGGGCGGCACCGGTCCATAGGACGAGGCGGGTGTCGCCTATGGCCAGGAGGCCGGCTACGGCTGCGGGGCCGCCGACTTGGCCGATGCGGATGGCGGTGCCCCAGGCGGCCACCATCACGGCCCGGTGCTCATTGGGGGCCAGCGAGGCCGCTCGGCTTTGCAGCGGGACCACCACCATCTGATCAGCGGCACCGAGCACGAGCACCGGGGCGATGATCACTGCCAGCGAGGGCGATGCCGCCATTCCCGTCAGGCAGATGACGAAGCCGACGTAGCCGGCCCGCACGATGGCCGAAGTGGAGTAGCGGCCGGCGATTCGTCCCATGCTGAGCGCCACCAGTCCAGCCGACACCGCGGGCAGCGACTGGATCAGCCCCCGAATCCCAGCCGACGCGCCGAACTCATTGTCGAGGTGGATGGGCATGGTGGTGATTCCGACGGCGAAGAAGATGAGGAATGTGAACGGGGCCACCAGCAACAGCACCCCCACTTCGGGCCGCATCAAATGGGGGCGGGCCTGGCGGAGTTGGTGGCGCAACGGCTGAGGGGTGCGCCGCTCGTCAGGCGGCAGCAGGGTGGCCGCGAACAAGGCCAGAACGATGGTGGCGGCGTGCATGGCGAACGGCCCCCGCCAGCCGAACAGTTCGGTGAGCAGGCCGCCAGCGGCGGGCAGCGCCGCCACACTCAAGTTCATGGCCAGCGCGTTCTGGCCGATGATCCGGGTGCGCTCGACTCCCTCGTAGTTGTCCCCGATGATCACCAGCGCCAGACTCAGGAAACCAGATGAGCCCAGCCCCTGGATGAACCGGAACGTCAACAGCATGGCCAGATTGGTCGACGCCATGATCACCAGACCGGCCAGCCCGAACAACAGCAAACAGGGCACGATGATGCGACGGCGCCCGTAGCGGTCGGCGGCCACCCCGATCACCGAGGCCATGAACAGGCCGGGGGCGTGAGCGGTCATCAAGATGAATACCGAGGTCTGGTCGGAGATACCGAACGCCTTGGCGATGTCGGGTATGGCGGGGGCAATGGAAGCGTTGGGCAGGATGACCGCGGCCCCGATCAGCCACACCACCACAAGCTGCGACCGTCGAAGCCCCACGTCTCGACGGTATTGCCCCACCGTGCCGGGTGGCATGATCTGAGCGTGGAGTTTGTGGCGACCCGGGCTGAAGAGTCGTGAGCTTTCGCCGGGTCGCGCTCCTTTTGGCGGTGGTGCTGCTGGCCGCGGGCTGCACTACCAAGACCAAGGAGCTTCCCCAAGGGCCACCCCGCGAGATCCGCATCATCAACAACGTGGTAGTGGCCGAGGACGATCGCACTCTTACCGTCCGCTACTGGGGCACCGAGTGCGAGGAGTTCAGCGACGCCGAGACCGAATACGGCATCACCCAGGTGAAGATCGCCGTCTACGCCCTAGTCGTCACCGAGGAGTGCCAGCGCTCCGGCCTCCAGCAAACCGCTGTCATCGCCCTCGACCAACCCCTGGACAACCGCATCATCATCGACGCAAACACCGACACCGTGGTCTGGGAGCCCTAGCGGCCCTCCCTGGCGACTGCGGGGCTGTGAGGTGGGAGGGGGCAGCAACCGTCAGCAATCGTCGGTAGATCAGCAATATCGCGGTCAAAAAGGGCGGGCGTGATGGCGCCGTGGACTTGTGGGGGGCCTGGGAGGGCAGCAGCGACACCTAGGGCAGCGTGCTGGCCAATGGCCGAGTCGAAGTAGTTGGTAATGATGACTTTGCGGCCTTCGTTGATCCAGCGGCGGGCAGCAACGTAGGCAGTGCGGGGACCTCCGAGGGCCATAGGCTTAACCACCACGACGGAGATTGACTCGGGAACCTGGGCCTCAACAGAGCCGAGGCTGTCGTCTATCGCGACGGGGATTGAGGATTGCTCGGCCACCTGAGTCAGGGCTTCGATTCCCGCAACCGGCTCCTCGACGTACTCGATTTCGAATTGCTTCAATCGGGCCAGCGCAGGCACTGCTTGATCCACGGTCCATGCTCCGTTGGCGTCGAGCCGAAGACGACAACTCTCCCCGATGGCTTCTCGCACGGCGGCTACTGCAGCCACGTCGACCTTGAAATCGGACGCGCCCACCTTCAGCTTTGTCGTGCCATAGCCGTCAGCCATCGCGGCGACCGCGTCTTCGGTGTCGGCTACAAGGGCGTTGAGCTCCACTGCATCGGCTACTGGCCCGCCCTCGGAGAGCACCTCAGCCTGGGTTTGACCACTCTGCTGAGCTTCCAAATCGAGCAAGGCCAACTCGACCGCACCGTGGGCAAACCGTTCGAGGGGCAGGTTTCCAGGATCGGGATCAGCCGCCCACGCTTCCAATTCCGTCCGTGTGGCCGACGGATCAGCACCAGGCCAACCGGGCAGGGGCATAGCCTCTCCCCAGCCGCTGACGCCACCGTCGGAGATCTGGATCAGAATTCCATCTCTTTGGGTGATGGCTCCTCGGCTAGTCATCACCGGAAGGCGCAGCTTGAGCGAGACCTCGCTCAGCTCGACACGCATCGGATCACTGCGGCTGCGGTCGAGTCGGGGGCTTCCAGATGGGTGGCATGACCAGCGTCGGGGATACAGCAAATGGTTGCCCGGGGCATGGCCGCGGCCATTTGCTGGGCGATAGCTGCGAACTTGGCGTCGTCTGAGCCCGCGATGAGGACGCAGGGCATGGACAGCTCTGACGAGCGACAACCGATGGGGTCGACCGCCCCGGCCCCCATGCCCCGCAGACTGTGGGCCAGGCCTCGGGGGTCGCAGCTCAGCCGCTGGGCCCGCAGCTCAGCCTGCTGATCGGCTGGCAGTCGGGTTCGCTGGGTCGCGAACAGCGGTCGGTCGGCCCAATGGTCGGCAAACCATTCGATGCCCTCTGATTCGATCCGGTCGGCCAGGGCTTCGTCGGCGGCGATGCGCTCGGCCCGCTCCGCGGAATCGTCGATGCCGGCTCGGACCCCGATGAGGGCTAGCGCAACAACGCGGTCGGGATGGGCCAACGCCACGTGGAGCGCGACCCGACCACCCATCGAATAGCCCACCAGGGCGAACTGCTCTAGATGATCGGTGGCCGAAACCACACCAGCTACTGCGGCAGCCATGGAGTAGTCGGCCGGATCGTCGGAGACTGGCCCCAATCCGTGGCCGGGAAGGTCCAGAGCCAGCACCGGGCCGGGAAGCCGGCTGGTGAGCGGGGCCATAGCTGTGGCCGAGCCGGTGAAGCCGTGCAGGACCACGGTGGGTTTCTGGCTCATTCGGCCAGATCAGCAAGCTGATTGCGCTGCTTGATGGCCGTCCCGTGGTCGATGGGGACTTCGATCAACGTCACCCCTGAGGCCTTCGTGACGGCCTCGACCAGGTCATCAGCCAGCCCGGTCCGGTGGTAGTTGACGCCCAGCCCCTCGGCCAGTCTGCCGAAACCGACTCCATGGGGCGTGTGGAACAGTTCTCCAAAGTGGACGTCGGAGCTGCCCTCGGCCAGCGGCAGCAGCGAGAAGATGCCGCCGCCGTCGTTGTTGGGCACCACCACGGTGAGGTCGGCGTCCGACAGGGACGCGGCCAACAACCCGCCGATGTCGTGCAGCAGCGCAACATCGCCGACCAACGCGGCCACCGGCTGGTCGAGGGCGAGGGCTGCCCCCAAAGCCGACGACACCACACCGTCGATGCCGTTGGCTCCCCGATTAACCAGCACGCGGCGGGGAAGCGCGTCGGGAGGCCAGTATGAGGTGACATCCCGAACCGGCATGCTGCTCGACGCGTACACCGCCACCTCCGGGGGCAGCGCTCGCAACAGGAAGGCGGCCAAGAGCGGCTCAAGCAGGCCCCATTCGTCATCAAACTGCGCAGTTTGCCCGTACGCATTCTTGATGCTCCTCTGTCCTCCCATGCCATGCAGGACCGCCTCAACCCGCTCCCAAGCATCGTCAGCCGCTTCGGCCCACGCCACGGCCCAGGCATCATCCGCCGAGGCCATAAGAGGTGCGGCCGATCCCAACAAGGAAACCGGATCGGAGACCAGCGCAGTCGTCCACTTGAACGACGGGTCCTCCCACCGACGACGAGGGTCAATCAACAGTCGGTCGGCAGCCGGGCAGGAGGCCACAAAGTCGATCACTGCTCGATTGCTGGGCGGTCCGCCGATGCGGACCAACACATCGGGGGCAAGATCAGCGCGGCCCAGCACCCACTCAGCCCCATCCAAGACCAGCGGCCCCCGGCCTCGGAGCTGGGAACCGGCATCGGCCACCACCGGCCATCCCGCCGCCTCGGCAAAACCGACGATGGCCGCGGCACCCGCATCGTCCACGTCCAGCGCTCCGGCCACGTCCAGCGCTCCGGCCACGATCAGTCCCCGACGGCCGGCTAATCCGCACAGGGCGTCTACATCGGCCTCAACGAGTGGCCGAACCGACTCAATCGGTTGGCCCACGGTCGGCTCGAACCGGGGAACCGTGCCTTGGGGTTCCAGCGGCTTGCGAAATGGCCAATTCAGATGCACCGGCCCGGGGTTGGGGCCAGCACCAGCGGTGGTGGCCGCCCGCACTGCCAGTCGGGCGAAGTAGTCGGGGTCATCGAAGTCGCACGGGGTCTCGGCATACCAGCGGACATGATCGCCGTACAGCTTCACCTGGTCGATGGTTTGGCCCGCCCCGGCATCCCGCAGCTCCGGAGGCCGATCGGCGGTGCATACCACCAGCGGTACGCCGCCGTGGTGGGCCTCCACCACCGCCGGGAGGTAGTTGGCCGCCGCTGTGCCCGATGTACACACTAGCGCCACCGGACGACCCGACGCCTTGGCCATGCCCAGGGCACAGAACCCAGCCACCCGCTCGTCGAGCTGCACGGTTACCTGTAGCCGCTCCTGATTGCGGGCCGACACCGCCAGAGGAGTGGATCGAGAACCAGGCGAGGCCACCACGTCCGTCACCCCGCAGGCTGCCAATTCAACCCAAAACCGCCCGGTCGCCCTGTAAGCCAGGTCGGTCATGTGACCACATCCAAGATCGCATCCAACTTGATGTCGGTCTCGACCAGTTCCTGCTCGGGGTCGGACCCGGCCACGATGCCCGCTCCTGCACACAGGCGCATCCCGCTGGGGCCTACCAACGCCGATCGCAAGGCCACATAGAACGAGCCGCACCCCCGGTGGTCGATCCACCCCACCGGACCGGCGTACCACCCTCGGTCAAGCCCCTCATGCTCGGCGATCCACTGCTGGGCGAACGTTGTCGGCGTGCCCCCCACCGCCGGTGTGGGGTGGAGGGCGCCCACCAGCCGCAGCGCCATGCCAGGCTCAGGGGCGATCCGCCCGCTGACCGTCGTGGCCAGGTGGTGAATGCCCGGCAGAGTCCGAACTTCGGTATCGCCAGTGGGGTCTAGCGCCACTCCGGCTAGGGCTAGGCGGGTGCGGAGGTATTCCACCACATAGTGGTGCTCGGCCTGCTCTTTGGGATCGGCGGCCAACCGCTCGGCGATTGCGGCGTCGTCGCCTGGTGTGGCCCCTCGAGGAGCGGTGCCTGCCACTGCGTAGGTGGTCACCACATCGCCGTTGAGTTCCGCCAAGACCTCGGGGCTGGCGCCCACAAAGCACGACGTCCCCCGGCCGAATCCGAACACTGCGCACGACTCGAAACGGTTCGACAGCCGAGCCAGCACCACCGCGGGGTCGATGCTGCCCACTGCCTCCACCTCTCGGGCCACCACCACCTTGGCCAGCTCCCCGGCATCGATGGCGTCGGCAGCCTGCTTCACCGCATCCCGATAGGTGGCCCGAGTTCCATCTTCAACCCGCAATGCGTTGCTGTCGTCTGTGCGGCCTGCCCCTTGTGCCGACCCCCGAACAACCCGCTCCGGTACCACCAACCGCCCGCTCGGGTATCCGTCCCATGCCCCTGTTCCCGACCGATCGGCAAAACCGAAGCCAGCAAAGGCGACCTCCCCCTCGGCCAGCAACTCATCAGCGGCCGCCGCGGCGGCCTCAAACCGCCAACGGCCATCTACCTCAACAGCCCGCGCCGCTCCCAACCCAACTATCGCGTCGGCGCCCGGCGCCCGCCAATACACCCGGTCGTCGCCGGACCACGAGGCGAATTCCTCGAGAGGGGTCATTTCACCCGCTCCGCCAACCGGACTGCCGCTCTGCTGAGCAGGGTGCGGCGGAAGTGCTCGCCCACCAGGGCCACCACCTGGGGCACCAGCGCCTCCACCAGCGGAGTCAGATTCTCCAGGTCCTTGCTGGTCAATTCGTCGGTGCCCATGGCATCCAAGAACAGGTCCACCGCCTCATCCACCACCGCCTCCACGTTGCGGGCGTGGCGAACCGCCAGCGCGGCCAAGTCGGGCACGCTAACCCCGACGGCAACGAGGGCGGCACCGGCTTGCAGCATCGTGACCGCATCCTCTTTGAATCGACCCGAATCATCAGGGATCAGCAACCCAGCATCGATGGCCAAATCCACCTGCTCAGCAGCCAGACCCGAGGCTTCGATCAACTCAGCCCGGTTGAGACCCTCCTGCGCCATCCCCAAAGCGTAAGCGCGTCTCGCCTTCAGCCCCCATTAGGGCCGCGGCCCGGGCCCGCAGTTCGTGGCGATCAGGCCGACCGGAATCCAGCAGCGGCCAGTCCTCTTCTTCCACCACGAAGAACCGCTTGGGAATCTTGAAATTGGCGATCTGGTCTCGGCACGCTTCCACTAGGTCGTCGGAGGTCTCTTCGGCTCCGTCGTGCAACTCCACGAATGCCACCACCGCCTCGCCCCACAGCGGGTCGGGCACCCCTACCACGATGGCGAACTTCACCGCCTCCAGATTGTCCTCGCAGAAGATCTCCACCTCGCGCTCCGACACGTTCTCCCCGCCGGTCTTGATCATCAGCTTGTAGCGGCCCCGGAAGTACAGGTTCCCGGCCTCGTCCATGAAGCCGTAGTCACCGGAGTGGAAGAACCCCTCGTCGTCGAAGGCCTCAGCGGTGGCCTCGGACATCCCCACGTACTCGATGAACGTGCCCCAACCCCGAAAGCAGATCTCTCCGGGCTCTTCAGGGGCACAGCGCTGGCCGGTCTCGGGGTCTTTGATCACGAACTCCATGCCCGGCATGGGCCGGCCGTTGGCGTCGTAGCGCACCTTGGGATCGGTCTCGCACCGGGGAGTGATCGACCCCAGCCCGCCCGACTCGGTGGAGCCGTACACCTGGGCCACCGTCTCCCAGTTCCAATCGGGCAACACGCTGCGCAGAAAGCTGCCGGTGGCCCCCACGTTGCACTTGCGCACCGAACTGCGGTCCACCGTGTGGTATTCGGGGGCGTTGCGCATCATGGTGAGCTTGGTGTCGAACGCCCCCATCACGGTGATCTTCGACCGCTCCATCTCCCGCAGCACCTTTCCGGTCTCATACACCCCCACCAGACACGAGGTCATGCCCACCAAATGGGGCATGGTCAGGTTCCACACGATGCCCCCGGTGTGAAACACCGGGTTGGAGGCCACAAACCGGTCTTCGGGCACCAACCCCAGAGCGTGCTGCAAGCCGGTGGCCGCCCCCACCATGCCCCGGTGGGCGATCAGCGCCGGCTTGGGAGCGGCGGTGGAGCCCGAGGTGAAGATGATGTAGGCGGGGTCGTCCCCTCCCACTTCACTTGCCGGCTCCAGTTCGACTCCTCCATCAGGGCCGTATACCCGATCTCGCTCCGCCGACGGGGCCACCCACCCGTCGTCGTCCAGCGGCAGCACCACCGTCTCGGCAATGCAACCGAACTGGGCGGCCACCGGCGACAGCCTCTCCGCCATATCCACGTCTCGAAACCGGTCCACGGTAATCAGCAGGTCGGGCTGGGCCAGGGTGAACAGGTGTTCCAACTCGGCGGCCATGTATGACGTGTTGATGGGCACCCCGATGGCGCCCAGCCGGGCCAACCCATAGTGCAGCACTGCCCAGTCGGGATTGGGATGGAACAGAAACGCCACCCGGCTGCCGTGGCCCACCCCCATCTCGGCCAAAGCAGCGGCGGACCGCAGCGACCGGCTGGCCAGATCCCGATAGCTGATGTGGACATCCCCGGTGATGAAGGCATCGTTGTCGGGCACCCGCTGGGCCGTGCGCCACAGCATCTCCCAGGTGGACAGCTGGGTATTGGCGATCAAATCGGCGGCCAGCGCAGCGTCGTAGTCTGCCTGAGCGGTGGCCTCCATAAGTGTCGCCATCGGTGGGCACGTTATCCTCTCGCCTCATGCATGGAGGACTGCGGTTCGGCTTGTTCCAAGCACCGTTCCACGCCCATTGGAAGAATCCGACGCTGCAACTCCAGCGGGACTTGGACCTGTGCGAGTGGCTCGACCACCTCGGTTTCGACGAGTACTGGTTCGGCGAGCACCACTCCGGCGGCTGGGAGATCATCACCTCTCCCGATTTGATGATCGCAGCGGCCTCCCAGCGGACCAGCCGCATCAAGCTGGGCACCGGCGTGGTGTCGGTGCCCTACCACACCCCCTTCCAGGTGGCCGAGCGCATGGTGCTGCTCGACCACCTCACCAAGGGACGGGTGATGTTCGGCGTGGGCCCTGGCGCCCTGCCCTCTGACGCCTACATGATGGGCATGGACCCCAAAGAGACCCGGCCCCGGATGGAGCAGGCCTTGGAGGCTATCTGCCATCTGCTGCGCTCCGACGAGCCGCTCACCATGGACACCCATTGGTTCCAGCTCCGCGAGGCCCGCCTCCAGCTCTCCCCCTTCTCCGACCCGCTGTTCGACATCTGCATGGCCACCACGGTGTCGCCCAACGGCCCCCGCAGCGCCGGGCAGTTCGGCGGCGCGGTGCTGTCGATGAGCGCCACCACCGACGCCGGTTTCGAGGCGCTGGGCACCCACTGGGACGTCTGGAACATGAAGGCCCTAGAGCACGGCCACACCGCCGACCGCTCCAAGTGGCGCATCGTGGCGCCAGTCCATATTGCCGAGACCACCGAACAGGCCTTCAAAGACGTCGAGCACGGCATCGAACCGTGGGTTCGCTACTTCCGGGAGGTGGTGGCCCTGCCCGGCGCCCCCGACACCGACAACCGAGACGAATTCGTCCGGGCCATGGTGGACGGCGGCTTCGCGGTCATCGGCACCCCCGACGACGCGGCTGCTCTGGTTGATCGACTGTGGGAGCAGTCGGGCGGGTTCGGCGCGCTGTTGGTGTTTGGCAACGATTGGGCCAATCCGCAAGCCACGAGACGTTCCTTCGAACTCTTGATCGAGGAGGTGGCCCCCCGCTACCAGGGCTCGATCCGGCGTCGAACCAGTTCACATGCCTGGACCGCGGCCAACCGGGAAGAGTTCCTGGGTCGGGCCGCGGCGGCCGGCCAAGAAGCCCGTGAGCGCCACGAGGCCGAGATGGCCGCCAAGCAGGAGCAGCAGTAAGGCCGACACCGGGCCCGGGGCTGCCGACCTAGAGGGCCTGCTCAATCCAGCTGGTGTCGCCCGACTCCCAGGCATCCAGGTGCTGGGCCAGGTTCCCGGTGTTCAGGGGAATCTGGGTGAATGCGGGCCACGAGCGCATCTTGCCCTCCACAGTCAGCGCCAGTCCTCGGGGCACCACCGCCGACTCCACAAAGATCCAGTAGATGATGCAGTAGTGCACCCACCGGGGGTCGGGCTCGGTGCTGGTGGCCGCGGCGTAGAGGGCGGCCAGCTCGTCCCAGGTGACCAGCATCCCCATCAACTCGGGTTGGCGGCGACGGGACAGCGGGTGACAGAAGAAGCCCAAGTCCAATAGCGGCGGCCCCACCGCAGCCCGCTCCCAGTCGAGCACCGCCACCAGCTCATCCCCTCGGAAGGCCAGATTGCCGATGCGGTAGTCACCGTGGCTGAGCACCGGCGGGGCCTCTGGCATCTCAGGGGCGTGGTCCAACAGGAACCGGGCGGCGTCTCGCAGGATGGGAAGCGGCGCGAACGTCGGATACACGTCGCGCTCCACGTTGCCCATCCACCGGTTGACGAGACCAGCCATCAGCTCGGCTCCGGTGGCCTCCGACGGGCCGGTCACCAGATCCGGCAGCCCGGCCGCGGCCCAGTCGAGCCGGTGGAGCTTGCCCATGACCTCCACGATCTGCTCGGCAGCTCGGCGTCGGCCGGCTTCGGTTTGCCACACGGGCCAGTCGGCCAGCTGGGCGATGTGGGGAAAGTCGGCGTCCACGTGGGCCATGGCGAAGAACTGCTCCCCAATCAACGCAGGATCGTCGCACGCTCCCCACAACTCGGGCACCGGAATGCCCGCCAAGGCGGCAGCCTGATGTACAGCCACCTCTTTGTGCACGTCGTAGGGGTCGATGGTGCCGTAGGAGGGCGCCCGCTTGATCACCACCCGCTCGCCATCGTCAAGGTCCACGGTGAACACGTCCCAGGAAAGCCCGCCAGTGCGGGCCTCCACCCCGATCACCCCGCGGCCGAACCAATCGGCCAGGGCGGCGGTTTGCTCGGGGGTGAGCGCGGTCACTGGCGAGTGACGAACTCGATCAGAACGCCGTCGGGATCGCGCACCGCGAACGCCCTAATCGACGACCGGCCCACCTTCAGCGTCCCCGGCGGGCCCAGTATGTCGACTCCGGCGGCGGACAGGCGCTCATAGAACCCGTCCACATCGTCCACTCCCACTGCGATGCGGGGAATGCCGATGCTCTTCCAGGTGAGCGGCCGCCCCGGATCGGGAGTGGTCCACTCCAATAGGTCGATGTAGGGCCCGCGCAGATTGTCGCCGAAAGCCAAGAACGCGGCCCGGTGGCCCGTGTCGCCGGTCTCGCCCTGGCTCTCCATGAACTCGCTGCGGTCCTTGGCCGACTCGTCCACCACCACCCCGCCGAGCAGGTCCCGATAGAACTCCAGAGAGCGGTCGAGATCGCTCACGCAGATGTTGACGTGGATGAGGTGGTCCATGCGCATGACCCCACAGGGTAACGGCTCTGGTCATTGCCGCTTCGAGGTGGGTTATCGTCGGAGCGCCATGAGCTTCGCCTCGCTCCTGCTGGAGCCCGAGCTAGCAGCAGGACCCGACACTCCTGGTGTGATCGTCGCCCGCCCCGAAGGAGACGAGATCACCAGCTATTTCGACCTGGTGGACGCGGCCCAGCGGATGGCCGCCACCCTGGGCGACGCCGGAGTGGAACCTCGCACCCCGGTAGCCTGTTTGCTGCCTCCCAGCGCCGATGTGGTAGCCGCCTTCTTCGGCACTTGGGCAGCCGACGGGGTGTATGTGCCGGTGAACCCCCGACTGTCCGATAGCGAGATCGCCTACATCCTCGACGACGTGAACCCTGCCGCGGTGATCGGCTCGCCCGACCAGCTCGCCCGGGTAACGGCCCCAATCACCTGCATCGCGGCTGACGGCAAGCTGGGTTGGTCAGTGGCCCAGCGCCGGGACACCGGATCGGCCTCCCACGATCCGGGCATCGCCATTGTGTCGTTCACCTCGGGCACCACCGGTCGGCCCAAGCCAATCGAACTTCAGTCCAGCGCGGTGATCCGGCTCATGGACACCATCATCACCACAGTGCGCAAAGGCAGGAAGCTCACTGAGCGTCCGGAGATGCCCCACGTCATCCCGGTGTCCACTTCGCTGTGGGCCGGGATCTACAACGTGATCTTCGCGGTTCGCACCGGCAGCCCCGCGCTGCTCATGCCCCGGTTCGACGCCCTGGAGTACGCCCGTGTGGTGGGCCAATACCAGATCGCCTCCACGGTGATTCCCCCGGCCGCCATCACCATGCTGAACGACGAGCCCGGCATCGAGAGCCTCGATCCGCTGAAAATCGTCCGCTCCATTACCGCTCCGCTGTCGCCGTTGCAGGCCCGCCGCTTCTATCAGCGGTTCGGGGTCATGGTGCTCAACGGGTACGGCCAGACCGAGGTCGGCGGGGAAATCGTCGGCTGGACCGCCCGAGACTTCCGGGAGCACCCCGAGAAGCTAGGGGCCGTGGGGCGGCCCTACCAGGGGGTTGAGATTCAGTTTTCAAGGAGCGATGCCGACGTCTCTGACACCGAGACCGACGACACCAGTCACCGTATCGACGACAGTGACAACGAAGGCCGGGAGCAATCCGGCGTGCTGTGGGTGCGCACGGCCTACACCGCGTCCTTGGACCCGGAAGGGCGGCTTGGCGACCGGCTCGACGGCGAGGGTTTTTTCCGCACCGGCGACATCGCCCGCCTCGACGAAGACGGATTCCTGTGGATCGAGGGTAGGGAGTCGGACATGATCAACCGAGGCGGGCTGAAGGTGTTCCCCGCCGAGGTGGAGGAGGTGCTGTTGCTATCGGAGTCGGTGTCCGACGTCGCCGTGGTGGGAGTGCCCGACCACCGGTTGGGAGAGGTGCCCTATGCATTCGTGGTACCTGTTGATGCCGGCACCGCCCCCGATCCCGGCGACCTGGAGGAGCTGTGTCGCCAGCACTTGGCCCCCTACAAGGTGCCGGTGGCGTTCGAGGCCCTCGAGACATTGCCCCGAAGCGAGGTGGGCAAGGTGCTGCGCCGTGTGCTGATCGACCGGGCCACCGCTACCTGAGCCAACCAATGAGCGTGTTCGACCTGCTGCCCATCGATCGAGACACCGCCGTCGACGAGGCCGAGAAGATCGTGGACGAGTGGGTGGCCCAAACGGTGCCCGCCCAGTGGCGGGAAGCGGCCCTCTCTGGCGGCCGAGCCGCCCTGCACAAGGTCCGCACCCCGGCCGACTATGACACTTGGTATCCGAAGTACGCCCGCAGCGGTTTGGTGGCCCCCACCTGGCCCCGCCAATTCGGCGGCCTCGGGGTGGGAAATCGGGTGTCCCGAGCCATCGAGGCCCGGTTGGCCCCCTACAACCTGGTGCGCCGCAACCAGCTCGGCCTCACCCTGGCCGGCCCCACCATCTTGACCTTCGGCACCGACGAGCAGAAGGCCCGGCTCATCCCGCCCATCGTCACCGCCGAACAGATCTGGTGCCAGTTCTTCAGCGAGCCCGGCGCCGGGTCCGATCTGGCCTCGCTGGCCACCCGGGCGGTGCGCGACGGCGACGAGTGGGTGCTCACCGGCCAGAAGGTGTGGTCCACTCAGGCAATGGTCGCCGACTACTCCATCTGTCTGGCCCGCACCGACCCCGACGCCCCCAAGAGGGCCGGCATCACCTACTTCTTGTTAAACATGCGCCAGCCTGGCCTCGACGTGAGACCGCTGCGCACCATCAGCGGTGAGGAGGACTTCGCCGAGACGTTCATCGACGGCGCCCGGGTGCCCGACCGCGACGTGCTGGGCGAGGTCAACGACGGCTGGCGGCTGGCCAACGCCACCTTGAGCGGTGAGCGCCTGGCGGTGTCGGGACCGGGGTCGGGCGGCCAGAGCCGGATCGGCTCGGGTACCGAGCGCCTCATCGAGCGGGCTAAGGAATCGGGCCAGTGGAGCGACCGGGTGGTGCGCCAGCGGCTCATGCGACTGTGGACCGACGAGCAGATCGTGCGCTGGACCAACGCCCGGGTGCGCGACACGCTGCGAGCGGGTCGTCCGCCGGGACCGGAGGCGTCGGTGGGCAAGCTCATGTACAGCCAGCTCAACCAGCGGGTGCAGACCACCGGGGTCGACCTGCTGGGATCGCCCGCCATGGCCTGGGAGGAAGGCCACATCGCCGACTACGTGGTGCTCAACTTCTTGCACAGCCGAGCCGAGACCATCGCCGGGGGCACCACCGAGGTGCAGCGCAATATCGTGGGCGAACGGGCCTTGGGCCTGCCCCGCGAACCCGACCCCTACAAGGGCCTCGCCTGGAAAGATGTGCCCCGATGACCGGAGCGAGCCGTGTTCTATGAGGTGATGGGAGCGCTGTTGAAGGCGGCGGCTGAGCCGGTGGCCACCCAGAACGCCCAAGGCGACGACGTCGACCGGTTCCACGCCCAGCGGGTCGCCCAGATGCTGGAGCGCATCGGCGGTGCCTGGCCCCACCTGCTCGATGCCCTCTGCCGGGAAAACGAGATCTTGGCCGAGGCCCTGGCCATCGACCACGAAGACAGCGATCCCGAACATGACGACCCCCTAGCCGAGAACCGCCGTCTATTGGAGCTGGCCGAGCAAACCATGGCTACCACCGACAACGCCGATACCCGCCGCAGCCTGCGGGCCGCCCTGGCCGAAGCCGCCCACTTGCAGCGGGCCGCCTTGCGGGCCGGTCGCCAGGCCCGCTGAACACCTTTCCTCTGGTTCCCCCTCAGATCAGAGGGGTACCCTCGTAACATGACTGCGCTCGACTACCGGCTGGTGGACGCCGACAATCACTGCTTCGAGCCCCGGGACTCCTTCACCCGCTACATCGATCCCGCATTCAGAGATCAGGCCGTACACCAAGAAATCCGAGACGACGGCAAAGAGTGGATCATGATCGGCGAGCAGCCGCTTACCTTCCTGCCCGGCCACGATCTGTACGACAACGTGGGCAAGCCCGGCTCGCTCAAAGAGAAGCTGCGCCGCATGAAGAAAACGGGAGAGGCCGAGGAATTCTCCATCTTCGAGCCGGTGCGCCCCGAGTACCTGGACCGCGACCTGCGCCTCGACGTCATGGACGCCCAGAACGTGGAGGCCTGCCTGATGTTCCCGTCGGTGGGGGTCACTGTGGAGCACTTCATGGCCACTCCCGAGCAGTGCTACGCCAACTTCCACGCCTTCAACCGCTGGCTGCAAGACGACTGGGGCTTCGCCTACCAGAACCGCATCTTCGCCCCGCCCATGATGTCGCTGTGGGATCTCGACGCTGCGGTGGCCGAGCTGGAGTGGGTGCTGAGCGAGGGGGCCAAAGTCATCGCTCTGCGCCCCGGCCCCCAATACGGACGCTCACCCTCCGACCCGTATTTCGACCCGTTCTGGGCCCGGTTGAACGAGGCCGGCGGCTCGGTGGCCTTCCACCTCACCGAGTCGGGCTACAACGAGATGGTGTCCCCCTACTGGGGCTACGAACCCAACCCGTCGAACTTCACCATGTCAGCCTGGCAGTGGACCAACTGCTATGGCGACCGCCCCATCATGGAGACGCTGTCGGCGCTGGTGTTTGAGAACTTCTTCGGCCGGTTCCCCAATATCACCGCGGTATCGGTGGAGAACGGGGCCGAGTGGGCGCCCTATCTGGTGCGGCTCATGAACAAGATGCGGGGCATGGGCCGCAACGGCCCCTGGATCGGCGGTCGCCTCCCGGCCCGGCCCCCCGAGATCTTCGCCCAGCACGTGCTGGTCACCCCCTATCCAGAAGACGACGTGGCCGCCATCGTGCGAGACATGGGCGCCGACTCCATCGTGCTCGGATCCGACTGGCCCCACGCCGAGGGCCTCCCCCAACCGGCCGACTTCATCGACCAACTGGAAACCCTCCCCGCCGAAGACCAGCGCAAGATCATGCGCGACAACGGCCTCCGCTTGGTGGGCTGAGGCTCGATTCCTGGCGAGGCCGCAGGCGGCCCCGGTCTCAGGAGTCCTTGGGGGTGGGGGTGTAGTTCTCGAGTTCGGGGATGATCTCTTTGCCCAGGAGCTCGATGGTGCGCATGATCGACTCGTGGGAGTGGTAGCCGAACTGCACGTAGCAGATGAGCTGGTCAACGCCGATGTCGGCGTAGTGCTTCATCTTCTCGTAGCAGGTGTCCACATCGCCCACCACGATCATGTCGGCCTCGTCGAAGTGGTGGATGAGATCGTCGATCCCCTCCTCCATGAGCGGCTTGAGCAGCGGGAAGGTGGCATCCCGCTCTTCCTGTGACAGCTCGGGCAGCTCCCAATCGAGGGTGAACTGGGCCAGGTTGGAGTACCACCACTCCACCGACTTCCACACCTCGTTGTCCAGCACCTGCTGGGGCGTGTCGGCGCAGTGCACCAAGGTGTAGGCCGCAGTGGCGTTGGTGGTGACGTCGGTGATGGGCTCGGGGTTCTCGGCTGCGGCCCGGTAGTTGCGAATGTGGCGGGCCATGGCCTCCAACGGCTGCATGATGGAGAACGACAGCATGCCCATGCCCGCCTTGCCGGCCACTGCGGCGGAGTTCTCCGAGGCGCACGCCATCCATGCCGGGGGGTGGGGGTACTGCATCGGCTTGGGGGTGACCATGCGCTTGGGGAACTTGAACTGGGGCGAGTCGTACTCGAAGTACTCCTCGCGCCACATGCCGCACACGATCTCGATGGCTTCCTTCCAGTCGTCCCGAGACCGCTCCCGGTCGACGCCGAAGGCGATCTGCTCCATGGGGGTGGACCGGCCCGTGCCCCACACCGCCCGACCGTTGGACAAGATGTCGACGGTGGCCACCTTCTCGGCGATGCGCTGGGGCGGGATAAACCCGAATGGCGTCAGGGTCACGCCGAAGCCCATCTTGATGTTCTCGGTCACCATCGACAGGGCGCCGAGCAGCACCTCGGAGGCCGGGCAGTGCGAGCGCCCCTCCCGGAAGTGGTGCTCAACCGCCCAGATGGTGTTGAACCCGAAGGTGTCGGCCAGCTTGATCTGCTCTACGGCGTCCTTGTAGGCCTTCTGCTCCCGCTCCCTTTGACCCCAGGGATGGGGCTTTCCCCACGGCTTGGGCGCGTCCACTTCGTACAGCAAGTCCAACTTCATGGCGGTGACGTTACCGACCTGCCTGCAATCAGCGCACTTTGGAGCCGGACCCCGGACCGACGTCAGCGTCGGCATCGGCGGCCAGGCGAAATCCCATGTTCCCGGTGGTGGACGAGGGCTCGTTGGCATGGCGGGCGGCCACCCGATAGCGGTTGCAGTAGGAGTCGTGGCACAGATACGACCCACCCCGGATGGCTCTGATCCGGCCCTGGGGTGGCCCAATCGGATCGACCAAAGGCCGCTCAGGCGGGAATCGGTTCTCAAACCAATCGGCGCACCACTCCCACACGTTGCCCGAGCAGTTGTACAAGCCGAACCCGTTGGGCTCGTATTCGTCCACCGGCGCAGTGCCTACATAGCCGTCCTCGGCAGTGTTGTGGCTGGGAAACTCCCCCTCCCAGATGTTCAGCCGGGGCTGTCCGTCGGGGCTCATCTCGTCGCCCCACGGCAACCGGGCCTGCACCAGTCCGCCCCGGGCCGCGTGCTCCCACTCGGCCTCGCTCGGCAATC
The DNA here is from genome assembly GCF_965204145.1 of Candidatus Poriferisocius sp. Taxonomy (GTDB): domain Bacteria; phylum Actinomycetota; class Acidimicrobiia; order Acidimicrobiales; family Bin134; genus Poriferisocius. The sequence continues at coordinate 3,371,137 of NZ_OZ241977.1, read as the reverse complement.
GGGCTCCATACCAGGCGGCGCAGGCCGCGGCGTCGAACCACGAAACATGCACCACCGGGTGGTTGCCGCGATCTTCGACCGTCGACTGAGGTCCCTCCGGCTGTGACCAGCACGCTCCCTCCACCTGCCGCCACCACTCAGCGCCCACCACGCCTCGAGTGGGCTGGAAGTCGTCGGGCAGCAGCCCCCCGAACACAAACGACCACCCCTCCTGCTCGGCGACGGTCACATGCCCGGTGGCCTCCACGAAGGCGGCGAACTCGTCATTTGTCACCGCGGTGGCCGCGATCTGGTACGGCCTCAGCACCACCTCTCGCACCGGACCCTCGCCGTCGCCCTCGAACCACACCTCCTCGGTGCCCATGAGAAACGACCCGCCACCCAGTGAAACGAACTCCACCCCAGCGTCATAGCATGAAACGATGAAGACAACCGGAATCATCTTCGCCGGACTCGACTGCGACGCCGACGCCATCGAGGGCTGGAACCGCTGGTACGACTTAGAGCACCTGCCCCCCAACATCGCCTTGACCGATGTGATGCACGGCCGCCGCTACGTGGCCCCGCCCAGCCACCAGGAGCTTCGGCCCGACGGCTGCGATGAGGCATTTTCCGGCGGGCGAAGCGCCTTTCTCACCATCTACTGGCTGTGCGGCGACGTCGACGGGGTGATGGCCACCATGACCGAGTACCGGGAGGTGCTGGTGGAGGCCGATCGGATGTTCCCCGACGAGAAGAAGATCGTGCGGTTGGGAGACGCCCTGGCCCTCGACTGGGCGGTGGCCGACCCAGCGCTGAAGGCCGATCCCGGCGACATCCCCCACATCTCCCACACCGACATCCACGTGGTGCTGCGCCGGGGTCTGGGCGATCAGCATTGGCACCACGCCATCTACGCCCCCGCGGCGGTGGCGGTAGAGGGCGTGCACGCGGTGGTGTCGTTCACCTCCCGGTTTGCTCCCGACACCGCCATCGACCTGCACATGATCGAAGGCAACCCCGCCGAGGTGGTCCCCGCGCTGCGGGCTGCCACCCCCTCCCGGCCCGCGACTACCGACGTTGGCATGGATGGGCCGTTCCAGCTCATCGAGCCGCTGCGCTACCCGTGGGCCGAGCAGATCCGCGGGTCATGGATGCCCCAAACGGTCGCCTGAGCGACCCGGCATCACTGCGCCGGGCCAAGCGGCGGGCCACCGGCCTGTTGCTGGCCGCCGCCGCCCTGTTTGTGGTGATGCACCTGCTCACCGACGGCGACGGCTGGGCCGGCTACGTGGAGGCGGCCGCCGAGGCGGCCATGATCGGCGGTTTGGCCGACTGGTTCGCGGTGACCGCCCTGTTCAAACACCCGCTGGGGATTCCCATCCCCCACACCGCCATCATCCCCCGGCGCAAAGACGCCATCGGCGCCAGCCTGGGCGAGTTCGTGCAGGACAACTTCTTCGACCCCGACGATCTGGCTCATTGGGTGGCCGACCGGGCTCCCGCCGAGGCTCTGGGACGATGGTTAGCCGCCGAGGGCGATGCCGGGCTGGTGTCAGGACCCGCCCTGGGCCGGCTGCTGGAGTCGATGGTGGATGGCGGGCACCACCGCTCGATGGTGGATGCCGCCGTGGAGCGGGCCGACCGCTTCTTGGTGGACAACTACGAGGTGCTGCGAGATCGCATCGTGGAAGAAGCACCCATCTACACCCCCAAGGTGCTCGACCACCACATCTTCACCCGCCTCCACCGGGGGGTGCGGGGAGTGCTGGCCGACATGGCCGACGATCCCAACCACGAGCTGCGCCTGCGCATTGATGCCGGGCTGAGAAGCTACGCGCAGCGCCTCCAGACCAACCAGCGGTTGGCAACCCGGGTGGAGGCAATTCTGGCCCGGGCCGGTGAGTCATTGCAGAGCGACTCCGCCCTCCAAAGCCGGGTGGATCGTTGGCTGATTTCTGCAGTGGGACTGCTGGCCCGCCATGCCCAAGCCGAGGTGGCCAACGTGATCGGCAGCACCGTGGCCCGCTGGGATGCCGACGACACCAGCGACCGCATCGAGCGCCGCGTGGGCCGCGACCTCCAGTTCATCCGCATCAACGGCACCCTCATAGGCGCCCTCGCCGGCCTAGCCATCCACGGGGTTGGCCAACTGCTCTAGCCGCTGAAGCGGGCTCGCAGCTCGTGCTTCAACACCTTGCCGGTGGCGTTACGCGGTAGCGAATCGACCACTTCAACCTGCTCGGGAATCTTCTGCGGCATGACACCAGAAGCCCGGAAGTAGTCCCCCAGCTCAGCCAGTGTCATCTGTTCAACCCCAGATGCCAGCTCCACCACCGCGCACACCCGCTCTCCCCGCTCCTCGTCGGGCAGCCCGATCACTCCGGCGTCGAGCACCTTCGGGTGGGCGAACAGCAGGTCTTCGATCTCGGTGGCCGAGATGTTCTCCCCCTTGCGGATGATGATGTCCTTCACCCGGCCGGTGAGGGTCACATACCCCCCAGCATCCAGGAAGCCCACGTCGCCAGTGTGGAACCAATCCCCTTCGAACGACGCGGCCGTCAGCCCCTCGTCCATGTAGCCCCGACACACCATCGGTCCCCGGATCCACAGCTCTCCCTCCACGCCGACCTTGGCCGGTTCCCCGTCGAAGCCCACCACCCTGATATCTGCCCCGGCCAGAGGCTGGCCCTCAGTCTCGGCCAGTTTATCGTCGGGATCGTCGGGAGTGTTCTGGGCGATGATCGGAGCTTCGGTCATACCCCAGGCGTGGCCGCACCCCCGTCCGCCCATCTCAGCCATCACCTCGTAGTGCTGGGACGCGGGCATCGGTGCACCACCCCCGGAGCAGAGCCGAAGCTGAGGCAGGATCGGCTCGCCGGGCTGTTTGCGCTGCTCAGCCAGAAACGCCATGAAGAACGCAGGTCCGCCACCCACCAGAGTGACGCCGTGGCGGGCGAACAAGGCAGTGGTCTCAGTGGGATCGAACGCCTCGGCGATCACCAGGGTGCAACCCGAGCTCAACGACACCGACAGGTTAGACACCCCGCCGATATGGGCAAAGGGGAAGGCAAGCCCGAACTGATCTTCTTCGGTCACGTGCTGGCGCTCCACCATGGCGATGCCCGATGCCATGACCGAGGAGTCGCAGTGGCGGGCGCCCTTGGGGTTCGATGTGGTCCCCGAGGTGTAGTACACCCACCGGATCTCCTCGGGATCCTCGGGAGCTGGAATGCCCTCCAGCACCGACACATCTCCCTCGGGCAGTACGCCGTCGCACACCACCACATCGAGCCCCTCAACCTCGGCGGCAATCCCCTCCGCCATGGCCTGATAGTCGAACCCCCGCCACACCGATGGCACCAAGAACAGCCGGGCCCCCGTCTGACGAATACAGAACCCCACCTCCCGCTCCCGGTACACCGGAATAATCGGGTTCTGCACCGCCCCCAAACGAGCCAGCGCCGCCTGCAAGACCAAGGTGGACGGCCGAGTAGGCAGCTGCCAAGAAACCGAAGTCCCCAGCCCCACTCCCAACTCAACCAACCCCGCCGCCGCCCGCAACGCCGCATCCCGATACCCCGCAAAAGTGAGTTCCTGATCCCGATCATCAATGATCATCCGAGCATCCGGCGTCAACTCCGCCCTACGCTCAACCATCCCCCAGAAGGTCCCACCGCTTAGCACAGCAAGACTCTAAACCCACACCGGCGGACGACCGATAGGCAGGGCGACGGCCAATCTGCACAAATGGTTTGCTTCAGCCCGTTCACTAAGTTCTCTAGTTGACTAGATAACTAGATGACTTATAGATTCTGGAGCATGAGCGGAGCTGAGGCCAACGACCTGCTCGCCCTGCGGCTTGGCATCGATCGAGCAGGACGGACACCGATTGCGACCCAGATCGCTGAGCAACTCACCTCGAGGATCGCCTCCGGAGTCCTAGAAGCGGGCAACCGGCTTCCGGCGACGAAAGAGGTAGCCGAGCACCTCGAAGTCAATGTCCACACAGTTCGCGCGGCCTACGCCCAGCTCGCCGCCGACGACGTCATCACGATGCAGCGGGGTAGTCGGGCTGTCGTGCTGGGTTATGACGCCAATACCGCCCGTTCGAGCCGGGCCAGTGCCCCTACATTCATGATCGGCGTCATGGTGCCTCACTTCTCCGACTACTACGCCGAATTCCTTCAGGCAATAGCGCAGTCAGCAGAAGTCGAAGGCTGGCTTCCCGTCATCTGTCAAACGCGGCAGTACGAAACAGGGACAGTGGCCCGATACCTCGACCAGATGGTGAGCCGCGGCGTGGACGGCGTGATCGCCCTGCACTACGAGACGCCGGATGACATCGAGACGACGGCAGTGCTGGCGGCGGCGGCTGAACTCCTGCCGCTGGTGTTCGTCGATAGCGCCCCTCTCGACTTTGGTTCACGGATTGCCGTAGATCGCGTCGCGGGCTCGCTGGAGGCAACCAAGCACCTCCTCCGCCACGGTCACCAACGCGTCGCCTTCATCTCAACCCCGACCGGATGGAGTTCGGGCATCGAGCTTCGAGACGGGTACGCAAGAGCGCTTGATGAAGCGGGAATCAAACTCGATTCCGATCTCGTCATAGCCGCGAGCGACATGTCGCTGGATGCCGGTGCGAAAGCAGCCGCCGACCTGATGCTGCTAAACGAACCGCCGGACGCAGTCTTTTGCGCTGGGGACATTCTTGCCTTGGGCGCCCTTCGACATCTGCGGGACATACAGCTTCGGGTTCCCGACGACGTGGCCATCATGGGTTACGGCGAGTTGCCGTTCTCTTCGTTGGCAGGTCCGCCGCTTTCGTCATCTCGTCTCCCGGCACGCGAACTAGGAGAACTGGCCGTCGCCACTCTCCGAGATGCCATCGATGACGGCGAACGCAAAGAGATCGGACCGATTCAGACCTCCCTCACAATTCGGCGGTCTTGTGGCAGCCGATAACCGTGCCGAGTGAAGTGAACGACTTCGCCGGGCTGAAAGGAAATCCAATGAACCTGAGAAATGTCCTCATCAAATGGCTGACAATTCTGGCTGTGTTGGCCTTGGTGACCTCGGCCTGCGGGAACGACGACGATGCCCCAGCTCAAAGCGAGCCGGAAGCCACCGAAGCCCCCAGCGATGCTAAGCCAGCCCCCGAGCCTGAACCCGAACCCGAACCCACCTCAGAGCCTGAGCCAGAGCCAACCCCGCAAGAATTGCGAGACGTCTCGATTCGGCTGCCATGGTTCCCGAGCGCTCAGTTCGCTGGAACGCATGTCGCGGCGGCAAAGGGCTTCTTCGAAGAAGAGGGGCTAAATGTCACCGTCAATCCCGGTGGATTCGATGTGAACAGCATCACGCTTGTGGCTGCAGGCACCGACGACTTCGGCTTGCACGACACGAATTCTCTGCTATTCGCGGCTGGGGAGGAGATTCCCCTCGTGACGGTGGCCACATACCTCCACGCCCACCCGGGTGCCATCATGGCGCTCGAGTCTTCAGGCTTTGAGTCACTGTCAGACCTCGTAGGTGCCACGATTGGCTTCCAGGAAGGTGGGCCGTGGCAGCTCACCCAGGCGATGCTCACTCAGAATGGAATCGATCCGGACTCACTCAACCAGGTCGCAGTCGGCTTCGATCTCACACCGTTGTTTGAGGGTGACATCGACCTGCTGACGGTGTTCTCCACCAACGAACCGATCCTGGCAGTACAGCAAGGCTTCCCCGTGGACGTCTTCATACCCTACGACTACGGAGTTCAGGCGTCAGCCAATGCACTGTTCACCACAACTAGTTACCGGCAAGACAACCCGGAGGTGGTGTGCGGGATGGTCCGCGCCATAGCGAAGGGCTGGCAGTACGCCTTCGACAATCCACAAGAAGCCGTCGATATCGTCATTGCCGTCGATCCAGACAACCTCACGGCCGAAAAGGAGTCAGCCTCCCTCGAGGCGGTTCAACGAAGCGTCCTGTCTGAGGCCGCGCTCGCCGATGGAATTGGGACCATGACGGCTGAGCGGTGGCAGACCGTCGAGTCCGTCATTCGCCAGTACGGCGGATTCGAGGCCGACATCGACCTTGACGCCGTCTACGACGACTACTGCTTCTGATTCTCCCCTCCAGGGAATAGCGTGGTCGGTGCAGGCGTCGGCACCGACCACGCAATTCTCCCGGCCCCGACGAGAGGAGCCTCCGTGGCGATACTGGACAAGAATGCAAGGACGCTCCACGCACGGCAGTATCACCTGCATGTGAGTCCAGGCGATGTGGGAAAATACGTGCTCTTGCCCGGCGATCCAGCCCGTGTGCTCATGATCGCCGAGCATCTGGAAGACCCCCGCGAGATCGCCTTCCATCGCGAGTACCGAACCGTGACCGGGAACTTCAGGGGCATCGAGGTAAGCGGCACGTCAACGGGTATCGGGTGCCCATCCGCGGCCATTGCGGTTGAAGAGCTGGCCAACATCGGTGCAACCCACTTCATCCGAGTCGGCAGCAGCGCCGCCTACGTTCCCGAGATCGCCCAAGGCGATCTGATTGTCAACACAGCGACAATGCGACTTGACGGCACTAGCGCGGCCTACGTCGATCCGAGGTTCCCGGCTGTGGCAGATCACTTCCTCGCTCGACATCTGATCGATGCCGCTCGTGACCTCGCCGCCGAACGCGGGTTCGGCGTGCATGTGGGCGTCAATGCATCCAGTGATGCGTTCTACGCCGAGACGCCAGAGTTCATCGAAGAACTCCAGAAGCACCGCATCTCCAATGTCGAGATGGAGAGTTCAGCGATCTTCACAATCGCTCATTTGAGGGGCCTGTGCGCGGCAATGGTCTGCGCGGTGTCCTACAACTACATGCAGCCCGACGACGTCGACTTGGAGAAAGAGAACCACGCTCTTGTGGCGGGTTGGGACAATGCGATCGCCGTGGCGCTTGAGGCGATTGCCCGCTACGAGGCAGACAAAAACATGCCATGACCAACAGCGGGGGGATCACGATTGACGGCGTCGGAATGCAATTCGACGGCCGTCAAGGCGTGACCGCACTCGATGGGATCGATCTCGACATCTCCGCTGGGGAATTCGTGACGCTCGTCGGGCCCTCAGGATGCGGCAAGTCGACGCTGCTCCGAATCGTGAGTGGGCTCTTGGAGCCGACATCGGGGCACGTAGACGTCGGCGGAAAAACACCGAATCAAGCGAGACGAGACGTCGACTTCGGGTTCGTATTCCAAGAACCGGCACTGTTCCCATGGCTCCGAGTCCTCGGCAATGTTCTATTGCCAGGCCGCGTTCTCGGTCGCAGGAACCCCAACAAGGGATCTGGAAGCACAGAAATCGCTCGAGAACTGCTGCGCGATGTCGGACTGGAGGGATTCGAGAACCACTACCCGGGCCAGATCTCTGGGGGCATGCAGCAACGAGTCGCCCTCGCTCGCGCGCTCAGCTACGGCCCCAAGATCCTGCTGATGGACGAACCCTTCGGAGCGCTCGACGAGTTCACCCGCGACCGCCTCAACCTGCAACTTCTCGATGTCTGCAACAAGGCCGATTCAACGGTGCTCTTCGTCACCCACAGCATCCAGGAGGCGATCTTCCTGGCCGACCGGGTTGTGGTGCTCAGTCCCAGGCCGGGAAGCATCGCTCGGATCGCCGACGTTCCGTGGCCCAAACCGCGAGCTTTGGAAATCCGTTACGAACCCGAATTTGCCGCACTGACGGGCGAGTTGCGGGGTCTCCTCACGGTCGAAGACGAGGTTGAGTCAGCGATGAACCAGCCATGAGCGACACTCGAGAGCGCAGCCGCATCGCCAAGGCGGTGCTGAGGTTCTTGCCTTCGGCTGCGGTCTTCGTGGCCGGCCTCGTCGCGTGGGAATTGTGGGTCAATGTCCGAGACGTGCCCGCGTATCTCTACCCGAGCCCATCTGACATCGGAGGGGAACTGCGGGACGAAGGCCTGTCGCTTGCCGTCGACGACCTCCGCTGGACGATGATCGAGGCGGTCTTGGGGTTTCTCCTCGGCAGCGGGGCCGCCATATTCGCGGCGGTCGTGTTCGTCCATGCCAAGTTCCTTGAGCGCGTGCTCTTTCCCTGGGCGATTGTGTTGCAGACAGTGCCGATCGTGGCTGTAGCGCCGCTTCTCACCATCTGGTTCGGTTTCACGCTCACCCCCAAGGTGTTGATTGCCGCGCTGATCTGCTTCTTTCCTGTACTCGTCAACACAACCAAGGGCTTGCGATCAATCAGCACTCAGGCCGTAGAACTCATGAGCATCCTTTCGGCAAGCAAGTGGTCGATCTTTTGGAGGGTGCGCATCCCAAGCTCCCTGCCCTACGTTTTCGCCGGTCTGAAAGTGGCATCATCGATGTCGGTAATCGGCGCAATTGTCGCCGAATTCACCGGGGCTGATCGAGGGATCGGCTTCGTCATCATCCAGGCCAGCTATCGACTCGACACCCGGCTGATGTTCGCGGGAATTGCTCTTTCCTCGGCAGCAGGAGTTCTCTTTTTCAACGTCATCGGCGCACTCGAGCGACTCGCGCTGCGATGGCCGGACGCCCGGCTTGATCGTTGATCTAGCTGCCGGGCCAAATCACCGGATGATGGTAGACCCGCCAAACTAGAGCCATGACCACCCTGTCCGTCACCTTGCCGTCGTTCGGCCCCATCTTCCGAGACAACAACTTCCACCAGATCGCCGACCTCGCCCAGATGGCCGAGCAAGCCGGCGTCCACCGCATCATGCTCACCGACCACGTCGTCATGGGCGCCCATACCGACAAGTATCCATACGGCCCCTTCCCCTTCCCTCCGGAGACTGCTTGGCTCGAACCGCTGGCCTCAATCGCCCACATGGCCGCCGTCACCGAGCGTGTTCGATTCAGCACCAAGATCCTGATCGCCCCCCTTCGCCCCGCCGCGGTATTGGCCAAGACGCTGGCCACCATGGACGTGCTTTCGCAGGGCCGCCTAGAGGTGGGCATGGGGACAGGATGGCAGCGCGAGGAATACGAAGCTGCCGGCATCCCCTGGACGGAGCGGGGCCGGCGGCTTACCGACACCATCGCGGCCTGCAAAGCGCTGTGGCGGGACTCTCCCGCCTCGTTCCACTCAGCCACCGTCGACTTCGACGAGATCTGGTGCGAGCCCAAGCCAGCCCAGCCGGGTGGGATCCCGATCTGGGTGGCCGGTGCGCTCCACTCCAACAATCTGGCCCGACTCGTGGAACACGCCGACGGCTGGATCCCGCCCCCCTACGGCAACCTCGAAGAAGTGGCCGATGGAGTGAGCACACTCCGAGACGCTCTCGCTGACGCGGGTCGGAGCCTGGACGGCTTCGGCGTCCAGGGCGACATCGACGCGGTGTCCGGCGACGACGGCCGCCCCTCCATCAAGGCCAGCATGGGCGCAGCCATTGAGTGGGCAGAGGCCGGCGCAACCACCATCAACGTGGTGATGTCGTTGTTCTGCTGGCGCATGGACCGAGCCCAGGGCTGGTTCGACGACCTGGCCGAGAGCTGGGCTGGGCTCGATCTGGGTTGATACAGCCCGAACAGATCAGGGGATGTCGCCGTCGGCCCGGAAGCGCTCGACGGCTTCGGCGGGACGGCCAGCGATCACGCCCTGTACCGGCAAGTCGATGAGCTCGGCGTAGTAGTCGGGGTCCTCTTGCCAATCCTCATTAGGCCAAACCCACACGGCCAGGCCCTCGTCGGCGGCTTTGCCCAGCAGATCGGGAGTCAACACGTCTAGGCCGCTAAAGGTTGGCGGCACCTGCAAGGTCAGGTCGTTGGGGTGGAGCGGGACCGACGTAAACGCCCACGCTGGCAGGGCATCCTGTCCAGGGCTGGTGACGACATCGGGCGCCAGTTCCCGGAATCCGATCAGGGCCTCGTCCCTGAATGACACCACCACAACCGAGTCAGTGCGGCCCAACTCCTCAATGTCGGCAGCCAGCACCGCAGCCATCTCGAGGATGAAGTCGATGTCGTCCTCACCGTCATCGCCCGCGGGGGTCTTGATCTCCACGTCGAGTACGTGCTCGGGAAACGCCTGCGCCACCGCCCGGAACGTCTCCACCCGGAAGTCGTCGGGGCCGTATCCTGCAGGCGGGGCAACATCACCGGTGCGGATGCCTCGGTAGGAGTAGGCCTCGGGGGCGAGGTCGTGGCTGGGCCATTCCTCCGACCACCAATAGGCGTTGTCCAGCGCCTGAAGCTCCTCGTAGGTCATGTCTCGCACTCGACCAGTGGCGTTGGTGGTGCGGTCGACGGTGTCGTCGTGATGCACCACCAGCACTCGGTCAGCGGTCATCTGCAAGTCCATCTCCAGCACGTCAACCCCCGCATAGGCCGCCTGGGAGAAGGCGTACATGGTGGAGTGGGGCCAAGAGCGGTCACCCCCGGCGTGGCCGATCACCAGCGGCCGCCCTAGCGCCAACAACTCCCGCACCGTGCTGGCCGCTGGGGTCGGGACCGGCGGCAGCATGTCCGCTTCTTCGCTCCCAACCTCCTCCACCTCATCTTCGACATTGCCCTCTTCGCTGTCATCGGCCACCGGAGTCGGCTCGCTGGCTGGCTCCTCAGGCGGGGCAGTGGCCACCGGCGTTGTTGGGCTCGGCTCCGCAACAACGGTGGCGGTCACCGTCGCCTCAGACGTCGGGGGAGGAGTGGCGGTTGGTGCTGTCTCTGTAGGGGAAGAAACCGGGGCAGCGGTAGCAGGGGCGATGCTCGGTTCGGAATCGTCTGCGTCACCGCATGCTGCCAATAGCGCTCCCACCATCATCAATGCCAGCAAGACAAGAGCGGGCGGCAACGACTTTGCCGTTCTTGACAATCGACGCACGCATAGATCCTAGGCTTTTCCTTGGTAAATCACCCCGGCTGGTGATCCGCTAGTACTGAGGCCCGGCAACCACTCCGTCTCTCATGAAACCGGTGACGCCGGTGCGGGTGGCGCAGCAGTGGCCGGTCTCGTTCATGCTCATCAGCACCCGCCGGTCGTCGTCCACCCACACCCGACAGATTCCGCTATAGGACACCTGCAAGTGGATCCTCTCCGATGCCATGACCAGCTCGGACACCACCCGGTTGACCACCCCTCCGTGGCAGGCCACCGCGATGTGCTGGCCAGGCTGCGCCTCGCACAGCCGCTCGAAGGCGGCCATCACCCGCTTGTGGAATTCCTCGGGGGTGTCCCATCCGATGGCGGCGTAGTCCTGGGCCCGAATGGCCTCGAAATACTCGCCGCCCTCTGTGGCCAGCAACTCCGTGGGGAGGTACACCTTGGAGTTGCGGTCGATCTCAGTGAAGTCCTCTTCGAGCTCGATATCCATGCCCAATCGGGCGGCCAGTGGCTGGATGGTCTCGATGGCCCGCCGCTTGGTGCTGGAGATGATGTGGTCGAAGGGCTCGTGCTCCAGCCAGTCGGCCAGGCGCTCCGCCTGCCATTTTCCCAGCTCGCTCAGACCAGGATCGGCCACCTTGTCAGCATTCCACTCTCGTTCAGGCTGGCCGTGGCGGATGAGGGCGATCTGCACCGCTACAGCCTACGCTGCGCAGATGAACAACAAAGAAGCAGATCGTGTCGCCTGGAACAACATCATGCTGGTCGATCCCCCCGACAGCGACGACCTGTACCTGCGGTTCACCAAGCGGGTGTTCTCCGACGTGTGGGCTCGTCCGGGACTCGGTCGGCGGGAGCGGCGGCTCGTCACCCTGACCGCCATCGCCGCCACCGGCAACGGCCCGATTCTCCCCCACCATTTGAAGCCGGCCTTGGAGTCGGGCGATCTCACCACCAATGAACTGGCCGAATGGGTGGTGCATCTGGCCCACTACGCCGGCTGGCCCGCCAGCGCCCAGGCCTACACCGCCCTGCGAATGGCGGCCGCCGAACTCGGCATAGAGTTCGAAGACGACGACTGACTGACACAAGCGCCGGCCAGCCTCAGCCGACGATTATCTCTCCGGAGGCGTCGAGGCTCGCCGTTGCCGTTGCCCCCTCGGCGATCTTTCCGCTGAGGACGGACTCGGCGAGGCGGTCGGCCAGGTCTCGTTGGATCACCCGCTTGAGCGGACGGGCCCCATATGCCGGGTCGTAGCCGTCGGCAGCCAGCTTGGCCCGCACCTCGTCGGCCACCACCAGGTGAATGCGGCGGTCCGACAGGCGCTCTGCCAAGCGGTCGATCTGGAGGTCGACGATCTGGGCCAAGTGCTCGGGCTTCAGCTCGCCGAACGTCACGATGTCGTCGATGCGGTTGACGAACTCGGGGCGGAAGTACTCCTTGGGATCCACGGCCAGGTTGGACGTCATGATCAGCACGGCATTGGTGAAGTCCACCGTGCGGCCCTGCCCATCGGTCAGCCGGCCGTCGTCCAAGAGCTGCAAGAGCACGTTGAACACTTCCGGGTGGGCCTTCTCGATCTCGTCCAGCAGCACCACCGCATAGGGGCGTCGCCGCACTGCTTCGGTGAGCTGGCCGCCCTCGTCGAAACCGACATAGCCGGGCGGCGCTCCAATCAGGCGGGACACGCTGTGCTTTTCCATGTACTCCGACATGTCGATGCGGACCATGGCCCGCTCGTCGTCGAACAAGAAGTCGGCCAGCGTCCGGGCCAGCTCGGTCTTGCCCACTCCGGTGGGGCCGATGAACAGGAACGACCCGATGGGACGATTCGGGTCGGACAGCCCGGCCCGGCTGCGACGGATGGCCGAGGCCACCAGGTGCACCGGCTCGGTTTGGCCGATCACCCGCTGGCTCAGCACCGATTCCAAGCGCAGCAGCTTGTCGGTCTCGCCTTCCATCAGGCGGGTGACCGGCACCCCGGTCCAGCGGGATACCACCGAGGCCACATCGTCAGGGTCCACCTCTTCCTTCAGCATCTGCCGGTCGGTTTGCAGCTCCACCAGCCGCTGATCGGCCTCGGCGATCTGGCGCTCTAGCTCGGGCAGCTTGCCGTAGCGGATCTCCGCGGCCCGCTCCAGATCGGCTTCTCGATCGAGAACGGTGCTCAGGGCATCGTGCTCTTCCTTCAGCGTTCTGATCTGGCCGATAGCCTCTTTTTCCGACTGCCAGTGGGCTTGCATCCCGGCCAGTTCCTCTCGCAGGTTGGCCAGCTCCTCCTCCAGAGCCTCAAGGCGCTCGGCTGACACCTCGTCGGACTCCTTGGCCAGCGCCACCTGCTCGATCTCCAGCTGGCGGATGCGGCGGTCCACCACGTCGATCTCGGTGGGCATGGAGTCGATCTCGATGCGGAGCATGGAGGCAGCCTCGTCCACCAAGTCGATGGCCTTGTCGGGGAGGAATCGCCCAGTCACGTACCGGTCCGAAAGCACCGCCGCCGACACCAAGGCCGCGTCTTGGATGCGAACCCCGTGATGTACCTCGTAGCGCTCCTTGAGCCCCCGCAATATGGCGATGGCATCCTCCACCGACGGCTCGCCCACGTACACCTGTTGGAAGCGGCGTTCTAGGGCGGCGTCCTTTTCGATATGGGTGCGGAACTCGTCCAGCGTGGTGGCGCCGATCATGCGAAGCTCCCCGCGGGCCAGCATGGGCTTGATCATGTTGCCGGCATCCATGGCCCCCTCGGCCGCGCCCGCCCCCACAATGGTGTGCAGCTCGTCCATGAAGGTGATCACCTCGCCGTCGGCGTCAGTGATCTCCTTCAGCACTGCCTTGAGCCGCTCTTCGAACTCACCCCGGTACTTGGCCCCGGCCACCATGGCCGACATGTCGAGGGCCACCAGCCGCTTGTTCTTCAGCCCTTCGGGTACATCCCCGTCGGCGATGCGCAAGGCCAAGCCCTCCACAATGGCGGTCTTGCCCACGCCGGGCTCGCCGATCAGCACGGGGTTGTTCTTGGTGCGGCGGCTCAGCACCTGGATGGTGCGGCGGATCTCCTCGTCCCGGCCGATCACCGGATCGAGCTTGCCTTCACGGGCCAACACGGTGAGGTCTCGGCCGTACTTCTCCAACGCCTGGTAGGAGTCTTCCGGAGTGGTTGAGGTCACCCGATGGGATCCCCGCACCTCGGCCAGCGCCTCCAGCAGATGGTTGCGGCCCACTCCGACTCGGTCGGCCATGGCCAGCAGCAGGTGCTCGGTCGACAGGTACTCATCGCCCAGCTCGGTGCGGGCGGCATCGGCGGTCTCCATGGTCTTGACCAAGTCGCGGGACGTGCGCACCTCGGTGCCGTAAGCCGACGGCAGTTGGCCCAGCACGGCCTCCAGCTGGGCCCTGAGCTCGGGTAACGCCACCCCGGTGCGCTGCAATACGGGCAGCACCACGCCATCGGCCTGGCCGATGAGGGCCAGCAGCAGGTGGTCGGGGGTCACCTCGGGATGGCTCTTCGACTGAGCCATGGCGGTGGCGTCGTTGAAGGCCTCCCTGGTCTTCAGCGTCCACCGGTTGGGGTCAAGCATCAGCATGCACCTCGTCTCAAATCACTACTTCCTCTATGGATAACCGCCAAAAGTTGAGGGTATTCCACTCAATTTTCCTTCTTATGGGTCGCCATGCCTAACGACGCCAGTCCGGCCGCCCCGCAAACGATGGCTAATACGGTGAAAAACAGGTGGTAGTCGTCCAGATCGCCTCCCAGCATGGCCACACCGGCGGCCACTCCCACCGCACCTCCGATGCGGATGACGGTTTGGACAGTGCCCGCGGCCAGGCCCAGCTGGCCAGGGGGCACGCCAAAGGCGATGGCGCTGTTGACCCCGGGGAAAGCGGTGCCCACTCCGAAGCCCATCAACAGCGCAGCCGGGAACCACACCGCCGCCCACTCCCTCTCCGCACCGGCGAACACCGCCACCCACAGGCAGCCCAAGGCAATGCAGCCGGCCGCGGGAACCATCACCACTCGGTGGCCGAACCGCTCCATGATCCGGCCGGTGGCGTAGCCCACCGTGCTGGACGCCGCAGTGAGCGGAGTGAGCAACAGTCCGGCTTCCAGGGTGCTGTACTCCCATGGCCCCCTGAGGAATTGCACCAGTGCCAGGAAGATGCCGAAGAACGCCACCCCCACCAGCACCGCCACTACCGCGGTGGACGCGAACACCCGGCTTCGGAACAAAGCGAGATCGATCACCGGTGAGGGGTGCCGACCGCAGCGAACCAGGAATGCCGCCATTCCCACTACGGCCACCGCGAACGCCCCGATAACCCGGGGATCGTCCGATCCCCATTCGTTGAACTGCACTATGCCCAGCACGAGGGCGGCCGTGCTGAGCCCGGCCATCACCACCCCGACCATGTCGGGCAGTTCGGCGTCTTCGTCCGCCGCTGATTCGGGGATCAGGCTCCGGCGGGCCAGCACCGCCACCCCCACTGGAGCGACCAGGAAGAAACCGGCCCGCCAGGAGGCGAATTCGATGGCCAACGCCCCCAGCGTGGGCGCGAGAGAGGCCACCACCCCCGCTACGGTGGACCACACGCCCACCGCGATGACCCGGCGCTGAGGTCCGAGGGTGGACATCACCAGGGCCAAACCGGAGGTGATGAGGCTGGAACCGCCGAAGGCCTGGTAGCACCGGGCCGCGATCATGGCCGGCGCATTGGGCGCCAGCCCCACTGCGGCCGAGCCGGTCACGAAGATGGCGATGGCCCACAGGAACACCCGCCGGTGGCCGATGCGGTCGGCCAGCCGCCCTGCCGGGATCAGCAGGGCCGCCACCATGATGTTGTAGCCGCTGATCACCCACGACACCTGGGTGGCCGGGGTGTCGCTGAAGGTGTCGATGATCTCCGGGTAGGCCACGAACATCAGCGTCACGTCTAGGGAGCTGGCCGCCGAAGCCAGCGACACCAACCACAGGGCTTTCCACTCCCGGCTCACGACTCCCGACGGTACTCTCAGGTCATGGACATCACGCCCGTCATCATCGAAGTCGCCCTCAACGGCACCACCACCCGAGACCGAAATCCCCACGTCCCTCTCAGCCGGGAGGAGCTCATCGAGGAGGGCTTGGCCTGCATCGAGGCCGGGGCGACGATCGTCCACTGCCACATCGCCAACATGCGAGTGCCGGCGGCCGAGGCCGCCGCCGAGTACCGGGCCACTTTCGAGCCGTGGGTGGCCGCCGACCCCGACGTGCTCGTACTCCCCACGCTGGGGTGGGGCCAGAACATGACCGAGAAGCTCGGCCACCTGGAACATCTGGCCGAGGGGGGATTGCAGCGGCTGGGGTTCATCGACCCTGGATCCATGATCCTGGGCAAGGCCGGGGCCAACGGCTTGCCCGATCCCAACAGCTTTGTCTATGTCAACTCTTTCGCCGACATGGAGGTGGCCATCGAGCAGTGCAACCGACTGGGCCTGGGCATGCACTTCGCCATCTTCGAACCCGGTTTCCTCCGCAACGTGCTGTCGTACTGGCGCTTCGGCCAGCTCACCCCCGGCTCCTTCGTGAAGTTCTACTTCGGCGGACCGGGCGGCTACTTCGCCATCGGCGACAGCGTGAGCTTCGGGCTGCCTCCCACCGAGAAGGCGCTGGACGCCTACTTGGAAATGCTGGAACTGGCCGACTGCGACCTGCCCTGGTTCGCCGCCTTGGTGGGCGGCGACCTCATCGAGTCCCCAATCCCCCAGCTAACCCTGGAACGAGGCGGCCACCTCCGCGTCGGCCACGAGGACTACGCCGGGAACCGACCCCGTCCCAACCACGAGCTAGTAACCGAAGTCGCGGCCCTAGCCACCGACATGGGCCGCCCCGTGGCCACCGCCACCCAAGCCGTCGAGATCCTAGGCCTCCCCGCCCGCCAAACCGCCGGGGTCTAAAGCCCCGCCGCGGCGGTGAGCTCCACCTCCATCACCCCGGTCTCCAGAGGACGCACTCGACAATCGGCACTCAAGAGTGCTTCTACCGGTCAAAGCTGAAGGGGTCGATTCGTGCTCGACTTCGCTTGGTCTCGGCTCGCCGACGCTTCTCGTCGAGGCGGCGCCGTCGAGCCCGTGGCGATGGGAGGGTCGGTTTTCGCGACTTGGCGGTAACGAGCCCACTGCGGAGCCGCTCCTCCAGGCGATCGAGCGCGATCTCGCGGTTTCGAGCCTGAGATCGTGTGTCGTCAACCACTACTCGCAACTCCCCGCCCAGTCGGTCGATCAACTTCTGGCGGACACTTGGGGCTATGTCACCAGCCACGGCAAGGTCGATTGCCGCCTCCACCCGGGTATTCGACCGATTGGCATGCTGGCCACCCGGGCCACCAGAGGGGTCAAAGCGCCAAACGACCGCCGACACCGGCACCGCCCCGCCGGAAAACGAAAGCACCCGGTCCACGCCGCCGACCTTACTGGCAAGCCTCAAACCCTCTGCGGGTTCCCCTGTGTTGGCGTTGGCTTCTAGGGTTTGAGGCATGGCCAGCGAATACCTTGACCGGGCCCGGGAGCTGCGTTCGCTGATCGACGAGAACGCGGCCAAGACCGATGGGATGCCTATCCCTCAGGAGACGGTCAACGCGCTGGTGGATGCCGAACTGCACAAGGTGATGGTGCCGGACGCGGTGGGAGGGCTCGAACTACCGGTCAACGAGTGCATCGACATCTGGACCGAGATTTCCCGGGCCGATGGATCGGTGGGCTGGTGTCTGATGGCCAGTTGTGCGGCCACGGCCTATTTCGCAGCCTGGTGCCCCGATGAGCACATCGAGCGCATGTTCGCTGACGGCGTGCCTCTGTCAGCCGGCCAGTTCGCCCCCAACGGCACTGCCACTCCCGATGACGACGGCTTTCGCCTCAATGGCCGCTACTCGTTCGGCAGCGGCATCAACCACGCCCAGTGGGCCGGCGCGGGGGTGTTCACCGAGGAGCCCGAGGGCGTCGATCCACGCTTCCTGTTCGCCATCTACCCAGTGGAGAAGGCCCAGATCACCGGCAACTGGGATGTGATGGGCCTCCAAGCCACCGCCAGCTACGACTACACCCTCGATGACGTGTACGTACCGGCCACCTCCACTTTCGACATGTTCGATCTCACCGTGTACCGGGGCGGCCCCCTCTACAAGCTGGGGGTGATGCCGCTCACCGCCGCCGGCCACGCCGGATTCGCCATCGGAGTGGTGCAGCGGGGCCTCGACGAGTTGCACTCGGTGGCCCGCTCCAAACACCGCATGGGCGATGCCACCCCCCTGGCCCAAAACGACCGCTTCGTTCATGAGATCGGGGAATTGGAGTCCCGCTTCCGGGCGGCCCGAGGCTGGCTCCACGACACCTTCGCCACCGCCGAGCGCAATGTGGTGGAAACCGGCGTGGTCGATCCGATGGACGTGATCCTCACCCGCCAGGCCACCGTGTTCGTCACCCAGGAGGGCGCCGACATCCTGCGCCGCGCCTATCTTCTGGCCGGCACCGACGCTCTCCGCTCCGGCGGCCTCCAGCGGGCCTTCCGTGACATCCACGCCGGCACCCAGCACGTCTTCGCCGGCACCGGCCCCGCCCTAGAACTCGGCCGCGCCCTCCTCGACGCCGCCCCCGACAACCCCCTCGACGCATAGTCGGCGCTTTTGCGGAACCAAGCGCGGTGTTTGGGCGTCTATATGGCAATGAGCAAGGGATGGGTGAGCCTTTTCACGGGCCTCGCCCTGATGGCAGCGATCACAGCCGCTTCGACCAACGCCGCGGTTGCTGACGAGAATGATGCGGCAACAGTCACGGCCCGCGACTGCGAAGCTCGCCACCGCTTCGGCACGGGCGACTGGTATTCACCCGACGGCTCCACCTGCGTACTAGCCAACTACTTCCCCAACGAGGATCCCGCTCTGAGCTTCGCCGTCGAACTCTGGCGCGCCGAAAATCCCGACCAATTTCAGAACTACCTCAACCGTGCGGCCCAGCAAGGCAGCAGAAATTCCGGTTCTTCTGGCAAACAAAACCAAACAACCCGCAGCGCCACAAACACCGCTGCCGCATCGACAAACTTCCCGTCTGCCGACGTCGTCTGCACATACCGCCACGGTTTCGGCGCAGGCGACTGGTACTCACCCGATGGCAGAACCTGCGCCCTGGTCAACTACTTCCCCGGCGAGAACCCCGCCTTCGGCGTCGCCATCGAACTCTGGCGCACCGAAGACCCCAACCAATACCAGAGCTATTTGAATCGAATCCCCGCCCCTGCCACCCCAAACCGGTACAAGGCTGTCGTCGCTAGCGGACAACGCACTTGCGGCCTGAGAGTAAACGGCACCATCAACTGCTGGGGAGGATACTCATACCAACGAATCGAGCCACCCGAAGGCACCTACACCACTATCGCAACTGGGGATTACCACTTTTGCGCACTCGCTACCGACCAAACCATCGCCTGCTGGGGCAGCAATCAGCAAGGCCAAAGCAACCCACCTGGGGGCACATTCACAACTATCGCGACCAAACGCTCACACTCGTGTGGCATTCGCACCGACGGCACCGTCGCCTGCTGGGGCGACTACTACTTTGGCCAATCAACGCCACCCGATGGCACATTCACCGCTCTCGCGACCGGCTACAACCACTCGTGTGGCATTAGGACTGATGACACCATTGCCTGCTGGGGCGACGACTGGGATGGCCAACTCTCCGCCCTCGAGGGCACGTACACCGCCATCGCAACCGCGTCCGATTACTTGTGTGCAATCGCCACCGACCAGACCATCGCCTGCTGGGGCGACAATCAGTACGGCCAGACCGACTCACCTGACGGCACCTTCACCACCATCGCGGCCGGAAGTCAGCACTCATGTGCGTTGCGCACCGATCAGACCATCGCTTGCTGGGGCAATCTCCAACATCGTGCCAAACACTTCCCCTACGGCACCTTCACCGCGATCACGGCTGGTTTGTGCGCGCTTGCCACCGACCAGACCATCACCTGCTGGGGCGACAACGACTACGGCGGCCCAATCGACGTCCCCAAAGGCACCTATACGAGCGTCACATCCGGTGGCAGCTACTCCTGCGGGCTGCGCACCAACCAAACCATCACCTGCTGGGGCGGTAACTGGCTTGAACAGGCCACTATTCCAGACAGGCAGTTCACCGCCGTGGACTGGACCAGCGACGCGGGCCTGTCCGCAAGCCCCTATTGGTGTGGACTGCACACCGATCAATCCATCTCTTGCTGGGGCCATCGAAATGAATACCCCAGCGGTACCTATACGTCTGTCTCATCTGGGCACAGATTCGGATGCGGCATCCGAGCCGACCAAACCATTGGCTGCTGGGGCGACAACGATCACGGACAGACAAATGCCCCCTCCGGCACATTCGTCTCCGTCGCAGCCGGCAGAACGAAAGCGTGCGGTATCCGAACTGATCAGACCATTGCCTGCTGGGGCAGCGAAGAAGCCGCTCCCCAAGGTACCTTCATCGCTGTAGACGTTGATTTCGGCCATTCCTGCGGTATCCGAACTGATCAGACCATTACCTGCTGGGGCGACAACAGTTTCGGCCAACTGGATGCGCCCGACGACACCTTCACCGCAGTCTTGGCAGGCACCTTCTTCGACGCCATGATTGGCGACGACTACTACTCATGCGGCCTTCGAACCAACGGCATCGTCGCCTGCTGGGGCAGTCTCTCCTATGAGGGGCAATTCGGTGATCCCAGCAAGGCCTATTCGTCCATCGCCATCGGCAGCTATCACAAATGCGCCCGACGCCTTGACCTGACCCTCACCTGCTGGGGAAGAAACGAATTCGGCCAATCCGATGCACCCGAAGGCACGTATGTCGACGTCGCGGCCAGCGACGTTCAGACTTGTGTGCTGGCCTTCAACAAGAGCCTTTCCTGCTGGTGGAATGCCTATCTGGACGGCCCAATAGCATCTGAGGACATTGCCCACATCCCGGATGTCCCCTACCTCTCCATCGCCGCCGGAGAAAGCCACACCTGCGGGCTTCGCACCGACCAGACAATTGACTGCTGGGGCACCTATCCATCGTCAAACGAATTTGGACAGCTCGATGTGCCCGATGGCACTTATACCGCTGTCGCTGCTGCCGGTGAATACTCCTGCGGGCTGGGAACCGACCAGAACATCACCTGCTGGGGCAACAACGAATACGGACAGACCGATACCCCCAAAGGCACCTTTTCGGTCATCACCGCCGGCGTTTATCACTCGTGCGGACTGGCAACCGACCAAGCCATTGCCTGCTGGGGCTCGAACGAACACGACCAGACCGACGCCCCCGAAGGTGCCTTCTGGTACATCGCCGCCGGGTACAACCACACCTGTGGAATGCGCACCGACCAGACCATCACCTGCTGGGGCAACAACAACATCGGCCAAAGCGACGCCCCCGAAGGCACTTTCGAGAACCTCGTCGTTGCCGGCAACACTTCGTGCGCGCTGCGGATTGATGACGTATTCCTTTGCTGGGGCTACGACCTCGCCTACCGGTGGGACAACTTCAGCTAGGCCAACCAGTCCGCAATCGAGCGCAATTTGATCGCTGCCATCGGACTGATCAACGCCCGAGAAGTACCGTTGCCCCATGAACACGGATCTGTTTGAGCGGTTCAAGGTGATTGATGTGGACACGCATCTCACCGAGCCGCCCGATGTGTGGACGGCGAGGATGCCGGCCAGCTTGCACGACAAGGTGCCCCACATTGAGCGGGTTGACGGGCGGGACACCTGGATGGTGAACGGCGAGTCGCTGGGCTCGCCGGGCTACTACTCCATGGCCGGGTTCGACGGGCTCATGCCGCTGAAGATCCCCGAGACCTACGACGACATTGCCCCCTCGATGTACGACGCCGGGGCCCGGCTGGAGTTCATGGACAGCCAGGGCATCTGGGCCCAGATCCTGTACCCCAACGTGGGCGGGTTCGGCAACGGCTACTTCCTGCGCCTCGGCGACCGGGAGGTGGTGGCCCAGTGCGTGGCCGCCTACAACGACTTCCTCTGCGACTGGACCTCGGCCGCCCCCGACCGGCTCATCCCCATCACTGCGGTGCCGTTCTGGGATATCGAGCTGTCACTGGCCGAGATCGAGCGGTGCGCCGGACTCGGCCACCGGGCCATCAACTTCTGCAACCAGCCCCAGGACTATGGCCAGCCCCCGCTGGGCCATCAGCACTGGGATCCCGTCTGGGCGCTGGCCCAAGAAGCGGAATTGGCGGTGAGCTTCCATGTGGGCGGCGGCAACATGGGCACCCTCATGGTCGACGAGGCCGAGATGGGGTGGATGACCAACTTCGCCAAGGTGTCGTCGCTCATCTTCTTGGACAACATGCGCTGCATCGCCGACCTGATCTTCGGCGGGGTGTGCCACCGGTTCCCCGAGCTGCAACTGGTGTCGGTGGAGAGCGGGGCCGGTTGGATTCCCCCGGCCCTCGAGGCATTCGACTGGCAATGGCGCAACGGCGGCGTGCATCTGGAGCACCCCGAGTACGACCTCTTGCCCAGCGAGTACTTCGAGCGCCAGATCTACGGCTGCTTCTGGTTCGAGCAGGACGGGGCGGTGGCTGCCATCGAGCGGTTCCCCGACAACATCCTGTACGAGACCGACTACCCCCACCCCACCTGCCAGCATCCCGGCCCGGCCACACCCGCCCAGTATCCCCGGGACTATGCGCAGTGGGCGCTTGGGAACCTGAGCGATGAGCTGTTGGCCAAGGTCCTCCACGACAACGCCGCTCGGGTGTACCGCCTGGACTGACTCATCTGATGGGCACGCCGGTACGCTGAGCCGATGGCTCTGGTAGTTCCTGCGGCAACCGTCACCGACGCCTGCGGTCCCGATCCCGGATTCTTCTGCGAGCTGGTCTTCGACAACACCCAGAATGAGCGGCTGGCCGAGATCATCGGCTGGGTGGTGGAGCGGCCCCTTCGGATCATCCTCATCCTGCTGGTGGCCTGGATCATCAAGAAGATCGTCCACAAGGTGATCGAGCGGGCAGTGGGCCGACTAGTGAACCAGGCCGAGACCGATACCGAAGAGCAGTTGGAGAGCGCCAGCAAATTGGACTTCGGCGCTCGGGCGGCCAAGGCCATCAACCGAATCCAAGAGCGCCAAGTGCGCAGCTCCCAGCGGATCGAGACCATCGCCGCCGTGCTGAAGAGCCTGGCCACTGCCCTGATCCTGGCGGTGGCTGCGCTCCTGTGCTTGAGCGAGCTCAACATCGACTTGGCCCCCCTGATCGCCGGTGCCGGTATCGCCGGTTTGGCGGTGGGCTTCGGGGCTCAGTCGCTGGTGCGGGATTTCCTGGCCGGAATGTTCATCCTGATCGAGGACCAGTTCGGAGTGGGCGACGTGGTGGATGTGGGCGACACTTCGGGAACCATCGAGAAGGTCAGCCTGCGCACCACCACCTTGCGAGACGTCAGCGGCGTGGTGTGGACCGTGCCCAACGGGGAGATCCACCGCACGGCCAACCACTCGCAACTGTGGTCGCGGGCCATCCTGGACATCGGGGTTAGCTACGACACCGACATCGATCAGGCCAGCGAGATCATGAAGGCGGTGGCCGACGAGCTGTGGCGGGAGAACAACCCAGACCTCACCATCCTGGAGGAGCCCTCGGTGTGGGGGGTTCAAGAACTGGGCAACGACGCGGTGGTCATCCGCCTGGTGGTCAAGACCGACCCCAGCGAGCAGTGGGGGGTTGGACGCGTGCTCCGGGCCCGCATCAAGAAGGCCTTCGACGAGGCCGGCATCGAGATTCCCTTCCCCCAGCGCACCGTGTGGATCCGCAACGAGAGCGACAACGCCGAGCCGCGCTCGCCCGACTCAGTCGGTGGGCGTGAACGACCCGTCGGCACCGGCGATGACGCTGCGCCCGCAGAACTCCCCGGCGACGACGGCGGCCATGACGGCGGGGGCGGCGGAGACGAGTAGAGTCCGGGCGCCGTCGGGGAACTCGCCGATGGCCACCGCCCGCTCCGGACCCTCACGGCCCCAGATCACGGTGTAGGACACCACTTCGGCCTGCTCGTTGTCGCCGGTGCGATAGGGCTTGGGCTGGAGCTCGGCGGCTACTGCGTCGGTCACGTCAATATTGGCAAACGGCTTCGCCGGGGGCTCGGTCGACCACACGCTGGTGCCCTGCTTGGTGATCATGCCGCTGATCGAAGTGAGCAGCCCGGTTGAACCGGGATCAGCCCGCAGCACCTGGGCCAGCTTCGCCGCCGCCTGGATCACGTAGTTGTTGAGCGGCCCGCCAGCCCAGGTCATGCCCCCGGTCACAGTCAGATCTCGGCCCAGGTCGAGGCCCAGTTCCAGCGCCTGGGTGCGGACCGCGATGGGGAAGCAGGAGTACAGATCCACATGGTCGGCTTCGGCCGGCGCAATCCCGGTGTGGCCGCCCACTGCCCGCCCGGCATGGGCGAAGCCCGGACTGCGGTGGAGCTCGGGCCGCTCGCTCACCGGCACCATGTGGTTAGACTCGGCGGCGGCCCAGGGGAACACCCAGCGATCCGGCGAGATGCCCAGTGCCCGAGCAGTTCCCGCCGAGCAGAAGATCAGCGCGGCGGCCTGGTCCACGTTCCATTGGGAGTTGTGCCACTTGGTGTACGGCCAGGCCAGCATCCGGTTGCCGTCGTCCGGGGTGGCGATGGCCGCGGCGTCGAGTCCGTCTCGGAACCAGGCGTCGGGGTTGGCCGCGGCAATTTGGGCGAAGCGAGCCCACAGCCCGGCCACCGTGTCGCGGTGATCTTCGATGGTCTGGCCGTCGGCAAACCGGCGGGCGTTCTCGATCATGGCGTAGTGGTGGGTGGCCATCACCAGCCTGAGGTCGATCTCCGCCTGGCTGATGATCGTCCCATGGGGAGTGACGAAGTCGTCGGGCTCGGCCCCTCCTTGGTCGGTGTCGGGTGCATCGATACCGGTGATCGACGCCCGCAAGCCCCGGTACTTGGCCTCTCCGCCCACAACGGCCACCACGTCGGCTGAGCCCGATGCGATAGAGGCCGCAGCATCGCCCATCACCGCGGTCTGAGGGATGCCCACGTCGGCCAGATAGCTGCGGGCCTGCGTCGCCCCCACGGCATCGGCCACCCAGCGAGCCGGATCGGTGTAGCTCCAAAGGCCCTTGGTTGCCCTCACCTGGTCGAGGCGGTCGATCAACCCGCCAGCCCCAGCATCATCGGCCGCCACCGCCAGCGCCTCGGCCATCAGCGCCACCGCCTCTTTTGCCTCGGTGGGGTCGTCTAGCCGCTGGGTCGCCGTCCCCACCCCCACCAACACCGGCGCTCTGTCTGAGATCGTCACGCCAGCACCCTAACGGCCCACAGCGCCCCGAGACGATGTACCGTCGGGCCATGGAGCAGTGGGAATTGATCGCTCGGGAGTCGATCCGGGACCTGGTGGCCCGGTACAACGCCAACGGCGACTCGGGCCGCTTCGACCAAGTGATGGATCTGTTCGCCCCCGACGCCATCATGCGGACGCCGACGCAGCCCGACAAATACGGCATCGACGAGATCCGCACCATCTTCACCGGCGCCCAGGACACCTTGTCCGACATCGGCGGTGGCACCCCCAAGTACATCCGCCACCACACCGCCACCCACCAGATCGACATCATCTCGCCCACCGAGGCCAAGGGACGCTGCTATTACCACGTGATCATGGAGCACGGCCTTGACCACTGGGGTCGCTATATCGACCGATATGGGGTGGTGGACGGCCGCTGGCTGTTTATCGAGCGCTCGGTGACCATGGACGGCTACATCCCCGACGGCTGGGGCGCCCACAACGCCTCCAAAGGCAAGGATTATTGAGTTCGTTACACCTAAGCCACACCTCTTACACCTGTTAGGTGTAATATGGGGTCGTGGACGACCGAACCCGTACCAATATTGAGATCGACGACCGGCTCATCGACATCGTCATGCGCCGCTATGGAGTGCGCACCAAGACCGAGGCCGTCCATCTCGCCCTTCGCCATTCGGCCGGCCAGCCCCTAACCACTAACGAGATGCTGTCGATGCAGGGAGCACAGCTCATCGGCGAGATACCGCCCGATACCGGCATTCAGCCCATCGATACCGTCGGGTGATCCTCGCCGATACCTCAGCGTGGATGGAGTTCGACCGGGGCACCGATTCCTCTGCCCACCGAAAGCTGGTCGAGCTCATCGCCGAGGGCGGCCAGAATGTGGCCGTCACCGAACCGGTGCTGATGGAGGTGCTGGGAGGGGCCAAAGACACCCAGAGCCACCAACAGCTCTACAACCTGCTGACATCGGTGTCCTGGGTCTCGGTGGACCATGTGGCCGATTTCGAGGGCGCGGCTCGCATCAACCGGGTCTGCCGGGCCAACGGCGTCACCCCACCGGGATACATCGTCTGCATGATCGCCAACATCGCGCTGCGTACCGGATCAGAGATCTTGACCGCGGATCAGGATTTTCACCGCGTGGCGGAGCTGTTCCCCCTTAAGATCGCCGCGACGTCCTAGCGGTCGGGCTCAGGGCGCCGGGGTGTTGGCGTCGAGCACCGCGCCGGGGTTGGCGCCGGTGAGCGAGCCTTCCACCTGGGTGAGCACTCCGTTGACCGCGGTGGCCCGGTAGCCGCCGGAGGGCCGTCGCAAGCGAGGAGCGCCCGAGGGCAGGTCGGACACAAACCCGTCGGTGTCCCAGGAGAGCTCGTCCAAGTCGAACACCGTGACGTCGCCGGCATAGCCGGGCAGCAGGCGACCCCGGTCGTTGAACCCCAAGATCTCCGCTTGGCGGCCGGTGATCTCATAAACCGCCTGCTCAAGTTCGAGATCGCCCCGCTCGCGCACATGGCGGGTCAACAGCAAGGTGGTATCGCCCGCGGCGCACATCATCTGCACGTGGGCCCCGGCATCGGAGGCGCTGATCAGACAGCGATCGTCGGCAATCATCTGGGCTACGGCGTCAATGTTGCTGTTGCTCACCCCCATGGCCACCACGCCGGGCTCCAAATCGTTCTCCAGAATCCAGTCGGCGAACACATCCGAGGGGTGACCGCCCCGAGCCTCTGTCAACTCGGCCAGCGAGCGCCCCAGCCAACTCTCGTTTTCGGAGCGGGTCACCGAGGTGAACCGAGCAAAGTCGGGCCGATTGATGGGGAACAGCGACTTCTCGGTGGCGTCCCACTCGTTGCGGGCGATCTCCCGCCAGCCAGGATCGGCCAGCATCTCCCGTCGGGCTTCGCCTGCCACTCCCATGATCTGGTTCCACCCCTTGGGCAGCATCATGAACACCATGGTCTGGTCCCAGCTCACGTTGAGGTCCACGGTGCGGGGCGAGGAGATGGGCCACATATCGCAGCCCTCATCCCGAATCGCCTGGGTGAACGCCATGTACTCGTCCGGGCGGTGCGGGGCCATGTCGCTGTGGGAAACCCCGTTCCAGATGGAGGTCACCCCCCGGGGTCCGAGCACCTTGGCCATCCGGCGGATGTCGGCTTCGGGATCCTCGCCGGTGAGGTTGGGGATGAACTCCACCACGCCGTGGCCCGCGGCAGCCAGCGCATCGGCCAACGCGCTCAGCTCCCCATCGCAAGCCAGCCGGCTGGGCACCGGACGGCTGCGGCGGTCCAAGTCGAAGAACGAGGTGCTGAATCCGTAGCAGCCCGCCTCCATGGCATCGGCCATCTCGGCGGCCATGGCGGCGATCTCCTCCTCGGTGGCCTCCCGGGTCCAGGCATCATCACCCATCACGTAGATGCGCAGCATGGAATGGCCGATCAGCGAGGCCATGTTCAGGGCGATCCCACCCTCGTTCATGGCATCCCGGTATTGGCGCCACGACCCCCATGACCAGGGAATGCCCGACTCGAAATCGGCGATCGGCATGTCCTCGATGTAGCAGAACACGTCGATGAGCTCGTCGAGATTCTCGGCCTTGGCCGGGGCCAGCGACAGCGAGCAGTTGCCGATCAGCGCGGTGGTCACCCCGTGCTGGGGCATGGGGTCGCAACCCCGGTCCCAGAACATGGACGGGTCCAAGTGGGTGTGGGAGTCGATGAACCCGGGGGATACGTAGCAGCCGCCGGCATCCAGTTCGCTCTCGCCGTCGGGGGCCAGGCTCGGGCCCACCTCGGTGATGACGCCCCCTTTGATGCGCACATCGGCAGGTCGGACCGGGTTTCCGACTCCGTCAATCAGATTGCCGCCGCGGATGATGAGGTCTGACATGGGCGAAACGATAGAGAATGGGCTTATGACTGACCCCATCAGCGCGGATGTTCTTGAAACCATGGCGGCCAAGCAGGCCATCACCGAGGTGATCTACGGCTATTGCCGGGCCCTCGACCGGATGGACAAACCGGCGGCCTACGCGGTGTGGCATCCCGATGGAACCGCCGACTACGGCGAGGACATCTTCCAGGGCACCGGTCACGAATTCGTGGACTGGGTCTGGACCGCTCACGCCGGAATGTCCACCCATTCCCATCAGATCACCAACGTGTTGATCCAAGTGGACGAGGATCGAGCAGTGAGCGAGGCCTACGTGACGGTGGCGCTGCGGACCCTGCCCTTCGGCGATGGCCCCGACACGGCCGACATCTTCACCCGAGGGCGCTATGTCGACCAGTGGTCCCGCCGAGACGGCAAATGGGCCATCGACCACCGCAACTACATCACCGACCACTCCGTAACCGTGCCCAACGCCAACCCCGACCCCCACGATCCCCGATCAATCCGCGGCCCAGAAGATCCTTCAGTAGCCTTGTTCGACTGACGACCGACACCTTTATCGCGCACCAACAAGTTGACCTGATATAGCGTTTCGATATAATCGCGATCCAATGTTGGATCTCGCGGTGCTCGGACTGCTCAAGGAGGGCGACCTCCACGGCTATGAGCTGAACAAGCGCCTCAAGTCTCTGGTCGGCGGATACGCCAATTCCTACGGCGCACTCTATCCCGCCTTGGCCCGCTTGGAGCGGCGTGGCTGGGTGAGCTCCACCGCCGTGGCCCCCGAGCTCGTCACCGATGACCAGACCTCTGAGGAGAATGCTCGCCGGAGCAAGAAGCGCAGCACGCGGTCCAAATCAGGCCGAACCCGCAAGGTGTACCAGATCACCGAAGCCGGCGAAGATCACCTGCTGGAGCTGTTGCAAGAGGATGCCAACAACGAGCGGCGCTTCCGCTTGCAACTTGCCTTTTGCCGCTTCCTTCCCTCCGACCGGCGTCTGGCGCTCTTCGAGTTGCGCCGAGCCCACTTGGTCAGCCTGCAAGCCATGGCCCGCCGCGATCCCGTTCATTCCAACGATCCCTATGTGCGCTCCCTGTTCCAGAGGGACCAGGAGCGCCGGGAACACGACCTGGTTTGGCTCGACCGGCTGATCGCCGACGAGCGCGACAACCGGCCGAGTCCCGAACCGACCGACCCATGATCAGCGCCGATCGATCCGATTTCGCCCAAGGAGGGCAACCGCTATGAGCAATCCCATCCGCATTGCAATCGCCGGTGTCGGCAACTGCGCCAGTTCTCTGGTGCAGGGGCTGTACTACTACGCCGACTCCGAGCCCGACGACCAGGTCCCCGGCCTCATGCACGTGGTGCTGGGGGGCTATCACATCAACGACGTGGTGCCGGTGGCGGCTTTCGACGTGGACGCCTCCAAGGTCGGTCTCGACCTGGGCAAGGCCATCGGGGCCGAGCCCAACAACACCGTGCAGTTCTGCGACGTGCCCGATCTAGGCGTGCGGGTGCAGCGGGCCCCCACCCTGGACGGGTTCGGCGAGTACTACCGAACCCAGTGCGAGGAGTCCCCAGCCGAGCCGGTGGACGTGGCCGAGGCGCTGCGGGGGGCTGGTGCCGACGTGCTCATCTCCTATCTGCCGGTGGGATCCGAGGAGGCCCAGCGCTACTACGCCGAGTGCTGCTTGGAGGCCGGCGTGGCCTTCGTGAACGCCATCCCAGTGTTCATCGCCTCCGACCCGGAGTGGGCCCGGCGCTTCACCGAAGCCGGCGTGCCCGTGGTGGGCGACGACATCAAAAGCCAGGTGGGCGCCACCATCTTGCACCGCACCTTGGCCCGCCTCTACGAGGATCGAGGCGTTGAGCTGGATCGCACCTACCAGCTCAACTTCGGCGGGAACATGGACTTCATGAACATGCTGGAGCGGTCCCGGCTGGTGTCCAAGAAGATCTCCAAGACGCAGTCGGTCACCAGCCAGCTCGACAAGGGCATCGCCGCCGATGACGTACACATCGGCCCCAGCGACCATGTGCCCTGGCTGGAAGACCGGAAGTGGGCCCACATCCGCCTCGAGGGCCGGGGCTTCGGCGACGTGCCCCTCAACATCGACCTCAAGCTGGAAGTAGTGGACTCTCCCAACTCCGCCGGCGTCATCATCGACGCCTTGCGCTGCGCCAAGCTCGGCTTGGACCACGGCGTCGGCGGCCCCCTGCTCGGCCCGTCGGCCTACTTCATGAAGAGCCCCCCCATCCAGTACCGCGACGAGGCCGCCCGCGAGATGGTCGAGGCCTACGCCCGAGGCGAGGTCATCTAGAACGCCACCTCAAAAGGTGGGTGCGGGCCTCCTCGGGAGTGAGGGGGCCGGAGTCGAGACGATGGCGGCGTAACTCGTCGACCGCTCTTCCCACGTCGGGGCCGGGGTCGAGGCCGAGAAGGGCCATGATCTCCTCACCATCCAGCACCGGGGGACCGAGGAGGTCGGTCTCGGACTGCATGAGGGCAGCCACATCGGGAACCAACGAAGCCTCTGCGCCCAAGGCTGTCGCCAACATCACTGCTTGGTGCAAATGAGGGTCAGCATCAACCACCCAGCGGCGCAGTTCAGAAAGGGATGCGGGTGGATGGTCGACGGCTTGGCGCGCCGCGGTCAACACGGCAAACACTGCACGGCTGACCGCAGAGGTTGCTCGTCGCTCTGACAGCGCCGACCGCACATCGGAAGGCGTTCCGGCATCAGCCATCAGCGCGGCCAAGCGGGCAACTGGATCATCACCGACCTTGCGAAGAAGAGCCACCGCCGCATTGCCATCGCCCACCGGTCCCAACACCCGTTCGCCTAGACCGGTCTCAAAGAGCAGCTTGAAGCCCAGACCGGGGTCGGGTAGTGCGAGGAGCCGGTCCAGCTCGTCGCGTATCCGCTCGTCGGCCACAATGCTGAGCCGGTCGGCCATAGCAGCCATGGCGGCTACCAAGTTCGTATCCGCGGTCAGGTCGAACTGCGCCAAGAAGCGGGCCGCCCGCAACATGCGGAGGGGGTCGTCGCTGAACGTTTCCTCCGGGTCAAGCGGAGTGTGGAGGCGCCCAGCCTCCAAGTCGGATGCCCCGCCAAAGGGATCCACCAACTCGCCGTCGGGCAGCTCGACGGCCATGGCGTTGATGGTGAAATCGCGGCGGGAGAGATCGGCTTCGATGGCATCGGCGAAAGCCACTTCGGGCTTGCGAGAGTCGGGCAGGTATCGCTCGGTGCGGTGGGTGGTGACCTCAACCCGGCGGTCGCCCCGGCGGGCGCCGATGGTGCCGAACCGCTCCCCCTGAGTCCACAGAGTGTCGGCCCACTCTTCCAAGATCGACTTCACCGCATCTGGCTGGGCGTCGGTGGTGAGATCCAGGTCGAAGGCGGTGTCCAGCGGTCGATCCCGCATCGCGTCACGCACAATCCCACCCACCAGATAGATCCGGTAGCCGTCGGCGGCAAACCGCGCCGCCAACTCTCGGGCCTCTTCCCGGACGGGGGCCAGACGGTTGAGGCTCACGGCAACAGCGCGGCCGCCGCCGCGGCCACCTCCGCGCCCGGCCCGCCTCCGGTGGCCGGCTCCGGTCGCCAGGCTGTGCCGGCCAACGAGGCCACTGCGGCGGCGGCACAGTCGGCCAAGGCATCCAAGTCGTAGCCACCCTCCAAAAAGGCAATGCGCCGACCAGGAGGAACCGTCTGAATGACCGCATCGGTGAGGTCGGCGAAATCCCCGGCGGCCAAGCCCAAGTTGGTGAGTGGATCGGCTCGGTGGGCGTCGAATCCCGCTGAGAGCACCAGCCAATCAGGTACGAAGGCTTCC
This sequence comes from Candidatus Poriferisocius sp., assembly GCF_965204145.1. Classification (GTDB taxonomy): domain Bacteria; phylum Actinomycetota; class Acidimicrobiia; order Acidimicrobiales; family Bin134; genus Poriferisocius. The sequence continues at coordinate 3,339,212 of NZ_OZ241977.1, read as the reverse complement.
ACCGCGGGCAGCACGGCCTCTTCCCATCCTCGGAGATAGACGTCGCCGGTCGCTCCCATGGGCATCGGCAGGTTGATGGTGGTGCCCACACCTGCCCCCGCGCCTCGCTCCAGCAGGCCGCCGGTCCCCGGATAGAACGGGTACTGGTGCCACGACACGTACATCACCCGGCTGTCTTCCCAGAAAATGTCTTGGGTGCCGTTCCCGTGGTGGGCGTCGTAGTCCACCACCAGCACCCGCTCACCCCGATCAGCCAGCGACTGCGCGCAGACCGCCGCACTGTTGAACATGCAGAAGCCCATCGACCGGACCGGCGTGGCGTGATGGCCCGGTGGGCGAACTGCGCAGAATGCGGCATCGGCCAGCCCGTTGTCCAAGGCCTCAACCGCCGTCAATCCCGCCCCTGCGGCCAGACGGCCCGCCGCCTCCGACTCGGCGGACAGCACGGTGTCGGGGTCCAGCCGGCCGCCCCCGGCGTTCGCCACCCGGTGAACTGAGTCGAGCACCGAAGGATGGTGGACAGACAGCAGCTCAGAGTCGGTGGCCATCCGGGGCTCGGTCGGGACCAGCGCGTCGGCGAGCTCGGCCTGCCACACCCCATCGATCACGGCGCGCAGCCGGGAAGGCCGCTCCGGATGGGAACGCCCGGTGTCGTGGTCGAGAAAGCGGTCATCGGTAATCCACAGAACCGACACGACCCCACGGTACCCCCGCCTCCGCACTCCAACACCGCACAGCCGTTCCAAAACGTGACCACTAGCCTCAGTGGCATGTTGGGCCGACGATCGGGGCAGAAATCTGTGACGCTCCGACTCGGGCAAGATCGTCTGCGGCTCAGGCCTTGGGCCGGCGAGGCGGGGACGGGCCTGCTCATCCTGCTGATCCCGGGCAAAGCGGTGTCCGAGTCCACCGCAGCCGCGGCGGTCGAAACCGCTATCGCGCGGGGATACCAGCGCCTGCGGACTTCGGCACTGTCGCACCTGGAATCAGAGCCATTCATTCGAGCCGGATTCGAACCCCGCCAGCAGCTCGCCTTGCTGTCCCGGCCGATCCAAGCTCGCCCGCTTCAAGACAACTCTCCCCATCGAAATGGCAGTATCGCCATTCGAAGGGCCCGCCGACGCGACCGACCCTCGGTGCTCGCGGTTGACCATGCCGCATTCGAGCCCCTTTGGCAGCTGGACCAGGCCGGGTTGACCGACGCTTTGCGGGCCACTCCCTTCAGGCATTTTCGAGTATCCCACCAAGACGCCGATACTGGATTGACCGGATATGCCATCTCCGGGCGCAGCGGCCCGGCCGGCTATCTCCAGCGCTTGGCAATCTCGCCCGACCAACAGGGACAGGGAGCCGGAGCCGCCCTCATTATCGACGGGCTGAGGTGGATGGCCCGCTGGGGCGCAACCCACGCCTGGGTCAACACCCCCCAGCACAACACAAGGGCGCTGCGGCTCTATGGGCGCCTGGGCTTCGAGCAAGTTCCTCCCGGCCTGCAAGTACTGGAACTGCGCCTTGGGCAGTGAGCCCCGCCCGAGAGATTCGGGAAGCCGATGGCCGGCCCGTGGGGCAGTGGGCCTGATCGCGGCCATGGTTCTGATCGCTGCGCCCGCCTTCTGGCTTCCCGCTGCAACTGCCCAAGACGGCGATGCACGCCCGGAAGAAGACCCTCCTAGCCTCGAGCTGGTCAGCCAAAGCATGTGGATCGCCGAGGAGGACGTTTTCCGAGTTTCCCTCCGGCTGCTCGGCGCCCCTGACGGATCCACAGTGGATATCGACGTCGGTCTGCCCATCCGGTCGCGATCGGCTTTTCTGGACCGACTGGCCGATCCCTCCACCGGATTGGTTCTGCACCAGATTTCCCGTTTGGCCGTCCCTGAGCCCGACGTCAACGGAATCGCCTCGTTGCAGGTGGCCACCACCGGGCAGCAGACAGGAGCGACCGGGCCGCTCCTCTCACTGCCCGCCGAAGGCGTGTACCCGTTGAGCCTTGTTCTCCGGAGTCCCGAGGGCATTCGATTGGGCTCCGTCCACACCTTCCTGGTCCGCACCCCCCAGCCCGACTCCAACCAGCCTCCTCTACTGGTGAGCACGGTGCTCTCGGTGAGCGGGCCCCCAGCCGTCAGCCCGGATGGCAGCGTGGATCTGGGAACCACCAGCGAAGGCCTGGAGACACTGGCAGACGTATTCGACCCCCGAGTTCGCCCCCAACCTCTGGCCGCCGTTTCTGTTGATCCCCACTTGGTTGACGCCCTGGCCATTAGCGAGCGTCCCGAGCACGCCATGCTCTTGACCCGACTCCAACAGGCCGCGAGCAATCGGCAGATCACCAGCAACACCTACGTTCCCCTGGACAGCGATGCGTGGATCGACCAAGACCTCAGCCTCCAGATCGGCTGGCAGATCGAGGCGGGGGCCGCGGTGCTGGACCAGTTCCTCCGCGCTCAGACCGATCGCACCATCATGGTGCTGACCACCTCGGCCTCCCCCGAATTGCTCTATCGGCTTCAACGGGAACGAGTCGAGCTGGTGCTAGTGCCCGAAGCCCTGCTCGACCCGGCTGACGAGTTGGTCAGCACATCGGCCAGGACTTCATTTTTGCTGCCCGCCCTCGACGACCCGATGAAGGCGGTGGCCATCGACAGCACGGCAACGGCTCACTTCACCCGGGCCGATAGCACCGACGCCGCCCCCTATCTGGTGTTGGCCGATCTGGCCGTCCGCTGGTTTGAAGACCCCCAGCAGCTCCGGGGGATCGTGTTGGCCCCGCCGCTGGACGCACTCCCCGGCTCGACTGGTCTTGGGGTGCTGCTGGACGAGATCAGCGCCGCTCCGATCCTCTCGCCCGTCGATCCTGCCACCTTTGTTGACAGCCTCAAGCCCGAAGTCCTCCGACAGGTGCGCCCCGCTGAAGAGAACGGATTCGGGGAGGACTACGAGGCGGCCTTGAGCGACGGCCAGCGCATCGCCCAGTCCTACCAGAACATGGTCAACCCCATCGCCACCGTCGGCACCCCCGAACGGGAGCTGATCGAGACCTTGGACCGGGCCCTGCTCCTGTCCGGCACCTACGGGCTGACCGAGACCGAGCGAGACGCCTATCTGGCAGTGGTGGCCCAGACCGTGCGGGACACCGTGGCCGCCATCCAACCCCCCAGCCGCCAGCGGGTCACCCTGACCAGCCGATCGGAGAGCATCCCCATGCTCATTCGCAACAACCTCGACCACGATGTCACCGTGCGACTGGACCTCAACAGCGACAAGCTGGACTTCCCCAACGGGGACTCTCTGATCTGGCGGCTCTCCCCCGGCGTGAACCAGGTCCAGGTGCCCGTCCAGGTCAAAACGTCGGGCGATGCCGTGCTGGAGATCAAGGTCAACTCCCCCACCGGGCTCTTGGCGTTGGGCGAATCCCAGCTGACAGTGCGGGCAACGTCGCTCTCAGGAACCGGGGTGGGGATCGCCGTCGCCGCGCTGGCCATCCTGATGCTGTGGTGGGCTCGAAACTGGTGGTCCCGTCATCGCTCCAAATCCGAGCCGCAAAAAAGTAGTGTCGCGCCATGACCGTTCGAATAGTCACCGACAGTTCCTGCGACCTCAGCGCCGCCGACATCGCGCGCTACCAGATCACCGTGGTCCCGCTCACCATCCGCTTCGGCGACGAGGAGTTCACCGACGGAGTCGGCCTGTCGGCGGAGAACTTCTACGAGAAGATGGCCGCCAGCGACGATCTGCCGTCCACTGCCGCTCCGGCTCCCGGCGCGTTCGAAGCCGCATTCCGGGGGTTGGCCGAGGGCGGGGCCGAGGCAGTGGTGTGCGTGAACCTGTCGTTCGCCCTGTCGGCCACCGGGGAGTCAGCTCAGTCCGCGGCCCGGGCTTTGGAAGGCGAAGTCGACGTCCGGGTAGTGGACTCCGGCAAAGTGTCGGTGGGCCTAGGGGTCATGGTGAAGGCTGCGGCCGCCGCCGCGGAGACCGGGTGCAGCGCGGATGAAATCCAAGCCCAATTGGCCGAGATGAAAGACCGGGTCTTCATCTATGCCGTGCTGGACACGCTGGACAACCTCAAGAAGGGCGGGCGCATCGGCACCGCACAGGCTCTTTTGGGCAGCGCCCTGTCGATCAAACCCTGCCTGGACCTCACCTCCGGTGTCGTGGAAGAAGCGGGCAAGCAGCGAACCAGGGGCAAGGCCCGAAACTGGCTCGCCGCGCAAGTGGCCGAAGCCGGGGACTTGGAGCACTTGGCCGTTGCCCATGGTGCGGCCGATGACATCGACTCGTTTGTGGCCAGCCTGGGCGAATCCCCCGCTCAGAACCCCCTGACCGTGGCCCTCATCGGGCCGGTTGTGGGCACCCACGCGGGCCCCGGGGTTATCGCCGCAGCCATGGTGCCCGCCCCCTAAGTACGTCTTGGCCCGTAGAAAACGCCGTCGGTAACCTTCGAGCCGTGTCGGAGTTCCTCCGCGACTACCTCCTAGTCGTCTTCTTCCTCGTGCTGGCGGGCGCGTTGGTCTTCGGGATGCTGGGAGTGGGAAGCCTGCTGCGACCCACCCGGTCGCAGCCCCAGAAATACATCACCTACGAGAGCGGCGTCGACCCCGTGGGGCTGGGCTGGTCGCAGAGCAACATCCGGTACTACGTGTTCGCCCTCCTGTTCGTGATGTTCGACGTCGAGGCGGTGTTCATCTTCCCCTGGGCCACCCGGCTGGAGGCCTACGGCACGTTCGGATTGGTCGAGATGGCCATCTTCATCTTCATCCTTGCGCTGGGCCTGGTGTACGCCTGGCGAAAGGGTGTCCTCCGGTGGATCTGAGGTAGGCAGTGGGACTGGTCGCCAGCGGCAAAGCTCCAAAGCCCCTGACCAAGCTGCTCAACCTCGGCCGGAAGTACTCCATCTGGATGTACCAATGGGGCCTGGCCTGCTGCGCCATCGAGATGGGCGCGGTGATCGGCTCGCCCCGCTACGACGTCATGCGCCTCGGGGTGATCCCGTTTCCGGCCAGCCCCCGCCAGGCCGACTTGGTGGTGATCTCGGGAACAGTCACCGACAAGATGGTGCCGTCGATTCTCCGCCTCTACCAGCAGATGCCCGACCCGAAATACGTCATATCCATGGGCTCCTGCGCCAATTGCGGAGGACCGTACTGGGACTCCTACTCAGTGACCAAGGGTGTCGACCAGATCATTCCGGTAGACGTATATGTTCCCGGCTGTCCGCCTCGGCCCGAGGCTCTGCTGGAGGGCATCGTGCTGCTTCAGGAGCGCATCAGCAACGAAGACCCGGCCGATCGGTGGCGAGGTGACCCAATTGTCGTCGACTGACACCGATACCAGCGCTGAAGCCGAACCGCAGCCCGACGAACGCCGGGAGGCTTGGGCTTCCCAGTTGGCCGACGCGCTGGGCGACGGGTACGCCGAGCATCACATCATCGGTGGCAGCGACTTGTGGGTGCGGGTGGCCCGCGACTCGTGGGCTGATGCGGCCACCGCGGCGCGCGACCTCCTGGGCTGCCAGTTCTTCGACTGGCTTTCGGCCATCGACTGGCTGCCCTCCCCCTTCGGGCGGGACATGGACGCCCAAGAGGACAACCCCGAGCCCAAAGCGGCCGATCCCATGGAGCAGGGCCATGCCGGCGGCGAGACCCGGTTCCAGATGGTGATGCGCCTCTATTCCATTTCCGAGCACATGGGCATCACCATCAAGGCCGACCTTCCCGACGGCGATCTGAGCATCGACACCCTGATCGGGGTGTACCCCGGGGCCGATTGGCACGAGCGCGAGGCCTGGGAGATGTTCGGGATCCACTTCAACAACCACCCCGACCTCCGCAACATCTACCTGCCCGGCGAGTTCGAGGGGAACCCCCTCCGCAAGGACTTCCCCCTGCTGGCTCGGCGGGTGAAGCCGTGGCCCGGCATCGTGGACGTGGAACTGTTCCCCGGCGAGGAAGACTCATGACCGCGGTGGGCACCGACCAGCGCCAGCAGCTCGCCTACGTGGCCACCCAGGCCGCCGACGCCCGGCTGAACGTGGAGATCGAGACCGAGGGCATGACCCTCAACATCGGACCCCAGCACCCGGCCACCCACGGAACGCTGCGGCTGGTGGCCCGTCTCGACGGCGAGCAGGTGGTGGAGGCCGAGCCGATCATGGGCTACATGCACCGGGGCTACGAGAAGCTGGCTGAGGTGCGCACCTACCCCCAGGTCACCACCCTCATCAACCGAATCGACTGGCTGGGCAGCTTCGCCAACGAAGTGCCGTTCATCCTGGCCGCCGAGAAGCTCATGGAGGTGGAGGCGCCTCCCCGAGCCCAGTGGATTCGCACGGTGCTGTTCGAGTTGAGCCGGATCGCCAACATCACCCTGTTCCTGGGCGACATGGCCGTGCAGCTCGGGGCCCTCACCCCGGTGTTCATGGCCTTCCGAGACCGAGAGTTCGTGCTCAACCAGATCGAGGCGGCCACCGGCGGGCGCTTCCATCCCAACTTCGACCGCATCGGGGGCCTCAAAGACGACCTGCCCAAGGGCTGGATCGAGGACACCAAGCAGGTCATGGAGAAGATGCGGGACTTCTGCGACGAGTTCGAAGAGCTGGTGCTGGGCAATGAGATCTTCCAGGCCCGCAGCCGGGGCATCGGCATCGTGCCCCCCGCGGTCGGCCTGGCTTACGGCCTCTCAGGTGCCAACATCCGAGCCAGCGGGGTGGATTGGGACCTGCGCCGCGACGGCCATGAGGCCCTGGCCTACGACCAGGTGGACTGGAAGGTGTGGACCCACCCCGACGGCGACTCCTTCGCCCGCTACTGGGTGAGGCTCCAAGAGACCCGAGAGGCCACCCATATCGTGGATCAGCTCTTGGACGGGCTGCCCTCAGGCCCGATCATGGCCAAGGTTCCCCGCATCATCAAGGTTCCCGCGGGGGAGGCCTACGCCGCCACCGAGAACCCGCTCGGCGAGATGGGCTACTACATCGTGAGCAAGGGCGACTTGGTGCCGTTCCGGGTCAAGATCCGCTCGGCCAGCTTCTCCAACATCTCCATCACCCCGTGGTTGCTCAAGGGCGTGTACGTGCCCGACATCATCACGATTCTGGCCAGCCTGTACTTCATCCTCGGAGACATCGACCGATGACCGGGGCCGCCGCGATGTCAAGCCTGCTGGCTGTCGAAATTCCCTACTGGGCGTCGACCATCATCAAACTGGGAGTGGTCGCCCTGGTCGTCCCCACCGCCGCGCTGGTGTTGGGCTATGTGTTCCTTCTGAAGATGATGAGCTTCATGCAGAGCCGGCTGGGCCCCATGGAGGCCGGCCCCTACGGCACTCTCCAACTGCTGGCCGACGGGCTGAAGTTCATTCAGAAAGAGGACATCTTCCCAGAGAAGGCCGACCGGACGGTGTTCGCCTTGGCCCCGCTGGTGGTGCTGGTCTCCACCTTCTTGATCTACGTGGTGATCCCCACCGGCCCCGACGCGGTGGTGGCCCAGTTGGATGTGGGCATCTTCTACGCCCTGGCGGTGTCGTCGCTGTCGGTGGTGGGCATCTTGATGGCCGGATGGGCTTCGGCCAACAAATACGCCCTCATGGGGGGCTTGCGGGCTGCCGGGCAGCTCATCGCCTACGAGCTGCCGCTGGTGCTGGCGGTGATGGGCGTGGTCATCCAGGCCGGCACGCTGGATCTTCAGAAGATCGTCACCGCCCAGGCCAACGGGGAGATCTTCGGGTGGGGCGGCATCGGCAACCCGTTCATCATCACCCAGTTCGTGGGCTTCTTCATCTTCCTGGTGGCAGTGCAGGCCGAGACCACCCAGCCGCCGTTCGACATGCCGGTGGCCGAGTCGGAGATCGTGGGCGGCTACCAGGTGGAGTACACCGGCTTCCGATTCCTGTTCTTCTTCATGGGCGAGTTCGGCACCGCCTTTGCCTTTGCTGCGCTGGCCGCAGTTCTGTTCCTGGGCGGCTGGGCCCTGCCGTGGGGCGACCTCACCCACTGGGGGTTCAACATCGCCGGACCGGTCATCATGCTGGTGAAGGTCTTGGCCGTGGCCGCGCTGATCTTCTGGTTCCGTTTCACCTATCCGCGGCTGCGAGAGGACCAGCTTCAGCGCCTCGCCTGGAAGTTCCTCATCCCGTTGTCACTGGTGAACATCGTTGTCACCGGTATTTTCAAGGTCGTTTTGTAGGAGCTCGCCATGGCACTGGTACCAGGACTGATAACGGGGCTGAAGGTCACCGCCCGCACTATGTTCCGCACCCTGTTCGGTGACGGTCCCCCCGTGGTGCCCGCCCCCTCCAACCACGCCCACACCGTGCAGTACCCCCACGTCAAGGAGATGCCCGCCGACCGGGCTCGAGGGGTGATCGCCCTCCACGAGGAGAACTGCACCGCCTGCATGCTGTGCGCCCGTGAGTGCCCCGACTGGTGCATCTACATCGAGGGCCACAAGTACCTGGCGCCGCCGCGCCGCGAAGGGGGCAAGCCCCGACAGAAGAACGCGCTCGACCGCTTCGACATCGATTACGCCCTGTGCATGTACTGCGGCATCTGCGTGGAGGTCTGCCCGTTCGAGGCGCTGTTCTGGAGCCCCGAATACGAGTACTCCGAGCCCCGCATTGCCGACCTGCTCCACGACAAAGAGCGCCTCAGCGAGTGGATGGACACCGTTCCCGACTTCGAGTCCTATGAGCCCGGATCCGAACAGAAGGTGTTGAAGGTTCCCCGGTGATCGCCGAGCACGTCGCCTTCGGGATCATCGCCGCGGTGATGGTGGCCTCCGCCCTGCGGGTGGTGACCACCCGCGACATCGTCCACGCCGCCCTGTACCTGGTGATCGTGCTGGCCGGGGTGGCCGCCCTGTTCCTGCTGGTGGGTGCCGAGTTCACCGGCATCACCCAAGTGCTCATCTACATCGGCGCGGTGATCGTGCTGTTCTTGTTCGGGATCATGCTCACCCGGTCGGACTTCGACCAGGACGAAGAGACCGACCACAAGCGCAAGTTCCCCGCCATACTGACCGCCCTTCTGCTGTTGGCCGTGATGATCGGCGCACTGGTGGACCGCTTCGAGGACGTCAAGATCGACGCCAGCCCGCAAACCACCGCGCAGGTGTCCGACGAGCTGTTCTCCCAGTACATCGTGCCCTTCGAAGCGGTGTCGGTGCTGCTATTGGCCGCCCTCATCGGCGCCATCGTGATCGCCCGCCGAGAGGAGGGCGGCTGATGTTTGTCGCGCTGAGTTCGTTCGCCTCGGGAGCCGATCTCTGATGCTGTTAAATGAGATGCTCCTCCTGGGCGCGGTGTTGTTCTGCATCGGGGTCTACGGCGTGCTGGCCCGCCGCAACGGCGTGCTGGTGCTCATGTCCATCGAGCTCATCCTCAACGCCGTGAACATCAACCTGATCGCCTTCGGGGCGTTCCACGACACGGTCATGGGCCAGATCTTCGCCCTGTTCGTGATCACCGTGGCCGCCGCCGAGGTGGGAATCGGCCTGGCCATTGTTCTCCTGCTGTACCGGAACCGTCGATCCATCGACTTGGACCAAGTCGATCTGATGAAGGGGTGATGGACCGGTGCTGACTGCGAACATCGCCGCCGCCGAAACCGCGGGCAAGGCCGTCGCCGCCTCCGGCTGGTTCCTGGAGAACGCCTGGCTGATCTGGCTGTTCCCCGCGGTGTCGTTCCTGCTGATCCTGCTGTTCGGCAAGCGGTTCCCCCGAGGAGGCTCTGAGATCGGCATCGCCGCGGTCGGGGCCTCATTCGTCTTCGGCCTGATCACCGCCATCCAGTGGATCAGCGAGGTGGAGGGCGGCGCGGGCGGCGCGCTCACCGGATCGATCACCTGGCTCACCAACGACAACAAGGCCATCGGCGCGGGCATCATGATCGACGGCCTGGCCGTGATGATGATCTTCGTGGTCACCGTGGTGTCGCTGCTGGTGCACATCTACTCCACCGACTACGTGGCCGGCGACCGCCGCTACACCCATTTCTTCGCCTTCTTGAGCCTGTTCACCGCGTCGATGCTCTTCTTCGTCACCGCCTCCACCACCCTCCAGATGCTGGTGGGCTGGGAGCTGGTCGGGGTGTGCTCCTTCGTGCTCATCGGCCACTGGTGGGAGGAGAAGGACAACTCCGACGCCGCCCTCAAGGCCTTCTTCACCAACCGGGTGGGCGACATGGGCCTCATCATCGGGGTGTCGATTCTGTTCTTCGGCGCGGGCACCTTCAGCGTGATCGGGGTGAACGAGGCCGCCATCACCGGCACCATGAGCCACACGGTCACGCTGGCCGCCGCGCTGTGCCTCACCGCCGCGGTCATCTCCAAGTCGGGGCAGTTCTTCCTCCACACCTGGCTGCCCGACGCCATGGCCGGGCCCACCCCGGTGTCGGCCCTCATCCACGCCGCCACCATGGTGGTGGCCGGCATCTTCATGGTGGCCCGGCTCTACGGGGTGTTCTTCGAGGGCTTCTCCATCGGCGGTTCCAGCATCAACACGCTGGCTCTGATCGGCGGCTTGACCACCCTGGTGGGCGCCACCCTGGCCTTCGTTCAAAACGACATCAAGCGAGTGCTGGCCTATTCCACCGTCTCCCAGCTGGGTTACATGGTGCTGGCCCTGGGCGTGGGGGCATGGACCGCGGCCCTGTTCCACCTGTTCACCCACGCCTTCTTCAAGGCCTGCCTGTTCCTGGGCTCGGGCTCGGTCAGCCACGCCGTGCACTCCTTCGACATGAAGAAGGACATGGGCGGCCTGCGCAAGGCCATGCCCCACACCTACCGCACGTTCATGATCGGCACGGTGGCGCTGGCCGGGTTGCCCATACTGTCGGGATTCTGGTCGAAAGACGAGATTCTGGTGGGCACCGGCGGCTGGGGCCTGTTCGGCGGCACCGGGGGCAACGGGGCCTACACCGTGATGCTGGCCATGGGCATGATCACCGCGGCGCTCACCGGGGCCTACATGACCCGGGTGGTGTACCTCACCTTCTTCGGCGAGTTCCGGGGCCACGGCACCCCCCATGAGTCTGGCCCCCGGATCACCGTGCCGCTGTGGATCCTGGGCGGATTGGCCGTGGTAGCCGGGTTCATCAACTTCCCGGCCGGCTTCCAGCTCGTTCCCGCGTCATGGGAGGAGAAGTTCCTCCAGTGGGTGGAGCCCGTCGGCGTGAGCTACTTCCCGGCCATCAAGCACGCCACCCCGTCTTGGACGCTGGCCATCGTGTCGGTGATCGTGGCCCTGATCGGCATCGGTGCGGCCTACTACTACTATTTCGTCCGGGTTCGGGCAGTGAGTCCGACTGCCACCGAACTGCCCGATGGCCCCACTTCGAGATCGGCAGTGGCCCGCCTCGGCCACCGAATCCTGGTCAACAAGTACTACCTCGACTGGCTGTACACCACCGTGATAGTCGGCTTCGTCAAAGGGCCTTTGGCCAAGGCGGCGTACTGGACCAACCAGAACGTGATCGACCGGGTGGTGAACGAGGCCGGCACCCGCTCAGTGCAGGCCGGCGAAATCGTCTACCACAAGGTTGACCAGCTGGTGGTGGACGGAATCGTCAACGCCACCGGGAAGATCTCCGACAGCTCGGGGGAGGAGCTGCGCCGCATCCAAACCGGCAAGGTGCAGCAGTACGCCGCCATCATGTTCGCCGCCGCCACCATCCTGGCCGGCATCTTCATCATCGTCATCTAGGGAGCGCACATACATATGGGTGAATTTCTCAACGACTGGGGGCTGAGTATCCCGACGTTCCTGCCGATCATCGGCGCGGCCGTCATGCTGCTCATCCCCAAGGACCGAGAGCAGCTTCACAAGCTGATCGCCTTGGCCACCACCTTGGCGGTGGCCGTCTTCGGCTTGCTGCTGTTGATCCAGTTCATCGACAACGACAACTTCGGCGCCCTCAACTTCGTGGTGGACAAGGGCTGGATAGACGTCATCGACTCCCGCTACATCATGGGCGTCGACGGCATCTCCCTGCCGCTGATGCTGCTCACCATGCTGATCGTGCCCTTGTGCGTGATCTACTCCTGGAACCACTTCCCCGAACCGCACAACCCCAAAGCGTTCTTGATCCTGCTGCTCATCCTGGAAACCGGGATGATCGGCACTTTTGCGGCCCAAGACCTGATCCTGTTCTTCGTGTTCTTCGAAGTGGTGCTGTTGCCCATGTACTTCATGATCGGGGTGTGGGGCGGCGAGAACCGGCGCTACGCCGCCATCAAGTTCTTCTTATTCACCCTGTTCGGCTCAGCGCTGATGCTGGTGAGCTTCTTGGCCCTGTACTTCTTGGCCGATGCCGGTACCTTCGACATGCGGCTGCTGCCCGAGGCGGCCGCCGGCATCGCCAAGTCGTCGCAAGTCTGGGTATTCGGCGGCATGTTCCTGGGATTCGGCATCAAGGTGCCCATGTTCCCGTTCCACACCTGGCTGCCGGATGCCCACACCGAGGCCCCCACAGTGGGGTCAGTGATCCTGGCCGCGGTGCTGTTAAAGCTGGGCACCTACGGATTCGTCCGCATCGCCATCCCCATCCTGCCCGAGGCCGCCGCCGAGTGGGCCCCGTTCATCGGGCTGCTGGCGGTGATCGGGATCATCTACGGCGCATTGGGCTGTTTGGCCCAGCGGGACTTGAAACGGCTGGTGGCGTTCTCGTCGGTGGCCCACATGGGCTTCGTGATGCTGGGCATCGCCACCCTCACCGACTTCGGCATCAACGCCGCGGTGTTCGGAATGGTGGCCCACGGGCTCATCACCGGGATGCTCTTCTTCTTGGCCGGATCAGTGAAGGAGCGCTACCACACCCTGGACATGTCCCGGCTGGGCGGCTTGCTGGTGCAGGCCCCCCGCATGGGCTGGATCCTCGGGTTCTGCGCCATGGCCTCGCTGGGGCTGCCCGGCCTGGCCGGGTTCTGGGGCGAGTTCCCCGCCATCCTGGCCTCCTACAACCCCGCCGCAGTGCTGGCCGAGGAGACCTTCCGGTCGTACATGGTGATCGCCGCCCTGGGCACGGTGCTGGCCGCCGGCTATCTGCTGTGGATGCTGCAGAAGACGGCCTTTGGAACCCCTCGAGAGGAGTTCGCCAACGACCCCCACGTGCATGACGCCACTGTCTCCGAGTACATGGCCTGGGCGCCGCTGCTCATCCTGATTCTGGTGCTGGGCGTGTACCCCCACCTGCTGTTCGGGGCTACCGATCCCGCGGTGGTCAACTCGCTCAGCGAATGCCTGGACTCCGCGACCAGCGGAACGTGCTTCGACGCGGCGGTAGGTAAGTAGGCCATACCGATGCTCTCGTCCCTGCCATCGATCGTCGGCTTCGTCCGACCGGACATCGATTGGCACGCCGTCGCGCCCGAGCTCACCCTGCTGGGAGTGGGCGCGGTGGTCACCCTGCTCGACATCGTGCTGTTGGAGCGGGGACGGGCCTACACCTCGGCGCTGGCCGGCATCGGGCTGCTGGTGGCGCTGATCCCAATCGTGACCCTGGCCGCCGATGGGACCACCCGGGAGATGTTCGGCGGCGCCTTCGTGGTGGACGACTTCGCGCTGATTCTGAAGGCCATGTTCATCGTGGTCGCCTACATCGTGGTGCTGTTGTCCACCAACTACGTGGCCGAAGGCGACTACTGGGAGAACGAGTACTACGGCTTGATGCTGTCGGCGGTGATGGGCATGGTGCTGATGGCATCGGCCCGCGATCTGGTGACCATCTTCGTGGCTCTGGAGCTGCTGTCGATTCCCGCCTACTTGCTGGCGGCATGGCGCAAGGCCGACCCCAAGAGCAACGAGGCCGGGCTCAAGTACTACCTGATGGGGGTGTTCGCCTCGGCCATCATGCTGTACGGCATGTCGCTGCTGTTCGGGCTGGCCGGCGATACCCGTCTTTCGGTCATCTCCGACGCAGTGTCGGGCGGCGATGCCGACCCGGTGGTCATTCTGGCCATCATCTTCGTGATCGTCGGATTCGCCTTCAAGGTGTCGGGTTTCCCCTTCCACATGTGGGCACCCGACACCTACGAGGGCGCGCCCACGCCGGTGACCGCCTTCTTGGCCGTGGCCTCCAAAGCAGCCGGGTTCGTGGCCCTCATGCAACTGGTGCACGCCGGATTCCCGGGACGGGACGACGTATACCAGCCGCTGCTGTGGATCCTGGCCGTAGGCTCGATGACTGCCGGAAACCTCATCGCCCTGCGCCAAGAGAACATCGTGCGCCTCATGGCCTACTCCGGGGTGTCGCAGGCTGGCTTCATGCTGGCCCCCCTGGCCGTGGCCGGCGATATCGGGGGCGAAGCCCTCTCCGCGGTGATCATCTACGTACTGATCTACGCCGCCATGAACCTGGGGGCCTTCGCGGTGATCATCGCCGTGGCCCGCCGCACCGCTTCAGGTGAGATTCGCTCGTATGCCGGGTTGTTCAAATACGCCCCAGGCATGACCATCCTCATGACCATCTTCCTATTCTCCCTGGCTGGAATCCCCCCGCTGGGCGGCTGGTTCGCCAAGTTCGCGGTGTTCCGGGCCGTGGTGGAAGCCGACACCGGCTGGGGCTACTCCCTGGCCGCCATCGCCGCAGTCAACTCGGTAATTGCGCTGTTCTACTACGCCAAGGTGGCCCGCATGATGTGGTTCGAGGACGCCCCCGAAGAGGCCGACACCTCGTCTCTGCGGGTACCTCCTTCCCTAGTGGCTGCCCTCGGCCTCACCGCCGCGGCCACGCTCCTGTTCGGTATCTACCCCGCCGCCATCACCCACTTCACCGAAGGCACCCTCATCGCCCTGCCCTAAGATCCCGCGCGTGCCAGTTGCCGCCGCACCGGTCATCCCGCTCGATGATGACGCCTACTGGGCTGACCCCTATCCGATCATCGCCGAGCTTCGGGACCATCACCGCACCGCCGTAACCCCCGACGGCATGAAAGCCATTTTGCTCTGGTCTGATGCCGAGGAGATCAAGAAGCGCCCCGAGTTTGAGAATGAAGGTCTTGAGTACATCGAAAAGCGAGGCTTCAAGCCCGGTGACCCGCTGTATGAGTGGCGGCGCTATTCGATAGGCGCCCGCAATGGCGAGGACCACCGCCGACTCCGGAGCCTGGTGAACCGAGCCCTGACTCCGAAATCAGTGGAAAAGGTCCGCCCGGTGACCCGCGAGCACGTTCGGGCGCTTCTTGAGCGGCATGCAGAATCAGGCGAGTTCGACGTCAGAAAGGAGATCACCGCCATCCCATTCATGTCGGTGGTTGCTTTCCTCGACATAGAGATGGACGAAGCAGCCAACATCGGAAAGCAGATGGCAGGAGCGGGTGCCGACGCCTTCGGCCCCAACGTGACCCAAGAGATCCGGGACCGGGCCAACGACACATTCGCCGCTCTAATGTCCTTTGTTGGCGAATTGGTGGAGAGCCGACGGTCAAACCCGCGCGATGACCTGCTCACCCGGTTGATCGAAGCCGAGGAGGATGGCCACCGGCTGAGCCATGATGAGCTGATCGTGCTGTTCACCAACATCTTCGGCGGCGCCATTGAGACCACGGCCAGCATGATGACCAGCACGTTCCTCCAGTTCGCCCGCCACCCAGACCAGCTGGAACTGCTGCGCCACGACCCCGAAAGGCTCAAACGGGGTGCGGTGGAGGAGGTGCTCCGCTACCGGCCCGCGTTCTACGCCAGCGGCAACAAGGCAAACACCGCCGCAGAGGCCGGAGGGCTTCAATTTGAAGCGGGTGAGCCGCTCAGCATCATCATCGGCGGTCCCAACCGAGACCCGGCCCGCTACTCCGATCCCAACCGATTCGACATCACCCGCGACCCCACGGTTTGGTCGTTCACCTTCAGCATGGGCCCGCACTTCTGCCTTGGTCAGGCGCTCGCTCGGGCCGAACTCCAAGAGACCGCCGCGATCATTGCCCGCCACACCCGCGACCTCGAGCTCACCGCCGAACCTCGCTGGCTACCCCGGGTCATGGTCAACCATGTCGACCAGTGCCCCATCCGCTACCGCTACGAACCCTGAACCCAAGCCGTAATCTCTGGCTGATGGTCCAGACAGAGCGGCATTGCTGAAATGCCTGAGCTGCCTGATGTGGTGGTCTATCTGGAGGCGCTGGATCGGCATGTGGTGGGCCGGGAGCTGCGCAAGATCCGAATAGTCGGCATCAGCCTGCTTCAGACGTTTGATCCTCCGATCAACGAGGCTGAGGGGCGAAAGGTGGTCGGCACCCAGCGGTTGGGCAAGCGGCTGGTGCTGGAACTAGGTGGGGCTGACGAACTATTCCTAGTGATCCATTTGATGGTGGCGGGGCGGTTGCGGTGGCGGGATGAGGTGGGGGCTAAGCCGCCGGGGAAGATCGGGTTAGCCGCCTTCGACTTCGACCACGGCACCCTGGTGCTCACCGAGGCCAGCAAGCGCAAGAAGGCATCGCTGTGGCTGATCCGAGGGGCCGACGCGTTGATCGAACAACACGACCGGGGCGGGGTGGAGCCACTAGAAGTGGGCGAGGCCGAGTTCCGCGACGCCCTGACTGGGCGCAACCGCACGCTGAAGCGGGCCCTCTGCGATCCCACCGTGTTCAGCGGCATCGGCAACGCCTACAGCGACGAGATCCTGTTCCACGCCGGGTTGTCCCCGGTGCAACGCACCGAAAATCTCGATAGCGACGAGGTCGCCCGGCTCTATGAGGCCACTCGAACCACGCTGGTCGACTGGACCGAGCGCCATCGCCAAACGGTGGGCGACGGCTTCCCAGATAAGGTCACTGCCTTCCACGACGACATGGCCGTCCACGGCAAGTACGGCCAGCCCTGTCCGATATGTGCGGTCCCGGTTCAGCGGATCGTCTATGCCGACAACGAGGTCAACTACTGCCCCCAGTGCCAAACCGACGGCCGCATCCTGGCCGACCGCTCCCTATCCCGTCTCCTCAAAGACGATTGGCCCCGCAACATCGAAGACCTCGAAGACTGACTCCCATCTTTGACGCCACTTCCGGAACTTAGAATGATCAACCGACTCCCATAGAACGCTTGTTGAGAGAGTGCCCGTGAACGAAATCCGAATCGCCGATCTCGCCGAACCAGAGCTGACTGAGTTCCAAATCAGCGCCCGAGAATTCGGCGACACACTCACCGTCTCTTTCGACCGAGATGAGATCCTGGCCGATGCCTGTGCCGAAGCAGGGATGAGCGACTACGGCCCCGATGACTTCCTCCAGCGCCTCGACCTCATCTGCGAAGACTGGGGCACCGACCCAACTATCAATGGTCTGGGGCGGTTCATGCTGCGAACACAACTCGTTGGCTATACCCGTACCCGTTTGCTGGTCATGGACTATCTCAAGCACCACCCCGATGTGCACGACATCGAGATTCGACAGCCCATCATCGTTGTCGGGCTCCCCCGCACCGGGACAACCCATCTGGTGAATCTGCTGGCTGCCGACTCCAGAATGCGCTCACTGCCGTGCTGGGAGGCGAGTGAACCGCTGCCCCGACCTGATGACGAGATGCTCCCCGATGGCACCGACCCCCGGTACCAGCGCAGTGCGGAGGGGTGGGAGATGTCGGTTCAGTCTGCGCCCTTGATCGCCGCCATGCACGACATGGCCCCCGACACCATCGACGAGGAAATCTCGCTCATGTACTCGGATTTCTCAACCTACAGCTTCGAATGGAACAGCTTCGCCCCCCGCTTTCGAGACCACTACTACGCGAGCGACCAACTGCCCCGTTACGAGTATCTGAAGACCATGCTGAAGCTCTTGCTGCACCGTCAGCCTCCCGATTCGCCATCTCGCTGGGTGCTGAAGTCGCCCATGCACCTGGAGAACCTTCCCGAGCTCAGGGCCATGTTCCCCGATGCCACCTACGTGATGACCTACCGGGATCCGGTGTCGGTCATCCAATCGGCCATAACCATGCTGGCCTATGGCCAGCGCATGACCCGCAAGTCGGTAAGGATCGCCCAGTTGGCCGAGTACTGGCCCGACCGGATCGAGCGGCTCCTGCGGCGGATGGTGGAGCACTTCCACCTGCTGCCGCCGGAACAGCGGGTCGATGTCCACTTCCACGACTTCATGGCCGACAACGCCGCGGTGGTCAGACGGGTCCACGAAACTGCCGAACTTCCCGAGACCGAGCAGTCTCAAAGAGAGATCACCGACTACGTGGGGGCAAACCCCCGGGGCAAGCACGGCCAAATCGTCTACGACCTCGAAGGCGACTTCGGGGTCAATCCGTCGAAGATGCGCCAGCGCTTCAAGTTCTACTTCGATGCGTTCGGCGTTAAGCCCGAAGGGGAGATGGGATGAGCTACGTGGACCATCACAAGAGAAGGGACCCCTGAATGCGCACACCGATTTACCGCTCTCGTCCGGTGGATCCCACCCCGGCAAGATTCGGCCGCTGTGAGCGGATCAACGACTTCGTGGTGATGTCGGAGGGTTTCTCCAACGTCTATCTCCTGGAATCCGGGGGTCCCAGCGTGCTGGTCAACTCGGGCATGGGGATCGAGGCGCCGGTCCACCATCACAACCTCTCCACCCACTCAGATGCCCCCATCGGACATCTGGTTTTCACCCAGGGGCACGTGGACCACGTCGGGGGGACGGCCTTTTTTCGAGAGCTCTACCCCGGCCTCGAGGTGATTGCCCAAGGCGGGAACCCCGAACATCAGAGCTACGACAACCGCCTGGCCTGGTTTCGGGCCCAACGTGCCGGGTTCGCCTTTGACGATGAGTACGCGGTCATGAACCGCCATTACCGCGACCACGGATACACCCACTTCAACCCGCAGGATGCCCCCACTCCTGATGTGCTCTTCGACGACCGGCTGGAACTCAACGTGGGCGGGTTGGACGTCGTGCTCATCGGATGCCCCGGCGCGGAGACCAACGATTCACTGATCGTCTGGCTTCCGCAAAACCGCATCTGCCTCACCGGCAACCTGTTCGGCTGCCCGTTCGGCCACTTTCCCAATCTGTCCACCATTCGGGGCGACCGCTACCGCGATGCCCTGGTTTGCGCCCAGGCGGCTCAGACGGTGCTCGACCTCGCTCCGGCGATGATCCTCTACGGACATCACGCTCCGGTTGTCGGCGAGGACGTGATCGAAGCCGAGTTGACCGCCTTTCGCGATGGAACCCTCTACGTACACGACGAGACCGTGAAGGGGATGAACGAGGGCAAAGACGTCCGCACGCTCATGAGAGAGATCTCACTGCCCCCGGAACTGGAGCTGGGAGAGGGCTACGGCAAGGTGTCGTGGGGGGTGCGCTCAATCTGGGAGCACTA
Source organism: Candidatus Poriferisocius sp. (assembly GCF_965204145.1). Classification (GTDB taxonomy): domain Bacteria; phylum Actinomycetota; class Acidimicrobiia; order Acidimicrobiales; family Bin134; genus Poriferisocius. The sequence goes on along the minus strand of NZ_OZ241977.1, from coordinate 3,319,925 downwards.
CAGCGGCTGGTTCCACGCCGAATCCACCACGGAGCTCTACGACATCGGCCCCCGGTCGGTGGACGCCGACTTGGTGGAGCTGGCCGGCGCGGAGCGGATCGTTGATCGAGCCGGCGAGAAACTGGCGGCTGACAACCCAGAAGAAGCACTCCACTTGCTCGATATCGTTCTCGGCCACCAGCCCGATCATGCCGGAGCTCTAGAGCTATCCCGCCAAACCCACCAGCGCTTGCTGGAGCGGTCCGAGAACATGTGGCTGACTCGATGGCTCAAGCACCAGTTGAAGTTGCTAGACAACTGAACAGCCCATCAAGGGGAAAGGCCAATAATGAGTTCATTCAAGCGAGAGTCCACCGCCGAAGAGGTTGTTGACGGGCTTGACCTGTCGGGGCAGACCTACATGATCACTGGCACAACCAGCGGGCTGGGTGAGGAGTCAGCCCGGGTGCTGGCCGCCCGCGGGGCCCGGGTGGCCATGCTGGCCCGGAACCCCGAGGCCAATCTCGAGGCCGCCGACCGCATTCGCTCATCGGTGCCCGATGCCAACCTGTCGACGCACCAATTGGACCTCTCTGATCTGTCCAGCGTGGAGAGCTTCGCCGCCGAGGCCGCCGACCAGTTCGACCGCATCGACGTGCTGATGAACAACGCGGGGGTGATGTGCTGCCCATTCGGCCGAACCTCCGACGGCTTCGAGATGCAATTCGGCACCAACCATCTAGGCCACTTCGCCTTAACCGCCCGGCTGCTACCGCTGCTGTTCCAAGCCGAGAATCCTCGGGTGGTAACCCTGTCGTCGGGGGGCCACCGCATCTCCGACGTGGATCTCGAAGATCCCAACTTCGAGACCACCCCCTACGACCCCTGGGTGTCCTACGGCCGGTCGAAGAGCGCCAACATCCATTTCGCCGCCGAGTTGGCTCGGCGCTGCGGCGATGAACTGGTCTCGCTGTCGGTCCATCCCGGCGCGATCCCCACCAAGCTGGGCCGGCACATGACCAAAGAGATGATCGAGGGCATGAGAGAGCGAGCCAAAGCCAGCTCGTCCTCAGGCCAAGGCCTCCAATACAAGACCCTGGAATCCGGTGCCGCCACCCAAGTTTGGGCCGCAACCGCCCCGGAAATGGCCGACCACAATGGCAGGTACCTGGCCGACTGCAGCGTGGCCGAGCCGGGTACAGGTGAGATCGGCTACGCCCCCCACATCTACAACCCGCCCACCGAGGCCGCGCTGTGGGAGCTCAGCGAGCGCCTCGTCGGCTTGTCGTTCTAGCTAGGGCTGGCGGGGGCCGCCTCGGGTGCCGGGCCAACGGGAACCGCTGATGACGTCGGCGCTGGGCCAGAACGCATCGGGATCCAGCGGGCCGGCGTTGGTGATCTGCCGGTCGATCATCCGATTGGTCACCAACTGCGCCGTGAGCTGCTCAACGATGGGGAAATAGCGGGCTACGGGATCCCAGGGGCTGTCCAGCAACCGCAGCTCGCCGTCGATGTCCTCGACGTGGGTCTGCTCGAAGGTGGTGGCCACATCCACGACGTGAGGCGGGAAGTCGTATTGCTTCTCGGCACCGCCAATGGCCCGGGAGTACTTGGTCCACCACTCGTGTTCGGTGAACTCTCCAGCCATCGGCTCCACCGCTCCGGTCACATCGCCCTCGAACTCGAGGAACGTGTAGCCCTGATGGATGGTCCGGGCCTCCACCCGGTTGCCCAGGCGATAGAAGCGGATGTCGCACGGGTACTTGGGCTGGCCGTTGGTCTCGCCGCTGATGAAGATGGCGGCCTCCTGGTCGATGCCCAAGCCCAGGCTGTACTGACCATTCACGCCCTTCCAGCTGGCTGGCACCTTCACGCTCACGCCGTATTCGGGCTCGCCCAGCACGGGCACGCAGTACACCCCCACAGTGACGATCGGTTCGCCCGCGGTAAGCCCCGGCGGGAGAACTTGCTCAATGCCAGCCGGATCGGTCCGATACGTGACGGTCAGCTTCGGCCAGCCGGCGACCTCGCCGGGCCGGCTCATCGGGGTCTCAGACATGGTGCCTCCAGTGCCGGATACCGCGATCCACACGGTTCCGCTAATTCGATGGCCACAGTGTATTGACAACACAAATGCAGCGCACCGCTGAGGTTCCCAGTTGCCTGCATCGCCATACTGGAACGGTGGAATTCACCGTGCTTGGTAGCAAGGTTCTCTGATTTCGATGACAGGGTTCGCCGAGTTCATGGAACGGGCGCTGTATGACCCTGAGCATGGGTTCTACGAGTCGGGTCAAGCCGGACGGCGCGGCGGCCACTTCATCACCAGCCCTGAGGTCGGGCCGCTGTTCGGCGCGGTGCTGGGCCGGATGCTGGACTGCCGGTGGGGCGAGTTGGGCCAGCCCGACCCGTTCACTGTGATCGATGCCGGGGCCGGACCGGGCACTTTGGCCCGCACCGTGGCCAAGAGCCGGCCCGGCTGCATGCCTGCACTGCGCTGGATCAACGTCGAGCGCAGCGCCGCGGGACGCGCCGCCCATACCATGGGCGATTCACGGGCCGACATGCCCGACGGCCCGATCACTGGGGTGATCGTGGCCAACGAGCTGCTCGACAACCTCCCACTGCGCCTTTTTGACCCCAATGGCAGCGAAGTGGGCGACCACCGCCCCAGTCCCGAGACTCGCCTGACCCCCCGGCAAGACCAGGCCGGCGCCTGGCTGTCTCAAGCTCTGTCGATCCTGGACCAAGGCACCGTGGTGGTCATCGACTACATGAGCACCACCGAGGAAATGACTGCTCGACCTTGGCCCGAATGGCTGCGGACCTATCGGGGCCACGAGCGGGGCGACGATCCGTGGACCGCCCCCGGTACCCAGGACATCACCTGCGAAGTGGCCTTGGACCAACTCTCGACGGTGTGTCCTCCCACCAGGGTCACCGACCAGGCCAACTGGCTCAAAGCTCACGGTATCGACGAGCTGGTGGCCGAAGGCACCGCCGCCTGGCGGGCCGGTGCCGCCCAAGGCGATCTGACCGCACTGGCCGGACGCAGCCGAGCGATCGAAGCCGAAGCCCTGCTCGACCCCGCCGGTCTGGGCAGCTTTACCGTGGTCGAATGGGACGTGCCGACGCCGAGCTGATCCGAATCAGGCCTTGGCCCGGACTGCGGCTCGAAACCCCAGCGCCACCGGGTTCGCTCCTTCGACTTCTGGGTGGATGGCCACCTGATAGCGACCCGGCGTCGGAAGCTTCATCGCCCGAAAATCGGCCACAAACGGCACGTTAACCAGCTCGCCCGGATCATGGCCCGAGCCCAGCTTCACCTGCACTTCTCCCACCATCTCGGCCAGCTTCTGCCCATCGGCGTCTTCAACCCGCACCCTGATCTTGTTGGCGTTGGCCGCCTCCACCGGCGACATCTCCAGCACCAAGGCCAGCATCACGCCGATCGGAGCGGGAAACGACTCCCGATACACCCGGGTGATGCCCGCCGAGCTCACAAACAGCAGCCCCTCCCGCACCTGGGCGAAATCGCACAGCGTGGCAACCCTGATCTCCATGATCGCCGATCAGCTCTCTGCCCGCAGATACGTCACTAGATGACCATAACCCCTCTGGGGCGGCAGAATGCCAAGTGTCCAAAACCTCTGTGAGACGACAGAATGTAGGCTCGCCGCGCTGTTCCGCGAGAGCATCGGAAAGGACCGACCATGGCTGAAGCCACCATCGAGGACTACTATGTCGAAGAGCGCACCTTCGCTCCGTCCTCCGATTTTGCCGCCGCCGCACTGGCCAACGACCGCTCGCTCTATGACGAGGCGGAGAGGGACTTCGAGTCGTTCTGGGCCCGACAGGCCCGCGAGCTGCTGAGCTGGGACACCGATTTCAACACTGTTTTGGAATGGGATCTGCCCTTTGCCCGCTGGTTCGTCGGCGGCACCCTCAACGTTTCGTACAACTGCCTCGACCGCCACGTTGAAGCGGGCCACGGCGACAAGATCGCCTTCCACTGGGAGGGTGAGCCGGGCGACACCCTCACCATCACCTACGCCGACCTGCTCGCCGAGGTGTCCAAATTCGCCAACGTGCTCAAGGGCCTGGGATTGGGCGCGGGCGACCGGGTGGCCATCTATATGCCGATGATCCCCGAGCTGCCGGTGGCCATGCTGGCCTGCACCCGCATCGGCGTGGCCCACTCGGTGATCTTCGGCGGCTTCTCCCCCGACGCCATCGTCGACCGCTGCGAGGATGCCGAAGCCCGACTCATCATCACCGCCGATGCCGGCTACCGCCGGGGCGCCCCTTCCATGCTGAAGCCCAACGTGGACACCGCCCTCAGCCAGGGGGCCGACTCGGTGGAGCACGTGGTGGTGGTCAACCGCTGCGACACCGACGTCGACATGGCCGAGGGTCGGGACCTGTGGTGGCACGACCTCATGGCCGACGCGTCGGCCGACTGCCCGCCCGAGCCCATGGACTCCGAGGCGCTCCTCTACCTGCTCTACACGTCGGGCACCACCGCCAAGCCCAAGGGCATCATGCACACCACCGGCGGCTACCTCACCCAGGTGGCCTTCACCCACAAGTACGTGTTCGACCTGAAGCCCGACACCGACGTGTACTGGTGCGCGGCCGACATCGGCTGGGTCACCGGCCACAGCTACATCGTGTACGGCCCGCTGGCCAACTGCGCCACCTCGGTGATCTACGAGGGCACCCCCGACACCCCGGGCCGCGACCGGCTCTGGGACATCGTGGAGCGCTACGGCGTCACCCAGCTCTACACCGCCCCCACCGCCATCCGCACCTTCATGAAGTGGGGCGCTCAAGAGCCGGCCAAGCACGACCTGTCCAGCCTGCGGGTGCTGGGCACCGTGGGCGAGCCCATCAACCCCGAGGCGTGGATGTGGTACCACACCCACATCGGCGGGGGCAGCTGCCCCATAGTGGACACCTGGTGGCAGACCGAGACCGGCGGCCACATGATCTCCCCGCTGCCCGGCGTGACCACCACCAAGCCGGGGTCGGCCACCCATCCCATTCCCGGGGTATTCGCCGAGCTGGTGGACGACGACGGCCGCCCGGTGGAGCGAGGCGGCGGCTACCTCACCATCACCCGCCCGTGGCCGTCGATGCTGCGGGGCATCTGGGGCGACCCCGAGCGCTACCGGGATACGTACTGGAGCCGGTTCGAGGGCCGCTATTTCGCCGGCGACGGGGCCAAAGTCGACGACGACGGCTACCTGTGGCTGCTCGGCCGGGTGGACGACGTGATGAACATCTCCGGCCACCGAATCTCCACCACCGAGGTGGAGTCGGCCTTGGTGGACCATGCCGCGGTGGCCGAGGCTGCCGTGGTGGGCGCGGCCGACGACACCACCGGCCAGGCCATCATCGGCTACGTGATCCTGCGGGGCAGCCACGACGCCACCGACGAGCTGGGCGAGGAGGTCCGCCAGCATGTGGCCACCAAGCTGGGGCCCATTGCCCGGCCCAAGACGGTGGTGCTGGTTCCCGACCTGCCCAAGACCCGCTCGGGCAAGATCATGCGCCGTCTGCTGCGGGATGTGGCCGAGGGCCGCAGCCTGGGCGACACCACCACCCTGGCCGACCAGTCGGTGGTGGACGAGATCCGCACCCGGGCCGCCGAATCCCCCCAAGAAGATTGAGCAGCCCACCCGACACATCTCACTGGAGATGGCGCGAAGGCCCCATCGCCGGCGGTCCCGCGGTGATCGTGGATGTGGACGGGGTGATCTCCGACGCCAGCAGTCGCCAGCACTTGGCCAAAGCCCGCCGCTGGGATGAGTTTTTCGCCGGCTGTCCCGACGACCCTCCATTGGAGGCGGCGGTGGCCCTGGTCAGCTCACTGGCCCCCGACATCACCGTGGTGCTGCTCACCGCCCGCCCCTGGCACCTGCTCGACGCCACGGTGTCCTGGCTGAAGACGCACCAGGTCCGATGGGACCTGCTGATCCTGCGGCCCCCCAACAGCGGCGGTTCGTCGCGGGCGTACAAAGCCACTGAGGTAAACAACCTCCGCCGCCACGGATTCGACTTGCTCTATGCCCTCGAAGACGACCCCCGCAACGTGGAGATGTACGCCGAGTCCGACGTCCCCTGTGTCTACGTCTACTCCGGCTACTACGACCGCTGACGAGCGAAAATCGCCGTCGGCCGATAGCCTGACCTTCAGAATCTGATCTTCAAATTGGGGTGACCCTGGGCATGAACACGATCAAGACAATCCTCCTGCTGGTGCTGATGGCAGCCCTGTTCGTAGCCGTCGGCGGGCTGCTGGGCGGCAGCGGCGGACTGGCCATTGGAATTGTCATCGCGGTGGTCGTGGTGGGCGGCTCGTACTGGTTCAGCGACAAGCTGGCCATCGCCTCGGCCCGGGCCGTGCCAGTCACCTCCGCGCAGCTCCCCCAGTATCACGCCATCATGGAAGAGCTCACCGCCAAGGCCCAGATTCCCATGCCCAAGCTGTACGTGAGCCCCAATCCCCAGCCCAACGCCTTCGCCACTGGCCGCAACCCCAAGCACGCCGCGGTGGCCATCACCGAAGGGCTCATCAATCACTTGAGCTGGGACGAGATTCGGGGAGTGCTAGCCCACGAGCTGGCCCACATCCGCAACCGCGACATCCTCATCGGTTCGGTGGCCGCGGCCATCGCCATGGCCATCACCTTCGCCTCCCGCATCGCGGTGTGGGGCATGATCTTTTTCGGCGGACGAGGCCGCGACAACGGCCCTGGGGAACTGGTCGGAGTCATCCTGGCCGCCATTTTGGCCCCAATCGCCGCAAGCATGATCCAAATGGCCATCAGCCGCACCCGGGAATACCAGGCCGATGCCTCCGCCGCCCGCCTCATCGGCGACGGCGAGCCCCTGGCCCGAGCCCTTGAAAAGCTGAACGCCGCCTCCCACCGCATCCCGGTCAACGTGCCGGTGGAGCAGGCATCCCACTACATCGTCAACCCCCTCACTGGCCGGGCCAATTTCCGCAGCCTGTTCAGCACCCACCCCTCCGCCGAGGAGCGCATCCGCCGCCTCCGCGCCGGCGAGTGGGCCCCCCAGGCCTACTAGACAGCCAAACTCGCGGAGAGCCGGTCAGTCCCGGAAATTCCCGAACTGCAAGGGGATGGCGAAGTCGGCCTCTTTGAGCGCGGCGATCACCTCTTGGAGCATGTCCCGCTTCTTGCCGCTCACCCGCAGCTGGCCGCCCTGGGTCTGCGACGAGACCCCCTTCATTCCCAAGTTCTTGATGAACTTGTTCATCTCCCGGGCCTTGTCGGCCGAGATGCCCGCGGCCAGCGCCGCCTCTTGGCGAACCGTCCCTCCGGCCGCGTCTTCCACCGACCCGTAGTTCACCCCCTTCAGCGACACCTTGCGCCGCACCAATTTCTCCTCCAGCACCTGACGGGCCGCGGCCAGCCGGTCCTCGTTGGACGATCTCAGCGTGATCACCCCTTCGCCCAGCGCCACCTCGCTCCCGGTGTTCTTGAAGTCATAGCGGCTGTGAATCTCCCGAGCCGCCTGGTCCACCGCATTGCGGACCTCCTGCATGTCCAGCTCAGAAGAAACATCAAACGTAGGCATCACCCGAACCTACCGCACCATTCCCCGTGGTATTCGAGTGGGGAAGCAACCTCGCAGGCCGGTAGGGTTGTCCCTCGTTGGGTCGGTGCCCGAGCGGCCAAAGGGAACGGGCTGTAAACCCGTCGGCATAGCCTTCGGAGGTTCAAATCCTCCCCGGCCCACTTTGCGATGTGTCAGGACATAGGAACCTTGTGAACGCAAGTGTTCTCATCTCTGCCACCTAGTCCAATGGATGGCGTGGTTCCTTCGTGCTTGGCCGCTTCGCCGATTCACCGTCTCTTCGGGCGGTAGTCCCTCGGGTCGCGGCAAGCGTCGTAGGTGGCTTTGTCAATGGGAACCCACTTTGTTCCGGGTACACCTCTGTTTGACGAACTTCCTGGACCAACAGGGAATGCTGATTCGAACACCAGATTCCGTCCCTGCGCCTGGGCGATGGTCTTGGCAAGCCGTATAGCGGGACCAAAGTCCCAGTCTTGGCTGACAATGATCGCGACGTCATACCGCTGCTCGTGGGTTGCTTGCACAAGGTCGAGTGCCAGGCTGACATCCACACCTTTCTCTTGTCCCCACGAGCTCACTCTGCCCGCATAGACGTGGACGCCCCTGTTCCGGAGATGCCAGAGCTTGTTCGTCCAGAAGCTGTGCCAGAACTTCTGCGATGGCCGATCAGGCACGCCGGTGTAGAAGCGGGTCTCGCTGAGAATTCGCCCGGGGACGCGCGAAGCCAGTGCGCCAGCAAGTCCCTCAACGTCGTAGCTCGGCCATGCGTACGGAGATGAAGGACTCACAACCGCGGGTGCCCATGCACGCTTGGCAAGGTGAAAAAGGTTCTGGCCGTCGACCAGCACAATGGTGCGCATAACAAAAAACACCCGCCCGGGGATGGATCAAAACGATCCGTCCACCGGGCGGGGAATGATGACTGAAAGGTAGCGCGAGAACGATCGGATATCAACGCGCATTTTCTATCTGACACTTACCTCAGTCTCGGCCTGCCCCTATGCCGGGCCCCGGTTTGAACAACCCAACTGAGAGCGTCAGGTTCTCCCCGGCCCACTCCAGTCTTGCAGCATGAGCTGCATCACGGTTACGTCTATCCACCGGCCAAATTTGCGGCCTACTTCGCGCTCGGTGCCGGCTATTTCGAATCCAACGGAGCGGTGGACGGCGACCGATGCCTCGTTTCCCCCGGATATTCGGGCGATCACGGTGTGGAACCCGTGGGTTTGGGCCAGTCCGATTATCTCCACCAAAAGCGCTCGGCCGATGCCTTTGCCGCGATGGTCCTGGTGGACATACACCGAGTTCTCCACCGTGGTGTTGTAGGCCGGTCGGGTATGGAAGGGCGACAGCGACGAGAAGCCCAGCACGGTGTCATCGTCGTCATCCGGCGTGGCCACCAGCACCGCGTGAACCCCGCTGCGGTCTTGCAGCCAGGTGCGCTGGGCAGCCACGGTTCGAGGCTCCAACTCGAAAATGCTGGTCCCGTTGAGGATCTCGTAGTTGACGATCTCCCGAATGCCATCGGCATCAGACAGCCTCGCTGCTCGAATCGCCACCGGCTGCACCGTACCGTTCGTCACCTCCCAATTCTGGCTTTCCCGCCCCTGGCACAGAGTGGCAATATTGGCGTCGCAAAGGGATAGAGTTCCCAGCCCGCCTCCTTAGCTCAGTCGGCAGAGCGTTTCCATGGTAAGGAAAAGGTCGAGAGTTCGATTCTCTCAGGAGGCTCAGGGTCTCTTCGGCGGTTTCCAGCCGCGGAATGGCCCCGGGGCGGCGTAGCTCAGTCGGTAAGAGCGCTCGACTCATAATCGAGAGGTCGCCAGTTCGAGTCTGGCCGCCGCTACCACCCACCCTTTCGCCCCGCTGCGGGCCGGGGATAATCTGGCCCCATCGAACCCGCCGCATCTCGTCAACCGGTCCCTGAGGACGCTGCGCTGGTGGAGGCCGCCCGCCGCGGCGACCGCGACGCGTTCAACGAGCTGGTCCGCTCCACCTACCGGGACATCTACGCCCTGGCCTACCGGCTCACCGGCAATCGAGACGACGCCGGTGACGTGGTGCAAGACGCCTATGTCCGGGCCTACCGGGCGATCCGCCGCTTTCGGGGCGACTCCAGCTTCTCCACCTGGATGTACCGCATCACCAGCAACTGCGCGTCGACGCATTTGAGCCGCCGATCCCGCCAGCGCACCGAAGAGCTGGGCAGCGACGTGCCCATCGTCGATCTGCGGCCAGAGCAGGACCCGAGCCTGCGAGCCGAGGCCGCTGTGCTGCGTCACCACCTCGACCGAGCGATACGGGCGCTGCCTGAGCGATTGCGCCAAGTGGTGGTGCTGCGTGATCTGCACGATCTCTCGCATAGCGAGATCGCCGCCGAGTTGGGCATCACGACTTCGGCGGCCAAGGTCCGGCTCCATCGGGCCCGGCAACGGCTGCGCGCCGTGCTGCAACGCACGGCCGAACTGGGCGCCGATCAAACCGCGCCCTTATATCAAGAAGAACAAAATCAAGAAGGCCAAGACGAGGCGGCCTCATGATCAATGACGCCTCCCGGTCTTTCGACCACCGCCCCCCGGCCGAGGCGCCCCCCACCCTGGTGTGGAAGGTCATGGCCCGGCTCGACGAATACGACCGGCGCCGACAACTCATCAGGCGCTTCCTGGCCGCCACCACCCTGGCCTTGATTACCCTTCTCTACCGTCGGCGAACCCGCCGCTAGTCGCCCTGCCCCCGTGATTTCGTATTGGGATGACCCCGGCCAGCGCTGTAGCCTTGTCTTGCCCCTAACGAACGAAGGGCAGTGGCTCAATTGGTAGAGCACCGGTCTCCAAAACCGGCGGTTGGGGGTTCGAGTCCCTCCTGCCCTGCGCAAGCAATCCCCGTCTCCGCAGTGCCGGGCGCACTGGAGTCATCATGAGTGACCTGAACAGACAACAGAAGAGGATGGCCAAAAGGCAGGGCTTCGTCGATGAAGAGGGCGACCCGGTCCGCGACCGCCGCCAGCCTCGGAATCAGCCCCGCCCCGGCGAAGAGCGGGTGGGTCCGGCCCAGTTCCTGCGCGAGGTTCGGGGCGAGCTCCGCAAAGTGTCGTGGCCCCGGCGCGAGGAGGTTGTCAACTACTCCATCGTCGTGCTGGTCGTCTTGGTGCTGCTCACCACGGCCATCGGCCTGCTCGACTGGGGTTTCAGCGAAGCCATTTTGAAGTTGTTCGATCGATGAGCCCTGAGGTAGACGAAACCGCGATGACCGATCTCTTCCCCACCACCACCGACGCCCCCGACTCGGAATCCGAGCCGGTCGACGCCGCCACACCGGTCGACGCCGCCGAGGCCGCGGCCGCACTCCTGCCCACCGGGCCGGGCGCCCCGGCCGACCTTGAAGTCCCCGACCCTGTTAGCGACAGCCTTCTTGACGACGCTGCCCTGTCAGAAGATGCGGCCGAGGTGATCGACGCCGAAGAACTGGTCTACGAGAAGGCTGAAGAAGAGACCGAGACCATCAGCCCCTATGACATGCCCGGGAAGTGGTACGTGGTCCACACCCAGTCGGGCTATGAGAACAAGGTCCAGCAGAACATCGAAGCCCGTCGCAAGACCATGGACATGGAGAGCTACATCCACGAGACCGTCATCCCCATGGAAGACGTGGTGGAGTTCAAAGCCGGCAAGAAGGTCACCACCAAGAAGAAGATGTTCCCCGGCTATCTGCTGGTTCGAGTCGAGATGAACGACGTCTCCTGGGACGTGATCCGCAACACCCCCGGCGTGACCGGCTTTGTGGGCCACGGGCGCCGGGGCAGCAAGCCGTCGCCTCTCAAGCGCAAAGACGTGGAGAACTTCCTCCAAGTCAAGACCGACGGGGAGCAAACTGTTCGCCGCACCAAGCCCCGCCTGCTCTACGAGGTGGGCGAGACCATCCGAGTCAAGGAGGGCCCGTTCGCCGACTTCTCCGGCGAGGTGGCCGAGATCAACGAGGATCAGCTCAAGGTGAAGGTCTTGGTCAATATCTTCGGCCGGGAGACGCCTGTGGAGCTTGAGTTCTCCCAAGTGGCCAAATTGTAAGAAGATTCACGTTCTCTCAAGCAGCGCGAGGACCAAGCCGGAAGGGAAAGAGCCATGGCTCAAAAGAAGGTCGCCACCACAATCAAAATCCAGATTCCTGCGGGCCAAGCCACCCCCGCACCCCCTGTGGGCACCGCCCTTGGCCCCCACGGCGTGGCCATCATGGACTTCTGCCGGGACTACAACGCCAAGACCGAGGACAAGCGAGGTCAGATCATCCCAGTGGAGATCACGATCTATGAGGATCGGACGTTCACGTTCATCACCAAGACCCCGCCCACTTCCTTCCTCATTCGGGAAGCAGCAGGACTGGAGAAGGGATCAATGGAGCCGGGCCGCGAACTCGTCGGTACCATCACCGACGCCCAGTGCGCCGAGATCGCCAAGATCAAGATGCCCGACCTCAACACCGACGACCTCGACCAAGCCAAGCTTCAGGTAGCCGGAACCGCCCGCAGCATGGGCATCACGGTGGAGTAGGAAAGAGAACCGACATGGCGAAGAAAGGCAAGCGGTACAGCGACGCCGCCCAGCGCTACGACAAGCAGCACCCCCACACCGCCCAGGAGGGGGTCGAGCTGGTGAAGAGCTTGTCGGCCGCGAAATTCGACGAGACTCTGGAGCTCGCCGCCCGACTGGGGGTCGATCCCCGCAAGGCCGAGCAGATGATCCGGGGAACAGTCTCATTGCCCTCCGGCACCGGCACCGACGTTCGGGTTGCGGTGTTCGCCCAGGGCGAGGCGGCAACGCAGGCCAGCGAGGCCGGCGCCGACGTGGTGGGGGCCGACGATCTCGCCGAGGAGGTGCAGGGCGGCAAGATGGACTTCGACGTGGCCATCGCCACCCCCGACATGATGCCGGTGGTGGGAAAGCTCGGAAAGGTGCTGGGACCCCGAGGGCTGATGCCCAATCCGAAGACCGGCACGGTAACCGATGACGTGGCCCGAGCGGTGGGCGAGTTCAAGAGCGGCAAGGTGGAATATCGCACCGACCGCCAAGGAAACGTCCATGTGCCGGTGGGCAAGGTCAGCTTTGAGGCCGATGCCCTGGTGGCCAACATCCGAGCGGTCATGGAGGAGATCAACCGGGCCAAGCCGGCCGCCCTCAAGGGCCGCTACATCCGCAAGGTCGCCATCTCCTCCACCATGGGACCCAGCGTCCGGCTGGACCCCGCCGACTTGGGTGCCAGCAACTGATCTGGTACCTTTTGGCGCTCACAATTTATCGATTTGCCGCAGACATCAGGCGCAGTGCCCAGCACCGCTTAATCGGCTGACACTCGGTTTCCAACTGATCGAGCCGTCGACCGGCCTGCCGAGGTGAACCCTCCCGAAACTCGTGGGGCGTTCGCACGTCAGCGGCGCCCCATTGCTGGTTTTCGCGGAAGGTTCAGCAATCTGATGGAAAATCCCCGCCCCGAGAAAGTGGCCGTCGTGGACGAGGTGCGCGACCGCATCTCCTCGACCGAGGCAGTGGTCCTCACCGACTACCGCGGCCTCGACGTGCCGGCCTTGGCCGATCTGCGCCGCCAGCTGCGCGAGGCCGGTGGCGAGTACAAGGTGTACAAGAACACCCTCACCCGTTTCGCGGCCCGCGAGCTGAGCCTCGACCTCGACGAGATGCTGGTGGGCCCGACTGCGCTGGCTTTCGTGGGCACCCGAGAAGACGGCTCCCCCGGTGATGCCGTCTCGTTGGCCAAGGCCCTCTGCAAGTACGCCGAGGACTCCAGCTTCCTCTCAATCAAGGGAGGGGTGCTCGACGGCCAGGTGCTCTCGTCCGACGAAGTGAGCGCCTTGTCCAAGCTGGGGACCCGGACCGAGATCCTGGCCGAGATCCTCGGGCTGCTGGAAGCCCCCCTGGCTGAGATGGCCGGGCTCTTCGACGCCCCCCTGGTCGAGATGGCCGGGCTCCTCGACGCTCCGCTGGTCGAAACCGCCGGGCTGTTGGAGTCGCTGACCGACCAAGGCGGCGCGGCGGTTTGATCCGCTCCGAAATCGACAACTGACAAAACAAACACGACCAAAACAAACAAAAGGAATGAGGAACAGCAATGTCCAAGGTTGACGAGATTCTGGACTCCATCGGGTCCATGACCGTGCTTGAGCTGTCCGAGCTCAAAGAGGCGTTCAAAGAGCGCTTCAACGTGGAGGCCGCAGCCCCGGCCGCAGCCATGCCCATGATGGTGGCGGCCCCCGGCGCCGATGGCGGCGACGGTGGCGGCGGTGCCGAGGAGCAGAGCGAATTCGACGTGGTCCTGACCAGCGCCGGCGAGAAGAAGATCCAGGTCATCAAAGAGGTGCGCACCCTCACCAACCTGGGCCTCAAAGACGCCAAGGAGCTCGTGGACAACGCTCCCAAGCCGATCTTGGAGAAGGCCTCCAAGGAGGATGCCGAGAAGGCCAAAGAACTCATCGAGGCCGCCGGCGGGGCTGTCGAGCTCAAATAACGCACAACCAGCGAATTCCTGCCGGGCATGGCTTGTAAACCATGCCCGCGCCACGTATCATTCCCGGATACCCGCTCGCTTGTCTCCCCGGCCACGCCTTCTACTTTGACGCGGCCGCGTTTACAGGATTACCCCCTCCCGTAGACGTTCAGGGATTCGACGAGCCAACCGGCGTTGCCCATCCACCACACCACCTCAGGAGCTCACCTTGGCCCCCCGTACGGCGACCCGCGACCGCTACTCCTTCGGAAACCTGGAGGAGGTGCTGCCTCTGCCCGATCTCATCGCGGTGCAGAAGGATTCCTTCCAGTGGTTCATCCGGCAAGGCCTGGCCGATGCCTTTCGCGACATCAGCCCCATCAAGGACTTCTCGGAGACCCTGCAACTCGAGCTGGAGTTCGACCCCGACGATGAAGACCTGAACCCCGGCCCCCGCTGGGGCACCTCGGTGGAAGAGTGCAAAGAGAAGGACATGACCTACTCGGCGCCCATCTTGGTGCAGGCCCGGTTCTCCAACCGCAACACCGGCGAGATCATCGAGCAGATCGTCTTCTTGGGCGACTTCCCGGTCATGACCGACAAGGGGACGTTCATTGTGAACGGCACCGAGCGGGTGGTGGTGTCCCAGCTCGTGCGCTCCCCCGGCGTGATCTTCCAGCCCGGCGAGCGGTTCCGGCTTCGCAACCTGAGCAAGCACCAGCTGGTCACCGGCACCATCCACCCCTATCGGGGCGAGTGGATCGAATTCGACGTGGAGCACAAGCCCGGCCGCAACCCCACCGCGGGTGCCCGGGTGGCCCGCAAGCGCCGCATGAGCCTCTTCACCCTGCTGCGGGCGCTGGGCTACGACGAGGACAACGCTCCCGGCTTCTTGGACCGGTTCGTGGGCCACTTCGACTTCCTCGCCGACCAGTGGGAGAGCGACAAGCATCAGCACGCCACCCAGGACGAAGCCCTCCTGGAGATCTACAAGCGAGCCCGTCCCGGCGAGCCCCAGTCGGTGGAGGCAGCCCGCAACTACTTCCGCAACGCCTTCTTCGAGACCCGGCGCTACGACCTGTCCCGAGTGGGCCGCTACAAGCTCGACCGCAAACTGGGACCCGAGCTTGACCGCATCGAGGAGCTGTTCGGCCTGCCGCTGCACCGCCCTGAATCGGCGCCCGCCGACACACCGCAGCAATTCCTGCGTCCCGAGCCCGATCAGCCGGTGCTCTCTGCCGCCGAGGTGCTGGCCACCTGCACCTACCTGCTGCACCTGGTGAAGTTCGAGCCGGGCTATCGCCTCGACGACCAGGACCACTTCGCCAACCGCCGCATCCGCTCGGTGGGCGAGCTCATCCAGAACCAAGTCCGAATCGGCCTCTCCCGCATGGAACGGGTGGTGCGCGAGCGCATGACCACCCAGGACGTGGAGGCCATCACCCCCACCTCGCTCATCAACAATCGGCCGGTGGCCGCCGCCATCAAGGAGTTCTTCGGCACCAGCCAGCTCTCCCAGTTCATGGACCAGGTGAACCCGCTGTCCGGGCTCACCCACCGCCGCCGGCTGTCGGCGCTGGGCCCGGGCGGCCTGTCCCGGGAGCGGGCCGGGTTCGAAGTGCGCGACGTCCACTTCTCCCATTACGGCCGCATGTGCCCCATTGAGACCCCCGAGGGACCCAACATCGGCCTGATCGGCGCGTTGGCCTCCTACGGCCGGGTCAACGAGTTCGGCTTCATCGAATCCCCCTACCGCAAGGTGATCGACGGCCAGGTAACCGACGAGATCATCTGGCTGGCTGCCGATGACGAGGAGGAGTACGTGGTCGCTCAGGCCAATGCCCCTCTCGACGAGCAGAATCGGTTCGTCAACGACCGCGTCTTGGTGCGGCGATCTCCCCAGGCCGCCACGATGAAGGGGTTGCAGGCCCAGCTCGAGCAGGAAGTGTTCTTCGGGGCCACCACTGAGATCTCCTCAGTGCCCCCCGACGAGGTCCAGCTCATGGACGTCTCCCCCAAGCAGATCGTCTCGGTTGCCACCGCGCTGATCCCGTTCCTCGAGCACGACGACGCCAATCGGGCCCTCATGGGGGCCAACATGCAGCGCCAGGCCGTGCCCCTGGTCCGACCGGAGGCGCCGTATGTGGGAACCGGCATCGAGGGCAAGGCCGCTCGGGACGCCGCCGACATGATCATCGCCCAAGAGGACGGCGCCATTACCGACGTAGCGGGCGACAGCCTCACCGTCTCATACAAGAACGCCGGTTCCACCCCCTACAAGCTGATGAAGTTCGAGCGGTCCAATCAGGACACCTGCATCAACCAGAAGCCGCTGCTGAACGCGGGCGACCGGTTCCGCAAAGGCGACATCCTGGCCGACGGCCCTTCTACCGACAACGGCGAGATGGCACTGGGCAAGAACCTGCTGGTGGCCTTCATGGCCTGGGAGGGCTACAACTTCGAGGACGCCATCATCCTCAGCGACCGGCTGGTGCGCGACGACGTGCTCACCTCCATCCACATCCACGAGCACGAGATCGATGCCCGCGACACCAAGCTCGGCCCCGAGGAGATCACTCGGGACATCCCCAACCTCTCCGAGGAGATCCTGGCCGATCTCGATGAGGAGGGGATCATCCGCCCCGGTGCCGAAGTCGGCCCCGGCGATGTGCTGGTGGGCAAGGTAACCCCCAAGGGCGAAACCGAGCTCACCCCCGAGGAGCGCCTGCTGCGGGCCATCTTCGGGGAGAAGGCCCGAGAAGTGCGAGACACCAGCCTCAAGGTCCCCCACGGCGAGAATGGCAAGGTCATCGACGTCAAGAAGTTCAACCGCTTCACCGGCGATGAGCTTCCCCCCGGGGTGAACCAGCTGGTCCGGGTGTATGTGGCCCAGAAGCGGAAGATCTCGGTGGGCGACAAGCTGGCCGGACGACACGGCAACAAGGGCGTCATCTCCAAGATCCTCCCCATGGAGGACATGCCCTATCTGGCCGACGGCACGCCGGTGGACATCATCTTGAACCCGCTGGGTGTTCCCTCCCGCATGAATGTGGGACAGGTGCTGGAAGCCCACTTGGGCTACGCCGCCCGCTGGGGCTGGGATGTGGAAGGCACGGTGGGCCAAGAGCCCGAGCGGGGCGACGGCCGCAAGACCCGTCCCACCACGCACGCGGCCACGCTGGTCTCAACCCCGGTGTTCGACGGCGCCCATTGGGACGAGGCAGGGCACTCCGGGCAGCACCCCACCATCCAGCAGCTCCTGGCCAACATCAAGCCGGAGACCGTCGATGGCGGGCGCCTCATCGGAGAAGACGGCAAGGCCGTGCTCTACAACGGCCGCACCGGAGAGCCCTACGACAATCGGATCATGGTCGGCTACATGTACATGCTGAAGCTGGCCCACCTGGTGGATGACAAGATCCACGCTCGCTCCACCGGCCCGTACTCGATGATCACCCAGCAGCCGCTGGGCGGCAAGGCGCAGTTCGGCGGCCAGCGCTTCGGCGAGATGGAAGTCTGGGCGCTGGAGGCCTACGGCGCGGCCTACTGCCTCCAAGAGCTGCTCACCATCAAGTCCGACGACGTGCTCGGCCGGGTGCGGGTGTATGAAGCCATCGTCAAGGGCGACAACATCCCCGAACCGGGCATCCCGGAGAGCTTCAAGGTGCTCATCAAAGAGATGCAGGCCCTATGCCTGAACGTGGAGGTCAGAGATACCGCCGGTCAGCAGGTGGAGATCACCGAGCTGGACGACGACGCCTTCCGCACATCAGAAGAGCTGGGCATCGACATCTCCCGCCCCGAACGGGGATCAGACGATGAAGACGACCGCCGAGTCATGGGGAGGAGCTTCTAGATGTTGGACGTCAATGCATTCGACCAGCTCTCCATTGGGCTAGCCACCGCCGATGCCATTCGGACGTGGTCCAACGGTGAGGTGAAGAAGCCCGAGACCATCAACTACCGCACGCTTCGTCCCGAGAAGGACGGCCTGTTCTGCGAGAAGATCTTCGGTCCGACCAAGGACTGGGAGTGCTACTGCGGCAAGTACAAGCGCATCCGCTTCAAGGGCATCATCTGCGAGCGCTGCGGAGTGGAGGTAACCCGCTCCAAGGTGCGCCGTGACCGCATGGGGCACATCGAGCTTGCCGCTCCGGCGGTCCACATCTGGTACCTGCGGGGCACGAGATCATGGCTGGCCTATCTGCTCATGGGCACCGAGCCCAAAGAGGAGTTGAAGGCCAAGCAACTCGAGAAGGTCATCTACTTCGCGGCCAACCTGGTGACCGAAGTGGATGAGGAGGAGCGCCACCAGCGGCTTCCCGAGCTCGAGCAGGAGATGCGCGAAGAGATCCAGGCCATCCGCGATGAGCACCAGGAGCGCAAAGACGAGCGCCTGGCCGAGCTCGAGGCGGAATTGGCCGAGCTCGAGGACACCGACAGCAAGGACCTGGACAAGAGGCGCAAGGCCGCGGAGAAAGACCTGGAGGCCCTCGACGAGGAGTACGCCGAGGAAATCGAACTGGTCGAGCGGGCATTCGAAGAGTTCTCCAGCCTGTTCCCCCGCAAGATCATCGAGGACGAAGAGCTGTGGCGGGAGATGGAGGAGCGCTACGGCGACCTGTTCTCCGGAGGCATGGGCGCGGCGGTCATCGCCACGCTCATCGACAGCGTCGACCTCGACGAGGAAGAGCGCAAGCTGCGGGAGCAGCTCGACCCCCCCGAGGGTCAGAAGAAACTCTCTCAGCAGCGGGAGCAGAAGGCCATCAAGCGGCTGAAGATCGTGTCGGCGTTCAACCGGCGCGATCAGCACGGTCGGCGCATCAACGACCCCCGGGCCATGATCTTGGACGCCGTCCCGGTCATCCCCCCCGAACTACGCCCCATGGTGCAGCTCGACGGCGGACGATTCGCCACCTCTGACCTGAACGATCTCTACCGCCGGGTCATCAACCGGAACAACCGCCTCAAGCGGCTGCTTGATTTGGGCGCCCCTGAGATCATCGTCAACAACGAGAAGCGAATGCTGCAAGAGGCCGTCGACGCCCTGTTCGACAACGGCCGCCGAGGACGCCCAGTGACCGGTCCGGGCAACCGGCCCCTCAAGTCGCTGTCCGACATGCTCAAGGGCAAGCAGGGGCGCTTCCGCCAGAACCTCTTGGGCAAGCGGGTCGACTACTCCGGCCGCTCGGTCATCGTGGTCGGCCCCACCCTCAAGCTGCACCAGTGCGGCCTGCCCAAGCTCATGGCCCTGGAGCTGTTCAAGCCCTTCGTCATGAAGAAGCTGGTGGAAGAAGACCTGGCCCAGAACATCAAGTCGGCCAAGCGGATGGTTGAGCGCCGCCGTCCCCAGGTGTGGGACGTGCTCGACGAGGTCATCCAAGAGCATCCAGTGCTGCTGAACCGAGCCCCCACCCTGCACCGCCTCGGCATCCAGGCGTTCGAGCCCGTGCTGGTGGAAGGCAAGGCCATCCAGATCCACCCGCTGGTGTGCACCGCCTTCAACGCCGACTTCGACGGCGACCAGATGGCAGTTCACCTGCCGCTGTCGGCCCAGGCCCAGGCCGAGGCCCGAGTGCTGATGCTCTCGGCCAACAACGTGCTGAGCCCTGCTCACGGCCGTCCCCTGGTCACGCCGGGCCAAGACATGATCATCGGGGCCTACTACCTCACTGAGGAAGTGGAGGGCGCGCTGGGCGAGGGGCGGATTTTCCGCCATCAGCACCAGATCGAGCGGGCCTACGAAGCCGGCGAGGTCGCGCTTCACGCCCGCATCGAGTTCCGCATTCCCGAGCTGGTGGAAACCCCGGCCAACGGCGACGCGGCCACCTACACCCCCACCACGGTGGGGCGGGTGTTGTTCAACAGCACCCTGCCCGACGACTTCGGTTATGTGAACCGGGTGGCCACCAAGCGGGACATCACCACGATCGTGGACCAGCTGGCCCAGCAGTACACCAAAGAAGTCGTGGCCACCAGCCTCGACGCCCTGAAGAACCTGAGCTTCGAGTTCGCCAGCCAGTCCGGGCTCACCGTGTCGGTGGACGACATCAAGGTCCCGCACGACAAGAAGAGCATCCTGGACCGCTACGAGAAGGAAGCCGACAAGGTCGAAAACCAGTTCCGGCGGGGCATCATCACCGACGGTGAGCGTCGCCAGAAAGAGGTTGAGATCTGGACCGAGGCCACTGAGATGGTGCGTCAGCGCATGGAAGCGGTGCTCCAGTCCGAGAAGTTCAACCCCATCGACATGATGGTGGGCTCCGGCGCCCGGGGAAACATGATGCAGGTCCGCCAGATCGCGGGCATGCGCGGCCTGGTGGCCAACCCCCGCGGCGACATGATCCCCCGTCCCATCAAGAGCAACTTCCGCGAGGGCTTGGCGATGCTCGAGTACTTCATCGCCACCCCGGGCGCCCGCAAGGGCCTCGTGGACACCGCGCTGCGCACCGCAGACTCCGGTTACCTCACTCGCCGCCTGGTCGATGTGGCCCAAGAGGTCATCATCAACGACCGGGACCCGTTCGAGTCGGGAGGGCCGGTTCGGGGCATTTGGATCGGCGACGTCATGCCCGATGAGCCGGGCAAGCGAACCTACCTGGAAACCCGCCTGTTCAGCCGCACCCTGGCCGACGATGTGACCTTGGGCGACGGCACTGTGCTGGAGCGGGGCTCCATCATCGGGGACAACGAGATCGTCCTGCTGCGCGACGATCCCACGGTGACCCGGGTCCGAGTGCTGTCCCCCCTGACCGATGATTCCGAGGTTGGCATCAGCCGTGCGTCCTATGGGCTCTCGCTCGCCACCGGCCAGCCCATCGAGGTGGGTGAGGCAGTCGGCGTTATCGCCGCCCAGTCCATCGGCGAGCCGGGCACGCAGTTGACCATGCGCACCTTCCACACCGGCGGCGTGGCCGGCAAGGACATCGCCGGCGGTCTGCCCCGGGTTGTGGAGCTATTCGAGGCTCGCACTCCCAAGGGCAAGGCCGAACTCACCCGGATTTCCGGAGTGGTCCGCATCAACGAGGAAGACGGCAAGGCCAGCCGGCTGGCGGTGGTAGGCGACGACGGTGCCGAGTGGTCCATCGTCATCGACCCGGCATGGAAGCTGGCGGTGGTCGAGGGCCAAGAGGTGTCGGCCGGCGATCCGGTTGCCCAAGCCGACGGTCCCCGCGACCCCAAAGAGCTCCTCGAGATCCGCGGCGTGCGGGAAACCCAGCAGTACCTCGTGGACGAAGTGCAGCGGGTGTACCGTGACCAGGGCGTTTCCATTCACGACAAGCACATCGAGCTGATCGTTCGCCAGATGACCCGACGGGTGGCCATCCAGGAACCCGGAGACTCCGACTTCCTGCCCGGCGAGCGGGTGGACTCCCAGGTCTTCACCAACGTGAACCGCTCCCTGGCCCAAGAGGGCAAGCGCCCGGCCGAGGGACGGCCCGAGCTCATGGGCATCACCAAGGCCTCGCTGGCCACCGACTCCTGGCTGTCGGCCGCATCGTTCCAAGAGACCACTCGGGTTCTGACCGAGGCGGCCATCGAGTCCCGTCGAGACGGGCTCATCGGCCTCAAGGAGAACATCATCATCGGCAAGCTGATCCCCGCCGGGACCGGAATGGAGATGTACCGGGAGATCGCCACCCACGCTCCCGACTACACCCCCATGGAGTACTACACCTCAGCCGACGACGACGTTGACCTGGCAGATCAATTTGCCCAGTGGGCCTCTTCGGCCGACGACGAGGAAGCCGACGTGTTGCCGATGGGGAACCTAGGGGCGTAAACTTAGAATTGGAGCGCGGCCTTCGCTGCGCCCTCAATCTTTTTCCAATCAGCCCTAGGAAGTGCTGTGCCCACGATTCAGCAACTGGTGCGCAAGGGTCGCCAGTCCAAATTCCGCAAGGAGAAGACGCCGGCTCTCAAGGGCGCGCCCCAGCGGCGGGGGGTATGCACTCGGGTTTACACCACCACCCCGAAAAAGCCGAACTCCGCGCTCCGACGGGTGGCCCGCGTCCGCTTGACCAGCGGCATGGAGGTCACCGCCTACATCCCCGGCGAAGGGCACAACCTCCAAGAGCACTCCATTGTGCTGGTGCGCGGCGGACGGGTCCGCGACCTGCCGGGCGTGCGCTACAAGATCATCCGCGGCACCCTCGACACCGCCGGAGTTTCCGACCGCCGACAAGCCCGCAGCCGCTACGGCGCCAAGAAGGACGGCTGAAAATGCTCAGCAATTCCTGCGGCGCTGAAAGAAGGGCCTAGCCATGCCTCGCAAGGGCCCGGCGGGGCGACGCGACCTTCCCAACGACCCGGTCTACGACTCTTTGCTGGTCACCCAGTTCGTCAACAAGATCCTCCAGCGGGGCAAGCGCTCCACCGCGGAGCGAATCGTGTACGGCGCGCTCGACATCGTGGAGCAGAAGACCAGCGCCGAGCCACTGGGCACCCTGAAGCGGGCCGTGGACAATGTCCGCCCGCAACTCGAGGTCCGCAGCCGACGGGTCGGCGGGGCCACTTATCAGGTCCCTGTAGACGTGCGCCCTCGACGGGCGAACACCCTGGCCATCCGCTGGATCGTGAATCACGCCCGGGAACGGCGTGAGCGCACCATGATCGATCGGCTGGCCAATGAAATCCTGGACGCCTCCAATGGCCTGGGTGCGTCGGTAAAACGACGCGACGACTTGCACAAGATGGCTGAGTCGAACCGGGCCTTCGCCCATTACCGCTGGTAAGCGGTCTTACTTCCTGAGCGTCATGTCTCGTCACCCGCTGGAAAAGACCCGCAACATTGGCATCATGGCCCACATCGACGCGGGCAAAACCACCTGTACCGAGCGCATCCTCTACTACACCGGCAAGGCCTACAAGCTCGGAGAGGTCCACGACGGCGCCGCCACCATGGACTGGATGGAGCAGGAGCAGGAGCGGGGCATCACCATCACCTCGGCCGCCACCACTGCGGAGTGGGCCGGGCACCGGATCAACATCATCGACACGCCCGGCCACGTGGATTTCACCATGGAGGTGGAGCGCTCTCTGCGGGTGCTCGACGGGGCGGTGGCCCTGTTCGACGGCGTCGCCGGCGTGGAACCCCAGTCGGAGACGGTTTGGCGCCAAGCCAACAAATACGGCGTCCCCCGCATCTGCTTCATCAACAAGCTCGACCGCACGGGCGCCAACTTCGACCGCGCCGTGCTCACCATTTCCGAGCGCCTGCGGGCCACCACTGCGGTGGTGCAGCTGCCCATCGGGATCGAGGCCGACCTGCTCGGCGTGGTCGACTTGGTGGAGATGCAGGGCCTGGTCTGGCGGGGCGACGACTTGGGGGCCACCTGGGACGTCACCGAGATCCCCGACGACCTCAAGGACAAGGCCGAGGAAGCCCGCCTCGAGCTCATCGACCTGCTGACTCAGTTCGACGAAAACCTGCTGGAGAAGTACATCGAGGACGAGGACTCGATCACCCCAGCCGACTTGCGGGCCTCGCTGCGAGCCTGCACTTTGTCGCTCGATGTCGTCCCGGTGCTGTGCGGGTCGGCCTTCAAGAACAAGGGCGTTCAGCCTTTGTTGGACGCGATCATCGAGTACCTCCCCTCCCCGCTGGACATCCCTCCAGTCACCGGCGTCCACAAGGGCGAGGAGGCCGAGCGGCCCGCCGACGACGAGGCCCCGTTCAGCGCGTTGGCGTTCAAGATCATGAGCGACCCCCACGTCGGCAAGCTCACCTACTTCCGGGTGTACAGCGGCCAGCTCGACAAGGGCAGCCAAGTGGTGAACACCCGTACGGGGCGCAAGGAGCGGATCGGCCGCATTCTGGAGATGCACGCCAACGACCGCGAAGACCTCGACGTTGTCCGGGCCGGCGATATCGTGGCCGGCATCGGCCTCAAGGACGTGCGCACCGGCGACACTCTGGCCCATCCCAACCACCCCATCGAGCTCGAGCAGATGGACTTCCCCGATCCGGTGATCCAGGTGGCGGTGGAACCCCGCACCAAGGCCGACCAGGACAAGCTGGGAAAGGCCATGTCGGCGCTGGCCGAAGAGGACCCCACGTTCCAGGTCCGCACCGACGAGGAGACCGCGCAAACCCTCATCGCCGGCATGGGCGAGCTCCATCTGGAGGTGCTGGTCGAGCGGATGCTGCGGGAGTTCAACGTGGACGCCTCGGTGGGCAAGCCGCAGGTGGCCTATCGGGAGACCATCTCCGCGCCGGTGGGCAAGTTCACCTACACCCACAAGAAGCAGACCGGCGGCTCGGGCCAATACGCCGAGATCACCTTCGACCTGGAGCCGAACGACCCCGGAAAGGGCTACGAGTTCGCCAGCCAGGTCAGCGGGGGGCGCATTCCCAAGGAGTACATCCCCGCAGTGGACAGCGGCATGCAGGACGCCATGACCACCGGGCCCCTGGCCGGCTTCCCAGTGGTGGACCTCAAGGTGACCCTCACCGATGGCAAGCACCACGAGGTGGACTCGTCCGATATGGCCTTCAAGATTGCGGCCACCGCTGCCTTCCGGGACGCCGCCCGCCGGGCCAAGCCCATCTTGTTGGAACCCATCATGGCCGTCGACGTGGTGACTCCTGAGGAGTACATGGGCGATGTCATCGGAGACTTGAACGGCCGGCGGGGCAAGATCGACAGCATGGAGCAGCGGGGCCGCGAACAAATTGTCAAGGCCCATGTGCCACTATCGGAAATGTTCGGGTACGCTACCGAACTCCGGTCGCGGACGCAGGGGCGTGCAACCCACACCATGCAGTTCGACACCTACCGGCAGGCTCCTGCCAAGGTACAAGAGGAAATCGTCGCCCGGATTAGGGGCGAATAATCAGGGGCAAAAGAGCCCGTTTTCGGAGGATGAAAAATGGCTAAAGAAACATTCGAGCGCACCAAGCCGCACTTGAACGTGGGCACGATGGGCCACATCGACCACGGCAAGACAACCCTCACCGCGGCGATCACCAAGGTGCTGTCAGAGGCCGATCCCACCACCACGCAGTTCACCGAGTTCGACAACATCGACAAGGCTCCCGAGGAGCGGGAGCGGGGCATCACCATCAACGTGGCCCACGTGGAGTACGAGACAGGGAACCGCCACTACGCCCACGTCGACATGCCCGGCCACGCCGACTACATCAAGAACATGATCACCGGCGCCGCCCAGGTTGACGGCGCCATATTGGTGGTGTCGGCCGCCGACGGCCCCATGCCCCAGACTCGGGAGCACGTGCTGTTGGCCCGCCAGGTGGGCGTGCCCGCCATCGTGGTGGCCCTGAACAAGGTCGACATGGTCGACGACGATGAGCTTCTGGAGCTGGTCGAACTCGAGGTCCGCGAGCTGCTCAGCGAATACGACTTCCCCGGCGATGACATCCCCGTGATCCCGGTGTCCGCCCTCAAGGCGCTCGACGGCGACGGCGACGCCGCCCAGCAGGTGATCGACCTGATGGAGCAGGTGGACTCCTACATCGAGGAGCCCGAACGGGATGTGGACAAGCCCTTCCTGATGCCCATCGAAGACGTGTTCTCCATCACCGGACGGGGCACCGTGGTCACCGGTCGGGTGGAGCAGGGCATCGTCAACACCGGCGACAAGGTGGAGATCGTCGGCATCCGGGACACCGAGGAGACGGTGTGTACCGGAGTGGAGATGTTCCGCAAGCTGCTCGACGAGGGCCGCGCCGGCGACAACATCGGCGCTCTGCTGCGGGGCACCGACAAGGACGAGGTCCAGCGGGGCCAGGTGCTGGCCAAGCCCGGATCCATCACCCCCCATACCAACTTCGAAGCCCAGGTCTACGTGCTGACCAAGGAAGAAGGCGGGCGCCACAAGCCGTTCTTCAGCAACTACCGGCCCCAGTTCTACTTCCGCACCACCGACGTCACCGGCACCATCGCCCTGCCCGAAGGCACCGAGATGTGCATGCCCGGCGACAACACCGAGATGGTCGTGGACCTGATCGCCCCGATCGCCATGGACGAGGGCCTGCGCTTCGCCATCCGCGAGGGCGGCCGCACCGTGGGCGCGGGCACCGTCACCAAGATCGTCAAGTAGCTCTCATGGCCGCAGGACAGAAGATTCGCATTCGGCTGAAGGCCTACGATCACGAGATCATCGACCAGTCCACGAAGAAGATTGTGGAGACGGTCAAGCGCACCCAGGCCGATCTGCGGGGCCCTGTTCCGCTGCCCACCGAGAAACACCGCTTCACCGTGATCCGGTCACCCCACAAGGACAAGGACAGCCGCGAGCACTTCGAAATACGCATCCACAAGCGCTTGCTCGACATCGTGGATCCCGGTCCCAAGACCGTGGACTCGCTGCAACGGCTGGACCTGCCCGCGGGCGTCGACATCGAGATCAAGCTCCAACACGGCTGAGGCCGAACTAGAGCAGCAATGCCGGGGCGACGGACCGAGTCCGGGTAAGCCATGGCCCCCCATCAAGTCATCCTGCTGAGGGTCTCCGGACCCGACCGGCCCGGCCTTTTCGCGGCCCTGCTCAACGTGCTCACCCACGGCGGGGCTCGAATCCAAGATGTCGAGCAGAACGTCATCCGCCGCCAACTGGCCCTGGGAATCGTCATGGAGGTGCCCCGAGGCCAGGACCTGCTCAAAGACCTCCTCCTTTTCGGCTGGGAGCAGCGGGTCACCGTGGAGTTCGACGTTGTCGATCCCACACCCTCCGCCCATGCCGATGCCCATGCGGTGACCGTGCTGGGCCGGGAGCTGACCCCGGAGATGCTGGCCACCACCGCCACTGCCATCGCCGACGGGGGCGGGAACATCAAACGCATCGTGCGCCTCTCCCGCTACCCCATCTACAGCTACGAACTGGTGGTTGAGGGGGGCGAAGCCGATGTCATCCGCCACAACCTGTTGTCGGTGGCTGGTGCCAACCCCGAATTCGACGTGGCCATCCAGCGAGAAGGTCTGGCCCGCAGGGCCATGCGTGTGGCTCTGCTCGACGTGGACTCCACCCTCATCCAAGACGAGATGATCGACCTTTTGGCCGCCGAGGCCGGCTGCGAGGAGGTATGCCGGAAGCTGACCGAACAGGCCATGCGGGGAGAAATCGACTTCGAGACCTCGCTCCGGGAGCGAGTCCGTCTTTTGGCCGGTTTGGACGAGGCCGCGCTGGAGCGAGTGTGGGACCAGGTGACGCTTACCCCCGGAGCCCGCACCTTTGTCATGACCCTTCAACGGCTGGGCTTCACCATCGCCATTGTCAGCGGCGGCTTCACCCGTTTTTGCAACCGGCTGAAGCAGAGCTTCGAACTCGACTACGCCTTCGCCAACACGTTGGAGATGGTGGGCGGCAAGCTGACCGGAAACCTGGAGGGCCCGATCGTGGACCGAGCCCGCAAAGCGGAGATCCTCCACGAGATTGCCGCTGCTGAGGGCGTGTCCCCCGAGCAGGTGGTGGCAGTGGGCGATGGTGCCAACGACATCGACATGCTCACCGCCGCCGGGCTGGGCATCGCCTTCAACGCCAAGCCCAAGGTCCGCCAGGCAGTGGACACCGCGGTGAGCGTTCCCTACCTCGACGCCGTGCTGTTCGTGTTGGGCGTCAGCCGCGAAGAGGTCGAGGCTGAGGGAATCTGAATCGCGGCTGAGATGCAAAGCGACCCGCCGCCGATCCGCAGCCTGTTGTTCGTGCCGGCCAACCGGGCCGACCGGATGCAAAAGGCACTGGCCTCCGACGCCGACGGGGTGGTGTTCGACCTGGAAAGCGCTATCACCCGGGGAACGGCTGGCGAGGCCCGGGCCAACGTCTGTCACGCGCTGGAATCTCACACACCAGATCAACCCGCAGTGTTCGTGAGGGTTTCGGCAGTCGGCACTGTTGATTTCGCCTCTGATCTGGACGCCTGTCTGCATCCATCGCTCACCGCGGTGATGCTGCCCCAAGTCACTGGACCCGAGGAAGTGGCAGCCACCGACTCCGCCCTGAAAAGCACCGATGCCCGGATCATGCCGCTGGTGGAAACCGCCTCCGCCGTGCAACGGGCCTATGAGCTGGCCACTGCGTCCGACCGGGTGGCCTATATGGGCGGTGCCACGTCTCGCCAAGGCGATCTGGCCCGATCAATAGGCTACGAATGGACTCCTGAGGGGACAGAGACCCTCTATCTGCGCCAAAAAGTGCTCATCGATGTGCGATCGGCCGGAGTGCCCAACCCCCTTTCGGGCCTCTGGGGCACCATCGACGATCTCGACGGCCTCACTCACTTCGCCCAACAGACCCGACAATTCGGCTACGAGGGGATGATGATCATCCACCCCAGCCACATCCCGATCGTCAACCAGATCTTCTCCCCCACCCCCGAGGACATCGCCGCCTGGCGCCGTCTCATCGCCGCTGTCGAAGAAGCCGATATCCAAGGCATCGGCGCCTTCCGCCACGAAGGCCGCCTCATCGACCACGCCCACCTCCTCACTGCCCGACAGAACCTCTCCCGCGCGGAGCGATTGGGCCTCTGCTAAAGCGGAGAATTCCCTCCTCGGCAACAGAATCAACCGGCGGGGGTGCTACAAAACGGCTATGGGCCAAACCACATTCAAAGACATGACAGTCAACACCGGCGGCGACCTCCCCGCGGTGGGGTCGGCGGCACCGGGATTCACCCTTACCGGGGGCGATCTGTCCCCCGTCACGCTGGGGAGCCTGGCTGGCCGCAACGTAGTGCTGAACATCTTCCCCAGCATCGACACCGGCGTGTGCCAGGCCAGCGTGCGGGCCTTCAACGAGCGGGCCGCCGCCCTTGACAACACCACCGTGGTCTGCGCCTCGATGGACCTGCCCTTCGCCGGCGCCCGCTTCTGCGGCGCCGAGGGCATCGAGAACGTGACCATCGGCTCCATCTTCCGCAACCGGGAGTTCTTGGACGACTACGGCGTGGAGATGGTCGACGGCCCCCTGTCCGGACTCACGGCCCGGGCTGTGGTGGTCATCAGCCCCGACGGCACCGTGGCCCACACCGAGCTGGTGGGCGCCATCGCCACCGAGCCCGACTACGACGCCGCACTGAGCGCCTGTTCCTGACCTCTGCTCAGGACTTGACCTCTCGGCGGAGGACCCTGCGGATCCGCTGGCTGAAGGGATCGCGATCGGGATGCTGGGCTGCCTCGGCGTCTTCGAGCTCCTGCACCACCTCCTGTCGTTCGAGGTAGCTGGACAGAAAGGCCTGGATAGTGGCGGCGGCCGGTAGAGCCAGCAACGCCCCCACGGCCCCCAGTAGCAGGCTTCCGGCGATCACCGCGCCGAAAGCCACGGTGACGTGGATTTCCATGGTGTGGGCAGTCACCTTGGGCTGGAGCAGGTAGTTCTCCACCTGTTGGTAGACCACGATGGCAATCAGGATGGCCAGCCCGGTCGATGGCTTGTCCAACAGCCCAATCAGCACCGGCAGCGCTCCGGCGATATAGGTGCCGATGACCGGGACGAACTGCGAAACCAGCCCCACCCACAGCGCCATGGGGACAGGGAACGGCGCCCCCACCAGCCAGAACACCAGCCAGTGGACCAAGAACGAGACCACCGCCAAGATGAGTCGGCTGTAGATGTAGCCCCCGGTTTTGTCGATGGCCAGATCCCAGATGTTCAGCACTTGACGCTGACGCTCGGGGGGCAGCAGGGAGCAGATATTGCGCCGCAGCTTGGGCCCCTCAGCAACCAGATAGAAGGTGAACAGCACGATGGTCAGAATCTGGAACAGCACTTGCAGCACCGTGGCGCCCAGATTGATCAAATTGTCGGCCAGCCGAGTGGCCAGATTGGCCACCGCCCCGCCCTCTTGGAACTCATCAAGCAGCCCTTGGGCGTCGACCTCAATGTCGAACGCGTCCTCCAGCCAGTTCTCGATGTCGTTGATGTAGCCGGGAGCATCGTCGGCGAACTCGCCGATCTGGTCGGCCAGAACTGCGCCGATGGCCCACAGAAACAAGCCCAACGCGGCCAAGAGCGCCAAGAACATGATCCCGGTACCCAGGCCCCGGCGAATGCCCATCCGCTCCATTCGGTTCACCGCAGGCTCCAGCGCGAACGAGACAAAAAACGACACCAGCACGATCACGATCAGCGTTTTGAGCTCTTCGATCAGCCATCCCAGCACGTACAGCCCGCCGAGAGCCGCCGCGCCAGTCAGGATGGCGCGAAACAGCCACGGCGGAACCTTCCGGGACGGTGTCTCTTCGGACGAAACGTCGTCCACGTTTTCACGCTAACCCTCGCCTTTTGCCCAATCGGGGATTTGGCCATTGCTCCAGCAACCGCTATCCTTTTTGTTTCGTGCCGGCTCCGGTCGGCACTGTTCGTGTCAAACGACGTCCGTCTAGGCCTGCAAGGTGCAATCACCCTGCTCCGGGAACCGGACGGCACAACCGAAGCCCGCTCCGCCGGTAAGTCCCACCCACTGGGTCTGCACCCGTGCGGAGCGTTCGCGTGAAGGCAGGGTCGCGATGGTTGCCAAGGCGATTGTCGGCGAAAAGATAGGAATGACCCAGGTGTGGGACGAGGACGACCGCGTCGTCCCCGTCACCGTGCTGCGGGTGGAACCCTGCCGAATTGTGCAGGTCAAGCGGCCGGAGACCGATGGCTATTCCGCCCTCCAGGTGACCTTTGGAACCCAGAGCCCCGACCGGCTGACCCAGCCAGAACGCGGCCATTTGGATAAAGCCGGCGTTGCTCCCGGTCGCAAGCTGGTGGAACTGCGCATCGACGACGTGGGCGCCTATGAAGCCGGCCAGGAGATCAGCGTCGACGTGTTTGACGGCGGCGAGCGGGTGGACGTCACTGGCGTCAGCAAGGGCAAGGGCTTCTCCGGGGTCATGAAGCGGCACAACTTCAGCGGCCAAAAAGCCAGCCACGGGGCCCACAAGGTCCATCGCAAGCCCGGCGCCGTCGGCCAGTGCGCCACGCCCTCGAGAATCTTCCGAGGCAAGAAGATGCCAGGACGAGCCGGCGCCGAGAAGGTCACCACGCTGAACCTCCAGGTGGTGAGGGTGGACACCGAGAACGATCTGATCCTGCTGAAGGGCTCGGTACCCGGTCGTCGAGGATCCACCGTGCTGATTCGCAGCGCGGTGAAGAACGGGGCGAAATGACCACTGTCACCGTTCGCAACCCCTCCTCTGGGCGGAAAACCGGGTCGGTGGACCTAGACCCCGAGGTATTCGGCATCGAGCCCAACGTATTCGTCATGCACCAAGTGGTCACCGCCCAGTTGGCGGCCCGGCGCCGGGGCACCCAGAGCACCAAGACCAGATCTGAGGTCAGAGGCGGTGGCGGCAAGCCGTGGCGCCAGAAGGGCACCGGCCGGGCCCGCCACGGCTCGACCCGCAATCCGCAGTGGCGAGGAGGGGGCGTGGCCCTCGGACCCAAGCCTCGGAGCTATCGCCAGCGCACCCCGAAGAAGATGGTTCGCTTAGCCCTGCGGTCGGCGTTGTCTGATCGGGCTCGCGACGAGAAGGTTGTCGTGGTCGACCGCTGGCGGTTCGAGTCCCCCCGCACCAAGGACGCGATCGCGGCGCTCGCGGCTTTGAAGGCCGAGGGCCGGGTCCTTCTGGTGGTCCAACGCGATGAGCGAGAAGTGTGGAAGAGCTTCGCCAACCTCCCCCAGGTTCATCTCATCAGCCCCGAAGAGCTGAACGCCTACGACGTATTGGTGTCCGATGTGGTCGTGTTCACCCTCGACACCCTGCCCTCCACCGCGCCAGCCGAGACCGAAGCCGCTGACGAAGGGGATGAATCATGAAAGACCCCCGTGATGTGGTGCTGGCCCCAGTGGTCTCGGAAAAGTCCTACGAGCTGCTGGAGACCAACGTCTACACCTTCCAAGTTCACCCCAGCGCCTCCAAACCAGAGATCAAGGACGCCATCGAGTCGCTGTTCGATGTCACCGTTCTCAAAATCAACACCATGAACCGCAAGGGCAAGCGCCGCCGCAACCGGCGCAACCTCTCCTACGGCCGCAAACCCGACACCAAACGGGCGTTGGTCACCCTGGCCGAGGGCGATGAGATCGAGTTGTTCGACGTCTGAGGCACATCATGGCAGTACGTAGACGAAACCCCACCAGCCCCGGCCGACGCTTTCAGACGGTGTCCGACTTCTCCGGCATCACCGCCACCAAGCCAGAGAAGTCGCTGGTCGCCAAGAAGACCTCAACCGGTGGGCGCAACAACCACGGCCGCAAAACCTCCCGCCATCGGGGCGGTGGCCACAAGCAGCGCTACC
Source organism: Candidatus Poriferisocius sp. (assembly GCF_965204145.1). Taxonomy (GTDB): domain Bacteria; phylum Actinomycetota; class Acidimicrobiia; order Acidimicrobiales; family Bin134; genus Poriferisocius. The sequence goes on along the minus strand of NZ_OZ241977.1, from coordinate 3,287,606 downwards.
GCGTCATCGACTTCAAGCGGGCCAAAGACGGCGTTCCGGCCACGGTGGCCTCGGTGGAATACGACCCCAACCGCAACTGCCGCATCCTGTTGCTGCACTTCCACGACGGGGAGAAGCGCTACATCCTGGCCCCGGACGGCGTCGGCGTGGGCGACGTCCTTCAGAACGGACCCGGCTCGGAGATCAGGCCGGGCAATGCCCTGCCGCTGCGCTATATCCCGGTGGGCACCACGGTCCATGCCGTGGAGCTGAAGCCGGGCGGCGGTGCCCGCATGGCCCGCTCGGCCGGAGCCAGCGCGCAGCTCGTGGCCAAAGAGGGAAGCTTCGCCACTATCCGGCTGCCCAGCACCGAGATGCGCCGAGTGCCCATCGACTGCCGGGCCACGGTGGGATCGGTGGGCAACGCCGAAGCCGAGCTCATCAAGCTGGGCAAAGCTGGCCGATCCCGCTGGAAGGGCGTGCGGCCCCAGACTCGGGGCGTGGCCATGAACCCAGTGGACCACCCCTTGGGCGGCGGCGAGGGCAAGTCATCCGGTGGACGCCACCCGGTGTCGCCGTGGGGCAAGGCCGAGGGCCGCACCCGCAATAAGAAGAAGAAGTCACAGCAGATGATCGTCCGACGGCGCCGCACCCGCGGCGGGCGTCGCTAGGGGGATTGCCCATGCCCAGAAGTTTGAAGAAAGGCCCGTTCGTCGACGGCCACCTGTTGCGCAAGGTCGATGCGCTCAACGATCAGAACAACAAGCAGGTCATCCGAACTTGGTCCCGCCGCTCCACCATCATTCCCGACATGGTGGGCCACACCATCGCGGTCCACGATGGGCGCAAGCATGTGCCGGTGTACATCACCGAGTCGATGGTGGGCCACAAGCTGGGCGAATTCGCCCCCACCCGCACGTTCCGGGCCCACGCTGGCCAAGAACGGGGAGCCCGTCGCTGATGGCTGTGATCACCGTGGACAACGAGACCCGCCCGGGCAGCCGGGCCGTGGCCAAGTATGTGCGCTCGTCGGCCTTCAAGGCCCGGGAAGTGCTCGACTTGGTGCGAGGGAAGTCGTATTCGGAGGCTCGGGAGATTCTGACTTTCTCTGAGCGGCGCATCTCCGACACGATCGCCAAGTGCCTCGACTCCGCGGTGGCCAACGCCGAGCACAACGACGAGCTCGACGGCGAGGAGTTGTTCATCGCCGCCTGCTACGCCGACGAGGGCCCCACGCTGAAACGCTGGCGGCCGCGGGCCCGGGGTCGGGCCACCCGCATCCGCAAGCGAACCTGCCACATCACCGTGGTGGTGGCCCGCTACACCGACGAGGAGCTGGCCGCCATCGACGCTCGCATGGCCCTCAAGGGCTCTGGCCGGCGCAGCTCGGCCGCCGAAGCCCGACGACGGCGAGTAGCAGCCAGCCGGGAGCGCGACGCGGCCCGGGCCGAGGAGCAGGACCACGACGAGGACGACATCGAAGCCTTCGAAGAGGGTCTGCAAGACGAGGTCCTTGAGGACGATGTCGAAGACGCCGTCGAAGAAGCGACCGACGACGATATCGACGAGACCGCCGCAGTAGACGAAGCCGACGCCGAAGAAGACGACGAGAAGGAATCCTGATGGGCCAGAAGATCAATCCTTACGGGTTCCGACTCGGGGTCACCACCGACTGGAAGTCGCGCTGGTTCGCCAACCGTCGGGAATACGGCGACTTCATCATCGAAGACTGGAAGGTGCGCGATTACCTGATGTCGGAACTCCCCCACGCCGCCATCAGCCGCATCGAGATCGAACGCACCCGCGACCGGCTCCGAGTGGACGTCCACACCGCCCGGCCGGGAATCGTCATCGGGCGCCGGGGCAGCGAAGCCGACCGGCTCCGCAACGGCCTGGCCAAGATCACCGGCAACAATCGGGTGCAGCTCAATATCCAGGAGATCAAGCAGCCCGAGCTGGACGCCGCGCTCATCTCCCAGGGGGTGGCCGACCAGCTGGCCAACCGGGTGGCCTTCCGCCGGGCCATGAAGCGGGCGGTCCAAAACGCCCAGAAGGCCGGCGCTCTCGGCATCCGGGTGCAGTGCTCGGGCCGTTTGGGCGGCTCGGAGATGGCCCGCACCGAGTGGTACCGAGAGGGCCGGGTTCCCCTGCACACCCTCCGGGCCGACATCGACTATGGATTCCGGGAGGCCCACACCACCTACGGCCGCATCGGGGTGAAGGTGTGGATCTACAAGGGCGACATCCTCCCCTACAAGACCCAGGCCGAGGACAAGATCAGCCGAGAGGCAGCGATGGCAGTGGGCGAGGCATCCGGAACCCAAAAGCCCCGGGCCGTGGTGTCTTCAGCGGCGGCTCGGCGCCAGGGCGATCTCGAGCGTCCCGATGAGACCGAAGAGCCCGCACCCTTGATCAAAGAAGCCGATCCTGAGTTCGAAAAGCTGCTCGAGGAAGAAGAGGACATCCTCCGCTCCACCCGCGAGCACCGCGAGACGCCGCACTTCCGGCCGGGCGACGCCGACTGATTGCCATGATGACGCCCACGACCATCCGACTCCGCAAAGGCCAGGTCGAACCATGTTGATGCCCAAGAAGGTCAAGCACCGCAAGCATCATCGAGGCCGGACCAAGGGCACCGCCAAGGGCGGTACCACCGTGACCTTCGGCGAGTACGGAATCAAGGCCCTCGAGCCGGGATGGATCACCGCGCGCCAGATTGAGGCCACCCGTATCGCCATCACCCGTCACATCCGCCGGGGCGGCAAGGTGTGGATCAACATCTTCCCCGACAAGCCGGTCACCGAGAAGCCAGCCGAGACCCGCATGGGCTCGGGCAAGGGCAACCCCGAGCGCTGGGTGGCGGTGGTCAAGCCCGGCCGCATCCTGTTCGAGCTGTCCTATCACGACCGCGAGGTGGCCCGGACGGCCATCGAGCGGGGAATCCAGAAGCTCCCGATCAAAGCTCGGTTCGTCGAGCGCCAGGAGGGTTGATCCCCATGGCTCGCAAGACCAACTGGCAGAACCTGAGCGACGCCGATCTCGTCGAGCAACTGGACGAGGCCAAAGAAGAAGTGTTCAAGCTTCGCTTCCAAATCGTCACCGGGCGGCTGGACAACACCGCCCGCCTCAAGCAGGCCAAAAAGGAAGTGGCCCGGGCCATCACCGAGCTGCGGATGCGGGAGATCCAAGCCGCTGAGGCGCTTGAAGCCCAAATGCAGGAGGCCGGCAATGGCTGACCCCAACGTTGAAACGAGTGAGGCAGCCATGACAGCTGACCCGACAACTGAGACGCAGACCGAAACCCGGCCCAACCGCCGCAAGGTGCGGGAGGGGATGGTGACGTCAGTGTCCATGGACAAGACCGCGGTGGTGGTTTCCACCGATCGCGTCCGCCATCGCCGTTACAACAAGACCGTGCAGCGCAATACCCGCCTGTACGTCCACGACGAGTCCAACCAGCTCGCGGTGGGCGACAGGGTCCGGGTGCAGGAAACCCGCCCACTGTCCAAGAACAAGCGGTGGCGGCTGCTGGAGATCGTGGAGCGTGCCCGATGATCCAACAAGAGACCCGGGTCAAGGTGGCCGACAACTCCGGCGCCAAAGAGGTGCTGTGCATTCGCGTGCTGGGGTCGTCCCGCAAGCGCTACGCCACCATCGGCGATGTGTTCGTGGCCACCGTCAAAGACGCCATGCCCGGTGCCGCAGTCCGCAAGGGCGAAGTAGTTCGCTGCGTTCTGGTCCGGGCCAAGAAAGAGAAGCGCCGCAAAGACGGCTCCTACATCCGCTTCGACGAGAACGCTGCCGTGCTCATCAACGAGCAGCAGCAGCCTCGGGGAACTCGCATTTTCGGCCCGGTGGGTCGGGAACTGCGCGACAAGCGCTTCATGCGCATCGTGTCGCTCGCACCGGAGGTGCTGTAGCCGCCATGAAGGTCCGCAAGGGAGATCGGGTCAGGGTGCTCAGCGGGAAGGACCGGGGCAAGGAAGGCGAGGTCATGTTCGCCTTCCCGACCGAGGAAACGGTGATCGTCGACGGCGTGAACATCGCCACCAAGCACCAGGGTCCTCGCCAGGGGATCATGCAGACCGGGATCATCGACAAAGAGATGCCCATCAAGGCTTCCAACGTGGCCGTCATCAGTCCGGCCGACGGCCGACCCACCCGGGTGGGATACCGGTTCGACACCGATGGCCGAAAGATCCGCGTCTGCCGCCGCACGGGAGTTGATCTGTGATGGCTGCCACCGCGACCACCCCCCGACTGCAAACCCTGTACCGGGAAGAGATCCGAGACCAGCTCAAGGAGCATCTGGGGCTGGACAACATCATGCAGGTGCCTCGCTTCGAGAAAATCGTCGTGAACATGGGCGTTGGCGAAGCCGTGGCTCAAGCCAAGCTTCTCGATGGCGCGGTGGCCGACTTGACCACCATCGCCGGTCAGCGTCCGGTCATCACTCGGGCCAAGAAGTCCATCGCCAACTTCAAAATCCGCGAGGGGAACCCCATCGGGGCCAAGGTCACCTTGAGGGGGCCTCGCATGTGGGAATTCCTAGATCGCCTCATCAACTTGGCCATCCCCCGCATCCGGGACTTCCGGGGGTTGTCGCCCCGCTCCTTCGACGGGAACGGCAACTATTCCTTCGGAGTCACCGAGCAGCTCATCTTCCCCGAGGTCGACTACGACTCCATCGACGTCATCAGGGGCATGGACATCACGATCGTCACAACCGCAACCACCGACGAGGAGGGCCGGGCACTGCTCGAGGCCTTCTCGTTCCCATTCCAAGCCGAGGGACAGTAACTCAATGGCAAAAAAGGCGCTTATCCAAAAGCAACAGCGGACACCGAAGTTCAAGGTGCGGGCCTACACCCGCTGCCGACGCTGCGGCCGGCCCCGGGCCGTGTACCGCAAGTTCGGCTTGTGCCGAGTGTGTCTGAGGGAGCTGGCCCACGCCGGCGAGATCCCCGGCCTGACCAAGGCGAGCTGGTGAGGTGATTGAAGCGATGATCCACCCCTATGAGCTGGTGAGGTGATGCGACTGTGACTATGACCGATCCCATCGCCGACATGTTGACCCGCATCCGCAACGCCAACACCGCGATGCGCGACGAAGTGACGATGCCGTCTTCCAAATTGAAGGTCGCGCTGGCCGACGTCCTCAAGCAGGAGGGTTACATCAGCAACTTCGCCGTCGCTGAGGCCAAATCCGGCCCCGGGCAGACCCTCACCATCGACATGAAGTACTCCGACCAGCGAGAGCGGGTCATCTCCGGCATCACTCGAGTGTCCAAGCCCGGCCTGCGGGTGTACTCCAAGTCGGACAAGATCCCTCGCGTCCTCGGAGGCCTGGGTGTGGCCATCGTGTCCACCAGCAAGGGCCTGATGAGCGACCGCGAGGCCCGCCGCCGCCGCATGGGCGGCGAGGTCGTCTGCGTGGTCTGGTAGGAGGCCTGCCGTGTCACGAGTCGGAAAGAACCCGATCCCGGTGCCAGACGGCGTGGACGTTGCCATCGACGGCGCCCACGTTACCGTCACCGGCAGCCGCGGCACGCTGGAGCACGACCTCCCCGAGGTGATCTCGGCCCGGATCGAAGACGGCTCCGTTGTCGTTGAGCGGACCGACGAGCAGCGCAACACCAAGGCGCTCCACGGGTTGAGCCGCTCGCTTCTGGCCAACATGGTCACCGGCGTCAGCGAGGGATACCGCAAAGAGCTGGAGATCGTGGGAGTGGGCTACCGGGCCATCGCCCAGGGCAACAGCAAGATCGAGTTGCAACTGGGCTTCAGCCATCCGGTACACGTCGAGGCCCCCGACGGCGTCACATTCGAAGTGCCCAACCAGACGAGCATCCATGTGCTGGGGATCGACAAGCAGGCGGTGGGCCAAGTGGCCGCCGACATCCGGGCCATCCGCAAGCCCGAGCCCTATCGGGGCAAAGGCATCCGCTACGCCGGCGAGCGGATCATCCGCAAGGCCGGTAAGGCCGCGAAGTAGGACACGGGAAGAGTCATGAGCAGCGTCAAGCACAAACACGAGAGCCGGGTCCGGCGCCATCGCCGGGTTCGGAAAAAGATCCGGGGCACCGCCGAGCGCCCTCGCCTGGCCGTCTACCGGTCCAACCGCCACATCATCGCCCAGCTCATCGACGACACCGCGGGCCACACCCTTGTTTCGGCCTCCACCACCGAGGCCGACTTGCGATCCGGCCCTACCGGAAACGTGGCCGGGGCCGCTGCGGTGGGCAAGCTCATCGCCGAGCGGGCCAAGGACAAGAACATCACCGCGGTCGTCTTCGACCGGGGCGGCTTCCGCTACCACGGACGAGTCGCCGCCCTGGCCGACTCGGCCCGTGAAGCTGGACTGGAGTTCTGATGACCGATACTTCAACCTCAACACCGACCCCGACGCCCGACGGCCAGCTACGCGACTCCCGGGTGATCAACATCAACCGGGTGGCCAAGGTGGTCAAGGGCGGGCGCCGCTTCTCCTTCACCGCGCTGGTGGTGATCGGCGACGGGGCAGGCCGTGTCGGATTGGGCTACGGCAAGGCCAAGGAGGTTCCCTTGGCCATTCAAAAAGGCACCGAGGAGGCCCGGCGCAACCTGTTCCGGGTTCCGCTGGCCGCATCCACCATTACCCACCCGGTTGTCGGGGAGATGGGCGCGGGTCGGGTGCTGCTCAAGCCCGCGGCGCCCGGTACCGGCGTGATCGCCGGTGGCGCTGCTCGGGCCATCCTCGAAGAGGCCGGGATCGGCGACGTGCTGTGCAAGTCGCTGGGCTCGCCCAACCACATCAACGTGGCTCGGGCCACCATCGCCGGGCTGAAGGCCCTCAAGCGGCCCGACGAGGTTGCCCGCCACCGGGGCATCCCCGCCGATGAGTTCGTGCCCGCCGGGCTGCTGGCGGCCTACCGGGAGTCTGAGCGCCTGTCGGCCGCTGCCCCCGTCGAGGACGACGAGGAGTAGCCGCCATGGCGATCAAGGTCACCCAGATCCGGTCTCAGATCGGTACCCGGCCCAAGCAGCGGGGCACGCTGCGGGCCTTGGGCCTGCGCGGCATCGGCCAGACCAACACCCTGCCGGATGCCCCTGAGATCAGGGGGATGATCGACAAGGTGTCCCACCTGATCTCCTGGGAGGAGACCGACGAGTCATGAAGGTCCATGATCTGAAACCAGCCCCGGGATCCCGCAAGCGGCCCCAGCGCAAAGCTCGGGGAATCGCCGGCAAAGGCGGCAAGACAGCAGGCCGGGGAACCAAGGGACAGCGGGCCCGCAGCAAGATCCCCGTCGGGTTCGAGGGCGGCCAGATGCCGCTGGCCCGTCGGGTGCCCAAACTGCGCGGGTTCAAGAACCCCTTCCGAGTGGAGTACCAGGCCATCAACCTCGACGTCATCGAGGCCACCGAGCTGAACGAGATCACCCCCGAGGTGCTTCACGAGCGAGGGCTTCTGCACAAGGGCGCCTTGGCCAAAGTCCTCGGCCGCGGCGAGCTGACCCGGGCCGTCACCGTCAAGGCTCACGGTTTCTCTGAGTCGGCGAAAGCAGCCATCGAGGCCGCAGGCGGTAGCGTAGAGGTGTTGCCCAAGCCCTTCACCGGGCGGCCACCGGCCAAGGGCAACGCCCTTACCAACCGCTAGGCGAAGCCCGACGAGGTCGCAGGAGTAGGAGTCGCCGTGCTCACCAGGATTGCCAATATGTTCCGGGTCGCCGACCTGCGGAACAAGATCCTGTTCACCCTGTCGATGCTGGTGATCTTCCGCTTGGGCGTCGCCATTCCCTCCCCCGGCGTCGACCTCGACGCCGTCGATCAGCTCCGCAACCAGGCCGACGCCGGCGGGGTCACCGGGCTGTTGAACTTCTTCTCCGGCGGCGCCCTGTCGCAGTTCGCCATCTTCGCCCTGGGCATCTTCCCCTATATCACCGCGTCGATCATCATGCAGGTGCTGGGCGTGGTGATCCCCCGCATCGAGCAATGGCAGAACCAGGGGGCGGTGGGCCAGCGCAAGATCACTCAGTGGACCCGTTATCTGACGATCGCCATCGCCATCATCCAGGCCACCTCGTTCTCCTTCCTGTTCCACAACGGCGGGGGCGGCTTGAGCCTCACTGGCGGCAACGCCAACCAAGCCATCGACCTGCTGCCCAACTTCACCGCCCCCCGGGTGTTCCTAGTGGTGCTCACCCTCACCGCCGGCACTGCGCTGTTGATGTGGATGGGCGAGCTCATCACCCAAAAGGGCATCGGCAACGGCATGTCGCTGATCATCTTCGCCTCGGTGGTGTCCACCATCCCCAACCAGTTCTCACTGGTGAAGGCGTCGGAGGGGTGGGGCGCGGTGTTCGTCATCGCCCTCATGTACCTGGTGCTCTTAGTGGCCATCGTGTTCGTGGAGAACGGCCAGCGCCAGATCCCGGTGCAGTTCGCCAAACGGGTGGTGGGCCGTCGCATGGCCGGCGGCCAGAGCACCTACATCCCGCTGAAGGTGAACCAGTCCGGCGTGATCCCCATCATCTTCGCCAGCTCGGTTCTCTACCTGCCCATCCTGCTCGCCGCGGTGCTGCCCTCGGACTCCAACCCCGACCACAACACCTGGGGGGAGAGCGTGCAGAACTGGGTGAACGTCCACTTGGGCGACCCAGCCGACACGGTGTACTTGATCGTCTTCGCCCTGATGATCGTGGGCTTCGCCTACTTCTACACCGCCATCACCTTCGACCCGGTCAAGCAGGCCGACCAGATTCGCAAGCAGGGCGGGTTCATTCCGGGCATCCGACCCGGCCGCCAAACCGAGCGCTACCTCGGCCGCATCCTGTCCCGCATCACACTGCCCGGAGCGCTGTTCATCGCCGCGGTGGCCGTCATCCCCGCCATCGCTCTCTCCCAGTACATCGACAGCCGGAGCGCGACGGCGTACAGCTTCAGCGGCATCTCCGTGCTGATCGCCGTGGGCGTGGCCCTCGAGACCATGAAGCAGATCGACAGCCAGCTCATGATGAGAAATTACGAGGGCTTCTTGAAGTAATGCCCTTGGTGCTGGTCATACTGGGCCGCCAGGGCTCAGGCAAGGGAACCCAGGCCGCGCTGCTGGCCGAGCGCTACGGGGTGGTCCACGTCTCCACCGGCGACATGCTGCGGGCCGCCGTGGCCGCGGGCACCGAGCTGGGGATTCGGGCCAAAGCAGTAATGGACGCCGGCAACCTGGTCGGCGACGACATCATGATCGGCATCGTGGACGAGCGGCTGGCCGCCGACGACATCCAGGCCCACGGGGTGCTGCTCGATGGCTTTCCCCGCACCACCGCCCAGGCCGACGCCCTTGCGAGGATTCTGGGGGGCACCGGCCCCGACCTGGCCGTCAACTTGGACGTTCCCATTGCCGAGGTCACCGAGCGAATGCTGGCTCGAGGCCGGGACGACGACACCGAAGAGGCTATTTCCCGCCGGCTGGAGCTGTACGAGGCCGAGACCGCTCCGCTGCTGGCCTGGTTCGAAGAGCGGGGACGTCTATCCGTAGTCAACGGGATGGGGACCGAAAAAGAGGTGTTTGCCCGCCTGACCGATGTCATCAGCGCTCTCTAGGACATTTCCGCCCATCAGCCGGTTTGTCCCTGTCGAAAGCGCCGTATAGCATGGCTATTCGGCTCACCTAGTGGGCCGCTATTCGCGCGGTTCGCCGCACCAGCTTGTCAAGACGTCAGGAGAGGTCGCCCTTGGCGAAGAACAAGGAAGACGCCATCATCATGGAAGGGACAGTTACCGAGTCTCTTCCCAACGCCATGTTCCGAGTAGAACTCGAGAACGGGCACAAGGTGCTGACCCACATCTCCGGCAAGATGCGGATGCACTACATCAGGATTCTCCCCGGCGACCGGGTCCAAGTGGAATTGACCCCCTACGACCTTCAACGGGGCCGGATCACCTACCGGTACAAATAGCCACAACAACAGCAGCCGAAGGGCACAACGGATCATCGAAAGGCACACCGTGAAAGTCCGCCCCAGTGTGAAGAAAATCTGCGACAAGTGCAGGGTCATACGCCGACACGGGCGCGTGCGGGTGATCTGCACCAACCCTCGCCACAAGCAGAGGCAGGGCTGAGCGATGGCCCGTATCGCCGGCGTCGACATCCCGAGGGAGAAGCGCACCGTCGTCTCTCTGACCTACATCTACGGCATCGGGCCAACCCTGGCCCGCCAGGTATGCGCTGAAACCGACGTTGACGAGAGCACCCGGCTGCGCGATCTCACCGATGAAGAGGTAGCCCGGCTGCGCAATTTCATCGAGAGCAACCTTCGGGTGGAGGGCGACCTTCGCCGGGAGACCAGCCAGGACGTCAAGCGCAAGATGGAGATCGGCTGCTACCAGGGCCTGCGCCACCGACGGGGGCTTCCCGTGCGCGGCCAGCGCACCCACACCAACGCTCGCACCCGCAAGGGGCCGAAGAAGACCGTGGCCGGAAAGAAGAAGGTGATGAAGAAGTGAAGCAGGAAAGGATGTACCGCTAATGGCAAAGCCATCAGCCGGAGGGCGTCGGCCCCGCCGCCGGGAGCGCAAGAACATCTCCTACGGGGTGGCCCACATCAAGAGCTCCTTCAACAACACCATCGTGACCATCGCCGACCAACAGGGGAACGTCATCTCCTGGGCATCGGCCGGCAACGTCGGCTTCAAGGGGTCCCGCAAGTCCACCCCATTCGCCGCGCAAATGGCCGCCGAGCAGGCGGGGCGCAAGGCCATGGAGCACGGTATCCGCAAGGTGGACGTACATGTCCGCGGACCGGGCTCGGGTCGCGAGACCGCCATTCGCTCGCTCCAGGGGGTGGGCATCGAGATCACCGGCATCAAAGACGTCACCCCCATTCCCCACAACGGCTGCCGCCCGGCCAAGCGGCGGAGGGTCTGACATGTCTCGCTATACCGGTCCGCGATCGCGGGTTTCCCGACGCCTCGGCGTGAACGTCTGGGGCACCAAGGGCGAGACCATCGCCCTAGAACGTCGCCCCTACCCCCCGGGCGAGCACGGACGGTCCCGCCGGCGGGGCAACGTATCGGAATACCTGCTCCAGCTTCAGGAGAAGCAGAAGGCCCGCTACACCTACGGGCTCAACGAGCGCCAGTTCCGCAACGTCTTCAAGGAGGCGGCCCGCCACAAGGGGGTCACCGGCGAGAACATGCTGCGATTCTTGGAGCTGCGCCTCGACAACGTGGTGTACCGCCTCGGGTGGGGCGCCACCCGACCTCAGGCCCGCCAGCTCGTCTCCCACGGACACATCAACGTGAACGGAAGACGGGTGAATATCCCCAGCTACCGGCTTCGCAAAGACGATGTGATCTCGCTGCGGGACAAAGCTCGGGAGATGATCGTAGTGGGGTGGAACCTGGATGTTCTCGACCGGGAACCGCCCGCCTGGTTGAGCCGGGCCGACGACGGCTTCGAAGCCACCGTACGAGATGCCCCCCTGCGAGAGCAGATCGATGTGCCGGTTCGAGAACAGCTCATCGTCGAGCTCTACAGCAAGTAGGCCGCGCTGCCTCTTGCCTCCCACGAAGACCTTTCAATCAAGTTGACCATCACCATTCCAAGAACTGAGGGAGCCGGAACATGCTGGTAATGCAACGACCCACTGTCGAGTCGGTTACCGAGCTCGAAGACAACCGCCAGAAGTTCGCCATCGGCCCGCTGGAGCCTGGCTTCGGACACACGCTCGGCAACTCCCTGCGCCGAGCCCTGCTGTCGTCGATACCGGGCGCCGCGGTGATCCGGGCCCGATTCGACGATGCCCTCCACGAGTTCGACACGATCACCGGTGTGGCCGAGGACGTGACCGACATCATGTTGAACCTGAAGGATCTCGTACTGCGGTGCCACAGCGAGGAGCCAGTTGAACTCCGCATCGACCAGCGGGGGCCGGGCGAGGTCACCGGAGCCAGCTTGGCGGTCAACCCCGATGTCGAGATTTTGAACCCTGAGCTGGTCATCGCCCGGTTGAACGACAAGGCCCGTCTGGCCATGGACATCACCGTCGCCCAGGGCCGGGGCTACGTTTCAGCCGAGGTCAACAAAGTGGACTCCACCATCGGCGTGATTCCGATCGACTCCATCTTCTCCCCCGTGCGCCGGGTGGCCTACAACGTGGAGCCCACCCGAGTGGAGCAGTCCACGGAGTTCGACCGCCTTGTGCTGGACATCGAGACCGACAGCTCCATCACTCCTCAAGAAGCGCTGGCCTCCGCCGGCGCCACCTTGCGCACCCTCGTGCAACTCGTCGAGGAAATGAGCGATGAGCCCCAGGGCTTGAGCATGGCGGAGGCGGGCAGCGCCCCGGCCGGCGCCCCCGACCTCGACCTGCCCATCGAAGACCTCGAGCTGTCTGAGCGGCCCCGCAACTGCCTCAAGCGGGCGCAGATCAACATGATCGGCGAATTGCTGGCCCGCACCGAGGACGAGCTGCTGGCCATCACCAACTTCGGCCAGAAGTCGCTGGACGAGGTGAACGAGAAGCTCGACGAACGCGGCCTCGCGCTGGCCGGCCCCCGTTCGTAAAAGAGGGGATGGCATGCCCGGACAACCACGCAAGGGGCGGCGCTTCGGCGGCAGCTCGCAGCACCAGAAGCTGATGATGGCCAACCTGGTCGCTTCCCTGATCGCGGCTGAGGGAATCACCACCACTGAGGCCAAGGCCAAGGCCATGCGTCCGGTGGCCGAGAAGCTCATCACCAAAGCGAAGAAGGGCGGGCGGCACAACCACCGTCAGATCTTGGCCCAGTTGGGCGATCCGGAGATCACCGACAAGCTCATGGTCGACATCGGCCCCCGCTACGCCAACCGGCCCGGCGGCTACACCCGCATCCTGAAGCTGGGGCCTCGCCACGGCGACAACGCCCCCATGGCCCGCATCGAGCTGGTCTAGTTACTCGGCAACCGTGCGAGTCCGCGCCACGGTCGCCTACAACGGCGGGCCGTTCCACGGGTTTGCCGTCAACGAAGGGGTTCGCACGGTGGGGGGCGACCTCACAGACGCCCTTTCCCGCTGCCTGCGCCAACCGGTCGAGCTGACCTGCGCGGGCCGCACCGACACCGGGGTCCATGCCCGGGGACAGGTGGTGAGCTTTTCCGCCCCAGACGACGTCGATCTGCTGGCTGTTCGCACCGCGGTGAACCGCATGCTGGCTCCGGCCATCGCGGTGCGCGACGTGGAGGCCGCGCCGGAGGAATTCGACGCCCGGTTCGACGCCACCAGCCGCACCTACCACTACACCGTGTTGGACCGAGAGGTGCCCGATCCCTTCTTGGCCGCCACCGCATGGCACTGTTCCCGCGGGCTCGACGTCGACGTCATGAACGCCGCAGCCACCGCCATCGTGGGCGAGCACGACTTCTCGTCATTCTGCCGTCGGCAGCACACCGCCGACGGTTTGGAGAAATCACGAGTGCGCGTCGTCTTCCGGGCCTCGTGGCACGCAGCCGAGCAAGACCTGCTGCGCTTCGAAATCGAAGCCTCCTCCTTCTGTCATCAGATGGTGCGCTCCATCACCGGCACCTTGGTAGACATCGGCGCCGGGCGGCGTCCTCCCGAGGCCCTGGCCGCCATTTTGGCCGCCAAAGACCGTTCCGGTGCCCCCAACCTGGCCCCGCCCCACGGGCTCTGCCTGTGGTCGGTCTCCTACCCGTGAATCGTTGGCCGAGGCACTGGCTGGGGCAGTTGTCACTCCCCCGATTCGGGCCGTATCATTGCCTTTCCCGGGATCGCATCTGAAGGAAAGCCGATGCCCACTTACTCCCCGAAAATCAAAGACATCGAACGCGCGTGGCACGTCGTTGACGCCGACGGCCTCGTCCTCGGTCGAATGGCCACTGAAGTGGCCCGCGTGCTCCGGGGCAAGCACAAGCCCGACTTCACTCCCCACATCGACAACGGCGACCACGTGATCATCGTGAACGCCGACAAGGTGGTGCTCACCGGCCGCAAGGCCACCGACAAGCAGGTATACAGCCACTCTGGCTTCCCCGGCGGCCTGCACACCATCAGCTACGGCCATCTGCTGGAGACCCAACCCGCCGAGGCCGTGCGCCGGACCGTGAAGGGGATGCTCCCCAAGAACCGCTTGGGCCGCCAGATGCTCCGCAAGCTCAAGGTCTACGCCGGGCCGCTCCACCCCCACCAAGCCCAGCAGCCCCAGCCTTTGGAGATTGCCGGGGCTCGATCCCACATCGGAGACTCTTGATGACCGCACCCCTAACCCAGGCCACCGGACGGCGCAAGCGAGCGGTTGCCCGTGTCCGATTCAGCTACGGCACCGGCCAGGTGACTGTCAACGGCCGCAAAGCTGAGGACTACTTCCCCTCCCGCAGCCACCGAATGGCCTTCATGGAGCCCCTCCGGCTCACCAACACCGCCGAGGCGTACGACATCGACGTGAACATGCACGGTGGCGGCGCCAACGGCCAGGCCGGAGCCCTGCGCTTGGGTATCGCCCGTGGGTTGGTGGCAATGAATCCGGAATTGCGGGATGCCCTCAAACAGGAAGGATTCCTCACCCGCGACGATCGCAAGAAGGAATCCAAGAAGTACGGCCTGAAAAAAGCCCGCAAGGCACCTCAGTACTCGAAGCGCTAAGCCAGATTGCCAGAGGTCTGCTACTCAGGGGCTGAGTCCAGTGCTGCGCTTCGGAACCGACGGGGTTCGGGGTCGAGCCTACGAAGAGCTCCTTCCCGACGACGTCGTCCGACTGGCCCAAGCAGCTGCGGAAGTCCTCACCCCGGCCGGCCCAGTGGTCATCGGCCGTGATACCCGGGACTCCAGCCCTGAATTCGCCGCCGCATTAGCCGCTGGCTTCAGCTCGGTCGGAGTTTCCACCATTGACATGGGAGTGGCCCCCACTCCCGCGGTGGCCTGGGCGGCGGCAAAAGCCCGCACCCCGGGCGCCATGGTCTCGGCATCGCACAATCCGTGGTATGACAACGGCATCAAGCTCTTCGGCCCTGAGGGCCGAAAGCTCGATGACGAGGTCCAGGCCGCCTTGGAGTCCACCGTGGGCGACCCCAACCGCAGCGCAGTGCCCTCCCTTGGCACCCCCCGGCGAACTTCCGATGGTTCGAGGCTGTTGCAGGAATATCAGGACGCAGTGGCCAACACTGCTGATTTTGACGGGGGAAACCTCACCGTGGTGGTGGACGCGGCCCATGGGTCAGCCACTACCACCCTCCCTGGGCCGTTACGCGCCCACAGAGTGGCCACCACAGTTATCAACTCCGAACCCAATGGCCGAAACATCAATCATCGGTGCGGCTCAACCCATCCAGAAGCAGTGGCCCAGGTGGTCCGCAGCCAAGGCGCCGACTTGGGGCTCACCTTCGACGGTGATGCCGACCGGGTGCTGGCGGTGGACCACTACGGCGACCTTGTTGATGGCGACCAGATCATCGCCATTTGCGCAATCGACCGCCACGAACAAGGTCGGCTGCCAGACAACACCGTGGTGGTGACGGTGATGACCAACCTGGGCTTCCATCGTGCCATGGCTCAACGGGGCATCAACGTGGTAACCACCCCGGTGGGTGACCGCCACGTGTGGTCTGCCCTCCAAGACCGCGATTGGGGCCTAGGAGGAGAGCAGTCGGGCCATGTGATCTTCCCCTCTTTGGCCACCACCGGCGACGGCCTGGTCACCGCCTTGCAACTCTTGGACGTTGTTGCCCGCCGAGGATTGCCGCTGCACGACTTGGCCGCTGAGGCCATGACCAAAATGCCCCAGGTGCTCCACAACGTGGTCGTCGACCCCGACTCCATCGACCAAGACCGCATGTCGGCCGCCGTGGCCGACGCCGAGGAAGCCCTCGGCGAAAGCGGCCGAATCCTGGTCCGTCCCTCTGGCACCGAGCCGGTCATCCGCATAATGGTCGAAGCCGAGACCCCAGAGATCGCCGAATCCATCGCCACCGAAGTCGCCGCTGCGATCACCTTCTGAGCCGTACTGGCTCCCGCCGGGTTATTCCGGTTACGCACCACTAACCTTGGGGGAGATGTGCGGCATTGTCGCGGTGGTCCGGCGCGACTCACAGCGTGTTCCCCCGACCTCGGCCGAGGTCCTCGACCTTTTGAGCCCGGTGGTCGTGTCTCTGCGCGACCTGAGCAGTTCTGACGACCTGGCGGGACACATCAGTGCTGGAGCTCAGAATCTGATTCGAGCTGATCGCCTGCTTCAGGGGACCGCCGGACTCCGAGCGCTGTTGGCCGAAAAGCCGCTGCGGGCCACCATCCGAGCGACCCTGGGCGAAATCGACCGGCTGATTGGCGCTCTGGAAGCCGACCTCGACTGGTCGGCTGGCAACCGGGCCTCGGAAGCAGTCAACGCCGCTCTGCTTCAGATGAAGGATGCGGTATGGGCCATCGGGAACGATCGGCTCAAGACCGCCGACGCGGTGGCTGATTTGGCCGGACCCACCGCCGAGCAAGCCGCACTGGCGGCGTTCAGCTCAGTGCAGGTCGCCCTGTCAGCGTTGGACCGCCTCGAGGTTCGAGGCCGGGACTCGGCAGGGCTCCACTTGCTGATCAGCGACCACGGTCTCGACCCCACAGCCCCTGCAGTGGCCGCAGCGTTGGCCGAGCGAGTCGCCGATCCACTGTTCCGGTCGGGATCTGTGCGCTGGGCCGAGGGCTGTTTGAGCTTCGTATACAAGGCGGCCGCCGAAATCGGCGAACTCGGCGACAACACCGCCGCTCTGCGAGCTGCCATTGCGGCTGATGAACTGCTGGCCGCCGCAGTGGACGCTCCGGAGGCATCTGCGGTCGTCATCGGACACACCCGATGGGCCAGTGTGGGCATGATCAACGAGGCCAATGCCCACCCCCTCAACTCCGAACTGGCCGAAGGCCCCTCCCGGCCCTACACCATCGGCGCCCTGAACGGCGACGTCGACAACCACACCGATCTGGTGGCTGACCACGGCCTGAGCTTGGATCCCGGCATCACCACCGATGCCAAAGTCATCCCCTCCCTCTGGTCTGCCCGGTTGAACGACTCGGCCAACCCTATTGACGCGTTCCGCCGAACAGTGGCAGATCTCAATGGCTCGGTGGCCATAGCCGGCCAGACCGCGGCTCAACCCGACCAACTCTTGCTGGCCCTGCGGGGCAGCGGCCAGGCGCTGTACATCGGCGCGGCCCAAGACGCCTACGTGGTGGCCAGCGAGCCCTACGGCTTGGTGGAGCAGTCCGACCGCTACGTGCGGATGGACGGCGAAACCCCGTCCGACCCAGAAAACGCCACGGCCAGCCGGGGCCAAGTGGTGGTGTTGAGCCAAGACAACGCCGGCGACCTCCACCGGATTCAGAGGCTCTCCTACGACGGCACATCGCTGCCCATAACCGATTCCGACATCGTGGATGCCGAGATAACCACCCGCGATGTCGACCGCCGCAACTTCCGCCATTACCTGCTGAAAGAGATCACCGAGTCTCCCGAGTCTTTCCGCAAGACCCTGCGAGGCCACATCGTGACCACTGAGCAAGATCGGCAGGCGCCATTGCTGTCGGTGAGCCTAGGACCAGAAACTCTGCCTGCTTCCCTGGTTGATCGCCTGGCCCGCGGCCAGATCACCGACATCGTGGTCATCGGCCAGGGAACCGCCGCGGTTGCGGCCCACAGCCTGGCCTACTTCCTCCGCCAAGAGCTGCCCGACCGGCACGTCAGCTCGGTACTGGCCACCGAATTGTCGGGATTCGGCTTGCACGGCGACATGGCCAACACCCTGGTGATCGCCATCAGCCAGTCGGGAACCACCACCGACACCAACCGCACCGTCGATCTGGTGCGACGGCGGGGTGCAGCCGTCATCGCCATCGTCAACCGGCGCAACAGCGACCTGTGCGACAAGGCCGATGGGGTGCTCTACACCTCAGACGGCCGAGATGTGGAGATGAGCGTGGCCTCTACCAAGGCGTTCTACGCCCAGGTGGCCGCTGGCGTGCTGCTGGCCGTTGCCCTGGCCAACGCCACCAACGGCGGTCCGCCCGCTGATGCCCGCGCCCAAGAGCGCCGCCAGCGACTTCTGAACTCGCTGCGCGACCTGCCCACAGCCATGACCGAGGTGCTGGGCCTCCACAGCCAGATCGCCGACATCGTCCGCCGCCACGCTCTGGGCCGCACCTATTGGGCAGTGGTGGGCAACGGTCTCAACCGCGTGGCCGCCGAGGAAGTACGCATCAAGCTCTCGGAGCTGTGCTACAAGTCCATCGCCTGTGATACCACCGAGGACAAGAAGCACATCGATCTGTCGTCGGAACCGCTGATCTTGGTGTGCGCCGCCGGCCTGCTCGACTCCACTGCAGACGACGTGGCCAAGGAGGTGGCCATCTTCCGAGCCCACAAGGCGGCACCCATCGTGATCACCAGCGACACCGAAGCCCGCTTCGACGCGGCGTCCGAGGTCATTGCCACCCCCAGCCCCGGCTCACCCGAGCTGGCCTTCGTGCTGGCCACCATGGTGGGCCACCTGTTCGGGTATGAGTCCGCGCTGGCCATCGATGAGTTGGCTCAGCCCCTGCGGGAGACCCGAGCGGCAATCGAGGCCGAGGTGGCCGCCAGCGATCCCGACAGCGACGGTGGCATCGACAGCCAGGAGATGCTGGCCAAGCTTCGCTCGCAGTTCGCCCCCGCCGCCCAGCGGTTCTTCCAGGACCTGCGCCAAGGCCGCTACAACGGCTGCCTAGAGGCGGGTACCGCCGCCGAGATGGCCTCCATGTACCGCTACGCCCTGGGCATCGCCCCGCTCGACGCCTACCAGCTGGAGCGGGGGCGGGTGGGCACGCCGGCGGTGGTGTTAGAAGACCTCACCGCCATGCTCACCGTGGCGGTGGGCGAGTTGACCCGGCCGGTGGACGCCATCCGCCACCAGGCCAAGACCGTCACCGTCGGGATCTCCCGGGCCGAGGAATCACTGCTCGAGCTGCCCTTGGTCCGGGCCGCCCTCGACGCCGGCGCCCCCCGCCACCAGCTCAGCTACCAGACGCTGCGCACTCTGACCGCGCTCGACCCCGCGGTCGCCGAGGTCACGGGCTATATCCGGTATGCCATCAGCGGCGACCCCGAAGCATCCAACACCACCATCCATGTGGTCGACCGGGGCGGCATCACCGTGGGGCTGGCCTCCCGCACCGAACGCGACCCAATCCTGCGAGGCAGCAAGCACCTGGTGGCGATCGAACGGCAGGTTCTGGCCACCCGGGGGCGCTCCGACGGACGGACCATTGTGCTGATCCCTGAGGTCAAAGACCGCCAGACCACCGGGCTCACCCTGCTGCACGTTCGATTCCAATCCCGCCTCTCCCCCGACGTGGCCCAGCAGGTGCTGGAGGGCTACCGGAACCGGTTCGCCGCCCTGCGCGACGAGGTCACCGAGACCGAGCCCGACTTTCGCCTCGACCGGCTGGGTGCCATCGGCACAGAAGAACTCTTACTGGAACCGGTAACCGAGCTGGCTGACCGCTGGCGTCCATGATCCCGGTGGAGACTCCCATAAGCAGCGTGGAGCCGGGTGGCGATGTCCAACCAGACTCCGACTGACATGATCCCGGTCGTCACCCCAGATGAGATGGCCGCCATCGACGCGGCAGCCCCTGAACCGGTCGAGGAGCTGATCGAACAGGCCGGCACCGCCCTGGCCCGAGCCGCGCTGGACATGCTGGGAGGAGGCTATGGAAGACGGGTGACCGTGCTGGCCGGCAAGGGGAATAACGGGGCCGACGGGCGGGCCGCCGCCCGGCGGCTGCGGCGGCGAGGTGTCCGGGTGGTCGTGGTCGACGCGGCCGATGAGCCCGAGCAGCTTCCTCCCGCCCACTTGTCCATCGATGCCGCCTACGGCACCGGTCTTCGGCGGCCGTATGTTCCACCGCCACCGGCACCCTTGCTCGACCACCCCGACCGGGTGGCTCCGGTCCTGGCCGCCGACATTCCCTCGGGAGTCAACGGATTGACCGGCGAATTGGTTGGCGAACCCTGGACCGCGAACCAAACGGTCACCTTCGGCGCCCTCAAGCCCGGGCTCGTCCTCCATCCCGGGGCTCAGCACTGTGGTCTGCTCACGGTGGCGCCCATCGGGCTCGACGTCTCCTCCGCCCGCACCCATCTGGTCACCGCCGAGGACGTCAGCTGTTGGCTTCCCGTTCGACCCGCCGAGACCCATAAGTGGCAGACGGCCTGCTGGGTCGTCGCCGGATCGCCGGGCATGACCGGTGCCGCCCACCTGGCCGCCGGCGCCGCCATGCGAAGCGGATCGGGCTACGTCCGACTCAGCACACCTGGCATGGAAGTACTGGCTGGCCGCACCGCTCCCACCGAGGCTGTCGGCCACCCCTTGCCCGCCGATAATTGGGCAGCCGTCATCGAAGCCGACGACCAGGCGCGCTTTCGGGCCATGGCAGTCGGTCCCGGTCTGGGGAGGCGGCCGAGCACCGTCGAATCTGTCCGGGAGCTGGCCGCCAACACACCGCTTCCCCTGGTCATCGACGGCGACGGCCTGTTTGCCCTCGGTCTCGACGCCGCTGATGTGGTGGCCGGCCGCACCGCCCCCACCGTCCTCACTCCTCACGACGGCGAATACCGCATCCTCACTGGGGAAGCGCCCGATCCCGACCGCTTCGCCGCCGCCCGCTCGCTGGCCTCGTCCACCGGTGTCCACGTCCTGCTCAAGGGTCCCACCACGGTGGTGGCCGACCCCGGCGGAGCCGCGCTGGCCATTGCCAATGGCGACGCCCGACTGGCCACCGCCGGGACCGGTGACGTGCTGGCCGGGCTCATCTGCGGCCTGCTCAGCGGCGGAGTCGAACCAATGAAGGCCGCTGCCAGTGCGGCCTGGCTTCATGGGCAAGCAGCCACCAGCCGTCCCTCCGGAGGAATGGCGGCATCCGACCTGCTCCTCGCCCTGCCCCTCGCCTGGGAGGCCGCTATTCAGCAAGGAGCCGCGCCATGAGACCCGGCGAAGCCACTTCCAACCGAGGGACGCCATGAGACCGACCTGGGCCGACATCAACCTGGAGGCCATCGCCCACAACACCAGGCTGTTGGCCGAATTGGTCCACCCCGCCGAGCTATGCGCAGTGGTCAAAGCCGACGCCTACGGGCACGGCATGCTTCCGGTGGCCCGAACCGCAGTGGACGCCGGCGCCGCCACGTTGGCGGTGGCCTTGGTGGAGGAAGGCCGACGGCTGCGTGAAGACGGAATCGAGGTGCCCATCCTTTTGCTGTCCGAGCCCCGCCCCTACGAGTTCGCCGAAGTCGTCGAGCACCGACTCATCCCCACCGTGTATCAAGGCGAAGGTTTGGCGGCCGCAGCCGCAGCCGCGACAGCCGCCAACCAGCGCTTGCCCGTCCATCTCAAAGTCGACACCGGCATGGCCCGAATCGGCGCTCCGCCTGCGGAGGTGCTGATGCTGGCCGACGCCATCGCCGAGCGCGAAACCCTGGAGTTGGCCGGGGTGTGGACGCACTGCGCGGTGGCCGATGAGCCAGACAACCCGTTTACCGCCTACCAGATCGAGCAGTTCAACCATCTGCTGTCCCGGCTCAGACTCGCCGGTCACCACGACTTCTGCCGCCACTTGGCCAATTCTGCGGTGGCCATGGCTCACCCGGTTGGCCGGTTCGACATGGTGCGCTGTGGCATCGCTCTCTACGGGATCCCCCCGGCGCCGGCCTTAGCCGACTGCCTTCCACTTCAACCGGCCATGACGGTGCGCACCGAAGTATCCATGGTCAAGACCATCGCCGCGGGCACCCCGGTGTCCTACGGCCACCACTACTCGGCCCCGGCCGACACCCAGCTGGCCACCATCCCCATCGGCTACGCCGACGGCTGGACCCGGCGACTGGGAACTCGTGGCGGCGAGGTGCTGATCGGCGGTCACCGGCGGCCCGTCGCCGGAGTGGTGACCATGGACCAGACCATGGTGGAGTGCGGCCTCGACCACCCCGTGTCACCCGGAGACGAGGTGATCCTGCTGGGGCAACAGGGCGATCAAGAGATCACCGCCACCGAGATCGCCCAACGCGTCGACACCATCGCCTACGAGATCGTCTGCCAATTCGGCCGCCGCGTTCCCCTGCGTTTTCTCTAGCGCGACGGCGGTATCGCGTCCGGCAGTCCCACCGTGTACTCGGGATTGGTCTCGTTCATGATCGACTCGGTGCGGGCTGCGATCCGCTCCTTGAAGTCGGGGTGGGGAAATATCCAGAACTTGTCGTCGCGCACCGCGTCGAACACCAACTCCGGGATCACCGCGGGATCGGTCCCCTCATCGATGGCGTTGATCAAAGCCGTGTGGAAGGCGGCGGCCTCAGCGTCGGCCGACATGGGGCCGCAGGTGTCGTCGTAGGTGTCGGGGCGGTTGCGCTCCGAGCGGAAGATGCCAGTGGCCACCGGGCCGGGGCACAAGCACGACACCCCGATCGGTGCATCGATGATGTCCAACTCCCGATGGAGCGACTCGGCGATGGCCACCGCGCCGTACTTCGAGGTGGTGTAGGGCCCGAGCAACCCCCCGGAGGTGAGGCCGCCCACCGAGGCGGTGATCACCACGTGGCCGTCTTCGCCCTTCTCCAGCATCCGGGGGATGAAGCTGCGCACCCCGTGGATCACGCCCCAGAGATTCACATCCAGCACCCAGCGCCAGTCGTCCACGGTGTTCTCCCAGGTGAACCCGCCGGTGAGCACCCCAGCGTTGAGGTGTACCAGGTGAATGCCGCCGAACCGCTCCAGGGCCGCATTGGCCAGTGCTTCATTGGCGTCGGGGCTGGTCACGTCGGTCAACATGAGCTGGGCGTTCTCCAGCCCGCCGACGGTCTCAGCCAGCCCGGCCTCGTCGATGTCGCCCGCCAAAATGCGCATCCCCTCAGAGGCGGCTTTTCGCACCATGGCCCGACCCATGCCGCTGCCCGCCCCGGTGATCACCGCCACCTTTCCGGCCAAGTCCTTCATCTCAATCCCCTTTTTGATCGCAATCAGTCGCCGACATCATGGCCCATAGATCGGATGGCTGTCTCCACGGCGGTCGCCGTCATCAGCCGAACCAGTCCAATATCTGCTTCGACCTGACCGGTCGCCCCAACCACCAACGCATCCCCATCGCCGTCGGTATGAGCGGGCAGCAGCGCCCGGGCCATGCCGCTGTGGCCGCTGCGAGCCATCCGGAAGCAATCCAACTTGCCAAGCGTCGCGTTGGTGGCGATCACCCCGATGGTGGTGTTGGTGTGTGCCTCGTCATTGCTGTCGGCAAACGGATCGGCAGGCTGGTGCTGATAGGTGCCATCGACCAGCGCTCGTTGCACTTCACCATCGTTGATCGCCCCCGAGGCATTCACCGCCACCAGCGCGCCCACCAGCACATCGTCCACTTGAAGCAGAGCGCTGCCCAGCCCACCCGGCCGGCGGTTCTCTGCGCCCCGCCACTTGTCCATGGTGGCCCCGGCGCCGGCCCCCACCCGTCCCCACGGGGGATCCCCTTCGCAGGCCGATTGGGCGGCGGCGTATCCGGCGTCGGGCCCAGGCCGTACCGAGCCGTCGCCCTCGGTCAGGTCGTAGAGCGACATGCCCACCACGATGGGAACCCGGCCGCCCCGAGTCTCGAACCCCCGACCCTGCTCCTCGCACCATCGCATCACCCCATCAGCCGCGGCCAACCCGAACGCCGATCCCCCCGACAACACCACCGCGTCTATTTGGCTCACCGTCCGCTCCGGGGCCAGCAGCGCGAAATCCCGGGTGGCCGGCGCGCCCCCCCGAATCTCCCCCGAAGCTGTCGTGCCTTCGGGAAACACCACCACCGTGCATCCCGTCAGGGCCGCCTCGCAGGTCCAATGCCCCACCAACACACCCCCGCCGACTCCCAACATCACTGCCGACCGTACCGCACCCTCACTGAACCGCGCATCGGCTCGCGAGCCGGATCAGTAGATGCCGGGAACGATCCGGTAGGGAACTCGCTGCCGGTATTCGGCCCACTTCTCGGGGCCGTACTTGACGGCGCAGTGCCGGTCGTCCTGACTCTGGCGGAGGAGGAACAACGCGATGACGTAGACGAAGTAGACCCACGCCCAAAGGATGTCGAAATGACCCCAGACCAGGGCGATGGCGAGGCCGAAGCACCACTCGCCCATGTAGTTGAAATGCCGGGCGGCGCCCCAGAAGCCGCTGCACAGGATCTTGCGGTCGCCAGCCTCGATGACCTGCGGCGCGAACACCCCGAGGAACGTGCGGTCGGGCCAGCGCTTGAACGTGTACTTCTGCAAGCTGGCGCCGCGGGTGATGACCCATCCGGCGGCGTACAGCGCAGGCGCACCGATCAGCCACAGCATGCGCCAGCCGCCCGAGAGCCCCGGGTCGGGATGGGCCGCCAGCCCCCACATCGGAATGATGAACACCCAGCCGTAGACGAAGAGCCCGCCCCAGAACAGCTTGAAGCCAAGCCGCTCGTGAATTATGTCGTACGTGTAGAGCATCGTCCGTTCGAAGATGAAGTAATCGAAGACGTAGAAGGTGACGAATGCTGCGAACGCGAAGACGCCCGGATTGAGATCTCCGATGTTGTCGTGGTGCCACACTGCGCCGGACCACGCGTTGAGCGACAGCATGGTTCCGCCGACCACGTAGAAGTACATCTTGAGGTCGAGGCGGCCGTTGAAGAACTGCATCTCGGAGGCCCGCCCGAACCACAAGGCAAGCAAACGGTTCTTGACCTCGCCTTCGGGCTGGGTGAACACCGCTATCGCGGTCAGGATGGCGGCGAGCACCGTTCCGCCGGCCACGGCGTACAGCGATGACCGGTAGAACCAGTCTCGCGGCATGCCGGTGAGCTCGAACCACCACAGAAGCTGAGCCGCAGCGAACACCAGCAGGCCGTTGAGGCGGTAGCTGCGGGGCTGGCCGGTGGCCGCGTCGACGACGTAGCCGGTCACGCGCCTGCCGGGCAGGATCATCTGGAGCACAACGAAGGCGGCCATCACGAACAAGGGCGTGAGGAAGCCCAGCACCGCCTCGCCCGCAGTCAACTCAGTCAGGTGCCCGACGCCGAGCCGCTCGAACAAGGGTGGCCTCCTTTCCGGTACCGCTTCAGCCGGTTGGCGCTAGAAGATGCCGGGAACGATCCGGTACGGAACTCGGGCCTGGTATTCGGCCCACTTCTCTTCGCCGTACTTCTCGGCGCAGACCTTGTCGTCCTCGAACTGGCGGGGAACGAAGAACGCAACGATAAACACCACGTACGTCCAGGCCCACAGGTTGGAGAAGAGCCCAAAGGTCAGCGCCACGGCTATCCCGTACAGGCCTTCGCCGAAATAGCCGAAGTGCCGTGCCTTCCCCCAGAACCCGCTGCACAGAATCTTGCGCTCGCCGGCCTGGATGTACTCCGGCTCGATGATGCCGAGGAACTTGCGTTCGGGCCAGCGCTTGAACGTGTACTTCTGCATGTTGGAGCCGCGGGAGATCGTCCAGCCCACCAAGAACAGTGCTGCGCTGCCGATCAGCCAGAAATACATCCAGCCGCCTGAAATGCCGGGGTCGGCCAGTGGGGCCAAGCCCCACAGCGGCAGCACGAACATCCAGCCCCACACGAACGGCCCGCCCCAGACGAGCTTGAATCCGATCTTCTCGTAGGTGAGGTCGTAGGTGTAGAGCTGCACCCGTTCCCAGACGAAGTAGTCGAAGATGTAGAAGCAGTTGATGGCGGCGTAGAGGAACAAGCCGGGGTTGGCATCGGCAACGTTGTCGTTGTGCCATGCGGCTGCGGACCAACAATTGAGCGACAGCATCGTGCCGCCCACGATGTAGAAGTACATCTTGAGATCGAAGCGGTTGTTGAAGAATTGCAGCTCTTGGGCACGGCCGAGATAGAACGCAAGCAAGCGGTTCTTCTGTGCGCCTTCGGGCTGGGAGAACACCACGAAGATCGTCGCGATGATCGCGATCACGAAGCCGCTCGCTATCGCATACATGGTCGACCGGTAGAACCAGTCGCGCGGCAGCGCGAATGCCCACACGAGGTGGGCAAGCACGAACACCGCCAATCCGTTGAGCCGGTAGTTGAGGGGCTCGCCGGTCTTGCGGTTGATGGCGTAGCCGGGCACGCGCCGCGCGGGCAGGATCATGTGCGCCACGAAGACCGCGGCGCAGACGAACAGCGGCGTGAGGAATCCCAGCACCACCTCGCCGCCGGACAACTTGAACAGATGGTCGATGCCGAGCCAGTCGATCATGATCTGCACCCCTCTTCGCGCCTGCCTGCGCAGAATACCAGTATTGCCGTCAGCGGCTTGGGACCGAGGCACTCCGGCGGCGCAGCACCCGCCCAAGTCCATAACTTGCAACTCCCCTATCGAATCTGCTGGTGGGGGGCGTATTCTTGGCCTGTGACGTTGACGTTGGCCGAGGTTGCCGCCGAAGCTGCCGACTGCACCAAATGCGGGTTGGCCGAGGGCCGCAGGCAAGTGGTGTTCGGCATGGGAAACCCCAGCGCCGACCTCATGTTCGTGGGCGAGGGACCCGGCTCCGAGGAGGACAAGCAGGGCCTTCCTTTTGTGGGCCGCTCGGGCAAGCTGCTCGACCGGCTGATGGCCGAGGAAATCGGGCTGACCCGCGACAGCTGCTACATCGCCAATGTGGTCAAATGCCGTCCTCCCGACAATCGAGATCCCAAACCCGACGAGATCGACGCCTGCCGCCCGTGGTTGGAGCAGCAAGTTGAGCTCATTGCCCCAAGGGTGGTGGTCACCCTGGGCAATTTCTCTTCCAAGCTGCTGCTGGACACCAAGACCGGGATCACCAGGCTGCGAGGCCAGAGCTACCCGATGCCCAACGCCGATGCAGTGATCATCCCCACGTACCACCCGGCCGCAGTGTTGCGGGGCGGCGGTCTTCAAGAGGCCCAGATGCGCTCTGATCTGGTCCGAGCCCGCATGGCGATGTCGGAATGATCCGAACCCGCACCCGCTCACCCGAAGACACGAGGAACCTGGCCGCCAGCCTGGCCGAGCAGGCCCAGTCGGGCGATCTCTTGCTGCTGGTGGGTGACTTGGGCGCGGGCAAAACCACCTTCGCTCAGGGGTTCGCCGCCGCCTTGGGCATCAGCGAGCCGGTCACCAGCCCCACCTTCACCCTGGCCCGGGAATACCACGGACGGCTGCTCCTCCATCATCTCGACGTCTTCCGACTCGACCAGATTTCCGAAGTGCTCGACTTGGGCCTGCCCGAACTGCTTGACAGCGGCGGAGTGATCCTTATCGAGTGGGGTGACGCCATCCGCCAGGCCCTGCCCAATGACTATCTCGAGATAGCGCTGACCTTCATCGAGGGCCACCCCAGCCCCCCTGACGAGCGGATCGTGGTCTTGACCCCAGTGGGACCCCGATGGCAGGCCCGAGCCGACCAATTGGCTGCCGCCACCGAGCAGTGGCTAGAAGGCCCACCGTGTTGATCTTGGGCATCGAATCGGCTACCCAACAGGTGGGATGCGCTCTTGGCGGGCACGAAGGAGTGCTCGCCTCGGCCCATAGCGCCCGGGGCCGCCGTCACGCCGAGACCATCGCCCCCCAAGTTCAGTTCGTCACCCGCCAAGCTCGGGTCGAGCTTCAAGATGTCGGCTGCGTGGCCGTGGACCTCGGGCCGGGTTTGTACACCGGCCTGCGAGTGGGCATCTCCAGCGCCATGGCCATGGCCTACGCCCTGGGGGTGCCGATGATCGGCGTGTCCAGCCTCGATCTGCTGGCCTTCGCTGTGCGCCATACCAACCGGGTGATCGTGGCCGCCATCGACGCTCGGCGCAGTGAGCTGTTCTACGCCTTCTATCGCCAAGTGCCCGGCGGTGTCCAACGAGTATCCGATGCCCAAGTGGGCACTCCCGATGATCTGGCCTCCGAACTGTTGGCCACCAGCGAGGAGGTGCTGTTGGTAGGCGACGGTGCCCGCCGCTACTCCGAGGTTTTCGACCGGCTTCAGAAGACCGAGATCGCCGAACAGGATCTGGCCCACCCCTCAGCCGCCTCGCTAGTGCAGCTGGCCCACGCCCGCGCCCTGCGAGAAGAATTCGTCAAGCCGTGGGAGCTGAAACCGATCTACCTTCGGGTTCCCGACGCCGACATCAACTGGAAAACCCGATGATCGTTCCCACCTTCCCAGGCCCCTTGATCAGATGATCGTTCCCACCTTCTCAGGCCCCTTGATCAGATGATCGTTCCCACCTTCTCAGGCCCCTTGACACGATGATCGTTCCCATGACCCCTGATCATCTTCCACAGGTGATGGCCATCGACGCCCAGTGTTACCCGATCCCCTGGTCCAGAGAAGTCTACGAGTCGGAATTGGCCCGCACCGATGATCGCTATTACGTGATAGCGCGCCCCGATCGAGTGGTCGGTAATCCCAATGCCAAGAGCTCCAGCCCAAATCGAGTGGTCGGTCACGCCGGGGTGGCCTTCGAGGAGAGCGAAGCCCACATCACCACGGTCACGGTGTCCCCCGATTCCCGCGGTGAAGGCATCGGTGCCCGGCTGTTCTTGGCCCTGGCGTTGGCCGCCTGCCGCCGCAATACCAGCCTCGCTTTGGAGGTAGCTGCTGACAATCCCGCTGCCCAGGCCCTCTACCGGCGTTTCGGCCTGGCCCCGGTGGGCATTCAGCGGGGGTACTACAAGAACATGGGGCTGTCGCCCGACGCCGTGGTAATGCGGGTCGACAACATCCAACAGCCCGACTATGTCGACCGTCTCACCAAAATCGCGGTAGAACTGGACCGCGCATGAGTTCCCAGGTTCCCTCCCAAGAAGACCCCGCCATCGTGCTGGGTTCGGATCCTCCCCCGCACACCCCCGCCATCGTGCTGGGCATCGAGACCTCCTGTGATGAGACCGCGGCCGCCGTGGTCTCCGGCCCCTCCGACGTCCTCTCGTCGGTGATCAGCAGCCAGGTAGATCTGCATGCCCGCTACGGCGGCGTGGTCCCGGAAATCGCCAGCCGGGCCCACGTGGAATTGCTCACTCCGGTGGTCGCCCAAGCGGTGATCGAGGCCGGGCTCAGCGATCACGAAGTGGAGGCGGTAGCCGCTACCGCCGGTCCCGGCCTTATCGGCTCCCTCCTCGTGGGGGTCAGCGCGGCCAAGTCCCTGGCCCTGGTCTGGGATGTCCCCTTCGTGGCGGTGAACCACCTGGAGGCCCACCTGTACTCCTCGTTCCTGGAGGAACCCGACTTGGAGCTGCCGGTAGTGGTGCTGCTGGTCTCCGGCGGCCACACCCTCCTGGTGCTGATGGAGGCGTTCGGCCGCTACCGGCTCATCGGTCAGACTCTGGATGACGCCGCCGGCGAGGCGTTCGACAAGGTGGCTCGCTTCATGGACTTGGGCTATCCCGGCGGCCCGGTCATTGACCGGCTGGCCATGGACGGCAATCCCGAGGCGGTGGCCTTCCCCCGTCCCATGTACGACGACGGCTACGACTTCTCCTTCAGCGGCCTCAAGACCGCGGTGGTCAACCACGTGCGGAACAACCCCGACCTCGACGTGGCCGACATTTCGGCGTCGTTTCAGGAAGCCGTGGTGGACGTGCTGGTTCACAAGGCCCGCAAGGCCGCCGAGGAGTACGGGGCCAGAGGCCTGTGCCTGGCGGGAGGAGTGGCGGCCAACTCCTCTCTGCGGGAGCGCCTGCTCGACGCCTGCGTGGCCGCCGGCATCAGCGGGTTCTTGCCCAGCCGATCCATGTGTACTGATAACGCCGCCATGGTGGCCGCGGCCGGATGGCAGCGGCTCCAGCTCGACGGTCCCTCCCCGCTGGATACCGGCGCCGACCCCAACCTTGCCCTCCCCTTCATCCTGTCGGGCGAACCAGCAGCCTGAGTTGGCCTCAACGCGGCCTCTGTCCTACGCTTAGCACTCGCGTATCGAGAGTGCTAAAGCTCAAGTCAATCATTTGGAGGCCAAGATGGCGCTACAGCCCCTTGATGACCGAATCGTTGTCCGCCCCGGCGAGTCTGAAGAGATGACCGCCAGCGGCCTGGTCATCCCCGACACCGCCAAAGAGAAGCCCCAGCAGGGTGAGGTCATCGCTGTTGGACCGGGCAAGCGGTCTGACAATACCGGTGAGCTGATCCCGGTGGACGTCTCTGTGGGCGACACCGTGGTGTACAGCAAGTTCGGCGGTACCGAGATCACCGTGGACGGCGAGGATCTGCTGATCCTGTCGGCCCGCGACGTGCTGGCAATCGTCAAATGACCAAGATTCTCAAGTTCCGGGAGGAGGCCCGCCACGGCCTTGAGGCAGGCGTCAACCAGCTTGCCGACGCAGTCAAGGTGACTTTGGGCCCCAAGGGCCGCAACGTGGTCCTCGACAAGAAGTTCGGCGCCCCCACCATCACCAACGACGGCGTATCCATCGCCCGCGAGGTGGAGCTGGAGGACAAGTTCGAGAACATGGGCGCCCAGCTCATCAAAGAGGTGGCCACCAAGACCAACGACATCGCCGGTGACGGCACCACCACTGCCACCGTGCTGGCCCAGGCCATGGTCCACAACGGTCTGCGCAACGTGGCCGCCGGCGCCAACCCGATGAGCCTCAAGCGGGGCATCGAGAAGGCAGTGGCCGCCGCGGTGGATTCTTTAGCAGACCAGTCCCAGGACATCTCCCAAAAGGAGGAGATCTCCCAGGTGGCCTCTATTTCGGCTGCCGATACGGCCATCGGCGACGTCATCGCCGACGCCATCGACAAGGTGGGCAAAGACGGCGTGGTCACCGTGGAGGAGTCCAACACCTTCGGGATGGAGCTCGACTTCGTGGAGGGCATGCAGTTCGACAAGGGATTCTTGTCGCCCTACTTCGTGACCGACGCCGAGCGCCAAGAGGCCGTGCTTGATGAGCCCTACATTCTGTTCAACCAGGGCAAGATCAGCTCGGTACAGGACTTGCTCCCCGTGCTGGAGAAGGTCATGCAGACCGGCAAGCCGCTCTTGATCATCGCCGAGGACATCGAGGGCGAGGCTTTGGCCACCCTGGTGGTGAACAAGATCCGAGGAACGTTCAACTCCACGGCCGTCAAGGCCCCCGGGTTCGGCGAGCGCCGCAAGGCCATGCTTCAAGACATGGCCATCCTCACCGGCGGCCAAGTGGTGGCCGAGGAGGTCGGGCTCAACTTGGAGGGTGTCACCCTCGACTTGCTGGGCACTGCCCGCAAGGTGATCGTCACCAAAGACGACACCACCATCGTGGAAGGCGCCGGCACCAAGTCTGATGTTGACGGCCGGGTGGCCCAGATCCGCCAGGAGATCGACAACACCGACTCCGACTGGGATCGGGAGAAGCTCCAGGAGCGCTTGGCCAAGCTGGCCGGCGGCGTCGCCGTCGTCCAGGTGGGCGCCGCCACCGAGGTGGAGCTCAAGGAGAAGAAGCACCGCATCGAGGATGCGCTGTCGGCCACTCGGGCCGCCATCGAGGAGGGCGTGGTTGCCGGGGGCGGCACCGCCCTGCTCCGGGCTCGTCCGTCGGTGGCCGACGTGGTCGAGAACCTGAGCGGCGACGAGGCCACTGGGGCCAAGATCGTGCTCGAAGCGCTGACCGTGCCGTGCTCGCTTATCGCCTCCAATGCCGGCTTCGAGGGTTCCATCGTGGTGCGCGACATCGAGGGAACCGAAGGCACTATCGGGTTCAACGCCGCTACCGGCGTCACCGAAGACTTGGTGGCCGCAGGCGTCATCGACCCGGCCAAGGT
Organism: Candidatus Poriferisocius sp.; assembly: GCF_965204145.1. Classification (GTDB taxonomy): domain Bacteria; phylum Actinomycetota; class Acidimicrobiia; order Acidimicrobiales; family Bin134; genus Poriferisocius. Next base: position 3,255,889 of record NZ_OZ241977.1, on the reverse strand, counting down.
GACCCGGGCCGGTTTGCAGAATGCGGCTTCTATCGCCGCCATGCTGCTCACCACCGAGGCCCTGGTGGCCGACAAGCCCGAGCCCCCTGCCCCCCCGATGCCCCCCGGTGGCGATCCCATGGGCGGCATGGGCGGCATGGGCGGCATGATGTAGCCACCTGGCCGCATCAACAACCCAAAGAACAGTCTGGGGGCTGCCATCGCGACCGATCTGTGGTGCTCATTCGCCGGGCCCGGCACCTTCGCTCCCATAGCTGGGAGGTGGCCTTCCCCGGTGGCCGCCAGGAATCCGACGACGCCACATTGCTCGACACCGCCAAGCGGGAGACCCGCGAGGAGATCAGCCTCGACACCCAAACCGTCGAGGTCATCGGCCAGATCGACCGCTACGTCACCGTGGGCAGCCGCTCCATGGTCCACCCCTACGTCGGGATTCTGCCCGGCCCGCCCACCGGGCTGGTCCCCGACCCTGCCGAGGTGGAGCGCATCCTGCTGGTCTCCACCACCGAACTGCTGTCCGACGAAGCCTGGCGGGAGGAGATCTGGTCCATCAACGGCAACGACCGGGCCATCACCTTCTTCGAGCTCTACGGCGACACCGTCTGGGGCGCCACCGCCGCCATGCTCCGCCAACTCCTCACCATGGCCACGGCATAGGTTATGCCACGCCAATGGAGACTACGGCATCACCAAAAGCGCAGGCAAAAAAGGGAGCTAGGAGTCGCTGCGGCGCTTGCGGGCGGCGTCAAGCGTGGCCGACACCGGCACTCTGACAACCCATCGCTGCAAAGCGCCGACGCTCAACCCGACATGCGCGGCGGCAGTCTGGTAGCCGACAGCCGCCACCAAATCGGCCAAAGCCCGCCGTACCTCATCGGCAACAGCCGCCAGCTCTTCGCACTTCGCCACAGCCGCGGCCGCCGCTTGGGCCTCGGACGGGTTCACCGGCCCGGTCGGCGGTCAAAGTACGAAACGTACTCGGTTTCAAACGCGGGAAAGCGGCCGCTCAACCACTTCCCCACACGAACAGCCAAATAACCAGCGGCGGGGCCACCGGCCATAGCGCCGAAGATCACGATTAGGGGAGAGACGCCAAAATCGTGCAACCAATCGACAAGAAAGGAAAACACCGGTACACCGACAAGACCGAACAGATAGTCATACCAGGGCAATTTCCTGCGGCGATGTTTAGGTTCAATCTTCAACACGCCACCAGGATATTCATTTGAATATCGCACCGTCGACACCGAACCAAACGCCCAGGGGAGCCGAGGCCACCACAGCGCAGCCCAAGCCGCCGGCATCGACCCCTCAGGCATCTCCGGCCACTCACTGCGCGTCGGCATGGCCCAAGACCTCGCCGCCAGCGGCGTTGACATGGCCGGCCTCATGCTGGCAGGCCGCTGGAAATCCCCCGCCACCGTCATCCGCTACATCCAGAACCTCGCCGTCCACCACACCGCAGCCGCTCAATACCTCGAAACCCAACACCACACCTCCGCTCGCTCTTCGGCAACAATGGCAGCAATGGCTGAGCGACCGAACCATATGAGCCCGGAGGAGTTCCGGCAGCGGGGGTACCAGGCGGTGGACTGGGTGGCCGACTACATGGCCCGCCTGGGCGACTTGCCGGTGATGGCCGACGTCAAGCCGGGCGACGTCCGGCACAAGCTTCCCGCTGAGCCGCCGAGCCGCAGCGAGGACTTCTCTGACGTGCTGGCCGACCTCGACCGAGTGATCATGCCCGGAATGACCCACTGGCAGGCACCGGGGATGTACGGCTATTTCCCGGCCAACACCAGTGGTCCCGCAGCGCTGGGCGAGTTGATTGCGGCCAGTCTGGGGGCCCACGGAGCCATGTGGACCACCGGCCCGGCGGTCACTGAGCTGGAACAGCACGTCTTGGACTGGCTGGTGATTGCCCTTGGCCTGCCAGAAGCGTTTCGAGGCAACGGGGTGATCACCGACGGCGCCTCTTCCAGCACCCTTTGCGCCATCCTCGCCGCCCGGGCCCGAGCGGGGGGCAATGAGAAGCTGGACCAGATGGTGGCCTACACCTCCGAACAAAGCCACTACTCCATCGCCAAGGGACTGAGGGTCGCCGGGATTGCCGACAGCCGCATCCGCCTGATCGCCACCACCCCCGACTACGCCATGCGCGCCGACCATCTGGCCTACGAGATCGTCAAGGATCGAAACGACGGCCTTATCCCCTTCTTCGTGGGTACCACCGTGGGCACCACCTCCACCACCGCCGTCGATCCCATACCCGAGTTGGCCTGGGTGGCGTCCAACTTCGACGTCTGGACCCATGTCGACGCCGCCTTTGCCGGCACCGCAGCGCTGTGCCCCGAGATGCGATTCCTCAACGCCGGTTTGGAAGACGTGGACAGCTATCTGTTCAACCCCCACAAGTGGATGCTCACCAACTTGGACTGCTCGGTGTTCTATGTGGCCGACCGGGCAAACTTGCTTGATGCCATGGCGGTGGAAGCCGAGTATCTGAGCGGCGGCACCGCGGCTGCGGCCACCGCCGACGCTGAGCACGAGGCCGTCGATTACCGCGACTGGACGGTGGCTCTCGGTCGCCGATTCCGGGCCCTGAAGCTCTGGTTCGTGATCCGCCACTACGGGTTGGAAGGCCTGCGGACCCACATCCGCCGCCACATTGAGTGGGCTGGCGAGCTCACCGAGTGGGTGGAGGCCGATAGCCGATTCGAGTTGGCCGCCCCCACCGTGGTCAGCCTGGTGTGCTTCCGCCACAAAGACGGCGATGCGGCGAGTCGCCGCATCATGGACACTGTCAACAAGTCCGGTCGAGCCTTCATGAGCCACACCGTTCTCGACGGCCGCTTCACCCTCCGGGTGGCCATCGGCAGCCCTCAAACCGAGCGCCATCACGTGCAAGAGCTCTGGAATCTCATCCAATCGGCCGCCTGATTTCACCTCCTTCCTGGTGAGGGAGTAAATCCCCCTATAGCGAGGCGGAAGGCTTTAGAATTCCTGGTTTCCAAGCAAAAGGGGCGTCGTGATGGCCGAGATTGACATCGGGCTGGGCAAGACCGCACGGCGGGCGTACGGGTTCGACGACATTGCCATCGTGCCCACTCGCCGCACCCGTGATCCCGAAGATGTGAGCATCGCCTGGGAGATCGATGCCTACCGCTTCGACCTTCCCCTCATGGCCTCAGCCATGGACGGCGTGGTCAGCCCCGAGACCGCCATCGCCATCGGCCAGCTCGGCGGGGTGGGGGTGCTGAACCTGGAAGGGCTCTGGACCCGCTATGACGATCCCGAGCCGGTCCTCGACGAGATCGCCGCCCAGTCCCCGGAGAAGGCCACCCTGCGGATGCAGGAGCTGTATGCCGAGCCGATCAAACCCGAACTGGTCGGCGAGCGCATCCGTCAGATCAAAGACGCCGGGGTGATCTCCTGCGCGTCGGTCACCCCCCAGCGCACCGAGCAACTGGCCCCCCACATGCTGGCCGCCGAACTCGACCTCATGGTCATCCAGGGCACGGTGGTCACCGCCGAGCACAAGTCCAAGAACCACGAGCCGTTGAACCTCAAGCAGTTCGTGCGCCGCTTGGAGATTCCGGTGATCGTCGGCGGCTGCGCCAGCTATGACGCCGCGCTTCACCTCATGCGCACCGGGGCCGCCGGCATCCTGGTGGGCGTGGGGCCGGGCCAGGCCTGCACCACTCGGGGGGTGCTGGGCATCGGCGTGCCCCAGGCCACCGCCATCGCCGACGCCCGAGCGGCCCGGATGCGCCACCTGGACGAGACCGGGGTGTACGTTCACATCATCGCCGACGGCGGCATGGCCACCGGCGGGGACATCGCCAAGGCCATCGTGTGCGGGGCCGACGCGGTGATGATCGGCTCACCGCTGGCCGCCGCCCAAGAGGCTCCCGGCCGGGGCCACCACTGGGGCATGGCCACCTTCCATCCCACCCTGCCCCGAGGCGCCCGGGTGCAGACCACCCCCCGGGGCACGCTGGAGGAGATCCTGGTTGGCCCGGCCCGGGAGAACGACGGTCGCCTCAACCTCTTCGGCGGTCTGCGCACCTCTATGGCCACCTGCGGCTATGAGTCGCTCAAGGAGTTCCAGAAGGCCGACATCATGATCGCCCCCTCCTTGCAAACCGAGGGCAAGTCCCTCCAGCGCTCCCAGGGCATCGGGATGGGCCGTTGAGCAGCACCGCCGACGGATTATCGGCGGCCATCGGCACCGATACCGCCAGCCGAGACCACCCGGTCTTGGTGGTGGATTTCGGTGCCCAGTACGCGCAGCTCATCGCCCGCCGGGTGCGCGAGGCCCACATCTACAGCGAGATCGTCCCCCACTCCATCAGCGCCGCTGAGATCGCCGCCCGCCAGCCCGGGGCGGTGATCTTCTCCGGCGGGCCCAAGTCGGTCCACGTCGAGGGATCGCCCCGCATCGACCCTGCCATCTACCACCTGGGCATCCCCATACTGGGCATCTGCTATGGCGCCCAGCTTATCGCCGCCCAGCTCGGCGGGGAGGTGTCCCGCACCGGCATCGGCGAATACGGCCGCACCGCCATGAGCGTGAACGACCCCGGCACGCTGTTCGGTCCCGACGAGGACACCGAGCGCCCAGTGTGGATGAGCCACTTCGATTCCATCTCCACCCCGCCCGACGGCTTTGTGGTCACCGCCTCCACCCCCCAAGCCCCGGTGGCCGCCCTGGAGGATCCTCAGCAGCGCATCTTCGGCGTCCAGTTCCACCCCGAAGTGGCCCACACTCCTGGCGGGCAGGCGGTGCTGGAGCGGTTCTTGTACCGGGGCGCCGGCCTGGCCCCCTCGTGGACCACCGAGTCGTTCATCGACGAGGCGGTGGCCGCCATCCGGGCTCAGATCGGCGACGGGCGGGCGGTGTGCGGCCTGTCCGGCGGGGTCGACTCCGCGGTGGCCGCCTCCCTAGTCCATCGGGCGGTGGGCCATCAGCTCACCTGCGTGTTCGTGGACACCGGCCTGATGCGCCAAGACGAGGGCCAGCAGGTGATCGACGCCTTCCGCCGCTCCCAGGGCATCGAGCTGATCGCGGTGGACGCCGCCGACCGGTTCTTCGACGCCCTGGTCGGGGTGATCGACCCCGAGGAGAAGCGCAAGATCATCGGCGAGCTGTTCATCCGCATCTTCGAGGAGGCGGCCAACCAGGTGGACGGGGCGGCCTATCTGGTGCAGGGCACGCTGTACCCCGATGTGATCGAGTCGGGCTCCGACTCCGCGGCCAAGATCAAGAGCCATCACAACGTGGGCGGTATCCCCGAGGAGATGGACTTCGAGCTGGTGGAGCCGCTGCGCGACCTGTTCAAAGACGAGGTGCGGGCCGTGGGCCACGAACTGGGTCTGCCCGATGAGATCGTGTGGCGCCACCCCTTCCCCGGCCCCGGTCTCGGTGTGCGGGTGATCGGCGAGGTCACCCCGGCCAAAGTGACCCTGCTGGCCAAGGCCGACGCCATCGTTCGAGCCGAGATCACCGCCGCGGGGCTGGAACGGGAAATCTGGCAGACCTTCGCCGTGCTGCCCGATATCCGCACCGTGGGCGTGATGGGCGACGAGCGCACCTACGGCCAAGTGGCGGTCATCCGAGCGGTGACCAGCGAAGACGCCATGACCGCCGACTGGGCCCGGCTGCCCTATGAACTGCTGGAGAAGATGTCGAGCCGCATCATCAACGAGGTGGACGGCATCAACCGGGTGGCCTACGACATCACCTCGAAGCCCCCCGGCACCATCGAGTGGGAGTGAGCTGAGCCGAAGCTAGGCGGCTCTGGTGGTGATGAGCTGCACCCGCTGGGGGGTGTCGGTCTTCATGTTGTTCAGCTCGTCGGTGTAGAAGAACTTCTCCTCGCCGAACGCCGGGCGCAGCTCGTCGAGCCACGACGCCTCCTCGTCATAGGCGGCGAAGAAGATCTTGTTCACCCAGTCGGGGTCGCGGGCCTGGACGAACTTCAGGGCGATCGCCTTCTCGCCGCCGACCTCGACGATGCCGTCCACCAGCACCTTGCCCGGAGTGGCCGACATCGACGGCCCCCGCCAGGTGCGGGCCAGCCCCGACACCTGCTTATAGGCGTCGGTGTAGATCTGGTAGGCCTCCACCAGCGGCACCTCGAAGTACCGCTTGGCCCCGGTGTCGCGCTCCACGAACATGTAGTAGGGCACCGCCCCCAGGGACACCTCGGTGGTGATCATGTCGGCCCAAGCCCGGGCGCTGTCGTTCACGTGGCGGATCAGCGGGGCCTGGCACCGCACCACCGCACCGGTCTCGATGATGCGCCGCAGCGCCTCCCGGGAGGCGTCGGTGGCCAGCTCCACCGGGTGCGAGTAGTGGGCCATGATGGCCAGGTGGCGCCCGGAGGCCACGACCTCCTCGAACAGCCGCAGCAGGTCGTCGGCCTCCTCGCCCTCGGTGAACTTGTAGGGCCAGTAGGCCGGGGCCTTGGTGCCGAATCGGATGGTGCTGATCTCCAGGTCGTCGTCCATCAGCGGCTCGGCGTAGCGGCGGATGAGCTCGGTGCGCATGATCATCGGGTCGCCCCCGGTGAACAGCACATCCGACACCGTCGGATTCAGCTTGAGATACGAAACCAGCCGGTCGATCTCCTTGCTGGCGAACTTCAGGTCGTCGAGCTGCACGAACTGCGGCCACCGGAAGCAGTAGGTGCAGTAGGCGTGGCAGGTCTGGCCCTGGGTGGGGAAGAACAGCACCGTCTCCCGATACTTGTGCTGCACACCCTGCACCACCTCTTCCTCCAGATACCCGGCGTTCATCTCCACCTGGCCAGCGGGATGCGGGTTGAGGCTCAGCTGGATCTCTCGGGCGGCGGCCTTGAGTTCGGCGGCCGGCACCTCGGCCTTGATCAGATCGGCAATGCGGCTGAAGTGCTCGGGGTCGAGCATGCCCTCTTGGGGGAAGGTGAGCTGGAACATGGGATCGTCAGGCACGTTGTCCCAGTTGATGAGCTCCTCGCACACGTAGTTGTTGGTCTTGAACGGGAGCACCGAGCCCACCACGCGGGTCACCATCTTCTGGTGGTCGCTCAGCCGGTCGAAGCCGGGGGTGTCTTCCAGGTTGCGGAGTTGGAAGGTGCGGAAGGTGTGCTGTTCGCCGTTGCCGGTGCTCATGGTGGGTGCCTCCCTATGAGAACGCCGTCGATTAGTGAGAGTTACCGTTGATGGTACCAGCCTCTCCGACAATTGATGAGGGAAGCTGGTCTGTCACCATAGGCGGGTGCTGACCAAATTCGACGATTTCCCCATCCACCAGACCCCCGATCCCATCTCCACTCCCTCCACCGGGGAGAAGGACTTCTACGAGCGGTACTGGTTCAACGGCTACTCCAAAGTCGGCGACATGTACCTCGGCGTGGGCACCGCCCGCTATCCCCATCTCGACATCCAGGACTGCGGCATCAGCATCGTCCACAACGGCGTGCAGCACGCCTTCCACGCTTCGGCCCGGGCCAACCCCGAGCCGTCCGATTTGAGCGTGGGCCCCTTCAACCTGGAGATCACCGAGCCCATGAAGGCCTGCCGGGTGGTGCTGGCGCCCAACGAGACTGATTTCGCCGCCGATCTCACCTTCGAGGCCCGCACCGCGGCCATCGAGGAGCCCCGCCACCACTGGTCCGACGGCAGCCGCCGGATTATGGACACCACCCGGTTCACCCAATTCGGCCGCTGGCACGGCTGGATCGAATACGACGGCCAGCGCATGGAGATCGACCAAACCGAGACCTACGGCACCAAGGACCGCTCCTGGGGGGTCCGCCCAGTGGCCGGGGGCGACAACCGGGGCGCTCCCCAGGCCCCCCGAGCCATGGGGCTGTTCTTCTTGTGGGCGCCGCTTCACTGGGACGACATGTGCAGCCACTACCAGCTGTTTGAGGACACCCTGGGTCGCCCCCGGTTCCACGTGGGCGCCTTTCTGCCCGCCTACGACTCACTCGCCGACAATCCCGGTGTGGAGGATCCCGGAGTGGAGCCCATGCACCGCCTCGAGCACCAGCTCGAGTTCGAGTCCGGCAGCCGCATGATCAAGTCCGCCACCCTGGCCATGACCTCTCTGGAAGACGACACCCGCCACGAAATCACCTTCGAGAAGCAGTTCACCTACCGGATGAAGGGCATCGGCTACAGCCACCCCACCTGGTCGCACGGCGACTGGAAGGGCGAGCTGGCCATGGAGTCGGAGCGCTGGAAGCTGGCCGACGTCGACGAAACCGCCTTCGAAAACCAGCACGTCCAGCACCTCATGAAGGTCCGCATGGGCGACCGCCAAGGCATCGGCGTCCTAGAGCAATCCATCTTCGGCCCCTACCGCCCCTACAACCTAGAAGGCCACATAGCCCCCGCCAGCTAACGCAGGTAGGCGTCTCCGCCGTCGATGTTGACGGTGGTGCCGGTCATGTAGCTGGCGGTGTCGCTGCATAGGAAGGCCACGACTCGGCCGATGTCGATCTCGGCGTCGCCAACTCGCTTGAGGGCGAAGCGTTCTTGGAGGGCGGCGAAGCCCTCGGGGTTGAATCCCTTCCAATCCTCCATGGCCGGCGACATGGCCACCGGCATCAGGGTGATGGCCCGGATGCCGTCGGCCCCCCATTCCATGGCGGCGGCCCGGGTGATCGACTGGATGGCCGACTTCACCCCGGCGTACACCCCCATGCCGCTGGGATCGGTCTTGAGGCTCGACCCCGACCCCTGGTTGATGATCACCCCGCCGTCCTTCAGATAGGGATGGCACAGCCGCATGAACCGGATGGAGGCCAGCGCCCCCGAGGTCCACGCCGCTATGCAGGCCTCGTCGCTCACCTCCAGCAAGTGCCCGTGGGGCACCTGCTGGGCGTTGTTCACCAAGATGTCGACGGTGCCGAAGTGATCCACCGTGCGGTCAACGCACGCCTGAATATCGTCCAGTTCGTTCACGTCGCACACCAGTGCCAGCGCGGAACCGCCTCGCTCGGCAATCTCTGCCGCCACTGCCTGCACCTTCGACTCGGTCCGAGCGGCCACCGTGACCCCGGCGCCCTCAGCCGCCAGCGCCAAGGCGATCCCCCGGCCCACTCCCTGGCCCCCGCCGGTAACGATGGCCGTCTTCCCGTCAAGCATTCCCATGGGGTCGAACCCTATCCCGGCAGGCTTGGCATTCCACGGGCAACCAGCAATGAGCGGAGAGGGTGGGATTCGAACCCACGAACCACCTTGCGGCAGTTACTTCCTTAGCAGGGAAGCGCCTTCAACCGGACTCGGCCACCTCTCCAGGCCCTCCCACCCTAGCGAATCGCTCCCGTACCGGCCTCATGGATTGCCCAGCCACGCGCCTACCATCCAGGAACATGAGAGATTGTGAGCGATGACACCGTTTGAGACCGGCACCACTGATCGGCTGCTTTCCACCACTCGGTCGGTGCGGCGTCGGTTGGACTTCGATCAGCCGGTGGATACCGACGTTTTGCGGGACTGCGTGCAATTGGCCGCCTACGCCCCCAATGCCTCAAATGCCCAGGACTGGCGCTGGGTGATCGTGACTGACCCCGATCCTCGGGCGGCCATCGCCGAGCACTACCGGGCAGGCATCGTTCCGCCCATGCAGGAGCTCTTGGAACGGCGTCGGGCCGACGGGGACGCCGTCGGCGTCCGCCACTCCGAGGCGGTGCTGTACCTGGCCGAGCGGTTCCACGAAGTGCCCGCCCTCGTCATCCCCTGCATCCGGGGCCAGCTCGACCCCGACCTCGATCTCGCCTGGACCGCCAGCCTGTTCGGCTCGATCCTGCCCGCGGTGTGGAGCTTCCAACTCGCCCTCCACAGCCGGGGCCTGGCCTCAACCTTCACCACCGCCCATTTGCTGGCCGCCGACGAGGTGGCCGAGCTGCTGGGCATTCCCGACGACTATCTCCAGATGTGCCTAATTCCCGTGGCCTACCTGCGGGGCGACGACCTCAAGCCCCCTGCCCGCAAGGACTCCGACGAGATCATCGCCTGGAACACCTGGGCGTAATCCACCTCATCAGCACTACCTGCCCACCACTATCCTCCCCCTCGGAGGGATGGCAGAGCGGACGATTGCAGCGGCCTTGAAAGCCGTAGGGCCTTCCGGGGTCCCGGGGGTTCGAATCCCCCTCCCTCCGCTTGACCGCTTGGAGAATGGCGGAGGGGGTGGGATTCGAACCCACGGTGACTTGCGCCACACACGCTTTCCAAGCGTGCCGATTCGGCCGCTCTCGCACCCCTCCGGGAGTTAGGAAATTTACCGCACACCGACGGGCGGTCCTGCACCGGTTGCCGCTATCCTGACGACATCTGGGCCGTGGGCCCGGTTTGGAATGTGATGGTCGGGTCCTGTGCAACGCCAGCCCGTGAACCGAGTCAGGGCCGGGAGGCAGCAGCTCTCAGCGGATCCTGGGGTGTGCCGCAGACCGCCTGGCCATCACTTTCGAAACCGGAGACCCACGGCCCGACTGATTCCGCCCGACTGGGCCTAGCTGTCACTCAGCGTGAGTAAAGTCGGCACAATGGCCCTTCAGGCGCTCTATCGACGGTATCGGCCGGGTTCCTTTGCGGAGCTGAGGGGCCAAGAGCCTGTCGTCCGAGCTCTGCAAAACGCGGTCCAACAGGGGCGGGTCGGCCACGCCTACTTGTTCAGCGGCCCTCGCGGGACGGGCAAGACCAGCACGGCCCGCATTCTGGCCAAAGCCCTCAACTGCACCGATTTGGGCAAAGACGGCGAGCCATGTGGCCGGTGCCAGTCGTGTCTGGACATCGCCAACAACACCTCCTACGACCTCATCGAGCTGGACGCCGCATCCAACAACAAGGTGGACGATGTCCGCGACCTCATTTCCCGGGTGGCGATGGGCTCCCCCGGCAAGGCCAAGGTGTACGTCCTAGACGAGGTCCACATGCTTACCACCGGAGCAGAGAACGCCCTCCTGAAAACGCTTGAGGAACCTCCCGACCACGTGGTGTTTGTGCTGTGCACTACCGAGCCCCACAAGGTGGTGCCCACCATCCGCAGTCGCACACAGCACCTGGAGTTCAACCTCATCGACGGCGACGTGCTGGCCGACCATGCTCGCTGGGTGGTCGGCCAGGCCGGACTGGAGGTGGGTGAGGATGCCATCGACCACGCCGTCCACCGGGGAGCCGGATCAGCCCGCGACACGCTGTCGGCCCTCGACCAGATCGTGGCCGCCGGCGGAGTGGCCGATCGGCTCGACGCCGTCGACGCCATTATCGAGGCTTTGGGGGGACAGGACTACGGTCCCGCGTTCGTTGCTGTGCACGAGGCCTTGCGGTCGGGGCGGGAGCCCAGAATCATCGGCGAGGCCCTGCTCGACCGCCTTCGCAACGCCTTTCTGGGCGCGATGGGCGCCGATCTGAGCCACCTCACCGATGCCCAGCAGGAAAGCGCCCGGGCCACGGCGGCACTGATTCCCCCGGCCGGCCTCACCCGAGCGCTGGAGGTGCTGGGTACTGCCCTGGTGGATATGCGCCAAGCTCCCGATCCCCGGGTTGACTTGGAAGTGGCCTTGGGACGACTTACCCGCCGCGACCTCGACACCGACCTCAACGCGCTGTTGGAGCGCATAGAACGGCTCGAGCGTCACGGCCCATCTGCCCCCACGGTGTCCGATAGCGGCGATGGTCCTGCTTCTGCCTCTCCGGCTTCGCCTGCCCGCCACACCGGTGGTCCCACCAGCGGTCACGAGCGGGCCCGTGCCGCCATCGCCCAAATCCAGGCCAAGCAAACCGAGGCCGAGTCGCCCTCGACGGCACCGGTTGAACAGGACTCCGCATCCGGAGCTTCCCCAACCCCAGATCGAGTCCCGCGGCCCACGTTGGGAGCAATGCGGGCAGGAAAGGCCTCGTCCGCTCCATCGACCGCCGACGAAGCCGCTTCACCCCCTGAATCCGACACTGTCCCCGCCGACGCCGACGGCTCGCTGCCCTCCCGTGAGGAAATCGTCCTCGCTTGGGGGGACACCATCTTGGCCAACCTGCCCAACAAGGTTCGCGTCCGCTTCCAAGCGGGCCGCTTCCTGGCCAACGACGGCGGCAGCGCGGTGTTCGCTCTCCCCAACAAGATCCATCTGGATCGCTGCGAAGAAGCCCGCAACGAGGTGGACAGCGCTCTTCACGAGCATTTCGGGCGGCCCGTGCCAATGCGCCTGGCCATTGACGACGACAGCATCGCCCCGCCCCCCGACCTTCAGCCCCCACGGTCGCGCTCGGTCTCCTCGGATCAAGACGAGGCCGAGGCCATCGACCCCGACGAGCTCATGGACGAGGAAACTGTTACCCAAGAGGCCATCTCCAACCTCATGGAAGCGTTTCCCGACTCCGAGCTCGTCACCTTCGATCCGCCGGCTGCCTCCAGCCAACAGGGATAGCCGAGCGTGAGCAGCGTCTACACCGCCCCGGTACAGGTGCTGATCGACGAGTTAGGCCGCCTCCCCGGCATCGGCCCAAAGTCCGCTCAGCGCATCGCCTTTCACTTGTTGAAGGTCTCCGAACAGGATGCTGTGAGGCTGGCCGACGCCATCAAGGAGGCCAAAGCTCGAATCCAGTTCTGCCAGCGGTGTTTCAACATCACCGAGCACTCTGAATGCGAGCTGTGCGCCGACCACCGGCGCGATCCAGCCATCTTGTGCGTGGTGGAAGAACCTCGGGACATCGTGGCCTTGGAGAAGACCCGGGAATTCCGGGGTCGCTACCACGTGCTTGGCGGCGCCATCAGCCCCATCGAGGGAGTTGGCCCCGATCAACTCCGGATCAAAGAGCTGCTGGCCCGTATTGGCGATGAGAACGTTACCGAGGTCATCTGCTGCACCAACCCCAACATCGAGGGGGAGGCCACTGCCATGTATCTGGCCCGACTCATCGAGCCGCTCGGAGTGGCCGTCACCCGCATCGCCAGCGGCCTCCCGGTGGGCGGCGACCTGGAATACGCCGATGAACTCACCCTCAGCCGGGCCCTAGAGGGACGCCAGCGCATCACCGCCGGCTGAGTCGCCAGGCCCTTTCAAGGAAAGACGCAACCGGCTGAGTCGCCCAACTTTCAAACGCAAGACACCGCCTTAGCGAGCCGGACGGGGGGCATTGGGAACCGACACGCATAAGGCGGTGCTTGTTTGTTGCAATTACATTACAAAGATGACGAAACAAAGTCAAGTCATACCGGGTCTGTAACAATTAAACCCGTACCAACAGCGCATCTCCTTGGCCTCCGCCGCCGCACAGCGCAGCTGCCCCCACACCGCCGCCTCGGCGACGCAGCTCGTGCAGCAGCGTGAGCACGATGCGGTTTCCGCTCGCTCCGATGGGGTGTCCCAAGGCGATGGCGCCGCCGTTCACGTTCACCACGTCCTCGGAGACCCCCAGATCGGCCATCGACGCCAGCGCCACCGCCGCGAACGCCTCGTTGATCTCGAACAGGTCCACGTCGCTCAAGCTCAAATCGGCCGATTTGAGCGCCTGGAAAATGGCGTGCGACGGCTGGGTGAGCAACGAAGGGTCCGGACCGGCTACCTGTCCATATCCCAAATATGTCCCCAGCGGCTCCACTCCGAGCTGCTCGGCCCGCTCCCGACTGGCCACCACCAGCGCGCTGGCCCCGTCGGAGATCTGTGAAGCGTTGCCCGCGGTGATGTTGCCCGCCTCCGCGAACGCCGGGCGCAGCCGGCCCAGCGACTCGGCGGTGGCGTCGGTGCGCACCCCCTCATCAGCCGGCACCGTCACTGGATCGCCTCGGCGCTGGGGCACCTCGACCGGCACCACCTCGTCGTCGAACCGACCGGCGGCCGCGGCGGCCGCGGCCCGCTGATGCGACTGGGCCGAGAACGTATCTTGGGGCTCGCGGGGCAATCCGCTCGACGCGGCGTACTTCTCGGTACCCGTCCCCATGGCGCAGTGGTCGAAGGCGCAGAACAGCCCGTCGTACATCATGGAGTCCACCAGGTCGGCGTCTCCCAGGCGATACCCCTCCCGGGCCTTGGTCAACAGGTAGGGCGCCTTGGTCATCGACTCCATGCCTCCGGCCACCACTATTTCGGCGTCGCCCGCGGTGATCATCTGGTGGGCCAGGTAAACGGTGTTGATTCCCGACAGGCACACCTTGTTCACCGTGGTGGCCGGCACCGTCATCGGGATGCCCGCCCCCACCGCTGCCTGTCGAGCCGTGGCCTGACCCTCACCGGCCAACAGCACTTGACCCATGAACACGTAGTCCACCTGCTCGGGGGCCACGCCCGCCCTCTCCAGCGCGGCTCGAATGGCCAGCGCCCCCAGTTCGGTCCCCCGAAACGACGCCAGCCCGCCCGACATCTTCCCGATGGGCGTGCGGGCTCCGGCCAAGATCACCGTTTCGCTCATTGCTCCCCCTTTGTCTGTTCGCCTTCGCTGCCGAACAGGATACGGTCGCGATGTGCGGGTCCACCTTGTTGACGGGACATATGAGCTGTTCCGCTACCACTTCTCCCCTGGCAACCGCGACCCCGAGCACGGGGCGGCCCGGGGAGTGGTCCACAGCATGCTCCAACTGGTCGACGACGGGGCCACCCACATCGGAATAGCCACCGACCAGGTGATCGAGTCGTTCCGCAACGACCTGTGGCCTGGATACAAGTCGGGCGAAGGGGTGCCCCCTGAGCTGATGGCCCAGTTCCCCCTGGTGGAGGAGGCGCTGGCCGCCGCCGGATTCTGCGTGTGGCCCATGGTGGAATACGAGGCCGACGACGCCATGGGGGCCGCCGCCCGCAAAGCCGCCCTCGACCCAGGCGTTGAGCAGGTGTTGGTCTGCACCCCCGACAAGGACCTTGCCCAGTGCGTGACCGGCGACGGGCGCATTGTGCAGTACGACCGCCGTCAGCAGAAGCTCATCGACTATGACGGAGTGGTGGCCAAATTCGGGGTGGCGCCCGAGTCGATCCCCGACTACCTGGCCCTGGTGGGCGACACCGCCGACGGCTTCCCCGGCTTGGCCGGCTGGGGCGCCCGCTCCACCGCGACGGTGCTGTCTCACTACCGCCATCTGGAGAACATCCCCGATGCCGTGGGCCAGTGGGAAGTCAGCGTTCGAGGCTCGGCCAAGCTGGCCGCCACCCTGGCCGAGAACCGGGAGCTGGCCATGCTCTTCCGGGAGGTGGCCACCATCGCCCACGACGCCCCGACGTTTGATGGCCTCGACGAATTAGAGTGGGCCGGCCCCACCCCGGAGTTCCCCGAGCTGATGGGCAGATTGGGCGGCGACCATCTTGTTGAGCGAGCCGACGGCCTGAAGCGCCGATTGGGAAAGACCTGAAAGGAAGACCAGATATGCGTACTGCGGTCACCGAGATGTTTGACATCGAGTTCCCGATCCTGGCCTTTACCCACTGCCGCGATGTGGCCGCCGAGGTCAGCCGGGCCGGTGGATTGGGCGTGCTGGGCGTTGTCGGACACACCGAGGAAGACCTGGAAACCGATCTGGCTTGGATCCAAGAGCAGGTCGGCGACCGCCCCTTCGGCGTCGATCTTGTGGTTCCCGCCCGCTACGAGGGTGTCGAACAGGGCGGGCTGGACGTCGAGCAAGCCCACTCGCTCATCCCTGATGAGCACCGGCGATTTCTCGACGAGCTGCTCGAGCGCTATGAAGTGCCGCCGCTGCCACCCGACGACAGCTCACCCCGGGACTGGGGTCCCGCCGCCCCGCTGTCGGGCCGCCGCGCCGGTCGCCAACTTGAGATCGCCTTGGCCTACCAGCCTGCACTGGTGGCCAACGCGTTGGGCCCGCCTCCCCCGGAGATGATCGCCCAGAGCCATGATGCCGGTGCCCGGGTCGCCGCCCTGGCTGGCCGGGCCGCCCACGCCGAGCGCCATGTGGCCGCCGGCGTCGACATCATTGTCGCTCAGGGATACGAGGCTGGCGGCCACACCGGAGAGGTGGGCTCGATGGTTCTCATCCCCGAGGTAGTGGACGCGGTGGCCCCAGTGCCGGTGTTGGGCGCTGGGGGCATCGGCCGAGGGCGCCAAATGGCCGCAGCCATGGCACTGGGCGCCCAAGGGGCATGGTGCGGCTCGGTGTGGCTTACCACCGAGGAGGCTGAAACCCATCCCGCGGTCAAGCAGAAGTTCCTGGCTGCTGGATCTTCTGACACGGAGCGGTCCCGCACCATCACCGGCAAGCCGGCCCGGATGCTGCGCTCGGCCTGGACCGAGGAGTGGAACCGGTCCGACACCCCCGACCCTCTCCCCATGCCGCTTCAGATCATGCTGACCGGCGAGCCCCGCCGCCGCATCGACCGGGTGGCCCACCACCCCGGCAGCGGTGCCGAGAAGCTGACCAACTATTTCGTCGGCCAAATCGTGGGCGCCATGAACCAATCCCTCCCCACCCGCCAAGTGGTCTACAACCTCGTCGAAGAGTTCATCGAGGCCGTAGAAGGCCTCCAGTCTCAACTCGAAGACGGATAAAGCAGCTCGAGGGCCTTATCGATCGAGCCCGCCCGCCGGATGATCCCCGCCTTCTCGGGCTTGATGAACCCAACATCGACAAGCTGTTGGTGAAACGCGGCCAACGGCTCCCAGAACCCATCCTCATCCAACAGCACCACCGGTTTGTACCGACCGCCCTCGTGCAGCCCCAGCTGGGTCCAGGTGGCGGCTTCGAACAGCTCCTCCTGCGTTCCCAATCCGCCCGGCAGCGCGCAGAACCCGTCCGACAGCGAGTACATGAGCTGCTTGCGCTCGTGCATGTCGGTTACCAAGTGGAGTTCGGTCAGCCCCTGATGGGCCACTTCGATCTCGTCCAGAAAGTTCGGTATCACCCCGATCACCTCGCCGCCCGCGGCCATCACCGCGTCGGCCATCACCCCCATGAGCCCCACCCGACCCCCACCGAACACCACGCCAATGTCCTCATTGGCCAGCCGCCGTCCCAAATCAGCCGCCAAAGCCGCATACCCTGCCTGAGTCCCCAACGACGAGCTGCAAAAGACGGCAACGCGCCTCTGCGCCTGCCCTGAATCCAAAGCCACGAGAGTGAGGCTACCCACCTAGACCCCATGTAGCCTGTCACCACAATGGCCGAGCACTCGATGAAAGACCGCCTCAACGACCTAGAGCGCCGCAAGCACGAGGCCCTGCACGCCGGCCCCCAGCGGGCGGTCGACCGCCAGCACGAGAAGGGCAAGATGCTGGCCCGGGAGCGCATCGAGTACCTGCTCGACGACGGCTCCTTCCACGAGCTCGACATGCTGGCCCGCCATCGGGCCCTGGACAGCGGCATCGAAGAGCGGCCCTACACCGACGGCGTGATCACCGGCTGGGGCACCATCGACGGCCGCAAGGTGTTCTTGTTCGCCCAAGACTTCACTGTGTTCGGCGGCGCGCTGGGAGAGGTGTTCGCCGAGAAAATCCACAAGGTGATGGACCTGGCCTTGTCGGTGGGCGCGCCCATGATCGGCCTCAACGATGGCGCCGGCGCCCGCATCCAAGAAGGGGTGGTGTCGCTCGACTCCTACGGCGGCATCTTCCACCGCAACGTCAAATCCTCGGGAGTCATCCCCCAGATCAGCGTGATCCTGGGGCCGTGCGCCGGCGGGGCGGTGTACAGCCCGGCCATGACCGACTTCGTGTTCATGGTGGCCGAGAAGTCGCACATGTTCATCACCGGCCCCGACGTGGTGAAGACGGTCACCGGAGAAGAGGTCACCCTCGAGGACCTGGGCGGCGCCCGCTCCCATTCCACCAAGTCGGGGGTGGCCACCTTCGTGGGCCAGACCGAGGAAGAGGTTCTGGACGAGGTCCGCTTCCTGGTCAGCCATCTGCCCGCCAACAACCTGGAGGAGCCCCCCCAGATCGACGCCACCGACGATCCTGAGCGCCTGACCCCCGAGCTGCGCGACATCATGCCCGACAGCCCCAACCTTCCCTACGACATGCGCACGGTGATCCAGGCGGTCGTGGACGACGGGGAGTTCATGGAGTACCACGCCCACTGGGCCCAGTCCATCGTGTGCGGTTTTGCCCGGCTCAACGGCTACACCGTCGGCGTGGTGGGCAACCAGCCGATGGTGCTGGCCGGAGTGCTGGACATCGAGTCATCCTCCAAAGCGGCCCGTTTTGTGCGGACCTGCGACGCCTTCAACATCCCGCTTGTGACCTTCGTGGATGTGCCCGGGTTTCTGCCGGGAGTCGACCAGGAGCACGGCGGCATCATCCGCCACGGAGCCAAGTTGCTCTACGCCTACTGCGAGGCCACGGTGCCCCGCATCCAGATCATCACTCGAAAGGCCTATGGCGGGGCCTACGTGGTGATGGACTCCAAGTCGGTGGGCTCCGACCTGTCGTTCGCGTGGCCGGGTGCCGAACTGGCCGTCATGGGGCCGCAGGGGGCAGTGGAGATCATCCACCGCCGCGAGCTCCAGTCGGCCGCCGATCCGGTCGCCCGGCGAGCCGAGCTGGTGGACGACTACACCGAGCGCTATGCCAACCCCTACATAGCCGCCGAGCGGGGCTACATCGACGATGTGATCGACCCAGCCGACACCCGGCGCCTGGTGATCGCCGGATTCGAGATGCTCCGCTCCAAACGCGAGGAGCTGCTGCCCCGCAAGCACGGGGTTATCCCGCTGTAATAGTCCTTGTAGACATGAGCATCATCCAGATCACTCCTCAGCCAACCGAAGCCGAGGTGGCCGCCATTTTGGCGGCTCATGAGGCTCTTTGGCCCCGCCCCGCCGCCGACCAGCCTCCCGCGGCAATCGCACCCCGCTGGCGGTTCAGCGGACGCTGGTGGACGGCACCGGCAGCAACCCGTCGGGGGAAGCAGACCCTTAGACGATGACCGCCGACCACGCCCGCCACCGGACGCCCGAGGAGCTGGAGGCCGCGCTCGACCACATCCGCCAAGCCCCTGCCGACCACGGCACGCTAAAGCTGATTGTGCGCCGCCCGGCGGTGGACGAGCGGGAAGTGCTGGACACCGGAATGCTCAGCCTGGACGAGGGCTTGGTCGGCGACACCTGGAATCGTCGGGGCTCAAGCAAAACTCCCGACGGCGGTCCCCTTCTCGATGCCCAGCTCAACATCATGAACGCCCGAGCCGCGGCCGCGGTGGCCGGGCCTATCGAACGATGGGCCCTCGCCGGCGACCAGCTCTACATCGACCTCGACATCAGCTTGGAAACCCTCCCGGCCGGCACTCAACTCGCCATCGGTGAAGCCGTCATCGAAGTCACCGCCGAACCTCACACGGGTTGCGGCAAATTCTCCCGCCGATTCGGCCTCGACGCCCTTCGATTCGTCAACTCCCCCATTGGTCGAGCCCTCAATCTCCGCGGCATCAACGCCCGCGTCATCCGCTCCGGCCCCGTCCACACCGGCGACGCGGTTACCCGCCTGTCCTAGCGTGGCCAAAGCGCCGAAGGTTGCTTCACCGCTGCCTTCAAACGAGTCAAGTACTCGCTTCGGGGAATCTCCACCGCCCCCAAACTCTGCATGTGCTCCGTCGCCCACTGCACATCCAGCAGCCGCCCAACCCCCCCTTGGGCCAGCCGCCCAACCAGCGACACCAACGCCACTTTGGAGGCATCGCGATCAACATGGAACATCGACTCCCCGGCGAAGAGCCCGCCGATCGACACTCCGTACAGCCCGCCCACCAACTCTCCCTCTTCCGACCATGCCTCCACGCTGTGGGCCCAACCCAGGCGGTGCAGCCGCACATAGGCGTCTCGGATGTCCGGTGAGATCCATCCGTGGGGGCGCTCGATGGTTCGACAAGCGTCGATGACATCGGCAAAGGCAACATCGGCGGTGATCCGATAGCGCCGCAGCGACCGCCGCAGCGACCGGGTCACCCGGAGATCTTCGAGCGGGATCACCCCCCGGGGATCGGGCGACCACCACCCCAGTTTGTCGGTGCGCCCCAACGGCATCGGGAACAAGCCGGATCGGTAGGCAGCCAGCAGCGTGCCCGGGGCCAAGTCGGCCCCCACTGCCACCAAACCATGCTCATCAGCCGACTCCGCAGGAGGAAACTCCCACTGGCTGGGCTCGGGGCGGAGTGGACTATCTGGCCTCACCCCCATACTCTGCCCCACCCAGAGAGGCGGGGCTGCGGGGCTAGCCGGATTCTTCGATGGCGACCGAGTTGACGATCACCTGGGGATCGGGGCCGCCGCCCAGCGGGTTGTTGGGCTGATCCACATGGCTGGCCAAGATGGCCTCGGCCACCGCCAGGCTCGCATCGTCCATCTGGCCGAACACCACGTAAGTGCCCTGGTTGTTGAGCCGGGCGGTCTGCTCGTCGACTGCGAAGAAGAACTGGGCGCTGGCGCTGTTGGGCGCCGCGGTGCGGGCCATCACGATCTGGCCCGGCTCATAGGTGAACCCCGAGCCCTCATCGGGGATGGTGTAGCCCGGACCGGGGTCGCTCGGCGAGTTGGTGTGCGGCGCCCCGCCCTGGATGATGCCGATGCCCGGATCGGTCCGGAACAACAGCGTGTTGTCGTAATAGTGGTAGAGGGCCAGCACCGCGAAGTTGTTGGCCGTGATGGGCGTGTTGACCATGTCGAGGGCGATTCGCATCTCCCCCGCCGTGGTGTCGAACACCGCGGTGTACTGCTTGGAGGCGTCCAAGCACATCGGCTGGGGACCGTCGAAATCCAGAACCTGGGGTCCCGAACCGTCAGCTGGTGGACATCCGCTCAAATCAATGCTCCCTTCAGAAGTGGGGTTGATGGGTTGTATTTCAATGGAGTTGACGATGACCGCCTCCGAAGGCCGTCCTCCGAAAGCGGTATCGGGGTTGTCAACATGGCTGTTCAGTATGGTTCGAATCAAACCGAGGCTGTTGTCCTCAATCTGGCCCAGCACCGTCAGACCCGATACCGACTGGGACGGCTGGAACTCGTCTTCGGTCAAGAACAGGAACTGGCCGGTAGAGCTTCCCTCTGCCGCCCAGAGAAGCTGGCCGGCTTGATAATCGACCGATTCGCCCGGCATCACGGTGAAACCCGGGCCGGAATCGTCGGCGTTGTTGGTGTGGGGCGATCCACCCTGGACATACCCTCCGATGGGATCGGTGTAGAAGATGGCCGTTTGGTCGTAGTAGCCGCGATCAGCCAACACCGCGAACGCATTCACCGCCTCCGGTGCTGGCCCTTGATCGAGGTTCACCCGAATCAGCCCTTGGCTGGTATCAAACACCGCCGAATACCGAAGTCCAGGATCGAGATACTGATCTGGGGCCGATTCGAATGTCCGCTCTCCACCAGGAGCAGGGGGCGGAGGAAGCTCGGGAAAATCGACGGCCACAGTGCCGTCGTCGGTGGTTTGCTCGTCGTCGCCTCGCACCATCAACCAGAAGATCACCACGGCCACGATGACCGCGGCGGCAATCAGCGCGATCCGCACTCCTCGAGAGCGGATTCGACCGCGGACCGCCGTCACCTTGGCCCGCTGCTGGGCGACCTGCCGGCGCTCTCGCTGCCGCTCTCTCTTGTTGGTGGCCATCGAGGGAAACTTAGCGGCCGAAAAAACTCGGAATACAACCACCGAAGTCGCGATCAATGGCCGGTAGCGTTTTGTGTCGTGGCCTTAGTGGTGCAGAAGTTTGGCGGCACGTCGGTGGCCAACGCCGATCGCATCCGCGAGGTAGCCGACCATGTGCGCCGGTGCCGAGACCGGGGCGATCAAGTCGTTCTGGTGATCAGCGCCATGGGCAAGGAGACCGACGAGCTGCTGGCGCTGGCCTCTGCGGTGTCCGGAACCCTCCCGGGCCGGGAATTGGACATGCTCATCACCGCGGGCGAGCGCAAAGCCTGTGCCCTGGTATGCATGGCCCTTCACGATTTGGGAGTGCCCGCCGACTCCTTCACCGGCAGTCAGGCCGGCTTCATCACCGACACCAACCATGGGAACGCCAAGATTCTGGAGATCACCCCCGGTCGGGTTCAGGCTGCGTTGGACGCGAACCGGGTGCCGGTGGTGGCCGGGTCGCAGGGAGTGAGCACCGAGAATGATGTGACGTTTCTGGGCCGAGGCGGCTCCGACACTACGGCCGTGGCGATCGCCCAGACCCTGGGTGCCGATGCGTGTGAGCTTTATACCGACGTGTCGGGGGTGTTCACCACCGATCCGCGAGTGTGCCCCGACGCCCGCAAGCTGAGCAGCATCTCCTTTGACGAACTCCTGGAGATGACCGCAGTCGGCTGCCCCAAGCCGGCGATGCGCTCAGTCGAGGTAGCCCAGAATTATGGCGTCAAACTGCACATTCGATCCGCATTCACCTGGGAGCAGGGCACCTGGGTGGTCAAGGAGGAGCCCTCCATGGAGCAACCCATCATCCGATCAGTCACCCCAGACACATCGGAGGCCAAGATCACCGTCACCGGAGTGGCCGATCGGCCCGGAGTGGCCGCGGCAATGTTCCGGAAGCTCGCCGACGCCGGTGTGAACGTGGACATGATCGTGCAGAACGCCTCCGAGGACGGCATCACCGACATCTCGTTCACCGTTCCCGACGGCGACGCCGACACCGCGGCCGAAATCACCCGGTCAGTGGCTGACCACATCGGCGCCACCGGAGTGACCGCCGACCGGGACATCGCCCGGATCAGCCTGGTGGGAGCGGGAATGAAGTCCCACCCCGGCGTGGCCGCCACCATGTTCGAGACTCTGTCGGAGAATCAGATCAACATCGAGATGATCTCCACATCGCCGATTCGCATCAGCTGCGTGATCCGCCAAGACCACGCCGACGCAGCCACTCAAGCGCTGCACAGGGCGTTTGGCCTGGCTCAATAACAACATCGGGAATTTGATTCTCTGACGGTAGGATTGCCGCCGTGAGAGTCGCGGTTGTCGGTGCCACCGGCCAGGTGGGCGGGGTGATGCTCCGCCTGTTGGATGAGCGCGATTTCCCCATCGAAGAGTTGCGGGTGCTGGCCTCGGCTCGCTCCGCCGGTCGTTCCATGTCGTGGCGGGATCGCGACCTGGTGGTGGAAGATGCCGCTACTGCCGACTATCGCGGGGTGGATGTCGCGCTGTTCTCCGCGGGAGGGGGCACGTCCCGGGAACTTGCCCCCCGTGTGGCCGATGCCGGAGCCACGGTGATCGACAATTCCTCCGCGTGGCGGATGGACCCCGATGTGCCCCTAGTGGTGCCCGAGGTCAACGCCCACACTCTGGCCAGCATTCCCAAGGGAATCGTGGCCAATCCCAACTGCACCACCATGGTGGCCATGCCAGTGCTCAAGCCCCTGGCCGCCGACGCCGGGCTGCGCCGCATGGTCTACTCGTCGTACCAAGCGGTGTCCGGAGGCGGGCTGGCCGGAGTCGCAGAGCTTGACGAACAGGTGCGCAAAGTGGCTGACGACGCCGTTGGCCTTACCCACAATGGCCAGGCCGCTTCGTTCCCGGCAGCGTCGGTCTTTGCCGCTCCCATCGCCTTCAATGTGGTTCCCGAATGCGGCTCTTGGACCGACGACGACTCGGGAGAGACCTCCGAAGAGCGCAAGCTGGTCGAGGAGAGCCGCAAGATCCTCGAACTACCCGATCTGGCGGTGAGCGCCACCTGCGTGCGAGTGCCGGTGTTCACCGGCCACTGCCTGGCCATCAATGCTGAGTTCGACCACCCCATCAGCCCCGAGCGGGCCGCCGAACTGCTCTCAGACGCCCCCGGGGTCAAACTCGACCACGTCCCCACACCCTTGGCCGCCGCCGGCATCGACCCCACCCTGGTCGGCCGCATCCGCGTCGACCGCACCGTGCCCCACGGCCTGTCTCTATTCGTGGCCGGCGACAACCTCCGCAAAGGCGCCGCCCTCAACGCCATCCAAATCGCCGAAGCGCTTCTTTCCTAGCGCGGCGGATTATCCCGATACCGCAACGCGGCTTCTTCCAGGCTGAGATCTAGCTGATTGGCCAACGACGCCAACCAGGCCAACACATCCCCCAGTTCGTGCAAACGCTCGGTGTCATCGCCCTTGCGCACCGCCTGGGCCAGCTCTCCCAGCTCCTCGCACAGCCAGGCCACCGTGGCCGGGATTCCCCGCTCTCGGTCT
This sequence comes from Candidatus Poriferisocius sp., assembly GCF_965204145.1. GTDB lineage: Bacteria > Actinomycetota > Acidimicrobiia > Acidimicrobiales > Bin134 > Poriferisocius. The sequence goes on along the minus strand of NZ_OZ241977.1, from coordinate 3,231,812 downwards.
TGGGGACCGTACAGGTCGTCCATGAGCTGTTGAAAGGCCGCGATCTCCACTGCGGCTCTGTTTACTCCATTGGAGGTCCGTTCACGGTGACCCGGTGCATGAAGCGGCGCCCGTCCGTCCAGTCGGGAACGGCGGCGTGCTGCACCGCCCGGTTGTCCCAGATGGTGAGGGTGCCCGGTTCCCACTGCACTCGACATTGAAACTGAACGCTGGCGATGTGATCCCACAAGAACTCCAGCAGCCAGCGGCTCTCCGCCGGGTCCATGCCCTCGATGGCCACGGTGAACTGCGAGTTCACGTAGAGCCCCCGACGCCCGTTGTAGGGGTGGGTGTGCACTATGGGGTGCGTGTTCTCCACATCGGGGTGTTCATGGCGGGGCTTGTCCCAGTGGCGCTTGTATGTGCCCTGAGGCCCAAAGGTTGCAGAGCTGGAGTGAACCGCCCGCAGCCCCTCCAGGCGCTGCTGCCACTCCGGCGACAGCGCCTCGTAGGCCGCTTGGACGTGGGTGAATAGGGTGTCGCCACCCACCGGGGGCACTTCGAAGGCATACAGGAACGACGCCAACGGCGGCTCGACCTCAAAGGTCACATCGGCGTGCCACTTCAGCACCTTGTTCATCTCGGTGGTGTCCATGATGAGGATCTCGGGATGCTCGGGCATGTTCACCGCGAACGGATGAGTGTGCAGCGAGCCGAAGATCTCGCCGATCGCCTTGTGCTGGACGGGAGTGAGGTCTTGGCCCCGGATGGCGATCACTCCATAGGTGAACAACAGCTCCCTCAGCCGCTCATGCCAAGCCGGGTCCTCCAAGTGTTGGGCCAGATCGACGCCCTCCACATAAGCGCCGACGACCCCAGTTATCGGTGTGACCCTCAGATCTTCGGTGACTGTGATCAAAGCCATGTGATCAACTCCACGCAGTAGCCCACCCCTACCGTAGCCCTACCTTGGCGTCAGAGGCGATAGCCCCCATCTACGCTGATCACTTGCCCGGTGATCCCCCCGCCGGCTTCTGAGGCCAACAACACGGCCATCGGGGCCAGCTCCTCAGGCTCCAAGATCCGGCGCTGGGCGCTGTCGGCATGGGCGTCGGCCTCGGCCTGAGCAGCGGTGACCCCCTTGGCCGCGGCCAGCTTTTCGAAGTCCACCAGCGCCGTGTTGGTCCATCCCGGACAGAGGCAGTTCACCGTGATCCCATACGGTGCCGCCGACATGGCCAACTGCTTGGTGAGGCCCACCAGGCCGTGCTTGGCCGCGGTGTAGGCCACGCTGGCCGCTGCCCTCTTGGACGCACCCGAGCCGATGTTGATAATGCGGCCACAGCCCTGCTCCCGCATCGGGGCAAGCGCTTCCTGGCTGGTCCAGAAGGCTGAAATCAGGTTCAACCGCAAAGTACCCATGAACGCCTCGGCATCTCCCGAGAATGGGTCGTGATTTCCTCCCGACGAGCCCCCCACGTTGTTCACCAGCACGTCGACGCGCCCGAACTCGGTCATAGCGGCTCGTACCGGTGACCGTGCCTGGTCCTCGTCGGCGGCGTCTGCCACCACCGCCAGGCCTCGACCGCCCGCCCCTTCGATCTCGGCCACCACCGAATCAAGCTGCTGTTGGGTCCGGGACGACACCACCACCGCCGCCCCCTCCCGGGCCATCTCCAGCGCAATCGCCCGGCCAATCCCCCGGCCACCGCCGGTGACCACCGCCACCCGGCCTTTCAAAACGCTCCGGCTCGCATCCGACATGCCGAGCCGCGCTACCCGTACGAGATGGTGCGATGGGCCAGCTTCCACCCGCCGTCTGTGCGCACCAGACGATCCCGATAAGTCCCGAACAACGCGATCGACGGCTCGGTGGCGGTATTTGCCCAAAACTGCCAGTAGGCGTCAGAAACAGCCTCATCGCCGTCTACCGCCACTGCCTGAGTGGTGATCACATGCCGCGTGTTGCTCCCCGGACCAACGGTTCCCGCCGCCCGACGCTCAATCGCCCCCGCCAAGAGGTTCTCCCGCCCCTGAATGGCCGCCCCCGGCATCTCCCACAAGGCATCGTCGGCAAACAACCCCACGTACTCCTCCAGATCCCCGTCATCAGCCAATATCGCCAACCGAGCCACCACATTCCTGATCGCAGCATCATCACTCATGCCGAGAGACTAACTTCGACCCATGCACGACCTCGCAATCCGCGCCGGAACAGTGGTCGACGGCACCGGCCAAGCACCGTTCACCGCGGATATCGCCATCAACAACGGCACCATCACCGACATCGGCAAAGGCGTCGGTCCAGCCCGCCAGGAACTGGACGCCGACGGTCTCTTAGTCACCCCCGGCTTTGTCGACATTCATACCCACTACGACGGCCAAGTCTCCTGGGACCCCGACATCACCCCATCGGTGTGGCACGGCGTGACCACCGTGGTAATGGGCAACTGCGGAGTGGGCTTCGCCCCCGTGCGCCCCGGCAGCGAGGACTGGCTCATCGGCCTCATGGAAGGCGTGGAAGACATCCCCGGCGCCGCCCTCGCCGAAGGCATCCAGTGGGAGTGGGAGAGCTTTCCCGAGTACCTCGATGCCGTCGAGCGCAAGCCCCGCACTATCGACGTGGCCGCCCAAGTGCCCCACGGCGCGCTCCGGGCCTACGTCATGGGCGAGCGTGGGGCCGACCACAACAACCACCCCACTTCCGGGGAGATCGCCGAGATGGCCCGGCTGGCCGCCGAAGGCGTGGCCGCCGGCGCGGTGGGCTTCACCACCAGCCGCACCATCAACCACAAGACCAAGGACGGCGAGCACACCCCCAGCCTCACCGCCGGCGCGCCCGAGCTGTGGGCCATTGCCGAGGCCGTGGGGCAAACCGGCAAGGGCGTGTTCGAGATGGTGGGCGACTGGGGGGATTTGGATGCCGAGTTCCACTTGGTGGCCGAGATGGCCCGGCTCAGCGGCCGTCCGCTGTCCATAACCATCGCCGTCCCCGACAGCCGCCCCGATCTGGGCCACCAACTCCTCGATCGCATCGCCCAGGCCGACGCTGCCGGCATCCCGCTGCGAGCCCAAGTGGCCAGCCGTCCGGTGGGAGTCCTCGTCGGTCTCCAATCCACCTATCACGCGCTCCTGTCCTGCCCCAGCTATCGGCAGATTGCCAGCCTCGACCTGAACGAGCGGGTGGCCCAGCTCCGGGAGCCCGAGATGAGGGCCCTTCTAGTGTCCGAACTGGCCGCCCAGCCTCTCCACACCTTCAATCAGCTGGAAAAGCTCTTCCCGCTGGGCGAGATCCCCGATTACGAACCTTCACCTGAGACCAGCGTGGCCGCCGACGCCGCCCGACGGGGAGTCGATCCCCATGAGGCTCTCTATGACGCTTTGCTGGCCCGCGACGGCGCCGAGCTGCTCTACGTCCCGGTTATGAACTACGGCGACGGGGATTTCGAGCTCACCAGGGAGATGCTCTCCCACCCGCTCAGCGTCCCCGGCTTGGGCGACGCCGGCGCCCACGTTGGTTTCCTGTGCGACGGCAGCATGCCCAGCTTCCTTCTCTCCCACTGGGGACGGAATCGCACTCGAGGGGAGACCATCCCGGTTGAGCTACTCGTCAAATGGCAGTGTGCCGACACCGCGGCCTTGATCGGTTTCGACGATCGGGGCGTGCTCGCCAAGGGAAAGCGGGCCGACATCAATCTCATCGATTTCGATCGGCTCAGCTTGCGGGCACCCGAGATGGTCTTCGATTTGCCCGCCGGCGGGCGGCGGTTGATTCAAAAAACCAACGGCTTTGTCGCCACCCTGGTCGCCGGCCAAGAGGTGCTCGCCGATGATGAGCTGACCGGTGCTCGGCCCGGCCAGTTGGTGCGGAGCTGAACAGTCCTTCGGGTAGAACAAGCGCTTTTTTCACCGAAAAACGAAAATATGTCGATAGTTGCACTTCCAACTATCGGACTTCCTTGATAGAATTCTCCAATGGTCGAGACCATGTCGGGAATTCCCCTCGACCCTACTTACGGCGACGGGTTGCAACCAGGCGAGCACCCCTACACCCGCGGGCTGTATCCCACCGGCTATCGGAGCAAATTGTGGACCATGCGGATGTTCGCCGGGTTCGGAACCGCCACCGACACCAACGCCCGGTTCCACGCTCTGCTTCGAGCTGGGGGAACCGGACTGTCCACCGCCTTCGACATGCCCACCCTCATGGGCCGCGACTCCGATCACGAGTGGTCGCAGGGTGAAGTCGGCCGGGCCGGGGTGGCCGTGGACACCCTGGCCGACATGGAGGACCTGTTCGCGGGCATCGAATTGGACAAGGTAACCACCTCGATGACCATCAACGGGCCAGCCGCCATCTGTATGGCCATGTACATCGCGGTGGCTGAGAAGAGCGGCGTCGGCCGGGTCCACCTCGGCGGGACCATCCAGAACGACATCTTGAAGGAGTACCAGGCGCAGAAGGAGTACATCTTTCCGCCCCGACCGTCGGTCCGTCTCGTCACCGATTTGATCCGCTTCACCACTGCGGAGATGCCCCGCTGGCACCCGGTCTCCATTTCCGGCTACCACATCCGCGAGGCCGGCTCGACCGCCGCCCAAGAGCTGGCTTTCACGCTGGCCAACGGGTTCGCCTATGTCGAGGCCGCCATCGCCGCCGGTCTCAAGGTGGACGACTTCGCCCCCCGGCTCTCGTTCTTCTTCAACGCCCACAGCGACTTTTTTGAGGAGATCGGCAAATTCCGGGCTGCCCGCCGAATCTGGGCCACCTGGATGAAGGACCGCTACGGCGCTGCCAACCCCAAATCGCAGATGTGTCGTTTCCACACCCAGACCGCGGGCGTCTCCCTCACTGCCCAGCAACCGGAGAACAACATCGCCCGGGTGGCTATCCAGGCTCTATCCGCAGTACTGGGCGGCACCCAGAGTCTGCACACCGATTCCTATGACGAAGCCCTGGCCCTGCCCACTGAGAAGGCCGCTCGCATCGCCCTTCGCACTCAGCAGATCGTGGCCCATGAGACCGGCGCCGCTTCGGTGGTCGACCCGCTGGGCGGCGCCCACTTCGTGGAGTGGATGACCGACGAGATGGAGCGCCAAGCCAACGAGATATTCGACCACATCGATCAAATCGGCCGCGGCTCCATGCTGGAGGGGGTGTATGCCGGCATCGACGACGGCTACTTCGTCGGGGAGATCGCCGACGCCGCCTACCGCTTCGAACGCGAGGTGAACGCCGGTCGGCGCATCATCGTCGGAGTCAACGAATTCACCGAGAACGACGACGACGAAGCCAATCTTCTTTCCATCGGACACGCCACCGAGGAGATGCAGATCAAGCGCCTCGATCAGGTCCGCGGGGATCGCAGCGATGATGCGGTCCGAGCTTCTCTGGCCGCGCTGGTCGAAGCCGCCGGTCAGCCCGACGTCAACCTCATGCCGTCCATCATCGACGCGGTGCAGACCTATGCCACCGAGGGCGAGATCGTCGCGGCGCTGGAGTCGGTGTTCGGGACCTATGTCGAAACCGCGATGGTGTGACCCGATGAGCGAGGCATCCGGCACTTCGCCGCTGTCTGCGGACGACTCAGAGCCGCTGCGGGTGGTATTGGCCAAGCTGGGCTTCGACGGCCATGACCGCGGCCTGAAGGTGGTGGCCCGAACTCTGCGCGATGCGGGCATGGAAGTGATCTACCTGGGACTGCGCCAGACCACCGACAGCATTGTCGCGGCCTGTGAGCAGGAAGACGCCGACGTGATCGGGCTGTCGATGCACAACGCCGGCCACCTCACCCTGGCCCCCCGCATGGTGCAGGCCGTTGAGGAAGCTGGTTTGGGTGTGCCGGTGGTGATCGGCGGCATCGTGCCTGCCGAAGACGTGACTGTTCTGATCGAGGCCGGCGTGGCCGCGGTGCTGGGACCCGGGGCATCAGCCGATGAAGTGGTGGCTGCGGTGCGCGCTGCCGTGGCCTGCCAGTCCCCAGCCCGGTGAGCCCTCAGCCCGGTGACATCTCAGCCTGGTGAACTCTCCGCCCGCGGATCCCTTCTTGGGCGTCAACCCATGAGCGCCCCCTCGCTCGACGAGTTGTTCGAATCGGCCCGGGCCGGAAACCGGCGGGTCTTGGGCAGGCTGCTCACCATGGTGGAGCGCCAAGACGACAACGCCGTCATGGTGTCCGAACGGGCCCACCGCGATGCCGGACAGGCGCGGGTGATCGGGGTGACCGGCGCCCCGGGCAGCGGCAAGTCCACCATTACCGGCCGACTGGCCGCCGTCTCCGGAGCTGCCCGGCCGGCCATCCTGGCCATCGACCCCAGCTCTCCTCTGACCGGAGGGGCCATCTTGGGCGACCGCATCCGCATGGACAACAACGTGAGCAGCAGTACCTTCATCCGATCGATGGCCACGCGAGGCCACTCCGGCGGGCTGGCGGTGGCCGTGCCCGACGCTGTCCGGGTGCTCGACGCCGCGGGCTGCGACCCGATCATCGTGGAGACCGTTGGCGTTGGCCAGGTGGAGGTGACCGTCGCCGCCGCCTCCGACACCACCGTGGTGGTGGTGACCCCCGGCTGGGGCGACGCGGTGCAGGCCAACAAGGCCGGGTTGTTGGAGGTGGCCGACATCTTCGTCGTGAACAAGGCCGACCGGCCCGACGCCCGCGGCGCTCGCCGAGACTTGGAGTTGATGCTCGATCTCGGACACCGAGGCGACTGGCGGGCCCCCATCGTGTTGACCACCGCCACCGAGGGGGAGGGCATCGGTGACTTGTGGTCGGAGATCGAGCACCACACCTCATATCTGCACCACTCCGGCGAGCTGATCCGCCGCCGCTGCCGCCGCCGCCGCAGCGAGGTCGCCGACAGGGTCGAGCTCGGCTTGCGAGACCGGGCTCTCCGCATCATGGAGGCCCAGCCCGGTGAATCCGCGCTGGGCCGCGTCGAACGCCACGAGCTCTCACCTGCCGCGGCTGCCGAGCAGCTGCTGGCGTCTCTGATCCCCGACAACCCCCCTGAAGAATGACATGAGCACCTACACCGCCCCTTTGGACGACATCGCCTTCGCCCTGCGCCACATTGCCGGCTTGGACGACTTGGCTCAGCTGCCCGCATGGACCGATGCCGGACTCGACCACACCGAAGACCTCCTGGCCGAGGCCGGGCGGCTGGCCGCCGAAGTCATGGCCCCCCTCAACCGAACCGGCGATGAGGTCGGCAGCGTGCTCGATGCCGACGGCAACGTCATCACCCCCGAGGGATTCCAGCAGGCCTATCAGCAGTACACCCAGAGCGGCTGGACCGCGGTGTCGGCCCATCCCGAACACGGAGGGGCCGGATTTCCGCTGGTAGTCGACGTGGCCATCCAAGAGATGTTCACGTCGGCCAACATGGCGTTCTCACTGTGCCCGATGCTGAGCCAGAGCGCCATCGGCGCCCTCAGCACCCACGGCAGTCCCGAGCAAAAGCACCGCTGGCTGCCCCCGCTCACCAGCGGCGCCTGGACCGGAACCATGCTCTTGACCGAGCCCCAAGCGGGCTCCGACGTCGGCGCGCTCACAACTCGAGCCGAACCGCAAGGCGATGGGAGCTATCGCCTGTGGGGCCAGAAGATCTTCATCACGTGGGGCGACCACGACATGGCCGACAACATCGTCCACATTGTGCTGGCTCGCACCCCCGACGCGCCGATGGGCACCCGGGGAATCTCCCTGTTCATCGTGCCCAAGTACTTGGTTGAAGACGACGGCACCCTGGCCGAGCGAAACGCCATCCGGTGCATCGGGCTCGAGCACAAGGTGGGCATCCACGCCAGCCCCACCTGCGTGATGGAGCTCGACGGGGCAGTCGGAGAACTGGTGGGGGAAGAGCGCGAGGGCATGCGCCTGATGTTCACCATGATGAACAAGGCCCGCCTCTTGGTGGGGCTCGAGGGCCTGGCGGTGGCCGAGCGGGCCTACCAGCAAGCGGCGGCCTTCGCCGCCGACCGGCGCCAAGGCCGGCGGGCCGACACCGAGTCCGGTGCTCAAGCACCGATAATCCAACACCCCGACGTGCGCCGCATGCTTCTGGACATGCGAGCCCGCACGGAGGCCATGCGGGGGTTGCTGCTCCTCAACGCCGCCGCGGCCGACCGCGCCGCCAGCCATCCCGATCCCGACCGCCGCCTACAGGCCCAGCAGCGGGCCGAACTGCTGACGCCGGTGTCGAAGGCCTGGTGTACCGATCAGGGCGTCGAGGTGGCCTCGCTGGGCATCCAGGTGCACGGCGGCATGGGATTCATCGAGGAAACCGGGGCCGCCCAGCACTGGCGGGACAGCCGCATCGCCCCCATCTACGAGGGCACCAACGGCATTCAGGCCATCGACCTGGTCGGGCGCAAGCTGCCTACGGCCGATGGCGCTCCGCTGGCTTCGCTGCTGGAAGACATGGCCGGCTTGGACAAGAACTTGGACCAAGCCGTCGCCGCGGTGGCCGATGCGGCCCGCTGGCTGGGCGAGCACCCCGGCGACGACGCCCTAGCCGGAGCCACCCCGTTCCTTGAGATGCTCGGCCTCACCGTCGGCGGATGGGTCATGGCTCAGGCGTGGGACACGTCCCGACTGCTCGAATCGGCCGAACCGGAGCGGGCTGACTTCTGGAGGGCGAAGCAGACATCTAGCCGCTTCTACCTCGATCAGATCCTCCCGACGGCCCCTGCCCTGCTCTCCGCAGCCACCTCTGGAGCAGCCGCTCTGGGCTAGCCGCCCTCCCAGCGGCCTTGGGCAAGTCGCCCTACTAGCCGCCCTCCCAGCGGCCTTGGGCAAGTCGCCCTACTAGCCGCCCAAGCGCTCGCGGGCCGAGGCGCTGCGGGCCAGCAGATGAGACGGCACCGTGGCGCCGTTTACCACCACATCCTCGCTTGCCCCGTCATCTGCGGCTGCGGTCGTCTGATCCTCTAGGTCGCTGCTCGGTCCGCCACCGGACTCGGCTGCGGCCTCGGCCGCCGCCTCGGCTGCGGCCCTCTCAACCAGAAAATCCTCCCACTCGGCTTCTCTCACCAGCTTGTCGCGGTGGATCGAGCCCCGTTCCGCTCCGCTGTCAAACCGCACCCAATAGCGCAGCCAGCGCATTCCAGTGTGGAGCATCACTTCACCTGGAGTTCCCTCGGCAACACCGGCCAAGTCTTCGGCGAGGATGACTCTTTCTCGCCGATCTAAAACGTCGGAATTCCCGGCCATGGTCTCAGGGTATCCATCACGTGAATGCCCGGAGAAACCGCCGTCGACCCTTAGGGGGTCATTGACCATAATCACAACTTCAGTCACACTGAATTCGTCATGCGCAAGCTCATCCGGGTGATTCTCCTTCTCGCGGTCATGACGCCGTTGGCTTTCGTCTCTACCAGCGCGGCCCAAGATTCATTCTTTGAAGATCGCCAACAAGAGATCGAAGAGAAGAAACAGGAGATCGAAGAGCGGCGCCAAGAGCAAGAAGCGCTCCGGCGCGAGGCGTTGTTCGCCATCAAAGAGCTCGATGTGGCCAATGCCCAGATCGAAGAGGTAGACGCCCAACTCGATCAGGTCCTTTCCTGGATCGCTGCCGCCAAGACTCGTTTGGGGGCTGTGGAACTCTCCCGGTCCGCTGCTCAGAAGCGGGTGGTCGACGCCCAAGAGCAATCTGCGGAACTCGGCCAGGAGATCGCAGCCATCCGAGAGCAGTTGCAAGACCAGGTGGTCCAGTTCTATCTCGACTTGGTGTATGAGCCGAACTTCCTACTTGAAGACGGCGACCCCAACCGAAATGCCCGTCGGCAGTTCTACGTGGAGGAACTGGGCGGGGATGTCCAAGTGCTCATTGACCGGCTGCGTCGGGCCTACGACGATCAGCAGGCAACGGTGCAACAAGCTGAGCAGGCCCAAACCGAGATCGAGCAGGCCCAAACCGAGATCGAGCAGACGCTGGTCGAGTTGGCCGAACTCCAAGAGGCCCAAGAAAAGCTCCAAGAGGAGTGGGACCGGAAGAGGGATCTCCTCCTAGCGCAGATCGAAGCCGAGGCCCAGGCCCAAGACGCCGTCGAGGATGAAATATCTGGTCTCCGGCGCAACATCGCAGAAATCGAAGACGAGATCGAACGTGAGAGGGAGCGGATCCGCCTCGAAGAGGAACGGCGCAAACGTGAGGCTGAACTGGCCCGCCTGGCCGAATTGGAGCGTCAACGCCAAGAAGACCTGGAGCGCTTGGCCGAACAGGAGCGCGCCGGCCAATTCGACAACATCGACATCCCCGCCCCCCCGGAGTTCTTTCGACCGGTGACGGGCGAGGTGGTGTCGGGATTCGGCAACCGTGTTCATCCCATTTTCGGAAACGTTCGATTCCATGCCGGACTCGATTTCGCCAACAACATGGGCGACCCCATCTCTGCGGCTGCCTCCGGCACCGTCATCCAAGTCAAATACCGGGAAGGCTACGGGAACACGATCATCGTCGATCACGGGGGCGGGTGGACCACGCTGTACGCCCACCTTTCGCAATACAACGTGTCGCTCAACCAAGAGGTCGAAATCGGCCAGACCATCGGCTTTATCGGCAGCACCGGGTGGTCCACCGGTCCCCACCTCCACTTTGAGGTGCGCTATCGCGGCTCCCCTCGCGACCCAGCCAAATACCTCAAACTCTGAGAATGTCGCGGCCAGGTTTGCCGGCAATGCGACGCTCGGTTGTTCTGGCCCAGGGCTCACGGCAAGACTGGTCGAATGGAGGCTTTGGTCTTCGAACGCAAACCCGCCCGCTATGTGGCCGCCGCGGCGGCTTCCCGGGTGATACCCGGAGCCGGAGGCGGGGTGGGCCCACTGCGCCTGCGCGACATCGACCCACCAGAGCTACCGGGGCCGGAATGGCATACGATTCGGCCTCGGCTAACCGGCATCTGCGGGTCGGATTTGGCCACCGTGGAGGGCCGATCCTCCCGCTACTTTGAACCACTGGTCTCATTCCCGTTCGTCCCCGGTCACGAAGTGGTGGGGATCGACGAGGATGGGCGCCGATTGGCTCTCGAACCGGTCCTGGGAGCGGCGGCCCGCGACGAGCCGCTGCCCTTCCCCGGCGCTGCACCTGGCGACGGTGACGATTACGGCTACCTCCTTGGAGGATCCATCGAAGACGGCATTCAAATCGGTTTCTGCTCAAGCACGGGCGGCGGCTGGGGAGAAGCGCTTGTCGCCCACCAGAGTCAGCTCCATCCGGTGCCCGATCAATTGAGCGACGAAGCTGCCGTGATGCTGGAACCGGCCGCCGGGGGAGTTCACGCTGCCTTGAAAGCTCAAGTCGAGCCTGGCGCTTCGGTGGCTGTGCTGGGGGCGGGAACAATGGGGTTGTGCTCCCTGGCCGCATTGCGCTCGCTGACTGCCGCCGGAACGATCATCGTCACTGCCAAGTATCCCCACCAGCGGGATTTGGCCACCGCGCTGGGCGCTGACATTGTGGTCGACCCCCGCGAGGTCCGCCGCGCCGTGCGCCGGTTTACCGGCTGTCGAATGCTGGGCGACTACCTGTCGGGTGGAGTGGACATCACGATCGACGCGGTGGGCAATCCGGGTTCCGTCACCGATGCCATCGCCATCACCCGGCCCCGGGGGCGAGTGGTGCTGCTCGGCATGCCCGAGTCCGCTCGAATCGACCTGACCGGCCTATGGCATCGCGAGACCGAACTGGTCGGCGCCTACACCTACGGAACCGAGATGCTCCACGGCGGAAAGACTGCCACCAGCTTCGTGATGGCATTCGACTTGGTGGCCTCAGCCAACTTGGAGCAGTTGGTGTCCGCCCGCTACCCCCTCCACCGCTATCGGGAGGCCATCGCCCACGCCGCTGAAGCCGGCTCTCGCGGCGCCATCAAGGTGGTATTCGAGCAGAACGGATGACTTTGGTCTCCCGTTAAACCGATCCCAGCGGAGGCAGCCCGAAGTCGGCGCCGATGGCGCTGATCTCCTCTACCAGCGCAACCGGCAGGGGAATCCCAGTGGCCAGGCGCTTCGCCCGGTTCTCGTGCTCGATTTCGCCGGGCACATAGATTCGGTCCACCCCTTCGGCCCGTTCGGTGCTGTGCACGTCCCGGATGAGCTGGTCCATCTGCTCTCGAAATCGATCCAAACCGCAGAACCGCTCCAGATCCAGGGTCAGAAACATCCACCCCTTGGCCAGGCGGCGATTTCCCACCAACTCGCATTCCGTCTGCTCGGTATGCCCGAAGCTGCTCCCGGCCACGATTCCCGAGAGCACCTCCACCATCAGCGCGATGCCGAACCCCTTGTAGCCCCCGAACCAGCAAAGATTTTGAGCCGATGCAGTGGCCGTGTCCGTGGTTGGCCGTCCCATGTCGTCGTTGGCCCATCCCTCGGGAATGGTTGGGTCGCCGCGCTTTTTGGCCAGCAAGATCTTGTTGCCAGCCACCGCAGTGGTCGCGATGTCGTACACCACGGGCAACTCTTTCCCGGCAGGCACCGCCCAAGAGAAGGGGTTGGTCGAGAAGATGCCCAATCGACCGCCAAAGGGAGGGACAATGGCCGGTCCGTTTTGCACCGCCATGGCGAAGCAGCCCGCTTCGGCCGCGGGAAGGGTGTAATAGGCCAAAGCTCCCAGATGGGTTCCCTCCCGTACTGTGACGGCCGCCACCCCATGGGCCTTGGCCCGCTCGACGGCCAGTTCCATGGCCGCCACCCCGGACACCTGCCCGAATCCGATGCCGCCGTCCATCATCACCGTGGCACCGTCGTCGCGAATGACCGACACTTCGGTAACCGGCCGGAGATGGCCTGACCTCAGCCGGTCCACATAAAGCTCGATCAAGTGCGCACCATGGGAGTCCACACCACGCAGGTCGGCCTCCACCAGGTTGTCGACCACCACCTCCGCCTGATCGGAGGGAACTCCCAATCCCTCGAGGATGGTGATCTCGTAGCGCCGCAAGACGTCGTGGTCCAGGTGGACCACGTTGGAATCGCTCACTGTCTAACTGGTCTCCTCAGATTTTGGAGGGCGATAGAACAGAGCGAGCTGCGCCAATCCGGCGAGCACGCCCCCACCGGCACCAATCGCCAGCCCAACATATCCATCCCAGTCGTCATCGATTCCCAGTGCGCTGTCAATCGACCATTCCATGGGCCCCAAGGTGGCCACTGCCATTGCAACCAGAGCGAGCACGAAGGTGTACTCCCAGCCTTCTCGCACGATCATGAAGCCGTTGTGGCGGTGAACGGTCCATGCGGCAACCACCATGACCCCAACCATTCCTGCGGCCGCCAACGGGGTGAGGAACCCCAATGCCAGCAGCAATCCGGCGCTGATCTCGGTGAGCGCTGCCATCCAGGCATGCAATTTGCCCGGCTTCATCCCCATGCTGTCGAACCAACCGGCGGTGCCGGGGATGCGGCCGCCCTGGAAGATCTTGCCGTACCCGTGGGCCGCAAAAGTGAGCCCGACGCCCACCCGCAGTATCAGCATTGCCAGATTCATCTCGTCCATAAGCCCACAGTACTGGCCCATCTAGGCTGGGCACGTGCCTCTGTGGCTCAGTGTTCTCATTGCCATCCTGGCTGGGATGATCCTCATCAGGGTGGGCATCGGCGTGCTTTTGATGATCCGCCAGCCCCTGCCCCCTCCGCCACCGCCGGGAGAACTGCGCAAGGTCAAGATCACCTACCGGTGCACTATTTGCTATGCCGAAGTCCGCATGACCGTTGCCCCCGAGGAAGATCCTGAGCCTCCTCGGCACTGCGGCGACGACATGGAGCTGGTCGCGCCCATTGATGAATAGTTATCCACAGATTGTGAACAATCTGGGCACAAACTACAAGCTCGTAACTAACGCGTAACTTGAAATCAACCAAACCGCTAGTGCCACTGAGTGGCCACCAGCATTCCGGCGAGCAGCAACCCCAGCCCGCCCAGCAAGTACCAGTTGTTGGTGTCGCCCGGCAGGAGAGCCACGTAGTTGAGCACGATCACGATGGCGCCCAGCGCCAGGAGAGCGATCATCAGCACCGGCACCCACATAGGACTGATCTTCTCGGCGGAGACCGGCACCCGGGGGACGGCCTCGTTCTCGGGTCGGGTACCTCTCGGGGTTACCCGACCCCCCTGCACTCTGCGTTTGGTCGGCTTGGCCATGGACCAAGGATAGACCCGAAATTATCCGGTGCTCGTGGTCAGCGGACCCCGATAACGTTGCCTCCGGTGAGTTCCAGAATCCTGGTGATCGACAATTACGACTCGTTCGTCTACAACCTGGTCCAGTACCTGGGCGAGTTGGGCGCCGAACCGATCGTCTATCGGCACGATGCCATCTCCCTCCAACAAGCTCTCCAGATCGAACCCGACGGTGTTCTCATCAGCCCCGGGCCGGGACGTCCTTCCGATGCCGGGTTGAGCAACGCCCTCATCCAAGAGTTCTGCGGTGTCCGACCAGTGCTCGGAGTGTGCCTCGGTTTGCAATGCCTCGGCGAGGTTTTCGGTGGCCAAGTCGTTCGAGCCCCTCAGGTCATGCACGGCAAGACGTCGGTCATCCACCACACCGGTGAAGGCGTGTTCTCCGGGCTGCCCAACCCCCTCGAGGCCACCCGCTACCACTCGCTCATTGTGGAGCGGTCTTCGGTACCCGATGTGCTGGTCATAACCGCAGAGACCGATGACGGCCTGGTGATGGGGTTGCGCCACCGCGACCACCCGGTTGAGGGAGTGCAGTTCCATCCCGAGTCGATCTTGACCTCTTCTGGCCACGACATGCTGTCCAACTTCTTGGCCCAGACTGACCGTTAGCTCCTAGTTCCAAGAGACGGTGCAGCCGTCGTCAACTCCCGGGGTGTCCCCGTTGAGGCCTTCTGCCCAATTGGCGGCGTTGGCCGCAGAGGCAGGCATCGGATAGGGAAGCTCGATATTCCACTGGGCGGCAAACCCGGGAATGTCGGAATAGATCGTCGCCAGATCTCGACACTCTGCGGCAAACCTGCTCGAAAGGTCGTTCCATCTCGCGATGCTGCCCAAGGCATCGGGTTGGCGCCCGGTGACGATGGCCTTGTCAGTGATCTGAGTGGCAGCAATCCACGCTGCCGCCCGACGGGGACCGAGATCAGGAGGCGGCTCATCAGGGCGACCGGGGGGCACTGCAACCGATGTGCCCGCAGGCGGGATTGCCGAGGTCGGCAGCCCCAGACAGGCGTTTATCTCCGTTCCCGCCGGATGTTCCTCTTCGGCAGGCGGCACCTGACCCATGATCCGCCCAACCAGTTCTTCGGTGTCGTTGGAGAATTGGCACTCGGGAACAGGCAGAACCAACACCAGGTTCAGCCCACCCAGCCGCTGGGCAGCCGCCTCCGGGGTCAACCCGATCAGACTGGGCACCACCACGCTCTCTGCGCCGAGGGAAACCACGATCGTGATCGGGCTGTCGGGCAGCAGCAGCACGGGTGGCGAGGGATCAGTGCCGATCACCAAGCCCTCCTCCACTTCATTGGAGGCTTCCTCGATAACCTCGTCAGCCACGTCGAGGCCGGCTTGCGCCAAGACCTGAGTGGCCCGCAACAGGGTCATCCCCTTCACATCGGGGACTTCCACAGCTTGAATCCCCTCAGCCACAAAGAGCACCACTGTGCTGCCCGGGGCCACTTCGCTTCCGGCCGGGGGATCTTGGCGAAGCACTTGTCCTGCCGGCGCGTTGGTTCCCGACTCCACCCGCAACTCAGAGGCAAAGCCTCGATCCTGCAAGAAGCGAGCCGCGTCATTGGCGTCCTGGCCTACCACACCCGGCACCGGCACCGGAACTGCCCCAGAGCTGACTGTGATCTCAATTTCCTCCCCCTGCTCCACCTCGGTCAAAGCTGCGGGAGACTGGGCGATGACCTCATTGGCCTCCACCGTGTCGCTGGCCTCAAACACCTCGCTGACCAAGAATCCAGAGGAGCGAAGCTCCCTGATCGCCGCCTGGCTCGACAATCCCACCACATCGGGTACCGATACCAGGGGAGCAGGAGCGACTGTTGCTACTGGTGGAGCAGGGTCCTCGCCGTTTTCAAGCACGTTCGAAAGCACAAAGAACACCAGCACGGCCACGGCGATGAATATCACCGCTGCCGCGGTGTACAGCCCGGCCCGCGAGGAGGGCTCTATCACCGCCACCGGTGCGGGCTGCTGAGGCGCCGGAGGCTGAGACGCTGGAGGCTGGGGCGGCCCTCCCAACGATGGTGGAGAGGCAGGCGGGGATGCGCTCACCGGCTCTTCTGCTTCCTTTGCCGGCGGAGTCGGGGCCGCCGGCGGGGCGTCGGCCGGCTGTTGGCGGGAGGACAGTTGATGGCGTCCTTCCCGAAAGCGCCGCAAATCCCGCTGGAGATCCTTGGCAGTCGGGTATCGTTTTACCGGGTTTTTGGCCAGCAGCTTCATGGTGATGGCTTCGAGCGACTCCGGCAGCACGATTCCCAGCGACGAAGGCGTGGGCACCGGCTGCTGGACATGCTTGTACGCCACGGCCACCGAACTGTCGCCGGTGAACGGAGGGCGACCGCAGAGCATCTCGTACAGCACGATTCCCAGCGAATACAGATCGCTGCGGTGATCGAGGGTCTGTCCCTGGGCTTGCTCGGGGGAGAAGTAAGTGGCGGTCCCCATTACGGAGCCGGTTTGGGTGAGATTCGACTCCGCTCCTCCAAAGGCCGCGATGGCGATGCCGAAATCGGTCACCTTCACTTTCCCATCGGGTGACAGCAGCACGTTCCCCGGCTTCACATCCCGATGGATCACCCCATTGTCGTGGGCAAAGCCGAGCGCAGCGGACACGAACATGGCGATTTCTGCGGCCTGCTCAGGAGGCAGCGGACCACCCGAGCGCAGCAGTTCGGCCAGACTCTGGCCCTCGATGTACTCCATGACGATGTAGTACGTGCCTGCGGCCGACCCCCAGTCGTACACCGCCACGACATTGGGGTGATTGAGGTTTGCCGCCGCAGTGGCTTCCCGTCTGAACCGCTCCACAAAGCTTGGATCAGCGGCGAACTCGGGGAACAAGCGCTTGATGGCCACTGGGCGCGACAAAAGAGTGTCTTGCCCCAAGAAAACATCGGTCATGCCACCGCGAGCGATTTGATTTCGCAGTCGGTATCGACCGCCCAAAAGCTCCGGATCGTTGTCTGGCATGGCGAAAATAGCGTACTTCTTGACCTGCTCGTTTTAAGGTAGGGCTACGTCCGCCACATCCACGATCACCACCGTCACGTTGTCGCTTCCTCCGTGCTGTAAAGCCAGGTTCACCAGCGCATCCGCGGCCTCCTCCGGCGACTCGAATTGCAGCAGAATCGCGTGGATATCTCGATCGGTTACCTCATTGGTCAATCCATCTGAGCACAGCAGATAGCGATGTCCGCTCACCGGCTCCAGAGTCCAATCGTCGATTACTACCTTCGGCTCGATGCCCAGTGCCCGGCTGAGATGATGCCGGTATGTGTGGACTTCCGCCTCCTCCCGAGTGATGATCCCTGCTTTGACCATCTCCTGCACCACGGTGTGGTCCTCAGTCATCTGGTGGAACCCGCTCTCATCGCAGCGATACACCCGGGAATCGCCAACGTTCACCACCGCCAGCGCTTGGCGGTGCTCATGCTCAACCACGGCCAACGCGCACAGGGTCGTCCCCATGCCGGCCAACTCGTCGCTGGATGTGGACTCGGCCAAGATCTCCTCATTGGCCCGGTCGACCGCATCCACTAGCTCTTCTACAGTTGGAACTCGGGAATGCCGCGGTCGACGGGCGAACCGATGGCGACGACGGCCTCCCGTTCGGGCTTCTACCGCAGAGCGGACTTGGGCAGCCAGCACCTCTACCGCCAAGGCCGACGCCACTTCTCCCCCCTGATGGCCCCCCAACCCATCGGCAACCGCGAAGAGTCCCCCTTCAACCAGCATCGAGTCTTCGTTTTTCTCTCGACGTCGGCCTGTATCGGTGGCTTGCGCCGCTTCCAGCCGGATCATCAGAGTTCCATGACCGTGGTGCCCCCACTTTGCGGTGGACTATAACCAGCGCCCATCAGGATTGGCATTCGGCTGCGAACTTCGGCTGGATCTTGGTTATCGATCTGCTCGCCCGTCTTGTACGCTGACCACCCCGACAACCAGCGCGAGTGGCGGAATTGGCAGACGCGCAGGATTCAGGTTCCTGTGTCCGCAAGGACGTGAGGGTTCAAGTCCCTCCTCGCGCACTGCTGGGCTCAGCCCACCGTCCCATCAGGGGTGGGGGTCGGTACTTCTGTGACCGGAATGACCGGGGGCGGGCCCCAGGCAATGGCCGCTTTGGAGAACCCCGCGGCCATGGCCACCGTCAGTGCCAGCTCAGCCAACTCGGGCGAGGTGAACTCCTCCCGCAGAGCCGTCTGATCTGCCTCGCTGAGCCCCGACGGGTCGGAGATCACCGCGTCGGCCATTCGCAAGGCCAGCTTGAACCGATCCGGCAGGTCGCTGTCGGCGTAGCCATCCTGTATCTGCTCCACCAGTTCCTCGGTGAGTCCCTGCTGCTTCGCACCTGCGAAGCGGAGGTTCTTTCAAATGTTGCAGTCGTTGACTCGGGCATTGCGGAGCCGTCCCACCTCCTTGGTGGCCTGGTCCAGTTCCCCCTCGCTCCACAGCGTGCCGTAGAAGCGGTTGAACGCTGCGAACAGCTCGGGCTGGTGGTCGAACAGCGACATACCCCCTTCGGGGACGGCGATTCTGGTCATTGGATGACTCCTTTCAGTGCGGCCCGGCTGCGAGCCAGGGCCTCGAACGTGGCGATAGCCGTGGTGAGCGCGGCCAACTCGGGCGGTGACAGGTGGGCGTTCAACTCTGCACACAGCTCGTCGGTCACGCCGTGGGCATCCAGCACATACTGTTCGGTGAACGCCAAGACGACGCTTTCTCGGTCATCTTGAGGAGACGCAGCCGACGGCTCACCACCAATTATCTGCTCGATGCGAGCGGCGCAAAGCTCCAACAACC
Source organism: Candidatus Poriferisocius sp. (assembly GCF_965204145.1). Classification (GTDB taxonomy): domain Bacteria; phylum Actinomycetota; class Acidimicrobiia; order Acidimicrobiales; family Bin134; genus Poriferisocius. Next base: position 3,212,846 of record NZ_OZ241977.1, on the reverse strand, counting down.
CGGGATCCAGTCCCACCCCATCGAGGGCCTGCACCAGCTCTTCCAGCGTCCCGGCTACATGGGAGTCCAAAGCCGCTAGAGGATTGCCAGTCGAGGCTGAGCTCATCCCCATCACCCGCCGAACATGGCCACCCACTGCTCGGCTGAGCGGGGCATGAACACATAGTTGGTTTGGCGGGTCTCGCCCATCGAAGCCGACGGCTGGGGCGAGTACAGATGGCCGGGATACAGCGTCGCACTGTCGGGAACCCGGGCCAGGCGCTGGGTGATGCTCTCATACATTGCCGCCGGATCGCTTCCCGGCAGGTCGGTTCTTCCGCAGCCCTCCAAGAACAGCGTGTCGCCGGCCACCAAGCGCCCGTTGGTCAAAAAGCACTGACTTCCGGGAGTGTGACCCGGGGTGTGGATCATCTCGATGTCCACCTCCCCCACCGATAGCACATCACCGCTCTCATGCAGGCACAGATCATCTTCCCCAATGCCGGTAGTCATGGTGACATAGCGAGCCTCAACAGCCTGAACATGCACCGGAACCGACACCAGCTCCAACAGCTCAGCCACACCCGGGATGGAGAACTGCATTATCGACCCGCCCACATGATCGGCGTGGTAGTGGGTGGCCAACACCCCCGTCAGCCGCATCCCATCGGCCTCAACCAGATCCATGATCCCCTGCGGGTCATAAGCCGGGTCCACCACCACCGCTTCCCCCGTCTCCCGATCTCCGATCAGATAGACGAAGTTCACCATCTGCTGGGCCATCATGTCCCCAACCGCCAAGTCCCGCCCCGACAACAACTGCCGGAAATACAACCGCTCTTCGTCCACGGCTTTGATACTAGGCAACCGGCTCGTCGTCGCCCTGCCGCCGCCAGGCCTCCTCCGCCAAGGAGACAACCTCACGAGCCGGCAATCCCAACAACTTCGAGGCCCGCACCGCCTCATCGTGTTCGACCTTGACCCGCCCCGCGCTCACCTTCACCCGAAGCCGGCGACCATCAACGTCCACCTCGTGCTCCAACCGCCCCCGGGGCCACCGCTCGATCAACTGTCCCCGGACCCCCAGCGACCCGGTCTCCTCCGCCAGCGTGGCCGCCACCTGATCGCCTACCGCAGGATCGGCCAACGCGCTCACGGTGTACGCCGGCCGCCCCTTCTTCATGACGATCGGCGTGATCCAGGCATCGTGCGCCCCTGCTTCCAACAGCGATGCCACCGTGTGCGCCAGAGTCTCCCCCGTCGCGTCATCCACATTGGTCTCGAACAACATCACCGGCTGGCCCGCGGGGCGAGATGCCGCCATCGTCCCCACCACCACTTGAGTCAGATTGGGACGGTCCTCCAGCTGGTTGTCGCCCGCGCCAAATCCGCTCGCCGAGATCGTCATCGGCGGCATGGGCCCCCAGCCTTCGGCCAGCGCCGAGAGAATCGCCGCACCGGTGGGCGTGGTCAACTCCATACCCACGTCCAAGCCGAACGTCGGGCACCCCACCAGCAGTTCCACCACGGCGGGCGGCGGATTGGGCAGATGCCCGTGGGCACTGCGGATCATTCCCCGTCCACACGCCACCGCACTGGAGTAAACCTGGTCGATCCCCAATACCTCCAGCGCAGCGCAGGTGCCCACCACGTCGATGATGGCGTCCAGCCCGCCCACTTCGTGGAAATGGACCTGCTCTGGCGGGCGGCGGTGCAGCTTGCCCTCGGCCCGAGCCAGGGCATCGAAGACCGCCAGCGCCCGATCGGCCACCCGGTCGGGCAGCCGGGCCTCTCCGACGAGGGCATTGATGTGGCTGGCGGTGCGCACCACCGACGTCTCCTGGGTGATCACCCGCACATCGGTGGCCGCGACGCCCCCTCGCTGGGTGGGGTGGGCTTGCAGATCCCACCCGCCCAAAGGCAGCAGTTCGCATATGTCCCGTACTTCGGCCACATCTGCCCCGGCGTCGATCAGCGCCCCCAGCGCCATGTCGCCCGCGATCCCGCTGAAGCAGTGAAACCAGGCAACGCCAGCCGGATCAGCCATCGTTCGCTCCGCTCAGGCATCGTTCGCTCCGCTCAGCCATCGTTCAACCCTGCCGGTGACGCTGCTCGATCCCTCGTCTTGAACAGCCGCAGCACCGCGCAAGCCGCGCCGAATCCATTGTCCACCCCGACGACGGTCACACCCGCGGCGCATGACGACATCATGGCCAGCAGCGGAGTGACCCCTTCCAGCGAGGACCCGTATCCCGCGCTGGTGGGCACGGCCACCACCGGGGCCGTCGTCAGCCCTCCGACGACTGAGGCCAAGGCCCCCTCCATCCCAGCCACCACCACCACGGCGTCGGCCTCCGCCAGCGAGTCGACTTCGTTGAGAATTCGATGAAGTCCGGCCACCCCCACATCGTTCAGACGCTGCGGAGCCAGCCCGTGGGCGGCCAGCACCACTCCGCACTCGTCGGCCACCGGGAGATCGGCGGTGCCGGCCGCGGCCAGTACCACCCGCTCGGGCCGCGGCGGTGCTGGCCGCCACACCAGCGTAGTGTCGTAGCGCTCCCCTTCGGGATTGAGGGCCAGGGCGACGGCGGCCTGCCCGGCTGAAGCTCGAGTCAACAACACCGGGCCGCCCGGCTGATCGAGCAGTTCCTTCACAATGTCCGCGCACTGGTCGGGCGTCTTGCCCGGTCCGTAGACAACCTCGGCCAGCCCCTGGCGGAGATTGCGATGATGATCTACCCGGGCAAACCCCAAATCGGCAAACGGCAGCCGCCGCAACTGCCGAACCGCGTCATCAACCGGCAGCGCGCCGCTGCGCACGTCGTCCATCATTTTCCGAAGAAAAGCCTCATCCACCTCAACATCCCGCCTTTTCCAGTAGTCCTTGCCATTTTCTCACCGCGACCGCGTTTCTCAATACCACTATCCTGCCCCTTTGTGACTGCCTCTGCCCGATCTATAAGCCATGTGGCCTATCTCGGACCGCCAGGCACGTTCACTGAAGAAGCGCTTCTCACCCAGCCAGACTTGGCCGCCGCGAAGCACCAATTATGCCGATCAATCCCTGAGGTCCTTGAATCTGCCGCTGACGGCCGCGTTGATTTGGGGTTCACCGCCATCGAGAATTCCATCGAAGGCACGGTCAATGTCGCCCTCGACGCTTTGATCTTCGAACACGACCTGCTCATCCAGCGAGAGGTGATCATCGACGTCCGCCTCCACCTCCTCGGCCTACCCGGTGCTTCGTTGGAGACAATCCAAAGGGTCATCAGCTTCCCCGTGGCAACCGCCCAATGCCGGCACTATCTGACCGACAACCTGCCCCACGTCGAGGAAGTTGCGGCCAACTCCACCGCGGCCGCGGCGCAGGACCTCGCCGATTCCCAAGACGCGGCGGTTGCCGCCATCGGCACCGCCCTGTCTCAGCAGCTCTACGGCCTGGAACTGATCGCCACCGACATCGAAGACCACCCGGAGAACCAAACCCGCTTCGTGGCGGTCTCTAGTTCGGGTGTGCCTACCCCCACTGGGCACGACAAGACCTCGATCGTGGTCTTCCAGCATGCCGATCGATCGGGCTCGCTGATGGGCATTCTCGCCGAGTTCGCGGCCCGCTCCATCAACCTCACCAAACTGGAATCCCGGCCCACCAAGAAAGCGCTGGGCGATTACTGCTTCCTTATCGACCTTGAGGGCCATATCGCCGATCAGCTGGTGGCCGACTGCCTCACCAGCATCCTGGCCAAGCACGGCGAGGTGAAGTTCCTCGGCTCCTATCCGACCACAACTCGGGGCAGCGAGGAGAAGAACAGCAATGCCTCCTCTGCGTGGAGCGAGGCCCAGAGTTGGATCGAGTCCCTCCGCCGCCAAGTCGGGGAAGCTTGACTTGACACGTTCTAATATCTTCCATTAGAACTGACTCGGCATTGCCCTCACCCAACAGGAGCGGAGGAGACCATGGAGTTCGGAATTTTCGTCAACGGCTACATCCCCGGGCCCGCAGCCCACGACACCGAGGCAGAGCACACTGCCTTGATGCGGGAGGCCCATTACGTCATCACCGCTGACAAGTACAACTGGAAGTACGCCTGGTTCGGCGAGCACCACTGCCTCACCGAGTACAGCCACATGTCGGCCCCCGCCCCGGTCATGGGCTATGTGGCCGCCAAAACCGAGCGCATCCATCTCTCCACCGGCATCACCAGCCTGCCCACCGCCAAGGAGCACCCGGTACGAATCGCCGAGCGGGCCGCCATGCTCGACCACATCACCGAGAACCGCTTCGAGTTCGGCACCGGTCGAGGCGCAGGCAGCCATGAGGTGGCCACCTTCGGCGGACTGACCCCGCCCGAGACCAAGTCGATGTGGGATGAGGTAATCCGCGAGATCCCCCGCATGTGGGAGCAGCGCGACTACTGCTTCGAGGGCGAGCACTTCTCGGTGCCCAAGCCCCACAACGTGCTGCCCAAGCCCCACGGCCACGGCCATCCTCCCATCTGGGTGGCGTGCGGCAACCCGCCCACCTTCGCCAAGGCCGGGTCGCTGGGCATCGGCGCCATCGCCTTCAACTTCGAGCCCATCTTCAACCTCAAGGGCCGCATCGACGCCTACAAGGAGGCCATCCAAAGCCCGGTGGAGCAGATCGGCCAGTTCAAGAACGACAACGTGATGATGACCAACGCGGTCATCTGCCTGGAAGACCGGGAACGGGCCCGGGAGATCGCCAAAGCCAAGGGGCGGGGCTATCTGGTCACCATGGTGAACCTCTACCACGACACCATGCCCAAGTCTCCCGACGCCATCACCTGGCCCTCTGCGCCCAACCAGATCGAGTGGACCGACGAGATGCTCGACGGGGCCATTGCCGGCGGCTACATGCTGTGCGGCAATGCCGAAGAGGTCTGCGAACAGGTGGCCCGTTACCAGACGGTCGGCTGCGATCAGGTGGTGTTCGGCCTGCCCGGCGAGGGCATGGAGCATGACGAGATCGACGAGATGCTGGAGGTGTTCGGCACCAAGGTCATCCCCGAGTACGACCCCGATCCGGTCCACTCCACCGACCGCTACCGGGCGACCGCCCAGCGCCGGTATCCCGACTTCGAATTCCCGCTTCCCGACGGCATCGACGTAGAGCTCATCCCCGACACCGCCATATTGCCCCTGGGCCACGGCAAATAGCCCGACCGACCCGAGGAACAGCGGCTGTGCCCCGCGACGCCACCGAAACCCGAGCCCGGCTGATCGCTGAAGCCGAGCGCCTGTTCGCCGAGCAGGGCATCTGGAAGGTGCGGGTTCAAGACATCGTGGCCGCCGCCGGGCAGAAGAACAGCTCGGCGCTCTCCTATCACTTCGGATCCCGCAGCGGGGTGCTCGACGCCATCTTGCGAGAGCACGGTGAGCCCATCGACCAAGACCGGGGTGAGGTGTGGGCTTCGTTGGATGACGACCACACTCCCGCGCTCATCGAGGCGCTGGTTCAGCCTCTCACCCACCGGTTGGCCACCGACAGCGGTCGGTGCTACCTGCGGATCGTGGCCCAGCTCAGTGCAGACTTCAGTCGCTGGGATTTCGATCCCACCCACGTGCCGGCAAACCTCAACGCCATCTTGAGGCTGTTGCGAGACCGCTCATCGGCGGCCGACAAAGCCCAGCGAGGCGAGCGGGTGCTGGGCATGATCCAGCTGATGACCGCTTCATTGGCCGAGCGGGCCCGCCGCATCGAAGCAGGCGACCCCTTGGCCACTCAAGACCATGCGTATGCTGCCAATCTGGTGGACATGTTGACCGGGATCATTGAGGCGCCCTCACGCAATGCGGCCATGACGGCACCACAAAGCTCTGGCCGGTAATTTGCCACTGTGCCAGACAACCAGATTCCTCGACCGGTCACTGGACTGTGGTTTGAGGACTTGACCCCCGGGCTGGTTGTCCATCACGCCATCCGCCGCACGATCACCGAGGCCGACAACGTGGCCTTCACCACCATGACCATGAATCCCGCGCCCATCCACCTCGACGCCGATTACGCATCTGGCACCGAATTCGGGAAGCCGTTGGTGAACTCCATGCTGACCCTGGCGCTGGCCGTGGGCATCAGCGTCCACGAGACAACCATGGGGACCACGGTGGCCAACCTGGGCTTCCAAGAGGTCTCTTTCGGGGCTCCGGTGTTCGCCGGAGACACCATCCGGGTGGAGACCGAAGTCTTGGACGCCCGCCCCTCCAAGTCTCGCCCCACTCAGGGTGTGGTCACCCTCGAGCACCGGGCCTACTCTGTGGGCGCCGACGCGCTGGTTTGCCGGGCCGTTCGCACTGCCTTGATGCATCGCCGACCGTCTCAATAGGCCATGCTTTGGGCATGAACCGATTTGAAGACAAGATCGCCGTAGTCACTGGCGCGGCGTCCGGCATCGGAAGGGCCACTGTCGACCGCCTGCGCTCTGAGGGCGGCACCGTGGTGGGCATCGACCGAGACCCGGTGGACGACGTTGACCTGGCCATCCAACTCGACCTGCTCGACCTGGATGCCATTGCTCCCACAGTCGCTCAAGTGATGGATGCCTACGGTCGCATCGACGTGTTGTGCAACATCGCCGGCATCGGCCATTTCACCCGTGATGAGGACGAGACCCCGGAGGCATGGAACCGGGTGATCGGCGTGAACCTCACCGGTACGTTCTTCATGTCCCAGGCCTGCTTGCCCCACTTGCTCGAGTCCGAGGGCAACATCGTCAACACCGCCTCCACCGCCGGCACCAACGCCCAGCCGTGGAGCTCCGTCTACTCGGCCTCCAAGGGCGGGGTGATCGCCCTCACCCAGACCATGGCCATCACCAACGGGCGGTCGGGAATCCGGGTCAACTGCATCGCCCCCGGGGGTGTTGAGACCCCGATCGCCGGGCAGTTCACCGTGCCGGAAGGCGTCGACCTCACCATCATGGACCGCATCCTCCCCTTCCACCGCCCAGCCCAACCCTTTGAGCTGGCCGCAGCGTTCGCCTTTTTGGCCAGCGATGATGCCAGTTACTGCAACGGCATCGTTCTCCGAGTCGACGGAGGTATGCAGACATGACCTGCCCGGCAGCCGTCCACCGCCTTCTCCCGATCAAACGAGGTATGCAACCATGAGCCACCCCGCTCCTCCCCTGGCCGGTGTCCGGGTCATCGAGAGTTCGCTGCTCGGCCCGGGATTCCTAACCACGTTCCTGTCCGACATGGGCGCCGACGTCATCAAAGTCGAGCCTCCGCAGGGCGACTACATCCGCCAGATGACCTGGCCCATCGTCAACGGCGTGTCGCTGCTGCATCTGCATACCCATCGGGGCAAGCGCAGCATCGTGCTCGATCTGCGCCAGCCCGAAGGCGTGGAGCTCTATCTGGATCTCGCTCGCAACGCCGACGCGGTGGTGGAGGCCATGAGGCCCGGTGCCCTGGAGCGGCGGGGCCTGGGCTACGAGCAGCTCAAGGAAGTGAACCCCCGGATCGTGTTCGCCACCATCAGCGGCTACGGAATGACCGGTCCGTACAAGGACATGCCCAGCCACGGCATCGCCTACGACACCTGGGCCGGGCTCATTCCCCCCGCCTATGACGACGACGGCTTCTGCCGCATCCCCGAGATGCCCAATATCGGCATCAACATCGCCCCTCTCATCGGCGCGCTCGCGGTCTGTGCCGGGATCATCCGGGCTCGGGACACCGGCGAGGGCTGCCGATTGGAGTTGGCCCAGTCTGACGCGGCCGCCTACATGGACTGGTACCGCATCGAAACCTGGAAGGCCTACGAGCGTCCCGAAGACGAGGTCACCGGCAACCCGTCCGACGACTATGAGCGCCGGGCGCCGGGCCTGGCCGGTATGTGGGAGGGCGTCCGCTACCAGATGTACGAGTCGGCGGATGGCCACGTGCTGTTCATGGCCTCCGAACAGGCTTTTTGGCGCAACTTCTGCGAGGCGTTGGACCGCATGGACCTCTTCGACCGCTGGCCGGGGTCGAAGTACGCCGACCATGCCCGAGGCAACTTCGAAATGCAGCGGGAGCTGCGGGACATCTTCCGCACCAAGACCAGTGCCGAGTGGCTTGAGTTCGGCGACCGGGTGAACACTCCCATCGCCCCGGTGAACAACGCCAAGAACGTGGTCGACGACCCGCAGTTCCAAGACCGGTTGCCACTGTTCACCATCGAGCAGTTGGGCTGCGAACAGCTCCCCCTTCCAGTCAAGTTCTTCGACGAGGAGCTCCCCGTCCCCACCCACGCTCCCACCGTCGGCCAGCAGACCGACGAGGTGCTCAGCGAGGTATTGGGGCTGGGCGAAGACCGCCTGGCTGCACTTCGGGACCAAGGCATCCTGGGATGACCGAGTCGGCTGATGCCGAGTTGCTGAACGAGGCTGTTGAGTTGACCCGTGAAGCCGGACAGCTCACCCTCAGCTGGTTCAATGATCACGAGTTGTCGGTGCGCCGCAAGGACGACGGCTCCCCGGTAACCGAAGCCGACAAGGCGGCGGAGTCATTTCTTCGGGAGGCACTGGCCAAGAGGTTCCCCGAAGACGCCGTGATTGGTGAGGAGTTCCCCGAACAACAAGGCTCGTCAGGGCGAACGTGGATCATCGACCCCATCGACGGCACCCGCAGCTTCGTCCGCGGCGTGCCCCTGTACACCACGCTGTTGGCCGTGATCGATCAGCACGGCCCAGCCATCGGTGTGGCAGCCGTCCCCCCTCTCGACGAAGCGGTATGGGCTGGCCGGGGCCTGGGCTGTTTCCACAACGGGCACCGCTGCCAGGTGAGCTCGCAATCCGAACTCAGCCGGTCTTATCTGTGCGCATCAGGGTTCGAATGGTGGCCCGAAGGCGCCTTCGAGCGGGCGAGTCGAACCGGCGCCCGAATGCGCACCTGGGGAGACGGCTACGGCTATGTCCTAGTCGCCACCGGCCGAACCGACGCCATGATCGACCCCGGCCTCAACCTTTGGGACATCGCCCCCATGCTGGTGATAGTCCCCGAAGCCGGCGGCCAAGTCACCCAATGGAACGGCACCAACACCCCATCCGCCGGCGACTGGCTGGCCACCAACGGCAACTTCCACGAAGAACTCCGCACTCTCCTCAACAACGGCTAGGCCCCGGCAAACTCCTCACAAACCACCCCTTGCCCCTCCAGAACACTCAAGAACTCCCCCGCATCCACAATCTCCGACAACCCCACCACGCCAGTCCCATCAACCTTCCCCGCCCCGATCAACTCCAGAGCGCTCACCACCACCGACGAAGCCACAAACCCCGGCGCCCCTGAAGCCCCCAGAATCCGCCCCGCCCAAGCACCGTCTCGCTGGCCCCGCACCTCAACCCGCACCGCACCCAGCTTCCCCTCCGGATGCGGGGGCCGCAGCATCGGCAACCAAGAGCTAAACCGATCCCTCCGAGTGGCCGCCATGCGGGCCGTGATCCGATCCGCCCTGCTGAACTTCCGAACCAGCAGCATCGGGTCGGGCAGCGCAGCCCGGTAGCAATCGGCTGCGTCAACCGGACTCGGGAACCAGCAAAGCTCCCGGCCTGATCCACCCGGCCGCTGCTTCCACCCCCCGCGCCATTCCAACGCCAGCGAACTCAAAGCCCGGTGATGTTGACGGGCACAATCCGGCCCCCCGGTGCCGAACTTGGCAACGTGTACTTCAGTCACGCGGTCGAATTCCTCAGCCGCCCGAACCGCCAAGACGTCACTCAACCCCGGGGCCATGCCCGCTCCAACGACCACCAGTGAGTTCTGTTGCCGGATCGCACCGTTCAAACCCAGCAGCCGCCGCACATCAGACACCGAGTCAGTCGTGGTCAGCACCATCCGGCCACTGCCCAGAAATCGACGAGCCAGTCGGGCTTGGCTGCCCGATGCAGTGGCCAAAACCACCACATCGGCCGAATCCTCCAGGCTTCCCACGGTCACCGGAGACCCATGCTTTTTAGTCAAGTGCCAGGCCCGATCGGGATATCGGTCGATCACAGCCACCCGGCTGACAGGGATCGAAGGCGAGCCAACCAAGTGATTCACCACTCCGGCGCCGACCACACCCGCGCCGATTACCAGGATTTCCATATCAGTTATCTGACCGACGGAATGAAAGTCACCATGCGGCTCAGATGGAGCAGCTCAGAGTCAGTTGCTGCCGCTGATCTGGCGCCAGCCGCCCGACTGAGGCGGTACGCCCCCGGTGCCCCGAGCACGCAAAATGGCCGCAATTGCAGCCGCCCCTGCCAGAGCAACCAACGCTCTTCGCAGAATCTTCACGACACCCATCCTAACGAACCCCCTCAACGGTGCAACCGGGGAAGACCTGCCAACGTGGGGCTAGCTGGATTCGAACCAGCGACCTCACCCTTATCAGGGGTGCGCTCTAACCGACTGAGCTATAGCCCCAAAGCCAAACCGAGTGAAGAGCCTACTTACGAGGGTTCCAGGCAGGCCAACGAAATCGCCGAGGTCGGGTCCGAGGCCGTTGCCGAGCCGTTTCCTCCTCGATGACCGTGACCCTCATTCCACCGGTCAGATCGCTGATGAGATTGAACAGTACACACAGCAAAACGTTGAAAAACGTGCCCGCCACCACCAACACCAACCCGCCCACAGCAAAGCCGCGGAATATCTGGCTGGCGTTGAACTTGAACTCTTGCAGGGCGAACAACTCCTCGATGAATGACTCGGTGTCATCCACTGTGCCCGACCCCACTGCGATGCTCCACAGCATCACCCCGGTCAGCATCACGATCACCCACAGGCACAGGTAGAAGATCAACGAGATCTTCAACACCGACCAGGGCTCGATGTGGCGAACCACCCGGCGCACCTTGCGCGCCTGCAATCGCACTGCCCGCCGGTATTCCCTCGGGGTGACCTTCACCGGCTGGCGCGCCATTGCCTGGCTCGGCAACGGTGTGGCAGGAGGATCGCTCACCTGACCGGGGTCGATGGACACGCCCCGAAGTGTACGGGATCGCTAGTCGGAAATGATTGGCACCGCCACCACCCGGGAGGGCGGAACTCTGCTCTGGCTGTCGCCAGTGAGCCGTCAAGGCTCACGACCACCTCGGTCTCGAAGCCGTCCTGCACCACCGAAACCAGCGTTGCCCGATTGGCCGCCGCGGTGGTCGATGCAGCCTGAGGATCAGCCGCCGCGGCCATCGCCACTGCATCGGCGATTGCTGTCGCCCGAGCCCGGCGAACCGCGTCAGCGCCGAGCTGGCCCAACAACAGGATTGCCATCCCGATCACCGCCAATATCCCCACGCCCAACACCGAGATCGATCCCCGCTCCTCCACAACGCTGCTCCTATGGTCATTGCTGAGGGGGAAGCTTCGCCGAGTAGGAGGTTACTCCTCGTCTCCGGTGGATAAGACCGGTGCTATGGCCGCCATGGTTTGATCCTCAGACAAGGTCATTATCCGTACTCCGGCGGCGTGAGTCCCTTGCACCGAGACCGACGAGACGGACATTCGGATCGTCACTCCATTGGAGGCCACTGCGAACACCTCGTCGTCGGGAGCGACCACCCGCGCCCCCACCACTGAACCTCGCCCATCGGGCAGCTTCATGGCGATAACCCCTTGGCCACCTCGATGCTTGGACCGGAATTGGTCGAGAAGAACCCGCTTGCCGAAGCCCTGGTCGGTGGCCAAGAGCATTTCCCCCTCGGGCTGCACCGCGGTGGCGGCAACCACGATGTCGTCGCCGAGCAGCCTCATCCCTCGCACGCCAGCTGCGGTTCGCCCCATTGATCGAACCTCCGATTCCGAGAACCTCATGAGCCGACCCGACGCGCTCACCAGACAGATGTCGTCGTTCCCCGTAGTGGGAAGCACCCGCACCAACTCATCGCCCTCCCGCAAGTTGATAGCGATCAGCCCTTTGGTGCGGGTCTTGTCGTACTCCAAGAACCGGGTCCGCTTCACTACCCCCCGGCGGGTAACGAACAACAAGTACCGCATCGTCTCGTAGTCCCTGGTGTCGATCACTGCCGAAATGGTTTCTTCAGGCGCCAAGTGCAGCAGATTGACGATGGCCATGCCCCGAGCGGTTCGGCTGGTTCGGGGAACCTCGTGGGCCTTGATCCGATACACCCGGCCCATGTTGGTGAAAAACATCAGATAGGCATGGGCGGTGGTGTGGATGAGCGAGGCGATGTAGTCCCCGTCCTTCAGGTTGGCGCCGATAACGCCTTTGCCGCCTCTCCCCTGGGTCTTGAACTCGTCGGGCGTCACCGTCTTGACATAGCCGGCTGAACTCAAGCTGAACATCAGGTCTTCATCATCGATGAGAGCTTCGATATCGATCTCACCCTCGTCGGCCATGATGTGGGTCCGTCGCTCGTTGGCATGAGCCTCTCGAACTTCAAGCAGCTCTTCTGAGATAACAGCTCGCAGCTTGGCGTCGTCGGCCAGTATGGCCTCCAAGTCGACAATCAACGCCCGCTTCTCGGCCAGCTCGTCGCTCAGCTCCTTTTGGCCGAGCTGAGTAAGCCGACCCAATGGCATGTCCAATATGTGATTGGCCTGGATCTCGCTGAACTCGAACTGCTCGCCCATCAGTACTTCCCGGGCGGCGGCACGGTTGTCCGATGCCCGGATGGCAGCGATGATCTCGTCGATCATGTCCACCGCCCGCACCAGTCCTTCCAGGATGTGCTCCCGACGGCGGGCCTCCTCCAGGCGGAACTCTGTCCGGCGTCGCACCACCTCCTGCTGGTGGCCGGCGTATGCGGCCAGGCAGTCGCGCAGCGTCATAGTCCGGGGCACCCCGTCGGCGAGCGCCACCATGTTCACCGGGAAATTCGTTTGCAGCGGGGAGTGCTTGTAGAGGTTGTTCAGCACAACCAACGCAGGGGCGTCTCTCTTCAGCTCGAACACCAGCTTGGTCTGGCCTTTGGCCGATTCATTGTGGATTTGACGAATGCCGTCGATTACCCGCCGATTCACCAGGTCGGCCACCTTCTCCTCGATGATCTCCGCGCTGGTCTGATACGGGATTTCGGTAACCACAATCCGGACGTTGGTACCGCTCTCCACAATCTCTGCGGCGGCTCGCACCTTGATCGTTCCCTGGCCGGTGATATAGGCGTCCCGAATGCCCTGGTAGCCCATGATGCGGCCCCGGGTGGGGAAATCGGGGCCCTTTACGAACCCCATCAGATCCTCGTTGGTGGCCTCCGGGTTCTCCAGCAAGTGATTCACCGCGTCAATCACTTCGCCCAGGTTGTGAGGCGGAATGTTGGTCGCCATGCCCACGGCGATGCCCTGGCTGCCGTTCACCAGCAGATTCGGGAACCGCGACGGCAACACCACCGGCTCCTGCTCGGTGGAGTCGAAGTTGTCGGAGAAATCGACGGTCTGCTCGTCGATGCCGTCCAACAGCCTCATGGCCAACTCGTCGAGGCGGCACTCGGTGTACCTCATGGCCGCGGGTGGATCGTTGGGTGAGCCAAAGTTCCCGTGGGGGTCGATCAGCGGGTGCCGCAGCGAGAAACCCTGCCCCAGCCGAACCAAGGCGTCGTAGATGGCCTGATCACCATGGGGGTGGTACTTCCCCATGACATCGCCCACCACTCGGGCGCACTTCACATAGGGCCGGTTGGGCCGAGTGCCCTGGTCGTACATCCCCCAGAGGATGCGGCGGTGGACTGGCTTGAGCCCGTCGCGTACGTCGGGGAGCGCTCGAGCTGTGATGACCGACATGGCGTAGTCCAAGAACGACTGCTCCATCTCGGTTTGGATGTCGATGTCCTGGACTGCGCCTCTCGGCGATTCCTCAGGCTCAGGCGAGATGTCAGGCTCGTCGGACACTGGATTCCTTGGCGCTCATATGTCCAAAAAGCGGACGTCTTTGGCGTTGGTCTGGATGAACCGCTTGCGCGATTGAACGTCTTCCCCCATCAGCTTGGAGAACACCTCGTCGGCCGCCGCAGCCTGCTCCACTGAGACTCTCAGCAGGGTGCGCTGAGCCGGGTCCATTGTGGTGGCCCACAGCTCCTCGGCATCCATCTCACCGAGGCCCTTCAGTCTCTGGAACTCTGCACTGTGCTTGGGATTTTCGGCCAAGAAGGCCTCTTTGGCGTGGTCGTCTTTCAGATAGATCTTCGACCGACCCACCTCTGTGGAGTAGAGCGGGGGCTGTGCGATGTACACATGGCCCTTCACCACCAAATCGCGCATCTGCCGGTAGAAGAACGTGAGCAGGAGCGTGCGAATGTGGCTGCCGTCCACGTCGGCATCGGCCAGCAGGATCACCTTCCCGTAGCGGACCCGAGTCTTGTGCTCTTGGTCGCCGTTTACCGCGTCCTTGGCGCCGTTGCTCTCGGCCGAATCGAACTCATTGCCGAAGCCCGCGCCGATCGCGGCGACAAGCGCCTGGATTTCCGTGTTGCGGAGCATCCGGTCAACCTGCACTCGCTCGACGTTCAAGATCTTCCCTCGGATGGGGAGAATGGCCATGGTCCTGGGGTCGCGGGCGTCTTTGGCCGAGCCGCCTGCGGAGTTGCCCTCCACGATGAACAGCTCGCATTCATCCCGATCGGTGGACGTGCAGTCGACCAGCTTGCCGGGCAATCCCGCGCCATCGAGGGCTGACTTCCGCCGGGTGGCATCCCGGGCCTGTCGGGCGGCCAGCCGAGCCTTCTGGGCTTGGAGGCACTTGGTTGCGATCTTGCGGGCATCGGTGGGATTCTCCTCCAGCCACTCCGCCAGCTTCTCGTTCGTCGCCCGCTCTACCAGGGAGCGCATGGAGGTGTTGCCCAACTTCGACTTGGTCTGACCCTCAAACTGCGGCTCCCGCAGCCTCACGCTCACAATCGCCGTCAGTCCTTCGCGAATGTCCTCGCCGGCCAGGTTGTCATCCTTCTCCTTCAGGTGCCCCTTGGCCCGGCAGTAGTCGTTGACCACTCGAGTGAGCCCCTTGCGGAAGCCCTCCTCGTGCATCCCCCCCTCTACGGTGTTGATGCCGTTGGCAAAGGAGTGCAGGCCATCGGTGTTGTAGCCGCTATTCCACTGAAACGCGACCTCCACTTCATCACCGTCTTCTTGCTGCGAGAAGAAGCCGACGTCGTCGAACAGCGCGTCCTTGGAGCTGTTCACCTCGCGCACGAAGTCACTGATGCCGTCCTGGTAGCAGTACACCGTCCAGTCAGCGCCCCCGGTACCGTCGGAGCGCAGGTCACGGAACTTGATCTCCAGATCGCGATTCAAGAACGCCATCATCTGGAGCCGCTCGAGCAGTGCCTGGGCTCTGAACCGCACATCATCGAAGATGCCCTCGTCGGGCCAGAAGCGAACAATCGTGCCGGTGCGGTTCTCGGGGCTGTCGCCAATGACCCGCAGTTTTTCTGTCATCTCCCCGCCATTGGCAAACGACATCGTGTGGCGGTGGCCGTCCCGATCAATCTCTACTTCCAGTCGGGTGGACAGGGCATTCACCACCGACACCCCCACACCGTGCAGGCCGCCCGACACCTTGTAACCATTGCCGCCGAACTTGCCCCCCGCATGCAGGAGGGTGAGCACCACTGCGACCGCACTCATGTCGGGATGCTGAGGATGGGGGTCCACAGGGATGCCCCGCCCGTTGTCCCGAACTTCGCAACCGCCGTCGGCCAGAAGGGTTATCTCAATGGTTGTGCAGTACCCGGCCATCGCCTCGTCGACGGCGTTGTCCACCACTTCGTAGACCAGGTGATGCAACCCGGTCACCGAGGTAGACCCGATATACATTCCCGGACGCGTCCGGACGGCGTCGAGGCCTTCCAAAACGGTTATGTCTTCGGCTCTGTAAGACTCAGACGTGTTAGTCACGACCTGGCTTTTCTGCCCTGCTAGACGGGCCTTGTAGGGGGATGGGCAGACGCTCCCGCCGAACGGTTTGCCTCGCGGGCAAGTCGGCCAAATGCGCTGCCTCCGATACTGAAATTCTACCAGTTTTTGGGGCCCGATTGACTCACCGGAGAGCCGGTTCCCGGCCTTCGGGGCCAATCATCCGGAGCGGACTCTGACCGTCAGAGAAGTGACGGCCTCCTCCTCCGCAGCGGCATTGATCCGACTGATGAGCTCGGCGCTGAAAAACCTCATTTCAGTGGCCCATGCAGGGTCGTCCACCGCCACGACCAACTCACCGTCGACCAGTCGTACCGGCGACGAGTGAGCTGCCATCACCGAGCCAACCAACTCGTCCCACGCCTCAAAAACCATCTTCAGCACTTGAGCACGCGGTGCCCTCAGCCCAGACGTCACCTGGTCCAGGGCCTCTCCCAGCCGCCGAGGTCCCGACCGCTTCCGCAATGGCTCCCACCCCATCGTCCCAGTCTGCCCCGGCAACATGGACAAGGCGACCGGGAAATCACACTTCCCGAATAACTCGACCGTCCGCCACCCGGAATCGGGCGCTGTAGGCAATGTCCGCGGGCAGCGCACCAGCGGTGGTCAAGAGCGTCTGCTCAGACTGCAATGCACCCAGCACGCCGCGGCACCTGTCCGGGTCCAATTCGGAGAACACGTCGTCCAACAGCAGCAGGGGCGACTGGCCGGTGGCCTCCTCCAGCTCGCGATGAGCGGCCAGGCGCAATGCCAGTGCCAGTGACCGCTGCTCCCCCTGGGAGGCGTGAGTCCGGGCCGGCCTGCCATCCAGAACCACCGCAACATCGTCCCGATGGGGTCCCACGGTGGTCACTCCTCGGCGCAGGTCCTCTGATCGGGCCTGGACAAGTGCCTCCTTGAGCCCGCCTGGAGACCAGGTCGACTCATAGGCCAAGTCCAGCGGAACCGCCTGGACGGCGATCTCCTTATAGGCCGATACCGCCTTCGTATCGAGCTTGGCCACCACGCCTCGGCGGGCATTGGTCAGTCGCTCCCCAACATCGGCCAACTTCTCGTCCCACACATCGAGGGTCACAGCAGCCTCGGAGTCGAGCCGGCCTCCCGATTGCCGCAGCAGCGCATTCCGCTGGCGCAGGATGTTGTCCATGTCCGCCCTGGCCGCATCGAGACGAGGATCGATCTGGCTCAAGACGTCATCAAGGAACCGGCGCCGCTCTCCCGGGCCCCCTTTGAGCAGCACCAAATCATCGGGCATGAAGATGGACACCGGAGCCAACCCCAATAGATCCCGGCGACGGACCCTCTGCCGGTTGACTTGGAACTGGGAACGACCCGTCGACCTCAACGCAGCCTCGAAGAGGACTTCCCTTTGATCGACCGCCATCTCACCTCGAACCACTGCCTCTGAGACGTCCGGCCCGGTCCGGATCAACGCCTCGGTGCTGTTGACGCGAAACGACGTCATAGTCGCCAGATAGAAGATCGCCTCCAACAGATTGGTCTTCCCCTCGCCGTTGGGCCCGACAATCAGGCTTGTGCCCGGCGGGAGCTCCAACTCAAGGCGGGAATAATTGCGAAAATCCGCAAGCCAGAGGCGCTGAAGACGCACGCTCTGCCTATTTGACGCAAGCGGGGCTCAGTTGATGCGAACTGGCATCAACAAATACAGGAACTGTTCAGACTCGGGTGTGCGGATCACTGCCGGCTTCAACGCGTCCACCGTGTTGAGCACGATCTCGTCGCCGGGTGCTGCTTCTGCCCCATCCAGCAAGTACTCGGGGTTGAAAGCCACTGTGAGGTCTTCGCCCTCGAACGCCGCGTCCAGTTGCTCCTGGGCCTCTCCGACGTCTTGGGTGGTCGCCGACAGCTCAAGGCCGGTAGCCGACATGTCCAAGCGAATCGGCGTCGAATCCTGAGCCATCAGGCGGACTCTTCGCACCGCGTTGATGAAGGCCTCCCTGTTGACGGTCAGGCGATTCGGCTGATGCGTCGGAATCAATCCTTGGTAGCTCGGGAACTCCCCTTCGATCAGCCGGGTGGTGACGGTGACCGCTCCCAGGTTGAAGGATGCCTCTCGTTCGCTGAAACGCACACTGACTTGCTCAACGTCTCCGAGCAATCTGATCACTTCTTGCAGTGCCCTTGAGGGAACCAAGACACTTTGATCAGAGCCGAGTACTTCTAAACCAGGAAGATCACACAGCGCTAACCGGTACGAATCCGTTGTCACCAGGCGAAGACCTTCTTCTTCGGCAGACAACAGCACGCCAGTCAACACAGGACGCGATTCATCCGCTGACGCCGCTTTCACGACTTGCCGCAGCGCAGTGAGCAAACCGTCCGCCTCCAGCACCACCGGATCTCCATCAAGCCCGGCGAGGGCTGGGAAATCCTCTGTCCCCATGGTCTGAAGGGAGAACTTCGAGCGAGCGGAATCGATATGGATCCCCTCCCCATCAACGGTCACATTCACCGCACCGGCGTCAAGCGACCGAACGACATCGCCGACCAGTCGGGCAGTGACCACCGCTTCTCCGTTGCTGGCTCCAGCCACAGTCAGCTGCATGGTGATGGTCAGCTCGCGGTCAGTTGCCGTGAGGGTCAACTCGTCTCCGTCCAGCGCCATATGAACGCCCGACAGCACCAGCTGAAAACCCCCGCGCGTCCCTGCTGCTCGGCCGGTCACCGTCAAGGCTTCTAGGAGAGCATCTCGCTCGCATCGGAATTTCACAGGGTTCTCGCTTTCATACCTGTATTTATTTAATAATTACTGTTGTTAGCAGTAGGTCGGTGGAAATGTGGAAAGCTGGCATTTCCCCTGGTTAGCCCCCATTTAGTCTATTTTGCTCTTTCCCCAAGCAAGTGGATTGTACGCGGTGCGGGTTCGCTTGCTGTGGAATGAGCCCGCGTTGTTCCCAAGGTGCGGCAACCTTTCCCCAACGAGTTCCCCTGCTGTTCCCCAACGAAGTGCCTCAGGCATTCTTGATCCTCTGGATCAACTCGGTGATCTGGTTGAAGGTCTCCGGCTGCTCCGCCATTTGCTTCGTGATCTTCTGCACCGCGTGGATGGCAGTGGTGTGGTCTCGGCCGCCGAAGACTCGGGCAATGTCGGGGTAACTCAACTCCGTCAGCTCGCGGAAGACATACATCGAGACTTGCCGGGCCTTCACCAACGGACGCTGTCGCCGCGGTCCGATGATGTCCTCGACCTTGAATGCGAACAGGTCGGCAGTTGCCTTCAAGATGACATCAGCCGTCACCGGCTGGGGTTCCCGCCGAGCAGTGATGTCTCGAAGAACGTATTGCGCCAGCTCCAGATCAAGGTATTTGTCGTTAAAGCTGGCGTATGCTGTAACTCGAGTAAGGGCCCCCTCGAGTTCACGAATATTGTCCTTGATGTTGCTGGCGATAAAGGTAAGTACTTCGTGATTGATAACAAAGTTGGACTGTTCGGCCTTCTTTCGGAGAATAGCTAACCGAGTTTCAAGATCTGGAGGTTGAATATCTGTGAGAAGTCCCATCTTGAAGCGGCTGGTCATGCGATCTTCTAGCGTTGGGATCGCATCTGGCGGACGGTCGCTGGTGAGAACGATTTGTTTGTTTACCTCGTGCAGCGAATTAAACGTATGAAAGAACTCCTCTTGTAGACCCTCTTTTCCTTCAAGGAATTGAATGTCGTCTACAAGGAGCACGTCAACTTCTCGGTAGTTTTTTTTGAAATCACTTCGAGTATTCGTTCGAATGGCATCAACGAATTGGTTTAGGAAGGTTTCTGTTGAAACATAGACGATCCGTTTGATTGGGTGTCGTTGGTCGTCGACATAATGACTCTTCACATAGTGGCCTATGGCCTGGAGAAGGTGGGTCTTCCCGAGGCCTGCATGACCATGGATGAACAGCGGATTGTACGATTTACCAGGGGTTTCTGCCACGGAGAGGGCGGCTGCAAGAGCAAATCGATTGGAAGGGCCGGTAACAAACTTGTCAAAAACGTAATTGGGGTGGAGCGTGTTGTTTGTTCGATTTACTGGTGTAGGACTGTCAACTTCCGGAATTGCCACCGGCGGAGAAGAAACTGAAACGTGGATGTCTTCACCGCTAGCACTTTGCTCAGTCAATATCTTGAGTGTGATATGCGTGGCGTTTGAGCTAGCCAGAGCATTCCGAAGAACCTCAAAATACTCACCTTCAAGACGATCTTTGATTATTGTGTTTGGGACTGTAAGTTCCAAGACATCTTCTTCCAAAGAGATCGCTTTGGCTGGGTTGAAAGTAGACTGCCAGACGGCGTCGGGGACTTGAGCTCGGATGCTATTGGCGCATGAAGACCAGAGAAGTGTTGCTGACACCATTTTGGTAGTAACTCCAAAATTTTGACGTGTGGTATCCACAAATGTGTATAAGTTGTGGATAACTCGCGATCCGTATTGTTCGCCCAACCAAGTTGGCACCGCCTCGACTGGAATTCAGGACTGTAGCACCTCTTTCTTGTCAGTGCACGGGCGACTGAGGGGGTTTTCGCAGGTCAGAGGCTTGTGTTGAGGATGTTGCCATTGTCGTTCAGGTGGTAGTTGTGGGGTGCAAAATGACGGCTTGGTCAATTGGTTGTCGCGGTGCCGGATGAGGTCGTAGCGTAGAGGGGACGCCGGGAGACGGAGGCGCTTGTAGGGCGGCCCTGAGAGGATGGCACCCCGGCCTTGGAGGAACTTGTGAAGCGCACTTATCAGCCGAATGTGCAACGTCGGGCTCGGCGTCACGGATTTCGGCATCGGATGATGACAAGAAGCGGGCGGGCGGTCATCAATGCTCGTCGGCGCCGCGGCCGCAAAAGGCTGTCGGCCTGATCGAGCGGCTTCGGGGACGCTCGGCGTTCGCTCGGCTGCGTGCCGATGGTGTTCGCGTTGACGATGGATTGCTCTGGGTTCGGTTCTTGGCTGATTCCTCTGCCCGCGCGGCCCATGTTGCCTTTGCCCTGCCGCGACAAACGGGTTCTGCCGTGATTCGCAACAAGATCCGCCGGCGGTTGCGCGCCGCGGTGAGGAGTCTGGACCGGGAATCCCCTGGCGGTCTGCCAGCTGGCCTGTACCTCGTTGGCACTCGCCGAGGCTCCCGGCAATGTTCCTATGCTGACCTGCGGGTTTCGCTGGCGACCTGTGTGGCCAAACTGGAGCGCACAGGACTGTGAACGCCGTGGATCGCACCAGTGGGCTGAGTCTGGCCGCCCGGGTTATGAGGAGCTTGATCACGGGGTATCAGCGGGCGACCGATCATCGCCCCAGCCCCTGCCGGTATGTGCCGAGCTGCTCGTACTATGCGGTGGAGGCAGTCGAGGTGCATGGCGCGGTCAGGGGAGCTTGGCTGAGTGTGCGTCGCCTGTTGCGGTGCCGCCCGGGGGCACCGTCGGGTTGGGATCCGGTGCCGGATGCAGACGGCCGGCTGGCACCCGACCCCACCCTTGGGCCAACAGGTTCGTGCGAGGTTTCCGAAGAGCCTCAGGTTGAGGCGGTGTCGGGTGTTTGACTCGGTGTTCGACGGGTTGTTCGACGGCCTCGCCTGGCTGCTGGCGGTCTACTACACGCTGGGAAACAGCTACGGCATCGCCATCATGCTGTTCACGCTCACGGTGATGCTGATTCTGACCCCGCTCACCTTCTACACCACCCGTTCGATGCTTCGGATGCAGGCCCTTCAGCCCGAGGTCAAGAAGCTCCAGACGAAATACCAGGGCGACCGCCAGCGGATGAACGAAGAGATGATGCGCCTGTATCAGAACAACAACGTGAATCCACTGGGGAGTTGCCTGCCCATCATTGCTCAGCTTCCAGTATTTTTTGTTCTATTTCGACTTATTCGAGGACTTACACGGCGTGTCAGTGATTTGGGAACCTACGTCGGGTGGCGGTTGCCGTTTGGAGATGCCGACGTACCGAATCCTGATTTTCCCGAGCGCACATTCAACCCGGAGTATTTGGCATCCGACTCCGAACTGCGGATCGCCTTAGAGAGTTCCACAGAGATGAACTTCTGGGGGATGGACCTGTCGTCCAGTCTCACCGACGCATTTCGGGATTCCTTCTCTGCCGCACTGCCGTTCTTGTT
Organism: Candidatus Poriferisocius sp.; assembly: GCF_965204145.1. GTDB lineage: Bacteria > Actinomycetota > Acidimicrobiia > Acidimicrobiales > Bin134 > Poriferisocius. Next base: position 3,190,919 of record NZ_OZ241977.1, on the reverse strand, counting down.
GCTGATCGTCCTGATCGGGGTGAGCAGCTATATCCAGCAGCGCCAGATTGCCGGTCGGCGCGACCCGGATGCTCCAATCAATCCGCAGCAGCAGATGATCATGAAGTTCATGCCCTGGTTCTTGCCGATCATCTCGGTTGGATTTCCCGCTGGCCTCAATCTCTACTTCGTGAGCTCGAACATCGTGCGAGTGGGGCAACAAGCGGTCATCACCCGCCGAATCTACCGGCCCCATCAGGAGCGCCAAGCCCTTATCGAAAGCAAGAAGGACGATGAGGACGATGACGAGGAAGAACTTCCAGCGCCCGCGGAGCCCGAACCTCGGCCGTTAGCCAGGTCTCGCACTCCCGCAGTCGACCATGGCAGCCGTCGGCCCACATCGCGGACCCCACCGAAGCGGCGCACGGACAGCCGCCGCACAACGAGCACGTCTTCTGGGCCGCGAACGCCACCTCGAGTCGCCAAAGACCCTGGCGCCAGGGACACGAAGGCGAAAGAGGCAAAAGCGAAGGAAACGAAGGCACCAGGGGCCAAGGCGGGTGGCGCGAAATCGTCAAAAGCAACGCCGGCACAGCGCCAGACGAGCCGGACCACACAAAAGGGTCATCAGTCACATCCCACGGATCGCCGGCGCCGGCGGAAGAAGAGGAGAAAGTAGCCATGGAGTGGCTAGAAGTCACCGGCAAGACCATTGCGCAAGCCGAAGAGGCGGCTCTCGACCGTCTTGGTGTCGATCGAAGCGAAGCCGAGTTTTCTATCGTCGATGAGCCGAAGTCCGCTCTCCTGGGGCTTCGGAAGACGGAGGCCCGAATCAGAGCACGCGTCCGTCCGGTGCTGCCCCGCGAGAAGCGAAGCCGCAATCGTCGCCCTTCCAACAGCAGAGACCGGAACCGAAATCGCAAGCCCGACCGGGGTAATTTGAAGGAGAATAGGAATCGGAGTGGCCGAGGCGGTCAAGGCCAGAACCGGAGTTCCAAGTCTTCAAGCGAGGAGAGACCTCCACGCGAGAAGGAGAAGAAATCTCAAAATGCCGGCAAGAACAACGGGAGAGCTGGCAAGAACCGTCCATCAAAGGCCCCGGAAGGGGACAAAACGAGGGAGAGCAAACCCATGGAAGACCCAATGAGCTTGGAAGAACAGAGCACTTTGGTGGTCGAGTTTCTTGACGGTCTGTTGGATGCATTCGAATTGGACGCCGAGGTGTATTCCGAACGCGTCGACGATGAGACTGTGGAAATGCGGGTGGAGAATGTCCAAGGCGTAGGCCTGCTCATTGGGCCCAAGGGCAACACCCTGCGGGCAGTGGAGGACCTGTCCCGGATGCTGGTGCAGCGCAAGTCGGACGGCAACTGTGAGGGCCGCATCCGAGTTGACATCGGAGGATACCGCGAACGGCGCCGGGCGGCTCTCGAGGTATTTTGCGAGAAGATCGCCTTGGAAGTTCGAGACGGTGGAGCAGAGCGGCCGCTCGAGCCCATGAATGCCGCGGACCGCAAAGTGGTTCACGACGTTGTCTCTGAGATTGAGGGTGTCAACACCGTGTCCGAAGGTCAAGAGCCTCGCCGCTGGGTTGTGATCATCCCCGAATGATCAGTGCTCTTGGATAGTGCCGACCGGGCCGGGCTGTCGAGAGCGTTCGCCCAGGCCCAGGAGCGGGGGTGGATCGGCCCCCAGGAGATCGATCGGCATATTGACCACTCACTCGGGTTCGCCGCCGTTGCCGCGTCTGTCCCCACTGTTGCTGTGGACGTGGGGAGCGGGGGTGGCCTGCCCGCCCTTGTCCTAGCCGCGGCGTGGCCGCACACTCAGTGGACGCTGGTGGAGTCTTCGCTGGCCAGAGCTGCGTTCTTAGAGTTGCACTGCGCTCATTTGGGGTGGTCAGACCGTGTCGAGGTCCTCCACAGCACCGTCGAGCACCTCGGTGACAACGAGCAGTATCGCGGCCGGGCCGATCTCGTAACCGCCCGCAGCTTCGGGCCGCCATCGTCCGCCATCGAAGCCGCCGCTCCCCTGCTCCGCACCGGCGGCCAGCTCATTGTCAGCGCCGCCCCCGACGCCACTCCCTGGCCCTCAGACATGCTGGCCAAACAAGGCATGGCCCCCGACCGCCTAACCCAATCCCCCCCGAGATTCCACCGATCTACACGAACAAACTGAGGGTGACAGGACCCGCCGCCCCGCCGGGCGTTAGTACCCCTAGATGTTTCACATGAAACATTGAACGAGGGGTGCTTGATACAAGGTTGAGGGTGAGAGAGAATTGTCCAAGTGTCCCTTCACGAAGTAACGCAATCTGGGCCATGCCGCGTAATCGCGGTCGCCAACCAAAAAGGCGGCGTCGGAAAGACCACAACGACCGTCAATCTCTCGGCTTGCCTCGCCGAGATCGGCCACCGTGTGCTGGTGGTCGACTTGGACCCTCAAGCCAATGCCACGACCGGGTTGGGCATCGATCCGTTTTCCGGCGGCGTTTCCACCTATGACGTCTTGCTGCAAAACGGCACGATGCGAGAGAGCATTGTTGCAACCAAGGTCAAGAACCTCTGGGTGTCGCCGTCCACACTGGACCTCGCTGGTGCCGAGATAGAGCTGGTGCCGGCTTTCAGCCGAGAGCGGAGACTCGACGCTGCGCTATCCACGGTGTACAGCGAGTTCGACTATGTCTTTGTCGACTGTCCCCCATCGCTCGGGCTGCTGACCGTCAACGCGATGGCCGCGGCCCGCGAAGTGATGGTCCCAATCCAGTGCGAGTACTACGCGTTGGAGGGCCTTGGCCAACTCATGCGGAATATCGATCTCGTCCGCAATAGCCTCAACAGCGACCTGGAGATCTCCCTCATCGTGCTCGTCATGTATGACGGCCGCACCAAGCTGTCTGCGCAGGTGGCTTCGGAGATTCGCAGCTATTTCGGCGACAAAGTCTGCCACCAGATAATCCCCCGGAATATCCGGTTGGCGGAGGCCCCGTCATACGGAGCCCCGGTCACGGTCACTCATCCCCGGTCACGGGGAGCGCTGGCTTACCGCGAACTAGCCAAGGAGGTTGCCAGTGGCGCGCTCGCCCGGGTTGGGTAGGGGACTCAGCGCTCTCATCTCCGACTCCGCGTCGCCAACCGACGGAGTGCGCTCGTCCGCGTATTTAGAGCTTCCCCTCGACACCATCTCAATGAACCCGTATCAGCCCCGGGACAAGTTCGACCAAGCCTCTTTGAACGTGTTGACCGAGTCCATTCGCGAGGTTGGCGTGCTTCAACCGGTGTTGGTTCGCCCCAGCGTCGATGGCAAATACGAGCTGATCGCTGGCGAGCGCCGGTGCCGGGCGGCCCGACAGGCGGGGCTTGATCGGATTCCCGCGGTTGTTCGCACCGTGGAGGACGCCGATACCCTCGAACAGGCCCTTTTGGAGAACTTGCACCGCGAGGACCTGAATGCCATTGAAGAAGCGGCCGCATGTCACCAACTGATCGATGAATTCGGGTTTACCCAGGAAACTGTGGCCAAGCGGCTGGGCCGAAGCCGATCGGCGGTGGCCAACTCGGTGCGCCTCTTGCAGCTCCCCGACGAAGTCAAGTCGATGGTTGTTGCTGGCTCCTTGTCGGCTGGCCATGCTCGAGCGCTGCTGGGGATGGCCAATGAGAAGCGCATGATCAAGCTGGCCAAGAAGGCGGTCTCAGATGGGCTGACCGTTCGAATGGTGGAAGAAGCGGCCCGGGGCGTTGCACCGGCGGCCAATAGATCGAAGCAACCGGGGCAGAAGGCGAGTGGCGCGGATAGGGGAGCAGCGGTTCTGGAGCTGGAGAGCCTGTTGAGCGACCATCTGGACACCAAAGTGGATGTGTCGCTCGGCAAGGGTCAGGGAAAACTGGTGATTCAGTTCGCCGACCTGGATGATTTGGAGCGCATCTACCGGGTGATGCTCCAAGCTTGATCAGGCGGGTCTTCTCGCCCAGAAGGTGAGGCTGCTTTCGATGGAGCGGGCGAGGGGGGAGAGGCGGGCTTGGACTAGGCCGGGGGGGCCGACGAGGCATTGGACTGCAGTCATGCGGGTGTGCCGAAGCACGGGCAGCCGCATTCCCCTCACGTCGGCGCTGTCGATGCCCAATGCCGCCGGCAGCCGCTGGCCCAAAACGCTGGCCAGGCGCTGACCGCCGGGGGAGACGAATCCCTCGGTGGCGAAATACGCCACTCGGCACGCCGCCTCTTCAGAGGGGAGCAACCCCACGTAGATGTCTACTTCCAGTCGGTTGGCTTCCTCGACTCGCTCGGCCTCGGGCCAATCGCATACCTCGCTGACGGCTGCCCCGGAGCGTCGCAAACCGGTGGCCAGCTCACCGGCCACTGCGGCCATAGTGCTCATCGACGCAATCATGATGTGCTGTTCGGTAAGCCGGCGAGGGGCTTGCTGGAGCTTGGCGCGCTCTCGAACCGCAGCCACCGTGGCCGGTGTCACCCGGGCCGACATCCGCATCAGAGCGGCGGTGGTGGCCTCGCCGCACACCGCGTCGGACACCAGCCCGCTGTTGAGTTGGAATTCCTCTACCGCGTTGGCGGTATCAGGTCCGAAAATGCCGTCTACCCGACCGGCGTCGAATCCCATAGACCCGAGTCGCAACTGCAACTCGGCCACGTCGTCACCTCGCAGCAGGGGCTGGCTGAAATAGAGATGTCGTTCGCCGAGCGACCAGCTGGCCTCCTGCAAAGCGGTCCAGGTATGCGGTCCGCAGATCCCGTCCACGCTGAGACCCCGGCTCGCCTGGAAGTCGGCGACTGCGGCCGCGGTTGAAGCGTCGAAGAGCCCGTTGGCGGATAGGGCGAGGGCGAAGCCAGCCGTTGCCAGCTTCTGCTGCAAGAGGACGACGTCGTCGTTCTCGTCTCCTCGCTTCAGGATAGGGGGGTGGTTATCAGACAAGTCTTGCGCTCCTACTGCGCCCCCCGCAGACTATGAGCGTCAGTCGAGAATCAAAAGGCGACTTCGCCGATCTCTTGGAGCAGCTGCTGCTTGCCCTTGGCGCCCACGATCCGCTTGGCCGGCTCTCCGTCTTTGAACACGATAAGCGTGGGAATGCTCATCACCTGGTACCGCAGTGCTACGTCTTGGGCGTCGTCCACGTTGAGCTTGGCCACGCTGATGACGCCCGCCTTCTCGACAGCGATCTCATCGAGGATCGGCGCGATCATCTTGCAAGGGCCGCACCACTCAGCCCAAAAATCGACGACGACCGGTAGCTCCGCGCTGCCGATCACCTCATCAAAGGTCTCATTGGTGAGCGTGGTGATGCTCTCGGCCATCTTTGGGGATCCCTTCGGTTGCAGCGGTCGGCGAGCGGTCAGCCTATCAGCGGCTTTCCGGTTTAACCGTGTCCAGCCGACTCCAGCCACCGCTCGGCGTCGATGGCGGCCATGCAGCCGGAGCCGGCGGCGGTCACGGCCTGGCGATAGAAGTCGTCCTGCACGTCTCCGCAGGCGAACACCCCCTCGACTTCGGTGTGGCTGGAATCGGGCTCGGTTACCAGGTACCCGTTCTCCTTGCGCTTCAACTGCCCTTCGAACAGGTCGGTGTTGGGCCGGTGGCCGATGGCGATGAACAATCCGGTTACGTCCAGCACCGAGGTCTCGCCAGTGGCGGTGTTCTGCACCTCGACCCCGGTGAGTTTCTCCTCGCCTTGGATATCAGTTACCACATTGTTCCACAAAAACTCGATGCGATCGTTGGCAAACGCCCGGTCCTGCATGATCTTGGAGGCTCTCAATTCATCCCGTCGATGTATCACCGTGACTTTCGATGCAAAACGAGTCAAAAAGGTGGCTTCCTCCATGGCCGAGTCGCCGCCGCCCACCACGGCGATGTGCTGGTCTCGGAAGAAGAACCCATCGCAGGTGGCGCAGGTGGACAGGCCGTGGCCGATGAGCCGCTCCTCGGCCTCCAGGCCCAGCATGAGCGACTGGGCCCCGGTGGACACGATCACCGCCCACGCCCGATAGGTGGGCTTAGGTGCCTCAGGATCGCCCACCCAAACGCCGTGGGGCGGCCCCGACAGGTCGACCCGGGTGACTTTGTCGGTGAGCATCTCCGCGCCGAATCGCTGGGCCTGCTCTCGGAACTTGATCATCAGCTCCGGGCCCATCACCCCGTCGGGAAAGCCGGGGTAGTTCTCAACATCGGTGGTGAGCATGAGCTGGCCACCGGGCTGGTCGCTGGTGGAGGACGGCTCGCCCTCGATGACCAAGGGAGCAAGGTTGGCTCGAGCCGAGTAGATGGCCGCGGTCAGCCCGGCCGGCCCCGAACCGATGATGATCACGTTGTGGATGCCCTGCTCGGCCTGTGGGGGATTGGTCATGGGAGCGTCGGTCATGAGGGTCGCCTCGACCAGGCGTAGGCGCCCAGCGAAACGAAGAGCAGGCCCAGGATGCCCTGGGCCGCCCAAGCCCGCCCAGTAGCCACTTCCAGCCCGCGCACCGCGGCGATGAATCCCAGCACCAGCACGATGACCAGGGGAAACACGCCGAAAACGAGGTAGGCCAGCAGACGGGTGACGTTGATCACCGGTCCAGTGGTCACCCCGCGGACCTTGTCCACGGCGTTGACGACGGCATCGGCGGCTTGCTCGGGCCAGTCCTCCGACAGCCCCAGCGTTGATGCGGTGGTTGGTTCTTCCTTCGGCTCAGCGGCATCAGCCATAGGAGTTCAGACTACCGCTGGCCGATGACAGATCGGATATTCAAGGTGGGGCTAGGGGAGGGGGGTGAGGGGTTTGACGGAGGTGCACTCAGGAGGCGGAGTGGTTTGGGAGATGAGCACTTCATCCTCGGATTCGTACACCGACACCTCGACCTCGATGCCCTCCACCACCGCGGCGAATCGAGAAAGCAGCACGGCTCCCACGGCGAGTGGCTGTGGGCAGCCCATGAGGTCGATGGGGGCTGCCGTGCCTTCGAGGCGGTCGAAACCGTCGTCTTCGGGCGCAATCACTCGCTCCACAACGTGGACGAAGAGATCGGCCTCGGTGGCGAACACCAGGGGAGTCTCGCCCGACACCACCGTGAGCTCTTCCGGTTCGGTGTCCATTGCCGGCGCAGCCTCCTCCTCGTCCTGAGCAGGTGCCTCGCCGGCGTCGCTGACGTCCATAGGGGCATCGTCGAACGACATGGTCATTTCCTCTTCCGCCATCTCCTCGGCCGGTGCCTCCGGGATGCCGGCCTCGGCGGAATCGTCCGCCGGAAAGGCCGCGGGCGATTCGTTGGATGCCTCGTCGCTCTCTGGTTCGGGGGCTGATTCGGGCACTGCCATGGCCGGCGCTTCGGGCGCATCAGCGGATGTCGCCATGTCGTCGGCCAACCGGTCTCCATCGCGGGAGGCTCGGTCGAACAGCGTCACGCCCACCACGGCGATGGCCACCACCACTGCGGCAGCGGCCACCACCACCCGAACTTGGGGAGGAACAGCCCGCAACCGGCGGCGGGCCTTCTCCAGCGACACCACCGGAGCCCGGTGGTCCAAGGCCTGGGCGATCATCTGATCGCGCACCTCGTCGGAGGGCACATCAACCGGGGCAGCCACCAGCTCCCGCACGATCCGGAGTTCCTCCATCCGCGCCTGCAAGTTGGGATCGCTCTCCACCAGGGCGGCCTCTTCCGCCGTGACCTCCCCGTCCAGATAGGCGGAGGCCAGCTCGTCGAGTTCCTGTGGGGTCATGTGACCGCGTTCGTCGCTCATGGTCTCTCCCCAGTGTGACGTTGGCCGGGGTCGTCTGGGTTCCCGCTCAGCAACTCGGCCAGGCGCCGGCGTCCCCGGGAAATGCGGGACCGGACCGTGCCGGGGGCGATGTCCATCTGTTCGGCGATCTCCTCATAGCTGTGTCCCATCTGGTCGCACAGCACCACCGGCACCCGGAACGCCTCGGGAAGCTGGGCCAGGGCGGCCTCGATGTCGAGGCGGTCGCCCACCGAGTCGGCCACCGGCCGCTCCACGGCCACCAGGGGCTGCTCCTCCACTGCGCTCGGCACCGGGCGCCGACCCCGCCGTCGCAGTTCGTCGAGGCAGGCGTTGGTCACCACCCGATGCATCCAGGTGGTGAACCGGGAGCGGCCATCGAAGCGGTCGATGCGCCGCACCAAGGTGATGAGCGCCTCCTGGGTGGCATCCAGGGCGTCGGCCTCGTTGCCGGCCAGCCGCCGGCAGATGGCGTAGATCTGGTTGTAGTGCTGCCGCAACAGGGCGTCGAACGCGCCCTGGTCGCCCTTTTGGGCCCGTTTCACCAGATCCGTGTCGTCGGCTGCGCCTCTGATTCCCTGAGGGTACTCATCGGTGGCCTGCTTCTGGTTGAACTCGGTGTACCTTGGCGGGGAACTATTCCACGCTGGCGGTCGTCGTAGGTATTAACGCTCGACAGAGGGAGAACACCCATGCACGACGCGAACCACACCCAATTCAAGACAAAACGCCGCCCCCTGGGCTTCCTGCTTCTGGCCCTGCTCAGCGCGTTCCTCGTGCTGTTCAGCGCATGCAGTTCCGGCAACGACGACGGTGGCGCGTATCCCGAACCGGCCGGCTTCGATGTGGCAGCGGATGCCGACGCCCCTTCGGACCGACTCGAGAGTTCGGAACCCCAAGCAGCAATGGAAGAAGCTCCCATGCCCGTTGACTTGGGACCGGCTGAAGGACCGGCTGGAGACGACAGCGGCCTCGCCGTTCCCACCGCCCTCACCCCCGCCGATCTGGGCCGCGACATCATCTACACCGCCGAGATCAGGGTGCAGGCCGACGATGTGACCGCGGCCAGCCAGGAGGCGGTGGCCATCGTGCAGGGCTTGGGCGGCATCGTGTTCTCCCAAATCACCCGCACCGAGCCCTCGCCGTGGACCGCCATCACCTTCAAAGTGCTGCCCGACGACTTCTCCACCGCCCTCGAACGGCTGGCCGGCGTGGGCAAGCTGGTCGACCAGTCCATCAGCTCCGACGACGTGACCGAGATCATTGTCGACCTGCGGAGCCGCATCATCACCGCCGAGGCCAGCGTGGAGCGCCTGCGGAACTTCCTCCAACAGGCCACCGATCTCGAAGACGTGGCCGAGCTCGAGCGAGAGCTGCTCGACCGCGAGACCACGCTGGAGCGGCTGCGGGGCCAGCTCCGCACCCTGCAAGACCAGGTTGATCTGGCCACCATCACGCTCACCGTCTTCCAGTCGCCCACCGTGCTGCCCGACACCGGGATCCTGGTCACCGCCTGGGTGTCCGAAGACGCCGACGACCCCTGCCTGGGCGTGCAGAACATCACCGTGGAGCCCGACGCCGAGGTCTACCTCTGCCTGGAAGTGGAGAACACCGGCACCTCGGCGCTCACCGACGTGGAGGTGAGCACCCGCAACCTGCGCCTCAACCTGGACAACTTCCAAACCATCCAGGGCAACTTCAACCGCATCGAGCCCAACGAGCTCATGGCCGCCGTGCTCACCCTCCCCATCGAAGAGGGCCGCCTGGCCGGCCGGGTGGCGACCCGGGGCCTGCCCATCGAACTGGAGGTCACCGCCACCCCGGTCGACTTCGACGGCACCGCCCTTGACGAGGTGTGGGGTGAGTCGGTGGTGTGGGTGCAGGTGGACACCGACGACGCCCTGCCCGGCTTCGGCGACTCGGTGTCCGACGGCGCCAGCGGCGTGGTGGCCGTGTTCAGCGTGATCCTGATCGTGGTCGGCGTGCTGCTGCCCTTCCTGCCCATCATCGCGGTGATCGCCGCTCTGATCTGGTGGATCCGCCGCCGCATCCGCAAGGCAAAGGAGCAGGCCCCGCCAGCTACTTGAACAAAGGCCGATTCGACATCAGCTGCTCATACAGCTCCAGTAGATCGGCGCTGAGCAGATCATCGGATTCGGGCTGGTCGCTCTCCCGCTTCAACAAGTTCACCAACTCGGCCATGATCTTGCGTACCTCGGTGGGATTCTCTGCTGCGGCCAGCAGCCGCCAGCGGTAGCACTCCTCGCAAACACCCACCAACCGGAGGCTGGCCATTGCCGCTTTTCCGGCCTCCTGGAAATCGCCTGCATCGATACATCTTCTGGCGAGTTCATGGGCCGCGGTATCCACCAAGCACTCAATTTGGGTGCGCAGTCCGAAGTCGGCCCAACGGTACATGTCCCCAGCTCCTCCGGTGAACGGGGTTCCCCGCGCGAGTTCGAGAGCAGATTGAAGGTACTTTCGACCGCTTTCGCCAGGGTCATTGCGTGCGGCAGAAATGAGTGTTTCGAATCTGTCTACGTCAGTCCCGATCTTTGTTCGCAGCCGGTAGACCCCTTTTGAGTTCACTCTTGGCAGGTACGGCTCGCCGTTGTCGTTTACCCCCAGTGCTTTGCGAGCTCGACTGACCGTGTTGGCCAGAGTCGAGTCGGAGGGGGGATCGTCCGGGGGCCAGATTTGAGCCTTCAGCTGGTCTCGATCGGCGCCCTCGGGATGGAAGGCCAGGAATGCCACCAGATCCAACGCTCGTCGCGAGGTAAACGGCCGTGCCGTTCCCACTATGTCCACGGTTCCCATCACCCGTACTTCTATTTCCCCGCCCGATGGGTCTTCGGCCGAGGTGTCGTGCTGCATTTGGGGTGATGGCGGCACAGTCAACATCACCCCCTCCGTGTCTTTGGCCGCTGATGCCAATTGAGCGAAGGCAGCGACAGCATCACCGGAGAGGCCGTGGGACTGAAGCCGGAGGCCAATCGGCTGTATGAGCAAGCCATCCTCGTCGAATTGGCCCACCCAAGCTGCGCCGTCGAGCCCATTGGCCACGACACAGACTGATGAACCACATGCTTTGAGAAGGAGGGATGCCTCTTCTTGGCTCAGGCGATTGGGAACCAACGTCACCATTGGCTGCCAAAAATCAGCGCAGGTGCCAATTCTGCTTTCAACAGGAGAAGGATGACGGCCAAGCAAGGCTTGGCTTTGGCGTTGATAATGTCCGATTCGCTCGACAGCAGAAGCCACATCAGGTACATATTCCACCCGCTCGAGAACGGTGAGGTCCTGACCGAATCCCACACACATCACCGTGAGGTCGTCGGCCAGATGGCTGCTGGCTAGTTGAGTTGCGATTGCTGAACACAAATCGACAATTGCCTCCGAATCTCCTTCCAGGCTCAGTGCGACCATGTGCTCAAGGTTCAACAGGCATTCATTGCCGTCCTTCATTCCGACAGTGAACAAAGTCGGCAACGGGGCTGGGACGCCATCAGCTTCGGCCAAGAGGCTCTCCAGCGCATTGCCCCTCGAAAGGCTCCAAGTCATGCCGTCCGTGCTGGCCTGAAATCCGGGAGGCGTCTCATGAGGAGAGCTGAGGTGAATCGACAAACTGTCTGGGCCCAAGGTCGCTCCGATGACGTTGGGCGGGGGAGTGCCGGCAATTCGAGAAGACATGACTCGTAAGGAAGCGTCCAAGAAAAGCGCGCTGTCCGGATCGGAAGCAGCCTTCAATTGCTGATCTAGCTCAACAGCGCTCTTGGAGGGAGGCACGGGCATTCGACCGTTCGGCAGTCGACGGCGCTGGGTTCTCCGAAGTCGAGCGAGCACCCAACCGAGGCTGCTGGCGAACACTCCGAGACCCCCTACCGCGAGCATCGTCTGCCGGCTGGGAGCGGAATGCTGTTCGGTGTCGATGAGAGGAACGCTGGCCACCACGGTGGGTTTGGCGATTGCGTAGGGCACTACCGAGGATGCATGTTGGGCCAGCTCTGGCGAGGGGTGGATTTCGGGGGGCGCATACTCGGCCAACTCGACCACAGCGTGGAGGGGAGGTTGAGCAACGGTCGGTTGGCCGTCGAGCGTTGGGACCTGGAGCTCCCATCCAGGCAAGAGCACGTCGGGGTCTTGGATGACGTCCTGGTTGGAATTGAAGATGTCAACCCATCTCTGTGGGTCATCGAGATGATGAGCAGCCAGTCCCCACAATGTGTCTCCTTCCTGCACTGTCACGGAGAACTCTTCGAGTTCCTCGACGGGGTCTTCGAAATCTTCGAAATCTTCGAGTTCCTCGAGAGGGTCTTCGATGCTGTCTTTCGTCTCGTTGAGAACGAACACCTCAGTCCACCGGTCTGGGTCGCCCAGATATTGCCCAGCCAGCATCTCCAGGCTGTCGCGTCGCTCCGCCGAGGTGTTCTCCTCAGTAGATCCAAGGGTCCACGACTGCTCGACGTCCATCACCAATGTCGTAGGGATAAGGAGGTCTGTGTTGTCGGCTAGCGCTGTCCCGGGTTGCTGCACAGAGAATGCGACAACCAGAACTGCGCCCATCAGGCGGGCAGACAACCGCTGCATGAACGAGGGAATGAAGGAAACCCGGGGCGCTACTCGACCATGGAAGTGAGCCCAAAGTTCGATCCCCACCCCGGCGACCATCTGCAACCAAAGAACCCACACCACGAGCGAGATCGGCATCAAGATCAGGGATGGGGGAATCGCTCCGGTCTTGAGGGCAGTTAGTGCCTCCGAGCCAGATGGGATCCCCTGAGGCAGTGGCCAACCCACACCAACGATCAGCAGGATTGGTACGGCCACAAGCATCCCGCAGAGCGAGGCAGCTGAGGCCAAGCCGCGAACGACTTCCCTGCGATGTTCTCTGTTCAGATTCATAGGTCATCTCCTGTGCTTATTCCTCTGACCGCGCGGGCAGTGGCAGTACCGGCAACCCGACGCGAGTCAATACCGAGCATTGAGAGAACTTGAAGGTGTTGGGTGAGCCAAACGGTGGTTGAAACGGTGTCGCCAGTCACTGAAATCGACCACTCGGTTTGCTCGCCGAGGAATTCCGAAGCGGCCATTCGAGCTTTTACTGGATCTACGATCACGCTGCCTGTTTCCCTATATATGGGCCCGGTTGAAATGGCTTGAGCACCGGCTCTCGCTGCTTCGGAAGCCAAATTGGTTGCTTCCCGCTTGGCATTCAAGATCTGGGCTCCGTCGTGGGCCAGCCCCCCGAGCATGACCAATACCGAGGCCAAGGCGACAAATACCACTGTGACCTGACCTCGCTGTTGGCCTGTTGATGGCTGGGTCTGACGAGCACGCCAATATGAGATGCGCTCAATCACGTCGAGGCGCCTTCGCTCCGGTAGCGATCTACCACTGACGCGGAGTCCGCTGACATCTCTAAGTTGCCGGGGATGGCGAGCAAAGTCAGATCCGACAGCCGCACTGCACACGAAACGCGCACCCTTACCCTGCCTCCGGGCTCCAGATCTACTTCGTGGAAGTACACCTGCGGCCCGCCGTGACAACCCACGTCCAACTGGCGCAAGGAGGTCTCGGCTGTCGTGGTAGCTGCCGCTTGGGCTGCTGGGATCGACTGATGCTGGGTGGCGGCGCGAGCGGCACCACTGGCGGCAGTCGTCAACTTGCTCTCGATTACCCCAATTCGGCCTGCAGCTACGACAAAGAACAAGAGCATGACCATCACAGGGGTTAGGACTGCCAGTCCAACCACGCCGCTACCCCGCTCTGCTGCATGACCGAACGGCCAACGCCATTGGGTTTTGTCCCTCATCGTCGGTTCTGCGGGATGAAGGCCTCTCGGGGACCTGCCGCCGTAGAAGCGATTTTTGGCGAATAGCCGGGTATCAATGACTTGACAGTGGCTCGCACGGTCACTGTTAGACGGGAGGGATTCGCTTGAACGGAGACGTCCACATCCGATAGCAGACTTTTTGCGCTTGTTCCGATAACCGACCGAACCGCTGATCCGACGATCGTCTCTGAGCCTGAATCGCCTCGGCCAGCGTGAGCTCCGCTCTGGGCGGCGGCGTCAACAATGGACTGGGCGTGGAAGACCAGTGCGGTTTGGACAACGACGATGATCATGAACATGGCAATGGGAATAACCAGGACCGCGGTGGTTGCCTCTCCGCGCTCGTATTCCATCCCTTCCTCGGTCTCACCGCTGCTGATCAGCTGATCTTGCTGGTTTGGTCGGAGATGAAGTTGGTGATGACGACACCAGCCGCGACCGCGGCAGCGACAAGGATCGCAATGATGATCACCGTTGATGTCACATCCCCCTGTTCGCACCGCCACGCCCTGCGTATTCGCTGTTCGAGCCCAGTCCTCGCCGTGGTCATGAGAAGATGGAATCTGATTCCCGCTTTCACTCGGATCTCCTGTGAAATATTGGATGGGGCGGTTTTTTGCGCCGATAGGCAAGTGGTTCGGTAGCACGTTCGCTCGGGCCGCTCATGCGCTGACAAGGGCAGCTATTGCCGGGTAGCCGATCAGTCCCAGAAAACCCGAGAACATAAGCACAACAGGTAGGGACATTCGCTCCGTGGCCTGTTGGGCCTGAGTCTCTGACTCGTTTAGGGCCCGCTCACGTAGGCCCCGGGCCTTCGTGTGCAAGGAGGACCGCACTCGAGATCCGGAAGTCCCGGCCAGATACAGCCAGGCGGCCAGCTCTTCGAGTTCTGTCGAGCCAAGGTCCTGACCCAGCTTCTCGATGGCAGTCCAAGGGGGCTCATTAGCCAGATGGGCTTGTCTTAGCGCTCGTTGCAATTCAACAAATCCCCAGGCCTTTCCCTGGGCTGCTGAGTCCGCCAATGCCCGCTCCATTCCTTTGCCCCCTGATAGGTGGAGGCTCACCAGATCCAGGTACGCGCTGATCTGGTGACGCAGTTCACGGCGTCGGTTTCGGGCTTTTTCTCGCAAGGAGAGATCGGGTACGAGAAAGAACAGTCCTCCAGCCAGAATTGACACCACCACTACCAATAGGGGGGAGATCCACACTCGGCCGAGCCACGAGATGAGCCACACTCCCACGGGCAACCCCGCTCCTAAGAGCATCATCCCTAACTTGGCAACAGCCAGTTCTTCGCGGCTTCGGCCCACGACCCTTAGGTCTTGATCTGCCCGGTGGCCGCGTAATCCCAGATGTCTGGACAACCTTCCTGCGGCTTGCAGAAGTCGGTTGTAGCGGGCCCTCCCTTGATGGTCGTCTGTTGGCAAGTCGAGCTCGCTCAGTCGGATCTTCAATGGCTCCCTTGGAGGAAAGAACCCCCAGAAAGCGACAGCGAGTCCGATGCCCATCGTGGTTCCCAGCGCCAAACCGCCGATCATGTTTGGACTCCGCTTCCGGCGCTCGAGACAACGGGCATTTGGCCCAAATCAAGGATTCGTGGTGGGGTGGCAAATCGGCTCATCTTCACGAGAGCGATCCCTGACGCAATGAAGAGTCCCCCAATAACAGCGAGGGCTAGCTGTCCCGACAGAGCGTCGAAGGGCTCCAAGTACGACCTGCTGAGGGCCACCATTCCAATGGAGAACACGGCCACAATGCCGGCAATGAATCGGGCAGAAGTGAATTGGCGAGCTCGGGAGGTTTCGATTCTCAATCGCATCGAAACCTCTTGTCGAGTGTTCTCCGCGATTTCGGCGAGCGATTCTTGCAACGATCCCACCTGATTGGCTGCCGCGAGCCCAAGGGTCACTGCAACAGTGTCTGCTACCGCATGATCCACCTCGTCGGCGAACTTGGCCAGGGCGCTTGGCAAGGGTTCTCGCTCAGCACGGGCAGCGAGCTGTCTCACCGGTGTGCGGATCGCAGTCGGTGCTGAGACTGCTGTCGCCTTCAATGTCTCAGTCAGACCCGATGCTGCGCTCATGGTGTCCCGGACCATTTCTGTCCAGGTTGCCAGGGCAGTCATTCGATCGATTTCCCGGTCGCGGTTCGCCTTGGCTCTCAAGACCGTCGGGGAGATGAACCCGGCTACACCCGCAATGACACCGGCTACGGGCCATCCGGTCGCTCCAGTTGCGATCACGGATCCGGCAACTGCGGTGGCTAGGCGAATCGCAAGTACAGCGCTCGGCCCCTGAAACCTCGACAGCCCCCTCGGACCACGGATATCCGAACGAGGCGGAAGGCCCCGCCAGCCTATGACGGCGGCAAATGCCCCGCTAGCCATAGCGGCGCCCAGCAGCGCACCCACCAATGAAGTCATTTCTGGGTGCCCTGCTGGGTTGCAAACACCTCGACACTGCTCACTTCCCCAGCCGAATGGCCCGTTACTTCCCGCACTGACCCCACTCGGCGACGGCCCTCGCGGTCTTTGACCACGTGAACCACAAGATTGATGCTCTCTGCGATCATCCGGCTGGTTGCCTCTACCGGGATGTGCTCTGCGGACCGCAAGGCGTAGGTGGCTATTTTGCTGAAAGCTGCTTGGGAAGAATTGGCGTGAATCGTACACATCGATCCGTCGTTGCCGGTCGAAAGCGCCGCGAGCATGTCGACAACTTCAGGGCCTCGTACCTCCCCTACGATCAATCGGTCGGGGGCCATGGCGAGCGCATTCCGCACCAATTGCTGCATAGTGATCTCGCCAGTTCCCTCGATGTTGGCGGTCCGGGTTTCCAGCTCGATCACATCGCGGTGCTGTTCTTGGTCGGCGGTCAGGCACAACTCCAATCGGTCTTCAATGGTGATCAACCGCTCATCAGGATCACACGCGTTCAGAAGAGCTCGGAGGAGTGTCGTCTTTCCCGCGTTGGTCCCGCCGCAAACGATGATGCTCTTGCGGGCTCGCACCGCTGCTTCCAGAAAATCGCGGAGCAAGTCATCCATGGTGCCGAGACCGCAGAGATCTTCCAAGGTGACCCGCTCGTGACGATGACGGCGAATTGAGATAGCGGGGCGTTCGGATACCGCCATTACCGCGTTGAGGCGGGATCCGTCGGGCAATTGCAAATCCAAGAACGGGTTGGCAATGTCAAACCGCCGTTCGTTGCGACCGAGGTGAGCTGCTGCCTTGCGGATGAGCGTCACCAATTCGTCGTCTGTTTCGACGATGGGTTCTGCTCGTCGCTTGATTCCGCCGGCGTGATGCACCCAAACCGTGTCACAGCCGTTCACGCTCACGTTCTCAACGGATTCGTCGGCCAACAAGCGCTCCAAGGGCCCAAGCCCGAACAGGGTGGCCAAGACTTCATCGGCTATTCGGGCCTCATCGGCATGGGCAAGGGGGGGCAGAAACGCCCGCACCCTTTCCGCGGCGACGACATCGAAGGCCTCAAGGAGGAACTGTTCGGCCAAGGCCTTCTGCTCAAGCCGATTGCCGAGTTGGTTCGTCTCAGCCTGCTCGAGCTTTTGCGTGACCATGGCAAGCACGCGACGTACCAGAGGGCAGGACACTATGCCGCCTCCTGACCATCGGCTCCTGCGAGCAGGCGGAAGTGGATTCGATGAACGAGTTCGGCCAGGGTTCGCCACAGCAACAGCCGGCGGTGGCGCTGGTTGGCGGGGAGGCCGTGTTCTAGTGCTTGGGCCACCCTCGGCTCGTGAGACATGACGCCCAGGAGATTGAGTTGGGAAGCCTTGGCCATTTCCGTTGGCGGGTAGGGTCGATCACCAACACAGACCAGCGAAGTTGGAATGTCGTGAGAAATCACGCGCCGGGCTTGGTGGACTAGGGGGACAAGCTGGTCAAACTGGGGTCGAGCGACCAGCACCAGCAGATCGCAGTGTTGGACGAACTCAACAGCAGGGGAGTGTTGTCGTACGCGACCCACATCCACCACGGCATCGATGTCGTCCAGCTGGCCAAGGCCGGTGGCCAGTCGTTTTGCCAACGGTGCGAGCACCAAACTTGTCGTATCACCGCAGCCTGGAGCAACGAGGGTAGGCAATTGATCGGCCAGAAGCTGGCAACTGGATTGCAGCCGATCGATAGTCAGCTCATGTCGAGCCGTTGCTGAGAGCTCCACCAGTGATGGTGTTGAAGCCAAGCCGAAACGCGCTGCCAACACGCCACCGTCTCCATCTGCCTCGATCAGAACTGCCCGCCGTCCAGTAGTTGCCTCCCATGACAATCCGAGTCCAACCGACAAGGTGGTCGCTCCAGGACTGGCTTTTGCGCTGCCCACTGCGATGATGCTCATCGACCTGCTCCGGCTGCTGCTTGCTGACGGATCGGCAGGCTGTTTACCGAGCGGGGCTCTTCGGGTAGGAGGATCAACCGCAGCTCGTTGAATGCAGCCGCATTGCTTATGAGCGCAGCTTCATCTGCGGAGGCCAAAAGCGAAACGAAAAGAGCGTCTCGACCTGAATCCAGCACTTCGCTCACTTCGGTGACTGTTGCTCTGGGGGCTCGGGCAGGCACGCCGGGCGATGCGCCCAGACTCGTCTGCCCACTCTTGATTGCCGCGTGCTTATCGGAGTTATCACTTGCGATTACCACTTCGACTGATTGACCGGGGCCAAGGCTGGCAATCGGGTATTCGCCGGGGTGGAGCACAGCACCAACTACAGCCATCCCCTGGTCAATCGGTGAACTTGTTGACAGCAGACCGGGATGGAGAATTGCCCCCTCTGGGATGGCGGCGCGGACGGTACGGCCCACCACGATGTCCAAATCAGTCATGGGCACAAAGCCCGCTCCCTGCCCGCTGGCCATTTCGACGGCCCGCAGGTCGTCGACTTCAATCGTGGAGCCGGTGGGAATGTCGCGACTGGCTACCGCTACTGCGGTACGACTGCTGAGGGAGGATGCCCAGAGGGCGAAGATGATCGCGGCGGTGAGTGTGACGGTCAGCCCGAGCACCACCCAGGGAAGCTGACGCCGACGATCCTCGCTTGCCATCCGCATGGGTTGTGCCCGAAAGGTTGGGGAGGGAGCCGTCGAGTCGCTCCGATGTGCCCAATCTGCCACACCTTGTTCAGTAAAGCAAGGTGTATTTCAGCAAATTCTATGAATTGCTATTCGGTTGGTATTGGCAGATGTGGGGGAGTTGGCGGTAGCGCTCGCCCACGTCGAGGCCGTATCCCACCACGAAGTCGGGCGGGATCTCGAAGCCCACGTAGCGCAGGTCGAGGTCTTCGTACTGGCGGCCCTTGCGCACCAGCAGGGCGCACACCTCCAGGCTGGTGGGGTTGCGGGCGGCCAGGTTCTTGCGGAGGTAGTTGAGGGTCAGGCCGCTGTCGATGATGTCTTCCACCAAGATCACGTCGCGCCCGGCCAGGTCGAGGTCGAGGTCTTTGACGATCCGCACCACGCCGCTGGTGCGGGTGGAGCTGCCGTAGGACGACACCGCCATGAAGTCGAACTCCACCGGCAGTTTGATGGCCCGGGCCAGATCGGCCATGAACATGAAGGCGCCCTTGAGCACGCCCACCAGCAGGGGAGCCCGGCCCTGGTAGTCGTCGGTGATGCGGGAACCGAGGTCGGCGATGCAGGTTGTCAGATCGTCGTTGGAGATCAGAATCGGGCCGGGATCGCCGTTGCCGGTGGTCGCCTCGGTGGACACGAGGGCCAACCTAGTGGTGCTTATCTTTGGAGGCCGAGCCGTTGGGAAGATCGGGTGACGCGCCAGCCTCCGCCAATTTCGGTGGATCGAATCTCATTTCGGACCACGGCCATGACCCGCTCGATGGCGGCGGCATCGGGGGGATGCTCGGCGCTGGTTTCCCGCTGGATCCACCGCCGCAGCGCCATCTGGGCCAGGGGCTCGGGGGCCTCGGCCACCGCCTTGGCGTCGGTGGGGTCGATGGCCGCGGCCAGCTCGTCGATCAGGTCGCGGACGCCGCCCATCAGCCCCGCGCCCCGGGCGATGATCGGCACCACGTCGCGCTCGGCGATCTCACACAGGAGCGGCAGCAGCTCGTGGCGGATCCGGTTGCGGCGGTGGGCGGGGTCGAGGTTGGACGGGTCTTGCACCGGCGCCAGGCCGAGGGAGTCGCACAGCGCTTGAGTCTCGTGGCGGCGCAGGGCCAACAGCGGGCGTCGGGCCGGGTCGATGCCGGCCAGGCCGTCGGGTCCTGCTCCCCGCATGAGGTTCAACAGCACGGTCTCGGCCTGGTCATCCGCGGTGTGGCCGGTGAGCACCCCGTTGGGCAGCACTTGGTAGCGGGCTTGGCGGGCCCGGGCTTCCAGATTGGGGCCGGGTTCGCAGTGGGCGGTGAGGGCCTCGAAGGATGCCCCCCAGCGGCTGGCCGCTTGGGCCACCACGTCGGCTTCTTCCGCCGAGCCGGGCCGCAAGCCGTGGTCCACGTGCCAGGCGGTCACCCGGCAGCCTCTCTCTGCGGCCAGCACCAAAAGCGCCAGCGAGTCCGGCCCGCCCGACACGGCGCAGTCCACTGCTGTGCCCACCGACGGGAAGGTGCAGCGGGCCAGCAGTTCGGGAATCATCGGGCGGGCTGCCCTGGGGTGGCCGACGCGCTCAGCTGGCGAGGGCGGGGGTGCCACCGACGCGGTCGATCCATTGCTGGGGGTTGCGGATCTCGGTCATGGTGGGCAGCCGCTCCGACGACTCCCACACCCGGTTCAAGAACTCGGGGCCGCCGCGGGCCTCCACCGTTTCGATAAACGCCTCGCCGGCGGCGTACTGGTTCAGCTTGGCCTCGATGCCGATGATGCGCTGCACCAGCTTGGACACTCCCTTGGCCGAGTTGCGGCGGTGGCGCAGCACCCGGGCGAACCGGGTGGCGTCGGGGATGTGGTTGGCGCCGGCCCGGTCCATGGTGATGTCGCCGTGGCCCTCCAGCAGGCTCATCATGCCGCCGATGCGATCCAGCGCCACCTTCTGCTCGGGAGTGGCCAAAAGAGCGGGGAGGCCCCCGTCGGCTAGCAGGTCCTCGCCCCGCCGGCGGGCCTCCATCACCTGCTTGGCCACCTGCTTGAAGTGCTCCAAGTCGGGCTCGGCGGCGTCGAGGGCCTCTTGCACCAGGCCCAGGAAGTGGGGCCGCAGCCACTCGATGCCGGTGAACTGGGCCCGGTGGGTGGTCTCGTGCAGGGCCAGCCACAGCCGGAACTGGCGGGGGTCGAATCCGTGCTTGTGCTCGAGGGCCATCACGTTGGGGCCCACGTAATAGACCATGTCCTGGTCCTCGGGACGGTCGTCCTCGATGATGAGCAAGTCGTACTGGCCCAGCACCCGGGTGGACATCCAGCCCAGCACCGCCCCCATCTCGGTGCCGCTCACCCGCTGGGCCACCGGGGCGAACCACGAGGTCGACACCCGCTCGGCCATCTTGTCGGTCACCGGGCGCAGCAGTCGCTGAAAAGACGCCACGTTGGCGTTCACCCACCCGGCCCGGGTGGTCACCTGGGCCCGGGCCGCGCCGCACATCGACTTCAGGCCGGTCTCGGCCGCCACCATCTCCTCGGCCTGGGCGGTGAGCTCGGCGAGCTCGGGGGCGAGGCTGCGGTAGTGGTAGGAGTCGAGGAACGGCTCGTGGCCGCCGACCCTTTTGGCTACCCGCTCAGCCAGCCGCCAGTCGACGGGATCGGCTGCTGCAACCACTAGGGAGTTCCGTCGCTTCTATTCGGATTCGTCGGTGCTTTGAGCTCTGGTTTCCCGCTGATGCCGACTGTTGTAGCGGGGGGCGACCACCTTGGTGAAGTAGCCGACGATGGTGGCGATCACCAAGGGAACTGTGGCGATAACCAGCAACAGGGCGATCCACCAGTGCCACACAACGGCGGCGATCAAATCCATGCGCTCACCCTAGTGGTCTGCATGGGGAGACTCCATGCCGGGCAGCCCGGCCGCGCCCGCTCAGAAATCTTGGACGTCCAGGTCGTCGAGCACCACGCGCTGGAGGGTCTCGGTGATGCGGATTTGCAGGGAGGCGGGGGCCGACTCCCGACAGGCTTGGCTCATGGCCAGCTTGAAACGCACCTCCACGTCGAGGACCTGGACGCAGGGGAGGCACTTGGCCAGCTCGACCCGAACGCGGCCGATGTCCTCCACGGTGGGCTGGCCGTCCAAGGCCCGGGCGATGAGCTGGCGCGAGAAATCGCACTGATTGGGAATCCCCAAGCACTGCTCATCGCTCCTCGTCACGGTGCCTCCGAAAATCAGATGCCGGCCGGGGCCGGCGCTCGGTCGGGGTCGGGTGGATCCACCCAGCCCCTCGTCTGTCCAAAATCTAACAACCGCTTCTGAAGCGTTTTTCTTCCCCGATGCAGCCTGCTCATGACCGTTCCCATGGGAACGTCCAGGATCTCGGCGATCTCCTTGTAGGCGAAGCCCTCCACGTCGGCCAACAGCACGGTGATCCGATACTCCTCGGGCAGCGACTCCAGGGCGTCCACGATCTCCGACTCGGTGATGGTCTCCATCAGCACGTCCTCGGCGCTGGCCCCCAGCCTGGCCTGGGTGTCGCCGCCCAGCCGCTGGTGCAGGTACAGGTCCTCGACCCCGGCCAAGTCCACCGACCTCGGCTTGCGCTGCTTGCTCCGATAGGAGTTGATGAACGCATTGGTGAGAATGCGGAACAGCCAGGCCCGCAGGTTGGTGCCCTCCTGGAAGTTGCCGAAGCCCCGGTAGGCCCGCAGATAGGTCTCTTGCACCAGATCCTCGGCGTCGGCTGCGTTTCGGGTCATCCGCCGGGCTGCTGAATAGAGCTGGTCCATGTAGACCATGGCCTGCTCGGCGAACTTGGCTTGGTCAGCCATCTGGAAGCAGCTTACTGCTGGGGTCGGCGATTGTGATCGCGACTGAGATGAACAAAAGGTGAATATAAGGCGCTATTTCGAACCCGGTCCGCCCACCTGCTCCCGCCACGGGACGTGCTTGTCCACCCGGGGCTCGGGGGGCAGTCCGAGCACCCGCTCGGCCATGTTGTTGCGGTGTACCTCGTCGGTGCCCCCGCCGATCGACCCCCAGAACCGGTTCAGCGCCTCGTTGGCCCACACCCCGGTGTCGGCGTGGTCGCCGGCCACCCCGTACCCCCCCAGCATCCCCACGCCGAGGTTGCCCCGGTCCCGGTGGCTCTCCGACCAGTACACCTTCAGTGCTGAGCCGTCGAAGGAGGGCTGACGGCCTCGGCGCACGTCCTCTTGCAGCCGCCGGCCCATCCAGTCCAACAGCTTCTCCTTGGTATAGGCCTGGGCCAGCTCTTGGCGGACTACCGGGTTTTGGGCCGTGCCCCACCGCTGGGCCAGTGCGATCAGGTTGGCTGCGCTGTCGGCCCGATCCATGCCGCCGCCGATCATGGTGGACTCGTTGGCCAGCACCAGCCGGGCCACCGCCCATCCGCTGTTCACCTCGCCGACCACGTGCTCAGCGGGGATCCGCACGTCGCTCAAGAACACCTCGTTGAAGTGGGACGACCCGTTGATGGTGCGTATCGGACGGGGGTCCACGCCGGGGGTGGCCATATCCAGCAGGAAGAACGTGATCCCCTTGTGCTTGGGGGCGTCGGAATCGGTGCGGGCCAGCAGGATTCCCCAGTCCGACAGATGGGCCGATGAGTTCCACACCTTCTGCCCGTTCACCACGAACTCGTCGCCGTCGCGTTCGGCCCTCGTTGCCAGGTTGGCCAGATCGGATCCGGCGCCGGGCTCGCTGAACAGCTGGCACCACACCGCGTCGCCCCGCAGCATGGGCTCCAGGTGGCGGGCCTTCTGCTCATCGGTGCCGAAGTGGCCGATGGCCGGGCCGGCCAGGGCGATGCCGGCGGCGAGAAAGCCGCTGGTGACATCGAATTGAGCGGCCTCTTGCTGGAAGATCTGCCGTTGCCACCGCTCCCCGCCCTGGCCGCCGTGGTCCACAGGCCAGTCGATGGCCGCCCACCCGCTGTCGTACAGCTCCCGCTGCCACGCTCGACAGCGGTCCATATGGGCCTTTTCCGCGGCTTCGTTGGGATGGGTGGTGCGAGTGGACCAGCCGTCGCCGTCCTCCCGCAACGGGGCCCGGGCTTCCAGCCACGCCCGCACCTCTGCTCGGAATGCCGCTTGCTTCGGGTTGTCCTCTGAGTGGTCGGCCACGGTGCGACGATACGGTATGGGGCCGACAGAAACAGAGGAGAAGCCTCCATGGCCGATGATCGATATGGGGTCCGCGATGAAGAGGTGGAGATCGAGCGGAACCGCCTGGAGATGCTGGCCGAAGCCCGCGATCCCCGAACTCGCCGCATTCTGGACAGCATTGGGCTGAGTCCGGGGTGGAGGTGCTGGGAACTGGGCGCAGGCGGCGGAACGGTGTCGGCCTGGCTGGGCAAGCGAGTGGGCCCCGACGGCACGGTGTGGTCTACCGATGTCGACCTCCAGTTCCACCGCCCGGTGCTGCCCAATGTGGTGGTGGAACAGCACGATGTGACCAGCGACCCGGTGCCCGAGTCGGCCTTCGACCTCGTCCACGCCCGGGCCGTTCTCCAGCACCTGCCGGAGCGCGATGAGATAATCGAGAAGCTGTGGGGCGCTCTGGTGCCCGGCGGTTGGCTGATGGTGGAGGACGGCGCTTTTGCGTCCTTTGCCGGACAGTCGCTACCCGAGCCCTACGCCACCGTCCACCGCTACGTGTCCTCGGGGGTCACCACCGACTGGCGCGATTCCGACTATGGCGTCCGGCTGGTCGGTCGCTTCCGAGATCTGGGAGCGGCCGACATCGACATCATCGGCGACGTGTGGGCCATGCGGCCCGGCGAGCCTGGCGGGGAGTGGTGGTTCATGGCCCTGGAGCGGGCCATCCCCCGTTTGGTGGAGGCTGGCCTGGTGAGCGCCGAAGACGGCGACACCGCTCTGGCTCAGGTTCGAGCGCCGGGATTTGTCATGATGAGCACTGTCTCAATAGCCGTTGTCGGCCGAAAGCCCTCGAACTAAGGACCTCAGGAGGCAGAGATGGAACCGCTAGAGCTTTGGAATCCCTCGACATTCAAGAATGGATTCCCCCACGACTATTTCCGTGACAAGCGCGACAACG
Organism: Candidatus Poriferisocius sp.; assembly: GCF_965204145.1. Lineage (GTDB taxonomy): Bacteria > Actinomycetota > Acidimicrobiia > Acidimicrobiales > Bin134 > Poriferisocius. The sequence goes on along the minus strand of NZ_OZ241977.1, from coordinate 3,166,252 downwards.
ATCCGGTGTTCTGGAGCGAGCACCCGCACTGGGACGGTTTCTGGAACGTCACCCGCCACGCCGACGTGCAGCGGGTGTCGCGCGACTCGGATTGCTTCAAGAGCCAGCCCAACCCCTTTCTGGCCGGAGACCAGCCGCCCTCGATTGACGACGGTGCCAACTCGCAGATGCTCATCAGCCTCGACCCGCCCGATCACACCAAGATGCGCAAGCTGGTCAATCGGGGGTTCACGCCCCGCCGGGTGCGCGATTTGGAGGAGAGGATCCAGTCGCAGGTAACCCGGTTGATCGACCAGGTGGCCGACAAAGCCGGCTGTGAGATGGTCAGCGAGATCGCGGTAGAACTGCCCTTGCAGGTGATCGCCGACTTGGTGGGCGTGCCCGAAGAAGACCGCCACCAGATCTTCCACTGGACCGAGATCACGTTCGGCTTCGACGAGAAGTACACCACCGACGAGATGATGGAGGCCGGGGCGCAGATGTTCGCCTACGCCGACCAAATGTGCGAGATCCGCAAGAAAGAGCCCCACGACGACCTCATCAGCGTGCTTATGGAAGCCGAGATCGAAGGGGAGTCGCTCGACCAGATGCAGATCGACGTGTTCTTCATGCTTCTCCAAAACGCCGGCTCCGAGACCACCCGCAACCTCATCACCACCGGCACGCTGGAGCTCATCCGCAACCCCGACCAGATGCAGATCCTCAAAGACGACCCGTCGCTTATCCCCAACGCCGTGGAGGAGCTTTTGCGCTACACCACCCCGGTGATGCAGTTCGTTCGCCGGCCCACCCACGACACCGTGGTGGGTGGCCAGGAGATCAAGGCCGGCGATCCGGTGGTCATCTGGTACTCCTCGGCCAACCGGGACGAGCGGGCCTTCGAGAATCCCGACACGCTTGACGTGACCCGCGACGCCAGCCAGCACGTGGCCTTTGGTGCCGGCGGACCCCACTTCTGTCTGGGGGCGTCGCTGGCCCGTCTGGAGGCCAAGATGATGTTCGAGGCCATCATCGGCCGCTTCGAGGGTCTGGAGCTAGGGGTGGAAGACCCCCGGACCCTGCGCCGCCTGCACTCCAGCCTGGTCGACGGCTACGTCGAGATGCCGCTGCGGTGGAATGCGGTGAATCCTGCTGCCTAGATGGGCTTTTGTCATCCATACGACAATTGTTAGGCTAACTTGACGAATTGGCACAGTCACTCTAGAGTTCTGCGCCCATGAGCAAGATTTCTCGTAATGGGCTGGCTGGCGCGCTGGTCGCAGTAGCCCTCCTAGCTGCCGCTTGCGGTGGCGACGGTGGCACCAAACTCGAAGGCGTTGCCGCCACCGTCTACGACGGCAAGTGCGCCGATGAAAATGGCTCGTCGGTCACCGTGTACTCCGGCCGCAGTGAGAACTTGATCAAGCCGGTCCTGGATGCCTTCGCTTGTGAAAGCGGCACATCAGTCCGGGTTCGCTGGGGCTCGTCCACCGACTTGGCCCTTCTGATCGACACCGAGGGCGACCGAACCGACGCTGATGTCTTCATTTCCCGGTCGCCAGGTCCGGTGGGATTCCTGGAATCAAAGGGTCTGCTCACCTCAATGGACAGCAGCGTGTTGGAACTGGTGCGCGAAGACCATCGTGGAGCCAACGGCACCTGGATCGGATTCTCCGGGCGCAAGCGGGTGCTGGTTCACAACGTTGAAATCGTGCCCCCCTCCCAGCTGCCGACCTCGGTATTCGACCTCACCGATCCGGAGTGGAGGGGTCGAGTGGCCATACCAGCCACCAACGGATCGTTTGTGGACTGGTTCACGGTGTTCCGCGACCAGTACGGCAACGATGTGGCCACCCAGTGGCTGAGCGACATGGTGGACAACGACGCTCGCTACTACCCCAACAATGTGGCCATCGTGGAGGCCGCCGCCCGAGGCGAGATCGACGTGGGCCTGGTGAACCACTACTACAACTACCGGTTGGCGGCTGACGCCGAAGCGGCCGGACAGGAGCATCTAGCCGCCAACTACGACCTTTCTGACGAGGACATCGGCTCGCTGCTCATCATCACCGCCGCCACCATGACCACCAATGTGTCCGACCGGGAAGCATCCCAGGATCTGATTGCCTACCTGCTCTCCCCATCGGTGCAGCGGTACTTCACCCGCAACACCTACGAATACCCGCTGGCCGGAGGCGTCGAGCCCAACCCGGTGCTGCCCCCGCTGACCGCCCTGTCCATCGGCTCCGTCGATTTCGACGCCCTCGGCGGCGGTTTCGAAACCACCGAAGAAATAATCCAAAGCAGCGGAATCCTCAGCCAATGACCGCCACCACGCCGGAGGATGGTAACGACATTCTCGCTGCGCTGTGGATCAAGCAACGCAGACCCTCTAACGTTTTGGCGTGGACGTCGACCCCCTAGACCTCATCTCCCCAAAGCGCTATGGCGCCAACGGACATCCCCATGAAGTGATGGCCTGGATGCGCCAGAACTCTCCAGTTCACTGGTGCGAACCCGACGGCTTCCAGAACTTCTGGGCCATTACCCGCCACGCCGACATCATCGAGGTTTCCACGCAGCCTGAGCTGTTCAGCAACGAGGCTGACAGCATCGCGGTGCGCAGCGACCAACAGGTCGCCGATTTGGAGAAGTACGGCAGCGTCATCGGCGAGATGCGGACGATCATCAGCATGGATCCGCCTGATCATCGGCTCTACCGCAAGGTGGCCAGCGGGTTCTTCACCCCTCGGGGCATCAGCCGGCTCGACGAGATTGTCCACAACAGCGCCAAGGCCCTGCTCGACAGCCTGGGTGACGAGGGGGAGTGCGATTTCGTAGATGTCATTGCTCAGCGCCATCCGCTGCGGGTGCTAGCCACCATCTTGGGCATCGACCCAGAAGACGAAGAGCGCCTGCTGGTACTGACTCAGCAGCTTCTGGCCGGCGACGACCCCGATTACCAGCGCGATGCCGACAGCCGCCATGAGGCCAGCCGGGAAATCGGCCTGGAGTTCTACGCCATGTTCGACCGCATCATCAAAGATCGCCGGACCAACCCCCAAGAGGACCTGGCCACGATGTTGGCCCATGCCCATCTCCCCACCGGAGAGTCTCTGGGCGAAATAGAAACGTTTGGCTACTACCTCATCGTGTTCACCGCCGGACACGACACCACTCGCAATGGACTGTCGGGAGCGCTAGAGGCGTTCTTGGCCAATCCCGACCAGCTTCAGCGGCTGAGGGAGAACCCGGAACTGGCCAAAGAAGCGGTAGAAGAAGTGATTCGGTGGTCTACCCCGGTCAACTACATGAAGCGCACCGCCATGGGTGATGGCACCGTGGCCGGTCAGCCGGTGAAAAAAGGCGACTTCCTGGTGATGTTCTACGCCTCGGGCAATCGGGACGAGACGGTGTTCGACCGCCCCAACGACTTCGACATCGGTCGCCATCCCAACCGCCATCTGGGGTTCGGCTGGGCCGAGCACTACTGCCTCGGTGCCCATCTGGCCCGGGCCAGCACCCAGGCCCTTATAACCCAAATGGCCGAGCGGGTGATCGAGATCGAGCCTGCGGGGCCGATCGTTCGCACCGAATCCAACCTCGTTGTCGGGGCCAAGAAACTGCCGGTGCGCTACAAGCTCCGTCCCGCAGCCTGAACCCTTTTCCATACCTCGACCCCAACTGAAACCACCATGAGCACCAACGACCAAAGCCCTGTCCACTACGACGCCGTGGTTATCGGCGCCGGATTCGCCGGCATGTACATGCTCTACAAGCTCCGCCAGCTTGGGCTGACGGCCCGGGTATACGAACGCGGCGACGACGTGGGCGGCACCTGGTACTGGAACCGCTATCCCGGCGCCCGCTGCGACGTGGAGAGCCTGGAGTACTGCTACAGCTTCGACCCCGAACTGGAGCAGGAGTGGGAGTGGACCGAGCGCTATCCGGGCCAGCCTGAGATCCTCCGCTATGCCCAGCACGTGGCCGAGCGGTACGACCTGTATAGGGACATCCAGTTCAACACCATGGTCACCAAGGCCGCCTTCGACGACGACACCGGCCAATGGCAGGTGAGCAGCGCGCCCGCCGTCAACCACATCGACCACAACCACGCTCCCAATGACGACGACACCGACCACGTCACCGCTCAATACCTCATCACCGCGGTGGGTTGTCTTTCGTCATCAAACGTTCCCGACATCGCCGGCGTCGACACGTTTCAGGGCGAGGTGTGCCACACCGGCCGCTACCCCAAAGAGGGCATCGACTTCGCCGGCAAGCGGGTCGGGATCATCGGCACCGGCTCGTCGGGCATCCAGGCCATTCCGGTGATCGCGGAGACCGCCGACCACCTCACCGTGTTCCAGCGCACCCCGCAGTACGCCATCCCGGCGCGCAATCATCCCCTCGACCCGGCGGAGCAAGCAGAGGTCAAGGCCGACTACCACCGGCTTCGGGAGCAGAACAAGACCCAGCAGGGCGCACTTGGGGCCCGTTTCGACTGGAACGAGGGCTCGGTGCTCGACGTCGAGGTTGAGGAGGCGTTCAAGGAGTTCGAAGCCCGCTGGGAGATCGGCGGCTTCGCCTTCCTCGGCGCCTACTCCGACATCGCTCGCACGCCGGAGGCCAATCACGTGGCAGCCGACTTTGTCAAGCAGAAGATCCGCGAGACGGTCCAAGACCCCGAGGTGGCCGATCGCCTCATCCCCACCACCTACATCGGCTGCAAGCGGCTGGTGCTAGACACCGATTACTTCAAGACATTCAACCGCGACAACGTCACCCTGGTGGACATCAGCGAGAACGTCATCGACGAGATCACCCCCGACGGCGTGCGGCTCACCGACGGCACCCGCTACGACCTCGACGTGATCGTGTTCGCCACCGGCTACGACGCCATGACCGGCTCGCTGCTCCGTATCAACATCCAAGGCCGGGGCGGGCTTCCTTTGGCCGAGCAGTGGTACGCCGGGCCCCGCACCTACCTGGGTCTGGGGGTGCCCGACTTCCCCAACATGTTCACGATCACCGGCCCGGGCAGCCCCTCGGTGTTGGCCAACATGATTGTGTGCATCGAGCAGCATGTGGACTGGATCGGCGACTGCATCGATTACATGCGGGCCAACGGCCACCGCCACATCGAAGCCACCGAGGAGGCCACCGAGGCCTGGGTGGACCACGTGAACCTGGTGGCCAGCTACACGCTCTACCCCACCTGCAACTCTTGGTACCTGGGAGCCAACATCCCCGGCAAGACCCGGGTGTTCATGCCCCTGCCCGGCTTCCCCGACTATGCCGAGAAGTGCGAGCAAGTGGCCGCCGCCGGCTATGAGGGGTTTGCGCTCATCCCGTCGTAGCCATCGCCTACCTTCTGATCCAATGACGGAACTCCGCATCGGGCTGACCCTGGCGGAATCCACATCACCGCCGGTGGCCCGACCCTACGATTCCGATGCCCCCAATGTGCTGGTGATCGTGCTAGACGATCTCGGCTTCGCCCAGCTGGGGTGCTACGGGTCCGACATCGACACTCCCAACCTCGACCGCTTGGCGGCTCGGGGACTGCGGTTCACCAACTTCCACACCACCGCGATTTGCTCTCCCACCCGGGCCTGCCTGCTCACCGGGCGCAATCACCACCGGGTGGGGGTGGGGATGCTCACCGACCTGCCCATCAATTTTCCCGGCTACAACGGCCAAATCCCCGATTCGGCCGGGACATTGGCCCAATACCTGGGCGCCGAGGGCTGGGCTACTTATGCGGTGGGGAAGTGGCATCTCACTCCCCGCGACCAGCGAGCCGCCGGGCCCTACCACACCTGGCCCACCGGGGTGGGCTTCGACCACTACTACGGCTTCCTCAACGGGCAGACCAACCAGTGGACGCCCCAGCTCATCCGGGATCAGACCTATATCGAGCCTCCGGCCGGTCCTGAGGACGGATACCACGTTGATGCCGATCTGGCCGATCAGGCCATCGACTACGTGCGGGAGTTGCGATTGGCCGACCCCGATCGGCCGTTTTTGATGTGGTACGCCACCGGTACCCCCCATGCCCCCCACCACGCGCCCCCGGAGTGGATCGATGGCTACGCCGGGCAGTTCGACCGGGGCTGGGACGTGTGGCGCGAAGAAGTGCTGGCCCGTCAGAAGGAGATGGGGGTAATCGCACCCGATGTAGATCTGTCGGAGCGTCCCGAGTGGGTAGAGCCCTGGGATGAGGTGGACTCCGATCGCCAGCGGCTGTATGCCCGCATGATGGAGGTGTACGCGGGGTTCTTGAGCCACTTCGACCACCACATCGGCCGGGTGCTCAGCTACCTGGAGTCCACCGGCGAGGCCCACAACACCGTGGTGGCGTTGATCTCCGACAACGGCGGCTCAGCTGAAGGGGGACCCCACGGCACCTGGAACCAGCTCCGCCACGTCATCAGCGACGATGAAGACGACATAGAGCTGGAGATGTCCCACTACGACGACCTGGGCGGGTTCCGCTCCTGTGGGCACTACCCGTGGGGCTGGGCGCTGGCCGGCAACACCCCCTTCCGGCGGTGGAAGAAATACACCTTCGAAGGCGGCGTGCGGGACCCGTTGATCTTGACTTGGCCGGCCGGGATCGCCGCTCAGGGTGAATTGCGCCACCAGTACTCCCACGTGACCGATGTGATGCCCACGATTTTGGACCTGGCCGGGGTGCAGCCTCCGGCCGAATTCGGCGGAGTGGAGCAGATGTCGTTTGACGGCGTCAGCATGCGTCCGATCGTGCTGGACGATGATCCCGACGCCGCCCGCACCAGCCAGTACTACGAGTGCTGGGGCAGCCGGGCCATGTATCACGAGGGGTGGAAGGCGGTCACCAACCACGTCAACCAGCTCACCTCCGCTGACCGAGACGCCATTGTCGGCAGCCTCGATTTTGCTGAAGACGAGTGGGAGCTGTTCGACACCGTGGCCGATCCCATCGAGTCGCACAACCTGGCCGAATCCCACCCCGAGAAGCTGGCCGAGCTGGTCGAGTTGTGGGACGCCGAGGCCGATCGCAACGGCGTGCTGCCCCTCGACGACACCGCGACTAACCGCATCGCCCACATGTATGTCCCTTGGATGTCGTTGCGTCCGCGCTACGACCTGGTGCCGGGCGACAAAGTGCACGAAGCGGCCGGGCCATTGCAGTTCGGCGGCTACCGCGCCGTGGCCGCCTTCCCCGACGGCTTGCCTCAGAACGCTGAAGGCATCATCTGCGAGCAAGGCGACTGGATCTCAGGCTGGGCGCTGTTTTTGGCCGACGGCGAGCTCCGCTGGGTGGCCGTGGTAAGCGGTTTGGAATATCGAGCAACCGCGCCCGTTCCCACCGGAGCGCGCTTTGTGGGTGCAGTGGTAGCCCCCACCGACGGCGGCCTCTTCACGGTGACGCTGACTGCCGACGACATTGAGATCGGTCAGGGGCCCAAACCGGTGCCCCTGCCCACAAACTGGGCGGCCGACGGAGCGTTCCTCCATGTCGGCTATAGCCGCCCCTTCCCGGTGTGCGACGACTATGAGCCGCCGTTCGAGGCACCCGAGGGCTTAGCCTCGCTGGTCATCGAGACCGGCACTCTGCCCCCGTTCGACTTCGACGCCGAGATGGCCCACGCCATGCGCCACCAATGACGGATCAACGCATCGGGCTCACCCTGGCCGAATCCACATCACCGCCGGTGCCGCGGCCCTACGATCCCGGTGCCCCCAATGTGCTGATTATCGTTATGGACGACCTCGGCTTCGCCCAGCTGGGGTGCTATGGCTCCGACATACACACCCCAAATCTCGACCGCTTGGCGGCCCGGGGTCTGCGGTTCACCAACTTCCACACCACTGCGATTTGCTCGCCCACCCGGGCCTGCCTGCTCACCGGGCGCAATCACCATCGGGTAGGCATGGGGTTGGTTCCAGACTTGCCCATCAACTTCCCCGGCTACACCGGCAGGATCCCCGACTCGGCCGGGACCTTGGCCCAGTACCTAGGCGCCGAGGGCTGGGCCACCTTCATGGTGGGGAAGTGGCACCTGACTCCCCGCGACCAGCTAGCCGCCGGTCCGTATGACAAATGGCCCACTGGTATGGGCTTCGACCACTACTACGGGTTCATCAACGCGGAGACCAACCAGTGGACTCCTCAGCTCGTCCGCGACCAGACCTACATCGAGCCGCCGGCCACCCCCGAGGAGGGGTACCACCTCGACGCCGATCTGGCCGATCAGGCCATCGACTACCTGCGCAACCTGCGGCTGGCCGACCCCAATCGGCCGTTTATGATGTGGTACGCCACCGGCACCCCCCATGCCCCCCACCATGCGCCCCCGGAGTGGATCGACCGCTACGCCGGGCAGTTCGACCGGGGTTGGGACGTGGTGAGAGAAGAAGTGCTAGCCCGCCAGAAGGAGATGGGGGTCATGGCCGGTGACATCGCTTTGTCGGAGCGGCCCGAATGGGTCGAGCCCTGGGATGGCATCGACCCCGATCGGCGACGGCTGTATGCCCGCATGATGGAGGTGTACGCGGGGTTCGTGAGCCACGCCGACCACCACATCGGCCGATTGCTCGACTACTTGGAATCCACCGGCGAGGCTGACAACACCGTTATTGCCTTTATCTCTGATAACGGCTCTTCGCCAGAGGGCGGTCCCAACGGCACCTGGAACCAGCCCCGCCACTACATCAGCGACGAAGCAGACGATCTGGAGTTGGAACTGGCCCATTACGACGACTTGGGCGGGTTCCGCTCCGCAGGGCACTACCCCTGGGGATGGGCGCTGGCCGGAAACACGCCCTTCCGACGGTGGAAGCGGTACACCTTCGAGGGCGGCGTGCGCGACCCGTTGGTCTTGTCCTGGCCGGCCGGAATCGCGGCGCAGGGCGAGCTGCGCCATCAGTACAGCCACGTGACCGACGTGATGCCCACCATTTTGGACCTGGCCGGGGTGCAGCCTCCTTCGGTGTTCGGCGGGGTGGAGCAGATGTCGTTCGACGGCGTCAGCATGCGCCGAATCGTGGATTCGGATGATTCCGAGGCCGCTCGCACCAGCCAGTACTACGAGTGCTGGGGCAGCCGGGCCATGTACCACGAGGGTTGGAAGGCGGTCACCAACCACGTCAGCCAGTTCACCGCGGCCGACCGGGACAACATCATCGGCAGTCATGATTTCGCCGACGACCAGTGGGCGCTGTTCGACACCGTGGCCGATCCCATCGAATCGAACAACCTGGCCGACACCCACCCCGAGAGGCTGGCCGAGCTGGTCGAGTTGTGGGACGCCGAGGCCGACCGCAACGGGGTGCTGCCCCTCGATGACACCCAGGTCAACCGCATCGCCCACATGTATGCCCCCTGGATGTCGATGAGGTCCCGCTATGAGCTGGTCCCGGGCGACAAGGTGCATGAGACCGTCGGGCCGTTGCAGTTCGGCGGCTACCGCGCCATGGCCGCCTTCCCCGACGGCTTGCCTGATAGCGCTGAGGGCATCATCTGCGAGCAGGGCGACTGGATATCAGGCTGGGCGCTTTTCTTGGCCGATGGCGAACTCCGCTGGGTAGCGGTGATACACGGTCGGGAATACCGGGCTACCGCCGCCATCCCGACCGGGGCTCGCTTTCTGGGAGCGGAATTGTCCCCCACCGATGGTGGCCTGTTCACGGTCACGCTCACTGCCGATGATGCTGAGATCGGTCAGGGCGCCGCACCGTTGCCCCTGCCCACCTCTTGGGCCCCCGACAGCGCCTTTCTCACCGTGGGCTATGGGCGCCCCTTCCCGGTGTGCGACGACTACCAGCCGCCGTTTGTGGCACCCGAGGCCCTGGCCTCGTTGGTCATCGAGACCGGGCAGGTGCCCCCCTTCGATTTCGATGCCGAATTAGCCCACGCCATGCGCCACCAATAGCCGTGTTGCCATCGCCTATCTTCTGACCCCATGACGGAACATCGCATCGGGCTCACCCTGGCCGAGTCCACGTCGCCGCCGGTGCCGCGGCCCTACGATCCCGATGCCCCCAATGTGCTGGTGATCGTGTTGGACGATCTCGGCTTCGCCCAGCTGGGGTGCTACGGATCCGACATCGGCACCCCCAACCTGGATCGCTTGGCCGGGCGCGGGTTGCGGTTCACCAACTTCCACACCACCGCGGTGTGCTCGCCCACCCGGGCGTGCCTGCTCACCGGGCGGAATCACCACCGGGTGGGGGTGGGGATGCTCACCGACATGCCCATCAACTTCCCTGGCTACAACGGCCAGATCCCCGACTCGGCCGGGACCCTGGCCCAATACCTGGGCGCCGAGGGCTGGGCCACCTTCGCGGTGGGCAAGTGGCACCTCACTCCCCGCGACCAGCGAGCCGCCGGGCCGTACGACACGTGGCCCACCGGGGTGGGCTTCGACCACTACTACGGATTCCTCAACGGCGAGACCAATCAGTGGACGCCCCAGCTCATCCGCGACCAGACCTACATTGAGCCCCCGGCTACCCCCGAGGAGGGGTACCACCTCGACGCCGATCTGGCCTCTCAAGCCATCGACTATCTGCGGGGCCTGCGGCTCGCTGACCCCAATCGGCCGTTCATGATGTGGTACGCCACCGGCACCCCGCACGCCCCCCATCAAGCACCCCCGGAGTGGATCGACCGCTACGCCGGGAAGTTCGACCGAGGCTGGGACGTGTGGCGCGAAGATGTGCTGGCCCGCCAGAAGGAGATGGGGGTCATCCCGCCCGATGTGGATTTGTCCGAGCGGCCCGAGTGGGTTGAGCCCTGGGACGACATCGACCCCGACCGCCAGCGGCTGTATTCCCGCATGATGGAGGTGTACGCCGGGTTCCTGAGCCATGCCGACCACCACATCGGCCGATTGCTAGACCACTTGGAATCAACCGGCGAGGCCGACAACACCGTGGTGGCTCTGATTTCCGACAACGGGACATCGGCCGAGGGCGGTCCCAACGGCAGCTGGAACCAGATCCGCCACTACATCAGCGACGAAGCAGACGATCTGGATCTGGAGCTGTCGCACTACGACGACCTCGGCGGGTTCCGCTCGTCCGGGCACTACCCCTGGGGGTGGGCGCTGGCCGGGAACACCCCCTTTAGGCGGTGGAAGCGGTACACCTTCGAGGGCGGCGTGCGCGACCCGCTGATCTTGTCGTGGCCGGCTGGCCTGACCGCCCAAGGCGAGCTGCGCCACCAGTACTCCCATGTGACCGACGTGATGCCCACGATTTTGGACCTGGCCGGAGTGCAGCCCCCGACCGAATTCGGCGGAGTGGAGCAGATGTCGTTCGACGGAGTCAGCATGCGGCAAATCCTGGAAGACGATGATCCCGACGCCGCCCGCACCAGCCAGTACTACGAGTGCTGGGGTAGCCGGGCCATGTACCACGAGGGGTGGAAGGCAGTCACCAACCACGTCAACCAGCTCACCGCCGCCGAGCGCGACGCCATCATCGGCAGCCACGACTTCGCTGAAGACGAGTGGGAGCTGTTCGACACCGTGGCCGATCCCACCGAATCGAACAACCTGGCCGACACCCACCCCGAGAAGCTGGCCGAGATGATCGAGCTGTGGGACGCCGAGGCCGACCGCAACGGCGTGCTGCCCCTCGACGACACCGCGACTAACCGCATCGCCCACATGTACGCCCCCTGGATGTCACTGCGATCCCGCTACGACCTGGTGCCCGGCGACAAAGTGCACGAAGCGGCCGGGCCGCTCCAGTTCGGCGGCTACCGCGCCGTGGCTGCCTTCCCCAATGGCCTGCCCGAGGGTGCCGCCGGAGTCATCTGTGAGCAGGGCGACTGGATCGCAGGCTGGGCGCTGTTCCTGGCCGATGGCGAGTTCCGCTGGGTGGCTGTGGTTCACGGTCGGGAATACCGAACCACCGCCCCCGTCCCGGTCGGAGGGCACTTCGTGGGGGTGGTGGTAGAACCAACCGACGGCGGCCTGTTCACGGTGACGCTCACTGCCGACGATGCCGAGATCGGTCAGGGGGCCGAGCCGGTGCCGTTGCCCACCAACTGGGCTCCCGACGGCGCCTTCCTCACGGTGGGCTATGGCCGGCCCTTCCCGGTGTGCGACGACTATGAGCCCCCGTTCGAAGCGCCCGAGGCTTTGACCTCGTTGGTCATCGAGACTGGCCAACTGCCCCCGTTCGACTTCGACGCCGAGATGGCCCACGCCATGCGCCACCAATAGCCATGTACCCGTCTCGGCGCTTCGGCTACAGCGACGACCCCTGGTTCCGCATCAGGGGATTCCCGGTGTCCACCACCGCCTTTGTGGTCGGCCTCGGCGTGATCTCCATGATCATCTGGGGAATCGAGGGCCGCTTCGGACCGCTCTTTCGCGAGTTGGTGCTGGTTTCGGAGGATTACCGAACCGATCTCGGAAGTGTTTTGGAAGGAGACGTCTGGCGGCTGGTCACCTGGCCGATTCCCAACGAGCCCGACATTTGGACGATCATCCTGTTCGCCATCTTCTACATGCTGGGCTCCCAGATCGAGTCTCTGCTGGGACGCTGGAGATTCGCATTCTTTCTCATAGCCCTCACGCTTGTTCCCGCGGTGATCGTGACTGCGGTGGAGGCGGTGGCTGGCATCAACGGATGGGCGGCAGGCCTGCGGATGGCACAAGTCGGTGTCTTGGTGGCTTTTGCCGCGCAGTACGCCCATGCCCGGTTCTGGCCCGGCATTCCCGGTTGGGTGATCGCGGTCATCATCGTCGGTCTCGACGCCATCCAGGCCCTCGGTACCCGAAACTGGTTTGCCCTGATCATCTTGGCCTGCACGGTGGCGGTGGCCCTTCTCGGGATTCGGGCGTTCGGCTACGCCACCAACCTGACGTGGATCCCCAAGCTGTCCATGGCGTCGGCTTCGGGTCAGCGTGCCACCGATCCTCGGTCCTCGAGGTCTCGTCGCGGGTCCCGGAGTCGAGACCATCTGCGGGCAGTCCCGACGGCGGGCGAGTCGGTCAGCCCCGAGATCGATGCCCTGCTCGATCAGGTGTCCAGTCAAGGTTTGGACAGCTTGTCCCGCAAACAGCGCAAACAACTCGAAGCTCACGCCCGTCGCCTGCGCCGCCGCCGGTAGTCGACGCCCGCATTCGCCGTCGGAACCGATTGGCGGCACCATCTCGCGCAACCCACTACGGTAAATGGGCGTCGGCTGGCGGGAGGAGTCCTATGACACAGGTGGGCGATGACATCATCGTCCTGGACGGCGTCTACAAGATCTTCGGCCCCCAACCCCGTGGAAGGGCCTTTGAGCTAGCCAGCTCCGGGATGGGCAAAGACGAAGTACAGGCCGAGACCGGGCATGTGGTGGGCCTCGACGACGTGTCTTTCTCAGTGCCCAGGGGCGAGATCTTCGTAGTAATGGGCCTGTCTGGGTCGGGCAAGTCCACCGCTATCCGCACCGTCAACAAACTCCACAACATCACTGCTGGCACCGTCACAGTCGAGGGTACCGACGTTCAGACTCTCGAAGGCTCAGAGCTCCAAGCATTCCGCAGGAGCCACATGGGTATGGTGTTCCAGCATTTCGCGCTGTTTCCGCACCGCAATGTCATCGACAACGTGAGCTATGGCCTCAAAGTCCAGGGTGTTGATAAGGGCTCCCGCAACGAAGCGTCTATGCGGGCCTTGGCGTTGGTTGGCCTCGACGCTTACTCCCAGAACAAGCCGGCAGAGCTATCGGGCGGGATGCAGCAGCGGGTGGGACTGGCCCGGGCCTTGGCGTCGGATCCTGAGATCCTGCTCATGGACGAGGCCTTCAGCGCTCTTGACCCGTTGATCCGTCGTCAGATGCAAGATGAGTTGCTGGAAATCCAAAGCGAGCTCCAGAAGACCATCTTGTTCATCACCCACGATCTCAACGAAGCGCTGCGAATCGGTGACCGGGTGTGCATCATGAAGGACGGTGCTGTCGTGCAGATCGGCACGCCGGAGGAGATTCTCACCGAGCCGGCCACCGGGTATGTGGCCGAGTTCGTGCAAGACGTGGACCAGGGCCGTGTCATCCAAGTGCATGAAGTGATGCAACAGCCTGCACCCGTTGCCGCAAGCGCCACCATTGCCGAGGCCCTCGGTGCTATGGGCGAGCGCATTGGCGCGTTCGTACTGGATGCCGCGGGTGCGCCCACTCACCTGCTCACGGTCGAGGACGCGGCCCGGGCCGCGAGCATGGGCACCACCAATCTGGCCCCTGCGCTGCGCACCGACTTCGAGCGCTGCGGCCCCGATGACCGACTCAACGAGGTATACGCCGCCGCTGGCCGCGGCCTGTCTATCGCGGTGTGCGACGAATCGGGAGTACTGGTTGGGAACCTCGACCCCCGTCACATCATGGAGGAAATGGGCCGGGTCGAGAACCTCATCGACGGTTTCGAGAGAGAGGTATTCCTGTGAGCGTGCCGAGCCTGCTGGCCCAGTCCGAGTCCCCCGGCATCGCCGACAACAAGGTTCTCGATCAGTGGAGGGTGCCCTTCGGGGACTGGGTCGAGCAGATGGTCAGGTGGGTTGATCTAAACCTCGAATGGCTGCTTGACATCGTACGGTGGCCCTTCTCGTTCCTGTTCCGCAACTTTGTGGATGGCCCTGGCCACCAACCCTGGTGGCAGATCACCGACATGCCGTGGGTCGCCGTGTGCCTCCTCTTTTTCGCAGTCGGGACTTTCTTCCGCAACGTCAAGGTCGGCGGATTCGTAGCCGGGCTTTTGGCGCTCTGCGGCCTACTGGGCGGCGAGTACTGGGAGGAAACCGCACTAACTGTGGGCATGATCGTTGTTGCTGTGGTGCTCTGCGCGGTGATCGGCATCCCTGTTGGCATCCTCTGTGGCCGGTCCGACGGGGTGTGGAACGCAGTACGCCCGGTGCTCGACGCAATGCAGGTGGTCCACCCGTTCGTCTACATGTTGCCGATCGTCTTCTTCTTCAGCATCGGCCTCACGCCAGCCACGATGGTCACCATGGTGTTTGCGCTGCCGCCGCTGATACGGCTGACCAACCTCGGCATCCGGCAGGTGCCCGAAGACGTTGTCGAAGCCAGCCGGGCCTACGGCGCCCCCGAGTGGCGGGTACTCGCCGACGTTCAGTTGCCGTTGGCCCGCCCGGCGGTGATGACCGGACTCAATCAGACGCTGCTGTTGTCGATCTCCATGCTGGGAATAGCAGCGATTATGGGTGCGGGCGGGCTCGGGTTGCTCGTGTTCCGGGCCATCAGAAACCTCGACATCGAAGGTGGCGCGTCATCCGGACTTGCCCTGTATGTCGTGGCAGTGGTTCTGGACCGCATTTCTCAGTCCGAGGACAGCGATCCGGAGAATTTGTTCACGCGTGTTCGTCGAGCCTGGGCCCATCGCCAAAACCCTGAGGCGCTGTTGCCTGAGGCTGCGGTGATCGGCACTGTCGCCAAGACCCGCGGCCAGCCCGCCTCGTTGTCTATGAAAGAGCGCCGCAGCCTGACAATCGCAGCCGCGGGGGCGATCATTGCGGTCATTGCCGTGTTCCTGCCATGGGGATACGACTCGGGCAAGATTTCCGGCCATCAGCGCCTCGTGGATACGGGCCGCTGGGAGTACGTCGAGATTGACCCGGCGGGGTCGCCCGGTGAGTTTGAGTTCCGAGCGGCCAGCGACAATCCGCCAGCCGAGCACGCAGCCGCCGTCGAGCGACTGGAGAACCAGCGCATTGCCGTGCTGGCCGCCGCCGGATCGGAAGGTCTCGCCGAAGACGAGGCCGCGGCCGAGGCCGACGCTATCGGCGAGGAGATTGCCCGGCTTTCCAACCCGCTGGCTGGACGCGGTTTTAATGGACTCAGCGCTTCTGGGGGATCGTTCTACGGCATAGCCGTATTTGGCTTCGCTCTATTGATTATCGCTGCGGTGGTCACCAATCTGAGGCGACCGGGCGGCGGGATGCGGCTGTTCGGGTCGAACGGCGTGTTTGTGATGGCGGTCGGATCACTGACCGCGGCTGTCGCCTATCTCTGGAGCGCGCCGGGGCCAAGCAACATCGCCTACAGCGACGGCATCGGCCCATGGATCGCGGTTGTAGGAGGAGCGGTCGCGGCGATCGGCGCGGTGTTTTGGCTGAGGCAAGCCCCTTACTCGGCATTGACGCCGCTTCCTGCTGGCGTGTCGCGGGGCAAACTCGGGGTGGCCGTCTTGGTCTTGGCGCTGGCCGTTGTCAGTGGGTTCTCAGGCTGGTCATTTGATAGCCGCAGTGGAGCGGGCATCATCCCCGACCCGGCTGTGGAGGCGCAGATAGAAGCCCTGCGCCAGCAAGCTCGGGACGACCCGGACATGGCGAACGTGGTAGCTCAAGAGATCAGTGCCATCTCCAACGCGGCCCGACGGACTGGCACCGTCGTGGTTGACGGTTTTGTCGGAGACGGCAGCAAATACGGCTATTTGGCCATAGGGCTTGCCGTGGTGGGCTTCGGCTTTGCGTTGCCCGCGGCGGGGGTGTTCGGAAGTGATGAGCGGAGGCGGCGCCGATGGAGTACGGCCGTCGCTTGCGTTGGCGTCGCACTAATGGTGGTGGCCACGGTGTGGATCGCCTCGCTGCTCAGAGTTGCCGACCCCCAAGTCACCAGCGGCGCTGGAGCGTTCATTTGCCTGGTCGCGGGGTTCCTCCTCATGGCGAGTACGTCCGGTGTGCTGACGAAGTTCAGCCGGTCGCAGGTGTATGTCTCCGTCGACGAGCCCGAAGTGGCCCCAGAGGCATCGTTGACCGCTCCTGTCTGACCTGCTCCGCCTCTTGTGCCCTTGGGAACTGTTGGGCTAGCGTTCTAATTGCCAACTTCTGGCATTTCTCCGTAGGCGGGAGACAAAAATTATGGAGGGAAGAATGCTTGTGAAGAAGCATTGGAAGATTTGGCTAGCGCTGTTTGCAGTACTTGCCTTGGTTGCTGCGGCTTGTGGCAATGACGATGATGATGAGCCGGGCGCGGCTCCGGTGGCGGATGATGCTCCGGCGGCGGATGACGCCCCGGCGGCTGATGATGCTCCGGCGGCTGATGACGCCCCGGCCGCGGATGACATGAATATGACGCCTGGTGAGGGTGTGAGTGTGACGATGGCTCGGGCGGACTGGAGCACGGGCTATATGCAGGCGGCGATCTATCACCACCTGTTGGAGGAGTTGGGCTATGACGTGAGCGAGCCTGCTGATCTTGAGCTCTCGCCGGCGAACGCGTATGTGGCCATGGCTGAGGGGGCGTTCGACTTCTGGGTCAACTCGTGGTATCCGAACCATGATCCGTTCCTCAACGGGGAGATGCCCGACGGGTCTTTGGTGAACCAGCATGTGTCGGTGGTGGGCGAGGAGATGCTCGCCGGGGGTCTTGAGGGGCTGATGACCAACAAGTCGCTGGTGGAAGAGCACGGCATCCGCACGCTGGATCAGATTATGGGCGACGATGCGTTGTTCGAGCTGTACGAGTCGACCGATCCGAACCCTGGTGACGGCGTCCTTCAGATCTTGGGCTGCATCGAGGGCTGGGGCTGCCATGTGGCTTTGGCCGAGACGATCGAGTTGGCGGGCTACGCCGACCGGCTGGAGCAGTTGGAGGTCGGCGGCTACGACGCGATCATCGCCGAGGCGGTGGCCCGGGTCGAGGACGGCACGCCGTTCATCGCCTACACGTGGACGCCGAGCGGCTATGTGACCCAGCTCATTCCGGGTGTCAACGTGATGTGGTTGGCGCACGAGGCCGACAAGGTGCACGACGGCTCGACCGACAACCCGGGCTTCGCGGTGGCTGCCCCGGCTTCGCTGGGCACCGATGTGTGCACGAATGATCCGTGCTGGCTGTTCCGCAACTCCGCGGACATCAAGGTGACGGCCAACAACGACTTCTTGACCTCCAATCCGGCGGCGGCGAGGCTGCTGGAGTTGGTGCAGATCAGCGTGGTCGACGTCGCCTTGCAGAACGTGCGCTACGACGGCGGCGAGGACACCACCGACGACGTGAACAGCCACGCCGCCGAATGGATCGCCGACAACCGCGACACCGTCGACGGCTGGCTCGCAGAAGCCCGCAGCGCCACCGAATTCATGGTCACACCCGCGGCTGCCGCGGATGACATGAATATGACGCCTGGTGAGGGTGTGAGTGTGGCGATGGCTCGGGCGGACTGGAGCACGGGCTATATGCAGGCAGCGATCTATGCGGCCCTACTCCAAGAGTTGGGCTATGACGTGAGCGAGCCTGCTGATCTTGAGCTCTCGCCGTCGAACGCATATGTGGCCATGGCTGAGGGGGCGTTCGACTTCTGGGCCAACTCGTGGTATCCGAACCATGATCCGTTCCTCAACGGGGAGATGCCCGACGGGTCTTTAGTGAACCAGCATGTGTCGGTGGTGGGCGAGGAGATGCTCGCCGGCGGTCTTGAGGGGCTGATGACCAACAAGTCGCTAGTGGAAGAGCACGGCATTGCCACGTTCGATCAAATCGTGAACGACGATGCGTTGTTCGAGCTGTACGAGTCGACCGATCCGAACCCTGGTGACGGCGTCCTTCAGATCCTGGGCTGCATCGAGGGCTGGGGCTGCCATGTGGCTTTGGCCGAGACGATCGAGTTGGCGGGCTACGCCGACAGAGTCGAGCAGTTGGAGGTCGGCGGCTACGACGCGATCATCGCCGAGGCGGTGGCCCGGGTCGAGGACGGCACGCCGTTCATCGCCTACACGTGGACGCCGAGCGGCTATGTGACCCAGCTCATTCCGGGTGTCAACGTGATGTGGTTGGCGCACGAGGCCGACAAGGTGCACGACGGCTCGACCGACAACCCGGGCTTCGCGGTGGCTGCCCCGGCTTCGCTGGGCACCGATGTGTGCACGAATGATCCGTGCTGGCTGTTCCGCAACTCCGCGGACATCAAGGTGACGGCCAACAACGACTTCCTTGGAGCCAATCCATCGGCCGCGAGGCTGCTGGAGCTGGTGCAGATCAGCGTGGTCGACGTCGCAATCCAGAACGTGCGCTACGACGGCGGCGAGGACACCACCGACGACGTGAACCGCCACGCCGCCGAATGGATCGCCGACAACCGCGACACCGTCGATGCCTGGTTGGCAGAGGCTCGGTCAGCAGGCTGACCTCTCGAACGCTCGACATCAGGCCCTAGGGCCTCGAACGTTCTTTTGGAGTCTCTAGCGTTCCGGCCCTGGTTTGGTTTAGGGTGTGGCCTCTAGGCGGGTTGGCGTGCATTGAGGCGGGCCAAGCTTGACTTCAATTTGGAGGGTTACTAATGAGAGAGCGAAATCTCTGGCGAGTTTTGCTAGCCATTCTTCTGGTCTTCGGGCTGGTTGCTGCGGCTTGTGGCAATGACGATGATGATGAGCCGGGCGCGGCTCCGGTGGCGGATGATGCTCCGGCGGCGGATGACGCCCCGGCGGCTGATGATGCTCCGGCGGCTGATGACGCCCCGGCCGCGGATGACATGAATATGACGCCTGGTGAGGGTGTGAGTGTGACGATGGCTCGGGCGGACTGGAGCACGGGCTATATGCAGGCGGCGATCTATCACCACCTGTTGGAGGAGTTGGGCTATGACGTGAGCGAGCCTGCTGATCTTGAGCTCTCGCCGGCGAACGCGTATGTGGCCATGGCTGAGGGGGCGTTCGACTTCTGGGTCAACTCGTGGTATCCGAACCATGATCCGTTCCTCAACGGGGAGATGCCCGACGGGTCTTTGGTGAACCAGCATGTGTCGGTGGTGGGCGAGGAGATGCTCGCCGGGGGTCTTGAGGGGCTGATGACCAACAAGTCGCTGGTGGAAGAGCACGGCATCCGCACGCTGGATCAGATTATGGGCGACGATGCGTTGTTCGAGCTGTACGAGTCGACCGATCCGAACCCTGGTGACGGCGTCCTTCAGATCTTGGGCTGCATCGAGGGCTGGGGCTGCCATGTGGCTTTGGCCGAGACGATCGAGTTGGCGGGCTACGCCGACCGGCTGGAGCAGTTGGAGGTCGGCGGCTACGACGCGATCATCGCCGAGGCGGTGGCCCGGGTCGAGGACGGCACGCCGTTCATCGCCTACACGTGGACGCCGAGCGGCTATGTGACCCAGCTCATTCCGGGTGTCAACGTGATGTGGTTGGCGCACGAGGCCGACAAGGTGCACGACGGCTCGACCGACAACCCGGGCTTCGCGGTGGCTGCCCCGGCTTCGCTGGGCACCGATGTGTGCACGAATGATCCGTGCTGGCTGTTCCGCAACTCCGCGGACATCAAGGTGACGGCCAACAACGACTTCTTGACCTCCAATCCGGCGGCGGCGAGGCTGCTGGAGTTGGTGCAGATCAGCGTGGTCGACGTCGCCTTGCAGAACGTGCGCTACGACGGCGGCGAGGACACCACCGACGACGTGAACAGCCACGCCGCCGAATGGATCGCCGACAACCGCGACACCGTCGACGGCTGGCTCGCAGAAGCCCGCAGCGCCACCGAATTCATGGTCACACCCGCGGCTGCGCCCGCGCCCTCTGAGCCGTTCCGCGTCGCGGTGGTGGCACCGAGCGCGAGCAACGACCTGGCGTTCACCCAGAGCATGGTCGACGCGGTGAACGCCCTGCTCGAAGCCGGGGACATCAGTGAGGTTGCCATCACCGATGGCACCTTCATCGTGGAGGACGCGGGTGCCGCCATCCGGGGCTATGCCGAGGATGGCTACGACCTAGTTATCGCCCACGGTTCCCAGTACGGCGGCCCCCTCCAGGAGATCGCCCCGGACTTCCCCGACGTATCGTTCGCGTGGGGCACCGCGGTTGACACCTTCGGTATTCCCAACGTGAACTCCTACTCGGTTCGCTCCGATCTCGGCGGCTACGTCAACGGGACAGTGGCTGCTCAGCTCACTGAGAGCAATGTGATCGGCGTGATCGGGCCCATCGAGGTGGGCGACGCCAAGCTCTACGTCGACGGGTTCGCGGCCGGTGCCACGGCTCAGAATCCCGACGTCGAGGTCAACATCGTCTACACCGGGTCGTTCGCCGACGTAGCACTGGCCGCCGAGGCCGCCCAATCGCACATTTCCGCAGGCGCGGATGTGCTGACTGGTTCGGCCCAGATGGTGGTGGGCGCCACCGGCGTAGCCCAGGAGAACGGCGTGCTGTGGTTCGGCACCCAAGCCAACCAGACCGCCCTCGGCGAGGACATCGTGGTCGCCTCGCAGGTCTACCGCTGGGAGGTCATCCTGTCTGAGGTGGTCGCCCAGGTGAAGGCCGGCACCCTGGGTGGCACGACCTTCATCATGACCTTCGAGGGCGGTGGACTGGAGATCCAGTTCAACGACGCCATGGACATTCCTGCCGCAGTGCGGGATTCGGCCCAGGCGACCATCGACGGTCTGTCCGACGGATCAATCTCCACCGGGCAATAACCCCTGAACAAATAGCCGAAAATGAACTCTGACTCGGCAGCGCCGACGTCGGCGCCGATGCTGGAGATGCGCGGGATCACCAAGCGCTTTCCCGGTGTCGTGGCCAACGAAGACGTCGACTTCACGGTGCTGCCGGGTCAGGTTCACACCCTTCTCGGAGAGAACGGGGCGGGTAAGAGCACCCTGGTCAAGATCCTCTACGGTCTCTACCAGCCCGACGAGGGATCGATTGCCTTCGACGGCTCGCCGGTGAACATCGATTCACCGTCGGTTGCGATCCAAACCGGCATCGGCATGATCCACCAGCACTTCATGTTGGTGGACACCCTGACCGTGGCCGAAAACGTTGCCCTGGGGCTGGGCAAGCCCCTGGGGCTGACCAACTTGGCGCCCATACGTCGCCGCATCAGAGAAGTCTCCGAAGAGTACGGCTTGCACGTCGACCCGGATGCCTACATCTGGCAGATGGCGGTGGGAGAGCGCCAGCGGGCTGAAATCCTCAAGGCCCTGTACCGAAACGTGAGGCTGCTGGTACTCGACGAACCCACCGCGGTGCTGACCCCACCGGAAGTCACCGACTTGTTCGTCACCCTCCGGCAGCTGACCTCCGATGGCCGGGGTCTGGTGTTCATCTCCCACAAGCTCAATGAGGTGATGGAGATCTCCGACGAGATCACCGTGCTGCGCGACGGCCGGGTGTCGGGCCGCACTACCCCGGCGGAGTCCAACCGGGAATCGCTGGCCATGATGATGGTGGGACGCCCGGTGGAGTTCACCCGCACCCTGGCCGATCAGGCCCCCGGCGAGGCCATGATGGAGGTGACCAACCTGCGAGTTCGAGGTGACCGCGACGAACTGGCCGTGCACGACGTGAACATCGATGTGCGAGCCGGCGAGATCGTGGGCATCGTGGGCGTCTCGGGCAATGGGCAGCGAGAGCTGGCTGAGGCCATTGTGGGACTGCGGGAGATCGAGTCGGGCCAAGTGTCCATCAAAGGCCAGCCGGTCGATACCCCCACGCCCAAGCGGGTTCGGTCGATGGGGCTGGCCTACGTGCCCGAAGAGCGGATGAAGTACGGCAGCATTGGCGAGTTCACCGTGGCCGAAAATCTGGTTTTGGTGGACTACGACCGAGCACCTTATGTGCGAGGTGGACTGTTGAGCCTCAACTCCATTGAGGAGCGCAGCAAGCAGCTGGTGAGCGACTACTCAATCCGCACCCCCAACACCAGCACCCTCACTCGCAAACTGTCGGGGGGCAACATCCAGAAAGTGGTGATCGCCCGGGAGTTCAGCGGCGGGGCCGAGGTGCTGTTGGTTGCTCAGCCCACCCGGGGAATCGACATCGGCGCGGCCGAGTACATCCATGAGCAGCTCTTGACCCAGCGGTCCCAGGGCAAGGCCATCTTGTTGATCAGCGAGGACTTGGACGAGGTGATGGCGCTGTCCGACCGGCTGGTGGTGATGTACGAGGGCTCGGTGATGGGCCGGGTCAACCGGGAGGACGCCACCGTCGAGCAGGTGGGACTGTTGATGAGCGGCGTGGGCGAGCCGGAGAGTGCGGCAGTAGCGGGATAAGCAAGCCTGGGCCTCTCAAAAGAAGCGGCAGTAGGCTGACCTCTCCTGGGAGGTGTCTGAGTACCTGGTGGGCTCCCCCGCCTTCAAAGCGGGTGGGACGGGCGACCCCCGTCCGGCGGGTTCGATTCCCGTCCACCTCCGCTGAATTTGGCTCTGTGACCTGGGACGGTCAGATGATGCCGTCGGTTCTGAGCGCTTCCAGCTCGGTGCTGGACAGGCCGAGCACGCTCGACAGCACTTCGTCGGTGTGCTCCCCCAGGCGGGGGGCGCCTGCTGGAACCGGAAGCGGGTCGTCATCGAAACGGGGGTAGGGGGCTTGTTGGCGAACCGGGCCGATGACGGGATCGTCAACGGTGCACACATCCCCGCGGGCCTGCACCTGCTTGTCGGCCACCACGTCCGACACGTCGTAGACGATGCCGACGGGCACGCCGTGGCGAAGGCAGCGCTCTTCGATGGTGGCCGCGTCGAGCCCAGACGCCCACTCGGCGACGATCTGGTTGACAACCTCCCGATTGCTACGTCGCGCCCCTGGTGAGGCGAAGCGCTCGTCGGCCGGCAACTCCGGCCGGCCCATCGCCTCACAGAGGTGCTCGAACACTGCTTGGCGCACGGCCACCACGCACACATACCGGCCGTCGCGGCTTTGGAAGTTGTCGAGCGGCGCCGCGTTGTTTGACCGGTTGCCGGTGCGCTGGCGCACCGAGCCCAGGCGGTCGTAGGCCGCGATCGTCCACTCCATGATCCGCAGCACCGATCCATAAAGGTATGCGTCCACCACGCCACCAGTTCCTGTGCCCTTGGCGTCGCGCTCATAGAGCAGGCTCGTCACGGCTTGAGCCGCGAACACACCGGTCAGGTAGTCGGAAACGGGCAGCCCCGGCCGCGCCGGGGGTCCGTCGGGGTGTCCGGTGAGGTGCGTCAGCCCGGCGAACGCGACGGCGTTGTGGTCGAAGCCGTTGTACAGCGACTTTGGCCCCTGCTGGCCGTACAGGCTGATACGGGCCGTGACCAGCCTCGGGTTGAGCCGGGTGGGGTCGATATTCCAGCGCTCCAACGTGCCGGGCCGGAAGTTCTCGCACACCACGTCGGACACCGAAGCCAGACGCCGAAACAGATCCTGGCCCTCAGGGCTTCGAAGGTTGATGGTCACCGACTTGCGCCCCCGGCCCTCCACCGACCAATACAGAGAGTAGGAGTTGCCGTCGTCATCAACGGTGAAGGGCCCGTTCAAGCGGGTCCTGTCGCCGCGATCGGGATCCTCGATCTTGATCACCTCCGCGCCCTGCTCGCCCAGGATCCCGGCGCAGAACGGGGCTGCGACACGGGTACCCATATCGAGCACCCTGATCCCGGCCAGAGGCTGCCTCACTCAATCCTCCGCGCCTGGGTGGTGGCGGCCGCGGAGCCCGGGGTCATATCCCGCCGCGAGTTCGGCCGTGCGACCGACCATCAACAGATGTTGCTGAGGAAGAAGTTGGTTCAAACTGCCAGCAGGTCGCGGGCGCCGGTGTCGCTGCTGGGGTGGCGGAGCTTGGACATTGCTCTTGCCTCGATCTGGCGGATGCGCTCGCGGGTGAGGTTGAAGTGCTCGCCGACTTCTTCGAGGGTGCGGGGCTCGCCGCGGTCGAGGCCGAAGCGGAGCTTGAGGATTTCGCGCTCGCGCTCGTCGAGGGGGCCGAGCAGCCGGGTGATCTCCTCGGGCAAAAGCGCGGTGGCGGCCACTTCGAAGGGGGACTCGGCGGAGCGGTCTTCCACCACGTCGCCCAGTTCGGCGTCGCCGTCCTCCCGCAGCGGCTCGCTCAGCGACAAGGGCTCGGCGGCGAAGCGCAGCGCCTCGGTGACCTTCTCCTCAGAGAGGTCCACCTCAACGGCCAACTCGGCCAGGGTGGCCGGGCGACCCAGCTTCTTCTCCAGGTTGGCCCGGGCCTTCTGAAGGCGGGCCAGAGTGTCGCCGGCGTGAACCGGGAGGCGAATGGTGCGACCGGTGTTGGCGATGCCCCGGGTGATGGCCTGGCGAATCCACCAGGTGGCGTAGGTGGAGAACTTGAAGCCCTTGCGCCAATCGAACTTCTCCACCGCGTGCATCAGGCCGAGGTTGCCCTCCTGGATCAGATCCAGCAGGGGAAGACCGGATGCCTGGTACTTCTTGGCGATGGACACCACTAGGCGGAGGTTGGACTGGACGAAGCGGCGCTCGGCCTGCTCCCCGACTTTGACCTGGCGGCGCAGCAGCCGCCGACGGGCAGGCGAAAGCCGATCTGAGCTCCCGGGGTCGCATTCTTTGTCCTGGTCAAGGAGGGCTTGGGCTTCGTTGCCCTCCTCGATTTTCTGGGCGAGCTCAACCTCGTCGTCTTTGGTGAGCAGCGGGTATTGGCCGATGTCGGTCAGATAGAGGCGGACGAGATCTTCGTCGTCTCGCTCAACACGCTCTTTCGGCACAGTCACACCTTCCCGAAAATCCTTGGGCCCGATAATCCGTGGGGACACCGGTGCCACTGTCGAATCGGTCGACGCTGACCGAGCAGAGACACGGACAATGCTTAGCCAATAACGATACCCGCTTCATCGCTAATGCGTCACCAGTGGAGGCCATCTTTTTTTGCGGTAGTTGTCAGCAAAGCGCTCGGCAAGCTCCTCGAGGGCACCATCAGAGGGGACATCCGGGGAATTCCACACTTCCTTCAAGTCATATCGCTCTTCAGCCAAATCGGCAGCCACCATGCGGGCCGTGCGGATCACCGCACCGTCGCTTACCGGCGACAACTCCTGACCAAAATGCTCGATCACCAAGGTCAACTGGGGCAGAGCCACTTCACAGAGTGCGGCAACGGCGCCGACCGGCGCCGCGTCCTCCATGTGGCCCAGCAGGCGCGCCCACGCGTCTGTGGGGGGACGGACCCGATCAGCCCCGGCCAAAGCCGGCGAATCAGGCAGGGCGGCCCGCCACCACTGGGCGTGCTGTCCATGGCGACGGCTGGACCGGGCCAACAGAACCCTGGTTCGGGCATCCAGCAGCTCTCCTTCGCTTGAACCGGTCGCCAAGCGGCCTTCGACTTCGAAGAGCCGCTCGGAAATCCAGGCCAGGCCGCCGCAGGCGTCGGCCAACTGCTCGATGTCCATCCTCAGCCCCCACCTCGATAGCGGCCAAAGCACCGGGCTGGTGCTTCTTGGGATCCGGCAGCCATCAGCCCCCACCTCGATAGCGGTTGGTGATGGGCAGGCGGCGATCCCGGCCAAATGCCTTTGCAGTAATGCGCACACCGGGGGGGTTCTGGCGGCGCTTGTACTCGGCTCGATCCACCAGCCCGGTGATGCGGCTCACCAGCTCTGGGTCGTGGCCCTGGCCGCACAGGTCGGCAGGGGTGAGGTCGCCCTCCACATAGGCCTCGAGCAGCGGATCGAGCACGTCGTAGGGCGGCAGGCTCTGGTCGTCTCGCTGGTCGGGCCGCAACTCGGCTGACGGCGGCTTGACCAGGACATTCTCGGGTATCAGGTCGCGGCCGGCCCGCTGATTGCGGTAGTGGGCAAAGGCGTATACCTGGAGCTTCCACAGGTCTTTGATCACGGCGTAGGCCCCCGCGGTGTCGCCGTACAGGGTGGAATAGCCCACCGCGCTCTCGCTCTTGTTCCCGGTGGTCAAGATGAGCCAGCCGAACTTGTTGGACAAGGCCATGAGCAGTGTCCCCCGAATGCGGGACTGCACGTTCTCCTCGGCCAGGTCGGCGTCGAGGCCGTCGAACGACGGGGCCAGCATGTCGAGGAAGGCCTGATGGCCCGGCTCCACCGGGATGATCCGGTGGTCGATGCCCAGATTCCGGCACAGGGCTTCGGCATCGGCGAGCGAATGGTCGCTGGAATAGCGGGACGGCATCAACACGCCGTGGACATGGTCGGCACCGAGGGCGTCGGTGGCGATGACCGCCACCAGCGAGGAATCGATTCCCCCCGACACGCCGACGCCCACATCGGTGAAGCCGTTCTTGTGCACGTAGTCCCGGGTGGCCAGAACGAGGGCCTCGTACTGCTCGTCGAGCTCGTCCAATCCAGGATCGACTTGGTTGATCTGCTGGGGGATGGTTGGCGGGGACGCCAGCTCGGGCCGGTCGGCCACCTCCACTTCGGCGATCAGCAGGTGCTCCCGGAACGGGGGTGCTTGGGCAATGATGCGACCGTAGCGGTCCAGCACCAGCGAGGCGCCGTCGAAGACCAGCTCGTCTTGGCCCCCCACCAAGTTGGCATAGGCGATGGCGCACCCGGTCTCCGAGACCCGCTGGCGGAGGACGTCCAAGCGCTGATCCAGCTTGTCGACGTGATAGGGAGAGGCATTCAGGTTGAAGATGACCTCGGCTCCGGCCGCGGCCATCTGGCTCATCGGGCCGCCCGACACCCACGCGTCCTCGCAGATGGAGATGCCCACGGCGACTCCGGCCACGCGGTGCAGAATTGGATCGCCTGTGCCGGGGTGGAAGTAGCGGCGCTCGTCGAACACTCCGTAGTTGGGCAGCTCCCGCTTGTGGTAGACCCCCGCAAGCCGGCCGTTGACTGCAATCCCGGCCGCGTTCTGGCAGCCGTCGGCGCCGTCCACAAACCCCACGATTGCGGCACACGACCCCGATCGGGCGGCGATCTCCTCCATCGCGGTGCGGCTGTCCTGCACAAACCGCCGTTTGAGCACCAAGTCTTCGGGGGGATACCCGGTGACGGCCAGCTCGGGGAAGACCGCGGCGTGGCATCCAGCCTCCTCAGCAGCAGCCAGCGCAGCGAGAATTCGCTTGGTGTTGGCGTCGATGTCGCCAACCACCGAGTTGATCTGGCACAGGGCCACTCGCAGCTTGGCCACGAGAACAGGCTAGTGGCGACTTGTTGGAGGGCCGCAGCCCTAAGGGATCAGACGGAGTAGTACAACTCGTGCCCGGAGGAATCAGACGGAGTAGTACATCTCGTACTCGAGAGGATGGGGACGCAGATTTACTGCGTCCACTTCCTCTTGCTTGACCTCCAGATAGGACTCGATCAGCGAGGTATTGAACACATCGCCGGCCAACAGGAAGTCGTGATCAGCTTCGAGGGCGCCCAGGGCCTCGGCCAGCGAACCAGGGACCGTTTCGATGCCGGCAGCCTCTTCGGGCGGCAGGTCGTAGATGTTCTTGTCCAGCGGATCGCCTGGGTCCATCTGGTTCTGGATCCCGTCGATACCGGCCATCAGCATGGCGGCGAAGGCCAAATAGGGATTGGCGCTGGGGTCGGGGCAGCGGAACTCCAGGCGCTTGGCCTTGGGATTGTCGGAGATCAGCGGGATGCGGATGGCTGCCGAGCGGTTCCGCTGGGAGTAGGCCAGGTTCACCGGGGCCTCGTAGCCGGGCACCAAACGCTTGTAGGAGTTGGTGGTGGGGGCGGCGAAGGCCAGGATTGCCGGGGCGTGGGCCAGCAGGCCACCGATGTACCAGCGGGAGATGTCGGACAGGCCGGCATAGCCCCGCTCGTCGTACATCAGCGTGTCGCCGTCCTTCCACAGCGACTGGTGGGTGTGCATCCCCGAGCCGTTGTCGCCGTAGATCGGCTTGGGCATGAACGTGACGGTGCGGCCGTGCTCGCGGGCCACGTTCTTCACCACGTACTTGTAGAGCTGGACTTTGTCGGCCATGGCCAGCATCTCGTCGAACACCATGTCGATCTCAGCCTGGCCGGCGGTGCCCACCTCGTGGTGCTGGACCTCGATGGGGATTCCCACCGATTCGAGGGCCACCACCATCTCCGAACGGAGATCCTGGAAGGTGTCCAGCGGCGACAGCGGGAAATATCCCCCCTTGTAGGGGATGCGGTGACCGGGGCTGGGGGCGCCATTCACCGACGGGCGGCCGCTCTCGAAGATGCCCTCGGCCGAGCGGACCTGATAGCCGGCCACATCGGGCTGATTCTGGAAGGCCACGCTGTCGAAGATGAAGAACTCGGCTTCCGGTCCGAAGTACGCGGCATCGGCAATGCCGGTGCTGGCCAAATAGGACAGGGAGCGGCGCACCACGCCACGCGGGTCCTTGCCGTACATCTCGCCGGTGACCGGGTCCTTCACGTCGCACAGCATCACCAGCGTCTTCCGCTTCATGAACGGGTCGAAGATCGCGGTGTCGGGATCGGGGATGAGGAGCATGTCGGAAGCGTCAATGGTCTGGAATCCGCTTACCGACGAGCCGTCGAAGCCGAGGCCTTCTTCGAATACTGCTTCGGTCAGTTCGCGAATGGGCATTGAGAAGTGGTGCTGAACACCGGGGACGTCGGTGAAACGCACATCCACGAACTCGGCACCCTCGGATGCAGCCAGCGCAATGACTTCTTGGGGAGTTGACACAGTGGGTTCCTCCTTTTTCGCGCCCTTACTTTCCCACAAGCGACAAGGGCTCGACGCATCGTGCCATAGCCGAGTTTCCAAAGATTTTCCCGATTGTGAAAGCTCTGTGAACGCTGCCAATGGGCTGGCGTAGGCCACTCCTGGCGGGGCACTCTGGTGGTCTCCTATGGAACCCCAAAAGGACTACGTGCTTCGCACCGTGGAGGAGCGGGGGGTGCGCCTCATCCGGCTCTGGTTCACCGATGTGCTGGGCCAGCTCAAGTCGGTGGCCATCTCCCCGGCGGAGCTGGCCGATGCCTTTGACGAGGGATTGCAGTTCGACGGATCGGCCATCGACGGCTTCTCCCGAGTGCAGGAGAGCGATGTGCTGGCCGTGCCCGACGCGTCCACATTCGAACTGCTGCCGTGGGCCGATCCCGAGGAGCCCTCCGGTCGGATCTTCTGCGACATCCGCAACCCCGACGGCACCCCCTTCGAGGGCGACCCCCGCTGGGTGATGCGCCGCAGCCTGGCCAAGGCGGCCGACATGGGCTACACGTTCTACACCGCGCCCGAGGTGGAGTTCTTCTACTTCCGCCAAGGTGATCCCGAACAGCCGCTGGAGCCGCTGGACAACGCCTCCTACTTCGACCTGACCACCGCTGATGTGGCCAGTCCGCTGCGCAAGCGCACCATCACCATGCTGGAGGCCATGGGCATCCCCGTGGAGTACTCCTTTCACGAGGACAGTCCCAGCCAGCACGAAATCGATCTGCGCTACACCGAGGCGCTGAGCATGGCCGACAATGTGATGACGCTGAGGCTGGTGGTGCGCAAGCTGGCCCTGGACCGGGACCTGCACGCCACGTTCATGCCCAAGCCGCTCAACGGGGTGCAGGGGTCGGGGATGCACACCCACATGTCGCTGTTCGAGAACGACGTCAACGCGTTCCACGACGCGGGGGACGACTACGGACTGTCGAAAACGGCCAAGGCGTTCATCGCCGGCCTTCTGTGCCACGCCCGGGAGATCACTGCGGTGACCAACCAGCTGGTGAACAGCTACAAGCGGCTGGTAGCCGGCGATGAGGCCCCCACCTTCGTGTCGTGGGCCCGCAACAACCGCTCGGCACTGGTTCGGGTGCCGGTGGTCAAGCCGGGCAAGGAGTCGTCCACCCGAATCGAATACCGAGCGCTGGACTCGGCGGCCAACCCCTACCTGGCGTTCTCCGCGGTGCTGGCCGCTGGGCTGAAAGGGGTGCAGGAGGGATACGAGCTGCCCTCCGAGGCGGCTGCCGATCTCTACACCATGAGCAGGAGACAGGCCCGGACCAAGGGCTTCGAAGAGCTGCCCATGTCTCTGTCGGAGGCCCTGGACGTGCTGGAGGAGTCGCCTTTGATGGCCGACCTGCTCGGCGAGCACATCCACGAGTGGTTCCTGCGCAACAAGCGGGCCGAGTTCGCCGAGTACCGCCGAGAGGTCACGCCTTTCGAACTCCGGCGGTACCTGAACACCTGGTAGCCGCAGTGACTGAGCCGTTGCTGGTTTTTCCCGATCCGCCGCCACCGGAGCTGGTGCGCACCTTGGATTTGGGGGGATACAACTGGAAGGCAGTGGGCAATGCCCAAGAGCCGGAAGGGCGATGGCTGGGAGCAGTAGTGGCGGTGGATGAGAATCCCGAGGATGCGTTCGGATTCTGCCGGGCGCTGAATCGGCGAGGGCTGGACATCCCGGTGCTGCTGCTGGTCTCCGGCACCCACTTGGACGAGTTGGAGATGCGCGACGACCTCTACACCGACTTCTGCCTCACTCCGTTCCACCAGCGGGAGCTGGAAGCCCGGCTGGCTCACCTGGTGTGGCGCTCAGGCACCGCACTGCGCCCGGAGCTGATTGAATACGGGCCGCTGGTGCTGAACGTGGAGACCTACCAGGCCACCATCACTGGCAGGCCGCTCGACCTCACCTATATGGAGTACGAGCTCTTGAAGTTCCTGGCCAGCTCCCCGGGCAAGGTCTTCACTCGGGAGACGCTGCTCAGCCGGGTGTGGGGCTACGACTACTTCGGCGGCGCCCGCACTGTGGACGTCCACGTTCGCCGCCTGCGGGCCAAACTCGGCGAAGAGCACGCCGGCCTCATCACCACCGTGCGGTCCGTCGGCTACCGCTTCGGCCTCTCCCGCTGGGAGCAGTAGCGGCATCATCCAATGCTGGGATTGGACCATCAACCTGCCCAGCGGCGTCGTTTGGCTTTCCTAGCGGGAGATGGTTCGATAGTCGCCGTTTAGATCTGCCATAGCGGATCGAATGTTTGGCCCATCGTCTCCGGTCCAAACGCAGAGTGGCCCTGCCAGGTACTCGGCGGCAGCCACTGCCTCAGCTCCGAGACTTGATAGTCGATGTTGATCAGCCACTTCCGCCATGCGGAAGGCGAGTGTGCGAACGGGTACGACCTCGATGTCTTCAGGAAGGGTGGCGAGCTGGCCCCCTAGCGCTCGGCGTGCTGAACTCGACCACGAACCGGTCAGCGCTCCCCCCGTGGCAGACACCACACTTCGGCATAGTCGTAGGAGAAACAGATTCGTCGTCGCTGGCTCGTGATCTACGAGTACCTGAGCCAGCCCGTTGCTCACATCGCCAGCCAGTAGATCACGAAGCAGATGGTCGTCGATGACCGCCTTAGTCATGTGGTGGCCAGGTCGGGGTCGTCAGCTAGAGATTCCACAAAGGCCGCATGCTCGTCGCGGCTGAGTAGATCACCGAGAAGACTTCGCCCTTCACCCCGAGGCACCGTGAGCACTCCGAATCCAAGGTCGAGCACATCGACGGGTCCTCCATTGTCGAGATTCCAGCGATGCCGAACCTGGGCGGGCAGCGACATTTGACCCGACGAAGACACAAGAAACTCCAACACAGTTGCCACAGCAAGCAGTGTACTTGGTGAAGCAAGCTAATTCACCAAGTGCATGTCCCAATGGCCTGGACGTAACAGCTATAGGGTTCATTCACAATGAGCCGACTCGATTGTTTCAGCCACGTTCTTGGTCGCTTTCGTGTATTGGCCGTGGGACTTGCGGTGTGCATGCTGGCAACGGTGTGCGGAGTTCAAGCGGCAGGGGCCCAGGGCACTTCGGGCAATGGCGCCATTGTGAGCGACATTGCGCTTCGCGACCAATTGATCTTCAACCAGGAGTCGCTCCTGAACACGTACCGCTGCCTGTTCAACATCGACACCCAAGTGGTACCCGGCGGCTGCACCGCGGGAAGCCCTGCTCGAGCCCCGGCTGAGCCTGCCCCATTCACGGGCACACCCACCCAACAGGAAGTGGCGGTCCGCGATGGGCTTATCGCGTCACAAGAAGCCCTGCTCAACGTGTACCGCTGCCGGTTCAACCGCGACACACAGTTGGTGCCCGGCGGCTGCACTACGGCCGAGGACGACACGCCCACGATTCCCGAGACGCCCCCCGCCGAGGCCGACTCGTTCACGATTCCCGAGGGACCCCGCGGCGATGACACGCTGATCGCGGTTGGCCGAGGACGCACGTGCGCGGTCCGGGTTGACGGTGGGGTGGCGTGCTGGGGGCGGAATGGATTGCTGGATCAGGTTGTCCTCGCGGGGACCAAGGACGTCGTGGCGGTCACCACGACCAACAACAAAGGGGACAATTTACACGCCTGCATACTGCACGAGGATGGGACAATCTCCTGCTGGGGTAGTGGCTCCCACGGAAAGCTTGGGCAGGGCGACAGGAGCAGCCACCACGTGCCGGTAAAGGTCCCGCGCATCACCGACGCGGTGGCAGTGGCCACCGGGGCTGAGCACACCTGTGCCCTCCACAGCGACGGCGGCGTCTCATGCTGGGGACGCAACGAGTATGGGCAGGTGGGCGACGGCACCACAACGGAAAGGTATTCGCCCCTGCGAGTTCGCGGCCTTTCAGACGTGGTGATGATTGCAGCCGGTTCGAGTACCAACTGTGCGATTCACAGCGACGGCGACATCTCATGTTGGGGGGGAACGTACGAATCATCTGACTCCGGCCCCGAGAGGTTCAGCGCCCCTGACGCATTGACCTCGGTGTCGCTAGGTTTGTTTCGCACTTGTGCAACGTCTGTCGGTGGGGATGTCTACTGTTGGGAGTCCAGACAGCGCCCCTCGGCCGCGGCACGCGTCGGAAATCTGACCGACGTGGCAGCAGTGTCAGTCGGCGATGCAAACACGTGCGTGTTGCATCGCGACGGGGGCGTCTCTTGTTGGGGGCGCAACAGCGCGGGTGAGGTCGGTGACGGCACCACAAGCACAAGACACCGGCCGAAACGGGTTGCGGGCATCTCCGATGCCGTGGCCGTGGACGTCAGCCGTGGATCGTTTGCAAACGTTGAGGGTTGGCACGTCGGCGCCCACGCGTGCGCCTTGCGCGCCGATGGGTCTGCGTTGTGTTGGGGAGGCAACGAGGCCGGGCAGTTGGGCGACGGCACCAGGCAGAACCGGCTGTCGCCCACTCGGGTGGAGCCGATCGCCGCGATTCCGGCTGATCAGGTGCCGCTTACCCCAACCGAGCGGCTGCGGACTTGGGCGAAGTTGGTCGTCCAGGAGCACGAAGCGGACTATCCGTGGATGCGGATCGCCTGGGACCATATCCGCGATCAGACATGGGCCACGCAGTCGGGGGATGGCGGCTTTGTGGTAAGTCCCTGCTACACGTCGGCCGAGGCGTTCGGTTGCACGGCCGACGAAATGAACCTTGAAGTATTTTCGCTCGACACGCTCGTTCACGAGCTCGTTCACGTCTACGACCTGCACACCGGTCTGGCACCGTCCAGGGTATGGGGTGCGGTGCAGCTCTACTTCGCCACTACCTATCCCGGCTGCCACGACGGCGGCAACAGGAGCGGAGCAGAGATCCTGGCCGACACGGTTACCCACCTCATCGTCCCCGGCGCCTGGTTGACCTACTATCAATCGCCCGGATGTCCCGAGCTTCCTCCGCGCAGCGAGCCGAGCGGTGAGGCCGAGCAAGTCGTCCTCCAAGGACTCGCCGGCCAGGTGCCGGACTGGTACACCGAGAACATCACCAACGGTGCCGAGTTGTGGGCGGCCTGGGTCCGGGACCCGTCGCTGCCCGCGCTGGCCAACCTGGCCGACGAATTCGGCGGGCTGTGCCGCACGGATTGGATCAGCTTTCCCCTAAACCCCGATCGCTTCCCCCCCGCCGACAGCAACCCCTTCAGAGACGGCGGCTGCTGAACGGGCGCCACGCCCGACAGCGCATAAACCGCCATCGCCGCAGGCCACCGCCAATCAGCCCATGTAGGCCCAGAGTTCGATTTCTACGAGGGCGCCGAGGGGGAGGGCGGCGACGCCTACGGCGGAGCGGGCGGGGCGGTGGTCGCCGAAGCATTCGATGTAGGCCTGGTTCATGGTGCCGAAGTCGTCCATGTGAAGCAGGAAGACGGTGGCTTTGACCACGTTGTCGAGCGTGGCGCCCTCGGTGGCGAGGACCGTTTCGGCGTTGGCCACTGCTTGGCGGAACTGGGGGATCAGGCCGCCGGGCACCAGCGAGCCGTCGGCGATGCCGATTTGGCCGGAGCAGATGAGGAAATCTCCGGCACGGACGATGGGGGAATACGGACCAACCGGAGTGCTCATGTCTGAGAAGAATACGGATCTTCAGGAGTGCTCATAGCATGGGATCATATGGAAGCTGAAGGCCCCGGTCACGAGAACCAGGACATCGAGCAACTGATCGCCTCTTGCCCTTGGCCGGAGGACGCCCGTTCCCTCATCGACGACTTGGGCATCACCGACGAGCGGCGGGCCAGGGCGGCGGCCATGCTGGCCGGGGCTTCCCGCAGCATGAGCAAAGCGGTGCGACGCGACCCCAGCCTGCTGGGAGTGCTCGACCCGCCTGCCGACTTCGCCACCGAGAAAATGTCGCTGACCGCCCCTGACGACGACGATGCCCTGGACGGCCTGCGCCGTTGGAAGCGGCGCCAGCTTCTGCGCATTGCCCTGCGCGACCTGCTGGGCGAGGCCGACCTGGCCACCGTGGGCCGGGAATTGTCGCTGTTGGCCGACGCCTGCTTTGCCCGCGCCCTGGAGATCGCCGACGAGGGCCCGCCTCTGGCCATCATCGGGATGGGCAAGCTGGGGGGCAATGAGTTGAACTACGCCAGCGACGTCGACATCGTGTTCGTCCACGATGGCGGGACTGAGGCGGCGGTGAAGCGAGCCCGCAAAGTGGTGCAGGCCCTCACCACGTACACCGCCGAGGGCGCCGTCTACCGAGTGGACACCGACCTCCGCCCCGATGGGCAAACCGGATCGCTCAGCCTGCCCCCTGACGCCTATCAGCACTACTTCGAGCACCGGGCCCACGCTTGGGAGCGTCAGGCCTACATCAAGACCCGCCTGTGCGCGGGCGATCCCGAGGTGGGCAATGCCTTCTTCGACGCCATCCGGCCCGGCGTGTGGGAAGAGAACTTGGGGGCCAAGACGGTGCCGTCGCTTCAGGCCATGAAGAAGCGAGTGGAGGAGTCGGCCAAGCTGAAGGGCGACCGAGAGCTCAAGAAAGGGCCCGGCGGCCTGCGAGACATCGAGTTCACCGTGCAGCTCTTGCAGTTGGTGCACGGCCGTACTGATCCCACTATCCGCTCTCCCAACACCCTCACCGCCCTTCGCCAGTTGAGTTGGGGGGAGTACATCGACCAGGCCGACGCCGTCCACTTCACCACCGCCTACATCCACCTGCGCACGGTGGAGCACCGATTGCAGCTCCGCGACGAGCGCCAGACCCACGAGCTGCCCACCGCCGATG
Organism: Candidatus Poriferisocius sp.; assembly: GCF_965204145.1. GTDB lineage: Bacteria > Actinomycetota > Acidimicrobiia > Acidimicrobiales > Bin134 > Poriferisocius. The sequence continues at coordinate 3,130,135 of NZ_OZ241977.1, read as the reverse complement.
CCGACCGGGAGTGGGCAGCCCGAGCATCCGGATTCGAGAGCTTGGACGCGTTCCAAGACTCCCACACTCGTCACCAGTCATCGGTTCGGGAAATCCACCAGCGGATCTTCTACCGCCAAACCCTCGACCGGATGCACGAGACCGGGCTGGTCAGCGAGCTATTGCCCGACCACCTCGGGCAGCTGGGTTTCGCCGATCCCGACCGAGCCGCTGCCACCATCGAGCGCCTGACCGAGAACCTGGGCCGCCGGGCCAACGTGATGCAGCAGGTTCTGGTGATCATGGTGGAGGCCCTGGCCACTACCCCCGACCCCGATTTGGGACTCGTCCGCCTGGCGTGGCTGCTGGACGGCTCCTACCGGATCGGCACCATCCTCCCGGTGCTGCGAGACTCGCCCATCGCCATCAGCGACATCGCCCGCCTGCTGGGTTCCAGTCGGGTGGCCGCAGGATGGATACGCAACCATCCGGAGTTCGCCCGCTCGCTGATGAGCCCCGAAGAGCTGGCCATTCCTCGAACGGTCGAAGCCTTGATGGCCGAGGCCACCGGGGCGATGACATCAGCCGCCGGCGATCACGACCTCCAGATGGCTGAGCTGCGGCGATTCGTGCGGCGCGAACAGCTTCGGGTGGCAGCCCGCGACATCTTGGGCCTGGCCTCGATCATCGAGATCCCCCAGGAGCTGACCATCATCGCCGATGCCGCGGTGACCGCCGCCGTCGACTCGCTGGTCCCAGAGGTCCCCTTTGCCGTGATCGGCATGGGGCGCTATGGGGGCCTTGACCTTTCCTATGCCTCTGATCTGGATGTGATCTTCGTGTACGGGGGCGCTGGCTCTGATGACGCCAGGGCGGCCAATCACACCGCCCGGGGTTTGCTCAAAGAGATCGGGGCCCAGACCGCCGAGGGCCGAGCCTGGGAGATCGACGCCCGATTGCGCCCGGAGGGGGAAAACGGGCAGCTTGCCCGGTCGCTTGAGGGATACCAGCGGTACTACGAGGAGCGGGGTCAGCTATGGGAACGCCAGTCTCTGCTGAAGCGCCGCTTTGTGGCTGGAGACGCCGATCTGGGAAACCGATTCCTCCAGTTGGCCGACAAATGGTGCTACCAGCCCGACTTCAGCGAAGCCGAAGTTGAAGAGGTCCGGGCGATGAAGCGCCGCATCGAAGCCGAGCGACTGGGATCCGGCAGCAAAGCTCGGGACGTGAAGCTCGGCGCGGGCGGGCTCAGCGACATCGAATTCATTGTGCAGCTCATGCAGCTTCAACACGGATTCGGGCGAACCTCAATCAGGGACAACCGCACGCTGCCCGCGCTGGCCGGGCTGTCGGAACACAACCTGCTGGACATCGGCGACCGGGCCACGCTCGATGTGGGCTATCGATTCTGCCAGCGTTTCCGCAACGCCCGCTACCACCTCTCGGGGCTCTCGTCGGACGTGTTCCCCGACGACGATCACGAGGAGCTGTTGTTGGCCAAGCGACTCGGCTATCCCAGCAGCAGGGACTTGGAAGCCGACTACCAGGAGATCACCGAGGCCGTCCGAGAAGTGGCCGACCGGCTGCTCTACGGCGAGTCGGACTAGGCATTCATGGGGCCGATGGGCCAGTCGGGAGGGTGCCCGGCGGCCCGCCACGTGGCCGCCGCCACTGCGGCGAACACCGCGTCTGAGCAGGCGATGGGCGGACCGTCGGCCGGTTCGATCTCGACCTCCACCGGTGGCATCCGAGACGCGGGCACAACGCCGAAAGATCGGATGGTGAGGTCGTGTACTTCGCCGTCGGTATCCACGGTCAGCGCTTCTGAGGTAACCCAGCTATAGGCCATGTGCGCCGCACCGATGCAGTAGGAGCGCAGCACGATCTCATCCAGGGGGTCGCCGCCGCGTACCTGAATCCGCAGGCTGCCTTGACGCCACTCGGCTCGGGCTGAGCCCCCGGCAGGTGAGGCGATCGGCTGGGCCTCGTCGTCCAACGCGCTCAGCGCCACGGCGGCCTCCACCCAGCCCGCGCCGCGAACGGCCACCGAGGTCGGAGGTCCGGCGATGTCCACTTCGTCTACCACCAGGTCCGGGGTCACCGAGGCGACGGCATCGACCACCCCCGGCGTGCGGGCCACCCGAACCACCCCGCGGCCATCGGCGTTGATCCCAATGGCCACCGGAGGGCGCTTGGGGCCGTAGCGAACGGTGTCCTCACGAGACCACAGCACCCGCACCGGACGGCCGTGCTCATCGGCCAATCGGCGGGCGATTTCGGGTAGCGGAGACGCCAGCTTGGCCCCGAATGCGCCGCCGTTGGCCAGCGGATTGGCCGGCTCGCCGCCGGGTGCGCACCACGAAGCGTCGGTCTCCAGATAGGCGGGCTCCACCCAAGAGGTGCGGAGGCGCACCGCCCAGTCGCCCTCGGGGAATTCCAGCGGCATGGGCAGCTCAGTCGGAGTGCGTCGGCCCTGCACTTTCCCCGCCGCGGTCCGGGCTTCGGCCACCGTCTCCCCCAGTGCCCAGCCGCCCCGGCCGTCAGACAGCGCCACCAACGCCCCCTCGGGGGCAGTGTCGTCGGCGAAACCCCCTTCACCCAAGGCCACGTCTGGTCCCACTGCCTGGGCAACGCCGCCCTCGAGCTCAGCCCGTCGGATCGCGGCGTCCCAATCCCGTTCAGGGGCGGCAGCGCCGAAGTGCTCCCACGCCTCCAAGATGGTCTGCCACCCCGTGCAGCGGCACAGATGGGCGGCCAACGCGGTGGCCGCCGCCGAACGGGATCGGTCCCCGTCAGATCGGGCATCGAGGCCGGCCAGGCGCATGATGATGCCCGGAGTGCAAAAGCCGCACTGGCTGGCACCGGCCGCGCAGAACGCCTCCCCCCAGGAGGTGCGGGTGTCGGAAGGCAGGCCGGCCAGCGTGGTGATCGCCCGGCCGGCCACCCGGCGAGCAGGAGTCACGCAGGACACTCGGGGCTTCCCATCCACCCACACCGTGCAGCAGCCGCATTGGCCTTGCGGGCTGCATCCGTCTTTCACCGAGCGAATTCCGAGGCGGTCGCGCAGCACCTCCATAAGCGAGGCGCCGTCGTCGGGCACCTGGATTCGGCGGCCGTCTACGGTGAACTCCAATGCGGCCGCCATACGCGGCGAAGGGGGTTAGCTGAAGCTCTGGCCGCAGCCGCAGGTGCGCTGGGCGTTGGGGTTGGTGATGGAGAACCCCGCGTCGGTCAGGCCGTCTTTGTAGTCGAGAACCGCGCCTTCCAGCAGAGCTGCGCTGGAGGAGTCGACCACCACCTTGACGTCGCCGAAGAGAACCTCTTGGTCTTCAGCGCCGACGTCGGCGTCGAAGTACATCTCGTAGCTGAACCCGGAGCAACCACCAGGGCGAACTGCCACCCGCAGGGCCAGCTCTTCGTCGTCGGCCTGCTCCTGGCGGACCAAGTCTCCGACCTTGCTGGTTGCTGTATCTGTGAGAGTGATCACAAAGTTCTCCCTATTCGGTGTTGCAAGCCGCGCTCAGTCTACCCGCAGGCTTGGCAGACTTACATACCCGATAGCATGACCAGGGTGAGCGACGGATCGGCCACCACTCTGCCGACAGTCGACGATGTGATGAATGTCCTGCGCGGGGTGATCGACCCCGAGTTGGGCACCGACATCGTTGAACTGGGAATGGCGCGAGGAGCAGAGGTCAACCCCGACGGCCTCGTCGAGGTCACGGTGGCGCTCACCACGGCGGGATGCCCGCTGCGGGCCCAGATCCAGCGAGATGTCCGCAGCCGGGTCGGCGGCATGCCTGGAGTGGAAAAGGTCAAGATCCACTGGAGCGAGCTCACCCAGGAGGAAAAGGCCGCGGCCATGGCGAAAGCCCGCTTCAACGTGTCCCAGAATGCCCCTGACACTGCCGTGCCCCCGACCACCAAGGTCGTGATGGTGGCATCGGGCAAGGGCGGGGTGGGCAAGTCGACGGTAGCGGTGAACCTGGCCGCGGAGCTGGCCCGCCGGGGCATGCGGATCGGAGTGATGGATGCCGACATCTGGGGCTATTCGGTGCCCCGAATGCTGGGAGTGGAAGGCCGTCTCGCCGGTGCGGAAGACGAGAAGAAGATCGCCCCCAACGAGAAGCAGATGGGCGACGGCACCCTCGAAGTGGTGTCGATGGGTTTCTTGGTCGACCGGGAGGAGACCGCGCTGATGTGGCGAGGGCTCATTCTGAACCGGGCCGTCCAGCACTTTTTGGAAGACGTGCGCTGGGGCCCGGTGGACTATCTGCTGATCGACATGCCGCCGGGCACCGGCGATGTGCAGATGGGCATTGCCAAGATGCTCCCCCAAGCCGAAATGGTGGTGGTCACCACTCCGGCCCGCAGCGCCCAGAAGGTGGCCACCCGAGTGGCCTCGATGGGGCGTTCCAACTATCTCCGGATCGCCGGAGTGATCGAGAACATGAGCGCGTTCGTGACCCCCGATGGGGCGTCGTACGACATCTACGGCCAAGGGGGCGGACAGGAGCTGGCCGACGAGCTGGGCGTGCCCTTGCTGGGCCAGGTGCCCATCGATGTTGCCGTGGCCCCGGGCGGTGACGAGGGAGCGCCGGTGGTGCTGGAAGAAACCCCCGGGCCGGCAGGCGCTGCGCTCCGGGCCATCGCCGACCGGTTGTTGGAAGAGGTTCCCCCGGTGGACATGGCCGGCTGCACTGCTCGGATTTTCGAAGCCGCCGAGCAAGCCCTGGCCAATCTCGACATCGTCTCGTCTTAGGAATCGGCGGAGGATCGAGACGTGCTGATCTGGCTGGTGCTCCTGTTCATCGCGGTGCCGTTGGTGGAGCTGTATGTGATCGTGGAGACCGCCCGCAGCATCGGGACGCTGGAGACCATTGGCCTGCTGATCGTGGTCAGCGTCGTGGGAGCGTGGATGGTGAAGGCTCAGGGGCTGGCGGTGCTCTGGCGGGTCCGGAGCAAGCTGGCCGAGGGGCTGATGCCTGGCCGGGAGTTGGTGGACGGTGCCCTGGTGCTGCTGGCCGGAGCGCTCATGCTCACCCCCGGATTCGTGACCGACGCAGTGGGCCTGTTGCTGTTGTTCCCGCCCACTCGAATGGCGATCCGCCCGCTCGTCATCCGCCGCTTCCGCCATCGCGTGACCTACTTCGGTCACGGAGAAGCCGGACCGGGAACCATCCACGACACCGATCTCGTTGACGGCGATTGACCGGCCACAGATGACGGCATACCGCTAGCGCCATACGCTGAGGCCCGTGAGACCCCCTTCGGTGGACGCCTTGGCCCGGTCGTTGACCGACACCGGACTGCCCCATCCGCTGCTGGTAGACGTCGCCCGGGCAGCCATCGCCGAAAGCGATCCTGAAGACGTCGAAGAGCGGGCCCGACGCCATGCCCATGCCGCGGCCCGGTCACTGCTTCAGCCCCTGGTGAACGCCACCGGGGTTCTGCTGCACACCAACCTCGGTCGGGCACCGCTGGCCATCGCCGCCGACGCGGCGTACACCAACCTGGAATTGGACCTGTCGTCGGGCCGACGAGGATCTCGCCACGCCCATGCCGCGGCCCTGCTGGCCCGGCTGTGCGACGCCGACGACGCCATCGTGGTGAACAACGGGGCGTCAGCGGTGCTGCTGACGCTGGCCGCGCTGGCCGCCGGACGAGGGGCGGCAGTGTCCCGAGGCGAGTTGGTAGAGATCGGCGGCGGGTTCCGGGTGCCGGAGGTCATGGAGCAGTCCGGAGCACGGTTGGTGGAGGTTGGCACTACCAACCGCACCCGTCTGGCTGATTTCGCATCGGCAGTGGAGAATCCGGCCAACGACACCGCCCTCGCCCTCAAAGTCCACCAGTCGAACTACCGCATCGTGGGGTTCACCGAGCATGTGACCGTGGCCGAGATGGCCTCTCTCGACGTCCCGGTGGTCGCCGACATCGGATCGGGGTTGCTGGACGCCGCCTGTCCGTGGCTGAACCACGGTCCTCCGGCGTGGCTGGCTGGCGAGCCTGCGGCGCGCCAAACCCTGGCCGACGGGGCGGCGCTCGTGGTTTTCTCGGGCGACAAGCTGTTCGGCGGCCCCCAGGCGGGGATCATCGCCGGACGGGCCGACCTGGTGGGGCAATGCGCTCGACACCCCCTGGCTCGGGCGCTGCGACCGGGAAGCCTGGTGCTGAACGCCCTCCAACAGGTGGCCTTGGCCTATCTGCGGCGAGACGGACAGGCCATCGAATTCTGGCGAATGGCGTCGCTGACGATGCCAGAACTGGAAAGCCGGGCTCATGCGGTGGTGGCCGAGTCGGGGGCCGGGGAGGTGGCCGAGATGGCATCAGTGCCCGGCGGCGGCACGCTTCCCGGAACCGAGATCGGTTCGTGCGGTGTGGTGCTAGACGGAGACCACACCTCCGCCCTGCGGGCCGGAGCGCCGCCGATCATCGCCCGAGTGAGCGACCACCGTACCTGGCTCGACCTGAGGACGGTGGCTCCTGACGACGACCAGCACGTGATCGCCGCCTTGAAAGCCCTTGGGTGAGCATCACCATCTCCACCGCCGGCCATGTGGACCACGGGAAGTCCACGCTGGTGGAGGCGCTCACCGGGGTTGACCCCGACCGGTTTGCCGAGGAGAAGGCCCGAGGCCTGACCATCGACCTCGGTTTCGGCTCAGCGCAGTTGCCCTCGGGACGGTCGGTGTCCATCATCGACGTGCCCGGTCACGAGAGGTTCATCCGCAACATGCTGGCCGGGGTGGGCGCAGTGGATGCCTGCCTGTTTGTGATCGCGGCCAACGAAGGGTGGATGCCCCAGTCGGAAGAGCACCTCCGCATCCTGGAACTGCTGGGGGTGTCGCACGGATTGATTGCCCTGACCAAGGTGGGATTGTGCGATGCCGACATCGCGGAACTGGCTCGTTTGGAGGTGGAAGAGCGAGTCGAGGACACATTCTTGGCCGGTGCGCCGGTGGTGGAAACCGACGTGGTGGATGGTTTGGGCATTGATGAGCTCCGCGCCGAGTTGGACGACTTGGTGGATCGGACTCCCACGGCCGCCGACCAGCGCCGGCCAAGGCTATGGGTTGACCGGGCATTCGCCGCCCGGGGGGCGGGCACGGTGGTGACCGGAACGCTGACCGGAGGGCAAATCCGGGTTGATGACGAGTTGGAGTTGCGACCCCGGGGTGCCGGGGTCCGGGTCCGGGCCTTGCAGACCCACCACAGCCAGCGCACCAAGATCGGGCCGGGCAACCGGGTGGCGATCAATCTGTCGGGAGTCGGCCACCAAGAAGTGGTTCGAGGCGATGTGCTCGTCCGGGCCGGTCAATGGCATCTGACCAATCGGTTCGACGCCTCCTTGACTGTGCTGAGCACCCTGGACCATGAGGTTTCCCGCCGTGGGGCGCACGCTGTTTACGTGGGGGCCTGCGAGCTGCCGGTTCGCATGCGCATCCTCGGCCTTGAGGCGCTGTCTCCGGGCGAAGCCGGATTGGTTCGACTCCATCTCCCCCGCCGACTGCCGCTGCTGCCCGGCGACCGATTCGTCTTGCGAGAGAGCGGCCGGGCCGAGACCATCGGGGGTGGAACCGTCCTCGACGTCGACCCGGTGCTGCCCGCCTCAAAAGCCAGGCCCGACTTGTCAATCGACCGAGTGGTGGCCGAGCGGGGCTGGGTGGAAGCCGATCGACTGGCCCTGCTGACGGGGCAGCGGCGAGAACCCGATGTCGGGCGGTGGGTGGTGAACCCGACGGTGCTTGAGGATGCTCAGGCCCGGCTTCGAGACGCGGTAAACGACGCCGGTCCCCTAGGGCTGGACATCGCCGGGCTGGATGAAAGGGACCGGGCGGTGCTCAGTCTCATGGAGGATGTGGCGATTGAGGGGGGCCGAGTACGCCCAATCGGGCAATCAGACCCCTTTGAGAACCACCGATACACCGCGGCCTTGGAAGCGGCCCCGTTTACCCCGCCCGATCCCGAGGCGGCGGGCGTGGACCGAAGCGAGGTGCGGGAGTTGGTGAAGCGAGGCTTGGTTGTGGAGCAGGATGGTGTGTTCTTCGCGGCATCGACACTGGAGACGGCCCGATCGGTGCTGGCCGAGATGCTGGCCGAGCAGCCCGACGGGGTCACCGTGGCCGAGGTACGCGAGCGCCTGGAAACCACGCGCAAGTACGCATTGCCGCTATTGGCGTGGCTGGACGGCCATGGCGCGACCCGCCGGAGGGGGGATGTGCGAATCGCCGGCCCGCGTCTTTGAGAGCTAGTTCCGTCGCCGGCTGAGGATCTCTCGGCGCTCCAACTCGTTGAGACCGCCCCAGATGCCGTGCTGCTCGCGAATCTTCAGGGCATAGTCGCGGCACTCGCCGATCACACTGCACTCTTCGCAAATGGCCTTGGCCCGGCTCTCCCGCTCGAGCTTCTCCTCTTTGCGCTCAAATGAGGGTGGCGGGAAGAAGACCGCCGCGTGCGGCCCACGGCAGGCTGCCTTAATTTGCCAGGCCCTCTCACTGGTGACAGCGCTCACTCTTTCCTACCCCCTTTGGGCGGACCTTATAGGCGAAGTTGGCCGCGCACAAGATGAGAGCAAAGCAATCGTGAATCATTTTTGGCTGTTTTCTTGGCTTCAGGACGGCTCGCAGCCCTTTCGCCGGGGCTCTCGATAGTCGCGGGCGGCACCCTCCAGTGGCTCCACTTCCAACCATAAACCGTCAATTTCAACCACTCTGACCTGGTCCCCAACAGTCACCGGCGTTGCCCGGTTGGACCGCGCCCGCCACAGGGCATCCCGAATTCGCACCACCCCGTCAGGAGAGACCTCTTCGACGACTTCACCCGTCTCGCCGATCATCCAGCCCCGACCAATCGTGGGCGTGGAGAAGCGGGTGCGCACCATCGACGGCATCCCCGAGAACATGGCCACCGCCACTGCTCCGGTCATCACCACCATGGGAATCCACGACATGGACACCCCGTCGTAGAGCCACCATGTTCCCGCCGCGAACATCACCATTCCAGCACCGGTCCAAAAGCGGGGCACCGACGTTTGGACATCTATGCCGAACGCCACCATCGAAGCAGCCAACAACACCAGCGCCCAGGTGTTGTGGGGCAGCACGGAGAGTCCGTAGCCGGCCAAGATGAACAGCACCGCGCCCACAACCCCGGCCACCCCGATGCCCGCGGTGAAGAACTCGAACAGCATCAGGCCCATGCCGATGGTCAACAGGAGGTAGGCAACCGGCGGACTGGCCACGGTATGGAAGAGCTGGTGGGCGAGCGATAGGCCTCGGAACTGAACCTGGGTAATCGGCTCCAGCCGAGGCTGGCCGTCCACATCGATCAAATTGGACGCGAAGCCGAGATGGTCCAAGTCGACCAGGAAATCGCCGATGAGCGGGGCCACGCACTGTTCTTCTTCGGGGGGAACTCGAACCGCCTGGGGATCGAAGGTGATGCCAGCCTCGGCATAGCGGCCTTCAAGGTCATCGATGGTGAAGGGATCGCAGGCGATGACCCCCTCGGAGAAGAGCTGCCTCCAATCGAGCTTCTGGTCTCGGATCAGCTCTTGGTTGGACCAGGCGACGGGGTAGTCGGCCAGCATCGGCAGCGGAGGTCCGAGATCGCCCACGCTGGTGCCAGGGGCGATGCCCACCTCATCGGCGACGGCGAAGAGCTGGGCCACCTTGCCTTCGAGCGAAGCGCCATTGGGACCGACCCAAGCCGCGATGGGCACTGGGGAAGCGGCAATGGCGTCAGCCAGCTCCGCGAGGCGCCCATCGGAGACCACGGAGCGATTGCTGTCGACTCGGAATACCAGAAGGGTGGCACCCGCATCGGCAACATCAGCCACAGAATCCTCGATGAGCTCGGCCATGACCGGGTCAAGCAAGCCGGTGACCTCAACCACCACGGCCAAGCCGGGATCGACAGTGTCGCCGAGCGCCGGAGTGTTGATCGTGGAGCCGAGCGCCGCCAGGACACCACCTCCGACGAGGCAGACAGCAGCCAATTTCAATCGCGGTGTGCGCACTGTTGATTTACAGCGCCTCGGGGGAGTCGGTGTCCAACAGCGATGCCAGCGCTTCTTCTGGGGTCTCTACCACCGGGACGATTCGGTCGAAGCCGGTGGTGTGCAGGAGTCGGGCCAGCGCCCCTTCGCCACAAGCGACAACGACCTCGCCGTCAGAATCGCGAATCCGTCGTATACCGCCGATCAAAGCCCCCAAGCCAGCTGAGTCCATGAACGGAACCGACCCCAAATCGATGAGCAGCCGGGGTTCAAGAGCCAGATCGCCAATCCGCTCGCGGAATTGGGCCACGGTATAGGCATCGATCTCGCCGCGGGGACGAAGCACCGTGTGGGTGTCCAGATTTTCGACATCGATCTCGAGCAAAACGCCTCCCCTTGACCGCCCCTGATGCTAACGCGGCACAACCCCGAAGCCACCGCCAGCACGTTGTGGCGATAGCGACTTGGATACCATCGCGCCGTGACCCATGTGCTCTTGGCCACTGACAGCGACTCTGTGTACAACGCGGTAGACGCCGCCTTGGGGAGCGATGCCTCCGAGGTCAGCAGGGTGCGGGCTGGGGTGGAGGTGCTGGACGCGGTCCGGGAACAGGAACCTGATGTGGTGATATGCGATCTTCAGATCGGCAACATGGGGGGGATGGCGACCTGCTTGGATCTGCGCATGGAGGCGGAAATGGGGCGAGCGCCGGAGACTCGAGTCTTGATGCTGTTGGATCGTGAGGCTGATGTTTACTTGGCGAAGCAGGCGCAGTCTGACGGGTGGTTGGTGAAGCCGTTGGATGCGGTGAGCGTGCAGCGGGCGGTTGCCGCAGTTTTGGGCTGAACCGATATATTTGATCGGACGGGCAGTGGCGCAGCTTGGTAGCGCGCTTCGTTCGGGACGAAGAGGTCGTGGGTTCAAATCCCGCCTGCCCGACCCAGGTTTTTCCCTCTTTCGCTAGTGTCAGGCTCAAGGAGGCCGACATGAGCGAGCACTATCTGGTGATTTCTTCGGACTGCCATGCGGGGTTGCCCAATGTGGAGTACCGGCAATACCTGGAATCCAAGTACCACGACGCGTTCGATGAGTTCATGGTCCAGCGGGAGGCGATCCGCACCCGGGGCAACATCATGGGGAATACCGACTTCGAAGAGGAGTGGTTCGGTGAGAACGAGGAGGGATTGCGAGGGGGTTGGAATGCGGCCCGTCGGGACGCCGAGTTAGACGGTGACGGCGTCGCTGGCGAGGTGATCTTTCCCGATGCCGACGCGGTTACCGGTGGCGCTTCGGCACCGTTCGGGGCCGGCCTGGGAATGTCGTTCGCCGAAGACCCCGAGCTGCTGTTGGCCGGGGCTCGGGCCCACAACCGCTGGCTGGCCGAGCTGTGCGCCGACAGCCCGGAGCGCCGGGCCGGGATCGCGGTGGTGCCGATCATCGCCGATGTGGACGCTGCGGTGGCAGAGATCGCCCGGGCCCGGGAGTCGGGACTTCGGGGCGGCATCCTCATCGCCTCCATGTGGAACGAAGCCCCCGGTTATCACGAGCGGCGCTACGACCCGGTGTGGGCTGCTTGCCAAGACTTGGAGATGCCGGTTCATACCCACTCGGGGGCCGCTCCCCGAGGCGAGTACGGCACCGGTCCCGGGTTCATCGGCATGTATGTGGCCGAAGTGCGGTGGTGGACCACCCGTCCACTGTGGTTCTTGCTGTATTCCGGCGTGTTCGAGCGGTATCCCGGGTTGCGCTACGCGGTGACGGAGTGCGGCTGCTTCTGGGCTGCCGACATGCTGTGGACGATGGATGCCACCTACTCCCGAGAGCACGGCGGGGCGCAGAAGCTAGCCGCTGATGCCTACGGTCACCTGAGCCTGAGTCCCAGCGATTACTTCGACCGCAACTGCGCGATCGGCGCCTCGAACACCCGGCGGCGGGAGCTGGCCCGGCGTTTCGAGATCGGCGTGGGCAACATCATGTGGGGCAACGACTTTCCCCACCCCGAGGGCACCTGGCCGCACACCCGCAAATCCCTGGCCCAAGCGTTCTGGGATATCCCCGCCGACGACACCGCCGCCATCCTGGGGTTGAACGCGGCGGAGTTCTACGGCTTCGACACCGAGGCACTGGCTCCGCTGGTGGACCGAATCGGGCCAACGCCTGAGGAGTTAGGCCAGACCGATCCGGAGGGAGCCGCCGCCAAGTGGGAGGCGCTCGCCGCGGCGGGGCGGCCCTGGATTACGGGGACGGAGGGGGTTCCTCTGTCGATGGATTAGGCGGGGCGTACGCCGGCATCACTGCATTGCGCATGTGGTCGTTCGTTGATTGGGGGACGGTGAAGTGGGTTAGGTCCATGATCTGATCCCAGTGGTCGCGATAGGACTCGGGGGTGGGGTCGAGGTCGGTGTGGCCTTGGCTGGCGATCCAGGCAAAGCGGGCCATGCGACCACCGTCAACAGTGAAGAACTCCCCGGTAGTCGGACACTCTTCGTGGGCGAGCCAAATCACACCGGGGGCGACGTTTTCGGGACGCATGTGGGCGTCGATGACGGGGCCGAATTCCTCGCCGGAGCGGTCGGGGCTTCTGTCGGTCACCGCCCAGGGCAGCACGCAGTTGACCTGCACCCCGTGGTAGCGGCCCTCTCGGGCCAGCGTTCGGGTCAACCCCATCACCCCGGCCTTGCCGGCGACATAGGCTGTTTGGCCCCGCAGACCCCACACCGCTCCGGAGGCGACGTTTACCACCCGGCCATAGCCCTGCTCCACCATGGCGGGCCATAGCGGCCACAGCACGTGGCAGGGGCCGAGCAGATGGATGGCGATCATCTCATCGAACAATTCCCGTCCGGCTTCCGGCGTCATATCGACAAAGTCGGCTGCTCGATTCACACCGGCGTTGTTGACCACGATGTGCACGGCTCCAAAGGCATTCTGGGCCTGTTCGGCCAGAGCAACGCCGCCCTCAAGGGTGGTCACGCTGTGGTGGTCGGCAATGGCAGTGCCGTCGGAAGCATTGATCTCAGCGACTACCCGGTCAGCGGCTTCGGCCACGATGTCGTTGACCACCACTTGTGCGCCTCGGTCGGCCAGTAAGTGGGCGTAAGCCCGGCCCAATCCCTGGCCTGCGCCGGTGACCACCGCGGTGCGCCCGTCGAAGCGAAGCGGCGTCAAGGCCATCAACCGATGACGCCGTCAGCCCGAAGATCGGTAAGCGCTTCCTCGCTCAAGCCAAGCTCGGCAGCGAGCACCTCGTCGGTGTGTTCGCCCAACCACGGTGGGCGGGTGTCGGGGCCCTCGCTGACCGCCGACATCTTCACTGGATTGCCGGGGGTCAGCACCGGGGTGTCGGCGTCGGGGCGGGGAATCTCCACCATCATGTGGCGAGCGGCCACATGGGGATCGTCGATCACGTCGGGCGCCTCGAATACTGGGGCGGCGGCCAGCCCGGCGGCCGCCAGGTCGTTGGCGGCCTCGACGGTGGTGCGGTCGCCGGCCCACGCCCGAACCGCAGCCCGAATCTCATCCAGATTCTCCCGCCAGCCGTCGCGGGTGGAGAACCGCTCGTCTTCCAGCCATTCGGGACGGCCGATGAGATGACACAGGCGCTCGAACTGGTGCTCTCGGCCGATTTGGATCACCAATTCGCCGGAGTCGATGGGGAAGCCGTCGTTGATGATTGCGGTGGGAACCCGGGGATCGTCGCCCAGTGACCAATAGTTGGGCACCATGTCGCCGAAGGCCACCATGGCGTCGAACATGGCGATGTCCACGTGCTGGCCGTGGCCGTGGCGCTCCCGTTGTCGCAGCGCCATGAGCACCCCGATCACGGCGTAGAGGCCCGAGCCGGTATCGCCGAGCGCCCCCACCGGGGACACCTTCACGTTCTCTCCTTCGGCCCGATTGATGGAGTAGAGGCCGCCCATGGCCTCGGCGATGGGGGCATAGGCCGGCCAATGGCCATAGGGAGACTCGCTGAGGTTTCCAAAGCCCGATACCGACAGGTAGATGAGGCCGGGATGCAGCTGGGACAGGTCCCCGTAGCCCAAGCCGCTCCTGTCCAGCGTTCCGGGCTTGAGGTTCTCGGCCAGCACATCGAATCTGGGAATCATTTGGCGGATGAGTTCGATGGCCTTGGGGCTCTTCAAGTCCATCCCCACCGAGCGTTTGTTGAGGTTGTTGCGCAGGTAGGTGCCGCCCACCGGCCGGCCGTCGGGATCGGCGATGCCCGGTGTCGACCCCCGGCCCAGGTCGCCTCTCACCGGGTGCTCGATCTTGACCACTTCAGCGCCCATCCGAGCCATGAGCTGGGTGGCGTAGGGGAGCGACTGCATCTGCTCGACGGCCAGCACGCGGATGCCGTCGAGCGGCTTGCCGTTGGCGGCGAACTCGGGGGCGGTGATGTCGCCAACCCTCATGGGCGTACTTCCTGTCCGTAGATGCGGAGGGCGTTGCCGGCCAAGATGGCGTGGCGCTCATCGTCGGGCACACCGTCAAAGTGCTCGCTGATGGTGGTGCGGGAGTCGGGCCAGTCCGATCCGCCGTGGGGGAAATCGCTGGACCACATCATCTGGGTAACGCCGATGTGGTGGCGGTTGACGATGCCGTAATGGTCGGTGATGAACGTGGAGGCGATGTTGGTGTCGAAGTAGTCGCCCGGAGACCGCTGGATGGGCGCCCGAGTTGCCGGGTTGGCCCGACGGAAGCGGTCGTCCATCTGTTCTCGCAGATAGGGGAACCAGGAACTGTCGGTCTCCACGGCCAAGAACTGGAGGTCGGGGTGGCGATCGAACACGCCGCCCTCGATGAGCTGAGTGATGCGCACCGGCATGTCGAAGAAGCGCATGGAGCCGGTCAGCTTCATCTTGGCCACGTCGCCCTGGGCGTGGGTGGCGAAGCCCACATGGATGGAAAGGGGCAGCCGGGCTTCAGCCGCAGCGGCGAACACTGGGTCGTCATCTTCAGACAGCACCTCGTCGCCACTGGGCCACCGCCCAAGCATCACTCCCCTTATGCCCGGCAATGCCGCGGCCCGGCGCAACTCCGCTACTGCATCTTCCGCTCCGACGTTGGGCAGCAGGGCCACCCCCCACAATCGGTCGGAGTTGTAGGAGCAGAACTCGGCCAGCCAGTCGTTGTACGCCCGTATGCAGGCAATATGAAAGTCAACGTCATCTCGGTGCCATACCAGCTGGTTGCCGATTCGGGGGGTGGGATACAAGATCTCCAGGTCCACGCCATCCTGGTCTTGCTCGCCGATTCGAGCTGCTGGGTCGTAGCCGCCTGCCCGGACGTCGTCCCAGCGCACCCACCCCGAACGCTGGCCAATCGGCAGTCCTGCCGAGCAGTTGCCGCCGAAGTTGATGGGGTCATGAGCCCCCTCCAGCACCCAGGCATCGCCCTGCTCAAAGCTCTCCATGCGAGGGGCCCGGTCCTTGTAGCGAGCAGGCACCCGGTCGGCCCACAGGTCGGGCGGCTCATTCACATGGGAGTCGGCCGACACCAACTGGTACTGGGTCACGCCGACACCGTACCCGCCTCACAAGGAGGCGTACTAAGGAGTCAGCTCAGGCCAAGCGGGGGGAACTTGTCGGTGAGCAGTGCCCAATAGGCACTGGCCCGGACATTGAAGCGGTTTACCCCAACCATGAAATTGAGCAGACCCTTCGGCCAGCGGCCGAGGATCAGCACGGCGAAGAAACCGACGATCATTGTCAGCATCCACAGGATTCCCCAGATGAATCCCATGATCAACACGGGAATCAGCAGGATGAAGCGGAAGAACACGCTCAAACGGCTGCGGCCGTCCATCTCGGGTTCGAAGTTCACCACCACTTCCGGGTCGTTGCCGTTGTCTTGGGCCGAGGTGTCGAAGTCGAACGGCGGGTAGGACGACCGCATGAAGTCCGAATAGGTGCCCACCCGGGCGCCGTACCGGATCAGCATGCAGTTGACCCCGGCCAAGCCAGCAGGCAGCTTCCCGGTGATCACGATGGCAATCCAAGAGAAGACGTCTACAACGAGGCTGAATGCCCCCAAGACGTAGAGCACGATCCCGTGGGGAATCGACAAGATGATGTTGCCGATGACCCTCCAGCGGGCAACCCTCTCCGGCGCATTGAACTCGAATGTGGCGGGATAATCCATGACCGTCTCCTCTCAGTCACGCCCAGTCTTTCAGACTCGGCGATGCCGGGCCGCGACTCTCCGATCAGCGTCGCAGAGCGGGGCGGCGGGGTAGGGATAGGGCGACGAGTACGCCCATGATGGACAGCACCACCAACACGGTCCAGATTTGTTGGAAGCGGTCGAACAACTGGTCGTCGGACACGTTGCCAAGAAGCCCGAAGGCGACGGCTAAGCCGGTCAGCGCTCCCACTTGGCGGGCGGTGGACAGCACGCCCATGCCCAGGCTGTAGGTCTCATTGTCGAGGTCTCGGGCTCCGATGGCGTTGATCATGGGCAATCCCAACCCCCAACCCCCAATACCGCCCAACATGATGGGCACGAAGAACGCAGTCCAGTAGGCGGGATCGGGGCCAGGGACAAGCCGCAGCCACACCACTGCGATTGTGGTGGTGGCCATGGCGGCAACCGCGATGGTGCGCTCATCGAAGCGGCGGCTCAACCGTCCGGCCAACACGCTGGCCAGCGTGGCCGCGGCAGGGAAGGGCAGCAGGGCCAGCCCCGCCCGCAGCGGCCGGTAGTCCCACACTTGCTCGAGATACTGCACCATCATCACGAAATAGGGGAACAAGAAGCTGGGAATGGCGATAGCGATGAACAAGGCCCGCCGGTAAGTCCGCAGTTTCAGCAGTCGAGGCTCAACGATGGGTGCGGGATGCCCCATGATGCGCTGACGGATCAGCGGCACCAGCACGAAAGCCAAGGCGAAGGCCACGATGATGCGGCTGTCGTCCCAGCCCCACGTCCGGCCCTGCACCAGGCTGAGGGTCAACAGACCGAGGCTGGCCGCAACCATGAGCGCCCCTACAAAGTCGGGCAACCGGGAAGCGACCTTGCGCTCGGTCTCAGTGAGCAAAGCGCGAGCAGCCAGGAACGACGGCACCCCGATGGCCACGTTCAGCACATAGGCCGCCCGCCAACCCCAGACGTCAATGAGCAGACCGCCCAGCGTTGGGGCCAAAGCCCCGGCGATCCCGCCCACCGCGGTCCACGTGGTGATGGCTCGGGTCTGATCGTTTTCAGGCCACACCGCCAGAATCAGGCCGAGAGATGCCGGCATCACGAAGGCCGCCCCCGCCCCTTGCAGCGCCCGGCACAACACCAGTACCCACAGCTCCGGTGCTAGCCAACCGCCCACTGAGCCGAGGACATACAGGAACAAGCCGATCAGAAAAACCCGCCGACGACCGGTCCTGTCGGCGAGGCGTCCGGCGGCAACCACAAACGTGGCCAACGAGATGGAGTAGGCACTGAGTACCCAGGCGGTGGACGGACGGCTGGCGTCGAAGCTCTCTCCGATGCTCACCAGAGCCAGCGGTTGCAGGGTGGCGTCCAGGGTGATCAGGAACACCGCCCCCATACACACCCAGAAGACCCCCCAATGACGCGCCCGCACAGCCCAACCGTACGCGTCCTAGTTTGCTGTCCAGCACCTCAAGTGTCCGGCACTGAATTCAATGCTCACCCGATATCCTGGAAGTCAACGAGATAAAGCGCACCAAACGAAATCTCATTGGAGGTCACAGCCGAATGGTCAGCAATTTCTTTAAGGGCCTCTGGGGCTTTCTACGACTGTTGATTCGGATGCCCAAAGGCAGGTCGGGGGTGTCGAAAGCTGGTGCCAAGCGAGTACGTCGAGCCATGCATGTCACTGGCGCCACCGGTCAGGCCTTCTCCGGCACCAGCAGGACCGACAAGTTTCTGGCCAAAGAACTCAGAGACGGCCACAAGTAAGACGTCGATTCCTTCTAAGTCTCTGGTGGCCGCTTGCTGCCGCAGGCATTTCAAGACTTGGATCAACTGTCCCGGGTGAAGGGTCGGGTGAGGGCGGCTGGTTGGCCGATGCGACGGCTTACCACCACGAGCACGATCACGGTCAGTACCGCGGGTGCCATGTTGGCGATGGATGCCACTGATCCGGAGATCACGTCTTGCACCTGGAGTTGCAGCACGGTGGAAGACACGATGCCGAACAGCAGAGAGCCGGCCATCACTCCAACCGGCCGCCACGCCCCGAAGTACACCAGAGCGATGGCGATGAACCCGCGGCCGGCGGTGAGGTTCTGCTGGAATATCCCGATCTCCAGAGCCAAGGCTGCACCCGCCAATCCGGCCATCGTGTTGCCGATGATGATGGCGGCGGTCCGGATTAGGTTGACGTTCACCCCCAGGGTGTCGGCTGCTTGCGGGTTTTCCCCCACGGCCCGCACGTTGAGGCCGAAGGTGGTCCGAGTGATGAGGAAATAGACCACGGGCACCAGCAGGAAAGCCACATAGGTCAAGATGGTGTGGCTGAACAGCAGTTCGCCCGCCCGCCCGGTATCGTCGGCCAGCCAGTTGAAGGGCTTGGTTTGCAAACCGCTGATGGGCTTTGGGGTGCCCACCTGCTTTTGGAACAGCAAGTCGGTGAAGCCCAAGCCGAACAGGTAGATGCCGATACCGCTGATGCCCTGCTCGGCGTGCATAACCACGGTGATGAAGGCGTAGATCAGCCCCATCACCATCCCCACCACCAGTCCCATGAACAGTCCAAAGGCGGCGCTGCCGGACTCCAGGGCGGCGTAGTAGGCCGCGAATGCGCCGATGAGCATGACGCCCTCGACGCCCAGGTTCAGCACCCCAGCACGCTGGCCCACCGCCTCTCCGAGGGCGGCCAACAGGAAGGGCACGGCCAGCCGGATGCCCGACGCCAAGGTGGCGGTGATGATGGCGACGGTGAAGAAATCGCTCACGCCCGATCCTCCATCTGGATGTCGCCTTCAGCCCATCGCTGTACTCGGGCTCGCAGTTTGAGGCTGCCTACCACGAACACCACCACCACGCCGTTGAGGGCGATCACCAGGGCTTGGGGCACCTGCACCGCCCGTTGCAGGGAGATGCCCCCGGCCAGCATTCCGCCGAACAGGTACGACGACAGCACGGTGAACAGCGGGTGCAGCCCTCCGAACAAGGCAGTCACGATTCCGTTGAAGCCTGCGCTTTGGGTGAAAGCCAATGGCCCGCCCTCGCCGATGAGGCGGTGCGATTCGCTGCCGAACACCAGCACTGCACCGGCGACACCGGCACAGGCGCCGCTGAAGGCCAGCGCCTGGGTGATGCTGAGTTCTACCTTCATGCCCGCCGAGCGGGAGGCATGGGGGTTGTGGCCCACCGCTCGAAGGCGCATGCCCAGGCTGCTGCGGAACAGCAGCAGATATCCCAGAATGGCCACGATCAGCGCTACCACAATGCCGAGGTGCAGGCGGGTTCCCCCCGGCAGGATGGGCAGGTCGGCATTGTGGGTCAGGCGCTTGGTCTGCTGGATCCTGATAGCGCCAGGCTCGATGAGCCAGTCCTCGAGCAAGAAGCTCATGAAGAACCCGGCGATGATGTTCATCATGATGGTGCTGAGGATCTCGTTGACCCCGCTGTAGGCCTTCAGTGCGCCGGGGATCGCCCCCCAGATCCCCCCGCCGACGCCTCCGGCGATCATGACCAGGGGAACCAGAATCGGGCGGGGGACATCGGGCAGAGCCAGCGCCACCAGCGTGGCCAGGATGGCCCCCATGATGATCTGCCCCTCACCGCCGATGTTGATGACGCCGGTGCGAAACGCGATGCAGATGCCGACGCCCACCAGCATGAGGGGGATGGACTTGAGGGCGGTGGCGGCCAGTTCGTCCGGCCCGCCGAACGCCCCGGTGAACAGCTCCCGGTAGCCGGTGAGCGGGTTGGCGCCAAACACCCCCAGCAAAATCGCGCCCACCGCGAGTGCGGCGATCACCGCGCCCGCAGGCACGGCCAGTCCAGCGAAAGGCCGGAGAAAACGACCTATTTCCTGTCCGACGGAAAATCTTTGTTGATTATCAGTCATTTTCAACATAGATTGTTCTGAGTTCCCCTCTGTTCGCCGAAGCGATCAACTCGCGGAGGTTTCCATGCTGGTGACCTGTTGGTCAACCAAGGGGGGTTCTGGTACGACAGTGATCGCGGCTCTCGTCAGCCTACATGCTGCCCAAGATCGCGACCGGCCTGTTCTGCTCGTCGACCTCTGCGGTGATCTGCCCGCCGTGTTCGGCGCTGCCGAGACGTCGTCGGGATTGGGGGAATGGCTTCGCAGCGATCTGGCCCCTTGCTCGCTGGAGCGGGTGCTCGAGGAGCTGACTCCCAATCTGTCGCTGCTACCCCGGGGCCGAGGCCCGCTGAGCGCACGGAGGGCCGACGAGCTGGTGGAGTGGCTGGGCTCCGGCGCTGTCGTGGTGGTGGACGCGGGAGTGCTGAGGACCCAGGGGGAGGGGTCCGACTGCGGTCCGGACGATGAGCTTCGCTGGCGGTTGGCCGCCGAAGCCGACCGGTCGGTGCTGGTCACTAGGGCGTGCTATCTGGCCTTGCGCCGCACGGTGTCGCTCTCAGTCCGGCCCAGCGGTGTAGTGCTGGTGGCTGAGGCGGGCCGGGCTCTGACTCGATCCGATTGCGAGCGGGCCATTGGTGCGCCGGTGCTTGCCACCGTCGCCGTCGACCCCGAAATCGCTCGAGCAGTGGATGCCGGGATGTTGAGGACGCGGGTGCCCCGGGGTGCGATCAAGGCCCTTGGCCGGCTCTCCGAGGAGCTCTGAGCGGTGGCCTGGAGTCCCGGTGGGGGAGGCAAGGAGGCCATTGAGCCCTTCTTGAGTGATCCGTCGGTGTCGGAGATCATGGTGAACGGTCCCGGGCCAGTGTGGATCGAGCGTCGCGGACGCTTGAAGGCCACCTCCACGATCCTGGACACCGAGACCATCGAGCTGCTTATCGAGCAGACGGTGGCACCGCTGGGCCGTCGCATCGACCGCAGTTCTCCGATGGTGGACGCTCGACTTCCCGACGGTTCCCGGCTCAACGCAGTTGTGCCGCCCGTGGCGGTGGACGGGCCCTACGTGACCATCCGCCGCTTCTCTGTCCGTCCGGTTCCCTTGGAGGAGTTCGCCCCTCCCGGTGTGGTGGCCGCCCTGCGGTGGGCGGTGGCCGCCCGCTGCAATCTGGTGGTGTCGGGTGGCGCCGGGGCGGGCAAGACCACCCTGTTGAACGCGCTGGCTGCTTCCATCTCGCCGGGCGAGCGGGTGGTGACGGTGGAGGACGCCGCCGAGTTGGCCCTGGCCAGCGATCACGTCGTGCGCCTGGAAGCCCGGCCGGTCGACACCGACGGAGTGGCCCCGGTCACCATCCGCCAACTGGTGCGCAATGCCCTGCGGATGAGGCCCGACCGCATCATCGTCGGCGAAGTCCGAGGAGCAGAGGCCTTGGACATGCTCCAAGCCATGAACACCGGCCACGAGGGATCGCTCTCCACTTGCCATGCCAACAGCCCGGCCGACGCCGTCAGCCGTCTGGAGACGATGGTGCTCCTCGATGGCGGGGCCGTTCCCCTCGTTGCTGTGCGGGAGCAGATCACCGCGGCGGTGGACATGGTGGTCCATGTCGCTCGGCGCCCCCAGGGCCAGCGCCGCATCTCCTCGCTGGCAGTGGTCGACCGCTCCGAACACCGCCACGACGGCAGCCAGCCTCGGTTGTGTCAGATAGCCGACGAGTTCCAGTTGCGCAGCCTGCCGGCAATCAAGGCTCGGGTGCCCGGCGCTGCCGACCCCGATCCCCGGTGGCTTCATCAATGAGCGCGCCCCGCGCCGTTCATGCCGCGGCGGCCAAGCGGATTCAAGCGATGGCTGCCCAGGCTGATTTGAACCTGACCTTGTCCCAAATCGGGAGGGGATTGGGAGCAGCCGCCCTGTTGGGTGCCGGTTTCGGCGCGGTTCAAGCGGGTGTGGTCGGCGCGTGCGGGGGTGCAGCCGCGGGCATCGCCATCGCGCTGATGGCGCTGAGGGCGAATCGCCACCGCCGCGACCGGGTGATCGAGGCGCAGCTGCCCGGTTTCCTGGAGGCCATTGCCCGGGGGCTTCGCACTGGATTGCAGCTCGGTCCTGCTGCGGTGGAGGCCGCCTCCAGCACGCCGCCGCCGCTGTGCCATGAGGTGGCGCCGCTGGCCGCGGAGCTTCGTCGGGGGATTCGCAGCGCTGATGTGTTCGACCGTTGGGCCCGCAGTCGGCCCGGCAGCGGCGCTGGCCTGGCCGCGGCCGCCATGGCCTTTGCTGCGACCGCGGGCGGGGCCCGGGCTCGGGCCATCGACGGCGTGGCCGCCACCTTGCGAGACCGGGCCGCGCTCGAGTTGGAGGTGCGCTCGCTCACCTCACAGGCCCGGGTGTCCGCGATGATGATCGCTGCCTTGCCCCTCGGGTTCATGCTCTTGTCGGCCAGCGTGGGCGACCATTCGGCTGGCTTCTTGTTCACCACCCGCCTCGGATTGGCGATTCTCGCCTGCGGACTGGGCCTTGATGTGATCGGCGGGCTGTGGATGCGCCGAATCGTCAATTCCCGCCAGTGAGATGACCCTCGCAATCGTTCTGGGGCTGCTGTGGACCGCCGTGGTGGTGCTCTGGGGTTGGCAGCGGCGACCCCGACAAGTCCGGACTCCCACTCCCCATCCGCCGCAGGCCCGCTCGCCGATTACCGCTCCCGCCGTCGGGCTCGCCCTGGCCGCGGTCATGGCGTTGGCCCTCCATCCGGTGCTGGGGGTGGCCATGGGGTTGCTGATGTGGATCACCCCCCACCGCCGACGGGCCCAACTGCATCGCCGGGAACAGGCGGAGATCATCGACGAGCTGCCCGAAGCCATCGACCTGCTTCGTTTGGCGGTGTCCTCGGGGCTCAACGTTCATCTGGCGGTGGCCGCCGTGGGGGAGCGTCTCGACGGTCCCGTGGGGCTCGGGCTGGCCGGGGCCGTCCAGCGGACTCACACCGGGATGCGTCTTGCCGATGCGCTGGATCCGCTCCCCGAAACTGTGGGCGAGCCGGTGCGTCCATTGGTCAGGGTGTTGGTCGACGGCGACCGCTATGGCACCGAGTTGGAGCCCGCCCTGGAGCAGCTGTCCGCCGACAGCCGGCTGCTGCGCCGTCGCCGTGCTGAAGAGCAAGCCCGCCGACTGCCTCTGCGGCTTCTGCTGCCCTTGGTGGCCTGCATTCTGCCCGCCTTCATCCTCCTCACTCTGGCCCCGGTCCTCGCCGAGACGCTGACCGTCTTGCGCCGATGACCAGGCCTCCTTCTTCCCCCGTCGCGTCCATCCCCTACAGGTGCACCCCATGATCCTGCTCCGATTGCTGATCACCCTGAATTCAAAGCTGGCCCACCGGCGATCCGACCGCGGCCAGGCCACCGCCGAGTATGCCCTCATCCTTCTGGGGGCTGCCGCGGTGGCCATGCTCCTCGTGTCCTGGGTCACCAAGACCAACCGCATCTCCAACCTCCTCGACGCCGTATTCCGCCACATCACCGGCCTTGTCAGCTAGTCCGTGACCAACCAGTTCCGGTCGGTTGCGGGATCGACTTCTCGCGACCGGGGACAGGCCGCGGTGGAGACCGCGCTGGTACTCCCGCTGATCATGGTGGTGATGTTGGTATTAGTGCAGGTGGGGTTGTTGGTGCGCGATCACATTTTGGTGGTCCACGCGGCCCGCGAAGCAGCCCGAGCCGCGGCGGTCGATCCCACCACCGAGGCGGCCACCGCCGCGGCAATCGCCACCGGGCTGGACCCAGAGAAATTGTCGGTAGACACCGCGGGGAACCGCACGACCGGCGGCCTTCTCCAGGTGAGGGTGCGCTATCGGCCCGAACCCTCGGTGCCCTTCGTGGGCCGCCTGTTTCCCGCAATGACCATTCAAGAGACGTTGACCGTCCGGGTGGAATAGTTGGCCTTTCAAGAAACGGAATCTGCGTCCAAGTAGTCTGAGACTTTGTGGAATTCGGTGTCACCGCAACCTCTCGCGGGCGATGGGAAGTCTTGACGGTCACCGGTGAGATCGACATGGCCACCGCCCCCCGGTTCCGCCGACGGCTGCTCGCGGTGATCGGCGCCGGGGCTCAGAATGTGGTGATCGACCTCTCCGGGGTGGACTTCATAGATTCCACCGGGCTGGGTGTGCTCATGGGCGGGGCCAAGCGAGTGCGGAGCGGCGGAGGAGATATTCGGTTGGTGATGGCGGGGTCCCGGCTCGCCGATCTGATCGAGCTAACTCGACTCGACCGCGTCCTGGATGTGTTCGACTCGGTCTCGGCGGCCATTGAGGACTCCGGCTCATGACATCCGATCCGGCCCGCTTCGACTTCGAGATTCCGGCTCGCCCCGAATACCTTTCGCTGGTTCGATCGTTGGTGGTGGAGGCGGCGGAGATGGACTCAACCCTAAGTCGGGAGCGCATCGAAGACTTCAAGGTGGCTGTCTCCGAGGCCACCACCAACGCCATTGAAGCCCATGCCCGAGCCTGTCGTGACGATTCCATTCACATTCGCTGCACGCTCACCGACGACCGGCTTGAGTTCCATATCACTGATCGGGGCTTTGGCTTCTATCCCGAACAGGTCCAGGTGCTCCCCGAGCCCGACGATCCCAGCCGCTTGAATTTCGAGCGGGGTTTGGGCATCTATCTCATGCGGGTGCTCTCCGACGATGTCGAGATTCAAAGCGGCCCCGATGGAACCGAGGTTTCTCTAGCCATCCATCTCACCTCCAACAACTCCGATGGCTGAAAAGAACCCTCTCAGCGATCTGACCTTCCTAGGTGGCCAGAGTCGGTTGGCTCGATTCATCGGCCGCCCCATTCTCCATTTCGCGGCCATCGAAGCCGCCGGCGGCGTTCTCATGCTCATCGCCACCGTGGTCGCCCTCGTCTGGGTCAACTCGCCGTGGCAGGACTCCTACAACGACTTCTGGAACACCTACGTGTCGTTCTCGGTAGGCGACTACCACTTTGCGGAGAACCTCGAGCACATCGTCCAAGACGGACTCATGGCTGTGTTCTTCTTCGTGATCGGGCTGGAGATCAAACGGGAGATGGTAACCGGCCAGCTCCGGGACCCCCGCTTTGCCGCACTGCCCGCAGTGGCCGCACTCGGCGGCATGGTGGTGCCTGCCCTCGTCTACTTCGCCTTCAATCCCAGCGGCCCGGGCCAAGACGGCTGGGGCATCCCCATGGCCACCGACATCGCCTTCGCCGTCGGCGTCCTTTCGCTGCTCGGCAATCGCATTTCTCGACAGATGAAGGTGTTCCTGCTGACCCTGGCCATCGTGGACGACATCGGCGCGATTCTGGTGATCGCCATCTTCTACACCAGCGACCTATCGGGCAATTGGCTGCTCACCGCCGCCATACTGCTGGCGGGCATTCTCGTTCTTCGCCGACTCCATGTTTGGTATCTGCCGGTGTACCTCGTCATCGGGGTGGCCTTCTGGCTGGCCGTGTATGAATCCGGTGTCCACGCCACCATTGCCGGGGTGATCCTCGGCCTGGTCACGCCGGCCAAGCCCCTCCAGTCTGAAGATGAGGCTCGCCGCTGGGCGAATTGGCTCCAGATGCAAAACGAGGTCCACCTCGACGACGTGCGCCGAGTGGGGTTCCACATGCGGGAGTCGCAGCCGGTCAGCTTGCGGATTGAAGAGCTGCTTCATCCCATCTCCGGCTACATCATCATCCCCATCTTCGCTCTGTCTGCCGCCGGGGTTGAGCTTTCTGGAGAAGTGCTCTCCGATGCGGTTACCTCGCCGGTGACGCTGGGAGTGGTAATCGGGCTGGTGGTGGGCAAGACCGCGGGCATCTCGTTGTTCTCATGGATCGCCCACCGGTTGGGGTGGGTCACCATTCCCAAGTCGCTGGCTGGTAGACACATGGTGGGGCTGGCCATGGTGGCCGGCATCGGCTTCACCGTGTCGCTCTTCATCTCCCGCTTGGCCTTCACCGATGATTCCATCGCCGATGAGTCCAGGATCGGCATTCTGGTGGGATCGCTGATCGCCGCGGTTGTCGGTCTGGGGATTTTGTCCCGTACTGAGTCCCGCCCGAAGTACGCAGACAAGACCTGATCCCCAGACTTGTGCCCGATTGGGTTTAGGGTCTGTTTGACAACCACTCCTTCTCACCCCCTACCTTCTCCCCGTGCCCAACGCCCTCGTTATCGTCGAGTCCCCGGCCAAGGCCAAGACCATCGCGGGCTATTTGGGGACTGGATACGTGGTGGAGTCCTCCATCGGGCACATCCGCGACTTGCCCAGCAACGCCAGCGAAGTACCCGAGGCGTATCGGGGCGAGTCGTGGTCTCGGCTGGGAATCGACGTCGACAACGACTTCAAGCCGCTGTATGTGGTGCCCTCCGACAAGAAGTCTCAGATCCGCAAGCTGAAGCAGCTGCTCAAAGAGGCCGACGAGCTCTACCTCGCCACCGACGAAGACCGCGAGGGAGAGGCCATCGCCTGGCACCTGCTTGAGGTCCTGTCCCCGAAGGCCGCCGTCAGCGTGAAGCGGATGGTGTTCCACGAGATCACCCCGTCGGCCATACGGTCGGCCATTGAGTCCCCCCGGGATCTGGACCGCCGGTTGGTGGACGCCCAAGAGGCCCGACGGCTTCTCGACCGACTGTACGGCTATGAGGTGTCCCCCGTGCTGTGGAAGAAGGTGCTGCCCCGCCTCTCGGCCGGCCGAGTGCAGAGCGTGGCCACCCGCATCGTGGTCGAGCGCGAGCGCGAGCGCATGGCCTTCACCGCGGCCGATTATTGGAGCTTGAATGCGGTGTTCCGGGTTCAGGGCGACCCCGACCCCGGTGAGCCCTCATCCTTCAGCGCCTCGCTCACTGCGGTGGACGGGGCCAAGGTGGCCGTGGGCAAGGACTTCGCCAGCGACGGCCAACTCCGCAGTCCCGACACCGTCCATCTCGACGAGGCGACGGCTCACGGATTGGCCCGGGGGCTGGCCGACGCTGAGATCAGCGTGCGAGCCGTAGAGGTCAAGCCCTACCGCCGCCGGCCCGCGGCACCGTTCATGACCTCCACCTTCCAGCAGGAGGCCGGACGCAAGCTGCGCCTGTCGGCGGCCATGGCCATGAGAGCGGCCCAGTCGCTGTATGAGAAGGGCTACATCACCTATATGCGCACCGACAGCACCACCTTGTCGGACGCCGCCTTGCGGGCGGCTCGCGCCGCGGTCTCCGAGCGCTTCGGCACCTCCTACCTGCCTGATGAGCCCCGCCGATACGCCAAGAAGGTCAAGAACGCCCAGGAGGCCCACGAGGCCATCCGTCCTTCGGGCGACCAGTTCCGCTCGCCAGATGAGGTGAGGGCCGAAGTGCCCCAGATGGAGGCCCAGGTCTACGAGCTGATATGGCAGCGAACGGTGGCCTCGCAGATGACCGACAGGGTGGGCGAGACCGTCCATGTCGACCTCGGCGGGACAACCGACGACGGGCGAGACGCCGCCTTCTCCGCGGCGGGAACGGTGATCACCCACGAGGGCTTTCGCCGGGTGTACACCGAGGGCACCGACGAGGAGGCCGACCAGGAGGAGGCGGAGCGGCGCATGCCGTCGCTGGCCGCCGGCGACCCGCTGTCCATCGACGAGTTGTCTCCCTCCGGCCACACCACCCAGCCCCCGGCCCGCTATACCGAGGCATCGCTGGTGCGGAGGCTGGAGGAGTTGGGCGTCGGCCGTCCGTCAACCTATGCCGCCATCATGAACACCATCGTCGACCGGGGCTATGTGTGGAAGAAGGGGTCGGCGCTGGTTCCGTCGTTCACGGCGTTCTCGGTGGTCACCCTGTTGGAGCGGCACTTCCCCAACTTGGTTGACTACGCCTTTACCGCTCGCATGGAGGACGACCTCGACGGCATTGCCTCCGGCGACCGGGAGGCCATCCCCTGGTTGAGCCGGTTCTACTTCGGCCCGGCCGAGGGAGAGCCCGACGACGCCTCTGCCCATGGTGTTGCCAAGTACGGGCTGCGCACCGCGGTGTCCGATCGTCTGGGCGACATCGACGCCCGGGCGGTGAACTCCATTCCCATCGGCGCGGACGAGAACGGGGAGCCGGTGGTGGTCAGGGTTGGTCGCTATGGGCCCTATGTGCAGCGCGGCGATGACCGGGCCAGCCTTCCCGACGACCTGCCCCCCGACGAGTTGACCCTGGATCGGGCGCTGGCGTTCATCCTGGCTCCTTCCGGCGACCGCACCCTGGGCGACGACCCCGAGACCGGTTTGCCGGTGGTGGTGCGCTCCGGCCGTTTCGGCCCCTATGTCCAGATCGGAGAGGAAGCCGAGAACGGCGGGGAGAAGCCCAAGCGGGCATCTCTGCTGGCCGACATGCAGCCGGACACGATCACGCTCGACGACGCCCTCAAAGTGCTGTCGCTGCCCCGAGTGGTGGGCATCGATCCGGCCGACGACACCGAGGTCGTGGTTCAAAACGGGCGCTATGGGCCCTACGTCACCAAGGGCAAGGAGAACCGGAGCCTCGACTCCGAAGATCAGCTGTTCACCATCACCCTGGAGCAGTGCCTGGAGCTGTTAGCCCAACCCCGGCGCCGACGGGGTCAGACGGCCAAGCCCCCCCTGCGGGACCTGGGCCTCGACCCGGCCACCGAAATGCCGATGCTGGTCAAAGACGGCCGCTATGGCCCCTACGTGACCGACGGTGACGTGAACGCCTCGCTGGGCAAAGCCGACTCGGTGGAGACCCTCACCGTGGAGCGGGCATCGGAGCTGCTCCAGAGACGGCGCGACAAGATTGCTGCTGGCGGTGGCAAACCCCCGGCTCGTCGCAAGTCCACGGCCAAGAAGAAGACCGCGGCCAAATCAGGGGCCGCAAAGAAAAAGTCGCCGCCTCGGTCGGGATCGCAGGCCAGTAGCTAGCCTGAGCGGGTGGAGGCGGCCCGGCATGGCTTTTGACGAGTCCTCTGCGGTGGCTTCTGCCCGGGTTGACCGGATCTTCGGCAGCGCCCAGTACTTCAGACTGTGGATTGCCCAGATCTTCTCTTCGGGCGGCGACTGGCTGGCCCTGTCCGCCATTCTCATCACCGCCAACCGCGTTGGCGGCGGAACCCCAGAGGCCTCGGTGGCGTATGTGATGCTCGCCCGCTTCCTGCCCGGTGTCGTCTTCGGCTCGGCTGCCGGAGTGCTGGTGGACCGCTGGGATCGCAAGCGGACGATGGTGGTGTGCGATCTGGGCCGGGCCGTCACTGTGCTCTGGCTGCCGTTTGTGGATTTCGTCTGGCAGCTCGTGCTGGCTTCGCTGATTCTCGAGGGGTTTGCCCTGCTGTGGGCTCCGGCCAAAGAGGCCTCGGTGCCCAATCTGGTGCCCCGGGAAAAGCTGACCGAAGTCAACTCCCTCTCGCTGGTTGCCACCTATGGCACGTTCCCGATTGCCGCGGGCATCTTCCTCGGCCTTGCCGGCTTAGCTGAAGTCATTGACGACATCGGCGCGGTCGATTTCCTGCGCATAGACAAGGAGTCGATTGCGTTCTACATCGACGCCGCAACCTTCGCAGTGGCTGCGGCGATTATTTCTCGACTCGCTCTGCCCCGGGGCCCTCAGACAACCGGTGCCCAGTCTGATGACTCAGCCCGGGTGTGGGCGCCTGAACAGGTCTTTCAAGACTTGCGGGAAGGCTGGAGCTTCATCTTCGTGAACCCCACCGTTCGGACGGTGAACGTCGCCCTGGCTGTGGGGCTCATCGGCGGGGGCATGATCATTCCGCTGGGTCCGGTGTTCGCCGAAGATGTGCTTCAAGTGGATGGCGGTGACGGATTCCTTACCTTCATGGTGGCTTTGGGGATAGGCGTGGCTCTGGGAATTGCCGGATTGACCGCCAGTCAGAACCGCCTGAACAAAGAGCGGGCCTTCATAGCCGCAGTGTTCGGGGCCGGGGCCTGCCTCTTCGTCGCTACGTCGATGTGGACCCTGATCGGATCAGCACTGCTTGTCGGCGGGCTCGGCGTGTGCGCCGGAACGGTCTACGTCTTGGGAATAACCCTGCTACAGGAGAGCGCCACCGAGGAGCTGAGAGTCCGGGTGTTTGCCGGGCTCTTCACCCTGGTCCGGTCGTCGGTGTTGCTTGCCCTGCTGGTCGGCCCCGCGCTGGCCCTGTTCCTCAACGGCCTGTCCGACAAGTTCTTCGACAAAGATGTGAACATCTTCGGCTTCGACGTGATCATCCCCGGCGTGCGCCTCACGCTGTGGCTGGCCGCCCTCATCATGGTGGCCGCCGGTTTCCTGACCCTGATTTCTAGGCGCGGGGCCAAGACATGACCGGCCGGTTGATTGCCTTCGAGGGCGGCGAGGCCGTCGGCAAGAGCACCCAGGCCAAGCTGCTGGCTGAACGGCTGGGGGCCCGGTTGACGTTTGAGCCCGGCGCCACCGATTTGGGCGCTCAGATCCGCTCGCTGGTGTTGGATCCGTCGGAGTTGCCGCTGTCGTCTCGGGCCGAGGCTCTGTTGATGGCCGCCGACCGGGCCCAGCACGTTGCCGAGGTGATCCGCCCGGCTCTGGATGCTGGCACCCATGTGGTGACCGACCGGTTCATCGGGTCGTCGCTGGCCTATCAGGGCTTCGGCCGCGGTTTGGGGGTGGACGATGTCCTGGCCCTGTCGCTCTTCGCCACGGGAGGTCTCCATAGCGACCTGAACGTGCTGTTGGAGGTGTCCGAGGAGGTGGCCCGGTCGCGCCAGGCATCGCCCGGCGACCGGATCGAAGCCGAGGACGCCGATTTCCACCAGCGAGTGCTCGACGGGTTCCGGATCCTGGCGGAGCAGAACCCCGAACAGTGGGTGGTGGTCGACGGAGGTCGACCGGTCGACGAAGTAGCTGAGGCGGTGTACGCCGCGGTTCGGGATCGACTCGGTGTCTGATTCGCTGAACCTGGATGAGCGGCAATCCGATTCGCCGGGTGGCTCGCTGCCCGGTATCGACGATGCGGTTGACGATGTTTGGGCCGAGTTGGAAGGACAGCCCCGAGTAGCCGAACTCTTGGCCTCGGCGTCCGTCCAGCCAGTCCACGCCTACCTGTTCTGCGGTCCCCGGGGCACCGGCAAGCGCACCGCCGCCTTGGCTTTTGCCGCCGCGCTGATCGGTGACGATTCTCGCGGTCGCCGCTTGGCTCTAGCGGGTCGCCACCCCGACGTGTCCATCCACGAGCCTGAGGGCCGCACCCTAAGGGTGGCCGAGGCCGACGAGATCATCTTCGAGGCATCCCGCAGACCGGTTGAAGGCCGCCTCAAAGTAATCGTCTGCGACCGGTTCCACACCGCCGAGCCCGAGGCAGTGGCCAGCCTGCTCAAGACCATCGAGGAGCCGCCCCCCACCGCGGTCATCGTGCTGCTGAGCGAAGAGATCCCTCCCGATCACATCACCGTGGCTTCTCGCTGCGTCACTGTGGAGTTCGACCCGGTACCCGACGACGATGTGCGTCGCATTCTTGAGCGCGAGGGGGTGAGCCCCGAGGGGCTGGATGACATCGTGGTGGCGGCGGCAGGAGACGTGAGCCGGGCTCGGCTGCTGGCCACCGACGACGGTCTCGGTGCCCGTCGGCGGGCGTGGACCGCCGCGCCGGCCCGCTTGGACGGCACTGGGACCACCGTGTCGGCGCTGGTAGACGAGCTTCGGGCGCTCATCGATGAAGCTCAAGCACCGCTGACCGCTCGCCAGCGAGCCGAATCCGACGACTTGGCCCGCATAGAAGCCGACGTGGGTACCCAGGCCCGCCAACGCCGCGAGATGGATGCCCGCCACCGCCGGGAGCAGCGCCTCCTGCGAGCCGACGAGCTGCGCTTCGGCCTGGCCACCCTGGCCTCCTTCTATCGCCAACAAATGGCCGATGAGCGCCACACCCAAGACGCAGTTGCCGCCATCAACCGCATCCGCGAAACCCACGCCTGCCTAGTCAGAAACCCCAACGAACCCCTCCTCCTCCAAGCCCTTTTCCTCTCTCTCCCCCGGCAATAGGACTGGTAGCCTGACCCCCGCGCCCGAGTAGCTCAGTCGGCAGAGCAATTCATTCGTAATGAATAGGTCAGGAGTTCGATTCTCCTCTCGGGCTCTGCGGGGCTAACCTGTGCTTTCTTTGTATATCTATTCGGATATACTCATGCCATGAACCCTGTTCAATCAATCCGTGCAGTGGTTGGCTTAACTCAGCGCCAATTGGCTGACGCATCTGGAACCTCCCAGCCCACAGTGGCTGCCTATGAGGCTGGAGCGAAGAGTCCGACATGGCGCACGGTCGAGCGGATGGCTCGTTCTGTGGGGTTCGCCTGTTATCCGCTGGTGACGGCACCGCTTACGCGAGATCAAGCGAGAAGCCTGGCTCTCCACACCGCGATCTCCCAGGAATTGAGGAAACGGGGAGACGAGGTCATTAGCATCGCTCGCCGCAACATCTCTCGGATGCGATCACTCAACCCCCACGCGTCGACGCTGCTTGATGAGTGGGAGGGGATTCTCGAAGGGACAACTGACCAAATCGTTGCCCGAATGCTCGACCCCAGCGAGCACGGGCGGGATCTCCGTCAGGTCACACCGTTTGCCGGAGTGCTCTCTCCGGCACAACGCGCCGCGGCTTATGAGTCATTTGAGGACTGACTGGATGCGATGAAGGCTCGCCTACGAGGCGTCTACCAGTCGCATGGGGAGCATGGTGAGGGAGGAGAGGCTGCCGTCGACGGCTGAAGTTGTGTAGGCGACGAGGACGGCCACGTCTCCTGAGGCTGGGCGCTGGTTGAATGGCAGCGGTGCCTCGAAGGGGAGGTTTTCGCCCAGCGCCCCTCCTTGGGCAAAGGCCATTCCCAGGAGGCCGTCCTGGTCTTCGATTTGGAGCACGATCGTGCCCTCGAAGCCCTGGCCCTTTCCCACCACGACCGTGCCGCCGGCCAGCGTTTCCCCGACGGCGGGAGAATCGACCACGATGTCCGGTGAACGAGCACTGAGAACTACCCAGGCCGTGGTGCCGTCTTCCAGTTCAACCTCCTGAAGATGGATGATCGAGGCCAGGCCAAACGGGCTGCCGTCTTCAGCCAGCCTGGGCAGCTCCGCGGTGGCGGTGGTGCCTTCTTGCACTGTGGGGCGCGGCTCGGCCGCCCTATCCCCTCGGGCGACACGTTGGGCGAACGCCCTCGCTGCCTCATCAGGAGTCTGGGGCCACTCTGGCGGCGCGGTAGTGGGCCACACCAGCAACGCCGGGAGGGGAATGGGAGTGGCAGTGGGGAGCGCAGTCGGAGAGGCAGTCGGGGAAGCAGCCATCGGTGTCGGCGTGATCATGACCGTGGGGACCGTGTCGAGGTCCACGGTCTCAACAACAGGAACTTCAGCAACTTCAGGCTCTTCGGAGCCATCGCCGCAGCCCGCCATCACGAGTGCAACTAGCAGCAGGGCAGCCCACATCCGGTGGATCACGCTTGAACACTATCCTGAGGCGACCATGCTCCCTTCCGACGTGAAGCCCATTTCTGTTGACGATCACGTCATCGAGCCGCCCCACCTGTGGCAGAGCCGGCTGCCCGCCGCCTACCGCGACCGCGGCCCCCGGGTGGTGGAGTTGGAGAACGGCACCGAGGCGTGGCTGTACGAAGACCAGGTGGTCCAAACGGTGCGGGGCAACACCCGCACCCTGCCGGGATACGACGACGACCCGCTGGGCGTGGCCCGGTTCAGCGAGATGCGCCCCGGCTGTTACGACCCCTCAGCCCGCCTGGACGACATGGATCTCGACGGCATCTGGGCCCAGGTCAACTTCCCCGACTTCAGCCGATTCGCCGGCCACCGGTTCGTGGTCAGCCACGACTTCGATCTGGCCGCGCTGTGCGTGCGGGCCTACAACGACTTCATTTTGGAGGAGTGGTGCGCCACCGACCCTCAGCGGCTCATCCCCCTGATTGTGGTGCCGCTGTGGGATCCGGCCGCCGCTGCTGAGGAGGTACGGCGCACCGCGGCCATGGGCGCCCGGGCGGTGGCCTTCTCCGAGAATCCCACCTCGCTGGGCCTGCCGTCGGTGTTCACCGACCATTGGGAGCCGCTGTGGTCCGCGGTGGACGAGACAGGCCTGGTGGTGTGCCTGCACATCGGCTCATCGTCCAAACTCATCAAGTCGTCCGACGATGCCCCTCCGTGCCTCGTTCTGCCCTACGTGGGCGCCAACTCCATGATTGCCTGTTCCGACTGGCTGTTCTCCGGCATTTTGGACCGCCATCGGTCTATTCAGGTCGCCTTCTCCGAAGGCGGCGCCGGCTGGGCTCCCTACCTGCTGGAGCAGTCCAGCCAAGTGTTCGACAACTTCCGGGTGCAGCTTCCCGCTGAGCGCCCCCCTCGAGAGACCTTCGCCGAGCACATGACGGTGTGCATGCTGCGCGACGACACCGCCATTGCCGCCCTCGACGCGATCGGCGAAGACAACATCACCTGGGAGTCCGACTACCCCCACGAGTCCACACTGTTCCCCCACAGCATGGAATCCCTCAAACACACCACCGCCCCTATGGCCGAGGACGTTGCCCGCAAATTCGCCGAGACCAACGCCCGCCGACTATTCAAGATCGGCATCTGATCCACAGATCCGCAAGAACGGTGAATTCCCCCAATCATCAGGAGTGCGCGAATGACCACGATTGAGTCTCTTCTCCGACCCAGACACAACTGGAGCGTTGATGAGGCTGAAGCGTTGATTGCCCGCCCGTTTCACGATCTCCTGGCCGATGCCCACGAAATCCACCGGGCCCGCCATGATCCTCATGAGGTGGAGGCCGCCATGCTGTTGTCCATCAAGACGGGGGCGTGTCCCGAGGACTGTGCCTATTGCCCGCAGTCGGCCAAGTGGAACACCGGTCTCAAGCCCGAGCGGCTCATGCCCGCCAGCGAAATTGTGGCAGCCGCCGAGAAAGCCCGACTGGCGGGCGCAACCCGCTTCTGCATGGGTGCGGCATGGCGGGAGCCGAACGACCAGCAGGTAGAGGAGGTCAGCCACGCGGTCCGCGAGGTGGGTGCACTCGGTTTGGAGACCTGTGCGACTCTGGGCATGCTCACCGCCGAGCAGGCCACCACGCTGGCCGAAGCGGGCCTCGACTACTACAACCACAACCTCGATACCTCGCCCGAGTTCTACGGCGAGATCATCACCACCCGCGTCTACCAAGACCGCCTGACCACGCTGGCCCACGTCCGCGATTCCGGTGTGAAGCTGTGTACCGGCGGAATCGTCGGCATGGGGGAGTCAAGGCGCGACCGCGCTGGCCTGCTGGCGCAACTGGCGCAACTCGATCCGCATCCCGAGAGCGTCCCCATCAATTTGCTGGTTCAAGTTCCGGGCACCCCGCTGTTCGGCACCGAGAAACTCGATCCCCTAGAACTGGTCAGAACGATCGCGGCGGCACGGCTGATGATGCCGGAATCAGTGGTTCGGCTGTCAGCCGGTCGCAACGAAATGACCGACGAGCTTCAGGCCCTGTGTCTACACGCCGGGGCCAGCAGCATCTTCCTCGGTGATCGACTCCTCACCACTGCAAATCCCGGCGCCACCCGCGACGAGGCGCTGTTGGAGAAACTCGATGTCCAACTAGTGGAGCTGTGATAGCTCGCTAACGAGCTACTTCTTGTCGGGCTCGCGCCCGAAGCGCTCCATTGACTTCTCGAACTCTGCCACCGAGGAGTACACCGCCACCCGGTCGAACTGCCGTTGGATGTTCCGGTCGGTCACGTCGGCGTGTACGTCCACTGCCATCTTGGCCAGTCCCAGCGCCTCAGTGGGCAGCGACATCAGGTGCCGGCAGAAGGCATACACCTCGTCCATCAGCGACTCAGCCGGATACACCTCATGCACCAACCCGATCGACTTGGCCTGCTCGGCGTCGATCTCCATGGTGGCCATGGCCATCCATTTGGCCCAGCTCGGCCCGATCAACCGGGTCAGCCTGCTGGTGCCGCCGCTGCCGGCGATGCCGCCCAGCTTCACCTCGGGCAGGGCAAACGATGCTTCCGGCGCGCAGAACCGGAAGTCCACCGAGCCGGCCATCTCCACCCCGGCCCCCAAACACCGCGCTTGGATGGCCATGATCACCGGCTTTTCCACCGCCTCCATCTCGTCGTAGAGCAGATGGTGGCTGCGGTAGTCGCGGCGGAAGTTCCAGCCGGGGTGCTGATGCATGGTCTCGGGGTCGCCAGGCCGGTTGCCCGCCGGGCTGGAGATGTCCTGTCCGGCGGTGAAGTAGCGGCCCTTGGCCGTGATTACCAGGCATTTCAGGTCATCGCGGTCGCCCAGCGCCAGCACGGCCTCCCAAAGGGCCGCGGTCATGTCGTGGCTGATGGCGTTCAGCTTGTCGGGCCGGTCGAGGGTGACCGTGATGATCCCGTCGTCTACATCGATGACGGCGTTGGGATGTCCTTTGAGCTCTCCTGCCACCTAGCCAGCTTCGCGCAGGCGGGTGGTGCGGTGCACCGGGTCGGTGTCGATCTTGGGGATCACGTGCTCGCCCATGAGCTGGATCATCTTGAGGTCGTCGGCCCGTTCGGCCGAGCCCAGGCCGAACACCAGTTGGTCGGCCCCGGCATCGGCCCACGCCTGGGCGCCCTTGAGCGCCTGGTCGGGGTTGCCCATCACCGCGCCCGGTTGGCCGATCATCCCCTGTGCCTCCTCGATAGTGGGCATGGGAAGGGTCTGGGGCCACGGCGGCACCCACTCGGGCCGGGGGAAGGTGTCGTGGTAGCGGAACACGTTGGACTGGAGGTACGCCATCGACGACCGCATGATGGCGTCCACTGCCTCCTCGGTGGTCTCGGCCACGAACGCCCCGCTGGTCACCATGATGTTGTCGTTCACGAACGCCCCCACCGGCTCAGCGTTGCCAATCTCGTTCTTGTACGCCTCCAACACCGGGGCCAACTCCGCGAGCTCTCCCACCGAGAAGCCCAGCACGCCGAGGCCCTTGCGGGCGGCCATGGCGTAGCTGGTGGTGTTGCCCGCGGCGTACCACATGGCCGGGTGGCCCTTGCCCCACGGCTTGGGCAGCACCTTGCGGGGCGGCAGCGACCAGAACTTGCCTTCGTAGCCCTCATAGGTGTCCTGGGTCCACATCTTGGCGAACTCGCCGATCACGTCCTCCCAGATCTCCTTGGTGGCGGTGGTGTCGGTGATGCCCTCCTTGTGCAGGAAGCCGAGAATTTCGTGGCTGCCCGCACCTCGACCGGTGCCGAACTCGAAGCGGCCCCCGGAGAGGTGGTCGAGCATTGCCACCCGCTCGGCCACCTTGGCCGGGTGGTTCACCTGGGGCAGCGGGTTGAAGATGCCCGAGCCGATGTGGATCCGCTCGGTGGCGTGGGCCAGATAGCCGGCCACCGCATCGTTGGCCGACAAGTGGGAGTACTCGTCGAGGAAGTGGTGCTCGGTGAGCCACACGTACTTGAACCCGGCCTTGTCGGCCGCGATCACCAGCTCCAATTCCTCCATCAACGCCTTGTGCTCGGCTTGGGGATCGCCCTGCCGGCGAAACTCGGGCACGTAACCCTGGATGAAAACTCCAAACTCCATGTCAGCCTCTTTTCTGGTTGCTTTTGGTTGTTCCTTCTCAGTGGCGCTAGGCAGCGGCCTCGCGCAGGCGGGTGGTGCGGTGCACCGGGTCGGTGTCGATCTTGGGAATCACGTGCTTGCCTAGCAGCTCAATGGTCTTCAAATCGTCGGCCCGTTCACTGGAGCCCATGCCGAACACCAGCTGGTCGGCCCCGGCATCGGCCCACTGCTGGGCACCCTTGAGAGCCTGGTCGGGGTCGCCCATCACGCTGCCCGGCTGGCCCACGTTCTGCCACAGCTCTTCGGCGGTGGGCATGGGGATGGTCTGGGGCCACGGCGGCACCCACTCGGGCCGGGGGAAGGTGTCGTGATAGCGGAACACGTTGGATTGGAGGTAGGTCATCGACGACCGCAGCGCATGGTCCACCGCCCCCTGGTCGGTTTCGGCCACGAATGCCCCGGTGGTCACCATCAGGTTGTCGTTCACGAACGCCCCCACCGGCTCGGCGTTGACGATGTCGCGCTTGTAGGCCTCCAGCACCGGGGCCAGCTCATCGAGGGCGCCCACTGAGAAGCCGAGCACGCCGAGGCCCTTGCGGGCGGCCATGGCATAGCTGGTCACGTTGCCGGCGGCGTACCACATGGCCGGGTGGCCTTTGCCCCACGGCTTGGGCAGCACCTTGCGGGGCGGCAGCGACCAGAACTTGCCCTCGTAGCCCTCGTAGGTGTCCTGGGTCCACATCTTGGCGAACTCGCCGATCACGTCTTCCCAGATCTCCTTGGTGTGGGAGGTGTCGGTGATGCCCTCCTTGTGCAGGAAACCCAGAATCTCGTGGCTGCCGGCGCCGCGGCCGGTGCCGAACTCAAACCGGCCGCCGGTCAAGTGGTCGAGCATTGCCACCCGCTCGGCCACCTTGGCCGGGTGGTTCACCTGGGGCAGCGGGTTGAAGATGCCCGACCCGATGTGGATGCGCTCGGTGGCGTGGGCCAGGTATCCGGCGATGGCGTCGTTGGCTGACATGTGGGAGTACTCGTCGAGGAAGTGGTGCTCGGGCAGCCACACGTACTTGAACCCGGCCTTGTCGGCCGCGATCACCAAGTCGAGCTCTTCCATGAACGCGGTGTGCTCGGCGTCGGGGTCCACGTCCCGGCGGTGCTGGGGCACGTATCCCTGGATGAAAAGTCCAAACTCCATGTCGGCCTCTCTGTCGACTTTCGGCTGATATTTCCTAACATCCCGCCCGCCTCAGGGCATAAGTGCGGGAGCGAATAGGCTGCCGGGCCGTGCCTCCCATTCGCCCCGAGCAACCGCCAACCCCGCCCCGAGATGCCTTCGCCATCCACCGGGCCCCGGTCGACGGCGACCTGTCGCTGGCTTACATCCGCGAGGGAGAGGGCGGCTACCCCCTGGTGCTGGTCCACGGCTATCCCGAGACCAAGCGCGTCTGGTGGCGCAACATCAAGCCCTTGGCCGAGGCGGGCTACGAGGTGATCGTGCCCGACTTGCGGGGCTACGGCGATTCCGATCTGTCAGCCGACGACCAATACGACCTGGTGCTGTACTCCCGAGACATCCACACTCTGGTTCACGATGTGCTCGGCCACCAGCGGGTCGGGCTGTTGGGCGGCGACGTGGGCGGGGCGGTGATCGTCGACATGGCCAACCGCTGGCCCGAGTTCGCAGAGCGGATGGTGTTCTTCAACACCGTGGCCCCCTTCATCGTCGACCAGGTGGACTGGTACACCGAGCGGGGACTGTCGCTGAACCCGCTGCCCCACGGCCCCACCGGCGACTACCGCATCCGCCAGGGCCGCGACCCCGACCAGCTCCGGGCCGACCTCGACACCCCCGAGCGCTGCCGCCGCTACGTGCGCGACTGCTACGAGCACCGGCTGTGGGCTTCTCAGTACTCCTTCGAGGAGCAAGACATCGACTTCATGACCGAGCCCTTCGCCGATATCGAGCGGCTCGCCGCCGGCTGGTCGGTGTACCAGTTGGAGTACGGCCGGCCCATGAGCGAGCCACCCATGATGGGCACCCAAGTACAGGCCCCCACGCTCATCTTGTACGGCCCCGACGACCAGGTGGTGCCCAAGGACTTCCCCAAGCGGTGCGAAGTCGCCTTCGCCAACCGGGTGGGGCCAGTGGTGATCCCCGAATGCGGCCACTTCCTCCAGTGGGAGCGGGCCGACGTGTTCAACGAGCTGGCCAAGTACTTCTTCGCCGACCTCAAAGCAGGGCGCGGCTGATGCACCTCAACGAGTTCGCCTCCACCGCTGAGCCCCTGGACATGACGGTGACCGCCGAGTTCGAGAGCCTGTGCACCAGCGCCGCCGACCTCGGCATCGCCCACAGCTCAAACATCTCCTATGTGTCTCGGAACATCGTGGCCCGCCACCACCGCTTCCACTTCTCCGAGTGGGGCAGCCCCGATGCCCCCACCGTGCTGCTGCTCCACGGCGGCAACCAGTCGTGCCACTCCTGGGACTTGGTCAGCCTGGCCCTGGCCGATCGCTACCACGTTCTGGCCCTGGATCAGCGTGGCCACGGCGACAGCGAGTGGGCCCGCGACGCCGACTACTCCTCGGGCGCCATGGCCGCCGACGCCGCCGCCTTCTGCCAGGCGCTCGGGGTGACCGACCCCATCGTGATGGGCCACTCCATGGGCGGCATGAACACCATGCGCCTCACCCTCGTGCACCCCGATCTGGCCAGGGCCATCGTGCTGGTGGACATCGGCCCGGAGATCTCCGAGGTGGGCACCCAGGTAATCCGCACCTTCGTCACCGAGAACCGGGAGTTCCAAGACTTGGACGATTTCGTGGCCGCAGTGCAGAAGTACGACCCCTACCGCAGTCGGGAGCACATCGAGCGCACCGTCAAGTACAACCTGCTCCAGCGGGTGGACGGCACCTACATCTCCAAGGTGGACCACGGCCCCCGGCTGGCCCACGGCGCCGAGCACCGCCGGGCCGGCGACCGCTTCACCCTGGAAGACGCCGAGCGCATCACCCAGCCGGTGCTGCTGGTGCGGGGTGCCGACTCCTGGGTGCTCACCGCCGACGCCGCCGAGCGGTTCGCCGACGCCTTGCCCCACGGCCAACTGGTGACCGTGCCCGACTGCAGCCACAACGTCCACGGCCAGAACACCCCCGGCTTCTTGGCCGCCGTCGAGCCATTCCTAGAAAGCTTCACGCCATGAGCGACATCAGCACCGCAGTCGAGGCCTGGGATGAGTGGTGCGATCTGCTCAAGCGGATGGGCCGCGAGGTGGTCGCTTCGCCCTATCCCACCGCCGACGGCGGCGACATGGAGATGCTCGAGCACCTGGCCGACAACGTGGAGGGGTTCTTGGGCTGGGAGGTTTTCCACGCCGACCCCACCCGCCCGTTCTTCAACCGCCAGAACGACCTGACCGTCCAGTGGGGCGGCCCCAACGCCGACAACGTGTACCGCCATGCCCGCATCGAGCCCGGACGCCGCTACCGCATCACCGGCAACATGCACGGCTGCGACGATTTCATCATCGCCCTGCGGGCTGGGTTCATGCACAACGACATCTGGGGCACCAAGTCCACCATCACCGCCCACGACCTGGGCCTCGCCCGCCACGACGACTTCGAGATCCTGCTGGGTGGCGACGAGCCCGGCGCGGTGGCCATTCCCGACGGGGTGCTGTCGGCGTCGATCCGGGAGTACTACTTCGACTGGACCGCCGATGAGCCGGCCTTCTTCACCATCGAGTGCCTCGACCCCGAGCCCGCTCCCGTGCTCGACGGCCCCACCTTCGCCAATCGGGTGCGCCGGGCCATGATGCAGATGACCGACTCCATCGAGCGGTGGAACGCCTACATGGTGATGAACCGGGCCGAGCGCATCGACAACACCTTCACCAACCGCACCCTGGAGGTGTCCAAGGGCCTGTCCATGGCCCGCTACGAGTTCTGCTTCTGGGATCTAGAGCCCGACCAGGCCCTGATCGTGACCGCCGAGGTGCCCGAGGCTCACTACTGGGGCGCCCAGCTCTACATGATGGGAACGTTCGAGCTGGTCGACACCTACGCCCACATCTCCTGTCGCAACCAGACCCAGACCACGGTCTCCTCCGACGGCAAGGTGCGCTACGTGGTGTGCGGCACCGACCCCGGCACCGCCAACTGGCTCGACAACGCCAACCGTCGCAACGGCCTGTGCACCCTGCGCTGGTTCTGGCCCACCGGCGACCAAGCCATGGCCCCCACCACCGAGGTCGTTGCCCTAGCCGACGTGGCCGCCGCCCTCCCCGACGACCACCCCGCCGTAACCCCCCAAGAGCATGCCGCCGACCTAGCCACCCGCCAAGCCCACCTCAGGCACCGGTTCAGGACGTAGCGATCAGGGCCGCATCAGGCCGCCGCCGTCCACCTGGAAGGTCTCGCCGGTGACGTATTGGCTGGCGTCGGATAGCAGGAACCCGATCACCGGGGCGATGTCGGTTACCGGGTCGCCATCGCGGCCCATGGGGTGGTTGTCGAACAGGGCTTTGTACGACGCCAGGCGGTCGGGGTCGTCGTCGGGCGGGGCCCGATGGGCCACCGACGCCGGGTTTACGCAGTTCACGGTGATGCCGTCGCGGCCCCATTCCCGGGCCGCGGTGCGGGTGAGCGAGCGAATTGCCTCTTTGGCTGCCCCGTAAGGCCCGTAACCTGGCCCGCCGGTGATACCCACATTGGTACCGAAGGTGATGATCCGCCCTCGGCCTTTGGCCGCCATGTGGGGGTGAACCGCCTGCATGAACCACAGCGTGCCTTTGGGGCCGGTGTTGAGCAGCAGGTCCATGTCGGATTCGTCCACATCGAGCAGCGGCATCGTTGGTCGGAACGACTGGGCGTTGGCCACCAAGCCGTCCACCGTGCCCCACCGTTCCACCGTGCGATCAACCACCTCGTTGGTGTGGTTTCGGTCGCCCACCGATCCGGCCACCGCCAGCACATCGCCGCCCCGCTCCCGCAGCTCAGCGGCGGTGGCCTCGATGCGCTCGGGCTTGCGGCTGGTCACCGTCAGCTTCACGCCCTGGTCCACCAAGTAATCCGCGATACCCCGGCCAATCCCCTTCGAGGCTCCGGTGAGGATCACGACCAGACCTTCCAGCATCGCCTGAGCGTACTGTTCTAGGTGATGCCATCCTGCTTCAGCGGCTATGAGCTGGACTCCTGATCCCCGGCCCGACTGGGTAGCCGCCGTGAACCGAGGCGATGCCGGCCCGGTGGTGGACGAGGCTCGCCGCCCGTTCGACCCCCACTTGCTCATGGCCGAGGCCCTGGTGCGCCAAGGCCGAGCCCCCGATGACCGGGCCGCGCTCGGCGACGATGCCTTCGTCGAACCCCTCACCCTGTTCTGCCACGGGCTGGAGCACGAGGCCGACCTCACCGTCATGGGCCGGTGGATGTCTCGTCGTATGATTCTCCGGCTCCTAGAAGTCCGCATTCAGATCAACGACTATCTGGCCGCCGACTCCGGCACCCTCGACGAGCCCCTCGACCAGCCCATTTTCGTGATAGGAGCGCCCCGCACCGGCACCACCGTGATGCACGGCGTACTGGCCCAAGACCCCGCCCACCGGGCCCCCGAGGGCTGGGAGCTGCTGCGCCCGGTGCCCCCGCCCCACCCCGATCCCGACATCCGGGCCGCCGATCCTCGCATCGCCCTGGCCGGCGCCGAGCTCGTCATGCCCCAGACGGTGGCCAGCGGAATGCTGGCCATCCACGAGTATTCCGGGCGCATGTTCAAGGAGTGCCTGTCGGCCATGTCGTTCGAGTTCCGCTCCGAGGAGATGGTCAGCCGCACCGACGTGCCCACCTACCAGACCTGGTACGACACCGCCGATCTGCGCCCCGCCTACCGCACCTACCGCAAGGTGCTCCAGATTTTGCAGCGGAAAATGCCCACCCGCCGGTGGGTGCTCAAGTCGCCCGCCCACCTCCAAGGGCTGCCTGCTCTCCTGGAAGTGTTCGACAATGCCCGCTTCGTGATCACCCACCGCGACCCCACCGCCATCCTGCCCTCGGTCACCAGCCTCATCGCCACCATGCGCTGGGCCCATTCCGAGCGGGTCGATTTCGCCGCCATCGGCCGCTATCACCTCGAGCTCTACGCCCGCAGCCTCGACAACCTCATCGACCTGATCGACTCGGGGCGTCTGCCAGCCGACCGCACCGCTCAGGTGCCCCATCGCCAGGTAAGCACCGAGAAATTGGCTGCCGCCCGGTCGGTGTACGAGCAGCTCGGCATGGAGCTGAGCCTCGACGCAGAGGCCGCCATGGCCGCCCACGTGGACGCCACCCCGCCCGGCAAGCACGGCGAGCATCGCTACGAGTTCGAAGATTTGGGCCTCACTCGAGCCGAGGTTCGAGCCCGCTTCGCCCGCTACATCGAGCGCTTCAATATCCCGGTAGCCGGCGATGGCTGACCAAGAGCACCCTGAAACGGCGTCGGCCTACCGGCTGGCCGAGCTGCTCGGCGACCTGCCCCACCCCGACGACTTCGGCCCCGAGGCCTACGAACTGGTGGAGCGCACCCGTGACTTGGTTGCCGCGGTATCGGCCAATGACGCCGACCCCGCCACCCGGACTGGGATCGCAGCCGCCCTGGCCGACATCACCGAGCGGCTTCGGGCCCACAACCGCGACCCCCACATCGTGGTGGCCAAAGACCACGAGGGCACCATCTACAACCTCACCCAGGCCGGATCAGGCCTGCTCAACCCTCACGCCCCCCGCCTCATCTTCGACCCGGTACCCCCGCCCGACCCCGACGCCGACCCCCGACCCGTGGAGATGCGGGCCACCGTCACCCTCACCGAAGCCCACTCCGGCCCGCCCCACCGCGCCCACGGTGGCGTGGTGGCCACCATCCTCGATGAAGCCCTGGGCACCGCCGCCACCCGAGCCGGCGCCACCGGTCTCACCGCCGGCATCAACATCCGCTACAAAACCGGCGTCCCCCTCCACACCCCCCTCGAGGTCACCTGCCGCTACTCCCACACCGAAGGCCGCAAACACATAGCCACCGGCGAGCTAAGAGCCGGCGAAACCATCTGCGCCACCGCCGAAGCCATCTTCATCACCGAATCGCCCTCCTAACTACATAAGAAAGCCGTGGGACCCAACATAGGCGGGTTGGGGGGGCCCGGCTCAGGGCGCCCGCCGCCCGCAGCTCTGCGAGGACGGTGAGCTGGGCCGGGACAGGACCCGCCAACCCGCCGGGGGATGGCAAGACGAAACTGGCAACAAGCCAGAGATATGCCACCATAAGCGAATGGTCGACATCGCACCCCCGGACGAAGC
The DNA here is from genome assembly GCF_965204145.1 of Candidatus Poriferisocius sp. Classification (GTDB taxonomy): domain Bacteria; phylum Actinomycetota; class Acidimicrobiia; order Acidimicrobiales; family Bin134; genus Poriferisocius. The sequence goes on along the minus strand of NZ_OZ241977.1, from coordinate 3,085,287 downwards.
CGACATCCTAGGCACCGCAGTAACCGCCTCCGGCCTGGCCGCCGAAGCCCCGGTGAAGATTCCCGTCCAGCGCTACCTCTCCGCCGAGTTCGCCGAACTGGAGTACGAGCGCATGTGGCCCAAGGTGTGGCACGTGGCCTGCACCGTCGACCACATTGCCAACCCCGGCGACTGGTTCGAGCACCGCCTCGGCAAATTTTCGATCATCCTGGTTCGGGGCGAAGACGGGGTGCTTCGGGGCTTCCAGAACGTCTGCCGCCACCGGGGCAACTCCATCTGCCAGGGCTCGGGCACCGGCATCACCGAGCTGCGCTGCCCCTACCACCGCTGGGCCTGGGACCTCACCGGCCGCCTCCGGGAGATCCCCTCCCGCCGGGGTTTCGGCCCCATCAGCAACGACGACCTGCCCCTGGTGCCGGTGCAGGTGGACACCTGGGCCCGCCTGGTGTTCGTGAACCTCGATCTCGACGCCGAGCCGCTGGCCCACTGGCTGGAGGGCGTCCCCGACGACATTGCCTGGGCCAACCTCGACGAGTTCCGGGGCACCTACTCCACCGCCACCCCGGTGAACTGCAACTGGAAGGTGGTCAACGAGGGCTTTTCCGAGACCTACCACGTGCAGGGCCTGCACCGGGAGATGCTGGGCAGCATCAACGACGTCAACTCCCCCCAGCGCATTTGGGACCGCCACGGCGTGTCCTACCAGCCCTACGGCGTGCCCAGCCCCCGCCTGGGCCGCGACGTGGACGACCAGACGGTGTGGGAATCGTTCGTGGTCACCCAGGGCGGCCGCATGGGGCCCGAGCACGCCGAGCCCGGCAGTCCCGTCCCCGAGGTGCCCGACGGCCAGACCCTCCAAGACGTGATCGCCCAGAAGATCAGAGATCATCAGGCCACCGTGGGCGTCGACCTGTCGGGCTACGACACCGCCCAGATAACCCACCTCAGCCAATACAACCTCTTCCCCAACACCACCGTGCTGATCAGCGCCGACATCTTCACCGTGCTCACCGCCCGGCCGGGTCCCAATCCCGACGAGGGCGAGCTGGCCACCATCCACCTCAGCCGGATGCCATCGGCCGACGCTCCGGCGTCGTCGCCGGTCCACGTCACCGTGCCCATGGACCAGGCCGACTTCGGGTTTGTGCTCAACCAAGACTTCAGCGTCATCCGCACGATGCAAAAGGGCCTCCACCAGCCCGGCTTCGCCCATGTGTGGCTGTCGGGCGAGGAGTGCCGCATCATCAACATGCACCGCAACCTGGAGCGCTACCTGGGCCTGGAGCCCGGCGGCTGGGTGCCGGTCGATCAGGCCCGGTGAGCCTGCCCGACCACCCCGAGGCCATCACCCCCGACTGGCTGACGGAGAACCTGGCTGAGCGCTACCCCGGTACGGTGGTCACCAGCGTGGAGGTGCTGGCCATCCACGCCGGCACCAACGCCAACGCCCGCCTGGCCGTCACCTACGAGGGCGACCCCGACCTGCCCGACACCATGTTCGCCAAGATCCCCCCACTCGACCCCGACCGTCGAGCCCAGATCAACCAGACCGGCATGGGCCGCCGCGAAGCGCTGTTCTACCAACAACTGGCCCATCGGGTGCCCATGCACACCCTCACCCCCTTTGTGGCCGCCTTCGACCCCGACACCGGGGCGTTCGTGCTGCTGCTGGAAGACCTGGACAACTCAACCAAGTCCCTGCCCGACTACAGAAGTGGGGTCCCGGTGGCCTACGCCGCCGAGGCCATGGACCACTTCGCCGAACTGCACGCCCGCTACGAGGATCCCGACCGCCGGGCCGCCGAGGCCGACTGGGTCCCGCAGGCCACCATGGGGAGCGACTACGGCGCCCGGCTGCTGCGCTACGGGCTCGACAACCACCGCGACAAGCTCACCGACGCCTTCGCCGAGATCGCCGAGCTCTACATCGACCACACCGCCGAGCTTCACAAGGCGTGGGCCGCAGGTCCCATCGGCGGACCGGCCACGGTGCTCCAAGGCGACGGCCACATCGGCAACCTGTTCGTGACCGAGACCGGCGGTCCGGGCTTTTTGGACTGGGGCCTCATCAACGTGGGTGCCCCGATGCGCGACGTGAGCTACTTCCTCAACATGTCCATGGACCCCGAAGACCGCCTGGCCCACGACCAGGCCCTCATCCAGCGCTACCTCGACGCCCGCACTGCCCACGGCGCCCAGCCCATCTCCTTCGATGATGCCTGGCTCGCCCATCGCATCCACGCCGCCTACACCGTCCCCGCAAGCTGCCAAGTAGTCACCTTCCCCGAAGACGCATCCCCCGGCCGCCAAGCCTTCGCCGCCGCCTTCCTAGCCCGCTCCGAAGCCGCCCTAGCCCACCTAAACCCCCGCCCCGCCCTCCGCGACACAATCGGCCTCTAGCTTCCGCTTACTCGTCTTCCAACCGTCCCGTACCATGGCGGGCATGGCTTTGGCCCAGATGCAGCCGCATGTTGACTTGCCGTTTCTCATCAACGATGCCGACAACCATTTTGTGGAGCCCCGCGACCTGTATGTGAACTACGTCGATCTCAAGTGGCGGCACAAGGCGGTCACCTTTGAGGCCGATGAGGAGGGCCGCTGGGTGGGGGTGTTCGGGGGGCAGCCATCCCGTCTCAACCAGGCGGTGGCCCTAGTGGCTGCTGACGACGATGCCGCCGCTGAGGTGGCTGCTCGGGCGGTGCCCACCGCTGGCGACGAGAACCAGATGAAGGCCGGCCAGTCCAACATCCACTCCCCGGGGATGACGCTGTCCCGCCTCAACCCCTACCGCGACCTCTCCATGGACGAGCGCATCGAACTGATCGCCTACTTCCGCGATCAGGAGGAGTCGTGGGGCAACCGCGATCTGCGCTTGGCCCTCATGGACTCACAGGGCATCGGGGCCGCCCTCATGTTCCCCAACCAGGTGCTATCGCTGGAGTACGAGTTCGCCGACGATGTCGACGGCATCTACGCCAACACCCGGGCGTACAACCGCTGGATCAACGAGGAGATCGGCTGGGGCTACCTGAACCGCCTGTTCCTGCCCGCCTATGTGTCACTGGCCGACCCCGACGAGGCCGCCGCCGAGGTGGAGTTGGTGCTCAACCAAGGCGCCACCGTCGTCCAGATCATCAGCGGCCACGCCCACGGCGGCCGCCACAACCCGCGGGGCGGGCGCTCCATGGCCGACCCGGTGTACGACGGGTTCTGGGCCCGCATCAACGAGGCCGAGGCCCGGGTGGTAACCCACCTGGGGGCCACCGACTACCAGAAGAACGGGGCCGACTGGAGCGAGGACCCCGAAGACGGACTGGGCGAGTTCGACGCCCTCCAATGGGTGCTCTACTGGGGCGACCGCCCCGCCATGGAGACGGTGGCCGCCATGGTGCTGCACAACCTGTTCGGCCGCTTCCCCAACATCAAGGTGTGCCTGTCGGAGCAGGGCACCGTGTGGCTGCCCTACATCCTCCGCAAGATGGACCACGCCTTCCTCATGGGCCGGGGGGCCCGGTGGGGCCCGAAGCTCGACCGCCGCCCCAGCGACATCTTCAGAGAGCACTTCATCGTGGCGCCCTTCCCCGAGGAGAACGTGGCCCGGGTGGTCGAGGCGGTGGGCATCGAGCCCATTGTGTTCGGCTCCGACTTCCCCCACAGCGAGGGACTTCCCTTCCCCGCCCTCTACGCCACCACCCAGCTCAAAGACATGAGCGACGCCGACATCAAAACCATCATGTGCGACAACCTCGCCCGATTCCTCAACATCGAACCGGTGTCCGTCCCCGCGGGGAGCTAGGCGCTAGGCCACCTTCATCAGGGCGGACATGTTGCCGCCCATCACCTTGCGGGTCTGGTCGTCGGGCAGGCCTTCGAGCTGGTCTACGAACGAGATCGGGTCGGCCATGCCCTCCACGTGGGGATAGTCTGAGCCGAAAATCACGTTGTCCACGCCCACCAAGTCGATGAGCCCCACCGGGTCGTCCTCGTGGAAGGGGTGGATCCACAGATTGCGCTTGATGGCCTCCACGGGATGCTCTTCCCAGGCGTGGGGGAAGCGCTCGTAGACGCTCTCCAGATGGGCCAGCAGGGGCCGCACCCAAGAGCTGCCGTTCTCCACGATGGCCACCTTCAGCTCGGGATGCCGGGTGAGCGCCCCGTGGGCCACCCAGGAGGTCACCGCATCCTGAATGGGCCGGTTATGCGAGATCGCCATCTGGAACAGCGACTGCTTAAACGCCGTCATCTCCCCACGGACGCCTTCCCACTCGTCGGTGAACCGGGTGTAGCCGCTGTCGGAGGCGTGCATGGCCACCAGCACGTCCAACTCCACCACCCGCTCCCAGAACGGGTCGAACTCGGGCAGGGCGAACGACCGCGGCCCCCGCAAGCCGGGAGGCGCCGCGGGGCGGATCAGCACCGCCCGGGCGCCCCGCTCCGCGCACCACTCCAGCTCCTCGATGGCCTTGTCCACGATGGGCAGCGTCACGATGGGCGTGGGGAAGATGCGCTCCTCGTAGTTGAACGTCCAGTGCTCCAACATCCACTGGTTGAGGGCGTGGATCACGATGTGGCACTCGTCGGGGGCGTCCCGGAATCGCTCTTCCACCAGCGACGCCAACGTGGGGTACATCATGGCGTAGTCCAGCCCCAGCTCGTCCATCAGCTCCAGCCGGGGCTGGGGGTCGAAGAACGCCGGCAGGGCGTCGATCGGCTTCATGATCTCCCGGCGCGACTTGCCCTCCGGGTTGCCGTGCTTGAAGTACTCCTCTTGGGCGCCGGGCGACCCCACTCGCTGGAAGGTGGGGTTGGGGATGTACTCGCTGATCTTGCCCCTCACCATGATCTTGGTGCGGCCATGGTGGTCGATGTAGTCGATGAGCCCTCGGTGGGAGTCGGGCAGGTGCTTGGTGAGCGCCTCGGTGGTCTCGTACATGTGGTTGTCGGCGTCGAAAACGGGAAAATCGAGCTGGCGAGAAGGCATACCAATAATCATATTGCTGGTATACGCTGATGGCGATGGCGGGACCGCTCACGCCTGACTTCTATCGTTACGAGTGGCATCCGCTGAGCCGCGTTCGCCTCGACGGCGAGTTCGTGATTGCCGAATGGGCCGACGGCGCCGAGTTGTGCTGCTACCGGTGGTGGCTGGCGGAGCAGCGCGATTTCGAGCTCTCCTCCCGGGAAGGCCTGCTTGAGCCTTGCGATCTGGGGGACCACTGGCAGGTGGCCGATGCCTGGGTCGAATCCGATGGGGCGCTGGCGGTGCGCTGGACCCACGACGAGGAGGTCTCCCGTTATCACCCCGGCTGGCTCCGCCACGTGGTCGACGGCCAGTTCCGCCCCGAGAGCTTCCTCCCGACCCCCATACCATGGGACTCGTCTGTGCTGCCCGAACCGGCCACCTACCACGGGCCGACAGTGCTGGCCGACCCCGAGACGTTCCGGCTTTGGCTCAACGACCTGGTGGCCTACGGCCTGACCCGGCTGAGGTCGCTGTCTGTCGATCCCAACCAGGTGGAGGAAGTGGCCCGGCGAGTGGGGGTCCTGCGCGACTCCAACTTCGGCCCGGTGTGGGACATCGAGGCGGTCCCCGATCCCACCTCCACCGCCTACATGAGCATTGGCCTCGGTCCCCACACCGACTTCCCGTCGCTGGAGACGCCACCGGGTTTCCAGTTCTTCCACTGCATCGAGAACTCCTGCGTTGGCGGGGCCAGCCAGATGACCGACGGGCTGGCCGTCGCCCAATACCTGGAGCAGCACGATCCCGAGGCCTACGAGGCCCTGACCACGCTGAAATGGGTGTTCCACGGGCGGGGTGCCGAGGTTGACTGGCGCTGGTCGGGCCCGCTGATCGACTTGGGCGTGGCCGGCGCCCCACTCACTCTGCGGACGTTCTATCCGGTGCGGACCTTCCCCGACATGCCCACTGAAGACGTCCCCCGGGCCTATCGGGCGGCGCAAAGGCTGGGCCAGCTGTCTCGCGATCCCCGCTTCCAGATCACCTACAAGCTGGAACCCGGCGATATTTCCATTTTCGACAACCGGCGGGTGCAACATGCCCGGGAGCCGTTCGAAACCGCCACCGGCCGCCGCTTGTTCCGAGGCTGCTACGTCAACAGCGACGACATCTACTCCAAGCTACGGGTGTTGAACCGTCGAGCCCAAGAGAGCGAGCTGACCCCCGCATGAGCGGAGTCTTCATCACCTGCGCCATCACCGGCAGTGGCGACACCACGTCCAAGTCCGACCTGGTGCCCATCACTCCCCAGCAGATCGCCGATGCGGCCATCGATGCCGCTAAAGCGGGTGCGGCCATCGTCCACATCCACGTCCGCAACCCCGACACCGGCGAGCCAACCCGCGACGTCGAGCTGTATGCCGAAGTGGTGGAGCGCATCCGGGCGTCGAGCACCGATGTGGTGCTCAACCTCACTTCCGGCATGGGCGGCGACCTCACGCTCGGTTCGGCTGAGCAGCCCTTGCCCCCCGCCACCGAGGGCACCGATATGGCCGGGGCCACCGAGCGGCTGGCCCATGTGCGCGAGCTGATGCCTGAGATCACCACCCTCGACTGCGGCACCATGAACTTTGGCGAGGGCGACTACATCATGGTCAACAGCCCGTCGGTGCTCCATGAGATGGCCCGCCAGGTGCAGAAGCTGGGCGTGCGCCCCGAGATCGAGATCTTCGACACCGGCCACCTGTGGTTGGCCAAGCGCCTGGTGGACGAGGGGCTCATCGACGATCCGGTCATGGTCCAGTTGTGCATGGGTATCCCCTGGGGTGCCCCCGACGACCTCAACACCTTCATGGCCATGGTCAACAACCTGCCCGACGACTGGATCTTCTCGGCTTTCTCGTTGGGCCGCAGCCAGCTCCCCTACGTCGGTTTGGCCGCCATCGCCGGAGGCAACGTCCGTGTCGGCCTAGAAGACAACATCTACCTAACCCGAGGCCAATTAGCCACCAACGCCGCCCTAGTTGCAAGGGCAGTAACCATCCTCGAGGCCATGAACTACGAAGTGCAAGGCCCCGAAGCCGTAAGAGAAAAACTCCACCTAACAAAACACTAAACCCCCCTTCCCCAAAAAAGAGTGGGTGGCCCCACCGGTAGGGCTGGGGGGTGGCGCCGCAGGCGGACCTGGCCGCTCCGACGGCCAGGCCGCCGTAGGTGACAGGACCCGCCAGCCCGGTCGCGCGCGGCAAAAGTGGCCTAAATTGACCCCGTGAGCCCAGAAATAGCGATCCGCGGCGGCACCGTCATCGACGGCACCGGCAACCCCGGCCAACAAGCCGACATAGGCATCGCCAACGGCCGCATCGTCGAAATCGCCGAAACCGTCAAAGCCCCCAAAGAAATAGACGCCATCGGCCGCCTCGTCTGCCCCGGCTTTATCGACTGCCACACCCACTACGACCCCCAAGTGCTGTGGGACCCCTGGCTGTCGTCGTCGTGCTGGCACGGGGTCACCTCGGTGGTGGCCGGAAGCTGCGGCTACAGCATCGCCCCCACCAAGGCCGCCGACCGGGCCTCGCTCATCCGCACCCTCGACAAAGTGGAGGACATGCGGGTGGCCACCCTGGAGGCCGGGGTCAACTGGGACTTCGAGACCTACGGCGAATACCTCGACGTGATCCAGCGCCGGGGCTTGGCCGTCAACTTCGGCGGCTACGTGGGCCACACCGCGGTGCGGCTCTACGTCATGGGCCAAGACGCCTACGAGCGGGAGGCCACACCCGAGGAGATCGACCGGATGAAGGCCGCGGTGGCCGAGGCCATCACCGGCGGTGCCCTGGGCTTCTCCACCGACCGGGCCGGGTTCCACCTGGGCGACGGCGGCCGCCCGGTACCGTCCATCGCCGCCTCCCAGGAGGAGACCGAGGCTCTCATCAGGGTCACCGCCGAGATCGGCCGGGGAGTGGTGCATGTGGCGCCGGGGGAGAACTACCGCTGGGTGTACGACCTCCAGCCCAAGCTGGGCCGGCGGCTCAACTGGTCGTCCATCCTCACCTATCCAGCCGCGGCCTCCTCCCGGGCCGACTACCGCACCAAGCTGTCCGACCACCTGGCCGGACGGGCCGCCGGGGCCGACGTGTGGGTGCAGGTCACCTGCCGTCCCATCACCCAGCACGTCACCATGATCGAGCCCACCTCCTTCTACACCATGGGCTCGTTCAAAGAGCTGGTGGCCCTGGCCCACGAAGACCGCCCCACCCTGTACGCCGACCCCGATTGGCGGGCCCGAGTGCAGTCCGACCTCGACGCCAACGGCCTGCTGGCCTCCCGGTGGAACACGCTGGCCATCGTGGAGTCGCCCAACCAGCCCGATCTGGTGGGCAACACCGTCGGGGGAGTGGCCGCCGAGCGGGGCTGCACCCCGTGGGACGCCATGTGCGACATCGCTTTGGCCGACGGACTGCTCACCCGTTTCGAGATCACCTTCGCCAACGACGAGGTCGACGGCGTGACGTCTCTCATGCAGGCCGAGGGAGCGGTGATGGGCCTGTCCGACGCCGGCGCCCACGTCGGCCAGATCTGCGATGCGGTGATGCCCACCGACTTCCTGTCCCGCTGGGTGCGCGACCGCCAGGTGATGACCCCCGAAGCCGGCATCCACAAGCTCACCGGCGAGCTGGCCGAGATGCTCGGCCTGGCCCCCGACCGGGGCTACCTGCGCCCCGGCGCAGTGGCCGACGTCACCGTGGTCGACTGGGACAACCTCGACGTTGGCCCCATCCGCCGGGTCCACGACATGCCCGCCAAGGGCGAGCGCCTCATCGCCGACGCCCCCTCCGGCGTCGACCACATCCTGGTGGCCGGCACCCCCACCCGCCTCGACGGCAAGTCCCTCTTAGACCAGCTAGAGACCCTCCCCGCCACCACCCTCCGCTCAGCCTGAGCAGCCCGACGGGCTGGCCCCAGCAGTTGACCTAGCCCGGGGGCACCACCGGGTCGATGCCCAGGTCGGTGTAAGTGACAGCGGGGAAGTACGGCACGCCCAGGGCTTCGTACCGGCGCCGCGCGGTGTCGCCCCGGTCGACGACTGTGGCCACCGCCACCACATCAGCCCCGGTGTCGCGTACCACCTGGTAGGCCTTCTCGGTCGAGCCTCCGGTGGTGGTTGCGTCCTCGAGAAGCAAAACCCGGTAGCCCGGTCCGAGAGGGGTGCCTTCAATCTGCTGTCTCGTGCCCCGCTTCTTCGGTTCCTTTCGAACCGAGAACCAATGGCCGCCGGTCTCGGCGGCGATGCCCACCGCCAGCGAGTCGGCGCCCATGGTCATCCCCCCGGCCGCGTCAAACTCGATGCCGGCGTCTCGAACCTGCTGAACAATCGCCCGGCATGCCACCTGAAGGTCGGCCCATCGGCAGAGGGCCACCTTGACGTCAACGAAATCGCTCGACATGGCCCCGCTGGCCAGCTCAATCGGCTGGTCCAGTTTCCGCAGTCCCTGTCGTTTGATGATGTCGATGAGCGCCGCGTCAGCCACGTCCCCAGCCTAGTCAGACCCCCGACAATTCCCGGACCGCTCAAATAAATGGAAATAAATTGGAATTGTCTAGATTTCCACAAGCGATCCCCAGCTTAGGTCCGCTACGGTCGTCCCAAACTTCCCCCATTCAATATAAGAGTGAGGGGAGGAGCCTGTGTCTGCTCCGCCTGTTTCTTGCGCCTGGGCACCGTGGTGGACGCCCGAGCAACTCCGCAGTTTTCTGAGCCACGTGGAAAGCGTCGTTCAAGCCCGGTTCGGCGGGTACACCGTGGATGAGGCCGACGGCACCGTGACCGTGGAGAAGATGGACTGTGTCCTGGGCTTGTCCAATTTGGCCCAAACCTGCCGCGCGGCCGAGCCCGAAGATTGGCGGCTCATCGTCTACAACCACGTCGCCCGGCTGGATGATTTCGCCCCCGAGGTCCTGGCCGAGCGCCTGGCCGACTACCAGAAGCTCCAGCCCGACCTGCGGGTGAGGGTGGTCGGTCCCCAGCATCTGAACCAGATCGACCCGGTCTGCGACCCTCTGCCCTTGGGCCTCTCCGCCTGTCTGTCGGTGGATTTGGATGGTGCTGCCTGCCCGGTAGACCGCAGCTACTTCGATGAATGGGGCATCGAGCAAGGCGAGGTGATGGCGGTCGGGTTGGCCAACACCTTGATGGACGAGCCGCTGGCGGCCCTGGAGGGGAGCGAGTTGCCCGGCAATGTCCGGGTGTTCACCGGCGAGTCCCTGTTCGTGACCGGCCACCTGCTCGACTTCGCCCGCACGGTTCCCGACATCAGTCCGCAGGGGGCAGTGGTCACCGTGCCCGCGGCCCACACCGTGATGGTGTGCCCCATCGAGCTCGACGAGCAGTTCGTGGAGGATTCCGCCACCATGCTGGCCGCCAGCTACATCCGCTACCTGGCCGGTCCCAACTCGGTCAGCCCCAACGCCCTGTGGTGGCGCCCCGGCCATCCCCTGGAAGGCTTCGCCCGTCTCGACAACCAATCCTTCGAACTCGTCGCCCCCGAACCTCTCCGCTCGAAGTTGTGGCAGGGTCTCAGGAGCGGCAGCACTTAGAGCCCACCCACGCCGCTCTGCCAATATGTCTCTGCAAGCAAGGCGTGGGGGAGCAACGCATGACCATGACAGACACCAGGGCACTATCGCTCGACGAGATCGACATTCACTCCACTCACCTCTACCAAGACCGCGGCTATCCATGGGCGGCGTGGGATCTGCTGCGAGCCGAAGCCCCGGTGCACTGGTACGAGCGCCCCGACATCGAGCCGTTCTGGGCCATCACCCGCCACGAGGACATCCACTGGGTGTCGTCCAACGACAAGCTGTTCATCAACGGCGGCCCCCGCCTCCGCCTGGCCTCCATCGAAGAGGACAAGGGCATGTGGGAGCGCCGGGAACGGCGGCTCACCGAACTGGGCTGGGATCTCGACGAGCCCATGGACATGGTGTTCTTGGACCGGCCCCGCCACACCCGGTTCCGCCTGCTCACCGCCCGCCGGTTCACCCCCCGGGCCATGCGGGAGCACGAGGAGCACCTCGCCCAGTACGCCGCCCGGTTCACCGGCGAGTTCGTAGAGATTCTGGAGCGCGACGGCGAAGCCGATTTGGTGCTGGACTACGCCGTGAAGCTGCCGCTGGCCACCATCTGCGATCTCATGGGCCTCGACATCGAGGACTGGTCGAAGGTCCACAAGTTCACCGAGATGGCGTTCAACGACGAGGAGAACATGCGGTGGGCCGAGCCCGGCGAGACCTTCGACGACCTGAGGTTCCGAATGGGCAAGGACTTCAGTGCCTATATCGGGACGATCATCGAAGACTGCCAGGCCGAGCCCCGCGACGACCTCACCGGCGCCGTGGTCCAAGGCGAGGTCGACGGCTGCCCGCTCAACACCCAGCAGCTCACCGGCTACATCACCCTGCTGCTGGGCGCCGGCAACGAGACCACCCGAAACGCCACCACCTCGGGCGTCACCGCTCTGCTTCAAAACCGCGACCAGATCGACCGCCTCCTGGCCGATGAGTCGCTGATCGAGCCGGCGGTGGAGGAGATCCTGCGGTGGACCTCCCCGGTGATCCAGTTCGCCCGCACCGCCACCGCCGAAGTGGAGCGCCACGGCCAAACCATCAGAGAAGGCGACACCGTGGGGGTGTTCTACCCGTCGGCCAACCGGGACGACGCGGTGTTCGACGATCCCTATCGCTTCGACGTGGGCCGCAACCCCAACCAGCACATGGCCTTCGGCCACGGCGTCCATTTTTGCTTAGGCGCCAACCTGGCCCGCTGGGAGCTGCGGGCCATGCTCAAGGCCATCCTGCCCGTGCTGCCCCGCTTGGAGCTGGTCGACGAGCCCGAACGCCACGGCCACCTCCACCTCGGCGCCGTCAAACACCAACAAGTCCGCCTACTGGCATAACAACAAGGAGAAATCAACATGGGACGTTTAGAGGGCAGGGTGGCGTGGGTCACCGGAGCGGCTTCGGGCATCGGCCTGGCGAGCGCAGAACGGTTCGCCGAAGAAGGGGCCGTGGTGATCGGCTCCGACATTGCCGAAAGCGATGGCTGGAAGGCGGTGGCCGAAACAGCACCGGCGTCAAGCTTTCATCTGGTCGATGTGCGGGATGCCGACGCCCAAGAAGAGCTGGTGAGCCAGATCATCCAAGACCACGGACGGCTCGACGTGCTGGTCACCGCGGCCGGGGTAGCCGGCGGCGGCCAGGTTCACGAGCTCGACGTCGAGGAGTGGGACCGGGTGCAGGACATCAACCTCAAGGGCACCATGCTGTCGTGCCGGGCCGCCCTCAAACCCATGGTGGAGGCCCGCTCGGGGAGCATCATCACCATCGCCAGCGTGGAGGGTCTCGAAGGCTGCGAGGGGGGCAGCACCTACAACGCCTCCAAGGGCGGGGTGATCCTGCTCACCAAGAACATCGCCAACGACTACGGCCCGGCCAACATCAGGGCCAACGCCATCTGCCCCGGCTTCATCGACACCCCCATGTTCCAGTCGGTGATACCCCATCTCGGGCCCATCGCCGACAGCATCCGCGACCAGCACAAGCTCAAGCGCTGGGGCCTCCCCTCGGAGATCGCCGGAGCGGCTTTCTTCCTGGCCTCCGACGACTCCTCGTTCGTCACCGGCGTCGCCCTCCCCGTCGACGGCGGCTACACCGCTGGCCACGCCCACGGCATGACCACTATCTAGCCAGCCCACCATCTGGATCAGGCCCTCAAACGGGGCGGAACTTGATGAGGGTGATCTCGTCGGTGGCGTCCTCGAACACGGCTTCAACCGGCAAGCCGCAGGCAATGGTGTCGTTGTCGATGCCCACGAGGTTGGAGTACACCATCGGCCCTTCCTCCAACTCCACCAGCACCACGTTGTAGGGGAGCTCCGGCTCGAACGACGGGATATAGGGCTGCCTCATGATGGTGAAGCCCCACACCGTGCCCCGGCCCGACGCCTCGGTCCATCCCCGGTCGAACGACAGGCACGCGGGACAAGAGGCATAAGGGGGAAACCACACGTGCCCGCAGGCCTGGCACTGCGGCAGCACGAAGCGGTGCTCGCGGGCCGCAGCCCAGAACTCCCGATCCTCGTGGGTTACCGTCGGCAGCGGCTTTAGGTAATCCCTGCCCTCGGTCACAGCAGCCCGTCCCGGCACAGCAGCGACGCCCCCGGCAGCGCCGACAGGCACCAGTACAGCGACCAGTCACAGTCGGGAATCTGGCGCTCCCCGGCTTGGCCCCGCAGCTGGCGCACCGCCTCGGCGTGCTGGTTCCACCCCTGGAGGTACGACTCGCTCAACATCCCCCCGCTGGTGTTGATCGGCAGCTCCCCGCCGAGTGCGATACGGCCGTTCTGCACCCACTCCAAACCCTGGCCCTTGGGGGCGAACCCGAATCCCTCCAGCCCCCACAGCACCGACACGCTGAAGTTGTCGTACACCTGAAGGCAGTCGATGTCTTCGGTGGTCACCCCCAGCGGGTCGAACAGATCGGCCTTCATCGACCGGCAGGCCTCGTCCCAGAACCCCAAGTCCACGTACCACTCCCGGAAATTGGCCCGCCCCGCGGTGCCGGCGATCAGCACGGGGGGATGGGCCAGGTCGCGGGCCCGCTCCGCAGTGGTCACCACGTAGGCCACCGCCCCGTCGTTGATCAGGCAGTAGTCGAACAAGCGCAGCGGCTGGGCGATGTACCGGGACGCCAGGTAGTCGTCGATGGTCATCTCTTGCTGCATGATGGCCCCCGGAGTCATCCGGGCATGCGAGCGGATGGCCACCGGAATCGCCCCCAGCTGCTCCTCGGTGCCCCCGTATTCGGCCTGGTAGCGGGTGAAGGCCAGCGAGTACTGCGCCCCCGGCGAGGCCATGCCGTAGATCGAGTCGTACAGCAGCCCCTGGCCCTGGGCCCCGAACTTGACGCCCTGGCTGCGGAACACCACCGAGTTGAACAGCACCACGTAGTCGGCCAGACCGTGGTGGACCGCGGTGGCGGCGTGCATCAGCGCCATGGCGCACATGCGCCCGGCTCCGGGGTAGTCCACCACGAAGCGCACGTCGGTGAGCCCGGTGCGGTAGGCCACCGGCTCATAGTGGGGCAGCCCTCCGGTGATGAGCCCGTCGATCTGCGACTTCTCCAGCCCGGCATCGGCGATGGCCTCGGCGATGGCCTCGGTGGCTAGCGCCTCCCCGGTCCGCTCCGGGTCCGGCGTGCGGTACAGCCCGGCGAAATCGCTGCCCCCAATGCCGACAATGGCCGTCTGCCCGGCAAACTCCCGATCGCTCATCGCTCAGCGACACTACTGGCCGAGTTCCCGCACTCCCTGCTTGTGACGCGGGCGCAGTGCAGCATCTATCGTCAGGGGAGGGAACAGCCTGGGAGGGGAACCCGATGAAGATGAATCCGAATAAGACGTGGCGGTTGGTGGCCGAGAAGCTGGAGGCTGAGACCAACCCCCGGCGGCGCCATGTGCTGGAGCTGGTGCTGGCCCACATGAAGTGCGAGGCCCAGGCCGACATCGAAGGGGTGGTGGCCACCCTCAGCGAGAAGCCCCAGTACATCATCTGGTCGAACCCCGACGATCCCATCGCCAGCCCCGGCGGTGACCGCGACGCCATCCGAGGCTTCTACGACCGCAGCATCGTGCAGACCGGCGCCCACCGCCTCGAGTTCGACTGCGACCGGGTCATCGCCGACGACGATGCGGTGTTCACGGAGGGCGTGATGAGCATGGCCTACCCCGGCCGCACCTTGGAGGCCATGGGAATCGAGGTTCCCGACGTGGACTCCTACTACCTCGCCCAAGCCCGCATGGGCATCGTGTGGCCCGTCGATCTAGACGATCCCGAGGCCCGCCTGCGGGGCGAAGAGGTCTACTCCGCCAACGATGCCTTTGAAGGCGTCGCCGACCGCCCCATCAGCCTCGAAGAAATCGCCCCCCTAGAACTCGCCGCCGTTTAGCTACTACGGCGCCGACCAGGTTTCGGTGCGGAGGTAGGTGTAGACGCCTTCGAAGTCGGTGCGGGCTTTTTCGGGGAGGTCGACGGGGTCGCCGAGGCGGCTGGCGCCCCAGACGATGCGGGCGGTGTGCTCGGCTACCAGGGCGGCGTGGAGGGCGTGGTCGGGCGATTCGCCGATGCACAGCATGCCGTGGTTGGCCATGAGCACCGCCGAGCGGTCGGCCAGATGGCGCACAACCTCGTCGCCCAGTTCATCGGAGCCGGTGGGCCGGTAGTCGGACACCGGCACATCTCCGCCCAGGTACACGATGACTTCCTCGATCACCGCAGGGATGCTCTTGTGGGCTACCGCGAACATCGAAGCGTGTATCGGGTGGCAGTGCACCACCCCGCCCACCTCCGGGAATGCCCGATAGCAGGCCAAGTGCATGGCCTTCTCCGTGGAGGGCCGAGACGTGCCCTCCAACAGGTTCCCGTCCAGGTCAACTGCCGCCAGGTTGTCCATGCTCACCTGGTCGTAGGGGAGCGACGACGGGGTCAGCCAGATCATCCCGTCGTCGGCCCGGCCTGACACGTTCCCCGCGGTGCCCACCACCAGCCCGGCCGCGTCCATGGCCTGGGCCGCGGCCACCACCTGGGCTCGAATGTCGGCGTTTTCGGTCATTGCCACACCTCCGGGTTGGCCAAGCGGTAGGGCCGCTCACCGGCCAGGAGCCGGCAGATGTCCTCCACCACCATGTCGGTCTGGTTCACCTCGGTGTCGTAGGTGGCGCCGCCCACATGGGGGGTCAGCACCACGTTGTCGAGGGTGGTCAGCGGGTGGTCGGGCGGGAGAATCTCCCCCTGCACGTGGTCGAGCCCCGCGCCCCCCAGATGGCCCGACGCCAGGGCCTCCACCAGGGCGTCGGTGTCGTGCAGTGCGGCCCGGGCGGTGTTCACATAGACGGTCCCCGGCCGCATGGCGGCGAACTGCTCAGCGCCGATCATCCCCGTCGTCTCCGGGTTGACCGGGGCGTGCATGGACACCACGTCGGCAGTGGCCAGTAGCTCATCCAGATCACAGTCGGCGTCGGACTGGTAGGGGTCGTGGGCGATCACCGTCATCCCCAGACCCTCGAAGCGCCATTTGACCGCCCGTCCCACTGCACCCAGCCCCACCAGCCCCACGGTGCGGCCGGCCACCTGCCAGGCCCGATACCGCTGATAGGGGATGGAGCCGGCGAACACCGTGCCCGCCCGCATGTCCCGGTCGCCCATCACCACATGGCGGCTGACGGCAAACATCAGCGCCACCGCCATCTCGGCCACCGCATCGGCGTTGCGCCCCGGGGCATGGAGCACCGGAATGCCCGCCGCGGTGGCGCCAGCTACGTCCACGTTGGTGGGGTCGCCCCGGGTGGAGGCCACCAACCGCAGCGGCTGCTCGAACACCGGCCCCTTGCACTCGTCGGCCTCGCACACCAGCAGGTCGGCCGACACCGCCGCCAACCGGGCGGCCAAGTCATCGGCACGATAAAGACGGAAGGGCTGGTGCTCGATCCACGGATCGAACTCCACGTCGGCCACCTCCCGCAGCCGGTCCAAGCCCGGCCCCCGCAGCGGAGCGGTCACCAGCGCTCTCGGTCTGCTCACGCTATGAGCGTAGGGTTTATGACCGTGGCTGAAGCAGTCGAGGTCACGGTGGGCATCGACATTGGCACCACCTCGGTGAAGGCGGTGGCCGTCGACGAGGACGGCGGTGTCCAGGCCCGAGCCCGCATCCCCCACGACGTCAACGCCCCCTCTCCGGCGGTGCTTGAGCACGATGCCGCCGCGGTGTGGGCCACCAGCGTGGTCGAGGCCTGCGAGACCGTTTCGGCCGGGCACAAAGTGGCGGGCATCGGCTTGGCCGCCATGGTTCCGTCGCTGGCCGCGGTCGACCGCAACGGGATGCCGGTCTCGCCGGGAATCCTGTACGGCGACCACCGAGGACACCACCCTGACGGCGAGTTCGTCGGCTTCTTGCGCTCACTGGAGCAGGCTGTGCCCGACGCCCATGCCTACTGGCCGGCGCAGGCGGTGGCCAGCCACGCGTTGTGCGGAGCCGCTGCCATCGACGGGGTCACGGCTATGACCTGCCTGCCCGCGTTTGGGGCCGACGGTTGGGACGCCCAGTGGTGCGATCCCGGCAAGCTCCCCCATCTAGCGATGGATTCCACCCCCATCGGAGAGCGGGGCGATGCCCCGGTGTCCGCCGGCACCGTGGACGCCTTGGCTGAGCAGCTCGTGGCCGGGGCCGATTTGCCGGGCGACGTGCTGGTGATCTGCGGCACCACCCTCATCACTTGGGCGGTGGGCGAGGGGTGGCCCGAGGCCGAGGGGCTGTGGACCATCCCGCACCTCCAACCCGGCCTGTCCGCCATCGGCGGGCCGAGCAACGCCGGAGGCCTGTTTCTGGAGCAGGTCCGGGCCCTCACCGGCGATCCGGAGGATGAGCCGCACCACCCCGACCGCGTGCCGCTGTGGGTGCCCTACATCCGGGGTGAGCGCACCCCCCGCCACGACCCCGACCTGCGGGCCGCATTGGTGGGCCTGGATGTGGGCCACGGTCCCGCCGACGTGCTGGCCGCCGGCTACGAGGCCGCCGGGTTCGTGGTCCGCCACCACCTCGATCTGGCCGGCATCAGCCCCGAGCGCATTGTGGCCGTGGGCGGGGGCACCCAGGTCGAGCGCTGGATGCAGGCCCTGGCCGACGCCACCAGCTTGCCGGTAGACGTCACCGCCGTGCCCGAGGGGGCCGCGAGGGGAGCGGCCTGGCTGGCCCGCATCACCGCTGGCTTGGAGTCCGGCGACTGGGTCGAGGCCCGCCGCTGGGCCCGCACCGGTCGCCGAGTGGAGCCCCGGGCCGACTGGGCCGAGGCCTGCAACCGCCGCTACCCCCAATGGCGCGCCGCTTGCGACGCTCGCATCGGTGCTGCACAGTAAGGCGCGCACAAAAGAGGAGATCCATGAAGTTCGCAGTGACGTTTCCGATGGTGGCCCACCCCTGGGACCAGAGGCTGATCACCAAGCAGGGCGTGGTGGACTTCGCCCGCACCGCCGAGGAGTCCGGGTTCCACGGACTGGGCTTCACCGACCATCCCGCGCCCACCGACCGCTGGCTCAACGCCGGTGGCCACGACGCCGTGGACCCGTTCGCCGCCCTGGCCTTCTGCGCCGCGGTCACCGACCGCATCAAGCTCATCCCCAACATCGTGGTGGTGCCCTACCGGAACCCGTTCATCATGGCCAAGGCCATCGCCACCGTCGACGCCTTCTCGGGCGGCCGGTTCATCTTCGCCACCGGCTCCGGCTACCTCAAGGGCGAGTTCAAGGCTCTCGGCGTCGACTTCAACAACCGCAACCAGATCTTCGACGAGGCGCTCGAGGCCATGATCGGCATCTGGACCACCGACGACTTCGCCTACGAGGGCAGCACCTTCACCGCGCTGGGCCAAACCGCCAACCCCAAGCCGGTCCAGAAGCCCCACCCGCCCATCTGGATCGGCGGCAACTCCAAGCGGGCCCGCCGGCGGGTGGCCACCGTGGCCAACGGCTGGACCCCGTTCCCCGCTCCCCGGGTGTTGGCCACCACGGCCCGGACCCCGCCGCTGGAGACCCTGGACGACTTGGCGGCCCTGCTCGACGAGCTGTGGACCTATGTCGACGAGGCCGGCCGCGACCCCGCCGACATCGATGTCAGCTATCTGAACCACGTCGGCGGCCGACCGGCCGATCCCGACTTCGACGCCGACGCCCACATCGCCGCCCTGGCCGACCTCGAAGCGCTGGGGGTGACCTGGATCACCGTCAACCTCCCCGGCGACGACATCGAAGCCACCCTCGACACCATGCGCCGCTACGGCGAAACCGTCATCGCCCCCTCCCAGAGCACCTAAATGCCTGACCCCACCCCGACCGGTCCCGTCGGGTTGCCTGACCCCGCTCCCGCCCCGATCGGCCCCGTTATCCTGCCGGTTCCCGCCCCGACCGATCCGATCGAGTTCCCGTCCTACGAGCCGACCATTCCGGCGATGATCCGGGCGGCGGTACACGCCCACGGCGAGCGTCTTTTGGGCGTGCTGGAAGACCAGCGCATGACCTACGCCGACGCTGATGCCGCCTCAGCCGCCATTGCCAAGGGGCTGCTGGCCATCGGTGTGGGCAAGGGCACCCGGGTGGGGCTGCTGGCCCCCAACGGCCCCGACTGGATCGCCGCCTGGCTGGCCATCGGCCGCATCGGCGCCCTCGGCGTGATGCTCAACACCTACTACAAGGCCCGCGAGCTCGACTGGGCCCTGCGCCACGCCGACGTGCAGGTGCTGCTGTGCGCCCCCCGCCATCTCGGCCACGACTACCTCGACCGCCTAGAGGAGATCGCCGACCCCGGCGACGATCCCGCCATCCGCTCGCTCTCGCACCCCTATCTGCGATCAGTGTGGGCCTGGGGCCAGCCCGACCGGCCGTGGGCCAGGTCGATGGACGATCTGCTGGCCGCCGGCGAGGCGGTGAGCGACGAGCACTTGGCCGCCGCCGAAGCGCAGGTGACCCCGGCCGACGAGTTCGTGGTGGTGTACACCTCGGGCAGCACCGCCGCGCCCAAGGGCGCCATCCATGCCCAGGGGGCGATGGTGCGCCACGCCCACAATCTGGGGCAGTACCGCGACCTCACCCCCGACGACCGCCTCTACACCCCCATGCCCCTGTTCTGGGTGGGGGGCATGTCGTTCACCCTGGTGGCCGCCATCCACGTGGGTGCCGCAATGGTGTTCGAGGAGCGGTTCGACCCTGGCGAGACTCTGGCTCTCATCGAGCGGGAGCAGGTGACCATCGTGGCCGGCTGGCCCCACATGTCCAGGATGCTCACCGACCACCCCGATTTCGAAAAGCGTGACCTGTCCTCGGTGCGGGGCGGCAGCCTCGACGTGCTCCTGCCCCCCGAGCTGCGGATCGGCGATGTCGAGCTGCGGGTCAACTCGCTGGGCATGACCGAGACGCTCGGCCCCCACACCCTGGGCGTGATGGGCAACCAACTTCCCGAGGAAAAGTGGGGATCGTTCGGCTGGACCGTGCCGGGCATGGAGCACCGCATCGTCGATCCGGTAACGGGCGACGACTGCCCGACGGGAGAGCAGGGCGAGGTGTGGGTTCGGGGCTATGCCCTCATGAGCGGGCTGTACAAGGTGGAGCGGGCCGACGCCTTCACCCCCGACGGCTGGTACCGCACCGGCGACGGCGGCTACTTCGACGACGACGGCTATTTCTTCTTCACCGGCCGGATGGGCGATCTCATCAAGTCGGCGGGCATGAACATCGCCCCCCGAGAAGTGGAGTTGGTGCTGGAGGAGCCCGAAGAGGTCATGCACGCCTTCGTCTGCGGCGTGCCCCATCCCGACCGGCTGGAAGACGTGGCCGCCGCGGTGGTGCTGCGACCCGGCCAGTCGTTGACCGCCGAACAGCTCATCGCCTACACCGCGGCGCGGGTGGCGTCGTACAAGGTTCCCCGCCATCTCGCCGTCTACGACACCCCCGACGAGCTGCCCTGGCTCGACTCGGGCAAGATCGACCGCATCGGCGTCCAACAGATCCTCACGGAGCGCTTCACCGGGTGACCTTCATCCACGACCTTCTCACCGTCGTGCCCCGACGGGACGATTTCATCGTCGCCGACGACCGTCGCCTGTCCACCGACGAGGCAATCGACTGGGCCGACCGGGCGTCGGCTGATCTCGAGCCAGGCCAGACCACCGCCTTCCAGCTCCCCACCAGCCCCGAGGGCGTAGTCGCCTACCGGGCCTGCTGGCGAGCCGGCGCAGTTCCAGTCCCCCTGCTCCACGCCGACGGCGGCCGCCAGCGGGATCATGCGTTCGCCCTGCTCGGCCTCAACCGGCTTTTCGATCCCACCGACCACGCCGCCGGCGACCTCTCTCCCCATCCCCCCGCCCCAACCAACCCCGACGACCGGGCCCTCATCATGTTCACCTCCGGCTCATCGGGCGTCCCCAAGGGAGTGGTCCACACCCAGGCCTCCATCGCCTACAAGGTCCGCCAATACATCCACATCAGCGGCCTCACCGCCGACGACACCGTGCTGTTCCCGGCCTCGCTGGCCCACGTGGCCGGCCTCCTGCACGGCGTGCTCATCCCCGGCGCGCTCTCCATGAAGACCGTGCTCATGGCCCGCTGGGACCCGGGGGAGGCCCTGCGGCTCATCGAGCAGGAGCAGGCCACCTACATGATCGGCCCGCCCACCTTCTTCAACGACCTCATGGACCACCCCGACTTCAGCCCCAGCCGAACCGCCTCCTTTCGATTCCTCTCCATCGGCGGCTCCAGTGTCACCCCCGCCTTTGTGCATCGGGCCCGAGAGGCCTTCGGCTGCATCGTCAAGCGGGCCTACGGCTCCACCGAGGCACCCACCGTCACCACCTGCACCAACGACGACGATCCCGAGCGCATGGCCAACACCGATGGCCGCCCGTTCTCGCCTACCCAGATCAGGATTGACGAGCACGGCGAGATCCAGGTCCACGGCCCCGAGGTGACCGTCGGCTACCTAGACCCCGCCCACACTGCCGCTGCCTTCACCGACGACGGCTGGTTCCGCACCGGCGACTTGGGCCAGATCGATGAAGGCGGCTTTCTTACCGTCGTCGGACGGCTGGGCGACAAGATCATCCGGGGTGGCGAGAACATCGATGCCAACGAGGTGGAGGCCATCCTGGAGGCTCACCCGGCGGTGGGGCAGGCCGTGGTACTGGGGGAGCCCGACCACCGACTCGGCGAGCGGGTGGCCGCCTTCGTTGTGGTCGATGGATCCTTCGACCTGGAGGAGTGCCGCCGCTGGTTCGCCGAGTCCGGCGCCGCCCGCTTCATGACCCCCGAGCGCATCATCCCGATCGACGACATGCCCACGATGCCCTCGGGAAAACCCGACCGTACCCAGTTGGCCGAAAAACTCCGCCCCCCAACCCGATAAACTCCCAGTCGTGGCCCAATACCAGACCCCCGAGTGGCACCCGGCGTTCGAAGAGTATTGCGAGACCATCTTCGAGCTGGCCGAAGACGACGTAGACGTCATCCAGGCTCGGGTGGCCGAGCGCCTCGACGTGTCCCGCCCTGCTGTATCCGAGATGATCCACCGCTTGGAGGCCGAGGGCCTGGTCACCTTGAAGGGTCGGTCGATCGAACTGTCTCCCGACGGAATGGACCTGGCTGAGCGGGTGGTGCGCCGCCACCGTCTGGCCGAGGTGTTCCTCACCCAGGTGCTGGGCCTGTCGTGGGCCGACGCCCACGCCGAGGCCGGCAAGTGGGAGCACGTCATCTCCCCTCTGGTGGAGCAGGCCATGATGCGGGTGCTCGACGATCCCACCACCTGCCCTCATGGCAACCCCATCCCCGGTTCTGCCTACCAGGCCCCCCCAACCCAGGCACTGGCCAAGATCGAGGTGGGCCAGCGGTTTGTAGTCACCCGCATAACCGAAGAGCTTGAGTTCACCGAGGGTTTGCTCGACTTCCTCGAGGGCTCCTCAGTAGTCCCCGGCGCCGAAGGGACCATCACCGCCTCCTCCCCCGACGGCACCACAACCGTGGAGATCGACGGCAACCACGTCGGCATCGGCGGCTTCGCCAGCGAGCGCATCTTCGTCACCGCCGCCTAATCGGGGCGGTCGCCCCTTGCAGAAAATGAGGTGATGATGTCACCCCTACCACCTATCGTTGGGACCGAGGGGAGGCGCGGAACCAACCGCCTGCGCAGGGAAACCTGAGCACTCGGCCATCTCGCCGACTTCAGGTGGTCTGGCCTCCTTCTCATTGTCATATCGAAGCGTCAGCGGTCTGGGGCCGAAGTGCCATCGCACGGATATCCCAGCATTTGCTGATGGTCCCCCGCCGATTCCAGATCAACGCCATCGCAGCCTGACCGATCTTGGGTCCAGCGTGAACGGATTTCGACATGACAAAGGGTCTCCATTCAAAAAAGGAGGTACGCCGGGCCATCGCCAAGCTCCAACAAGAGGGTTGGAGCATTGTGGTGGCCTCGGGCGGGTCATCCCATACCTGGGGCAGTGCCCTATGCCCTTCGGGGCTCTGCCGGGTGTGGATCAAGGGCACTCCCCGCAACGCAGGCGACCACGCCAAGCAGCTATTGCGAGCCTTGAAGAAATGTCCCCACTGCTAGGGTCTTGCACACTTGGAGATTGACCTATGACGCAAACATCCATCGAGAGCGGATCAACAGTTTTGCCAGCCAGCACGTACCAATTCGTACTGGTGTTGAACGGGGCTGCGGACCTTGATGACGCTGATCATGATGCCTTGCATGAAGCAGGTTGTGACGACGCGGTCCTTAGCCGCGTCGACGGCGTCTTTTATCTCGATTTCGATCGTGAGGCTTCTTCTAGGTCCCAAGCAGTCCTTTCGGCCATCGAAGATGTGGAGTCGGTTTTCGGTGTGGGCACTTGCCATCTTCAGAACGATCCTCGGTAGCGATAGCGAATTGAGGTCTGACGGTCCTCAGATATGGACCTAACTCCCACACCGGATCAGGAGGCGCTGCGACACGAGTGCCGTCAGTGGCTCCAGCAGAATCTTCCCTGGGAGTACGGCCAAGGCCTGCCGCCGCTGTTCGACGATCTGGCCGAGGAGGTCGCCTATCTCCGCAAATGGCAGGCCGCTCTGGCCGAAGCCCGCTTCGTGGGCGTCTCCTGGCCGGTTGAGTTCGGCGGTCGGGGGGCCGGCCCGCTCCATCACTACATCGTCCAAGAGGAGCTGGCCCGGGCTCGGGCTCCCGAGCTGGTCGGGCGCCTCGGCGTGAACCTGATCGGCCCGACCCTGCTGGCCCACGGCACCGACGAGCAGAAACAGCGCTGGCTCCCCTCGATCCTTCCCGCCGAGCAGCTCTTCTGCCAGCTGTTCAGCGAGCCCGATGCCGGCAGCGATTTGGCGTCGCTGTCCACCCGGGCCGTTCCCGCCGACGGCGGATGGCGGCTCAGCGGCCAGAAGGTGTGGACGTCTTACGCCCAGTTCGCCGACTGGGGCCTGTGCCTGGCCCGCTCCCACCCCGACGAGCCCAAGCACCGGGGCATCACCGTCTTCATGGTGAACATGCACGCCCCCGGGGTGGACATCCGCCCCCTGCGCCAGATCACCGACGAGTCCAACTTCAACGAGGTCTTCCTCAACGACGTGTTCGTGGCCCACGACCAGGTGATCGGCGAGCCCGGCAACGGCTGGCGGGTGTCGCAGTCCACCCTCACCGTGGAGCGGGGCACCAACCCCCGCCAGCTCGTCATCCACCTCCAGCTGCTCGAAGAGCTGTTCCGCCTGGCGGCCGACACCGGCCGCAACCAAGACCCCGTGATCCGCCAGGCCCTGGCTCGCTCCTACATCGAGGTCCGCCTGTTCCAGCTTCAGAACTGGCGGGTTCTGTCCCGGCTGGCCCACGGCCGCGACCACGGCCCGGAGTCGGCCACCGCCAAGCTCTTCTGGAGCGAGATGAGCCAGCGCTTGCACCGCACGGCCATGGACGTGCTGGGCGCCGCTGCCCCCCTGTGGCGGGGCGACCCCCACAACCCCGGCGAGGGTCGCTGGCAGCGCTCCTGGCTGTACTATCAAGCCGCGACGATCTTCGCCGGAACCAGCGAAATCCAGCGAAACATCATCGCCGAGCGCACCCTGGGCCTCCCCCGAGAGCCCCGTTAGGAGCACCCATGAGCACCGCCTTCGACACCATCCAATACCAAGTCGATGAGGCCGTGGCCACCATCACCTTGAACCGGCCCGATGTGGCCAATGCCCAGGACACCCAGCTCATCGACGAGCTCGACGCCGCCTTCGACCTGGCCGAGGCCGACGACGAGGTGCGGGTGGTGGTAATGGCCGCCAACGGCCGCCATTTCTCCGCCGGCCACGACCTCAAGGCGCTGGTGGGCGACGTGGAGCCCGACAAGTGGCGGCTCATGCGCGACACCCCGGAGGGCAAGTTCCTCCACGAGAAAACCATGTACTTCGACCGCTGCTTGCGCATCCGAGACTTCCCCAAGCCCACCATCGCCGCCGTCCACGGCAAGTGCATCGCCGCGGGGGTGATGCTGGCGGCCATGTGCGATCTGATCGTGGCCTCCGAAGACGCCTCCTTCCAGAACCCGGTGCTGCGCATGACCGGCGCCGCGGTGGAGATCCTCATCGAGCCCTGGGAGATGCCCCCCCGCAAGGCCAAGGAGTTCCTGCTCACGGCCCAGACCATCTCCGCGGCCGATGCCGAGCGTCTGGGCATGGTCAACCGGGTGGTGCCCCGCGACGAGCTGGCCGCCACCACCAAGGAGATGGCCGAGGCCATCGCCCTGGTTCCCCCCGCCACCGCCGCGGTGGTGAAGCGGTCCATCAACAAGACCCTCGAGCTGATGGGCCAGAAAGACTCCTGGGACTACCACTTCATGGCCCACCACTGGATGCACAACACCGACACCGCCCTGGGCGCGCTGGAACGGCGCATGCAGAAGTCCTCGATGAAGGAAGTCTTCGCCGAGCACCGGGATTCGTAGGCCCGTGCCCATCGTCAAAGCCGCCCCCGAGTTAGAGCTCGACGTGGGGCGACTGCGCCGGGAGCGGTACGCCAAGCTCCAGGCCCAGATGGCCGCCGACGGGCTCGACGCCCTCGTGCTGCTCCACGGCCCCCACGTGGCCTACGCCACCGACTGTCTGCCCAAAGCCGCCGACGTCACCCACGCATCGGCCACCCGCCCGGTGGCCGTGGTGCTGGCCGATCATCCCCAGCCCTGCCTACTGGGCGGCGATCCCGACGGCCTCGACGTCGACTCCCATCCCGCCGTCTGGCCCGACATCGACGAGGGCGCCGCCGACCTCGGCGCCCAGCTCGACGCCATCCTGGGCAAGACAGCGCGCGGCGGGCGTATCGGCATCGACCTCATGACCGGGGCCATGCGCCGCACCGGCGTGCTGTCGGGGGCCGAGATCGCCGACGCGGCCAACACCATGGCCGCGGTCAAGCTCCACAAGACCATCGACGAGCTGGCCTGCATCCACCAGGCCCAGTCCCGCACCAACCGGGCCATGGCCTCGGTGTACGAGGCTCTGGTCCCCGGCGTGCGTCGCAGCGAGCTGGCCGCGGTGTTCCTCCGCCGCCTCCGGGAGGAGGGCATCGACGCCAACATGATCGACGTCATCTTCCAGCCCATGGCCCGCCGCATGGCCGACGGCCCCCGCACCACCACCGGGCACCTGGCCTTCCCCACCTGGTCGGGCGACCCCGTCTATGCCGAAGGCGATCTCATCTGGGTGGACTCCGGCAGCGACTACCACGGCTACGCCTCCGATTTCGGACGCACCTGGACGGTCGGCCGCTGGCCCACCCCCGCTGAGCAGCGCTGTTTCCTGCGGTGGCTGGTTGTGATGAACGCGGCCTATGAGGCCATCGCCCCTGGGGCCACCTTTGCCGAGGTGTGCGCCGCGGCCACCGCCGCCGACGCCCCCCACCGATCTGACGGCGAGCGCCCTTGGATGCCGCACTTCTACCTCGTCCACGGGGTGGGCATCGAGAGCGCCGAGATGCCCTTCTTGGGCACCGACAACGGCCCCGACTTCGACGCCGCCCACACCCTGGAGCCCGGCATGGTGCTGGTGCTGGAGCCCGCCATCTGGGAAGACGGCACCGGTGGCTACCGGGCCGAGGAGATCGTGGCCGTCACCGAAGACGGCTGGATCCCCCTGGGTGGCGGCCACCCCTACGACCCCTTCGAGGTGCCGCGATGATTCGTCACCCCTACGACCCCTTCGAGGTGCCGCGATGAGCCTGCACCTCCAGCGCCGGGCCCGAGCCGTCGACGCCCTGGCTGCCGCCGGGATCGACATGCTGGTCGCCGGGCGACAAGACCACATCAACTACATCACCGGTGCCCACCAGCTCTGGACCGCCGGCACCCGCCCGTTCGGCCCGGTCTGCACCCTCAATGTCGCCACCGGCGAGATATTCCTGCTGTCCACCTGGGACGAGGGCGTCCCCGACGACATCGATCTCGACCACCTCCACGGCATCACCTGGAACGGGGCCATCATCTACCAGCGCCTAGCCGCCAACCCGGGCATGGCCACCGCCCAGCGGGTAGGGGTCGACGCCTGGTCGCCGGGCATGGCCGGGCTGCTCGGCGCGGTGGCGCCCGAGGCCGAGATCGTCCCCGTCGACGACGTCTTGCTCGGTGCCCGCCGCACCAAGCTGTCCTCGGAGATCGACGCCATCCGGGCCGCCTGCGCCGTGGCCGCCGCCGGTGCCCAAGCGGCCGTCGCCCACCCCGGCAGCGACGCCCAGCGCCTGGCTGCCGGCGTTGAGGCCATGGCCCTCGCCGGCTCGTCCACCCCCGCCGGAGAGCCCCGAGTGCGCGGACCCGTCGTCGACTTCAGCTGCATCCGGTCCCACTATGAGGGCGGCCTGGGCCGCACCGTCGGCGGCCCGCCCCCCGACGCCCGCCCCCACGCCGCCCTCATTGCCGCCTGCGTCCCCGGCGCCACCGGCCACGACCTGCGCCGCGTCGCCCCCGACGGCGATTGGCTCATTCGGGGCTTGGGCATGGGATTCGAGTCCCCGGTGATCAACGCCCGCTACGGCACCGACGAAGTCCTCGAAGCCCATATGGTGCTCAGCGTGAGCGCTGCCACCGGCGCCGAATATGCTCGCGACACGGTTCTCATCACCGAATCAACACCCGAAATCCTCTCCCCGGAGGAGCCATGAACCTCGACTACCACGCCTACGACGCCGACAACCACCTCTACGAGCCCATCGACGCCTTCACCCGGCACCTCCCCGAGCGCTACCGCACCGCCATCCGCTACGTGGACGTCGAGGGCCGCACCAAGATCGCCATCAACAACAAGATCAGCGAGTACATCCCCAACCCCACTTTCGAGGTGGTGGCCGCCCCCGGCGCGTGGGAGGAGTACTACCGGGGCAACAACCCCGACGGCATGACCCTGCGGGAGTTCACCGGCAAGCCCATCCGCTGCCTGCCCGCCTTCCGCAATCCCGAAGACCGCGTCAAGTTGCTCGACGAACAGGGGGTGTACGCCACCCTGCTGTTCCCCACCCTGGCCTCGTTGCTCGAAGAGCGGATGAAGGACGACATCAACCTCACCCACGCCGCCATCAGCGCCTTCAACCGGTGGATGCTCGACGAGTGGACGTTCAACTATCACGACCGCATCTTCCCCACCCCGATCATCACCCTGCCCGATCCCCGCCGGGCCATCGAGGAACTGGAGTGGTGCGTGGAAAACGGCGCCCGAGCCGTGCTGATCCGCCCCGCCCCGGTGCCGGGGGTGAGGGGCTCCCGTTCCATGGGCCTGCCGGAGTTCGACGACTTCTGGAATGCGGTGGAGCAAACCGGGATCTTGGTCACCTGCCACGCCTCTGACTCCGGCTACGACGCCTACGCCAGCGACTGGGAGGGCGGCCGTGATGAGTTCCTGCCGTTCAAACCCGGCGCCTTTCGCACCGTCATCAGCCACGGCCGTCCCATCTTCGACACCATGGCCGCCATGATCTGCCACGGCCTGTTCGAGCGTCACCCCAGCGTGCGGGTGGCCTGCATCGAGAACGGCTCCACCTGGGTGGCCCCGCTGCTGCTCGAGCTGTCGCACGCTTACGGCAAGATGCCCCAGGAATTCGCCGAAGACCCGGTGGAAACCTTCCGCCGCCACATCTCGGTGAGCCCCTTCTATGAGGAGGACATCCCCGGCCTTATCGACCACATCGGCATCGACCGAGTGCTGTTCGGCTCCGACTTCCCCCACCCCGAGGGCTTGGGCAAGCCGCTCGACTTCATCAAGGAAGTGGCCCACCGCAGCCCCGAAGACCAGAAAAAGGTCATGTCCGAGAATTTGAAGGAACTGCTCACCTTGAGGCCAGCCGCATGAACAACCTCAAAGAGCTCCTCACGCTTCGACCTGCCGCATGAGCGAACAACCAGAGCAAACCACGGACTCCAGCGTCTTCTCGCGCTCCGACACCGATGAGGCCTCCGAGGCCGAGCGCACCAAGGGGCTGATCGAGCCGGTCGCGCTGGGGGAGTGGATGGACGCCCAGGGCCTGCCCGGCCAGGGCGAGCCCATCACCAGCCGGTTCATCTCCGGCGGCGCATCAAACGAGATTTTCGAGATCTGCCGGGGCGAGCACCGCTGGGCCCTGCGCCGCCCACCCCGCAAGGTTCCCGACGGCCGCAACGAGACCATGATGCGGGAGTTCCGCATCCTCTCCGCCCTGGCCGACACCGACGTCCCCCACGCCCGGGCCGCCGGCGGCACCGACGACACCAGCGTTATCGGGGCGGCCTTCTACCTCATGGACTTCGTCGACGGCTGGTCGCCCATCAGCGAGCCCGGATGGCCCGAGCCATTCGGGTCCGACATCGATGCCCGCCCCGGTCTGGCCTACGAGCTGGTCGATGCCATCGCCCGGCTGTCCAAGGTGGATTGGCAGGCCAATGGCCTTGAAGGCCTCGGCCGCCCCGACGGCTTCCACGAGCGCCAGGTCGACCGCTGGTACGCCCACCTCGAACGCTTCAAGTTCCGAGACATCCCCGGCCTCGACACCGCCGGCGACTGGCTCCGGGGCCGTACCCCCCGCAGCTACACGCCCGGCATCATGCACGGCGACTACCAGTTCGCCAATGTGATGTTCCACCACGGCGCGCCCGCCCGGATGGCCGCCATCGTCGACTGGGAGATGGGCACCGTGGGCGACCCGCTGCTGGATTTGGCCTGGGTGGTGATGAACTGGCCCGAGAACGAAGCCGGCCGCCCCACGGTGGGCTACGTCGACTACGAAGGCCTGCCCTTCCGCGACGACCTGCTGGAGCGCTACGCCACCATGTCGGGCCGCGACGTCGACGAGATCGACTACTACGTGATCCTGGCCCGCTTCAAGCTGGCCATCGTGCTGGAGGGCGGCTACGCCCGCTTCGTCGCCGGCGGCGCCGACAACCCGAGAATGGAAGCCTTCGGCCGCGTCGTTCTAGACCTTGCCCGCGACGCCGCCGCCCTGGCTCAAACCACCCCTCTCTAGCGGCAACTGCCGTTTGGCGTGCTTGGCCTTGGCCTAGTGGTTCGCCCGAGCGCGTCGAGCAGCCGAGGGAGCAGCCATAGAGGGGTCTGCAATATCAGCTTCAATCTGGTCGATAAGTCCGGAATGCCCGCTTCGGTAGCGCCGGCCACGTCCACGTTGGTGGGGTCGCCCCGGGTGGAGGCCACTGCCCGCAGCGGGTGCTCGAACACCGGCCCCTTGCACTCGTCGGCCTCGCACGCCAACAGAACCGAGCCAAAGGCACACCATGACACCAAACGCCGGGCCGCTCCCCCGTGGATCGAGGAACAGCCCGGCGAAGCCGTCAGCGTTCTATTGGGGACGGCAGTTGTAGAACCGCCAGTCCGTGACTTGCTTGTCTATGGATGGGTGATAGGTGCGACCGCCTTCGCCGCCGTCTACGCAGATGGGGTCGGGTGGGTAGGTGGGGTACCACTTGATCGCTTGAAACCTTGAGCTAGTGCGTGCTGAGGCATCGTACAGTCGCCTGTATTCCAGAGGGAAACACGGGGTGCGGTACCAGCTTCCGGTGTTGCTGCTTGTGGAGCGAAAATGGGAGTGTCGTTGGAGCACAATCGCGTAGCAGCCGTCACCAGTGTTGCCGCTTTCCTCGGCGTACTCGCAGTCGAGCGGGTTCTGGAAGCAGCGCAGCACCTCGGCAAGGTTTGGATCGTTGCTTGCGTCGGCGATGGGCACGCAGCCGGATTCTGACGGCGTGGAGCAGCGCATCAGTACCGGCTGGTCGGCTTCGTCGGCTTCCGTTACCGGCTCGACGTCGAGTCCTTGGGCTTGGGGCCGCTGCCATGTCGTGGCGAGCTTGTCGCTGCTGCCTGCGCTGTGCTGGGCCTTGACCCACACCTTGTAGGTGTCGCACTGCTTGACCTTGGCGAACGTCACCGACAGTGTGTCTGCGCTGACGGTCTTGGTCTTGCGCTGGCCGCAGTCGGGGTTGACGCGCACCTTGTAGCCGGTCGGCGTGGTGCCGGTCGTGGCTGCCTGCCAGCTGACGGTGAGGCCGTTTCCGGCCGCGTCCACCTGTAGCTCGGTGGGCGGCAAAGGCGGCAGCTCTACCGGCTCGACGGCGACCGCTGAGCCGGGGCCGAGTGTCGCTGCCGCCAGAGCGACAGCGACGACGGCAACAGATTTTCTAAACCTGGATCCACCGGTGGGGGTTGTGGGTTGGTGCGGCGGGTCGCGTCTTGCTATTCGGGGTTGGGTTTGGGTTCGTTGCGGGGGGTTTTCTGGGGGGGGGGGGTGTGGAGTTCATGGCGGCAAGAGTATCAAACTTCGGGAGGGGAACTATATGCCTGGCTAGCCAAGCCACTTCCGTGTAGCAAGTAGTGCCTGTGTAACGGTCGGTGCCTTGTCCTGACCGCCTCCTAGCCGGTACGGGGCTGGCCGTCACCGGACCACGCCTTACGGCGCGGCACATCCAGATTGCCTAGAGGTTCCGCTTCACGCGGTCCTCTGTCGGGTTCGGCATATTCGTGCTCAGCGTCACCTTCTGCATCATCGGCTGGCGCACCGCCAACAGGGAGGGGTTGCCGTAAAGGGGGCTGGCGATAGCCGGTGTCGTTATCAACATCGTCACGTTTCTTCTCACCGTCCTGTTCGTCGTGACAATCGTGTCGGCGGCCAACTAGACTCCTATGTTTCACCTGGTCAACGCCATTTGGCTAGCCAGGTATATAGTTCCCTAACTCTGTCTTCTGGCCGGAGGCACTAGGCGTCCCACACCACCGACAGCGCGGCGGGGGCTCGGAAGGCCAAGCCCACGATTTCCGGCGGTTCGACGCCGGGGTCCAAGCGAAGGCCGGGCAGGCGATCCAATAGGCATTCCAACACTGCTCGCATCTCCATGCGGGCCAGGTGGATCCCCAGGCACAAGTGCGGCCCGGTGGCGAACGCCATGTGGCCCTTGGGCTGGCGGAACACGTCGAACCGCTCGGGATCGTCCCACCGGGAGGGGTCGTGATTGGCCGAGCCCAGCGAGGTGTTGACCGCCGACCCGGCCTTGATCTCAATGCCGTCCACCACCGCGTCGGCTGTCGCGGTGCGGGAGACGCCGGTCAGCGGCGCCTCCCACCGCAGCGCCTCCTCCACCGCGGCGGTAACCAGCGACCGGTCGGCCCGCACCGCCTCCAACTGGGCCGGATCCGACAGCAACCCCACCATCATGTTGCTGGCCGCCCGATAGGTGGTCTCCGCCCCCGCGGGCAGCAGCAACCGGCAGAAGGCGATGATCTCGTCGTTGGTCAGCCGCTGCCCGTCCAGTTCGGCGTGGGCCAGCAGGCTGATCAGATCCCCCTGTGGCTCGGCCCGCCGGTCCTCCACCACCGGCTCCAGGTAGGCATACAGCCACTGAGATGCCGCGAATCCCCGCTCGATCTCGCTGGCCATGTTGGTGATCTCCACCGCCCGCCGGTAGAAGGCGGGCAGGTCGGCCTCCGGGAGCCCCAAGGCGATGGCGATCACATGAACCGGGAACACGAACATCAGCTCGCCCACCAAATCGGCCCGCCCCCGGTCCACAAAAGCATCGATGTAGTGGTCGAGCACCGGGTTCACAATGTCGTGCTCCCACCGCTCCATCTCCCGGCGGGTGAACGCCTGCTGGATCAGCTTGCGGTACTGCCCGTGCTCGGGCTCGTCCATCTCCAAGATGGTGTGGCCCATCACCAGTCCCATCGATTCGGCATACCCCGCCGACGAGAACGTGGCCCCGTCCCGCAGCACCGCCTCCACGCCGTCGTACGACAGCACGTTCACGATCTGCCGCTCCCCGGCCATCAGATCGCTCACGCTCACCGCTCCCAGCATCTCCGACACGCTGCCCCGGTGGACCGGGCACTGGGCCAAGAGCTCGGTGTACACCTCATAGGGATTGATGGAGTGCTCGGCCCCCTGGGCTTGGTCGAAGGCGTTAAACGGGTCGTACCCTTCGTCACCGGGTTCGGGGGCTCGGGCGGCGGCTAAAATCTCGCCCGGAGTCATCTCGAACTTCATGTCAAGCCGCTGCTATACCAAGTCTCGAACTTCATAGGCAGTCACTTTAAGTCCAACCCAGAGAGTGCGGTAGTCCCATGGCCATTGATTTTTCTGTAGAGCCCGAATTCCAAGAGAAGCTCGACTGGATGGACACCTTCGTCACCACCGAGATCGAGCCCATCGACCTCTACTTCCGGGGCGAGGTCAACCCCTTCGACCGCACCAACGACACGGCCAACGCCCTGATCCGCCCGCTCCAGAAACAGGTGCAGGACAACGGCCTGTGGGCCTGCCACATGGGTCCCCACCTCGGCGGCCTCGGCTACGGCCAGGTGAAGCTGGCCCTGATGAACGAGATCCTGGGCCGGGCGCTGTGGGCCCAGGTGGTGTTCGGCTGCCAGGCCCCCGACTCCGGCAACGCCGAGATCATCGCCCACTACGGCACCGACGAGCAGAAGGAGCTCTACCTCCAGCCCCTGCTCGACGGCAAGATCTCCTCCACCTACGCCATGACCGAGCCCCAGGGCGGCTCCGACCCCAACTACTTCACCTGCCGAGCCCACCGCGACGGCGACGAGTGGGTGATCAACGGCGAGAAGTGGTTCGCCTCCAACTTCAAATACGCCAAGTTCATGATCGTCATGCTCATCACCAACCCCGACGTGTCGGTGTACCGGGGCTCGTCGATGATGCTGGTGCCCACCGACACCCCCGGCATCGAGGTGGTGGCCAATGTCGGCCTCGGCACCGAAGACCTGGAAGACGGCGACCACGCCTATCTCCGGTTCAATGACGTGCGGGTGCCCGCTGAGAATCTGCTGGGCGACGAGGGGTCGGGCTTCAAGATCGCCCAGACCCGCCTCGGCGGCGGCCGGGTCCACCACGGGATGCGCTCGGTGGGCGTGGCCCAGCGGGCCCTCGACATGATGTGCGAGCGGGTGCTGTCGCGGGAGACCAAGGGCTCGCTCATCGGCGAGAAGCAGTCCATCCAGCACTGGATCGCCGACTCATGGATCCAGATCCAGCAGTTCCGCCTCCAGGTGCTCCACACCGCCTGGCTGATCGATAACGAGGGCGACTACGCCAAGGTCCGCCAGCACATTGCCGGCGTCAAGGTGGCCACTCCCAAGGTGCTGATCGACGTGGTGTACCGGGCCATGCACGCCCACGGCTCGCTCGGCGTGTCCAACCTCATGCCCCTCACCTCAATGTGGATGAGCGGCCCGGTCATGGGCATCGCCGACGGCCCCACCGAGGTGCACAAAGACACCATCGCCAAGCAGATCCTCAAGTCCTACAAGCCCTCCGACGGCCTCTTCCCCTCCATGCACCTCCCCACCCGCATAGCCAACGCCCGCCAATACATCGAATCCCGAATAGAACACGAAATCGCCAACCTCTAGCAAAAAGGCGTTTCCTTTTGGAGGGCGCTGTGCCTACACTGGCCAACAGAAGCCGGGGTGGGGCAGAGCGGACGAAAGCTTGGAAACCCCACCCCGGCTCCATCTCTAGGATACCTGAAATGCATCGGAAGTGGCTGAAATTATTTGACAGCTGGTTTTGATGTCGGCACTCGGCCAAAGATGTACGCCAGTCCCACGATTCCCAACCCGATCACGACCCCTCGCCATGTCCACGAGCCAATCGCCAAGCCCGTGCTCAGCCCCACTGCGACCACGATCATGGTCCCGGCAATGACTTTCGCTCGCCACGGCATTCCCAGTCCCGATCGGTAGTCGGCCACCAGCTTGCCCACGCCGGGCAGGTTCAGCACCCACCTCTCCATTCGCTCGCTCGACCGAGAGAACGCGGCGGCGGCCATGATGAAGAAAACCGTCGACGGCAGCCCGGGAACGATCACCCCGATGGCCCCCACCGCCACGCACACCAGCCCGCCGACAACCCACAGCCCCCGCACCAGCGGGTTGCGGGCCACTTTGGAGTGGCTCAGAACAGCGGGATCGCCGGGCTCAGCCGGCGAGCTCGACGAGGTCACGCACAGTCAGGTAGCACAGCAACCCGATCACCAGAACGTTTACCGTGCTCACCGGCCACTTCAGCCGGTGGTCGGCCCGCCAGAACCGCCGGATGCTCAGCCCGTTGAACACAATGGCCACCAGCCCGATGGGCACGCTTATGGCGGGTCCTACCGAGTCGGCCAACCCCAGCACCGGCAGCAGATACGGGAACACCAAGTAGGTCAGCAGGCACCGGGTTCCCGACACCACCATCGACTGGCTGAACCGGCGCTCAGCCGTATTGGGAACCTCGACTTCGGCCGGAGCGGTGTCAACGGTCATTCACCCTCAGTCTCCCACCCAGAGTCCATCGCCGTCTCACCGGATAGTGGGTTTCATTAGCATCGTCCCACTATGAGCCGGCTACCGAGCCTCACCGTCCTCTGCCTGGCCCTCGCCCTCATCGCGATCGCCTGTGGAGGAGACGACGACCAGCCCGCGACCCCTGCCCCTACCGCGACCCCGGCCGCTACCGCCCAGCCCACCGAGCCAGCACCGACGCCTGCCGCCCCCGCTCAGCCCACCGCCCCCGCTCCCGCCGGCCCCACCTGCGACTGGCCAATGTGGGGCCACGGCATAAGCCGCACCTTCTCCTACCCCTGCGACAGCGGCATCAACCCCGACACGGCCGGCGACCTGCGCCGCATCTGGTACTTCAACACCAGCGACGTGGTCACCGCCGCCCCGGTGGTGGTGGATGGCGTGCTGTATGTGGGCGACTGGGCCGGGCGGTTCTACGCCCTCGATGCCGCCGACGGCGCCGAGCTCTGGCACTTCGACGCCGAGTACCACGACAACGTCTACGCCGGGCAGATCACCTCGTCGGCCTCCTACACCGTTATCAACGGCACCCCCGCGGTGGTGTTCAACGCCGGGCGCACCATCCACGCCCTCAACGCCGCCGACGGCACCGTGATCTGGACCCACGCCCTGGGCGAGCCCGGCTGGCCCACCGAGCTGGAGACCACCCCCATCGTGGTGGAAGACCGCGTCATCGCCACCTTCGACACCCACAACGCCCCCTTCCCCGCCGGGGTGGTGGCCGTCAGCCTGGCCACCGGCGAGTTGCTCTGGCACTTCGACCTCGAGGGCGGCGACCATCGGGGCTGCGGGGGAGTGTGGGGATCGCCCTCGGTCGACCTCGAGCGCCGCCTCATGTTTGCCGGCAGCGCAAACTGCCCCACCTCCCCCGACGGTTGGGGCCCTTACACCGAGGCCCTCTTCGCGGTGGACATCGACACCGGCGATCCCGCCTGGAGCTTCCAGCCCCATCCCCCCAACAACGACGACTCCGACTTCGCCGGGGTGCCAGTGCTGTTCACCGCCGACGGCCAAGATCTAGTCGGGCTGGGCAACAAAGACGCCGTGTTCTATGTGGTGAACCGCGATACCGGCGAATTGGTGTGGAGTACCCGGGCTACCGCCGACAACGTGATCCGCCCCAACTTCTCCAGCGGCGGATTCATCGGCCCAGCCGCCTACGCCGAGGGGATCATCGCGGGCGGCACTGGCGTGGCCGATTGCCCCTGCATGCACGCCTTCGACGCCGCCACCGGCGACATCGTCTGGCAGCAGCACGCCGTCGGCCCTACTTACTCGCCCACCACCGAGGTGAACGGGGTGGTGTTTGTGGGCTCGCTCGATTTCACCCTGCGAGCCCTGCGCCTCGACAACGGCGAAGTGCTTTGGTCCGACGAGCTCACCGGTCTCATCTCCGGGGGAGTGGCCATCGTGGGCGACGACATGTGGGCCGTGGCCGGCTTCCGCGAGCCGGGATCGGCTGGTCCGTCGGAGACCTCCGGCGTGTTCCGCTACACCGTGGCCCCCGATGTGGAGGCCGCCGCCCAGACCGCCCCCGAACAAGAGCCCGAGCCCGAAGCGGGCCAAGTCCGCCTGGTGGGGGCGTCGGGCCGCTGCATCGACGCCCCTTGCGACGTGGGCTTCGACTTCAAGACCCCGCCGCCCGGCACCGACCCCCAACTCACCCTGTCGATCCAAACCGACCCCTTCGAGCTCACCGTCACCTCCAGCGGCCTGGGCGACCCCGCCGCCTGGCTCCGGGAGGGGAGCGCGGCCGCCGAAGTGGGGGCGTCGGCCTTCGGCGTACTGGTTTCCGAGCGCGACGACCGCCCCTCGGGCGGCTACCTGTGCGTGCTCGAAGAAGACGGCGGCTGCGTCGCCCGCACCGTGCCCCGCCCCGGTGCCTCCTACAACCGCATCAGCCTCCTCGCCCTCAACGACACCACCACCATCCCCGGCCCCGCCGACGGCTTCGACCGCCTGGTGGCCAGCATCGGCTTCAATCCGCCGCTGCAAACCGAGCCCCTAAGCCCACCCACCTATCTGGTTTTCAGCCCCCAGGGCAACAACCTGGTGGTGTACGGCGACAATGGCGGCACCCAGCGGCTCATCACCAACGCCCGTGAGGATCCCGACGGCCGCGATATCAACGGCCAGGTGTGCTTCACCGGCGACGGCCGGTTCATCGCCGGCGAGGACACCGGCCAGCCCGAGGTCCCCGCCGGGTTCGGCATCTTCCAACTCGAGGGCGACACCCTCGGCAACCTCACCGCCACCCAGGTGGGCAAGCTCACCCCCGACTTTGAGAGCGCCGACAGCCAGCCCGAGCCCTACGGCTGCGCATTCCTGCCCGACGGTCGCCTGCTCACCACCGACGTGGGCAACCAGGCCTCCGGCCCCGGCACCGGCCAGCTCACCGTGTGGTTCCCCCCGTACGACGGCGCCCGGTGCGTGGTGGCCGACGACATCGCCACCGCCCAGCAGCTGGCCGCCCACGGCGACGACGTGCTGGTGGCATCGGCCCGCCCGCCCACCATCGGAGTGCAGCGCTACTCCAACCTGCCCCGCACCGCTGAGGAGTGCGACCCCGAGGCGGTTGCCGTCGAGCTGTTCATCGGCGTCGGCAACGGCCTCAGCCTCACCACCGGCGTCGCCGCCGACGGCCGCGGCGGGTGGTACGTGTCCGACACGCTCGGCGGCTTCATCAACCAGTACGACGGCAACGGCAACTATGTCCGCACCGTGCTGGCCCCGCCCGAAGGCGAGACGCTGGCCCTCGAGCCCATGAGCACCGGATCGCCGCTGGGCATCGCCGTGGGCCTCGACGGCACCCTCTACTACGCCGACCTGGCCCTGGTCTTCAACGACTCGGGCATCGGACCCGCCTCCCAAC
This sequence comes from Candidatus Poriferisocius sp., assembly GCF_965204145.1. Classification (GTDB taxonomy): domain Bacteria; phylum Actinomycetota; class Acidimicrobiia; order Acidimicrobiales; family Bin134; genus Poriferisocius. The sequence goes on along the minus strand of NZ_OZ241977.1, from coordinate 3,047,005 downwards.
AGGGCACCGTGCGCCGCATCCGCTTCGACGAAGACAACCAGCCCCTGCCCCCCGAGACCCTCGACTACGGCCTCTCCTTCCCCGACGGCCTCGGCGTCCTGCCCCTCCCGTGAACCCCGCCGTGAGCCGCACCGGCCGCTTGGCCTACGATGCCCGCTGATGCGTATCCGAGTGGACACCGAGCTCTGCCAGGGCCACGGGCGCTGCTACATGCTGGCCTCCGACCTGTTCGATGCCGACGACGACGGCTACGCCCAGCCCACCGACGAGCGGGCCGTGCCCGCTGAGTTGGCCGACCAGGCCCGCCGAGCATCCATGAACTGCCCCGAAGACGCCATCATCCTGACCGAGGAGACCTGATGACCGACGCCGACACCAAGAAGTACTCGCTGGAACCCCCCGAGGTCGCCCGCAACCCCCACGACACCTATCGGGAGCTGCGCGACAACGCCCCGGTCACCGAACTGGGTGGGCGAAGCCAATCCGGAGCCATCACCCTGAGCCGCCACGAAGACGTGATGCGGGCCTTCCAGACCCCCGAGGTGTTCTCCTCCGACCCCGACGCCGTCGAAATCGGCAACACCCGCCCCCTGGTGCCCCTCCAGATCGACCCGCCCCACCACCGCAAGCACCGCAAGGCGCTCGACCCGCTGTTCGCCCCCAAGCAGATGGCCAAGCACGAGCCCCGGGTGCGGGAGCTAATCCGCGAACTCATAAACAAGGTGGCCGATCAAGGCCATTGCAATTTCCACCAGTCCATCGCCGAGCCCCTGCCCTCCACCATCTTCTTGGAGCTGCTGGGCCTGCCGGTGAGCCGGGTGGATGAGTTCCTCGCCCTCAAAGACGGCATCATCCGCCCCCCGGCCCGCTCCATGGAAGAGCGCCGGGAGAAGGTGAGGGCCACCGGCCAGAAGATCTACGCCGCCCTCGAAGAAGTGGTGGACGCTCGCATGGCCGAGCGCCAAGACGACTTCCTGTCCACCATCCTCGACGCCGAGGTCGACGGCCAGCCCCTCAGCCGCGACGACGTGGTGGACATCGGCTACCTGTTCTTCTTGGCCGGGCTCGACACTGTGTCGGCCTCGCTGGAGTGCATGGTGGCGTTTCTGGCCCAGAATCCCGACCACCGCCAGCGCCTGGTGGACGAGCCCGAGATGATCCCCCACGCGGTGGAGGAGATGCTGCGCTACGAGAGCCCGGTGGCCAGCTCAGCCCGCATCACCGCGGTGGACACCGAGGTCAACGGCTGCCCCATCTCGGCCGGTACCCGTATCCACCTGTTGATCGGCTCGGCCAACACCGACGAGCGGTCTTGGCCCGATCCCGACGATGTCGACTTCGATCGGGAGTCCAAGAAGCACATCGCCTTCGGCGCCGGCGTCCACCGGTGCCTGGGCTCGCACCTGGCTCGCATGGAGCTGCGGGTGGCCCTTGAGGAGTGGCACGCCCGGGTGCCCCACTACCGCCTGGCCGACGGCATCGAGCTGGAGTTCAGCCAGGGCATCCGCCAGATCGACAACCTGGAACTGGTCTGGTGAGCGACGAAACCGCCCCGCCCAGCCGCCCCCTTGAGGGCATCCGGGTGGTCGAGGTGGCTAGCTGGATGTTCATCCCCTCCGGCGGCTCGGTGCTGGTCGACTGGGGTGCCGACGTCATCAAGGTGGAGCACCCGGTGACCGGCGATCCTCAGCGGGGCCTCATCACCTCCGGGCTCGTCCCCGGCGGCGCCGGCGGGGTCAACTTCATGATCGAGCAGCCCAATCGGGGCAAGCGCTCCATCGGCTTGAACCTGGCCCACCCCGACGGCCGAGAGATGCTGCTCAAGCTGGTGGAGACCGCCGATGTGTTTCTCACCAACTACATGCCCCCGGTGCGCCGCAAGCTCCGCATCGACACCGAGGATCTGCGCGAGCGCAACCCTCAGATCATCATCGCCCGGGGATCGGGCCAGGGCCCCCACGGCCCCGACGCCGAGAAGGGCGGCTACGACGGGGCCTCTTTCTGGGCCCGGGGCGGCATGGGCGCCACCCTGCCCGCCCGCCCCGACGGCTGGCCCATGAGCCAGCCCGCCCCCGCCTTCGGCGACGTCATGGGCGGCATGGCCACTGCCGGCGCCATCGCGGCGGCCCTCTACCAGCGGACCGCCACCGGCGAGCCGTCGGTAATCGACGTGTCGCTTCTGGCCACCGCCATGTGGCAGCTCTCGCCCCTAGTGATCGCGGCCAAGCTCTTCGGCATGGACCGGCTCCCCGCCGGCGACCGCACCAAGATGGTCAATCCCGTGGTCAACGCCTATCGCACCTCCGACGACCGCTACCTCAGCTTCATCCTGCTCCAGGCCGACAAGCACTGGGCCCAGCTCTGCGAGTGCATCGGCCGCCCCGAGCTGGTCACCGACCCCCGATTCGTCGACATGGCCGCCCGAGCCGAGAACAACGAGGCCTGCATCGCCATCCTCGACGAGGTGTTCGAATCCCAGCCCCTGGCCTATTGGAAAGAGGCCTTGGCCGACTTCAAAGGCGTGTGGGTCCCGTTTCAAACGCTCAACGAGCTCTACGAAGACCCCCAGGTCGTCGCCAACGGCTACCTCCCCGCTATGACCACCGGCACCGGCCAAGAGGTCCAGCTCGTAGCCAACCCCGCCATGTTCAACGAGCAACCCGTCCAAGTCGATCGAGCCCCCGAGCACGGCGAGCACACCGAGACCCTCCTCCTAGAAGCCGGCATCCCCTGGGAAGAAATCGCCGCCATGAAGGAGTCCGGCGCGATCCTCTAATGCATACCGCTTTTGCTGACGGGAACTGTGTCTTCTGACCTACTAGAGAACCGCAGCGTTGTTGTGGACTATTTCACAGCACTCTTCAAACGTGGGCCGTCGCGCATCGGGCCAAAGCAGCTGACCAACGACCTCAAGTTCAAACGCTGTTCTTGCAGACTCGCAGAAAGCGGGGTCGAACGCAGGCGAGGTGGCGAATCCGTCTTCTGGCCTTTGGGTTGTCTTGAGCTCCGCTTCTTTGGTGAAGACTCGAACTTCTCGAGCGAGCGTGTCGGCTGGTGACTCAGCGAATGCAGCGACCGTGCCCTGATCGTTGAGCAGGCACCAGATGTCGTAGTAGTGCCGAGCTAGACGCTTCTGCTCATCTGGGTCACCCTCAGATGCTGCGTGGTGAACGATCATCAATTTTTCGACCAAAGTGCGCACTGGCGCCAGTACGTGAATCTGGATGGGAGCAGCTTCGGGAAAGCCCATGTTGAGGTGGGCTGTCGGACCATGCTCTGCAAGCAAGCTGCATACTTGCATCCTAGAACTGGGCATTGCGCCGCCTCTGGTGCCGAGTTCGAGTTTCACTTCCGGTGGCATCCGGCCGGACGGCGACACAGTTGGGTAGGCAAAGCGTTCAGTTCGCTTCACTCCTCTTGTAACGGTCTCGGGATCAACGATCGCAGTTATCCCTGTTGCCTCCTCAGCCGCCGCCACGAACGACTTCAGGCATCGGTTGTTGCTGTTGGCGCTGCTACTCGAAGTGATCACGATGATGTCCACGTCTTCTGAGAACCGCTGAATCAGGTGGTATGCCTTCGACAGGCTTGTACCGCCTTTGAACAGTGCGGTTATGCCGGTGTTGGAGGTGCACTGGGCGACACCGCGCAAGACCTCAGTCACCCAGAAGTCCTTTTCGATGTGCGCCGTCGGTATCCCGGTAGCCTTGGCCACCTGGGCGGCAGCAGCAGCCAACGCGTCAGGTGACTCACGCAGTGACCAACTCATGCAGCAGCCAGAAGTTCTGGATTGGAATGGCACAGTTCGGACCAGCGGTAACGGGCCTTTCGATCCCGTTCCTCACTGATTTGGGCATCCAAGACCGTTGGCCGCACTTCTCCGTTTGACGCCAACTCAGCAATGACCTCGGCTAGCCGTTCCCATCTTGTCTCAACCACGCTGGGGCCTGACCGCAGCACTTCTATTGCAGCGACTTCGGATGGCGATAAACCCCGCATTCGCCGTTCGAACGGGCGCTGCGTGAAACGCACACCTTCCCAGGCATCTGGTGCCTGTTTGGGCACCGCTGTCAAGTAGATCGAAGGGACTTGTGACGTCAAACCCAACCAATGGGCCGCGGCTATTCCTGCTGGCCCAGAACCTGGTCCACCGATGGCTATCGCTGCGTCTTCAACCCGTGGTGGCGACATGCCGAAGGGCGTCTTCACGCCCTTCCAGTACATGCCTTTTCGGACCCGAGTGATCTCTCCTAACGCGGCAAGACGCGAAAACGCCGACTCGACTGCACTGCGCGAGCCCTCAACACTGCTCACCTCGATGAACGACCGCGCTGGCCTTTTCGCTACGTGGCTTGCAATCTGCTCAGCTACCGACCCTTTCATGCTAGGAAAGTGTAATGAATTCCTAGCAAAATGCAAGTGGGGATTTTGCGTAGGTGCTAGTTAGCAAAACGATTTCTGGTTCGAACGCCTAGTTGGCTGTCAGGTCCAAACCGCCAGCACGATTCCGATCACGGCGTAGGAGATGAGCGGATAGCCGGAGTTGATGGCCAGCAGCTTCAGGCTGCGGCCCTCGAAGGCGTAGTTCACCCCGTGTGAGGTGACCACGAACCCCACTGCGGCCAGAACCCCCAGGCCGAGGCCCTCGCCTGCGTTGTCGGCCTCCATGCCCTGCACCAACAGCGCCAGCCCCAGGGTGAACACAATGGCCAGCACGATGGCGATGACGTATGGGTACCACTGCCGGGGTGTGCCCTTCATGGCCTCGATGTCCTCTTGGGTCATCCCGGTCTCGGCCATCCACGGTTTGGCGAAGGTGCCGTACCAGAAGGCCCCGAGCAGTTGGTTGAACACCACGGCGACCAGGATCGCCAGATAGTTCAGATCGCCGAAATCGATGTTGTCCATGCCTCCATCATGCCTCAGCTCTCGAACAGGGCGTCGGCGATGGCGGTGGCGATGAGGGGTGGGTCTTGGAGGGGGCCGAAGTGGGTCAGGTTGTCGTAGCGCACCAGGGTGGCATTGGGCAGAGCCTCGGCCACCAGGGGGGCGGCCATGGCTGGCGGGTCGGTGTCGGTGCCCACTGCCACCGTGACCGCGGTGGCCACCTCCACCAGCCGGGGAAACCCCTCCAAGTCGGGATTCTCGAAGATGGTCGCCTCGGTGTCGGGTGCGCACTTCAGCTCAACCGTGCCGTCGGGCAGATCTCGAAGCCCGTGGTCCACATAGGCCCGAAGCGCCTCCGGGGCGAACAGGCTCAGCGGCGGCTTGGAGGCGTAGCGGTCATAGGCCGCTTGGCGAGACTCGAACTCCGCCCGCCGCATCCGGGCGATGGCCGCCAGCATGTTCACGCCGTCTCGGGGAACAGTCCGGCCCGGAATGGTCACCGGCTCGAACACCCAGGCCCGGTCGAAGGTCCCCGGCCGGGCCTGCTCGGCCTTCAGAATCGACGCCCCGCCCAGCGAGTGGCCCGCCGCCAGCCGGGGCGCGGGATCCAACGCCGCCACCGCAGCCAGCACGTCGTCGGCCATGCCGTTCCAGTCGTAGTCCTCATCGGGGCCCGACACGCTGTCGCCGTGGCCTCGGAAGTCCAGCGCCCAGCACCGGGCCACCGCCGCCAACTCCCGTGCCACCGGCGCCCACATCGGTCCGCAGAACCCGTTGGCATGGCAGAACAGCACCGTCGGCCCGTCGCCCCCCAGATCGTGCAGCGCCACCCGTGCGCCCTTGGTCGAGTCAATCAGCATCGGGCCGCTCATGGCCGAAGAACTGTGGCCGCTGCGGTAAGAGCACACATCGGCCCGCAGGTTACGGTTGGCGGCCATGAGCGACAACATCGTCCTGATCGACAACCCCCGCCCCCATGTGCGGCGCGTCACCATGAACCGCCCCGAGAAGCGCAACAGCCTCATCCACCCGTTGCGAGGGGCCGTTCTCGAAGCACTGGAAGAGGCCGACCGAGACGACGACGTCAAGGTGAGCATCGTCTGCGGCGCTGGCCCGTCGTTCTCCGCCGGCTACGACCTGAGCGGGGGCAACGAGGGCTATGAGCTGCCCTTCTACACCCCCGGCGGCGAGGGCCAGTGGCCCCGCCACGTAACCGAGGGCTGGATGAGCATCTGGGACCTGGCCAAGCCGGTCATCGCCCAGGTCCACGGCTACTGCCTGGCCGGGGGCAGCGAGCTGGCCACCGGCTGCGACCTGGTCTACATGGCCGAAGACGCCAAGATGGGCTATCCCGCCGTGCGCTTCGGCGTGCCCGACATGCACTTCCACCCCTGGTTCTTGGGCATGCGCAAGGCCATGGAGATGATGCTCACCGGCGACTACGTGACCGGCGTCGAAGCAGTGGAGCGGGGCTGGGCCAACGCCTGCTACCCCGAAAACGAGCTGGCCGACGCCGTGCTCGAAATCGCTGAGCGCATCGCTCAGGTGCCCGCCGAGCTGCTCCAGATGAACAAGCGGGTGGTACACCGCCAGATGGAGCACATGGGCATGCGGGCCGGGATCCGGGCCGGCACCGAGCTGTGCGCGCTGGGCACCCACACCCAGGCCATGGCCGACTTCGTAGGCTCCATCAAGAAGAAGGGCCTCACCACCACCCTCTCTGAGCGCGACTCCAAGTTCGGCGACTACCGCACCAGCCACTGACCTGCGCGGGAGAGGGGACTTCGTTAGATTGTCGGCACAACCGATGAGGGGGGAGACCTTCATGACTGCCCGTTTATGGAGAATCGTGGTTGCGGTGCTGGCCGTGCTGGCCTTGGTGGCGACAGCCTGTGGCAACGCTGGCAACGACGACGAAGGCGGTGCTCCCGCGCCCACCGCGGCGCCCGCTGCCGAGGAAACCCCCGACGACGAGCCCGCGCCCGCTGCCGAGGAAACGCCCGACGACGAGCCCGCGCCCGCGCCCGAGGAGGCCCCTGACGACGAGCCCGCGCCCGCGCCCGAGGAATCCGACGACGAGCCCGAGGCTGAGCCGGAGCCCGAGGAGCCCAAAGAGCCCGAGCACCGCCACACCTTCGTTCCCATCGAAGGCGTCCCCGGGGTGAACGACTCCGCGATCAAGGTCACCTCCATCGTCACCATCAGCAACAACTCGCTGGGCACCAACATCGGGGCCTACAACGACGGCATCGAGGCCTACTTCAACTTCATCAACGACACCGGCGGCATCTACGGACGCGATCTGGTGCTGGCCAACAAGCGCGACGACCAGCTGTTCATGAACCTGCCCCAGTCGCTGGCCATGGTGGAAGAAGACGACTCGCTGGCCGCCTTCGTGGCCACCCTGCTGTTCTTCGGGGCCGACACCCTCAACGACGCCGGAGTGCCCACCTTCGGCTGGAACATCCACAACGAGTTCGCCGACCGGCGCTACATCTTCGGCAACATCGCGCCGAGCTGCATCGGCTGCATCCACCAGCTTTTCCCCTACGTCGGCGTTCAGGTGGGGGCGACCAAGGCGGGCATCTTCGGCTACGGCAACAGCGAGAACTCCAAGGTCTGCGCCGAGGGCACCCGAGACTCCATCGAGCACTACAGCGCCGAGGCCGGCGGGATGACGGTGGAGTTCTTCGACACCTCCATCGAGTTCGGCATGGCCGGCGGCATCGCCCCGCAGGTGTCGGAGATGAAGGACAAGGGCGTCGACATCATCTTCACGTGCCTCGACCTCAACGGCATGCGCACCATCGCCCAAGAGCTGGTCAAGCAGGACTACCGCGACCAGGTGGTCATGTACCACCCCAACACCTACAACCACGAGTTCGTGGCCGCCAACGCCGACCTGTTCGAGGGCGACCTGGTCTTCGTCCAGTTCGTGCCGTTCGAGGCCGAGATCGACAGCGATCTGCAAAAGCGGTTCTTCGAGTACACCGCAGACCTCCAGCTCGAAGAGCAGACCATCGTCGGCTGGCTCAACGCCCACCTCCTCTACGAGGGCTTGCTGGCCGCCGGCCCCGAGTTCGACCGGGACTCCCTGGTCGAGGCCATCCGCACCTTCGAGGACTACAGCCACGACGGCCTCACCAACCCGATCGACTTCAACCGCCAGATCGCCCTGCCCAACACCAACCCCGACGCCGACTACGAGTACCGCTGCATCAACGCCGTCAAGATCGTCGACGGCGCCTTTGAGCAATGGACCGGCGAGCCCGGCAAACCCTGGCTGTGCTGGGAGGTCGCCCGGACAGACTGGCACGATCCCGAGGCCTTCACGTTTGTGAACTGAAGGTCCTGCTGAGCGGAGGCTGAGCCGACGATGACCGCCAGCGTCCTCGCCGCCGGGGTCCTGGAAGAGACCATTCGGGCGTTCTTCCAGGGTCTGCCCATTGGCGCGGGGTTCGCCTTGGTGGCTATGAGCTTCGTGCTCACCTACAAGACCTCCGGCGTGTTCAACCTTGCCTTCGGCGCCCAGGCCTTCATCAGCGCGGCCACCTATTTCGAGCTCCACGTGCGACGCGACTGGCCCATCTGGTCGGCGGTGCTGGTGGCCGTGGTCCTGGTGGCTCCGGTGCTGGGCCTGCTGTTGGAGCGGCTGATCTTCCGCCACGTCCACGCCGCCCCCGCGGTGGCCAAGCTGGTGATCTCACTGGGCCTTCTGGTGGCGATGCCCGAGCTGTTCAAGCTCATCGTCGACTACAACCGCGAGCAGCCCTTCGGCGCGGTGGGCATCATCCCCGACGGCACCACCGTCTACCGGCTGTTCGGCCGATACCCCGTCACCCGCGACGAGATCGCCGCCTTCGTCATCGTGATCGCCGCCGCCCTGGCCCTGGCCGCCCTCTTCCGCTACACCCGCTTGGGTCTGCGCATCCGGGCGGTGGTCCAGAGTCCCCGCATGACCGAGCTCAACGGGGTCAATGCCGACTGGGTGTCGTCGGGCTCGTGGATCCTGTCCAGCTTTTTCGCCGGGCTGGCCGGCGTGCTGCTGGTGCCCACCACGTCGTCGCTGGGCACGGTGCTCGAGCCCCAGGGCTACTTCCCGATTGTGATCGCCGCGCTGGCCGCAGCCGCGCTGGGCCGATTGGTCAACCTGCCCGCCGCCCTGTTCGGCGGCCTCATCCTGGGGATCATCACCACCGAGATGCGCACCCATCTGCCCCGCGACAACGTCATCTTGAACGAGCTGCGGGGCTCGGCGCTGCCCTACGTGATGCTGTTCGCCATCATCGTGTTCTGGCCCGCCATCCGCCGCCAGATCGCCGGCGCCGACCCGCTGCTGGGGGTGTCCCCGCCCCCGCCCGCGCTGGCCGCCACCAGCCGCAGCCGGGGCATGACCATATACACCCGGGTCATGGCCCTGGCCTTCTTCACCGCGGTGGCCGTCTGGACCTTCGGCTACGCCAACAACTTCTGGATCTCCCGCATCACCCACTCGGTGATCTTCTCCATCATCTTCCTGTCCGTCGTGGTGTTCACCGGCCTCGGCGGCCAGATCGCCCTGTGCCAGGTGACCTTCGCGGCCATCGGCGCGTTCGGGGCCATGCAATTCGCCCAGCGGTGGGACATCTCGGTGATCGTCGGCATGCTGGCCGGCGCGGCCATCGCCGCCGCGGTGGGCGCAGTGCTCAGCATTCCGGTCATGCGCCTGGGCGGCATCTGGTTGGCCATCGCCACCTTGGCCTTCGCGCTGTTCTTCCACGACGTATTGGTGAAGTACGGCTGGGTGGGCGGCTCTTTGTTCCACGGCCGCGGCGTGCCCCGGCCCGAGTTCTTCGGCGTCGACTTCTCCAGCAACAAGAACTTCCTCATCCTGTGCATCGCCCTTCTGGTACTGGTGGGGGTGATGGTGATCCTCATCCGCGAGTCCAGCACCGGCATGGCCCTGCGCGCCCTGCGGGGCTCGGAGACCGCGGCCGAGTCCATCGGGGTCATCTCGTGGCGGTCGCGGGTCATCGTGTTCTCGGTGTCGGCCGCCATCGCCGCCATCGGCGGGGGACTGTTGGCCATGGAGGAGAAGCAGGTCAGCTACGAGGCCAACTTCGACCCCCAGACCGGGCTGTTCTGGCTGGTGATCGTGGTGGTGCTCGGCACCCGCACCGTCGAGGGGGGCATCCAGGCCGGCGTGGCCTTCGTGATCTTCCCCGAGCTGGTGCTCGACCGCTGGCTGGGCCTGCACGGGGCGTGGCGGTACGTGCTGTTCGGCTTCGCCGCCATCTCCTTCGCCCGCCATCCCGAGGGGCTGCTCGAGCACGGCAAGCGCCGCTCGCAGGCCATGATGCAGCGCGCCTTCGGACGCCGTGAACCGACCGTGGCCACCGCCACTGCCGGCCCAGAGGCCAGCGCCGCGGCCAAGACGGGGGACGAGCCGTGAGCCTGCTGGCCGCCGAGGGCATCACCAAGCGGTTCGCGGGCATCACCGCCCTCGACGACGTGCACATCGCGCTCGACGCGGGGGAGCGGGTCGGCCTGATCGGCCCCAACGGCGCGGGCAAGACCACCCTGTTCAACTGCCTGCTGGGCCTGCTGCGCCCCGAGGCCGGCTCGGTGAGCTTCGCCGGCCACGACATCACCCGCCTGCCCGTCTACCGCCGGGCCCGCCTCGGCATCGGCCGCACCTTTCAGCGGGTGGAGCTGTTCAGCGGGTCGTCAGTGCGCGACCACCTGCTGTTCGCCCACCGCATCCGCAGCGGCACCGGTGCCCTGTGGAAGGACGTGATCGGGCTGGGCCTGCCCAAGCCCGCCGAGATCGAGCGCTGCGATGCCCTGTTGGAGAGCCTCGGGCTGGGCGGGATGGGCGATGAGCCCATCGAGGCCCTCAGCCTGGGCCAGAGCCGGCTGGTGGAGGTGGCCCGGGCGCTCATGACTCAGCCCCAGGTGGTGCTGCTCGACGAGCCCTCCTCCGGCCTCGACCGGGCCGAGACCACCGCCCTGGCCGAGACCCTGGCCCGCATCCAGGCCGACCAGGGATTCGGCGTGCTGCTGGTGGAGCACGACGTGGAGCTGGTGGCCTCGTTCACCCAGCGCACCTACGTGCTCGACTTCGGACGGCTCATCACCCACGGCCCCACCCCCGAGGTGATGCGCGACGACGACGTGCGGGCCGCCTACCTGGGCGACTTTGTGACCGGCGCATCATGACCGACACCGCCACCGTGGCCACCCCCGCCCCGCTGGACATCCCCGTGCTGGAACTGCGCCATGTGAACGCCGCCTACGGGCCGTTCCGGGCCTTGTTCGACGTGTCGCTGTCGGTGGGAGAGGGCGAGACCGTCGCCCTGTTGGGCCGCAACGGCGCGGGCAAGACCACCGTGGCCCGGGTGGCCAGCGGCCTGGTGGGGCCCACCGAGGGCGAGGTGATGGTAGACGGCAACGACTTCACCAAGGTGCGGGCCCATCGCTATGCCAAAGCCGGAGTCGTCCACGTGCCCGAAGGCCGAGCGGTCTTCTCCGACTTCACGGTTGAGGAGAACCTCACCCTGGCCTTTTCCCGCACCCACGACCGCTCCGGCGTGCGCGACGCCCTGGCCCAGGCCTTCGAGCTGTTCCCCCCCATCGCCCAGCGCCGCCGCCAGATCGCCGGCACCCTGTCGGGCGGCGAACAGCGCATGCTGGCCATGGCCCGAGTGCTGGTGGAGACCCCCCGGCTGCTCATCGCCGACGAGCTCTCTTTGGGGCTGGCCCCCAAGATCACCGACGAGGTCTATGCCGTGCTGGGCCGCATCCGCGACGCCGGCACCTCCCTGCTCATCGTCGAGCAGCACATGGGCCACGCCCTGGCCCTGTGCGACCGGGCCGTCCTCCTCGACCACGGCGCCATCGCCTGGCAAGGCCCCACCGAAGAAGCCGCCGAGGCCATCGGCACCGCCCTGTTTGACACCGGCGGCCAATAGTCAATACTGGGACCTATGGGCACGAAGACTGTTGAGTTCGATCCGTTCAGCCGGGACTTCTTCGACGATCCTTACGACACCTACGCCGACCTGCGGGAACACGCCCCCTGCTACTACAGCGAGCGGTACGACTTCTACGCTCTGAGCCGCTTCGACGATGTGGTGAACGCCCACCGCGACCACGCCACTTTCAGCTCCACCCACGGCCAGACCTACGAGCAGCTGGCGTCGGGCGAACCGGCGCAGCTGGGGTCGATCATCTCCATGGATCCGCCCGAGCACACCCGCTACCGCAAGCTGGTGTCGCGCTCATTCACCCCCCGCTCCATCGGCAACTACGAGGAGCTCGTGCGAGAGATCATCAGCGGCTATCTCGATCCACTCATGGGCCGGCGCCAGTTCGACATCCTCGAGGAGTTCGCCGCCCCGTTCCCGGTTGAGATCATCTCCACCATCTTGGGAGTGCCCCCTGAAGATCGCCAGCAGATCAGGCATTGGACCGACGCCATGCTCCACCGCGAGGAGGGCTCGGCCATGGGCAGCCAGGCCTCCGCCGAAGCGGGCATGGCCCAGGGCATGTACCTGTTCCAGCTCTCCCAGCAGAAGCGGGCCGAACCGGCAAACGACATGCTCTCGGCGCTGATCGACGCCGAGGTGGAAACCGAGGATGGCGAGCTCACCCATCTCGACGATGCCGAGATCGCCGGGTTGGGCACGCTTTTAGCCGCCGCCGGATCGGAGACCGTCACCAAGCTGGTGGGCAACGCGATGGTGCTGTTCCACCGCCACCCCGACCAGTGGGCCATGGTTCTCGACGATCCCGGCGTCCTCGCCAACGGGGTGGAGGAGATCCTCCGCTACTGGGCCCCCTCGCAGTATCAGGGGCGCTACTCCATGGTCGACTCTGAGTGGCACGGAGTGACCATCCCCAAGCACAAGCCGGTGTTTCTGATCACCGGCGCGGCCAACCGCGACCCCCGCCGCTACAACGATCCCGACAAATTCGACATCACCCGCGACCCCGGCCTCGCCGTGGGCTTGGGCCACGGCCTGCACGTGTGCCTGGGCGCGGCCCTGGCCCGCCTGGAGAGCCGGGTGGCCATCGAGGAGATCGCCCGCCGCTGGCCCGCCTTCGAGGTCAACGAAGAAGGCCTCCGCCGAGTCCAGATGTCCAACGTAGCCGGCTACTCCTCAGTCCCGATCACCGTCTCCTAGCGCGACGGGCACACCCCGGCTGCCCCGCCCCGCAGGACAGCCGGAGCGTCAGACTCTTATTGGCCGAAGGTGCCGGTTTCGCCTTCGAAGGAGATTACGTCGCTGATGGGTACCCAGCGGGCGCCGTCGGCGTCCACTACCAGCTCCTCGATGCGCCCGGCTTCCACCATGTAGGAGTCGTTGGCCCCGTCCATGGTCCGCTGGGCGTTGCCGATCGCTCCCCGGGACTCAAAGTCCATCTGCCACATGGCCCGCATCACGTTGGTCCGGTTGATACCGCCGTCCATTTCGGCCGCGGCTAACAGCACCTCGTGGAGGATCTCGCCGAAGATGTAGCCCAGGGCGTGGGAGGCGGCCTCGGGGTCGACCCCCTGGCTTTCCAGCGCGCCCCGCACGAACTGCACCCACTCGTCGTCGGCCAGCGAGGAGTCGGCCATGTCCTTTTGGGTGTTCACCAGCCGGATACCGTTGGCCAGCGGCCCGATGGGCACCCAGAACAGGGAGATGCTCTGGCATCCGTTGGCCACGATCACCAGCGGGCTCCAAGCCTCGATACTGAACACCGCGGCCACCGCCTGCGGGCAGAACGCCCCCGAGGACGCCACCAGCAGAACGTCGGCATCGCTGGCCGCCAGATTGATCACATCGAGCCCCACCGAGTCGGCCTGGGGGTCGTGCTGGATCTCGTCCACCACCTCGATGCCCAATCCGGGGGCGCACTCGTTGAAGGCCACCCGCCACGCTTCGCCGGCGTCGTTGTCCAGCGACAGAATCGCCACCGTGGCCCCCGAGCCGATCTCATCGGCCACATGGGTACACCAGACCCGGGCCTCGGTCTCATACGACATCAGCGCGCCGGTGGTCCACGGGAAGTTTACGGGGTCGCCCCACTCGGGCAGGCCGGTGAGGTTCAGAAGCTGCGGGATGCAGTTCTCGTCCAGCACATCCCGGGCCGCCAGGTTGTTGGGGCTGCCCAGAATCCCGGCGAATCCCAGCAGGTTCTCGACGTCGATCATCTCCTCCACGTTGGTCAGCGTTTTAGCCGGCACATAGCCGTCATCGCGGCTCACGATCACCACGTCGCGCCCGTCGATGGGGCCGACGTGGTCGAAATAGAGCTGAACGCCGTCGCTGATGGTGCCGAACCCGGCCAGCGCGCCCGACCGGGGCAAGCTGCTGCCGAAGCGGATCTCGCTGTCGGTCACACCCTGGTAGTTGTCCCACTCGCTGGGGCACTCGCTGATGTCGATCTCCGCGCCACCGCCCAGCGGCACGATATTGGGATCGGACGGCTCCTCGGGCTCGGGGGCAGGCGCGGGCTCGTCCTCTTCCTCGGGCTCCGTGGCCGGCGCGGGTTCGTCCTCGTCGGGCTCCGTGGCCGGCGCGGGTTCGTCCTCGGCGTCCGGTGCTGGTGCGGGCTCATCGGGCGCCTCGGTGGGGGCCGCGGGGGCCGGCTCGCTCATCGGCGCATCATCGTCGTCGTTGCCGCAACTGCTGGCCACCAGCGCGAACACGAGCAGCACCCCGAGCAAGATTCGCAGAGATTTCGACATTGGGTAATCCCTCCTGAGATTGAACTGCCGGATTGAAGCAGCCCCGTAACCCTACGCGCCACCAGCGACAAATACAGCCCCGAAGAGTCAGCCCGTGGGGGGCTGGGGGGCCACCGGCATGAGCCGGGACTTGATCCGCCGAAAGCCGTGGGCCGCCCCGCCGGGCAGCGCGAAGATGATGGCGATCAGCAACCCGCCGAGGATGGCCGTGCCGTAGGGCCCCTCCAAGGCCACATCGGTGCCCGGCAGGGTCTGCGTCTGGCTCGACCACACCGGCACGAACTGGATGGCCAGGCCCCCCACCACCGCGCCGTGCAGGGTGCCCGAGCCCCCCACGATCAGCCCCACGATCAGCAGAATGGCCATCGAGAAACCGAACTCGTCGGGTCCCACGAACCCCGAGTGCATGGCCAGCATGGTCCCGGCCACCCCGCCCACCGCGGCGCTGATGCCGAAGCTCAGGGTCTTGTAGGCGGCCAGGTTCACCCCGTTGGCCGCCGCCCCCAGCGGATTGTCCCGAATGGCCACCAGGGCCCGCCCCACCCGGCCGACCAGAATGTTGCGCACCAGCCAGAAGCACACCAGCGCCACAATCACCAGCAGGAAGTACTTGTACACCGCCTCCTCTTGGCGGCCGGTCAAACCGTCGGGCACCCGGGCGCCCACCCCCGGGATGGCGTGCAGCCATTCGGTCACCGTGCCGAGCGGCGCCCACGTCGGCGCCTCCAGGTCGCTTTCGATCAGCAGCCCGTTGCTGCCCCCGGTGCGGTCCTTCACCTCGTCCAGCCGGATGATCGACGGGAACACCGCCGCCACCGCAAACGTCAACAGCCCCAGATACAGCCCCTGGATGCGCAGGGCCGGGATCCCGAACAGCACCCCGAACACGAACAGCCCCGGCACAACCACCCCGAGCGTCGACAGGTACGACCAGTGGAACTCGTTCACCAGCACCGCGGTGAGGTACGCCCCCGACCCCACGAAGAAGCTGTGGCCCAGCGAGAGCTGCCCGCTGTAGCCGGTGGCGATGTTCAGCCCCAGCACCGCCACCATCAGCGCCACCGCTTGGCTGAGGTTGCCCAGACCGAAGGTGTAGCGGTTGCCCAAGATGGTGGGGCTGTAGGTGTCGGCGATCAGAAACGGAACCAGCACCACCACCAGGGCAAACAGCGCCCAGCCGATGATCTGGCGCTGCCGGTGCTGGCGGCTGCCTGCCTGCACTACCCGCTTTTTGCCGCGCCACCCGCCGGTGTTGAGCCACATCACACCCGCTCCACTCTCGTCGAGCCGAACAGCCCCGTCGGCCGCACCAGCAGCACCACCAAGATCACTGCCACCGCGGTGGCCAGCGCCAGCTCGCTCAGGTCCAAGAACGTCACCAGCAGGTTGCGGGCCAGCCCTACCACCAAACCGCCGATCACCGCACCCACCATGGAGTCCAACCCGCCCAATGCGGCAGCCGCCAGCGAGAAGATCAGCACTCGCAGCATGATGGAGGGCTCCAGCAACAGGTCGGGCACCACCAGCGACCCGCCCAGGGTGCCGATGGCCGCGGCCAGCGCCCATCCGAACCCCAGCGTGGGCCCCACCCGGATTCCCACCAGCCGGGCCGATTCCAGATTCGACGACACCGCCCGAAAGGCCAAGCCCACCTTGGTGCGCGACAACAGCAGGTACAGCAAACCCACCACCGCGAACACCGTGCCCAGGTTGCCGATGGTGCGCCAGGTGAGCTGGGCGATGCCCCATTCGATGGGCGCCCCGCTGGGGAACATGCTGGGCAGGCTGCGGGTGCGGAACCCCCACACGATCCCCACCGCCGAGTCGATGATCAACAGCAGCCCCAGCGTCACAATCACCAGCGGCAGCACATGGTCGGGTGGGAACGGCCGGATGAACACCCGCTCGATGAACGCGGCCACCAGTGCGCTGGCCGCCATGGCGCACACCACCGCCACCGCCACCGGCAGGCCCTGCTCCACGCTGAAGATGTAGGCCAGGTACACCCCCAAAAGCGCCAGCGAGCCCTGGGCGAAGTTGATGAACCCGGTCGACTTGTAGATCATCACCAACGCCAGCGCCACCGACGCATAGGTGGCCCCGTCGCTCAGCCCCCGAAAGAACTGGGCCAGCCACAGCTCCCCGTTGCTCAGCTTGTCGAGGGAGATGTCGAACACCCCCAGAATCGACGCCAACCCGTTCACGCCCATCGCTCAATACCCCAGGTACGCCCGGCGGACGTTGTCATCGGCGGCCAGCTCGGCGGCGGGGCCCGACAGCGCCACCTCGCCGGCCTCCAGCACATAGGCCACGTCGGCCACCCCCAGCGCCAGGCTGGCGTTCTGCTCCACCACCAGCATGGTGGTCCCCGCGTCGGCGTTGATGGCGGTGAGCTGCTCGAACAGCGAGCGGGTGATCATCGGCGCCAGTCCCAGCGACGGCTCGTCCAACAGCAGAAGCGACGGCCGCAGCATCAGCGCCCGGGCGATGGCCAGCATCTGCTGCTCGCCCCCGCTCAGGCTGCCGGCGGCCTGAGCGCGCCGCTCGCCCAGCACCGGGAAGGTCTCGAACCACTGCTCCATGTCGGCCCGCACCTCGGCGTCAGAGCGCACGAACGCCCCGGCCATCATGTTCTCCTCCACCGAGAGCTCGGGGAACGTCCCCCGCCCCTGGGGCACATGGGCCACCCCCCGGCGCACGATGTCGGCGGTGCGCCGCCCGGCCAGCTCCTCGCCGCCCAGCTTGATCGACCCCTCGGTGCTCACCATGGCGCACAGCGCCCGCAGCGTGGTGGTCTTGCCCGCCCCGTTTGCCCCCAAGATCACCGCGATCTGGCCCTCGGCCACCGAGAAGTCGATGCCGTGCAGCACCTGGATGTCGCCGTAGGCCGCCTTCAGCCCCGCCACCTCCAGATACGCCGCGCTCACTGCTCGGCCCCCAGGTAGGCCTCCACCACCGCCGGGTCGTTCTGCACGTCGGCGGGGGAGCCCTCGGCGATCTTGGCCCCGAAGTCCAGCACCACCACCTTGTCGGAAACCCCCATCACCATCCCCATGTGGTGCTCCACCAGCAGCAGCGTCAGCGAGTGCCGCTCAGCCAGCGCCACCAGCAGATCGCCCAACTCGCCAACCTCAGTCTGGGTCAGTCCCGTGGCCGGCTCGTCCAGCAGCAACAGCCGGGGCCGGCCCACCAGCGCCCGGGCCAGCTCCACCCTCTTCAGGGTGCCAAACGGCAAGCCGGCCGCAGGGTGGAAAGCCACATCGGTCAAAGACAGTTCGTCCAGGGCATCCCACGCCGTTCGGGCCAGCTCAGCCTCCTCCCGGCCCAAACCCCATCGCAACGCGGCCCGCAGCGCGCCGATATTGGAGCGGTGGTGGGCGCCCACCATCACGTTCTGCATCACGGTCATGCCCGGCCACAGCGCCAGGTTCTGGAACGTGCGCCCGATGCCCAGTCCGCTGATGGCATGGGCCGGGCGGGCCAACAGATCGGCCCCGTCAAAGCCCACCGCCCCTTCCTGGGCGTCGTATACCCGGCTCACCACGTTGAACAAGGTGGTCTTGCCCGCCCCGTTGGGCCCGATCAGCCCGCAGATGCTGCCCTCGTCCACGGTGAACGACAGTTCCCGCAGGGCCGTAACCCCCCCGAACCGAACCGTGACCCCCGCCACATCCAACAAGGCCATAACCCCCCGACCCTATCCCGCCCCGCTGACAGGGCCGGGAAGCCTCACCCCCCGATCAAACTGGCGATGGCCCAGATCACGATGACTGTGCCCAACACGATCATCGCCACGCTGCGCCCCACCTTGGGCTTGGCTGGCTCATCGGGGGCGCCCGGTGGGGGAGGAATGCCGTCTCGGCGCTTGCGGGGCCCCTCGGGGTTGATCAGCGCGGCGATGTTCCCCACCGCCAGCGCACCCCCCAGCGCCAGCAGCAAGAAAGTGATGATCTCCGGCCCACCCAGCACCCTCCCAGTCTCGCGCCTATACATAGGTGTGAACCGACACGGCATAGTCGCCGCCGGACCATGGGCCCCGTTCCCAGGTGGAGTACCGCTCCGACAGGGTGAGCCCGGCCGCCGCGCAGTCGGCGTCGTAGCGATCCAGCCCGTAGCCCCCGCCCCGAAGTTGGAACCCGGCCACCAACGCGCCGCCGGGGGAGAGGTGGGCGGCACAGCGCCCCACCACCGCGGCCTCAGTCCCCGGCACGGTAAACAGCAGCACGTTCCCCGCCATCACCACCGCGTCAAACGCCTCCCCCAGATCGAAAGTCGCCAAGTCGAGCTGGTGCCAGTCCAATTCCGGCCCCTTGCCCCGCGCCCCAGAGATCATCTCATCGTCAATGTCCACCCCAGCCACCGAATACCCCCGCCGAGCCAGCTCAATGGCCACTCGCCCAGTCCCACACCCCGCGTCCAGCACCCGCCCCGAGCCCCCCAAAAGCGAATCCACAAAATCAGCCTCCCCATGCGGATTGTGCCCCTCGGCCGCCAACTGCTCCCACCGAGCGTCATAATCCCGCCCCGAAACCCGCCCACCCCAAGTAGATCCCACCCGCCGATCCTGTCACAGCCTGCCGGTAGTGTGGCGGCGTGGCTTCCCCTTCCAGCGCCGCGCCTGCTGAGGCGGGCGTCTGTGCCGATGTTGGCTATGGGTTCCATCCGGCGGTGGGGGCTTGGTTTGAGGGGCGGTTTCCGGGGGGGCCTACTGAGGCTCAGGCCCAGGGGTGGCCGGCCATTGCCTCGGGGCACGACACGCTGATCGCCGCGCCCACCGGGTCGGGCAAGACCCTAGCGGGGTTCCTCATCGCCATCGACAACCTCTACAAGCGCCACGCCCAGGGCCAGACGGTGGCCAAGGCCAGCCAGGTGGTGTACGTGTCGCCGCTGAAGGCGCTGGCCACCGACATCGCCGAGAACCTGGAGCGCCCCCTGGCCGAGATCGCCGAGATAGCCCGCCAGCAGGGCTTCGACCCCCCGCCGCTCACCGTGGCGGTGCGCACCGGCGACACCCCGGCCCACACCCGGGCGGCCATGATCAAAAAACCGGCCAACTTCGTGGTCACCACCCCCGAGTCGCTCTATTTGCTGGTGACCGCGGCCAAGAGCCGCGAGGTGCTGCGCACCGTGGAGACGGTGATCGTCGACGAGATCCACGCCACGGCCCGCGACAAGCGGGGCAGCCACCTGGCCCTCACCCTCGAGCGCCTCGAGCACGTGGCCGAGGCCCGCCCCACCCGCATCGGCCTGTCGGCCACCCAGAACCCTATCGCCACCATCGCCGACCTCCTCACCGGTGTCCCTAAAGCCCCCACTCCAACCGACCTCCTCACCGGCATCCCCCCAACCCAGCCCGCCAATGGAGCCGAGGCCGCCCACGGTGCCAGCACCGCCCCCGGCACCCACTGCACCATCGTGAACACCGGCCACCAGCGGAACCTCGACATCGCCCTGGAGCTGTTCGACGACGAGCTCGAAGCGGTGATCTCCCACGCCCAGATGGACATGATCCTCGACCGCATGGCCACCCTCATCGGCGAGCACCACACCACCATCGTGTTCGTCAACACCCGCCGGATGTCCGAGCGCATCGCCCACCAGCTGGCCGAGCGCCTGGGCGACGACGCGGTGGCCGCCCACCACGGCTCTTTGTCCACCGAGCGCCGCATCCGCACCGAGCACCGCCTCCGAGCCGGCGACCTCAAGGCCCTGGTGGCCACCGCCTCGCTGGAGCTGGGCATCGACATCGGCCCCGTGGAGCTGGTGTGCCAGGTGGGCTCGCCCCGCAGCATCGCCACCTTCCTCCAGCGGGTGGGCCGCTCCAACCACAGCCGCCACGGCACCCCCAAGGGCCGCCTGTGGCCCCTCACCCGAGACGAGCTCATCGAGTCGCTCGCCCTGCTCCACGCCGTGAACCAGGGCCGCCTCGACGCCATCTGCCCCCCCGAGGCCCCCCTCGACATCCTGGTGCAGCAGATCATCGCCGAGGCCGCCGCCAGCGACCACCACACCACACACGGCCTCTACGAGCTGTTCACCAAAGCCGCCCCCTACGCCAACCTCACCCGGGCGCAGTTCGACGAGGCCGTCCAGCAGGCCGCCACCGGGGTGGTCACCGGCCGGGGCCCCCGGGGCGCCTACCTCCACTACGACTCCATCAACCAGGAGGTGCGGGGCAAGCGGGGCGCCCGCCTGGCCGCCCTCACCTCCGGCGGCGCCATCGGCGAGAACGGCGACTACCGGGTGGTGGCCGAGCCCGACGACACCTTCATCGGCACCGTCAACGAAGACTGGGCGGTGGAGTCGATGGCCGGCGACATCTTCCTGCTCGGCTCCCACTCCTGGCGCATCAAGCAGGTGGCCGCCGGCACCGTGCGGGTGATCGACGCCGGCGACGCCCCGCCCACCGTCCCCTTCTGGCTGGGCGAGGCCCCCGCCCGCACCGCCGAGCTGTCCCAGCAGGTGTCAAACCTGCGCGCCCATATACACAGCCTCCTGCCCCAGAGCCCCGACGCCGACCCCCTCGACGACGAAGCCCTGGCCCACGCCGCCGAGCAGTTCGCCCGATCCCACGGCACCACCAGCGAGATCGCCGAGCAGGCCGTGACCTACATCGCCGCGGCCCAGGCCACCCTCGGCACCGTCCCCACCAAAGACGACATCGTGTTCGAGCGCTTCTTCGACGACACCGGCGGCCAGCAGCTCGTGGTCCACTCGCCCCACGGCGGCCGCATCAACCGGGGCTTCGGCCTCGCTCTGCGCAAGCGCCTGTGCCGCCGCTTCGACTTCGAGCTCCAGGCGGCGGCCAACGACAACGCCATCATCTTGTCGCTCGGCCCCCACCACAGCTTCCCCCTCAGCGACGTCCCCCAGTTCCTCCACCCCGACTCGGTGGAGGAGGTGCTGACCCAGGCCGTGCTGGATTCGCCCATGTTCGCCGCCCGCTGGCGCTGGAACCTCAACCGGGCCCTGGTGGTGCTCCGCAACCGGGGCGGAAAGCGCAACCCGCCCCCCATCCAGCGCATGGAGGCCGACGACATCATGGCCGCCGTGTTCCCCGGCGCGGCGGCCTGCCAGGAGAACGTCGCCGGCCCCGTCGAGATCCCCGACCACCTGTTGGTGCGCCAAACCCTCCACGACACCCTCCACGAGGCCCTCGACGTCGACGGCCTCACCCAGCTCCTCACCCGCATCCGCTCCGGCGAGGTCCGCACCCACTTCTGCGACACCGCCGAGCCCTCCCCCCTCAGCCACGAGATCGTCAACGCCCGCCCCTACGCCTTCTTGGACGACGCCGAGTTGGTCGACCGAAGAACCAACGCCGTCACCGTCCCCCGAGGCCTCCGCCCCCGCACCGCCAGCCAACCCCCCACCCTCGACCAATCCACCCTCGCCCAAATCACCCAAGACGCCATCACCCAAGTAATCGAAGAAATAACCCCCGACCCCCGCAATCCCGACGAGCTCCACGATCTCCTCACCTCCCTGGTAGCCACCCGCCCTAATCCCCAATGGCGAGAGCTCTACGAAGCTCTAGAAGAAAAACACCGAGTCCAAACCCTCACCACCCCCGAGAACACCCCTCTCTGGACCACCACCGAACTAGCGGAAACCGCCCGAGATCCCCACATGGCCACGGACACAGTCCGCGGCCACCTAGAGTCCACCGGCCCCACCACCCCCAACCAACTAGCCGAGCAAACAGCCCTAGATCTCCCAACCGTCCACCAAGCACTCACAGCTCTCGAGTCCGAAGGCACCGCCATGCGCGCCGACCATCTGAACAGCGCTGCGCCCGATACCTGGTGCGCCCGAAGACTCCTACAACGCATGTCCTACCTGTCTAGAAGACAAAAACGCGCCTCAGTCCAAGCCGCCACCCCCCAAGACTTCATGCGCTTCCTCCTCGACTGGCACCACCTAACCCCCGACACCACCCTCAGAGGCCGCCCCGCCCTAACCAAAGTCCTAGAGCAGCTCCAAGGCCTAGACCTCCCCGCCGGCGCCTGGGAACAACAGATCATCCAAAAGCGCCTCCCCGACTACGACCCCCTATGGCTCGACGAGCTCTGCTACCGCGGCGAGCTCGCCTGGCTCCGCCTCACACCCCCCACAACACCGGCCAAGGCCAACAACATGGCCCCCCGCAAAGCCACCCCCATCACCCTCGTGTTCCGAGAAGACCTCCCCTGGCTCCTCGCCGCCGCCAGAACCACCACCCCCGAATCCCCCGAAGCCGGCCCCATCCAAGAGATCGCCGAGCTCCTAAACACCCAGGGCGCCAGCTTCCTGCCCGACCTGGCCGATGCCACCAACCGCCTGCCCGACGACATCGAGCGGGCCCTGTGGAACGGCGTCGCCCTCGGCCTGTTCACCGCCGACGGCTTCGCGGCGGTGCGAGCCCTGCTCAGCCGCAGCGCCCGCCGCCCCACCCGCCACCGCCCCGGCCACAACCTCCGCTCCCAAGCCCTCCGCACCAGGGCCCGGCGCGCCGATCGCGCCTTAACAATGCGCTCTCCCGCCCAAACCCACGCCGCCCCCGGCCGCTGGTCCCTCGTCCCCCAGCCCGAGCAGTACCCCAACGACGACCTCGCCGAGGCCGTCGCCCAGCAGCTCCTCGCCTGCTGGGGCGTCGTGTTCCGAAGCCTCGCCCACCACCCCGCCACCCCCACCGCCACCCCCTGGCGAGACATCCTCAAAGCCCTCCGCCGCTTCGAAGACCGCGGCCTGGTAAGAGGCGGCCGCTTCGTAGCAGGCCAAAGCGGCGAGCAGTTCGCCCTCCCCGCCGCTGCCGACCAACTCCAAAAAACCCGCCGCCGCCCCCGCACCAACCAGCAAATCACCATCGCCGCCTGCGACCCCCTCAACCTCACCGGCATCCTCTTCGAAGGCCCCAGAACCCCCGCCACCCCCACCAACACCCTCACCTATGTAGACGGAGTGCCCGACCCTTCAGCCCCCCGGGCCCAAGATCCCACCCAACTCAAGAATCACCAATAGCTCCGCCCTCCTCTTCTAAGTCGCCCCTCAGCGCGGTATCTTCTAGTCGTGAGTTCCGCCACATCGCCAGAGCGGTAGAGATGGCCAAGCAGTACAAGCTGCCGTACACCTTGAGGGCGCCCTCTGAAGAGACAGAGGACATGTACCTCGCCGAGGTGCCGGTGCTTCCGGGATGCCGGGCATGGGGGGCCACTGCCGAAGAGGCCTTGTTCAATCTCGAAGGCGTGACTGCGGACTACATCGCCTCCTGCGAGGCCCACGGCGACGCCCTACCCGCTGCCATTACCGCGGCCGGGGAGCTTGTTGTAGCGGTTTGACCTACCGGGAGCTCTCCCAGGCCTGATGTCCCCCGAACCCCCGCCGCACCGCCGTTTCTGAGCCCGCGCCTATGTGTATGGCGGTGCGCAAGTATCCTCACATCATGCTCACAGCCCGCACCGGCCCCCCCGTCAGAAGACGCGCCCTGGGAATAATCCTCGCCGCCGCCCTGATCGCCGCCTTCCTCGCCACCGTTCCTGCCGATGCCCAGTCCCAGAACTCCCCCCCGATCGCCCGCGCCGGCGCCGACCGCGCCATCGCCCTCGGTTCCGGCTTCGTCACCCTCGACGCCACCCGCAGCTTCGACGTCGACGGCCGCGAGCAAGTGCTCGACTTCGAGTGGGAAGTGCTCACCCCCAGCTACTCCTGGCTCGTCGTCACCCCCACCGGCAACCCCCGGGGCCGCACCGCCACCTTCATAGCCCCGTCGCCCACCGAAGCGGCCCAATACGGCTACACCATCAAGTTCCGCCTCACCGTCACCGATCCCGACGGCGCATCGGGCACCGACACCGTCACCCTCACCTTCGAGGGCCCTCCCACCGCGGCCATCGGCATCACCGCCTTCATCGCCGACCCCAACCCGGTCGACGCCAACAACAACCACATCATCGACGACGACGAGCGCTACACCGTCCCCGGCGTGCTGCGGCGCCCCGGCGAAGGCGGCAACGACGACAACGAGTGGACGGTGCGCGAGGGCGCCCGGGTCACCCTCAACGGCGTCGGCCGCCGCGGTATCGGCGCCCCCGCCACCAGCCCGCTGCGATACCGGTGGATCCAGCGCTCGGCCGTCCCCGCCTACAACGAGTTCAAGATCGACCCAGCAGAAAGCGAAAACCAAGACATCACCCTGAAGTTCCCGGCCAACCTGCGCCAGAACCAAACCGCCGTCGTCCACTACACCCTCACCGTCTACAGCGGCACCAGCCAGCAAGTGGTGGCCGCGGTGCGCATCAACGTGGTCGACGAGCCCTTCGCGCCCGAGGTCAAGCTCACCTTGTACAACCCCCGCCAGCCCGCCCAAGACGCCAACGCCCTCAACCCCGACAGCCCCACCCTCAACTACGTGGTCAAGCCCGGCGCCACCGTCCAGCTCATCGCCCGGTCCGACGACCGCGACACCGGCGACGCCTCCCGCCTCGTCCACACCTGGTCGGGCGCCGGCGTCACCCCCGCCTCCACCAACGCCGCCCGCGGCCCCACCTCCCGGGCCGCCTTCACGGCCCCTGCCGACGCCGCCGAGGGCCAGACCTACGTGGTAACCGCCACGGCGTCCGACCCCACCGACCGCACCGGGCGAGACGCCATCGTGTTCACCGTGGCCGACAACAACCCCCCCAAAGCCATCGGTCCTATCGACGCCGTGGTCAACGACGGCCCCAAAGGCGGCACCAACCGCCAGGGCCTGGTGATCCTCACCGGCACCGGCACCGACGCCGACGGCGACGCGCTGCGCTACCGCTGGTACCAAGTCGACCAAGAAGGCGAAGACCGCAAACGCCTCGAAGAGCCCACCCTCGAGCTGATGAACGCCGACACCGCCACTGTCTCGTTCCCGCCCCCCGATGTCGGCGGCCTCGCCGAGATAGAGGTGTACCTGGCCTTCACCGTGATCGACCGGTGGGGGGCCAACGCCACCGACACCGTCAAGGTCATCGTCTTGGGCAACGTCGATCCCCCCGAGGCCGACGCCGGCCCCAACCAGAGCGTGGAGCCCGGCACTGCCGTCCGCCTCGACGGCCGGGGCAGCATCGACCCCGAGAGAACCAACCGGATCACCGAATGGCTGTGGACCTACACCGGTTTCGCCACCACGCCGTCGCAGACCGAGCGCCCCCTGAACAACTTCGACCGCCTGGCCCTGTCCGGCTACCTGCCCACCGGCACCACCTATCCCCAAACGGTCCTCGTCGGCGCAAACAGCCCCGCCCCCTACTTCGACGCCCCGGCCGACATCGGCGGCTACACCAGCGTGCGGTTCACCTTCACCCTCAGAGTCCGCAACAGCACCCGGGCCACCGACACCGACACCGTGAGCATCACCGTGGCCGGCCGGTTCTTCACCGGCACCATCACCGGCCCCGACTTCTGCACCAACCTCAGCCTGGGCGGCCCGCCCACCTATGCGCTCGACAGCGACCGCGACGGGGTGGCCGACGTGTGCTCGCTGCGCACCACCCGCCGCGAGGCCATCGCCCGCCAAAACGCCCTCACCACCCTGGCCTCGCTCAACCTCGCCCAGTTCAGGGCCCAAGTGCTTTTGGCCTGCGACCGCATCACCGGCGACTTCGGCGACGCCGCGGCCACCCTGGCCAAAGACGCCTGCGCCACCTCGGCGGTGGCCGGCCCGCCGCCGCCGGTGCCCGATGCGGTGGCCGACACGTTCTTCTCCGGCCCGGTGGTCACCGGCCCCGACTTCTGCACCAACCTCAGCCTGGGCGGCGCCCGCCTGTTCGCCTTCGACAGCAACGGCGACGGGGTGGCCGACATCTGCTCGCTGCCCTACACCCGCCGCGAGGCGGTGGCCCGCCAGCACGCCCTCAACACCTTCGTAACCCCCCGAGTGGCCTTCAACAACGCCTTGGCTCTGGCCTGCCGCGAGCTCGGCACCACGAACTTCGGCGACGACCCCGCCAACCTGCGCCGAGATGCCTGCAGATGAGGGGCGAATCGGCGATTTTGCCGCTGGCGGGCCTGCTTCCTTCTGGCAGAAATGGTCGGAAGATTGTCTGGGAGTGTTTGAAACTTCCCCCAAGACCTGCCAAACTGTTTCCCGTGCTGAGCCGGGGTCGGGCTCAGTCCGCCGACACGGGACCGAGTGGTCCTGGGCCCTCTGGGTGTCGGCGACACTATAGACTTTGAACCTCTGGCCCGGTCTGATAGAAAGTTGCCCATGATGACGATGCTTCACTCGGTTTGGTCCGGCGGCGGGAGTGCTGCTGGTCGTCGCAGGTCCTTGCTCGCGCTCGGGGCGCTGTTGGCGCTGGTTGCGAGCGTGCTGATCTGGGCCGCGCCCGGCTCCCAGGCGCAAACCCCGCCCAACATCCCCCCGGTCGCGATCGCGGTCCTCGGAGATGCCACGCTGGTCGACGGCGGTAATGCCGATCCGACAGACGACTACTACACGAGGGCGTTGACCGCTGGTCGAAGCTTCGACCCCGATGCGGCCGACGGTGCCGCCGCCAACGGGATCGCGGTATTCAAGTGGGAGGTGGTGACCGACAGTTATAAGGACTGGCTGGCCATCACCGGTGCCAATACCGCGAGTGCATCGTTCGTCGTTCCGAACGAGACTTCCATCGCCCGCTATGGCCAGACCATCGAGTTCAAGCTGACGGTGTGGGACGCCAATCCTCGGACCAACGTTGGCGCCCTGTCCGACACCGACACGGTGACCTTCAACTTTGATGCCGCCGAGCGCCCCACCGCCGACATCAACGTCACCGCCCTGTTGAAGAACCCCGCCGCGGTTGCCGGCTATGACGACGACGGCGATGGGACGATCGACGAGGACGATGAGGAATACACGATTGACGCCGTCATCTCCCGACCGGGCGAGGGCGACAACGCTGCCTACGAGTGGCACATCAAAGAGGGCGCCCTGCTGACGCTCGACGGCTCGGGAAGCTCCGACCCCGATTCGCGCCTGAGCAATGCCAACTTCACTTGGTCGCGGGTCTACGACAGCAGCGAAGACACTGGCGTCTCCGACAATGCTGCCGCTGTCGAGGTGACCCTCCCCGGCGGTACCGACGGTGCCGCTACGGGTATGAAGATCACCACTTCGGGCATGCTCGCCGACGACGACGACGACGATTTCACTGCCTCCGACGCCCCCGGTATCAAGACCGTGCTTCCTCTGGCGAACGACAACGGGTCCAGCCCGAAGCCGTTCTATGCCTACTACCGGTTGACGATAAACGACGGCACAGGCGGCACAGGCGGCAACACCGGCACCGCCGACGTGCTGATCATCATCGAAGACCAGCCCAACGATCCGGTGGCCGGCACCCGCGCTGCTGCGATCACGGCGACGAGGCCCACCAGTGCTACCGATACCACCCCCGTTCCATTGGTGAAGAGCAGCCTGGGCGCCAACCGGTTCCTAGTTGCCCCCGGCAACACTGTGACCGTCACCGCGATGCCGTTTGACGCCGATATCGGCGCCGCTGGCGGTTCGACTGGCCTGATCACCACTTTCTCCGGCGATGGTGTCCGGGTTCCCGATCCCGCTGGCGCACCGACTGTGGCCACGCTGATGGTTCCTCGGACCGCTCCTAAGGGAACGGAGTACGAGGTCAACATCACCGTCACCGACACCACCAAGCGCAGCACCACGACCACGGTGACCATCGTGGCCGTCCAGAACCAGGCCCCCGACGCTGTGGCGCCGGACGACTTCTCCCGCGGCGACGGTTCCAACGGCGGCGACATCGGCTCGTTCAACCTGCCCACCGGCACGATCACGCTGCGGGGCATCGGGTTCGACGCCGACGGCGACGACCTCACCTTCAGCTGGACCGAGCTGGGCTACCCGATCACTGGGGCTACTGCCACTGCTCCCGGCACTCTCGACACGAGTGGGGACCCAGCGGCGATCAGGCTGCCCAGGAAGGCCGTCCTGAGCATCGACAACGCCGATCAGGAGACGGCATCCTTCTCGGTGCCCGAGGTGGACATCCGGAACCTGCCCACGGTCGATCACGACAGTGACACCACTACCCCCAATGCCTACGTGATCCCCATCCGGTTCACGGTGACCGACAGCTGGGGCCAGCAGACCACCGATGACGTGGTCGTCACCATCACCGACAACGAGCAGTACCGCACGGTGGCCAACGCCGGTGCCAACCAAGAGGTGACCGGCGGCTCGTTCGTCCGCTTGAACGGCTCCGCCAGCCGGAGTTCCGCGGGCACCGCCGCAGGCCTGACCTATGCGTGGGCCTACACCGGTATCACCACCGATCCTCTGACCCAGGACCGTCCGGCCATCACCCAGCAAGAGATTGCCGGCGGCTACGTCGAGGGCAAGTGGTTCCCGTGGGACGGCGACACCGACGGCGACGGCGATGTCGATACAGACGACGGCGATGAAGACACCGACTTGGACGGCACCCAGGGTCGTGGTGACTACCACCCGACCGCTGGTGGGGCGCTGAAGGGTGAGACCGGGAGGTTCCCGTACTTCGATGCTCCGAAGCTGTACGGCTTCAGCAGCATCAAGCTGCACTTCTCTCTCACGGTGAGCTTCACCCCGACAGGTGGCTCCGAGCAGACCCACACTGCTCGGGTGACGATCACTGTGAGCGACGGGTTCTACTCCGGCGGCACGGTGACCGGTCCGGACTTCTGCACCGGGTTCAGCCTGGGCGGTCCGCAGACCTTCGCCTTCGACAGCGACGGCGACGGCGTGGCCGACATCTGCTCGCTGAAGACCACCCGCCGCGAGGCAGTGGCCACCCAGAACGCCTACAACGAGCTGGCCGCTCTGAACCCGGATCTGTTCAAGGACCACCTGCACGGCCGTGCCGCTGTGGCAGACGATGCGTCTACCACCGATGTCGACGAGACCGTCACGGCTATCGACAGCCAGTGCAAGAAGGCGCCCAAGACATTGGGCGACTCCGATGCGGCACTGAATGGCGATGCGTGCGGCCCGGCCGGCACGTTCACCCGACGGGTGTCCAGCCCGCCGGCGCCGGTCGATCCCGCAGTGGCCGATGTGTTCTTCTCGGGCATCATCACCGACGCCAACTTCTGCACCAACCGCAGCTTGGGCGGTCAGCCGCTGTATGCCAACGACACCGATGGCGACGGCGTGGCCGACATCTGCTCGCTGGGTTACACCCGCCGCGAGGCAGTGGCCCGCCAGAACGCGCTGCAAGCGGCCTTCTCTGGCCACGCGCAGTTCGCTGCGGCTCTGGCGAGGGCGTGCGCCGAGTTGGGTACCACCGACTTCGGTGACAGCGCCGCCAGCCTGGCTGCCGACCGGTGCAGCAAGCCGAGGCCTGCTACGCCAGGCACGGCGCTGCCAACAGCAGACAACTAAACCGACCCTGGTTCGCCAGAACCAGTAAGGAAGCGGCCCGGCCCCAGCGGCCGGGCCGCTCCGCGTCCACCCGGCGGTGCCCTGCCACTTCCCTACTACAATCCTCGTATTCACTTCCCCCTCTTCAACCCTCCTTGAGGGAGAGAGGAGACATTGTCCACAAAGCACGTTCGGCTCGTCCTCGCGGCATTAACATAAACATGTCCTGTGGGGAGGTGCTGCTGTTTTGCGCAGGTCGTTGGTCGCGCTATCGGGGTTGTTGGCCGGGTTGTTGGGCCTGGCCATTCCCCAAACAGCAGCCCAGGAGGAGACCCAGTTCCCGCCGGTGGCCATCGCCGTCGTCACCGCAGTGACCCCCGACCAGCAAGCCGGCAGAACCACGGTGGCGCTGGACGGCTCTAGGAGCTTCGACCCCAGCGGCAGCATCGCCAAATACGAGTGGGAGGTGATGACCGAGGCCTACGCCAACCTCCCCGTCGCCCACTCCCCAGCCGACGCCGACAACGACATCCCCGCGGGGCGGACGGCCACGTTCGTCCTCCTCGATCGGACGCTGGCCGACCGGGGCGTCCACTCCGTGGAGTTCCGGCTGACGGTGACCGACGACGGTCGGCCGGCGGCGTCTTCCAGCACGACGGTGGTGGCCAACATCAACCACGGTCCCACCGCCGAGATCACCGTGACGGCCAAGCTGCCCGCTCCCCGGAGCCAGCAGCTCACCGGTTTCGACGACAACGGCAACGGCGTGGTGGACGAGAACGAGGAGCGCTACACCGTTGAGGGGGTGATCGCCGGGCCGGGCGAGAACGACAACCTCGACTACGAATGGGACATCCGAGAGGGCACGTTGCTGGTGGTGGACGGCTCGGCCAGCTCCGACCCCGACGGCCCGCTTCCGGCCAGCGCGTTCAGCTGGACGCGCCTGTACCACAGCGATGTGGCGTCGGTCACCGCCTCGCTGCCCGGCGACACCGATGGCGTGCGGTCGCTGAGCACCGACGAGGATCCCGACGTCGTCGGCTCCACCACGTCGGAGACGGTGGGCCGGCTCCCCTTCGTGCGGGGCAATATCGCCGACCCCTACTACCTGTACTACCAGCTCACGGTGACCGACGGGCACGGCGCAACGTCGACGGCCGTCGTCAAGATCGTGGTCCGCGACGCCCACGACAACCCCACCGTGGAGATACTCCATCCCGAATCCGATCCCGACGCCTCCACTGCCGCCGACCGCCGCGAGGGAATCCAGCCCGCCGGGGAGAACCGCTACCTGATCTCCCCCGAAACAGCCGAAGACCCGGTGATCCTCACTGCGGTGGGCACCGGCGACGGCTCAGCTCGCACCCGGCTGCTGAAGCACACCTGGAGCGGACCCGCCCTGGAGCCCGACGAGGACAACCGGCCCGGAGCGCGCACCACCGCGGTGTTCACCGCCCCCGAGGGCTTCAGGGAAGGCGACTCGTTCGTGATCAGCGTGGAGGTGGTGGACTCCTCTGAGTTCTCCGGGTCGACTTCGGTGGAGCTGGTGATAGCCGAGAACCTGGCGCCGATTGCGCTCGCTCCCGACGACATCGACACCCCCGACGGCACCAACGGCGGCTTCCCGGTCTCCGATCCCCCCAGCGGGAGGGTGGAATTGAACGGCCTCGGGTTCGACCCCGACAACGACGACATGACCTTCCGGTGGGAGCAGGTCCGCAACTCGGCGGGAGACGAATTGCTGGCCACCTATCGCGGGCCCCGGCTGTCGCTGGCCGGCGCCGACACCGACACCGCCAGCTTCCCGTTGCCCGAGGTCACCACCGGCACCCGGTACATCGTCTACGTGCAGTTCACCGCCACCGACAGCTGGGGGGTGTCGGACTCCGACGTGGTGGAGATCATCATCCACGACGGCGACGACGACCTTCGGGCCATCGCCGGTGTGGACCAACGGGTGTCGTCGGGCAGCTTCGTTCGCCTGCGGGGCCGCATCAACTCGGGGTTGATCAGCGATGCGGCTATCGCGTCGGTCTCCTATGAGTGGGCCTATGTGGGCATCGAGACCCTTCCCCGCACCGAGCACCGCCCCGCCATCACCGAAGCCGAGGCCGATGAGGGATTCACCGCCGGCGAGTGGTTCCCCAACGACGACGGCTCCTACAGCCCCACAGCCGGCGGCCGGCTCAAGACCGTGTCGGGGCGCTACCCCTACTTCGACGCCCCCCGGCTCCACGGGTTCAACAGCGTGAAGCTCATCTTCACGCTCACCGTCGGCGGCGTTACCGGCCAACAAGACCACACCGACACGGTGGCCGTCACCGTGGTCGGCGGGTACTTCTCCGGGGTCATCGACGGCCCCGACTACTGCGCCAACCGCAGCCTGGGCGGCCCCGCCACCTATCCGGTGGACTCCGACAAGGACGGCGTGGCCGACATCTGCGCCCTCGACACCACCCGCCGGGCCGCCATTGCCCGCCAGAACGCCTTGGAGCGCCTGGCCGTCATCAACCCCGACGACTTCGAAGCCGCCCTCCACGGCCCGCCCGACGACCCGGACACCGACGCAGACGAGTCCGACCGCACCAAGGGCACCTGTTACAGCGCCCCCAAGGATCTGCCCGGCGACACCGCCGAAGCGCTCGAGGCCGATTCGTGCGGGCCCAAAGGCGTTCGCGACCGCCGAGTGTCCTCGCCCCCCGCGCCGATCGATCCCGCCAAGGCGGGCCTGTTCTTCTCCGGGCCGGTGATCACCGGACCCGCCTTCTGCACCAACCTCGGCCTCGGCGGACAGCCCCTCTACGCCCTTGACCGCGACGGCGACGGCATCGCCGACACCTGCTCGCTGGCCTATACCCGCCGCGAGGCCGTGGCCCGCCACAACGCCCTGGAGGCCGCCTTCGCCGACCATCCCCAGTTCCCCGCCGCCCTCGCCGCCGCCTGCACCGCCCTCGGCACCCTCGACTTCGGCGACAGCCCCGCCGCCCTGGCCGCCGACCGGTGCAGTCGTCCCACCACCCCCCAACCCGGCCAACCCCTCCCCACCGCCCCCAACTGAGCGGCCCGGCTCAGTTGTCGGGGTCGCATCCTCCGGCCACTAGGTGGACGTCGATTCCGGCTTGGCAGCGGTACAGGTCGAGCAGGTTGTCCTTCTCGTCGAGGAGCTGCTGCTGGTCGTCGAGGAGCTGTTCTTGGTCGCTGATCAGATCCTGCTGGTCGATGATCGACTGCTGCTGCTGGGACAAGCGGATGGCCTCCACCACATCGGCGTCCTGCGCCGGCGTGACCGAGGCGAAGACCCCGTAGGCAACCGCTGCGCCGGTGGCGACGGCCACCGCTGCGGTGGCCAGCCGGGCCAGGGGGATGGCGCGTATGGCCGGTGCGACGGCCAGGGCCGCGAACGGCAACAGGGCCAGGCCGTAGCGGGCCGGGGTGAGCTGGAAGTAGTTGTAGCCCGCGGCGTAGGTGCTCAGCATGGTCACCACGCCCATGCCGGCCATGGCGGTGACCACCCCCGCGGTGAGGTAGCGATGAGACGACCGCTGGGCGGTGACCGCCAATGTGGCCCCCAGCAGCACCAAAAGCCCGATGTCGGCGATGCCGTTGAGCGGGGTGAGCACGTCCCAGGTCGGGATCCACTGATCTCGAAACGGGGTGAACACCGCCCGGAGCTCGTCGTCGATCTGCTGCCACTGAAAGCCCTTCTGGCCCCAGATCACCTGGTGGATGGGCAGATCTTGGACGTCGGCCAGCTTGCGGTGGTTCTGCCACAACTGCCAGCCGATCACCGACACCACTGCGACGGCGAACGACGAGGCGGCGGTGGCAAGCAGGTCGCTCTTGTCGCCCCGGTCGCGCCAGGCCAGATAGGCCAGGTAGGCCACCAGCGCGCCCACCGCGATGGCGTTGTTGAAGTTCAGCGCCATGGCCGCGGCGGCCGCGATGGGCACCGACCACCACGGCCAGCGCTTGGCCTCCCACAACAGCAGCGCCACCAGCAACAGGGCGCCACCCACGAGCTGGGCGTTGCCCGCGTGCACAGAGGTGGACACGTACAGCGCCGCCGGCGGCGCCCCCAAAAGGGCCACCAGGGCCGCTTTGGCGACGGTGCCCAGCCCGGCCAGGCCCAGGGCGTACCACAGCAGCGACATCCCCGCCACCAGCCAGAGGGCCCCGACCAGCCGGTAGGCGTGCAGCTTGTCGTCCACGCCGGGCAGCCAGCCGATCACCTCGCCGCCCCACGCGGTGAGCGTGAAGTAGGGGGGCGGATGCTGGAAGGTGACGTTGTAGCCCGACTGCCACAGTTGGTTGGGATCGGGCTGGGGATCGCCGCAGGCCGGGATGAGCTCCTCAGGCCAGATCTCGATCCCCCGGCACCCCGCGGTGGCCATGGCCTCGGCTCCCACCTGCTCGCCGATGCGGATGCCCAGCGAGGGCGACTTGAGCACGTAGTCGTAGTAGTAGATCTCATCCACACCCAGCTGCGGATGGTTGTCCACCTGCTTCACGCTGAGCACCACGAACACCGCCAGCAGCAAAGCGAGCACCACTCGGGCGCGGCGGTGATTGGAGCCGGAAAGCGTCGGATCTGCCGTCAACGAATTCAGCGAGCGATTCCGGCTTCTGCGAGAGTCGTTAGGCGGCTTGGGTAGGCGGGTCGTCGTCGAGCTTGGCCTCGATGCGGGCGAGGCGTTGGCCGTGGTCGGTTTCGATGCGGGCGAGGCGTTGGCCGTGGTCGGTTTCGATGCGGGCGAGGCGTTGGCCGTGGTCGGTTTCGATGCGGGCGAGGCGTTGGCCGTGGTCGGTTTCGATGCGGCCCACCGCGGCCTCTAGTGCCTTAATGGACTCGCCTTGGTCCCGAAATCCTTGTTTCATGTCGGCGCGCAGGTTTTGAAGCTGGATGTAGAACATGCCGATCAGCCCGGTTCCTAGCACACCGATCAAGGTGCTCAAGACTGCATCGTTCATGACGTTCTCCCTCTCTACAAAGAGGGTTGCTCAGGGGGAACTTGAACCCCCAGATTATCCGGGCCCGAACCCCCACCACAACAGCCCCGAGCTAAGCGGCTTCGGCGGGGGAATCGAGATGAGGAGCCGGTTGACCAGCCAAACGTATCTGACTGATTGCTTCCTGGGATGGCCCTAACCACTAATGCCTCTTTCTTGACATTCAATTTCACAAGGGCAATCCAGGCGAGCACCAAAACACCGACGGCTACGCCTATCTTGATCCTCCACGGCTCAATGGACTCCAAGAGCAGGACCTCAACCACCACTACAGCCATATGAAGGGTGGGGTCGTAGCAGTAGGAGAAAAAGCCCTCCCAAGTCCAGAATGACTTGCGAGGAGGACTAACCGAGATATCCGGGCTTCCCGCCCATTCGACTATCTCTTCGTCGTCCTTGTCATGGGGCATCAGCCGAAGACGGCGAATTTATGGGCCGGGGGTGTCCTCATGTACAGCTTCTTCCCGTTCATGCACTGGACTTTCATGGCGACAAGAGGCTTGTCCCGCTTCGACGCAATCGACGGGTGCGGCTTGCGGATGACCTTCACAGTCTCATCCCGGATTGGCACTCCACCGTTGCTCGCCAGCGTCTTCTCTGCCTCGCCGCCTAGGGGAACGATGTAATCCCCAGGAACCAGGTGTGCGGCCCTTTTGGTGTCCACTCGGTCGAGTTTGCTCGGATCGAAGTCGTCTGAGCTATAGGAGTTGCCCACGGCTGTTTCTTTCGTGCTGTTTCCGTCGCGATGGGGCGGTGCCCGTCGATTTCATTATAAGCAGATCTAACCGATCTGTCGCCCCATCGACAAATGGGTTGGGGCTTCCCTGAGAATGGGCAATTGGGTATGTAATCCCGGTTGCTTAGCGGGAACGTGAGCTAGGCGGCTTCGGCGGGGGGATCGATGTCGAGTTTGGCCTCGATGCGGGCCAAGCGCTCCCCATGGTCGGTTTCGATGCGGGCCAAGCGTTCGCCTTGCTCCCGAAAACCCTGTTTCATGTCGGCGCGCAGGTTCTGAAGCTGGATGTAGAACATGCCGATCAGCCCGGTTCCTAGCACACCGATCAAGGTGCTCAAGACTGCATCGTTCATGACGTTCTCCCTCTCTACAAAGAGGGTTGCTCAGGGGAAACTTGAACCCCCAGATTATCCGGGCCCGAGCCCCCACCACAACAGCCCCGAGCCGGGCGGACGCGGAGCGGCCCGGCCGCTGGGGCCGGGCCGCTTCCTTACTGGTTCTGGCGAACCAGGGTCGGTTTAGCTAGCTGCTGGTTTTGGCAGCGCCGTGCCCGGCTTGGCGGGCCTGGGCTTGCTGCACCGGTCGTTGGCCAGGCTGGCGGCGCTGTCACCGAAGTCGGTGGTGCCCAACTCGGCGCAAGCCCTCGCCAGGGCAGCCGCGAACTGATCGTGGCCCGAGAAGGCCATCTGCAGCGCGTTCTGGCGAGCGACGGCCTCGCGGCGGGTGTAACCCAGCGAGCAGATGTCGGCCACGCCGTCGCCATCGGTGTCGTTGGCATACAGCGGCTGCCCACCGAGGCTGCGGTTGGTGCAGAAGTTGGCGTCGGTGATGATCCCCGAGAAGAACACATCGGCCACCGCAGGATCGACCGGCGCCGGCGGACTCGACACCCGACGGGTGAACGTACCGGCCGGACCGCACGCATCGGCATTCAGCGCCGCATCGGAGTCGCCCAAGGTCTTCGGGGCCGCCTTGCACTGGCTGGCAATTGCAGCTTGCGCTACGACTGGCGGAGTCGCAGTGGCATCAGCTTCCACAGCAGCCTTGCCGTGGAGGTGGTCCTTGAACAGATCCGGGTTCAAAGCGGCCAGCTCGTTGTAGGCGTTCTGCGTCGCCACTGCCTCACGGCGGGTGGTCTTCAGCGAGCAGATGTCGGCCACGCCGTCACCGTCGCTGTCGAAGGCGAAGGTCTGCGGACCGCCGAGGCTGAAGCCGGTGCAGAAGTCCGGACCGGTCACCGTGCCGCCGGAATAGAACCCGTCGCTCACAGTGATCGTCACCGGGCGCACAGACTTCACCGGGTCTTGTGCAGAATCGCCAGGCGGGGTGTAGGTCACCGTCAGCTCGAACTGGAGCTTGATGCTGCTGAAGCCGTGCAGACTTGGAGCATCGAAGTACGGGAATCTGGTGTCTGCCTGCTTCAGCGCCCCACCAGCAGTCGGGTGGAAGGTGCCAACAGCCTGGTCCCCTGTCAGGATGTGATCGTCGTCAGCCGTGTCCGCTCCGGCTGTGCCTTCGCTTGTGACGTCTGCTTTGCCGTCGTAGGGGAGCCATCCAACCTTGTCAGCGGTCGTCGATGCGTTGCCCTTGTTGGCCTCGACGTAGCCCCCGGCAATCTCTTGTCGGGAGAGGGCCGGACGGTCCTGGGTCAGAGGATCGGTGGAGATCCCGATATAAGTCCATTGATAGGTGAGACCAACAGTGGTGCCGGCGGAGTTCCGGCTGCCGGAGCCGTTCAGCCGGACGAACGAGCCGCCAGCGACCTCCTGGTTGGCACCAGGATTGGCCACCGTGCGGGGTACCTCGTTGTCGAAAACGGTCACAACCACAATGTCAGTCCTGGAATGGCCCCAGCTGTCAGTGACTTTGTACTCGATGGGGATCTGGTAAGCCTTGACGGTGAGAGCGGTGGTACCCGCATCGTTATCGTGATCCCACGAATAGTCAACGGTCGGAAGGTTCGTATCGTCAACCTCGGGCACCGAGAAGGATGCCGACTCCTGGTCAGCGTTGTCGATACTCAGATAAGCCTTCCTCGGCAGCCTGATCGCGGCAGATGACGTACCGTCGGCGTCGGAATCGCCAGTGGTATCAAGTTCACCGTCGGTATTGAGCGGATAGGCCTTCTCAGTCCAGTTGAAGGTGAGGTCATTGCCGTCGGCGTCGAACCCGATACCCCGCAGCGCGACCGTGCCGGTCGGTAGGTTGAAGGAGTCTTTGTCGCCGCCGTTGGCCCCATCGCCAACAATGATGTTGTCAGGCGCCACCGCCTCAGGCTGCGTGTTGCGCACGGCCACGATGGTCACCGTGGTCGTGGAGCTGCGCTTGGTGCGGTCGGTAACGGTGATGTTGACCTCGTACTCGGTTCCCTGAGGAGCGGTCCGAGGAATCGCCACCGTGGCAGTTAGCGCACCTGCTGCGGTCGGCCTCGCGCCGTCAAAGGTGGTGATCAGGTCACCCGCAACGCCCGCACCGCCAGCGATGCCGATGTCGGCATCCCACGGTGCCGCCGTGATGGTCACGGTGTTGCCGGGCGGAACCAGGAACCGGTTCGCGCCCAGGCTGCTCTGCACCACAGGAGTAGTGACTGAGGTATCGGCAGTCCTCACCGCAGTCGCAGTAATCCTGGAAGCCGGATCACGAGGATTGCCGGCTGCCGTCGGATCGTTGGGCTGGTCGTGGATCACGATCAGCACCTGGGTGCTGTCCATGTTGCCCCCGTCGGTGTCGCCGTTGTCGTCAATCGTCAAGCGGTAGTAGCTGTAGAACGGATTCGGGGCAGTACCGTTGGTGTTGGCAAGCGCCACGACTGTCCGGGCGGTGAGCGCTTCACGGGTGCCCGTCGGGACGTCAGTGCTCGAGCTGATCTTCTTGCCGTTGACACCAGCTGCTGCCTCAGCGTCGGCGGCACCCGGCAGGGAGGCGTCGAGATCGGCAGCGTTGTCGGAAACACCGGTGTCGGCGCTGCTGTCGTAGATGCGCCGCCAGGTGAAGTTGGCGTCGGTCAGGGTGGTGTCGGGGTCGGAGCTGCCGGAACCGTCGATGGTCAGCAGGGCACCTTCTTTGATGTGCCACTCGTAGTCCGTGTTGTCGCCTTCACCCGGCCGGGAGATGATGGCGTCAACGGTGAACTGCTCGTCATCCTCATCCATGAGCCCGTCGCCGTCGTCGTCGTAGCCTTCAACGGCGGTGGGGTTGGGCAACAAGGCGGTCACGGTGATGTCGGCGGTGGGGCTCCCGGCATCTCGGAAGTTGTAGGTCACCGTGGCGGTGTCCGACAAAGCCGTAGCCACCTGCCTCGGATTGGCGTCCCACACCGTCAGCTTGAACTCGATGGTCTGGCCGTAGCGGGCGATGGATGCCTCGTTCGGAACAATGAACGACGCTTCGCCGGTCCTGGCGCCGGTGATGGCCAGCCAGTCCTTATAGCTGTCGGTCACCACTTCCCACTGGAACACCGCGATCCCGTTGGCGGTGGCATCGCTGGCCGCATCGGGGTCGAAGCTCCGCGTCCCCACCAGGTTCTGGACCACGAAGTCGTCCGACGGGTCGGCGGTGGCAGCGGCCGTTGCATCGGGCACGGCAGCGCCAAGCGTTGCGATCGCAACCGGGGGGATGTTGGGGTTTTGCGCCTGGGAGTCGGGCGCGGCCCAGATCAGCACGCTCGCAACCAGCGCCAACAGCGCCCCGAGCGCAAGCAGGGAGCTGCGACGACCAGTAGCACTCCCGCCGCCGGAACCATATCTGGTGCGTTTCGGCTGGTCAGCGATTTATGTTGTTGTAGATATTGCTATTCTTGTGACAATTGGGGCGAGCAGGTGAGGAAGTCGGCCCAGTCCTGCATGAGCTGGACGCGCTTTTCGAACAGGTCGGTTCTCAGGTAGGCCCGCTCCACCTTGGTTCCCACGGTGTGGCCCAGCGCCATCTCGGCGATCTCCCACGAGTAGTCGGTGGACTCAGCCGCCCAGCTTCTGAACGAGCTCCGCAGCCCGTGCGGAACCATGCCTGCGCCCATTTCCCTCAGCAGCTTCGACAGGGTGCTGTCGTTTTGCGGCCGCCCGGTGAGGGAGGGGAAGATCAGGCCGCTGCCGTCGGCGATCTGCTCGGCCTCGGCCAGCACCCTCAGCGCTGCGTCGGCCAGCGGCACCCGGTGCTCGGTGGCCGTCTTGGTGCGGCGGGCTGGGATGGTCCACACCCGGGCCTCCCGGTCGATCTCGGGCCACGTCGCGAACCGGACCTCGCCCGACCGGCACGCCGTGAGCGCCAAGAACTCGAACGCCAGCTTGGTTCCCCGCCAGGCCCCCGACGCGTGCACGGCGGCGATCACGTCGGCCACCTTTTCGGCGGGAATGGCCGGGTGGTGCGTTGCGCCGTTCTGCCTCGGCAGGGCTGCGGCCAGCGCGTCGCCGGCGGGGTTGTCGATTCGGTAGCCCTGGGCCACCGCCCACTTCATCACCGCGCTGATGCGCCGGCGCTGCTTTCTGGCGATCTCCGGCAGGGTGAGCCAGATGGGCTCCAGCACGGCGAGCACGTCGCCGGGGGTGATCCTGTCCACCTTCTTGTCGGCGAGGGGGGCGGCGTGTGTGGCGAGTTGGGTGCGCCATGCCTCGGCGGTGCGTCCCCCCTCCTTCCAACCCGCTGAGTGCATGGCGATGACCTCCTCGACGGCCTCGGCGAAGGTGGGGACGCCGGCGCCGCGCCGCGGGTCGCCCCCCCTGCGCGCAATGCGGTGGTTGTCCAACGCCGTCTCACGGGCCTCGGCGGAGGACACGAGCCATGTGGGCCCCAGCCCGATGTGGGTGGGCTTGCCGTTGATGATGAGCCGCTGCACCCACGATTTGGTCACGCCCCCGCCCTTGGCCTCCCGCACCCGCAGGATCAGCCCGTGGGAGCCGTGGCCTCCATCGCCGTAGGCGCCCGGCTCCTTCACGGTGGCCACGAACTTCGCGGTGAGCTTTTGCCTCTCAGCCATGCTGCCTCCCAGTGTTAGTGGTTTTGTTACTGAGAGAAGCATCATCATGGACAACTCCGCGCATGTCCACCCCGCCGAAGCCGCCGGACACATAGCTGTTATGGTGGGAATTCGGCCGGAGTGGTCTGTTGCATATCCTGTTACCAACCGCTTTCCCGAGCAGCCCTCCAAGAGCCGCATCAAGCCCAAACGGACAACGACCCCCCCTGTTTCAACGGCGGAAGCCTCTTCTGACGGTGCTAGCTGCTCTGCTTGATTGGCTA
Source organism: Candidatus Poriferisocius sp. (assembly GCF_965204145.1). GTDB lineage: Bacteria > Actinomycetota > Acidimicrobiia > Acidimicrobiales > Bin134 > Poriferisocius. The sequence continues at coordinate 3,006,073 of NZ_OZ241977.1, read as the reverse complement.
CGCAGCCTTGCGTTTGGTGTCTAGGAGCTGCCTTCGGACTTCGGCTTCGACGATTTCGCCAATTTGTTTCTTCAGCACATCTCTGACTCGCCAATTGGTCAGCGCAGTTTTCAGCCAGTCGTCGAGCGTGTATTTGGCAAGCCCCTTGCTGGTTGCCTTCTTGAACCAGTCATTGAGAGCTCTCTCGACGGGCCAGTCTTGAAACGACTCTGCGATGAACTTCTTGAGTTCCCGTTCCTTTCGCTCCTTGCTCCATTCCCAGCTCGCTCAGGCGGTGCGGGCCATGTTGGCGAAGCGGGTGTGGTGTTTGATGAAGGCTAGGCGGGTTTTGCCGGTGGGGCCGGTGCGGTGCTTGGCCACCAGCACCTCGGCGGTGCCCGCGTCGGCGGTCTCGGGGTTGTAGACCTCGTCGCGGTACAAGAACATCACGATGTCGGCGTCCTGCTCGATGGAGCCGGACTCCCGCAGGTCGGCCAGGATGGGCCGCTTGTCTTGGCGCTGCTCCAGGTTGCGGGAGAGCTGTGAGAGCGCCACCACCGGGCATTGCAGCTCCCGGGCCAGGATCTTGAGGCCCCGGCTGATCTCCGACACCTCCACTTGGCGGTTCTCCGCGGTGTGGCGCCCGGTCATGAGCTGGAGGTAGTCGACGATCACCATGCCCAGGTCGCCGGTCTGGCTGCGCAGCCGGCGGGACTTGCCCCTGATCTCCATGATGGTCACCGCCGGGTTGTCGTCCACCCAGATGGGGGCCTCCGACAGCCGCCCGATGGCGGTGGAGAGGTCGGCCCAGTCTTGGTCGGTGAGCTTGCCGGTGCGCACCCGGGAGGCGTCCACCCGGGCCTCGGCGCACAGGATCCGCTGGCTGATCTCGAGCTGGCTCATCTCCAGCGAGAAGATGAGCACCGGCTTGTTGGCCCGCATGGCCGCATGGGCCGCCATGCCCAGCGCGAAGCTGGTCTTGCCCACCGACGGGCGGGCCCCGATCACCACCAGGGTGTTGGGCTGGAGGCCGCTGGTGATCTCGTCGAGGTCGTTGTAGCCGGTGGGGGTGCCGGTGACGATCTCGCCCTGGTCGTAGAGCCTCTCGATCCGCTCCAGGTTGGCCGGCAAGAGCTCGGAGATGCGGGCGGTGGAGTCGCCCATGCGATCGGCGGCCAGCCGGTACACCATGGCCTCGGCCGAGTCCACCGTCTTGACCACGTCGTCGCCGCCGTCGTAGCCCAGCTCGGAGATCTCCCCGCCGATCTCGATCAGCTTGCGCAGGGTGGCCGCCTCGTGGACGATGGTGGCGTATCGGGCGGCGTTGGCCGACGCCGGGGTGCCGGTCTGGAGCTTCACCAGCGCGGCGTTGCCCCCCACCTTGTCGGCCAGGCCCCGGGCGTTCAGCTCGGCGGCCACCGTCACCGCGTCGGCCGGCTCTCCCTGGGCGTACAGCGAGCACACCGCCTCGTACACATGGGCATGCGCCGGGCGGTAGAAGTGCTCGGGCCGGATCAGGTTCACCGCATCGGCGATGGCGTCGCGGCTCAACAGCATGGCGCCCAAAAGCGCCTCCTCGGCGTCGAGGTCGTGGGGCGGCACCCGCCCCAGGCGGCCCGGCGCTGTCGAGGACCGGCCGTCGTCGGGATATTGGAAGGGATCGCTCACCACTGCACCTATTGTCCTGGTGGCAGTGACAATTGCTCTGCCCGACCGCATTCCACGGTTGCCTACTCTGGCAAACCCTGCATGTGAAGCGCTAGGGGAAGCGCTGTTGAAATAGGTGGATATCCTGGGGATTTACCGAATTCGGCTTTTCCAGGGCTATTCGGCGGCGACCACCTCGACGGTGATGGGGAACTCCACCTCGGGATGGGGCTTGGCCGTGACCGTGTGGCTGCCCAGCTCCTTGATCCCCTCGGAGTCGATGGCCTTGCGCTCCAGCATGATATTGGCCTGCTCCGCCACCGCCCGCACGATGTCGGCGGTGGTGACCGATCCGAACAGCTTGCCCTCTTCTCCGGCCCGGGCCGCGATGTGGATGGGGGTGGACACCAGCCGGGAGGCCATCTCCTGGGCCTCGGCCAGCTCCTTGGCGTCTTTCAGCTCGCGGGCCTGGCGCATGCGCTCGGCCTGGCGCTCGGCCCCCGGTGACGACTTGAACGCCTTGCCGGCCGGGATCAAGAAGTTGCGGGCGTAGCCGTCGGCCACGTCCACCACGTCGCCCTTCTTGCCCAGGGCATCGACGTTGTCGCGCAGCACCACCTTCATGACGCCGGCTCCTCGTCGGCCTCCTCGGGAGCCGCCTCTTCGACCGGAGCCTCCTCGGCCACCGGCTCGTCGACGGGTGCCTCTTGCGCCAGCGCCTCCGGCGGTGCCCCCTCGGCTGCGTCGGTGGGCATCGCCGCCTCGTCGCCGATCATCTCCAGGGCCTCCAGTTCCTCGCCGTCCATCTCGCCGGGCGGGCGCATGCCGGGCGGCGGGGCCGACGGCTGGGGAACCGGCCCCTCGAAGCGGCTGTCGTCTCGCATCCGCGACGCGCTGCGCTGGGTGGTGATGCGGTTGTTGTAGGGCAAAAGCGCCATCTCGCGGGCGTTCTTGATGGCCCGGGCGATCTCCTTCTGCTGCTGCTGGTTGTTGCCGGTCACCTGCCGGGCCCGGATCTTGGCCCGGTCGGACATGAACCGCCGCAGCAGGTTGATGTCCTTCCAGTCCACATAGCCGATGCCCTCCTGGGTGAGGACGCTGACCTTCTTCTTGCGCCGCCGGCTGATGTCCTTGGCCTTGGGCTTCTTCGGTCCCTTGGCCATCAGAACGGCTCCTCGTCAACCTGGTAGTCGGGGGTCTGGCTGCGCTGCTGGCGTCCGCCTCCGCCCCCGCCCTGGTAGCCGCCTCCGCCGCCCTGGTTGCGGCCGCCGCCACCCTCGCGCCGCTCGTTGCGGATCACCTCCACCGATGCCCACCGCAGGCTGGGCGACACCTCATCGGCGATGATCTCGACCTTGGAGCGGCGGTCGCCGTCCTGGGTCTCCCACGACCGCTGCTCCAGCCGGCCGCTCACGATCACCCGAGTACCCTTCACCAGGCTCTCGCTCACGTTCTCGGCCAGGGTGTTCCAGCAGGTCACGTCGAAGAACGACACCTGCTCCTCGGTCTCGTTGGTCTGGCGGTTCTGCCAGCGCCGGTTCCAGGCCAGCCCGAACGTGGCCACCGCGCTGCCGCCGGCCGTGAATCGAAGCTCTGGGTCTCTGGTGATGTTCCCGGTGACGGTCACCGTGTTGTCGAAAGCCATCTCTGTGTCTCCTTGGGTTACCCGGCCGCAGCCAGGGGGGCGTCGTCTCCCAGCAGGCCGCGCCGGGCGGCCTCGTCGTCGGGGAGACGGATCAACTTGTGGCGGACCACATCGTCCGCAAGGCGAAGGAGACGTTCCATTGTTTCCATCTCGCGCGTCTCGGTCACGAACTCGAGGACCAGGTAGTAGCCCTCGTGCTGATGGTTGATCTCGTAGGCGAAGCGGCGCTTGCCCCAGCGGTCTTCGGCCTTCACCTCGCCGCCGTGGGCGGAGATGTTCTCGGAGACCTGCTCGACGCGGGTGCTCACGTCGGATTCCTCGACGCCCGCGTTCAGAATGATCATCAATTCGTAGGCCCGCATGGCGAGCTCACCTCCCTGTGGACCCGGCCTCGGCCGGAGCCCCGACAGCCGGGGCAGGGCTTCTATTGCACGAGAACTCTACCCGGTGTGGCCGTAAAGGCCCAACGCCATCTCCTCGTCGGGGTTCATCTCGTAGCACTCGTCGTGGTGGGGGAACGCCCCCGAGCGCACATCGGCCGCGAACCGGGCCAGGGCGTCCACGCCGTCGTCGTGCAGGGTGGCGTAGCGGCGCACGAACCGGGGGAGCATCCTGGTCTCCAGCCCCAGCACGTCGTGGAACACCAGCACCTGGCCGTCGCAGTGGCCCCCGGCGCCGATGCCGATGGTGGGCACGTCCACCGCGTCGGTGATCATCTGGCCCACCGCGGCCGGCATGCCCTCCAGCACGATGGCGAAGCATCCGGCATGGGCCAGCGCCTTGGCGTCGGCCACCAGGCCCAGCGCCGCCTCGCTGGTGCGCCCCTGCACCCGATAGCCGCCCTGGGCCAGCATCGACTGGGGGGTGAGGCCCAGATGGCCCATCACCGGCACCTCGGCCGAGATGATGGCCTCGATCATCGGCACCCGCTCAGAGCCGCCCTCCAGCTTCAGCGCCTGGGCGCCGGCCCGCACGAGGGTGGCCGCATTGGTCACCGTGTCGGCGGCAGACACGTGGTAGCTCATCCACGGCATGTCGGCCACCACCAGCGCATTGGGGCGGGTGCGGGCCACCGCCGCGGTGTGGTGGGCCATCTCGTCCACGGTCACGCTCATGGTGTCGTCGTGGCCCAGCACCACCATGGCCACCGAGTCGCCCACCAAGATGAGATCGGCCCCCGCCTCGTCGGCGATGCGCGCGCTGGGCGCGTCGTAGGCGGTGAGCATGACGAGGGGGTCTGCGCCACCGCTGCGCTTGCGATGGCTGATAGCCGGAGCAGTGAGCTTCGAGCCCATGGTTGTTCTCCTTCCCCGTCCAGCGCACTCAGGCTGCCGGCGGTCGCCCCCACTCTAGCCCATCCCACCAGCCCCCTCGCCACATCGTGCTGGGGAGAGGCGCGCCGCTAACGTCGGGCTCATGGATGACTTGTTGGACCGGAGCGATGCGGTGGGGCTGGCCGATGCCATTCGGAGCGGGGAGGTGTCGGAGCAAGAGGTGCTGGAGGCCACCATGGCCCGCATCGACGAGCGCAACCCGGAGCTGAACGCCATCACCACCATCGTGGAGCCCGAGCCGGCCGCCGACGGGCGGCTGCGGGGGGTGCCGTTCGCCATCAAAGACCTGCACTTCGCCATGCGGGGCACGGTCACCACCCACGGGTCGCGCTACTTCGCCGATGCCCCGACAGACGACCACGACGCCGAGGTGGTGAGCCGCTACCGGGCCGCCGGCCTGGTGCTGGTGGGCCGCACCAACTCGCCTGAGCTCGGCCTGTCGACCACCACCGAGCCGGCCCTGTTCGGCCCGTGCGCCAACCCCCTGGACACCGGCCGCAGCGCGGGGGGCTCCAGCGGAGGGGCGTCCTCCGCGGTGGCCTCGGGGATGCTGACCGCGGCCCACGCCTCCGACGGGGGCGGCTCCATCCGCATCCCGTCGTCGGCCTGCGGGCTGTTCGGGCTCAAGCCCAGCCGGGGGCGGGTGAGCTTCGGCCCCGACGCCGGAGAGGGGTGGAGCGGCTACTCGTGTACCCACGCCATCACCCGCACGGTGCGAGACAGCGCGGTGATGCTCGACGTGATCTCCGGTTTGGCTGCGGGCGACCCCTATGTGGCGCCTTCGCCCGACACTACATTCGAGGCGGCCATCGCCGTGCCGCCGCCCCCGCTGCGGATCGCGGTGTGGGACGGCTCGGCCGACGGCATCGAGCTCGATGCCGTGGCCCGGGGGGCGCTCGACGCCGCGGTGGCCCTGTGCGAGGGGCTCGGCCATCGGTTGGAGGAGGCCGACCTGCCCATACGCCGGGGAATGGGCGGCCCGCAGGGGGTGATCACCACCTCCAACATCGCCGCGCTGATGGCCCGCCGAGAGGCGGCGTGCGGGCGGCCCCCCGGCGCCGACGACCTGGAGCCGGTGGCCGCCTCGATGGCGGCCCGGGGCGCTGACATCTCCGGCCCCGACTACGCCCAGGCCGTGCTGGACAGCCACCTGATGGGCCGCAAGATGGGCCAGTACCACGCCTCGGGCATCGACCTGGTGCTCACCCCCACGCTGGCCCGGGTGCCGCCCCCGCTGGGCGAGCTGGTGGCCACCAGCGACGATGTGGCCGAGTGGGGGGCTCGCCAGGGGGCCTACAGCCCGTTTTGCGCCATGGCCAACGCCACCGGCCAGCCCGCCATGTCGGTGCCCCTGCACTGGGACGACCGGGGCCTCACCGTGGGCAGCCACTTCATCGCCCCCTACGGCGCTGAGGCGCTGCTGTTGCAGTTGGCCGCCCAGTTGGAGCAGGCCCAGCCCTTCTGGCCCCAGCCCCGCTGATTCAGCGGTACTCGCGGGGGCGATCAGCAGGGTCGCCGTCGAGCGCCGTCGGTCAGCAGGGTTGCAGCACGTAGCTGCGCAGGAGGTGGTTCCAGCCGCACTCGGGGCACACCTCCACCTCGTAGCAGGTGAACCGGCCCTTGCGCTGGGCCAGCTTGGCGATCTCCGCCGGGTAGCTGATGCAGCGGCCGTGGGCTGGCAGGCGGGGGCCGAACACATACGACACCAGGGCCAGCTCGTCTCCCTGGCACACCGGGCACGGCTCCCCGGCGGCGGTGCCCACCTCTCGGCCGGCCCGCACCAGCTCGGGGTGGGCGTCGCACACGTCGTCGGCCATCCGGGTGCCGCTCAACACCCGTTGCAGCACATGGGCTCGCACCAGCCGGTAGTCCACCGTTGAGGCGGGCTCGGGCTGAACCCCTACTGCTGCGGCCATCGGGTCGGCCATGGCGACAGAGTAGCCACATCTGTCAAGCCAGCGGTCGTTCGAAGGGCCGACACCGCTGGGCGGCTTTCCGCTAAAATCCGGCGGCTTTGCTCTTCGGCTGGCGGGCCGTTCTTGGGGCTCGGCTGGGCGGTGGCCGGGCCAACTGTCATCGGCGCCCGCTACTGTGAGGCCATGGCGTTCACCCCCACCGCAGAGAAGCTGATCCCCGACATGACCACCGCCGAGGAGCTGGTGCTGCTGGCCCGGTGCCTGTGGTCCGAGGGCTACAACGACCACCTGGCCGGCCACATCACCGTGAACATGGGCGACGGCACCCTGATGTGCAACCCGTGGCTCATCACCTGGGACGAGCTGCGGCCCAGCCAGGTGATCCGCATCGACCTCGACGGCAACGTGGTGGAGGGCGACTGGCCGGTGCCCCCCGGCATCCCCCTTCATCTGGAGCTGCACAAGCTCCGCCCCGGGGTTGCCTGGGCCATGCACAACCATCCCCTGTACGGCACGGTGTGGGCCGACATGGCCGAGGTGCCCCCGGCCATGGACCAGTCGTCGTCGCTGGGCGGCGGCGAGCTGGTGCTGGTGGACGAGTACGACGGCGCGGTCAACGACCCCGCCTCGGCCCGCAGCGCCTGCGTGAAGATGGGCGACTCCGAGCTGGCCCTTTTGGCCGGCCACGGCGTGTTCGTGCTGGGCAACTCGGCCCGGGCCGTCCACCAGCGGGCGGTGGCCCTCGAGCAGCGCTGCCAGCGGGCCTGGCACATCCGGGCCGCCGGCGCCGAGCTCAACCCGGTGCTGCCCGACAGCTACGTGCAGATGATGAAGCGCAGCCCCGGCGACAACTTCATCGGGTTCTGGGAGGCCATGGTGCGAGCCGAGCTGCGCCGCGATCCCGACCTGCTCTCCCACTGAGCTCTGGCGAAGTCCCGCAGCCAGGACCATGAGCGGCGCCCTCGACGGCATACGGGTCCTCGACCTGACCACCCGGATGGCGGAGGCCACCGGCAAGGCGATGGCCGACCTCGGTGCCGAGGTCATCAAAGTCGAGTCGGTGTTGGGGTGCGACGCCCGCACCACCCCGCCGTTCGCCGCCGACGGCCGCTCGCTGTTCTGGGAGGCGTGGGGCCTGGGCAAGCACAGCGTGGTGTGCGACGTGGAACTCCCCGGGGCCCGCGACCAGTTCCGGGCGCTGGTGGCCGGCGCCGATGTGCTGCTGGAGTCGTTCGCCCCCGGCTACATGGACGGCCTCGGCCTCGGCCCCGACGATCTGGCCGCTGTCAACCCCGCACTGGTGTACGTGTCGGTGACCCCGTTCGGCGCCGGCACCCCCGACGCCGCCGCACCCATGACCGACCTCACCTTGTCGGCCGCCGGCGGGCTGTTGGCCATGCAGGGCGACCACGACCGGGTTCCCATCCCGGTGGGCTATCCCGAGACGTCGTTCCTCGGGGCGATGCAGGCCGCGGCCGACGCCATCATGGCGCTGTGCGAGCGCGATCGAAGCGGGCTGGGCCAACACCTCGACAGCTCCATCCAGGCCGCGGTGCTGTGGTCGCTCATGTCGATCACCAGCTACGCCGCGCTGGGCCAGGACTTCCCCGGCAGGGGCGACGACCGGGCCGACGTCACCCACCCCGAGGTGGTGCCCGGCGTGCCGATGCCGGTGATCGAGCCCTGCGCCGACGGCTATGTGGGCATGACCCTGGTGCTGGGAGAACAGGGCAACCGGGGCATGAAGTCGCTCATGGCCTGGGTGGTCGAAGAGGGCGCCCTCGACGACGACCTGGCCGAGGTGGACTGGGAGAAGTGGCTCGAGCGGCTGGGCGACGGGTCGCTCAGCGCTGAGGACGCCGCCCGGGCCCTCCAGCAGATGCTGGACTTCATCAAGACCAAGACCCAGGCCGAGATCCAACAGCGGGCGGTGGCCGGCAAGATGCTGGTGGCCCCCTGCTATACCTCCGCCTACCTGGCCGCCGACCCCCAGCTCGCCGCCCGCGACTTCTGGGTAGAGGTGGACGGCGCCGTACACGCCGGGCCATTCGCCCGCCTGTCGGCCACCCCCATCGCCTACCGCCATCCGGCGCCCTCCCTGGGCCAGCACCAACAGATTCTGGAGGGCCTGAAACCGGTGCGGGCCCCCGAGGCGCCCAGCCGGGTGTGGGCCGCCCCGAGGGGAGACTTGTTTGAGGGCTTGAAGGTGGCCGACTTGTCGTGGATCGCCGCGGGGCCGCTCATCTCCAAAGACCTGGCCAACCTGGGGGCCACCGTGGTGCGGGTGGAGACCGAGGCCCGCCTCGACACCCTGCGGTGGATACCCCCGCACCTTCCCCACTCCTCGCCCATGAGCGCTGGGCATCCCATGGCCAACATGAACCAGTCGAAGCTGGGCTTGGGGCTCAACTTCACCGTTCCCGAGGCCAAGGCGGTGATCGACCGGATGATCGAGTGGGCCGACGTAGTGGTGGAGAACTACACCCCCGGCACCGCCGAGCGCCTGGGTTTCGGCTACAAGCAGGTGTCGGCCCTCAACCCCCGGGCGGTGATGCTGTCGACCTGCATGAGGGGCCAGACCGGGCCCGAGGCCCGCCACACCGGCTTCGGCCTCCACGGCGCCTGTTTGGGCGGTTTCGCCGCCATCACCGGCTGGCCCGATCGTGCGCCCAACGTTCCCTGGGGGGCCTACACCGACTTCATCTCCCCCCGCTACGCCCTGTCGGCTCTCGGCGCTGCGCTGCATCACCGCCATCGCACCGGCGAGGGCCAGTACATCGACTTGTCCCAGATCGAGGCCTCCATCCACTTTCTGGCGCCGCTGGTGCTGGAGTACCGCGACAGCGGCCGGGTGCGTGCCCAGGCTGGGCTCGACTCCGAGCGGGCCAGCCCGCACGGGGTTTACCGCACCCAAGGAGTCGAGCGCTTCTGCGCCATCGCCGTGGAGACCGACGAGCAGTGGGAGGCGCTGGGTTCGGTGGTGGCCGATATGGACATGGTGGAAGACCGGTTCTCGCCCATCGGCGAGGCGAATGCGGACGAGCTGCTGATCGGCTGGTTCTTGGAGCACGACAACTTCGAGGCCGCCCAAAAGCTGCGCGACGCCGGGGTGCCCGCGTATGCGGCCTTGCGGGCCAGCGACTTCTGCTCCGACCCCAACCTGGTGGCCCGGGAGTTCTTCATCGAGCTCGACCACGGCGCCATCGGCAAGATGACCTTCGACGGCCCGGTGACTGTGTTCTCCGCCACCCCGGCCCGCCCCTGGCGGGCGGGGCCCCTGGTGGGCGAGCACACCCAGCAGGTGATGTCGGAGATCCTCGGCTTCTCCGACGATGAGATCAGCGCCCTCGCCGCCACCGGCGCCCTGACCTAGCCACCCCGAGCCTGACCCAACCATTTGAGGAGGCGTGCCATGACCAGCAGCGAACCAGACCGAACGCCCGCCGACCGGTCGGTGTACGAGCGGCTGGCGCTTCACCTGCCCAACGACATCGGCATCGGCAGCGCGCTCATCACCATGGTGGAGCCCCACGAGGGCCAGGAATACGAGTACAACCGCTGGTACGAGGACGACCACTTCTTCTCCGGGGCCATGCACGGCCCCTGGGTGTACGCCGGACGGCGCTGGGTGGCCCCCCGGGCGCTGCGCGACCTGCGCCCCGCCGTCGACGAGCCCGCGTTCGACCCTCCTGACGCCGGCTGCTACATCTCGCTGTACTGGAGCACGCCGGGCCACGAGGACGACACCGAGCGGTGGAGCTTTCTGGCCATGGCCGAGGCCCTCATGCCCCACGGCCGGGGCTTTCCCCAGCGCGACCACGTCTACACCGCCTTCCACCACTACCGCTTCGGCGTGGTACGCCCCGGCAGCGGCCCCATGAAGCCCCATCTGGCCCTCAACCACCCCTTCGCCGGCCTCGTGGTCGAGGTGGTGGACGCCGCCGACGTGGCCGACCAGGACGACCTCGAGCAGTGGCTGGCCCGCGACCACCTGCCCTCGGTGCTGCTGGGCTCGCCCGCGGTGATGTGCTTGGCGTTCGCCCCCCGGGAGTTCGCCCAGGGCCGCATCGAGCAGCCCGGCACCCCGCCGGTGGCCCCCACCGCCAAAGTGGGCCAGCGCCTGTGCCTGCTGTGGTTCCTAGAGCAAGACCCCGCCGACGTGTACCCCGCCGCCTTCGCCGCCCACCACAACGCCCTAGCCGCCCACCCCAAAGCCTCCCTAGCCCTGTCCGCCCCCTTCATCCCCACCATCCCCGGCACCGACACCTACGTCGACCAACTCCGCTAACCAGGGGAAACCCGCAGCAAATACTAATTTTGACATCAAATATAAGTCAATTAGTAGTTCATCGGTGTGGCTCGCCAACCGCCTCCAACTACCATCCTTCCCGTGACTGTGGAGACCCATTACCGGACCTGTCCGCTGTGTGAGGCGATGTGCGGGTTGGAGATAAAGACCGAGGGTGAGAAGGTTCTGCCCCCCATTCGGGCCGACCGGAACGACGTGTGGAGCAAGGGCTTCATCTGCCCCAAGGGCACCACGCTGGGCCATCTGCACGAGGATCCCGACCGGGTGCGGGTGCCGCTGGTGAAAGACGAGAACGGCACCTTCCAGGAGGCCACCTGGGAGGAGGCCTACGCCCGCTGCGAGGAATTGCTCCACGGCGTGCGCGACGCCCACGGCGTCGAGTCGATGACCTACTACGTGGGCAACCCCGCGGCCCACAACTTCTCCATCAGCCGCTACGTGGGCGCGCTGGTGCTCCAGTCGGGCGTGGAGATGGGCTACTCGGCGGGCACGGTGGACCAGTGGCCCAAGAACGTGTCGTCGCAGTGCATGTACGGCAACGCCTGGACCTTCCCCACTCCCGACATCATGCGCACCCAGTATCTGGTGGTGATGGGGGCCAACCCCCACGCCTCCCAGGGCAGCCTTCTGGCCTGCCCCGACGTGCTGGGCGAGATGGACAAGATCCGCGAGCGGGGCGGCAAGTGCGTGGTGATCGACCCCCGCCGCACCGGCACCTGCGACCACGCTGATGAGTGGGTGCCCATCACCCCCGGCACCGACGCCGCCTTCTTGCTGGCGCTGTGCCATGTGCTGTTCGACGAGGGCCTCGTGGAGTTGGGCACCATGGCAAGCCACGTCAATGGCCTCGACGAGGTGCGGGCCCTGGTGGCCGACTGGACCCCGGAGATGGTGGCCGCCACCACCCAGGTGCCGGCCGAGACCACCCGGCGGCTGGCCCGGGAGATCGCCGCGGCCGACAGCGCGTGTGTGTACGGGCGCATCGGATTGTGCAATCAGGAGTTCGGCACGCTGGCCTCCTGGCTGATCGACGTGGTGAACCTGCTCACCGCCAACTTCGACGTGCCCGGTGGGATGATGTTCGGCAACCCCGTCGCCCCGGCCATGACCACCCTCAACTTCGAGGAGCCCAAAGAGCCCGAGTTCGGCCGCTGGCACAGCCGGGTGCGCGGCGCCCCCGAGGTGCTGGGCCAGGTGCCGGTGTCGTGCCTCTCCGAGGAGATCATGACTCCGGGCGAGGGCCAGATAAAGGCGCTGGTGGTGATCGCCGGCAACCCGGTGATCAGCTCGCCCGAGGCCGGCCGCCTCGATGAGGCGCTGCCCATGCTCGACGCCATGATCTGCATCGGCAACTGGGTGAACGCCACCACCCGCCACGCCGATGTGATTTTGCCCGGGCTGTCGCCGCTGGAGCAGCCCCACTGGGACGAGATGATCTGGTCGTGGGCCGCTCGCACCGCGGGCAACTGGTCGGAGCGCATCTTCGACTATGGCGACCGCCCCGACGAGTGGGAAGTGCTCGTGCGGGTGGGCGCGCTCATGGGCGGCCAATCCAACGACGAGATCGACGAGAAGGCCGTAGACGACGGTTTCTTCGCCGGGCTGTGCATGTTCTTCGGGCTTGATCCCGAGCACGTTTTGTCGCACTACGACATCGCCGGCCCCGAGCGGATGACCGACTTCATGATCCGGGTGGGCCATCGGGGCGACCGCTACGGCGAGAACCCCGGCGGGCTCACCCTCCAAGACTTCAAGGACAACCCCCACGGCCTCGACTTCGGGCCGATGGTGCCCCGGGTGCCGGAGATCCTCCACACCCCGTCGGGCAAGATCGAGATGGCCCCGCCCTACATCACCGCCGACGTGGACCGGCTCCACCGCCGCTTGGGCCGCGACGACGGGATGGTGCTGGTGAGCCGCCGCCACGTGCGCTCCAACAACTCGTGGATGCACAACGTGAAGGTGCTGGTGAAGGGCAAGGACCGCTGCACGCTGCTGGTACACCCCGACGACGCCCAGGGGATGGGACTGGTGGACGGGGCCGCGGCCCGGGTGAGCACGGAGATCGGCAGCATCGAGGTGCCGGTGGAGGTGAGCGACGAGATGATGCCCGGCGTGGTGTGCCTGCCCCACGGCTGGGGCCACAACCTCGACGGGGTGCAGCTCTCGGTGGCCAAGGAGTTCCACGGCGTCAACAACAACCTGCTGGCCCCCGGCGAGCTGGTGGACGAGATCTCCGGCAACGCCATCGTGAACGGCATCAAGGTGGAGGTCGTCCCCGTCCCCGCCTGATATCTCGCTGGTTCTGGTGGGTAATCTCAGGCTTCTATGGCTATTCCCCAAGACCGCGACATCGACGCCATCAAGGCCTCCCTGTCCGACTGGATGAACACCCGGCCCGGCGTGACCGACGCCGAGGTGACCTTTCTGGTGAATCCCGAGGCCTCCGGGTTCAGCAACGAGACCCTGGTGTGCGACGCCGTCTACACCCGCGACGGCCAGACCCGCGACTCGGGCATCGTGGTGCGCAAGCGGCCCACCGACTACGCCATCTTCCCTGCCTACGACATGAGCGTGCAGTACCGGAGCATGCAGAACATGGCCGCCTGCGGCAGCGTGCCCGTGCCCGAGATCCTGTGGGTGGAGGACACCGGCGAGGTGCTGGGGGAGCCGTTCTTCATCATGGAGCGGCTGCACGGCCGGGTGCCCACCGACAATCCGCCGTTCTTCCAGGAGGGCTGGGTGTTCGAGGCCACCCCCGAGCAGCAGGCCAGGCTGTACAACTCGTCGGTGGACACGCTGGCCGCGGTGGCGGGCACCGACTGGGAGGCCGCCGGGTTCGACTTCGTGAAGCGCCCCCAGTACGGCGGTCCGGGTTTCGCCCAGCAGCTCGGCTACCAGCGCTACTACGCCGACTGGGCGTCTGAAGACCGGCCCAAGCCGCTGATCGACGCCGCGTTGGATTGGTTCGACGCCAACGACCCCTCGGGCTCGATGCCGGTGGAGCTGAACTGGGGCGACGCCCGGCCCAGCAACCTCATGTACGACGACGATTTCAACGTGATGGCCGTGTTCGACTGGGAGATGGCCGACCTGGGGCCCGGCGAGGTGGATTTGGGGTGGTTTTTGTTCATGAACCGCTTCTTGAGCGAGGGCGCTGGCATCGCCTGGCTGCCCGGCTTCGGTGACCGCGACGCCACCATCGCCCGCTGGGAGGAGAAGCGGGGCCGCCCCGCCGAGAACGTCGACTACTTCGAGGCCTGGGGCTGCCTGCGCTTTTCGATCATCATGGTGGCCATCGTGAACATGCAGGTGAAATACGGCTACTTCAGCCCGGAGGACGGCGCCATGTACGAGCGGGTCAACCCCTCCACGCAGATGTTGGCTCAATACCTCGACATGCCCGACCCCGTGTAAGGAGGGAGTTCTCATGAGCGACGCTGACAATCGAGCGCTGGCCGAGGCCCTGTTCGCCGCCTTGGAGCGCATGGACTGGCCCGCGGTGGCCGAGCTGTTCACCGAAGACGGCACCTACCAGGACATGCCGTTCGAGACCGACACCGGCGGCACCGTGGGCCACGCCGGCATCATCGGCAAGCTGGAGGTGGGCCTGAGCACGCTGGAGCGCTTCGAGCTCGGCGTGACCGACATCTGGGTGAGCGGCGACGACGTGCTGGTGGAGCGGGTGGAGGTGTGGCACCACCCCGACGGCACCGTGGCCAGCCTCCCGGTGCTGTGCCGCCTCCAGATCCGCAACAACAAGATCGCCCACTGGCGCGAATACTGGGACTACAACTACCTCATCGCCCAGCAGCCCGACACCTGGCTCCCCCAATCCCCCCGCCCCCGCTGGGACTGACCGCTACCAGTAGTTCCTTCTGTTGAGCACCCGCTCGGCGGAGCGGAAAAGCAGCAGCCAGGCGAGTACCAGCCCGACGGCCAAGAGCGTTAGGTACACGAGCAGACCCACGACGCCGACAAAGAAGAGCAGGGGCAGAAAGTAAATCGACAAGTCGATGGCCTCGTTCAGCGTCAAGCGGTTTGAGGGTGATGCCACGGTCTTGGCCGCGGCGATGCCCAGCGAAAGACCGGCTGAAATGAGACCGCCGAGCAGAACGGCAACGATCGCCGTCCGCCTGGTTGGTTTGAGCCCTATTTTGGAGAGATAGCGGGTGGTCGAATCTGGCCTGACCTTCGATGCGCCCACGCAGAGCATCGTGAAGAACAGGGCGAAGACACCCGGCACGCTCAACAGGCTCAACCAGCCATACACGTTGATGAAGTCTTCCTCGGTGATGCCCTTGGTGGCGTATCTTCCCCCCAGCCCGGCATAGATCCCCAGCATGCAAAGCGGCCCCAGCACGAAGAACCACCACTTGCGCCAGGATTCCAGCCAATACTCCACCGTGAGCCAAAGGAGCGCCGCCAACACCACCAGCGAGGCCACCAGCCCGATCGGGTGGGCCAGCTCATTCAGCCACCCCGGCGCCCGCCAGATGAAATAAAGCCGAAGGTCATCATCCGAGTAATCCGTCTGATCCCCAAACAAATGCCAAATGGCCACCGGCAGCACTACGACCAGCACCCCCGCCGGAACCAAATGCCGATACCCCGGCCTCCGGTTGCTCGGCTCAGGAGGTGAAGGTTGTAGCCAGGTGGCCAAGGAAAGCTCCTCGTGTGCTTCCGGCCAGTCTTACTCGAAGCGGGCGCCCATTTGTTGGAGGATTTGGGTGGTGTGGATGGCGGCCATGGGGCCTTGTTGGCCGGGGGTGTAGGTGGCCGACTCGATGGCGTTGGTGTAGGGGAAGGGGCCGTGGCGCTGGTAGACGTCCCATGAGACGGGGGAGCGGCGGTCGATGCCCACGTCGATGCCCTCGAACGGGGCCATGGTCCACATGCCGGTGAAGTCCTCGCCGGCGGCGGTCTCAGTGCCGTCCATCAGGATCCGCAGATCCCAGGCGAACCCGTCGGTGATGGTGAAGTCGAGCCGCACCGAGCGCCGCCCTTCGGCCAGCGGGCCGCCGTTCAGGTGCCGCATGTGGCCGTAGCCGTTGTGGACGTAGACCACCTCACCGCCCTCCACGTAGCAGGCGTAGCCGCCGCCCTGGTCGCCGTGGGCCACCAGCATGCCCTGGTCGCCGGAGGCGTAGTCGAACTCGATGTCGACGGTGAACGAGCGGGCCTGGATCATCTTCATGCTCCGGTAGCGCTCCAGGGTGTCGGTGCCCGGCGCGATCCGCACCGGCGTCTCGTACACCTCCTCCGACGGAGGCCGCTGCACGTACTTGAGCATGGAGCCCTCGTCCAGCGGGTACACCTGGTAGCGGTGGGCAGCCTCCTCCCAGGCGTCGATCAGCTCTTGGCGCTTGGCGGGCTCGGCCTCCGAGAGGTCCTTCGTCTCGGTGGGATCGTCGGCCAGGTTGTACACCTCCCACTCGTGGTCGCCGAACGGGGTCATCGGCAGGTGCAGGGTGACCGCCTCCCAGCCGTCGCGGTAGAACCCCCGGTGGCCGATCTGCTCGTAGTACTGCTCGGTGTGGTGCTCGTTGGCCGCCGCGTCGGCGAAGGTGGGGGCGAAGCTGGCTCCGGCCAGCGGCCCCTTCAGCGGCTGGCCGTTGCGCTCGGCGGGGGCCTGGAGCCCCACGATGTCGAGCACGGTGGGCAGCACGTCGGTGATGTGCAGGTACTGGCGGCGGAACCCGCCGGGATCGGCGATCCGGCTGGGCCACGACGAGATCATGGCCACCTGGTGCCCGCCGGCGTGGGTGTTGATCTTGTACAGCCGGAAGGGGGTGTTGCCGGCCATGGCCCAGCCCCGGGGATAGTGGGCCAGGGTCTGGGGCCCGCCCAGCAGGTCGAGCCGGGCGTGGTCGGCGTGTATGTCGCCCTGGGTGGGCGACAGCACCTCGAAGTACTGCGAGCAGCCGGTGTCCTCGCCCTCCCGCGAAGCCCCGTTGTCGGAGGTGAACAGCACCAGGGTGTTGTCCCACTCGCCCAGCTCTTCCAAAGCAGCCCGCAGCCGCCCGAAGTTCTGGTCGACGTTGTCCACCATGGCGGCGAACACCTCCATGTAGCGGGCGAACACCTCCTGTTGCGTGGCCGACAGCTCGTCCCAGGGGGGAACGTCGTTGCGCTCCTCGGAGTTGCGGGGCGGCAGCGCGGTGTCGGCGTCGAAGATGCCCAGCTCGATCTGGCGGGTGAAGCGGTGCTGGCGGATCTCGTCCCAGCCGGCGTCGTAGGCCCCCCGGTACTTGTCGATGTCGGCCTGCTTGGCCTGGAGCGGGGCATGGACCGCCCCGTGCGACAGGTATAGGAAGAACGGCTGGTCGGGCCGGGCCGCCTTCTGCTCCCGGACCATGGAGATGGCCTCATCGGTGATGTCGTCGGTGAAGTAGTAGCCGTCGGGGTACTGGTCGGTGCGCACCACGCTGTTGTCGCGGATCAGCCGGTGGGGGTGGTGGAAGTTGGTGAACCCGTCGAGGAAGCCGTAGTAGTGGTCGAACCCCCGCTGGAGCGGCCACGAGTGCCGGGGGCCCACCAGGTTGGAGTCTTTGCACAGGTGCCACTTGCCCACCATGAAGGTGGCGTAGCCCCCCGCCCGCAGGATCTCGGCCACCGTGGCGCAGTGCTCGGTGAGCTCGGCGGTGTAGCCGGGATAGCCGGGGTCGGAGTGGCACACGTGGCCCACGCCCACGTCGTGGTGGTTGAGCCCGGTGAGCAGCGACGCCCGGGTGGGCGAGCACATGGGGTTGACGTGGAAGTTGAGGTAGCGCAGCCCCTCGGCGGCCATCTGGTCGAGGTGGGGGGTGTCGATCTCGGCGCCGTAGCACCCCAGATCGGCGAAGCCCAGGTCGTCCACCAGCACCACCACGATGTTGGGCGCCCCTTCCGGCGCCCGCACCGCCTCAGGCCACCACGGATCAGACCCCGCCACCGTGCGCCCTGCTCGCCCCTCCCACCCCTGGTAGGGCTCAGGTCGTGCGGTCTCCTGGCTCATCGGTGTCTCCTCAATCCATTGAGAAGTCGGGGTTGAGGGTGATAACCCAGAACATGGCGCCGGCGTCGTCCACGAGCTGGGCCATGCGCCCCGGCGGGGTGTCCATGGGCGGGACAACCACATGGCCGCCCAGCTCTTGGCACTGCGCTGCGGTGGCGTCGCAATCGTCCACTGCGAAGTACACCGCCCAATGGGCGGGAATGAGCGGCGCGGGCAGCGGGCCGGCGCTGGCGATCATCTCGCCGTTGTGCATGATGCCCACCGAATCGTCCATGTCGAGGGGAATCGGGGTCCAGCCCAGCATCTCGGAGTAGAACGCCAGGGCCTTGTCCACATCAGAAGTGAGGAGCTGGTTCCAGCACAGCGTGCCGTGCTCGCTCTTGAGCTCGGCGCCATCTTGGCCGATCGCCTCCCACAGCATCACCACTGCACCGGTGGGGTCGGCCACTACTACCATCCTCCCCGCACCCGCCGGCTCCATCACCGGCCCCATCGGCGTGCCCCCCGCGGGGGCCACCTTGGCCAGGGCCTCATCAGCATTGTCCACCGAGATGTAGGTCTCCCACACGTTGGGGATCCCCATCTCGCACATCTCCTGGGGCTTTTCCAGCAGTCCCAGCACCGGCCTTTCGTCCTTCAGCCCCAGGGTGTAGACCACCTGCGACCCGTCGTGCTCATCGCGAAAGGTCAGTCCGAAGAGCGACGAGTAGAACGCCTTGGCCTTGTCGGGCTCCTCGGTACACAAATCAACCCAGCTGAAGTCTCCGTGGGCGTAGCCGTCTACCTCGGGCATGGTGGATGTCCTCTTCCCTGTCTCAGCCGAATTTCAGGCAGCGTATAGGTTCAGATGGCATCGCCCACATTGGTGCGGCGGGCGGCGATGGCCCAGGTCAAAAGAGACAGGATCATCAGGGGATCGAGGACGTCCCATGCACCCTCGTCGCCGACGAAGTAGTTGTTGACAAACACCGACACGGCCAGCCCCAGGGCGATGACCACGGCGATAAGGGTGAAGGGGCTGGCCGGCTCCATGCCCTGCCGTTGGGCCATCACCCGACCCCACCCGGTGCCGACGGCCACGGTGGCGCAGGCGATGAACAGCGGGTCGATGGTGTTCCAGAGGTTGACGCTGTGATCGAAGAAATCGGTGTACTGATTGAGCAAGATGGCCATCGCCAGCGACGACAGGCACAGCGTGCGGAACCATGGCACTTTGCTGGTGTTGCGCCATAGCAGCCATACGCCGATTAGGGAGAACACCACGGGGCCGATCTGCCAGAGCCGCCAGCTCCAGTTATCGGCCAAATCAGTATTGGGGTCGACCATCTCCGAGCGCTCGGCCCAAGTGAACACCGCGACGACCAGGATGCCCGCCGCGATGAAGGAGTCGATCACTCCCAGGTCCCGCCGACGGAAGATTTGATGAATCATGCTCATGCCATATTGAACACCCGCAGGGCGTTGTCTCGCAGGAATTTGGGCCAAACATGGTCGCGCAATCCCACATCGCGCATCTCGGTCATGATCCGCTCCAGCGACAGCCCCGAGGGGAAGTAGCCGGCGTACATCACCTTGTCGGCGCCCCGGGTGTTGGCGTAGTCGATGATGGCCTTCGGATAGTGCTTGGGGGCGAACGCCGAGGTGGAGTAGTGCAGCCCCGGCCACTTCAGCATGAGCTTGACCATGAGGCGCTCCCACGGCTCAGAACCGTGGCGGGTGACCAGCACCAGCTCGGGGAAGTCGTAGCACACCCGGTCGAGGTGCTCGACGTGCTGGGGGCCGAACGGGAACCGCGGCCCCGGCACCCCGGCGTTGATGCACATGGGGATCTCCAGCTCGCAGCACGCCGCGTAGATCGGGTACATGAGCGGGTCGTTTATGTTGACCTGGGGGTGCAGCCCGGTGGGGAAGCAGGCCGCGGCGATCACGCCCAGCTCGTCCACCGCCCGGCGCAGGTCCCGCACCGCCTGCACGCCGAGGTTGGGGTCTACCAGATAGCTGCCGTAGAGCCGGTCGGGGTGCTCGGCGACTCCCCGAGTGCCCCAGGTGTCGCCGAAGTTCACCGGCAGCAGCCCCTTGTCGATGCCCCAGAGGTCCATCTCGGCCAGCAGGTAGGCGATGAAGTCCACCGTGCCGTCCACCTGGGGCAGGTCTTTGAACATGTAGGCCGCGCCATGGCCGAAGCTGCGGCTCTCGGTGTCCTTCAGCAGCCCTTGGAAGTTGGCGTACCAGGCGTCGCGGTCAGACGGCACGCCCAGCATGAGATCGACCACCCCGATGCTCTCAATAGGGTGAGGGGCCATGGGGTGGGCTTCAGGCTCGGGGGCCATCTAGCCGGCCAGCGTCTCGAACAGGTCGGCGTCGGTCTTGCGCAGGCGGCGGTAGTTGGCCTCCCACATCATGGGGATGAAGTACTTGTGGTACGCCTTCTTGGCCCGGGCCGCCTCGGCCTCGGGCATCTCGTGGCCCCCCACCACCTTGGCCTCGTAGTGGGCCCGGGCCGAGGACTCGTAGGCGATGGCCTTGATGGTGGCCTCCTCCAGCGAGGGGCACACGAAGCAGGCGCCGTGGTTGCCGATGAGAACCACCGACCGGTGGCCCAGCGCCTCGGCCATGCGGGGGCCGTCCACCGGGTTGTCGATGCCGTTGTCGGCGTAGTGGGCCTGCTCTTGGTAGAAGAGGCAGGCGTCGGCCGAGTACAGCCCGATGTCCTTGCCGGTGGTCGACAGCACCTCCACGTAGTGGGAGTGGGTGTGGATCACCGAATTGGCGTCGGGGCGGGCCTCGTAGAACCCGGCGTGGAACCGCACCGCGGGCGAGGCCGGGGTGTCGCCGTCCAGCAGGTTGAGCTCCATGTCGTAGCAGTTCACGTCGCTGGGGAGTGTCTCGCTGAAGTAGCCGAACGGCGACACCCAGAAGGCGTCGGAGCGCTCGGCGTCTCGCACCGACACGTGGCCGGCCACCCTGCTCTCGCATCCCTCACGGGCCAGGATGCGCCGGGATGCGGCCACTTGGAAGGCGGGATGGTCTTCGGTCCAGGTCTTCGTCATCGGTCCTCCTTCGTTGATCTTGTCAGAAACTCTCGGGGTCGGCCGCCACTGCGTCGGGCACCGGCCACCGGAACAGCTCAGCGGCGTTGCGCCAGCAGATCTTCTCGGTCTCTTCGGGGCCGAACCCCTCCACCTGGCGTCGCACCACCTCCTGAGTGTCGGGCCAGGTGGTGTCCACGTGGGGATAGTCCGACTCCATCATGATGTGATCCACCCCGATGTGGTCGCGCAGCGACAAACACGAGGTGTCGTCGATCACGCAGAACCAGAAATTTCGCCGGAACACCTCGCTGGGCTTCATGTCGATGTCTACCCAGGTGCCGTACATGTCGTGGTAGCGGGTGATGTGGTCGAGGCGGTCGATCAGCCCCGGCACCCAGGCGATGCCCCCCTCCGACATGGCGATGCGCAGGTTGGGGAACCGCACCGGGATCAGCGAGTAGAGCCAGTCGACCGCGGCGAACATGGCGTAGCCGAAGAACAGCACTCCGATGGTGTCGGGCGGGGCGTCGGGAGCGGTGGACGGGGCCTGCGACGACGACCCCACGTGCAGGCACACCACCGTGTCGGTGTCCTCGCAGGCCCGGATGAACGGGTCCCAGTGGCCGGTGTGCAGCGACGGCAGCTTCAGCTTCTCGGGGGCCTCGCTGAACGACACCGCCCGGAAGCCCCGCTCGGCGTTGCGGTAGATCTCGGCCGCGGCCACTTCGGGGTCGTACAGCCAGGGGATCTGGCAGGGGATGATCCGGTCGGGGTAGCGGGCGTGCCAGTCGTCGATGATCCAGTCGTTCCAGGCCCGCACGCAGGCCAGGCCCAGCTCTTGGTCTGCGGTCATCCGCATGAAGTTCTGGCCCGCGAAACCGGGCAGCGCGGAGGGGAAGTTGAGCGAGGCGTAGATGCCGTTGAGGTCCATGTCGGCGATGCGGGAGTCGATGTCCCACGCCCCCCGGCGCATGTGGTCGAACCGCACCGGGTCGAAGCCGTACTCCGACACCGGCCGACCGGCCACCGCGTTCATGCCCACGGTGGGGAACCGCCGCCCGTCCACCTCCCAGGCGTGCATCCCGCCGTCATCGGTCACCACCTTGGGGCCGCGGTCGCCGAAACGGCTCGGGATGCGGCCCTCGAAGGCGTCGGGAGCCTCCACCACGTGGTCGTCCACGGAGATGAGCAGGTTGTGGCGCACCCGGCGCTCGGGCTCGGGCAGGAAGGTGACCGGGTGGGCGTCTGTTTGGCTGTCGCGCACCGTGAACCCGATGCGCCCCATGTCGGAGAGCTTGACCACGTTGCCGGCGACCCCCGCCCCCCGCTAC
This sequence comes from Candidatus Poriferisocius sp., assembly GCF_965204145.1. GTDB lineage: Bacteria > Actinomycetota > Acidimicrobiia > Acidimicrobiales > Bin134 > Poriferisocius. The sequence continues at coordinate 2,983,883 of NZ_OZ241977.1, read as the reverse complement.
ACCTGGATGTCGTAGAGCTGGCGGACGTTGGCCGACACGATGGCGTGGCGCACATCGTCGGTGGTGTCGGCGAAGTGCTCGGCGATCACCGCCTGGCTGTTGGGCCAGGTGGACACGTGGTGGGGGAAGTCGTTGCCCCACATCATGGTCTCGGTGCCGATGATGTCGCGGGCGGCCACCCCGGTGAGGTCGCGCATGAACGTCACCCGGAAGTTGTTGCGCCAGTAGTGCGACGGCTCCTCCTGGCAGTTCATGTCGGGGAGGAGTTGGCGGTTGCGGTGGAACCAGTAGTCGGCCCGCTCCAGCAGGTTGCCGGCCCAGCCCACGTCGTTCTCGGCCGAGACGATCATCAGCTCGGGGAAGCGGTCGAACACCCCGCCGAAGATGAGGTCGAGCACCACCTCTTGGATGTCCACCGTTTGCAGCACCGATCGGGTGGACGTGCCCTGGTCCCAGGCCTTGTCGGGATCGCGGGTGGTGGCGGCGTGCAGGTTCACCGGCATGGAGTGCTCCACCGCCGCGGCCCACAGGGGGTCGAACTCCGGGTCTTGGTAGGGGTTGTCCTCGCCGTTGATCACCGGGATCATCACCCCTTTGAGCCCCATGTCGCGGCACCGCTTCATCTCCTTGGCGGCCCGCTCCAGGTCCACCGGCGCGAGCAGGGCGATGCCCACGAACGTGTCGGGGATCTGGCTCACGAACTCCCCGACCCAGGTGTTGTAGGCCTCGAACAGGGCCCACTGGAACTCCACGTCTCGGATGGGGTACATCTGCATGGCGATGGTGGGGTACAGCACCTCGCCGGTCACCCCATCGGTGCGCAGCGCCTCCATGCGGGCCTCGGGGTCCCAGCCCACGTCGGGCACGTCCTCGTCCCAACGGCCCCTGGCCCGCACCTTGTCGTCGGTGCGCATGCACCCGGCCAAAAGCCCCACCGGGGGCAGCCGGGCCTGGTCGCACACCAGGCGGTCGGTGGTCTCCTCGTGGACCAGCCGGGGCGCCCGGTCCTTGAAGGCCTCCACCGTGTAGATCTGCCACAAGTCGTGGGGCTCGATCACGTGGGAATCGGCGGAGAATACGTCGAAGCCGTTATCGCTCATCGCCTCCGATGTTATGGGAACGCTATAGAAGCCGCCTATCGCCGGGAGAACAGGGGAATGGGGCCGATATCGTGGCCGACGTGAGCGTGTGCGCATTCATAGGACTGGGCAACATGGGCTTCCCCATGGCCGGGCACTTGGCCGCCGCTGGCCACGAGGTGCGGGTGTTCAACCGCACGGCCTCGGTGGCTGAGCGCTGGGGCGAGCAGCATGACGGGACGGTGGCCGCCACCCCGGCCGAGGCGGCCGACGGGGCCGAATTCGTGTTCACCTGCGTGGGGGCCGACGACGACCTGAGGTCGGTGGTGCTGGGCGACGACGGGGCCTTGGGGACGATGCCCGCCGGCTCGGTGCTGGTGGACCACACCACCGCATCCGCCGAAGTGGCCCGGGAGCTGGCCGAGGTGTGCGCCAGCCGGGGGATCGGCTGGCTAGACGCCCCCATCTCCGGCGGCCAGGCCGGGGCCGAGAACGGCGTTCTCACCGTTATGTGCGGCGGCGAGCCCGAGCACTTCGAGGCGGCCCAGCCGGTGATCGACGCCTACGCCTCGGCGGTCACCCTCATGGGACCAGCCGGGAGCGGCCAGCTCACCAAGATGGTCAACCAGATCCTGTGCGCCGGTGCCGTTCAGGGCGCAGCCGAGGCGCTGGCCTTCGGCGAGCGGGCCGGCCTCGACATGGAAAAGGTGCTGGCCGCGGTCACCAAAGGCGCGGCTGGCTCCTGGTACCTCCAGAATCGAGGCCACACCATGGTGGCCGACGAATTCGACTTCGGCTTCGCCATCGACTGGATGATCAAAGACCTAGGCCTAGTAGCCGACGCCGCCGCCACCCTCAACGCCCCTATCCCCCTAGTAGAACTCTGCCAGCGCTACACCCAGGAAACAGCCGCGCTCGGCGAAAACCGCCTAGACACCACCGCCATAATCCGCCGCTACCGATAGCGGGGGTTGTCAGTAGAGGGATTCGCCGCCGGCTGCGCTGTTGGTGTCGGAATTGCCGGTTAGGGCGTCTAGGACGGATTGGCGGTGGGTGGTTACTCCGGAGGAGAGGGCGGCGTTGTCGGCGGTGACGGTTACTAGGCGGAAGCCCTGTTCGACTCGCTGGGGGGTGAGTGTGGGGGTGGAGTGGATGCCGGGGACTACGCCGTGGGTTTGGCAGGCGGCCACTATGGCGGCCAGGGCGTCGTCGAACGTTGCCTCGCCGTCGTTGTTGCCGGGGGGGAGGCCCAGGCTTACCGACAGGTCGGCGGGGCCGACGTAGACGGCATCGACGCCGGGGGTGGACACGATGTCGTCCAGGTTCTGGAGGGCGGCGACCGTCTCCACCATGGGGATGCACTTCACGGCCTGGTTGGCGCCGGCGAAGTAGCCGGGGCCGTCGCGCAGCGCCACCCGGGTGGGGCCGAAGCTGCGCGATCCCTCGGGGGCGTAGCGGCAGGATCGCACTGCGGCCTCGGCTTCTTCCCGGCTGTTGACCATCGGGATGATGATGCCCATCGCCCCGGCGTCCAGCACTCGGCCGATGATGCCCTGCTCGTTCCATGGCACCCGCACCACCGGGGTGGCTGTGCCCAAGTCGATGGCGGCCAGCATCGGCAGCGCGTCGGAGTAGTCGGCCAGGCCGTGCTGCATGTCGATGCACACGTAGTCGAACCCGGCTCGGGACATGATCTCGCAGCTCACCGCCGTGGGCAGGCCCGCCCAGGCGCCCAGCGCGGGGCGCCCAGAGGCAAAGGCCTCGGCCAGGGGATGGGATGCGGATGCAGCGTCGCTCATGGCCGCAACCGTATCCCCCGATGTGGGGGCAGATTCAGTTGGGTATGGACCCGTTTAGGGAGTGGCGTCTCGCATCGGGCCGATCGGCACCAGCTCGCCTCGTGCGCCCCGATCAGGGTCTTGTTCCAAGAGTTGGAAGGAGTCGTTGCTGGAGAGCTTGTCTGGCCCCAACGACGCGTAGGGCTGGCCGGCAATCGAGAACTCTCCGATGTTGGCGATGGCCTCGGCGAATGTCTCGTGGGTCAGGATGGGCCCGGCCGCGGTGGCCAGCAACTCGAAGATCTGGAAGAACCGGCAGTGGCCGGCCAGGCTGGTAAACCAAAGCGGTTCGCCCTCTTCGAGGGTGGCGGGGTGCTTGATCTCGACATCGGGATGCCTTGAAGTGACCGCGTCCAGGCATTCCTCGAACCGGGGATCGGTCTCGTATATCTGGGAATTGGTCATGGCCCCCACGGTGATCACACCCCTAGCATCCTCGGGTTCGACGTTGGCCCCGATGTTGCTGCCCAGCCCGGAGGCGTCGGTGGCCCAGATGTCCACCTCAAGGCCGTTGAGTGCGGCGTTAGAAATGCCGGCTGAGACGTTGCCAACCAGCAAGAGCGTGTCGGTCCCGGCGGCTCGGATGCGCTCGGACAGCGCGGCCCACTCTTGGTTCTGTGCGATGAGGTCAGCAACCTGGGAGGAGGTGGCGATCTCGAGCACCGGCTCGACCCCGTGTTCCCGCAGCAGGCCGCCCACCTCCTCGAGTTGCGGGGCCGCAGAAAGGTCGGCGACTACCGCGATCGACCTTCCCTGGAGCATTCCCTCTGCTTCGAGCAAGGTGAACAGGGCACCGGTACTGACCTCGCGCGTCACCCGCTCGTTGACCCAGGGCGCCCGAGCGTCGGCTAGGCGCTCGGCGGTAATGGTTCCCCCTACCAGGACTGTTTCTTGTGTGCCGACGATGCAGGTGTTGGCCACCTCGGCCGGGCCGAGGAACCCGAACAAGATTGCGAACACCTCGTTGTCCTCGGTCAGCCGCAGGCAGGCCGCCTCGGCCTCGGTGGCGCCAATGGGGTTGTACTTGTCCACGATGACCTCGACTCGGCGTCCGTTGATGCCGCCCCGCTCGTTGATGTCATCGGCCAGCGCTCGGATCACCAGCCCTTGGTCGCCCCACGTGGCCGAGGCGAACCCGAGCTCGACCAGTTGTTCGATGTCCAGATGGGTGACACCTATGGTGATGGTGTCGGCGGTGACCCCTCGCCACGTGGCGGTCAGCTCGATCTCCGGCTCCGGCTCCTCAGTGGGCGCCGGCTGGAACTCAACCTCATCCTCCGGGGTCTCGGCGGGGGTTTCGGGCTCCGGCTCAGGCTCAGCGGGGGCGGCTTCTTCGGGTTCCGGCTCGGGATCTTGCTCAGGCTCTGCGGGAGCGGCCGGAGCTTCTGTAGCGGGGGCGGGGGCGTCGGCATCGCCTTCGTCGTCGTTGCCGCCGCAGGCCGCGGCGACCATAGCCAGCGCCACGAGCATCGCGATCAGCCAGCGCACCTTCTTGGTGAACATGGAATTCCCCCTCAGTCCTGGGTAGACGTTCGCTGCCGCAGCAGCCAATGGCCGCAACCGTATCCGCCTTTGTGAAGGCTTTGTCAGTTCAGATTCGGTCGCCTACGGAGTGGCGTCCCGCATCGGGCCGGCCGGCACCAACTCGCCCCGTGAGCCCAGATCTGGGTCTTGTTCCAGGAGCTGGAAGGAGTCGTTGCTGGACAATTTGTCCGGCCCAAATGATGCGTAGGGCTGGCCGGCAACCGAGAACTCTCCGATGTTGGCGATGGCGTCGGCGAAGGTCTCGTGGGTCAGGTTGGGTCCGGCCGCGGTCAACAGCAACTCAAGGATCTGGAAGAACCGGCAGTGGAAGGACAGAGAGGTGAACCAAAGCGGCTCGCCCAATTCGAGAGTGTCGGGGTGCTTGATCTCGATATCGGGATGCCTGGCATTGAAGGCGTCCAGGCATTCCTTGAACCGGGGATCGGTCTCGTATATCTGGGCATTTGTCATGGGCCCCACGGTGATCACACCCCGGGCCGACTCGGGGTCAACGTTGGCCCCGATGTTGGCGCCCAGCCCGGCGGAGTCGGTGGCCCAGATATCCACCTCGAGGCCGTTGAGCCTGGCATTCTCGACGCCGGCCGAGGCGTTGCCAACCAACAGCAGAGTGTCGGCACCCGATGCCCTGATGCGCTCGGATAGAGTGGCCCACTCCTGGTTCTGGGCAATGAGATCGGCCACCTGCGAGGAGGTGGCGGTCTCGAGCACGGGCTCCACTCCATGTTCCCGCAACAGGTTGGTAACGTTCTCGAGTTGCGGGGCAGCAGAGAGGTCGGCGACTACCGCTATCGATCTTCCCTGGAGCATTCCCTCTGCTTCGAGCAGGGTGAACAGGGCGCCGGAGCTGACCTCGCGCGTCGCCCGCTCGTTGACCCAGGGAGCCCGGGCTTCGGCCAGGCGCTCGGGGGAAATGATTCCCCCTACCAGGATCGTCTCCTGTGTGCCGACGATGCAGGTGTTGGCCACCTCGGCCGGGCCGAGGAACCCGAACAAGATTGCGAACACCTCGTTGTCCTCGGTCAGCCGCAGGCAGGCGGCCTCGGCTTCGGTGGCGCCGATGGGGTTGTACTTGTCTGTGAGGGCTACCAACTGGCGGCCGTTGATGCCGCCCCGCTCGTTGATGTCGTCGACCAGCGCCTGAATCTGCAGCTCTTGGTCGCCCCAAGTGGCCGGGGAGAAGCCGAGTTCAACCAGTAGATCGGCGTCGAGGTAGGTGACGCCGATGGTGATGGTGTCGGCGGTGACCCCTCGCCATGTGGCGGTCAGCTCGATCTCCGGCTCCGGCTCCTCGGTGGGGGCCGGTTGGAACTCGGGCTCCTCCTCTTCGGGAGCTTCGGCAAGTCCGTCCTGCTCCTGTTCGGGCTCAGCGGGGGCGGCCTCTTCGGCCTCGGGTTCGGGCGCTTCTGGTTCTGGCTCCGGCTCGGCCGTGACCGGGGCCTCGGTGGCCGGGGCGGGGACAGGGGCGTCGGCATCGCCATCGTCGTCGTTGCCTCCGCATGCGGCAGCGACCATGGCCAGTGCCACAAGCATCCCGATCAGCCAGCGCGTCTTGGTGGTCTTCATGAGGTCCCCCCTGTGTCCCTCGGGGATGCCGAACTCGGACCAGCTCCGGCTGACCGGCCGGCTAAGGCATCATATACGAACAGGGTTTATGGTGCCCTTGAGCTGCTCATGGCAAGCTGGGGAACGCCGGGGTCACCGCCATGAGTGGAGCTGATGGGACTCGAACCCACGACCCCCTGCTTGCAAAGCAGGTGCTCTAGCCAGCTGAGCTACAGCCCCGGACCGCTTAATCGTACCGGCCTCCCTGTAGGGGAAACGATCCAATAGGCCGCTCAATGTGACCGGCAGGCGCTGTCGTGGTGGAATTGCCTCGGTGCGTTTCGATCTGAGCGACGATCAGGAGTTCTTCCGGGAAACCGCACGACGGTTCATCGAGGCCGAGGTTCCGATCAGCGTGGTGCGGGAGTGGCACGACCTCCCCGACGGATGTCCGCCGAGCTGGTGGCAGTCGGCGGCTGAGCTGGGTTGGACGTCGCTGATGGTGCCCGAGTCTCTGGGCGGCGGCAGCATCTCGGGGCGGCCGGTTGTGGACTTGACCATCGTGGCCGACGAGATGGGCCGGGGGGTGACGCCGGGGCCGTTCATGCCCACCAACGTGGTGGCCGACACCCTGGGCCGGTCGGGTTCGACCGATCAGCAGGCGCTGCTGGAGGGAGTTTTGGCCGGCGAGGTTGTGCTGGGGTGGGCGTTCTGCGAGCCCGGCGGCGACTGGACCGCCGCCCATGTGGCCGCCGAGGCCGCGTCGGCCAACGGTGGCTATGTGCTCAGCGGCGCCAAGACCGCGGTGGAGGCCGGAGCTCAGGCCCATCATCTGCTGGTCACCGCCCAGAGCCCCGACGGCTTGGCCCAGTTCCTGTTGCCGTCGGACACCGAGGGACTGACCATTACCCCCCAGGAGTCGCTGGACTTGGGCCGACGGTTCGCCGAGGTGCGCCTCGACGGAGTGGCGGTCGGACCTGACGCGCTGGTCGGCCAGCCGGGGGCGGTCGCCGAGGCCGACGTGGAGCGCCAGCGCCAGGTGATGACGGTGCTCCAGTGCGCCGACAACGCCGGTTCGGCGGCCAAGGTGCTGGAGTTCACCGTGGAGTACGCCTTCGACCGCTACTCCTTCGGGCGGCCCCTGGCGTCGTACCAGGCGCTCAAGCACCGCTTTGCCGATATGAAGTTGTGGTCGGAGGCCTCTCAGGCCGCGGTGGACGGGGCGGCCGACGCGCTGGCCGACGGCGAGGACGAGGCTCGCATGGTGAGCGTGGCCAAGGCGTATGTGGGCGACCACTCGGTTGAGCTCATGCACGACTGCGTGCAGATGCACGGCGGCATCGGGGTCACCTACGAGCACGACCTGCACTTGTATCTGCGGCGGGCCACCGTCAACCGGGGGTTGTTCGGAACACCGGGCGACCACCGGGTATGCCTGTCGGAGATGATGGGGTACTAGGGGGAGCGATGGACGACTTCGTGTATGCCGAAACCGATCCCGCCGAGTTGGCCCGATACCAGGAGGAGGTGCAGACGTGGATGAACGAGAACATGCCCCGGCGCGATCCCGTCAATCCCTGGCACCCCACCCAAGACGATGACGAGAGGAGCAGCCGCAATCGAGAGCTTCAGCGGCGGCTGTACGACGGGGGGTACGCCGCGGTGTGCTACCCCAAGGAGTACGGCGGCCAGAGCCTGACCGCTGCCCACCAGAAGATCATCGACGACGTGAGCATGGACTTCGACATGCCCATCTTGTTCAGCGTCCCCACTTTGTCGATCTGCGGGCCGGTGATCTTGGAGTTCGGCACCGAGGAGCAGAAGCAGCGCTACATCCCCGCGTGGATCAGGGGCGACGAGCTGTGGGTGCAGTTCATCTCCGAGCCCAGCGGGGGCTCCGACATGGCCGGCGCCCTGACCCGGGCCGACCGGGACGGTGAGGAGTTCATCATCAACGGGTCCAAAATCTGGAGCACGTTCGCCCAGCGCTCCGACTACGCCCTCATGCTGGCCCGCACCAATTGGGAGGTGCCCAAGCACCGGGGGCTGACCATGTTCATCGTCCCCATCCACCACCCGGGCATCGAGATCCACCCCATTCAGATGGTGGACCGCACCGAGGAGTTCTGCCAGGAGTTCTTCAACGACGTGGTCATCCCCGCCGAGAACGTGGTTGGCGAGGTGGACGACGGCTGGACGGTGGCCAGCCGCCTGCTATTCCACGAGCGGGCCGCGGTGGGCAACGCCTCCCCCTACACCCAGGGCCGGCACCGGAACCGCACCGCCGACGGGGTGGAGGACTTGGCTGCCATCGCCCGGGACCACGGCGGCGCCGACATCGGTCGCCATCGCCAGCGGCTGGGACACATGGAGACGCTCAGCCGGGTGGAGGATCTGCTGTCGGCCCGGGTGGTGAAGGGCATCGAGGGCGGTTTCCTGCCCGCCCCGGCCGGATCGCTGGTGCGCCTGTTCCACGGGCTGTCCCGCACTGAGCGGCAGACGGTGGCCATGGAGATGCAGGGCGACCGCGCCCTGGTGTGGAACCAGGGCGAAGACACCGGCGCCTTTGGCTTGGAATACGTGCAGCGCCAGCAATCCTGCATCGGCGGGGGCACCACCGAGATGGCCCGCAACATCATCAGCGAGCGCATCCTCGGCATGCCCCGCGAGCCCGCCGCCGACCGCGACCTCCCCTTCAACCAAGTCCCCCGCAGCGGCTGAACCTGTTTCCGGCGATCGACAAAGCAGGAGACCTTAATGACTGACATCTTGGACGGGGTCCGAGTCCTCGAGGTCGCCGAGCACACCTTTGTTCCGGCTGCCTCGGCGATTCTGGCCGAGTGGGGGGCTGAGGTCGTCAAGATCGAGCACGTGGAGCGGGGTGACGCCATGCGGGGCCTGGCTTCGAGCGGCACGGTTTCGCTGGGCGGCGGCGCTCATGTGCTGTTGGAGCACTCGAATCGGGGCAAGCAGAGCCTAGGCCTCGATCTCACGGCCGAAGCCGGCCTGGATATTTTGTACCGCCTGGCCGCGACCAGCGACGTGTTCCTCACCAACAAGCTGCCCAGCATCCGCAAGAAGCTGCGGATCGACCTCGATGCCATCCAGGCCCACAGCCCCGACATCATCTATGTGTGCGGAGGCGGCCAGGGCGAGAAGGGCCCAGACCGCGACAAGGGCTCATACGACTCGCTGGCCTATTGGGCCCGCTCCAGCGTGGCCGCCGCGCTGACCCCTGAAGAAGCTGATGAAGTGGTCGGCCCGCCGGGTCCGGCATTCGGCGACTCCATCGGTGCCATGACCATTGCTGGGGGCATCATGGGTGCCTTGTTCCACCGGGAGCGCACTGGCGAGGCCACTACTGTCGACGTGTCCCTACTGGGGGTGGGCATGTGGTCGATGGGAGCGACCATTGCCATGTCGCTCCAGCACCAGACCCCGTGGCGGGGCCGCCCCAAGGACATGCCGATCCGCAACCCCCTCAGCAACATCTATCGGACCAAGGACGGCCGGTTCATTTTCCTCACCTGTCTTCAAGCGGGAAAGTACTGGGCCGAGACCTGCGCGGTGGTGGGCCGCCCCGAGTTGGCCGACGACGAGCGGTTCGCCGACGCCGGGGCCATCGCCGAGAACGCCGCGGCAGGAGTAGAGCTCTTGGTTGAAGCCTTCGCCGAGCGCACGCTGGCCGAGTGGCGCCTGGCATTGGAGGACTTCTCCGGTCAGTGGGCGGTGGTGCAAGACACGTTGGAGGCGGCTGCCGACCCCCAGGCGGTGGCCAATGGCTACGTACAGCACTACGAGTCAGCCGACGGCCACCCGTTCACCCTGGTGTCACCTCCGGTGCAATTCGGCGGCCAGCCAGCCACCCCCCGACGGGCCCCCGATTTCAACGAGCACGGCGATGACATCCTCCAGCGAATCCTGGGGCTCGACTATGACCAGATCGTGGAGCTTAAGCTTCAGAATGTGATTCCCTGACAACTACCTGCTCACTTGGACCACGAGAGGAATCCATGGACCAGGCACAAATGGCCGACATCATCGAGATCGAGCAGATGCTCGCCCGCTACGCCGTCGGCATGACCAAAGACGACATCGACACCGTGATGGAGGTGTTCACTCCCGACGGCACCTATAGCGCGTTCGGCGACGAGTACGCGCTGACCGACTTCCCCCGGCTGGTGGCCTCCGCCCCCAAAGGCCTGTTCTTGGTGGGCCCGCCGATGATCGAACTCGACGGTGAAGAGGCCACTGGCACCCAGCCGCTGTGCTTCATCGACCAGACCAACCACGACATGCGGATCGGCTACTACAACGACACCTACCGCCGCACTGACAGGGGCTGGCGACTGGCCACTCGCTCCATGACCTTCCTGCGCCGCAGCGGTGCCCGCGACGCCGGCCGCCCCCACGACCCCGAACGCCCCGAGCCTTCAACCAACTGAACCTGCCAGTCGATCCCCGACTGCGACTTGATCGCGGACTAGGACAGCTTGTGATCGTGGATTATGGCGTGGAGGCAGAATCGCCAGACCTCCTGGCCGGTGATCGGCTGGCGAACGCCGGTGCTCCGTCCGGCGGTAACGGTGGCGGCCTGGAGGACGATGGCCGCTAATCGGCGGGGGCGGCCCTCCCGCAGCAGGCCGGCTTCGCCAACCTGCTCCACAATCTCGGCCACGTATTCGTAGAGGGGCGAGTAAGCGGCCACCACCTCCTCGGGGTGGTCGACCAGCAACCGCTGGGCAAATTCGGCGAACAGCGGCTGCTCCGATACCCGCCCCGGCGCGCATAGGTCGTACACCATCAACACCACCTGCTCCAGCCGGTCGAGGGGATCGCCCTCGGCGGTGGCCTCTCTGATGCGGGCCACCGCGATGCCCATTTCCTCTTCGAACAGAACCAGCAGCAGCTCGTGCTTGCTGTCGAAGTACTGGTAGAAGCTCCGCACCGATTGCTTGGACTGGTCGACCACCTCTTGAACGGTGAATTCGGTGGATGCCTTGGTGGCGATCACTTCGCGAGTGGCGTCGAGGAATTGCTGGACCCGTTTGGCCGCCCGATCCCGGGCCGAGCGGGTCGACCGCTCGATGGCCCGATCCCGCCACACCGTGTCAGTGCCCAGCGCAGCTACCTTCATGGCACTAGTTGGCCCGCACCGCGGCAGTTCCGGCGCTGCTTTGGCCCAAGCCCTGCCAGCGGGCCTGCACCTGCTCCGCGGTCAGTTTTTCCCGACGGCTCATCGAGCGGATGCTCACGTCGTGGCCGGCAGCCATCTCTCGCAGAGCTCCTACAGTGGCCCGCTCTCGGGGAACGTGGACGAAGGGGTCAAACGAATACCAGTCCATGGCGTTCTGGTGGGTGATCTTGGCCGCCTCGACTTCGGTGACCCCGGCCTCGTTCATCAGTCGGGCCAGCTCCTCGGGGGCGTCGGGCCAAGCCGAATCGCTATGGGGGTAGTCGCACTCCCAGCAGATGTTGTCGATGCCGATCTGGTTGCGCAGGTACACCCCGGTGTGGTCGGAGATGAAACAGGTGAGGAAGTGCTCGCGGAAAACGTCGCTGGGCATCCGGTTGCCGAAGTCCTGCCCGGTCCAGCGGTGGTGCATGTCGTAGGTGCGGTCGACCCGTTCCAGGAAATAGGGCACCCAGCCGGTGCTGCCCTCTGACAAGGCAATGCGGATATCGGGGAACTCCTTGAGCACCCGTGACCACAACAGGTCGGCCGCCGCGGCCTGAATGTTCATCGGCTGAAGGGTGATCATCACATCGGGGGGCGAGTCGGGAGCGGGGAAGCTGAGCTGGCCCGACGATCCGAGATGGATCGACAACACGGTGTCTGTGTCGCATACCGCGGCCCACAGCGGATCCCAATAGGGATCATGAAAACTCGGGTAGCCCAGTGCGGCGGGGTTCTCGGTAAAGGAGAGCGAGTGGCAGCCCTTGTCGGCTACCCGGCGCACCTCGTCGGCGCACTTCTCGGCGTTCCAGATAACCGGCAGCGCCATGGGGATGAACCGCCCTGGATGGGCCCCGCACCACTCCTCAATGTGCCAGTCGTTGTAGGCCCGAACCAGGGCCAGGCCGAACTCCTCGTCTTCGACCGCGAACAGGCGGGCGGCGAAGCCAGGGAACGACGGGAAGTTCATCGATGCCAGCACTCCGCAGGCGTTCATGTCTTTGACCCGTTCGTCCACGATGAAACAGCCCGGCCGGATCTCCTCCAGCGACTGGGGCTCGACGCCGTACTCTTCCTTGGGACGGCCTGCCACTGCGTTGAGGGCCACGTTGGGCACCTCGACCTCACCGAATCGCCACACATCGGCCCCGTCGTCGCGCCGTACAATCCGCGGGGCGTCGGCCTTGAACCGCTCCGGCAAATGGGCGTCGAACAGATCGGGAGGCTCGATGATGTGATCGTCGACGCTGATGAGTATGAGTTCCTCGGGGGCAAATGCCATGGCCGCCTCCTAGGTGGGAAATTGGGTCAAGGATAGGCTGGGAATGAGATTCCCCTATTATCGCAACAACATTCCAAGTATCGAAAAAGGACAGCGATGAGCAATCCGACATCTACCGCCCTGCATGGGCGAGGGGTGCTCGATATCGACACCGGTGAGATAATCGAGCCCGGCTATGTGCGGGTAGAGGGCAACCGCATAGCCGAAGTGGGCGCAGACAAGGGCATTGCCAGCGACTGCGACGAGGTGGTCGAGCTTCCTGAAATTACTCTGTTGCCCGGTTTCATGGACATGGAGGTCAATCTGTTCATGGGCGGCCCCGGCGCAGGATTGTTCGACCCGGTGCAGGCCAACCCGGCCAAGATGACTCTGCGGGCCACCGCCAACGCCAAACGCACTCTGAGAGCCGGATTCACCACGGTGCGAAATCTGGGCCTGTTTGTGAAGACGGGCGGATACCTGCTCGACGTGGCCCTCGGCGAGGCCATCGCCGCCGGCTGGGTGGACGGCCCCCGGATCGTGCCCGCGGGCCATGCCATCACCCCCACCGGCGGCCACCTCGACCCCACCATGTTCCAAGCCCTCGCTCCCGATGTCCTGCCGATAACCGTGGAAGAAGGGGTGGCCGACGGCATCGACGAGATCCGCCGGGCTGTTCGCTACCAGATCAAATACGGCGCCCAGTTGATCAAGTGCTGTGGCTCCGGCGGGGTGATGTCGCACACCGGGCCGGCTGGTGCCCAGCAGTACTCCACCGAGGAGATGGCTGCCATCGCCGACGAGGCCCACCGCCGGGGACTCAAGGTGGCCATCCACTGCCACGGCGACGAGGCGGTCCGCTCCGCCATTGAAGCCGGCATCGACTGCATCGAGCACGGCTTTTTGATGAGCGACGACACCATCCAGCTCATGGTGGACACCGGTACATTCCTGGTCAGCACCACCGCTTTGACCGAGAACTGGGACGTGTCCAACCAACCACCGGAACTCCAGGCGAAGGCAGCCCAGGTATTTCCCCAAGCCCGTCAGACCATCTCCAAGGCCATTGAAGCTGGGGTGAAGATCGCCACTGGCAGCGACGCCCCGGCTATCTGGCACGGTCGCAACGGCGAGGAGTTGGCCGTGCTGGTGAAGCGGGGAATGACTCCGCTGGGGGCCATTCGGGCCGCCACTGTGGTCAGCGCCGATCTGATCGACGCCCCCGACCTCGGACGCATCGCCCCCGGGATGCTGGCCGACATCATTGGGATGCCCGGCGACCCGCTCACCGAGATCCAGCGGGTGCAGTTCGTAATGAAAGACGGCAAGGTCTACAAGCGCTAAGGAGGACTTATGCCCTACTTCCCCAAGCCGGCCGAGGGCAGCTGGACAGAGCACTACCCCGGACTGGGGACCGGGCCAGTTTCCTACCTGGACTCCTATGACCCCGAGTACTGGCAACAGGAGATTGACGCCATCTTCAAGAAGGAGTGGCTGTGTGTGGGGCGTGTCGAGCGCTTGGGGCGAGCGGGGAGCTACTTCACCAAGGAGTTCCCATGGGCGAAGCGCAGCATTGTGGTGATCAAGGATCGGGAAGGCACCGTGCGGGCCTTTTACAACGTGTGCCGCCACCGGGGAAACAAGCTGGTGTGGGATGACTTTCCCAACGAGGAGACCTCCGGTGTGTGTCGCCAGCTCGCCTGCAAGTACCACGGATGGCGTTACGATCTCGACGGCTCGCTGGCGTACATCCAGCAGGAATCGGAGTTCTTCGACGTCGACAAGGACGCCCTCGGCTTGGTGCCGGTGGCCTGCGACATCTGGGAGGGCTTCATCTTCGTCAACCTCGACCCCGAGCCCCAGCAGACGCTCACAGAAGCCCTGGCTCCGCTGGCCGACGGCCTGGCCGGCTATCCGTTCGGCGAGATGACCCAGACCTATGAGGTGCGCTCGGAGATCAACAGCAACTGGAAGCTGTTCATTGACGCATTCGTGGAGTTCTATCACGCCCCGGTGCTGCACCAGCGCCAGGCGACCGCCGAGGAATCTCAGAAGCTGGCCAGCTTCGGTTACGAGGGTCTTCACTACGAGCTGTTCAGCCCTCACTCCATGGTGTCATCGTGGGGCGGCATGTCGCCGCCCAAAGATCCCAAGATGGTCAAGCCCATCGAGAACCTGCTGCGTAGCGGCCTGTTCGGTCCGTGGGACAAGCCAGCGGTGATCAACGACAACCAAGATCTGCCCCCACTGCTCAATCCCTCGAAGCACCGAGCCTGGGGCATTGACTCGTTCGTGCTCTGGCCCAACTTCATGATCTTGTTCTGGGAGACAGGCTGGTATCTGACCTACACCTATTGGCCCCTGGGTCCCAGCAAGCACCTGTTTGAGTCGACCCTCAACTTCGTGCCGCCTGAGAACGCCAGCCAACGCGCCGCCCAGGAGTTCGCCTTCTCCACCTTCAAGGAGTACGCATTCCAAGACGCCAACACCTTGGAGGCCACCCAGACCATGATCGAGAGCGAAGTGGTGGACACCTTTATGCTCAACGACCAGGAGATCCTCTGCCGCCACCACCATGCTGCGGTGCGAGAGCAGGTGAGAGCCGGAGGGCGACCGGCCAGCTACCCGTGGATGCCCGCTCCGGCCCGCGCCTAAGGGAACGACCATGAGCACTGCTACGACGCTGCCCGACGAGTTCGCCGAGTTGGCCCCATTCGCCGGCTGGGCCCTCGACACTTGGCGGGAGCGCTATGAAAAGCGCTTGGACTCCACAATGGACGAGATGCAGGCCTTCTACGATGCCATGATGCCCCGGCTGGCCGAGATACTGGAATACTGCGACGCCTTCAACCTCCACGACTTGCCCGACGATGCCCGCAACCTGCTGCTGCTGGCGTTCTCCTTGTGCGAGACGTCGTTCCCGGTGGAGGCGTGGCGTCAGCCCCGGGTGCCCGACAGCGGCTCCGCCGACCTGGAGCTGGTGCGCGAGCCGGCCCTGTAGTCCGAGGCAGTCCGAGGTGCCCTGGAGATGATGGTGCCGACAGGTGGTCAGTCGGCGTTGAGGGATTCCCGGGTGATCTGGGCGGGGTCGGGGGGCGCGGCGCTGGGCGTGGCGATGTCGATATGGGCGATCGTGCCGGTCCAGGGGAACGGTGGCTGGTAGTCGTCGTTGACCGGGAAGCCGGCGTCTTGGCCGATGATCAGCCCGGTGCCCCCGTTCTGCCAGGAATTGGGGAACGTGCGGTCGAGCTCCAGCCGGGCGGATACCTCACCGCCCACCAGCAGCTCCACGGTGCTCGAGGCCGGAGAAGTCGGCTGGTACCGGCATCCCAGCGTGGAGGCGTCAACGGCAACCGTCGGGGTGGCTAGGCGGAACTGGTCGCCCGACAGGCACATGCCCAACACCAGAGTGCCGTCCAATCCGTAGAGGGCTAGGCCGCTGGTCCAATCTCCCATGGCCCACAAGATGCCCTCAGCCCCAGCCGCTCCCACCGTCACTGAGGCCTCGATGGTGAATCCTCGCACCAGCACCGGCATCACCTCGTCGGCCACCCGGCCTGCACCCGGTCGGTAGCGCACTTGGGCGGGGGGCGGGTAGGCCGGCGGGTAGATGGCCGGCATCCGCCCGGCATAGCCGTCGTCGAGGGGCAGCACCCCGTAGCGTTCGGCGGCGGCCCACCAGGCTGATTCGAGCTCGGCCAGCTTCTCGGGGTGCTCGGCGGCCAGGTCATGGGCCTCGGAGAAGTCGTCGTCGAGGTTGAACAGCGCCCAGGTGTCGTCGGTGAACGAGCGGCTCCCCTCCATGAGCGCGACCTCGTCGCCGTGGGCTTCGGCCACATGGTCGGTGGTGGCCTTCCAGCCGTCCAGGTACATGGCCCGCGACCCCTGGACCTCGAAGTACTGCTCTGATCGGGGAGACGATGCGTCGGCATCATCGAAAGTGGCCGCCAGGCTGGCCCCGTGCATCGGCGACTGGGCCACCCCGTCCACCGAATCGGGAGCGATCATCCCGCACAGCTCCAGCACGGTGGGGGCCAGGTCGATGGCGTGGCAGAACTGGGTGCGCACCTCGCCTCGGGCGGCGATGCCCGCGGGCCAGTGCACCACCAGCGGAGTGCGGGTGCCGCCCAGCCAGGCGTAGCGCTTCCACAGCTTGAACGGGGTATTGCCGGCCCAGGCCCAGCCCCAGGCGTAGTGGTTGTAGGTGCGGGGACCGCCCAACTCGTCGAGCCACTCAAGGTTGGCGGCCACCGACTCGGGCAGGCCTTTGGTGAACCGGTGTTCGTTGACCGATCCCACATGGCCGCCCTCGGCGCTGGCCCCGTTGTCGGAGCACAGCACCACCACCGTGTTGTCCAGCTCGCCGATGGCATCGAGGTGGTCGATCACCCGGCCGATCTGGGCGTCGGTGTGGGAAACGAACCCGGCGTACACCTCGTGCATGCGGGCGAACAGCCGCCGGGCGTCGGCGTCCAGATCGTCCCAGGGCTGCACCCACGAGGGCCGCTCGGTCAGATCGGTGCCCTCCGGAACGATTCCCGAGGCCCTCTGCCGCTCGAACGCCCGCTGTCGCCACCGGTCCCACCCGTCGTCGAACATCCCCCGGTAGGGCTCCACCCACTCGGGGGCCACGTGGTGGGGGGCGTGGGTGGCCACCTCGGCGTAGTAGCAGAAGAACGGCTTGTCGGGGGCGGCGTGCTTCTGGTCGGTGATGTGGGCGATGGCCTGGTCGGCCAGATCGGCGCTGAGGTGGTAGCCGTCGTCGTAGTGGGCCGGCGGCTTGATGTAGTGCTGGTCTCGCACCAGGTTGGGGGCCCAGCAGTTGGCCCCGCCGTGGAGCACCCCGTAGTAGCGCTCGAAGCCCACCCCGGTGGGCCACAGGGTGAACGGTCCGGCCGCACTGCGCTCGCCCCGGGGGGCGAGATGCCACTTGCCGATGGCCATGGTCCCCCAGCCGGCGTCTCGCAGGATGCGAGGCAGCATGGCGGCCGATGGGGGGATGCGGGCGGTGTAGCCGGGAAACCCCATGGTCATGTCGGACAGAAAGCCCATTCCCACCGCATGGTGGTTGCGGCCGGTCAACAGGGCGGCCCGGGTGGGCGAGCACAGGGCGGTCACGTGGAAGCGGTTGTACGACAGGCCGCCCGCGGCCAGCCGGTCGATGTTGGGGGTGTCTATATCGGCCCCGAAACATCCGAGCTGGGCGAACCCGGTGTCGTCCAACAAGATGACCAGCACGTTGGGCGCCCCTTGGGGCGCTCGGGGCAGCTCCGGGGGCCGAGGGGTGGAATCGGCGACGGTGAGCCCGATGCCGGGTGATGAGAGCGGAGAGGCGGTCACTGGTTCGGCCATAGTGGGCTCGGATGACTAGCGCCGCGACCGGTAGTCGCTGCCGGGTATGGAGGCGAATGGGAAGGGCTCGGGCGCTCGGCCCTTCAACAGCGCGAAGCACTCGCCGGTGAGACCGGAGTCGAGGATGGCCATGGCTGCCTCGGCCACTTCTTCAGAGTCCATGATGACCATGCCAGCGGCTTCGAGCCGGTCTCGGTTGCCGCCGAGGAATCCGGTGCCCACCGTGGCCGGGCAGACGGCGTTGAGGCTGATGCCCTGCTCGGCGAGGTTGGGGGCGGCGCTGCGGACCAGGGCGGCAATGGCGTGCTTAGACATCGAATAGCCCAGGTCCACCGGCAGCGGGCTGAACGAGGCCATCGAGCCGGTAACCAGCACGTGGCCGCCCCCGGCTGCTTCCAGCAGCGGAACCGCAGCCCGCAGGCCGAAAACCACGCCGTGCTGGTTGATCCCGACGATGCGCAGATAGTCGTCGTCGCTCATCTCGGCGATGCTGCCCAGCCCCATCATGATTCCGGCGTTGAGATGGACGAGATCGAGATGGCCCGGGTCTTTCGCCATCTCCGCGGCCAATGCGCTCCACGCTGAGGAGTCGGCCACGTCCAAGGGGCGGTACTGCCCGCCGATCTCATCGGCCACCTGTTGGCCAGCGTCGTCGGCCACGTCGGTGCAGATGACTTGAGCGCCCGCCTCGGCGTATCGACGGGCGCAGGCCGCGCCGATTCCCGAGGCTGCTCCGGTCACCAGGGCGGTCTTTCCGTTTAGGTCCACGTTCAGCCCCCAGCCTTCTCGGCGCCCCGGGCGAAGGCGTCTTGGGTCTCGAGGTCGTAGAGGCCGTTGATGAACTGGAGCGGGGGTTTGGTGGTGTACTCCTGCTCGGCTCGAGTGGGCATGATCTGCTCTCGGTGGCGCAGATCCCACATGCTCTCGCACCGCCCTGAGTACTCGTCGGGCTGTTCCAGCATCCAGATGATGCCGTCGGCGGGCACCGAGGTGGGCTCCCAATCGGTTAGATCGATGTCGCCCATGTTGGCCAAGGTGCCCTCGGAGGCCACCGGGATGTCGATACGGAAGCAGTTGACTGCGATGCAGTCGGGGTGGAGCTGGCGGGCCAGGTCGGTGGTCATTCGCTCCAGAGCCAGCTTGGACATTCCATAGGACATCAGCCCCGGCACCGGGCGCAGGGCAGCCTGCGACGACAGGCTGAGGATGCGTCCCCGTCCCGCGGCCCGCAAATGGGGCAGGGCGGCCCGCACGGTGAGCAGCGGGGCCCGCAGGTTGATGTCCATGATGAGGTCGTAGCGCTTCAGGGGGATGTCCACCTCGCCCACGAAGGTGACCGCCGCATTGTTCACCACCACGTCGAGCCGACCCCACGCCTCCACCGGGGCCGCCACCATGGCCTCGATGTCGTCGGCCGAGGTCAGGTCGGTGGGAACGGCTATGGCCTCGCCCCCGGCGTCGACCACTGCCTCTACGGTCTCGTCGATGGTGCCGGGGAGCGGCTTGGGCGATGCCTTGGTGGAGCGAGCCGCGCAGGCCACCTTGGCCCCCTTGGCTGCTGCCGCTAGGGCAATTGCCGCGCCCACCCCCCGGCTGGCCCCGGTGACCAGCACAACTTTCCCAGCCAGGTCGAAAGGCTCAGACATCAGCGCTCCATGGCATGCGTCGCTACCCTAACGAATGACGTTGACTAGGCCGGAGTGGAACCGGAGTGGGCGAGTATCAGCATCTGACGGTGGCCCCGGTGGGCGGCTGTATCGGCGCGGAAGTCAGCGGTGTGGACCTGCGGGAAGATCTGGCCGACGCGGTGGTGGCCGAGATACGCCAGGCATGGCTGGCCCACTTGGTGGTGTTCTTTCGCGACCAGCACCTGACCCTCGACCAGTTCTCGGCCTTCGCCCGCCGCATCGGTACCCCCGGCCGCTATCCGTTTGTGCCCGGCCTGCCCGAACACCCCGAGATCATCGAAGTCAAGAAACTGCCCCACGAAACCGTCAACTTCGGCGGCATCTGGCACACCGACACCGCCTACCTGGAGCGGCCGCCTATGGCGTCGATGCTGTTGGCCCGGGAGGTGCCCGCCGCGGGCGGCGACACCGAGTTCGCCAACATGTACGCCGCATACGACGCGCTGTCCGACGGCCTGAAGGAGTTCCTGCGGGGGCTGCGGGCGGTGAACAGCTCGGCAATGGCCGACGTGTCCAAAACGCGAGAAGACCGCATTGCCGACGCCACCGGGGCAGGCCACACATCAGCCGAGAGCTATGAAGCGGTCCATCCGGTGGTCCGCACCCACCCCGAGACCGGTCGGCTGTCCCTCTATGTCAACGTGGCCCACACCGCCCGGTTCGAGAGAATGACCGACGAAGAGAGCCAGCCCCTGCTGCGGTTCCTGTTCGCCCACCAGACCCGGTCGGAGTTCACCTGCCGATTCCGCTGGGCGCCGGGCTCGCTGGCCCTGTGGGACAACCGCTGCGCCATGCACAACCCCATCAACGACTACCACGGCCAACTCCGGGTTATGCACCGCATCACCTTCGAGGGGGATGTGCCCCGCTAGCCCATCTCTTGCGAAATCAGGGAGAATTCCACCATGTGGCATGAGGAACAGGTGTTGATCGACGGTGAGCTGAGGGCCGCCGAGGGGGGCGGCGTGTTCGAAACGGTGAACCCCGCCACCGAGGAGGTGCTCGGGGTGGCCGCCAATGCCACCGATACCGATGCAGTGGCCGCAGTGACCGCTGCTCGCCGGGCATTCGACACCACCGACTGGGCCACTGACCACGACTTTCGGGCTAAGTGCCTGCGCCAGTTCCATGCCGCGCTGGAGAACCATCTGGAGGACATGCGGGAGCTGACTGTGGCCGAGGTGGGCTCCCCGGTGATGCTCACCTACGGAGGCCCGCAGCTCGAGGCCCCGGTGGGGTCGGTCAAGTGGGTGGCCGACATGATGGACGGCTACCGGTGGTCCGAAGACCTGGGCGTGGTCGAGTCTTACGGGGGCCACCACCGGCGGTGGATCGAGCGGGAGGCGGTGGGTGTGGTGGCCGCCATCACCGCCTATAACTTCCCCGTCCAGCTCAACCTGGCCAAGCTGGGTCCCGCCCTGGCCGCTGGCAACACGGTGGTGTTGAAGGGGGCGCCCGACACCCCGTGGTCGGCGCTGGCACTGGGCTATCTGATCGCCAATGAAACCGACATCCCCCCCGGCGTGGTCAACATCTTGACCTCAGCGGAAAACTCGGTGGGCGAGGTGCTCACCACCCACCCCGACGTGGACATGGTTACCTTCACCGGCTCCACCGCCACCGGGCGCAAGATCATGGCCGCGGCCAGCGCCACGGTGAAGAAGACCTTCCTGGAGTTGGGGGGCAAGAGCGCCTACGTGGTGCTCGACGACGCCGATGTGGAAGCAGCCGCCGCCATGAACTCGTTCATGATCTGCACCCACGCCGGGCAGGGGTGCGCCATCAACACCCGAATGCTGGTTCCCGCGGCTATGGCCGACACCGCGGCCGAGGTGGTGGCGGCCACGCTGGCCAACATCCCCTACGGCGATCCCACCGACCCCTCCATGATGATGGGACCCCTCATCAACTCCCGCCAGCGCGACAAGGTCCACAAGTTTGTGACCGACGCCATCAACCAGGGGGCGAAGCTGGTAACCGGCGGAAAGCGGCCCGAACACCTGCCGGTGGGCTACTACTACGAGCCCACCCTGCTGGCCGGAGTGGGCGAAAACGACTTGGTGGCCCAAGAGGAGGTGTTCGGACCGGTGCTGGCCATCATCGGTTATGAGGGGGGCGACGACGAGGCCGTGCGGATCGCCAACAACTCCATCTACGGCCTTTCGGGCTCGGTGAACAGCGCTGACCCGGAGCGGGCTCGGGCCGTGGCTCGCCAAATCCGCTCGGGCACGATCAGCGTGAACGGCGGCATGTACTACGCCGCCGACGCGCCCTTCGGCGGCTACAAGCAATCGGGCATCGGCCGGGAGATGGGCGTGGCCGGATTCGAGGAGTTCCTCGAGATCAAGACCCTGGCTGAACCGGCCGCGTAGGCGGCAAGCTCAGGTCGCCATGACTGAATCGGGGGAGTGGGCCAGCATTCCGCACATGGCCCAAAGCGCTGCCGCCCGCTTCGGCGACGCCCCTGCGGTGGTGGAGGGCGACACGGTGCTCACCTACGCGGAACTCGGGGACCGAGTCGACCAGGCGGCTGCGGCCATGCTGGCTGCCGGGGTGCAGGCTGGCGACCGGGTGGCGATCTGGGCCTCCAACCGCTCGGAGTGGATCATCGCCGCGCTGGGGCTTCAAACCGCGGGTGCCGTGCTGGTGCCGGTGAACACCCGGTTCAAACCAGCCGAAACCGCCTACATTCTGGCCCGGAGCGGGGCCCGGCTGCTGGTGGCCGAAGCCGGGTTCGCGGGCATTGATCCCGCAGGACTGTTCCATCAGCCCAACGAAGATCTGCCTGATTTGGAACAAGTCGTGGTGCTCTCGCCGGCCGTGCCAGACGAGAACCTGTCCATCGGAGTGTCGTGGGCAGATTTTCTGGCCGCGGCCGAGTCGGCAGGGCCTGACGCAGTCCAAACCCGGCGGCAGGCAGTCGACGCCGACCAGATCAGCGACATCTTGTTCACGTCGGGCACTACTGGAGCACCCAAGGGGGTGATGATGAACCACGGCCAGACCCTGAGGCAGTTCTCCGACTGGTGCGACTTCGCCGATCTGCGCCAAGGCGACCGGTATCTGATCATCAACCCCTTCTTCCACATGTTCGGCTACAAGGCTGGCTGGCTGGCCTGTCTGCTACGGGGAGCAACGGTGTACCCGGTGCCGGTATTCGACGTCGACCGGGTGCTGGAGCTGGTTGAGGCCGAGCAGATCACCGTGCTCCCTGGTCCGCCCACGATTTACCAGGCTGTTCTGGATCATCCCGCTCGCACCGATCGTGACCTGTCCAGCCTGCGGGTGGCGGTCACCGGGGCGGCCGACATCCCGGTGGAATTGATTCGCCGAATGCACGAGGAGATGCCGTTTCAGCGCATTTGCACCGGCTATGGCCTCACCGAAGCGGGAACCTGCACCGGAACGCGACCCGGCGACGACCCCGAGACCATCGCCACCACCGTGGGGCGAGCCATGCCCGACGTGGAAGTCCGGGTGGTTGACGGCGACCGGGAGGCAGCCCCGGGGGACACCGGGGAAGTGCTAGTGCGAGGCTTCAGCGTGATGGCCGGCTATTTCGACGATCCCAAGGCCACCGCCGAAGCCATCAACGCCGACGGATGGCTCCACACCGGCGACTTGGGGGCGATGGATGCCCAGGGAAATCTGAAAATCGCCGGACGGATCAAAGACATGTTCATCGTCGGCGGATTCAACGTTTACCCCGCTGAGATCGAAAACTCGCTTTTGGGACATCCCGATGTGGCCCAGGCCGCGGTGGTCGGCGTGCCTGACGAGCGGCTGGGAGAAGTGGGGCGGGCGTTCATCGTGCCCCAGGCCGGCGCGGCCCTCGACCCTGAAGAGTTGATTGCCTGGTGCCGGGTGCGCATGGCCAACTACAAGGTGCCCCGATCAGTGGTGCTGCGGGAAACCCTGCCCCTCAACGCCACCGGCAAGGTTATGAAAGAGGAGCTGTTGGCCAGTCTCTAGCGCCCGGTTCCGGTGGGGAAGCCCTTGCCTTCGAGTTCGGGGTCGAGGGGCAGGTCGAAGCAGTTGAACGCTACCGCCAGGGTGTCGTAGGCCCCCACAGTGAACAGCAGGTCCATGATCTGTCGAGTGTCGAATGCCTCGGCCAGCTCATTCCATGTGTCGTCCGACCATCCGTCGTTGTGGTGAAGCTCGTCTACTGCCCGCAGCACCAAGGCGTCATCGGGCGCCCAACCGTCAACTGAATCGACAGCGGTGCGGGCGATCTCTTCGTCGGCAAGGCCCACTTCAAGGGCGGAAGCCGAATGTTGGACCCACTCATATTCGCTTCGGCGCTGCCAGGCCACCCGCAGCACAACTAGCTCAATTGTCCGCTCTGGAAGGGTGTTGAGATAGAGAAGATGACGGTTGAACTCCAAGAACGCCTTGGCCAGTTCGGGATAGCGAGCCATCACCGACAAAGCGTTGTTCGGCCGGCGGCTCTGTTGTTTGCGGTCGGATTTGCGCTTGTCGTAGGTGGAGCCGGCTGGGGGGCGCATGGGCTCCATCGCGGCAAAAGCCTCGGGCGTCCACTCCGACAACTCCAACGGTGCAATGCGAGGCCTCATGGTCGGGTTGTCAGGTTTTTCGGTCGAGCTGCTCACCCGATCCTCCTTGGCCTTCTTCCGGGATGGTAACCGACCTTTGAGAAGCAAAGACCAGCGTCAGCCATCGTTTGCCGGCTGATGTCTGATATGAACGGGACTGCGTCAGACGGTGAGGAGTTGTTGTGCGCATAGGACTGATGGTCGGACCCGAACGGCGCCGGTACGCCACCAAGACGGCTCGGATGATCGAAGCCGCTAAGGAGGCCGAGGCTGGCGGGTTCGCTTCTGTGTGGATTCCCCAGATCCCCGACGAGTTCGACGCCATGACTTCGGCGGCGCTGATCGGGTCGGCCACCTCGTCGGTTGAAGTGGGTACCGCGGTGGTAGTGGCTCAAACCCGCCACCCCATCGCCCTGTGCCAGCAACTGCTGTCGGTGCAATTGGCTTGTGAGGGGAGGTTCACCCTCGGTCTGGGCCCGTCGCACCACTGGATCGTGGAGGACATGCTGGGGCTGACCTATGACCGGCCCGCAGCCCTAGTCCGGTCGTATCTGGATGTGTTGGACCGGGCGCTGGCCGGTCCGGGACCGGTTCTGGTCGAAAACGAGCACTTCCACATCA
This sequence comes from Candidatus Poriferisocius sp., assembly GCF_965204145.1. GTDB lineage: Bacteria > Actinomycetota > Acidimicrobiia > Acidimicrobiales > Bin134 > Poriferisocius. The sequence goes on along the minus strand of NZ_OZ241977.1, from coordinate 2,959,225 downwards.
ACAACCCGCTCGACATTACCGACCAGGCTGCCACCCCGGTGCTGCTGGCCGCGTTGGGGCCGGTCATGCTGCGGCTGGCCGGGGCCCGCACCGATGGCACCGTGTTGTGGCTGGCCGACGAGCGGGCCATTGGCGAGTTCATCGCTCCCCGGATCAACAGAGCCGCTGTCGAAGCCGGTCGGCCCCCGCCTCGGATCGTGGCCGGGGTGCCAGTGTGCCTTTGCGCTCCCGGTGAGGTGGACGCGGCCAAAGGCCGGGCCGAGCGGCTATTGGCCGAGGCAGAGGTTTCCCCCAACTACCAGCGGCTGTTGGATCGGGGCGATGCCCAAGGGGTGTCGGACATCATGGCAGTCGGCGACGAGGCCGCCGTCTTGGCCCGTCTGCGATCGTTCGCCGACGCTGGTGTCACCGATATTTCGGTGCGGGTACTGCCCGTCGGCGACGGTCGTGATGAGCTGATCGCCTCTAGCCAGCGCACCCGGGAATTCCTGGCCTCGTTGACCCCAGGCATATAGAGGCTGGGGTCAGGCCGCGTTCCCTATGACGCTAGGGGGCGGCCGAAGGGGAGCGAGTCCTGCCAAGTGGCGAGGAAGGACTCGGCTCGGTAGGCGGCAGCCAGGAAAAGGCCGTCGGGGTGGTCGGCGATCTCTTCGAGAGAAGCGGTGATTTTGGCGGCGGCGTCAGCGGTGATGGCCTCAGGGGTGGGGTCCCCGCTGGGCCACCAGGCGAACAGGGGGCCGGCGGTGGCGATGAAGTCGGGGACCACTGTGGTGCCGGCGCGACCGAGAATGGCCAGAGCCCGGGCGGTAACCGGGATGGGACTGTAGGGGACCAGGGTGTTTACGTTGATCTGCTCAGCCACGGTGTGGTCGATGGCACCCATCTTGGAGCCGGCGAACAGCACGTCGGCTTGGCCGTTCATTTCCACCATCGTGCCGCCCTGCTCCTCCACGGCGATTGCCAGGGCATCGCAAATCGGTTCCGAGCCCTCGATGGCCACGGTGCGACCGTCCAACCCGCCGCTGGCCTGCGCGGCAGCGGCCACTGCTCCGGCGACAGTTGCTTGGTCGGCCAGATCGCCTACCGCGGCGCGGGGATCAACGCCGGCCAATGGTGCCAGGGCGGTCCGGGGCACTCGGGTGCCCGGTTCAGGCATGAAGCGTCCGGAGGTAACCATCGGGGCGATCTCGGCGGCGAACTTGGCCACCGCATCGGCTCGGTCGTCATCGACGGCATTGATTCCTGCTGAGGCTCCGCTACGGCGCATCTCAAACGTGGCGAATGCGTAGGTCATCGAACGAGCCAGATCGGTGGCCCCACTGGGCAGGATCTTGCGGGCCGACCGGACCACGCCCACCGACTCGGGCGCGTCGGCCAAATCGAACACGATGAAGGCGTCGACCGTATCGAGTTTCTCTATGGGCATTATTCGGACGACTCGCCCTCTTCGCGGTCCATTCCGGCCACGATCTCTTTGACCCGCACCTCGGCGTCGTTGATCCGTCCCCGGCACACCCGGATGAGCTCGGCGGCCCGCTCGACCTTCACCGCCAGCACGTCGATGTCGATGTCCTCAGCCTCCAGCTCGCCCAAGATTTGTTGCAGCTCGCTCAGAGCATCGGCGTAGCCGATCTCTTGTGTGCTCATCTTCTCGTTCTCCTCATTGCTTCTCAGACACGGTGCTGTGCAGTTCGCCTTCGGCCACGATGGTTACCAGCTCATCGCCGGTGGCAACTGCCGCCGGGTCGCGCACAACTTTGCCGCTATGGCGGGTGATCGACCAACCACGGGCCAAGATTTTTCGAGGGTCTAGCAGTCGCACCCGGCCCTCTAGGTTGACCAGTTCCCTGGACGCGGTTCTCGGCATCCGCAGGGCCTGGGCAGCCACTCCCGACTTCTTCTGCTCCACCGTGCGCCGACCTTCGACAATGGCCGCGGCGGCCCGGTGTCGCATGGTTCCCGCACAGTCGTCCACTTTGCGGGTTTCGCTTCGGGTCCGGGTCTCGGCCAGCTCTCGGACCCGCCCCGCCCGGCCTTCCAACCGGCTGCTGGCGCGATGCAGATGGCCCTCGGCGGCTCGGACGGTGGTCTGGCTCACCGTCATAAGTCGACGGTCGGCGTCATACGCAAGCCGCTGGGCCCACTCGGCAATTGCCTCCCAGGCCAGTTCCGTTGCCTCCAAGTGGGCCCGGGCAGCGCCAACGATGAACACGGCACAGGCCGTAGGCGTTTTCTGGGCTTCGTGGGCCACCTCGTCAATGATGGTCCGGTCGATCTCATGGCCCACCCCGGTCACCACCGGCACGGGAGCATCAGCGACCGCTCGGGCCACCACCTCGCTGTCGAAGGCCACCAGGTCAGTGCGAGCCCCGCCCCCTCTCACCACCGCAATCACGTCCACCCCGGCTCGGCCCACTGCCCCAATGGCCGCGGCGATGAGCGGGGGAGCGTCCACCCCCTGAACCGGGGTGTCGGCCACCACCACCTCCCAGGCCAATCCGCTGCTCTCCAACTCATTGTGAAAGTCGTGGTGGGCCGCGCTCCCGTTGGAGGTGACCAGTCCGATGCGCAACGGGGCGACCGGGAAGGATACGGCATGGTTCTTGGCCAACAGCCCCTCGTCGCGCAGCATCTCCAGCAGGCGCATCCGCTCGGCCTCCAATTCGCCCAGCGTGAAGTTGGGATCGATGCCGGACATGTAGATCTGGAGCCGGCCCCCTGGCGGCCAGAAGTCCAGCTTGCCCTGGATGCGGATCTTCATGCCGTCTTCCATGGCCATCCCGCCATGGCGGCGCAGCGTGTCCTCTACTCGCTCGCGGTTGAACCGAAAAAGCGCCACCGAAACTGACGCCTCGGGCTGTTTGCCGGCGCCGTTGTCCGGGTCGGGCTCCACCAGATCGAAGTACATGTGCCCGCTGCGGGCCCGGCTCAGGTTGCGGATCTCGCCCTCCACCCACAACTCATCGCCGAAAGCGTCGCTCAGCACCTGCTTGATGCGGTCGGTCAGCTCGGCAACGGTGAACGTGGCCGGACCGGCGGCGGCCCCCGGGTCGGTCGAGTCGAAAAGGCTCATACCGCGCTCTCCGCGGGAGACCGTTGCTCGTTGCGAACCAGCGTTCGGTACAGCTCGGCGTATAGTCCGTCGGCGGCCAGCAGATCCTGATGGCGGCCCGATTCCACCAGCTGCCCTTGGTCGAGCACCAGGATTAGATCGGCGTTGGTGACCGTGGACAGGCGATGGGCAATCACCACCGCGGTGCGTCCCTGGAGGGCGATCCCGAGCGCCTGCTGCACCAGCGCCTCGTTCTCGCTGTCGAGGTGGCTGGTGGCCTCGTCCAGCACCACGATTGCCGGGTCTTTGAGCAGCACCCGGGCAATGGCCAGCCGCTGCTTCTCACCCCCCGACAGGCGGTAGCCCCGCTCGCCCACCACGGTGTTGTAGCCCTCGGACAGCGAGGCGATGAGGTTGTGGATGTGGGCCGAGCGACAGGCCGCCTCCATCTCCGCGTCGGTTGCGCCGGGGCGGGCGTAGCGCAAGTTGTCGGCCACGGTCTCGTGGAACAGGTGGGGATCCTGGGGCACCACCCCCATCGAGGCCCGCAGCGACTCCTGGGCGACATCCCGCACGTCGGTGCCGTCGATCAGCACCGCCCCGGTGTCCACGTCGTAGAGCCGGGTCAACAGCGCGGCCAGTGTGGTTTTACCCGCCCCCGATGGCCCCACCAGCGCCACCAACTGCCCCGGCTCGATCACCGCTGACACATGGCGCAGCACCGGTTTGCCGGTGGCCTCCGGGGCGGCGGTTTCGGTTTGCAGCGAAGCCAGCCGGTCGTCGCTGGGCGGATAGGTGAAGGTCACCTCGGCCAGCTCGATTCGCCCTTTGGGCTGTTGCAGCGTGACCGCATCGGGACGGTCGGCAATGGGATTGGGGGTGTCCAGCACCTCGAACACCCGCTCGAACGACACCAAGGCGGTCATCACGTCCACCCGGGCGTTGGTCAGGCTGGTGAGCGGGGTGTAGATCCGCACCACCATGAGCCCCATGGCGGCCAGAGTCCCCACTGTGATCGCCCCGGAGATCACCAGCTGGGCCCCAACCCAGTACAGAACCGCCGCGCCCACCGCCCCCACCAGGCTCAGGGCGATGAAGAACGTCCGCCCGTACATGGCGCTGCGCACTCCGATGTCGCGCACCCGTCCGGCGGTGGACCCGAACCCGTCGCGCTCTTGGTTGTGGCGTCCGAACAGCTTCACCAGCAGCGCCCCCGACACGTTCAGCCGCTCGGTCATCACCGTGTTCATGGAGGCGTTGTGCTCCATCGACTCCCGGGTGAGGGCTTGGAGCTTTCGGCCCACCCGCTTGGTGGGCAGGATGAACACCGGCAGCAGGGCCAGCGCCATCAGCGTGAGCCGCCACTCCAGCAAGAACATGGCCACCAGCGTGGTGGCCAAAACGATGGTGTTGGACACCACCGACCCCAGTGTGCCGGTGAATGCCCGCTGGGCACCGATCACGTCGTTGTTCATGCGGCTGATGAGCGACCCAGTTTGCACCCGGGTGAAGAACGCCATCGGCATCCGCTGCACGTGGTCGTATAGCTTCACCCGCAGGTCGTAAATCAGCCCCTCGCCGATGCGGGCCGACCAGTAGCGCTCGATGAAGGCAAGGGCCGCCTCGCCGAACGCGGCCAGCACGATGATCCCGGCTAGAAGATGCACTTGGCCCCGGTCGCGGTTCTCGATGGCATCGTCGATGATCTGGCGGAACAAAAGAGGCGGCACCAGCGACAGCAGCGCTCCCAGCAGCAACACCACCACGAATCCGATGAGCATGGCCCGGTAGGGACGCGCGAAACCCGCCACCCGGCGGATCGTCTGCCCGGCTATCTGCTTGCCCTTTACCCCTGTTGGATCGTGGCCGATGGCGCCGTGGGCGCCGCCCATCGCATGCACAAACTGCACGATACGCCCATCCAGTGACAATCGGCGGTTTGTGGGATTGCCTTGCCGACTTTCGAGGTCAAACGATGACGCGCCCGCCGTTCACGCCGAGCAATTGGCCGGTGAAGTAATCGGCGTCGTCTCGACACAAGAAGGCGCAGGCCGCAGCGATGTCTTCGGGTTGGCCGACCCGGCGCACGGGCGTAGTGGGGATGTGCTCCTCGATCCCTCCGCCAAGGTGGCCCCCGTCGGCAGCCCGGTGCAGCGACGGTGTCTCGATGAAGCTGGGAGCAATGGCGTTGACGGTGATCCCCTTGCGGCCGAATTCCCTGGCCAGTGACTTCGTCAGGCCGATCACCGCGGCTTTCGATGCCGAGTAGTGGGTATGCCCGAAGTTCCCTGTTTGAGCACTTGAGGAGGAGACGTTGACGATCCGGCCCCAGCCCTGTTCGATCATGTGCGGGATCACGAGCTGGCAGAACTCAAAAGTGCCCCGCAGGTTGACGGCCATGACCCGGTCGAAAGATTCCCTGGAGATTTCCAGGAACCGCTCAAAGGGAGAGATTCCAGCGTTGTTTATCAGAATCGTCGGATGGCCGAGCTTGTCGACAGTTGTTGCGACTCCAGCCTCGATCGAAGTCAGATCGGCGACATCGCATTCCACCGAGATGGCAGTGCCGCCTGCCCCCTCTATGGCTGCCGCGGTTCTTGCCGCCGAATCGCCGTCGAGATCCAAAACAGCCACGGCGGCACCGTCGGCGGCCAACCGCAGGCTTACCGCCGCACCGATGCCGGCACCACCCCCGGTCACGATGGCAACTCGGGGCAGGGACCAAGTGGGAGAGGGCATGTCCAATTCTGCCAGCGGTGGCAATGCGCTTGCTTTATCCGCCGCGCTTCTCAATCAACGCGGATGGCCTGGGTCGGGCACCGCAATGACGCCTCTCGGGCTATGGCTTCGAGTTCAGGGGCGACCTCTTCTACCACTGCCCGGGCGAAACCTGCGTCGTCGAGCACGAAGATCTCCGGGCACAGCATCGTGCACACGCCGTGGCCGGCGCACACATCGTCGTCTACTGACACCCTCATGTCTGTTGCGCGGCCACCGGAGTGAACTCGAGGCCGATGTAGGCCAGTCCTCGCAGAATATGCGTAGGCACATAGGAGAACTGCCGGTCACTGGGCGGCCCGTGGACGGCCTCGGAGACGCGGATGTCAGCCATGCGGTCGAGGATGCGGTTGAGGCTCACCCGGGCCTCGGCGCGGGCCAAAGGTGCTCCGGGACAGGTATGCACTCCCCGCCCGAAGGCCAAATGAGAGCGGGCGTTGTCCCGCTCGACGTCGAGCGTGTGGGGATCGGGAAACTGCGCGGGGTCGCGGTTGGCCGCCCCGTTGAGCACCATCACTGTCGTGCCCGCCCCCAGATCCACCCCACCCACGGTCACTGGACGGCGGGCGAGCCGGAAGTCGCCCTTTATCGGGCTCTCGATGCGCAGCGACTCCTCCACAAAATTGGGGATCAGGGAGCGGTCATGGCGGATGCGGTCTTGGAGCCCGGGGTCCTCGGCCACGAAATAGAGCATGGTGCTCAGCAGTCGCACGGTGGTCTCAGTGCCGGCGGCGAACAGGTTCGCTGCGATCCGCACCGCGTCGATCACCTCGGGAGTGGATCCGTCGGGGAACGTGGCGGTGGCCAGCCCGGTGAGGACGTCGTCTCGGGGATTGGCCCGACGGTCTTCGATGTAGGCGGTGAACTGGCTGTAGAGAAACTCGAGGGGGTTGTGGGCCATTGCGTGCTCGTCGGTTGAGCCGATGCCGTGCTCCTTGGGCCGCCGCAGGAGCTGCTCGGTGAAGTTGTCCCGGTCGTCGTCGGGCACACCCAACAGATCGGCCACCACCAGAAGAGCGAACGGCTGGGCGAAATCGCGGATGAATTCGCATTGGCCCTGCTCGATGAAGGTGTCGATCTGGCGATCAGCGAGGTGCCACATGAATTCCTCGTTCTCGCCCAGGCGCTTGGGGGTGATGAGCCGCATGAGGAGGGCCCGGTGGGCGGTGTGGGCTGGCGGGTCCATGGTGGGGAGCTGGTCGGACATGGGCAGCTTGTGGCGGTGCTCGGCGATGAGATCGCTGACGTCGTCGCCCTCCAGCGATACCGGGAATCCGGGGAAGGGCCCCGACACCGCATTGCAGGCCGAGAAGCCGTCGTTGTCGTTGTAGATCTCGATGGCCTCGCGGTAGCCGGTGATCATCATCACGTTGTGGTGGGGTTCGGGATGCACCGGGCACTGGACCCGCAGGTGGTCGAAGTACCCGTAGGGGTCGGCCACCAGTTCGGGGTCGGTGAAGAAGTTACGGCTTTCCAAGTCAGTCATGGCCCGTCTCCTGTTGGGAATCGAGTCTGTCACGGGGCGCGGCCTCGCCGCTGCGGGCGATGGCCCGCTCGTCGGTGCCCAAGTAGCTGGCGATCACCAACGGGTCGTTGCGCACTTCCTCGGGGGTGCCCTCGGCGATGATGGCCCCGGCTTCCAGGCAGTACACCCGGTCGCTGATGCCCATGATGAACGGCATGTCGTGCTCGATCACCAGCAGCGACGCGCCCAGCTCCTCGCGGATGCGCAGTACCAGGGGGGCGAAAGCCTCGGTCTCCCGCTGGGCCACCCCGGCGGTGGGCTCATCGAGGCACAGCACCCGGGCCTCCAACGCGATCAGGCACGACAGCTCCACGATGCGGCGGGTGCCGGTGGACAGCTCGCTGATGAACGAGCTGGCATAGCGGCCCAGCCCGAAGAAGCTGATGAGCTCGTCGCCCTCGGCCTGTCGGGTGCGCTCTCGACGCCGGGCGCTGGGCAGCCCCAAAAGCGTGGGGATGACCTGGGAGCGACCCCGAGCCTCCAGCGCCACCTGGATGGTCTCCCGAACAGTGAGGTCGGGGAACAGATCGGCCTGCTGGAAAGTGCGGCCCAGGCCCAGGCTGGCCCGATGGCTGGGGGAGGAGCGGGTCACGTTGGTGCCGAATATCTCCACCTGGCCCACCGACGGCACGAAGCCGCCCACCGCGTTCATCAGCGTGGTCTTGCCTGCGCCGTTGGTGCCGATGAGCCCGACCACCTCGCCCGGCTGCACATTGAGATCGACGTCTTCCACCGCGTGGACCCCGCCGAATTGCACCGACACCCCGGTTGTCGCCAGGGCGGGCACCCCGGCCGGGGTTTTTCGATCGGCCACCGCGGCCGAAACCGCCCGGGCCGGGATGGGGGCGGGCGCCCGCTCCACGGTGGTGTCGGGGATCCGCTTGGCCGCCGCGGCGAAGATGGCGTCGCGGATCGAATAGGCCACCTGGATCAGCCCGCCGGGGAGGTACATCAGCAAGATCAAAACGCCGGCGCCCGATGTGAGCAGCCGCACCTGTTCGGACTGGGCGAAGAACGACGGGATGCCCACCACCCACAGCGCGCCCAGGATCACCCCCCAGATCGACGAGAGTCCGCCGATGACGGCAATGGCCACCACCCGCAGCGATTCGTCGGGGGAGAACGCGGTGGGCCCGAATTGCACTCGCAGCCCGGCGATGAGCCCGCCGGCCAGCCCGGCCAGCGCCCCGGAGATGGCGAAGGCCACCAGCTTCATTCGGGTGGGCGACACGGTGAACGCCGCCGCGCTCTGCTCGTTGTCGCGCACTGCGATGAGCGACCGGCCCACCCCGCTGCGGCGGATGCGGCTCACCAAGATGGCGCACAAGCACAGCACTCCCAGGCACACGTAGTAGTAGGTGCGCTGCGACTTGAGATCGAAGGTGTCGCCCCACCGGGCTCGGGGCAGGCGCACCACCAAGTCGCCCCCGGTGAGCACGTCGCGCCTGAGCAGCCAGTTCTGGGCCATAACCGCGAAGGCCAGCGTGATGACGGCCAGAAACAGCCCGCGGACGCGTAGCGCGGGCAACCCCACCACCACTGCGGTCACCAGGCAGGCGAAGGCGGCCAGGAACACCGCCCCCTCGAACGGGACCACCGGCAGATCGAACTCGCGGTCGCCGATGGAGAAGTTCACGCCCCGCACCATGGCGGTGGTGAGCATGGCCCCGAGCCCGGCGAAGGCGAACTGCCCCAGCGAGAGCTGACCGGCCCACCCGGTGAGCAGGGTGAGCGACATGCCCACGATGGCAAGCAACAGCATGAGGGAGTAGAGGAAGTGGCGCGACGGGCGGGTCACGATCAGCGGTAGCACGATGGCCACCGCCAGGGCAACCGCGACGGTGATTTGAGGCAGATAGCGCACCCACCAGAGCTGTTGCAGCTGGCGGGGGACCGGTCGCACCCGCGGGGCGAACGACATCGACTGGGCCCCTTCGCTGCCTCGCTGTCGCCGGTGGTACGACAGCACCGAGATCAGCATGGCCACAAAGAGCCCCGCGTCGATCAACCCCGGCTCATCGAGGTAGTTGAACAGCACCGTCGCCTCGACTCCGCCGATCACTGCACCGGCCAACAGCGCCATCGGCAGCGAGTGCATTCGGGCGATCAGCGCGGCGGCAAGCGACCGCAGCAGCAGCCCTGGCCCCAGCGTGGCCGCCTCGATCACCGTGCCTTGGCCTTTGAGCGGGGCGACCAGCACCGCGGTGATGGCCGACAACAGCCCGGCAATGGTCCACACTGCGGTGGACATGGCCTTGGTGCTGATGGCCGAAAGCCGGGCGGCGTCGGGGTTCTCGGCCGAGGCCCGGATGGCTGTGCCGTACTTTGTTCGCTCCAAGAAGAAAGCCAGCATGGCGACGAGCACCGGCACCACGATCAGTACCAAAAGCTGTGCGCTGTGAATTTTTAGGCCGAATGGCTCCCAGCGTGCGTCGAACGGGGTGGGGAAGCTGGCGATGGCGGTGTAGTTGGGCAGCCAGAATCCGGCCAAGAACACCACCTGCGCCGCGCCCATGGTGGCCACGAACAAGATCACCTTGGGGGCCTTGGCCAGGCGCCGCACCACGGTGAGCTCGATGATCCCGCCGAACGCGGCCCCCGCGGCCAGCCCGGCGACGAGCGCTATCGGGTAGGGCACGCCGTACTTGGCTACCAGCAGGCCCAGTAGCGCCCCGCCGAACGCCCCGACCTCGGCGTGGGCGATGTTGATCACCCGCGAGGATCGGAAGATCAGCACCAGACCAACGGCCATCACCCCGTAGGTGATGCCGGTGACCAGTCCGTTGAAAACGATCTGGCGGTTGAATGCAAAGGCCAGCACACCGTCGACGGTGCCCAGCACAGCGTGCATGGCTGCCAGCACGCTCAGCCGCCCGATCCCGACTGTCCGAGGAAGACGGCTCGGGCCAGGTCGTCGCGCTCGGCCAGCTCTTGGGTCGGACCCTCAAAGCAGACCTGTCCCTTCTCCAAGAAGATGGCCCGGTCGGCCACAGACAGGGCCACGTTCAGCGACTGCTCCACGATGATCATGGTCTGCCCGTCGTCGCGGAGCCGCCCCACCACTTCCAACAACGACTGTACGGTGACGGGAGCCAAGCCCAGCGACAGTTCGTCGATCATCAGAATCTCTGGGTCGTGCATCAGCGCCATGGCCAGCGACAGCATCTGCTGCTGCCCGCCGGAGAGCTCGCCGGCCACCGCCGACCGGCGCTCGGCGACAACCGGGAACAGGTCGTAGGCCCGCTCCAAGCGCGGTTCGAGTTCGGCGTGGCCGTATCGAAACCCGGCCATGCGCAGGTTCTCCTCTACCGACAAGCCGGGGAAGATCGCCTTGCCCCCGGCCAGCTGCACTATCCCGATCTTGGCCCGCATCCCGGGGTCGGCGTAAGTGATGGTGCGCCCGTTGAGCCGCACCACTCCTCGCTGGGGCACCCCCAGCCCGCTGATCACCCGCAGCACCGTGGATTTGCCCGCGCCGTTGGTGCCCAGCAGGGCCAGCGACTCCCCTTGGCGCACTTCAAAGCCGATGTCGAACAGCACCTGCACCTTGCCGTAGGAGAAGTCCAGGTTGCGCACTTGGAGCACGGGGATGTCGGCGGCGTCGGCGGCCTTCAGGCGCTCGGCCTCGTCCTGCTCTTCCTGCAATTCCTCGATCACCAAGGCGATGTCGCCCTCGATGAACCGGGAGCCATAGGCCATGAGCGATCCCCCCACCAGGGTGGCGGGCAAGATAACGACGGTGAGCGCGGTCTGCTCGCCGTGAACATCGCTGAGCATCCCGGTGATCACCGCGCCCAGAAATGCCCCGAATAAGAACATGTAGATGCCCACCAGCGCGGTGCCCCGGGACCTGAGCCGGTAGGGGATGACCGAGGCGATCACCCCGGGCAGGATGGCGAAGGCGGCCCGGGCGAAGGCGTTGGAGACGCCCAGGAATATCCCGAGCAGCAACACCGTGGGCATCCAAATGCCCACTACTTGGATGGCGCCGAAGGTGACGACCAGGACGCCGATGAAGACCATGGCCCGGGAAGGGTGCTCTTTGAACAGGGCGTCGGCCCGCTTGCCCGACACCGCGGCCCCCACGAAGCCGGGCAGAACGGTCAGAGATCCGAAGACACCTCGCTCGAACGCGCTCAGCTCGAAGTGCTCCTCGAGATGGAGGTTGATGAAGATGATGGTGGTGAAGATGGCGAAGCCGATGGCCGCCATGCCGGTGAGGTAGTAGTAGAACGACTTGATCTTCTTGAGCCGCTCGAACGCCACCGACAAAGAGATGGGCAGTTCGTCTTCGGACTCCTCCAGCTCCGCTCCGAGCACGGCCTGCATCTCGTGGCTTCCTCGCCGGGGCTCGCGCACAAAAAAGGCGCTGATGGCCAGGGGAACGCCCATGATCCCCATGGTGAGGAACACCCATCGCCAGCCCTCGTCGCCGGTGGCGATCAACACGACCAAGCCGGCCACCAGCGGGCCCAGAGCTTGGCCGGCCATCTGGAACCAGCCGTTCAGGGCGAAGACCTTGGCTCGGGCCCCGATCGGGTAGCCGTCCATCAGCATGGGCCCGGCCACCGGGATGTAATACGACTGCCCCAGCCCCGCGCCCATGCGGGCGATGAACAGCAAGAACGCGTTGGAGATGGCGCTGGTCACCATGACCACCACCGACCACAGCGACATCGCCGCCCCCACCACCAGCTTGCGGGGCATGCGGTCGGCCAGCGAGCTCAGCGGGATGGAGCCCAGCAGGAACAAGATGCCGAAGGCGCCCCCGATGGCGCCGATGGTGCCGTCGGAAACGTCGAGCGACTTCTGGATGTCGGGGGCGATCACCGCGAATGCCGACGTCTCCAGCGTCTCCACGAATCCGAGCAGGCCGATGAACCCGATCAGCCCCTTCCCGCCCCGGCGCAGGCCTTGGCGCAAGGTGAGTTGTTCGGCGTCGAAGCTGCCCTCCGGGCCGCGTTGGGCGGCCTCAGCGGCGGCGATCTCTTCTTGGCGGCGCTCCTCTTCGTCGAAGACCCTGGCGACCAGGTCCGCCGGGGTCTCCGACCGCGGGGATTCGGTCATCCCTTACGATGAACCATTAACGCCATCAGACCGATGAGGCTCGGCTATTGGTCGAGCATCGTCCGTGCGCCTTCGATCTCGACCCAGCAGGCGCAATCGGCTTGGTACTCCTTGAGGGTGATCACGTCGGGGGCGTCGTGCTTGGTGGGACTCCACGAGCCGGTGATGTCTCCGAGCCGGTAGTCGGTGAGCGACTCGAAGCCCTGGATGAGCGTGGTCTGGTTCACGGTGCCGTAGGTCTCTTGAGACCAATTGGCCGCCGCCTCCAGGTTCTTGATGAACAGACAGGTGCTGCCCACCGCGCTCCAAGCGTCCTCGTTCTCGACGATGTCGTACTCGATGCCGGTGACCTCGGTGAACACGGCATTGCACTCGATGGTGTGCTCGTCGGGGCTCAGCCGGTCGAGACCGTATGACAGGCCGTACAGGCCGTAGAAGAGCGTGGGGTCGGCGTTCCGCTGATACACCGCCTGGGCTACCGAGGCGTACACCAGGTTCTCGATATCGCTGACCAGCCACTGCGGCTCCCAGCCACCCCGGGCCGACAGGAACACCGTGATCCCGAACGGCGAGGGGGGCAGGAGGTTGAAGACCGTGTCCACGTTGGCCACCTGCATGCGCTCTATGCCAATGTCGAGTTGGGAGCAGGAGGTGCCCTCGCAGGGCAGGGCCACCTCGTCAGCGAGCTCGTAGCCGAGTTCGGCCAGCGCCTCCCTGAGCACACCAGCAGCCACTTCGTGCTCGCCGATGTCGCCCCGCATCAGCCCGAGCGTGCGGCCCTCGAGCAAGCCCTGGGCGTCGGCCAGGGTTGGCCAGGCCCCCATAAGCCGCTCGGTGGTCATCGACTGGGAGAACAGCCGCCCGTTGGAGCGGTCGTAAATCTCCTGGGGCAGGATGCCCGACAGCATGTAGGCGATCCGCTCATGGCCCTCGGTGGCGCACAGCACAGTTTCGGCCGCTACACCGCCCACGTAGTGGACGATGGCCACCTGGTCGTCCTCGGTGGCGGCGATGCAGGCCGCCTGCTGGTCGGTGGCCGACGCCCCCGGAGGATAGGCGTGGAACACGATCTCGATGTTGCGCCCTCCCGCGCCTCCTCGGTCGTTGACTTCCTCGGCGAAGACCACATAGTTGCGCGGGATGTCGCCGGTGTCGGGGAGGATGCCTGCCTCTTCGAGCGACTTGGAGTCGCTGCGCAAGATGGCGACCTTAATGGTGTCATCGGTGATGCCAACGGTGGAACCCTCGGGCACTGGGATCGGAGTAGGAGCGGCTGTGGGCTCGGGTTCGGGGGCCGGCTCGTCGGCAGGCTCGTCGGCCGGCTCATCTGCGGGTTCGGGGGCCGGCTCGTCGGCCGGCTCATCTGCGGGTTCGGGGGCCGGCTCGTCGGCCGGCTCATCTGCGGGTTCGGGGGCCGGCTCGTCGGCCGGCTCGGGCGCGCTAGTGGGCGCTGGCTCGACAACCTGGGGTTCGTCGGAGTCCCCTGAACTGCTGCACGATGCCGCAAGCAGTGCAATGAGGGCAACGAACGCGAAAGTGAAGGTATGCAATTTGGTGCGACTCATGAGACTCCCCCTGAAGACTCACCGACTGATGATTCTCGTGGCGACGCTAACAGGCCGGAAGTAGCGTTGCCAGAAAATGGATATGAGATTTCCACACTGCAATCCCGCCCAGTGATCATGGGTGGTTTGTAGGGTCATAGGGTTACGGTATGCGGGTTCGGACCCGAAAAGCAGTGGCGCTGGTGGTGGCGATCGCCATCGTGCTGGCGCTGCTGCTCTCGCTCTTGGCCGTGTTCAGCGACACCGCCGCCGCCCATGCCGAAATGCGCCGATCGGCCCCGGACCTCGGTCAAGCGGTGGGCGGAATGGTCGACCGGGTGGAGATGGAGCGCCGCTAGCTCAGCGGAGTTCGGCGAAGAAGTCTTTGAGCAGGGCGGCTGACTCGTCTCGGCCGATGCCGGCGACCACCTCGAAGTTGTGGTTGAGCCGGGGGTCGGCCCCCAGGTTGTAGAGGGTGCCGCACGCCCCCGCCTTGGGGTCCTCGGCGGCGAACACCACCCGGGCAACCCTGGCCATCACCGCCGCGCCGGCGCACATCGGACACGGCTCCAGCGTGGTGGCCAGCACCGCCCCGTCGAGCCGGGACGAGCCCTGAGCTGCGGCCGCGTCCCGCAGGGCCAAGATCTCGGCGTGGGCGGTGGGATCGTTGGTGCTCAGCCGCTCGTTGTGGCGAGCGGCCACCACCTCCCCGTCGATGGCCACCACCGCGCCGATGGGAACCTCGCCCTGTTCAGCCGCCTGCCGGGCCTGGGCCAAGGCCAGCTCCATGAGGATGCGGTCATCGATCACAGGGTCAGGATATGGGCTGGGAGGCTGCTGCCCCCGGTCACTATCCTGAAGAGCGGAAGGTTGCCAGAGCGGACGAATGGGGCGGCCTCGAAAGCCGTTGTGGCCTTCGGGTCACCATGGGTTCGAATCCCATACCTTCCGCCAGTTTCACCGCGCCCTGTCGGCCACCGTCTCTGGGGCGATGTCGGCGTCAGGTGGCTTGGCCGGCGAATTGGGCGGCGTGGAGGTCGGCGTAGGGGCCGCCGCGGGCCAAGAGCTCGTCGTGGGAGCCCTGTTCGGCGATGTGGCCGCCGTCCATCACCACGATGGTGTCGGCGCCGCGGATGGTGGACAGGCGGTGGGCGATCACGAAGCTGGTGCGGTCGGCCCGCAGGGCGTTCATGGCCTCTTGGATCAGCACCTCGGTCCGGGTGTCCACCGACGAGGTGGCCTCGTCGAGAATCAGGATCGCCGGGTCGGCCAAAAACGCCCGGGCAATGGTGAGGAGCTGCTTCTGGCCGGCGGAGATGTTGTCGCCCTCGTCGTTGATCACGGTGTCGTAGCCGTCGGGCAGGGAGGGGACGAAGCGGTCGACATAGGTGACCCGGGCGGCCTCGAGGATCTGGGCGTCGGTGGCATCGGGGTTGCCGTAGCGGAGGTTCTCCCAGATGGTGTCGCCGAACAGCCAGGTGTCCTGGAGCACCATCCCGAATTTCGACCGCAGCTCGTGGCGGGGCAGGGCGGTGATGTCGCGTCCGTCGAGGGTGATGCGCCCGCCGTCGAGCTCGTAGAAGCGCAGAAGCAGGTTCACCAGCGTGGTCTTGCCCGCGCCGGTGGGTCCGACGATGGCCACCGTCTGGCCCGGCTCGGCGGTGAGGTCGAGCCCGGTGATGAGGGGTTTGTCGGGCTCATAGGAGAAGTGGACGTGGTCGAACACCACCCGTCCCCGGGTGGGCGGCGGGTCGGGCACCGGTTCGGGATTGGCGCTGATCTCGTCGACGTCGAGCAGCTCTACCACCCGCTCCAACGAGGCGATGCCCGATTGGAAGGTGGCGGCCATCGAGGCCACCTGCTGGACGGGCATGGCGAATTGCCGGGTGTACTGGATCATGGCCTGCATGTCGCCGATGGTGATGGCTCCGCTGGAGATGCGCAGCCCGCCGACCACGGCCACGGACACGAACTGGAGGTTTCCCATCAGCATCATCACCGGCTGCATGGCCGACGACAGGAACTGGGCGGCGCGGCTCGACTCGTAGAGCTTGGCGTTCTCATCGGCGAACCGCTCGCGCTCTTGGTGCTGGCGGCCGAAGGCGGTGACGATGGCGTGCCCGCTCACCACGTCCTCGGCCTGGGCGTTGAGCGTGCCGGTGGTGCGCCACTGCCGCAGGAACCGGGGTCGGGCCCGAGTGGCGAAGATCCGGGTGGCCACCACCGAGAGGGGAACGGTCACAAAGGCCACCAGCGCCAGCAGGGGCGACACGGTGAGCATCATCACCGTCACCCCCACGAGGGTCAACACCGCGGTGAGCATCTGGTTGATGGTCTGCTGGAGGCTTTGGGAGAGGTTGTCGATGTCGTTGGTCACCCGGCTGAGCAGGTCGCCCCGGGCGTGCTGGTCGACGTAGGAGAGGGGAAGGCGGTGGAGCTTGGCCTCGATGGTCTCCCGCAGTCGGAACATGGATCGCTGGAGCGCCCCGCTGAGCAGGTAGTTCTGGATGTGGCCCAGCGCCCACGCCAGTGCGAACACCCCGCCGATGAACAGGAGCCGGTCCCGGAGCCGGCCGGTGTCTATGCCGCCTTGGCGCACGCCGTTCACGATGATGTCGGTGGCGCCGCCCAACAGCCAGGGGCCGATCACCGTCAGGCTCACGCTCATCGCGGCCAGCACCATCACCAGGAGCAGAATCGGAGTCTCCCGGCCGGTGATCTTGGCCAGCTGGCGAACGGTGCCCCGGAAATTGCGGCTGGTCTCCACCGGCAGCGGCGCGCTCATGCGGCCCGAGAAGCGCAGAGCCTCCCGGCCGTAGGTCTGTAGGGCCTCTTGGTCTTCTTCGTCGTGGCCGTCGTGGCTCGGGATCTCGTCGTCCGGCTGGGGATCCTTCGACTGGGGGTCCTCCGGCTGGTCGTCGCCCGGGTTGCGCTGGTTCATGCCGTCTCACCTCCTCTCTGGGAGGAGACGATCTCGGCGTAGGTGGGGCAGGTATCCACCAGCTCGTCGTGGCGCCCTTGGCCCACCACGATGCCGCCTTCGAGCACGATGATCTGATCGGCGGTCTCGATGGTGGAGATCCGCTGGGCCACCACCAGCACGGCGGCGTCGCGGGTGCGGGGTTCAAGGGCCTCGCGCAGTCGGGCCTCGGTGGCCAGGTCGAGGGCGGAGAAGGAGTCGTCGAACAGGTAGACCGCCGGTTGGGCCACCAGGGCCCGGGCAATGGACAGCCGTTGGCGCTGGCCGCCCGACACGTTGGTGCCCCCCTGGGCGATGCGGCTGCTGAGCCCGTCGGGCATCGACTGCACAAACCCCGAGGCCTGGGCGATTTCCAGAGCCTCCCACAGCTCATCGTCGGCGGCGTCGGGACGTCCGTAGCGGAGATTGGAGGCCACCGTTCCGCTGAACAGGTAGGCCCGCTGGGGAACGTAGCCGATGGCGCCCCACAGCAGGGCCTGGTCGAGACGGCGGACATCGATGCCGCCCACCGAGACCCGCCCGGAGCTGGCGTCGGCCAGGCGGGCGGCCAGCGTCAACAGCGTGGTCTTGCCCGCGCCGGTCGATCCGATGATGGCGGTGGTCTGCCCGGGGACGGCAGTGAACGACACGCCTTCGAGAACAGGGTGCTCAGCGCCGGGATAGCGGAAGCCAACCTCTTGGAACTCCACCATCCCCGGCCGAGTGAAGTCGCGGATCGGGGTGGACGGGGGCTCCACCGACGACTCGGTGTCGAGCACCTCCACGATGCGCTCGGCGGCCACCGCCGCCCGGGGGATCATCGACACCATGAACGCGGCCATGGTCACCGCGAGGAGTATCTGGAGCAAATAGGTGAGATAGGCCACCAGCGAGCCGATCTGGGTGGAGCCGTCTTCGATCCGGTCGGCCCCAATCCACAAAAGCGCCACGCTGGACAGGTTCACCAGCAGCGTGACCGCGGGGAAGACCGCGGCCATGAGCCGCGCCGCCCGCAATGAGGATTCAGTGAGGCGGTGATTGGCCTCGGCGAACCGGGCGCTCTCGGTTGGCTCCCGGGTGAAGGCCCGCACCACTCGCACGCCGGTGATCTGCTCGCGCAGCACGGCGTTGATCCGGTCGATGCGCTCCTGCATCTGCTGGAACGCCGGGGACATGGCGGCGATGATCGCCCCCGTCACCACGATTTCGAGGGGCACCACCACGAACAGCAGCACCGACAAGCCGGCGTCCTCGCGAATGGCCAGAACCGTGCCGGCGATCATGGTGAGCGGGGCGGTGATCATCATGATCGTGAACAGCGCGGTCAGCGTCTGAATCTGGTGGGTGTCGTTGGTGATGCGGGTGATGAGCGAGGGGGTGCCGAATCGGCCGATCTCGCGGGTGGAGTAGCGGGTGACCTGGTCGAACACGTCGCGCCGGATGTCGCGGCCAAACGCCATGGCCACCTCCGACCCGTACCAGACCGCCACAGTGAGCAGCACCACCTGGATGAACGATACCAACAGCATGATGCCGCCCATCCGCCAGATCACCGACTGGTCGCCCAGCAGCACGCCGTCGTCGATCAAGGTGGCATTCAGCCCCGGCAGCAGCAGCCCCGTGGTGGTCTGGCCCGCCTGGAGGATCAACACCAGCACAATGGCCCGACGATGAGGGGCCAAATGGCTCTTGAGAAGTCGCCGCAGGCTCATGGTTGGTTGATCTTGGCACGAATACTCCATGCCAAGAACGCCGATTCCCACCAGGCCTTCGCTACGACACCACACCGCCCGCAAATCCCTTATGTTTGGGGATCGTGACGAGCATGATCCGGCGGTTTTACATCCTTCCTTTGAATCCCGGCGTGCCCGACGCCAACGTGCAGGAGATGATCGCGGTGCTGAGTGCTGCCGATCGGTTCATACCGGGGCTGTTGGATTCCTCGGCCGGCGTCGATTTCGATTCGCGCACGGTGATCTGGGAGAACACCTTCGTCGACGAGGCCAGCTACTCCGGGCCTTACATGGTGCACCCGTACCACATTGGGGCCATCGACAACTACGTCATGCCCGACAGCCCTGAGTGCATCACCGACAACACTTACGCCACTCGCTACACCACGCCCGACGCCACCCAGGAGGTGCGAGGCGGAATCCGCCGGGTGCTGCTGTTGAACACGAGCACTGGGGCCGACGCGTCGGCGATTGAGGCCCTCGCCGCGCAGCCCCAGGAAAAGGCGGCGTCGGTGTTCGGCGCCGACGATGTGGGATGGGTTTCGGCCAAGGGCCGGGCCTGGACCCATGTCTGGGAGCAGGCCTTTACCGACATGGCCCAGTTGGAGCGCTACCTCGGCACGGGCGATGGCACCGCCTGTTCCAGTGTCGAGGGTTTCGCGAGCCTGGGCATCGGCCTGGGTTCGCTGAAGATCTTCACCTGCCCGTTCCAGCTCTCACCCGCTGAGCACCAGTCGCCGCCCGAGACGCCGCCGGACACTGCTCCCGTGCTGTACACCATCACCGCTCGCACTGCCGCGGCCGACGCAGACGCCTACGTGGAGCTACTCGAACGCTGCTACGACCCGTTCATGGCCGACAACGGCACCGCCCTTCTAGAGCGCTGGCGCACCGTCGATCAGGGCTACCTAGAGGCCGAGGTCCACTCCACCTGGCAGATCGACTCCCTAGCCGCCTACAGCGATCTCCGGGCCAAAACCATCGCCGACCCGCAATGGACCGTCTTCGTCAAGGACGCCATGCCCTTGGTACAAGGCGGATCCCGACGCTTCCACCGGGCGGTTTGACCGGGACCATGACCGAGATTCCGCGGCTCTCAGCGGGCTGTGACTCCGAAGAACTGTGTTCAGCGCTAAGCGACTACGGCTGTTGTGTTGTCGAGGGCGCGGTCGGTGAAGGGCTCATGGACGCGGTGGCGAACGAGATGGCGCCTTTCGTGGAGGACACGCCGCGGGGCGATACCGACTTCGCCGGAGCTGGAACACGACGGACGGGTTTGGTGGTCGGTCGCTCGCCGACGTTTCGGTCGCACTTGGCCCGCCACCCGATAATCCTCACCGCCGGCGACCACACTTTGGGGCACGCGCCCACCTGGAGCCTCTCGTTTGCCCACTATTTTGAGCTGTTTTCGGGTGAGGCCGACCAGCTCCTCCACCGCGACACCTGGAAGTACGGCGCGCCTCCGTTTCCCTATGAGGTTGATCTCAACGCCCTGTGGGCGGTAACCGAGTTTACGGTGGAGAATGGAGCGACCCGTGTCGTGCCCGGAAGCCAAGCATGGGACGACGACCGCCGACCCGAACCGGGCGAAGACGTTGCCGCGGTTATGCCCAAGGGCTCGGTGCTCTTGTACACGGGTCTCCTCTTCCACGGAGGCGGCGCCAATGTCGGCGACGATGTCCGGCTAGCGGTCAACGCGCAGCACACGGTGGGTTGGCTCAACCAGACCGAGTGTCTCCTTCTCGAGTTCCCGCCCCACGTCGTGGCCGACTGGGACGATGACCTCATCCGGTTCATCGGCTACCAGCGCGCCGGCCCGGCATTGGGCCACTGGCGCAACGCCGAAGACCCGTTCATCGCCATCGAGGAATACCGGGAAGCCCACACCTAAGTGGCGACATGAGCATCGCCATCTCACCGGTCAGTTACCGGGATTTAGCTCATTCGAATGTGGTGGACGGTGATGTCGAGGCCGGTTGATCTGGCCAGTCGGCCGTCGGCGGTCAACAGCGGGACTCCCGTGGCGCGGGCGGCTGCGATGTAGAAGGCGTCATAGGCGCTGACATTGCTGTAGTACTCCCAGGCCGACAAGGCGAGCGCTCGATGCGAGATGCGGTCGATTGGCCAGATGGCGAGATCGCCCAGGGCCATCACGGCCCTGTCTTCCTCTAGGCGTCCGGTAAGCACGGCTCGGCGCAGTGCCGACATCACTTCTGGGTCGAGCAGCTCGGGGGCGGCCAGTGATGCGCTTTCGACCGTGTCGGCAAGCGTGATCCCCAGCGGGGTTCGCAATAGGTACTCGACCGCCACTGAGGCGTCGATCACATAGCCGGTCATTCAAGCTCTGCGTCGCGAGATGCCCGCACCTCGGCAATCAGGGAGGCAACTTCAATCCCCAGGTCGGTGGTCGGACGAGTGGCAAGGTGCTTGCTCCACTCCCACCGGGCGAGCTCCCTTTCGATCGCATCCAGCACCGCCGCGCTCATGGTGCAATTCCGCTCAAGAGCGTGCTGGCGCAACCGCTCGTGAAGAACATCAGGCATGTTCCGAACCTGAAGATTAGCCATAGCATGACAATAGCATGAAATATTCATGCCTAGCCTGGCTGGAAGATGAAGCCCTTGTAGTTGTTGGCGGCGATTTCTTCGCAGATTTCGCGGTAGATGTTGGTGCCGCCTAGGTAGAAGGTGACGCCTTTGGATTTGCCCTCGATATTGGATCCGGTCCACCAGGAATCGGTCTTGCCGATGATGCTGGCGTTGGCGATGTCGTGGACGCCCCGGGTCCATTCCGCTTCGGCCTCGGGGTCGGAGTCGATGCGGTCGAGGCCGTTTTCGAGCATGTGGGCGAGGCAGTCGGTGATCCATTCCACGTGTTGTTCGATGGAGAAGATCACGTTGCTGTACACCGCGGGGCTGCCGGGGCCGGTGATCATGAACAGGTTGGGGAACCCCGACGCCACCAGGCCGAGATAGGCGCCGGCCCCGTCGGCCCATTTGTCGCGAAGGGCCCGGCCGCCGACTCCCTGGATGTCCATGGCCAATAGGGCACCGGTCATGCCGTCGAATCCAGTGGCGTACACGATCAGGTCGAGGTCGTAGGAGCCTTCGGTGGTCCGCAGGCCTTGGGGGGTGATCTCTTCAATCGGGTTGGCTGCCGCGTCAACCAGGGTCACGTTGGGCCGGTTGTAGGTCTCGAAGTAGTCGATCTCCACGATCAGGCGCCGGGCGCCGAGGGGATGGTCGATGCCCACGAGTGTGTCGGCCACGTCGGGGTCGTCGACCTTTTCGCGGATCTTCTCCCGCACAAACTCAGACGCGATCTGGTTCGACTCGGGGTTGGTCATCACGTCCGAGAAGGCTCGCGCGAAGCCCGGCCCGCCGCGCGCCCACGAATCCTCAAAGGCCCTGTTGCGGGTGGCCTCGTCCACTTCGAGGGCCGATGAGGCCTCGGTGGGACGCCGCCCCATGCCGGTTGAGCTCGACCGCTTGAGCTCCCACCTCTCGTGGTAGTTGTGCTTCAGCTCCTCAAGAGTGTCGTCGTCGAGCGGTCGGTTGCGGGCCGGTATGGCGAACTGCGCGGTGCGCTGGAAGACGAACATGTGGTCGGCCTGTTTCGCCAGCTGGGGAATCACTTGCGTGCCGGTGGACCCGGTGCCGATCACGCCCACCCTCATGCCGGTCACGTCGAGACCGCCTTTTGGCCAGCGAGCGGTGTGGATCTGCTGGCCGGCAAACGTGTCGACCCCCTCGAAGTGCGGCGTGTTCACCTCCGACAGGCACCCCGCGGCCGATATGAGGAACCGGGTCGAGACCGTCTCGCCGCTCGACATGCTGATCAGCCACCGGTTCTGCTCGTCGTCGTAGCGGGCTTGGTCTATCCGCGTGTTGAACTCGATGTCTCGGCGCAGGTCGAAGCGGTCGGCGACGTAGTTGAAGTAGCGCTCGAGCTCTGGCTGGGCGGGAAACCGCTCGGTCCACTCCCACTCCCGCTCGAGCTCCTCCGAGAACGTGTAGCAGTAGTCCCAGCTCTCCACGTCGCACCGGGCGCCGGGATAGCGGTTCCAATACCAGGTGCCGCCCACCCCGTCGCCCTTCTCGAAGACTTTGGCCGACAAACCGAGCCCGCGCACCCGGTGAAGGGCGTACAGCCCCGCGGCACCGGCGCCTATGATGACGACGTCGAAGTCCCGCTCCGTCAGTCGATCTTCGATGAGTCAAGCTTCTCAGATGACTGGCTCCCTGCGGAAGTAGTATCCGATCATGGGCGACGCACTTGGACCCGTGGATCCTTCAGTAGAGGTCTGGCGGGCGTACTGCCAGGCCATGGCCGATGCCGGGGAGTTGGTGCTGGCCGCGGGGACGCCGGATGATCCCGATCTGCGGGCTGAGGGAATCCGCGCTCTGAGCCGCTACGCGACCTTTGCGCTGGAGAATTTCGTGGAGCGGGCCGATCCGGAGCGACCAGACTTCGTGGAGTACCAGACCACCATCCGAAAATACATGGGAGACAACCCCGACCAGACCTATTTCTCCTCCGTTATCCGGGGCGACCGGTCGTACCGGATCAACGCCACGATGGCTGGGGCGGTGGCGATAGAGGTAGGGGTGTACGCCGGGGACTACCGGAGCGACGGCGGCCGCCGGCTGGTCGACGCGGTGGAGGACACCACGCTGCGGGTGGACCCCGACGGCACCTATGAGCTGCTGCTCACGCCCGACCCCCAACCCGACAATCCCAATCAGCTGCGCCTAGAGCCCGACGCCAGCTCCGTCATCCTTCGCACCTATTTCACCGATCGGGACGTGAGGTTGGCCCATCCCCGGCCCTCCATCGAGGCCATCCCGTCGGCAGGGCCTGCCCCCGCGCTCACTCTTGATCAGCTGCGCCGGGCACTGGAGCAGGCCGTGCTCTTTACCACCGGTTCGTTCGGCTGGTGGGTGCAGCAGAGGAAGCCGCCGCCGATCGAAGAGCTCGTCAACACCATTCAACCGATGCCCGACGATGGCGACTTGCTCACCCCTGACAACGTGCGTTACCTCTTCGGCGACTGGGAACTCGGCCCCGACGAGGCGCTGGTTGTGGATTTCGACCCGTCGGGCGGGGCCGACTATTGGGGATGGGTGCTGCTCACCTACTGGGGCGAGACGGTGGACTGGCGAACCCGAACCGCGGTCATAAACGGCGACACCGCGGTGCGCCGCGACGACGGCACCGTGCGGCTGGTGGTGGCCCACGAAGACCCCGGACTGCCCAACTGGCTAGACACCGCCGGCCACCCCACGGGATCGCTGAGCCTCCGCTGGTTCCGCTCCACCGCCCCCATCCCCGAGGCCCATTCCAGGGTGGTTCCCCTCCACCAGGTGAACGCCATTGACTAGCCGATCAGGTCGGCCTTCGACCTGATCGATCCGAGACCCCGGTTCGGAGCAGCGGGAGTAGTCTGGGGTCGTTGTCAATCGGGAAGGGGACGGCTATGAGCGACGACGCTTTCACCACTGAATCGGATCAACCGATGTCGGAGGACACCGCAGCCGAGGAGCCCGAAGAACCCATGGCCCAAGGCTCCCCCGAGGCCGCCGATGAGGATGGCGGCAATGGGGGCGGCAATGGGATGCTGGGTCCCATCGAGATCCCTTCGACAAGCCGGATGCTGGTCGGACTGGGCGGGGCGGTCATGGCCCTGTCCACCCTGTTCAGTTGGGTAGAGCTGGGCTCAGACAGTTTCCCCAACATCGCCGGCGTTGGCACGTCGACGATTGGCGTTGGACTTGTGGTTTTCTTGGTGGGTTTGTCGTTTCTGTTGCGGTCCAAATCGGTGGCGGCCACCTTGGGCATGGCGTTGGGTGCTTTCGCCATTACCTTGATCTTCATCGTTGTGTCCGGAACCGACAACGACGCTCTCGGCATTGGCGCCTGGATTGGCTTAGCGGGCACCGCAGTTGCCGTGCTGGGAGCACTGCTACTGGCCTTCGAATCAAGTGATCGGCCGGAATTGGAGTTCGTTCCCATGCCGGCAGCACTGGGCGCTGCCTTGGCGGTTGTCGCCTCGTTCTGGATCGACTGGATGCTCAGTTTTGGCTCGTACCTCTGGTATGGGCTTGATGAAGAAGGTCCGCTCAATGGCCTCGACCCCGATGTGCTGTTTGGTGTTCCCATCCTCATTTTGGGGGGGATCGCCCTAGTGCTTATCGTCGAACTCGTCACCGTGCCTCGCATGGTTTTCGAGGGCAGGCGGCAGGTGCTCTTGGCAATTTGCCGGACGGCCGGAATCGCCATCACGGTTATTGCCGGCGCCAACGTCGCGGGCATGGTGATGCTTGGGCTGTTCATATTCGGTTCTGGGCCGTTGGTGGCCCTGGTGGGCGGGATCATGCTGACCCGCTCGATTCGCGAGGCGTAAACCCGCCAAACCACTGGCAACCAGGCCCAAGGGGCCGGGTACACTGGCTGCTGCTCGCGCTTGTAGCTCAGTTGGATTAGAGCGTCTGACTACGGATCAGAAGGCCGGGGGTTCGAGTCCCTCCAAGCGCGCTGAGACGCACTGGGGAGCTATACGGGGCTGAGATAAGTCGATCTGAGCTGGGCGATGGTCTCGTCGGTGAGATTGAGGTGGGAGCGGGCGTAGCTATCAATACCACCGAGCTCACTCTCGATGTGATCGAGAAACGCGTGGATCTGCGATTCGTGGGCGCCCATTATCGGCCAAAGTGATTCGGGGGCCAGCTGGCGCTGCTCCTCCAGTTCGTCGGCCACCACAGTGTTGGTGGCCAGGTAGTCCGCAACCACTGTGTCTCGGTCCACGCCCAGAACGCCGAGCAGCATCGCGGTGGCCGCGCCGGTGCGGTCGGTGCCGCCCTCGCAGTGGAAGAGCAGGGGCCGTCCGGCAATCGCCACCAACTCAGTGAAAAACCCCGCGAACACCGGAGCGAAGTCAACGGCGAAGCTCACATACCGCTTCACCCGGTCGCCGGCGATGTCGAGGCCCAACTCGCCGGTCAGCTTGAGCACTGCGTCGAAGTCCTGGTTGAGCCAGTGATGGATGATGTCCGCCCTGAACTGGGACAGATCCTGTTGCTCCTCTCGGCCCCCAAGAAGCGCAGTCGAGCTTCGGGGGTTGTCGATGGGCAGATTCACCCAGCGCACGGCGAGGCCATCGAGTCGGTCGGGACGGCGCTCCACCTCCGCCTCGCTGCGGAAATCGACCACGCAGGCCAAGCCGAGCTGGGCCAGGTCGTCGCTATCGGCTTCGTGGAGGGTGTCGGAGCGGAAGAGGACTCCGCTGCGAACCACGCGGCCCTCGGCGGTTCGCAGGCCACCGAGGTCGCGCAGGTTTTTGGTGCCCCCAACGGGAACGAGCTGTTTGAAGACGTCGATGCCCATCAGCCGGCCGACACGAACTCCTCTTTTTCTGGATCCCAGATCACTTTGACCAGCGGGGAGTCGTCGGCGCCTATCTTGCCCTCGCTCATTGAAGCCGCAGACATGCCCGGCAGGTCGATCGACCCGAGGTTGGCCGCCGCCTCCAGGAATGTCTCGTTGGTGAGGTTGGGGCCAGCGGCGGTGGCAATGGCGGCGAACAGCCAGACCGTCTGACAGGCCCTGACCACCAGACTGAGATTGATGGGCTGGCTGGGATCTTCGGTCACGTTGACCTGTTCGACATTCCCGTCCTCGTCTGTGATCTGAGCGTTGTTGTAATTGTCCACGCACTCAATGATCAGGGGATCGTCCCCCCGGTCCCAGTACGTCTTAATCTGCTCCGGTGCGTACACGTGAAGCTGGATGGCGGTGGGATCGACGCCCAAGTTCAGGTAGATGTCTTCGTCAGACTCGCTGGTGATCTGCGGGATGTCGATCCCCGCCCTGATCATGGCCCCAGACATGAGCGCAGGCTCCAGCGAATACACCAAATCAGGATCCTCATCGGCGATCCGCTGGACGATCACGTCGTGGTTGGCCTCGGCGGCCTGCACGTCGTCAACCGCGGTCACCCTGCTCACCGAGGTGATGGTGGCGCCGTGAGCCTCCAGCGCTTCGACGAGGGGGTCGGTGAGAGAGTCTTCGCTGGCCAAGATGCTGAAGTGGACCCTCTTGCCATCGATGAGCCCGTCGGCCGCGGCGGCGGCGATCAAGTTAAGCTGGATTCCCAACTTGGTGGCCTCGGTGGCGAAGAGCAGGCCGTTGGAGCGGTTGATGGCCTCCGGTGTCACATCGTTGCCGTTGACGGCGATGGTGTTGTTGCGCTCGGTGTAGCAGAGCTCGTTGTCCTCGCGAAGCCAACCGACGAAGGCGAAGACCATCTTGTCTTCCACGAACTTCACGCAGGTGGCGTCGGCCTCCACTGTTCCGATGACGTTGAGGACATCAATGAAGGGAACGAGCATCCGGCCGTTGATTCCGCCGGCGGCGTTCACCGCGTCCACAGCCACCTGCCACTTGGAGGCCAGGTCGCCCTGGTCGAATCCGAACATCTCGGCATCGAGGGAGGTCATGCCGATGCGGATCTCTGTTTCGGTCACCCCTCGGAATGAGGCGGTCAGCGGCACTGGAGTCGCCTCGGGCTCGGGTTCGGGGGCTGGTTCCTCGTCGTCGGGCTCAGGCGCGGGGGCCGGCTCGTCGTCGTCGGGTTCGGGGGCTGGTTCCTCGTCGTCGGGCTCAGGCGCGGGGGCCGGCTCGTCGTCGTCGGGTTCGGGCGCGCTAGTTGCCGGCGCGGCCGGAGTGTCGTCGGAAGAGTCGGAATCTGAGTCGCCGCCACAGGCGGTGAATATGAGCGAAAGAGCGACGAGCACTCCAAGAAGCCGTTTGGACATTTGAGCCTCCAAAGTCACAGCGGTGGTCACAACGTAGCGAAGAACGGCGACTCCTCGTTGTGGTCCACCCGAATTTCGCAATATTTTCGATGAGTGTAGACAAAAATCGAAAGTCTGTCTTTCGCGATGCGGATTTAGGTGCTAACCATCTGTCGTGGCCGTCGAAGGGAATGCCCCCGACAACCCGAATCAGGATGCCGCCTCCCTTCTGAGCTCCACCATCCTTGACAACGAAGAGGCTCGGCTGTACGCCGCGCAGTCGGCCAAGCGTGATGTGATTTACGACGACGCCGCGCTGCCCGGCGTTGGCGTTGAGGAGATGGGCCTGCGGGACGGCCTCCGCCGGGGCGGGATGATCACGTTCGGCACCCTGGCCGCCATCGAAGCCTTCGACGAACTGGAGGGTGCCGCGCTCAGCGTTCTGGGCCCCGACATTGCCGAGACATTCGACGTCTCCGACGGCACCATCACCTTCATCTCGGTGGCGGCGGCTGCCTTCTTGATGCTCGGCGCCGCCCCCATGGGCTGGCTGGCCGACCGCATGCGGCGAACCCCCATCGTGGCCATCGCCACCATCGTGTTCTCGTTCTTCTCCTTCGCCACCGGGCTGGCGGTGAGCGCATTCATGCTGTTCTGGCTGCGCTTCGGCGCCGGCATCGCCAAGGCCAACAGCCTCACCATCCACCCTACGTTGCTGGCCGATGCCTACCCGATTGCCATCCGGGGCCGCATGTACGCCTTGGAAAGGAGCATTTCCCGCGTCGCCGGAACGATCAGCCCAGTCTTGGTGGGCGCGATAGCCACTGTTGCCGGGGGCGATGAGGGATGGCGCTGGGCCTATCTGGTTCTCAGCATCCCCATAGCAGTGATGGGGTTCTATGCCCTGCGCCTACCCGAGCCCGAGCGGGGCCAATGGGAAAAACGCGAGGTTCTCGGCAAGGGCCTCGACACCGACGACGACATCGAGATATCCGTGGAAGCCGCATTCGCCCGGATCTGGCGTATCGACACCATCCGGTACATGACCGTCGCGCTGGCAGCGCTGGGCTTCGCGCTCTTTCCGGCCAGTTCCATTGAGAGCTTCTTCTTGGAGGAGGAGTTCGGCTTGGACGCCTTTGAGCGGGGGTTGGCCATATCTCCGACCGCCTTTGGCCTGCTGCTGTTCCTGCCGTTCATCGGCAAGCGGTTCGACCAGACTTTCAAACGCGATCCCAACCGGGCTCTGCGCATTCTCGGCTCGCTGCTGTTCCCGCTGACGGTAACGGTGCCCATCCAGTACTTCATGCCCAACGTCTATCTGTTCGTGGCTTGGGCGGTGGTGAACGGGACGCTTCTGGGGGCGTCGTTCTCGATGATCGGACCCGCCGTGCAAACGGTGCTTCCCTATCGCCTCCGCGGCATGGGGATGGCCATCATCTTGTTCTTCATGTTCGCCATCGGCGCGGTGGGCGGTGGTCTCCTCGCCTCCCTTTTGCAAGACGAGATCGGGGAGCGGCCCACGATCATCACGATCACGGTGATCGCCATGCCCCTCGGCGCCTTCTACATCATGCGTGGGGCGAGCCGGATGCGGCGCGACCTGTCGCTGGTGGTGTCCGAGCTCAAAGAAGAAGAGGAAGAACAGCAGCGCCGGGCCGAGCCGGGCGCCACCATACCCGCGCTGCAACTCCACAACGTCGACTTCAGCTATGGCCAAGTGCAAGTGCTGTTCGACCTCAGCTTCGAGGTGCAACAGGGCGAGACCCTGGCCCTTTTGGGAACGAACGGGGCGGGCAAGTCGACCGCTCTCAGGGTGGTCACCGGATTGAACACGCCGGAGAGGGGCATCGTCCGCTTCAACGGCCGCACCATCACCTTCGCCACTCCAGAGCAGCGAGTGGCCATGGGCATCCAGATGCTCCCCGGCGGGGGCGGGGTGTTTCGGTCGATGACGATCGCCGACAACATCCTGGTGGGCGCTGGCCACTACCGCCATGATCGGGCTGCCCTGGAGCAGAGGCTCGACTACGTGTACGAGCTGTTCCCCATGCTGAAGAACCGGCAACAGGAGTTGGCCGGCGACCTGTCGGGCGGCCAGCAGCAGATGCTGGCCCTGGCCCGGGTGATGCTCCACCAGCCCGAGATCCTGCTCATCGACGAGCTGTCGCTCGGGCTGGCGCCGGGGGTGGTGGCTGAGCTTCTCGAGCTGGTCGAGACATTGAAGGAGACGGGCCAGACCATGATCATCGTCGAGCAGTCTTTGAACGTGGCCCTGTCCATTGCCGAGCGGGCTGTCTTCTTGGAGAAGGGCGAGGTGCGGTTCGAGGGGCGAACCGCCGAATTGGCCGAGCGCGACGACATTGCCCGGGCGGTGTTCCTGGGAGAAGAGGGCGGCTAGCGATGTTCTCGGCCGTTCTCGCCGCCAGCCGAATCAACCCCCAGGTGATGTTCAACGGCGCGGTCACGGGCATCGTCATCGGCCTGTTGGCGATGGGGATCGTGCTCACGTTTCGATCGACGAAGGTGATCAACTTCGCAGTAGGGAACATGGGCCTGATCGGCGGCGTGCTGTTGCCGCTGCTCGTGCTCCAGTACAACTTCCCGTTCTGGGTGGCCGTCGCCCTGGTTCTGGTGATGGGCGCGGTGTTCGGGGGCATCGTCGAGCTCACCGTCATCCGGCGGCTGTTCCGATCGCCCAGGGTCATCTTGCTGGTGGCCACGGTGGGGGTCGCCCAGCTCTGCCAGGTGATCCCCCTCACGTACCCCGAGCTCGACGTCAAGGGAATTCGGCGCTATCCAGTGGTGACTTCGGCCGATTGGCGGCCCTTCGAAGCGCTGGGGGTGAGCGAGGTCCAGCTCTGGACGGTGCTTGCTGCCCCGGCGGTGATTACCGCAGTCGGCTGGGGGCTACTGGCACTCCGTACCCACAAAGACCGCTCGAGCCGGCGAAACACTTGGCTGAGTACATGGGTCGTCGGGTTGGCGGTGACCTTTGGGGTGCTCGCGCTGGTATCGGGTGGGGGCGAGCCCAAGGGGATCCGTGTTTCCGGTACCCAGCTCACCATCCTCGTTGCGGTCCCGCTTGTGGCGCTCGGCCTCTATTTGGTGCTCAACCGCACATGGTTCGGCAAGAACGTGGCCGCCGCGGCCGAAGACTCCGACCTTTCCCGGCTCGCGGGCGTCAACCCGAAAGTGGTCTCAACGTTCGTGTGGGTGATGGCCGGACTCATCTCCACGATTGCCATCGTTCTGCTGTCGGGGCAGAGCGGCAGCGTGTCTGGCTTCGGGGGGCTTGGCCCCTCCACTCTGGCTCGGGCCCTGGTTGCCGCCGCGATCGCAGGGATGACCTCGTTTCCCCGGGCCATGGCGGCCGGCATTTATCTGGGCATCATCGAGTTCACGATTGGGTTCAACTTCCTTGAGCAGCCGGGGTTGTTCGATTTCCTGCTGCTGCTGGCCGTGTTGGGCGCGGTGGCCATGCAACGACACCAGCGGGTGTCCACCGAATCGTTTTCGTTCACCCCAAAGATCCCCCCTATACCCGACCACCTCCGCCAAATCTGGTGGATACGCCACATGAGTCGGATCGGGTTCGGAGTCGGGCTCTTGGCGTTGATTGTGCTGCCGCTAATCATCACCCAGCCGAGCCGGAATCTGGCCTACGCATCGGTTCTGGCCTTTGCGCTGTGCGCCAGTTCGCTCACCGTCATCACCGGATGGTCGGGCCAGGTCTCGCTGGCCCAGATGAGCTTTGCCGGTATCGGCGCGCTGACTGCCGCGGCATTGACCCGCGGCCTTGAGATGGACTTCTGGTTCATCGATTTCAACGCCGCCCCCATTCCGTTTGCCCTAGCCGTGTTCATCGCGCCCCTGGTCATTGCTTTGCTGGCCGCGGTGGTGGGAGTGGGCGCTCTTCGGGTGCAAGGACTCATGCTGGCCGTCACCACCCTGGTGCTGGCCTTGGCCGCGTCGCTCTACATATTCCGGCGACCGATTTTTACCGACGGCAACGCTCGCACCGTCCCGTTCTTGCGGGGCGACCTGTTCGGCATCGACCTGGCCAGCCAGCGCAACTACTACTACTTCTGCCTGGTACTGCTCACTGTCGTCCTGTTCGTGCTGGCCAGGCTTCGCCGGTCCGGCGTCGGCCGGGGGGCCATTGCCATTCGAGACAACGTCGACTCCGCGTCGGCCTACACCGTCAGCTCCACTCGCATGAAGCTGTCGGCGTTCGCAATGGCAGGAGGCATCGTGGGTCTCGGCGGGGCGGTGCTCGCCGGACTGGTCCAAAGCATCCCGCTTTCCGAGCAGTTCTTCACCGTCGACGACTCAATCAGGCTGGTCGGCATCGTGGTGATCGGAGGCCTGGGCACGATCATCGGACCGGTGCTCGGCGCCATCTGGATCGAGGGCCTTCCCGCCCTGTTCAACGACAGCAGCGTGGTAGCCCTATTCGCTTCCAGCATCGGGCTTCTCCTGGTGGTGATGTACTTCCCCGGCGGTTTCGTGCAGGTTCTGTACTCGTGGAGATCATCAGCGCTGAGATGGGCGGAGAACCACTACGGGTTGACGGTACCGCCGAAGGGGGTCCAGGGCTCGGTGCGGCTGCCTGAGCCGCATAGACCCCCGGCCGGGGCCGGCCATCCTGTTCTTGTGACTAACGACCTGTCGGTGGCGTTCGGCGGAAACCAGGCCTTGAGCGGTGCGTCGCTCTCGGTTCCCCACAATCGCATCGTCGGACTAATCGGCACCAACGGCGCGGGCAAGTCGACGTTCATGAACGCGGTCGGGGGGTTCGTCCCGGCTGGCGGTGGGGTGCAGCTCAATGGAACGGAGATCAGCCGCCTTGCTCCCCACCGCCGGGCCATGCTCGGCTTGGGTCGCACTTTCCAGGGGGCGACGCTGTTTCCCGAGCTCACCGTGCGCGAGACAGTGCAAGTTGCCCTTGAAGCCCGGGAGCGCACGCCACTGCTGGCAACTGCGACGGGGTTGCCGCCTTCCACCAGGATCTCCCGGGCTCAGAGAGCAGCAGCTGACGAGATCATCGACTTCCTCGGCTTGGGCCGATACGGCGACTCCTACGTGGGCGATCTGTCGACCGGAACGCGGCGCATCGTCGAGGTCGGGGGCCTGCTCGCCCTCGACGCCCACCTGATGTGTCTCGACGAGCCCACCGCGGGTGTCGCCCAGCGCGAGGCCGAGGCGTTCGGTCCGCTGCTGGTGAGCATCAACCGCGAGCTCCAGTCGTCGATGCTGATAATCGAGCACGACATGCCGCTGATCATGAGCGTGAGCGATCACGTCTACTGCTTGGAAGCCGGGCAGGTCATCGCTGAAGGAAGCCCCGAGCAGGTGCGGGCCGATCCGCTCGTCATCGCCAGCTATCTGGGCACTGATGAACGGGCAATTGGTCGATCCGACCTCTAGAGACAGCAATCACGAGGATTATGCAGCCAGCACACGCCAACACCGATGCCGCAACAGATGACAACGCCCTTCATTTTCGGCGAACTCTTCACTTCGATGGTGCCCTCAATGTGCGAGATCTGGGTGGTGTTACCACGGCAGCAGGCCAGCAGGTGCGTTATGGCATTGCCTACCGCTCTGACGACCTCGCCGATCTCAGCGTGGTGGACTTGGCCGAGCTCGAAGAGCGCTCGGTGAGAACGGTGGTGGACTTCCGCAACCCCGAGGAGGCTGAAGCCCGACCGTCGCGGCTGCCCCGCGGTGCCGAGGTCGTGTCCACGCCGTTCCCCCCCGGAGACAAGACGGCGGCAGAGGTGATGGAGCTTCTGGTCGGCGGCGAACTAACCACCGATATTGCCCACGAGATCCTTCTCGACTCCTACCGGCATGTCACCGAAACCGGTGGCCCGGTGATGGCCGAATTGATCCGCTCGATCATCAACCGCCCTCCCGTTCTCTTCCACTGCGCGGGCGGCAAAGACCGAACCGGCGTGGCCGCGGCAGTGATCTTGTCGATCCTCGGGGTTGACCGCGACCAGGTTATCGACGACTACATGCTCACCAACGATCGGCTGACCGATCAGTCCAGCACTTTTCAGCTCCGGCTTGCGGAGTATCCCGAGGAGTCGCGCCACGTGCTCTTGGCATTGGGATTGGCCAAGACCGCGTTCATCGAGCGGTCACTCGACATCATCGACCGTGATTTCGGGGGGATCGACGACTACGCCCGGAATCAGCTCATGTTGACCCAAGACGAGATTGATGAGCTGAGGGCGCTCTTGTTAGACGGCTAGGTCAATCGTTCGCGTCGCGCCGAGTTGCCCATGGAGGGCTGAGCCGATGCTCGTCGATCATGTCGCTCCACAGTTCTTGAGCGGCCCGGGCCCGTTCCGGCCGCAGGCTGGCGATGGCGACGAACAGCGCATCAACGACCGCAAGATGGGCGATTCGGCTGGACACTGCCGCAATTCGGAACTCCGATTCAGTTCCCCCCGCCAGCAAGGCGTGGTCAACCGACTGGGCCAAAGGAGATCGGGCGAACGTGGTTATGGCCGCGGTGTGCGCCCCCGCGCTGGATGCCGCCTCCACCGCGGTGAGCGTTTCGCGGGTGGACCCTGAGTGGCTGATGGCCACCACGATGTCTCCCGGACGGAGGAACCGGGCGGCGGTGAGCTGCATGTGCGAGTCGGAGTGGAATTCGGCTCGATGGCCAAGCGTCCGCAATCGGAAGGCGGCGTCGAAGGCCACCGCTGCGCTGGCCCCCGCGCCCACAAAGATGATTGTGCGGGCGTCGAAGACAAGCTCGGCGACTTGGTTGAAGCTGGCTGTGTCCAGCGTGTGCTGGGTGTGGCTGATGGCATCCACGGTGGAGGACAGGACCTTGGAGAGCACCGATTCCCGGTCGTCGACATCCACCGGGCCGTCGAACCCGGTGGCCGTTTCCTCGGCGACCAGGCGGAGCTTCAAGTCTTGGAAGCCGCGCAGCCCGAGTTCTTGGCACAGGCGCACGATGGTCGACATCGAGGTTCCGGTGCGCTGAGCGAGGTCGGCCACCGAGATCCGGACCACCTCCGCAGGGTCGGCCAATATCTCTTCGGCTACCACGGCCAGCTTCGGCGTCAAGCTCGGCAGCAGACTTCGAAGGTGGACGGTGGGGGGGATTTCCGGTGCTTGAGGAGAATCATCCATCAGCGGGTGGCCACCCTTGCACCAAGCCGAGTTGGGCACACAATTCCAGAGAATTCAAGGTGCGGCCCCGCCATTCGACTGTTCGTTCAATGTCTTCGGCCAGCCAGGCAACCACTGTTCCGGTGGCCTCGGGGGGTGCGCCGCCGAAATTGTGCAGGTCGAGGGCGGCCATGGCCTCGGTCCAAGTGAAGCCGGGGTCGATGTTGATGGCGGTGATCCCGTCGGACTCGTGCTCGGCCTGCAACAGCGGCGCCATGCGGTGGAACGCCCCCTTGGAGGCGCAGTGGGCGTAGCCGAGCATCTTCAGCTCGACCACCTGATAGGGGGGATCGTCAACCTGGCCTGCCGACGAAGTGAGGTTCAAGATGAGGCCCGATCCTCGCTCGATCATCGAGGGCAGGATGAGCTGGGTGAGAAGAACCTGGCGCAGCACATTGGCAGTGAAGGCGGTGTCCAGGGCTTCGAGATCGAGTACCCCTACCGGGTCGAGGAGGCCCGGGCCGCTCCAGATGGCGTTGTTGACCAACACGTCGACCCGGCCCCATTCGTTGAGTGCCGTTTCAGCCGCGGCCCGTACTGAATCTGCCGACAGCAGGTCCATGGTGATGGGCAGGACCCGCTGTCCTCGCTCGGCAATCTCCGCGGCGGTCGTTTCCAAGCTTCCAGATACGGCCACATCGCCGCCGGCATCCGTGGTCGGCTGGGCGACTGTTCCCTCACCTTCCCGCACCGTTCGGGCCGTGATGGCCACGTCGAATCCCGATTCGGCCAGGGCGAGAGCGCTGGCTCGGCCGATTCCCCGGCTGGCGCCGGTAACTAATGCTGTGGGGCTGGACTGTTGCCCGCTCATGACAGCGGTCCGGAGAGTTCAACACCATCCGGGGGCTGGGAGATCTCAATCGCAACGCCGTCGGGGTCCATGATCATGAACTGCCAGAATCCCTTGATCTCCGACGGGCCGCTGAGGATCGGAACACCATGAGCGGTGCAGGCCTCCGCCGCCTCATTGATATCGGCAACCCGGACGGTGAAGCCCCGCAAGCCCCGCTCATTGTTCTGGGGGTCACCCAGGTCTGGGTCGCCCAGATACACGAACTCCACCTTCTGGCCCCCGACCAGGCCGACCACTACCCGCCCCTGGACTCCCTCCCGGCCCACGATGGCATCCAGCCCCGGTCCGGAAATCCTCTCGTCAGACAGAACCTCGTAGCCCAACAGCTTGGTGTAGAACTCCAGCGAGGCATCCACATCCACCGGATGGATGATCACATGCGACCAGTGGCGCACTCCGACTGCTCCCGACATGTTTGGTGTCCTCCCTAGGTGGCCAGCGTCGGCAGGATAC
This sequence comes from Candidatus Poriferisocius sp., assembly GCF_965204145.1. Classification (GTDB taxonomy): domain Bacteria; phylum Actinomycetota; class Acidimicrobiia; order Acidimicrobiales; family Bin134; genus Poriferisocius. The sequence goes on along the minus strand of NZ_OZ241977.1, from coordinate 2,923,275 downwards.
TCCAAAAGTTATGCGAAAAAACGAAATCTTTTCGATTCGCCGATCACCCTGGGGTTTTAGCCGGCGATGGCTTGGGAGATGGAGAGGTCTACTCGGCGGCGTTTGCGGTCTACGGCTAGGACTTTGACCCAGACTTCTTCGCCGGGGAGGACGATCTCTTCGGGGTGGTAGACCCGGTACTCGGCCATCTCGGTGATGTGGACTAGCCCCTCGATGTCGTCACCGACGGCCACGAAGGCGCCGAAGTCGGCCAATCGGGTCACTCGGCCGGTCATCAGACCGCCGACCTCGAGTTCGGTCAGAGGGTCGGGGGTGAGCTTCATGGTGAGGTTCACCCGCTGCTTGGGCTTTTGGATCGACTTGACCTTCACCTGCACCTCGTCGCCCACGCTCACCACCTCGTTGGGGTGCTGCACCCGCTTCCAGGCCAATTCAGTGGTGTGGACCAGGCCCCGCACGCCGTTGATGTCGACAAATGCTCCGAAATCCTGGATATCCACCACCTTGCCGGTGTACTCGTCGCCTGCCGACATGGTCTCCATGAAGGCCTTGGCCGCCTTGCGCTGCTCGGCCCGGACCACTGCTTTGCGCGACAGCACCAGGCGGCCTGACACCTGGTCGGCCTCCACCACCTTGCACTGCACTTCCCGCCCGACCAGCGCCTGGAGGTTCTCCACCGGCTCCACGTCGATCAGCGACGACGGGATGAACCCCCGCACCCCCACGTCGCATGACAGCCCACCCTTGACCACTGCGGTGATGGTGCCGGTAACGGCCTCGTTGGCGGCGGCGGACCGGGCGATATCCACCCAGGCAATCTGCTGCATGGCCCACAGCCGGGACAGCACGATGCGCCCCTTGTGGTCTTCTCGCACCAGCACGGCGGCGTTGACCACCTCGCCCAGCACGCACTGCTGGGTCAGGTCGGCCGCCGGATCATCGCCCCAGTAGCGCTGGCTGATGACCCCGATGCGCCCGCCGCCCAGATCGAGCTCTATTTCATGGGCAGCCTTGGTCTTCACCGTCCCTGACACGATGGTCCCCCCCGTCAACCCATCCACCGTGGGCGAAGCCGCCTCCCCCGGCGGCGCCTCTGGCTTCGGCTCCTCCGCACCTTCAGGTTCGGGTTCTTGTTCTTCGGCAGTCGCTTCTACCTCAGACATAGGGGAATTAACACTAATGGCCTTGATCGGAATACCGACAAGGGAAGGTCAGGTTCCGGCTAAGCGGGCCACCACTGGGGCCATCTCCTCCATGGATTCGATCGACAGGCCGATGTAGCTGATGCCCAGCTCTTCTCGCTGGTGAACCAGCTTGTCCACCACCTCGTCCACTGTTCCGATCATGCTGTGAGGCGACGCCAGCGCCTGGTCGGTGTCCAATCCAAGCGCCGGGGCCAAGGCTCCGGCAAAGCTCTGCTTGTCGTCGGTAACTCTGGCCACATGGACCCGGGAGTGCAGTTCCAGGCCCTCGAACCGCTCTCCGGCGCTCTCACGGATCCAGTCGATCTTGGCGGCGGTGGCTTCGGCGGTGGCCGACGATCCCACTCGGTTGTCGATGACCCCGGCAGCCATATTGGGGTTCACCCCCACGATGTCAGCCGTTCGGGCCGCCAATCGCAGTACCCGTTCTGAGCCGCCGGCCACGAAGAGCGGCGGGCCTCCCGGCCGCACCGGTTCGGGCAGCCCCTCAAGCTCTTCGATGGAGTAGTGCTGGCCCGAGAACGTGACCGTCTCACCGGCGAGCAGTCCCTTGATGATGGCCACCGCCTCGCCCAGGCGCTCGATTCGCACGCCGGGCCGGTTCATGGCAATGCCGGTGCTGTGGTAATCGCTGTTCTGCCACCCGGCTCCGATGCCCAACTCGAACCGCCCGCCGGACAGCACATCCAGCGTGGCCGCCTCCTTCGCCAGCGCCGCGGGGTGGCGGAAATCGTTGGCCAGCACCATGGTGCCCAACCGCAGCGTGGTGGTGGCTTCCGCGGCGAAGGCCAGCGCCACCATCGGCGCTGGTCCCTGGTCGAAATGGTCGGGCATGCAGAAGACGTCGTACCCCAGCCCCTCTGCCCGTCGAGCCATCTCCCGCCACCCCTCAGCGTCAGTAAACCCCCGAGCCTGCACCCCAAACCGAAACCTGCCCACCCAGGCGACACTACCCGTCAAACTGACATACCCATCAGTAGTGTGAGTCAATGCCGTCGACCGCGCTCACTGAGGGGCTGAACCCGGCCCAGATCGACGCGGTCACTCATCCTGGCGGCCCCATCCTGGTGGTCGCCGGGGCCGGGTCGGGCAAGACCCGCGTCCTCACCCACCGCATCGCCTACCTCATCGATGAACTGGGCATTTCCCCGTTTGCCCTCCTGGCCATCACCTTCACCAACAAGGCAGCCCAGGAGATGAAGCACCGGGTGGGCGCCCTCGTCGGACCGGTGGCCGACAAGATGTGGGTGAGCACGTTCCACTCGGCTTGCGCCCGCATCCTGCGCTACGAGCACGAGGCCATCGACTTCCCCTCCAGCTTCACCATTTACGACCAGGCCGACTCGGTACGGCTCACCCGCTACATCCTCAACGATTTCGGCTTCGACCCCAGGCAGATGCCCCCCCGGTCGATTCACGCCGCCGTCAGCGCGGCCAAGAACGAGATGATTGGCGTGGCCCAGTACAAAGACCGGGCGGCCAACGTGTTCGAGCGCCGCATCGGCGAGATCTACGACGAATACCAGCAGCGCCTCCGCCGGGCCGGGGCCATGGACTTCGACGACCTCCTGGGCACCACCGTGAACCTGTTCCGCCAACAGCCCGATGTGCTCGATCGCTACCGCCGCCGCTTCGAGCACGTGCTGGTGGACGAATATCAGGACACCAACAGCGTGCAGAATCAGCTCGTGCTGCTCTTGGGCAGAGAGCACCGCAACGTGTTCGTGGTGGGCGACGCCGACCAGTCGGTGTACCGCTTCCGGGGAGCCGACATCCGCAACATTCTGGAGTTCGAGCGGGCCTTCGAAGACGCCACCGTGGTTCTGCTGGAGCAGAACTACCGCTCCACCCAGCGCATCCTCAGCGCGGCCAACGCGGTGATCGCCAACAACCTGGCTCGCAAGCCCAAGAACCTGTGGTCCGACCAATCCGACGGCGAGCGCATCGTCCGCTTCTGCGCTTCCGACGAGTACGAGGAGGCCCGCTGGGTGGTGCGAGAGGCGTTCCGGCTCCACGACGACGAGCAGCATCGCTGGGATGAGATGGCCGTCTTCTACCGCACCAACGCCCAGAGCCGGGTGGTGGAGGAACTGCTCATGGAGGCCGGGGTGCCCTACCAGCTCATCGGCGGCACCCGGTTCTACGACCGCCGGGAGGTAAAGGATGCGTTGGCCTATCTGCGGGTGACGGTCAACCCCGGCGACGCAGTGAGCCTGCGCCGGGTGCTGAACACCCCCAAGCGGGGGGTGGGCGACGGGTCGGTGGCCAAGCTGGAGGCGTGGGCAGAATCCCACGGCCTGACGCTGATGGATGCCTTGGGACACGCCGCCGAGGCCGGGATCAAAGGTCGGGCGCTGAGCGGCATTCAGACGTTCTTGAATGTGATCGCCAACGCCCGGGAACGCCTCGATGGAGAGCCGGCTGCGGTGCTGGAGCACCTGCTGGAGAAAAGCGGCTATCTCGACCAGTTGGAGGCCGAGGCGGCCAGCGAGACCACGGGGAACACGGAGGTCAGCGTGCAGGCCCAGGGCCGGTTGGAGAACCTCGACGAGTTGATCAGCGCTGCCGCCGAGAGCGAGAACGTTAGCGACTTCTTGGAGCTGGTAAGCCTGGTGTCCGACACCGATGAGATGACCGACGATTCCATGCTGACCCTGATGACCCTGCACTCGGCCAAGGGCCTCGAGTATCCCGTGGTGTTCTTGATCGGCATGGAGGAGGGCATATTCCCCCACATCCGCTCGATTACCGAGCCCGACGAGCTAGAGGAAGAGCGCCGACTGGCCTATGTGGGCATCACTCGGGCCCAGCAGCGCCTGTATCTGACCCATGCCTGGACTCGAAACGTCCACGGCGCCTCGATGTACAACGCGCCGTCCAGGTTCTTGGAGGAGATCCCCGAGGAACTGGTTGACGACCGTGGCAGCAGCCGAACCCGCTCATCCCGGAGTGCTCTTCGCGACGCTGGCTCCTTCCCCGGACGGGATCGCATGGTGGACGCCGCCCAATCCGCCCGAACCCCGGTGGAGGCCGACCCCAACCCGGTGCAGTTGGTGGTGGGCGACGACGTGAATCACGCCAAGTTCGGCCTCGGCGTGGTAACCGACGTGAAAGGGGCAGGTGGCGACGCCGAGATCACCGTCAACTTCACCACCGCCGGTTCCAAGGTGCTGCTCGCCTCTTACGCCCGCCTCGAAAAGGTCTGAACCCCCGCCTCGGCCAGGATTCGTCGTTGGTGTTAACGTGTCCCGGGTCAGGATTTCTTGCTCAGTTTGAGGGCCAGTTCAGGCCTTCTTCTCGACAATCAGCCAGTCGTCAAGGTCTTCGTTGACTGCGGTTGGAGCACCAGGAAATGGCAGTTCGAATTCGTTGCCCAAGAGTGCGAATATGATTCCTCGTTGTGGATGGTCGAGAATCCATCCTTGTGGCGTAGTGAAATACCATTCGTTGCCGTCGCTGCGAGTATTGTACCAGACGCCTTCGAGGGGATCGTTGTTTGGCTGTAGATAGATGACGCTTTGGGCGCCGATGGGTAGCACAGAGCGCAATTGCATGACATCCGAGTCCATTGGTCTGGGTATCTGAACGTAATATCTTGTCCTGTCGTCGTCTTCAAACACGAGATTGAGGGTTACACCTTCGGGTTTATCCTCAGAAGCGCCGAAGAAACGCCCATTTTCTACATCGATCAGCGTGGCTTCAACGACGATTGTTGAGCGCTCGGCCAGATCCTGGACGGTGGCAGCCGGGTTATAGTCAAAATGGAACGACTGGAAGTATGAGTCATAGGTATAGGGAGATGCCTCCTCGGACTCGGCACTGGAACCACAGGCAACCGCGATCAGAGATGCGATGATGAGTGCAAGACCGCGAAGCAGACGGAGGTGAATCCGGCGATTGGCCGGCTTCAGTGTTGTTGGGTTTGATGAGTCGTATACTGATTTCATGCTTTTATCTGCGTATAACCATAAGATGGATGCACACCCCTATCAATGAATATCACTGTCAAAACATGACGAGTATTTGTCATGTTTTGACACTTGACAGAGTGGAGGTCAGGGTGTAGTTGCGGCCTTCGTTGAGACTCGCTAAGGCCCGTCGTTGGCGTTCACGTCCACGATGAGGTCGCCGTCGTCCACCCACACCCCGAACTGGGTCAAGCCCTCGCCGGTGGCTGAGTACACCAGCCCCGGATCGCAGGTGTCGATGAACAGCTTCCGGTCGGCGTCCCAATCCACCACGCAGTCGCCGATTGCGCCAGGAGACTGCACGTCGAAGGCGAACCATCCCTTCTCGGGGTCGTCGCCTATGTGGTTGATCCAGATGCTGCGCCCTCGGCTCAACGGGGCCCACGGCACCGGGCCCCGCTCGGCGATCTCGGCGGCCAGGTTCTCGGCGTCGCCGGCGTTGAAATCGTCGTCGCCCAGCCTCACCTCGATCTGATCGGAGCCGGCCAGCGACACCACCGCGAACACCAGGCCCACGCCTAGCCCGATGCTGACCACGGTGTAGACAATCGCTCGCAGCGGAGTGATTTTTGGTCCAGATGCGACAGGCACGAGTCCTTCCTCGGTTCGCTCCCACAGACGGTGTTGCTCCTAGTATCGCGGCGAAGCAACGGCGGTACGAACCATCGTCGAATCACACCGCAAACTTGGCCATCGCGCTGCATTGGGGAGCCCGTGGATCTATTCGAATATCAGGGAAAACAGTTCTTCGCGTCATACGGCATGCCGGTGTCGCCCGGTGAGGCGGTCACCACTGTTCACGACGCGGTGGCTGCTTCGGAGCGGTTGGGAACGCCGGTGATGGTGAAGGCCCAGGTACACACCGGCGGTCGGGGCAAGGCCGGGGGTGTGAAGTTTGCCGCAGACATCGATGCCGTCCGCACCCATGCGTCGAACATCTTGGGCCTCGACATCCGGGGCCACATCGTCGAGAACCTGTGGATCGAGAAGGCGTCTGACATCGCCGAGGAGTACTACGTGAGCTTCACCCTCGACCGGTCGGCCAAAAAGCACCTGGGGATGCTGTCGGCCGAGGGCGGGGTGGAGATCGAGACCGTGGCCGAGGAGACCCCCGACGCCATCGCCAAGATCTGGGTCGACCCCGTGGACGGCCTCACCGAGGACCAGTGCCGCCAGTGGGTGCTGGCCGCCAACCTCAACCCCGACGTCACCGACCAAACGGTGGAGCTTCTGTTGAAGCTGTACGAGGCCTACACCTCTGGCGACGCCGACTTGGTGGAGATCAACCCGCTGATCGTGACTCCCGAGGGCAAGGTGCATGTGCTCGACGCCAAGGTAACCCTCGACGGCAACGCCGGATTCCGCCACGACCTGGCCCCCTTCGACGCCACCCAGCCCCGCGACGAGCGGGAGGCCGCGGCCCACGCCAAAGGGCTGCAATATGTGGGCCTAGAGGGTTCGGTGGGCGTGATCGCCAACGGCGCCGGACTGGCCATGAGCACTGTGGACGTGGTGAACCAGGTGGGGGGCAAACCGGCCAACTTCTTGGATATCGGGGGCGGCGCCAACGCCGATGTGATGGCCGGGGCGCTGGAAGTGATCAACAACGACCCCGACGTTCAGTCCATCTTCATCAACATCTTCGGGGGCATCACCCGGGGCGAGGAAGTGGCCAACGGCATCATCGAGGCCATGAACCGGGTGAATATCGCCTCGCCCATCGTCATCCGCCTCGACGGCACCAACGCTGACGAGGGCCGAGCGCTGTTGGAGCCCCATCTGAGCGACCGGCTCATGATGGCGCCCACCATGCTGGAGGCGGCCCGAGAAGCCGTCGCCCTCGCGGAAGGATCCGCATCGTGAGCATCTTCGTCAATGAGAAAGCAGGCTTGGCGTGAGCATCTTCGTCGACGAGAACACCAAGGTGGTGTACCAGGGCCTCACCGGGAGCCAGGGCCGGTACTACGGCATGCTGAACCGGGACTACGGCACCCAGGTGGTGGCCGGAACCAACCCCAAGAAGGCGGGCACCGACGTGGAGGGCGTGCCCATCTTCGCCTCTGTGGCCGACGCCGTGGAAGCCACCGGGGCCAACGTATCGTGCGTGTTCATCCCCGCCGCCGGGGTGCGCAGCGCGGTACTCGAGGCCGCCGAGGGCGGGGTGGAGCTGATCGTGGTCATCACTGAGGGCGTGCCCATGCACGACGAGGCCTTCTTCTTCAACAAACTCAAGACCGACTATCCAGGCGTGCGGCTGCTCGGCCCCAACTGTCCCGGCCTCATCAGCCCTGGCAAGGCCAACATCGGCATCACCGCCGGCCACATTGCCAAAGAGGGCGGCCCGGTGGGGATAGTGAGCCGCTCGGGCACCCTCACCTACCAGGCCCTGTATGAGCTGAAGCAGAAGGACATCGGCTGCACCACCTGCGTGGGCATCGGCGGCGACCCGGTGCCGGGCACCTCATTCATCGACTGCCTGGCCGCCTTCGAGGAGGATCCCGAGACCGAGGCGGTCATGATGATCGGCGAGATCGGCGGCTCGGCCGAGGAGGAGGCCGCCGAGTTCATCGCGGCCAACGTGTCCAAGCCGGTGGTGGCCTACATCGCCGGTCTCACCGCTCCGCCGGGCAAGAAGATGGGCCACGCCGGCGCCATCGTGTCGGGCGGCAAAGGCACCGCCCAGGCCAAAATGGACGCCTTGGCCGCCGCCGGAGTCCGCATCGGCCAGAGCCCCAGCGAGGCCGGCGACATCATGGACGAGGTGGTCGCCGCCCTCTGACCGAGGGGGCGAAACGAGTGGCCAAAAGGCATCCCGAGCAGCCCGCGAGGCGGGTGGTAGGTTCGGCTCGATGCGACTAGCGGTGCTGGCATCGGGCAGTGGGACGATCCTTGACGCCATGGCCCGCAGGGGGCTGCCAATCTCGTTGGTGATGGTGGATCGGGCTTGTGGGGCGGAGAAGGTGGCCGCCGATCATGGACTGATGTGTGTGTTGGTGGAGCGGGAGAGCTTTGGGCCTGATTTCGACCGGGTGGGGTACACCCGGCAGGTGACCGAGCGGCTCCAGGCCGAGGGGATCGAGTTGGTGGCCATGGCGGGGTTTGGGACGGTGTTGGATCAGCCGATGCAGGACGCCTATGGGGGGCGCATACTCAATACTCATCCGTCGTTACTGCCTGCCTTTCCGGGTTGGCACGCGGTGGAGGACGCCCTTGAGTACGGGGTGAAGGTCACCGGCTGCACGGTACACGTGGCCACCCTGGAGGTGGATGCCGGGCCGATCCTGGCCCAGCAACCCGTTGCTGTGGAGCCCGACGACACGGTGGACACGCTGCATGAGCGCATCAAAACGGTGGAACGCGACCTGTACATTCGCACTATCCGAGAAATACTCGACCGAGGGCACGTCTTATGAGCCAGGGAGCTGACCGCTCGCCGAGGGCGCTGGTGTCGGTGTACGACAAGACCGGGGTGATCGATCTGGCCCAGCGGCTGGTGGCCCTGGGGTGGGAGATCATCTCCAGCGGTGGAACCGCGCGAGCGCTGGCTGACGCCGGGATCCCGGTCATCCCGGTGGAGGAAGTGACCGGGGCTCCCGAGATGATGGACGGACGGGTCAAGACCGTCCATCCCGCGATCCACGGGGGCCTGTTGGCCGACATGACGAATCCCGGTCACGTTGAGGACATGGATAATCGGGGGATTGTCCCCATAAATCTCGTGGTGAGCAACCTCTACCCCTTCCGCTCCGACCCCTCGATTGAGCAGATCGACATCGGAGGACCGGCCATGGTCCGGGCCGCAGCCAAGAACCACGAGCGGGTCGGCGTAGTGGTACGACCCGACGACTACCTGGCAGTGCTCGACGAATTGGAGACTAACGGCACGCTCTCTGATGCGACCCGACGGCGGCTGGCCCGCATCGCGTTCACTCACACCAGTGCCTATGACGCGGCCATAACCGACTGGCTGACCGACGCCGATGACGAGCCGCTTCCGCCGACCGTGTCGCTGACCCTGGAGCGTCAAGAGGTGCTGCGCTACGGCGAGAACCCCCACCAAACCGGGGCCCGGTATCGGATCGCCGGCCAGTCGAGCTGGTGGGATGAGGCAACCCAGCTTCAGGGCAAAGCCATGTCGTACCTCAACGTGTTCGACGCCGATGCCGCCTGGCGTTTGGCCCACTCGCTGGGCGACGACCCGGCCGCCGCGGTGATAAAGCATGCCAACCCGTGCGGGGCGGCCGTGGCCGACGACATCGCCACCGCCTACCGGCGAGCCCACGAGTGCGACCCGGTTTCCGCCTTCGGGGGGATCGTGGCCGTGAACCGCCCGGTCACCGCCGAGATGGCCGAGGCCATGGCCGACGTGTTCACCGAGGTGCTCATCGGCCCCGAATACGAGGAGGCCGCGCTGGCCCTGCTGGGCAAGAAGAAGAACTTGCGGGTACTCCACGCCCCGCCACCCGAGGCCGCGGAGCTAGAAGTCCGGACCCTCGGCGGCGCTGCCCTGGTTCAAACCCCGGACACCGTGACCATGGACCGCTCAACCTGGCAGGTGGTCACCGAGCGGGTGCCCACCGACGACCAGTGGGCCGACTTGGAGCTGGCCTGGCGGGTGGCGGCCCGGGTGGGCTCCAACTGCATCGTGTTGGCCAAAGACCGCCAGGCGGTGGGCATCGGCGCTGGCCAGCAGAACCGCCGCGACGCCGGGCGCATCGCGGCCGAGAAGGCCGCCGGCCGGGCCGCCGGCGGGGCCTGCGCCAGCGACGCCTTCTTCCCCTTCCGCGACGGCCTCGACGCCGCCGCCGAAGCCGACTGCGCCACCGTCATCCAACCCGGCGGCTCAGTGCGCGACCAAGAGGTCATCGACGCCGCCAACGAGCACGGCATGTCAATGGTGTTCACTAGCGAGCGCCACTTCCGCCACTAGTGGCTGAGCAACTCGGCTATCAGGGTTGAGGCTTCTGGGCGATTAAGCGTGTAGAGGTGGATGCCGGGGGCGCTGGCATCTAGCAGAGTCTGGGACAGTTCCGTTGCGGCTTCGGCGGCGGCCTTTATGCGGTCGGGGCCAGGTAAGGACTCGAGCCGGGCAAACAGGGCCTCGGGCACCGTGGAGCCGTTCATTTTGGCGTAGCGGCGGATGCTTTTGGGCCAGATCACGGGCATGACGCCGGGGACCACGGGCTGATGGCACCCCAAGTCGGCCAGTTCGTTGCAGAGCCGGGTGTAGTCGGCGGGGTCGAAGAAGAACTGGGTGATGGCGAAGTCGGCCTCGTTCAGCTTGGCGGCCAAATGCCGCCGGTCGGTTGTGCGATTCTCCGAGCGGGGGTGGACTTCGGGGTGGGCGGCCACTCCCACGCTGAACTCGGCGGGGTGGGCCCGCACCACCTCCACCAACTCGGAGGCGTAGCGGAAGTCGCCGCTGATGGCTGATCCGTCGGGCGGGTCGCCGGCCAGGGCCAAGATGTTGACCACCCCAGCGGCGGCGTAGTCGTCCAACAAGTCGGTCACCCCCTGTCGGGTGTGGCCGACGCAGGTCAGGTGGGCCATGGCCGGGAAGGGCCGATCCCGGCAGATGTCGGTCACGATGTCGCGGGTGCGGTCATGGCCGTCGCCCCCGACCCCGCAGGTCACCGACACGAACGAGGGGGCTAGCCCAGTGAGTTCGTTCAGGGTCTCATCCAGCTGCTTGGCAGCAACCTCGTCGGCGGGGGGAAAGAACTCGAACGATAGCGTTGGCTGATCGCCCAAGAGGTCGACAATCCGGGTCATCAAAGGGCAGCGTATGGCCCGGTTCCCCTCAAATCGGCATCGTTTCCCGCTGCCCCACCAGTCCTTGCAGGGACTTAATTCCTGGCTTCGTTGAGGGCAAAGGCCCGTCGGTATGCTCGCCTGACATGGGCGACAAGATCACAATCGGAGCTGGCGGGAAGCTCAACGTAACTGACAATCCAATCATCCCGTTCATCGAGGGCGACGGAACTGGGGTGGACATCTGGCCGGCGGCCAAGCACGTTTTGGACGCTGCCGCAGGCAAACACGGGCGCAAGATCGAGTGGATCGAGGTGCTGGCCGGGGAGAAGGCGTTCAACGAGACCGGCGATTGGCTCCCCCAGGACACCATCGAGAAGTTCACCGAGTACCTCATCGGCATCAAGGGCCCCCTGACCACTCCGGTGGGGGGCGGTTTCCGCAGCCTCAACGTGTCGATCCGCCAGATCATGGACCTCTACGTGTGCCTGCGCCCGGTGCGCTGGTTTACCAATGTGCCCTCGCCGGTGAAGAGCCCCCATCTGGTGGACATGGTGATCTTTCGTGAGAACACCGAGGATATCTATGCCGGTCTTGAGGTGGAGGCATTCACGCCTGAGGCGGCCAAGCTGCGCGACCTGCTCCACGACGCTTTGGGATGGAACATCGCCGACGACGCCGGCATCGGCGTCAAGCCGGTGTCCAAGACCGGTTCGCAGCGCCTCCAGCGGGCCGCGCTGAACTACGCCGTGCGGCGGAACCGCAAGCGGGTCCACTGGGTACACAAGGGCAACATCATGAAGTTCACCGAGGGGGCGTTTCGCGGATGGGGCTATGACCTGGTCCGCGAGGAGTTCTCCGACGTAGCCGTGGGCTGGGACGACTGCGGCGGCGACGCGGGTGACAAGATCCTGGTGCAAGACGCCATCGCCGACATCGCCCTCCAGCAGGTGCTCACCCGTCCGGCCGAGTTCGACGTGATCGCCACCATGAACCTCAACGGCGACTACCTGTCCGACGCCCTGGCCGCCCAGGTGGGGGGCATCGGCATCGCCCCGGGGGCCAACATCAACTACGTGACCGGCCACGGCGTGTTTGAGGCCACCCACGGCACCGCCCCCAAGTACGCCGGCCAGGACAAGGTGAACCCGTCGTCGGTGCTGCTATCGGGCGTTTTGATGTTCGAGCACCTGGGCTGGGACGACGCCGCCGACGACATCATCAACGCTGTGGAGGCCACCATCGGCGAGAAGATCGTGACCTACGACTTCGCCCGCCTGATGGACGGGGCCACCGAGGTGAAGTGCTCGGAGTTCGCGTCGGCCATCGTCGACCGGCTCTAGCCGCCTGAACACAACCTCACGTCTCAGCGCCGCACTCAGACCAAAGGAGACCTGTCGGTGAGCGATCCCAAACGAGTGGCGGTAACCGGCGCGGCCGGCCAGATCGGCTACAGCCTGCTGTTCCGCATCGCCAGCGGGCAGATGCTCGGCCCCGACGTGCCCGTGGTGCTCCAGATGCTGGAGATTCCTCCGGCCATGGACGCTCTGGGTGGAGTGGCCATGGAACTGGACGACTGCGCTTTCCCGCTAGTGGCCGGCACTGTTTGCACCGACGATCCCAACGAGGCGTTCGACGGGGTTGACTACGCCCTTCTGGTGGGGTCGCGACCCCGGAGCAAGGGGATGGAGCGCCGCGACCTCCTGGAGGCCAACGGTGCCATCTTCACCACCCAGGGCAAGGCGCTGGCCGCCGGTGCGGTATCCGATGTGCGGGTGCTGGTGGTGGGCAACCCGGCCAACACCAACTGTCTCATTGCCATGAACAACGCGGAGGGCATTCCCGCTGAGCGGTTCACCGCCATGACCCGGCTCGACCATAACCGGGCGGTGGCCCAGCTCTCGGCCAAGCTTGGGGTGACAGTGGGCCAGGTAAGTCGGATGACCATTTGGGGCAACCACTCAGCCACTCAGTACCCCGACCTGTTCAATTGCCAAGTAGGAGGCCGGTCGGCCGCCGACGCGGTGGGCGATCAGGCGTGGATCGCCGATGAGTTCATCCCCGCGGTGCAGCAACGGGGAGCGGCCATCATCGAGGCCCGGGGCCTGTCCAGCGCGGCCTCTGCCGCCAACGCGGCCATCGACCACGTCCACGACTGGGTCCACGGCACCGCTCCAGGCGACTGGGTGAGCATGGCCGTGCCCTCCGACGGCTCCTATGGCGTGCCCGAGGGCCTCATCTCATCGTTTCCCTGCACCACCGCAAACGGCCAGTGGTCCATCGTTGGCGGCCTAGAGCTCAACGAATTCTCCCAATCCCGCCTGGATGCCACCGTGGCCGAGTTGGTCGAAGAGCGCGACACCGTGGCCGATCTGGGTTTGATCTAATCATCTCTCCGCTGAGCCACTATGCTGCGGGGCGGCGTGGAGGCGAAGTCCGGTTAGATTCCGGCACTGTCCCGCAACGGTGAACTGGCCCTGAGCCAGTAAGTCCGGTCGAGTTTTGCGCCGAAACGAGCCATAAGCCCCGAGGGTTGGGTTGGCTCGAGGGCAGAGCACCTGCCGATCGAGCTTCCGTTCCTCGATCTACAGGAGGTGCCAGTGCCCCAACGTAAATTCCGTCTACTGACTGTGATGCTGCTCGCCCTCGCCCTAGTGGTGACTGCCTGCGGCAACGATGACGACGACGCCGAGCCCGTCAGCACCGAGGAGGCAGCCCCGCCGCCCACTGAAGCTGCTCCCTCGCCGGCACCCACACCAGCGGAGCCAGAGCGACCCCAGCGGATCGTCTCACTGTCGCCGATGGCTACCGAAGTCTTGTTTGCCATTGGGGCAGGCGAGCAGGTGGTGGCGGTAGACGAGTTCTCCAACTACCCGCCGGAGGCCCCGGTAACCGACTTGTCGGGATGGGATCCCAACGTAGAAGCAGTGCTCTCCTATGAGCCCGATTTGGTGGTGATCGCCAACGACGCCAACGACTTGGTGGCCGGATTGGAGGCGGTGGGCGTCGAAGTGCACTTGAGCATGGCCCCGAATGATTTAGGGCGCGGGTACGTCTCCGCCATCGAATTGGGGGCCGCGGTCGGTCGTATCGATGAGGCCCAGGCCCTGGTCGCCGACTTGCAAGCCCAGATCAATGACGCCTTGGCCGCCGCTCCGGATGTGCCGGTGCGGATTTATCACGAACTGGACAACACGTACTTCTCGGTCAGCTCCAACAGCTTCATCGGCGCGGTCTATGCCGCCATGGGGACGATCAACATTGCCGATGAGGCCGACACCGACGGCTACGGGTATCCCCAGCTCACCGAGGAGTACGTGGTTGAAGCCGATCCCGAGTTGATCGTCATCACCGATCTGGTGGGCTACACCCCCGAAGATGTGGCCGCCAGGCCCGGTTGGGGCGAAGTGGCCGCAGTGCGCAACGGCAACATCGTGGTGGTCAACGCTGACATCGCCTCTCGATGGGGACCAAGATTTCCCCAATTCGTCGAAGCGGTAGCCGAGGCTCTGCAATCGGTGGTGGCACCGGTTTCCTAGGTGCGGCAATGGCTGAAGCATCCTTCCCGACTACCGCCCTGGCGGATGGCGATGCCGCTCATCCGGCAGTGCGGCGCGCCTTTGGACTGTCGGTCACGGCCACCCTGATCGGGTTGGCGGTTCTGATTGCCGTGGGGCTGCTCAGCGCCACCAGCGGGGCGGCCGGGTTGCCGGTGAGCGGGGTGTTCGCCGCTCTGTTCGACTGGGTTCCGCTGCTTGGGTTCGACTCGACGCTGTCAGACCAACAAGAGAGCATCCTGTTCCAGATTCGGCTCCCCCGACTGGTGCTGGGCATGCTGGTGGGAGGGTCGCTCAGCATGGCCGGAGCGGCCTATCAGGGAGTGTTCCGGAACCCGCTGGCCGACCCCTACCTGCTCGGCGTCTCGGCCGGAGCCGGCTTCGGAGCAGTGCTGGCGTTGGGATTCGGACTCGACCTGGGTTGGGGTCCATTTGACACCGTGCCGGCTGCGGCCTTCCTAGGGGCGCTGGTGGCGGTGCTGGCGTCGATGGCCATTGCGCGAGGCGGGGGAGCGTCGCCGGCCACGCTGCTGCTCGGCGGGGTGGCCATGGCCGCTCTCTTCTCCGCAGCGCAGACCTATGCCATCCAGCAACTCGACGAGAATCGGGCCCGTGAGGTGCTGTCGTGGCTGTTCGGGCAGCTCAACACCAGCGGCTGGAAGGAGATCTGGCTCTTGCTGCCGTATGTCGCAGTGTGCGGGGCGGTGCTCTTCGTCCACCGGCGCCACCTCGACGTGCTGCGGGTGGGCGATGATGAGGCCCGATCGCTGGGCCTCGATCCGGTGCGCTCGCGCCTGACGGTGATCGCGGCCGCCTCGCTGCTGACCGCGGCCGCAGTATCGGTGAGCGGGTTGATTGCCTTTGTGGGCTTGGTCGTCCCCCACGTCGTCCGCTTGCTGGTCAGCCACAGCTACCGGGTGATCGTGCCTCTCGCCGCGTTGATGGGGGCAGCGTTTCTGGCGTTCGTCGACATAGGGGCCCGCACTCTGCTGGCTCCGGATGAGTTGGCGGTGGGGATTCTGACCGCCATTGTTGGAGCGCCGTTCTTCGGCCTGGTGCTCTGGCTCGATCGCTGGAGCACCACATGAGTACCGCCGCCCTGTTGGAGGCCCGCCTGTTGAATCAAGGATCGCCAGCCCTCTCCTGTCAGGGCGTGCGAGTTGCGTTCCGCGGCCACGAAGTGGTGTGCGGCGTCGATCTGGAGGTGAGCACCGGGGAATGGCTCGGCATCATCGGCCCCAACGGGGCGGGCAAGTCCACGCTGTTGCGGTCGATTGTCGGACTGGTCGACTTCCTTGGCACGGCAGCGATGGGCGACGGACGCGCCCCGGGACCCGTCGATGTCGCCCTGGTGCCGCAATTCCCCGTGCTGCCCAAGGGCATGACCGTGGCCGAGTACGTGCTGTTGGGGCGCACCGCGCACCTGGGGTGGCTGGCCCGCGAATCGCAGGTTGATCGGCAGATCGTGTCCTCGGTGCTGCAACGCCTGGAGCTCTCGGCATTTGCCGACCGCCTTGTGTCCACTTTGTCGGGTGGTGAGGCTCAGCAAGTGGTGGTGGCCCGGGCGCTGGCTCAGCAGTGCCCGGTGCTGTTGCTGGACGAGCCCACCAGCGCCCTCGATGTGGGCCATCAGGTGTCGGTGCTGGAGTTGGTGGACGATCTGCGCCGCACCGAGGGTCTCAGCGTGTTGGCGGCCATGCACGATCTGAGCGCCGCGGGCCGGTTCGCCGACCGGCTCATCCTCATCGACCACGGCCGAATCGTGGCCCAGGGCACTCCCACCGAGGTGCTGAATGCCGATCTGCTGTCCGCGGTCTACGCCACGCCGCTTACTGTTCAAACCATCGACGGCGAGCTGGTGGTGCTGCCCGCCCCCCGTCAGCGAGAGAAAGAGCCCTCATGAGCAGCGACACAACTCCCCAAGAAGAGCGCCCCTACGACCTCTCTGAGATGCGCACCGCGTCATCCCTGGTGCTGGTGAACACCGGCGACGGCAAGGGCAAGTCCACCGCCGCCTTCGGCACCATTTTGCGAGCGGTGTCGCAGAGCTGGCCGGTGGCGGTAGTGCAGTTCCTCAAAAGCGGCGATTGGAGCACCGGCGAGGAGAAGGTGTGCCGAGAGCTGGGGGTGCAGTGGTTTTCGGCGGGCGACGGGTTCACCTGGGATTCCGACGATCTCGACGAGTCCCGCGCCAAGGCGGTGGCTGCCTGGGAGTTCTCGGCCCAGCTCATCGCCGGAGGCGAGTATCGCCTGGTGGTGTTGGACGAGATCAGCTACGCCATGACGTGGGATTGGATCGATGCCGCCGAAGTGGCCGCGGCACTGGAGTCTCGACCGGAGCGGGTCAGCGTCATCCTCACCGGGCGGGACATGGCCGATGAGGTGGTCGACGTGGCCGACACCGTCACCGAGATGGTCAAGGTCAAGCACGCCTTCGACAGCCAGATCCTGGCCAAAAAGGGCCTCGACTATTGACCTGGCCGGTCGGTGGTCGTCGGCCTTGGTCGGCGCTGTGGATTAGTTCCAGGCTGTGCGGCCCCGCACCTCGGCGAAGATGTCTTCGGCTCTCGCCAGCAACCGGCGGTGGGACAAGAGGGCCATGGGGTCGCCTTCAAACGTGACCTCCCCGTTCAACACCGCCTCTTCAGCCGACAACTCCCCTTTGGCGATGGCCACTGCCGTCTCGCGGGTCTGGCTGAAAACCACCTCAGGGTCGGGGGCTGGCCCGGAGCTGACGCGAGCGCCCTCACCGTCGAACACCATGTGGAACATCACCTCGCCCACTTGCTGTTGGACCGCGAATCGGTGGCCGTCCGGCGCGCACAGCCCTGACGCTCGCAGGGCGGCGTCGGCCTCCTCGATCCACTCTTTGCTCAAGTACTCCAGCACTAGGCCCTACCGTACCGGCGAGGACCTATGACGACAGCACCAACACACCGACTGTGGGCCGAGTCGTGGTACGGCGATTTCGCCGCGCCCGACGGCTCGCTGGGCGGCTACGCGCAGCTCACGTTGTGGCCCAACCTGGGGCGAAGCTGGTTCTGGTCGGCGCTGGTCGGTCCCGATCGCCGTCCTGTTGTGCTGGTGGAGACCGACGCCCCGCTGCCCCGGCCATCCACCCTGGAGTTGCGCGCCCCCGGCCTGTGGACCGAGTTCATCGAACAGATCCCCGACGAGCATTTCACCGTGGACCTGGAAGCGTTCGCCGTGGCATTGGACGATCCCGAAGAGGTATTCGACAAAGGCTGGGGCGACCGAGTGCCCTACGGCCTGGAATTGGAGTGGGAAGCCGCGCCTGGATTACCCGATCTCGTTCACGGCCAAGTGCTGGTGGGAGACGAGACAATTGAGCTGGACGGCCGAGGCCGTCGTTTCCACTGGCAAGGCACGCCCGCCTGGTGGGACCAAGAGTGGACCAACGGCCCCACCGGCGTTCCCGTGATCGCCTCCGCCCCCCTCCCCGTAGACCACCCCGACACCGCCCAGCGCGCCCGTCTGGAGCGATCCCTGGTGGCTACTGCCGATGGCCCCACTTGGACCGAGCGAAACGTCTTGGGAGGGTCAGGCGCGGGAGCGGGCTAGGCGGGAGAGAACGAGAACCAGGGAGGAGGCAGCGGCGGCCAGGATGGCGGGGAGCCACAAGTCGGTGGCGGGAGCCCAGGCGAGGCCGGTGCCGTCGATGGACTCCTCCGCATGGCGGCTGATCACGCCCACTCCGGCGGGCCAGGGCCACAGCACCCGCAGCGAGCCCAGCAGCAGGCCGACCATCACCGCCAGGGTGCGGTCGTGCCAGCGGTGGAGCACTCTGCCGATGAGGTTGGAGAACAGGGCGAGCCCGAGCACTGCCCCGGCGCCCAGTGCGGCCAGGTCAGCCCAGACCCGGTCGTCCACCGCGGCTATCGCTGCCGGGTACACCCCCAGCATCAACAAGATGAATGCCCCGGAGATGCCGGGCAGCAACATGGCGCATATCGCCACGATCCCCGACCCGAACAGTGCCAGAACTGTCGGATCTGCCACCGGCCCTGACTGGAGTCCCAGCAGCCAGAAGAACAACCCGCCCACCACCAGAGCGGTCAGGGCAAGCCTTGCGCTGGGATTCTCCACCATCTTCCAGGCCACCACCACCGATGCCGCCACCAGTCCGAAGAACAACCCGCCCATGGCCTCGGGCTCGTCGGTCAACAGCTCGTCGATCACCGACGCCAGGGCCACGACGGCCACCACGATGCCCACAACCAGCGGCACGGCAAACCACCAGTCGAAGCCCCGCAGTCGGGCCCACACTTCTCGCCACCGACCCCGCAGCAGCGCCCCCAACACCCCGGCTCCGGCCCGCACGGTGTCGATCAACCGGGCATAGATCCCCAGCAGCAGCGCCACCGTGCCCCCCGAAACACCAGGCACCACATCAGCCGCCCCCATGAGCACCCCCCGCACCACCTGCTGGGCGGCCTCCCTCGCTCTGGCCATTGCCCCGTGACGCTATCGCTAGCCGACCAGTTTGCGGTTTTTGACCTTGGCCTTGATGTAGTCGCGGTTGGTCCAGGCGATGAAGTCGATGGGGATCTCCTTGGGGCAGGCCTCTTCGCACTCGCCGTGGTTGGTACACGAGCCGAAGAACGCCTCCATGGTCTCCACCATGGCCTCGGTTCGGGCCCACCGCTGGGCCTGACCCTGGGGGAGCAGGTTCAGGTGCTGCACCTTGGCTGCGGTGAACAGCTGCGCCGCGCTGTTGGGGCAGGCGGCTACGCAGGCCCCGCAGCCGATGCAGGCCGCCGCGTCGAAGGCAGTGTCGGCGGTCTCCTTGGGCACGGGGGTGAGGTTGGCGTCGGGGGCGGCGCCGGTGTTCACCGAGATGTAGCCGCCGGCGCCGATGATGGCGTCCATGGCGCGGCGGTCCACCGCCAAGTCCCGCAGCACAGGGAATGATGTGGCCCGCCACGGCTCGATCACGATGTGGTCGCCGTCACTGAAGCTGCGCATGTGGAGCTGGCAGGTGGCCGTGCCCTTCTGGGGGCCGTGGGCTTGGCCGTTGATCATCAGCCCGCAGGTGCCGCAGATGCCCTCCCGGCAGTCAGACTCGAACACGATGGGCTCTTCGCCCGCCTCGATGAGCCGCTCGTTGACAATGTCGAGCATCTCCAAGAACGATGCATCGGTGCTGATGCCGCCGGCCTCATAGGTCACGAAACGGCCCTCGGCGTTGGGACCGGCCTGGCGCCACACCTTGAGCGTGAGGTTGATCTCGGCGCTCACTTGTAGCTCCTCTGGGTCAGCTCCACGTTGTCGAACTCCAGTTCCTCGCGATGGCGGGTTTGGGGGGTGCCCTCGCCATTCCACTCCCAAGCGGCCACGTGGGTGAAGTTGTCATCGTCCCGCATAGCCTCGCCCTCTTCAGTCTGGTGCTCCTCCCGGAAGTGGCCGCCGCAGGACTCTTCTCGGGTCAGGGCGTCTCGGGCCATGAGCTCGGCCAGCTCGAACAGGTCGGCCACCCGGCCGGCCTTCTCCAGCGACTGGTTGAGGGTGTCGGCCGAGCCCAGCACCCGCACGTTGCGGTGGTACTCCTCGCGCAGGGCGGGGATCTCCGACAGGGCCTTCTCCAAGCCGGTCTTGTTGCGGGCCATGCCGATGTAGTCCCACACCAGCTTGCCCAGCTCCCGGTGGTAGTGGTCCACCGAGCGGGTGCCCCCGATCGACAGCCAGCGGTTCATCTCGTCGGCCACCGCCTGCTCGGCGTCGGCGAACACCGGCTCGGTGGTGCCCAGCGCCGGGTCGCCCAAGAAATCCGACAGGTAGTTGCCGATGGTGTAGGGCAGGATGAAGTAGCCGTCGGCCAGCCCCTGCATGAGGGCCGAGGCCCCCAGCCGGTTGGCCCCGTGGTCGCTGAAGTTGGCCTCGCCCAGCACGAACAGGCCGGGCACGTTGCTCATCAGCTCGTAGTCCACCCACAGACCACCCATGGTGTAGTGGGTGGCGGGGTAGATGCGCATGGGCACCCGGTAGGGATCCTCACCGGTGATGCGCTCGTACATGTCGAACAGATTCCCGTACTTGGCCCGGATCACCGCCTCGCCGTCGCGGGCCATGGCCCCGGAGAAGTCAAGGTAGACGCCGTTGCGCAGCGGTCCCACTCCCCGGCCCTCGTCCACCACGGTCTTGGCGTTGCGGGAGGCCACGTCGCGGGGCACGAGGTTGCCGAAGGCCGGGTACTTGCGCTCCAAGAAGTAGTCGCGGTCGGCGTCGGGGATCTCGTGGGGCGCCCGCCCGTCGTCGTGGGCCAGCGGCACCCAGATGCGCCCGTCGTTGCGCAGCGATTCCGACATCAGGGTCAGCTTCGACTGGAAGTCGTCGCTGGCCGGGATGCAGGTGGGGTGGATCTGGGTGTAGCAGGGGTTGGCGAACAGCGCCCCCTTGCGGTGCGCCCGCCACGCCGCGGTGACGTTGCACATCTTGGCGTTGGTCGACAGGAAGTACACGTTGCCGTAGCCCCCGGTGGCCAGTACCACCGCGTGGGCCGAGTGCGACACAATCTCGCCGGTGATGAGGTCGCGGGTCACCACGCCCACGGCCCGGCCGTCGTGCATCACCAGGTCCAGCATCTCCGAGCGGGTGTGCAGCTCCACCGTGCCCGCGGCCACCTGGCGCATCAGCGCCGAGTACGCCCCCAAAAGGAGCTGCTGGCCGGTCTGGCCCCGGGCGTAGAACGTGCGGGACACCTGGGCGCCGCCGAAGGAGCGGTTGTCGAGCAGCCCGCCGTATTCCCGGGCGAAGGGCACGCCCTGGGCGGTGGCCTGGTCGATGATGTCCACCGACACTTCGGCCAGGCGGTACACATTGGCCTCCCGGGCCCGGTAATCGCCCCCCTTGATGGTGTCGTAGAACAGCCGGTACACGCTGTCGCCGTCGTTCTGGTAGTTCTTGGCCGCGTTGATGCCGCCCTGGGCAGCGATGCTGTGGGCCCGGCGGGGGGAGTCGTGGTAGGTGAGCACCTTGACCCGATAGCCCAGCTCGCCCAGCGAGGCCGCGGCCGACGCGCCGGCCAGCCCCGAGCCCACCACGATCACGTCGAAGCGGCGCTTGTTGTTGGGGTTCACCAGCCGCATCGAGAACTTGTGGTCGGTCCACTTGCTGTCCAGCGATCCGGCCGGGATGCGGGCGTCGAGCGAGCCGAGCATCAGTGGTCCTCCCCTTCGGTGGCGCCGTGCTGCTGGAGTTCCTCCACGATGGAGCGCCCGTTGTCGTCGATCACCCCGGCCTGCACGAAGATCGGGAAACTGAGGTTGCCCACCAGGATGATCCCGGCCAGCCCGGCGGCCAGGTAGCGGCGCAGGTGGTTGTAGCGGGGGCTGTTCACCCCCAGGCTCTGGAACATGCTCCAGGTGCCGTGGAAGATGTGGACGGCCAGCGCGGTGTTGGCCACGATGTACAGGATCGCCACCGGGATGCTGCTGAGGCTCTCCGACACGTTGTGGTAGGGGTCGCCCCGCACGAAGTCGGGGTTGAACCAGCCCCAGGTGAGATCGGCCAGGTGGTAGAAGAGGTACAGCCCGATGATGGGACCGGTCCACCGCATAGTGCGGGAGGCGAAGTTGGCGGCGATGTAGTTGCGCCCGCCCGGATAGCGCTGGTCGGCGGCCAGGCTCATCCGGCTCAGGGAGTAGGCCGAGTGGATGTGCAGGGCGAAGGCGACGATCAGGCCGATGCGCATGATCCACAGCAGCCAGGTGCGGGGGAGGAGCTTGGTGCCCAGATCCCGCAGGGTCTCGGCGTATTCGTGGATCTCCAGCGGTCCCTCGTAGAGGTGGAGGTTGCCGATCATGTGGACCACGATGAAGCCCAATAGGGCGACACCGGTGAGGCCCATCACCCACTTCTTGCCCACCGCGGTCTGGTAGATGCTGAGCGGCCACGGGAGCTTAACTTTGGGGTCCGACCGCACCGGCGGCGGCGTGCTCACTCTCGTCATGGTCTGGGCCATCGGTTGCCTCCGC
The DNA here is from genome assembly GCF_965204145.1 of Candidatus Poriferisocius sp. Taxonomy (GTDB): domain Bacteria; phylum Actinomycetota; class Acidimicrobiia; order Acidimicrobiales; family Bin134; genus Poriferisocius. Next base: position 2,900,803 of record NZ_OZ241977.1, on the reverse strand, counting down.
TCCAGGCCACCCGCAGCCCGGAAGCACTCGCGCTCCCGCCGACGGTACCGGCGCCCCGCTCCCTGCGGCTAGCTGTACCGGGGCTTCCCCTGGCAAGCACGCTCTGTCAGCCGAATATGACCGCGTCGTAGCGGTTGTTGGCTTCGACGGGGCCGGTGAGGCGAAGGTGGAGGGCGGCGGGGCCGGAGGCGTCGGGAACCCTCCAATGCAGGGTTCCCACCAACACGCATTCGTCGCGTCCTACCGCTCCCTCCCAGCTCCAGGTTTGGCTGCCCCCGGGCCATTCGAGGATGGCCTCGGCGTGCAGACCGACCACCGGCTCGCGGTGGTCGCTCACCACGTGGACGCCAATCGACAGCTCGTCGCCGGGGGTCAGCTCGGCGGGCAGTCGGTCGGCCACCACGATGACCGGCTGGCAGGCCTTGGCCAGCGACTCAAAGGCCGGTTTGGGCCAGCGCTGCCAGTCGAGCAGCGCGGTGGACACGGCGGGGTGGGAGTCGGCGAAGAAGTGCTGGCAGAACCCGCCGGCCGGCCGGTACTTGAGCCGCCGCAGGGTCTCGATGTGCCGACGCACCAGCATGGCCTGGTAGGCCCAGGATGCCTCCTGCCAACCCTCCAGCGTGGAGTGCTCGCGCGGCGGGACGTGGCGGTTCATGGCCGCGGCATCCAAGCCGTGGCTGCGGGCCAATTCCGCCCAGTCCAAGTCGGGCCATGTCTGCGGGCTGAGCAGCGGCATTTCTTGGGGCGGCGACTGGGCGCCGAACTGCGACACGAACCGAACCGTCCGTGGCCAGCGGGCCGCGAACTGCTCCAGGTCTCGCTCTTGGCCCCGCTTCCAGCCCAGCCACAGGTGGGTGTCGGTGCCGTCCAGGCGGGGCAGATGGGGGAGCACCCCCGAATAGGCCACCGCCGGGCGGGTGGGATCGCGCCGTTCGAGCTCTCGCTTGACGCTCCGGTCCAGCACCGACAGGTTCCAGCTCGGCCGTTGGTGAGTGGCTAACTGCCTGCCCAGACTTCGCCCGGCCTCTCCGAGCAGCCCGCCCGGTGAGCGCTTGAATTTGCCGCGGGCGATGCCCTGTTGGCTCGGCAGGTTGGCGCTGTCGCCCAACGGGTCCACATGCCCGCACCACAGGATCACGCTGGGGTGGGCGCCCACCGCCCCCACGGCGGCTCGGGCGCAATCGGTGGCCGCGTCGCGGTTGCCTCGGGGAAACGGACCGAGCAGCGGGAGGTCTTGCCAGATCATCATCCCGGCCTCGTCAGCGGCGTCGTACAGCGGGGGTGGGGCCACATGGCCGTACACCCGGATGAGGTTCAGCCCCGCCTCTTTGGCCAGCTCCACATCGCGTCGCAATTCGGTCTTGTTCGCCTCGGCCCACCACGGGGTGGCCGGCCCGAAGCTGGTGCCCTTCAAGAACATCCGCACGCCGTTGACGGAGAACTGCCAGTTGTCCATCTGCACCGCTCGCAGCCCGGTGCGGACCCGACCCCGGTCGCTGAGGCCGCCCTGGGTGGTGCCCGCCTCCACCGTGACGTTGTAGAAGGGCTGGTCCCCAAGCTGGTGGGGCCACCACCGGCAGGGCTCGGGCACCTCAACCCGCCACTCCACGTGGTTGAGCCCGGCGGCCAGCACATGGTCCCCGGTGTGCTCCACTTCGCCGCTGTCTCCATTGCCGATTGTGGTGTGCAGTCGCACCAGGCCGGCCCGGGCCGCGTCCAAGTCGACTTGCAGGGCCACCACCGCCCGATGGTCAGTGGCGCTCTCGGTGCCCACCCGCAATTCCAAGATGCGGACCTCGCCGGTGCTGTCCATCCTGACCGGCGCCCACAGCCCCCCGGAGTTGCCCGGCGGCAGCAGCTCTGGTGCCTGCCCCAGCGATCCCAGCATGTGGCCCTCGGATATGTCCGCCGAGCGGGGCGGGCACGACAGCTCCAAGGCCAAGAGGTGGTCCCGGCCACCGGCCATGGCCTCGGTCACGTCGAACTGGTGGGCCATGAAATAGCCCTCCACATCGCCGAGATAGCTTCCGTTCAGCCAGACGTCGGCCTGATACAGCAGCCCCTCGAACACCAGCCACCGCCGCTCGCCCGCCGCTGGAGGCTGCTGGTTGAACCGGTGCCGATAGCGCACTGCGCCGGCATCCGCCAGCTCCGAGACCCGCCCCCAATGCCCCGGCACATCCACCGAGACCCAGTCAGAGTCATCAAATCCATCGTCGGGAAACCCCGATAACGCCCCGCCCCCCTGAGCAGCCGCCCACGTCCCGCCTAGGTCCACTCGCTTAATCTATGGGCTAGGTTTCTCACCTATGTCGCAACCCACCACTATCGGCGAGCTCAAGGATTCTGGCTGGCAGTCTGTCCCCGTCAAGCACGAGATCCGCCGCAACGCGATCGCCCGCATCCGAGCCGGCGAGGATCTGTTCCCCGGCATCTGGGGCTACGAAGATACCGTCATCCCCCAAATGGAGACTGCGCTGCTGGCCGGCCACGACGTGATCTTCCTGGGCGAGCGGGGCCAGGCCAAGACCCGGATGATCCGCCTGGTGCTCGAACTGCTCGACGAGTGGATTCCGATTGTGGCTGGCTCCGAGGTCAACGACGACCCCGACAACCCGGTGTCCAAGCACGCCAAAGACTTGATCGCCGCCGAGGGCGACAACACGCCGATCTCATGGGTCCATCGCAGTGAGCGCTACGGGGAGAAGCTGGCCACCCCCGATACCTCGATTGCCGATCTGATCGGCGAGGTCGACCCCATCAAGGTGGCCGAGGGCCGCTATCTGTCCGACGAGCTCACCATCCACTACGGCCTGGTGCCCCGCACCAACCGGGGGGTGTTCGCCATCAACGAGCTGCCCGACCTGGCTGAGCGCATCCAGGTGGGGCTGCTCAACGTATTGGAGGAGCGGGACGTGCAGATCCGGGGCCACAAGATCCGCCTGCCCCTCGACATCTTGCTGTTCGCGTCGGCCAATCCCGAGGACTACACCAACCGGGGCCGCATCATCACCCCGCTGAAGGACCGCTTCGGCGCCCAGATCCGCACCCACTATCCCACCGATGTGGACATCGAGTTGGACATCACCGAGCAGGAGGCCACGATGCCCGAGGCCGACATGCCGGTGGTCATGCCCGACTTCATGAGCGAGGTGCTGGTGTATCTCAGCCAGCTAGCCCGCCAGAACCCCCACATCAATCAGCGCTCGGGGGTGTCGGTGCGGTTGACCGTGTCCAACTACGAGACGCTGGCCGCCGCCGCCATCCGGCGGGCCCTGCGCACCGGGGAGGCCACCGCCGTGCCCCGGGTGACCGACTTGGACGCACTGAATCCCTCCACCTTGGGCAAGATCGAGATTGAGACCATCGACGACGGCCGGGACGGCGAGATTGTTGACAACCTCCGCAAAGAGGCCGTCCGCCAGGCCTTCAAGGATGCGGTGGAGCACGAGGTGCAGCAGGAGGTGGTGGAGGCATTCGAAGAGGGCCGGGTGGTCAATGCGGGGGACGACATCTCCTCGACCGACTATGCCGCCCTCGTCGAGGAGGTGCCCGCCTTCGCCGGCGCGCTGGCCGCATTGGGCTATGAGCCCGGCGATCTGGAGAACCCGGCTCTGGTGGCCAGCGGCATCGAGTTCGTGTTGGAAGGGCTCCACCTCTCCAAACGCCTCAACAAGGAGTCTCTGGCCGGCGCGGCCGTCTACCGGGGCAGGACTTAACCAGCTTCGATACCCCGGATGCGGTCCCGCAGCGTGAAGGCGGCGTCTTTCGGGTTGCGGTCGCGGTCGAACAGGCCGCGGGCCGATGACCGCCCCAAGTGCCACTGGTAGCCGTCCACGGCGGTATCGGCGAAAAACCCCACTACGTTGATGCCGTCGGCCCGCGCGGCGTCTACCTGATCCAACGTCCGGCTCAGGAGTTGGTCGCGCCAGGTCTCGTCGGCAGTGGACACGCCGGCGCCGGCCACCGCCAGCGGCACATCGCCCAACATGTCGGCCAGGCGGGCCAGCGCCCGGCCCAGTTCTTCGGGCTCGGGGGCCAAGCCAGAGTCGTCGCACCGAGCGGCAGCCGGATACGGCCCGAGGTGGCCGTGTTGGTCCACCGACACTGGAGCGTCGAAGCACACTCCCACCACGTCGAGTGATTCCCGGAACTCTTCGCGGGCGACTATCGGGCGGTCGGGCACGGTGATCTCTCCGTCGGTCAGCGCCGAGGTCCAGCTCTGCCACAACAGCCGGTCCCACCATCCCTGCCAGGCAAAGGAGTCGGCCCGCTGATCGGCGGCGAACACGGTGTGGAGGCCGAAAACCCCCATGATCGGCTGGCTCCCGCTTCGGAGCAGGCGGCAGGCCTCGAACATGGCCTCCAGCCCGTGCTGGGCCGCCTCCATCGCGGCGGCCGTGCTCCGCCGTCCGGGAGGACGCTGGGCCAAGAGGCGGCTCCGCACCGCCCAGCCCACCGGGTCTTCCACCGGCACCCACCCGGCCACCCGATCGGAGAACCACTCGCCGCACCGGTCCACCCAGCGGGCCCACCACAGCGTGCGCCCCTGTCGGGTGCTCCAGCCGCCCTCATCGTCGGCAAACCACCCTGGCAGCGTGGTGTTCTGGAGCACCAGCCAGGTTTGCAGCCCGGCGTCGCGGGCGGCGGCCAGCATGTCCAGATATCGGTCGACGGCGTCGTGGTCCAGCCTGCCGGGCTCGGGCTCGACGCGGGCCCACTCCACCGGAAGCCGGCAGTGGGTGAAACCCCACTCGGCCAGGAGTTCCAGGTCGGCCCGGAAGTCGATGCCGAAACCGCATCCCTCTCCCGACCGGTGTGCCCGACCCTCCCGCTCCCACACCGACCAGTCCGCCGCGGGGGCAACCCCCTCAAGCGCCACCGAGTCCGCGGTCCACCCCCAAGCGAAATCAGGACCGGTATGGCCATCCATCTCGTTCAGAGTAGGTTGGCGGGATGCTTCGGAGATGGCGAAGGGCCCGCCGCGGGTCATCCCACCGGGTGGCCTACTCCCGCTGGGACGGCACCCAAACCGGGTTCGACTTCTCCACCTCCGACCTGTTCGCCCAGATGAACGACGACCTCCTCTATCACGGGGACGTCAACGCGGCTCTACGACGGCTCCTCCAGCAGGGCTTCGAAGTCGATGGCCAGCAGGTGCAGGGCCTGCGGGAGATGATGGAGGAGCTCCGCCGCCGGCGCCAGGAGCGATTGGAGCAGCACGATCTGGGCGGGGTCTACGACGACATCGCCCAAGAGCTGCGCGACGTGGTCGACATGGAGCGCGACGCCCTCGACGATCTGGCCGCCTCGGCGGCTGAATCGGGCGATGAGCGCCGGGCGGCCATCACCACCGAGACCGTGGACCAGCGCCGGTTCCAACTCGACATGTTGCCCCCCGACTTGGCCGGCCAGATCAAAGATCTGGAGAACTACCAGTTCACCTCGTCGGAGGCCCAGCAGCGGTTTGACGACCTGGTGGAGCAGCTCCGCCAGCAGCTCATGCAGAACTACGTCAACCAGATGACCGACGGCATGAACAACCTCTCTCCCGAGGACCTGGCGAGGGCCAAAGACATGATGGCCGAGCTGAACAGCCTGCTGGAAAAGCGCCAAACGGCCGATGAGCAGCTCTCCCCCGACATCGACGATCCGGCCGAGCGCAACCGGATGCTGGACGAGCGCCTGCAATCCGACTTCGACAGCTTCATGGAGCGGTTCGGCGATTTTTTCCCCGAGAACCCCCGAACGCTGAGCGAGCTGTTGGAGGTCATGGCCCGGCGCATGGCGGCCATGTCGGCGATGATGGCGTCGATGACGCCCGAGCAGCGGGCGCAGCTCCAGGGCCTGGCCGAGCAGTTGTTGCAGGACATGGACCTGCGCTGGCAGGTGGACCAGCTTTCCCAGAACCTCCAAGCCATGTTCCCCGACGCCGGCTGGGACCGGTCGTACGACTTCAGCGGAGCCGATCCGCTGGACTTCGCCTCGGCCGCCCAGATGATGCAGGAGTTGGGCGACTTGGACCAGCTCGACAACTTGCTGCGGAGCGCCAACAACCCCGGTGCGCTGGCCGAGGTGGACATCGACCGAGCCCGCGAGCTGCTGGGCGACGAGGCGGCCCAGAGCCTCGAGCAGATGGCCGATCTGGCCAAGCTGCTGGAAGAGGCCGGATTGATCGAGAACCGGGAGGGCCGTCTGGAGCTCACCCCCCGGGCGATTCGCCGGATCGGTCAGAACGCCCTGTCAGACCTGTTCAAGAAGCTCCAGCAAGACCGGGTGGGCCAGCACACCATGGAGATGTTCGGTGGGGGCCACGAGCGGGAATACCACACCAAGCCCTACGAGTTCGGCGACCCCTTCAACCTGGACATCGAGCGGACCATCCGCAACGCCATCCAACGCACGGGGGGCGGCACCCCGGTGGAGCTGTCGTCGGAGGACTTCGAGGTGGAGCGCACCGAGAACATCGTGCGCTCTTCCACTGTGCTGATGCTCGACCTGTCGCTGTCGATGCCGATGAGGGACAACTTCCTGCCGGCCAAGAAGGTGGCCATGGCCCTCCACTCCCTCATCAGCTCGCAATATCCCCGCGACTTCCTGGGCATCGTGGGCTTCAGCGAAGTAGCCCGGGAAGTGAAGCCCGAGCAGTTGCCCGAGGTGTCATGGGACTTCGTGTACGGCACCAACATGCAGCACGGGTTCATGCTGGCCCGCCAGATGCTGGCCCGACACAGCGGCACCAAGCAGATCATCATGGTGACTGACGGCGAGCCCACCGCCCACGTGGACGAGGACGGTCGGCCCTTCTTCTCCTACCCGCCGGCCCGGGCGACAGTGGAGAAGACACTGGAGCAGGTCATGCGAGCCACCCGGGAGGGCATCCGCATAAACACCTTCATGCTGGATGCCACCTCGTATCTCACCAACTTCATCGAGCAGATCTCCAAGATGAACGGCGGTCGGGCCTTCTTCACCACGCCGGAGACCCTGGGCGACTATGTGCTGGTGGACTTCGTGGAGCACAAGCGCAAGCTGCTGGGCAGCCGCCGCCACTGAACCGGTCCCGAAATTCTCTTTCTGCTGGAAAAATTTCTTCTTGCGCTTGGCGCGTTTCCGTGTCAAGGTTACGTTGTTGAAATTACAAGCACGTTGTTCCCAATCAGAGGGCTGATCAGGCCCAAGGCCGGGGGCGGCGGGCAAGGTGCGACACATTCCATGTCCAGGAGGGCACTATGAAACTCGTAGAGACGACTACGAAGCCGTCGCAGACCGGCGACGATGGTCGGGCTTGGCAAGCACTGGCCAACTGTCTGGGGGTAGACCCCGATCTGTTCTTCCCGGAGCGGGGGGCCTCCACCCGGGAGGCCAAGGAGGTCTGTCGAGCCTGTGTGGTGCGCGAGGAGTGCCTGGAGTACGCCATCGTGAACGGCGAGAAATTCGGGATCTGGGGTGGCATGAGCGAGCGAGAGCGACGCCGGGTCCGCCGGGCCCGGGGACTCACCCGTGTGCGGGAGCCGCTGACCGCGGTGGCCGACACCTCCGGTGCTTGAGCTGCCTCAAAGCAATTCGAAACGGCCCTGCCCTTGACGCAGGCGACACAGTTTCGGGGTAGCCTTAGCCCATGAATCTCGGACCCGCGGAGCTGATCATCGTCTTGGTCATCCTGCTAGTGCTGTTCGGCGGGGCCAAGCTCCCCAAGCTGGCTCGTTCGCTGGGCCGAGCCCAGAAGGAGTTCAAGGAGGGCGTGACCGAGAGCTCAAAACCCGACGACACGACCGACGAGAATCCTAAGGACGCCTGATTCGTCCTAACATCGCAGCTTGATGAGCGCGATATCCCCCTCTGACGAAATGGTCATGTCTTTGGCCACCCTGTCGGTCAATCCCTTCGAATTGTCATTCGAGCAATTGGAATCGTCGTTGGCCGCCACAGCCGACGCGGGTTACACCGGAATCAGCGTCTGGCCATTTACCCTTCCGATGGCCGGTGTGGACGTGTCTTGGCTGGTGGACCGGCTTGCTGAGCTCCAGCTATCCCACCCGGTGACGGAGGCGGCGTTCGGGTGGCTGAACTCCGACCGCGACGCGGCCGCAGCCGAGATCGGCAGCTTGAGCGAGTACGCCACCGCGGTAGGGAGCCGGGAAGTGGTGGCGGTCACCATGGAGTCCACGCTGCCGTCCATGGACGAGACAGCAGCCTGCTTCCGAGCCCTATGCCAGGCCGCGGGGGATTCGGGATTGCAGGTCAGTGTGGAATTCTTGCCCTGGACCGGCATTCCCGACCTGGCTACCGCGTGGGAGATCATCCAACGAGCCGACTGCGACAACAGCGGCATCATGGTCGACACGTGGCACTGGTTCCGCCAGCCTGGCGGTCCCAACCCCGACCTGCTGCGTCAGATCCCGTCCGAGAAGCTGAGGGTGGTTCAGCTCTGCGACGCCGCCGCCGAGCTTCCCAACGACATGGACATCGCCACCGAGACCATGACCGCCCGGCTTCTACCCGGCGACGGTGCGGTCGACTTCGCCGAGGTCTTGGGCATCATCACCGATTCCGGTGCATCGCCGATCTGGTTTCCCGAAGTCTTCAGCACCACTCTGGCCGCGGGCGGCCCCCAGACCATGGCCCCCCAAGTGCTCGCTGCGTCGCGCTCGGTGATGGAGTAGCGACGCCGGTCCCTCAATCCGGAACCGCGGTCAGGCCGCGGCTCGGCGCAGCATTCGACGGCGTTGGCGCTCGGAACGGCCGCCCCATACCCCGTGCTTGATCCGGTTGCACAGGGCATAGGCCAAACAAGCCTCCTGCACCATGCACTCCTGGCAGATTCTCTTGGCCTTCTCCACCCCCAGCCCATCACTGGGGAAAAACACGTCGGGCGACTCTTCGACGCACTTGCCGTAAGCCATCCAGCTCTCGCTCATGGGACCTCCATCGGGTACATGCCCCCGCATGTATGACGCCCCACCGCAGCCAAAAGTTCCCTTGTCAGAAAGAATTAAAGAGCTATCGGCCGTCCGGTGGCTCATCATAGCGGTGGATTCGATACAGGGGGAGTCGTCCAGGCTCGGCTCCAGAGTGCGCATTCGGGATGTCGCTGTGTTGCGGCTAGAATGGCACGGCCTCAATTCCCACAGGAGCAACGCGATGACTGACACCATGGATGCCCTTCCCGAGCCGCCGGAAGGGCACGTCAAGGTGGTTTATATGGGCCCAGTAGCCCCCCACTGGGACTTCATGTCCGACTTTGGCGACTCGGGGATCATCGAGCAGTTCAGGACCCGGGCCGAGGCCCGCCTTTTGCTGCTGCCTCCCCACGATCCGCAGTTCCGCCGGAATCGGGAGCGGATCAACCGGGATGCCGAGCGGGAGAACCTGCTCATCGACTGGGACCTGGGTTACGACGAAGAGGACGAGGAGAGCGAGACCGACGAGGGGTAGTCGCGAGAGCAGCACAGAATGGCATTGGAGTCCATCGACATAGAGGCTGAGTCAGGGCGATTCATCAATCGCGAGCTCTCTTGGCTGGACTTCAACAGCCGTGTGCTGGCCCAGGCGGAGGATCCCTCGGTGCCCCTGTTGGAACGGGTCAAGTTCTGTGCCATCTGGTGCTCCAACCTGGATGAGTTCTTCCAGGTTCGAGTAGCTGGACTCAAAGACCAGCTCGCTGGCCAGTTCACCGGCACCACCCCCGACGGCCGCACCGCGGCCCAGCAGCTCCATGAGATCCGCATCGAGGTGGACGACCAGATGGACCGGGCCGCCCGCTGTCTGAGCAGCCTGACCGTAGAGATGGCCGATGCCGGAATCGAGATCCTGAACTGGGACGACTTGGACGACGAGGACCGCAAGTTCCTTTCCGGCGAGTTCGACGACCGCATCTACCCGGTGCTGACCCCTCTGGCGGTTGACCTCGGGCATCCGTTCCCCTACATCTCCAATCTGTCGCTGAGCTTGGGCGTGCTGATGATCGACCCGGCCGACGGCCACCAGCGGTTTGCCCGCCTCAAGGTGCCGGCGACATTCGGTCGCTTCATCCAGCTCCCCGACGAGCATCGGTTCGTCCCCGTCGAGCAAGTGGTCGCCGCTCACCTCCCCACGCTGTTTCCGGGGATGGAGATCACCGAGACGGTGGCCTTCCGGGTAACCCGCAACGCCGACTTGGCGGTGGACGAGGGCGAGGCCCAAGACCTGCTGGCCGCGGTGGAGGTGGAACTGCGCCGCCGCCGATTCCGCAGCGTGGTCCGCCTGGAGGTGGAGCACCTGGTGTCGTCGGAGATCCGCAATCTGCTCATCGACGAGCTCGACATCGAGCGCGACGACGTGTACGAGGTGGACACCCTGCTGGAGCTGTCCAGCCTGTGGGACCTGTTCGCGGTGGACCGCCCCGATCTCAAGAACCCGGCGTGGCAGCCGGTCAACCCCCTGCCTTCCAAGTCGCCCGGCGACCAGCCGATCGACCTGTTCGCCCGCATCCGCGAGGGCGACATCCTGGTCCACCATCCCTACGACTCCTTCACCGCCACCGTGCAGGAGTTCATCTGGCAGGCGGCCAACGACCCCAAGGTGCTGGCCATCAAGCTCACCTTGTACCGAACCTCGGGTGACAGCCCGATCGTGCGGTCGCTCATCCGGGCCGCAGAAAGCGGCAAGCAGGTGGCGGTGGTCGTCGAGCTGAAGGCCCGCTTCGACGAAGAGGCCAATATCGAATGGGCCCGCCGCTTGGAGCAGGCCGGGGTCCACGTGGCCTATGGACTGGTGGGCCTCAAGGTCCACGCCAAGACCTGCCTGGTGGTGCGGGAGGAGGCCGACGGCGTCCGCCGCTACTGCCATATCGGCACCGGCAACTACAACTCCATCACCGCCCGGGTGTACACCGATCTGGGGCTGTTCACCGCCGACCCCGAGGTCGGGGTCGATCTGACCCAGCTGTTCAACTCCCTCACCGGCTACGGCCGCGACATCCAATTCCGCCGTCTGGTGCCTGCACCCCAGGGTCTGCGCCCCACGGTGATGGATCTGATCCGCAACGAAGCAGCCCGGGGGCCCGATGGAAGGATCATCATAAAGATGAACAGTCTGGCCGACGCGGAGATGGTCGAAGCCCTGTACGAGGCCTCCCAGGCCGGGGTCGACATCGACTTGATCGTGCGTGCCATCTGCTGTTTGCGCCCCGGGGTGCCCGGCATGTCCGACACCATCCGGGTCCGCTCCCTCATCGGGCGGTACCTGGAGCACAGCCGCATCTACTACTTCGGAAACGGGGAGGGCATCGGCGCCCCGGCCTACTACATCGGCTCAGCCGACCTCATGCCCCGCAACCTCAACCGCCGAATCGAGGCCTTGGTGGCGGTGGTCAATCCGGGTCTGCGTCAGCGTCTCGACCAGGTGCTGGAGTTCAACCTCAACGACGATGCATTGGCCTGGGATCTGATGGCCGATGGCACTTGGCAGCGGGTTCCTTCCCGGACCGGGTTTGAGGCCCACACCGCATTTGAGCGGCTGGCCGCGGCCTCAATATCTTAACAGATAGTTCCATCCCACCCTTGAGTATCCGCATTTTCGGTGCGTTTAGGACCTACCGTTTTATTCCGTGCGTTTCGGAACGGTAGCGGTCATCCTCGGCGGTGGCGGGCTCGTCACCCGTCACAATGACGGCGTGTTGGAAGTTCTGATGGTCCACCGCCCCAAGCATCTCGACTGGTCGCTGCCCGCAGGCAAGCTTGATCCGGGGGAGACTCTGGCTGAGTGCGCGCTGCGGGAGGTGCACGAGGAGACGGGCTATATCTGCGAGTTGGGCCGCGAGTTGGGCATGGTGGATTACATCGACCGCAAAGGCCGGACCCGCCAGGTGCACTACTGGGAAATGGACGTCATCTCCGGAAGCTTCACCCCCACTCTCGAGGTGGACGCCATCGACTGGGTGCCGGTGGTGGAGTCGCTGAACTACTTCACTAACGAACGCGACCTCAAGATGGTGGACTCGTTCTTGACCTTGGTGGGCGACAGCGTTCTGGCCTGATCTCGGCCGCTCCAAAGTTTTCGTCCCTGTTCACCTTCCGTTCAGACAGTCGCGGCAGGCCAGAAACCCGCCCCTCCTAGTTTTACGACTGACCCTTTGCGCTGATCGGTGTGTTCAGCGTGCATTCAAGGAGGACATGTGAGGCTACGGAAACTGCTCGTGCTCATTCTCGGGCTTATGACTACGTTCGCGCTCGTCGCGGCCGCGTGCGGCAACGATGACGACGATGGGGGCGCAGCCCCAGACATGGCGGGCCAAGCTGATGCCGGCGACACCGGCGATGATGGCGCTCAGGAAGCTCCCGTCGATGAGGCCCCCTCGGGAAGCATCTCTGGCTCGGTGACGATTTCGGGCTCGTCGACCGTGGAGCCGATCTCGGTGCGGGTGGCCGAACTGTTCGAGGATGTGGAGCCCGATGTACAGGTGACGGTGGACGGTCCGGGCACCGGTGATGGGTTCAAGCTGTTCTGCGAGGGCGAGACCGACATCTCTGACGCCTCCCGCGCCATCAAGGACTCTGAGGCTGAGGACTGCGCGGCGAATGGCATCGAATTCGTCGAGTTGCGGGTGGGCATCGACGGCATCGCGGTGATGACCGGCGAGGGCAACTCGGTTGAGTGCGTGAGTTTCAACGACATCTACGGCCTGGTTGGCCCCGAGTCGACCGGGTTCGGCTCGTGGTCTGACGCCGGGACGCTGGGACTTGATACCTCTGATCTGCCGGACGCCGATCTGGACATCTACGGTCCGGGCGAGGAGTCGGGCACGTTTGACAGCTTCATCGAGATCGTGCTGGAGGACATTGCCGACGAGCGGGGCCAGGACGCCACGACCCGTCCCGATTACAACGCCAACGCTGATGACAACGTGATCATCCAGGGCATCCAGTCGAGCGACACCAGCTTCGGCTGGGTCGGGTTCGCCTTCGCGGCCCACGCCTCGGGCGTGAAGCTCCTTGACGTGGACGGCGGCGACGGCTGCATGGGCGCCAACGCCGACACCATCGCCTCGGGCGAGTACCCCGTGTCTCGCTCGCTGTACATCTACGTGAACAAGGCCAAGGCAGCGGCCAACCCGGCCCTGGTTGCCTACGTCGACTACTACATGAGCGACGACGGCCTGGGCACCGCGGTCAGCGACGTGGGCTACGTGAACCTCACCGACGACGCCAAGGGCGCCACCCGGGCCAACTGGGCCGGACGCTAAACCGGAGAAGCCAAATGGCAGTGCCGATGACCAGTAGCGTGTGCTCGTGACCGACACCCGGGTCGATCCTGCTGAGGGGTTCTCCGTCGAATCGCTGGCGGCGAACCCCCGGCAGGCCCGCAAGGAGCGGTTGATTAGAGACTCTCTGGGGGCCACCGCGCTGGTGTCGGTGTTGATCTCCGGCCTGATCATCTGGTCGCTGTTCTCCGAAGCCTGGACGTTCATGGTCGAGGTGGATTGGGGCGCGGTCTGGGATATCGGCTGGTTCCCCCGCCGGGGCATCTACGACATCAAGACGCTGATCGTGGCCAGCTTGATTGTCACCGGCATCGCCATGATCGTGGCTGGCCCGTTGGGCTTGGGCGCCGCCATCTATTTGTCGGAATACGCCCGACCGGGTGTCCGCCGAACCCTCAAGCCCATCTTGGAGATCCTGGCCGGGATTCCCAGCGTGGTGCTCGGCTTCTTCGCTCTGGAGTGGATAGCCCCCAACGTGGTCAAAACCCTCTTCGGAGGACCGGCGGCCGGCTCGCTGCTGGCCGCCGGTATCGGCGTAGGGGTTCTCGTGGTTCCACTGGTGGCGTCCATCTCTGAGGACGCCATGAAGGCGGTGCCGATGGCGCTGCGGGAAGCATCCTCCGGGTTGGGGGCCCGCAAGATCACCACCACGGTCCGAGTGGTGCTGCCCGCCGCCGTCTCAGGCTTGATGGCGGCGTTTATAGTGGCCGTTTCTCGGGCTTTGGGCGAGACAATGGTGGTGTTCATGGCCGGGGGCGCGGCCCAAACCGCCGTCTACACCCATGACCCGCTGGACGGCAGCCTCACGATGACAGCGGGGATGACCTCGTTGGCCCGGGGAACCGACAGCGTGGTGGGCGAGGGCCTCACCTTCCAGAGCCTCTTCTTCGTGGGTCTAGTGCTGTTCATCGTGACCTTCGGTTTGAATCTGGTGGCCGATCGATTCGTCCACCGAGTGAGAGAGCAGTACTGATGGCCAAGGCACGGCTCGTCGGGGATCGCACCAACAAGATGATGGTGAAGGCCATGGAGCGCCGGACCACCGATGTGCGGGGCCGAGTGTTTCAGATCACCCTGCTGACCACCCTGCTGATCTCGCTGTTCATCCTCGGCGTGCTGATTGTGGACGTGGTGGTTGATTCCTGGGGCGTGCTCACCGGACGACCGGGCGGCTTCTTGGCAGGTACCATGCGCTCCCTCTCCGACGACCCCAAGCTGGGCGTGCATCAAGCCTTGGTGGGCACGTTCTGGATCGCGGTTTTCGTCGCCGTGCTGGCCTTCCCCATCGGCATCGGCGCCGCCATCTGGTTGGAGGAATACGCTCCCAAGAACCGGTTCACCCGGTTCATCGAGCTGAACATCCGCAACCTGGCCGGGGTCCCCTCAATTGTGTACGGCCTGCTCGGACTGTTCTTGTTCGTGAAGAGCCTGGGTGATCTCACCGGCGGCAAGTCCATTGCCGCCGCGGGCATCACTCTGGCCATCCTGGTGCTTCCCATCGTGATCATCACCGCCCAAGAGGCCATCCGAGCGGTACCCCAGGGGCTGAAGGAGGGGGCCTACGGGGTGGGGGCCACCAAGTGGACCATGATTCGCAGCCAGGTGCTGCCCTACGCCGCGCCCGGCATCTTCACCGGGACGCTGCTGTCTATGTCACGAGGCATCGGCGAGGCTGCTCCGCTGCTCTTGGTGGGGGCGGTCTCCGGCCGGCTGGGAGGCAATCCGGGATTCTTCGACCTCAGCGCCATCAACGCCAAGCACTTCATGGCCATGCCGGTGATCATCGTGGAGTGGGTGCAGAACTCGGGCCGCGATCCGGGCTTTGCCGAGGCCGCGGCGGCGGCCATCGTCGTGCTGTTGGTATTCGTTATCCTGATGAATGCGGCGGCCATCTTCTTGCGCAACCACTTCGAGAAGAAGAGAGGATGACTCGTGGAAGCTGTCACTGAGAGCATAAGGACCGACCAGATGGAGCAAGCAGAACCGGAAGCCTCTCCCCGTCTCGGTCTGGACCTCGACCGAACGGTGCAGGCCGCCGCCCCGGATGCCGTGGGCGACGCGGTGTTCGAGGTGGAAGACCTGAACGTGTACTACGGCGACTTTCGGGCCGTTCAAGATGCTTCCTTCACGGTGTACAAGCACGAGATCACCGCCATGATCGGCCCCTCCGGTTGCGGCAAGACCACGGTGCTGCGCTGCTTCAACCGGATGAACGACCTCATCCCCACCGCCCGGGTGGAGGGCCGCCTGGACTTCCAGAACGTGCCCATCTACGACCCCCGGGTAGACCCAGTTGAAGTGCGCCGCCGCATCGGCATGGTGTTCCAGAAGCCCAACCCGTTCCCCAAGTCGATCTACGACAACATCGCCTTCGGCCCCCGGGTTACCGGAATGGCCAAGAAGAAGAGCGACTTGGACGACATCGTGGAGCGGTCTCTGAACCGGGCCGCCCTGTGGGACGAGGTAAACGACCGGATGAAGGACTCCGCCCTCGGGTTGTCCGGCGGCCAGCAGCAGCGTCTGTGCATCGCCCGCGCCATAGCCGTCGATCCCGACGTTCTTTTGATGGACGAGCCGTGCTCGGCTCTCGACCCCATCGCCACCGCCCGCATTGAAGATCTGATGCAGGAGATCAAAAACGACTACACCATCGTGATCGTCACCCACAACATGCAACAGGCGGCCCGCATCAGCAACCGCACCGCGTTCTTCACTGCGCAACTCGACTCCACCACCGACCAGCGGTGCGGGCTCTTGGTGGAGTACGACCGCACCGAGACCATCTTCTCGAACCCCTCCGATGAGCGGACCGAGAACTACGTCACCGGGAGGTTCGGCTGAGTACCGGTCCCGAGCCCGGGGTGGGAGAACTGCGCAAGTCCTTCCACGAGGAACTGGACGAGATCCAGGCTGGCATCGTGCGCATGGCCGCGCTGGTGACCGAGGCCGTTCCCCGGGCCACCGAGGCACTGCTTGAGTCCAACCTGGAATTGGCCCAGCAACTCATCACCGGCGACGACCAACTCGACGACCTGTCGGTGTACCTCGAGGAGCGCTGCCACCATGTGCTGGCTCTCCAGGCCCCCATGGCCAGTGATCTTCGGGCCCTCAGCTCTGCCCTCCGTTTGAATGCCGAACTGGAGCGGTCGGGCGATCTGGCCGTCAACATCGCCAAGGCTACCCGGCGCATCTACGGCACCCGCTACGACGCCACCCTTCGGGGCCTGCTGGTGAGGATGAGCGAAGAGGCCTGTCGGCTGATGCGTCTGGCCATCGACTCCTATGTTGACGGCAACGCGGGATTGGCCGCCGCCCTCGACGACATCGACGACCAACTCGACGGCTTAAACCGCGACTGTGTGCAGGCCGTGTTCCAAGCCCACAACGACGGCTCCATCGACCTTCAAGCCGCGGTGCAGCTCTGCCTCATCAGCCGGTACTACGAGCGCATCGGCGACCATGCGGTGAACATCGGGGAACGGGTGGTGTACATGGTGACGGGATGGCTTCCGGAGCACACCGGGTCGGCCCGGTTGAAGATCCGAGAGCACCAGCACCTCGACGAAACCGGTGGTGGCGCCCACGAAGGGCCAGAGATCTACCTCACCGACGAAACCGACGAAGAGACCGACGAGGATTGACCCGTGATCGTGGCCTTGGTTGTGGTGGCCGCGGTGGTGGGCCTGGTGCTGGTGGGGGCGGTGGCGTGGCGAGAGCACCGGCACTTTGTCGACGCCGAGGAGAGCCGCCGCCGAGACGATGAGATGCACCGCCGCCATGAGGACGAGGTGGCGGAAAGCGAGGCCCGACTCCGGCTGTCGCTGGACGCCATTACCCAAGGTGTGGTGATGGCCGATGACGCCGGCAATGTGCTGTACCGCAACTCCTACGCCCGGCAGTTCACCGAAGCCCGCCACGGTGAGGCCCTGGTGGAGGCCGCGGTGGCCGAGCTGCTCGCCGAGGCGGCCCGAGGGCGAGCGGTGGAGCGGGAGGTCGAGCTGTTCGGACCCCCTCGCCGCTGCCTGTTCGTCAGCGCCATGCCGCTGACGCTTGAAGGCCGGGACTACGGCTCGGTCGCCCTCATCGACGACATCACCGAACCCCAGCGCCTTGACGCCATGCGCCGGGATTTCGTGGCCAACATCAGCCACGAGCTCCGGACCCCGATGGGGGCGCTCAGCCTGCTGGCCGAGACTCTGGCCGGCGAGCGCGACTCCGAGGTGGCCTCTCGGCTGGCGATGAGAGTGCAGGCCGAGGCCATTCGCCTGTCCGACATCATGGACGACCTCCTAGAGCTCAGCCGGATCGAGAGCGATGAGTCATCCGAGCGGGCACCAATTGCGATCCAGCATGTGATCAGCGATGCCCTCTCCCGGGCCAAGCCCTCCGCAGAGGAGAAGGAGGTTCCCATCGAAACCGTTCTCCCCGCGCTGGACTTGGTGGTCCACGCTGACCGTCGGCAGCTCACCTCCGCGGTGTTCAACTTGTTGGACAATGCGGTCAAGTATTCGGAGGCCGCCCGACCGGTGAAGGTCACAACTCGGTTGGAGGGAGATTGGGTTGAGGTGGAGGTTCGCGACCAGGGCTTTGGGATTCCCCCGGGCCACCAAGAGCGCATCTTCGAACGCTTCTACCAGGTGGATCGGTCCCGAGAGCGCACCGATGGCGGCGTGGGCCTGGGCTTGGCCATTGTGCGTCATGTGGCCACCAACCATGGGGGCGAGGTCCGGGTGGAGTCGACGGTTGGAGAAGGGTCAGCATTCACGCTGACGGTGCCGATGTCCGAAATCCTGCAACCAATTGGAGCGCAGGCATGAGCGGGTCGGCCCGGGTTCTCATCGTTGAAGATGAGGAGTCGTTTGTCGAGGCGCTGACCGTGGGGCTGACCCGGGAGGGCTTCACTGTGAACGTGGCCCGCGACGGCAAGGAAGCCCTCGATTTCTTCAACGCCTACTCCCCCGACATCGTGCTGCTCGACGTGATGCTGCCCCTGGTTTCCGGGGTGGATGTCTGCCGCCAGATCCGGGCCCGCTCCCAGGTGCCCATCATCATGGTCACCGCCAAGGGCGAGGAGATCGACGCGGTGGTCGGCCTGGAGGTGGGGGCCGACGACTACGTGACCAAGCCCTATCGCCTGCGAGAGCTGATCTCCCGCATGCGCTCGCTGCTGCGGCGATCCCGATGGACCGCCGAGAGCGAAACATTCCGGGGAGACGTCATCGAAGTGGGCGATGTGGCGGTCGACCCCGAGCGCCATGAGGTGTTTGTGCGGGGCGAGCCGATCGAGCTCCCGCTCAAGGAGTTCGACCTCCTTGAGCTGCTGTTGACCAACGCAGGGCGGGTATTGACCCGCGACGCGCTGATCGACCAGGTCTGGGGCAGCGACTATGTGGGCGACACCAAGACCCTCGATGTCCACATCAAGCGTCTTCGATCCAAGATCGAAGACGATCCCTCCAATCCCTGCCGAATCGTGACCATCCGCGGCCTGGGCTACAAGTACGCCACCGGCGTCCCGGCAGAGACCGCGCCGCCCTAGGCCCCGCCGATATCTTCATAGTGTGATCAATACCCCGTTCTTGCGGCTGGTCAGGGTTCATGCCCTCGGGGCCGCAGGCGATGCCATGGTCACGGTGGCATTGGCCGGGTCGCTCTTCTTCTCCATTGATCCCAGCGCGGCCCGGCTTCGGGTCACCCTCTATCTGCTGTTGACCATGGCCCCGTTCGCGGTGGTCGGCCCGTTGATCGGCCCGGCCCTGGACCGCTTCCGGGGCGGGCGGCGCCCCATGATCTTCGCCATCAACGCGGGGCGGGCGCTCTTCGCCTTCTTGATGATCTCCAACATGGATTCGCTGCTGCTGTTTCCCCTCTCCTTCGCCATGTTGATCCTCCAGAAGAGCTACGGGGTGGCCAAGGCCTCCATGGTGCCCCTCATCTTGCGGAATGAGCAGCAGTTTGTGGGGGGCAATGCCCGGTTGGCGCTGGTGGGAAGCGTTTGCGGTTTCATCGGAGCTGCTCCCGCGCTGCTGGCCAACTGGCTGGGAGGGCCTTCGTGGGCGGTGGGGATGGCCATGGTGGTGTACATCCTGTGCGCCCTGTCCTGCCTGTCGCTTCCTCCGGGCCGAGTAGTGCCGGAACCGATTGACGATGACGAGGTGAGCAAACTCCGCGGCGTGGGCATCCGCAAGGCGGCGTCGGCCACCGGCACGCTGCGGGGCATCGTGGGGTTCACGACCTTTCTGGCCGCGTTCGCTTTGCGGGGCGGCGCTGATGATGTGGACCTCTCCGGGGTGGGCAGAGCATTCGGGGCCGGAATTCGCCATGCCCTTCAGGGAGATGTGGCCTCCGACGCCAGCCCGGCGTGGAAGCTGGGCTTGGTGGCCGCCGCCTTGGTCGGCGGCTTCTTGGTCGGCTCGCTCCTCGCCCCCAAGCTGCGGGACCGGATTCGCGAGGAGGTGATTATCGCCGCCGCGCTGGTCGCCCTGTTCCTCGTCGGCCTGGTGGCCGCATGGGGTGGGGGCTACGGCTCCACTCTGCTGCTTGCCCTGGGAGTGGGCATGACCGCCAGTGCCGGCAAGCTCTCCTTCGACTCCATTGTCCAGCGCGACGCCGAGGGTGCCGACCATGGCCGCTCGTTCGCCGTCTTCGAGACCCGCTTCCAGATCTTCTGGGTGCTGGGCGCGCTGATCCCCGTGGTCATTCCCATTCCCATCCGCATCGGCTTCATTCTCATCGCCGTCGCCGCGGCAGCCGCTGTCCTGCTCTTCTGGCTGCGGCGGTCTCCTAGTCGGGTAGGTCGATTCGGGCCAGCCACAAACCGGGAGCATCAACCTCAGCAGGGGTAGGCAGCTCACGCGCCGAATGCCACAGCCGGGCCAAGCCGTCGGCCCCGGCCCGCTCCACCACCCCGCTGGCGAAGGCCGATCCCCGGTCGTACTGGTCCTGGGTGAGTTCGAGGCCGAACATCCTCTCAATGAAGCGGTCGGACACATCGGTGGTCACCCGTCGCCGCCTCAGAGCCTCGCTGAGACGCTGGTAGGAGCCGATGAGCCCCTGTCCGATGCTGTCCATGGTCCAGTCCACATAGCCGGCGATCACCGTCACCAAGGCAGTGACCTGCGGTAGCAGCACCCGTTGGGCCGGCGACTGGATCGCCCCCAGGATGACCTCGGGGTCGCCCAGCACCGACTGGAGGTCGCTCAGCGAATCGGGGTTGGCCAGGTCCAGTTCGCCCAATCGGCTCTCCAGCGCACCAGGGTCAGCCTCGAATCCCCGGACATAATCGGCCAACAGCTCGTCAATCCGCTGGCTCACATGGGGAATCGACAGCACCGCATGATGGGTCAGTTCGCTCAGGCACACCCAAAGCCGCAGGTCAGAGGGGTCCAAACTCCACTCGTCGGCCAAGGCGTCGATGTTGGCGGGCACCACCATCAACTCCGAGCCGCCGCGGGGAATGGGCAGGTCGTATTGGCCCAGGCTTCGGCGGGCGAGATTGCCCACCATGCTTCCGGCCGTCATGCTCAGCATGACCGGGCCGATCATCTTCAAAATCTGGCCGAACATGGCCTGGGCGGGATCAAAGGATGCCTCCTCCGATTCAACCCGGCTTGCCACGTTCCCAATGGGCTCAAGCAGATCTTGGTAGGCGTCCAGTGTGGCGGTGGCCCATTGTGCTCGGGTCACCGGCAGGATCGTGGCAGCTTGGCCGTCGCGGGTTGTGGACAGCCCGGTGGCATTGGCCACTTGGAGCTCGGCCACCCGGCCCAGTTCCTCCAGAGTGATGCGGTCGCGGGGGTCGACGTTGGGCTCAGACTGACCTTCGGTGGCCACTGCCACCGCGAACTGGCGCGCTGTCTCCCAGGTGGACGAGGCCTGCTGGGAAAAGAGCTTGCCGAGGTCTCCGAAAATCGGCATTCCCTTGAAAGGGTTGAACTCCTCGGGCGAGTCAGGTTCGCTCACACTGTGAGGCTACCGGCAATACTCCAGTAGCAGTTGAGGCGAAATCCCCGTAGCCTCGATAGGTGGCCGATACCGCTGCGATTTCTGTGGCTGTTGCCGGCGCGTGCGGCCCTCTCGGCCGTCGCGTCGGCCGCCGACTGGTGGATCACTGCCGGGTCGACTCGGTGATCGGCCTCGACCTGCGCCCCGATCCCGGCATCGTCGGGATGGAATACGTCTCCGGCGACATTGCAGAGCTGGACCTCGAGGCCCTGTTGGCTGATGTGGACGTTCTGGTTCATCTGGTGTCGGCGCTGGAGCCGTGGTCGGAGGACGAGTCGGAGGGCACTCGAGATGCCGAGGTGACTCGTCGGCTGCTGGATGCCGCTGGCACCGCCGGAGTCGGCCGACTGGTGCTGATGTCCTCGGCCATGGTCTATGGCGCTTGGCCCGACAATCCGGTGCCGCTCACCGAGGCCTCGGCGCTGCGCCCCCTTCCCGAGTGCGGTTTTGCCGTCAACAAGGCCGAGCAGGAGCGGTTTGCCGCCCAGTGGGCCGAAGAGCATCCCAAGGTGGACATCGTCACCTTGCGGCCCACGGCCAGCTTGGCCGAGGAGCATGTGGGCTGGGTGGTCCGCTCCCTGCGGTCGGCGGCCAACCTGAACGGGGAGAGCGAGGTCCCCGTTCAATTCCTCCACATGGATGACTTGGCGGCGGCGGTGGAGCTGTGCGTGGTGGGCGATCTGACCGGGGTGTACAACGTGGCCCCGCAGGGCTGGATCAGCAGCGGGACGGCCCTCGATCTCGTGGGCCGCACCCACCGGTTCAACATGTCTGAACAGCTCCTGCGCCGTGTGACGACATGGTGGTGGAAGAAGGGCCCCGCTCTTTCGCGCGCCGGGGTGCTGTCTTTGGGCAACGGCTCGGCGCCCACCAGCCCCGGCGTGTTCCGCTACGCCCGATTTCCCTGGGTGGTGGCCAGCGACCGGCTGCGGGCCGCGGGCTGGTCCCCCCAGTTCACCAGCGAGCAGGCCTTCATCTCCGGGCACAAGAGCCCCCCATGGGGCATGCTGGATTCCCGCCGCCGTCAGCAGATTGCCCTGTTCGGCGCGGTGGCGGGAGGGTTGGGCGTCGCGTGGGGCGTGCTGGCTGTTGCCCGTCGGCTATTTCGCCGCTGATGGCGGCCGTGTTGGAAACCGACGGGAGAGAAGGGTTTACACTCAGTCTGTGAATCCGCCTGAAGCCGCTGAGGTGTGGATTGGGCTGAGCGAGGCGCCCCTGCCGCTGGACCGCGTGCTTGCTTGGGTCGGTCGACCGGATTGCGGTGGCACCGTCCTGTTCAGCGGCACGGCCCGCGACCACTCAGAGGGACGCCCTGGGGTGACCGTGTTGGAGTACGAGGCGTACGAAGAGCAGGTGGTGCCTCGTCTGGAGGCGTTGGTCGACGAGGCTCGGGCCCGGTGGCCGGACATCGGCCGGGTGGCGCTGCTGCATCGAGTGGGCCGGGTGGAGATCGGCGATTCGGCGGTGGTGGCTGCGGTTTCGACGCCCCACCGCGAGGAGGCGTTTGCCGCCGCCCGGTTCTGCATCGACGGTCTGAAGGCCACCGTTCCCATCTGGAAGAAGGAAGCCTGGCAAGGAGGCGAGAGTTGGGGCTTGGAAGCCCAGCACATCTCTGATGCCGAAGCCGTCCATCCTTCGGGAGAATCGGTCCGCTAATCCATGGCTCGAGACCTGGCGATCGATCTGGGCACCGCCAACACGCTGGTCTATGCCCGCGGTCAGGGGATCATCCTGAACGAGCCCTCGGTGATCGCGTTGAACCGCAGAACCAACGAAGTGCTGGCGATGGGACGAGAAGCATGGCAGATGATCGGCCGCACGCCCGCCCACATCGTGGCCGTGCGTCCGCTGCGCAAGGGGGCGATCACCGATTTCGAGGTGACCCAGCGCATGATCCGCTTGCTCTTGATGGACGCCGGGGTCAACCGGTTCAGCCGGCCCAAGGTAGTGATCTGTGTGCCCTCGGCTATTACTGCCGTCGAGAGGCGGGCGGTGGTCGAGGCCGCTCGACGAGCGGGGGCGGCTGAAACCCGGCTCATCGAGCAGCCGTTGGCCGCGGCCATCGGGGCTTCGTTGCCCATCCACGAGCCCATCGGCAACATGGTGGTCGACATCGGAGGCGGAACCAGTGAGACCGCGCTGATATCCATGGGCGGGGTCATCTCGCTCAAGGCCATCCGAGTGGGCTCGTTCGACATCGACGCCGCCATCCAGGCCTACGTTCGGCGCGAGTTCGGCATCGCCATCGGCGAGCGCACCGCCGAGGAGGTGAAGATCACCATCGGCTCCGCCGCCTATGTTCCCGGCGAGTGCAATGCCGAGGTTCGGGGCCGCAATCTCATGAACGGACTCCCGGAGACCATTGTCTTGTCGCCGTTCGAAGTGCGCTCCGCGGTGGCTGAGGTTCTCTCCGCAGTGGTCGACTCGGTGGTGGCGTGTCTGATTGAAGCCCCACCGGAGCTGTCCCAAGACGTGATCACCCGCGGCATCCATTTGGTCGGAGGCGGCTCGCTGTTGCGGGGCTTGGCCGATCGGCTGTCCCAGGCCGCGGAGGTCCCCGTCAGCCTGGTGGACGCTCCCCTGGAGTCGGTGGTGGTGGGAGCGGGCCGCTGCCTGGAGTCCTTCGAAGACGTCCAAGCGATGTTTATGGAGTGATTTGGGTTCATGGAGTGATTTGGGTTCATGGGGTGAGCCGGACCGCTAGTCAGAGTTGGTGAGCAGCTCGGCGGCGTCTCTCGTTTGCCAGTCCCGGTCCTGGGAGGCCCGATTGAGGGCGGCGTCCACCTCCGGGCCGTCAAACGGTGCCAGAGCCAGTACTGCCCGACGGCGCACGGTCACGCGGTCGGTGGTTGCCGCCAATATGGCGTCGAGTCCGTCGGGATGTCCGATGGCTCCCAACGCGGCGACGGCCGCCTCTCGCACTAGGGGGTTCGAATGGCCGGTGGCCAACTCCGCCAGCCGGGACACCGCGTCCCGATCTACCGTCTCTCGCTCCCCGCAGGCCCATGCGGCAGTCTCCACCACGTCGTCGCTGGGGTCGTCCAACAGGGGGGCAGGCGACACCGTCGGACGCCCAACCGTCAAAGCAGCGGCTCGCATCCGCACCTTCGGTGCCGGATCGCACAGAGCGTCTCGCAGTTCGCCGTCGGCCAGCACTCCCATCCGGTCCAAGGCCCCGAGAGCCGATGCCCGAACGCGGGGGTCTTCGTCGTTCTCGGCAGCCCGCGCCGTGTTTACATCACCGATGTGTCCGGCGATCACCACTTCGCGTCGGCTTGGCTCATGGGGGTCTTCTCTGGGTTCTTTCACACCAGCGTTTCCAACGCGATCGTGAAACCGATGAAGAAGAGCCCCACCAACATGGTCAGGCCTGCTCCGAGCAGCACGACCACAAAAAGCAGGCCGACGGCGGCCCGCAACCGCTGCCACCATCGAAAGCGGGCCCCTTCGCCGTAGTCGGCCCGGTAGGAGGCCAGCACATCCCGCTCGGCCCGCGTCTCTCGCCATTCGGCCCACTTGCGCTGCCACCCGTTTTTCAGCGTTGCCCAAGTATCGTCGGAGAGGGAAACCCAAATGCGCGACCAATCGACCACAGAGCCCTCCAGGATAGTTCCACCGGCCGAAGACCGGGCGCCGTCATGGTGGCGGCGCCACATGAAATGGCTGATCCCGGTGGGCGTGGTGATCTTCTTGATGGCGATCACCTCAGTGGTGTTCACCTTCTGGCTCACCGATCAGGTGGCGGTTCGCCCCGGCTCAGTGGAAGACGTTCCGTCGCGGGTCACCATTTCGGGCGCCGAGGTCTATCCCCCCGACAGCGAGATTGCCCTGGTGACCGTGCTGGTCAGCCAGCGGCTGACCATTTGGGAGCGGATCGGCGCCGAGTTCGAGTCGGGGGTCGACATCGAACCGGAGCAGACCTTCACCGGGGGCGGTACCCGCAAGGAGCTTCGCCGGCTTAACGAGCTGAGAATGGAAACCTCCCAGCACACGGCGGTCGTGGTGGCACTGGAGCACCTGGGCTATGAGATCCCCCGTCACGCCTCCGGGGTCATCGTGGCTGAGGCCATACCCGGGTCACCCGCCGCCACAGTCTTGGAGCGGGGCGACGTGATCGTGGGCATTGATGGCGTCCCCGTGGCCGAATTGAAAGATTTGGCCGAAGTGTTGTTGGCGCGGAGCGCCGGAGAGACGGTGGTCTTGGATGTCGAATGGTATGAAGACGGTCCCGTTGAGTCGGTCACGGTGGAGTTGATTGCGTCCCCGGACGATGCCGACCGGACGCTGATCGGAGTTGAGGCACGCGAGCGGGTCGACATCGGCGACCTGCCGGTAGAGGTCGACATCGACAGCGGCACAATCGGGGGTCCGTCGGCCGGGCTGGCCCTCACTCTTGGAATCATCGACCTCATGATGCCTGGAGAGCTGACCAACGGACGTCACGTGGCGGCCACCGGCACGATCTCTTTCGACGGGTCGGTGGGGGCCATCGGCGAAGTGGATCAGAAGGCCATCGCGGCAGAAAGGGCGGGCGTCGACCTGCTATTGGTCCCCACCGCCAACCTGCGCAACGCCCTCGACCATGTCAGCGGCGATATGCGGGTAGTAGGCGTGGACACCCTTCAAGAGGCGTTGGCCGCATTAGCAGGGAACTAAGATCTGAGCGATGGCCGAGCGCCTTCCCGCGGAGACTCCTTTTGAGCGACTGGACCCTGACCACGTGTCTGGCCAGGGTTTCGCCATTGCCCGCAAGGGATTCGACCAGAAGCAAGTCCAGGCCTATCTGGTGTCGGTCGGCAATCAGATCAAGGCCGGCCAGCAGCAGATCCGAGACCTTCGAGAGCAGGTGGCCCAAGCCGAGTTGCAGCCCGAGCCCGAGGCTGAGTTCAGCTCGGAGGGGGTGAAGCTGCTCGTCAGCGATGTGGAGGCTTCTCGACGGCAGACTCAGGCCGAGGCTGGCGAGATGGCCACTCGAGCCCGTCGCCTGGCCGAAGAGCTTCAAGCCACGGTCGAGGAGTTGCGATCCCAGCAGGACGTCACGGGAGTTGACGAGCTGGCCGAGCTCCTGGAGCAAGCGTACGACCAGGCCCAGGCGGTGTCCGGGCTGCTTCAGGAGGCTCGAGAGCAGGCGGAGGCCGAAGTAGAGCACGGCCGGGCCCAAGGTCGGGAGATCGTGGAGAAGGCCAAGACCCTCCGTCTCACCGTGTTGCGAGATATGGCCCGTCGCCGCCAGGCAGCCCGGGCCCAGGTCGAGCGGCTGCGGGCGGGCCGCGACAAGCTCATGTCCATCTTGAGTGAAGCCCGCAGTTCCATCGACCAGTCGATGGAGTCGGCCAAACTCTCGTTGGCCGAGGCCAAGGTCCAGGCCGATGCCGCCGCCCGTCGGGTGGAGGACGAGGCCGAACCCACCGACTTGGCCCTGTTGTCGGAATTGGATGATGCCGAAAACGTAGGGATGATCCCCGAAGCCGATCCCGCTCCTCAGATCCAAGAAAGCGACTCCGCTCCCGAAGTCCAGGAAGGCGTGACGCTGCTGTCCTCTGTCGAGCCAGATCCGGTGGAGGCTGCGGCCAAGCATCCCGTGCTGGCCAGTGTTGACGACAGCCGTGAAGTGGACGCCATATTCGCCCGCCTGCGCTCGCAGGGCGACCAATCGCAAGATTCAACCCAGGACGCTGCCGAAGCTCCAGTGGCCAAAGACTAGTCTGCACTCGGTATGCGAAATCCCCGAGATGTGTTCAGGCCGCGTCCTCCGTCTCGGCCGCGGTTCTCTCGCCGGTCCAAGATCATTGCTGGGCTCATCTTGCTGGTATTGCTGGCCGCCATCCTGTCTCTGCGGGGTACGGCCCGCATGTGGACCGATTACCTGTGGTTCGACTCGCTGGGCCACGGGGATGTCTGGACCGAGATGCTGGTCTACCGAGTTGTCTTGTCGGTCATCTTCATCGCCATCTTCTTCTTGCTGCTGTACTCCAATCTGGCCATCGCCGACCGCCTGGCGCCCCAAACCCGCCCGCCGGGGCCTGAAGAGGAGCTGATTCGCCACTACCACGATGCGGTAGGCCATCGCCGCCGGCTGGTGAGTGTGGTGGTAGCCATCTTGTTCGCCCTCATCGTGGGCGGTGGCACTGGCGGGGAGTGGCAGAAAGCCATGCTGTTCTTCAACAGCGTGGACTTCGGCATCGATGATCCGCAGTTCCAACGCGACATCGGCTTCTACGTCTTCCAATTGCCGTTTATCCAGTTCTTGATCAGCTGGTTCTTCCGGGCCCTCATCATCGTGGCGGTCATCACCGCCATCGCCCATTACGTGAACGGCGGCATCCGGGTGCAGACCACCGGGCAGCGGGTGACTCCCCAGGTGAAAGTCCACCTGTCGGTTCTCTTGGCCCTGATCGCCCTGGTTCGGGCCGTGGGCTACTACTACGACCGGTTCGGCCTCAACTTCTCGTCTCGAGGACCGGTGGACGGCGCCACCTTCACCGACGTCAACGCCCAGTTGCCCGCGCTCAGATTGCTGCTGCTGATCTCCGCGCTGTCGGCGGTTCTGCTGGTCATCAACATCTGGCAGCGGGGCTGGGTGCTGCCGGTGACTGCGGTGGGCCTGTGGATGGTGGTGGCCATCGTCATGGGGGCGATATATCCGGCCATCATCCAGCGATTCCAGGTCGAGCCGGAAGAGTCCACGAAAGAGAAGGAGTACATCGAGCGCAATATCGAGGCCACCCGCCACGCCCTGGGATTCGACAAAGTCCCCGGAGACGCAAACAAAACAGACAACGTCACCACCATCTCGTTCGACGAACTTGACACTGAGATAACCGCCGAAGAGCTCGCCGGCAATCCCAGCGTGCGCAATATCCGGTTGTTGGACCCCGATATCGTGCCCAATGCCTTCCAAGTGGAGCAGTCGGAGCGGACCTTCTACACCTTCAACAACGAGGTGGACGTCGACCGCTACGAGATCGAAGGGGAGGTTACCGAGGTTGTGATCGGCGCCCGCCAACTCAACGTGGCCGACGTCCCCCAGCAGTCGTGGGAGGGTCGCCACGTCCAGTACACCCACGGGTACGGCGTGGCGGTGGCCCCGGTGAACTCGGTCACCACCCAGGGTTCTCCCGACTTCGCGGTCGGCGACGTTCCGGTGGTGGCCAGCGCCGACTTTGAGCTGACCCGGCCTCAGCTCTACATCGGCGAGAACCTCACCGGCTACGCCATCGTTGGGGCCTCGATTCCCGAGGTGGACTACACCAAGGCAAACGAGACGGTCCCGTTCGAATACGACGGCGACGACGGCGTGGGCATCGGCGGCTTCTTCCGCCAAGCGGCGTTTGCCCTGCGTTTCGGGGACATCAACCCGCTCATATCCGGTTTTGTGGACGGCGATTCCCGGATCATTTTCAACCGGGACCTGCGGCTCCGGGTGCAAAACCTGGCCCCGTTCTTGGAGCTGGACGCTGATCCCTATCCGGTGGTCTCCGATGGGCGGGTGTTCTACATCGTCGATGCCTACACCACCAGCGACCGCTATCCCTACGGCCAGCGACCGGACGTGAGCGACTTGTCGGCGGACAGCGGGCTGCGCAAGCGGTTCAACTACGTCCGCAACTCGGTGAAGGTGGTCGTGGACGCCTTCGACGGCACCACCACCTTCTATGTGATCGACCCCGAAGATCCCATCATCCAGGCATGGCGCAAGATCTTCCCCGGGCTGTTCCAGGACTTCGAGCAGATGCCCGCCGATCTCCAGAACCATCTGCGCTACCCCGAAGACCTGTTCCGAGTACAGACCACTATGTGGGCCCGCTACTTCATTGACGATCCCGAGACCTTCTACGCCAACTCGGTGACTTGGGCCGTGGCCCAGGACCCCGGCACCCGGATCACCGCCCGGACGTTCCTGGACGAGGTGACCGAGGCTATTGCCGCCGAGGAAACCGCCACCGCAGCGGCCACCCGCCAGCTTGAGCGGAGAATCCGGCCGTTCTACCAGCTTCTCCAACTCCCCGAAGAGGACGACGTGGACTTCGTGATCTTCCGAACGTTCGTCCCCATATCCGGATCGGGCGACGACCAGGACGAGCGCAAAGAGCTGACCGCGTTCATCGCCGCCAAGAGCGACATCGACGAGTACGGGGAGTTGGTGGTGTACACCGTGCCGGGCACCAACATTCCCGGTCCGAGCATCGTGGACGCCAAGATCCAGGCCGACACCCAGATTGCCGACGCCTTCACCCAGCTGAACCAGCAGGGGTCCACCGTTCTCCAGGGAAACCTGCTGATGCTCCCGGTGGGTGACTCGCTGCTGTTCGTGCGCCCGGTCTACGTCCAGGCCACCGGGGAGACCGAGCTGCCCCAGGTGAAGCAGGTGATCGCCGGTATCGGAAACGACGACGATTTCGTGCTCGTTATCCGCCCGACCCTGGACGAGGCCTTGGCCGCCCTGTCCGATCAGGACGGGCTGTCGGTATTTCCCGCTCAGTCGGCTACGCCGGAGCCTGACGACGCCGAGCCTGCTCCTGCTCCCACCGCGGCGCCATCGATTTCCGATGAGACCCCAATAGACGAGGACACCCGGCAAGCGCTAAGCGAGCTCATCTCAGAGCTGCGGACCACCCAGGATTCCATCGACGAGGACCGCCGCCGCCTCGACGGTCTTATCGGGGAACTGGAGTCCCTCTTGGACTCCGCTGGCGGCTGAGCGCCAAGCAGCGGCTAATCCAGCAGGATGTTGTTGGGCCGGGGAGTGCCCTGGGCTTCGAGCATGAAGTAGTAGCCCATCAACACGGTTTGGCCATCGGTGATGCTCTCGATGTTGCCCTCGGCGTCCATGTTCAGGTTGGCGCCCCAGATGGCGAAGAACACGTCGGTGGTCTCGGTGTTGTCCTCGGGGGTGTACAGAGTGTGGACGGAGCCAGCCGGCTCATAGAGGAACGACCCGGCCCGGTTCAAGAAGTCGCTCTCCGCGTACCCCCAGGCCCCGGCGCTGGTGTAGGCGAACACTTGGCCGGTGTGCTTGTGGGTCTGCACCGAATAGCCCGGTGGGAACTGGTTCTTGATGACCCACAATCCCTCGCTCTCTTTGATCTGGAGCACCTTGAGGCCGATTCCGTCTTCGCCGTAGGCCCAGGGGAGGTCGTCCTCTCCGATGTGCTGGGCGGTGGGGGCAACCATCATGTCAAGCATGGGGGAATCTTATGCCCTTGCTTGGCCGATGACCCCTAGCGGCGCGTCAGTCGATCTCGGTGCGGGTGAGGCGCCAGGACGTGTAGACCAGCCCGGCCAGCCCGACGGCCAGCGGAACAATGTACGACGCCAGCGTGGAGCGGTCGGCCAGCCGCATGCTCACGTCAGTGGCGTCAGAGAGGATGCTCATGGGGTAACTGCGCACTGATAGCCGGGCGAACCAGTCGCCCAATCGGGACAGAAGCAACTCCCAGATGGCGATATAGCCCAAGCCGATAAGCAGTGACCGTTTGAATCGAAGCCCGAGAGCCAAGAAGAGCCCGGAATAGGCGAACACCGCCAGTGCGGTCGCCACCGCGGTGGCGACCAGGAGATCGCTGACGCCGGTGATGGCCGCGGCCACAGTCATCACTGCCACCACAATGGGACCAACCACGCTGATCACCGCCGCGAAAGCTGCGGTGGCGACGGTGTGGCGGGGAACCGGGCGCAGCCACACGTACACCAGGGTGCGGTCTTCCACCAGATTTCCCAGCGCGGCCGAGCCCAGTGCCAAGGCGATGAATGGGGCGAAGACGTTGGTGCCGAATGTGCCCATGCTCCTGGTGGCGACTTCCACCGGGTCGTCGGCTGCTCGGGCCACGAATGCAAGAAGGATGGCCACGCCGCTCAGCCCGGACAATGCCAGCAGCCGGCCGGTGCTGATTTGGCTGCGAACAACCACCCGGTAGATGTGGGGATTCACTGGGCCTCCAGATGCGTCTTCATTGGCCCACCAGATATCGAAAGACGCTCTCCAAGTCATCGTCGACCGGGCGCAACTCTAGGAGCGAGGCATCCCGATCGCGGGCTGCCGGAGCCACTGCCCGGCGGAATGCCACTGGATCCGAGGTGTCCACCACCACCGAGTTGTCCCCTTCCAGGCGGCAACCGGAGATCACACCTCGGTCCAAGAGCGCTATGGCCAGGGCTCGGGGCTGATCGGTGCGGATGCTGATGCGCAGCGGCCGGTCGTCCATCAGATTGCGGATCTCCCGGAAGTCCCCCTCGGCGGCCAGCCGTCCTTGGGCGATCACAAGCACCCGGGAGCCGAACCGCTCCACCTCGTCGAGCACGTGGCTGGACACGATCACGCACTTGCCCTCAGCCCCCAGCCGGTGGAAGAGATCGATCATCTCCCGCCGCTGGCGGGGGTCGAGGCCGGTGAGGGGTTCGTCGAGGGCGATGACCAGAGGGTTGTGGACGATGGCCTGGGCCAGTTTGATGCGCTGGCGCATCCCCTTGGAGTAGGTAGACAGTCGCCGGGGATCGTCGGGGTCGAGTTCTACCGTCTGGATGGCGTGCCTGGCCGCCTCGACCGGATCGGGGACCTGGTGAAGTTGGGCGGCCAACTCCACGAACTCACGACCGCTCAAGTAATCGAGCAGCGACTCCTGTTGGGGGGCCATGCCGATGCGGCCCAGCACGGTCACGTCGGCGCGGGGGTCTTTGCCCAGCACGGTTACCGCTCCGTTGGACGGCCGGGCCAAGCCGCACATCATTCGCAGCAGGGTGGACTTGCCCGCGCCGTTGGGTCCCAGCAACGCGGTGACCCCGGCCCCGATGCTGAAGCTGACATCTGACACCGCCACCAAGTCGCCGAACCACTTGGACACCCCGGCGGCCTGCACCATGGGCGGAGGGCTGGCTTGCGCTTGGCTCATCCCTCGACCTCGATTCGCTGGTATCGCCAGCGGGCGAATGCTCCGAAGGCGGCGATGAGCCCGACGAGGGCTAGGAATATCACCCAAGTGTCGACGTCAATGATGGGCGGCCCGTCGACGTTGGTTTCTCCGAAGATGCGATAGACAGCCTCGAAAGGCAGGGCGACCAGGTTGAACAGGGCATACGAATCGCCGAGATCAGCACCCTCGGAGAGGCCGTCGCCCACCGCAGAGCTCGCCAGCAAGCCGACGAATATACCCACGCTGGCCAGGGAGCGGCGTGAGGTGAGGCTGGACAACGCCAGCGACAGAGCTGTCCAGAAAATGGCCAGAGCTGCTCCCGACGCCAGTATTCGGCCCAGGTCGGTCAGCCAGCCGCTCACCCCATCGGGTCCCGCGTCGGCCAGGGTGTAGGCGATGAGCATCAACAGGGGAGGCCCCAAGGTCATCATGCTGAGCACGGCGGCGACAGCGGTGAACTTGGCCGCCAGATAGGTGTCCCGGCTCAGCGGCGATGCCAGATACAGCCCCAGCATGCCGCTGCGGCGATCGGTGCATACCGCCTCCGGGGCGACGAACGCCGTGAACAGGAAAAGGGCGCCGGTGATGAACCCGTAGTAGTCGGAGGTGGAATCCAGCCCCAGTTCATCCCCGCGAGGCAGAAAGGCAGCAATTCCGATGAACACGATTGCGGGCACGAACGCGATCAACAGGGCGATGGCGGGGAGGACCTTCTGCCAATTGGACCGCTTCAGCCCCAGCACTCGTTGCATAGTGTGAAAGCTCAGATTCATCATGGCGCGCTGCGTGCCGTGACGAGGGCCGTCGTAGGCCAGATAGCCTCGGTCGTGGATGCGGGCCTCGGTCATCGGGAGGCCTCGATGAACACGTCTTCGAGACTGGTGCGACGGGGCTCCAGCCTGCGAAGGCCCAGGCCCAGATCGGCCACCAGATCCCGAATCAGGTCTGTGGAGGCATCGACGCCGGTCACGATGAGGGTGTGGCCGTCAACCGCGGCCTCGGCGCCCCGGGCAGCCAACGCGGCAGCCAGCGGTTGGGGATCGCTGTCTAGTTCCACCCTCACCCCAGCGGAGGTGGATCCCAAATCTTGAAGTGTGCCGCTGTGGCCCACCACGCCGTTGGCCAGGATGACCACCGAGTCGCACACCCGCTCCACTTCCTCCAGCAGGTGCGACGACAGCAGGATGTCGATGCCGAACTCGCTGCCCACCCGGCGGATGAGGGCCAGCATGTCGTCGCGCTGTACCGGATCGAGGCCGTCGGTGGGCTCGTCCAGTAGAAGCAGGTCGGGGTCGTGGGCGATGGCCTGGGCCATTTTCACCCGCTGGCGCTGCCCGGTGGACATGGTGCCGATGGGGCGGAACCGCTCTTCGCCCAGGCCGACCTGCCACAGGGCGTCGCTGGCCCGCTCAGTGGCTGCCCGTCGGGGCAGGCCGTGGAGTTGGGCGATGTGGCGCACCAGGTCGGCGGCCTGCACGTCTTCGGGCAGATCGTGGTGCTCAGGGGCATAGCCCAGTCGGGCTCGCAGCTCAGGCCCGCTCTGGTCGGGGTCGACCCCCAGCACGTTGAGCTGGCCGCCCTGGCGGGGGCGCAGCCCCAGGATCAGCCCCATGAAAGTGCTCTTGCCCGCGCCGTTGGGTCCCAGCAGCCCGGTGATGCCCCGCCCGACGTCGCAGTCCAGGCCCTGGAGTACGTGATTCGACCCGTAGCTCTTTTGCACTCCTCGAGCGGAGATGACGATGTCGGACACTGGCCGAAACCCTATCCCTGCTCAGCCCCCATCAGGTCGTCGGGGGTGGGGAAGTGGCAGGCAACCGGGTGTCCGATGCCCAGATCAAGCAACTCCGGGTCGTACTCGGCGCAGATTGACTGCGCCTTCCAGCATCGTGTCCGAAAGCGGCATCCTGACGGGGGCGAGGCTGGGTTTGGCGCATCCCCTTCAAGCACGATGCGTCGCCGCCTCTTCTCGAGCTTGGGATCGGGAATCGGAACTGCTGACAGTAAAGCCTGGGTGTAGGGATGGGCCGGGGTTTCGTACACCTCCGATCCGGTACCGGTCTCCACAATCCGCCCCAGATACATGACTGCCACCCGGTCGGAGATGTGGCGGACCACCGACAGGTCGTGGGCCACGAAGAGGTAGGTCAGTCCCAGGGTGCGCTGGAGGTCTTCCAGCAGGTTGAGCACGCCCGCCTGGATGCTCACGTCGAGGGCCGACACCGGCTCGTCCAGGATGATCAGCTCGGGCTTGAGGGCGAGGGCTCGAGCGATGCCGATGCGCTGGCGCTGGCCGCCGGAGAACTCGTGGGGATAGCGGTTGCTGTGCTCGGGGTTCAAGCCGACCAGTTCCAGAAGTTCGCCCACCCGGGCTTGGATGTCGCCGCCCGTGCGGTGGATCCGCAGGGGCTCGGCGATGATGGCCGACACCGTCATGCGGGGGTTGAGCGAGGCCATCGGGTCTTGGAACACGATCTGCATGTTTTGCCGTAGGGCTTGGAGCTGGCGGCGGCTCAGCTCGCCCAGGTCTTGGCCTTTGAATCGCACCGAGCCCGAGGTGGGTTGAGTGAGGCGGAGGATGCAGCGGGCGATGGTGGATTTGCCGGAACCCGATTCGCCGACCAGGCCTAGGGTCTCGCCTTGGTTGATGTGTAGGGAGACGCCGCTTACTGCTTGGACTGTGCCTACTGTGCGGCGGACTACGCCTTTGGACTTTATGGGGAAGGTTTTGACTAGGTCGGTGACTTCGACCAGGGGTTTACCATCCACCGGCGGCTCGGCGGGTCCTGTCACCGGAGGCCGGCCTGGCCGTCGGAGCGGCCAGGTCCGCCACCGGCGCCACCCCCCGAGCCGCCTACCGTTGGTCATCTCGGTCCTCTTTTGTTTTGTTGTTGTGTGAGTGGTACTGGTCTTCGGCGTGGTGGCAGGCGGCGAGTTGGTTGCCTATGGGGCGCAGGGCGGGGGTCTCTTGGGAGCAGATGTCGGTGGCTCGGGGGCAGCGGGGGGCGAAGGCGCATCCGGGGGGTGGGGCCAGCATGGATGGCGGGGTGCCCTCGATGGGCATCAGGCGGGTGCCCTTGGGGGCGTCGAGGCGGGGTATGGCGCCGAGAAGGCCGGCGGTGTAGGGGTGGGCGGGGCGTTCGAACACGTTGTCGGCCATTCCGGTCTCGGCTATCCGACCGGCGTACATCACCAGCAGCCGGTGGGCGGTGCGGGCTACCACGCCGAGGTCGTGGGTGATCACCACCAAAGCTGAGCCGGCGGCCTCTCGGGCCCGCTCCAGCACGTCGAGCACTTGGGCCTGAATGGTGACGTCGAGGGCGGTGGTGGGCTCGTCGGCGATCAGCAGATCGGGGTCGTTGGCGATGGCCATGGCGATCATGGCCCGCTGGCGCATGCCGCCCGACAGCTCGTGGGGATAGGAGTCCACCCGCTGGGGGGCGTTGGGGATGCCCACCAAGTCGAGCAGCTCGACTGCTTTCGTCCGGGCGACAGCAGTCTTGGTCTGCTGGTGGATGCGGACCCCCTCGGCTATCTGGGCCCCGACGGTCATCACCGGGTTCAGCGAGGTCATCGGGTCTTGGAACACCATGGAGATGGCCGATCCCCGCAGTTTTTCGAGTTCCTTGTCGGTCATGGCCAGCACGTCGCGGCCCCGGTAGGCGATGGTGCCGCTCACTTGGGCCGTGGCCGGCAGCAGGCCCAAGGCGGCCATAACGCTGACCGACTTTCCCGAGCCGGATTCGCCAGCGATGGCCAGCACCTCGCCCTCGTACACATCCCAGCTCACCCCCCGTACCGCCTGCACGTCGCCGTCAGGAGTGGGGAACACCACCTCCAAGTCCCGCACCGACAGCACCGGGACGTCGCCTCCAGTTCCAGCTTGGCCGGTCATCGCCGCTGCTCCCGGCGGGGGTCGAGGGCGTCGCGCAGCCCGTCGCCCACGAAGTTCACACACAGCACCAGCAGCACCAGCACCGCGCCCGGCAGATAGAAGAGCCACCACCGGGTGCGGGCCGCGTCGCGCCCCTCGTCCACCAGCGATCCCAGCGACACCTCGGGGGGCTGGATGCCGAAGCCCAAAAAGGCCAGCGCGGTCTCCAGCAGGATGGCGGTGGCCACCGTCAGGGTGGCGTACACGATGATCGAGCTCATTGCGTTGGGGATGAGGTGGCGGAAGATAATCCGGGAGTTCGACGCCCCCAGGGCCTCGGCCGCCTCGATGTACTCCTTCTCCCGGATGGAGAACACCTCGCCCCGCACCACCCGGGCCAACGGTGCCCACAGGAACAGGCCGATTACCACCGCCACGAACATGAGCGAGCTGCCGCCGCTGGCCCGAGTGCGGGTGCCCAGCACCATCAGCACCGGCAGGAGGGGAAGGATGAGCAGGAAATCCACCAACAGCCCCAGAGCGCCGTCTACCCGGCCCCGGAACCATCCCTGCACCGCGCCCATGATCGACCCCAGCACGGTGGCGATGCCCGCCACTACCAAGCTGACGTGGACTGACACCTGAAGTCCCCGCATCGACTGGGCGAACATGTCGTGGCCGATGGTGTCGGTTCCAAACCAGTGGTCGGCTGACGGTCCCTCGGAGAGATCAGACGACAAGTCCTTGTAACCCCAGCCGGTGAGCGGCTCGGCGGCGTAGCTGAACACGTAGGCCGCCACCAGCACGATGCCGGCGGCCACGGCCACCCGGTGGGCGAGAAACCGGCGAAGCACCAGCCGCCATTGCGATTTTGCCTCTGGCTCGGTTGGGGCACCGCCTTGGCCAGGCATAGAGCCAGTTCGGGCTTCCGGTTCGGCCGGAGCGCCGACGAGGATTCCGACCGGTACTTCAGCCATCTCTCACCCTCGGATCCAGAAGGCCATAGGTCAGATCGGTAAGCAGGTTGACGATGATCACCGATATGCCCACGGCCAGGAGCCAGCCCTGGGCAACGGCGACATCGCCGTTCAGCAGAGACTCCAGGAACAGGCGGCCCATGCCCTTCCAGTTGAAGACCACTTCGGTGACAACCGTGCCGCCGATGAGGGTGCCGAAGGTGAGCCCGGTGAAGCTCACTACCGGCAGGAGCGCGTTGCGCAGGGCATGGTGGGTGATGACCCGGCGCCGCGGCACTCCTTTGGCTCGGGCGGTTCGGATGTAGTCGCTTTCCAGCACATCGAGCATGGCCGAACGCTGGAAGCGGCTGGTGGCGGCCAATTGGATCGCGATGAGGGTGAGGGCGGGAAGGATGATGTGGCCGGCCCGGTCGGCCCAAGTCCCCCAGAAGTCGGCATCAAGCCGGGGCGACTGCTCGCCGATGGTGTAGAAGATGCGCCGACCCCACCAGTCGTTGAACCGGATACCCAGGTCCTTGAGCACTGCGCCCAGCCAGAACACCGGCATGGCGAAGAACAAGAAGGCGAAGAAGGTGGAGATGTTGTCGAACGCGCCGTATTGGCGGATCGCGCTCACCACCCCCACTGCCACGCCGACGATCACCGAGATAACGGTGGCGGCTATTACCAACCGCAAGGTGACCGGGATGGCCTCGCCCAGCAGGGTGGTGACCGGTCGGCCTTTGTCTGTAGAAGTGCCCATGTCGCCGGTGACCAGATCGCCGAGCCAGCTCCCGTAGCGCTCGATGAGGGGCTTGTCGAGGCCCAAACTGGCTTCCAGCCGATCGACCTGCTCAGCGCCTCCCGGTTGCGACATGAGAAAGACCCGTTGCTCGGCGATGGGGTCCACGGTGGCCACCAGCAGGAAGGCCACCAGGGTGGCGAAGAACAGTACGACGACCGATATGAGCAGCTTGCGTGTCGCGTAACCGAGCACTTATGGAAAAAGCTAGCTAGCCAGCTCCCATTCTTCGAGGTTCCATGTGAAGCTTTCGGTGGTGGGGTTGTCTTGGATGTTCTGGATGTTCTCATCCCAGGCCAAGAAGAAGGGGAGTTGGTAGACGGGGATGTTGGGGAGCGTCTCCCACATCAGGGCGTCGGCCTGGTTCAACAGCTCGGCTTGGCGGTCGAGGTCGAGGGTGAAGGTGGCTTCGGTCAAGAGCTCGTCAACCCGATCGTCGACGTAGGCCCCCAGGTTGGTCTCGCTGTCGATGCCGAATACTTGAGAGGCTGAGGCCGCGGGGAGGGGACCGCCTACCCAGGCGAAGATGGCCAAGTCGAAGTCTCCCGGCGGGCCCGGCGGGTCGTTGTGGGCGCCGAGGAGCGCTGGGAAGATCTCTCCGCCGGGCAGGTTGTCGATGGTGATCTGGATACCGGCCTCGGCCAGTTGGTTCTGCACCAGTTCTTGGAACTGCTCACGGCGGTTGTTGCCCCCGGTGGTGCGGATGCGCAGGCTCAGGCGCCGGCCGTCTTTGGCGTAGACATCGCCGTCCAGCTCCCAGCCGGCGGCTTCCAGAACGGTGCGGGCGGCGGCGGGGTCCCGCTGCTGGAACTCCGCGGGAGTGTGGTCCTCGTACTGGGTTTGGCCGTTCATGAATACCCGGTTGCCCAGGGCCTGGGCCGACTCGGAGAACGGCCGCATCAGCGCGGTCACGATCAACTCCCGGTCGAGGGCCAGCGCGATGGCCCGGCGGGCCTCCAGCGGCACCGTGGTGGTGTTGAACGTGATCTGCTCCCAGGTGGGCCCGAAGGTGATAGAGGTCTCCACCCCGCCGATACGGTTGACCTGCTCCACCAGGTCCACTTGGGGTTGCGGGTAGATCACGTCAACCTCGCCGTTCTCCAGCGCCAGCGGCAGGTTGCCCACATCGCTGATGAACCGGAACGTGACCTCGTCGATGCCGGGCCCGGCGCCGAACCAGGTGGGGTTGGCCACCAGGGTCAGATCGCTGCCCGGGTTGTACTCGTCCACCACATAGGGGCCGGCGCCGACTCCCGGGTCGGTGCGGAATCCCTCGCTCCAGTCACGGCCCAGATGGGCGGGCGGGAACGGGCCGGAGAACAGCTGGATGTACTCAACGTAGGGCTGGCCCGCTGGCCAACTGAGCCGAACGGCCTTATCGTCCACGACTTCCAGTTCCGCGCTGTCGAAGCCCGCGGTGCTGCCGCAGTCGTCCCCGGCCTCGTTGCAGTTCTCGAAAAAGAACACCAGGTCGTCGGAGCTGACCGGAGTACCGTCGCTCCAGGTGGCGTCTTCCCGCAGCCGGTATTCCACAACCAGCGGATCCTCGGTGATGACGGTGGGAAGCGACTCGCAGAAGTACGGCTCGAAGGAGAAATCAGGCCGGATCCGAACGCAGGTGGGCCAGACGGCTCGCATGATCTGGCGACCGGCCAGGAGCTGGTCGGCGGCGGTCAGATTGTTGAAGTTGGTGATCTCCTGCTCCAATCCGATGACCACCTCCTTTGGCGCTTCGTCGTTGCCGCAGGCTGAGCCCAGCAGGGCAAGTGCCAAGAGGGCGATCATCAGCTTGTGCCACTTGGGGTTGGCCTTGGTTCTTCCGGTTTTCCGCACGCCGCACACGATATCCCGGTCGTCGGATGTCGCTAAGGTCGATAGCATGGAAGCGAAGGGAACATATCCGGGTGTCCGGCGGTTGTAACCTCAACCGGTAGCGAAGGAGAGAGCAGTGACATTGGAAACAGTCCGCAACCCAGCGGCCCTCATCGAGATCACCGAGTTGGTGGATCGGCTGCTGGACGCCATTGATGGAGAGCTCACGAGCCGCTCCCGGGTGGTGGACGGACTGTTGGACCTGCGTCTCGCCGCTGCTGATCTTCCCGAAGTGGTCGCCCAAGTCGACGACTGCCTGGCCACGCTTCCCGGCAACACCACGGTGACCAACCTGTGGTGGATGGAGACGTTGGCCGACCTCCGCACGGCTGCTTCCAACTAGCTTCCCCCGGTTGGCGGCGGGTCCTGTCACCTACGGCGGCTTGGCCGTCGGTGCGGCCAAGTCCGCCTGCGGCGCCACCCCCCAGCCACCTGGGTTTACTTTCTGTCCGCAGACCCGCCTCTGTTCTCTCGCTGCGGGGCGGAGGATCGGCTGCACTGAACGAATGGGAGGGGTACTCTCGGGGAGGGAACGGGAGGTGGCTGATGACGGTGACTGAGTCTTCGGTGGTGGGGAGTAGGTTGCTTCGGAAGGAGGATCCGGAGTTGCTTACTGGGGAGGCCCGGTTTGTGGACGATCTGGACCTCACGGGGGCGTTGTGGGTGGCGTGTGTGCGGAGTCCGCATGCTCATGCTCGCATCAACTCGGTCGATCTTGGTGCTGCTCTTGACGCTGATGGGGTGGTGGCTGCTTATTCGGGGGCGGATCTGGCGGAGTCTTGGGGGCCGTTGCCTTGTGCTTGGCCGGTGACCGACGACATGAAGAATCCGGCCCATCTGCCGATTGCGGTGGACAAGGCCAATTATGTGGGCGATGTCGTGGCGGTGGTGCTGGCTGATGATCGCTACAAGGCGGTCGACGCTGCCGCCCTGGTGGAGGTGGACTACGAGCCTCTCGATGCGGTGGTCGACCTCGAGGACGCCGTGGCCGACAGCGTCGTCATCCACGAGGATCTGGGTACCAACGCCTCCTACACCTGGGAGCTGACTCCTGATGCCGACGCGGTGGAGGCCGCATTCTCTACGGCAGACCACGTGGTGGCCGAGCGCTACATCCAGCAGAGGCTGATCCCCGCGGCCATGGAGCCTCGGGGGGTAGTGGCGGTGCCCGCTCCGTTCGGGGGCGACATCACCATCTACTCGGCCACCCAGATTCCCCACATCCTCAAGGTCATGGTGGCACTCACCCTGGGGTTGCCCGAGCAGAAGGTGCGGGTGGTGGCTCCCTCGGTGGGGGGCGGTTTCGGCTCCAAGCTGAACGTGTACGCCGAAGAGATCATGTGTACTGCGCTGGCCCTGCGCCACGGTGTGCCGGTGCGCTGGACCGAGGGCCGCTCCGAGGCCGCCGGGTCCACCATCCAGGGTCGGGGCCAGATCCAAGACATCGAGCTGGCTGCCGACGCCGAGGGCCGGATAAGCGCGGTGCGGGTGAAGCTGGTGGCCGACATGGGGGCGTATCTTCAGTTGGTCACCCCGGGTGTGCCGCTCCTGGGTGCCTTCCTGTACCACGGCTGCTACGACATCCCGAACTACTCCTTCGTGTGCACGGGAGTGTTCACCAACATGACCCCCACCGACGCCTACCGGGGGGCGGGCCGGCCCGAGGCCACCTACGCCATTGAGCGGGCCATGGACTCGCTGGCCGCCGCGGTGGGGGTGGACCCGGCTGAGATCCGGCGGCGCAACTTCATCGGCCCCGAGCAGTTCCCCTACGAGTCGGCCCCTGGGCTGGTGTTCGACAGCGGCAACTATCCCCAGACCTTGGGGCGAGCCCTGGAAGTGGTGGACTACGAGGGGCTGCGGGCCCAGCAGGTCGAGCGCCGGGCCGCGGGGGACACCCGTCAGGTGGGCGTGGGCCTGTCGAGCTACGTGGAGATGTGCGGTTTGGCCCCCAGCCGGGTGCTGGCCTCGTTGAACTACGCGGCGGGCGGCTGGGAATCGGCCACCGTACGGGTGCTGCCCACCGCCAAAGTTCAGGTGGTGACCGGAACATCGCCCCACGGCCAAGGCCATGAGACGTGCTGGTCGATGATCGTGGCCGATCAGCTGGGCGTTGATCCCGACGACGTGGAGGTGCTGCACTCCGACACTGCCATCTCTCCGCTAGGGCTCGACTCCTATGGCTCCCGGTCGCTGTCGGTAGGCGGCACCGCGGTGTACATGGCGGCCGAGAAGGTCATCGACAAGGCCCGGCTCATCGCTGCCCACCAGATGGAGGCCAACGTGGAGGACTTGGAGTTCTCCGATGGCACGTTCCGGGTGCGGGGCCAGCCCGACGCGGAGATGCCGATGGCCGCGGTGGCCTTCGAGGCGTTCACCGCCCACAATCTGCCCGACGGCATGGAGCCCAACCTGGAGGGCCACATGACCTGGGATCCGCCCAACTTCACCTTCCCGTTCGGGACCCACGTGGCCGTGGTGGAGGTGGACACCGAGACCGGCGAAGTGGAAATGGTGGACTACGTGGCGGTGGACGACTGCGGCAACCAGATCAACCCGATGGTGGTGGAGGGCCAGGTTCACGGCGGCATCCTCCAAGGGGTGGCCCAGGCGCTGTGGGAGGAGGCCGCGTTCGATGCCGACGGCCAGCCCCGCAACGTGAGCTTCCTGGACTATCTGGTGCCGTCATCGGCTGAGACCCCGTCGTTCCGCACCGACTCCACGGTGACCCCCAGCCCCACCAACCCGATGGGGGTGAAGGGCATCGGTGAGGCTGGCACCATCGCCTCCACACCAGCAGTGGTCAACGCCATTGCCGACGCGCTATCCCCCCTGGGGATCAACGATATTGAGATGCCGGCCACGCCCGAGCGAATCTGGGAGCTGATCTCCGGGTCGCAGGATCCTCCTAGCCGCCGGCGGGGGCTGAGAGGGCTATTGCGGCGTTGATCAGGCCGAGGTGCGAGTAGGCCTGGGGGTGGTTGCCGAGTAGGCGCTCGCTGGCGGGGTCGTATTGCTCGGGAAGCAGGCCGGTGGGGCCGCATAGGTCGAGGTAGCGGTCGAACAGGGCTCGAGCGTCGTCGATCTGGCCGATGAGCGCGTAGGCCTCGATCAGCCACGACGTGCAGATCAGAAAGCCGCCTTCGGTGCCGGGCAGACCGTCGTCGTGGCGGTAGCGGTATACCGTCTGGCCGTCTCGCAGATCACTCTCTACCGCTTTGAGGGTGGAGACGAAGCGGGAGTCGTCGGGGGGGAGCAGTCCGCTCAAGCCGATCCACAGCAGGCTGGCATCCAGGTCAGTCGAGCCGTAGGCGGTGGTGTAGGAGCGGCGCTGCTCGTTCCACCCGTTCAAGATCACATCGGCGGCGATCTGGTGGCGAAGCGGGCTCCAGTACGAGGCCAGCTCGGGGTCGATGCGCTGGGCGATCTTGATGGCTCGATCTACGGCCATCCAGCACATGACCTTGGAGTGGACGTGGTGGCGGGGCGGGCGGCGCTCCTCCCAGATGCCGTGGTCGGGCTCGTGCCAGCGGGCGGCCACCGCCCCCACCACTGCCTTGACCACCTCCCAGTGCTGGTCGGTGAGGGTCACTTGGGCCTCGCACAGTCGCCAGGCCAAGTCCACCACCGGACCGAACACGTCGAGCTGCACTTGGTGCTCAGCGGCATTGCCGATTCGCACCGGGCGGCTGCCGGCGTACCCGGCCAGCTCGGGCAGCACCGCCTCCGGCAGGGCTTCGTCGCCGACCAGGGGATACACCGGGCGGAGCTGTTCGGGTCCGGGGAGGTGCTCCACCCGGTCGAGGATCCAATCCAGCAGTTGGCACGCCTCTTGGCTGCTGCCCAGAGCCAGCAGCGCGGCTGCGCTCATGCTGGCGTCTCGAGGCCAGCAGTAGCGGTAGTCCCAGTTGCGGACGCCGCCCATCACCTCGGGCAGGCTGGTGGTGGCGGCGGCCAGGATCGCTCCCGAGGGCTGGTGGCACAGCGCCTTGATCACCAGCGCTGATCGCTCCACTTCCTCGGCCGCCACCGACGGCAGCGTGAGCTTCTCTGTCCAGTCGCGCCAGTACTGCTCGGTGGCCTCGCGGCGATCGGGCTCAGTAGCCTCCGACCAGCCGAACCGGCCGGGAACGCCCAGACGCAGCATAAGCTCCAACGGCGCGCCGTCGAGCTCGACATGGGCCACCGCGGTCTGATGGGGGCCGTCGTCCACAATGTCCCAGCTCAACCCGGGCGCGGTCAGCATCATGGTCTCGGCGGCGCCGGTGATCTCGAGGCCGTCGTGGACCACGTGCAGGCCGGTGGGGGCCCGGCCGAAGTCCAATCGGGGGGCGAACTCGATGTCGATCTTCCCGGTGCCCTCGACGACTCGGACCAAGGTGGTGCGGCCCGCTGACTTAAGGGGCCGCCCCCGGGAGCAGTCCAGGTAATCGGTAACGGTCACATCTGACCACCGGGTCTCGACCACCATGGTGCCGTCCAGGTAGCGGTGGGAGATGGGCGGGCTGTCGTCGTGGCGGGTGATGGAGAAATGCCCGGCTCGGGCGCCCCCCAGCAGTCCGGCGAACACCGCCGGTGAGTCGGCCCGGGGGTGGCACATCCAGTTCACCGAGGCGTCGGAGGTGACCAGCGCCACTGTCCGCTGGTCGCTGAGCAGGCTGTGGCGCTCGATGGCCAGGTCGTGTTCACCCATGAGCCACGCCCGCCGGCGCTCGGCCACAAGGGCCAGCATCTGAGCCACTGACCGGGGGTCGTGCAGGCGGGCCCGGGCCAGGGTCGGCCCCGGTCCCACCTTCAGACCGAGGTCGGGGCCCGTAAGCCGGGCGAAGGCGTCCTCGTCGGTCACGTCGTCGCCGGCGAAGATCACCGCCTCGGCCGAAACGTCGGTTCTCAGCCGGTCGAGGGCGTC
The DNA here is from genome assembly GCF_965204145.1 of Candidatus Poriferisocius sp. GTDB lineage: Bacteria > Actinomycetota > Acidimicrobiia > Acidimicrobiales > Bin134 > Poriferisocius. The sequence goes on along the minus strand of NZ_OZ241977.1, from coordinate 2,856,236 downwards.
GCCCTTGTTGAGGTCCAGCACCGACAGCTCCACCACCATCTTGCCGGTCTTGACGTGAACGCCATCCCGGGAGCCCGGTCCGCTCAGCACGTCTTCCACCGCGATGGCAGCGATCTCGGGTTCGGCCTTGCGATAGTGGAAGGCGACTCCGGCCGGCTTGGGCTCGATGATGAACCCGTGGTCGCGCCGGGCGATGTCGTTCAGCTCCCCCAGTACCCGGTCGCGCAGGTCCCGCTGCTCTGAGGACAAGTCATCAGCGAAACCGACATCGAATTCAGTGCCGTGGCTGCCCACCAAGTGGATCTCCTCGGGCAGGCGGCTCAGTGCGGCCAGATCCCGCAGGGCCCGCCCGGAAATCACCGCCACGTGGGTGTCGGGCATGGCCGCCAGCTGGCGAAGCGCGGCCACCGACTCCCGGGTGGGTCGGGCTTCGTCTGGGTTGTCGATGATGGGGGCCAGGGTGCCGTCGTAGTCGCAGGCCACCAGCAGCACCGGCACTCGGGCCAGCTCTCGTAGCCGGGCGTCCACTTCTTCGGCCAACATGATTGGGCTGGCCTCGGTCATTCGCAGGCCTCCAGGCGGGCCAGGAAGCGCTCGGCCCAGCGCTGGGCGGTGTTGGTCCGCACTATTCGTCGCATGGCCCGCATGGCCGACTCGGCGTCGGCGTCGGAGCGATGGGCGGCGGCCTCCATGGCGGTTTTCAGCCCCTCAATGTCGTGAGGGTTGATCAGCTCGGCAGTCCGCAGCTCCTGGGCCGCCCCGGTGAACTCCGACAGCACCAGCACTCCGTTGTTCTCGGGGCGACAGGCCACATACTCCTTGGCCACCAGGTTCATGCCGTCGCGCAGCGGGGTCACCAGCATCACATCGGCGATGAGGTACATGGCCACCAGCTCTTCGATGGGGTGGCTCTGATGCAGGTAGTGGACCACCGGTCGGCCCATCACCCCGAAGTTCCCGTTCACGTCGCCCACCAACTGCTCCACCGCCCGGCGAACCTCGGCGTAGCCGGTGACCTGCGAGCGGCTGGGTTCGGCGATCTGCACTAGCACGCAGTCGTCCACCGACAGCCGCCCTTCGGCCAAGAGCTCCCGGAAGGCTCGCAACCGCACCTCGATGCCCTTGGTGTAGTCGAGGCGGTCCACTCCCAGCAGCACCGTGCGAGGCGAGCCCAGGGATTGGCGAATCTCCACCGACCGGGCTTGCACCGCGGGATCGGCGGCCAACCCGGCGATCCGGTCGGTGTCGATGCCGATGGGGAAGGCGCCCACTTGGCTGGTCCGCCCGTTGTGCTGGATCACCCTTCCGGTGGTTTTGGCTCCAGTGATGCGGTTCACTGCCCGGCAAAAGTTGTCGGCACCCAAGGGGGTTTGCAGGCCGATCAGGTCCGCGCCCAAAAGGCCGTCGATGATCTCGGTCCGCCACGGCAGCCGGATGTACAGCTCGCGGGCCGGGAAGGGGATGTGGAGGTAGAACCCGATCCGCAGGTCAGGCCGGGCCTCCCGCAGCAGGCCGGGTACCAGCAGCAGGTGGTAGTCGTGGATCCACACGGTGGCACCGGGGGCGGCCAGGTCGGCCACCGTGGCGGCGTAACGCTGGTTGACGGTGCGATAGACGTCCCACCAGGTGCGGTGGTATTCGGGGGGGACCAGAGCGTCGTGAAACAGCGGCCACAGGGTGGCGTTGGAGAACCCCTCGTAGAACAGCTGGAGCTCGCCCTGGCTCACGCCTACCGGATGGCACTGGAAGCCGTCCACCTCGAACGGCTCGGTGCCCGGCCCGGGCACGCCCGTCCAGCCAGCCCAGACCGCGTCGGGATTGCCGGACATGACGGGGCGCAGAGCCGATACCAGCCCGCCAGGGCTGGGAACCCACTTGGCCGTCTCGCCCTCCCACACCCGCCTGACCGGAAGGCGATTGGCCGCGACGACGAAGCTCCACTTCTGGTTGCCAGCAGCCACGAAGTCAAAATATCGCGCTTCGCTCTCAGTCGAGAACCAGCAGTTGGTCTGGGAGCTCGCGGTCGTCGGCGACATCGATCACCACTCGGCTGAGGGTGCCGGTGAAGGGGAATTGGCCGGTGGTTCGAGGGCTGGGGGATGGGGCTTTGGTGAAGCCCACGCTGATGCCCACTGCGTGGATATGGGTGTTGTGGGTGATGGGCATGTCCACCAAGGCGGTCTCAACGCCATCCACTAGCAGCCGGGTTGTACCGGCGTAGCTGCCGGTTCGCTCGAAGGCGGCGGTCACCGTAACCGTGCCGGTGGGCAAGGGCTCGGTTTCGGCCACGTAGTGCTCCCAGGCCATGTTGTAGTCCCACACCAGCCGCCCGCCCTGGATGAACAGGGCGAAGCCTGATGCCACGTCGCCGCAGGCCACCAGGGTGCCGTCGTCGCCGTCGGCCCGGGTCAGCTCCGCGGTGATCTCATAGGACACGTTCTTGAGGTCGGGGCAGCCGTCGCTGGGGATGTACGCCCCGTCGTAATAAACGAATCGGGACCGGCCGGTGATAGGCCGGGGCTTGGGCACGTGGAACCGCTCCAAAATGCGGTCGTCGAGGGGCAGCACTTGGTAGGCCCGGGCGGCCTCCCACCACCGGTCGACGAGCGCGGCCAGCCGCTCGGGCTCGGCTTGGGCCAGATCCCGGGCCTCGGAGAAGTCCTGATCGAGGTGGTACAGCTCCCAGCGGTCGTCGTCGAAGTTCTCCCCGGGGATGTGACGGGTCACCGCCTTCCAGCCGTCGACCCACATGGCCCGGTGGCCGAACATCTCGTAGTACTGCTCGGCCTTGGCGGTGGAGGCACCAGCGTCGGCGAAGGAGTACATCATGCTGGTGCCCTCCATCGGCATCTGGTCGACCCCGGCCACCTCGGCGGGCGGCTCCAGCCCGATGGCCTCCAACAGCGTGGGGGTGATGTCGCTCACGTGGTGGTATTGGGTGCGGACCGCGCCCCCGTCTGTGATCCCGGCTGGCCAGGAGATGATGAGCGGGTCGCGCACCCCGCCGGCATGGGTGTTCTGCTTGTACCACTTCAGCGGGGTGTTTCCGGCCATAGCCCAGCCCATGGGGTACACCATCCAGTTGCCAGGCCCGCCGATGTCGTCGATATTGGCCAACTGCTGGTCGATGGGCCGGGGGTCGAGGCCGTTCACATAGCGCATGGCGTTCTCGTGGCCCGACGGGCCGCCCTCTTGGGTGGCCCCGTTGTCGGACAACAGCACGACAACGGTGTTGTCGGCCTGGCCGATCTCCTTAAGCGTGGCGATGAGCCGGCCGAGGTGCTCGTCGGTGTGGGTGAGCATCCCGGCATAGGCCTGCTGCATCCGGGCGGCCACCTTCTGCTCGTCGGCGCTCAGGTCGCTCCAGTCGGGCACACCAGGGTTGAACGGGGGCAGCTCGGTGTCGGCGGGAACGATGCCGTTGTCCTTCTGGCGGTGGTACCGCTCTTCTCGGATGGCGCCCCAGCCGGCGTCGTAGCGGCTGTTGTAGCGGTCGACGTAGGGCTTGGGGACGTGGATCGGGTAGTGGCCGGTGCCGAAGCACAGGTACAGGAAGAAGGGCCGCTCGGGCCACGCCGAGGTCTGGGCGCTGACCATGGCGATGGCCTGGTCCACCAAATCCTCGGTGGCGTGGTAGTCGGGCCGCTCGGGCCGGTCGATGTGGTGGTTGTCGGCTACCAGGTCGGGGTCCCAGTGGTTGGTGGCGCCGTCCAAGAAGCCGTAGTACCGGTCGAAGCCCCGCTGGAGGGGCCACTGGTCGAAGGGGCCGGCCGGGGTGGTGTCCTCGATGGGGGCCAGGTGCCACTTGCCCACTGCGAAGGTGGAGTAGCCCGCGGGGCGGAGGATCTCGGCCAGAGTGGCCGCTCGATTGGTGATGCGGCCGGTGCAGCCGGGATAGCCGGTGTCCCAGTTGCTGACCACCGCCATGCCCACGGAGTGGTGGTTGCGCCCGGTGAGCAGGGACGCCCGGGTGGGGGAGCAGATGGAGGTGGTGTGGAAGTTGTTGTAGCGCAGGCCGGCGGCGGCGAGGGCGTTCATGGTGGGGGTTTCGATTTCGGAGCCGAAGCAGCCCAGGTCGGCGAAGCCGACGTCGTCGAGGACGACCATTACCACGTTGGGGCTGTTCGGCGGCGGGGTTACGGGGGTGGGCCACCACGGAGTCGAGTCGGCGACGGTGTTGCCGACTTTGCCGCCATAGGTTTGAGCATCAGAAGTCATGTGTGGTTGCTAGCACATCCAGGGTTAAGGTTGGCGTTGTGCCGGAGCGGTTGTTGAATGAGCGGTTGGTGGAGTTTGGGACGACGATTTTTGCGGAGATGTCGGCTTTGGCTTTGGCTACGGGGGCTATCAATTTGGGGCAGGGGTTTCCGGATACTGATGGGCCGCGGGAGGTGGCGGATGCGGCGGTGGCGGCTATTCGGGCGGGGCACAACCAGTATCCGCCGGGGCTGGGGATTGCCGATCTGCGGCTAGCGGTGGCGGAGCACCAGAAGCGGTTCTATGACCTGGATTTTGATCCGGACACCGAGGTGCTCATTACCGCGGGGGCTACCGAGGCAATCGCCGCCGTCATGCTGTCGCTGTTGGAGCCGGGCGACGAGGTGGTGTTGTTCGAGCCCTACTACGACTCCCACATCGCCGGGATTGCCATGGCCGGGGCCCAGCGGCGGCTGGTGACGCTGCGGCCTCCCCATTATCGGTTCGATCCCGACGAGCTGGCCGCGGCCATCGGGCCCCGCACCCGGATGATCGTGGTGAACTCGCCCCACAACCCCACCGGCAAGGTGTTCGACCGGGAGGAGCTCGAGCTGATTGCCGACCTGTGCTGCCAGCACGACCTGTTGGCAGTGACCGACGAGGTGTACGAGCACCTGGCCTACGACGGCGAGCACATCCCCCTGGTCTCGCTGCCGGGGATGCGGGAGCGCACCATCTCGGTGTCGTCGGGGGGCAAGACGTTCTCGTTCACCGGGTGGAAGATCGGCTGGGTGTGCGCGATTCCCGAGTTGCGGGACGCGGTCACCACCACGAAGCAGTTTTTGACCTTCGTCAACGGGGCGCCGTTCCAGCACGCCATCGCGGTGGGGCTGCGGCTGGGTGACGAGTACTTCGACGGCCTGCGGGCCAACTTGATGGCCCGGCGCGATCAGCTTTCCGATGGGCTGGCCGCCGCCGGGTTCGAGGTGTACCGACCGGCGGGCACCTACTTCGTGACCGCCGATGTGCGGCCGCTGGGGTTTGACGACGGGATGGCCTTGTGCCGCAGGCTGCCCGAGCTGTGCGGCGTGGTGGCCGTGCCCAGCGTGGTGTTCTACGACAATGAGGACGAGGGGCGGCATCTGGTGCGGTTCGCCTTCTGCAAGCGTCCCGAGGTGCTCGACGAGGCGGTGGAGCGGCTGGCCAAGCTGGGGACCGGCTCATGAAGGTCGCCGCGGTTCAGCACGACATCGTGTGGGAGGACCCTGAGGCGAACTTCGAACGGCTGGCTCCCAAGGTGGCCCAGGCCGCGGCCGACGGTGCCCGGCTGGTGGTGCTGGCCGAGATGTACTCCACCGGCTTCTCCATGGCCTCCGACCGGGTGGCCGAGTCCCCCGACGGGTCCAGCGTCGGCTTTCTGGCCGAGCAGGCCGCCGCCCACGGAGTATGGGTGTGCGGGTCGGTGCCGGTGCGGGATCCGTCGAGCGCCGAGCTGCCCTACAACCGATTCGTGCTGGCTGGCCCCGACGGGGTGGCCGCCTTCTACGACAAGATCCACCCGTTCTCCTACGGCGGCGAGCACGAGCACTACGCCGCCGGTTCTGAGCGCCTGACGGTTGCCATCGAGGGAGTGAGAATCACCCCGTTCGTGTGCTACGACCTGCGGTTTTCCGACGAGTTCTGGGGTCTGGCCCACGACACCGACTGCTACGTGGTGGTGGCGAACTGGCCGGCACCCCGCCGGGCCCACTGGTCGGCCCTTCTGGTGGCCCGGGCCATTGAGAACCAGGCCTACGTGGTGGGGGTGAACCGGGTGGGCACCGGCGGCGGCATCGACTACCAGGGCGACTCAGTGGTCATCGACCCGTTCGGGGTTGAGGTGGCCAGCGCGCCTGAGGGCGAAGAAGCGATCTTGTATGCCGAAATCGATCTGTCGAGGGTGGAGAAGATACGCACCCGCTATCCGTTTCTTGAAGACCGCCGATAGTCGAGGGTGCTGCCACGATGACCGGCGATAATCCGCCGGTGGGGGATTCCCAGCCGCTGTTCACGGCCCGCTTCGCCGCGCTGTGCCTGTGCGGGGTGTTCTACTTCATGGCGCTGGGGCTGGTGTATCCGGTGCTGCCCGGCTTCGTGAAGAACGATTTGGGCGGGGGGCCAGTGGCAGTAGGGCTGGCCGTCGGCGGGTTCGGGCTCTCGGCTGCGGTGGCCCGACCGCTCGTCGGCCCGCTGGGCGACTCCAAGGGGCGCCGCTTCGTAGTGGTCTGGGGATGCGTGCTGGCCGGACTGGGCATCCTCGGCAACGTATGGGTCACCACCGTCGCAGTGGCCCTATTGTTCCGACTGCTCACCGGCTTGGGGGAGGCCGCCTATTTCGTGGGTATCGCCGCCGCGGCCCAAGACATGGCTCCTGAGCATCGTCGGGGCGAGGCAACCTCCTACTTCTCGGTCACGGTGTACTCAGGTCTGGCTGTGGGGCCGATCCTGGGCGAGCAGTTGGAGGCGGCGGCCAATGCCGATGCGGTGTGGATTCTGGGCGGGGCCATGATGGCGGTCGCCACCGTGCTGGGCACGACCTCCATGCCCGGGCGTCCCGCGGATGCCCCGACAGGGTGGCCCACCTCGTTCATCCACTGGCCGGCCACCCGTCCGGCCTTGCTGCTGGGTTTGGGACTGCTGGGCTACTCCGGGTTCCTGGCCTTCATCAAGCTGCATGTGGATGACATCGGGTTCGCCCACTCCGGGGCGGTATTCGCCACCTTCGCTGTCATGGTGATCAGCCTGCGCATCCTGCTGGCCCGCCTGCCCGATCGGCTGGGGCCGCAGCGCACCAGCACCATGTCGTATGTGTGCTCGGCCACCGGGCTGTGGATCATCGCCTTCTGGTCACAGATCCCCGGCGTGTTCATCGGCACAGCGATCCTGGCCATGGGCCAGACGTTCTTGTTCCCCGCGCTATTCGTCATGGCCGTCCAGTCGGCACCGGCCAACAAGCGCAGCCAGGCCATCGGCACCTTCAGCATCGCCTTCGACCTGGCCGTCGGGCTCGGTGGGCTGATCCTGGGCGGCGTGGTGGAGGTGTCGTCGTACTCGATGGCCTTCTTCGCGGGTGGGTGCCTCTCGTTGATTGCCCTAGTGGTGAGCCGAACAGTGGTTCGGCCGCAGTTGAAGACTGCCTACTGAGATTGCCTATTGACAGCAGAGGGCTGCCGTAGGAGAGTTGGCCCCTTCCCCCTGAGCTTCCCCCTTCTCGCGCCACGCGCGCCCCCGAAAGCCCGAAGGGAAGTTCGATGCGAGGCACTGCGCTGCTGGTCTCAGCCGCCGCCTGCTTGCTTGCCGTGTCCAGCCCAGGTCCGGCTGCCGGCTGGCACCAGGCGGACAAAGGCACTTCGGTCGAGACGGAAGACGGTGAGGTGGATATCGGGGTATGGATCGAAGTGGACATCCCCGGAGCGTCGGAGCCCGACGCAAACCCCGATGATCCCTCGATGCCGCCCTGCTACTTCCGACAGGGCAACTACGCCGAGCTGAACGCCTGGTTGGAGAATGACTATGTGGCCGCCCCCGACCCCGACGAGACCTACATCTTGAAGCTCTGCAAGACCGAGGCGGGAACGCAGCTCGTCACGTTCTGGGTGTACCAGCCCGCGCCGCCGAAAGAACCTCCGCCGCCCACAATGAAGGAGACCATCCGGTTGCGCAACGAGGCCTGGGGGCGGCTGGCCATTCCCGAGCCGACCACGCTGACCGCGCCCCGCGAAGTCACCATCGTCCACCTCCCCACCTACGTGTGGGTGCCGGCTGCCGCTCGCACCCCGGTGTCAGAGACGGTGACCACCACGCTGGACGGCCACGAACTGACCCTCACCGCCACCGCCTTCCCTCGGCGGCTGGGCTTTCTGCGGGTTGCCATGGGCGACGGGACCACGCTGTGGTGCGATGCCGACCACGTCGTGGCCTTCAACCACTCCCGGGACCCGCTGGACCAGCCATCAAACTGCTTCCACTACTACCGGCAATCGTCGGTCAGCCAACCCGACCTCCGCTACCAAGTGGCCCTCACCGCCTACTGGGATGTCTCGGTGGCATGCGTGTTCAACGGCGGACCTTGCACCAACCCGCCCCCGGTGGTGCCCACCCAAGTGCTCACCGCCTCGCCCCACCCCATCGCGGTGGCCGAGATCCAAGCCCTCGCCAGCCCCGGCTAGCCCGCCTACCGGACCAACTCGCCGAACCCCCTGGCGACCCGCTGGGCTGTCACCACCGAACCATGGAAAACCAGGTGACAGCCCGGCGGGAGGGGGATAGAGTAATCAGTCCACTCGACGCGGGGTGGAGCAGTCTGGTAGCTCGTCGGGCTCATAACCCGAAGGTCGCAGGTTCAAATCCTGCCCCCGCCACTAGCAGATCCATTTCGCCAGCCTCGCTGCCTGAGTTCACGTAGGCTGAGCGATTGTCATGAGCAAGCGACTCTTTACCGCCAGCCGAGTGGTTCCTGCTGCTCCCGAGGACATCTTCGCCTTGTTGGCCGATCCGGCCCGCCACGTTGAGATAGACGGCTCCGGAACCCTTCAAAGGCTCATCAGAGGTCAGGGGTCCATGCAACTGGGGTCGAAGTTCACGATTGCCATGAAGGCCTACGGCTTCCCCTACAGAGTGACCAGCAAGGTGGTGGAGTACGAGGAGAACCGGCTCATCGCCTGGAGCCACTTCATCAAGAACCGCTGGCGCTATGAATTGGAGCCCGTAGAGGGCGGCACCCGGGTAACCGAGTCGGCTGACTACAGAAGCATCCGATTCCCATACCTCACCACGCGGATGATCAAAGAAGAGCTCATCGAAGACTCCATCGCCACCACCTTGGACAACCTCGTCAAGCGCTTCTCTTAATGATCTGAGCTTGACTCCCCTTGTCCAGATAATCCGGGAGTGGTCATGCCGCCTCCTCCATATCGAAGGTGTTCAAACGCCGATGCACCCGGTTTGCTCGTCAACAGAGCACCAAGCGACATTAAAGCCCAGGTAGCTTCACCCCAGCGTCCTGGGTTTTGTCATCGATAGGGTCATTGTCGTGGGAGGCCATGATCTCGACATCGACAAGTTCTATCGATGGGCTATGGGGGATCTCGTCGACAACCGGAATCTGGGGATCTTGGCGGAGTGGTTGGTGGGTCAAGCGCTCGGGGCTATCAGAGATAGCGAGGTGCGACATGAGTGGGATGCGTACGACTTGCTGTATGGGGAAGTCAAGGTTGAGGTCAAGGCCTCGGGTCTAGACCAAACTTGGCCGCAGGATCAGCCGTCGAAGCCGAATTTCAATATTGCCCCAAGGTGGAGGACATGGGAGGCCGAGAGCAACGACTGGATTGAGCACGATCCCCCCGTGAGATTCGCCGACGTGTACGTGTTTTGCCTCCATAAGCCAGAGGAGGCCAACAACGAGAACGTACGGGACCCAGCCTCCTGGGAGTTCTGGGTGGTATCGAAGCAGAAGCTCAACGATGAACTCAGTACGCAGAAGACTGTCGGCGTTGCGACTCTGAATGGGCGGTTCGGGGAACCTATCGCTTGGTCCGAAATCAAAGATGCATTAGATCGATGTATCGATGGCAGCCAGCAAGTGTCGCTGCAAGCGGAGCCTTAGTTCTCCTTCAGCGCTGCTACTGAGCGGGGGAGACCAGATCGGGCGAGGCGGTCGAGGACATCAGAGATGCTCATCGGTGGGTTCGTTAGGGCAGCAGCTTGTGCTTGGATGACGTTGGAGACCGTGGTGGGCGACAGGTCGATTAGGTGGAGCACGAAGACGTCGGCTGTTTGGGCCTCGATGTTGTAGGTCTCGAGTGTGTGCAGGGGGAAGTCATCGATGTTCTCGGTCACTATGACTTGAGAGCCGGAGCGGATGGCAGCGGCGAGCACATGGCGGTCGTTGGGATCGGGCAGGTTGAGGCCCTCAATGAGATCTTCGTATCCGGTGGTGACGCTGTCGGGGACTGCGTCACACATCAGCTCCCGAGTGCGTGAAAGTTGGGCCTCGTCGAGGTCGGGTCTTCGAGCGAGAATTGAGGAGATCATCTCGTCGAGGATGTCTTGGCTCCAATGGGCTCGAAAGAGCCCGGTCATGGCGAGTCGGACCAAAAAGTCGCGTAGCCCAGCGGGGTGGAGCACGCAGGCGTCGTAGGTGGCGTCGAAAGACACTGAGGGTGGATTAGGTCAGTAGTCGAGGCCGAGGCGTTGGGCTTCTGCGGTTAGTTCGTTGGCAATGGATTGGCGCTCGACATCGTCAACGCGTTTGTAGGCGAGAAGGTCGGCGAGCAGCACTCGGCGTCGGTTTCCGACTCGGCGATAGGGGATCTTGCGCTCCTCGAGCAGCTTCACCAGGTAGGGGCGCGAGACGTTCAATAGGTCCGCGGCTTGCTGGGTGGTCAACTCGGTGTGAACTGGAGCGACAGTCACGGCGTTGCCGTTGGCGATCTGGGCCAAGATGTCCACCAGTAGCCGAAGTGCGTGTCCGGGAATTTCCAGAGTGGAGTCATCGTCATCCGCCTCCAAGGAGACCGATGCGGTGCTCACTGTGGGGTGTCTGCGAAGGAAGCGCTCTAGGGCGTCGACGGCTTCAGCGGCCTGGCTGGCTGTAGCCGCGTCTGGAATCGCGAGTTGATGATCAAGTACTGCTGAGGGTGCCACCCATTACCTCCATTGCATTTGTCGTATGCCGATCGGTTTCGACGCAGTCAAAACCTGAGTTGTGCCAAGCGACACGTTATGTGTCAGTGTAAGCTACGTTCGAAATATTCGCAATAGAAGAAACTAACGAACATGTATGAATGCAGCATGCAGGCCGGTTGCATCTACCAGAGTTCGTCTAGGTATTGGGTGGTGCCGGGGATGGTGGGGATGAAGGGGGCGGCTAGTTCTAGGCGGGCGCCTTGGGCGGCGACGTCGTCGGCGAGGGTGGCGAAGGCGTCCCAGCAGTGCTCGGGGTCTTGGTTGCAGAAGTAGAGGCGGATCACCTCGGGGCACTCGCCGGTGAGGGGCGGCATGCCGCCTTCTCTATTGACTTGGACAAAATCGATGATCTGGCCGATGGGGCTGTCCTCGGCCAGCAGCTCAAGGTCGCGCCCCGCTCGCAATCCGGCTGCGGCCGCCAGCACCGAGTCGGTGTCGTCGCCTCTGATCCAGGCCACGACTAGCCCTTCGTAGGGGTGGTCGAGGGCGATCTCGGGCGGGACCGGTGCCGGGCCTCGGCCGACCGACCCGGCGAGGTCGTAGCCGGCGGTGCTGACGTGGTCGCGGTTGGGGTTCATCCGGCCTGCGGCGAACAGGTCGGGGCCGACGGAGAACGAGTAGCCGAAGGTGTCGGTGTCGCGCCCCTCCTCCATCCAGTACAGGGCGATGAACGAGCCGTTGTCCACCGGATCGGCCACCGCGCCGTCGGCAGGGAAGCGCAGATTCTTCAGCCGCCTCGTGGCCACGTAGCGCCGGTACCCGAAGCAGCCCGGCGCGGCCAGCATGGCGGCATAGGCATGGTCGTGCTCGTACCAGCGGTTGTACTCGTGCAGCCCCTCGCCTCGGTGGGGCTCGATGAAGGTGATCATCGAGTGGCCGAGATGGATCTGGCTGCCGACGGCCAGGTTCGTATCAGACATGTCGTTGCCTCCTGTCGATGCCGCATGATACGGGCGGGCTCATCTCTCGGTGCTCTCGGAGGATCAAGCCCCATCACCTGTCAGGCCTGCCGATCTTGCTGAGCAGGGTAGCGAGGCGGTCATAACGGGGATCTTCGTCGCCAGCGATCCGTCCCACCCAGCGCAGGGCCTCAGCGGTTTCGATGTGGGTACCGATGGCGATCATGGCCTCGATGTCGATCCAATCTTTGGGCCGGTCGAACACTGCCTTGCAGACGCTGAGGTGGGTGGCAGATAGCACCCGAATGGTGTGATCAGCAAAGGGAACGGACACGGCCGCACGGTTGGCCGCGTCATGAAATGGGTCGTAGGAGAAGAAGAGATCGATAGGTGTGTTGTCCCACATGATCCGCACTTGGCCGTCACGGGCAACTGTCTCGGCTGCGGTGTGGATTTCAGCCCCAAGTTCACTCAGTAGATCGAGCACCTCATGGCTCCGGTCCACTGTGACGAAGACGTTCAGGTCGATGTCGATGGTGGCTCTCGGCTCAGCGTGGTAGCCGAGCGAGATCGCACCGCCGAAGGCATGAGGGATGTCTTTCAGGGCATGGCCAATGGCGAGGATCTTTTCGGGTAGCGACAGCCGGGTCACGACGAGTCGATTCGCGGATAGGCAAGCGGTGCGCGATTGCGATGCCCGATGGCATCGGCCAAAAGGAGCACATCCACCAGTCTTTCGCCGTGCTCAGCGAAGCTCGTCGGTGGCGGTATGTCGGGCGGTTCGTCAGCCAAGCGAAGCTCCAGTCGGCCGCCTGCGGCTGCAACGAGCCGCCGCAGCGTCCGGGTCGTCGGATCGCGTCGCCCGCGTTCGTAGGCAGAGATCACTGGTTGGCTAGTACCAGCCCGTCTCGCCAACTCCGCCTGGTTCAAGCCAAAGCGTCGCCGCGCCACTCGCAGCAATTCCGCCGGTTCCATAACCAGCAGTATATATCGACTTGTCTATATATGGTGCATGGGCGTTCTTGTGGCATCATGTTTCTCATGGTTCCAAGCTCGCAGAATGGAGAAAGCGGCCTCGATATCGAGGGGTTCTATCGGTGGGCGATGGGGGACCTCGTCTGTAGGGTTCGGCGGTGGTTTCTGTGAGTCCGTGGCTGCTTGAAGACGGGGTGCTGCACCTCAACCACGGGTCGTTTGGGGCGACGCCGGCTTCTGTACTGGAAGCGCAGGAGCGGGTGCGGCGGCGCATGGAGGCCAACCCCACCAGGTATTTCGTCGGCGACGAGTACCAGCATGAACTGGATACCGCCCGCCGGGTGGTGGCCGACTTCGTGGGGGCCGATGAGGCGGGGCTGGTGTTCGTGAACAACGCCACCACCGGCGTGAACGCGGTGATGCGGTCGCTGGAGCCGAGCCTCGCCTCTGGGGATGAGATCCTTATCACTGACCACGAATACAACGCCTGCGTGAACGCCGCGATGGTCTCGGCGGAGAGGACCGGCGCCCAAGTGGTCACCGCCCGGGCGCCGTTTCCACTGGAGTCCTCCCAGCAGATCGTCGATGCCGTGCTCGGGGCGGTTACCGATCGCACTCGTATCCTGATGATTGACTCAGTGACCTCGGCAACGGGGCTGGTAATGCCGGTGGCCGAGCTCGCCGCCGCCTTAGAGCCCGATGTGGCGGTGCTGGTTGACGCAGCCCACGGCCCCGGCATGATCGACTTCGACGTTTCTGCTTTGGGCGTCTCCTATGTGACCGCCAACTGCCACAAGTGGATGTGCGCGGCCAAGGGCGCGGCGTTGCTCTGGGTTCGGGAGGATCGCCGAGAGGGGGTGTACCCCCCGGTCATCAGCCACGGCTACAACGGCGGCTGGCCATCCAGCGGCAGCGACTTCCATGCCCAGTTCGACTGGACGGGAACCCAGGACCCCAGCCCCTGGCTCACGGTACCCGACGCCCTGGACGCGGTGGCCGCCATGCACCCCGACGGCTGGCCCGGGGTCCGGAAGGCCATTCGGGAGCTGTGCCTGACCGGTCGGGAAATCCTGCTCGACGCCCTGGGGATCGATCCGCCAGCTCCAGAGGACATGATCGGGTCCATCGCCTCGGTGCCGGTCCCTCCCGCCGACCATTCAGGATCAGAGATATTCGACCCCCTCATGGACGCGCTGGCCGACAAACACAACATCCTGGTACCGGTTTTCGCCTGGCCCGACCCGCCCGAGCGCCTGCTGCGTATCTCCGCCCACCTCTACAACGAGGAATCCGACTACCGGATCCTGGCCACCGCCCTCCTCGCCGAGCTCAGCGCCTGACCTATCCCGGATAGACGAGCCACAAAACTGACAGCACGACCCAGGTGAAGACCACCAGCCAATAAGTACCCGGTTGCTCGCGGCGGGTGACGCGCTGGACGAAGCTGCTCTCGCCGGTGACGATGTCGAATGCGGCCCAGGCCAAGAACAGCAGGGCAAAGAGCCAAATCTGGTTGGATAGCGAAAAGGCCCACACCGCGGCCACCGCAGTCCATGTCGGCCACAACCGCAAGGATCGGGTTTGAGTTGGTCGGGCAGGATTTGGGATCACCGGATCTCCTCGGCGTGGACGGCGGGCGGCTCAATGCCGTTGATCCGCCAATTGAGGTAGTGGCCGAAGTCGGCCACTACCCGCTCAATGGGAACGAGATGTCCGGGCTCAAAATCCCCTATGGCACCACGCTGTCCTCTCTCGCAGATGGCTTTGTCCTCGGGCAGGAAGTCCGGCAGCGAGTAGGCCGCCGCGCTGCTGGCCAATTGACTGGTCCAGCGCCTGAACCGATCAATAGTGCGAGCACCGGGAGATGAGGCAGCAGCCCCTCCAGTTCGGATGGCGCAGCGTTGGGCGCCGATCGGGTGGGCCGTCTGCCAGTAGAAGCCGCCGGAGTTGAACACGCCCACGAAGTTGGGCGGCAGGCTGATCAGGAGGTAGTCCCCCTGGTTTTCCGCCTTGCCACCGGTGGCTGTCGCCCTGGCCGAGCCTGCGATGTAGTAGGCGTCCCTGGTCGGCGTGAAGGGCTCGAGCGTCTTGGGGTGGACCTGGAACAAGTGGTAGCTCTCCATTGCGTTCACAATTGCCAGCTTCCAGTTGCATTCCCACTCCTGTGTGTCCTGCTGATCTGAGCGGTGTGTCATCTGGTCGATCCCTTGCGCGACCACGTGGGGCTCGATGGCCGAGAAACGCTCGGTGAGCGGCTCCACGTCAGGGTTGAGACTCACGAACACCAACCCGTGCCAAGACTCGACTCGATATTTCGGCAGGCAGTGTGCGGCCTTGTCGATGGCGTCGTTCGGAGCGAACGGCACCGACAACAGCCGACCGTCGTCGTTGTAAGTCCAAGCATGGTACGGACACTGGATTCGCTTGGCGCTCGACGGCCGATCGACCAGCAGGGTTCCCCGATGAGCGCAGAGGTTCGACATTGCCGCCAGCTCGCCCTGCTGATTCCGCCACAACAGGACTGGCTGGTTGCCGATGATGACCGGAAGCTGATCGCCTGAAGCACCGACATGATCCTCGGTGGTGACGAACACCCAATCTCCGTGCCAGATGCCGTCCATCTCGGCCTGGAGGAACGAAGGATCCCGGTAGGCGATGTTGGGCAGGGCACGGTCGGGGGCGAACGTCAGTGCAGCGGAACTCACAGGGGGCAATGTAGCGGGATTGTCGCAGAAAGACAACGGTCGTTGATAAAATACGACAATATGGCAAGTCCGAGGGAGAGGAGCACAGTGGCCCTATGAGTTATGTTCCAACCCGAGCCCTTGTCCTGTCGGGGATTGGCCAAGACGGTCGGGTGTCAGCCGGCCCTTTGTTTGCCATGGCCTCTCTCCTCGGCCATTCCGACAAGGCAATGCGCGACTGTCTCGGCCGGGTTGTCAGGGAGGGTCTGTTGACTCAATCCGGGGGTCGGGGCCGCTCGGCGGAATATTGGGTGACCGATGCGGGACGGGCCGAGCTCGACGTGGATCTTGGCTGGTCAGCCTTTGCGCATCGAGTCGATGCCGGACTCGAACCCTGGGATCGGTATTGGCGGCTGGTCGGGTTCGGGATTCCAGAGAGGCGTCGGGGGGCCCGCGATGCGATTCGCAACCTGCTGGTCGAGTTTGGGGCTGCCCCTGTCCAGTCGGGGCTCTACGTCCACGCCTACGATCTGACTGACTTCGTCTTCCAGCTCGCCGATCACCTCGAGGTGTCCGACGCCGTGACGACTTTCGCCACCCGAACGATCCGAGTCGGGGAGGAACTTTCCGATGACCATCTTGTAGAGCGGCTTTGGCCGTTGGCCGACCTCTCCGGGCGGTACGAGGTGGTTGGCCGGCAATTGGCGTCCATAGCCGAGCAGGCCCCAACGATGGACGGCGACCAAGTCGCAGCTTCCATGGTCTCGGCCATCGTCGCCACCGAAGCGGTCATGCGCGACGATCCGCTCTTGCCGTCCGAACTCCTTCCCGACCGATGGCCCGGCACCGAAGCCCGTCAGGCCTTCTTGACCGCGCACTCCGCAGCCAGCACCCAAAGCGAGCTATTCCGCAATTCCCAGCTGATGCAGTCCTACACCCAAGAGATTGATCGCGCCCTCGCCGAAACGTCTGGTTCGTTTTGGAATCGGTGGTGGCCCCGCCTCACCAACGCCTATCAGGACAGACTGCCTCCAGCAGCGACTCGCTCCTAGCTCTCTCCGCGCTGATGACATCCGCCGAGCGTGTTCGGGCTGTTGAGACCCCGAGGACCTCGACTCCAGTGGTCAGTACATGATGGTGCGGGTTAGGTGGTGGGGCCAGAAGGTGGCGTGGTAGGCCTTCCAGAGTCGAAAGTCCACCTGGGGGACTACCAGCGACTGCGACGGTGGGCGGATCCGGTTGATGGCGTCGGTGAGCAGGGCGGTGGCATAGAGGGTGTGGGCCCGGATCTCCACTTCTTCAGGGCTGTCCGCGGCGATCAGGTCGCCTCTGTTGATGGCAGTTTCCAGTTCTGCGGAGTAGGACAGGATGTCCATGAGCCGCAGGGCGACGGGGACGATGTAGTCGGCGAACGCGGTCATCCGATCCAGATCGGCGACCGCGAAGGCGCCTTCGCGGGCCAGTGCCATGTGCAGTTGCCACAGCCAGAGCTGGGCCAGCTTGTGCAACTGCACCTCATGGCCATCGTGGGTGCTGACATCGTTGAACCGGGGGAACTCGGCCACGAGCCGCTCCATCAGACCGTTGCCCGCGGCGTACATGGCGGGCGCGCAGTCGGCCACGAACCGGTGGGCGCTGCCGCCATAGCGCTCGGCCAGAACTTGGCCCGCCGCGTTGAGGATTTCGACCCGCTCATCGAGCATGGGGATCTCGATATTCCCGGTGAACACTCGGCTTAGTTCGGCTCGACTGATCTCGGCCAGGTAGGCCCCGTCGGTCAGCGGCACGCCATCGTCCAACGCCTGGGCAACGCAAGCGAACATGCCCTCGCTGTCCGACCAGGTCCGACCCCGATGATCGGCGGCGAACTTCACCCCAGAGTCAAAGTCGGTGAAGGCGAAGTTCATTACCGCATAGAAGAACGAAACATCAATGATCTCCGCCGGGTCGGTCCGGCTACTGATTGCTCCGTCGACCGCGCCAGACGGGAAGGCGAACTCCTCGTAGGCCATCCAAGAAGCCACTTGCTCGATGGCCTCGACCGATGTGCGAACGTGTCGGGAGCGCTCGACCACCCCGCGCACCGACCGCAAGACCGGCGAGGACCACACTGGGGAATCGTGCACGTAAAGCTCCTTTGCTCGGGTGGTGTCAGAGGGCGAGGTGGAGGCGGAGGGCGTTGTCGAGATGGGCCATGAGGTCAAAGGGCACTTGACCGAGCAGGCGGCCAACTCGCTCGACGGAGATCGACCGGACTTGCTCGGCTTGGGCCTTGGAGTCGCGTTCTAGGCCGGTGTCACCGGCAGTCAGCATCACCTGAAACGGGTAGACCCGCTCGGTGCTGGAGGTGATTGGGATGACGGTGACCACTCCGTGTCCCAGCCGAGCGGCAGTGGTGTTGGCACCGTCGTTGCTGACAATCACCGCGGGGCGGGTTTGGGCGGCCTCAGCCCCGAGAGTGGGACTGAGGTTGACAATTCGGATCTCTCCCCTGCGCATTGGAGCTATGCGAGTCCGTCAGAAACGGCAGAGTCCCAGAGGCGGCTTTCTTCACGATCCCACTGTGCGAATGCCTCGGCGTAGTCTTGCGCCAGCTCGGATGCCCGCAGTAGCCGTATGGCCCGGTGCAGGGTGGCTGATCGGGAGGCGATCTGGTGGTTTCGGGCATAGTCGTCGAGGAACTCCACGTCCTCATCAGGCAGGCTGACGCTAACTTTCATACCAGAAATACTACTAGGGTAGGACTCAATGAATTCAGTTCGGTTCAGCTTTGACGGGCCCGAGGCGCTGGCCGCGGTTACGGGCCGTGACGGTGGGGTGAGTACGGGTGATCTGGCCAGCCTGAACCTGAGCTTTGAGGTGGGGGACGACACGGCGCGCGTTGTCGCCAACCGCAAGGTCGCGGGCGACAGCCTCGGCTTCGACTTCCGAGAATTGGTGGTGCCCCGCCAGGTGCATGGGGTTCGGATCAAGGTTGTCGGCGAACAGGACAGGGGTCGGGGGGCCGATTCGGCGGAATTAGGGGTGGCCGCCTGCGATGCGCTGGTAACCAGCACGCCGAATATCCCGGTGGCCGTTCTGGTGGCCGACTGTGCGCCGGTGGTGCTCTACGACCCGACTCAACCGGCCATCGGAATCGTTCACGTGGGATGGCGCGGGGCGATCGGGCGCATCGCCCAGAAGACTGTCGAGACCATGGCTCGGGAGTTCGGCAGTCGACCACGGGATATCAAGGCCGGAATCGGTCCATGCCTGCAACCGCTCTCCCTCGAAGTCTCTATGAACGAAGCCATGCAGGCCGAAGGGGAGTTCCATCAGCAACCGGCGGTTCTTTACGACGCTGGCGATAAGCCCCATCTCGACATCCCGTTCATGGTCAAACAGCAATTGCTCGACGCCGGTGTATGGCTCAAGAACATTGAAGACTGTCGGATGGACACGCTGGACGCCCGGCGCTTCTTCTCCCATCGCGGTCAGTCCGGCCAGGCGGGTCGATGCATGGGCGTAGCCATGCTGCGATCTCCGCAAGGTACTTGAACGGCACCTCAACAGAGATCGATCTGACCGCGGGCGGCATCAATGATCGGCTCGAATGCTTCCGCATCGATGAGGTGGGGATCTTCGGCTCCGATCGGCTCGATCACCACGTGGTCGGCACCTGCTGCGAAGTGCTCGCCTACTCGCTCGGCGATCGCGCCGGCTGGTCCGATAGCCACAATGGCCTCGCACAACTGGTTGCTGCCTCCGTTGGCGAAGTCGTCGTCGGTGAGTCCGGCAGAGCGGAAGAGCCGCCGGTAGTTGCGCATTCCCAGGGTTCCGGCCAGGCGAGCACGGGCGGCATTTAGACCTATTGCGTGATCCTGGGTAAGGCAGGCGTACTGCTTGACCCCGAGCCAGGCTTGGGGGCCGATGGTGTCTCGGGCTCGGCCAGTGAGTTCGGGTGGGATCTGAGCGGGGATGGCGCCGGCGAAGTGCGCACTTGCTGCTTCCAGCATCTTGGGGCCGAGTGCGCCGAGCACAACTGGGGGTGTTTCTGTGATCGCGGGGCCAAGCCAGAGGGATGCTCGGATGGCACCCAAGTATTGGGTAACGGTCTCAACCGGTGAGGCGTATGTCCGCTTGAGTGCATCCTCTATCAACTCGGGATGCGACATGCCGATTCCGAGCACGAAGCGCCCGTCGGACTGATCGGCAAGCGTATTGGTGGCACCGGCCACCGACTCGGGCGTTCTCAGATGGATGTTGAGCACCGCAGTGCCCACTGTGAGCGAGCTCGTGGCACCGAGCAACTGGCCGGCATGGATGAGCGGGTCTCGACCGAAGGAATCGGTCAGCCAGATACCCCGGTAGCCGAGTTCCTCGCTGCGTCTAGCAAGATCCTGCGTTTCCCTGACGGTCAGATGGTCGAAGCGAAAGCCGAGCCCAATCCCAAACGGAAGTGTCATCGGCTTCGGCGGCGGGTGTTCACCCGATGGGTCATCGAGATGATTGTGCGCCTTGGCAAGAGCCGGTTGAGCTTGAGCGGCAGCCGATTGCGCCAGTTCGGCACAGCCGAGGGTGTCCGGCCCAGTTTGGCCAGGGCAAATGCAACAACATCGTCGGGTGAATTGGTGCCGCCGAGGTTTGTATCACCCTTTATCCCAGAGGCGCGTCGGAAGTTGGTTGCGGTCGCTCCCGGTGACAGCCCGAGGACGTCGACGCCGTGGGGCCTCAGCTCGGCCCACAGTGATTCGCTGAAGATCAGATCGAAGGACTTGCTCGCGGCATAGACGGCTGAGCCGGGAACGGCCATGTACGCCCCCATACTGGCTGTCACGATCATGGCGCCGCTTCCTCGCTGAACCATCGGGGGCAAGAAGCGGGCCGCCAGATCGACAACGGCTCGGCAGTTCACATCAACCATCTCGATCATGCGTTCGGGATCGGCCTCGTGAAAGGGTCCGAGCGATCCGAAGCCTGCGTTGTTGATCAGCACACTCACACTTGCTCCTAGCGAGTCCATCTCTTCTGAGATGTGTTGGGCAGCAGTCGGGTCTGCGAGATCCACGGTGATCGCTGTCGTTGATACCGAGTGCTGCTTGCTCAGCTCATTGGCCATCTCGTTGAGGCGGTCTCTTGTGCGGGCAACTAGGGCGACGTTCATGCCTTGAGCGGCAAGATGCCGGGCGAAGGCCTGGCCGATCCCACTAGAGGCGCCGGTCACCAACGACCACCCTGGGTATCGCTCAATCATCGTTTGGTTCATTGAGTTCCGCCTCTCTGCAATGTGGACTCGACGGCGACGAAAAGCGGCTCCAAGACGGCAAGGGTCTCTTTGACGTGTGAGGCCATCGCCTGTCGCTGCCCTCCCTCCATCCAGCGGTCGTGAGCGATGCGCTGGGCGGCGACAACTGCTCCGGCAAGAACTCGGATAGTCGGATCACTATCGGGGTTGCCCTTGAGATGGCGGGCGATGATCGGAACATAGACCGCCTCCCAGCGGTGAAGGTCTTCTAGCCCGGCAGAGCGAAGCTCCGGAGAAGCCATCAGGATTCGCGCGAGCTGCTGGAACTGCACGGATTGGCTGTCGTAGGTGGCCGCAACCTCGACCACCGCTGAAGTGATGGCTTCAACCAGCGATACCCCGGGCTTTGCCTCGGCGAGCACCTCGGCCACTGTTGCCCTCATGTCGGCTGACTCGTCGAACAGCACCTCTTCTTTGTTCGGGAAATAGCGATAGAAGGTTCGAGGAGAGACTTCGATGGCCTCGGCAATTTCGTCGACGGTCGTTTCGTGATAGCCGTTCTCGGCGAACAGTCGCACCGCCGTCTCCCTCAGCGCCCGCCGCGTCCGATCACGCTTGCGCTCTCGAAGCCCCGTTTCGAGTTTCTTGGCGCTATGCCGTTTGGCATCCACGTATCAATATTATGACAGAATGTGACATATAGCAACTTCTGCCATTTTACTTGCAGTGAAGGCTGTGGCCCCGTCGAGGCGGATCTGTCCTCGGGATCGTCAGTCTGGGATGAAGACACCGGGATTCATGAGGTTTTGTGGCCCTGGGCGACGTGTGGTGACTGCATGTCCTAGCCGCATAGTGAAAGGCCGAAGCCCCCTCCGCTGCAGTTCTCACCACGCGTGGCAAAGCGCGATCGGATGCTCAATACAGCAGAAGATTCGATCCCAGCGTTCGATGGCGACAAGGATGTCAGCGTGCCGGTGCGGAGCTTCGACGACCACATGTTCGGGACCGCAAACGACTGGCTGACAGGCGATGGTGGCTTTCCTTTCACACCAAAATCGACCCGCCCGTCCCTTTGAGCGGGCCCGACCATAGAGGGGGATGAATGGACGCAAAGACATACTCATTACAGGAGATCCTCAAGCCGGAGCGCCGGTACATAATCCCGACATTTCAGCGCGATTACGAGTGGACGCTAGAAGGACAGTGGAAGCTGTTATTTGAAGATCTAGAAAATGCCGCCGAGCGCCTCCTTGAGGTGCGGCTCATTGGGCCGACCGGATCCTCGCTGACGAGCAGGGAGCAAAGCATCTCGCCCCATTTTCTTGGAGCCATAGTTTGTGCGGGGCTACCCTTCCCTGCTGGCGGCATAGCGCCTCGTTCTGTGATCGACGGACAGCAGCGTCTGACAACCGTCCTGCTGATGATCCGAGGCCTTCTTGACGTTCTTCAGGAGGAGGAGGCGGATCGTGCCAAGTCAGTTCGTCGAATGCTCTTCAATCCGGATGACGTCGTTGAAAGGCACGAAGAGGTGTACAAGCTTTGGCCGCGCCGCAAGGATCGAGAGGTCTGGCCGAGTGCGCTTGATGATAAACCCTCGGCGGAGAACTGTGCCAGCGATCATCGGTATCTAGAAGCGCGAGAGTTCTTCGCCAAATCCGCCCGAGAGTTCGCGCAAGACGGCAATGGAAAACTTGAAGTGCCGCGACTGGTTGCACTGTCAGACGCAATATCGAGCCTGTTCAAACTGGTTGTTATAGACCTCGACGACAATGACGATGCCCAAGTGATCTTCGAGGTTCTCAACGGTCGCCAGACGCCGCTTTCGGCAATTGATTTGGTGAAGAACCTACTTTTCTTGCGCAGCGAATTTAACGACGAAGACGTAGAAGTGCTTTACGACAAGTACTGGGCCCAATTCGATGACGACTGGTGGAAGAAGGAGGTTGGGCGCGGTCACGCACAGAGAGGTCATCGCGATGTATTGCTTTCGGTTTGGCTAACCGCTGCGACCGGTAAGGAAGCGAACGTTGGGCACCTCTACCGCGAGGTGCGCGGTTACCTAGAAGACGGGCCGGAAACGGAGATGATCCTCCAAGAACTGAACATCTTTGCAGAGGCGTACAAGGTCATGTACAACGCAGCTTCCTGCGAGGACGAACGACTGGCAGTATCGTACGGTCGGGTCAGGTCACTTGAAATCATGACCGCTGTGCCGCTGCTCACCTGGCTACGAACGGTCAGTCCTACCCAGCTACACCCAGAAGACCATGTTCGGGCTGTGCGAGCCATCGAATCTTGGGCATTGAGGCGCGTTTTTGTCGGCTGGCAGACACGAGGATATGGCACCCATTTCTCCCGTGTGCTCCGTGAGGCAAAGCAGGCGGCAGAGAAGAACGTCGACATTGCTGAAGCTGTAGTCACCGGCCTCCAAGGTGGTTTCCTCGATTGGCCGACCGATGCAGACATCCGATGGGCGTTTCGAGAGCGGAAGTACTACCGGGGAATATCTCAGGCGCGAATTCGTTTGCTGCTGGGTGCCATCGACGAACGACTTCGCAACGAAGATCCTAACGAGCCGCCAGCGAGCATTGAGTACGACAATCTTCAGATCGAGCACGTGATGCCCCAGAGATGGCAGGACCACTGGCCGCTCATCCATGAGGACGGCTCAGCCGTTGAGGAAGATACCTCGGATCCACAGTGGCTGAGCCTCTCCGATGTGCGCGACCGGGCCGTGGACCGGATCGGAAATCTCACCCTGGTGACATCGTCGTTCAATGGTTCCGTCTCGCATCTCGGCTGGATATTCAAGAAGCAGGAGTTCGAGAAGCAGAAGTCCTTGGTCATCAACTACGGACTTGCACACAACGAATCATGGGATGAAGAGAGCATCTCGGAACGAGCCGATGCGCTCGCGACAATCGCAATTGCAATCTGGCCGTCCGCTGAGGAACTGTCGAAGACGTCTGCCTTCAGCAGCACAATCGAGTCGCAATGAGTGAATCACATTGAACGGTAGGCTTCCGTAGGCGAGAAGTCTCGGATCGAGCGCGTCACTCTGTGACGGCGCGCATGATCGCTCTTGTGCGATCATCGCACATTTGCAATGATGCTATGTGTGGCTGAGATTGAGGCGCACGATGAGGTCGTCGAATGGTTCGACGAGCTCAGCCATACCGAATGGGAACGGACGGTGACCGTGGTTGACCGACTCGGTTCCCTCGGGACTCGAGCGCGAATGCCGCTGTCACGAAGTCTTGGCGAGGGTCTATTCGAAGTCCGGTTCACACTCGGTGCAACTGCTCGGCGTATCACCTACAGATTTACTGGTGATGGCCGCATCATCTTGTTGACAACATTCCGTAAGCAACGGAACAACGAGCGGGCCGAAATTGCTCGGGCTCGAAATATCGCTCAGGAATGCGCCAAGTACAATCCGTAGAAGGGAGCACGATGGCCAATTTGTCCAGATGGGAAGACATCAAGAAGACCAAAGACGAACCGTCCGCCGAAACGCGGGCCGGGATCGAGCAGGATCTTGATTTGGGACAGCTCATCTTTGAACTGCGGACCGAAGCTGGCTTGAGCCAGCGAGAGCTTGCCGACCGGATGGGCACCACTCAGTCGGTCATCTCTCGGCTTGAGGAAGGTGGCGGTGCGAAGAATCGGATCGACACACTCGCCCGGGTCGCGACGGCGCTCGACAGGCATCTCGTGTTGTCGTTCCCAGCTGATGTTCCCGACAAGCTCACTGATGCAGTCCAAGTCGCATGACTCCCCGGGGTCAGGGTTTGTTGCTGATGTGGTTCGGAATGCAACGGCTGGAGCGATTGCGGTCAGTCGGGGATCAAGACCCCGGGGTTCATTAGATTTTGGGGGTCGAGTGCGGCCTTTACGGCCCGAAGGACATCTATGCCGGCGTTGCCGTGCTCGTTGGCCATCCAGGGGCGGCGGACTCGGCCGATGCCGTGGTGGTGGGCGATGCCGGCGCCGCTGTCCGTGGCCGCGCCCATGGCCGCGGTCCAGCAGGCGTCGTAGACCGACTGGTACTCGTCGGGATCAGACGGCTGGGCGGCGAAGGTGAAGTAGAGATTGGCCCCGGACTGGTAGGCGTGCGAGGTGTGGGCGGTGGCCGCGATCACCGTGGGTACCGCGCTGATGGCCTCGACGACCGCGGTGTAGAGACGGGCCAAGTGGCGCCAGCCGGTGGCTACCTCGATGGTGTCGGCCACTAGGCCCTGCTCGAACAGCTCGGTCCAGGTCGGCACGGTGTTGCGGTGCTCGAACCAGTGATCCACTGCACCGGAGTCGGCCGCTTCGCCACCCCCCGCCCGGCACAGCTCGGCCACCGCGGCGGCCTCCAACTCCGCGTGACCGGGCGGTCCCTCGTGCAGAAAGATGGCCACGCAGCGTCCCTTGGGCACGTGGTCGCGGAAGTGGCGGCGTGTCTCGCCAGCGTCGTAGAGGCGCACTACCGGGGGTCGCCAGCCGGGCACAATCACGCTTCGCACCGCGTCGATTCCCGCGCTCATGTCCTCGAAGTGGAACGCCTGGCGCACCCCCGGCTCGGGGAGCGGGCGCAACGAGAAGGTCACTTCGGTGATGATCCCGAGCGTGCCCTCGCTGCCCAACAGCAGCTGGCGCAGGTCGGGTCCGGCCGACGCCCGGGGAGTGGGGCGCGACCGATAGATCGACCCGTCGGGCAGCACAGCCTCCACCGAGTACACGATGTCCTCGATGTTGCCGTAGGCGGTGGAGTACTGGCCTGAGGCCCGGGTGGCCACCCATCCGCCCACTGAGGAAATCTCGATCGATTGAGGCCAATGCCCGATGGTGAAGCCGTCTTCTCGCACCCGGTTCTCGGCGTCGATGCCCATGGTGCCCGCTCCGAATGCGGCCAAGCCGTCCACCGGGTCGAGCCACCGCAGCCCGCTCAAGCGCTCGGTGCCAATCACCACCGAGTCGGGGGAGGCCAGCACTCCGCCCACACAGCCCGACCCGGCGCCCCGGGGAATCATCGGCACCCCGTAGGCCCGGCATTTCCGCACTGTCTCGGCCACGAGTTGGGCCGTCGAGGGCATCGCCACCGCCGCAGGAAGCGCCAGCCGGCCTTGCCACTGATCTAACTCGGAGCGGGGCCAGCTGTCGCGGGCTCGGCTTCGGCGGACATCGTGGTCGAGAAGGAGATCGTCGCCCAGCAGGCCGGCGAGTTCGTCGAGAAGCGTCATCCGGTACTGTCCTGGAATTGGAGCTCGCTGGCGTAGCGGGCTTGAACCGATTCGATCTCAGCGGCGGTGCGGGCCTCGTCCCATCCCAGTAGATCGGCCATCCGAGTTGCCGCCGGGGCGAGCAGGGCCACACGCTCGGCGGGCGTGTACCAGGCCGCCCGAGTGCGGCGATAGATGAAGTCTTCGAGGGTCAGAGCACCGTCCACCTCCACAGCCCAGCTCACTTCGCCGGCCACCACCCGGCCGCCGGGAACCAGCGGTTCGTCGCCCCGGGCCAGCACTGGGCCGGTTTCGTCGCCGTAGAGCCGCACCAAGCGATCGGCCAGCGGGCGATCGACGCCGGTGGCGGCCACCGACGCCGCATGGCCATCGAGATCAGATGAGAAATTACCGCCGGGGATCGGATCGGGTCCCGGCCCTGGCCCCAGCGACCGGCCCAACCGCTCAGCCACGAAATCAAGCACCGTCATCGCCATGGTGCGAAAGCCGGTGAGCTTGCCGCCCGCGACGGTGATCATCCCCCCAGTTCCCACCCACACCTCCTCCTTGCGGGAGATCTCGGTGGCCTCCTTGCCCTCTTGGGCCACCAGCGGGCGTACCCCCGACCAGGCCGCCACCACGTCGTCGAGGCCTGGAGGCTCGATATCGAAGTAGCGCTTGAGCGGGTGAAGCAGGTACTCCACGTCGGTTTGCTCGATCTCGGGCCAAAGAAACTGGCTCCCGTGATAGCTGGTGTCGGTGGTGCCGACGGCCACAGAGTCGCCTCGGGGCAGCACGAAGATGCTGCGCTTGTCATGGGTTTCCATGATCACGAGGTTCCGCACAGGGAGCCGGACGGCGTCCACCACGATGTGTATTCCCTTGGAGGGGTGGAGGCGGTCGGCAGCGCTCTTCTCCTCCAGGTTGGCTAGGCGCTCCACCCAAGGTCCGGTGGCGTTGACCACCGCATCAGAGCGGATCTCCACCCGGTTGCCGCTCACCCCGCATTCGGTCACCACCCCGTCGATCCGATCCCCTTCCCAGATCACGTCCACTACCGGCAGCCTGCTCGCCACCTGGGCACCAGCGCCCACCGCATCGCGCAGCACGGCCAGAACGAGGCGGGCGTCATCGGTCATGTACTCCCGGTAGGCGCATACCCACGGATACTCGTCCCGCCGGAGGCAGGGCTCTCGCTCGCCAAGAGCGTCCCGATCCCAGCTGAGGTGCCGGTCGGCGTCGGTCACGGCGCCGAGCTTCTCGTAGGCGCCGATTCCGGCCCGGATCTTCATCAGGCTGGCCCGGCTGCGAGCCGGCACCACCATCCAGCACGGCTCGGCCAGATGCGGTGCCATCTGATGTACGGCCTGGCGCTCCCGCGCCGTCTCCCGCACCAGCCCGACCTCCCCCATGGCCAGATAGCGCAATCCGCCGTGGATCAGCTTGGAGGAGCGGGACGAGGTTCCCGCGGCAAAATCGCTGGCTTCAACCAGCGCCACCCGCAGCCCACGTCGGGCCGCATCCCGCGCCACCCCCGCCCCGGTGATCCCCCCACCAATTATCACCAGATCAAACCGCTCGCCCCCCAGCTCGGCCAATAGCCCAGAACGTGAGTTCGGCGTCAGCGACGTCGAAAGAGCGGTTTCAGACACTGCTTAGCTATGTCTGTCGCTCCCCACTACCAGTTCTTCCAGTAGCGGGAGGGGATGGGGCCGGCTTGGTCTTGGTACTTGGAGCCGGCCTCGGAGGAGCCGTAGGGGTTCTCGGCGGGGGTGGTCATGCGGATGAAGGAGATCTGGCCGATCTTCATGCCGGCGTACAGGGTGATGGGCAGGGTAGCCACGTTGGACAGCTCCAGGGTGAGGCGGCCGTTCCACCCGGCGTCCACGAACCCGGCGGTGGAGTGGATCAAAAGCCCGAGGCGCCCCAGCGACGATTTGCCCTCCAGCCGGGCCACCAGGTCGTCGGGAATCCGCACTCGCTCCAGGGTGGAACCCAGCACGAACTCGCCGGGATGGAGGATGAACACCCCGTCGGACTCGATCTCCACCGGCTCGGTGAGGGCGTCCATGTTCTTCTTGACGTCGATCAGACCCTCGGTGTGGTTGCGGAACACCCGGAAATGCCGGTCGATGCGCAGGTCGACCGAAGACGGTTGGATGGCGCCGTCGGCCAGCGGCTCGATCTCGATGCGGCCCGCCTCCAACTCCTTGCGGATAGATACGTCGGAGAGGATCACGCTCTGGGGGCGAAGAAGCTCCGCACCAGCGGCTCGTAGTGCTCCAAGGGCGGCGTGGGGTAGGACGGGTCGAACGCAGGCATGTCGTATTCGGCGCAGAACTCGGCGCAGCGGTCGTAGTGGGGGTGGTCGGTGTAGGCGTCGCGGCTGTTGCGGTCCAACCCCACGTGGTGCCAGAAGTAGTACCCCTGGAAGACGCCGTGCATCTGCACCATCCAAAGATTGGCCTCCGACACGAACGGTTTGAGGATGGCGGCAGCCAGATCGGGATGGTTGTTGGGGGTCAGCAGGTCGCCGATGTCGTGGACCAGCGCGCACACCAGATATTCGTCGTCCCGCCCGGCCTTTTCGGCCCGGTGGGCGGTCTGGATGCTGTGGACCAGCCGGTCGACGGCGAATCCCTGGGGCCCGGAGGCCAGATCCCGCAACTCCCGGAGAACTCGGTCAGCCAACCCCTGTTCGACGTGCTGGTGGGCCGGGATGGATGCCACCCAGTCTTCGGCGGTGGACTCGTCCATGCGGGTGAACGTGGCATGAGTGAGTGTGGTCATGGCAGAAAGCCTACGGCATAGATGTCGCCAGGACACCCCCGCAAAAAGCCGTTTTGACCAGTCTTTCTGCGACACACCACTAGATTGCAGGGCTGATGAGAGCGGTGATTTTCCAAGAAGGCTGGGTAACGACCGGCGAGGTGCACGACCCGGAACCGGGCCACCGGCAGCTGCTGGTGGAGGTGCGGGCCGCAGGACTGAACGGCGCCGATATCGCCCAAGCCCGAGGGGGCTACGCTCCGCCGCCGGGAGCGCCGGCCACCGGCGGATTGGAGATGGCCGGGGAAGTGGTGGCCGCCGGTTCGGGCTGCCAGCGGTTTTCAACCGGTGACCGGGTCATGGCGGTTGTCCAGGGGGGAGGGCAGGCTGAGTTCTGCGTGGTGGACGAGCCGTTGGCCATGCCGGTGCCTGAGTCGATGGGTTGGGAGAGCGCAGGGGGACTCCCCGAGGTATTCGCCACCGCCCACGATGCCCTGTTCACCCAAGCCGGTCTGGCCATGGGCGAGCGGGTGTGCATCCATGGTGCCGCGGGAGGGGTGGGAGTGGCCGCTGTGCAGTTGGCCGCGGCCGCTGGCGCTCAGGTGACCGCGACCGTGCGCAACCCCGACTCCCGCGGTGCAGTAGCTGAGTTGGGTGCTCACGCCATCGACCCGGTCGATTTCGTGGACGCCGGGCCATTCGATGTGATCCTCGAGTTGGTAGGTGCTCCCAACTGGCCCGCCAACCTGGAAGCCCTGGCCACCGAAGGGCGCATTGTGGTGATCGGCGTGGGCGCAGGGTCGGAGGTCACGCTGAACCTGGCGCTGCTCATGGTCAAGCGGATCCGGATGTTCGCCTCCACACTCCGGCCCCGCCCCCTGGAGCAGCGCGCCGCCGTCGCCCGGTTGGTAGAACGCCACGTGCTCCCCCTTGTGGAATCGGATCAAGTCCGGGTTCCCGTTGCCCGCACCTTCCCCCTGTCTGAAGCGCCTGCGGCCTATGAGTATTTCGCCGTTCCCGGCAAGCTCGGCAAAGCTGTGCTGATCACCTAGAGGACAGCTGGTCGAGCGCTTCCTGCTCGGACACCACGTCGGCGTATTTGGCGTCGAGGTCGAACAGGTTGGCCTCGTGGACGCGCTGGTCTCGGTCGCCGCAGGCATCGCGCACCACGATGGGGACGAACCCGTGCTGACAGGCGTCGAGCGCGGTGGCCCGAACGCAGCCGCTGGTTGACACGCCGGTGATGATCAGCGTGTCGACACCCAGGGAGGTCAGCGTGGAGGCCAGCGATGTGCCGAAGAATCCCGAGGCGTACTGCTTGACCACCACCACCTCGTTGTCAGCCGGTTCCAGGCCGTCGCCGTACTCGGCCAGCGGATTGCCCCGCACAAAGCACTCCAGCGCGGCGACTTTGCGGAAGAAGATCCCGCCGTCGGCGCCGCCGGGCTGGAACTCCACCCTGGTGTGCAGCACCGGGATCTGGGCACTGCGGGCGGCGGCCAAGATCCGAATGCACGACTCTCGGGCGTCTTCCACGCCGGCGTACAGCGGCGACTGCTCGTCCAAGTACGCCTGGCAGAAGTCCACCACCACCAGCGCGGGATGCTCGCCGAAGCCCAATCGGTTGCTAAACCCGGCCTGGCGATAGTCCTCGGCCAACCCGTCATCGGTCATGCTGATCTACTCCCCTCATCAGCCGATGACACCGTCGGCCCGGAGCTGGTCAACCGCATCATCGTCGAGCCCGAGGATGCCGCCGAACACCTCTTGGTTGTGCTGGCCCAGCGTCGGCCCCGACCACTCGATATCTCCGGGGGTGTCCGACAGCTTGGGCACCACGTTCTGCATGGGGATCGAGCCGAAGTCGGGGCTGTTCACCCAGGCAATGGCCTGGCGGGCGGCGAAGTGCTCGTCGGCCAGCATCTCGGGAGCACGATACATCTGGCCGTTGGGCACGCCGTGCTCGTTCAGCAGCCGGTGCAGGTCCTCGGCGTCGACGGTGGCTGTCCACTCGGCGATCAGCTCGTCGAGCTCAATCTGGTTGTCGCCTCGGGCGAGGTGGGTGGCGTAGCGGGGATCGTCGCCCAGCTCGGGGCGGCCCATCGCCTCGGCCAGCCGCCGCCACACAGTGTCCTGGTTGCCGGAGATCAGGTGCATCTTGCCGTCGCGGGTGGGGTAGACGTTGGCCGGCGCGATGTTGGGAATCATCGAACCGGTGCGCTCTCGAATGAACCCGGCCACGTGGTACTCGGTGAGCAGCGACTCCATAACCGCGAGCACCGACTCGTACAGCGCGGCATCCACCACCTGCCCCTTGCCGGTGCGCTGGCGGGCGTGGAGGGCGTTGAGGGTTCCGATGGTGGCGAACATGGCGGTGAGGGTGTCGCCGATGCTGATGCCGGTGCGGCTGGGCATCTTCTCGGGATCACCGGTGGTGTAGCGGATGCCGCCTATGGCCTCGCCAATGGCGCCGAAGCCGGGCTGGGACGTATACGGCCCCGACTGCCCGTACCCCGAAACCCGGGTGATGATCAGCCGGGGGTTGACGGCGTGGAGCTCCGCAGGCGACAGGCCCCACTTCTCCAGCGTGCCGGGGCGGAAGTTCTCCACCAGCACATCGGCATTGGCCGCCAGTTGGCGCACCAGATCCTGGCCGGCGGCCTCCCGCAGGTTGATGGTGACCGACTTCTTCCCCCGGCCCACCACCGGCCACCACAGCGACTTGCCGTCGGCCTTCTCCTGGCCCCACACCCGCATGGGGTCGCCGGTGCCCGGCGGCTCTACCTTGATCACCTCAGCACCGTGGTCGGCCAGCTGCTGGCCGCAGAACGGCCCGGCCAGCAGGGTTCCCATTTCGATCACCCGGATATCGGTGAGAGCCCCGGTCATGTTCGTCCTCCCTGGTTATGCTCAGACTTGCTGTGAGCGAGCGCATTCAAATCGTGGAGGTGGCCCCCCGGGACGGCTTGCAGGCCGACCCCGCCGACCTCAGCACCGCCCAAAAGGTCGAGCTCATCGAGCGGCTGGCCGCGGCCGGCCACACTCGCATCGAGGCCACCAGCTTCGTCAGCCCCAAGGCGGTGCCCAAGATGGCCGACGGGGATGCGGTAATGGCTGGCGTGCCCCGGTCGGCCGAGGTGAGCTACAGCGCGCTGGCTCTCAACCAAAGAGGGGTTGAGCGGGCCATCGCCGCCGGGGTCGACGAGGTTTGCGGGGTGGTGGTGGCCACCGAGGCGTTCTCCCAGGCCAACCAGCGGGCCACAGTGGCCGAGTCGGTGCAGCGGTGGCGAGACATCAGCAATGCCGCCCGAGCCTCTGGCGTCAAGACCGCGGTCACCGTTTCTGCGGTGTGCGGATGCCCGTACGAGGGGCGGGTGGCCGCTGAGAGTGTGCTTGACATCGTGGGCGAGCTGGCCGAGACCCAACCCGACGAGCTGGCCCTGGCCGACACCATCGGGGCCGGTGTTCCCACCCAAGTGGCCGACCTGTTCGCCGGGGCCCGAGAGCGGGCACCCGGGATCACGCTGCGAGGGCACTTCCACAACACCCGGAACACTGCGCTGGCCAACATCGCCGCCGCAATCGACACCGGCGTGCGGGTGTTCGACTCCAGCCTCGGCGGGGTGGGGGGCTGCCCCTTTGCTCCCAAGGCCACCGGCAACGTGGCCACCGAAGACGTGGTGTATCTGGTGCATGAGATGGGCTACGACACCGGGCTCGACCTCGACGCGCTCATCGACACCACCGCATGGCTGGAGACCCAACTCGGCCACGGCGTGCCCAGCCTGGTGGCCAAGGCCGGGGGATTTCCCACTCCGAAGTGATCTCCTGAGGCCAGCGCGGGGGGCAATCATGTCGGCCTCTTCTGGTATTGCCCGAGAGGGCTGCCCACCACTTGTCCGTCGGACAGGATGCGCTGGCCTCGCATCCAGACATGGCTGACCCTGCCGGTGAGCTCTTGGCCCTCGAACGGGGTGTAGCCCTGGCTGGACTCCGACTCGGCGGCTCGCACCACATGGCTGACCCCCGGATCGAGCAAGGCGATGTCGGCGTCGTAGCCGACGCCGATGGTGCCCTTGGTGCCCAGGCCGTAGCGCAGCGCTGGGTTCCACGACAGCAGCCGGGCCATGTCGGGCAGTCCCAAGCCCCGCTTGGTGCCTTCGGAATACAGCCCGTTCAGCAGGTACTCGGTGCCCCCGAAACCGCTCTTGGCCAGCCAGATGTCATCGGGATTCTCGGCGGAGACCTTGGCCTCTGCCCGGCAGCAGGCGTGGTCGCTCACCACCCAGTCGACTTCGCCGGCCAGCACGTGCTCCCACAGCGCCTCCACATCGGGTCGGGGTCGGATCGGGGGATTGACCTTTCCCCACGGGTCGCCCGAGGTCTCGATGTCCACCAGCAGATGCCCGATGGTGACCTCACGGCGGAAGTCCACGTTCTCGAAGCACCGGCTCATGCGCAGGGCGGCGTCCATGGCCTTGGCCGATGACAGGTGCAAAAGGTTGATGTTGGCAACTTCGGTCTCGTGGGCCAAATACGACGCCACGGTCACGGCCAGCCCTTCGGAGTGGGGAGGCCGGGACGCCGAATAGGCGGCCAATCCAGCCAAGCTGCCCTCGGCCTCGACCAACTTGGTGTAGGCAGTCATGATCTCTGCCGACTCGCAGTGCATGGAGAGTGAGAGCACATCGGCCAGTTCGGGATGGGCCTGACGAGCCTCGGCGATTCCCCGCATGATGAACTCGAAGTGGGCGTAGTCGTAGCGCTCGTCGGGCGGGGTCATCAAGAAGCTGGCCTGGTCGTCGCTCGCGCCGTGCAAGCCGTGGCCGCCGTAGAACATGAAGATCTTGAACGAGGTGACCCCGAATTCGGTGGCCAGCATGGGTATCTCGTCGATGTGGGAGGCCTGCATGGGGGCGAGATGGAAGGCGTAGTCCACATAGCTGCGACCGTCGATGAGGCGCAGTACCTCGGGGAAGAACTCGGCGTAGGGGCCGCCTCGGTTGAGGTAGTACTGGCCGGTCCGCATGTAGTTGAGCACCGTGGTGGTGCCGCCCTGGGCAGCGGCTCGGCTCTCGCTGGTGGCATCTTGGTCCAACGGGTTGTAGATGCCCATGTGGGTGTGGGCGTCCACCGATCCGGGGAAGGCGATGAGGCCGGTGGCGTCGAATACCGTGGTGGGTTCAGCGGAAGCGGCCAGGCCTACGGCCAAATCGCTGATCTTTCCGTCGGTGATGGCGATGTCAACCTCGTCAACCGTGCCCGTGTCGGGCCGAACCACCTTGGCACCGGTGATCACGGTGTCAGTCATGGCTGCTTCCTATGGGGTCGAGCAGTGGTGCCAGCAATCCGGTGACCGACGGTGCCGCGGCCAAGCCGGATAAGGCATCGTAGATTCGGCTGGCGACATCGTCGGCCACCAAACCCGCAGTGTTGTCGGTGTACTTGGCCGCCAACTCGGTGGCCGACAGGGGCCGGTCGGGACCGCCCCGGTTGGCCAGCACCTCCTCCACCAGGGTGTGGCCCGAGATCGTGGTCACGGTCAGCCGGGCGGGAAGCTGGTCGGGGTAGATGGCCATCAATCGGGGGTCACCCATTACTTCAATGCGGGCCATCAGCTTTCGCCGATCCGGGTCGCAGGCCAGCTCATCGGTGAAATCGGCCAATCCCACTCCCAGCCCACCCCCGCCCAAGAACCCGGCGGCAACGGTGTAGGGACCGCTGAACTGGGCTTGGTACCCGGTTTCCGGTTCCCGCTTGGCCTCGATGGGCTCGCCGATGGTGCGAACGGTGGGCGGGGCCACCTCCAGGGTGG
This sequence comes from Candidatus Poriferisocius sp., assembly GCF_965204145.1. Lineage (GTDB taxonomy): Bacteria > Actinomycetota > Acidimicrobiia > Acidimicrobiales > Bin134 > Poriferisocius. Next base: position 2,821,740 of record NZ_OZ241977.1, on the reverse strand, counting down.
CGGTGACGATGTCTTCGGGGTCCAATCCCTTTGAGCGAAGGGCGATGGCCGCGTCGATGCCGGTGTGGGTGAAGTGGTTGGCTGGATAGGGCTTGTAGAAGATGCGGTCGGCCTCCCAGCGCTCTCCCAAATCGGCGGTGACCGCCTCGCAGTCGGCCTGGTCGCCTAGGTAGGCCTGGAACAGACCGAAGCGGCCCTCCACGGCGGTGGGCGGGCCGGTGATGCCTCGGGCGGCGAGTTGGGCCGCGGTGATCCCGGCTCGGGCGGCCCAGCCGCAGTGGAGCCGCTTGACCGTGCCCCCGGCTCGGTTGGCCTCGATGATCCCGCTGGCCATGCTGCACGCGATACCCATGGCGTGGGCGATTCCGTCGGCATCGGCGCCGAGCAGACGGGCGGCGGCCGCCGCCGACCCCACCGCGCCGCAGATCGAGGTGGCGTGCTGGCCCCGCTCGAAGTACACCGACTGGCGGGCCTGGCGGTCGTAACCGCCCATGCCCAGGCGTACCGTGACCTCCAAGCCCGCCGCCACTGCATCGATCAGGGCTGCGCCGGATACTCCCTGCCATTCGGCCACAGCCAGCGAGGCAGGCACCACCGATGCGCTGGGGTGCAGGATAGAAGGCAGATGGGTGTCGTCGTAGTCGAGCGAGTGGGCCAGCACGCCGTTGACAAATGCCGCTTCGGCCGCGGAGGTTGCCCGACCGCCGCCAATGGGAGTGGCTTTAGGGGCGGAACCCTGGTCGGCGGCGAAACCCACGACAGCGCGGGAAGTGTCCAGCACGCTGGCCCGTACCGCGATCCCCACGATGTCGATGATGCGAGAGGGGATGCCAGCTCGCACCGCCTCGGGCACCGGACCGCTGGCCATGGTGCTGAGCTGCGAAAGGACCGGGGTCATGCTAGGGCCAGCGGTCGGACCGGAGCGCCAGTTGCGCCGTAGATGTTCAGGTGGGACAGCACGAACACGAACTCGTACACCTCGTCGGCAGCCAAGCGGTCAAGGTCCAGCGCCTCGATGATGTTGATGCCCTCTTCTACCAGCAGCACCCGGTGGGCGGGCAGCAGAGCGTGGCCCTGTCCGGCGGGCAGGCACTCGAAGGCCAGAGTGTCGGCGCCAGCCAGCGCAGCGCCCTGGTCGGCCAGCCACCGAGCTCCGGCTTCCCCTACCCCGGGCACGCCGGTGTCAGTGCCCAGATAGCGCTCGGGATCGTCGAAGTGCGCCCCCCATCCGCTGCGCACCAGCACGGCATCGCCAGGTTGGATCGGCGTTCCTTGGCGGGCGACGGCGTTCTCCAATTCGGCGACGGTGATTTCGTGGCCGCCCTCGCATATCTCCACGTCCAGCAGCCCGGGAATGTCCAACAGCACACCTCGGCCCACAAACGGCGAAAGCTCGTGGATTCCCAGCACGGTGAAGCTGTCGCCCGCTTGGGCCTCGGCAGCGTCGACTCCTCCGTAGAGCTGGCCTTGGTGGCTGACGTGGGCCAGGGCATCAACGTGGGTGCCGACATGGCAGCCGGTGGTGAGCAGATCGGCTGCGGCCGAACCGCCGTCGGCTCGCACTCGATCGCCGTGGCGCCGGTCCAGGCAGTGGTGAAACTGGGGATGGTTGGGTGATTGGGCCACGCCATTTCGCAGCGTTCGGCCCAAGTCATACACCGTGGCTTGGGCCACCAAGTCGATCAGCCCCGCCGTGCTCACGCTTTGGCTCGAGCTGCTCATGCCACCACCTGCTTGGCTCGCAAGTCCTCGATTTGCTCAACGCTCAGTCCAACCTCTTTCAGCACCTCGTCGGTATCCGCCCCCAGATCACGACCGGTGTGCCGGATGGTCCCCGGCGTGGCTGAAAGTCCGAAGAGCACGTTCTGCATACGAACCGGACCCAGGTCGGGGTCGTCTACCGCGGTGATCGCCTCCCGAGCCTGCACTTGGGGGTCGCTGGCATATTGGGCCACGTCGTAGACCGGCGCCACGGCAACTTCTGCGGCGGCGAACGCGTCCACAACGTCGGCCAGCGTCCGTTCGCCGATCCATGAGGACAGGGCCTCGTCGATCTCTTCAGCGTGCTCGGCTCGACCGGCTCCGGTGGCGAACCAGGGTTCGGACACCAGATCTCCTCGGCCCACCAGTTCCATAGTTCGGCGGGCCACGGAGTCGGCGCTGCTCGACACCGCCACCCAGCAGCCGTCGGCGGTGAGATAGGTGTTACGCGGCGCGTTGTTGGACGAGCGGTTGCCCGACCGCTGGGCGATGTGACCGGTCTGATCCCAGGTGACCACATGGGGGCCGAGCGCGGCGGCCAGGGTTTCCAAGATCGACAAATCCACCACCTGGCCCCTGCCGGTGGCGTGGCGGTGGTGGACTGCCATCATCACCGCAGCCACTCCGCTGAAACCGGCCACGCTGTCGGCCAAGCCGAAGGGCGGCAGGGTAGGGGGTTGGTCGGCCTCGCCGGTCATGTGGGCGAAACCGCTCATCGCCTCGATCAGCGTGCCGAACGCGGGCCGATCGGCGTAGGGGCCGGTCTGCCCGTACCCGGTGACCCGGCACAAGATCAGGCCCGGATTGCGGTCGGACAGCACATCCCAGTCCAGACCCCAGCGCTCAAGCGTGCCAGGCCGGAAGTTCTCGATCACCACGTCGGCGGTGGAAGCAAGGTCCAAGAACACCTCAGCGCCCTCGGGATGGCTCAAATCCAAGCCCAAGCAGCGCTTGTTGCGGGCCACCATCTTCCACCACAGCCCGCGGCCGTCCTTCTGCGCACCGTGGCCCCGCAGGCTGTCACCAGTGAGGGGGTGCTCGACCTTGATCACGTCGGCACCGAAATCAGCCATGATCTGGCCGATCAGCGGTCCGGCCAGAACGGTGGAGGCGTCGATGACCCGTAGATCGGCGATAGGGCCAATCATGCGGAACGACGTTTCTCCCAGTGGAACATTGCTTGTAGTGTTCCCCAATTTGGCGGGTTCAGGCAACCATCAACAGGGAATTATGGGTGAAGACACCAGCTTCGCGGTATGGTCATTCCTCTGAGCGGAACAGCAGAAAATTCGGACTCGGTGTCTGGTTCGGGTCGGGGAGTGGCGGCAATCGAGAGAGCCGTGGATGTGCTGTTCCTGTTCTCGCGGTCGTCGAGCACGCTGGGCGTCACCGAGATTTCGCGCGAGCTGGGGGTGTCTAAGGCGGTGGTCCACCGGATTCTCACCTCCCTGTGCGAACGCGGCCTGCTCATCGTCGACCCCGAGAGTCGGCGCTACGCGCTGGGGCCCGCGGTGCTGGAGTTGGCCGCGGCCTACCGCGATCAACTCGACGTGAGGGACTTGGCGCTGGAAGAGATGCGCCGGCTCAGCGCCGAGACCGACGAGACCGCCACCCTGTCGGTGCGCCACGGCAACCGCCGGGTTTACGTGGCCCAGATCACTCCTCCCCGCGAGGTGAAGATGACCGTGCCCATCGGCGGATCGTTCCCGCTGCATGCCGGCGCTTCGTCGAAGGCGTTCCTGGCCTGGCTCAGCGACGGCGAGATCGACCACTACCTGGCCGAGAATCCGCTGGACTCTTTGACCGAGGCCACCATCGTGTCTGTCGACGAGCTGCGCGCCGAGCTGGACCGCATCCGCCAGCAGGGCTTCGCGGTGTCGCTGGGAGAGCGCCAGCATGACGCTGGCTCGGTGGCCGCGCCCATCCTCGACCACAACCACCAACCAGTGGCGGTGATCAGCATCAGCGGACCGCTGGAGCGGTTCCGCGACAAGATCGCCCGCTCGGCCGCCGCGGTGGTTGAGGCCACCCGAGGGCTCTCGACCAAGCTCGGGGCCCGCCCCACCAACTAAGGACTGGCCAGTGACGGACCAGGTTCGAGCGGCTGCGGTGCAGTTCGCCACCGGCACCGACCTCGACGAGAACCTGGCCACCTGTCTGCGGATGCTGGACGCGGCCGCCGCCGAGGGGGCCGAGCTGGTGGTGATGCCCGAGTTCTGCAACCACCTCTCGGTGTACGACGACCAGGACCACTGCCGCTCGGTGGCGGTGTCGCTCGACGGCCCCTGGCTGGGGGCGCTGACCCGGCGATCCGCAGAGCACGGCGTCTACACCTCGTTGACGGTGACCGTCCCCCGGGGTGGCGACCGGGTAACCGCCACCAATGTGCTGATCGATCCCCGAGGGGAGCTGGCCGCTACGGCCGACAAGCAGATGCTGATGGGCAACGAACGGGCCCACTTGAACGCGGGCGCAGAGGTAAGTCCGGTGGCTGACACCGCATTCGGCCCGGTCGGGCTGTACTCATGTATGGACGGGGTGACCTTCGAGGTGCCCCGCACGTTCGCCGTGAGGGGCGCCCGTCTGCTGTTGAACAGCCTCAACTCGTTCGCCCTCGACGAGGCCAGGCTGCACATCCCGGTGCGGGCGGTGGAGAACGGGGTGTACGTGGTGGCCGCCAACAAGGTGGGTCCACTGCTGCCCGCCGAACAGGTGCCGGCGTTCAGCCAAGCACTGGGCGTGCCCCCAGAGGCTCTGAATGGCGCGGGGGAGAGCCAGATCGTGGCCCCCGACGGCACGGTGTTGGCCATGGCCCCCCGCACCGGTGAGGCAGTGGTCGTGGCCGATTTGGACCTGTCCCGGGTTGAGCCGGATCGGCTGCGGGACCGCCGACCAGAGGTGTACGGCCCACTGGCCCAATCCCACACCGCCCATCCCGCCAGCGACCTGGAATCCGAGGTGGTCGCTGGATGCATTCCCGGCGCCCAGTCATCTCCCGAGCTGGTCGCCGAGGCCATTGGTGCCGGAGCCTCCCTGGTGGTGCTGCCCGAGCTGACGCCGCCGCCACCGAGCATCCCTCCCGGCGTGCTGGTGGTGACCACTGTCCTGCGGGATAGCCAGCACCTCGGTCAGGTGTGGTCGGCCGATGGCGTTGTCCACGAACAGGCGCAGATCCACCACTGCGACCGCCACGGTGGTGTCACCCGGTTGGGCAGCGAGATGAGCTTGTACCCGACGCCGTTCGGCGACTTGGCGGTGATCGTGGGAGAGGATCACCGCTACCCCGAGACCTTCCGACTGGCCGCCATCGCCGGAGCCCATCTGGTCGCGGTGTGCTGGCAGCCTGAGCACCGTTGGGAATGCGACTTGGCCCTGGTCGAACGGGCCGCGGAGAACCGGGTCAGCGTGGCGGCGTGCGGACCCCTCGGCCCGCTGGCCGCCACCATGCTGCTCGACCCCCCAGCCGATTCGCTGTGGAACCCCAACCGGTCAAGCCCCTACAACGGCACCATCAACACCCCGACTAGTCAGCGGGCCGAACCCGACGACGATCTGCTGATCGGCTCGCTGCACCCCGGCCGGGCAGTGAACCGAGAGGTGTCCAAGGACACCGACCTGGTAGGCGGGCGCCCATGGCGAGCCTCCGCGGCACTAGTTGAGCCAGTGGCTCAAGCTATGGCTGAGGGCTGACCTAGCGATCCGCCGGTACTCGGGCGAGCACCGCCCGGGCCCAGCGCATCACTGCCGCGTCGATGAACTCACCGTCGAGCACCGCTACCACCCGACCCTCGGCCGCTGCCTCCTCGAAAGCGGCCACCACCGCCTCCGCCCGGGCGATCTCGTCATCCGTGGGGGTGAAGGCGGCGTTCACTGCGGCCACCTGCTTGGGGTGGATCACCGACCGGCCGCCGAAGCCGTGGCGGCGAAGCGATTCGCTGGTGGCGGCCAGCCCCGCGTCGTCGTCGAGGTTGGTGAACACCGGCCCACAGGGTGCTTCGAGCCCCTTGCCGACCGAAGCCACCACCACCCGAGTGCGGATGGGCCACATCTCCAGAGCGTCGGGCGATGGCTGCATGCCCATGTCGGCGGCCAGGTCGGCCTCGCCCAAGGCCAGGCGTACCACCTCGGGCACCGCGGCGATCTCGTATATCTCAGCCACCCCCACCGCCGACTCGATGAGAGCGGTCACCGGGCAGCCGCCGAAGTCGATCGAGCAGGCTGCGGCATCGGCTTTGGGCACGACCACGCCGGCAAAGCCCACGCCATCGGAAACCAGCGACCGCAGCAGTTCGGCGTCCTCGTCCACCATGTCGGGGCGGTTGTTGATCCGCACCCAGGCCGGCACGCCGGGATTGGCCCGGAGCCACTGGCCCACCGCCGCTCGGGCGGTTGCCTTGGCCGCTTCGGCCACCGCGTCCTCGAGGTCGCAGATGATGGCGTCAGCTCCCGAGGTCAGCGCCTTGTCGAAGCGGTCGGGACGATCTCCGGGGACATAAAGCGTGGTGCGGCTCATCGGATTCTCGGCTCCTCGCGGCTGGTTGACACTGGTTTGGCCTGGCCCTACTGTCAGACTAACGAAACGTTGTTCCGCTTACCGGAACAGTGTGCCGCTGACGAGACCGGAGCACCAATGCGCGAGACGCTGAAGGGCGTCCAAGACATCTTCGACGAACGGGGCCCCACAAACGCCACGCCCACGTTCAACCGACTGTGGTCGATCACCGAAGAGCTCATGGCCAAGATCGAGGCCCGCTTTGAGCTGTCACGCGACCCCAGCACCGAAGACCTGGAGTCGTACCGGGGCGAGGCCGAGTTCCCCGCGGGACGGCTGGCCGGCTACACCGGCCCGGAGATGGACTGGCTCATCCACTCGTGGATCGGCAACCCGCCGCTGGGGTTCACCAACATGCACGTCACCGCCTGGCTCGGTCCTCACATTGATGTGCCCCATCTGGGCATCGCCTGGGGAACGCTTCCCGACCTGTGGTTCTACATCGACTACAACCCTCGCTCCGATCTCATGCTCGACACCGACTCGCTCGACAAGTACTGGGGTCCGCTCAACGAGGAGTTCTTGGAGCTGCGGGCCGACGAAGGGCTGGCGCCGTTCACTTCCCGGGCCTTGTACGTGCGCCAGGCTCTGAGCGAAGTGGCTGTCTGCTTCACCACTCCGGGCCAGACCTACGACGAGGGCCGGCTCAACCAGGTGAGCGAGCTGGCCCACCGGCGGGTCGACCAGTGGTTGGCGTGGGTGGACGAGGCCGAGCCCGTGCCACTGGAGCGCCGGGAGCAGCTGGCCGCCGACGATCTGACCCGGCGGCGTAACATCGCCGAGAGAGACCCGGCCAACGTCATGGGTGTGCGCTTCTTCGGGGAGGAGATGACCGACCGTCTGGTGCGGGCCCTGTGGGGCGGCGACCGGGTTTTGCCCCGACCCGGCTGAGGGGGAGCTGGCATGTTGATCGGCAACTCACACCGACTGGAGAGGACAGCGCCATGTTGATCAAGAACCAGTGGTATGCCGTGGAATTCGGACAGTGGGTGACCGACCAGCCGGTGCTGGCCCGGGTCCACGGCCACGACCTGGTGCTGTGGCGCAGCCCGAACGGCACGGTCAACGCCCAGTCCGACCTGTGCGTGCACCGGGGCGGCTCTCTGGCCGGCGGCTCGGTGGTGGGCGACTGCGTGCAGTGCCCCTACCACGGCTGGCGCTACGGAGCCGACGGGGACTGCGTGGAGATACCCGCCAACCGCCCGGGCTTGCCCATTCCCCGCAAGGCCCGGATCGACACCTACCCCTGCATCGAGCGCTACGGCTTCGTGTGGGTGTTCTTGGGCGATCTGGCCCCCGAGGATCGGCCCCCGGTGCCCGAGTTGGATGGGCTTGAGGAGCACACCGAAGCCAGGGCCGAGGGATACCGGGCGATCATCGGCGAGTTCACCTGGCAGGCCAACTACGACCGGGTGCTGGAGAACGCGGTGGACATCGCCCACACCCCCTTCGTGCATTCCGGTTCGTTCGGCAACAAAGATCAACCCGAGATCCAAGACTTCGACCTCGACGAAACCCGGGTCAACGGCCATTTGGCGTCGGTCACGGCCACCGTGGAGCTCGAACCGCCCCGCCCGTCGGGCATGTGGCGGTTCATCTCCAAGAAGGACCGCCCTCCGGTGAGCACCTCCACCGGGTTCTACCCGCCCAACGTGTCGATGCTCATCGTGCGGCTGCCCATGGGCGAGATCCGCATCTTCACCGCCGCGGTGCCCCGCGACGAGCACGTCACCGTCTCCAAGTTCTGCATGCTGCGCACGTTCTTCACCGGGGGCTGGGCCGACAAGAACTCCTACGACCGCACCATCAAGATCTTCCTGGAAGACCAGCCCACCGTTGAGGGCCAGCGGCCGGAGCTGCTGCCGTTCGACCTGTCCGCCGAGCTCCACGTCAAGTCCGACTCCATCCAACTGGCCTACCGCCGCTGGCGCCAGGAGCAGATCGACAAGGGTTGGGCGCTCGAGACCCCGCCGGACGAGGAGGCCATGCGGGCCGCGGCGGTGATTCCCTCGCCGGGGCGCACCGGCGACCCCGAGCTGGCCAACGCCTGGGTGTTCCCCGCTGTCGGCGAGGACCGATCATGAGCCTGTCGGCTGATCTTTGCATCGGAACCGTGGAGGCCATCGCCAGCCGACTGGACCTGGAGGAGACCGTGCACACTCCGCTGGCCTCGGCCATGGACGAATCGCCGGTCGGGGCCCATCGGGTGCTGGCCCGCGACGGGGTGGCGGAACTGGTGTACGTGGGCATGACAGTGGAGGCATTCGGGCTCGACAGCCACATGTGCTTCGCCTTCACCCCGGCGGCCAGCCCGGTGCCCCACTTCACGGTCGACTCGGTGTTGGCCGGACCGCACTACGCCTTCCACTTGGATCTGATCCCTCGGCTGGACCCAGGCGCCAACCTGGCTTACATCGACCATTGCTACGGCCCGCTTACCGAAGTCCACGACGAGACCATGCAGATCGAAGGGCTCACCCCCGCCCACTTGTCGCCCCGCCAGTGGCAGCTCATGTCGGCATGGATGCTGGCCCACCGGGCGGATGAGGACGGCTTCCGTTCCGTGTTCGGCGCAGTGGCCTCCTACCGCGACCACTGGCTGGGACTGGTGGAAGCCGGTGTGCCCGACGAGGCCACCGGCGGCGCCACCGCCGAGCAGCTCTCTGATCGCGATGCCCGCAACCGGGCCGCCATCTTCAATCCGGAAGTCGACCCGGTGTGGGCCCGAGTCGACCAATTGCTCGGCCCCGAGACGAGCGCCGACATCCAAGCCAGCCTGAAGACCGCGGCCCGCACCTGAGGAGACCCCATGAGCGAATCCAAAGCCTCCGAGTGGCAACAGCGCATCACCGGCGAGTGGTACGGCCTGCCGTCAGTGTTCGACGCCGAGGGCAACCACACCGGGTTCAACAAGGTCAGCCGGGCCAGCGTTTTCGCCGACGGCAAGGTCACCTACTGGATGCAGTGCAATTTCATGAACACCGGTCCGCTGCGCAATCGGTTCGAGATCAGGGACTTCGAGTTCGGCGTGGACGACCGGGGCAACGACCGCATCTACCAGGGTCCCGACTTCTACGGAGCCGGGCATCCCTATGGCTCACTGGTGGACTCCCACTACTACGCGCCGGGCTGGCGGGCCGACCTCAACACCATGAACCAGATCCTCCCCGACGGGGTGACCCAGGTGTACTCGTCGCTGCTGTATGAGGGCCCCACCATCTTCTCGGTGTTCAACGGCGTGTACCTGAACGCCCACGACTACGACACCAATCCCGACACCAAGGCGTGGATCGACGCCCACATCGAGGCCGAGCGGGAAATGGCCGCTTGGCCCCACACCGTGCCCGACCGCATCGGAGGCGAATGGACCGGGGAGTGCGAAGTGTTCGGGGCCGACCAGCAGCGCCGGGGCACCGTGAGCGTGCGCCTGCGCCACGACCCCATCGACCTGGTGCGCGCCACCCAAGTCCTGGAGCTCTCCGGCGAAATCGACTACTCCCACACCTTCATCCGCACCCGCTCCCACGGCAACCGCTACACCTACGACGGCCCCGATCTGTGGGGCAACGCCATCGCCTACGGCCGAGCCCTCTACACCTCCCAGCACCACGTCAGCGAGCCCTTCAAAGTCAAAGGCCGAGAGTTCATCATCGACCGCGACTACACCTTGGCCGTGGCCTGGAAGCTCTACGACGGCGACCGCATGACCGACATAGTCTTCGGCCCCCTCACCTACACCCCCGACGCCTAGCGGCAACACCTGGGGAACCTTGTTAGGCACATGTTATGTAATATAATATTATTACAGTGTATTTGGATTTCTCCCAGCTCCAATTCTCTGACAGCGCACGGCGACATGGAGTTGCGGAAGACGATGCGCTCCACGCATGCCGGAACGCGATCCGGATCATCCGCCTGGATGACTTGTTGATGTTCATTGGAAGCGACCGCAGCGGCCGGATGTTGGAAGTGGGGGTAGCGAATACGGATGGAACCCCTAGAATCATTCATGCGATGCCGGCACGGACCCACTACTTGAGGTGACCGACATGACCCAATCTCTTCGAGAATTGATCGCTGACGCTAAGACGAGCGGTAACTGGGATGCGGTCGCTGACTGGTGCGAGAGCTTTGACTGGTCAGAGGGGGAGGACATCCCCGTCGCCGAGTTCTACCTCGGGTGTGCGGCCGCGGCCCGACCCAGGAATGAGTCGCAAATCATCGAAACGGTGTCAGCAGCTAGAGCGAACGGAACCTCATGGACTCGCATAGGCCAGATCCTCGGCACTTCCTCCCAGGCCGCCCAGGAGCATTACTCCCATCTGATAGACGCCCCCGAGCCCGCCCACTAGCTGCCCAACAAGGACAGAGACCGCCGTTAGACGGCGGTCTCGACCCTACCGGCGAAGCGATAGGGGTGGTGCAGGCAACCTACCACCGGGCAGGTGGACCATCAACGGTCACCGATACCGAGCGGCCCCCATCGTCCACGTCTTCGGTGATCTGGATGCCGGTGGCTCCGATCGGGTCGCGCATGGCCCAGAGGCGGCGGTGGTGTGTGGGGGAGGGTTGGTCGGCGGCTACCAGCATGGGGCCGACGGTTCTTTGGAGGGGCCAGTGGGCGTTGGGTTTGGGGGCGGGGGCTGACAAGTCGAGGCGGGGCTCGATGCTGGAGGCTTCGGGCACGGCTACGCCGATGATGTCGGCTACTGAGCGTCCGGCTAGGGAGAAGAAGCCGCCGGTGAGCTGGCGGTCGGGGGCGACGAGGACGCTGTAGGACTCGAATTCGTAGCCGAAGCGGGGCCAGAGTCCTTGGCCGGTGAGGGCGCCGGGCTGCCACATGGTGCCGACGCCCACTACGTCGGGGCCGAGATAGCGGCGCTGGTCACCGGCGACCTCTAGATCGAATACCCACTCGCCGGCGAAGGCGGCCATGGGGTGGTCGGCCAGTTCGGGGGAGGGATGGCATTGCTGGGTCACCCGCAGCTGGTTCTCTCCGGTGGGCTCGACGATCCGGCGCTGGGCCACCTCGCCCCGGAAGGTGCCGTCGGGGTCGTAGACGTACTCGTTGATCAACCAGTCGCCGCTGAAGCGGTCTTTCTCGGTCATGCCGGTTCGAAGGCCAAGGCCCCGTAGGCCGCTCCGAGGCGCTGCTCGCCCCGATACCAGATGTGGAGCACCGCCTTGATAGTGCCGTCTCGCGACACCACCTCGCGTCGCCACACCCGAAGCCCTTGGCGGTGGAGATGGAGCTGTCCGCTGAAGCCTCGGCCGCCGCTGAGGCTGCCGCTGCCCATCAGATCGCCCTCCGGGGTCCACGCCGTCCAGCCGTCAGACAACAGGGTGAACGTCAGGCCGGGGGAGTAGTCGGCGCCCGAGAGTCCTACCTCCCACGAGTCGCCTTGCTGAATGACTGTTTCGGTGTAATCGGCTGGTCCGGTGGGCGCGTAGTCGGCGTCGAGGCGATGCAGTTGGCCCGACCACCGGCCGGCCCGCAGCAGCAACAGCTCGCCTCGGCCGGCTGTGGGATCGTCGCCCAGCGCCTGCGGGTCCATTGGTGCAACCGGGGGTGGCTTGGGATCCGACGGGTCAACCTGGCGCTGGTATTCCCCCACCACGGTCCAGCGGAGCCGGTCGCCCCGACTGAGCAGGGCCAGCGAGAGCTGGTGGGTGCCGTCGGGCAGCACCATCAGGAAGAAGCGCTGCGACAGCCCCAGGTCGGGCCAGTAGTTGTGGGCGACCACCAGGCCGTCGCCCATCGCCTCGGCATAGCCGATGTTGAGCGGTCCTTCGTAGGTGCGGTGCGAGCCGTGGTCGACGATGGTGTAGACGCCAGACAGGGAGAACGGCCCGTCGAACTCGACCTCCACCGTCACCCGACCAGCTTGGTCGTCGGCCTTCACTGATCGGGTGTCGCGCCCCATTCCGGCAAAGCGGCCATCGGCGTCGTAGACCTCAGCCGCGCCGATCCACTCGCCGACTCCTTGGGAAAACGACCCCTTGCTCACATTCCGACCAGGCGAACCGTCTGTGTCGCCACTGGCGTGGCGGCCAGCACCGCGCCGAGGTCGGTACCGGGAGGCTGGGGAGCGAGATACCGGCCTTCGGTGGCCAGCTCAAGCCCGTCTTCGCCAAACGGGTAGGGATCCAACCCGTATTCCCCGCCAGGACGCTCGACTACCGAGATGGTCACGTCGTCGCCCACTGCCCGGGGCACGTTGAGGAAGTCTGAGGGGCCCCGCTCTCCTTCAGGAGCCAGGTGAAAGTACAGGGAGAAGGTGTCGAAGAACTGGAGCTGCTTGTAGGCGTGGAACAGATAGTCGTCGCTGGCGTGGTCGGGATCGTCGGCGGCCAACTGCTCCTTCAGGCGGCGCTGGCGGCTCTCCTCATCGCCCAGCATGGCGTCGACCTCGGGGCGCAGGTCGTTGGGGATCAGGTCCAAGAAGATCTTGTCGCTCAACCCGTACCGTCCCCGGTACAGGCCGTAGGTGTGCATCGACGAGATGATGCCGCTGAACGGGTGATGGGCCTCGTTGAACGCCGGCGACCCAGCCGATGTGGTCACAATCTGAGGCAGCGGGGTGGCCGTGAGGTTGTAGGGAAGGCCGGTGTCGGGGTTCTGGGGGGCCTGGGCGTCGAGGTCGGCCCAGCCCTGGTCGTGGTGGTCGACGATGAACTGCATCGGCTCGGCCGGTTCGAGCCCGTCGAACTCGCTGTTACCGAAGTTGGCGGCCAGCGACCCGGCGAAGGCGGTGTGCTGGTGCATGGCGATCACGAAATGGGGGGCGTCGGCCTCGCCTCCGGGGGCGCTCTGGACGATCATGGCCGCTGCACCCGGGTGAAGTCCTGGATCTGGAACAGGTTGGTGGCGCCATCGCGCACCTTGTGGGTGATGATGCGACGGGTGTCCGGATCCAAGAAATAGTGGTTGTTGTAGACGATGTTGTTGCTCACCCGGCTGTCGATGGTGAAGACGTAGTTGTACGGGGTGAGCTCGGCCCCTTCGAGGCTGAGCTGCTCGCTGTCGGCAAAGCACCGCTTGCCGTCGACTTGGATCGGGGTGTCGAAGATGGTCTCGCCCACGCCGTAGAGGTTCTCGAAGTGCTCGTGTAGGTGCCAGGTGTTGTCGTCCAGCCAGTACACGTCCATGTGTACCGCGCTGGATTCGAGGAAATCGCCGTGGGGGGTGAAGCTCTTGCACAACCCCTCCCAGTGGCCCATAAAGCACTGGTACGGCCGAGGCGAGGCCGGGCCGTAGTTTCTGGTGTCGCTCACCTTGGGAATCGTAGAGTGTGCTGGAACTTGATGAAACCGTGTTCCTCTGAGCGAAACAACGCCGTGACCAAGAGCGCCACATGATCGTCCGAGGGCTGCACTTCTCCTTTGACGCCGACGGAGATGCCGCGCTGGGAACGCTGTTCTACCCCGGCGACGACCGCCGCCTCGATGAGGCCCGCCTGACCGGACAGGTTCCAGCCGACGACACCGATGCCCCGTGGCCTGTCGTCGTCTTGCTGCCGGGCATCAACGTGGCCCCCGACGGCTACCGGTGGCTGGCCCACCGGCTGGTGGCCGAGGGACTGTGCGTGGTGACCTTTGCCGCCATCGGGTCGCTGGGACCGGCGGGGCGGGGCATCACCCCTGGTCTCGACCTGGCCGCATTGGCCCCCGACACCATCGGCACCCGGCCCTCCTCCACCGCACTCGGGCCGTTGCTGGCCTGCCTGGCAGAACTCTCAGCCGATGAGCACAGCCCGGTGGCCGGACAGGTGGACTTGGATCGAGTGGTGGTGGGCGGCCATTCGGCGGGTGGCACGGCAGCGCTGCACAACAGCGATCCGTCTTGGGTGCCGGGCTTGCAGGCGGTGTTCGCCTACGCCGCCCACACCATGGTGGCCACGGCTCTGGGGCATGGCGAGGCCGCCGTCGTGCCCATTCCGGCCAAAGTTCCGATGCTGCTGCTGGGCGGTGCCGACGACGGGGTCATCGCGGCCAGCCGCGACCGCTACCGCACCGACGACGGCGACCACGACCCCGTCCGGCGGACCTTTGCCGAGGCCATTCATCGGCAGCAGGGAGATTCCTGGCTGGTCGAGTTGGCCGGCGCAGGACACTTCGCCATCTGCGACCCGGTGGACACCACCAGCGGCCGCTCCTTCCTGGAGTCCGACTCCGCGACCGCCGACCCAGCCATCCGGGAACTGCTCGGCGACCTCATCGCCGCGTTCACCGCCGCCAGCCTGGGCCGGCCGAGTCGGGCCAATATGGAGCAATTGGTCGACCAGTCGTCAGTCAGTCACTGGGAACGACGTTGAGCAATAGGAGGAGCCCAAAGTGACCAAGCGCATCGTCATCACCGGCAGCAATAGGAGGAGCCCAAAGTGACCAAGCGCATCGTCATCACCGGGAGCACGAGGGGGATCGGCAACGGGTTGGCCCGAGAGTTCTTGAAGCGCCGATGCCAAGTGGCGGTGAGCGGACGGTCGGCAGGCCAGGTGGAGGAAGTCGTGGCCGAGTTAGGCCAGTACTACGGCCAGTCCAAGGTGTGCGGCTCGGCCTGTGACATCACCGATCCCCAACAGCTCCAGGGGCTGTGGGACCGCACCGTCAATGCCTTTGGCGGGGTTGACGTGTGGATCAACAATGCGGGCGTCAGCATCGCCCGCCAGCCGCTGTGGGAGCAGCCCGACAGCGACCTGGCTGCCCTGGTCAACACCAACCTCACCGGCGCGCTGCTGGCCAGCAAGACGGCCATCGCCAACATGGTGGGCCAGGGCCACGGCCAGGTGTGGAACACCGAGGGGTTCGGTTCCGACGGCGCCACCCAGTCGGGCATGGCGGCCTACGGGGCCACCAAGCGGGCGGTCCGCTATCTCCAGAAGGCCCTGCGCAAGGACACCGCCGATACTCCCGTGCAGGTATGCACTGTGTCGCCGGGAATCGTGGTGACCGACCTGCTCACCGGGGACTACGACCTCACCTCAGAGCAGTGGGAGAAGTCGAAGAAGATCTTCAACATCTTGGGCGACCACGTCCACACCGTCACCCCCTGGCTGGCCGACCACATCCTGGCCGCCGACAAGTCGGGGGCTCGGGTGGTGTGGCTGACCCGACGCAAGGCCTTCGCCCGGTTCATGACCGCTTCGTTCCGCAGGCGCGACCTGTTTACTGACGTGGAGGGGGCGTGATCGATCCGCTTCTGGCAATGGCAGTGGGGTCGCCTCCCAGATAGCTCTGCACCACCGCGGGATCGGCCTGCACCTCGGCGGGGGTGCCCTCGGCGATCACCGCCCCCACCTCTAGGGCGATGAGGCGGTCGCACACCGAGGTCAGCAGCGGCATGTCGTGCTCGATCACCACCAGCGTGATGCCGTAGGCCTGGCGGATTTGGGCGATCACCGTCCCCAACGCCTCGGTCTCCGCTTGGGCGATGCCGGCTGACGGCTCGTCCATGAGCAGCAGGCGGGGGCGCAGGGCCACGTTGGCGGCAAGCTCCACCAGGCGCCGGGTGCCGGTGGACAGCACGCTGACCGGCTGATCGGCCAACCGGTTCAGGCCGAACATGGCCAGCGTGTCGGAGGTGTGGTCTTCAAGCTCCCGCTCAGTGCGCGAGCCGCCCACCACGAAGCCGTGCTGGTGCGCCCGCTGGTTGGCCAGGAAGACGATGTCGCGGGGAGTCATGGTGGGAAACAGCGGGGCGTTCTGGAAGGAGCGCACCAGACCCCGGCGGCTGCGGGCCTCCGGCGGCAGTCCGGTGACATCGACGCCCTCGAACAACACCGTGCCCGCATGGGGGCGCAGATACCCGCTGACCAGCTCGAACACTGTCGTCTTGCCGGCACCGTTGGGCCCGATTAGCCCAAGCGTCTCGCCCTCGGTGACGGTGAACGACACATCGTCAACCGCCACCAACTCGCCGAAGCTGCGGGTGAGGCCCATAACTTCCAGCACCGTCCCGCCAGATCTTGTGGGCTGGGCTGACTCTGCGGACACCACCGAAGCCGCGCCAGCCTCGTACTCGGCCCCCTCGTCTCGGGCTGCAACCGGGTCGACACCCCGCAACCGGGCGATCTGGTCGATGAGGTTGCGCCGAGTGGTTTCCAGAAGCCCGTGGAAGCCCCGAGGCTGTTCCAGGATCAAGATCAGCCAGGCGGCATTCAACCCGGCCAAGGCCGAGAGCTCCAGGTCGAAGAACTCCCGGATGCCGATCAGATAGGCCGCACCGAACAGGGGGCCGGTGAGCTCCGAGAGGCCGCCGATGACGGCGAGCGAGACCACGTTGATGCTGTCGCTGGGGGTGAAGATGCTGCGGGTGACGAAGGTGTTGCTCATGGCCAGAATCACGCCGCCGATTCCGGCCACGAACCCGGCGAAGGCATAGGCCTGCAACAGCAGACGCCGAGGGGCGATCTGCAACACCCGGGCGGCGGCCTCGTTGTCGCGCACCGCCACCAGTGAGCGCCCGAACGAGGATCGGCGCAATACGTGGGCAACGGCCAGCACGCCGGCGAACACGGCCAGCGCCACGAAGTAGAAGGCCCGGGAGGTGGTGAGGTCGATTCCGAGCACACTGGCCGGACGCGACGACAAACCGGCGCCGAACGCCCAGTCTTGGCGGAGCAGCCAACTGAAGGTGGCCAAGGCGAAGGCCAGAGTGGCGATGGCCAGCAGCAGGCCCCGCACCCGCAGGGCGGGCAGCCCCACTGCGGCCGACGCCGCGGCACCGACCGCTCCGCCGCACAGCAGGCCCAGCAGCAGGCTGCCGGTGTCGACGGCCACCCGAACACCGGCCACCGCGCCGATGGCGGCGAAGGCAACCTGGCCCAGCGACAGTTGGCCGGCCAGGCCGGTCAGGAAGCTCACCGAGATGCCGATGGTGGCAAAGGCGACGATGGTGGACAGCACGAACGCCGAGCGGTTGCTGATCCCGAGCGGCACCAGCGCGGCGGCCACGGCGGCGACACCCCCCACAACCCAGCCCAGGTTTCGGATCAACCAGATGTCGCGGTACGAGTCGGGCAAGCGGCGACTGGGCGACAGGCTCGACCAGCGCTCCGAAAGCTCTCGGCCCACGCGCACCTGCATGGCCACCCCAACCAGGATGAGCAGGAACAGGGCCACCTCGAACCAGCCGGTGGCCTCGGGATTGGACGCCAGGATCTGCTCGACCAATCCGATTCCCAGCCCGGCGAGGAGCGCAACGGGAAGGTTGGCGAATCGGGCCAGGGCCGCCACCGCCAGGCCGCGGATGATGAAGTCGGGGCCAAGCGCGTCGGCGGTGACCGTCGACTGGTTGGGGATGATGAGCATGGCCGCGAAGGCGGCGATGCCCCCGGCCAGCGCCCACGAGAGCATGGCCATGTGCCGGGGATCCACCCCGGCCAATGTGGCCGAGTCGGGGTTGGCCGCCGCCCCCCGGATGGCGAGGCCGAATCGGCTCCTCTGGAGGAACAGGTAGAGCCCGCCGACCACCACCGGCGACAGGCACAACAGCGCGGTGGCCGACGGCGACACGAACACGGTGAGGTCGAATTGGGGGAATCCCGGCGGCTGGGGGAAGTTGCCCCCGCCCAGGCCCCCCTTGGAGAACGACAGCGACAGCAACAGCAGCGCCTCGGCCGCCCCCAGGGTGGCGACCATCGCCAGCACCTTGGGTGCGGCGGCCAGCTTTCGAACCACGAACGACTCGATTCCGGCCGCGAGCAGCGCCGCCACGATCAGGGCACCGACAAAGCCCAACCAGTAGGGCACCCCGTAGTCCTTGACCACCACCGACATCATCGAGGCGGCCACCAAGCCGATGGAGCCATGGGCAAAGTTGATGAATCCGCTGGATCGGTAGGCCAGAACCAGCCCGATGCCCAGCAGGGCGTATCCCAAGCCGAAGATGGTTCCCAGCAGCAACAGCGGACCGGAGACGTCGAACGAGCCCATCACTGCGCTCCGATTTCGCCGCCCTCGTGGCGGAGAGCCTGGGCCAGGCCTTCGAGGTAAGCGGCCTGCAACAGGTCGGGTCGGGAACGGAGCTCCTCGGCGGGGCCCGAATAGCCGATCTCGCCCTTCTCCATCACATAGGCGTGGTCGGCAACCGACAATGCGATGTTCACCGACTGCTCCACCAGCAGCACCGCCGCTCCCTGGTCGGCGATGCGCCGGACCACCGGCAGCAGGTCGGCGATCACCGTTGGGGCCAAGCCCAGCGAGAACTCGTCGATCAGCAGTAGGCGGGGTGGAGCGATGATGGCCTTGGCCAACGAGAGCATCTGCTTCTCGCCGCCCGACAGGGTGGCCGCCCGCTGGCTCGACCGCTCGGCCAAGCGGGGAAAGAGGCCGTAGGCCTCAGCAATTCCCTGGTCGCGCTGAGTTCGGCCGACCCCGTGGCCGAAGAGGCTGAGGTTGTCGGCCACGGTGAGGGGGCCGACCACGGCCTCGCCTCCGACGATCTGGTGCAACCCCATGCCGACCCGCCAGGTGGGGCGGGTCTTGGTGATATCCAGCCCGGCGTACACGATGCGACCGCCGATGGTGGGCTCAAGGCCGGAGATGGCCCGCAACAGCGTGGTCTTCCCGGCGCCGTTGGTGCCCAACAAGGCGACCACTGCGCCCTCCTCCACTTGGAGGTCCACCTCAAACAGCACCTGCACCGATCCGTAGGCCACCGACACCTGTTCGACCGATAGCAGCGGAGAACTGGAGCCCGCGTCATAGACCCGTCGAGGCACGGTAGCGGCCTGGGCTTTCGCCACCGCGGTCTCGGATTCGCGCGCCGGGGCGGCAAACCGACGAATGGCCCAGCCCGCCACCAACAAGGGCAAGCCCAGCCATCCGATCTTCCACTGGTCCGACCATGCCCCGATCACCTGGGCGTTGACCAGCGCGCCAGCCAACCCGCCCGCGCCAACCCAGAACACCTGGCGGGCGGACACCGCTCGTCGAACTGCGGGGGCCAGAGCCGGGAACACCGCGGCGTCCAGCCCGGCGGCGGCCATGGCGATGGCCCCGCCCGCGAACAACCAGCACACCACCAGCCCGATGTAAGTGAACGACAGGCCGCCCAGGAATGTCAGTGCGCCAGCGATCAGCAATTGGGTGCCGATGGCATCTGATCGGCGGCTGCCCCCCAACCGGTGCAGCCGGTGATACCACGGGCCGAACAGGCTGATAAGTGCGGCCGCTCCCGATCCGGCGGCGAGCACCGCGGCGTTCTGCGCGGCGCTGCGCTGCCATTCCCCCAGCAGAAGCGATTGGGCGGCGTCGGCGCCGCCGATCACCACCGCTCCCACGGCGAAGGCTGCCCCGTAGGACCGCCGAGCCCAGGGCACATCCACGCGGGCAACGGTCACCTCGACTTCTTGGTCCTCGTCGTGGGCCAAGGCGTGACGGCCCACCAAAAGCGCGCTTACCAGCGACAGCGCGGCGCTGATCCACAGCATTGTGTCGTAGTCAACCGGGCTGAAAATGCGAACCAGCAGCGGCCACGACGCGCCGGTGGCCACCGCGGCCCAATACCACGACATGGTGCGGAACCGGTCGGCGGGGAGGACATCGGTGGTCAGAAGAACCCGATGGGCCACCAGACCAGGGGCCGCTCCTACGGCCAGCAGCACGCCGCCGACGGTGAACAGGGTCAGCTCGATCGTCCAAGCCATCAGCCCCAGGCCCACCGCGGCCACCAGTCCGCCGAGCATCAGCAGCATTCCGGCGGGGAGCCTGTCGCGCAAACGGGGAACGATCAGCGCGGCCACCACCGCCACTGCGCCCAGCAGCGCAGCTTCTCCGGTTAGCGCCCCCAGCCGGTCGAGGCGCTCGGCGATCTCTGCTCGGTGGAACAGCAGAATCGGCAGCGGTGAGGCCAAGGCCGCCCCCTGCCAGGAGACCGCGGCCAAGAGGCGGGGGTTGCCCGGTCGCCCCTCAGGCTCTTTGACCATGGCGGCCGATTACCCGTCGAAGTCCACCGGATCGCCGGTCAGCGCCATGCACTCGCAGTCGGAGTCGAACCGGAAGCGTCGGTAGAGATCCCCTCCGGCGTAGCTTCCCTCGGTGAACTCCACCCCGTAGACCGACGCAGCTTCAAAAGAGTCGCCCAGGGCCCACAGCGCGTCGGTGACCCCCTGCGCGCTCACCTCGGTCATGTGGGGGGTGGCGGCCTTCAGCAGGCGCAGCACGTCGCAGTACATGAGCCCGGTGCGGATGTTGGCCCGCTCGGTGAACTCCAAACCAGCATCGGCAAAGATGTCGGCGCACTCCTGTTCGGCGGGGCTGGCCGGGAACGGGTACTGGTCGTCTTTCACGTCGTAGCCGGGCAGCACGCTGATGCCGCTGGCCCCCGGCATCATCTCCGGGTAGTTGAACACGTTGAACTCGGGGGCGTCGTGGCTGGTCACGGCGTAGGCGGGGGCGTAGTTCTGGGTGATGCTGGTGTCGATGAACCACGACACCAGCCGAGATCCGCCGATGGCCACCACCTTGTCCACCCCCGCTTCCTTGAAGTTGATGATGGCTTGGAGTTGGTCGTTGTTGAACGACGTCCCGTCGGTGGGGTCGATGGTGTTGTACGAGGCCACCTCCACTCCGGCGGCGGCCAGCCGGGGGGCGAACTGCTCGTCGTACACCCGCTGGCTCAACTCGGAGTCGATGGCGATGATCCCCAGCGTGCCCCCTTCGAACCAGCCGTCCTCGATGAGCCCCGTGGCCAGGCCGCCCACCAGGTCGTCATAGGAAGGGAGCATCGGTGACCAGTAGTAGGGGGCCAATTCCTCGAACCCCGCGTTGTCCACCGGATACAGCGTGGCATCGAACATGAGGGTGTTGGCGTTGCGATAGCAGGGTCGGGCGTTCTCCTGGAACTGGCCGGTCATCACCACTGCGAAGGCCTTGTCGTCCTGGGTGATGGCGTTGCACAGGGCTTCCTCGGATATCGGGCTGTCGGTGATGGCGTTGAACACGGTGACCTTGGCCTCGATTTGGCGACCGGCGATGCCGCCAGTGGCATTGAAGTGGTCGATCAGTGCCGCTACTTGGGCCTCGCGGTCGCCCTCATCTGGGGTCTCCCAGCCGAAGGCGGCAGCCACTGCCGAGGTGTCGGTGATAATGAACGAGATGGTGATGGTGTCATCGGAGACACCGGGGGTGTCCGGTCCGGCGGGCGCCAAGCCGCCGGTGGTGTCCTCGGGCTCAGGGGCCGGTGCCTCTGGTTCGTCGGGTGCATCGGGTACATCGGGATCTGCGGCTGTGGTCGGGGCCGCGGTGGGGGCGGCGGTCGGGGCCGAGGGTGCATCGTCGGCTTCCTGTGAGCAGGCCGCGGCCACCAGCAAGGTCACCATCAGCAGTCCCAGCGTCCGAGAAAGGAGCGATGAAGAGCGGCGATTGGCGAAAGAGATCATCGGACACACCTTTTCATAGGGCTGAAGTTCATATTCGGGCAGAACGGGTTGTGTCGGCGGCCCGGACCGCCGAGCGGTAGGCCGAACGCCGGCGGTTGAGCGCGTCCAGCGTGAAATAAGCCACCAGGGCGAGAAGGGCGATCACCAAGCCGGTCTGTCCCCAGCGGCCGACGTCCAGCCACAGGTCCCCCACAATGTGCAGGAACTCGTCGTTCATCCCCGTCAAGTAAAGGAACGCTCCCATCCCGGGGAAGAACCAGGGGAGCTTCCGCAGCGGGTTCATTGGGTGCCCCTAGTGGTGCCGAACTGATCGCCTTCCTTGCCGAACACCAGATACGAGGCTGCCTCCAGGCGGCCCCGCTCGGCGGGAAAGCCCTGCACTAACCCCATCGAGAGGTCGCGCAAGCCCCGGGAGACTGCGCCCGTCATCCCGGTGTTGCCGGTGCCGCACGCCTTGAGGGCCTGCACTGCGGCCTGGAAGCAGTTGTCGGCAATCTCCCCCTTGGCGATCCGCCAGTTGGCCACCACATCGTCCTTGGGGATGATCTCAGTGTCGGCCGTTTCCAGCAGGATCTGGCGGCGAGCCCAGAGGTAGGCGGTGTCGAGGTGGGCCCGCATCTTGCCGATGAGCTGCCGGTGCAGGTCGCTGCCGCCGATGGGCTCGTCGGTGCCGTGGTAGGTGGTGGTAGTGAGAAAGTCCAGCGCGAAGTCATGTACTGCCTGCGCCGCGCCGATGTACACCGACGACAGGGCCACCTGGTTGCCGACGAAGCTCCCCCGGCTCACCTGGGTCATCTTGACAAATGTTCCCGGCACGGTAAGCGCATTCTCGTCGGGGACGAAGGCGTCCTCCAGCACGATGCCGTGGGTGGCAGTGGCCCGCATGCCGATGGCGTCCCACTTGGCCCGCTCGCTTACCCCCGGCGTGTCTCGGGGAATCAGGAACACCGCCAAGAACTCGGCGGTGTCGCCGGTGTCGAGCTTGGCCGTCACCAGGTAGTCGTCGGCCACTCCGGTGGCGCAGCCGAACGACTTGACCCCGTTCAACAGCCATCCGCCATCGGCGCGGGACGCCTCGGTGGCGATGGTCACGGCGGCGTTCTTGGACCGCACCGACTCGCTGGCGAAATTGGCCACCCATCGGCCCTCTTCCCCCATGCGGCGCAGCACCTTCTCGCCGAACGCCCGCACGATGGGCACCTCGTCGTCGGCGAACAAACCGGCCTCAATGGCGGCCAAAGGCAGCAGGCCCCGAGACGAGCCGCTGCACTGGAAGAAGTAGGCCAGCGAAGTCGATGGGCAGGCGGTGGCCATGGCGAAGGTGGCCGCGGCCAGATCGCGCAGCCCGCCGCCCAACCCTCCAAAGGCGGTGGGAACGGTGAGTCCCAACAGGCCTGCCTCGGAGATGGTGCGGACGTGCTCGAGGGGAAACTCGCCCGTGCGGTCGGCCTCCACCGCTCGCTCCGCCAACGCGGACAGCACCTGATCGACCCGAAAGGCCCGCTCGCGCTCGGCGTCGGTCATGTCCTCCACCAGCAACTCGCCGGTTGCCCGGCCCTTGGCCTCAGCTGCCACTGCCCGCTCTCATTCTCCAAGATCCGATTCGATGCCGAAGATCAGATCGGACTCGCCAGCGTTTAGCTCCATGAGCGAGCCGAACGTGTGCCCGCTCCAGAACACCGTGCCATCGGCGGACACATCCAAACCAGTGATGTCGTCCACATCGCGGGTGCCGGTCCGCGCGACCCAAACCGGACTGCCAGCAAGGTCGAGTCCGACCACAATGCCATCACGATCGCCGAACCCTTCTCCGTCCCAGACCGGATCGCCGTAGGTGCTGCCGCTGACCACAATGAAATCACCGCTGTGCCGAACTTCGAACGCTGAGTCGGCCCCTGGCGTGCCCGCTTGCCAGCGCCACCGCTCCACGCCGTCGGCATCCAGTGATACCACGATCATGTCCCGCTCACCGGCGGGATTACCCGCGAAGGCACCCTCGGTCGATCCAGCCAGCAGCACTCCGCCATCGGGACCGACGCCCACTCCCTGGGTCCAGTCGAGGTCCGCAGTCCCGATCTGTGTAACCCAGACCAGACTGCCATCGGCCGAGAACCGCGCCGCAAACAGGTCTTTGTCACCCGCATTCGTGCCGTCGAAATCACCCTCGGTGTACCCGGTGACGTAGAGTCCGCCATCAGGGGCCAACGCCGAGCCCTGGCCCCAATCAGTGGCATCAGTACCGAAGTGCCGGAGCCATTGCTGATTGCCATCTGCGTCGTATTTGGCGGCGAAACCGTCAAACCCCCCAAGATCAGACTCGGGGTCAAGCGTGCTGGCGGTGTAGCCCGTGACGTAGGCACCGCCGTCGAAGGCGGTTACGTCGAATCCGCGGTCCCAGGCCGGCCCTCCGAACTGGCGTCGCCACAGCTCTTCTCCGTCGGCGTCGTGCCGAGATAGCCAGACGTCGGCCGAACCCTGATTAGGAGCGGCGTAGTCCCCCTCAGTGAATCCACCGACATAGATGGAGCCATCGGGAGCCACTGAAACCCCCAGCGGAGAATCGTTCTGCGGCCCTCCCATCTGGCGCGCCCATTGCAGCACCCCTTCGGGCGAATATCGGGCCAGGTACACATCCCGATGACCCTGGTTGTCGCGGGCCAGAGTTCCCTCGGTGATGGCGGCCAGTACGAAATCGCCGTTTGGCGCCGCCGAGACCCCGTAAGAGGTATCGGCCTGCTCGGTGCCGACTTGGATGATCCGCTTACTCTGGGCGGCGGATTCCGGTTCGGAGTCGCCACCGCAGGCCACCGCGGCGATGGCCGCGATCCCGGCAACGGCGAGAGCTGCCCTGAGGCTGATCACATCAGGCCGCGGCGCGACCGCTCCTGCGCTGGCGCATCCACAGCGCCACCAGGGCAAGCACCACGACCACGATGATCACCGGAAGCAGCCACACCCAGACTGAGCTTCCCCCATCGTCGTCATCAGCGGCCGGGGCCGCGGCCGCGGGGGCCTCGGTTGGCTCTGGTTCTGGCTCGGGCGCGGGGGCAGCGGCTGCCTCGGTTGGTTCCGGCTCGGGCTCTGGTGTCGGCTCGGGCTCGGGGGCCTCGGTCGGCTCGGGCTCTGGTGTCGGTTCCGGCTCGGGGGCCTCGGTCGGCTCGGGTTCGGGCGCTTCGGTCGGCTCAGGCTCGGGCGCACTCTCGGCAAATGTGATCTCCTGGGCGGCATAGTTCGCGTTGCCACCAATGCCATCTCCAGCGACGATGAAGCAGGGAGTGGTGTGGTCGCAGCGTCCGGGCACCACGGCAACCGGATAGTCGAGGGTGGCGGTGCCATCCTCGCCAATCGTCACAATGTGCATGCCGTAGTTGCTCAGTTCGCAATCAGCCGGTCCAGCTGCCGGGAACCTGAAGCAGGTGACGATGGTGGCAGTATTGCCCGGCAGCCAGCTGGTGAGCGTTACGGTTACCACCTCGCCGTCTTCGATGTTCTCGCTCTTGGAGAGCTCCATAGTCTCCCCGTTGTGCCCCTCACCATGGTCGGCAACTGCCGCCGGGACAACAAACAGACCGACAAGGGTGATGGCGGCGCCAGCAATCAGCAGGCGCCTGATAGTGCGATCCAACATGTGTTCCCCCTCCTAGTGCCCCATGAGCAGCAGTGGATTTCTTGGCATTTCGAATTGCGAAACGGCCTTGCGGGCAAGTGTGCCATTGCCCGCAACGACGGACTTAGGCTAGAACGAAACAGTGTTCCGGTCAACGAAACACGCAGTGGTCGCATCGGCAATCGCATTTGCCCTGCTCATCTCGGGCTGCGGCGGCGGCAGTCCGCAACGAGCGGCCCCAGCAAGCCCGCAGCCAACTGCTCCAGCGGAATCGGTGGCGCCTTCACCGACGGCCACGTCTCTGCCAACCGCTTCTGCCGAGCCC
This sequence comes from Candidatus Poriferisocius sp., assembly GCF_965204145.1. Taxonomy (GTDB): domain Bacteria; phylum Actinomycetota; class Acidimicrobiia; order Acidimicrobiales; family Bin134; genus Poriferisocius. The sequence goes on along the minus strand of NZ_OZ241977.1, from coordinate 2,796,112 downwards.
GCCCCGGCCGAACCTGCCCCCATAGATGACGACCCGGTGCCCCGGGATGCCGAGGGCAACATCATTCCCCCCGACATAGAACCAACCACGGCCGCCGACCAGCGGTTCTCAATCACGGTGGTCGCAGACTTCGCCGACGGTCCCGCGGGCGCCGAGGCGGCCGACATGGACGGCGACGGCGACCTCGACCTGGTGGTCAACTCCTTCGGCTGGCGGGGCATCAACCCCACCCCGGTGCAGTTCCCGCCCGGCTCCCTCACCATCTACTGGAACGGGGGCCGCGGGCTAGACGACTGGACTCCACAGCCACTCTTCACCCGGAACGATGGGATCTACTTCCCCAACGAGGCCCTGCCCCATGACATTGATGGCGACGGCGACCTCGACCTGTTGGTGAGCGGCGGCTTCTTCGTGTGCGAGTTCAACCCGGCGGTGGGCCCCTGCGGTGCGCTGTTCTGGCTGGAGAACTCCGAGGGCGATTGGGTTCGCCGGGACATCGTCCCCAGTGGGTCGCCGTACTTCTACCACCGGGCCGAGTTTGTCGACATCGACCATGACGGCATTGACGATCTCATCACCGTGGCTGAGCTGCTCGACGACGCCGAAGCGCAGTGGTTCAAGGGCACCGAGGAGCCCAACCGCTTCGACCCGACACCGATGGTCATCGGCCGCGGCGGTGGAAGCCTCCCGGTGGCCCACGACGTGGACGGTGATGGCGATCTGGACCTGGCCAGCGGCCAGTACTTCCTGGAGGGCCAGTCTTACGTGTGGTTCGAGTACATCGAACCCTCGTCAGATGCCTGGCCGGAAGGAGTTTGGGAGCGCCACGACATCACCGATGCCCAAGGGCGCACCATCCAGCTTTCGGTGATTCCCAACCTGTACGGCGAGGGGACTGTGGGTTGGGTGGGTTCCAACCACGTGCCCACCCCTGAAACCCCGGATGACCACGAGGCCGGCATCTACATCATGGAGCCGCCGTCCGACCCTCGCCTGCCCTGGGGCCAGAGGATGATCAGCCACGGTATCGAGTCGCGCCCCACGATCGGGGCTGCCTTCCAAGCTGCTCCCGGGGTCTTCTCATGGGGAGACGTGGACAACGACGGCGACATCGATCTCACTGTCTCCGGGGACGGCGACGACCGGGTGTTCTGGTTCGAGCAGACAACTCCGGGCCAGTTTGTGCAGCATGTGCTGGCCGAGTCGTTCGCTCAGGCGGCTGGAGGAACGGTGGCCGACTTAGACGGCGATGGCGACAACGAGGTGGTCTTCACCAGCTATGAGACCCACGAGGTGTTGATCTTCAGCCTGTCGTGACTGCGCCCGTTTCCTCGAGTTCGGCTCGCATGGCGGCCACGGCATTGATCATGCTGGCCTGGAGCATGTAGGCCCGGGCCGCCTCGGGATCGGCGGCGCGGGCGGCCATCTGGTCGAGCGCCCGTCGGCGAGCGGCCCCATCGGGTGCGGCCAGGCTCTCGGCATTCTCATGAGTGTGCCGCCTCACGTATTCGATGGCCAGCGTCCGCCGCAGCTCAGCGTGGTGGGCCAGACGATCAGCCCCCAGGTCGCCCCGCAGCACTGAGGCCAGCGAAGCCCCCAGCAGCACCGCGTCGTGGATGCCGCCGTTCATGCCCATGCCGCCCAGGGGATTGTTGATGTGGGCGGCGTCGCCCATCAGCACCACCCGGCCGACGAGAAAACGGTCGGCCACCCGCTGGTGCACTCGGTAAATGGTCCGGTGGGCAACCTCGTAGGGCGCATCGCGAGCCACTATCCCCTGGAGCCGTCGCTGGGCGCTCTCGTCGCCGAGCGCCTCAGCATCGGTCTCATCGTCGCCAACGGGAAACAGCGCCCGCCAGAGATCCCGGGTTCGAAGCAGCACCAGCCACTCATCGGGATCGGAGATGTAGTTGACGTAGGCCAAATCGTCGAGGTGGTTGGCCATCTCGAAGGGCGTGGACAGCACCAAGTAGCGGTCTTCATAGGTCATGCCGTCAAACCCCAACCCCAGCGATTTGCGCACCGCGCTGGCCGCGCCGTCGGCAGCCACCACCGCGTCGGCGGCCAAGGTCTCACCGGAGGCCAGCTGGGCCGAAGCGGCATCGCCGTGATCGACGGCACCCACCACCTCGGCGCCGAATCGCACGGTGACGTTGGCCATCGAGCGGAACCGTTCGAGCATGATCTCGCACAGCTTGAACTGCTCGCACTGAAGCCGGAACGGATGGTCGGTCACGTCGGCCAGCGCACCGAGGTCAAACTCGGCCACCACCCCCTGCCGCCGGTCCCGATAGGCGAAACGGGGGGCGATCAAGCCCCGGCTGATCATCTCGTCGACCACGCCGAACCGGTCGAGCAGATCCAGGGTGGCGGGGTGGAAAGTGGATGCCCGCAATTCCCGAGGCAGCTCGGGGGCAGCCTCCAGCAGCGTCACGTCGATGCCGCTCGAGGCCAGCATGGCGCTGGCCACGCATCCGACCGGGCCGGCGCCGACGACGATGGCGTGGGGCGGCGGCACGGGCGGCTAGAACTCGCGCAGCATCATCCCGTGGCCCACGAACTGGTCGTCGATGTCCAGCGTGCGCAGGGCGTGCCACAGGCAGATGGCATTGATGGCCAGCACCGGCTTGCCCAGCCAGCGCTCGGCCTGGTCGGCCACCTCGACCATCGACAAGTTGGTGCCGCACTGGACAATGGCGTCGATGTCGTCGCCATCGAGGTCTTTGAGCACTCCCACCAGCGTCTCAGGAGTCACGTCGGCTATGGACGTGGCCGAATCGCAGCGCAAGCCGTGGACCCGCTTCACCTCATAGCCGCACTCGGTGAAGTACCCGTACACCTGCTCGTCGGCCGCTGGCTGATAAGGCGTCAAACAGGCGATGCGCGACACGCCGAGGCGCTCCAAGGCAGCGTTGCAGGCCGCCGCACCCGATGTGATGCCGACGTCGCCGGCGATCTCCGCCACCCGGGCCTGGAAGGCGGCGTTGCCCTCCTTGCCCCCCCAGAAGGTCTCGGCCGACATCCCCATGAGCAGGTGGTCGGGCTTGCAGGTCATGAGATCGTGTACGGCGGTGGGAATGGTCTGGCGGATCAGGTCGAGAAAGTGGAGAAACGCCTCGTCGCTGCTCAGATCAGGAGCCTCGACTAAAAAGCGCCCGCTGTGGAACGTGACCCCCGGGGGCCGCACCCGGGCGAAATCGTGCTCGACCACGGTGTTGGTCGATGGCACGATGACCCCGATCTTGGCCCGGTAGCCGACAACATCAGGCATAGGCGTCCCTCTCAATCAGCGCTCTTGCGGAATGATGTTCCGCTCAAAGGAACACTAGCCGTCCCGGTATGAACGGCAATTGTCGGTTCACTGACTGTCCCCGGTTGGGTATAGTGCCGGGCACCTGCGGGTGTAGTTCAGTGGTAGAACCCCAGCTTCCCAAGCTGATGACGCGAGTTCGATTCTCGTCACCCGCTCCACGATGACGGGGCAGATCTATTTGGGCACAGTGGCCATCGAGCCGAACCGCTGGGGTTTGGCCGAGTCCGGAGGGCACCCCCTGACCCGGGTTTCCGAGTGGCTAGCGGCCATCGCCGAGGCGGGCTTTGACGGGTTGGAGCTGTGGGAGCGCCACGCCCGTTCGGTGCCCGACGAGGAGTTGGACGCGCTGTTGGCCTCGGAGATCCCCATAAGAATCCTGAGCTGCTACACCAGTTGGGACGAGCCCGACGACTCCGACCGGGCTGAGACTGCGGCGTGGATAGAGCGAGTGGGAGCACAGGGCGTCAAGTTCAACGTGGGCAGCGATCCCGACTCCATCGCCGCTTACACCGAGCGGCTCCGTCGCTTCGAGGCCGAAGTGCCCGACGGCGCCCGGCTGCTGTGCGAATGCCACTTTGGGACGGTGGCTGAGGATCCCAACGTGGCTCGCGGCATGTTCGACTCCATTGCCGACGCCGACCGGCTAGGAGCCATTGTCCACGTTCATCCCATGGCCCGAGACGAGTGGTCGGAGCCGTTGGGTGTGCTCGGAGATCGGGTACGCCACGTTCACGTTCAGGTGGCGGAGGTTCCTCAATCCACCAGCGCCGCTGAATTGAGCGAAGTGCTCCGGCCAGCAGCCGATGCCATAAGCGCCGCATCCCCGACCGCCACCTGGACCATCGAGTTCTCCCACGGCATGTGGGGCTTCGGTCGCGACGACGCCGAGTTCGACAACCCCGCCTACATCCTCCAATCTGCTCGCCGCGACCTCGAAGCTCTCCGAGCCGTGCTCTGATCAGCCTCTTTGTTAGGGGTGGTCAGTAGCGGATGGCGCGGCTGGGGCAGAGCGTCTCCGCTTCTTCGACGGCCTCTCGCTCGGATTCGGGCGGATGCCTGTCGATGACGTGGGAAAGGGCATCGTCGCCCAGCCGGAACACCCGGGGCGCGACTCGCTCGCAGTAGCCCACCCCCTGGCATTGCAGGTGGTCGACGGTGACGTGCAGCTGATCCTTGCCCATCGCTCGCCTACAACTTGGTCAACAGAATCGGGAAGCGGCCGTAGGCGTCGTGGTGGCTGGCCTCGGTGTAGGCCGGGGGATCGCCGGGGTCGATTTCGATGCCGGCGTTGTAGAGCGCGCTGGCGATGTTGACCAGCGTGCCGTCGGTTCCCTCGTCGTTGTCGGTGCGGGCTGAGAGGCCGGTGACCAGGGTGCGCCCGATACAGATGTGCTCCCCACCACCGAAGGTCAAACCCCAGGGCTTCACCGAGATGACCTCCCGATAGGGGTTGAACTCCCCGGCATCGGGGCCGAACACATTGGGATCGCGGTTTGCCGGGGTGAACAGGCACGCCACCCGCTCATCGGCGGCGATGGTCTTGCCGTTGCTCAACGTCACGTCCTCGTTGGCGATTCGCAGCAGAGCAGGGGATGGCAGGTGCAGCCGAAGGGCCTCGTGGGCGGCCCGCTTGATGTACTCCCGGTCGGTCACCTTGGCTCGATCTTCGGGGTGGGCGTCGAACCACTCGTCGAGGTGGGCGATCAGGTGGGGCACCGAATGGGTGGTGGTCTGGGTGGCCGCCACCAAGAACAGGCAGGCCTCTCGGATGGGCAGCCCCTCATCCCAGTCGTCGTTCCAGTGCAGATACAGCATGGTGATGAGATCGACGGGCAGTTCGTCTCTTTCGATCTCACCCCGGTGGAACTGCTCGATGAGAGCCCGGCGGCGGGCCACTGACGAGGCGAAGAAGTCGCGGTCGAAGTCGTCGCGCACCGCCAGGATGCGCCTGATCACCTCGTCGTGGTCCTCGGTGGACCACTCGACGGTGGCCCCGGTGCCGAGCTGCTCGACGTACTCCCGAAATGCGGTGGTGCGCTCGGGGGTGTCCACCCCGTCGATTCCTGTGGTAGCTGCCGCAATGCGGGCCAGCATGGTGCGCAGCAGCACACAAAGGTCGGCTCGCACGATGCCGTCGTCGCCCCGGTTGTCCCGGCACTCCTCCAGTGTTTTGCCGATAAGCGGAATCAACTCGGTGTGCTCGTAGTACTCGAGTGCGGCCTTGGCGAACAGCGGGGCCTCCAACCGGCGGCGCTCGAAGTGCTCGTCGCCGTCGATGGTCAACAGGGAGCGCCCGAAGAACGGCTGGCTTTCCTGGTGCGACCCCTGCCGGAAACTCCGAGACCGGAGAATCTCGTCGATCTCGGCATAGGTGATGAAGTGCTGCAACCCCACAATGTGCGGGGGCGGCGGCATCTCTCGGATGGTGGGCTCTCGAGTCGGCACAATTGGACCTCCCGTGCGAAACAGAAGATAGCCGGTGAGCAATCGGGCATCTCTTGGGCCACTAGCGTGCGGAGGGCATGCCGGTTTTGCTGGGGGCTTTGGCGTCGGGGCTGATCGGCGTTTCCGACTACTTCGGGCGGTATTGCAGTCGGCGCGCCCAGGCCATGACCACGGTGGGCACCGCGTTCGTGGGTGGGCTGGGCATCACGATGGTGCTGCTAGTGATTGTGCCCAGTGCCATCACTGCCGCTGACTTGCTGCTGGGGGCGGCCTCGGGAGCGCTCATCGCCATCGCCCTCTCGGCCATGTGGCACAGCCTGGCCGTGTCCTCCTCGGCCATTGCCTCGCCCATCGTGGCCGCCTTCACATCGTTGGGGCCGCTGATCTATGGAGTAAGCACCGGCGAACGTCCCACTCTGGCGGCCAACATCGGCATTGCCGTGGCTGTGGCCGGGCTGCTGTTGGCCGTGATCGTGCCCCAGACCGTGACGAACGTCGGCACAGGCATCGCCTACGCCATCCTCGGCGGACTCGCCTTTACCGCGGCCATCGTGTTGCTGGATCGAACCAGCGTGGACAGCGGCATGTGGCCCGCCGCCACCCAGAGGGCCGCCGCCCTGGTGTTCATGCTGATGGTCACCCGGGCTAGGCGCATTCCCCAGATCCTGCCCCGCTCCCTGCGGTTGGCTGGCCTGGCCGGAGGCATCGCCGGCGGCTTGGGCATGGCGTCGTTCATCGCCGGAGTCCAGCGAGGCCCAGTGGGGGAGGTGTCGGTGGCCGGCTCGCTCTACCCGGTGGTGACCATCGCACTAGCAGTAGTCCTCGACGACGACACCCTGCGCTGGTGGCAGGCTGTCGGTATCGCCGCCGTGCTGGCCGGCACCACCCTGATCACTGTGGGGTGAATTCCGCTATCTGCTGGTGACCGTGTCTTCGCCAAATTGGGTTCAGTTGGTGATGTCGAGCTGGGGCTTGCGAGCTCGCGTCACGATTGAGGTGGACATGTAGTGGGCAAGGGCAAGCTCGTCATGGCGATCCTCGTAGAAGCCGATGATTTCGAATCCGGCATTAATCTGACCGCCAATCTGTTGTTCCAGCGTATGGCTGTATTCGAGAGTGATGCCGTCCTCGATGAAGCTGTCTCTCTCCTCGGGATCCAAATCCACCGCATCAGCAAAGGGCAGCTGGTGGCGCACCGTCAATGCGCCGCGCTCGTGATCTCTCCAATCAAAGATGTAAATCGCCGGGTTGTTGAATCCCGACACGAGCGTTCCTCCCGGTCGGAGCACCCGAAACGCCTCCTCCCACACGGGCTCGATGTCGGCGATGAAGAGGTTGGAAATTGGATGGAGGATGAATTCGAATGAGTCTGGTTCAAACATAGAAAGGTCGGATATGTCTGCCTTCACAGTGTTGATAGACAATCCCTCCCGCTTGGCCACCATCCGATCGACATCTAGTTGACCCTCCGACAAGTCGACCAAGGTGACATTCGCGCCGGCCGCAGCCATTAGCGGAACCTGCTGACCGCCGCCGGAGGCAAGGGCAAGCACTTCAAGACCTGAGAGGGCAGGGAACCATTCTGCGGGGACGATTTTCGACGGTGTGAGCTTGATTCTCACCTCACCCTGACGGGCGCATTCCACATCTTCGGGTGTGACCGGCGTAGACCAAATGCCCCCGGTTGCCGCTGACTTATCCCAGGCCGCGGTGTTGTACTTGGCGACCTCAGTTGTCGACAAAGACTGCTTCGGTGCGTTCTCAGTCAAGGCAGGTCCAACAATGCGTGTCTCAATTCCAGATGGACAAGCGAGATTCTGGGTCGAAGAAGTGCAGGTGGGCAACCTCCACCGCGACGGTGACCGGCTCTCCGACTGCCGCTCGGCTGCGGGGGTCGAACCGCCCAACGGTGTTCACATCGGCGCTGATTTCCTCCACCGCATCTGGATCGCCGGCGTCCACGGTTGTCGCGTTCAGGTTGAAGTGGACGATTATCTCCGAGCCCAATGCCTCCACCAACTCCACAGTCGACGACACCGTGGCCACCGCGTCGGGAGCCAATGCGGCATCCTCCAGGTCCTCGGGGCGCACCCCCACAATGACCGCCTCGCCTTCGTATGCTCGCAAGCCGGGCCGGGAGTCGAACACCGCATCCGGCAGACCAATCTGGTGGTCGCCGACCCAAACGGTTGAACCATCGATACGGCCCTCAAACAAATTCATCGACGGTGATCCGATGAACGCGGCCACGAACACATTCTCAGGCCGGTCGTAGAGGTTCTGGGGGGTGTCAACCTGCTGGAGATAGCCGTCTTTGAGCACTGCCACCCGGTCACCCATGGTCATGGCCTCTACCTGGTCGTGGGTCACATATACCGTGGTCACCTCCAATTCGTGTTGCAAGCGGGCTATCTCGGCCCGCATTTGCACCCGCAGCTTGGCATCGAGGTTTGACAGTGGCTCGTCCATCAAAAAGGCCGATGGTTCACGAACGATGGCTCGACCCATGGCCACCCGCTGCCGCTGGCCACCGGACAGCTGGTTAGGCCTCTTGTCGAGTTGCTCAGTGAGTTCCAGGATGCGGGCGGCTTCGGCCACCCGCTCTTTGATCTCCGCCTTGGGCACCTTGGCCAGTCTTAGTGAGAATCCGATGTTCTGCTCAACTGTCATGTGGGGGTAAAGGGCGTAGTTCTGGAACACCATGGCGATGTCGCGTTTCTTGGGTTCGACGTCATTTACAACCCGGTCGCCGATACGCAGAGTGCCTGAGGTGATGTCCTCCAGACCGGCGATCATGCGCAGAGCGGTGGACTTCCCACAGCCGGAAGGTCCGACCAGCACCAAGAACTCCTTGTCGGCGATTTCCAGACTCAATTGGTGAATGGCCTGAAAGCCATTTGGATAGACCTTGTTGATCTCCTCGAAAGCAATTTCAGCCACGAATGGCCTCCCTTCGCTGGTGAGTTCGGTAAGCGGCAAGAACCAAAACAAGAAGTAGCGCAGCCAGAGCCGCAGTAGCCACCCAAGTTCCGTGGCTGCGTCCCGATCGCGGTGGTTCAACGAGATTGCCAGGGTCGATGAAGGACACGGTGGCCTCCACATCGGCAGTTCCGCCTTCGACAAGCAATTCAACGCCGGTCCACGATTCCGGGAACACTTGCTCGGTGAACACGATGGCGCCGCGGTCGATGAAGATCTCGAGCGAGCTTCGATCGACGATCACTCGGATGTCCAAGTCCGTTCGCCCCGGCGGTTCTGCCGGTCCGAGATGGGCGGACCCGAACCATGGCGTGACTTCGGCCGAGCCCGATTGGGATCGATCGACGTAAGTCCTGGACTCGGGTATGGCGTAACCCACGTCAGTCCATTCGCCAGGGGCGCCGTGAAACCTGAGCACTGCACGACGAATCGAGCCTGCCTCCCAAGAGAACTTGGCGTGCACGTCGAATGCTCTGTCTGGGCCGAGTGGAGCAATTAACGGTGCTCCTTCCCGCACCTTTGCCTCAATCGAGGTAAGCGGCCATCGCACGTCGTCAATCTCAGACACCGGCTGTTGTGCAAGGAGCAGACCGTCGGGAGTCTCAATCAGCGATAGTTCCCTGGGGATCGACATCGAGCCTCGCCAAGTGGAAGCGGGTACCGCTTGGGCATACTGCCAGCTGCTCATCCAGCCGATCCAAACGGCCCGGTCGGGAACTTCGCCCCACGTCTGCGGGGCGTAGAAACCAGGACCCCAATCGGCCCACAGCTCGGTCTCATCGTCGTTGGCGTTGACGAATCGCTCACCGTCGAAGTCTCCGACGAAGTACTGGACGCCACTGCCTCCCGAAGGGGAGCAGTCACTGGTGGCCACCGTTAGCACCCAGGCGCTTCTGGATGTACCAGCAATCGGCAGCTCAATGAGATCGGGTGTCTCCCAGACCCCGCAAGTTGCCCCTACCATTGGGCCCACCGTTGACATTGGTGTCCAATTCCGCAGGTCGGGGGATCGATAGAAAATGATGGCGAGTCCCGAGCCCACGGCCATTACCCAATGGGGATCGCCCGGACCTCTATCCCAGAGGAACACGAGGGGATCTCGGAAGTTCCGGATTCCGCTGGGCGGTTGGAGGATCGGGTTTCCTTCATACTTCTGCCAGGTATGGCCCTGATCGGTGCTATAGGCCAGGCTCTGCATCTGTCTGGGGGTGGCGAAATGGGTGAACGCCGCCACTATTGCCCCCTCACCGAAACCAGCGGAGTTGTGATGGTCGATTACCGCCGATCCTGAGAAGATGGTGCCGATTTCATCGGGGAAGAGGGCGATCGGCTGGTGATTCCAACTCAGGAGGTCCTCGCTAGTGGCATGGCCCCAGTGCATCGGCCCCCACAAAATGTCGTCTGGATTGTGCTGGTAGAAGAGGTGATAGATGTCGCCCACCCTGACTAGTCCGTTCGGGTCGTTGATCCAGCCTGTTGGCGGGGTGAAGTGGATAGATGGGCGGTCGTTGGTTTGCTGGCTAGAGGCAACCGCTGTTGTAGGAAGCACTATGGCCACCGTGAGCGCCGCCCCGAGCATTCTCATAGCAGTCTGATTTCTGCTTGGCCGTCTACTCGTACATGCCATTCCTCACCCGGGAAGGTGAGGGCGCTTAGAGATGCCTGGCCTCCAGCGGCAAACACCTCGATGGTTCCGTGGTCGATGATGATCTGATGTATGCCGCCTTGAGTCAGCTCGGCTTCGTATCGCTGGGCGTATCCCTCCACCACCTCTCCTTGGCGGGTTATCGAAGCCGACTGGCTGGTGATCTCTATGGTTGCTACCAGTCCTTTGTCCCCTTCGATCTCCGCTCTCATCGAGTCATCTGCTCGGACATAAATGGCTGTGTCGGGTTCGCTAGACCAGGCAGAACCATGGAAAGGCGAGCTTCGGGTGACAAGATCGACGGCAGGCGCGGTCAAGAGCTGCCCGTCATCGGCTAGCGAGAGCAGGCGCGGAAGCGACTGGACCCCCCGCCATCCGTTGCTGGGGTGGGAGTTGGAATAGCGCCAGCTGTTCATCCACCCCATCACCACCGGATTGTCTGTCGGCGCGGCGTGGAAGCTCTGCATGGCATAGAAGTCAGGTCCGAAGTCCACCGGGGCAGGTGTGGAAGAAGGCTCGAATCTGACCCCATTGAAGTTTCCGGGTACGGCCAGGCTGGCACTGTGTCCGTGGGGCCCGGCATTGGTGACGCAGAAGGTGAGCAGCCACCCGGGATCGCTACCGGGCAACCTCATTAGGTCGGGGCACTCCCAGACCCCGTCGGCCTCCAGATCCCAGGTGAACTCGCCTTCCAGATTCCAGTGTTTGAGGTCCGCCGACCGATAGAAGTGAACTCGGTCGCCCACGGCCAGGACCATGGCCCACCGACGGGGGTCGCCATCGTCCATGGCCAGGACTTTTGGGTCTCGACAATCGATGGCATCAATTTCCAACACCGGATTGCTTGGGGACACACTCCAGGTGAGTCCTCCGTCGAGACTGGCGGCAATTGACTGACGCTGGAGTCCCTCTAGGTCTTGGGTGAACATAGCCACAAGGGCCCCAGCCCCGAACCCTGCGGTGTTGTCATGGTCGATTACCGCAGATCCCGAGAATATGGTCCCCTGTTCGTTGGGCGACAGTGCAACCGGGTGGTGGTCCCAGCTCACCAGATCTGCACTGGAGGCGTGGCCCCAGTGCATCGGGCCCCACACAATGTCGTTGGGATTGTGCTGGTAGAAGGCATGCCAGTGCCCATCGACATAACAGAGCCCGTTGGGGTCGTTCATCCAGCCAGTAGGAGGCGTCAAATGAACTGCGGGGCGCGCCGGTGCCAAGCCATCCCAGCTAGTGGTCATCAGCCCTTGACTCCGCTAGAGGCAACCGATTCGATGAAGGCCCGCTGAAAGGCCAAGAAGATCAGAAGTATGGGAATCGTGATCAGGGTCAAGTAGGCCATGATCTCTCCCCAGGCCACATCGAGTTGGAAGAAATAGGCCACTCCAAGCATGACAGGGCGGATGTCTTCTTGCTGCACTACAAGCAGCGGCCATAGGTACCCGTTCCAAATCGGCAAGAAGGTGAGGATGGCCACAGTGGCGAAAGCTGGGCCCGACAGCGGTACGGCCACCTTTCGGTAGATCTGAAACCAGGAGGCGCCGTCGATTAGAGCTGCCTCGTCCAGCTCTTTGGGAATGCTGCTGAAGTACTGGGCGAACAAGAAGATCGAGAATGCGTTAGCAACGAACGGCAGGATTTGCACGTGGTATGTGTTGAGCCATCCCTGAGTAATCTCGAAGCCGTCGCTGATGCTGATCGTGGGAAGCTCGGTCACCACCATGAGCAACGGGATGGCTATGGCCTCAAGGGGAAGGATGAGGGTGGCAATGATCAGGCTGAGCAGCACCTTTTGTCCTCGGAATCGAACACGGCTCAGGGCGAAGCCGGCCATGGAGTTGACGACGAGTCCCAGGCCTACGGTGAGGCTGGAAATGGCTATGGAATTCAAGATGAACCGTCCTGCGGGTACCCGGTCGAACACTCCCTTGTAGTTGTCCAACGAGATGTCTCCGTAGGGGATGAATGCCCGGAGTGAGGAGGTGTCTCGCAGTAGTTGGTCGTCGGGCTTGAGCGACGAAACCACCATGAACACGATTGGGAACAAGAAGAATGCCGCGAAGATGCACAAGAGCAGATAACGGGAGGCCAGCAGCATCGCTGCCTTGTTGTGAGAGGTCACGGTTCTCATACTCACTCGATTGCCGGAGGTGATGGCCTTCATGGTGCAGCTTTCGCGATCGGTGGGACTGGTCTCATGTGGGCTTGGGCTCCCGGGTAAGCCATCTCTGCACGAGGGCCACAGCCAAGACCATGACGAAGAACACCAATGAAATCGCCGAGCCATAGGCGATGTTCTGCTGGCTCCATCCCTGCCTTACGGCGTAGAAGATGACCGATGAAGTGGAGTCCAGAGGCCCGCCATTGGTCATCACGTCCACCTGAGTGAACAGGCCAAATGCGGCGATGGTGATGGTGATCAGGATGAACACCCGACAGGCCCGCAAACCGGGCCACGTTACATGGCGAAACTGGGCCCAGCGGCTGGCGCCGTCGATGGCTGCCGCCTCGTAGAGGACCCCAGGTATGGTCTGAAGCCCCGCGAGCCAGATCACCATGTGCAACCCGACAGCCTGCCAGATTGACATCCCCATCAGTGCGGGCATGGCTGTCGTGGTATCGCCCAACCAGTCGGTGCCGGTGATGCCTCCGAATGTGAACCAGTCGAGCACCGAGTTGAGCAACCCGTTCTCCGCGTCGTATATGAACCTCCACAAGATGGAGATCACCACCATGGCGGTGACCACCGGCATGAAGTAAATGGCGCGAAACACATTTATTCCCCGCAGCTTCTGATTGACCAGCAGAGCCAGCACAAGCCCCAGCCCGCTCTGCACGGGGACGATCACCGCCGCGAAGAAGATTGTGTTGATCATCGACTTGACGAACAGGAGGTCGCCCACCAAGAAGTAGGTCCGCTTGTCGTCTCCCCGGGGAATGCTGAACCACTTCTGCAAGCCGTCAAACTGGGGATTGTCAGGGTTGTTTCGGATGGTCTCCCGGAGCGGATAGACCAGACCACCGTCCTCGTTGCGCACGTACTCGCCGCTCTCGTCTAGCGATGGAGAAAGCGTCACCCACTCGAACGAGAGCAGCCGGTCGAACTGATCGGCCCCCACATATTGAGTGGGATTCGGCGAGGCCAACCGCTGGTCAGTGAAACTGAAGTAGAACGACGCCACAAACGGAAGGGCAAGGAACAGCAGCAGCACCACCACAGGCGCGACCATCAAAAGGCCGGTTCGGCGCTCCGATTTGGTTGCTGCCGCTGTACTCGCCATCGCCGATTACTTTGCCAGGCCGGAAGCTCGGGCGGCCTGAAGTAGGCCGCCCGAGCTCCACCTGGAGGGGAATTAGTTGGTGTAGCCGCTGTTGGCTTCGATGTCGGCGTCGATCTCGTCGACCGCCGCGTCGAGAGCTGTCAACACATCGGCGCCGTTGGCAATATCAGCCAGAGCCTTCTCAAAGACCACTGCGGCGTTGAGATACGCCGGGGTCGGCGGGCGGATCAGGCCTTGCTGGTTGCTGAGCTCGAAGAAGACCTCAAGTGGGCCGCCGGCGGTGTAATTCTGCGTGAGCGCAGCCGCACCCGGGGTAGACGGTATTAGGCCTATGCCATCGGAGAACGAAGCCAGGTACTTGTCATCGATGGCGAATTCGATGAAGGCGTTGGCGCACTCGGGATTATCGCTAGTCGAAGACACGCCGAATTGCCACGAGGCAGCGCCGATTTTCGGACCGTGGCCGAAATCGGGAGCGGGCAGGTACAGCATGTCATCGCCGAATGCTTCCAGCGCGCCCAGAGCCGCCCAGTTGCCATTCCACTGGAGGGCATAGCGACCGTCTACGAAACCGGTCTCCCGGTCGGCGCCGTCTTGTGACGTGCCCGGTGCCAGACCTCGATCGAACAGGCTCTGCCACCAGTCGCCGAAGGCCTGTGCCTCGGGACCATTCAAGACGCCCTCGGCGCTCTGATAGTCGGAGCGATCGATGATGTCGCCACCGAAGCTCTGAAGCAACGGGGAGAAGGCGTAGGGATACCATTCGCCGGTCCATGCCATTCCGAGGTCGAGGGCGTAGTCGAATTCTCCTGAAGCCTGGAGGGTCTCCAGAATGCCGTCGAACTCCTCAAAGCTCCATGGATCGTCAAGTGTCGGAATGCGGATTCCGTTTGCTTCCAGCACCGACTGGCGGGCAAACATGGCGATGGCCGCATCCCACAGCCCTAGCGAGTAGACCTCTCCATTCCAGCTGCCAATGGCACCCGGCAGGAAGTCGGCATAGGCCGAGGGGTCAATGCTCAGCGGCTGCATATATTCGGCCCAGGCCCAGTTGGGCATGACCGGACCGTCTACATCGATGATGTCGGGCAAGCTGCCGTCTAGAGCAGCTGCAATCACCGACTCGTTGTAGGCATCCTGTGGAAAGTCCTCGCGCGTGATGCGGCACTCGTTCTGCTCGGCATTGAAGTCATCGATGATGTTTGTCAGCAGCTCTCGCTCGGTGTCGTTGCCCGCCCCGTGATACCACATCGTGATGGTCTCCGGGCCGGCGGGCGGCGCCTCGGTTGGAGCAGCTGTGGGCGCCTCTGTTGGAGCAGCCGCTGGTGCCTCCGTGGCCGGTGCTGGCGCTGGCGCCTCGTCGTCATCGTTGCCGCAGGCTGCGGCAACCAGACTGAACACGGCAACGATGAGTAGCAACAGCCCCCAATTGCCGAATCTTCTTGTAGTTTTCATGGAAGGTCCCCTCCCTGTATTTGCTCTATTGCTGACCGGGCGGAGCGACTGAGCCTCGCTCGACGAGGGGGCATGGCATTCGCTTGCCTTGCGGGCCGGCCCCCTTGTCGAGCAGGCGCAGCACCTGCTCCATTGCCCATCGACCCATTTCGTCGTGCGGCAGTTGCACGCTGGTGAGGCCCGGGTCGACGGCCTCAGCCACAAGGATCTGGTTGTCGAAACCGACAACTGACAGATCCTGCGGAATGGATACGCCGAGGCGGCTGGCTGAGATGTACACCCCGGCGGCTATGCGATCGTTGAAACAAAATATGGCTGACGGAGGATTTTCTCCCTCCAGCAATTGGGCTGCCGCCATTGCGCCACTGGTTGCATCCGAACTGGCGTAAGCCAGCAGATTCAGGTCCTGGTCCAATTCTCGGGCATCCAGGACCGTTCGCCAGGCCTCCTCCCTTTCGACAGCCGCTGGTGTGCCGTCGCGGTCGTTGATCATGGCGATTCGGCGGTGACCAGCATCGGCTAGATGGTCGACTGCTGCTCTAGCGCCGCCAATCTCGTCAGGAGCCACCCACGAGAATGCCGCCTCATCTTTGGGGCGGGAATCCAGAATGACCGTGGGGATGCTCTCCAGCGAGGTAGGAGGCTCAATGATGCGGTGGTACATGGTGGCGTACACCGCGGCATCGATTTGTCGATCCAACAGCGCCTCCACCGCGCGCTCTTCGACATCGGGGTGATAGTCGGTGTTGGCCAACAGGAGCACATAGCCATGGTCGTCGGCCACGCGCTGGGCACCTTGGATCATGGCACCGGCATAGGGGGTGGTGACGACCTCATCGCTGATGAACCCGATTGCCCTGGTTCGCTGGCTTCGCAAACTGCGGGCCAAGACATTGGGGCGATACTTCATCTCACGGGCCACCGCCCGTACCCGAGCCCGAGTCTCGCCGCTGATGGAGTCGTCCTTGCCGTTGAGCACCATCGAAGCGGTGGCGGTGGACACCCCGGCGCGTTCCGCCACGTCTTGCAGTCGGACCCGCATCCCCCTCGAAAGCCCCCTTGATTTAATCGATTTACTAAACCGATTAACTTCTACACCACCCCAGTTCTGCTGTCAATCTCTTCCACCGGAAGAATTCACCCTCGGTCAAGAGGGCGTTCACCTCGCTTCCAATTGGCCTCCAATTGGGTAGGCGAGAATTCCGGGATGGATGAGCAGACTCTGTTGGAGCCGCAGGTCAAGCTGACCACTGAGCAGATCTTGTTGATAAAGCAGGCTGCCCAACGGCTGAAGACCAAGTTTGAGGGCACCTTCAACGCCGAGACCATCGAGCGGTACATCACTGACTCGCAGACCCGGCTGGAGAGCCGGGCCAAGTTCGCCACCTGGCTGCCGGTGCTCATCGAGCGGTTCACTCACGACCGGCTGATTGCTTTGGCCCGCCTAGAGGTGGGCACTTTGGACCGGCCCGGTGTGCTGTTCCTATGCGTCCACAACGCGGGACGCTCTCAGATGGCGGCCGGCTACCTGCGTCATTTGGCTGGCGATCGAGTGGATGTGTTCACCGGCGGTTCCGACCCCGGCTTCGACACCAACAAGGTGGTGGTGGAAGCCATGGCCGAAGAAGGGATCGACATCGCTACCGAATACCCCAAGCCGTGGACTGACGAAATCGCCCGAGCCGCCGATGTGATCGTGAGCATGGGCTGTGGCGATGCCTGCCCCATCTATCCCGGCAAGCGCTATGAGGATTGGGAGTTGGACGACCCCTCAGGACTACCCATTGAGGCAGTGCGTCCCATTCGGGACGACGTCAGGCTCCGCGTTGAGACCTTGCTGGCCTCCTTGGAGCTGACCCCCGTTTCCTAGCGTTTGCCCTAATCGCAGGTCTTTCCCCGCGACCCGTCGTGCGAGGTTGGAATGAAGCCACTAAGTTACGGCGCAGCCGGGGAGAGGAGGACGGGAGGGGGGCATTCCTCTCCCCGGCTGTGTAATTCATTAAACCGGGATGTGGGCGTTAAACGGCGCTCAATTCAAGCGATAAGGGCTTGGATTTCGGCCAATCGCTGTTGCACCTCGTCTGGGGTGGGCGCCTCAAGATTCAACCTCAGCAGCGGCTCAGTATTGGAGGGGCGCAGATTGAACCACCAGTCGCCCAGGTCCACGGTGAGTCCGTCGAGGCGGTCTTGGCGGGCATTCGGGTAGGCGGCCGCCACCCGCTCGATCACCACTGCCGCGTCGTCCACCGTGGTGTTGAGCTCTCCCGATGAGGCATAGCGGTCGAAGTCCGACACGAGATCGGACAGGCCCGCCGGGTGGTGGCTGAGGGCTTCCAGCACCATCAGGGCGGCGATCAGGCCGCTGTCGGCCCGATAGTTGTCCCGGAAGTAGTAGTGGCCCGAGTGCTCCCCTCCGAATATGGCACCGGTGTCGGCCATGGCTTGTTTGATGATGGAGTGGCCTACCTGGGTTCGCACCGCGGTGCCACCCGCCTCGGCGATCGCTTCGGGAACGGTCCGAGAGCAGATCAGGTTGTGGATGATGGTGGCGCCGGGTTCCCGCTCCAAGACCGTGCGGGCGATGATGGCGGTGGTCAACGACCCCGACACCGGTCGGGCGTTTTCGTCCACCAAGAACATGCGGTCGGCATCGCCGTCGAAGGCCATTCCGACATCGGCGTCTACTTCCAGCACCCGGCTCTGGAGGTCGCGTAGATTCTCGGGCTGGAGAGGGTCGGCCGGGTGGTTGGGGAAGGTGCCGTCCAACTCGGGAAACAGGTGGTCGAGTGTGAGGTGCAGTCCTTCGAACACGGCCGGCACCACCAGGCCTCCCATGCCGTTGGCGGTATCGGCCACCACCAACAGAGGGGCCAGCGCGTCCACGTCCACGAAGGAGCGGACATGGGCGACGTAGTCGCCCAGCAAGTCCCGGCTGGTGCGGGTGCCCTTGGTAGCTTCCGGGTCGGGGCCGGCGATGGCCATGGACTTGATGGCCTCCAACCCGGTGTCGGCACCGATGGGCGCGGCACCCGCGCCGCACATCTTGATCCCGTTGTAGCCCGCGGGATTGTGGGAGGCGGTGAACACTGCTCCGGGCAGATCGAGGCTGCCCGAGGCGTAGTAGAGCATGTCGGTGGCGCACAGTCCCACGTCCACCACGTCGAGGCCGTGGTCCATGGCCCCGTCGCCGAAAGCAGCGGAGAATTCTTCGCCCTCGGGGCGCATGTCCCGCCCGACCAGCACCGTCGTTGCCCCCGATGCGGCGATAAACCGGGCGAAGGCGCCTCCAATGGCCCGGGCACCGTCGGCGTCGATTTGATCGCCCACCGTGCCCCGCACGTCGTAGGCCTTGAAAATGGCGTCGTAGTCGGTGGCCATGCCGGGGCGAGCTAGTGCTCGGGGCGGTTCAGCGGCATCGGGCGGCTACTGCTTCTTCAGGTTCTGCTTCATCTCGTCGAGCTGCATCAAGATGGGATAGCCGCTGACGCTGATGGCGTTGCCGTGGCCGGTGTGGTGGACGTCGAACACCGATTGGAGGGCGGTGTAGTAGCCCTGCACATCGAGAGTCTGGTTCACCGCCCGCTTGGCCTGCGCCAAACCGAATGCGTTGTTCGTGGCGATCTGGGCGGCCAGTTCGTGGGTGCGCTCCCAGAGTTGGTCGCGGGGGACCGCCTCCCGAGCAACCCCGATCTGGACGGCTTCTTCGGCTCCCAGGGTGCGCTGGGTGAACAGCAGGTCTTTGGCTCGGCGGGCACCCAATTCCCAGGTGTGGCCGTGGTACTCCACCCCGCCGATGGCCATCAGCACCACCGGGTCGGAGAACTCCACGTCGTCGGCCACCACCAGCAGATCGAGCGGCCAGATCAGGTTCAGAGCCCCGGCGATGGCCTTGCCCTGGATGGCGCCGATGGTGGGCTTGGGGATGTTGCGCCAATGCCAGGAGTAGCCCAGGTACTTGCGGGCCTCCCAGCGGTAGATCTTGTTCAGCTGCCAGCTGCCGTCGGCCTCGGCCAGCGACACGGCGTCGGGGTCGGGAGCGCCGCCGCCCAGGTCGTGGCCGGCGGAGAAGTGCCTGCCCTCGCCCCGCAGCACGATCACCTTCACGTCGTCGTCGTATTCGGCGGCCAAGAAGTGGTGGTGCAGCTCATCGAGCATCCGCTCGTTCTGGGCGTTGGCCTTTTCGGGTCGGGCCAGCGTGATGGTGGCCACCGCGTCAGCGGTCTCGTAGCCGACGTATCTGTACTCGCTCATGAGATGTCCTTAATCGATGCCTGCAAATGTGGGTTCTACCACGGTCTAGGCGTCAGGTCTTGCTGAGGGCGGCGGCTTCGAGCACCGCCAGGGTTTCCTCGGCGATAGGGCCCCATTCAAACGTCGGGCGAAGGTCGATCAGGGCTTGGCGGGAGCGGTCCAAGTCCTCGGGGCTGAGATTGTCGAGGCAGCGGGTGAGGTCTTCGACGGTGTCTCCGTAGCGGATGTCGGCCCCGGCGAAGGTCTCGTCGAAGAAGTCCCAGTTGCTGGTGATGGCGGGCACGCCAGCTCCGATGCAGTCGAAGGCGGTGCCGGTGGTGAGCATCCCGGAGGGGGCGAAGGGGAGTATCACCGCGTCGAAGGCCTTCACGCGCCGCAGGTACTGGCTGAAGTCGAGATGGCCGAACTCGGCGATGATGCGGGGGTCGTCGGGCACGGCCACCGTTAGGTCCACCCGGATCACCAGCTGGATGTCGTCCCGGGCGCAAGCGGCTACTGCGTCCACCACCAGTTGGAGGTCCTTTTCCACCCGAGGGGTCCCGATAACCGCCACCCGCAGCCCGCATGGTGCCCATCCCTCGGCCAACTCGACATCTTCGCGGGTGGTGTGGGCCACCGTCTCGTATTCGCGCCCCCAATGACCGTGGGCGATGACGTGGTGCTCGGTGCTGGGGCCGTAGTCGTAGGTGGCCAGGGCCACCTCTAGGCCCACCTGGCTGTGGTGGATGACGGCGTCGGCCGCCTCGGCCCATAGCTGGTAGCTGGCCGCGGCCTCGTCGGTCTTGAAGAAGTGGGGCAGCAGGTTGTGCTGGGTCCACACGATGGCGGTGCCGGTGGCCTTGACCTGCTCGAGCACCTCGGCGGTGCGCTGGGGGTCGACGCCGCTCCACCATTCCGGCCAGGCCATGTGCAACACGTCGACGTCCCGCAACCTTCGCACCAGCTTGTCGTCGGGGATGCCCGCGCCGATGGCCACCACCCGGTCGGCCATCGGGTCGTACAGCGAGCGGTCGTAGGGGTGGCCGTGGATGGTGCTGGCCACCCGCAGGCGGGGGGTGACCTTCCAGGTGAAATCCACCATTGACGCGGGTTCGAGCTCAGCCTGGTACACCCGGGGCAGCTCACCCCAGAAGCTGCGCCACTCGGCGATTCCCGCGGTGTCGATGGCCTGAATTCGACCGGTATCGATCTCCACGTCCAGCGGCCGTCCGGCAGGCTCGGCCACGGTGAGGGTCAGCGGTCCGGGGAGGTCGGGGTCGTCGAATTGGAGCTGTTCAGAAACAACCAGCGAGCGGCCCTTCACTTGGTAGGTGGCGGTACGGCGGCCCGCCACCGTCGGCTCGTCGCTGCCCGCAGGCGCCCACCCATCGTGGACGATGGTGACCGAGCCCGGCTCGTGCTCCACCGAGGTGGGCAGTCCCGCCGGGACCAGGGGAGCATTGTTGGTGCCGGTGCGGTCGTCTCGGCCCAGTGGGGTGATCACCGGCAGCATCACCGGATGGCCGGAGGTGGGCTGCTCAAACAGGCCCGGGCTTCGCGGCGAGGGGGCGTAGTCGGCCGAGAATCCGAACACCGTGGGCAGGGAGAATGACATCGGCTTAGCCCGGTACGACCACACCGTGGCCCGCTGGGAATCGTCGAATGAGATGAATCGCTCCGCAGGGAGATAGGCATCGCCGGGCGGTGCGCTAGGCGTTTCAGGTCGGCGGCGTAGTTCGAGGGCGGAGAGCAGCAGCTTGCCGTAGATGTCCAGGGTCATCTGAAGCCTTCGGGCCGGGCCGCGGTAGAACATGGTGGCTCGGTTTTGGTGGGCGGCGATGACCCCACTGGGGAACCACTCCAACAGATCGTCAAGAGTCGCATCGGCTCGGGCCAGCCAGCGGTCTTGGGGCACGTCGAGGTCGCGCCCCGCGGCGATGGCGGCCAGCTCGATGGTGATGGCCATGCCCAGCGCTCCGATAGACCGCCCCCAAGTGATGGCCCCGCCCGGCTGGGCCACCTCGTCTAGGTCGACCAGCACCTTCGACAGCCCGCTGACCCACCCCGGGCCAAGCTGGTCGGCCAGCGGCTCGGCGAACAGATACATGTCGGGGGTGTAGATGTCGTAATGGACCCAGTTGCCCATGCCGTCGTTCAACCAGCCCGTGGGGCTGGAGAACATCGAGCGCACCCGGTCGAGCAGGTCGGGCAGCTCAGCGGGCGCCTCGCCGCCCCGAAGCTTGGCCAGGGCTCGCAGGCATCGGGAGGCCACCACCGCGAAGTTGGGCGGGATGGCATCGGTGTCGGCCAGCCGGCCGATGATGCCCGGGGAGTGCACTGCATCGAGCACGGTCTGATGGAGCTCGGAGGGGAGGGAATCGAGACCCCCGATGCGCAGAACCGTCTCTCCTACCCGGTAGCTGGCGAACGCCTCCACCGTGGCGGGATCAAGCGAAGCGATCAGCGGCGGGATCCGGGCTCGCAGTTCGCACCCGTCCACCTCGTCGACTCCGCATTCGATGAGCAGTCCCAGCACGTACAACAAGTCGGCGGTGGCGTCGTCCAAGACCGCATGGCCGGCATAGAGCCGGGGCAGCTCCAATCCGGGAGCCGCCGACTGCTCGAACTCCGCCATCTTGTCCCTTGTAACCGCTATCAGCCGGTCGGCCAGGGCACCAGCGGTGGTGGTACCAGCCAAGGGGTGTTCGGGAAAGCGGAGGTCCATGCTCATGCCATCGTGGCCAATCGCTCTTTGGTCACCTCGTTGAGGGCTGGCTCTCCGGCCGACCATCGCCGGACCTCCTCGATCACGTAGTCGGTCATGCGGGCCAACTCGGTGCCCTGGCTGCCAGCCAAGTGGGGGCTGATCCACACGTTGGGCAACTCCAGAATGGGGCTGTTGTCGGGCAGCGGCTCAGGGTCGGTTACATCCAAGATGGCGTACAGCCGCCCCGACACCAGGTGGGGCAGAAGCGCCTCGTGGTCGATCAGCGGACCGCGGGCGGTGTTGATCACCGTGGCCCCGTCGGGCAGGGCCGACAGTTGGTCGGGTCCGATCATATGCATCGTCTCGGGCAGGGCCGGTGCGTGGATGGACAGCACATCGGCACTGGCGCACAATTCGTCCAACTCCAGCTTCTCGACCCCTAGCGAAGCGGCTTCCTCAGGGGTGACGTAGGGGTCGTAGAGCGTCACCGTCAAGTGGGGAAAGGGGCGCAGCAGCTCGATTACCCGGCGGCCGATCAGCGATGCCCCAATGATGCCGATGGTGCGGCCGTAGTTGCCCCACTGGCGGTCGCCCATGTTCGACATAGCCGAAAAGTCAGCCGGGCCCCGGCGCCACAGCACCCCCTTGTTGGCGAACAAGATGGCGGCCAGGGTGAACTCGGCCACCGGCTCGGCATTGGCGTTGGCCCCGCTGGTCACTCGGATGTCCCGGTCCCATACCGCGTCGGTGAGAGTCATCTTCACCGTTCCCGCGGCGTAGGCGAACAAGCCCAGCCGGGGCGCCTGATCCAGCATGGCGGCGTCCAGCGGCGGGCACCCCCAGTGGCCGACAATCACCTCGGCCTCGGCCAGCACAGTGCTGGCTTCTTCGTCCCAGGCCCCGATGGGCTCGGTGTTCAACAACAGCCCCAGCGCCCGCAGCCGGTCGAGATCGGCCTTGCCGAACAGATCCATGCCTGGCCAATGGGCGATAGCGATGTTGGGTTGCCCTCTGCTCATTGCCAGAAGTCTCCCAATATCGGCTAGACCATTCACAAGCAAGACCGAAAAGGGGAGAGGCTATGGCAGATCTGGTCAGCTACGAGGGCAAGCGGGTGCTGGTGGTGGGCGGTGCCACCGGGATGGGGGCGGCGGCGGCTCAGAAGGCGGCCTCGCTCGGAGCTCACACCATCGTGCTGGACATCGCCGACGTGGCCTACGAGTGCGGGCAGTACATCCACGTCAACTTGGGTGACCAGGCCAGCGTGGACGCCGCCGTCGAAGCCATCGAAGGCCCAGTGCACACCGTGTTGGCCTGCGCCGGGGTGGCCGACGGGACCGGCAACCTGATGCTGATTAACTTCACGTCGCAACGCCACCTCATCGAAGCGCTGGTCAAGAGTGCCAAGCTGGGCCGAGGCAGCTCGGTGAGCTTCATCTCCTCGGCGGCCGGGATGGGCTGGCTGGACAACCTCGAGCAGGTGAAAGACTTTCTGGCCACCCCCGATTGGGACACCGCCGCGGCATGGATCGACGAGAACGAGGGCACCGACAGCTACATGTTCTCCAAGCAGGCCATCAACGGCTACGTGGCTGCCCAGGCGTTCCCCTTCCTGCAAAAGGGCATGCGCATCAACTCCATCATGCCCGGTCCCACCGACACGCCCTTGGCCCAGGCCAACGCCGACATCTGGCTGGCGTTTGGAGCCGGCTATCGGGAGGCCGCCGATGTGCCCACCCTGGTTCCCGAGCAGATGGGCGACACGCTCCTGTTTCTCAGCAGCGACGCCGCTAGTGGCATTAACGGGATCAACTTGCTGGTGGACCAAGGCCACACCAATGCGTCGCTGGTTGATGCATGGGACGACCCGTTCGTGAAGGTGATGGCTGGGATGATGGAGTTCGACCCGGCCATGTTCGGCATGGATGAATGAGCAATAGCGCCCCATGAGCGGCGAACTGCCTGACATCTTGGAGCTCACCGAGGTCGGTGAGCAGCGGTATCACGTCTTCCAGCCGGCGGAGTCGGCTGAGGGGCGAGATGTGGTGTTCAGCGGCCAGCTCCTGGCCCAGATGATGATGGCGTCGGATCGGGAGGCTGGCGGCGCCAAGGACATCCGTTCGGTGCATGCCATCTTCGCCCGAGCCGGCACCTACACCCTGCCCATCGAGGTGGACGTCGACTCCATGCAGGCCGGGCGCACCTGGGCCAGCGATTCGGTGACCGCCACCCAGGGGGGCAAGCTGCTCAGCCGAGCGCTGATCTTGATGAGCACGGTGGATGACGACTTGATGCGCCACGAGCCGGTAATGCCCGACGTGCCCGCTCCCGATGGCTTGGATCCCGGCTTCGCCTTCATCTTCCCCGGCGCCGAGTGGCGGCCGGTGCCCGGCGAACCGGAGATCGACGGCGTGCCGGTGGAGCGGGCCTGGCATCGCTACGGGCCAGAGGTGGAGTCTCAAGCGGCCAACCAGGGCATCGCCGGATGGGCCACCTGCGGCAACATCATCGGGCTGGCCATGCGCCCCCATCGAGACACCATCCGAATCGAGGACGCCCACCGGACCTTGTCCACCGGCGTGATCGCCCACACGCTCCACTTCTTGGATCACCTGGACGTTTCCCAGTGGCTGCTGGTGCAAATGCAGGCCACCAAAGCAGCCAACGGCCGGGTCTACGGCCAAGGCGAGGTGTTCACCGCTGATGGCCAGTTGGTGGCCACGTTCCAACAAGACTCCATGGCCAAAGCCGCCCCCGCCCCCATGAACCCCTCCCGCTCGATGTAGCGGAGAGCGCTAGCAGATCACTCGGTGGTGTCGTCGAGGATCATCAGGGTTTTGAGATCGCTGTGGAAGTCGAGGGCGTAGCCCCCGCCCTCCCGGCCGATGCCGGAGATGCCGCAGCCGCCGAAGGGGGCAGTGAGGTCGCGCACCAGGAAGGTGTTGACCCACACCAATCCGGCCCGCACGGCTGCGCCCACCCGCTCGGCCCGGTCCTGGGATGATGTCCAGATTTGCGCAGCCAGTCCGTAGTCGGTGCTGTTGGCCAAGTCAATGGCCTCGGCCTCGTTGGCGAAGGTTTGGAGAGTGAGCACCGGGCCGAAGATCTCCCGCTGCACTACCTCGCTATCGTTGGAAGCCGGCTCGATGAGCGTCGGTTCGTAGTGGAGGCTGTTCTCCACCCGTTGGCCGCCCCGCACGATGACGTCGCCCGCGGCGCGTGCCCGCTCCACAAATCCGTGGACTCGATCGCGGTGGTCGGGGTGGGCCAGCGGAGCGATGTCGGTGGTGGGATCACGGGGGTCGCCTAGCACCAGGGCATCAGCATGGTGGTGGAATCGCTTGAGGAACTCGTCCCGGATTTCGGCAGCAACGAGCAGGCGAGTGCCAGCCAGGCACACTTGCCCGGAATCGTCGAACTGCCAGGCCGCCCGGTGGGCAGCGGAGTCAAGATCGGCGTCGGCGAACACCAGGAACGGTCCCTTGCCGCCCAGCTCAGCGGTGAACGGGACGATGTTGGTGGCCGCGGCCCGACCAATGTGACGGGCAGTCTCCGGTGACCCGGTGAACGTGATACGCCGGACCCGGGGGTCGGCTACCAGTGCGGCGCCCACCTCCTCGCCGATTCCCTGGACGAGGTTGTAGGCGCCCGGCGGGAAGCCAGCTTCCAGGGTGAGCTCGGCCAGCAGTGCGGCCGACAGTGGCGACCATTCGGCTGGCTTGTGGATAACGCTGTTGCCCGCGGCCAGCGCAGGGGCCAGCTTCCAGGTGCTGAGCATGAACGGGGCATTCCAGGGGGTGATAACCACCGCCGGACCGGCGGGCATGCGCTGCACTTGGTTCCTCATGCTCTTGGCATCCCAGGAGAGGTTCTCGTGCTCGGTGATCAGGTCGGCGTAAGTGCGGAAGTTGAGTGCCCCCCGGGCCACCAGCCGCTGCTTCATCGACTCATAGAGAAAGCCCATGTCTAGAGTCTCGACCAGGGCGATGTCGTCGTTGTGGGCCTCGATCAGGTCGGCCAGACGATGCAGCACGTCAGCCCGTTCACCCGCACTGAAGGCACCCCACCCCTGGAATCCCTCGACAGCGGCGTCCACCGCGGCCGTGGCGGCGACGTCGTCGCCACGGGCGATATCAGCCAGGTGCTCCCAGCCCATTGGCGACCGGGTCTCGAACCGTTGAGGTGATGAGACCCACGTCCCCCGATCAAGTGGTCGACCGGTACCGAGACTCCGCCAACGTCTCGGCGCGTCACGGAGTCATTCCTCCTCCACGGTGGATTCGTAGTGCTGGGCACCGGGACCTCGGGGGGCGCGGATGCCCCGGAACTCCCAATCCCCGCCCTTGGCGGTGGACTGCACTTCTTCGGAGTCGGACGGCTGCGCCCCCACGTCGTCTCGGATGGGAGTGGGGCCGGAAACGATGGTGTTGGTCAATGCCCCCAAGCCTTCGACCTCCACGGTGACCACATCGCCGGGCTCCACCGGCCGGGAATAGGCCGGCGTTCCCGACAGCAGGATGTCGCCGGGCACCAGCGTGATGGTGCGGGCGATGTCGGCCACGATGTAGTGCATGTCCCATTCCATCTCATCGGTGGTGGCGTCTTGTTTGACCTCGCCGTTGACGATGGTCTGAATGCGCTTGCCCCGGAAGTCCCAACCGGTGACCAGTCCGGGGCCCACCGGGCACAAGGTGTCGCTGCCCTTGACCCGGAGCATCGACCCGGCATCGGTATCCCGAAAGTCATGGAGGCCATAGTCATTGGCCACGCTGTAGCCGGCGATGTAATCCCCCGCCTCAGCAGGCGAGACGTTGCGGCAGGTCCGGCCGATCACGATGGCGATCTCGCCTTCATAGTTCAGCCACTGGCACCTCTCAGGGCGGACTACGTCGCTCTGGTGCCCGCACAGCGCCGTAATGGGCTTGTGGAAGTAGGTGGGGGCCGGAGGCAGCTTGGTCATGAACTCCTCCACCCGGCTGCGGTAGTTCAGATGAATGCAGATGATCTTGGTAGGCGTCACCGGCGCCAGGTGGACGGCTTCGTCGATAGCCACCGACCGGCCGTCGCCGGAGACCAGCTGATCGCCGACGCGTTCGACGTCACAGGGATAGCCGTCGAGGAGGATGCGGCGGTATTCGGGCATGTCTGGCAATCTAGCGGCAGTGCCAGTGCCCATTGACTCTGCCAGCGACGAGCGCCTTCTCGATGCCGAAGTCGATATCCAAGCTCGGCTGGGCGACCGACCGCTCGATTTCGACTCAATGCAGGCCATTGCCAATATCTATCGAGCCGCGGCCGCGGTGCGGCGCCGGGCGGAGCGGGAGCTATTGGCCGAGGCCGGACTGTCATGGGGCGGCTTCGCCATCTTGTGGGTGCTGTGGGTGTGGGGGGAGATGGAGGCAGCCCAACTGGCTTCTGAGTGCGACTTGGCCAAGGGCACGCTCACCGGGATGGTGTCCACCCTGGAGAAGCAGGGCCGGGTGGAGCGCACCCGCATGCAGTCGGACCGCCGCCGCGTAACCGTGGCCCTCACTTCAGCCGGGTTGAAGACCATCGAGCAGCTGTTTCCCCATTTCAACGAGTTTGAGGGGCAGATGAGCGGAGGGCTCAACCAGGATGAGAAGCGTGAGTTGGCTCGTCTTCTGCGGCTGGTTACCACGAACGCCTCTGAGTAGCGGATCAGCCGAAGGACTCCATTGACGTATCGAACGTAGGTGGCTACGGCACAAGGCAGGGGTCTCTGGCGAGTAGCTCGCTGAGGCCGTGCAGATACCACTGGATGAAAGTGTTCACCCGCACCTCGCTCAGCGCATATGGGCCGGGCTGGTAGCCCCTCGACAACACGCCGCGCTGGTTGTTCTCGGTGATCTTCTTGTCCTGCTTCAAGGTGGCGTCCCAGACCCACATGAGACGGCCGACATCGTACTCCTCGCCCTCAACGGCATCCCCGTCCACCAGCCACAGGGCGTCCACCTCGGTTGACAATGGTCCGAGAGGGCGGAAGATCACCATGAAGGCGAAGTCGCAGTTGGCCAGTACATACCCGGTGGGGCAGAACGCGATGGCTGTTTGTCCGCCGTCACTCTCCGCGAAGCTCCCCATCATGCGGGAGCATCCGAGTTCCCCGTCCTGGGTCTCGGAGACACGGTCGTCGCTGGAAATCGGAAAGCGCGCCAACTGGGCCATGTGCTGAGTGGTGTGGTCGCCCTCGTAAAAGGGGAGCGGATGACCGAGTTCGCGCGTGCGCTGCTCCCATTCCTCGAGTCGGGGCTGAAACCGAGCCACTGCCGCGGGGTCGCCTGATCCCGTGCCGGCGCCGAAGGCCTCCAGCTTGGCCCGAGAATGGACCGAGCTGTACTCGGGGTGGGCGGGCAGGCAGTGGTAGCACTCGAGGAAGTTCTCGACGACGAGCTTCCAGTTCGCCGCAGTCGGGTAGGTGCGCCGTGCGGCCACCTTTGCCTGAGACATCCCGTGAAACGCGAGCACATCGCCGAACCCGGCGAACTCCTGATCGAACGCTGCGCCGTCGCCCTCCGGCGAGATGAATACCAGGCCGCCGAGCAGTCGCACGCCGATCTCACGCAGCCCATAATCGCCTGGGTCGAAATGAGGCCCCATCTCCCGCGCCGACTTCAGCGAGCCGTCGAGCCGGTAAGACCACGCGTGGTAGGGGCACACCAGCAGTTTGGAATGCCCCTGCGGCGCCAGACAGACCCGCGAGCCCCGATGTCGACACACGTTGTGGAAGGCTCTAATCGCACCGTCTCTTCCCCTGATGACGATATAGCTGTCGGCGCCGGTCTCAGAGAGGAAGTAGTCGCCGCTCTCGGGGATCCGTGACTCGTGGTCCACCAGCATCCATCGCTGAGCGAGGAAGTCCACGTCAGTCTCAAAGATATCCTCGCTTTGGTAGAACCCTTGGTCGAGGGGATGGCCGGGCTGGTGTCGGGAAATCAGCTCAAGAACATTGGATCGGGCCATGGGGTCACCGCGCTTTCCCAAGTAATTCGTATACAAACAATCACAATAGCGGGGAAATCGATAAGTCACTCTGACTTGATCTCCTAGACGGAGCAATTGTTGCCGTTGAATCTGATCCGGCAGTCGCGGTTGTCGCAGGGCTGTCGCCTACGCTCCCCTTTGATGAATTCCCGTGACGTGTCAGGTGTTGGCGACACCCGTGTAACCCGCTATGACATGGAACAGCAGGGTCTGCGGATTGCCCGCGACCTCGGCCTGGATGAGCTCTCTTTTCTGGTTGCATCCAACCTGCACTGGAGCTTCACCCGGATGCGCACGTTCTATGAGCGAGGACCTCTTGCCGACGATGGCCTGTCGTTGTCGGGGTTTGTAACCCTCTGGGCGCTGCGTGTGAACGGCGAAATGGACGCTGCTTCGATCGCGAGCGAAGTGTGCATCACCCGCTCGAGCTTCTCGGGGCTCGCTGGCCGACTGGAGGAGCGCGGCCTGATCGAGCGGCGGGAGCACCCGACCGATCAGCGATCGTACTTGTTCCAACTGACTCCCATCGGCGCTGAGGTGATTGAGCGCGTCTGGCCAAAGGTGAACGGAACTGCCGCACAGTTGTCGAAGCACTTAGGCGAAGCTCGGCAACGACAGCTCGCCGAGGCTCTTGGCATAGTCGCCGACCATCTCGAATCCCTGGTGAACCAGCCTGGCGGGTCTAATCAGCCGTGAACTGAAGCGACGGATGCCTCGATGGCATCCACCAGAGTCGACAGCAAGGGCAAACTCTGGAGTCGGTTGCTTTGTTTGGTACCAAACGAGTAGGGTCGTGCTGGCGGTAGTTCGCATACGCATTATCGCCGAACACAGTCAAGTTGCGTCGATCGCAAACTGCTTCGACGTTCAAGGAGGGAACATGACTCAACTTCGAAAGGCCAGGTTCGCAAGCCTGCTCGCGCTATTGCTCGCGTTGGCGATGATTTCCGCCGCATGTGGGGATGATGATTCTTCGTCAACCGACAGCGTTCCAGCCGAAGAGCCTGCCCCCGAGGAGCCGGCCGCCGAAGAGCCTGCCCCTGAGGCGCCTGCCCCCGAGGAGCCAGCCGCCGAAGAGCCGGCTGCCGAAGAGTCAGGCGCGCCGTACGGCACTCTTGACTTCATCGGTTGGGAGGGATACGACACCTTCTTCGGTGCGAACGCCGGGACGCTCGAAGAGCTGGGCATCGACTTCAACTCAACCTATATCGGTGCGCCGTCCGACATCGCGTCCAAGTTTGCCAGCGGTGGTGGCGGGGGCATCGATATCGTCTCCTGGACCACTTCCAACCACCGGCAGTTCCGCAGCATCGAGGGCATACTCACACCAATCACGGTTGAGGAGGTTCCGAACCTGGCCGGTTTGAGCGATCTGTTCGCTAACGACCACTGGGGCCATTTCAAGGATGACGATGGCAACTGGCTCGCCGTCCCGTTCACCTTCGCACCGCTGGGCATCACCTATGACAGCACAAGGGTCTCACCGACCTCTTACGCCGACCTGCTCGATCCCGAACTGAAGGGCCTCATTGGCATCCCCGACGTTCCCGGTCTGCATGTCCAGGCCGCCGCTGCTGCGCTCGGCTATGAGGCGAGATACCTGACCGAAGAGCAACTGGACGATGTCATCGAGTTCATGCAGGGGCTCTGGAGTCAGGCCCGAGTCCTCTCGCCGTCGTTTGGCGACATCATCGGTTTGCTCGCTTCCGGTGAGATCGTCGCGGCCTACGGGGGCTACCCCGGTCTCGGTGCCTTCACCGAGAACCCCGACATCCTGACCGTGTTCCCCACAGAGGGGACAACCGGCTATGTCGACGTGTACTCGATTCCCGCTGGTGCCGACAACCGCGAGGGAGCACTGGCGTTCATCAACGCGATGCTCGATCCGGTGGTCAACGCAAAAGTCAACGACGTGTTCGCCCAGGCGACGCCGATTTCCGCCGCGGTCGAACTGGTCAGCGATGCCAACAAGGCGCTGTATCCCTACGACGATCTTGAGAACTTCTTGACGGTCAACCCGATCCAGGAGTTGCCGGTGGGAGAGAACGGCGCAATCACCATGGGTGACTTCATCGAGGCGTACGGCAGTCTTGCCGCCGGAGGCTGATCGCAAGTAATCCACGGATTCCCCCTCCATAGAAGCGGTGTGAGTTGGCCGGCGATGCCTTCCGGAGAGTCGGCCAACTCATGCCGCGGCGGACCCCAATATGAGGGGTAACATCGCAAAACGTGCCAGCTGGGTGTCGCTGTTGGTGGCGACACCGTCGGCGGCCGGGATGCTCGCCTTCTTCTTCCTGCCGATCGTCATCGTCGGGATCTACGGCTTTCAAACCGGTGAGTTGTTCCAGGTGGGCGAGCCGTGGACGCTGGACAACTTCCACAGCGCCCTCACGCTGAGTGTGAACCACACCATGGCGTGGAATTCGGTGGTTACCGGCGTTTTGACCGCCACCATCGCGGTCGGAATCGGACTGCCCATCGCCTACTGGCTGCACTTCAGTGCCGGCCGGTGGGCAATCCCGGTGGTCTCACTGATCATTGCGTCGATGTTTGCGGGCTACCTGGTGCGCATCTACGCATGGCGCACCGTGCTGGGCTCTCGCGGCGTGGTCAACTCCAGCCTCGAATCGCTGGGGTTGATCGAAGAGCCGCTTCAGTATCTGATCTTCAGCCGTACCGCGGTGATCATCGCGGAACTCCATCTCTTGCTGCCTTTTGCGGTGATCATCCTCTACGCGGCGGTCCGCCCGATCCGTCCTGACTTTCTCGAAGCGGCAGAGGATCTGGGCGCGGGGCCGTGGACTCGGTGGACGCGGGTCATCCTTCCGCTGGTCGCGGCGCCGCTGGCCAGCGCTTGGCTGTTCGTCTTCATTGTCAGCTCCTCAGACTTCGTTACCCCGCAATTCCTCGGAGGGTTGCAGGGCCAGTTGATCGGAACGCAAATAAACCGCTACTTCCGAGAGGCTGGCGACTACGGCAAGGGTGCCGCCCTGGCCATTACCATGATCGTCTTTTATGGCCTCGTCTTTGCCGTGATCCAGCTAGCATTGCGACGCCTCAAGCTTCACCGAGTGGATTGGGACTGACGTGTATCAGACTCGTCGCAGCCGTCCAACCGCGGTGGTCACCATTGCCGCGTTGGTTTTCTTGTTCGCTCCGCTGTTGATCGTCATCTTGTTCTCATTTCACTCCACCAACTCGCTGTCCCTTCCGTTCGAAGGGTTCTCCACGCAGTGGTACCGAGAGGTACTGTCCGACCGGTCGGTGCGCAGCGGCCTCGAGGTATCGCTGAAGATCGCGTTGCTCACCGCTGCGGTGACCTTTGTGTTCGGCACGGCCGCGGCATATGGCGTTAGCCGAACCATGTCGCGGTTGAAGGGGTTCTACGCTGCTCTGTTCGTAATCCCGATCGCTATGCCCGCGCTGATTCTCGGCATAGCACTGCTCTCGTTCTTCAGTGACCGGGGCATTCGCCTGTCGACCATGACGGTCGTGATCGCGCACACTGTGTTCGTCATGCCGTTCTTCTACGTGATCGCTCAGACCGCGCTGAACCGCATCGAGGTTGCCCAGCTTGAGGCGGCCGCCGACCTCGGTGCCGCGCCGTTCTACCGGTTCCGACATGTCATTTTGCCCAAGGTGTTGCCCGTCTTGCTGGGTGGGGCGGCAATTTCGTTTGTGATCAGCTTCGACGAATTCGTCGTCACCTATTTCGTCATCGGCAACGAATCGACGCTTCCGCTGGTGATCTTCTCCCGGTTGCGTCGCACGATTGACCCGTCGATCAATGCGATCTCCTCGCTGCTGCTGTTCGTCAACCTCGCCCTTTGGCTGGCCGCCTTGATCTATTCCCTCCGACTCCAGCGCAGACGCAGACTCGACGCGCTGGCCCAGACCGAGGACATCTTATGACCTCTCCGCCCCTTCTCGTTTTGCAAGACGTCACCCACCGCTTCGGCGACAATGAGGTGCTCACCGACATCAATTTCGAGGTCGCCGAGGGCGAATTCCTCACCTTTCTCGGACCCTCGGGCTGCGGTAAGACGACGACGCTGCGGGCAATCGCGGGGTTCGTCACGCCCAGCGAGGGTCGGGTGTTTCTGGAGGGTGAGGACATCACCGGTCTTCCCCCCCACAAGCGGCCCGTGAACATGGTTTTTCAGCACTCGACGTTGTTTCCCCATCTCGACGTCGGCCAGAACATCGCCTTCGGATTGAAGGTGGCGAAGGTTCCAAAGCGCGAGATCGAAGAGCGGGTCCTTGAATCACTCGCACTGGTGCGCCTAGACGGATTCGAGCGCCGCCGCACCACGGAGCTATCCGGCGGCCAACGCCAGCGGGTCAACCTGGCCCGGGCGATCGTCAATCAGCCGAAGGTGCTGCTGCTCGACGAACCGCTCGCGGCGCTCGATCTGAAGATCCGTCTGGAGATGGAGGTCGAGCTGCGGCGAGTGCACCGCGAGCTGGGATCCACGTTCATCTATGTCACTCACGATCAACGCGAAGCGCTGGCGCTGTCCGATCGCATCGCGGTATTCCAGGACGGCAAGGTGATCCAATGCGACACAGCCGAGGCGATCTACCGCGAACCTGAATCGCAGTTCGCCGCCAGCTTCGTCGGTGACGCCAATGTCTTTGAGATCGAGGTGGAATCGGCTGACGACGATTCGGTGGAAACCGCAGGCGGTCTGCGGCTCCCCGTAAGCGGCTGTGCCGGGTCCCAGGGCTCATATTGGCTGGTGGTGCGGCCCGAGGACATCCGGTTCGGTCCGCCGGGAGGTGCTCTTGAAGCGTCGGTAATCGATGCGGCGTTTCGAGGCTCGTCGCTCACCTATCGGGCTGACTGCGCGGCGCTGGAGTCAACGGTCAAGGCGGAGATCCCCGACGAACTCGGCACCGCTGACGTCGGCACCAGGGTCACGATCACGTGGTCTGCCGACCGCGCCCGACTCCTGCCTCGCGATTAGATCGTTGCCTGCGGTTCAGGGATGACTGCCCTGCTCGCACTCTCTGCCGCGCTGATTATCGGCGCAGTCGACTTCGGAGGCGGACTGGCATCGAGGCAAGTCTCTCCCGTTCGGGTTACCGCATGGATCTATGTGGCCGGGTTTGCCCTTCTGCTGGTGCTTGTATGGTTTGTCGATGCGCCGCTGGTGACGACCACCGATACTGTGGCCGGCGTCGTCATCGGGACATCGGGTGCGCTCTCGTTCATCGTCTTCTACTTTGCCCTCACCCTCGGGCCCATCAGCTTGCTGGCGCCGCTTACCGCGATCATTGGAGTGATTGTTCCGACGATTGCCGGCTTGACCCGAGGTGAGACGCTTGGCCCAGTGCAGATCGGGGGAATCGCCGCGGCGCTCGTCGCTATGGCCTTGGTGGCCCAAGATCGCGCCTCGGCCGGCGCGGATGCCAGCGCGACTTGGGCCGGAATTGTCCTTGCCACCATTGCTGGATTCGGCTTTTCGGTGTTCTTCCTCGCCTTGGCGGAAACGAGCGTCGAAGCAGGTCTCTGGCCGCTGGTGATAGGGCGTTCGGTGGCGGTGCCGATGCTCGTTGTGCTGGCGCTCACGGTGACCGGGGGGCTTGCCATTCCGGCAGGGGCTATCCGCAAGATCGTGGCGGCATCAGGCGCGGCGGGAGTGGTCTCGAGCATCTTTATTCTCTGGGCGTATCAACGGGGCCCGATCTCGCTGGTCGCGGCACTGGGCGCGTTCTATCCCTTCAGCACCGTGGCCCTCGCCCGGATCGTGCTGGACGAGCGATTGCGACGGGTCCAATGGATTGGCGTTGCGTTCGCGCTTGCGGCGATGCCGATGATCGCAATCAAGTGACCGGCGAGTGCTGAAGCGTGGGTGGTTGGTGGGCAAGAGGGGTTTGACGCGATGAATCGACCGACTATCGTTCGGATACGAACTAATTGGCGAGAAGCGCCATGTTCATGGGCTTTCAGCTCTCCACGACGATGAGAGGAGCGCTCAAGTGAGACTGTTTTCCTACAAGAACCGACCAGTCAGCATGGGCCCCCTGCCGCTTGAGACGCTGAAGCGGGCGGAGGGTGTCGACGTCTCGCAAGTGCAAACCCGTTCCCAGTTGACTTTTGACCGCAATGACCGGCCGGAATCACTCGTGAACGCGATGCGCCTCTATGCCAAGTACATGGACGCAGCGAGGAACGGACCGACTTCCGAACAACGGGTTGACATTCCATCCCACCCCAATGAGCGGGCCGATCAGCTCAAGTCCATGTGCTATTTCATGGACGCGCTCGCCGTTGGATGCGGAGTCCTCTCGGAAGCTCTCTTCTTGTCCTCGCCCTACATCAATGCCGATCTCGAAAGCCTCCACGTCGAACTGGGCCAGCTTCCCGAGGATCGGCCCGGTTTTCACCACCACATCGCCCATGGGCTTCAGCACGGCATCGATGAGAACGGCGAGTCCATTGCCGACCACGGTTACTACGCGGTCATCGTCTACGGACACTCGCGGGAGCTCCGCGACTCTGAGACCGCCTTCGAGTGGCTGTTCGGTGCGGGCTGGCACTGCGCGAGTATCCGCGCCTCAGAGACCGCTGTCGTGCTCGCCAACTACATCCGCACGTTTGGCTTCAACGCTCGGGCCCATACAGAGAGCACCACCGACCTCGACTTGGCAAAGGCAGGGGTAGCGGCCGGAGTTCTGGAGGTTGGCACCGACGGTGTGGCGCGCCATCCCTATCTGGGCTTGGACTTCGGACTCGCGGCGGTAAGCACGGATCTGGAAATCGAGGTTGACCAGCCGCTGGCGCCTCGAGGGATCAGAGGCAAGGTTGCCTCTCACGGACCCTCCTGGTGGTTCGGAGGTGGCCCCGCTTTGGGCAGGGGCAAGGGCACCATCAAGAACGCATTCAATCTCGACCCCTACCGGAAGCAGAGCTTCGAGATTGACGCCTACGGCATGCACAAGATCAAGCGCCGGGACACGCCGTCGACATTCATCGATGAAGTGCGGGTGCCTCGCGTGCCGAAGCGACATGACGGGTTCTGGAGAGGCAACTACGGCGACTTCGGAGAAGCCGTCCAAATCAACTGCGCCGATGAGTTTTGCGTCATCAAGTCCGCGGTGGGCGAGGCTCAGTATGGGCTCATCGGCGCTTTTCATCTCATCGAGAGGCTTCCGGAAGCTCCCGCCAAGACCAGCGGTTACGAAGACCCGCAAGAGAACGCGAAGAAGGTCAAATCTGCCCTTCACTTCTTGGGAGCCGACATGGTCGGCATCTCACGGGCGCCCGACTGGGCGTGGTACTCCCACGACCTCGACGGATCCGAGATTGAGCCGTACCACAAGAACGCCATCACGATCTTGATAGACCAGGGCCACGAGACGATGGAAGGGGCCAGCGGAGACGACTGGATCTCCTCGTCGCAATCGATGCGCACGTATCTGCGAGGGATGCTGCTCGGTGGCGTCGTTGCCGAGCACATCCGAAATCTCGGATACGGCGCCTTCACGCACAGCGTTGTGAACGGCGATGTTCTTCAGACGCCGCTCGTGCTCCTGTCCGGGCTGGGCGAGATGAGCCGCATCGGCGACATCGCGCTCAACCCCTTCCTCGGGCCGCGCCTCAAGACCATGGTCGTCACCACCGACATGCCGCTTGAGGCGGATAAGCCGATTGACTTCGGCCTCCAGTCGTTCTGCAATTCCTGCAACAAGTGCGCGCGTGAATGCCCGTCCGGAGCAATTTCAGCCGGACCCAAAGTCATGTTCAACGGCTATGAGACGTGGAAGGCAGATGTCGAAAAGTGCACGCGATACCGCGTGACGCACGACTCCGGTGCCATGTGTGGCAGATGCATGAAGACCTGTCCGTGGAATCTGGAGGGCATCTTCGTCGAGTCGCCTTTCCGCTGGCTGGCAATGAAGACCCCGCGGGCGGCCAAATGGCTGGCCAAGCTGGACGACAAGATCGGCAACGGCAAGATCAATCCCACCAAGAAATGGTGGTGGGACATTGAGACCACCGCTGAGGGCGAGAAGAGGGTCGTCTCCGAGGATCGCATCAACCGGCGGGAGCTGACGCTCGACTTCGACCTCAGGTATGAAGACCAAACACTGGCCTGCTATCCCGCAGATATGGCGCCCGCTCCGGTTCCCGTGCAATTCACTGCAAGCCGGGAGGAGGGCATCAGGCGATACAAGAGCCTGCTCTCGGTCGACGAATACAAGGCAAGGCTCGCCGCCGGGGACACCGAGGATCTGGTCCCCCAGTTCAACATCCCGGCCGACACGCCGGAGGTGCAGTACCTGCGCATCTCAACGCGGGATGACATGGCTGAGGACGTGGTTATGTTCGAATTGGAGAAGCCGGACAAGACCGACGTCACCCCGTTCACCGCGGGCGCCCATATAGATTTGGTGATCGACGCCCCCTTTACCAGGCAATACAGCCTCGCAGGTGATCCAGCCGACCAGTCGAAGTATGTGCTTGGCATCCTCAATGAGCCCGAGGGTCGTGGTGGTTCCCTCCGTGCGTATCAGCGGCTGCATCCCGGTGAAATCGTTGCGGTCACTGGACCGCGCAACCACTTCGCCCTCGATGAGGAGGCGTCGAAGTCGCTGTTGCTGGGCGGCGGGATCGGCGTCACCCCCTTGATCTCGATGGCGCATCGCCTGCATGCGCTCGGGCGGGAATTCGAATTGCACTACAGCTTCCGGTCTCGCGAGACAGCGGGGTTCATCGACCATCTCCAGCGCCAGCCTTGGAGCCAGCAGGTTTACATTCACTGCTCCGAAGAGGGCACTCGCGCCGATCTCTCTGAAATCGTCGGCACCGCTCAACCTGGGCATGTCCTCTACGCATGCGGCCCCGAGGCCTTTATGGACGCCGTGTTCGCCGCAGGAACAGCGGGGAGGTGGGCGGAGAAGGACATGCGCAGGGAGTACTTCACCGCCCCCGAGCAAGCCGAATACGAGAACACGCCGTTCACGGTTCTCCTGGAGCGCTCTCAACAGTCCCTCGACGTGCCGGTGGACAAGTCCATTGCCGAGGTCTTGCAGGATGAGGGTCTGCCCGTGATCACAAAATGCAGTGATGGGCTATGTGCCGCCTGTGTCCTCTCGTACACCGGGGGTGATGTCGAACATCGGGACTTCGTGTTATCGAGCAAGGAGCGCGAAACCCGCATAGCAACCTGTAGTTCGAGAGCTCGGGAGGAAGGCGGTATCGTCGCTCTCGATCTGTGAGCTGCCGATTGCCGCAGCCCGAGGCGCGTACAGGGAAGATGGCTCCCAAACTTGTTCTCGTGATCGTTGCCGATCAACTCCGCGCCGACCATACCGGCTTCGGCGGACTCGGCTTCGGCCACACGCCGCATTTGGACTCGATTGCGGAACGGGGCACTGTGTTCGAGCGAGCCCATGCGACCAACCCGTCGTGTATGCCGAGCCGTGCGTCGCTCGCTACCGGCCGATGGCCGTCCGTGCACGGAACGAGGACGAACGGGATTCCGCTCGACCCATCGGCCGAAACCGTGATGACGTCGCTTGCCGCGGCAGGATGGATCTGCGCCGCCGTCGGCAAGTTGCACCTCCAGACCCTTGGCTGGCCGTTTGAGCAGCATCAGCTTGATGAGATTGCGACCACGAATCCCTGGTCGCACGACAATCGGCCAAATGCCGCCGGAAGGGATCTGGATGTCGACCTCGAATGGGAGAACATCGCCCGACACCGAGCTGAGCTTGTGCCGCTGCCGGCCGACTACTACGGGTTCAGCTCTGTGGACCTCGTCTCTGGTCACGGTGACGGCGCGAGCGGGCACTACTGGCACTGGCTCCTTGAGCACGGGGTCGACCCCGCGGCTCTGGCCGGCTTCGCAAACTCCCCGAACCCGTCATCGTTGTGGAGCGAGGTGTGGGAAACGGCGATGCCGGCGGAGCTGAGCACGAGCTCCTACGTAGCGCAGCGCAGCGTGGAGCAGATCGAGCGGGCAGCCGAGCGGGACGATCCAACGTTCATTCTCGCATCGTTCCCCGATCCCCATCATCCGTTCTGCCCGCCGGCCGAATACGCCTCGCTGATCGATCCGGCCGACGTCGAGCTTCCAGCCAGCTTTCATCAGGATCCAGAAGGATTGGCACCCCATGTGCGCTTGATGTTGGAGCGGCGAGGGACGCCAAACCTTGATTCCACCATTACTTTTGCCATAACCGAGGCCCAGTATCGCGAGGCGATGGTGGCTCAACTCGGCCTCATC
This sequence comes from Candidatus Poriferisocius sp., assembly GCF_965204145.1. GTDB lineage: Bacteria > Actinomycetota > Acidimicrobiia > Acidimicrobiales > Bin134 > Poriferisocius. The sequence continues at coordinate 2,756,823 of NZ_OZ241977.1, read as the reverse complement.
AAGATGCTCGACGACGCTGTCGGGCGCATCATGGCCGCGGTCGAGGCCGCCGCGCTCACCGATGAGACGGCGGTCATCTTCACCGCCGACCATGGCGACCATTTCGGGGACCACGGGCTTATTCTCAAACAGCTCGTTCACTACGAGGCGGTCACCCGGGTGCCCCTCGTGGTCACCGGTACCGGCGCTGTCGCGCCGCGGTCGAACGCGCTGGTGAGCAACGCCGATGTCGCTCCGACCATCCTCGACATCGCCGGTGTTGACCACTTCCGGGGAATCCAGGGCCGATCGCTCCAGCCAGTCCTCGGGGGCGCGGTCGCCGACCACCGAGACGCGGTCCTGGTGGAGGAGGACATGCCGATCGGCGTCGAGGGCCTGCCCGCACCGGTCAGAATACGCACGCTCATAGCGGACTCGGGCCGGTTGACGCTCTATCACGGGCACGGGATCGGCGAGCTCTACGACTTCGACTCCGACCCGACCGAGCAGTCCAATCGCTATGACGATGCCGGTGCCCGTCCGCTCCAAAACGGCTTGCAGGAGAGGCTGGCATACGAGGTCATCGATCTCGCCGATGTCGGGCGGCGGGTGATCGACGGAGCGTGAGCGAAGGACTTGACTTGGCCCGTCTCGTGCATATGCTTCGTATACGAACTAAATGAGCCCAAGGGGAAGCCATGCCTGCTCCAACCGATTTGCGTTCAACGCCGTATAGCATCTTCTATTCAGGCGACCTCGAGACCGAATGGATCGACGTCTTCGGCTGCGCGGTCCCCGTCAGCTGCGGTGACATTGAGGCTGAGTACGGCGCGCTCCGCACGAGCGTCGCGGCTATGGAGTTCTCCATGCTCTATCGGTGGGACCTCGTCGGTGAGGGCGCTCTCGACGCCGTCAACTCGGTGCACTCCCGCGATCTCCACAAGCTGGCCGACGGCCAGATCGCATACGGTGTCTTTGTTGACGACGACGGCAAGATGGTTGACGACGTCACCGTGTTCCGATCCGGCCCCGACCGGGTACGGGTGATCGGCGGCAATGTCGAGGCCGATGACCTGATCCTGCGCACCGCAGCGCCCGATGGGGTGACGGTCACCGAACGCCGTGACGAGACAGCCCAGCTCTCCATTCAAGGGCCAAGATCACGCGAGGTCCTCCAGTCGATGACATCGGCCGATCTCTCCAACGAGGCGATGCCCTACTACACCTTCCGCACCGGCATGGTGGTCGGGGGGGTGACCGGCCAGCTCAACCGCATGGGATTCACCGCCGAGCTCGGCTACGAGTTCATCTGCGGCGTTGACGATGTGGCGGCATTCGGCGAGGCGCTCCTCGAAGCCGGCGCCGGCGCCGGAATCCGGATTGCCGGTGCCGCCACCGTGATGATGGCGCGAATCGAGGGCGGTATGGTCATGGCCGAACTGGAGTACGACCACACGTCCACACCCTTCGAGTGCCGCCTCGGTTGGGCCGTTGACTTCGACAAGGGCCCGTTCCGCGGCCGAGACGCTCTTCTCGCGGCCAGAGATGCCGCCCCCGACCGGGTGGTCACGGTGGTGATCGACGGCATCGAGGGAGCTGAGTTCGCTCCGATCACCCTCGACGGCGAAGAAATCGGCGTCGTCACCATGGCGGTGCCGTCACCCGTGCAGGGCGGCACGCTGGGCCTCGCCCGCGTTCGCAAAGCCGCCGCCGCCGTGGGCACCCGCTTCGAGGGTGTTGCCGGCGACGCCGCTTTCACCGCCCAAGTGGTGAAGACCCCGGTCTACGACCCGGAGCGAATCCGGGTTCGCAGTTGACGTTCACATTCCTCTAGCCCCCTAGCCCCAGGAGCAGCACCCATGGCCCGAGACCCGAGATTCGATGTCCTCTTCGAAGAGGTCCAGATTGGTCCCAAGACTCTGCGGAATCGCTTCTGGCAGGTTCCGCACTGCAATGGCGCCGGCAGCGAGCGGCCCGGCATGCAGGCGGAGTTCCGCGGCGTGAAGGCCGAGGGCGGCTGGGCTGCGGTCTTCACCGAGATCTGCCTGATGACGCCAGACAGCGACCCCCTCCCGTGGATCGGCTCGCGCATCTGGGACAACGGCGACATTCGCAACCTTGCGTTGATGTGCGAGAAGGTCCAGGAGCACGGCTCGCTCGCCGGGGCCGAACTCACCCACGGAGGCGGCCTGAACCACAACGCCGAGACCCGGCTGCCAGCCCGGGGCGCAAGCCAGATCCCGTCTGATATCTCGGCGGCCAGCTGCCGGGCGATGTCCAAGCGTGAGATTCGCCAAATCCAGGGTGAGCACGTTGACGCGGCCCTCAGGGCCCGAGCGGCCGGATTCGACTTGCTCACGCTGTTCTGCGGATTGGCGAACATCACCAACTTCTTCATGTATCCCTTCTACAACAAGCGCACCGACGAGTACGGGGGCTCATTGCAGAATCGGTTGCGGTTCACGAAGGAGGTCCTCGAGATGATGCGCGAGGCGATAGACGACTGCGCCATCGGCATCCGCATGCCCATCGACACCCTGGAAGAGCCGTACGGCTATGGCGAGGCGGGCTTTGTCGCGGATCGCGACGCGCCGGAGTACCTGGAGACGCTGAGTCCCCTCGTTGACTACTGGGACCTCAACGTGGGCACGCTCAACTGGGGCGAGGACGCCGGTTCCAGCCGGTTCTTCCCGTCGAACCATCAGGCGCCGTACACCCGGATTGCCAAGCAGCACACCGACAAGCCGTGCGTCAACGTGGGCCGGTTCACCGAGCCCGAAGTCATGCTCGAGGCGATCACCAGCGGCCAGTGCGACATCATCGGCGCGGCCCGTCCGTCGATTTCCGACCCGTTCCTCCCGAAGAAGATCGAGGAGGGACGATTCGATGACATCCGCGAGTGCATCGGCTGCAATGTGTGCGTGTCTCGCTGGGAGATCGGCGGCCCGCCCATATGGTGCACTCAAAACCCCACTTCAGGCGAGGAATACCGCCGCGGCTGGCACCCCGAGTACTACACCCGGGCCAAGAACACTGAAACGGCGATTCTTGTCGTCGGGGCCGGCCCGGCCGGCCTCGAGACCGCGATGGTCCTGGGCAAGCGCGGCTACGAGGCCGTGCATCTCGTCGACGACCACAAGCGGATGGGCGGCCATCTCGGCTGGGTTTCCTCGATGCCCGGGTTTGCCGCATGGCGACGGGTTGTCGATTGGCGTGAGACCCAGATTGACCAGCTCGACAATGTGCAGTTCGTTCCCTCGACTCGCCTGACCGCCGATGACATTTTGGACTATGGCGCCGAGCACGTTGTTCTCGCCACCGGCTCGGTGTGGGCCGGAGACGGGATGAACGGCCCCATGCATGACGTGATTCCGGGCGCCGACGCCGCGCTGCCGCATGTGCTGACGCCCGAGCAGGTGGTGGTCGACGAGAAGCAGCTCGGCCAGCGGGTGCTGGTGGTCGACCACGACAACTACTACATGGGCAGTGCGATGGCGCAGGTTGCTGCGGAGAAGGGATCCGACGTTACCTACGTCACCCACTGGGACAGTCTCGGAGAGTACCTGCGCTTCACCCTCGAAGAGCAGCGCATGTGGGAGAAGCTCACCGAACTCGGGGTGGAAGTACACAGCCAGCACCTCACACTCTCGCTGGAGAACAACGTCGGCAGCCTCCTGCATCTGTGGTCCGGTAAAGAGCGCTCTGTCGAATTCGATTCGGTGATCTTGGTCACCCAGCGCAACTCGGTGTGCGACATCTACGACGAACTCCATGATGACGGCGAACGTCTCGCGGGGGCGGGCATACAGTCGGTCCACCTCGTCGGAGATGCCCACACTCCGGGCATGGTCGCTCAGTCCGTGTTCTCGGGCCACCGCCTCGCCCGTGAATTCGACTCCGCCGATCCCTCTGTGGCGCTCCCCTTCATACGCGAACGCCGTCTAGTGGGATCGACGGAGGACGACTTCACGCTGACCTCGGTTTCGATTAGCGACAAGATCGCCAACTGACCGAAACCGCCTCGATGGAGGCTGTACGGTCAGCCGATGACGGTGCCTAGCCGATGACGAAGGGGTCGCGGGTGGCGCCGGTTAGTTCTATCCAGACGGTTTTGGTTTGGAGGAAGCCGTCGAGGGCTTCGAGGCCGTTGTCCCGGCCGTAGCCTGATTGTTTGAAGCCACCGAAGGGGGCCATGTAGCTCACGTTTCGGTAAGTGTTGATCCACACCGTGCCCACCCGCAGTGCCCTTGACACTCGGTGGGCCCGGCGGATGTCGTTGGTCCAGATGCCGGCGGCCAGCCCGTAGTCGCTGTCGTTGGCCAGCTTCACCACCTCGTCCTCGTCCTCGAAGTCCAACACCGCCAGCACCGGGCCGAACACCTCCTCCCGCACGATGGTGGACTGGTTGGTCACGCCGGTGATCACGGTGGGGCGCACGAATCGCCCACCGAGGTGGGGATCGACCACACCGCCCGCGGCAATGGTGGCGCCTTCTGAGCGGGCCTGGTCGATCATGGCCAGGATCCGGTCGCGCTGGGCATCGGAGGCCGCTGGACCCATCTCGGTGGCCGGGTCGGAGGGGTCGCCCAGCACCAGCTCGCCGGCCCGGGCCACCACCCGGCCGACGACCTCGTCGGCGATGTCGCGGTGGATGTAGGCCCTTGACCCGGCGATACAGGTCTGTCCGCTGGCGGCGAAGATCCCGGCCAGGAGCCCGTTGGTCACCGCCTCGGGGTCGGTGTCGGCGAAGATGATCTGCGGTGACTTTCCGCCCAGCTCCAGCACCGTGGGCGTCAGGTTGTCGGCGGCGGCCCGGGCCACGTGCTTGGCGGTGGCCCCGCCACCGGTGAAGGTGATCTTGTCGATGTCGGGATGGGAGGTGATGGCCGCCCCCACCTCGGCCCCGCCGGTCACCACGTTGATCACGCCGGGCGGGAATCCGGCCTCGGCAGTGCGCTCGGCCAGCATCAGCGCGGTGACCGGGGTGATGTCCGAGGGCTTGATGACCGCGGTACACCCGGTGGCCAACAGCGGGGCCAGCTTCCAGGTCAATAGGGCCAATGGCGAATTCCACGGGATGATGGCCCCCACTACGCCGATGGGCTCGCGCTCTGTGTACACCAAGAAGTTGGGCGACGGGCTGGGCAACTGCTCACCGCCGATCTTGTCGGCCATCCCGGCGAAGAAGTCGTAGTAGCTCTGCAAGCCCTTGGCCTGGGCCGACGTCTCGCGGATGATCTTGCCGTTGTCCCTGGTCTCAACGGTGCCCAACAGATCAGCGTCGCGGCTCAGCAACTCGCCCAAGCGGCGCATCAACTGGGCCCTCTCGGTCGCGGCCATCGTGGCCCAGGGGCCATCGGTGAACGCCCGCCGAGCCGCTCGGACGGCATCGTCTACTGCGGCCGGGTCGTCGGCCACCTCAGCCCATGACTCCCCGGAAAACGGGTTGGCCGTGGCCATGCGCCGTCCGTTGGGCGGGGGAGCGAACCCCCCGTCGATCCAGTTGCCGTAGATCTCCATCAAAACTTCCCTTCCGCTATTGCGATGGCTTGGCCGGGGCAGCGGTCTACCGCCACCCGCACCATGTCTTCGCCCGCCATCAGACCGCCTCGGCCAAGGCCCGGTCAAGAATGACCGTGCCCTCGTCGACGTCTGTCTGGGTGGCAACCAGCGGCGCCAGCACCCGGATGCAATTGGAGTACACCCCGGCACCCATGAGGATGAGCCCCTGGTCGAATGCCCCGTCGATCACTCGTGCGGCTCGCTCGGGGTCGGGTTCTTTGCTGTCTGGATCTTTGACCAGTTCGATGGCCAGCATGGCCCCCAACCCCCGCACTTCGCCGATGCTGGAGTGGCGGGCGGCCAATCCGTCGAGACCCGTCCGAAGCTGCTCCCCCAGGGCTTGGGCTGCCTCTAGAAACTCGGGGTCGAGCACTTGGGAGATGGCAACCTGGGCCGCGGCGCACGACAGGGGGTTGCCGCCGTAGGTTCCCCCGATGCCACCCGCGTGTACCGAGTCCATGATCTCGGCCCGCCCGGTGACCCCCGAGATGGGCAGGCCGCCGCCCATGGCCTTGCCCCAAGTACAGAGATCGGGCTCGATTCCAAAGTGGGCGCACGCCGCAGGCAGGCCGGTTCGGCCCATGCCGGCCTGCACCTCATCGGAGATCAGCAGAATGCCGTGTTCAGCGGCGATCTCGGCTACCCGGGAGGGATAGTCCTTGGGCATCGGGATGAAGCCGCCCTCGCCTTGGACCGGCTCGAAGATGATGGCCGCCACGTTGGCCGGGTCGACTTGGTTCTTGAACAGCCGGTGAAGGCCGGCGATGGCGTCGTCGCTGGCTATCCCCCGATAGGGGTAGGGACCGGGCGCTCGGTAGATCTCCGGGGCGAACGGACCGAAGCCCAGTTTGTAGGGCCGTACCTTGGCGGTGAGTGACATGGTGAGAAGCGTCCGCCCGTGGAAGGCGTTGTCCAAACAGATAATCCCCTGGCGGCCGGAGTGGTAGCGGGCGATCTTCACCGCGTTCTCCACCGCCTCGGCCCCTGAGTTCAGCAACAGCCCCTTCTTGTCGAAGTCGCCGGGATGGCACTGGGCCAACAGCCGGCACACCTCCACATAGGGCTCGTAGGACGACAGCGAGAAGCACTGGTGCAGATAGGCGTCGAGTTGCTCGCGGATGGCGGCCACGATCTCGGGGTTGGTGTGGCCGTGGTTGGCGGTGCCCACGCCGCCCACGAAGTCGATGAACTCCCGGCCGTCCACATCCCAGATGCGGGCCCCCGACGCCCGGGCGACGAAGAACGGCCGTCCCGCGGTGCCTGCGGCCACCCAGCGGGAGCGTTCGGCGGCCAACCGGTCGGTGTTGGGTGTCTCAGTCATGACACCTTGGCTGGTTGCATGCCCACCGAGAGCACGCCGTGGACGAAATTGGGCCAAGTCTGCTTTGGATTAGGAGTAGGCGAAGTGGTGACCACCATATCGGTGGTCGCGACTCGCAGGTTGCCTGGTCCGGAGTTGGCATCCCGTCTCTTGCAGCAAGGTCGACAAGTGTCACCGGGTTGCCTCGTAATTGCAGGGCGCAAGACCCGTATCCACAGTCTCGACTCCATTTGTAGGACACGTTTCTGGGTCAGAACAGTATAGTCGTTTGGTACCAAATGACTATACTGTTCTGATGGTCGACCTCGAGGGGTTTATGTACCCCCGCACGCCGACAGGTGCCGGAAGCATCCTGCCCGGCCCGCCGTGGCACTACTCGGGCGAAATGCTGACCGTGGAGTTCCGCACCGATCCGGCCAACGTGGCCGAGCTTCTCCCCGAGCCGCTGGAACTGGTCGACGATGACCCCGGTGCCGTCGCCCTCATTTGGGCCGACTGGCAGAGTTGCAGCGACAGCTTCGAGGAGATCCTCGACCCGGCCCGAGCCCAGTACAAAGAGGTGTTCCTGGTGGTCCGCTGCGCCTACCGGGGACAGATCCATAGCCGGGCGGCCTACATCTGGGTGGACAAGGACTTCGCAATGGCCCGGGGCCACGTCCAGGGCTATCCCAAGAAGATGAGCGAGATCTGGATGACCCGGCCAGTGGCCTACGGCAAGGCCGGGCCCCGGCTCGAGCCGGGCGGGCAGTTCGGCGCCACCCTCAGCACGTGGGGGCGGCGGATCGCCGAGGCCAGGTTCACCATCCGGGGCACCGCCGAGTCGGCCGGTTTCGTCAACGGCCACCCCATGTTGCACAGCCGGCAGATGCCGGCCATCGAGATGGACGGGCGCGACTCGCTGGACGAGTTGGTGACCATGCGGGGCTACGACGCCGACTTGGGTCCGGTGTTCAGCGGCGACGCCGAACTCGTGCTGCCCGAGAATCCCACCGAGGAGCTCACCCGCTTGGCGCCCTTCGAGATCATCGGCGGCTACTACCGGCAGGTGGGCAACTCCATGGCCGGGGGCACCACGCTGTGGGCCGCGCCCAACCCGATGGAGTCCGAGTGATGACAACCCCCGCCTACGTCGACGACTATTTGGCCGATCTCGGCCCCGACGACGCCGACATCACCGATCACGACACCTATGTGGCCGGCGTGCCCCACGCCACGTTCGCCCGGCTGCGAGCCGAGAACCCGGTGTACTGGACCGAGGAGGCCGACGGGTCCGGCTTCTGGTCGATCCTGCGCTACGACGACTGCCTGGCGGTGAGCCGCGACGTCGAGACGTTCACCTCGTCGCTGGGCATCCGCTTGGAGGAGATGGACGACGAGCAGACCGAGGCCCGGCGCACCATGATGGAGATGGACCCGCCCGAGCACACCCGGCTGCGGCGCCTGGTGAACAAGGGCTTCACCCGCCGGACGGTGGAGACTTTCGAGGGCTCCATCCGCGGGCTAGTGGGGGAGGTGCTCGACAAGGCGCTGGCCGAAGACGAGTTCGACTTCGTCCACGACATCGCCGAAGAGCTTCCCATGAGGATGCTGGGCCGCCTGCTGGGCACCGACGACACCGATGGCCGCAAGCTGGTGGCATGGGGCGACGCGCTTTTGGGCAACACCGACCCCGACTTCACCGATTATCCGGTGGACCTCACCGACACCGAGCAGTTCCGGATGGTCCCGTTCCGCAGCCCTGCGGCCATCGAGATCTTCCGGTACGCCCAAGAGCAAGCCGCTGACCGGCGGGTCTGTCCCCGAGACGACATCATCACCAAGCTGCTCGCTCCCACCATCGACGGCGATCCGCTCACCGACCTGGAGTTCAACAACTTCTTCACCCTGCTGGTGGCCGCGGGCAACGACACCACCCGCTACACCATGACCCACGGCATGTGGACCATGCTGAACCATCCCAGTCTGTGGCAGGCGTGGCAGGCCGACCCCGGCCTGACCCCCACCGCGGTGGAGGAGATCCTTCGCACTGGGTCGGTCACCATGCACTTCCGTCGCACCGCCACCCGCGACGTCAAGATGCGGGGCTCCAAAATCCGGGCCGGCGACAAGGTGGTGATCTGGTTCGTGGCCGCCAATCACGACCCCGAGGGGTTCGAGCGGCCCTTCCGCTTCGATCTGGGCCGACAGCACAGCGATCACATGGCGTTCGGCCGAAACGGACCCCACCTGTGCCTCGGGGCATGGCTGGCCCGCATGGAGGTGAGGCTGGTGTTCGAGGAGCTGATGAAAAGGGTGAGCCGCTTGGAGCAGGCTGGCCCCATCGACCGGCTGCGGTCCAACTTCATCTCGGGGATCAAGCGGCTTCCGGTCAAGGTGGCGTGATGGGATCAATCGTTGGCGCCGGCCTGATCTCCCACGTTCCGCCGCTGGTGATGCCCGAGGCGATTCGCCGGGAGCTCAACAACGGCGAGGACACCACGCTCTACCAGGGGCTCCACGACTTGGGCGCCGAGCGGCTGCGCCCGCTGGGTGCCGACACCGTGGTGGTGGTGGACACCCACTGGTTCACCACCGTCGAGCACATCGTGACCTCCCACGACCGCCGCTTCGGGCTGTTCACCTCCGAAGAGCTGCCTCGTGGCATGTGCCAGATGTCTTATGACATGCCCGGCGACCGGGAGCTGGCCGAGGCATGGTCCGGCCAGGCCGCTGGGCGGGACGACACCTGGATCACGGCCATCGACGATCTCCATCTGCCGGTGCACTATCCCACCATCAACCTGCTGCCGTTTCTCCAGGGCGACGAGGCCTGGGTGTCGGCCAGCATCTGCCAGACCGCCGAGCCCGACGACTTTTTGCTGTTCGGCGAGCTGTTGGCCCAGGCGGTGGCCGACTTGGACCGCCGGGTGGTGGTGCTGGCCAGCGGCGGGCTGAGCCATCGGTTCTGGCCGCTGCGGCAGTTCCGCGACCATGAGGGCGCCGATCCTGCGCTCCATCTCCGCACACCCGAGGCCAGAGCCGCCGATGAGCGCGTCATCGACTGCCTGGTCAAAGGCGACCATGCCGGGGTGCTCGACTATCTTCCCGAGTTCTCCACCCACGCCCCCGAGGGGTTCTTCGGCCACTACCTGACCATGGTCGGCGCCCTGGGCGGGACGGCCTGCACCGCCCCTGGCGAGCAGTTCGGGCGATACGAGGCGGTCGCCGGAACCGGCCAGGTGCATCTATGGTTCAGCCCGTGAAGCGCGCCCTGGCCATCGCCCACGAGTTGGATGGTCTCCCCGGCCAGATAGCCACCCGTTTGCGCCAGCGGGGCTACGAGGTCCACATCCACGTGGTGACCCACGACTACGACTACCCCAATGTCGCGGTGCCCTTCCCGTCGATGGACGACTACGACCTGCTGCTGCCGATGGGCTCGGTGCGCACGCTGACCGACAAAGACGAGATCGACTCCTGGGTCTACGAAGAGCTCGACATGATCAGGCAGGCCCATGAGCAGGGCAAGCCCGTGTTGGGGATCTGCTTCGGCGGGCAGCTCATCTCCGAGGCGCTGGGCGGCGAAGTCGAGGTGTCCCCGGTGACCGAGATCGGCTGGTTCGAGCTTGACGACGGAGAGCACGGCCCCAACCCGGCCGGGCCGGGGCCGTGGATGCAGTGGCACCACGACCGGTTCACCCCGCCCCCCGGCGCCGAGGTGTTGGCCCGCAACGACAGCTCCGTGCAGCTCATCAGGATCGGCAACACGGTGGGAACCCAGTTCCACCCCGAGGTGGACGTGGCCCACGTGGAGTCGTTTCTTCGCCTGCCCCCCCCGGACTACTTGGACGAGTGCGGAGTGGATTTCGACCAGCTGATGGAAGAGACCCGCCAGCACGAGATGGCAAACATCAAGCAGTGCCACGCCTTTGTCGACTGGTATTTGGACGAGGTGCTCGCCGACTGAACCACTCGCTCAGTGGTACATGAGGTACTCGTCGAGCTCCCACTGGGTTACCTCCCCGCCGGGCACGTCCTCGCCCACCGCGGCTATGTAGCGCTCCCACTCGGCCTGCTTGTTGGCAATGAAGTTCTGGCACAAGTCGTCGCCCACGGCTGCCATCAGTGCGGGGTCTGCCATGAGATGCTCCAGCGCCACAGCCAGGCTGGGTGCCGCGCAGACATCGGTATTGGTTTCTTCAACCCCGTCGGTGGTGAGCGGTTCAGGACAGTCCAGTTCATCGACCACCCCGAGCTGGGCGGCTTGGAGGATGGTGGCCACCCCGAGATGGATGTTGACCGCGCCGTCGCTCACCCTGTTCTCGATCCGGGTGGCGGCCCCTCTCGCTTCGGGCATTCGATTTGCAGCGCCGCGGTGGTCGTGGCCCCAGTTCGCCCAATACCCGTTGAGCTCACCGGGCTGGAGCCGCCGGTAGGCGTTCACCGTGGGGGCGCACAGCGCGGTGAGGGCCTGATGGTGGGTCACAAGCCCCGCTAGGCACCCCTTGGTCAGGGCAGACAGGCCGTCATCAGCTGAAGTGTCGTTGAAGGTGTTCTGGCCAGCGGCGTCGACCAGCGAGAAGTTCACGTGTACACCACTGCCGGCCACCCCCACGAACGGCTTGCCCAGAAACGTGAGGTCCAAGCCGTGGCCCAGGGCCACTTCCCGGGCCAGCACCCGGAACAAGAACGCCTCGTCGGCCGCTTTGAGGGCGTCGTCGTATTCCAGCGTCAACTCGAACTGCGACTCGTCGTACTCGGCGTTGATGCTCTCCAGCGGGAACCCACACCGCCAGGCGGTCCGGGTGATGTCGTCGATCAGCCCGGTCGGGTCGGCCGAACGGCCCGTGCCGTAGACGAACGACCGGGGAGTCTGCCATCGCTCCCAACCGCCCTTGCCGTCGGGTTGAAGCACGTAGGCCTCGAACTCAATGCCCACCTTGGGTGAATATCCCAGATCGCCCCAAGCCGCGATGGCCCGCTGAAGAGCAAAGCGGGCCGAGACGGTATAGGGCCGTCCTCGGAAGTCCAGATGGCCAACGACCACTCCCGTGGCATCGTCCTCCCAACTCCGGCGCACCTCGTCGGGATCAAACGTGGCTACAACGTCGGGAAGCCCTTCTAGCAGGTAGGCACCGGGGGCGGGGATCATGCTGCGGTCGTAGCCGAGGGCGAAAACAGACACGCAGTGCCCGGTGCCGTACTCGGCAAGATGAATGGGCAAGTACTTGCCTCGGGCTAGGCCGAGGTGATCAGGCCACAGCACGCGAATTCGGTCGTAGTCGCTCATGGCGCGAGTCCTCGTCGACATCTCAAATCTCGGGTTCCAATGCCGACCAAACTAGCGTTCGCAATGAGAGCGTTAGGAAGCGAACAATTCTTTGATAAAGACACCGCCATTGATTGGGTTGCCCGGCCGGCGCAAGCGCGCCTTCGAGGTGAGCGGCTTTCCTGAGCCGATGGCCAACAGCGATGTCGATCTGTACATGGCCGACTACGCCCGCGGCGTCATCGAAGCGGGCGGCATCCCGGTTCACATCCCCATCGATGTCGACCCCACCGCAGTCGGAGAGCGGCTCGATGGGATCGTCCTGCCCGGGGGAACCGACATCGACCCGATCCTCTATGGGGCCGATCCCGATCCCGAGCTGCTGCCCCTAGAGCCCGAGCGCGACGATCTAGAGCTGGCATTGCTATCCGCTGCTCTCGAAGCCGAAGTACCGGTGCTCGGCATCTGCCGGGGCATCCAAGTGCTCAACGTCCACCAGGGTGGAACGCTGCACCAGCACGTGCCCGAACACGGCCGCTTCGACTTGCCCATCGACTCCACCATCCACGAGGTGAGTTTCGCCGAGGGCTCCACCTTGCATGAGCTGTACGGCCCCTCAGCCCAGGTCAACAGCCTCCATCACCAAACGGTGGCCGATCTGGGCCATGATCTCACCGTCACCGCCCGAGCCGACGACGGCACCATCGAGGGTGTGGAGATGGGCGATCACGTGGTCGCCGTGCAATGGCACCCTGAGATGATGCCCACCCGCCCCACCGACCCCATCTTCGGTTGGCTGGTTGAACGAGCGTCTCGCTAATCCGGTTTGCGGGCGAGGAAGAAGTACGCCGGGGTGAAGATGCCGAGCTTGCCTGCTTCGGCCAGGCCCTCGGCGCCGATGTTCAGGGTTTCCGACACGCGAACTGCTCCTTGCGGAACGACGCGAAGCGCTTCGAGCACCCGTAGCGACTGGGTGGTCATCCAGCGACCGATGGCCGACGCCCGCAGTCCTGTCAGAGAGAACCCCGGGCTTACCAAGGGCTGATACCAAGGGATTGACGGGCCAGTGGGTATCGCGAGGTCACTTGTTTCCAATATCTCGAAACCCACCGACTTGAGCGCATGGTCAACGGTTGGTAGGTCGTCCAGGTCAGTCAGCCCGGTTCCCAACAGGAGGTTGTTCTTGATCTTGAGGTGGAGGGGATTATCAGCGTCGAAGCGATCAGTGAGGCACCATTCGTGAGCGGCGAAGCACTGTCCGGGCTTCAGCAAGCGGAAGGCCTCCCCGTAGATGCTCTCTTTGTCGGGGGCGCAACAGGTGGCTTCAACGCCGTACACCGCGTCGAACGACTCGTCGGGGGCGTCGACGTTCAAGAAGTCGCAATGCAGGAACTCGGCCAAATGGGTGAGCTGCGCTTCTTCCGCCAGCTTCCGGGCGCGTTGCAGTTGGTAGGCGTTGCTGTTCACGCCGACGATCTTGGCCCCGGAAAAGCGGGCAATCTCCAATAGCGGACCGCCGATGCCGCAACCGAGGTCGGCCACGACCATCCCAGGCCGCAACTCGAGCTTGTGGGCCAAGAAGTGCTCGTGACGTCGGATGGAAGCCTCCAAGCTCTCCCCGGCCACGCGGGGAGCGAAGTGAAAGGACTTGCCCCATCCGTACTCGTAGAAGTCCGTGGCCACGTCGTAATAGAGGTTGTTGAACTCTTCGTGGTCGCCTTCCCCGCGGCCTGAATCGCTGTTCTTGAGTTGCCTGAATCGGCGCTCGTATTCACGAATAGTCGGGTCGACGGCTTCAGTGCTTCCTGGCTTCTTCAAAATATTGGCGAGCTTGGCAGACATTGAGCCCCTTCAAGATTGGTTGCGACACTCTTACTATTGGAGACCGAAGCCCGTGAAGTCGCCGGACATGTCGGGTGCGCCGTAGTAGATGCGGTGGAGGGCGCGGCGGGCGAACTTCCACTCGTCGTCTTCCAGGCAGTACTCGTCGTCGTAGTAGCCGTACATGGTCATGGGGTCTTCGCCGGGGCGCTTGAAGTGCTCGATCACGTACCAGCGCCCCGTGCCGGTGCCGGCATTCTCATCAAGATCGGCCCAGCCGTTGAGGTAGGCGTGGATCACCCCGTCGAGACGAGTGAGCATGCCCTGCCAGGACGTGGAGATCTCATCCCGACCGCTCTTGGTCATCGGGCCCATCTCCCAAACTGCGTCCTTAGCCCAGGTGGCGGCCCACTGATCGGCGTCGAAACGGCACACCGCGTCGGAATAGCGGGCCAACAAGGTTTTGATTTCTTCTGACATGGCGCTCTTAGGTTAGATCGGCGTCCTGGTTTACTCGGCCTGCTCTCCAAACGGTGTGTAGCGCCAGGCGATGATCTCGTCGTAGTCCATAGCGCCGTCGGGGAAGACGGTGAAGTTTTTCCGCTGCTCCTCCAGGGCTGGTTTGGCTTCGGCATACGGTGAGCCCACTTCGTACACAACGAGGTGCTGAAACGGCATCCCGTTAGTACCGATCTCACCGTGGTCGATGGCCCATTGGGGGGTGAGGGTGTTGGCGGCGGCCCAGTAGCGCCGCCCGGTGAGGAAGCCAGGGGTCGCCATCACTTCCCGGTAGTGGATGGTGTACCAGTGCTCAAACCACTCGAGGTTGCCCTTGGTGGGATTCGCCAGCGAGATCCCGAGATGATCAACCTCACCGGGGTTGGCCGAGCCGATCTGGGCACCGGTCTGGGTGAATGCCCAACTGGCCACGGTGTCGTGGTCGAGGCTGTCGCCGGGGCGAATGGAGTAGTCGTCTTTGGCGGAAATCGCCTCGATGGCCGCGGCCAGGTCTCCTTCGATCTCATACACGGCCAAGAACTCGAACGGCATCGGCAGATCGCTGCGGTCGGCGTGGGTGCGCATCCACCCGGGCGTCAGCGTGTCGGCGTCGGGGCTCATCCGGTAGCGCTGCCCGCTGATGACCCCTTCGCATGACACCACCTCGCGGAGATGGACTTCGTGCCACTGGTGATACCGGGCCTCCCGACCGATCACCGGGTTGGTGAAGGTCAGCAACACATGGCGGTCGGTGGAGCCCACAACCCACAAAGGTACGCTGATCGCAGATGGTCTTCTGGGTAGCGGCGGTAGTGATCGCCGGGATGATGCTGGCGGTGTGGGCAATCAGCGTGGCGATTCGAGACGCTGGCATCGTCGACATCTTGTGGGGCTTCGGCTTCGTGGTGGTGGCCTGGGTGAGCTTGGCGGTCACCGACGGTCACGGCGTGCGGGCTGCCCTGTTGGTGGCCATGGCCACCACTTGGGGGCTTCGCCTGGCCATCCATCTGGCGTTTCGCAACATCGGCGCAGAAGAGGACTTCCGCTACCAGTCCATGCGCCGCCACGCCGGAGACCGCTTCTGGCTCACCAGCCTGGTGCGGGTGTTCGGGTTGCAAGCCGCCGCCATGTGGGTGATGTCGCTTCCCCTCATGATCGGCATCAGTGAAACCGAGCGGGGCTGGAGCGCGCTGTGGGTGATCGGCGCAGTGGTATTCCTGGTCGGCTTCGGCTTTGAGGCCATTGGCGATTGGCAGCTCACCCGGTTCAAGGCCGATCCGGCCAACGCGGGGAAGCTGATGGATCGAGGCCTGTGGCGCTACAGCCGCCATCCCAACTACTTCGGCGACGCCTGCGCCTGGTGGGGCATCGGCTTGGTGGCCGCTTCCACACCAATCGGAATCGTGGGACTGATCGCCCCGGCGATGATCACCTGGATCCTGGTCAAAGTGTCCGGGGTCCCCATGGTCGAACACCGCCTGAACAAGACC
The DNA here is from genome assembly GCF_965204145.1 of Candidatus Poriferisocius sp. GTDB lineage: Bacteria > Actinomycetota > Acidimicrobiia > Acidimicrobiales > Bin134 > Poriferisocius. The sequence goes on along the minus strand of NZ_OZ241977.1, from coordinate 2,740,904 downwards.
CGCCCCGGCTACGACGAGTACATCCAGCGAACCAGCGCATTCCTACCCCGCCGCCCTGAAACTGGATAAGGCCACAGATTCATGGTCACAAACATGGTCATCTGGTGATAGGGTCTGTTCGTGGCAATAGAGACTCAGCAGCCAAGAACTATTTCCGCCGGAGAGTTCAAGGCCAAGTGCCTGAAGCTCATGGATGAGGTCAACGAAACCGGCATTCCGATTGTCATCACCAAACGAGGCACACCCGTGTCCCGTCTTGTTCCGGCACATGGCGAAGGCACGGGCATTTGCGGCTCTTTTCCGGAGTTCGCCGGTTTCTGGGACGACCCTAGCGAAACGGTCATAGACCCGGAGGCAGTGACCGGCATGGCCGACGACTGGGGCTGACGCCCCCACCTGCACCGAAGGAACTGCATGATCTTGCTGGACACTCATGTCTTGGTGTGGGCCGTGACCGGCGACACCGCCAAGCTGCCGCAGACCATCCTTGATGGCATTGATCGAGCCATCAGCCGAGGTGAGGCAGCCGTCTCCGCCGCCACCTTCTGGGAACTGGAGGTCAAGCGCAGAAAGCCACGAGGAAATCTGCCACCCCTCCCAGGCATCAAGGAATTGCGTGCCGGTGTCCTGAGGCAGGGCCTGAGCGAGATACCCGTCACCGGATCACTCTGGGTGGACGCCACCAGCCTGGTGGACGAGGGATTCCACCAAGACCCCGCCGACCAGCTCATTGTCGCCACAGCAATCCTCCACCAGCACGAACTCCTTACCAAGGACGCAAAGCTCCGGGCGTGGGCGCAACAGACCGGCCGTGTCCAATTGGCCACAACATGACCGTCTCCCGACAGTCGATCCCGACGCCAACGCCTCGGTAACGGGCACCGTCACCGTGCAGCTTCGGGACACTTCTCTCATGGATGTGGCCTCTGAGCTGATCGCCGAGCAGGTCATCGCCAATCCGGGCCAGGTCCCCGTCGCATTCGAGGTGTACTACAACGAAGACGACATCAACCCCCGCAACACCTATTCCATCCAGGCCAGGATCACCGAGTCCGACGGCCGCCTGGCCTTTATCAACGACACCGCCTACTACGTGATCACCCGGGGCAACCCCACCTGAGTCGACATGGTGCTGGTAATCGTCCAACCGCCCCCCGACCCCACCGCAACCCTCCCAGCCACACCCTAAGCGAGTTTGGCCAAGTCGTAGGTTTCTGCCGCGACGGCCAGAATCTCGTCCCGGTCGGCTTTCAGGATGAAGCCGTTGGTGATGGTCTGGTCGAGAGATTGGGTGAAGGCTGCGAGGTAGTCGTCGCGGCCTCCGGGGTAGAGCCGGGCTGCGGTGGCCGGATCGAGAGCGGCGGTGGTTCCGAACAGGGGGGCGAAGCCCTCTCCCTGCTGTCCGAGCCCGGACAGCACTCGGATGGGAGCGTCGACCCAGGGGTTGCGGATGCCGCCCTGGGCGATGCCCAGTTCGTCCCGCCGGAAGTCGCGGCCGTCTTCGACTAGATCAAGCCGGGCAGCATGGGGTGGCGGGGTGCCCTGGCCTACCCATTGATCAAGGCGCTCTAGAGCGGCTTGGGCCACGTAGTGCTGATGAGGTGCGGAGTTGATCGGCTGCTCCACGGTCATGATCACCAGTTCGGTGATCGGTTCGAGCATTCGGGCGAATTCCCCCGCATCGAGCTGGCCTCCGTCGGCGCGTGACGCCACCAGCAGATAGGTGTCGGCGTGAGCCGCCCCAGCAAGCTCCCACACCCGCACTCGGTCGCCGTCGGGCTGTTCGATCTCCCCGTTGCCCAGCACGGTGACATCGGTCTCCGCGCTCAACAGGAGCACCGGCACCCGGGCATCGGATCGGACCTGCTCAGGCCGATCGCGGGCCGGGCCGGGTTGGTCGTCGAGCCGGCGGGACCTGAAGGTGCCGTCTAGCCCCACCCGCACTCCGGCCCGACCGTGGAGGAAGAAGCCATCGAAGACCTGGACTGAGGGATCCACCATGTTGACGTAGGTGGCCAAGAACGAAGCCGACTGCGACTCGCCCACCGCCAGCACCCGGTTGGCATCGAGGCCGCCCAACAGGGGCGACCCGGGTAGCCGTAGAGCTCGTCCGACCTGGGAGAACATGTCGAAGGAGAAGGCGTCCCCCGGGTGGGACAGATGGCCGTACCGCTCTTCGTTGAACAGCTTGAGGTGGATGCCCGGTGCCAATCCGCCGCCGTCGATGCCGGCCCTTTGGGCTGAAACCCCCACCCAAGCATCGCCGCGCCGGATGAGATGACGGTGCAGATAGTCCCAGTCGGGGGAGGCGTCGATACCGCCGGAGACGTTCAGCCATTCCACCACCACCGTGCCGCTGAAGTGGGCGGGTTCGGCCGGGCGCCGCACCAGCATTCTCGTCGTGAAGGGGGCCGATCCATCAGGCTCAGCTTCTCCATGCCCGTCCTGGCGCCATTCGCCAACCGCCCGGTAGGAATGCGCTTCGCCCCTAGCCTCGAATTCGGCCTCGACGTAGCCGAGGCCTTCGAGGTCGTAACTCCGGGGAATCAGCTCCGGCGGGGCACCAGCGAACTCTTCGATGTCGAGGGCGCTCGGCATGGTCACCACAACCTCACCCTGGTCACTCCTGGCCGATGTCGGAGGAGAATTCGTTGGCCACCTCGGGCTCGGGGGATCGCAGCAGAAGCGACTCGATCCCGAAGGTGGGGGCGGCGAACAGCGCATCCATGCAGGCAACCAGGCCGTTGGCCACCTCGTGGGCATTCATGATTCCGGTGCGGAATCCTTGGCGCTGCCAGTGGGGGATGGCCGCCTCGAAGGCTTCGGGGGTGAAGGAATTGGCGAACTCGGTGGGCATGTTCGGCCCGAGGATCACGGTCACGAATCGTCGGGTGCCCAGAAGCTCAGTGCGCCACCCCTCCATGGTCGCTTCTAGGGCCCGTTTGGACGCGGCGTAGGGAACCAGCGAATGGCGGGGCATCTCGGTGGAGTCCGACGACACCGCAGCCACCACCGCATCTTCGCTGAGATGAGGGAGGGCGGCCTTGATCAGCAGGTTCGGCCCAAACGTGTTGACCCCGAACACCGCCTGCCAGTCGGCCTGGTCTAGTTCCGCCATTGGGGCCATGGGCGACATGCCCGAGGTGTAGACGATGCCGTCGAGTCCGCCGAGGGCGCCCACCGCTTCGGCCACCCCTTGGTCGATACTGGCTGGGTCGAGCACGTCGATGGCCACCACATGGCCACCCCCGGCCTCGCCCACCGCCTCTTCGAGCACCTCGCGGCGTCGGGCGGCAAACACGACATCGGCACCTTGGCGCTGAAGGGCGATAGCGGTGGCCCGGCCCAACCCCGACGAGGCGCCAACCACCAGGATCTTGCGTCCTTCTATTGCGTTCATTCGCCACTCCCTAGTGTATCGGCCAGCCATTGTTGCCACAGCGGCCCGTCCCGTTCGGCGGCCTGGGCCCCGTCGGCCCCGTAAAGGTAAAGCCACACCGACGCCCCGGCGTGCTCGCCGTACGATTCCACCGCCACGAAGCCGGTACCCGGCGCGGGTTGGTCGAGCAGCAGGGCGATTCGGTGAGAGGCGGCATCCACCACTGTGCCGGCCAGTGCGGGGACGCCGGCAGCTTGGGGCTCAATGCGCTCGCCGACCCCAGGCGCCGAAGAGATGCCCAAAGCGGTGGTGAGCGCGGCCCAAACCTCGCCAAGCGAGCCAGCCCCCATAGAGGTGGGCAGCACCGACGCTGCCGTCTGTCCGGCGAAGTGCTCCATGTGCAGCCGCAGGTTGAACATGAACAATTTCCAGCCTTCAACCATGCCGTCGTACTGAGCGTCCCATTCTCCACCTTGACCAAAGCCGGAATTCACCAACCGCACCGCACACCGGTCGTCGCCTCGAGGCTCAACGGTCCACTCGAACGCCAATCCGTCAACCCCTTCGCCCCCGTCGAAACAGATCCGACGAGGCGGCTCCCACACCGCCACCCGCCCCGGAATCTGCATCTCCGGCCCCGGCCCGAACGAGGCCATCGCCGAGCCGCCCGCCCGCTCTTCCACCGTGTGGGGCACATACCAAGAAGAGATCCCCGGCCCGGTAGCCACCGCCCGCCAAACCTCCTCGGGCGTGCCCGGCACCTCAACCTCCAACTCAATCGACCGCGGCAAATCAGACATGGCCCAAACTCTAGAGGCAATGGCAGCGGCAGAAGATCTCGCCGCGGCCGGTGGTCGCCGGAAGAATCGACCGTTGGTATATTTCTTGCGATGGGGTTGAGCGAGACTCAGCGGGAGAGCTGGGAAGAGAACGGGTTCTTCATTGAGAGGGGGTTCGCTAGCCGGGCTGTTGCCGACGCCATGGTTGAGCGGATCGTCGAGCTAGCCCGGGCCGACGCGGCAGGGGAGGAGCGGCCCGATCTCTACATCACCCCCGACAAGACGAACAAAAATCCGGCCACCCCAGAGGTGGGCGTCTCCAAAATCTTCCGGGTCATGCGGGCTGAACCGGTGTTCTATGAGTTCGCCACCGATCCCCGGTTGTTGGCGATGATGGGCGACCTCATCGGCCCCGACGTCGACTGCTTCTTGTCGCAGTTCATCTTCAAGCATCCCGGCACCCTGGGCCAGCCCTGGCACCAAGACGACTATTACTTCCGCATGACCCCCCTGCCCCAAGTGGGGGTGTGGCTGGCCTGCACCGCGGCCACCCCCGACAACGGCCCGCTGTGGATCGTCCCCGGCTCTCACACCGAGCCAATCCACGACGCCGTGCCCGACACCCGGGAGGGCGCCGGACTGGCCTATGTGGAGATCGTCGACGTCCCCACCGACAACGAGCAAGTGGTGCTCATGGAGCCGGGCGACTTGCTGGTGTTCCACTCCCACCTGCGCCATCGGTCCACCGACAACCTCTCCGATGGGATGCGGGCGGCCATGGTGTACCACTACGCCTCGCCCGAATCAGAGGGGTGGCGGGCGTTCAACCAAGACTGGACCGAGGTACTGCGCGGCGGTCAGCCAGCGCAGGCATCAACCGAGCCGGTGCCCATCGAGTTCTGACTGAGAAGGCAGTGCCGACTGCTATCCCGTGTTCGTCGAGACCTCCAGGTCTGGTCGAACAGCCGAGGCCGGCCGAAACGAGACGATGTGCTCGGCGTTGGTTGAGATGTACGGCCCGCCAATGAGGTCAATGCAGTACGGCACTGCGGCGAAGACTGCGTCGAGGCACTCAGCGATCGCCTTGGGCTGACCCGGCAGGTTGATCACCAGGGCACCGTCGCAGATGCCGGCAGTCTGGCGGGACAGGATCGCAGTGGGAACTGCCTTCAGCGAGGCGGTGCGCATCGCCTCCCCGAAGCCGGGCAGCATCTTGGAACAGGCTGCGGCGGTGGCCTCGGGGGTGACGTCGCGCAGTGCCGGGCCCGTGCCGCCAGTGGTGAGGATGAGACAGCACCCTGCTGCGGCCAACGCCCGAATCGCTTGCTCCACCTGGGGCTGTTCGTCGGGAACAATCTCAGCCTGCGTCGACCATTCCGACGCCATCACACGCTCGAGATACTCGCGAATCCCTGGTCCCCCTCGGTCTTCGTAGTCACCGCGGCTGGCCCTGTCTGACACGGTCAGGATGCCTACGAGCGCGTGCGTCGACAGGTTCTGCGTTCCATCCGAGGCGCTGGTCACGCCGAAACCGTACCGATTGATCGGGAATGAGTGCCATTTCCGATAGGCGGTTGAACAGGAACATTAGGACGCCTCGGTGCTGATTTAGGAATAGGACTCATTCTTGTTACTGTTCCGCCGTGTCTCTTCTGGAGGCGACGGATCGGGCCCCGGCTACATCAAGTGCCGGTTGGGCGTGGAGCCGCCGGCCCACTCTCATTGCCCTGACGCTGGTCACCATCGTGTCGGTGATCGTCGCCATCGGGCTCGGTCCGGTCGGGGTGGCCCCTCCGACGGTTCTGCGGATTATCGGACACCACATTTTCGGCCTGTTCGATGCCGAAAACTGGGCCAGAACCGACGACGCCATCATCTGGGAAGTGCGTCTGCCCCGGGTGCTGCTTGGCGCGATCGTGGGTTCGGCCCTCGGAGTTGTGGGAGTGACCCTCCAAGCCATCGTCCGCAACCCGCTGGCCGAGCCGTACATCCTCGGTGTGAGTTCGGGGGCATCCACCGGCGCGGCCGCGGCAATCCTGTTTGGAATCGGCTCCGGGCTAGGCGCGGAATCGGTGTCGTTGATGGCGTTTTTCGGCGCCCTCGGCGCCCTTGCTCTGGTGTTGGCTCTGGCCCGTTCCACCGGTCGAATCACACCTTCCCGGATGCTCGTGGCCGGCGTGGCCGTCAGCTACCTGCTGAGTGCCGTAACCAGCTTGCTCATCCTCTTCGCCCACAGCGCTGAAGGTGCCCGCGCGGTGATGTTCTGGCTGCTTGGCTCGCTCGCCAACGCCGACTGGTCCACGCTGCCCATCGGCTACCTCGGCATGGGCGTCGGCATGGTCTTGGTGTTCTGGTGGCGTCGCCGACTTGACCTGCTGGCACTCGGTGACGAGACGGCCATGGCCAGCGGCGTCGATCCTGGGCGCACCCGGTTGCTGCTCGTGGTTGTGGTCGCGTTGTGCGTCGGCTTCGCCGTGTCGCTGTCGGGCGGTATCGGATTCGTCGGTCTGGCAGCGCCTCACATCGCGCGGCGAATCGTCGGCCCGATCCACCGCCATCTGATCCCGGCATCAGCGGCGCTCGGCACCCTCATGTTGGTTTGGGCGGATGTCGCGGCCCGCATGGCGTTGCAGCCCCGCGAACTGCCCATCGGCGTGGTCACCGGCGTGGTTGGTGCGCCGGTCCTCGTCGCGCTCGTCCGAAAACTCAATCACAGCAATTGAGCGCAAATGCGCTTGAGAAAGGAAGCCCAATGAAACTGTCAACGTTCAGGAGTCGAGCGATCGCACTGCTCCTGGTGGTTGGATGTGTGGCCGCGGCGTGTGGAGGAAACGACGACTCCTCCTCGGCGGACTCGGGCGCCAGCGCGCCGGATGCCAGCACGGCAACCGCTGAGCCAGCTGAGAGCCAGCCCACAGCTACTCACGACGACGGATTCCCGCTGACATTCACCAACTGCGGCCAAGAATTCACTCTCGACTCCGCTCCTGAGCGGGTGTTGTTGATGGAGGCCTCGGCGCCCTCGCTGATGTTCGCCGCAGGCGCTATGGACCTTGTGATTGCCCGCATCGAGGACTTCAACGAGGAGTACTACACCGCCGACCAGCTGGCCGTGCTCAGCGAAATTCCAGCGTTGCTGGCCGAGGCCACTGCGACCGGAGGTGTCGAGGTGTCGCTAGAGGCAATCGTCGACCACGACCCCGACCTCGTCATCGGTTTCGACAACGCCATCCTCACCCACGACTCGCTCGCCGACGTCGGCATCCAGTTCTATGTGATGCCACCATTCTGCGATAACCCGCCGACGCCATCGTTCGAGAGCATCCTGGACGAGGTCCGCTTCTACGGGGAGCTCTTCGGCACGACCGAAACAGCCAACGCGAGCGCCGCTGCATTGGAGGCTGCCGTGGCCTCGGCCGCCGACGCGCCAGTTGCCGAGGGCAAAACCGCTGCGGCGCTCTATGTCACCTCCGACGGCAGCGCCATCTACGCCTACTCCTCGCTTGGCATGGTGCACCCGCTGATGGAGGCCCTGGGCATGACCAACGTGTTCGCCGAACTCAGCGAGCGAGTGCCCGAGGTCTCGATCGAAGAGGTCATCGGACGCAACCCCGAGGTGTTGGTCCTGCTCTATGAGGACTTTGAGCTCACCCCCGACGAGATCAGCGCACTGGTTACCGAGCTTCCGGGTGCCAGCAGCATCACCGCCGTCGAGCAAGGCGCGGTGTACCCGCTCTTGTTCAACTTTGCCGAGCCACCGACACCGCTCGTAGTGGAGGGGCTGTCCCTGCTCAGCGCTCAGATCACCGGGTGACAAACCCGTGATTGCGGCCACTGGCATCGACCTGCGGCTCGGCGCCGTCGATGTCCTGTCCGGGGCGCAGCTCAGCACGCGCCCCGGACAGGTCGTCGGCCTCATCGGGCCCAACGGCAGCGGCAAGTCTTCCATGCTGCGCTGCCTGTACGGGTTGCTCCGCCCGAACCGAGGCGCCGTTCTCATCGACGACATGGCGATCGGGTCAATGTCGCAACGCTCGATTGCCCGTGCGATTGCCGTCGTGACTCAAGACGCCTCAGCCGACGGGATCGATATCTCGGTCGGCGAGTTCGTGCTCTTGGGACGCCACGTTCATCGCGGCGACCATCAGGGCTTCACCGACGATGACCGCCAAGCCGCGCTCGACGGGCTGGAACTGGTGGACATGTCGGGGTTCGCCGAGCGCAGCCTCCACCACCTGTCAGGCGGAGAACGCCAACGCGTGATGATCGCCCGGTGCATCGCGCAGCAAAGCCCGGTCATCCTGCTCGACGAGCCTACGAATCATCTCGATGTCCGCTACCAGCACGAGGTGCTCACGCTGGTTCAACGCCTCAAGAACGACACCATCGTCGTGCTCCACGACCTTAACCTGGCCAGCCGCTACTGCGATCATCTCGTCCTTCTCGACCAAGGCAAGGTCGTGCATCAAGGTCGGCCCGACGACGTGCTGCGAAGCGACGTGCTTGAACCCGTCTACGGCATCGAGGTGCGACGACTTGCCGATGGGCAACACTCCCACCTCGCGTTCGGCCCGCTCGCGCCGTGATCGGCTACCAGCGATGAGCAGGGCGCTGGGCCCTTTGGCTTCCGGTGCCTCCGTACGGGTCCAGATCTGTCGCGGCTGTTGCTGTGGAACCGAGCGGAAGCACCCTGGCGTCGACCACGACGGGCAGATCGCCGCGATCTCGGCAATCGCTCCGACTCGCATTGTGGACTGCGTCGGCGAGTGCGCTTACTCCAACGTCGTGATCGTTCGCCCCGACGACGGGCCATCGGTGTGGCTGGGTGGCATCAGCAATCCTGCGCTCACTTCTGCGGTGTGCGACTGGCTCGTCGACGGTGCCTCGCAGCCCCCGCCTCCGGTTCTTCAGTCGAGGGTTTTCATTCGCCAGTCAGTGGCAGTTGGGGCAGGTGCCGAAGACGTCGAGCCGGTGGGTGTTGGGCTGAAACCCGGTCGTGCCCAAAGCCTTGTCGAGTGAGGTCTCGAGGTTGCGTTCGGCCGGGGCGGGCATGAAGAAATCGGCAACTGTGCCGCACTTGGTGCAGATGGCATGGTGGTGACGGCCGATTATGTCTTCGGAGAATTCGTAGCGAGTCGGATCATCGACCCCGACGACACGCCGAACGATGCCCACGCTCTCGAGGTCGGCCATGTTGCGGTAGAGCGAGCTGCGGGTCAGTCGAGGCCGGAGCTCGAGCATCTCGGGGATGGTCGCGGGTCGAGCTGTGAGGACGAGGAGTTCCACGAGCTCTCGTCGGCCCTTGGTGTAGAGCTGGCCAGCTTTATGCAGGCGGGCCGACACCAACTCGTGGGTTTGCGCCAGTCGCTCGCCCATCACGGCATCCTACCGATGCCCGATACGCCAGATCGAATGCCCCACGCCGCCGATGGCCTTCGTGAGCTCCTCGACTAATCGGCCACCCCGAACAGGCGAGCCACCGCGTTGGACCACGCGTTGGGATCGGGGGCGGGACGGCCGTGGGCTTCTTGTGCGCCGACGCCCGCCGAGAGGGCATTGATGACGTAGAGCAGCGTTTCGGGGGAGTCGAGGCCGTGCAGAGTCTCAAGGATCCAGGCGCTGCGAGCGGCGTAGATCTCCTCGACCCCGGCGGCCACGTCGGGATCGTGGCGGGCGGCCGCGGCGGCGTCGATCTGCAACAGCCGCAGATCGCGGCTGACGGGGTTGATGAACTGGATGAAGGCAGTCATCGGCTGCTCAGCCGCGGCGTTGATGTCGAACCGGGCGTCGCGTTCGGCCAGCTGGGTGCGGATCACCTCTACCAAGAGCTGTCCCTTCGACCGGAAGTGGCCGTAGATTGCCCCTTTGGTGACCCCGGCAGCCTTGGCGATGTCGCGCAGCGAGACCGCGGCATAGCCGTGCTCGATGAACACCGCGGCGGCGATCTCCAAGAGCCGGGCCCGGGTGGCTGCCGCCTTGGGGGTGATCGGCGGATCGGCAAAGGCAGAGGTCATGGCTCGGGTCCTGCGTCTGATCGGGCGATGGCCCTGGTGTCGGTGCCGAGGTAGCTGGCCACCACCAGGGGGTTGTCGCGCACTGCGGTCGGCGTCCCTTCGGCGATCACCTCCCCGGCGTCCATGCAATAGATGCGGTCGCTGATCGACATCACCAGCGGCATGTCGTGCTCGATCAACAGCACCGAGGCGTCCAGCTCTCGGCGCACTCCGTGCAGCAACGGCACCAAAGCCTCGGCCTCTCGCTGGGCCACCCCGGCGGTGGGCTCGTCGAGGCAGAGCAGACGGGAACCGCCGGCCACCAGGCAGGCCAGCTCCACAATCCGGCGGGTGCCGGTGGACAACTCGGCCACAAACTTGTCGGCGAAGTCGCCCAAGCCGAAGAAGCCGATCAGGTCGTCAGCCACCCCGATCTGTCGCCGTTCGTGCCGGGAGCCCGATGGCAGGGCCAGGGCGGCAGGCCAGAAGCGGGTGTGGCCCCTCCGCTCCAGCGCAACTTGCACCGTCTCGCGCACGGTGAGGTCGGGGAACAAGGTGGCGGCCTGGAAGGCCCGGCCCAGATGGTGGCGGTGGCGGCGATGGGCCGCCAGCCTGCTCACGTCGGTTCCGTAGATCTCCACTCGGCCACTTGCGGGGATCAGGCCGCCCACTCCGTTCATGAACGAGGTCTTGCCCGCGCCGTTGGTGCCGATAAGCCCCACGATCTCGCCGTGGCCCACCTCGAGGCTCACCTGGCTCACGGCCACCCGGGGGCCGTAGCGCACGGTGAGCTCGCTGGCGGCCAACGCAATGTCCGATGGCGGGTCGGGAATCGATGGTGGTGCGGGAATGTCGCGCCCCCGCACCAGGGGCGCGGGCTTCCTCTGGGCCAGCCAGCTGAAGTATGAGTCTCGAGCCATGTACCAGAGCTGCACGAACCCTCCCGGTGCGTACATCAACAGCACCAGGATTCCCAGGCTGCTGGTCAGCACCGGGATCAGTGCGGAATCGGGCCAGAAGGCGGGGAGCCCGATCACCCACAACGCCCCGAGCACCGGGCCGATCACCGAGCCGATGCCGCCAATTACCGCGATGGCCACCACCTTGAACGAAGTGTCCACCGAGAAGAAGGAGAACAGCACGGTGGAATAGAGTCCGGCCAGCAGCGCCCCGGCGAATCCGGCCAACCCGCCGCCCAAGGCGAAGGCCAGCACCTTTGATCCGGTGGGCCACACAGTGGCGGCCGCCGCGGCCGACGGGTTTTCCCTGGTGGCCACGATCCGGCGGCCGATGCCGGTGCGGCGCAGGTGGGCGGTGAACGCCACCCCCAGCACCAGTCCGATCAGCGCCAGATAGAAATAGGTTCGCTGGGGGGCGAGGTCGACGGGCCCGATATGGGCCCGCTCCAATAGCGCCGCAGATTGGCTGCCTCCGCTGAGGAACGGCCGGGTGAAGAAGAACTTCTCCGCCGCCACCGCAAACGCCAGGGTGACCACGGCCAGCAACAGGCCCCGGGCCCGGAGCGCGCCAATGCCGACGATCACCGACGCGGCGGCGGCCACGGCGGTGCCCCACACCGCAGCCCACAAGAAGTGCAGTTCGGGCATGGGCACCACCACGTCGAACCCGGCAACCCCGAGTCCGAGATCGTTGCCGCTCACCAGCGCGGTGGTGGTCAGCGCGCCCAGGCCGGCGAAAGCGCCTTGGCCAAGCGAGATCTGTCCGCTCCAGCCCACCAGCACCACCAAGGAGAGGGCGGCCAGCGCCATCAGCAGGATTTCGCTGTAGCGAAAGGTGCGGCTGGCCGTGGTGACGAACACCGGCACCACCGCGGCAATGGCCACCCCAACTGCGGCCAGGATTCGAGAATGGTGGCGAACCCACCAGATCGAGCGCAGCCGGGCCGGAATGGGGCGAATCCGGGGGCTGAATGAGAAGGCGCCGGCCTCGTCGGGAGCGCCTCGCCGGGTGGTGGCCACGATCCCGAGAATCGCCACCAGCAGCAGCACGGCTTCGAATCTCCCCAGATCCAGCGGGTAGTTGACCCTCACCAGGGCCTCGACGATGCCGAGGATGATCCCGGCCGCTACCGCCACACTGAACGACACGAACGAGGCGCACACCGCCACCACCAGCACCCGGGTCATGGTGGCGTGACCGGGGCTGGTGGCCACGAACGAGCCGATGGAGTCGGCTTCTTGGAACACCGTGACCAGCCCGGCGAACGCCCCGGTGAGCGCCCACACCACCGTTGACACCCGCCCCGGATGGATGCCGGCCAGTCGAGCCCGGTCGGGATCGGCTGCGGTGGCCCGGATGGCCCGACCCCACGCCGACCACCGCACCCAGATGCTCAGCGCCACCACCGCGGCGGCCGAGGCGACGAACAAGACGAACTCGCCTCCCTCGATGCTGATGCCGAACCACTCCAGATCCCGGTTCCACGGTGTGGGGAACCGATGCCGCTTGTCGGCGGCCGAGGCCTCGGGCAGGGCGAAGATGAGAGCTTGGGCCAGCTGGGCCAGCCCGATGGTGGCCACCAGCAGGATCACCCGGGGAGCGGTGAACAAGCGGCGCACCACGGTCAGCTCGGCCACCCCCAAGAACACGGCCCCAGCGAGCACGGCGAGCACCACACCGGTCCAGTACGGCGCGCCGTAGCGGATCACCAGATGGGCCATCACCTGGCTGGCCAACACCCCGGTGGCGCCCACTGCGAAATTGATGATGCGACTGGACCGGTAGATGAGGATGACGCCGAGGGCCAAGAGGGCGTAAGAGAGCCCGTTGACCGCCCCGATGAAGACGTATTGGCGTCCGACCTCGAAGGCGAGGATCACGACGAGTCTTCCGGTTCGGGGCGGTCGTCGCCCAAGAACACGGCCCGGGCGATGTCGCCCCGCTCGGCGAGCTCCGCGGTCGGCCCGTCGAAGCGGATCTGCCCCTTCTCGATGAACACCGCCCGATCCGACAGGGCCGCCGCAATGTTCAGCGACTGCTCCACGATGATCATCGTCTGGCCCTCGGCCTTGAGCCGCTCCACGATCTCCAACAGCTCGCCGATCACCGCGGGGGCGAGGCCGAGCGACAGTTCGTCGATGAGCAGCACGTCGGGCTCATGCATCAGCACCATGGCCAGGGCCAGCATCTGCTGCTGCCCGCCGCTGAGCGCACCGGCGGGCTCGTCGAGCCGATCGGCCAACTCGGGGAAGATCTCCAGCACATGGGTAATACGGGCTTTGAGCTGAGCCCGGTCCCGCCGCATGGTCCAACCCGCGGTGCGGAGGTTGTCCTCGATGGACAGCGGCAGAAACACTGCTTTGCCCCCGGGGAGCTGCTGGATGCCCATGTCCACCCGGGTTTGGGGGGAGGTGAGGGTGATGTCCCGCCCGTGCAGCGAGACGATGCCGCGCGAGGGCACGGCCAGCCCGCTGATCACCCGCAAGATCGTCGATTTGCCGGCGCCGTTGGTGCCCAGCAGCGCCAGGGTCTCGCCCCGGTCCACATGGAGGTTGACGCCAAAGAGCACCTGTACCGGCCCGTAGGAGAAGTCGATGTCCCGCAACCCGACCGCGGGCAATTGGTCGGGGCGCGATTTCCTCCGCTCCAGCTCGGCGTGGTCCTTTTCGATCTCATCCACCACCAGCGACAGGTCGTGGCGAATGTGCCGCGCCCCCCAGATCAACAGGGCGCCCCCGATGATCTTGAACGGGATGGCCACGATGAGGATGGCGGTGCGCTCGTCGGTGGCGTCGGACAGCAACCCGGCCACGATGGGGCCAAGCACGCCGCCGCCCAGAAGTATCACCAGCATCGATAAGGCGATGCCCATAGCACGCATTCGATAAGGGACTACTCCAGCAAGCAGCGGCGAGATCATCCCGAAGATCACCACGCTCAAGACCGCTGGCACGATCCCGACCACGGCGAACAGCACGGGGTTGGGCATGAAGAACTGGATGGGGATGGACACTGCGACGGGGAAGAACAGGGCGCCTATCCATCTCAGCGCCCGAGCCGGGCTTTCTCGGTAGAGGGCGTCGTAGCGTTTGGCGGCCCACGGTGCTGCGGCGAATGACAGTATCCCGGGGACAAACCCGATCATCGCCCTCTCGAACGGGCTCAGGCCCCACCGGTCTTCGAGATACAAGTTGACCAAGAAGCTCTGTCCGATGATCGAGAACACGATGATGCTGAACGAGATCCACGCCAGCTTCAGCGTCTTGACGGCCATCAGGCGCTGCCATAACGCCGGGAGCGACACCCGGGGTCGGTCTTTGTCTTCCTCCATCACCTCCCCGAGCACTGCCTTCTGCTCGAACTGGCCCCGAGGTGGGTCGGGAACGAACAATGCCCAGATACCCAGGAACAAAGTGGGCCAGGCAAAGACCCAATAAGCCCACCGCCAATTGTCATTGACCAACAGCATGAGGGCGCCCACCAACAGGGGCGCGATCCGCTCGCCCCCGCGACCGAGCACGTTCTTGACCGCGTATATGCGGCCTCGGGCCGAAATCGGGTAGGCGTCGGCCAACACCGCTCCCTGCACTGGGAAAGTATTTGACGTTCCAATTCCCATGAGCATTCCGACTAGGAAGAACCCCAGCGCGGTGGCTTGGAAGCCCCGGGTGAACATGGCCACGCTCCAGAAAGCGGTGGCCAGGCCCACCAACCGCATGCGGTTGACCCGGTCGGCGAGAAGGGCCATCGGCACGGTGCACAGCGTGGTCGTAATGAGCCCGCCGACTCCGATAACCGCCAACCCCGCATCGGACACATTGAAGCTGTCTTGGATTTCGGGTCCGAGCAGGCTGGGTATGGCCAACTGGAAGGTGTCAACGGCGTCCAAGGTGCCCAGCACGGCCAATACGCCGATGCCGCCAACCGCGGTTGCCTGGCGCAGCGTTATCGCCTCTTCGCCCACTCCGGGAAGGTCCTCATCAGCGCGGATCTCTAGCTGATCGGCTTCGGCGGCCTCCCGAGCCGCCTCCTCGTCGAGCAGCGCCCTGCTGAAGTCGGCGAAGCTGCGGCGATCGCCCGACGCTTCGGTCATCTAGTGCGGGGTGGTCACGGGGTCAGGTCGACCGCGCCGCCGAGGCCGACGAGTTCGCCGTCCTCATCGGCGTCTCCGTCGAACTGCACCAGCCGCAGGGTGTCGTTGCCGTTGTACTTGCCCGGCCCGAACGACAAGAACGGGATCTCCGGCAGCGATGCCTGGGAGAGCGAGTCGAGTCCGGCCTGGAAGGAGTCGTTGGTGAGCTCCGGCCCGGCCGCAGTGGCGATCTGCACGAACAGCGACAGATCGCGGCACGCCAGCACGGTGTAGTTCCAGTAGTTGGGATCTTCCTCGCTGTTCTCCACTCCCGGACCAGGCCGCTCGAAGCGTTCGTCGGGAAGCGCGGCCATCACCACATCGAGGCACTTCCGGGTCTCGGCATCCACCGAATCGGAGGGCAGATTGAGTCGATCGGCTGTAGCGATGGTGCCGTCCAGCGCCATTGGGTCGATGCCCGAGGAGATCGCCGTGGTGAAGTTGGTGGAGTCGACCGCGGCCATCTGGATTCCCAAGTCGCCGTAGGTGACGAGGCCGGTGGCCGCCGCCCCAAAGATCACCATGCGGTCGATGCCAGCATCGGCCACCTGCTGTCGCATGATCTCGGTCTGGCTCTCCATTGCATCGTCGTCGAGCACGAGGTCGTCGATGTTCATGGTGATGGCAATCTCCACCCCGACGTCGGCAAAGGCTGCTTTCACAACATCCTCTACCCGGTCTTGAGTTTCGGACCCGTCATAATGGACGCCCACCGCGGTAGCGCCGTCAAACCACCCTCTGCGGGCTAGTTCGGTGATGAACACCTCCTCCCCGGCCGTCCCCGAGAGCCTGAAGCTGGCCAGAGGGGCCCTGGCCCGTTCCAAAAGCTCTCCTCTGGCATTTACCTGGGAGCCCACGTTGATGGTCTCGTGCTGTTCCGACACGCAGTAGTTGGCGTCGCCCCGCAGCCCGCCCAGCACCGCGAACACCTGGTGATCCTCGGTGAGTGTGATGCAGGCCGCCAGCATCTCGTTGGGAAGGGCCGGATTGAATCCGGCGATGTACGGCTCCAACGACCGGCCGTAGATGCCGCCTTCGGCATTGACTGCGCCGGTAAGGGCATCCCACACCGGTTCGGGGTCGCCGAAGAAGCCGAAGCCGAACAAAGAGACGTCCCAGAACCCGACACCGATCCGGATGGTGTCCTCGGTAACGCCCCGGAAGCTGGCGGTGAGCACGATCGGGGTGGGCTCGGGGGTGGGCTCCGGCGCCGGTTCTGAGGGCTCGTCTTCTGCGGCTGGCTCTTCGGGGGCTTCCGCGGCCGGTTCGGGCTCGTCGTCTTCTGCCGCTGGCTCGCTGGGAGCTTCTTCGGCTGGCTCGGCCGGCTCGGCCGCCGGTTCTTCGGCTGCCGCGGTCGGTGCCTCCTCAGCCGCGGGCTCGTCCTCGCCGCCACCCCCGGTGGTGCAGGCGGTGGCGAACACCGCCAGCGTCAGTAGCAGTGACATCAACGTCCGTCGGTATCCCATCGCTTTCCCCCTGATCCCGTCGCCGTTGCATGCAAAATATACCAGTGGTAGAAAAATTGTCCAGAGGATGTTTGAAAGAGGGTCTCATGGCTGATGTCCAAGCGCTGGTAGCCGACCTGACGCTGGAGGAGAAGTGCCGGATGGTGGTGGGCGAGAGCCCGTGGACCATCCCCGGCTGTGAGCGGCTCGGCATTCCCGGCTGGTGTGTCAGCGACGGTCCGGTGGGGGTGCGGGGCCGTACCATGGGGCCGGGCCTCGTCGTGCCTGGGCCGTCGGCCATTGCCGCCACCTGGAATCCCGCCCTGGTCCACGAACTGGGCCAAGCTCTGGGCACCGAGGCCACCGACCGAAAGGTCGACATGATCCTCGCCCCCACGGTCAACCTCCACCGCTCCCCGAGGGGCGGCCGTCATTTTGAGAGCTATAGCGAGGATCCTGAGCTGAGCTCGCGCATCGCGGTGGCGTACATCACCGGCGTCCAGTCGCAGGGGGTGGGCGCCTGCGTCAAGCACTATGTGGCCAACGACCAGGAGTTCGAGCGCTTCACCATCAACGTCGACGTCGACGAGCGGAGCCTGCGAGAGATCTATCTCCCCCCGTTCGAGGCCGCCGTCAAGGAAGCCGGGGTCCGGGCCGTCATGGCCGCCTACAACTTCGTCAACGGCCACCACGCCTGCGCTCAGCCGGATCTGCTGATCGGCATATTGAAGGGAGAGTGGGGATTCGACGGCTTCGTTGTCTCCGACTGGGGCGCCATCAAAGAGACCGTGGCGCCCGCACTGTACGGGCTCGACCTGGAGATGGCCGGTCCGGGCCGATGGTGGGGCAAGGGCCAGCTTCAAGAGGCGGTCGAGGCCGGAAAAGTGGACGAATCGCTCATCGACGACAAGGTGCGCCGCATTCTCGGCTTCCTGCACTGGGCTGGTCGCCTCAACACGCCCACCGACCACGACGAGGCCAGCATCGAACGTCCTGAGCACCGGGATTTGGCCCGTCGCACCGCCGCAGAGTCGATGGTGCTGGTTCGCAACCAAGGCGGCCTCTTGCCGCTGGCCGGCGACGGCACGGTGGCGCTCATTGGCGCAGCCGCGGCCGATACGGCCCTGTTGGGCGGCGGCTCGGCCAGCTTGATTCCTCATCGCACCACCTCGGTGCTGGAATCGCTGGGGGAGCGGCTCGGCCCGCGGTTGATCGGCCACGCCACCGGTCTCGAAATGCGCCGCAACGCCGACGCCGTCCCCAAGTCGTGGATTCCCGACGGCGTGAGCTTCGAGCTCTACAACAGCATTGGGTTCGACGGCGAACCGTTCGAGACTCTCACCCGACCCCTGCCGTTCAATGCGTGGATCGGCGACAACTGGCCCGAAGACTGCGACACCCTGTCGGTGCGACTGGAGTTCACCATGACGCCCGAGCAGTCCGGGCGGCACCGGTTGTGCGCTCTCGGCTTCGCCCATGCTCGCCTGTATGTCGACGGCCAGCTGGCGGCCGACAACCAGGTTGACGGGTTCGGCGCCGGCCTCGGCCTGCACGGCGGACACGGATATCTGCACCTGGAGGCCGGCCAGCAATACCACATCCGCCTCGACCACGTCCCCAGAGAGAGGCGCCAGTGGGTGTGCATAGTGGACGTGGGGGTGGAGCTGGCCGACATGGATCGCGAGCAAGGCTTGGACGAAGCCGCCGCGCTGGCCGCCCAGGCCGATACCGCGGTGGTGGTAGTCGGCTCCAACGCCGAATGGGAGTCGGAGGGCGGCGACCGAGACTCGATCGAGCTGCCCAACCAGCAAGACGAGTTGGTGGAGCGAGTGCTCGACGCCAACCCCAACACGGTGGTGGTGCTCAATTGCGGCGCCCCGATGACTCTGCCGTGGCTCGACCGGGCCAAAGCAGTGCTGTTGGCCTGGTACCCGGGCCAGGAGGCTGGGGAGGCCATCGCCGATGTGTTGGTCGGCGACGCCGATCCCGGGGGGCGGATGCCCACCAGTTGGGCCTGGCGGGAGCAGGACACGCCCGCCTTCTTGAACTACCCCGGCGAGGCCGGCGTGGTGCGCTACGGCGAGGGGATTTTCGTCGGCTACCGCTGGTACGACGCCCGAGATATCGAGCCCATGATCCCCTTCGGCCACGGCGGCTCCTACACCACGTTCGAATGGGGCCAACCCGAAGTGAGCGGCGAAGGCACCCAGCGAACCGTGACGGTTCCGGTCACCAACACCGGCGAGCGGCCAGGCAGCGAAGTGGTGCAGGTGTACGTGTCCCCGCCCTCCAGCGGTGTGCCGCGACCCCCCAAAGAACTGGCCGGATTCGCCAAGCTCACCCTCGACCCCGGCGAAACCGGCACCGCAGCAATCGAACTCCGCGAGCGCTCATTCGCCCGCTGGGACCCCGAGACTCACGATTGGGTAGTTGACCCCGGCCAATATCAACTGGTGGTAGCCGCCTCTGCCACCGATCTCCGCTCGCATATGGACATCGAGGTTTGAGCATCAGCCGAGCGACCGGCAACCACAACAATCACACTCGGATGCTCTGTGTATCATGTCTGCTGAGGTCACCGGAGCACCAAGTGTTTGAATTGGGAAGACCGGACGGGGGTCAGCACGTTATGGGTCGAGGTCGTTTAGGAGATCCTCGGTGCTCTCGAAGCGCCTGCCTTTGCCCTGTTCTAGTTCGGCCATGGCCTCTATGGTGGTGGCATTGGGCACTTGGACCGCGAACGGGAGCCGCCTTTCTTCTGCCACTCGGACCATGAGCAAGCGGATAGCGTCCGAAATCGAAAGCCCCATTGCGTGGAGGGCCTCTGCTGCTCTTGCCTTGGTATCGGGGTCGATGCGGGCTCGCACGACGGTGTCAGCGCCCATGCTGGCTCCTTCGGTTAGATGCAAAGTGTAGGCTCATTGTAGCTACGCGGGGAACGCCATTGTGCTGCTGGCCGGGGTCAGCTCCACACGGCACTTATAGGGATCGCCCAGAGGCGGTCGCCGAGTTGGAATGAGCGGGGGCCGGTGTGGAGTACGACTCCGGCTAGGAATCGGTCGTCGATGCTGTCGCGCAACCAGGCCAGGTGACGGGCGTCATCGCTTGCGGGCGCAGCGGTGGCTTTGATCTCGATGCCGACGACGTGCTGCGCGTCGAGTTCGGCGATGACGTCGATTTCGTGGCGTCCGTGGTGTTGGCGGAGGTGGTACAAACGGCAGCGGTGCTCGCTCACGGTGGCCTGGGCCCGCAGTTGGGCGACGACGAAGGTTTCCAGCAGGCGCCCGAGCAGGTTTGCGTCGCGCATGACTGTCTCATGGGTGGCCCCGGTTATAGAGGCCACCAGCGATGAGTCGATGAGTTGCCGTTTGGGGGCGAGGGTCAAGCGCTTGAGCCGGTTCGAAGTCCATGCCGGCAGCTCGTCGATCACATAGATCCGGCTGAGCAATTCGTGATAGCCCAAGGCGGTCTGCCGGTTGATGTTGGCTGCGCTGTAGAGGGTGGTGTCGTCCACAATGCCGCCCGAGTTGAGGGCATACGCCTCGAAGTACCGGCCCAGTCTGACGCTGTCGTGGCCGGTGCCTGCCATTTGGACATCGCGGGTCACGATCTCCTCGGTGTAGGTGTCGAGCCAGCCTCGACGTGCCTGGGGGGTGAGCGATAGAGCCGCTTGGGGGAAGCCGCCTCGCAGTGCCATGTCTAGGTAGTGCCGCAGATTCGGCTGTTCGCCTGGCACATCGATTGGATTGTTGGCGGCGATCCGGTCGACGAACGGGGTCGTCGGGGTTCCAAGTTGCTCATCTACGGTCATGGGATACATGGCGATGCGAGTCACCCGGCCCGTGCCTGGCCATGTCTTGGCTTCGATCTCGGCTCTCACCGATCCCGTAAGGATGAACCGGCCTGGTCTCGGCTGGGTGTCGCAGGCTCGTTTGACCGCGCCAAGCACTTCGGGCACTTCTTGCCACTCGTCGAGAAGAACCGGCTCAGGCAGGCCGTCTAGGGCGGTATCGGGGTCAGCGGCAACGACTGCTGCCTCAGCAGGGCGGTCTAACCGGATGACCGTGCGAGCGTGCCTCACGGCGGTGGTCGTCTTTCCCGATGCCCGCGGCCCAACAATCGCCAAAGCGGGCAGTTCCGTGAGAAACTCTGCGATCAACCGGTCAGCCAACCGCTCCCTGTACTCATCCCTGTACTCAGCCACCATCACAGACTAGCGGTTTTCGACACCTGTCAGTAACGGTTTTCGACACTTGATACTAGCGGTTTTCGACACCTGTCAGTAACGGTTTTCGACACTTGATACTAGCGGTTTTCGACACTGGTGCGAGCCCTGCTGCTTCGTAGCATGGCCGAATACGACCTGGCCGACCGAGGCTGAGGATGAAAACTGAGTCGCAGTTAAGTTCGGGTGGGTGCCTTGGCGACGAGCTGCATCATCTCGCGAGCCACCATGGGGGCGGCGTTCTGGTTTTGGCCGGTCACCAGGTTGCCGTCGACCACCCAGTGGTTGGCGAATGCGTCGCGGAACCGGGTGGTGCTCTCGAAGACCGCACCGACCCGCCGCAATTCGGTTTCGGGATGGTGGGGCGTGCTCTCGATGCCGAGCTCTTGAACCTGCTTGTCGGTCACCCCGGTTACCCGGCGCCCCTTGACCAGCGGCTCCCCGTCGGGCCCGGTGGCCAGCAACAGGCCGAGCGGGCCGTGGCAGACGCCGCCGATCACCCGATCCAGCCGGTTGGCCTCGGTGATCTGGGTCCCGAGTTCGGGCGAAAAGCCGAAGTCATAGGCCGCTCCCCACCCTCCTGCGAGGTACACGATGTCGTAGTCGGCCATCTTGAGGTCTCCCACCGCCAGCGACTCGGTGACCTTCTGGCGTAGGTCGTCGTCGACAAGGAAGCGGTCGTCGGCCTCGGTGCGGAGCACGGGTTTCAGCGATTGGGGATCCACGGGGATCTCTCCGCCGGCCGGGCTGGCCACGTGTACCTCCATACCGGCGTCCAAGAAGGCGTAATAGGGCACGGTCATCTCGCTGGCGAACACTCCGGTGGGCTTGCCGATGTCGAGCCTCCCGTGGTTGGTGGCCACCACCAGGGCTCGTCGCCCGGTGAGATCGGCCCTGAAGCGACGTTGGTCATCGGGATGCATGCCGACCTGCTGGAGCGCCTTGCGCAGCAGACGGGCAGGGGGCGGGGGCGTCTTGGCCATGGGACCCTCCGAGGGGATGCGCTCGGCGTAGGGCCAAGGCTGGTTGCGGTCGGGAACGCACTTGGTCCGCTCGGCGGCCAAGATGTTGGTGAGATGGGTGAAAACGGCCGCGGCCGCCGGGTCGCTCGCCCGGTTATGGGCCTCGATGGGGTCGGCGTCGAGGTCGTACATCTCCCACTGGTCGGGGAGGGGCTCAGATCGATGGATCGGCCCGGCCGGTCCGCCGGCGGCCAGGTGGCGCACGCCCGGCTCGGTCCAAGTGTCGGGATCGTCGAAGCTCCGCACGATCTTCCACAGGCGGCCGGCACCGCCAGCCGCCGCGGCATCCGGCACCCGGACGACGAGACCCTCGAAGTTGGCGGCGACGTGGGCGGGCACCTGGATGCGCAGCGGGAGTGGCGGACGCACCGTCCGGCCCATCTGCCGGGCCATGGCGTTGGCCCCGGAATCACCCTCGGGCATGTTGTCGCGGGTCAGCAGGTAGACCGGCCGTTCAGTGTCGGGTGCCGACGTCTGGTCGACCACCGCCATGAGATCGCGGCCGGGAAGGGGGTGCACCTCGGTATGGGTCTGTTGGAGTTGCCCGGCGGCTTCCTGCTGGTCGATGCCGGCGGCGGCCAACAGCGTCGGCACGAGATCGACATGGGAGCTGGGAGCATCGTCCACCTGGCGGCCCGTCGTCTCGTGATGTCCGATTCGGGCGATGGCGAACGGCACGCGGGTGGCCTCGTCGTACAGGTTGAACCATTTCTGGTGGAGGCCGCCGTGGGCGCCCAACAGCTCGCCGTGGTCGGCGGTTCGCACCAGCACGGCGTGCTCTGATCCCCCCTCGGTGATGGCGCGGCGAACCCGGTCGAGCGGGCCGTCCACCTCGGCGTGGAGGCGGTGGTAGAGGTCGCGATACCCCTGGGCCCGCGTCCGATAGGCCCGTTCGATCAGCGGCGGCGGCCCGTAGCACGACAGGTAGGAGGCACGGAAGGCGATCTGGGCGGCGGGCTTGGAGGAGAGATCCTCGTTATCGGTGGGCGACGGCGGCACCGGTGGCGGATCCCCAACGCCAGGGGTGCGAGGGCTGCCCCGCCGCAGCCATCCCGGGGCGAACACGATGTCGTGGGGGTTCACGAAGCTGGCCACCAGCAAGAACGGACGGGCAGCCTTGGCATCGCCGGCCCGTCGGCGGGCGTAGCGGTCTTGGAGCCAGGCCACCACCCGGTCGGCAATCAGCGGATCCCGCACAAATCCGGTGTTGGAGAACGACGGACCGTGGGGCTCAGGGCCGATCCATCCGGAGAACCCGAACACACCGAGCGGGTCGGCATCCAGATAGGCCCTCACCGC
This sequence comes from Candidatus Poriferisocius sp., assembly GCF_965204145.1. GTDB lineage: Bacteria > Actinomycetota > Acidimicrobiia > Acidimicrobiales > Bin134 > Poriferisocius. The sequence continues at coordinate 2,717,670 of NZ_OZ241977.1, read as the reverse complement.
CATCTCGTCCACTGCGCCTTCGCTGTCGTTGGTGGCCAGCGCGCCCCCGGTGGCGGGGTCGAACAGATCGGCGTGGCTCATGTGCCACTTTCCCTGGTAATGGGTGTCGTAGCCCGCGGCCCGGAACCAGTGCCCCAGGGTGGGCACCTCGCCGGGGCGCAGCCACCGCATCCGAGAGTCGTTCCACATTTTCCCCAAGCCGTCGGTCTGGGTCACGCCGTGGACGTCGGGATACTGGCCGGTGAACAGCGTAGGACGGCTGGGCACACAGGCCAGCGAGCCGGTGTAGTGCCGCATGAAGGAAACCCCGTGGTCCTCGAACCACCGGGCCCCGACCAGGGTGCGACGGCGCCACTCGCGCAGCTCGTCGCTCTCATAGGGCGGGGCGGCCCGCTCCTGATCGGTCATGATCACAACCACATCGGGACGATCGGTCATCGGTCGGACTCCAGCGATCTCGGGCTTGCTCCAAGGGTCATCGGCTTGCTCCCGCGGCCATGGCCAGATGGCGTTCGAGTCCGGCGAGCATGGTCTCAGAGGCTCGGGCCAAACGCTGGGCCGCAATCCGGGCGATCAGCTGCTGCGGCGGCCGTGGCCCGGCGTGTACTCGGCTGGTCAGCGACACCCGGGTTCCGCTGACCATCTCCATGAGCGACCAGGTGTTGACCACCGTGCGGATCACCGGAGGAAGTCCCTCAATCGAGTAGGCCAGGGAGAAGCTCGGAGTCCATTCCACCACCCGCTCCACCAGGGAGCTGCGGCCCACCTGCACTCGGCGCACCGCGCCGACGCCTTCGGCCTGCTCGCTCATCAAGCAGGAGTGATCGACGTTGGGCGCCCACTTGCTGATGGCCCCGAAGTCGCCCAGCACCTCCCACACTGCATCGGCATCGGCAGCGACAATGGCGGTTCGGGTGGTCTCGCTCATGGCCGAAGGCCCCCGAGTGCAACCGCTGTCATTGCCTGGCCATCTCGGTCCGGGACGCGGTCTTGTCGATCGCTCCGGGAAACGGACTTCGAATCGAAGAGCCAGCCATTGTCGTCACTCCTGTCCCGTGGCGATGGTGGTCAAGTCGTCTCCGATGACTATCTCGCCCTCGTAGTGCTCGGCCGCCAGCGCAATCCACTCGGAGTACTGCTCGGCGGTGGGTGCCGGCACCATGTGGGTCAACACCAGCCGCTTGGCGCCCGCCCGGGCCGCGGTCTGGGCCGCCTCCACCACGCCGGAGTGGTAGTCGAGGATGTCTTGGATCATGTCGTTGGGGATCTGCTCCACCAGGTCACGGCGGATCACCGATTGCACGTAGGCGTCCGCGCCGGCGGCCAATTGGTCCACGCCCTCGCAGGGAATGGTGTCGCCCACCAGCGCGGCCGACGAGCCGCTGTGCTCGAGCCGGTAGCCAATGGTGGGCCGTACCGGCGCGTGGGCCGTGGCTGCGGTGGTCACCTGAACGTCGTTGACGGAGAAGCCCTTACCGGGGGCAACTTCGGTTACCCGCACTCTCGGTCCATTGGTGAGCGCGTCGTGGTGCTCGATGCGGTAGCCGATATCCGCCTCTAAGGCGTGGAGCTGGCGCTCCACGAATTGGGCTGTGCCCGGCGGCCCGTAAACGGCCAGCTCGGCATTCCCCCGGGTCATGACCCAGTGGGTGGTGATCACGTCATTGAGGCCGCAGACGTGGTCGCTGTGCAAATGGGTGACCAGCACCGCGGCCAGGAACGCGGGCAGGGAGCCGCCTCCGGCCATGCGCATGACCACTCCTCGGCCCGCGTCCACCAGGATGTGGGTGTCGCCCGCCTTGATGAGGGTGGACGGGCCCGCTCGGTTGGCATCGGGCAGCGGCGAGCCGGTCCCGGTCAACACGATGTCCATCTATTGCTCCTTTGCGGTTCCCGGTTGGCTGGGTCTAGGGGATGGTGCTGGTGGCGCCGGTTGCTCAAGACGTCATTCCGCCCAAGCCCACCAAACCCCGGGCGAGCTCGATTTCACCCATATGGCGCAGTCCATGCTGGTAGTGCCAGCACTCGAAGGCGTCGAGAACGGTGATGCCTTGGGGCCCCGCGCACATCGCGCTGTAGGTGCTGGCGATCTGGGGTGGGTAGGGAGGAGCCACGATTACCCGCTCGAATTCGGCGGGGTCCATGCACTCGATGTAGGCCTCAGTGCGGCTGAAGACCGCTCGCTGGTACTCCTTGAACGCCTCGAAGTCGCCGACGCGCTGATGGATCATGTCGCTGACCGGCCGCTCCTTGCCGTGGTCGTTGATGGCCATCTGCACTCGGGCCTGCCAGTCGTCGTTCCAGATGGGAAGCTCGCCGGAGATGCCCATGAAGGTGGCGTCCTGCATGTTCGTGTAGTGGAACAGCGAGAACGCTATCGGCAGCACCCCCTCCCGCTCGAAGTGGTTGACATGATGCAGCTCCATCGTGCCTACCGCCTGGTAGTAGAGCGAGTGCATGGTCCGCATGCGGCGCAATAGCGAGTCTTGGATGAGGTTCAGCGTGTCGACATTGCCCATGGCGGTCCTCGGATCTCTCTCACACCAATCATTTGCCAGTAATACACGCAAAACTTAGGCTCTCGGCCTATGGTTCCGCAACCCTCCCAGGTCCGACTTGTGGCCTACCCGTCGGGGATTCCCGCCGACGATGTCTGGAGCATCACTCACGACTCTCCGCCGGAGTTGGCCGATGGCGAGATCGAAGTGGACGTGCAGCTGATCTCCAGAAGCGGTCGCATGACGGGGTTCACGATGCTCGACTACCTCCATCGCATCCCCGAGGCAGTGCCCGATTTGGCCGCCTGGGTGGCCGACGGCTCGCTCAAGCATCGCCAGCACATCGTCGAGGGAATTGAGAGCTTCCCCGAGGCCTTCCGCATGCTGTTTCGAGGCGAAAACCACGGAAAGCTCCTGCTGCGCCCCTTCTAGGCTGGCCTTGGTTGTCAACACAGGCCAGTGTGTTGACATATTGTGCTTGAGATCGATAGATCTGTCAATATAGATATCTATACTGACAAGATTGTTGATATCTCCACGTATGCGTCAATATGAGGCTGTATACTGACAGGCGAACGGCCGTTGGGGAGTCGCACATGGGCATGATGTCATCGCCGCGCTATTGGGACGAGGAGGCTTACGAGTCTAGGCAGGCGGGCTCGGGCGATGATCCCGCCTGCGTTTTCAGGGCGTTTATCCCCCACCCGATAGCCGACTGGGACGTCGAGATGGACGGCGAGTGCGTCGAGAGGGTGATGGTGGCGGAGGATGCGATACGCCGCCTAGGCGACGAATGCGGCGACGCGGCAGCGCTGCCCGCCGAATGGCTTGTTCGCCGAGCCGAGAGCGCAGCGTCTAGCACCATCGAGGGCGTCCACCCATCGGCGCGACGGCTGGCACGGGCCGAGGCCCAGCTTGGCCTATTCGGCGAGCAGCCCCGCCCCAACGATCTGGAGGCCTTGCGAAATGTCAATGCCTTCGATCACGCGCTGGAAATCGCCGCCGAAAACAGGCCGCTCACCGTCGAAGACATTGCGTCGGTCCACCGAGAGCTCATGGAAGACGACCCCTCGGCCGGGAACTTCAGAGCAAAGCAAAACTGGATCGGGCCGGGCAGGCTCTGGTCGACGCCACTGACCGCCTCCTATATCCCTCCGCCCTCCGACACCGTCTATGCGCTAATGAGTGATCTCATCGACCGGGTCAACCGGGGCAAGGGTCACCCGATTGTGGAAATGGCCGTCGTTCACGCCCAATTCGAGATGATCCACCCGTTCGGAGACGGGAACGGGCGCACGGGCCGGGCCCTGATACAGATGATGCTCCAGCGAAGCCGGCTATCCCCTCCCTGCACACTGCCGATCAGCTCTGCCCTCGCTCTCCGCAAGGACGACTACATCGCCGCTTTGGAGCAGGCCAGCGTTGTGGCGCAGCCCGACGACCCGGCGAGGTCGCTTGCGATCCGCCCTTGGATCGCCCTTGCCGCTGGTTCCGTGAGCGAAGCGGTGTCCTACGCCAGGCACCTCATCAAACAAGTGGCGACCATAAAGCAGGGTTGGTTGAGCATGGTCACAGCCGAAGGCCGCCCCAGCAAGCCCGGCATGAGGCTGATCGACCAACTCCCCGCGCATCCCGTCCTGAACGCAGAGAAGGCGGCTGAACTGCTGGGAGCTTCCTGGAGGACTGGGGCCCGCGCCCTGGCACAACTCGAACAAGCAGGCGTCCTCGTGCAGCGCAGCGCGGGCCGCCGCAACCGCGTATACGAGGCCGAGGCGATCACCGCCGCCTTCTCAGCCGCCACCGGCCTGTCGCCGGTCCACTTCGAGCAAGGCTTGCAGCCCAGAGCGGAGGACGGCTTCGGTCTCTGACACCGAGAGGCGGCGGTGGCGCCGCAGGTAGTCGATGGCGTCGAACTGGGACAGCGCGTCGCCAGCCGCCAGAACAGCCTGGCGGTCGGCGGCTTTGAGGGAGGACAGCTCGGGATTGAACTGGAGTTCGAACTGGTTGCGGAAATCGTCGCGGGCTCGGGCCACCCAGTCGCGAATCGGGGGATGAAGAGGTGCATTGTGCAACCCGGCCCGGTACACCGCGCTGGCTCTCTCATAGAGCCGGAGCCGCATGGCCACGAAGTCGTCTATCCGGCGGTCGAGAGGACCCTGTCCGATTCTGTGGAGGTGGCCGGCGTCTCTCATTAGCTCGCGATGGCGATTGACCGCGGCCTCGAGGAGCTCTCCAGGATTGGGGAAGTACCGGTAGAGCGACCGCAGAGAAAGGCCCGACCGCTGGGAAACCTGCTCCATAGTCGGAAAGAGAGATTCCTCGGCGAACATCTGGATGACGATGTCGAGAACGTTCTCGATATTGCGCTCTCGGCGGGCGACACGCCCGTCGACCGGTGCGTCGGAGTGGTCGATATCGGTCATCTTCGTTCGACGGTAGCAGTCACTTGATCGGCTCAGCGGTCGACGGCCGGCGAATAGACATCGTCGGCCTCGATGCCGCTGAGCGAGGTCTCCCGTCCGTCGCGGTAGTCGGCGACGGGGCGGTATTTCATCAGGTTGAGCGCCCACATGGGCCCGCCAGGCTCGTCTCGCTGGAGCCAGGAGCCCAGGTAGGCGTCGTTCAGCACCCCGTACCGCGGCATGGCAAGACCCTATAGTAGTGCGCCTTTTACTGGCAATAGTTGAAGGAGGTCGTTAGGGTTCAGCCATGCAAGCGGACGCTACTTCGGCTTCTATCCTATGGCCAGCGATGTGGTCATCGAGGTCGCGCCAAAAGGGGCTGGCTTCACCGACATCGGCGCCCACCGCGCCCAGCACGCCGCGGTCTACACCGATTTCAGCGCGGTCAGCGGCGACATCATGTTCCGCGATGACCGAGTAGACGAGTTCCTGCTGCTCCGCGGCCTGTTCATGACGTCGTTTCTGGCCGACGACTTCCTGGGCGACCAGGGCTTTCACGGTGCCTCTCAGACCCTGGTGACCAGCGCATCATCGAAAACCTCGATCTGCCTGGCCTTCTGCCTCGCCCGTCGCGGCCACCGCAGCGTGGGCCTCACATCTTCCCGCAATCTCGCCTTCGTCGAGGGTTTGGACCTGTACGACGAAGTCGTCGTCTACGACGACATCCACCAACTCGATCCCGCGGCGGCGTCGGGCGTGGTCGACATGGCGGGAAGTGCGGCAGTGCGGTCGGGGGTACACACCCATTTCGGCGACAGGCTCCAGTTCTCCCTGACCGTCGGCGCCACCCACTGGGAGGACCCCGCAATAGGCGGTGCCGAGCTGCCCGGCGCGCGGCCTGAGTTCTTCTTCGCCCCCAGTCAGATCGCCAAGCGCTCCGAGGAATGGGGAGCGGCCGAGTTGACGAGGCGCATCGCCGAGGCATGGCACGAACTCGTCGACGACACCGGTCGCTGGCTCAGCGTGGTCCACCGAACGGGGTCCGAGGAGATCGAGGCGGTTTACCGCGACTTGCTCGAAGGCCAGGCCGATCCCGCCATCGGCTATGTGGCGTCGATGTCGCAGGAGGCGCTGGCGTGACATTCGGCCCAGGCGCCGCCACCATTGAACCGAGAGCCTTCACCACGTCGCCGATTCTCATCGCCGGAGCCTCCACTCCAATTGCGTCTTGTACTGGCACAAGGTGGGGTAGACACTTCGCCGGGAGCAAAGCGATTGGAGCTCGGTCGGTAGAATGGATGTTTGAATTCCATGGTGCCGGCTGACGAACTCGACCAAATCGACTCCGCTCTTCGCAACGACATCAGGCGTCTGGGCACTCAACTGGGAAATGCCCTGGTGCGCCAGCACGGACCCGAGTTGCTTGAGCGCGTGGAGCAAGTGAGGGCCATGGCTCGGGGCCTGCGGCGCGACGAGGAGTCGGGTGCCGGGCTAGGAAAGGTGCTCGACGATGTCGATGTGGTCGAGGCCATCCATCTTGTGCGGGCGTTCACCGTCTACTTCCACTTGGCCAACACCGCCGAGCAAGTTCACCGAGTGGAGGATCTGAATGCCGCCGGCCTCGCTGGCAGTCTCCGCTTTGGCGATGCGGTGGACAAGCTCTTGAAGCTGGGAATCGACGAGGCCGAGATCGTGGCTGCCACCCGCCATGCCGACCTGCGCCCGGTTTTTACCGCCCATCCCACTGAGGCATCCCGCCGGTCGATCCTCGACAAGCTCACCGAGATTGCGGTCCTCATCGAACGCCGGGGGGAGAGCGGCTGTGGACCGGCCGACCAGAGCAGGATCGACCGCCGGATCGATGAGCTGATCGACGCTGTCTGGCAGACCGACGAGCTCCGCCGGGAGAGGCCCGACCCGGTGGACGAGGCTCGGTCCATCCTCTATTTCCTCACCGAGATTGCCGCCGACGGCGTACCCGAGCTCTTCGATGACGTCGATGCTGTGCTCCGGACCATCGGAGGATCGCTTGACGGGCCTCAGGTGCCAGTGCGGTTCGGTTCTTGGGTGGGAGGCGACCGCGACGGCAATCCCAATGTCACTCCGGAAACGACGCTGGAGGTGCTGGCTTTCCAGCGAGGTCGGGCGTTGCGCCTGTTGGTGGCCGAGATCGAGGAGCTGTCCTCGGAGCTGTCGGTGAGCACGGCGGTCGCTGGAATCACTGAGGAAATGCAGGCTCAACTCGAGACCGACCGCGACGGCTTTCCCGACATTGTCTCCCGGTTCAGCAAGCTGAGCGCTGGTGAGCCCTATCGCCAGCGCTGCTCGGTGATCCACCAGCGCCTTCAGGAAGCGATGGACCTGCCGCCCGGACCGAGGGCCTATAGGACGCCTGCTGAAGTGGAAGCCGACTTGGCCGTCATGTCTCAGTCGCTGGAAGCCAATGAGGGGTCGCTGCTGGCTCAGGGCCGCCTGGCCCGGGTACGGCGAATTCTGGCCATGATCGGCTTTCACCTCGCCATTCTCGATATACGCGAGAGCGCATCGGCCCACCATTTGGCCCTCGAAGGGCTCTTTTCTGAGCTGGATACCGGATACAGCACCATGTCGCGCCCCGAGCGCACCGCCCTTTTGGCCTCCGAACTGGAAAGCCGCCGTCCGCTGGCCCCACCTGCGGGGCTGGACGCGCGAGGCTCATTGGCTCTGTTCACCGCTCTCCGTCACGCCCTCGATCAACACGGAGACGGGGCTATCGGGAGCTACATCGTGTCGATGACCCAGGGGGTCGACGATGTGCTGGCCCCCGTTGTGCTGGCCCGTGAAGTCGGATTGGTGGACATCCCCAGCGGAATCGCCCGCCTCGGATTCGTGCCGCTGTTCGAGACCGTTGCCGATCTTCGCGGAATCGGCACCATGCTCCGAGAGCTCTTTGCCGTGCCCGCCTACCGGCGGCTGGTTGAGATCAGGGGCAATGTGCAAGAGGTAATGGTCGGATACTCAGATTCCAACAAGGACGGCGGGATCACGACCTCGCAGTGGGAGATCCACAAGGCGCTGCGGGCGATCGCCGAAGTGTCGGCTGAGGTCGGGATCAAGGTGGTGGTGTTCCACGGGCGAGGCGGCACAGTGGGGCGGGGTGGAGGCCCCACCAACGCGGCCATCTTGTCGCAGCCCGCTGGGGTTGTGAACGGTGCGGTCAAGATCACCGAACAGGGCGAGGTCATCGCCGACAAGTACGGACTGCCCCGCTTGGCGCAGCGCAATCTCGATCTGGCCCTGTCGGCGGTGGTCGAGGCCACGGTGGCCCACCGCCATCCCCGCCACGGCCAAGGCGGCATCGAAGCTTGGAACGACGTCATGGAGCTCATGTCCGAACGCGCCTATCAGGCGTACCGCAACCTGCTCGATACCCCTGGCTTCGTTGAGTACTTCCAGACCTCTACCCCGGTAGAGGAGTTGGCTGCAATGAATATCGGCTCACGACCGGCTCGACGGTCGGGCGCTGAGGCCGGGATAGACGGCCTGCGGGCAATTCCCTGGGTGTTCGGCTGGACCCAGTCGCGCCAGATCATCCCCGGCTGGTTCGGGGTGGGCACCGCAATGGAGGCGGCGCAGCAGGCTGGATGCGGAGAACAGCTTCAGACCATGTACCAGGATTGGCAGTTCTTCCGCACATTCGTCTCCAACGTTGAAATGACCCTGGTGAAGACCGATCTTGCCATTGCCCGCCACTATGTCAACCGCCTGGTTGCCCCCGAACTCCACCACTTCTTCGACACCATTGCTGAGGAGCACGACTTGACCGTGGCCCACATCGCCAAGCTTGCCGGTGGCGACCTGCTCAACGACCTTCCGGTGCTGAAGCGAACCTTGGCGGTGCGCGACGCCTATCTCGACCCCATCAGCGTCTTGCAGGTTGAGCTGTTGGCCCGGTCGAGAGCCGCAACCGGTGTTCCCGCAGACAACCGACGCATTCAGCGGGCCCTGCTTTTGACGGTAAACGGTATCGCCGCTGGTCTCCGCAATACCGGGTGAGCTGAGCGGTTGGCTCGCCCTTGCCTTCCCCCTCCAGGGGCTAATGAGAGCTGGAGTTGTTCAGTCGGCTTCTTCGCGCTCAGCAATGAGGGCGGCAGCTTGGGTGGGCCACTTCCACTTGCTGATGCGACCGGGAATCTCCAGGGCGGCTTCGAGGTCGCGCACCCCGGCCTCGTCAAGGGCGGCCATGTCCTCGTAGGTGACGATCCCGTGTTCGGGAAGGGACCGGGCCAGAGCGGGGTCGGTGCCCATGATTCGGGTGAAGTCATCCGGCTGGCGGGAGGGCGCGGCAGCTTCGGGCGCGGGTGCTTCGGGTTCTGAGTCAACCTCCGACTCGGGGTCAGCTTCGGGCGCCGGTGCTTGCTCGGCTTCGACGGCCAGAGCTGCGTCCTCGGTCACGGGCTCTGCTTCAACCGTGGTTTGAGCCTCCGTTGCGACCTGCGGCTCGGCCACAGCCACCGCACCGGGTTCGGGTGCCCGAGTGCGGATGGTGAGCAGTTCGGATTGGCGGGCTTCCTCCACGGCAGCGTCGCGGTTTTCCAGGGCCTCCAGCAGGTGCATGGAGATGTCGCCCACCACCACGTCGTCGTCGGCACCCTCAGCCTTGATGCCGTCGTCGATCATGATGTAGCAGAACGGGCAGGCGGTGGCGATCCGGTCGGCCCCGGTAGCCAGCAGCTCTTGCGAGCGCTCCACGTTCACCTGCTTGCCTATGGTCTCCTCCATCCACATGCGGGCGCCGCCCGCCCCGCAGCACATGCCCTTGGTCCCGTTGCGTTCGGCCTCCACCACCTCGACGCCGCCCAGCGATCCCACCACCCGGCGGGGGGCCAGATACACGTCGTTGTGGCGGCCCAGGTAGCAGGAGTCGTGGTACACCACCCGCTCGTCGAGACGGGCGCCGGTCATGTCGAGGCGTCCGTCGTCGATCAGCGCCTCCAGGAACTGGGTGTGGTGGACCACTTCGTAGTGCCCGCCGAGCTGGGGGTACTCGTTGGCCAGGGTGTTGAAGCAGTGGGGGCACTGTGTGACGATCTTCTTGACCCCCATCTCATTGAGGGTCTCGATGTTCTGCATGGCCAGCATCTGGAAGATGTACTCGTTGCCCGAGCGCCGGGCCGGGTCGCCGGTGCAGTTCTCGGCCGGCCCCAAGATGGAGAAGCTGATCTCGGCTCGCTGGAGCAGCTTGGCCACCGCCTGGGTCACCTTGCGGTTCTTGTCGTCGAACGATCCGGCACAGCCCACCCAGTAGAGGTACTCGGACTCCAGCGGGTCGCCCCCGTCGAGCACCGCGATGCCCTCGAACTCGGTGGCCCACGCCCCGCGGTCGCCCTGAGACATGCCCCACGGATTTCCCGAGTTCTCCATCGACCGATAGGCCTGGCCCAGTTCGGTGGGGAAGTCGGACTCCATCAGCGACAGGTAGCGGCGCATGTCGAGGATCTTGTCGAGGATCTCGATGTTCACCGGGCAGATCTCGTCGCACGCCTTGCAGGACGTACACGCCCAGATCTCCTCGCCGGTGATCCGCTCGAACAAAGAGTTGGCCTCCACCTTGATCTCCGGCACCGTGCCCAGCGGCGGGGTGGTGGCCGGCTCGCCGGTGGCGGCCATGACCTCGCCGGTCTTGAGCACGATTTCCCGGGGGTCGAGGGGCTTGCCGGTGGCGTGGGCGGGGCACACCGACGTACACCGCCCGCACATGGTGCAGGCGTCGGTGTCCAGCAGCTGCTTCCAGGTGAAATCCTCCACGGTGGCGGCGCCGAACGTCTCCAGGTCGGTCTCCATCAGGTTGGGCATGGGCTTCATGGCGCCTTTGGGCCGGTCTTTGTCCCGCAGGTACATGTTCAGCGGGGAGGTGACCATGTGGCGCAACATGGTGATGGGCAGCAGCACCAGGAAGGCCACGAAGGTGATCACGTGTCCGGCCCACCAGAACTGGTGCCAGTGGTCGAGCCCCTCGAGCCCCCGCATCTGGGTGGCCACCTGGTAGCCGAGCACCGACCACTTCTCGAAGTCGGGCACGCCGTGGTCGGCGATGCGGAACACCTCGGCGCCGAAACCGGTGACGCCGATGGCGAAGAAGGTGCCCAGGATCACCGCGTGCTCGGGCCGTGACTTGATGCGGATGCGGTAGGGGCGCAGCCGCCGGGGGCCGTAGCGGCGCACGATGGCCCACATAACCCCGACCAGGAAGATGGCACCGGCGATGTCGCCCACCGCGGAGTACACCTGATAGATCCGGCCGTGGAGGAACTTGGCCCCGTCGGGGAGCTGCTCGTCGATCTCGAGAGTGGTGGTGACCCCCAACAGGATGATGAACCCCACATAGATCATGGAGTGCATGATCCCGGCGCCGGGCTCTCGCAACAGGGTGCGCATGTACATGCCCCGTCGGAGGTCCTCGAGGCGGGTCTTGGCGTTGGCCAGGGTGGTGCGGCGGTTGTCGGGGCCGCCCCGCTCCCAGTTCTTCACCCGCTTGGCGAACTCCCAGGAGGCCCACACCAAGAAGATGGGGATGATGGTGTAGAAGGCCGCCTTCCACCCGTTGGGGATGTTCTCCCACGGATGGCGGGTGATCTCCGCCGGGTTCTTGAACTCGGTGATGGCCGAGGCGATGCCCGAGGCGATGGTGAAGGCGGCGAAGCCCAGCCCAAGGCCGAGCACGATGTGGAAGGGACGCAAGCGCTTTGGGTCCATGGCGACCCCAAACCTAGTGGCCGACACCCTCCGGTTCCGTACTCAAGCAGGCAGTACGAACTCGACACGGCCTGCTTGAAATTCACAGCGCAGAAACAATCGTGAAACCTGGTCTTTCTACCGTGTTTCCGATTGCGCCGGGGCCGCAGTGGCGCGGGCGCAGAAACGGCGAAGGAGGGCCGGTCATATGAAAAGGAAATTCGGAGTCGGAGCGCTGATTGCCGCCGGGACAGTGCTCATTGGGGTTGTTCCCGCAGCAGCCCAAGACGGCGGTGCCGAAGCGGTGCAGGCGGTGATGGACAACCTCTGGGTGTTCATCGCCGGCATCTTGGTGTTCTTGATGCAGGCCGGCTTCGGCATGGTCGAGGCGGGGATGACCCGGGCCAAGAACGTCGGGAACATCATGGCCAAGAACCTGGCTGACATGTGTATTGGCGCCTTGGCCTTCTTTGCCTTTGGCTTCGGCATCGCCTACGGGACCGATGCGGGATCTGTGTTCGGCACCGACGGCTTTTTCTTGAGCGGCATGTCCAACGCCATCGATGGCGGCCTCAGCGGCCCCACCGACTTCTTCTTCCAGGTGGTGTTCGCCGCCACCGCGGTGACCATTGCCTCAGGCGCCATGGCCGAGCGGACCAAGTTCTCCGCCTACTTGGTGTTCAGCTTCTTTATGACTGCGCTGATCTACCCGGTGGTGGTCCACTCCTTCTGGGGCGGTGACGGCCTTATCGCCGACTTGGAGATCGGCGACGCCAAGTTCGGCGACTTCGCCGGCTCCACCATTGTGCACAGCACCGGTGGCTGGGCCGCCTTGATGGGGGCCATCTTCCTCGGACCCCGGATCGGGAAATACGACGAGAACGGCAACCCTCGGGCCCTGCCCGGCCACAACATCGCTTTCGTCGTGCTGGGGGTGTTCATCCTTTGGTTCGGCTGGTTCGGGTTCAACCCCGGCTCAGAGCTGGCTGCCGACAATGTGGTGATGCACGCCGCGTTGACCACGCTGTTGGCCGCGGCCGCTGGCGGTTTGGTCGCCGGCGCCGTCATCTGGCGCAAAACCGGCTCGCTGGACGTGGCCATGACAGGTAATGGCGTGCTGGCCGGGCTGGTGGGCATTACCGCCGGTACTGCCACCATGAACCCCATGGGTGCGGTGGTGACCGGGGGCATCGCCGGAGCCATCGTGGTGTACTCGGTGCTGTTCTTCGACCGCAAGGGAGTGGACGACCCGGTGGGCGCCATCTCAGTCCACGGCGTATGCGGCGTGTGGGGGACCCTCGCTGTAGGGCTGTTCTCCCGTTATGCCGACGGCTTCGTGGCCACCGACAAGGCTGGCCTGTTCTACGGCGGCGGCGGCGACCAACTTCTGGTCCAGCTCATCGGCGTCGTGCTGGTGTTCGCCTGGGTGACCATCACCACCGGCATCTTGTTCGCAGTGATGAAGAAGACGATGGGTCTACGGGTGTCTCGTGAGGAAGAGATTGGTGGTCTCGACCTCCACGAGCATGGAGTGCCCGGCTACGGCCCGGACACCTCCACCTCTGTGGGCTGACACTCCTACAGCCTGACAGGCGCTTAGCCCGCTTGTTTGGCCACTGCTGAGGCGGCCTCGGCCGCCGCAGCGGGGTCGAGCGAGCGGGCGAGCGTCGTCTTGGCCTCGATGGGCATCATGTCCGGTCCCAGCTCGTACACCAGCGGCATGCCGGTGGGGATGTTGAGCTCGGCGATGGCGTCGTCGTCGATCTGATCGAGGTGCTTGGCCAGGGCCCGCAGGCTGTTGCCGTGGGCCGAGATCAGCACCAATTGCCCGGCCCGCAGATCGGGGACCACCTCGTCGTGCCAGTAGGGCATCAGCCGTTCCACCACATCGGCCAGGCACTCGCTTCTGGGCAACAGCTCCGGAGGGATGTGGGCGTAGCGGGGGTCGCCGTTGGGATTCCACGGGTTGTCGTCGGCGATGGCCGGGGGCGGCGTGCGATATCCCCGGCGCCAGGCGTTGAGTTGCTCGTCGCCATAGCGCTGGCGGGTCTCGGTCTTGTCCAGCCCGGTGAGGTCGCCGTAGTGGCGCTCATTCAGCCGCCAGTGCCGCTTCATCGGCACTCCGCTCCGATCCATCTCGGCGAGGGCCAGTTCAGCGGTGCGGATCGCCCGTGTCTGCACCGAGGTGTGCACGACGTCGGGCAGGAGTCCGGCCCCGGCCAGCGCCGTTCCACCGGCCCGGGCTTCGTCCTCGCCCTTTGGGGTCAGGTCGCAGTCGTACCAGCCGGTGAACTGGTTGGAGGCGTTCCACTGGCTCTGGCCGTGGCGGAGCAGGATCAGGGTCGCTGGATTCACTCAGGGCAGCGTAGCGGCTCCAACCCTTAGTGGATATCACTCAAGTTTTGGGATATGGCAATTTGCAGGGTATCCTGGAAGTCGCAAATAATGCGGGGAAAACCCGATTACACAAGGAGTCAAACACGATGGGAAAGGTTGTCGGCATCGATTTGGGCACCACAAACAGCGTGGTCGCCGTGCTCGAAGGCGGTGAGCCAACCGTTATCGCCAACACCGAGGGTTCTCGTACGACCCCGTCGGTGGTGGCGTTCTCCAAGGAGGGAGAAGTGCTGGTTGGCGAGGTGGCCAAACGCCAGGCCATCACCAACCCTGATCGCACCATCCGCTCGGTCAAGCGCCACGTCGGCACGAACTGGTCGGAGAGCATCGACGGCAAGGACTACAGCAGCCAGGAGATCTCGGCTCGGGTCCTGCAAAAGCTCAAGCGGGACGCCGAGACCTACTTGGGCACCGAGGTTGCCGAGGCGGTGATCACTGTCCCGGCCTACTTCGACGACGCCCAGCGCACCGCCACCAAAGAGGCTGGCACCATCGCCGGCCTTGAGGTGCTGCGGATCATCAACGAGCCCACCGCGGCCGCACTGGCCTACGGCCTCGACAAGGGCGACACCGACCAGACCATTCTGGTTTTCGACCTGGGCGGAGGCACCTTCGATGTGTCCATCCTGGAGATCGGCGACGGGGTGTTCGAAGTCAAGTCCACCAGCGGCGACACCGCCCTGGGCGGCGATGACTGGGACGACCGGGTGATCGGCTGGCTGGTGGACTCGTTTCGAAACGACCACGGGGTCGACCTGAGCAAGGACAACATGGCCATGCAGCGGCTCAAGGAGGGCGCGGAACGGGCCAAGATCGAGCTGTCGCAAACCCAGAGCACCAATGTGAACCTGCCGTTCATCACTGCCACCGACGCCGGGCCGCTCCACATGGACTACGAACTGACCCGGGCCAAGTTCCAAGATCTCACCAGCGACCTGCTGGACCGGTGCCGCAAGCCGTTCGAGCAGGCCCTGTCCGACGCCGGCTTGTCGGCGGGCGACATAGACCACGTGATCCTGGTGGGCGGCTCTACCCGGATGCCCGCAGTGGTCGACTTGGTGACCGGCATGACCGGGACCCAGCCCCATCAGGGAGTCAACCCCGACGAGGTGGTCGCAGTGGGCGCCGCCGTGCAGGCCGGCGTGCTCAAAGGCGAGGTCAAAGACGTGTTGCTCTTGGACGTGACGCCGCTGTCACTGGGCATCGAGACCAAAGGCGGGGTGATGACTCGCCTCATCGAGCGCAACACCACCATCCCCACTCGTCGAACCGAGGTGTTCACCACTGCGGATGACAACCAGCCCACAGTGGAGATCCATGTGCTCCAGGGCGAGCGGGAGATGGCCACTTACAACAAGACGCTGGGCAAATTCCAGCTGGTGGACCTTCCTCCGGCCCCCCGCGGGGTTCCTCAGATCGAGGTGACCTTCGACATCGACGCCAACGGCATCGTCCATGTTTCGGCCAAAGACCGGGCTACCGAAAAAGAGCAGTCCATCACCATCACCGGGCAGAGCTCGCTGGACAAGGGCACCATCGATCAGATGGTCGCCGACGCCGAGGCCCATGCCGCCGAGGACGCCCGTCGCCGGGAGGAGGCCGAGGCCGTCAACAACGCCGACAGCCTGGTGTACCAGGTGGAGAAGCTGCTGGCCGAGGCCGGCGACTCGGTGGATGCCGCCCAGCGCGCCGAGGTTGAGGCCAAGCTGGCAGCTCTGAAATCGGCCATCAACGAAAAGGACCTGGACCGCATTCGCTCGGCTACCGAGGAGCTGTCGGCCATCAGCCAGCAGATCGGCGCGGCCATGTACGAGCAGGCCGCTGCTGCGGCGGGCGACGCTCCCGGCGGCTTCGCTGATGGGGGTGCTGATACTTCCCCGGATGACGACACCATCGTCGACGCCGAGATTGTCGAAGACGAAGAAGACGGAAGCTCCCCGTGAGCGAGGAGGCTGCGGCACAACGAGCCGAGGAGGAGATTGCTGACGAGCAGTCTCCCGACGAGCAGTCTGCTGACGAGCAGTCTGCCGATGAGCAGTCTGCCGACGAGCAGCTCCAGGATGTCGATGGCCTTCAGGAGCCAGCGCCTTCAATGGAGGAGCTGGTGGCCCAGCGGGACGGCTATCTCAATGACCTTCAGCGGGTGACCGCCGAGTTTGCCAACTTCCGTCGCAAGTCGGTCGAGCGCCAGCAGGAGACGGTGGCCATGGCCGCGGCCGAAATCGTGGAGAAGGTGCTGCCGGTGCTCGACGCCTGTGATGCCGCCGTGGCCCAAGGCGCCGAAGATGTCATCCCCATACGAGACGCGCTGTTCGGTGCGCTGGAGAAAGAGGGATTGGCCAAGCTGGACGATCCCGGCGCGCCGTTCGATCCCACCTGCCACGAGGCCGTTGTCCACGAGCCGGGAGAGGGAGAGGCGGTGATCGCCGAGGTTCTGCGGGCTGGCTATGAGTGGAACAGCCGAGTGCTGCGGCCCGCCATGGTGAAGGTCCGGGGGTAGGGCGGAGGCAATCGGAGCATGGACGTGAAACGAGAATGGCTGGAGACCGACTATTACAAGGTCCTCGGCGTCTCCTCCTCGGCGTCTGACAAGGAGATCACCAAGGCCTACCGCAAGCTGGCCCGCAAGCTTCACCCCGACGCCAACCCTGAGGACGCCAAGGCCGAGGAGCGGTTCAAGGAGGTGTCGGCCGCCTACGACGTGCTGGGCGACGGCGAGCGCCGGGCCCAATACGACCAGGTGCGCCACATGGGGCCCATGAACTTCCAAGCCGGGCCGGGCGGCTTCACCATGGAGGGCGATCTGGCCGATGTCTTCTCTGCCTTCATGGGCGGCGGCCGTTTCGACCGGGGCGGTCCCCCGTTCAGCGGCCAGAACCGCCCGGTTCGAGGCCACGATCTCAACGCCCACCTGGCCCTGGACTTCGCCGAGGCGGTACGGGGTGCTACCACCGACTTGACGCTCAGCGGCGATACCGCCCGGTCTGGGCGCACCATCTCAGTGCGCATCCCTGCCGGGGTGGGCAACGGCCAGAAGATCAAGCTGGCCGGCAAAGGCGAGCCGGGGTTCAATGGCGGTCCGCCCGGCGACCTGTACGTGACGGTCAACGTCAAGTCTCACCCGGTGTTCGGCCGCCAGGGCAAGAATCTCACCGTCACCGTGCCGGTGACGTTCGCCCAGGCCGCATTGGGAGCGGAGGTCTCGGTGCCCACTTTCGAGGGCGATCCGGTGACGCTGCGTCTGCCCCCCGGCAGCCAGCCCGGAAAAGTCTTGCGGGTTCGGGGCAGGGGCGTGGAGACCCCCAAGGGAACCGGCGATCTCTTGGTGACGGTGGACCTGGAGGTTCCCACTGAGCTGAACGACGAGCAGCGCCAGGCTCTGGAAGCATACGAAAAGTCGATGGAGGCGTGACCATGATCGATCCCCGAGGCCGCGATCGGGCGGTGTACGTCATCTCGGTGGCCGCCGAGTTGGCCGGCATCCATCCCCAAACCCTGCGGATCTACGACCGGAGGGGATTGGTGCAGCCGGCCCGCACTGGCGGCGGGAGTCGGCGCTACAGCGACGCCGACATCGACAAGCTGCGCCGGGTACACGAGCTCACCAGCGAGGGCATGAATCTCGACGGCGTGGAGCGAGTGCTGGCCTTGGAGAAAGAAGTGGCCCGGCTCAAGGCCCAGGTGGCGCGCCTCACCCAGGAACTGGAGTCGAAGCGGGCCGACATCGTGCTGTATCGAAGAGTCTGAACCGCCGCGACTTCCTAGTAGAGTGCAACCCCTGCCGCTCCTGTGACCGTGACCCTCGCCTCCGACCTTTCCGACCTCTTGGTGGGCTACCAGACCGTTCGGTCCTACACCGACGCGCTCGCCGCTCCGTTGAGCAACGAGGACCAGTGCATCCAGTCGATGCCCGATGTCAGCCCGACCAAGTGGCACCGGGCCCACGTGACCTGGTTCTTCGAGACCTTCCTGCTCAAAACCCGATTGGAGGGCTATCGCGAGTACCACCCGGCGTTCGGTTTCCTGTTCAACTCGTACTACGAGACGGTCGGGGATCGCCATCCTCGGCCCGAGCGGGGCAATCTCTCCCGACCATCGTGCGAGGAAGTGGCCGCCTACCGGTCTCATGTAGACCAGGCCATGGCCGAGTTGCTGGCTCGCCCGCTCGATGATGCCACCGCTGAGTTGGTGCTGTTGGGCCTCCATCATGAGCAGCAGCACCAAGAGCTGTTGCTCATGGACATCAAGCACGTGCTGTCGACCAACCGAGCGCTGTGGCCTGCCTACCACGATCTCCCTCCCGCGCTAGCGGCGGTGTCGGACAATGGTCAGCCGGCGGCCGACTGGACCTGTTTCGAGGGCGGAGATGTGTGGGTGGGACACGACGGCGCTGGCTTCGCCTTCGACAACGAGGGCCCCCGCCACCGGACCATCCTCCCCCCGTATCGGCTCGCCAACCGGCTGGTGACCTGCGGCCAGTGGCTGGAGTTCATGGCCGACGGCGGCTACAGCACCCCCACCCTGTGGCTGTCGGACGGCTGGTATCAAAGGCAGGAGTATGGCTGGGAGGCCCCGTCGTACTGGGACTTCCACTCCGAAGACGGCTGGCGGGTGTTTACCCTGCATGGTCTTGAGCCACTGTCGCCCGACGAGCCGGTGTGCCATCTGTCCTACTACGAGGCCGATGCCTTTGCCCGCTGGGCCGGTGCCCGGCTCCCCACCGAGGCCGAGTGGGAGCACGCCGCCGCTGAGCAGAAACCAGGAGGCAACCTGGGAGACCAGGGTCGATGGCATCCCGCACCCGCGGCT
The DNA here is from genome assembly GCF_965204145.1 of Candidatus Poriferisocius sp. Classification (GTDB taxonomy): domain Bacteria; phylum Actinomycetota; class Acidimicrobiia; order Acidimicrobiales; family Bin134; genus Poriferisocius. The sequence continues at coordinate 2,698,850 of NZ_OZ241977.1, read as the reverse complement.
GGCGACGGCCTGAGCCAGCTCTTCGGAGACGTGTGGGAGTGGACGTCTAGCCCCTACGGCCCCTATCCCGGGTTTCGGCCGGCGCCGGGAGCGGTGGGGGAGTACAACGGCAAGTTCATGGTCAACCAATTTGTGCTCCGGGGCGGTGCCTGTGTGACTCCGCCGGGGCACATCCGGGCCACCTATCGCAACTTCTTCCATCCCCACACCCGCTGGCACTTCTCCGGGATGCGTCTGGCTCAGGACGTGTAATGCCAGGTCGCGTTTTTGTTGAGCCGGTCGTCGACGTCCATTTAGATCGCGCTTGGATCGATCGAGCGCTTCGGGTCGACGTGGCCGAGGGGCTCACCTCCCAGCCCAAAGAGCTGCCCCCCAAGTGGTTCTACGACGACCGGGGCAGCGAGCTTTTCGACCAGATCACAAGGCTGCCCGACTACTACCCCACCCGGAGGGAGCGGGAGATCCTCGAGCGAGAAGTCGACGTGATCGCCGAGCGGTCGGGGGCCGACACCGTGGTGGAACTGGGGTCGGGCACCTCGGAGAAGACCCGGATCGTGCTGGACGCCCTTGCCGCCACCGGCCGGCTCCGCCGCTATGTGCCGTTCGACAACAGCGAGGCCACGCTGCGGGCCGCGGCCAAAGAGTTGGCCGCGGCCTATAAGGGGCTGGCCGTCCACGGGGTGGTCGGCGACTTCGAGCACCACTTGGGCCACGTCCCCGATGGCGGCTGCCGGCTGCTGATGCTTCTGGGGGGCACGATCGGCAACTTTCCCACCGCCCCTCGCAAAGACTTTCTGGCCAGCGTGGCCGACACAATGGCGCCGGGCGACACCTTCCTGCTGGGCTTCGACTTGGTGAAGGATCACGACCGGCTGATTGCGGCCTATGACGACCCCGAGGGGGTGACCGCGGCGTTCAACCGCAACGTGCTGTCGGTGATCAACCACCGCCTCGATGCTGACTTCGATCTTGAGCAGTTCGAGCACGAGGCTCGTTTTGATATCGAAGAAGAGTGGATTGAGATGTGGCTGCGGTCGCGTTGCGCGCAACGAGTGACCATCGGCGGCTTGGGCACGATGGTGGACTTCGCCCAAGGGGAGCGCATGCGGACCGAGATCAGCGCCAAGTTCCGGCCCGAGAACATCGGCTCCGAACTGGCCAGCGTGGGCTTGGCCATGGAGCGCTTGTGGACCGACGCCCGAGGAGACTACGCGCTCACCCTGTCCCGTATGGTGAGATGACGCTGGGCTGAATTTAATGGTGGTCAACCACCGGCATGGCGCGAGTAGTGTCGGTTCGTAAGCCACGCTGATGGGGTAGTGCATTGCCAGCAACCGTGGTCGTCGGGACGCAATGGGGTGACGAGGGCAAGGGCAAGTTCACCGACCTCCTCGCCCGCGACATGGACATGGTGGTGCGCTACCAGGGCGGCCACAACGCCGGTCACACCCTGGTTGTGGAGGGCCAGACGTTCAAGCTCCAGCTCGTTCCCAGCGGGGTTCTCTATCCCCATGTGATCCCGATGATCGGCAACGGGGTGGTGATCGACCCCAAGGTGCTCATTGCGGAGATGGACCGACTGTCAGAGGCCGGGGTCGACTGCGGCCGGCTGAAGATCAGCGGCAACGCCCACCTCATCCTGCCGTATCACCAGACGCTGGATGTGGTGGCCGAGCGCCATCTGGGGCGCAACAAGCTGGGCACCACCAAGCGGGGCATCGGCCCGGCTTACGCCGACAAGGCGGCTCGGGTGGGGCTACGGGTCCAGGATCTGCTCGACCCCAAGATCTTCCGGGAGAAGCTGGGCGTGGTATTGCACGAGAAGAACCCGCTGCTGGCCAAGGTGTACAACCGGCTGCCGTTCGATCTCGAATCGCTGGCCGATCAGTACCTGGAAGAGTGCCGTCCACGCTTGGAGCCTCACATTGCCGACACGGTGGGGTTGGTTCACGATGCCTTGGAGGCTGGCCAGAACGTCCTGTTCGAAGGGGCCCAGGCCATGTTCCTCGATCTCGACCACGGCACCTACCCGTTCGTTACCTCATCCAACCCAGTGGCCGGCGGAGTCTGCGTGGGGGCGGGCATCGGCCCTCGGCACATCGACCGGGTGATCGGGGTCACCAAGGCATATATCAGCCGGGTGGGTTCGGGGCCGTTCCCCTGCGAGCTCACCGACGAGATCGGCGACCACTTGGTGGATGTGGGTCGCGAGTACGGCACCAACACCTTGCGCCGCCGCCGGTGCGGATGGCTGGACACGGTGATGCTGCGCCACGCGGTCCGAGTCAACTCCCTGTCAGACCTGGCCATCACCAAACTCGACGTGCTGGACGCCCTCGACCCCATCAAGGTGTGCGTGGCCTACGAAGTAGATGGGGAGCGCAGCAACTCGATGCCCTACCACCAATCGGAGATCCACCGTGCGGTGCCGATCTACGAAGAGCTGCCCGGCTGGCGCACCGACCTGAGCGAAGTCGGCGATCGCTCCGAGCTGCCCCAAGAGGCTGAGGACTATCTGCGGTTCATCGAAGAGCAGGCTGGCGTGCCCGCCACCCTGGTCGGCGTTGGTCCCGGCCGGGATCAGTTCATCTCCTTCAGCCCGGTCCCGTGAGAGTCTGCGTCGTCGGCAGCGGAGGCCGAGAGCACGCATTAGCCCACGTGCTCGGCCGGTCGTGCGACGTGGTGGTTACTCCGGGAAATCCCGGTATCCCCGGCTCGACCCCTGCACCCGCAACTGAGATCGACGCCGATCTGTATGTGATCGGCCCCGAGGTGCCGCTGGTGGACGGATTGGCCGACGAGCTGCGGGCGTCGGGCGGGCTGGTGTTCGGCCCTGGTGCCGACGGGGCCCTCTTGGAGGGGTCCAAGGCGTGGATGAAGGAACTGCTGATGGCGGCGGGCGTCCCCACTGCCGGCCATGGCTCGTTCACCGAGCCTGATGCGGCGCTCCGCTATCTGGACGCTATGAACGACTTGTTCGTGATCAAAACCGACGGGCTGGCTGCGGGCAAAGGCGTGCTGGTGACCGAGGACCGGGCTGAGGCTGCCGATGCAGTGCGCGCGTATCTGTCGGGTGAGGCCTTTGGTGACGCCGGGCGCCGGGTGGTGATCGAGGAGGGCCTCACCGGCCCGGAGCTGTCGGTGCTGGCGGTCTGCGATGGCCAGTGGGCGGTGCCGTTGTCCCCGGCCCAGGATTTCAAGCGCATCGGCGAGGGCGACGTCGGCCCCAACACCGGCGGCATGGGGGCCTATTCCCCTGTGCCGGTGGCTGGCGCAGACGTGGTTGACGAGGTCATGGATCGGGCGGTGCTGCCCACCCTGGCCGAGCTCAGGCGGCAGGGCATCGACTATCGGGGCGTGCTGTATGCCGGGCTCATGCTCACCCCCCAGGGAATCAAGGTATTGGAGTACAACGTTCGCTTCGGCGACCCCGAAGCCCAGGTGGTGCTGCCCCGGCTGCGGTCCGACCTGGCCGACCTGCTAGCAGGGGCAGCAGCCGGATCGCTCGCCGAATCGCCGGTGTACGGCGACGACGCCGCGGTGACGGTGGTGTGCGCCTCCGAGGGCTATCCCGCATCCCCGAGAACCGGCGATCCAATCGCCGGTATCCAAGCGGCCAACGCCGTAGAGGGGGTGACTGTGTTCTGTGCGGGGGTGGCATCAGCCGCTGAGGGCGGAACTGGCGTTATTTCGCCTGGTCAGAATGCTCAAGGATTGGTCACCGCCGGGGGTCGGGTGCTCAACGTCACCGGGCAGGGATCCGACTTGGCCACCGCTCGGGAGCGGGCGTACGCCGGGGTCACCCACATTGACTGGCCGGGCCGCTACGTTCGCCTTGACATTGCCGCCGCGGCGGTTGAGGGCGCTTCACAGAGGGAATCGGCATGAGCTTGAAAGTGGCTGTCATCATGGGATCGTCGAGCGACGAGGACACCATGGCCCCGGCCCGCACCACGCTGGAACAGTTCGGCGTGGAGTGCCACTGGGAGGTTATGTCGGCCCACCGCACGCCGGAGAAGGTCCGCCAGTTTGTGTCCGGGGCCCGCGAGGCCGGATTCGGGGCCATCATCTGCGGTGCGGGCATGGCTGCTCACCTGGCCGGGGCGACCGCGGCTCAGACTACCTTGCCGGTGATCGGCGTGCCCTTGGCCGGCGGAGCACTGAACGGGGTGGACTCCCTGTATTCCACTGTGCAGATGCCCAAGGGCATCCCAGTGGCCACGGTGGCCATCAACGGCGCCATGAACGCGGCCCTTTTGGCCATTCAGATTCTGGCGGTCTCCGACGCCGGTCTGGCCGAGAGGCTGGCCGCCCATCGCGCTGAGATGGCCGGTGGCTGACAAGGACCAGATCCCCGACGTTCTGGCCGACCGCTACGCCAGCGCGGCCATGGCGGCCATCTGGTCGCCGGAGGGGAAGGTCAAGGCCGAGCGTCGCCTGTGGGTGGCGGTGCTGGAGGCCCAGCGGGATCTCGGCATCGAGGTGCCCGACGGGGTGGTCGAGGCCTATCGAGGTGCCATCGATCAGGTGAGCCTGGATTCCATCCGGGAACGGGAGCGAGTCACCCGCCACGACGTGAAGGCCCGCATCGAGGAGTTCTGCGCGCTGGCCGGCTACGAGCACATCCACAAGGGGATGACGTCGCGCGACCTCACCGAGAACATCGAGCAGCTTCAGATCCGCGATTCACTGCGATTGGTGCGGGACAAGCTTGTGGCGGTGGTCTGTGCCCTCGGAGTGAAGGCCGACACCCATGCCGAGTTGGTGATGGTGGGCCGCTCCCACAACGTGCCTGCCCAGGCCACCACCTTGGGCAAGCGGTTCGCCACTGCCGGGGAAGAGGCGCGCGCTGCTTTGGATCGAATTGAGGACCTGCTGGTTCGCTACCGCTTGCGCGGTCTGAAGGGACCGGTTGGCACTCAGCAAGACCAGATCGATCTGTTCCTTGGCGCGGCGAACGATGCTGCTGAACTCGAGAACCGCGTGTCCGCCAGTCTTGGATTTGCGGCCACGATGGGCAGCGTGGGGCAGGTGTATCCCCGGTCGCTGGACTACGACGTGGTCTCGGCGCTGGTCCAGGCTTCGTCGGCACCCGCCAACCTGGCCCGGACCATTCGGCTTATGGCCGGGCAGGGCCTGATTTCTGAGGGATTTCAGGCCGGGCAGGTGGGCTCATCGGCCATGCCGGGCAAGCGCAACGCCCGTACTTCCGAGCGCATCTGCGGCCTCTCCGCGGTAGTGCAGGGATACGCCGACATGGTGTCTTCCCTGGTGGGCGACCAGTGGAATGAGGGCGATGTGAGCTGCTCGGTGGTGCGGCGGGTGGCCCTGCCCGGCGCGTTCCTGGCTCTCGACGGTCAGCTTGAAGCGGTGCTCGTAGTGCTCAAGGAACTCGTCGTGTTCGAAGGGGCGATTGCGGCCGAGCTGGACGCCAATCTGCCAGCGTTGACCGCCACCCGGATGCTGATGGCCTCAGTGGCCGCTGGAGCAGGAAGGGAAGAGGCCCATCGCATCATTTCTGAGCATGTCTCCAAAGGAGATGAGTTCTTCACTGCCGTCGTCGATGACGCGAGGTTGTCGATAGCGGCTGTCGACGTTGAACGGATCAAGAGCCAGATCCTCGTTCTGGCCGGTGCCGGGCCGGCACAATCCCGTGAGTTCGCCAATCAAGCCAAAGATTTGGCTCAAGAACACCCCAACGCCGCCTCCTACCAACCGGAGTCCATCTTGTGAGCACCCAACACATCAACCTGCCCCCCGTTCATTCCGGGAAAGTCCGCGACATCTTCGACGCCGGCGAAGGCCGGCTGCTGATGATCGCGTCCGACCGCATCTCGGCTTTCGACGTGGTCATGGACGAGCCTGTTCCCGAAAAGGGGCGGATGCTGACCGCCATGTCGGCCTATTGGTTCGAGACCCTGGCCGATGTGCTGCCCAGCCACCTCATCTCCACCGATGTGGCCGACTTCCCCCCCGAGGCCCAGACGAATGGGGTGGCCGGACGGACCATGCTGTGCCATCGGGCCGAGATGCTGCCCATCGAATGCATCGTTCGGGGGTATCTGAGCGGATCGGCCTGGAAGGAGTACAAGAGCCAGGGCACCATGCACGGCCAGGCCCTGCCCGCTGGGCTCCGAGAATCCGACAAGCTGCCCGAACCGGTGTTCACCCCCTCGACCAAGGCCGAGTCGGGCCACGACGAGAACATCTCCTACGACCAGGCGGTGGAGCTGGTGGGTTCCGATTTGGCCGAGCAGGCCCGCGACGCGTCATTGGAGCTTTACCAACGGGCGGCAGAGGCCGCCGCTGAGAAAGGCATCATCATCGCCGACACCAAGTTCGAGATGGGCTTGGTCGACGGCACGCTGGTGGTGGCCGACGAAGTGCTCACCCCCGACTCCTCCCGCTTCTGGCCGGTGGACGGCTGGGCGCCGGGGGCCACCCCGCCGTCGTACGACAAGCAGCCGGTGCGCGACTACCTCAGCACCTTGGACTGGGACAAGCAATATCCGCCACCGCCGCTGCCCGATGAGGTGGTGACGGCCAGCGCGGCTCGCTACGTGAGCGCCTACGAGATCATCACCGGGCGCGATTTCGCTGATTGGCCCGGGTGATGGTGAAGCCGATGTTCAATGTGACCGTTGAGGTGAGCCTCCGCGAGGGGATAGCCGATCCGGAGGGCCTTACCATCGAGCGGGCACTGCCCGCGCTGGGATTCAGCGGTGTGAGCGATGTTCGCGTGGGCAAGAGCCTGCGATTCCTCGTGGATGCATCTGATGAATCCGAGGCCCACCGACAAGTCGAGGCCATGTGCGAACGCTTCTTGGCAAACCCGGTTATAGAAGACGTGGCTATCTCTCTCAGCCCGGTGTTGTGACAGTTTCAATTGTCTGTTTCATCTTGGGGCGCAAATGACCGCCAAGGTCGGCGTGGTCGTGTTTCCGGGCTCCAACTGCGAGTTCGACGTGGTGGAGGCAGTTGAGGGCGTGGGTGGAACTGGCGAGTTGCTATGGCACAAGGACACCTCGTTGAGGGACATTGACGCGGTAGTCCTGCCCGGTGGCTTCGCCCACGGTGACTATCTCCGCACTGGAGCGATGGCCCGGTTCTCGCCCATCATGGATGCCGTAACCCGCTTTGCTTATGACGGCGGGCCTGTGGTGGGGATCTGCAATGGATTTCAGATCCTTACCGAAGCTCAATTATTGCCTGGAGCCCTCTACAAGAACCGGGGACTCAAGTTTCTCTGCCAGCCCACGACTCTACGGGTGGAATCAACCAACTCGGTGCTGACCAGGGGCCTGTCTCAAGGCGACGAGTTGAACATCCCAATCAACCATTTTGAGGGCAACTACATATGCTCCGAAGAGACACTGGCGGAGTTGCGCGACAACAACTCAATCGTGTTGACCTACCGGGATAACCCAAATGGGGCAACGGCCGACATCGCGGGAATTTGCAACGAAGACGGCAACGTGGTGGGGCTAATGCCCCACCCTGAGCGCGCTGCTCACCCGTTGCTGGGAAGCACCGACGGTGCTCAATTGCTGAAAGGGCTGATTAGTGGGAATTAGTCAGCCGAACGGGTGCGGGCAACTCCGGCGGCTTTCAGCACGCTGGCCGGAACACCGACCTCACGCCATGCCGCATAAGAAATGCCCTTGCGCTCGCTGTACTCGGCGGCGATCGAGATGAATTCGCTCTCGACGTCGCTGATGTCCACCGTTTCCTCTTCTTTGCCCAGCTCGGCTTCCAAGTCCATGAGCTCTTGGATCAAATGAACTCGCTTCAGCGGCTTGGCCTGGGCGATCTCGCCAGGGAGTTCGGCGATGCGGGCCTGCATCCTTTCCGGAGAGCGTTGCCGGCCGCGCTTGGGCTTGGTCGAGTCAAGCGCTGTCAGATAGCGGCTGACCGTGCGGCCTTGTGCTTGCCCGGCAGCCCGTGCTGCTTTGGCTTCATCAGATACCATTTTGACTCTCTTTTCTCTTTCTTCGAAGAATTGACCGGGTCAATTCAACTATATGGCGCGCGTTTATTCAAACCCTGTATTCGATCAGTTCAGTCTTCTGGGCATTCATCCCCAGTGATTCTTCAGGCGATTTGAGATGAACGAACCAATACACAGGTCGTTGGGATTGACCGATGATGAGGCAGACGCCATCGAGAAGATATTGAGCCGCGCCCCGAATCATCTCGAATTGGCGATGTACGCAGTGATGTGGTCGGAGCATTGTTCGTATAAATCCTCGCGGTTGCACCTAAAGAGGCTGCCAACCGAGGCACCCTGGGTACTGGTCGGCCCTGGTGAGAACGCCGGAGTCGTTGATGTGGGCGACGGCATAGCTGCGGCTATTCGAATTGAGAGCCACAATCATCCTTCGGCCATTGAGCCCTACCAAGGGGCGGCGACCGGCGTCGGCGGCATTCTGCGCGACATCTTCACCATGGGCGCCCGCCCGATTGCGGTGATGGACTCGCTCAGGTTCGGCCTTCCCGACGATGCCCGAAGCCGCTGGATTGCCGAAGGGGTGGTGTCGGGCATCTCCGGCTATGGCAACGCGGTCGGCGTGCCGACCGTGGGGGGTGAGGCCGTCTTCGACGAGACCTATTCCGGCAATCCGCTGGTGAATGTGCTCTGCCTCGGCCTGATGCCGGCTGATCGGCTGGTGCTGGGCCGGGCCAGCGGCGAGGGCAATCTCGCGGTGCTGCTAGGCGCGTCCACCGGGCGTGACGGTATTGGCGGGGTAAGCGTGCTGGCCTCGGCGTCCTTCGGCGAGGAGGAGGAGGCTGAGAAGCGGCCCAGCGTGCAGGTGGGCGATCCGTTCGAGGAGAAGCGCCTGATCGAGGCATGTCTGGCATTGCTGGACGCCGGGTTGGTGGTGGGTATCCAAGATCTCGGGGGTGCAGGACTCACCTGCGCCACCAGCGAGACAGCCTCCCGGGGCGGAGTGGGGATGGATGTGGACGTGGCCGCCGTCCCCCGGCGCGAGCCCGGCATGGAGCCCTTCGAGGTGCTCACCAGCGAATCGCAGGAGCGGATGCTGGCCATCGTCTCCCCTGACGGACTGGACGATGTGCTGGCGATCTGCGACCGCTGGGACGTGCAGGCTTCGGTAGTGGGCCGGGTGACCGGGGGCGGGCAGCTTCGCGTGAGAGACGGAACCGACGGCCCGGTGCTGGGCGAGCTCCCCGCGGCCTCCCTCCATGAGGATGCGCCGCTGTATGACCGGCCCCGACGTCCGCCTGGAGATTGGGAGGCGGCCAGGGCCGACACTGCTCAGGAGCTGCCACCGCCCTCCGATGTGGGTGCCGATCTGCTGGATCTGTTGAGCGATCCGTCTTGGATCTACCGTCAGTACGACCACATGCTGTTTTGCAACACGGTGGTCGGCCCCGGCGGTGACGCCACCGTGCTGCGGCTCAAGCATCCCGCATCCGGCGCTGACACCGGCCGGGGACTGGCCCTGACCACCGACGGCAACCATCGCTGGTGTGCGGTGGATCCCCGCGCTGGAACCGCCATGACCGTGGCCGAAGCGGTGCTCAACCTGGCCTGCGTGGGCGCCCGACCGCTCGCCCTGGTCAACTGCTTGAACTTCGGCAATCCCGAGCATCCCGAGGTGATGTGGCAGTTCTCCGAGGCGGTGGACGGCATGGCTGAGGCGTGCGATGCCTTCGGAGTCCCGGTGGTGGGGGGCAATGTGAGCCTCTACAACGAGTCCAACGGCCACAACATCGATCCCACCCCGGTGATCGGCCTGCTTGGAGCGATCGACAGCTTGACTCAGATTCCTCCGGGTTTGTCGTGGAGCGAGGGCGACAGGGTGATCGTGCTGGGATCGGGCAGCACCGAGCTTTCCGGCTCGCTGTGGGCCGCCTCCACCGCCGGGCACAAGCGGGGGCGACTGCCTGACCTGGACTATGAGCAGCACCGGCGGGTGGCCGGCCTGGTGGCCGGTCTGGTTGCGGACGGCCGCTTATCGGCGGTCCACGACGTGTCCAGCGGAGGGTTGGGCGTGGCCCTGGCCGAGATGGCTGCCATGTCCGGGGTGGGTTTTCGAGGGGCTCGCATCCACGACCACGCCGAGCTGTTCAGCGAGGCCCCCTCCCGGGCAGTGGCCGCGGTGAACCCCGAGCTGCTTCCCGAAGTGGAGCACGCGGCGGCTGCTTCTGGGGTGGCCGTCGCCCGCATCGGCCTGGCCACCGGAGACCGCTTCGCCATCAAGGGGCTGCTCGACCTGGAATTGGCCGCGATTGCTGATCGGTGGCGCTCGCCCATGTCAGAATTAACCAGTGCCTGATCTCATGGACGACTCTCCCCGAGAGGCCTGTGGGGTTGTCGGCATCTATGCACCCCATGATCCCGTCGCCCATCTGAACTACCTGGCCCTGTACGCGTTGCAGCACCGGGGCCAAGAGTCGGCCGGGATCGCGGTCAGCGATGGCGACAACATCACCGTGGTCAAGGACATGGGGTTGGTGGCCACTGTTTTCGACGACCGCACGCTGGCCACCCTCGAGGGCTGCCTGGGCATCGGCCACACCCGCTATTCCACCGCCGGGTCCAGCTCGTGGCGCAATGCCCAGCCCGTCTACCGCAGCACCGCTGACCACCAATTTGTGCTGGGCCACAACGGCAACCTCACCAACACCGCCCAGCTGGCCGAGGAGACGTCGATCCTGCCCGGCATGGTCGGCTCGGACAGCGATCTCATAGCCGAGCTGCTGGCTATCGAGATCTCGGCGATGACTCCGTCGGATCGGGCGAAGGGGCGGGTACTCGAGTGGGCGCTGGAGCGGGTGCTGCCCCGGCTAGAGGGCGCTTTCTCGCTGGTGCTGGCCGACGAGAAGCGGGTGATCGGGGTACGGGATCCCAATGGATTCCGCCCTCTGTGCCTGGGCCGGCTGGAGGGGGGATGGGTGCTGGCGTCGGAGACTCCCGCGCTCGACATCGTGGGCGCCCATTTCTTGCGGGAGCTGGCACCGGGAGAGATGGTGGTGATCAACGGGGAGGGTGTGCGGTCGGTGCGCCCGTTCCCCGAGGAGCGGGTGGACCCCCGCCTGTGCATCTTCGAGTTCGTGTACTTCTCCCGCCCCGACTCGGTGATCTACGGCCAGAGCGTGCACCACGCCCGAGTGCGCATGGGCGAGCAGTTGGCCGAGCAGTCCCCGGTGGAGGCCGATTTGGTGATGGGCGTGCCCGAATCGGGGCTCCCCGCGGCCGAGGGCTTCTCCCGGGCCAGCGGCATCCCCTACGGCCAGGGGCTGGTGAAGAACCGCTACATCGGGCGGACGTTCATCGCCCCGAGCCAGCAGATGCGGTCGATGGGGGTGCGCATGAAGCTCAACCCCCTGCGCGACAGCATCGAGGGCAACCGCCTGGTGGTGGTGGACGACTCCATTGTGCGGGGTACCACGACGAGGGCACTGGTGACCATGCTGCGAGAGGCGGGCGCCGCCGAGGTTCACCTCCGCATCAGCTCGCCGCCCTATCGCTGGCCCTGCTATTTCGGCATGGACACCGGCGACCGGACCGAGCTTCTCGCGGCCCACCTCAGCGTGGCCGAGATGTGCGATTACGTGGGGGCCGACACGCTGGCGTTCATCGACATGGAGGGTTTGACCGAGGCCACCGGAGCAGTGGGGGCCGGCTTCTGCAATGCCTGCCTCACCGGGAACTATCCGGTGGAGGTGCCGGTGGCGCCGCCCGGCTCGATCGCCTATCAGCGCAGCGTCGCTCAGTTTGCCGACGCCGACGAGGAGCCCGCGCCCTCGCTCTGGGCCACCGGCAATGGCTGAGGCTGTGGCCCGGTTGGAGGCCACCGGCAATGGTTGAGACCTATGGGTCCTCGGGGGTAGACATCGCCGCGGGCGAAGAGGCGGTGCAGCGCATCAAGGAACATGTGCGCTCGACATTTCGACCAGAGGCGATCGGCCACATCGGCGGATTCGGAGGGCTGTTTGATTTCGCTCGCCACGGGTACAAGAAGCCGGTATTGGTGTCGACTACCGACGGCGTGGGAACCAAGGCCTATGTGGCAGCGGAGGCGGGCCGGTTCAACACCATTGGCATTGATCTGGTGGCCATGTGCGTGGACGATCTGGTGTGCCAGGGGGCTGAGCCCCTGTTCATGTTGGACTACATCTCGGTGCAGAGGCTCGACCCCGAACGGATCGAGCAGCTGGTGGTGGGAATAGTCGAGGGCTGCCGCCAGGCGGGCTGCGCGTTGATCGGCGGGGAGATGGCAGAGCACCCGGTGGACGAGCCTGATGACGAATTCGAGCTCGTGGGGTTTGCCGTGGGGGTGGTGGAGCGGTCGCGGATCATCACCGGGGCCAACGTGCGCCCCGGCGACACGCTGATCGGGCTGCCGTCGCCCGGATTGCGGAGCAATGGCTACTCCCTGGCTCGCCGGCTCTATTTCGAGGTGGCCAAACGGGGGTTGGACGAGCCCGCTTGGGAGGGGAGCTCCCAGTCGGTGGCCGATGAGCTGTTGCTGCCCTCGGTGATCTACGCCCCTGCGGTGCGGGCCATGCTGGCCAAGGTGGACGCCCGGGCCATCGCCCATGTGACCGGCGGGGGGATCCCCGGCAACCTGGCGCGGGTGCTGCCCGACAAAGTCGACGCGGTGGTCGACCGGAGCAGTTGGGAGCAGCCGCCGGTATTCGCCGAGTTGCAGCGCATCGGCGACGTGGCCGACGAGGAGATGGCCAAGGTGTTCAACCTCGGACTGGGCATGATCGTGGCGGTGCGGGACCGAGACGCCACCAAGGCCATCGACCTCTTGCGAACCGGCGGCCATCGGGCCACCGTCGTGGGGGAGGTAGAAAAGGGCGACGGCCAGGTTCGCCTCGTGGGTGAGGCACAGCCCGAGGGTGGCTAATCGGTCCCTGACCCATCGAGGACCTATCCTCAACCCTCAATGCCGCTCAGCAACTCCGACGAGTACCTGCACACCCCCCCGCCGGGCAGCGACGCCCTGTGGAGCGACAACTTCTGGTTCTCGGTATGCGACCGGGAAGCCGACGTGTTCGGCATCAACCACATCCACGCCAGCCTGTCCCACGGCTATCTGAGAGCCAGCGCGTTCTACGTCATCGATGGCGTTCCGGTGCAATGGGGGTCTCGTCACCCTCTTACCGATGAGCTGGAGTTCTCTGTGCTGGGTGACGGCCGGGTGTCCTACTCCGTGGAGGAGCCGTTCTCGCGGTATCGCTGGCAGCTTGATGCCCCCCGCTTCGGCTTCGATCTGGTGTTCGAAGACCGCTTTGGCGTGTTCGACTACAACGACTGCTTCGGGGGGAACCCGCTGGGGGCCTACGAGGGTTATGGCGGGCACTATGAGCAGGCGCTGCTGTGCCGGGGCGAGTTCGAGTCTCGGGGTGGGCCCCGGGCAGGGGAGCGCCGGGCCATTGATTGCTGGTCTCATCGGGATCACTCCTGGACGCATCGGTTTGAGCGGCCCGGACCATGGGATGTGCGCCATCGCCGGACCCAGGCCGAGTCGTGGGGGCACTTCTGGCCATCGGTGCAGCTCCCCGACCGGCATCTGAACGCCTTCGGGTGGATGAGTCCGACACAGCCCCTGCCCGACGACACGCCTGGGGTCGGAGGCTGGATCGGCGATGCCGACGGCACCCGTGCGCTGCGGTCGGCCACCTGTGTGCCCCGATTGGAAGAGGACCAGCGCACCGCCATGGCCTTCGACATGACCTTTGAGACCACCGACGGCGAAGTGCTCACCGTGCGCACCGGCCGCAAGCACGCCCACACTCGCAACGGGCTCATGCGGGACGAGAACGACGCCGAGGTTCGGCTGGACTGCCATGAGCCGTTCTTCGACTTCGAGGTTCTGGAAACCGGCGAGCGGGGCTACGGAGTGGTGGAGTACTCGATCCACCCACCCTGGCCCCGGTATCGGTACTAGCCGGTTGTCGCCGTGGATGCGGACTTGATCAGAGCGGCAACAAGCCAATGAGGTGGGGCATCCACCTGCCCCAACTCGGCAGGGCAGCCTCCCTGGAACTGTTGGTCGAGACTGCCCAGCAGGCCGAGGCCGCCGGATTCGACGACGTGTGGACCGCCGACCATGTGGCCGTGCCGGTCGATCTGGAGGGGATGCCGTCGTTCTTCCCCGAGCCGGTGCCATTGCTCTCCGCCGTGGCCGCTCACACCCAGCGGGTGGGGCTGGGGACGTCGGTGCTGATCCCCGCCTATCGGAACCCCATGCAATTCGCCAAGCAATGGGCCACCCTCGACTGGCTGGCCCCGGGCCGCACCATCCTCGGAGTGGGAGCCGGATGGCTGGAGCCCGAGTTCGAGGCCTGCGGCGTGCCCATGGTGCACCGGGCTCAGCGTTTGGACGACTACATCAACGGGTGGCGGGCCGCCTGGTCGGGGGCTACCGAGTTTCAGAGCGAGTTCTTCAGCTTCTCCGGCGTGCGAATCAACCCCCAGCCCGCGGCACCGATCCCAATTTGGATCGGCGGATCATCCCCCGGAGCCCTCCGCCGAGCCGCAAGAAGTGATGGCTGGATGGGCACCTGGGCCCCACCCGAGGTCTTCGCCGAGCGCCTTGCTGTGTTGCGAGCCGAGCAAGACCGTCTTGGCCGTGCCCATCAGGAGACCACCATCTCCATCCACATGGAACTCCGCCTGGGCGACCCGTTGGATGCCGCCGGCCGCTGGTCAGTGGTCGGCGACGGCTACGGCGACCGAGAAATGGTCATCGGCGATGTCGACCACGTAGCCGAAACCCTGGCCCCCTACGTCGACGCCGGCCTAGAGCACGTATTGCTCGTCCCCCTAGCCCTCTCCCCCGAAGAGTGGCGCCATCATGTTGAAGAGTTAGCTGGTTTGATCAGCTAACTCAACGATTCGGTCAAGCCTCGGGTTCGGGTGGGTCGGTGAGAGTGATGGTGATTTGGCTGGGGGTGCCGAGCGTTACTCCTTCGGGAAGTGAAGAGCCGATGGAGATAGTGACTGATTCGCCGGTCTCGACTAGGTCGTCTGTCACGACATCGAATGTGATTGGTTTGGACCCAACGCCGATCGGGAACGTGGCGGTAAAGATTCCGGTGTCAGGGTCCTTTCTCCCCAGGGTCAAATCATGAATGTCGTCTTCGGTGGCACCGCCCTGGAATGTGACCGTGAACGGGATGACGAGGGTTCGCTTGGGGGTAGCGCTGAATACGACGCCGACATGAGCCCATGTTCCTTCAGCAGCGGTAGTTGAGTCTGTGAATAGCTCCACCTGGAGTTGCTGAAGGCCGGTGTCGGTGATGTTGACGGTTGCTTGTCTGGGAGTGCCGGCGGTGACTCCAGCGGGCAAGTTGGGCCCGATCGCGACTGTGAATGATTCTCCCGCATCAGCGAAGCCGTCATCGACGACGTCAGGACCAAAGGATATTGCGACATCGTTGGGACCGAAGACGATATTGGCGGGGGCTAATCCGAACCGTCCGAAGTCGGCGGCGGTGGCCCCGTCCTGGTAGGCATACGTCAGCGGGATTGTCACGGTGCGGCCTGGGGCTTTATTCAACGTCAACCTCACGCTTGCGAGGTTTCCCTCAGACACCGAGTAGGTGGATGATGTGAAACTTACGGTGATTGGGGACAACTCGGTGTCGGTGATGTTGACAATGGTCTGTGAGGGGGTGCCGGCGGTGACCCCGCTGGGCAGGGAGGTTTCGAGCGAGAGTCGGATGGATTCGCCGGGGTCCCCACGGCCGTCGCCGATGACGGCGAACGACAGTGTCTTGGAGGTCTCGTTGGCTGTGAAGGTGACGTTGGTTGGCAGTGTTCCGAAGTCGGCGGCGGTGGCACCGCCTTGGAGGGTGGTCGTGAGCAGGATGACCACGGTGCGTTTGGGTGCCTTGTCCAGTTCCACAGTGACCTGCGCGGTGGTGCCTTCGTTTGCGGTGTAGGTGGCCGACGCGAAGCGAACTCGGACTTGCGGCGGGGCAGAGTCGGTGAAGGTGACAGTGGTTTGTCGGGGGGTGCCGACGGTGACTCCTTCGGGCAGGCGACTGTGGGAGTAGTCCTCGATCTCGAATCTGATTCCCTCGCCGGATTCGCTGAAGTTGTCGCTCAAGACGTCGAATGTGAACGTGCTGGTTGTTTCGTGCGGTCCGAACGTCACGTTCACTGGATTCTTAACGCCCGCCATGTCGGCGCGGTTGGCTCCGTTGTGGTAGGTGCTTGCAATCGGGATGACCAGGGTGCGTCTCGGGGCTTGGTCGAGTTGGACGGTGACCTGCGCGGTGGTGCCCTCGGCGGCGGTGTAAACGGCCGAAACGAAGCTGACCTGGACTTGCGGTGGAGTGGAGTCGGTGAAGCTGACGGTGGTTTGGCTGGGGGTTCCAGCGGTGACTCTGTCGGGCAGGGCGGTTCCGAGCGAGAGTCGGATGGATTCGCCGGGGTCGCTGAGGCCGTCGTCGGTGACGGTGAATGACAGTGTCTTGGAGGTCTCGTTGGCTGTGAAGGTGACGTTGGCCGGCAGTGTTCCGAAGTCGGCGGCGGTGGCGCCGCCTTGGAGGGTGGTCGTGAGCGGGATGACCACGGTGCGTTGGGGGGCTTGGTCGAGTTGGACGGTGACCTGCGCGGTGGTGCCCTCGGCTGCGGTGTAGGTGGCCGACGCGAAGCTGGCCTGGACTTGCGGCGGGGGAGTGTCGATGAAGGTGACGATGGTACTTCTGGGGGTTCCTACGGTGACTCCGGCAGGAAGGGGACGAGCTGAGAGATAGGTGGCGTAGTCCACAAAATCGGTGGGGCCCTCGATCGCGAACTTGATGCCTTCGCCGGGTTCGCTGAGGTTGTCGCTCAAGACGTCGAATGCGTGTGTGCTGGTTGTCTCGTGGGCTTCGAACGTAACGCTGGACTGGTCCCGCACCACGTCGGTGTGGTTGGCCCCGTTCTGGTAGATGGCCGTAACCGGGATGACCAGGCGGCGTCCCGGCGCTCTGTCGAGTTGCACGATGACCTGCCCGGTGGTGCCCTCGGCGGCGGTGTAGGTGGTCGACGCGAAGCTGACCTGGACTTGCGGTGGGGCTGAGTCGGTGAAGCTGACCGTGGTTTGGACGGGGTCGGGTCTCCCTGCGAGGGTGACGTCGGCGGGAAGGGGGGTTCCGAACGAGATTTCAACTCTTTCGCCGACCTCGTCGTCGTCATCGTTGTTGACGGGGATGGTGATTATCTTGGTCTTGTCGTTGGGGCCGAAGGTGACGCTGGTCGGCAGTGTTCCGGTGTCGGCGGCTGTCGCCCCGCCCTGGAAGGCATACGTCAGCGGGATGGTCAGGGTGCGGAAGGGGACGGCATCCAGTTCCACGGTGACTTGCGCGGTCGTGCCCTCTTCAGCGCTGTAAGACGCGAACTCGAAACCGACCTCGACCGGTGGTGGAGGAGATGAGCAGTCTTCTCGCGCCACAATGGGCCAGCCCAATTTCTCGCGGTCAGCGCAATCGACGTAGAGCCCATTCAAGAAGTTCGAAGTCCGCATCTCCTCGTCCAAGTAGATCGTCGGGCACTTGCTGCTTGGTGTGTATCCCTTGCCCATGATCGAGCAGCCCGGAGGGTGGTCGAGCTCGTATACCGAGTGCCCGATCTCGTGGCCAATCGTGAAGAGGTATCTCCAGTACGAGACGTAGCGGCAGTCGATTCCATCTCTAGTATCAAAAAAAGTTGTTTGAAGGGCTGACAGAATGGTGCCAGGTTGTTCTCGCACTCGGTGTGGTCGGCCACCGCTGCTGCTACAGAAATAACTTCCTTCGTATCTCGATTCAACGGTTGGTGCCACGGCAATAGATACCCGCCCTCCCAAATTTGGGAAGTTCGCGTTGGGCCAGGCAAAGCCACCAGCAGACCAGCTTGGAAGTAAGTCCACCAGAAACACGTAGTGTTGGCTCTCGCCTGGCGGATCTGCCTCGGAAAAGCAATTGCGTATTCCTTGGTGGTTGGGGTCATCAATCAACCTGAGCCTTTCGCCGCCGATGGTTGTACTTTCCCAATCAAGGTCGGGCGAGACTATGCCGCCGGGTAAGAACCTCAAAGTGGACAACCCTGAAGATTCCCTCGAAAAGAAGCCACCCACGACCTCGTTGATTCTGTTGGCTTCAAAAGTCAAATCGGCCTGGTTGTAGCCTCGGCTTTCCGCAGCGCAATAGAACACATAGACATCAATCTCTCCCCGATTGGTAGCTGGCCGATTGACATCGGTGATGTCGACGGCGGTTTGGCGGGTGGTGCCGGTGGTGACTCCGTCTGGCAGGGGGGAGCCGATTGCGACTCTGATTGACTCTCCGGGGTCGGCATGGCTGTCGTCGACAATGTCAATGGTGATGATCTTGGCGGTGTCGTCGGCAGCGAAGGTGACGTTGGTGGGCAATGTTCCCGCGTCGGCGGAGGTGGCCCCATCCTGGAAGGTATACGTCAGCGGGATGACCACGGTGCGGTTGGGGGCTGTGTCGAGCAGCACTGTCACCTGCGCGGTCGTTCCTTCTGCTGCGGAGTAGGCCGCTGATGAGAACCTCACCTGCACTGGTGTCGAGGCGGCGTCGTCCCGGGGGCCAGCCGTTGCAGTGCTGCCTGTCTGGGGTTCGGGCTTCCTGTTGACGCAGCCGCCGGGCACGATTTGGGTGTCGATGTTGAACAGGCAGCGGTAGGCGTTCAGCAGCGACTCCTGGTTGGCGATCAGATTGTCGCGGAGCTGGACGTCTTCCCTCTCGGTACCGGTGACAGCCGAGCCCTGTGCTCGGACCGCATCCATGTCGGCCACGATGACCGTGCCTATCAGGGTCGAAACGACCAGGAAGGTGACTGCCAGCTGCCGTCCAGACTTCCGCCTCCCAGTGCCCCAACCGTGGTCGCGATACTTCACTGCTGCCTGCGTCATATCGGAGTTCATCGGAGTGCCTCCCAGCAATCACGAACTAAACGCATGAGCACTCCGTTTGGTTCCATGCTGTGATTGCCAGGGACTGGCCCATCAAGCCATTCGATGCCACTTCCCTCCAGCAGCCATGCACTACACATTCGTGTCACATACTAGACATTCTCCAAAAATGCCCGACCCAGGTTCACGAGGCAGCTCGACTCCACCATTTCCATTCCAGATTCCAATGGGCCCGCCACGACAAACCCATGCCCCCGCCCACGCGCTGACTAAGACGCTTTAGGCGCTTCGGGTCAGCGTCGTTGGGGTGGTTCGAGGGGTTGTTGCCAGGGGGGTTTGAGGTAGGGGCGGTGGGTGTCGGGGTGGTGTTCGACTGTCCAGTTGCGGTGGTGGGCTTTGTGGTGGCAGGGGTGGCAGAGCAACACGAGGTTGTCTTGTTGGGTGGGGCCTCCGTATTGCCATTCGATTATGTGATGGGAGACGCACCATTCGGGTTCGGCCCCGCAGCCGATGCAGCCTTGGTCTCGGGCGGTGATGGCGGCTCTGAGCTGGGGGCTGGGGTGGCGTTGGCGGCCCAGTGAGAGGCATTGCAGGTCGGCGTCGAAGATTCCGGTGAGGATCTCGGCATCGCAGGCCAGCTTGCGGAATTCGCCTTGGGGAATCGGGGTGCCGTCGGCCAGGCGGGGGTTGCCGAGTTGGCGGTCGATGGCGTCGTAGTCAGCGAGGATCAGCAGGCTGGTGGGCTGGGGTTGTCCGGCTTCGCCGTCTGTGGTTCGGGTCAGCAGTTCAGCGATGGCATCGGCCCGGCGATGGCGGGCGTCAAGGCGCTCTCGACCGGTGGTGGCGTGCCACGCCATGTCGGTCTTGTGGTTGAGCGCGGCCCGGATGCGCTGGGCGGTGATGGGGTCGAACAAAGCGAACAGGCGCCACATGCCGTCGTCTTGCTCGGTGAAGCTGGCCATGCGGGCCTTCTGCTGGCGCTCTAGGCGCTTGGCGCCCTCAGCGTCGCCGGCGAGTTCGTCTTGGTGATCGCGCACCGTGCGCCGCAGCTGCTCAGGGGTCTGCGTCTCAGCAGCGGCCACCATCTTCTCCTCGTCCAGCGGGCCTGTCTGAGAAGCCGCGCCGAGAATGCGGGCGTGCTCGGTGGTGATCCGGCTGTCGGCCAGCGCCCCCCGAGTAGTCGGCAGCGATTCAAGCTGCTCGGCGTCGCGCATGGTTCGCTGAGCCTGCTGGCCCGACTGGCGCAACTCAGACTTCAGGGCATTGGCGGTGTCATAAGGGCTCGTGCGCCGTTTCTTCTCCGCGACAACCTCGGCCAAGAACCCGTCCAACTGATTGCGAGCCCGCCCAATCTGACGCAGCCGCAAATCCAGAGAAGCGTCGTCCAGCCCGGCCACGTCTACTGCATGGACGTGCACGCCAGTCTTTGCATTTCCCCTGGTCAAAGTCCCAGATTCCATGTAATAAGTCTACTGACGCCAGTGACAGCATCTCAGTGGCTCACATCAGACTTGTATCTGCTACACAATGTCGTCATTACATTGCGATCTCTAGAGACAATTCGGGCAGCGGCAAGGCCTGGTAGATGGACGACTTCCTCGTAGACCGGGATCCCACCTCTTGGTCGGCGCCATCCGGGTTTCCGTCATCACTGACACCGGCGGGGGTGTTCGTTCAAGATGCTCCCAGCGGGTTGGAGGTGACGCTGGTTCGAGCGTCAGGCAAGCCCAGGGCAGCAGAACTCCGTGATGGATGGTCGAAGCGGCGGGCCGGGCGGGCCAGCCCGGTATTGCTGGTGGCGTTCTATCCCACTGCTGAGGGCCAGCGGGTTTCTCTGTGCGGTCCGGTGGGGGAGCCACCGGTGGTCCACCACGACCTCGAAGTGTCGCAGGCCGAGCGTCTGGCCGAGGTGGCGCTGAGCGAGCCCAACCACCACGCTGCCACCCGGTTCCTGTTGGCGGCCATGCCCGAGCTGGAATCACCCTTCCCCGGGCTCCGCAACGTGGGCCTGTTGGCCACCCAAGAACTCAGGGCTGGCGTACCGGATCGAACAGACTGGCCGACCGCCAGCCACAAGTCACTGGCGCTTCTGGGGCGTCGGGGCCGACGACTGGTCGAGGGCTTGGGTTTTCACATCGAGACGCTGGCCACCAACGCCTCCATGCTCACCATCGACGGCCGCAATCATGCGGTGGCCGTGTTCTGCGATGAGGACGAGCCCTTCGAGGCGCCCTCTAACCGGTTCGACAACACCTCCCCGGTGTCAAGAGCTCTGGCTTTGGCCGACCAGCACCGGGTGGACTGGGTGATTCTCACCCGGTCATCGGAGATCCGCCTCTACGCCGCTCGCCCCGATACCGGCGTGGGTCGCAAGGGCCGGGCCGAGACCTTCGTGGAGTTGAACCTGTCGCTGGTTCCCAACGAGCTGGCCGGCTACCTGCACCTGCTGTTCTCGGCCGACGCGCTGGCCGACGAGGGCACCCTCGACGAGATTCTCGAGCACTCGGCCGATTTCGTTGCCGAGTTGGCCGTGCGGCTGCGAGAGCGGGTGTACCACCAGACGGTCCCGGCGCTGGCCAAAGCGGTAGCCGCCCGGCTGTCCCGTGATCGACACGGAGACGACTTGGGCGAGAGCGACCTAGCCGATGCCTACGAGCAGGTGATGGTGATTCTGTTCCGGCTGCTGTTCGTGGCCTATGCCGAGGACAAAGACCTGTTGCCCTATCGCACCAACGGGCGCTACGCCGACCACTCGCTGTCACACATAGCCCGGCTGCTGGCCGATGATCGCCACCTGGGCCGTGCCGAATATGACGAGCAGGCCACCGATCTGTGGGACGACGTGAACCAGCTGTGGGACGCCGTCAACCACGGCAATGCCGACTGGGGCGTGCCTGCCTACAACGGCGGCTTGTTCTCCGCTGATCTCGTGGTGAGCCCATCGGGAGCAGCAATCGCCCACATCAGCCTCACGAACGCCGAGTTCGGTCCCGCTCTCTCCTCGGTGCTGGTGGACCAGAGTCCCGAGGGGGTGGGGCCGGTGGACTTCCGGTCGCTGTCCGTGCGGGAGTTCGGCACCATCTACGAGGGCCTACTGGAGTCGAAGCTGTCTGTGGCCCAAGACGACCTCACCATCAAGACCATCAAGGGCAAAGAGCAGTACGTGCCCGCGGTCGACGACGATGACGTAGTGGTGGAGGCCGGTGTGGTGTACTTCCACAACCGCTCCGGGGTACGCAAGGCCACCGGCTCCTACTTCACTAAGCCGTTCGCCGTCGAGCACCTGCTCGACAACGCATTGGAGCCCGCCCTCGACGACCACATCGCCCGACTTGACGAACTTCGAGAGGGAGGAGACGACGCTGCGGTGGCCGAGGCGTTCTTCGACTTCCGCTGCGCCGACATCGCCATGGGCTCTGCCCACTTCTTGGTGGCCGCCGTCGACCGCATCGAGGCCCGCCTGTCGGCTTGGCTCACCCTCCACCCCGTAGCCGCGGTGACCGCAGAGTTGAACCGTTTGCGCACCACCGCTCTCGAAGCCCTAGGCGACCTGGCCGACGGCGTGCCGATCGAATCCGGCTCCCTGCTGCGTCGCCAAGTGGCCCGCCACTGCGTCTACGGCGTTGACAAGAACCGTGTCGCCGTGGAACTCGCCCGCCTCGCCATCTGGGTCCACACCTTCGTCCCCGGCCTCCCTCTCTCGTTCCTAGACCACAACCTGGTCCAAGGCGACAGCCTCACGGGGGTGGCGTCGGTGGATGATGCGGCCGTAGCGGTTGCGCCGAAGGGGAGCAAAGACGGGGCATCGCTGTTTGTCCATCAGTTGGAGAGTCTCTTGGAAGCCTGCCAAGCACCCTTGGCTCGACTCGGACGGCTCAATGACGCAGACAAGGCCGAGATCGAAGCAGCCCGAACTGCCCATGCCCAGACCCGTGAGGCTGTCTTGCCGGCCGAAGCCGTTTTCGATGTGGCCACCGCAGTGCGGGCGGGGGTCATTGAAATACACAAGGACTTCGACTTCAGCCCAGAGAAGGTGGCCGCCCTAGCCGAACAACCAGCCGTGCGTGCCGCGGTGGAGCGAATGACCCCGGTCCACTATCCGACCGTGTGGCCAGAAGTGTTTGCTCGAACCGAGCGAAGCGGCTTCGACTGCCTGCTGGGCAATCCCCCATGGGAGAAGGTAGTGGTGGACCGGGAAGTCTGGTGGGGGATGCACCTACCGGGCGTCAGGTCGCTGCCGGTGGCGAAGCGGCGAGCCCGCATTGATGCCCTGGAGGCACAGCGGCCAGATCTGGCTGAAGAGTTCGAAGGCGAGAGGGAGCGGGCCGAAGCTCTGAAACTGGTGCTGCGAGCGACGTTCCCGAACCTCGGATCAGGCCAAACCGACCTCTACAAAGCGTTCTCCTGGGCCAACCTCGCCCTGTGCCGTGACGGGGGCAAGATCGGAATGGTGCTGCCCCGGTCCGCAGTATCTGACGCTGGCATGGCCAACTGGCGTACCGAGATCGTCGGCGCTCCTATTGTCGACGAAATCAAGCGCTGGGGGGGGGGGGGTTACCCAGCCCGATGCGGCTATCGGTGGCCACGGTCATCAACCACAAGGGCTGGGTGTTCGAGGGGGTCCACAACTCCTACACGGTGGCACTGGTGGCGGTCACCCGGTCTTCTCCGTCGTCACCTGCCTCAACACCAAGCAGTGGGCGTTCGACGGGGTCGACGGCCGCTACACCGTCGCGCTCGTTGCCGTCCGCAAGCTCAGCCCCCGAGCCGAGCCTCGGGGGTGGCTTTGAGGGCGACCCCGATGAGCCGCATGTAGCCATCTATCCCGGACCGGCGAGTTCGCCGGCCCATTTCCGCACCATGGTGGACGGAAAGCCGGAACTTGTGCCGGTATCGGAGTTCACCCAATGGTCGAACACCGCGGCCTTCCCCCAAATACCGACACGACCCGCCTTTCGCGTCTGGCGCAAGATCAAACACCACCCCCGCTTCGACGGCGCCGACCTGCCTGATCCCGCCGAATCTCTCTCTCTCTCTCTCTCTCTCTCTCTCTCGGAAAGCCACGGAACTGGCGCTTCCGACCAGTACAGGGCGACCTCAACGCGACCAACGACCGCCACCGGTTCTGGAACGACGACGGACGTGGCGCTTCCGAGCAGTGGCCGAGTTCCACGCGACCCACGACCGGAGCAGGTTCGTGAACGACGATGGCGCTTCCGCCCAGTCCGAGAATTCGACGCCACCCACGACCGGAGCAGGTTCGTGAACGACGATGGCGCCGCTGCCAACCGGATCGGGGACATCTCCGATGACTGACATTTGGCCTGTCTACAAGGGCACATCGTTCAACCTCTGGGAGCCGGACACTGGGGTCTATTACGACAGCGCGGATGGCCAGAGCATGATCGCCCATCTTCACGAGAAGCGGCTCTCACAACGCCGGATCCGGTCGTCTGCCTTTGCGGAGCAAAGTGAGGAAATTTCCAACGACCCCGCAACTCTCCCGTGTCGGCATCCGCGGATTGCCTTTAGAGATGTGACGAACCCGACCAATACCCGGACGATCATCGCGGCACTTGTCCCTGGCGAACGGGTCATTGTGCATAAGGCGCCCTATTTGCTGCAGATCGAAGGAACCGCCACCGACGAGGCATATGTATTGGGGGTACTCAGCTCTATGCCCTGTGATTGGCAGGCTCGGCGGACTGTCGAATTGGTCATGTCATTCGGACAGTTCAATCAGCTGTCGATTCCTGACCCCGGTGAAGGACATCCCGTTCGCAACCGAGTAGCAGAAATCGCTGCCCTACTAGCTGCCCAAGACGATCGGTTCTCTGGGTGGGCCGCTGAAGTAGGTGTGCCTGTCGGCACTGTTGAGGGGGGGGGGGGGCTTGGCTGCTAGCCGAATTAGACGCCTGTGTCGCCTATCTCTACGGCCTAGACGAGGACGACATCACGGTGGTGTACGACACATTCGGACGACCGGGACAGTGGGATGAACGACGCGATGCCGTCCTCACCTGCTTCCGCCGAATCGGGGACTCATGGAACTGAAGACGTCGCGTCTGAGTTCAACAAGATCTGGCCGGTTTACAAAGGCACCTCGTTCAATCTCTGGGAGCCGGACACAGGTGTCTACTACGACAGCGCGGATGCTCAGTCCATGATCGCCCATCTTCAGGAGAAGCGGCTCTCGCAACGCCGCACCCGGTCGTCTGCGTTTGCTGAGCAAGACGAATCAGTTGCTGATGATCCTGCAACGCTGCCCTGTTTGAATCCCCGGATCGCATTCAGGGATGTAGCCCGATCAACAGATACGCGCACGCTCATTACTGCGCTAATTCCAGGCGGCCGAGTATTGGTGCACAAGGCCCCCTACTTGCTTCAGATCGAAGGAACCATGGCAGATGAGACCTATGTGCTGGGGGTGCTGAGTTCTATTCCCTGTGATTGGCAGTCTCGGCGCACAATCGAATTGGTCATGTCCTTCGGACAGTTCAACCAGCTGTCTGTCCCTGATCCCGGCGAAGGTCATCCTGTCCGGGACCGTGTAGTCGAAATCGCCGGTCGCCTCGCCGCAGTGGACGAGCGATTTGCTGAGTGGGCGGCGGAGGTGGGGGTGCCGGTGGGGTCGGCCAATGACGAGGCGGTCATACAGGACCTCATCTGCGAGCTCGACGCATGCGTCGCCCACCTCTATGGCCTCGACGAAGACGATTTAGCCGTGGTCTACGAGACCTTCAGCGAGGCCGTCGACTACTCCGAGCATCACGCCGCCGTCCTCGCCCACTTCAGAAGGCTCGCTAGGTGAGCGGCGCTCTACTACTCCTTGTGGCTTCCCCGAGGGGACATGCCGAGTTTGCGCAGGTCCCGCCGTTTCCAGGGCCCGGGCTTGTTCAGGTGCTTGTCTCCCGCCCACACCACGCCCCCGTGGGCCATGGCCGTGGCCGCAGCATGAGCATCAGCCCACGGGATGCGGCTAGTGACCACCAGCCTTGCGGCGCTGCGGGTCACCTCCAAAGTGGGTGCTTCGACTTGGGCGCTCGCGCAGAAGAAGTCCCAGATGCTGTCCGCGGTCGCGAATCCTCTGTGGCGGGCCAGTGTGTAGTGGACCTCACCCAGATTGATACTGCAGACGATGATGGAAGCCGGCTCTCCGAGCAGTCCCTCCAGTTCCCTCACGATCGCAGGTTCCCCGTTCGCGTAGCGCACGATCGGCCATGCGTCGAGGACGACAGGCGGACGATTCGATTTCAGGAATCCGCCTCTTCGCCGTCAGGCAAGAAGTACGACGATCCGTCTTCGCGGAATACCCGCATTTTGATAATCCCGGCGCGCCCTAAGTCAACCAGGGTGTTGGGGTATATCTCCCTCAGGGCTGCCCGTTCCTCGAGGTACGCAGACGTGATGTCGTCGCCTGAGCCGATGTTCTCATCGCAGAATTTCCTGAACTCGGCGATTGCAGCCAGCTTTTCCTCCAGAGGCCGAAGATGGGGCGGCACCGGTTCATCACCAGCGGAATTTCCCTTCTCGACCTCCACGGGTGCCATCTCTTCCACGCCCCCTACCCTACAGGACTTTCATGCTATTGCAACCCCTTTTAATTCGAGGGTTGGCACGGAGGTGGCATGACCGCAGTTGAGAAGCCGGAGTTGGCCGTTAACCGGGGCCAGGAAACGGTGGCGGGGGCGCTGAACGGGTTCATTTCCCATGCCGCCACTGGATTCGTTGGCGGGGCCTGCTTGGACGTTGCCACTGCCTATTTCAACGTGGGTGGATACTCGCTGCTAGCCGATTCGTTGGATCAGGTCACTGGCGTGCGACTGTTGCTGGGAGCCGAGCCGACTCCACCCGAAAGCCGCCGACGGGCGCTAAAGACTGAATCGGCTAATCCCCAGCGGGCGATCCGGGCTCGGCTGCGCCAGGCGCTTGAGGGCCACGAGCAGAACCTTGTGGTTGAGCGAGACCACTTGGGCTTCACGTTTGAGGTCGATGCTTCTACCCGCCGGCTGGTGAAGTGGCTGCGCTCGGAGAATGTTCAAGTGCGCCGCCTGGAAGGGCGGTTCCTGCACGGCAAGGCCTTCTTGGTGGGGGACCGCTCCCACGGGGTGGTGGCCGGGTCGTCCAACTTCACCTATGCGGGGTTGGCTACCAACTTGGAGCTGAACCTGGGCAACTACGCGCCCCATGTGGTGGGCCAGGTGCGCGACTGGTTCGAGGAGCTGTGGGCCGAGGCCGAGGAATACGACTTGGCTTCGCTGTTCGAGGCCCGGTTTGAGCCTCACTCCCCTTGGCTCGTGTATCTCCGGATGCTGTGGGAGTTCTACGGCGAGGAATTGGAAGCCGAGGCGGCCGCCGAGGGCGCGCCGCAAATCCACCTCACCAATTTCCAGTCCGACGGGCTGTGGCGGGCCAGACGCATCTTGGATGAGCGCAACGGGGTGCTGATTGCCGATGAAGTCGGCTTGGGCAAGACGTTCTTGGCTGGGGAGTTGATCCGGGAGGCGGTGCAAGATCGCCGTCAGCGGGTGTTGGTGATCACCCCAGCCACGCTTCGCGACGGGCCGTGGACGGCGTTCATCCATGAGCACATGTTGGCGGTGGAGCTTGTGTCCTACGAGGAGCTGATGGCCGACAGTCGTCTAAACCCCGAGCACAAAACTGCCATCAAGCTGAGAGCTGGCATCAACGAATACGCCATGGTGGTGATCGACGAGGCCCACAATCTCCGCAACCCCGCCACCCAGCGGGCCCACGCACTGCGCCAGCTGTTGGCCGGTTCGCCGCCCAAGGAGCTGGTGATGCTCACCGCCACCCCGGTGAACAACAGCTTGTGGGACTTGTATCACCTGCTGGGCTACTTCCTGCGCAACGACGCTGTGTTTGCCGATGCTGGCATCCGCTCGCTGCGCGACCATTTCGCCAATGCGATGGCCCTCAACCCCGACGACCTCACCCCCGAGCACCTGTTTGACGTGTTGGACGCGGTAGCAGTGCGCCGAACCCGTTCGTTCGTCAAGCGGTTCTACCCCAACGACACCATCAAGGTCGGCGGGCAGGAACAGCAGATCGTCTTCCCTACTCCCCGGGTCCACAAGGTGGACTACAACCTCGACGAGGTGATGCCCGGCTTCTTCGACCGGTTCGCCCACGCGCTCGATCCCGACGCCGGTGTCGAAGATCCCCGGGTGCTCACCATGGCTCGATATTCGCCATCGCAGTTCCGTTTAGACCACCAGGAAGATGCTTATGAGAAACAGCTCGCCGGGCTGTTGCGATCTGGATTGCTGAAGCGGTTCGAGTCATCGCCGTATGCCTTTGCTGAGACCTGTGAGCGGATGGCCAAGAGCCACGACGCCTTTCTGTCGCTACTCGACAACGGCCGGGTAGCCACTGGCGACGCTTTGGCCGACTGGATCGCCACCGACTCCGACGAGATGGACGAAGACCAGGTCGACACCTTCCTAGGAGGCATCGTCGGGGTGTCCGATGACGCCGCCGAGTACGACCTCGAACATCTGCGGGAGTACGTGGACCGAGACCGGGCCCTCCTGAGGTCATTCGCTGCCGAAGCCCGCACCGTCACCCGTCCCGACGATCCCAACCTGACCGCCTTGGTTGAAGAGCTGGCCCAGATCTCCGCCGATGCCGCTGCTGAGGGGATCGGTCCCGACGATGTGCGCGACCGGCGCAAGGTGTTGATCTTCAGCTACTACGCCGACACCGTCGATTGGGTATTGGAGCATCTGGTTACCACGGTTGAAACCGACGAGCGTCTGGCTCCCTATAGGGGCCGTATCGCGTCGCTGGCGGGCAACTCCGGCTCCGGGAGCAAGGAGCGAGTGCTGTGGGGGTTCGCTCCCAAAACCACCGACGCCCCCCAGGGGGCCGATGACGACCTGTTCGACATCGTGGTGGCCACCGACGTGCTGGCCGAGGGGGTGAACCTCCAACAGGCCCGTCACATCATCAACTACGACCTGCCCTGGAACCCGATGCGGCTGGTGCAGCGCCACGGTCGCATTGACCGCATCGGCTCTCATCACACCGAGGTGTTCCTGCGGTGCGTGTTTCCCGATGATCGCCTCGATGACCTGCTCGGTCTTGAAGAACGGCTGCACAGGAAGATCGCCCAGGCCGCCGCCAGCATCGGCGTTGGCGAGGTGCTGCCTGACCAAGTTGCTCAAGTAGAGATCAACTTCACTGAGACCAAAGAGGAGATCGCCCGACTCCGCAACGAAGACGCCGAGCTGTTCGAAAGAGGTGGTACTGCTCAAGGCGTGTTGTCAGGCGAGGAGTTCCGCCAAGAACTGCGCCAAGCCCTGGAAGACTCCGACCTGGCCAGCCAGATCAAGTCCCTCCCCTGGGGCTCCGGCTCAGGCATGGCAGTAACAAGCCCCGATGGCCGACCCGGCTACATCTTCTGCGCCCGAATAGGCGACCACCCCAAACCCCTATTCCGCTTTGTCGAAACCGGCTCCGACACCGATAGCCCCGTGGTCGACGAAACCCTGGCCTGCCTCCACAAAGCCCGCCCTCCAGATGGCTTCGGCACCGATCGCCAACTGGACGACGCCACCATCCAAGGCGCCTTCACCGCCTGGGAAACAGCAAGAGACGACATCGTGACCCAGTGGAATGTCATGTCCGACAAAGCCAACCTAGAACCCAAAATCCCCCCTCGCCTCCGCCGCGCCGCCGACATCCTCAGAGAGCACCCACCCCCCGACCTCACCCAAGAAGACCTCGACCGTGCCATAGACACCATCAACGCCCCCTACCCCGAACGCACCATTCGCACCCTCCAAGCCGCCATCAACAACTCCGAAGACCCCACCCAACAAGCCCAAAACATCCTCAACACCATCCAACACCTAGGCCTACAGCCCTACACACCCCCCACCCCCCTCCCCGAAGTCCGAGATGAAGACGTCCACCTCATCACTTGGCTCGCACTCACCTAGTCCACCTCCTCATCCAGTGGCGCTTGAGCAGGATGGCCTCTCCCTAATTCAATGACCTACCGCGACGCAGGAGCCAACAGACCTCCCTCCGTTCTCGCGAAAAGGGCGGCCCCAGGCTGGGCATGAGGAATCTATGGCGTCGAAGAAGCTCCGGAAGTAGAAGAAAATGGACCTCAGCAGGTGACTCGACCAGGCAACGGCGACTTTCTGACTCCATCTACGGGTCACGTTGCCCACAGACTGGAAGTGGCGGGGAGGTTGGTTTCAATGGTAAGCATCAGTGTGTCTCATGGAGGTCGACATGGACGTAAGCATCCTACCGCTGCATAAGATTTTTGGATTAGATGTCCAATTCCGGGTTCCTCTATATCAGCGTCCTTATGTCTGGGATCGTGAACGGCAATGGGAACCATTGTGGGAAGACGTCACCGCGCTTGCCCAATCTGAGCTAGACAACGGCGTACACCCGGCCCCTCATTTTCTAGGAGCAGTCGTAGTTCGCCAACAGTCTAACCCTGTGGGCACCCTTGAAATACGTGACGTAATTGACGGACAACAACGCCTTACCACGCTACAACTACTTGCCGATGCAGTAGAGGAAGCGATCAGAGAAGTCGAAGGTGCAAATATCGAAAGCAAAAAGTTGCGAAAAATAGTACTCAATGATGACGATATTTTTGCAGGCGACGACCAATTCAAGGTCTGGCCAACGAACGCAGACCAACTAGTTTTTCGCCTCGCTATGACAGACTACGACACGGTGCCGGAAGACCTCAAAGACAACTCAATAGCTCAGGCTCACGCGTTCTTCAAGTCTTCTGCTTGCAACTGGGCACAAGACGAAGATTCGCAGCAATCGATTGCAGAGAGGTTCGCAGCACTTGTGAATGCAATTAGGAGCGGCCTGCATCTAGTGGTCATAGACCTATCTGAGAAGGACAATGCGCAAGCCATTTTTGAAACCCTAAATGCCCGGGGTACACCACTACTGGCTTCCGACCTGGTCAAGAACCACCTGCTTAGTCAGGCGCAGAGTGTCGGTCTAGACGTTGAAGCTCTTCATTTCAACCATTGGAAGAATTTTGAAGACGATTGGTGGCGTCAAGAAGTCACACTTGGTCGTATCAGCTGGCCTCGACTAGACGCTTTCCTCTTCTATTGGCTTGGGATGAACCTCACACGTGAAGTGAGTGCTCAAAGGGTGTTTGACGAATATCGCAGGCTACTTACGGAACATGATCTTGGAGTGCAAGAAGTTGCGTCCAGCATTTCCGATTTTGCCGGAGTCTTCAAATCTCTGGAGGAGTCCTTGCACGAAGATCGGACAATCAATGACTTCTTCTACCGATGGCAAGTCTCGCAACTGCGTGTCTTAACTCCTGTATTGTTGTGGCTGTTCAGCGACAAATCGGGCATCAACCGAAGTCAGCTCGAGGATTCAGTTCGCCTCCTTGAGAGTTGGTTTATGCGCAGAATGATCTGTCGCCGAAGTACACAAGGATATCAAAACTTCCTTCATCCACTTCTTCGGGAGGTCAAGAAACACAAGGGGGAAGATGTTCCTGCAATAATTGGAGAGATTCTCTCAGATGCAAAAGCCGTCAATACTGCTTGGCCGGAGGACACTGATCTCCAATCCGCAATTCTAGAACGTCCGCTGTATTTCCAACTAAGTCGCGCACGTCTAAGGCTGGTTCTTGAAGCAGTTGAGGATCGTTTGTGTGATACAAATAGCAAAGCGGAATCTCGGTGTCCGCGAGACCTTACTATTGAGCATCTCCTCCCCGTTTCGTGGGCGCAGGAAGATTGGCCATTGGAAGGCAACCGATTCAGCCGTGATGAGCGAAATGTTCTCTTGCATACACTTGGGAATTTGACATTAGTAAATGACAAGCTAAATCCTGCCTTATCGAATTCAGCATGGTCAAAAAAGAGTCTGGAGTTGGCGAAGCATTCAAATCTACACCTAAACAAGATGCTGACACACGAAGCAGTTGTTCCCGCAGGTGTTTCTTGGTCAAATGAATGGAACGAGAATGCCATTCAAGAGCGTGGGGAATGGTTGGCACGGCAGGTTTGTGACATTTGGGCTCGTCCAGAGTGATGAATCGGACGGCTGATGAGTTTGCCCGTGACGCCGGGGAAGTTCATGCAAGAGTCAACAGGATCCTATAGGCGTCTGCACTAGTAGGCGGTTGGCGATTGAAGGCGAGGAAGCTACGTGGCGTAGCAGCGACTGGCGGTAGGCGAGCATTGGCGAAGGTTGCTGGGGTGGGGATGGTGGCGGGTTGGAGGGTTCGGGTTGGGGGTAGGGCGGCGATTGATGGGACGAAGGAGCGGGTTGGGCAGGTTATGTCAGCGGCGCAGGCTTTGGTGGCTAGTGATTTGTCGGGGGATCTCAACCGATTGGCGGCCGCGGCAGTTAAAGGGGCTCCGACGGTCTATGACAAGGCGATGGACGCCAACTATCTGGATCCCGCGCTGCGCTCTGGTCTGGGTGGCAGCTATCACCGGCTGTTTGATGGGGGCCATACCATCGCCGGGGCGGCTCGGGCTGCCAGGGGGGTATCGGCTGACGACACCGTGGTGCAGGAGGCGCTGGGAACGATCAAGGCACTGCTGCGAGATGCGTCCACGCCTCGAGGCCTGCCGCTGGCGACGTGGGACAAGTCCACTTTCGATTCGGTGGCTACGGCGTTGGAATCGAAGTTCGGGATTCCCAAGGCCTGGTTTTACGAGCTGAACACCTATGACGCAGCCGACCTCCTTGGCGGCGCAATCGGAGTGGTGTCGGTGATCTATCGGTGGAACCGCGCCGACACCGAAGAATTCGCCAGGCTTGCCTCGGTCATCGGTACGTCGGCCGCAGTCAGCGCCAACCCCCTGCTGATGGTGGTCTCTGTGGTGGCCATGGCCCGGGCCTACAACAAGGCAAGTAGCGCTGATGAATTCGCCGAGATGATTGACGGGAGCTTCAAGGGCGCGGCGACTTCCGGGGCCAGCCTGGCCGCCATCGCAGTGGCTGGCTCAGCGGGCGCCTCAGCCGGAGTAGCGCTCTTGGTCGGTGTGACCGCCGGCGTTCTCGCCTACAAGGTCAGCGACAAAGTGAGCCTGGTAGCAGTGGCGCGTTTTGCCAAGGACCACGCAACTGTGATCATTGCAAGTGCCAAGGAAGCAGCCCGCCGAGCTTAAGGCGTCTATTTCCTGAAGTGAGCCAAGTGGCTGGTTGCCTCAACGGACGAGCCCTGGGACAGTGGCCCAGCCGGATTGTTCGGGGGGAGGGATGAGGTGGTGGGGGGTGGTGGCTTGGCTGGCGTGGCTGCCGGCGATTGCGATGCTGATGGAGGCGGCTTCTAGTAGTTCGAGGTCGTTTACGCCGTCGCCGATGGCGGCGAAGTCGAACTTGTGTCCTTTCCATTGGCAGAAGGCCTCTACTCCTGAGACCTTGGATATCCCGGGGGGTGACACTGTCAGGCGGCTTCCTCCGTAGAGGGGGTCGGGCTCGTCGACGCGGGCGACTCCTAGCGACCTTGAATGGACCTCTTTGGCCGCCAGGTGAGCGAGGTCTGAGGGGAGGCCGGTCAATACCAGCTCCAGTACATCGGACTCCACGTCTTTGGGACTGAGGGTGGGGTTGAGGTCTTCTTCGAGGAACTCCAAATGGGTGGGTTCGCTGGTTGGGTTCTCGGGGAGCACCACATCGCCGTCGGGCTGGCCACGGTCGTCGATGTAGAGGCAGGGGCGGATGCCGTGGGTGTCGAGAATGTCCAATAGCTCAGACAGGGCAGCGGGGTCGAAGGCGATGCGGTGGAAGCGCTCTTTGGTGGCGAAGTCCATTCCGATCGATCCGTCGAGGGCGACTGCGGGCAATCGGAGACTGTTCAACTCGAACAGACGGCCGATGTTCCGCAACCGTCGACCGGTTGCCGCCAGTACGACATGCCCGGCCGCCTCAAGCTCGGCCAATGCCTCCAAATGAGCGGTGGGGGCAACGCAATCCAGCCCCCAAAACGTTCGATCCAAATCAGTCACAACCAGCATTGTTCGCGGCTTGGGCGGAGTTAGTCGCCGGGGTTGAAACGGCGCAGGATGCCGGAGCGGACCCGCCACCGGGAGAGTTGGCGGACCAAAGCAGGGGGCATGTTCGACTGGGTGCCCGGTGTCGGACCCGCCGTGATAATCCCGGCGCGGCCCTGGTAGGGCTGGTCGTCCTCGCCGTCGCCCGACCACACCACAACCTGGGGGAAGGCGATGGTTATGCCCGCGGCGGCGAAGCTCTGGTGGACCGACAGGATCACGTCGTGGCGGGTGGCCAACTCGGTGGGCACATCACTGGCGTGCCAGTAGTACAGGGTGAAGTCGATGCTTGACGATCCGAAGCGGGTCAACAGCGCCTGTGCGGGCGGCTCAGCGCTCACCCGCTCTACCTGTTCGAGCGCCTCGGTCAGGCACTGCGTGGCTGCTTGCAGGTTGGTGTCATAGGCCACGCCTACTTCCAGCTCGCTGCGTCGCAACGTCTCGTTGGTGAGGTTGACGATGGGCCCGGCGGCCACCTCGCTGTTGGGAACCCGCACCGCCGATCCGTCGAGGCCGCGCAGCACGGTGGTGCGGGAGTCGATGTCGGTGGCGACGCCCAGATGGTCGCCCAGCAGCACCGTATCGCCCACCTTGAAGGGCCGGCGGGCCTGAAGGATCAGCCCGGAGAAGAAGTTCTCCACCAGCTTCTGCAAGGCCAACGCCAGGACCAAGCCGCCCAGCCCGATGGCGCCGATCAGCGGTCCGACCTGCACACCCAGGCTGGTAAGCGCGTAGAACAGGCCGATCAGGAAAAGGAGATAGCCGACCAGCCGTGCGGTCACGATTGCGGCGAAGCCCGGTCCCACCACGTGGACCAGCACTCTTCGCACCAGGCGGGCGACTAGCACCGACACCACGATTGAGGCCGCCACGATGATCCCGGCCTGCACCCAGTCGGACACGGTCAGGGCCTCGTCGATGATCGATTCGTCAGACGACTGTGCCAGCAAGTCGGCTGCGGCTAGGACGGTCATCGGGGTGCTGTTCGCAAGTCGGTGGTCACCGGCTCGTCATGCTAGGCCACTGCTCGGTTCAAGAGCAGGCTGGCGGCTTGGGGACAGGGCATGCCGATCTCCACGCCGGCACCGGTGGCCAGGGAGTTGGCGGCGGAGATGATGCCGTCGTGGTAGTGGGACAGGCCGCTGCCCATGCGGGCTCGGCGGGCGTCCACGGTGGCGCCGGCCAGGCCGTCGGCCTCCACGATAGTGAGCCCGGCCATGCCCGAGTCGTCCATGCCCCGGCCGCCGTCGGAGCAGATGAACCCGAACGGTCGGCACCGGCGCAGGTAGGGCACCGCCGAGCGGCCGGTGTGGCCGGCGGTGACCAGCACGTTGCGGTCGGTGTCCTCGTTGGTGCCGAAGGCGATGGAGTCGGCCGCCACCACGCAGCGGCCGTCGGGGGCGGTCTCCATCACCGTGCGGTTGGTGATCTCCGCCGCCGCGGCAGCCACCGGGTCGTTGTCCAGCAGCGCGGCGGCGGCATCACGCACCGCCATGCCCGCCGTCACGCCGCAGTCCAGGGCCAGCTGGTTGACGAAGCTGACCACGCCATGTTCATAGAGATGCACCCCGTCACCCAAGTGAGCGGTCATCACATCAGCCACCGCGGCGGGAATGCCCAGGGCCTCCAGGTACCACAACCCGGCGATGGCCGAGCCCTCCGGCCCGATCCCACAGTCCATGCCGATGGCCGCCCGGGGCCGGTGCTCGGCGATGAATCGGGCGGGCAGCACGCCGCAATACGACGAGTTGACGCACACATCCCGGTCCCGGTTGGCCTCGTCCACGTCGTAGGCCGAGTCCATGCACATCACCCGGCCCCGGGCCGAGGCCAGCACCTCGGTCTGCTTGTCGGTTTCTGCGCTCATCGGGCGGTTCTGGGAGGGAACTCCGGGCGGCGCTTCTCCATGAACGCTGTCGCCCCCTCGATCATGTCGGGCGACCCGATGGCCTGGGCCAGCATCCCCAGTCCCGAGGCCATGTTGTCTCGAAGCTGGTTCCAGTACACGTTGGAGCTGATCTTGGCCGCCTCCAGGTAGCGGGGGCTCATCTTCAGCAGCTCTTCACACCAGCGCCCCACTTCGTCTTCCAGCTCATCGTCGGGCACCACCGCGTTGATCCACCCCATCTCGCAGGCTTGCTCTGCGGTGTACTTGCGGCACAGGAAGGCCACCTCTTTGGCCCGCTTCTCCCCGATGGTCATGGCCAGCAGATTGGTGCCCCCCAGCACTGGGGCGCTGCCCACCTTGACCCCGGTCTGGCCTAACTCGGCCGATTCCGCGGCGATGGCGAAGTCGCAGGCCACCACCAGCTCGTTGCCGCCCCCGAAGGCCGGGCCGTTCACCGCGGCGATCACCGGCATGGGGGCATTGCGGATGGCGTCGAACAGCTCCAATGAGCCGTAGAACATCGTCCGCAGCTCATAGAAGTTCGCCTCAGCCAAATTGGCCAGGTAGCCCCCGGCGCAGAACGCCCGCCCCTGTCCGGTGATCACCACCACACCGGCGTCGACGTGCTCCCGGAACGCGGCGATGATCTCGTCGATCGTGTTGCGGTCATAGGAGTTCAGCCGCTCGGGCCGATTCAGCCGCAGCCAGACGACTCGGTCGTTTCGCTCCACGATGATGTCGCTCACGGTGGTGTCCTTTCCCCGTACCGCATACTGTCCAGCATCGTATGGCGTTCGAGCTTGGCCCTGACATCCTGGCCATCCAGCAGGAGGCCCGGGCGGTGGCCCGCCAAGTGGAGGGGTTCGCCGCGGAGGCCGATGAGTGCAGCCACGTCCACCAGCCCACATTGGATGTGCTGCGCAGCAGCGACCTGTGCTCGTTGATGGTGCCGGCGGCCTACGGCGGTCGCCACGAGCGGGTGGACCCGCTGGCGGTGTGCGTGGCCCGGGAGGCGTTGATGCGGGCCTCGTCGCACTTGGATTCGCTGTTCGCCCTTCAGGGCATCGGCAGCTACGCCATCGCGGTGGCCGGCACCGACGAGCAGCGGGAGGAGTGGTTGCCCAAAGTGGCCAATGCCGAGGTGCTGGCCGCCTTGGCCCTCACCGAGCCAGTAGCCGGATCCGATCTGCGGGGCATCGAGACCACGCTGATGGCGAACGGCGACGAGGTGGAGCTGAACGGAACCAAGTCGTTCATCTCCAACGGGGGAGCGGCCGGCTTCTACACCACCATGGCCAAAGAGGAGGACAGGTTCTCGCTGGTGCTGGTGCCTGCCGATGCCCCCGGCGTATCGATCGAGCCCTCCCCGGAGATCATCGCCCCCCACGTGCTGGGCGAGGTGACTTTCGACCGTGTGCGCCTACCCGCCTCCGCCCGCCTGGGAGAGCCCGGCGCGGGATTCCGACATGTGCTGGCCACCCTGTCGGTGTTCCGCATCTCGGTGGCCGGAGCCGCCATCGGCCTCATGGACGGGGCGTTGACCTGCGCCGCCAACCACGCCGCCACACGCGAGCAGTTCGGACGACCGCTGGTGCGGCTAGGGCCGGTGGCGGGGCTGCTGGCCGACTCCTGGGCCGAACTGGAGTCCACCCGGCTGCTGGCCTACGCCACCGCCGAGGCTGCCCGCGAGGATCCATCGGCCCACCTCGACCGGTCGTCGCTGGCCAAGCTGGCCGCCACCGAGGCCGCCAGTCGGGTGGTGGACCGCTGCGTGCAGGTGATGGGCCGATGGGGGCTCATCAGGGGTTCCGATATAGAGCGCTACTACCGACAAGCCCGGCCTATGCGGATCTACGAGGGGGCCTCCGAGGTGCTGCGGCTGGGCATCGCCACCCGGCTGTGCGACGAAGTGGCCGATCGGGCGGACGAGGAGTAGAGGCATGGCGGTGGACTGGGGCTTGGACGGCCATGTGACGGTGGTGACCGGGGCCAGCCGGGGGCTGGGGGAGGCCGCGGTGCGGGCCATGGTGGCCGAGGGCGCCCGAGTGGTGGCCGCAGCCCGCTCAGCTGACGCTCTGGAAGCGCTGGCCAGCGAGCTGGGCGACAGCGTGGCCGCGGTGCCGTGCGACATGCGGAACCGGGCCGCGGTGGCCGGCCTGGTGGACGAGGCCATTGCGCGGTTCGGCCGCCTCGACTCGGTGGTAAACAACGCGGGTATCGCCCCCGCAGCCAAGTTTGTCGACCAGCCCGACGACGTGTTCGACGAAGTGCTGGCCGTGAATCTGGCCGCTCCGGCTGCGCTGGCCCGACGGGCCGCTTCCCACTGGATCGACGCCGGCCAGCCCGGCTCGGTCATCAACGTGGCCTCCACATCGGGGCTCAAGGGCAAGCCAACGCTGGCCGCCTACTCGGCCTCCAAGGGCGGGCTGCTGCGGCTCACCGAGGCCTTGGCCGGAGAGTGGGCCCGCTACGACATCCGGGTGAACGTGATCGCCCCCGGTGCGTTCGAAACCGACGCCCAGGCCGCGGTGCTGGGCAATCCCGACACCCTGGCTGCGCGGCTGCGCAAGATCCCGGTCCGCCGTATGGGCCAGCCCGATGAGCTCGGACCGCTGGTGTGTTATCTGGCATCGGAGGCGTCCGGATTCGTCACCGGGTCGTGCTTCGTGATCGACGGGGGCGAAGTGTCCAAACTCTGACCTGCCCGACGCTCGCCTTGTAAGTTTCACAACGCATACGGAGGTAGCAATCCATGACCATGCAAGCCACGTCCAACAACGCGGTCCACAGCGATCTGGGCAGCCCTGCTCTGGCTGGCGGCGAGTTGGCCGCCATCTCTCCCAAGTTCGCCGAGGGCTATGCCCGGATTCGCGATGTGACCGACCGCGACGGCGCTTGCCCGGCTTGGGCCAAGGCGCTGTACATGGCGTGTGCGGCGTCGGTGAGGGTCCAGCCGGAGCTGGCTGTTCGCGAGCTGGTCCGATCCCGCGAGCTGGGGCTCACCCTGAGCGACGCCCGAGGCGCGTCGCTGGCCGTGCTCATCTCCCGGGGCGAGGCCACCTACAACGCCTTCGCTCGGGCCATCGACCAGGCATTTGGCACCATTGCCGAGCAGTCCACTGAGCCGATCCCCGACTTCGCGCTCGACCGGCAGGCCGCACTGGACTACTTCCAGAGCTACTTCGGGTTTGTGCCCGACTACATCGAGGTGATGGCCGACAACGCCCCTCGGGCTCTGGAGGGCTATGTGCTCATGCGGCAGTGGTCGCTGGCCGAGAACAAGCTCGACGCCAAGCACGTGGAGTTGCTGTTGTGCACCATCAACGCAGCGGAGTTCTCCAGTCGATTCGTGAACATCCACGCCAACGGCGCCCGCAACGCCGGGGCCGCCGAGGCTGAGATCACCGAGGCGGTGGTGTGTGCCATCCCCATATCCGGTGTCGCCTCGTGGCTGCCCGGTGCCGACGGGATCATGGAAGGCCGTTGAGGCTGTGATTCGCCGCCCTGCGGCGGACCGATGTGAGGGACGCGGACTGATATGACAGGTCTTATTGATGTCCATGCCCACATCGTGTTGGAGGGCACGATGGGTGCGGCCGGGCCGTGCGGCCCCGAGATCGGCGCCCACGACGACGGCACCCCCTGGTTCCGGGTGGGGGGCTACCAGCTTGACGGGGTGGCCTACCGGGGATCGCTGTTCATCGACCTGGACATGCGCTTGGAGGCCATGGACGCCCAGGGCATCTCGGTGCAGGCTCTGTCGCCCAACCCGCTGACCTACCTGCACTTCATCGAGCCGCAGCTGGCCATCGACTTCTGCCGCCGCCACAACGACGACCTGGCCGCCGCGGTGGCTACTCACCCCGACCGCTTCGTCGGATTGGCCGCGCTGCCCATGCAGGACGTCGACGCGGCCTGTGTTGAGTTAGAGCGGGCGGTAGGGGAGCTGGGCCTGCTGGCCGGCTACACCGGCACCGAATTCGGCACCCCGCTGGATGATCCGGCCCTGGATCAGCTCTGGTCGCTGTGTACTGAGCTCAATGTGCCCCACTTCTTGCACCCCACCCAGTCGGGCATCGACGGCCCGCTGCTCGATCCCCGGCTGCGTCGCTGGGACCTCGATCTGGTGCTGGAGTACTCCTATGAGGAGACGGTGGCGGTGGCCACCCTGGTGTTCGGCGGGGTCACCGAGCGCCACCCCGACCTCGACCTGTGCCTGTCCCACGGCGGCGGCACCACCCCGGTCATCCTGTCCAAGCTCCGCAAGCTGGCCGAGCGCCGCCCCGCCTCCCCCGAATGGATCAAGGAACCCGGCGCCTTCGACCGTGCCCTCAGCCGCCTGTGGTTCGACTGCCACATCACCGGCGACGCCGAGCTCACCCTGGCCCTCGAGCAATACGGCACCGACCGCCTGGTCTACGGCACCAACTTCGGCGGCTGGGACCGAGGCACCGGCCCCGAGGTCACCCACCTAGCCCAAACCCTCAACACCAACGCCACCCGCCTACTCCGGCTCTAGCTGCTAGCCGCCATCCTGCTGGCGGGTGGCCCAGCGGGTTTGGGAGATGGTTTCTACTTCGGGGTTGCCGTCTAGGAAGGTCTGCTCTAGGAGGCGGTGGGCGATGCGCCAGCCGTCGGGGGTGCGGACCATCTGGTCGATGTACTTGCCGCCCACGATGAAGGTGTCGCCGCCGGGGACATCCGCGATGTACTTGGTGGCGATGAAGTAGCACCCGGCGATGGCCTTGTCGCCGTCGATCTGGGCCCAGTGGCAGCCGTTGAGGTGCTGGCTGGCGTCGGCTGGCTCCAGCGAGGAGGCGCACTTGGCCACGATGGCCTCGAGCCCCTCGAACCGCTCGCCCCGGTAGTCGGCCACCGCGTCGGGCAAGAAGATCTCCTTGAGCGCCTCCCAGTTGTGGTTGTCCAGGCTCCAGGCGTACCGAATCTGGATGTGGCGGATGGCTTCGCGGTCCAAGAGGTCTTGGATTCGATCCACGTCGAGGGTTTGGCTGTCTTCTGATCTGGTCTCCATAGGCCGCTCAGGTTACGGTGCCGGGCGCAGTCGATTCACAGGAGGCAACGATGAGCGGACGACTTGACGGACGGGTGGCGGCCATCACGGGGGCGTCCAGCGGTATCGGCCGGGCCGCGGCTGAGCGATTCGCCGAAGAGGGCGCCAAGGTGGCCATAGGCGACATCCAGGACGCCGCCGGACAGGCGCTGGCCGATTCACTGGGTGATGGCGCCGCCTACTTCCACTGCGACGTGACCTCCGAAGACGATTTGGCCGGCCTGGTGGACGCCGCGGTGGCCGAGTTCGGCCAGTTGGACGTGATGTACAACAACGCCGGCATCGTCGGCGCCGTCGGGCCCGTTGACACCACCCCGGCCGACGAATGGCACGCCAGCATCGACGTCCTGCTCCACGGGGTGTTCTACGGCGTCAAGCACGCCGCCCGGGTGATGAAGCCCCGGATGACGGGCTCGATCATCTCCATGTCGAGCACCGCCGGGGTGATGGGCGGCCTCGGTCCCCACGCCTACGCCGCCGCCAAGCACGCCGTGGTCGGCCTGACCAAGAACGCCGCCGCCGAGCTGTGCCGCTTCGGCATCCGGGTGAATTGCATCGCCCCTGCGTCCATGGCCACCCCGATGGTGGCCTTCGCCCATACCGGCGACCACACCAACATGGACGGCGCGCTGGCCGAGCTCACTGCCAGCTCCCCGCTGATCGGTCGCCCCGGCCTGGCCACCGACGTGGCCAACGCCGCCCTGTGGCTGGCCTCCGACGAGTCGGGCTACACCAGCGGCCACACCCTGGCCACCGACGCCGGGTTCACCACCGGCGCCCGCCCCGACGCCCCCGGTTTCGCCGACTACGCCCCCATGATCCGAGAAGCCGGCCGCACCGGGCTGTAGGGGCAACAGACTGGAGAGGACAGACCGGGAGAAAGCAAGGAGTAACGTCGAATCGTGCCTGAAGAAGCCCCACTGCTGGCCAACGAAGAAGACCACCCCCAAGAGGTGGTCTACACCGACGGCGACCGCCGGATCGTGACCATGGACTCGGCCCGGTATGTGGACGCCCGCAATCGGGACACCGATGTGGTGGTGCCGTCTTCGTATCTCGGCGTGCTGCCCGCCCGGCTCATGGCCCCCCACCGGCCGAAGGGGGTCATCGGCCACGACGGCTGCATCGGAAAAGACGGCGCGGGCATCTCCGGGCTGTGGTTCTTGGAGGCCCTCGGCGTTCCCGCGGCCACCGCCGACGGGATGAGCGCCGAGCTGGGCAACGGACTCGACCTGTACGAGACCGGGGTCATCTCCCGGCTCAACATCTACGCCGAGCGCTGCGGGGTCGTCGAGGGGATGGCGGTGTCCGAGGCAGCCAAGCTGTTGTTGAACAACGATCCCGGCGAGGTGGACGAGGGCACCAAGATCCGCCGCGAGGTCAAGGCCACTACCGACAGCGGTCGCCAGATCGTGGTTACCGACTCCATCGTGTTCGCCTTGCCCGAGGACTCCCGCAACGTGCTGGTCACTGCGGGCCACACTGGGCGCAGCGGAGCGGATTTCCTGCTGGAGGTGAGTCCCCACGGCTTCATCTGCTCCGACGGGGGCCGCAGCAAGAACGACGCTGGCATCGCCGGGTTGGCCATCACCGAGGCCCACGGACTGGCCGGTGCGTGCTGCGATGCGTGGAGTGCCCCGGTGGGCGATGCTTTCAAGGCGTACGATGAGGGGATCATCAGCGCGTGCAACCAGCCGGCCCGCGACCGAGGCGTTGAGGTGGGCATGTCCGTCAAGGACGCCGCCGCGGCCCTGCTGGGGGACTGAAGGGGACTGAGTTCGATGTCTGAGCCGACGCCCATCCTGATCACCGGGGGAACGGTGATCGACGGCACCGGTTCCCCACCCCAACCCGACGCCTCGGTGCTGCTGGAAGGCGACCGCATTGCCGCTGTCGGCTCCGATGCAGGCGCCAATCAGCCCGGCGCCATAGTCATCGACGCCTCCGGATGCACCGTCATGCCCGGTCTGATCGACGCCCATGTCCATTGCACCTTCGACGACGTGCAGTCCAACGATGAGCTGTTCTTCCACCGCGACCACACCCTGGCCGCGCTGATCGCCGCCCAGAATCTCCAGAAGCTGCTGATGGC
This sequence comes from Candidatus Poriferisocius sp., assembly GCF_965204145.1. Taxonomy (GTDB): domain Bacteria; phylum Actinomycetota; class Acidimicrobiia; order Acidimicrobiales; family Bin134; genus Poriferisocius. Next base: position 2,655,868 of record NZ_OZ241977.1, on the reverse strand, counting down.
CGGGGTCACCGGATTCTGCGATCCCGACACCCTGTTCTCTATGGGCCCGTCGCTGCGTGATGCGGTGGACGCTGGCGTGGTGGAGGGCCCCCGCATGGCCACCGGCGTGCAAGCGCTGGTTACTGCGGTGGGCGGCACCGCCGGGCGGCTCATCCCCGACACCGGGGTGGTGGGCTACGCCCAGGTGGTGACCACCGTCGACGAGATGATCCAGATGACCCGCCGCCACATCAAGTACGGGGCCGATTGGATCAAGATCCACGCCACCGGATCCATCCCCCGCCACAAGGGCGAGCTTTTGGCCTGGAAGCCCGAGGAGCTGAAAGCGGTGTGCGACACCGCCCATGAACTTGAAACCCCCGTGATGGCCCACGCCCGTTCAGCGGACAGCACCCGGGCCTGCGCCGAGGCCGGGGTCGACCTCATCCTGCACGCCTCGTTCATGGACGACGCTGGCCTCGAGGCGGTGATCGATGCCGGCGCCGCCCTCATGCCCACCTTCACCTTCCTGGCCAACCTGGCCGACTACGGCCACCTGGTGGGCGCCGGGGCCGGCATGCAGGACGTGTTCCGGGGCGAGATCGAGGCCACCGCCAAGATGATGGCCAAGGCCCACGACGCCGGGGTGCCGCTCTTGTGCGGGTCGGAGTCGGGGTTCGCCCTCACCCCCTATGGCCACTGGCATGCCCGGGAGATGGAGGTGCTGGTGGAATCGGTCGGGCTGAGCCCGCTTCAGGCCATCGCCTGCGCCACTGCCAACGGGGCCATCGCCCTGCGCATGGAGGGCGAGGTGGGCACTCTGGCTCCCGGAATGGCCGCCGACGTGCTGGTGGTAGACGGAAACCCGGCCGCCGACGTCACCGTGCTGGCCAACAGGGCCAACCTCCGCACCGTGATCAGCCGCGGCGAACTCGTCGATCTGGACCGCCCCTGGCCCACCCGCTCCCCCATCACCGGCGAGAAAGTGGCCAACTGGGCCGCCCAAATCCTCACCAGCGACCTGATCGACTAGAGCTTGAGATTGAGGCGCTGGGGGTTGCGGGCAATGCTTATGTACGTATAATACGTACATGCCCAATAAAACGATCAGTGTGCCAGATGACGTTGTGCCCATCATCGACAGCCTTGACGTGCCGTTCTCAAGGTGGGTGACCGAACAGCTCCGGCGCCACTCGGCTTGCTCGACTCTGACATTTGCCCAGCAACTGGTGGCAGATGCCGCGTTGGCGGATGGGGAGCGCTTGAGCGAGCAGGACGCGCTGGCCGTGGGTGAGCGGATGGAGCGCTCTGCACCGTGGTAGCGCGCGGCGCGGTGTATTGGGCCGATCTCGACAAGCGACGACCGTGTGTCGTTGTGTCATCAAACGATGTTCTCAGCGTGGATATCTGGCAGACGCATGTTGTGCCGTTGACCTCGAACCTCGAACGAGCGGGCCTCGCCGGCAATGTGCTGCTCACCTCATCGGCCACGGGCCTGCCAACGGACTCCGTCGCGGTGCCGCTCGGGCTGGAGTTGGTAGACCGGTCCTGGCTGACCGATCGCGTGGGGCAGCTTCCCGCTGCCCTTGTCGCCGCCATCGACGACGGGATTCGAGGCGTTCTAGGCGTGTAGACGACCCTTCTGGCCCGGGGGCACACCACCAGATGTTTAGGGAGTGAACACCACCGGGTAGCGGCCGAAGTAGGGGCGGGTGGTGGAGGCGTCCATCTCGGGCGGGTCGTCGGGGTCGGGGCGGCAGCCGTGGTCGAACAGGGTCTGCACCGCTGCTGGCACCAGGCCGAACAGATGGGCGTCCACGTCGTCGCCGTCCATGAATGTGACGCCGGCGGCCAGGTCTTGGCCGATGCAGGCGTGCATGCCCTGACCGAAGCTCAGCCCCCACGGGGCAATTCCCTCGGGCAGGGTGCGGTCGGGATTGAAGTCGGCGGCATCGTCGCCGAACACTGAGGGATCCCGGTTCACGGACAGGAGATCCAGCGTGACCCGGTCGCCTTTGGCGATGTGTACGCCGCTGGACAAATCGATGTCGGTCAATGCCCAGCGCATGCCGGTGTGGCTGGAGGGCTGGAGGCGGATGGTCTCGTGGGTGCAGCGCTGCATGAACAAACGGTCGTCGCGCACCCGGTTCTCGTCTTCGGGGTGATCGGCCAGCCAGCCGAAGATGTTGTGTACTACCCGGTTGAAGGCGGTGGCCGAGGTGTGGGCCCCGGCCAGCATGTAGAAGGCGATCTCCCGCCGGATGGTCTCATGACTCAGCTCCAGTCGGTCTTGGTTGTGCATCAGCACCATCAGCACGTCTTTGGGCAGCTCGGCGACATCGGTCTCTCCGGCCTCAAACTGGTCGAGCAGCGCTTGGCGGCGATTCATGCCGGGAGTGAGGAATTCGGCGTCGAATGCTTCGAGCGCAGCCTCGATCTCAACCACCTTGGCCTCCTTGTCGCCGGTGTAGTGGGCCAGCGTGGCCCCCTCGATGAACTTGGTCAGGTAGTCATAGAGCCGAAAAGTCTCCTCCGGGGTGCCCTGGGGCCGGTCCACCCCGGCGGTGAACGCGGCCAGGTTCATCATCAGCTGGTGGCCGAGCTTGACCAGTTCGGCCTTGCCCTCGGCCAAGTGGGGGGCCAGCGTCGATTCGATGATGGGCGGGAACAGGTCCTGTTCGTACAGCGTGAAGGTGTCACGCCGAAAAAGCCGGTTCTCCAGCCGGCGTCGGTCCCGGTGTTCGTCGCCGTGGAGGTTCACCACCACATCGCTCATGATCACCTCGCCCGCGTCATAAAGCGCTTGGCGGAGGTTCTTGTTCCGATAGCACTCCCGGGCTTCGGCGAACGTGGTCACGGTGATTTCTGCCATCTCCGGCATTTTGTCACAGAAAATTCTCTGTTAGAGTCCCGAACTTGTGTACGTCCGATCAGTGCACGTCCAACGAAACGGAGGGGTTTCCATGTCCAAGCTCTTAAAGGTTCTGGCGCTGCTGTTCGCAGTAGCCCTGTTAGCGGCCGCATGCGGCAACGACGATGACGACGGTGCCGCTGAAGGCAGCTGCGGCTTTGCTACCGAAGGCGACATGCGAGGCGTGGACAAAGAGAACGGCGTGATCACCATCGGTACTTCCCAGCCGTTCAGCGGCCGGGCTGCCGTGGCTGGCGAGGGCCTGTTGGCTGGCATCCAAATGGCGGTCGACGAGGTCAACGCCGCTGGCGGGATCGATGGCTGCACCTTCGAGCTGGCCTGGGCAGATGACCGCTTCGAGATCGAGCAGATGGTCACCAACGTCCGCAAGCTGATCGAGCAGGACAACGTGTGGGCCTTTGTGGGCACCGCGGGCTCACAGGCCATCCCGTCCACCTATCCCGACATCGAGGCTGCTGGTACGCCGCTGTGGGGTCCGGTGTCGCCCGCCGACCAGGACATCCAAGAGGTGTACCTCACCAACCCGACCCGCACCGAGCAGGGCCGAATCTGCATCGACTACTTCGCCGAGCAGGGCGTGACCAAAGTTGCCGCCATAGGTCAGGACAACGAATTGGGGGTTGAGGCGTTCAACGCCATCGACGCGCAGGCACCGATCAACGGCATGGAGATCACGGCCCAAGAAGAGGTCGAGGTGCTTTCCGACGCGGTCGGCCCGGCAGTGCTGGCCGTGATCGACTCTGGGGCAGAAGCAGTGCTGACAGCTCTGGACAACGCCCAGAACGGCTTGGTGCTCAACAGGTTCCATGAGGCCGGGTTCGACGCCCTAGTGTGCTCTGATGCCGGTTCCTCCGGTGCTGGTGGCCAGAACACTGTGGGCTTGGCCAACCCCGAGGCTGCAGACGGCTACCTCGGCGCCCTTCAGGTGGCGTTGCCCGACGGTGACGACGAGTTCGTCCAGCACTGGCGTGGGCTGTGGGACGCCTACGACGGTCCTGGCAAAGAGGGTGGCGCTCCCAATTTCAGCCTCCAGACCTACTCGATAGCTACGGCGTTCTTCGAGCTGTTTGACCGGCTGGACGGCGACTACTCCTATGAGAATTTCCACGCTACCGCTGAGGCGTTGGCGGGCGACCCGATCCTGGTGCCCTCCATCCCGCCAGTGGCCTGCGGCCCGCTGCCCGGCGGGCACAGCTGCGCATCGGGTGCGGGCATGGCCCGGTACGATGCCGCCACAGAAAGCTGGACCCAGGTCCGATCCTTCCAGGCGCCGACCAGCTAACTCGATTGACGATCCGGGGCCGGTGAGCGCCGGCCCCGGACCGTTCACCTCGGGGGGATAACAGGTGGATCAACTCCTCCAGCAGATCGTGGAAGGCTTGGACAACGGTTCGAGCTACAGCCTCATTGGCCTGGCCATCGTGGTCATCATGAAGTCGACCGATGTCCCCAACTTCGCCACCGCGGAGATGGGCTTGGTGGCCGCCTATATGTCATGGTTCCTGTCTACCGACCCGGATAAGGGAGGCGTAGGCTGGCCGTTCTGGTTGGCCATCGTGATCGGCTTGGCCTTTGCTGCTCTCTTTGGGGCTGTCACGCAGTTCCTTCTGGTTCGCCCTCTGACTGGGCTGTCCAACCAGCCATTGGCGGTATGCGCCGCCCTCGGGCTGGGCTATGTCAGCATTGACTTCCTGAACGAAGAGGGACTGCCCACGTTCTTCGACTGGTTCCCGGTCACCGATGAGGGATTCCCGTTGGGAGTAGCGGTGATCTTGGCCCTGATCACCGCTGTCCTCACCTATTGGATGCTTCGCTCTTGGGTCCAGCCCCTCATCAAGGTGGATCATTTTCCACTGCTGCTGCTGACCATTGGGTTGACTTTCGCGCTTGGGGCAGTCATTGAGATCGTCTGGGGGGCTACCCCTCAGCGTTTCGAGGCTCCATGGTCGGGAGAGGTCTTCGATATCGGCAGCACCCAAATCGGGTGGGACCAAGTGGTCACCATCTCAGTTGGCCTGGCCATCGCTATCGGATTGGCTCTGTACTTCCGATCCAAGTGGGGGGTGCGGATGCGGGCCATTGCGGAAGACGGTCCCACCGCCCGAATGCTGGGCATCAACGCTGGCGCTGTCTCGCTCATCGCCTGGGCTATAGGCACATTTGTGGCCGGCGCAGCCATGATCCTCAATACCAGTTCCACAGTGCTGGAACTGGGGAGTGCTCATGGACTCATCATCAAGGGGTTCATCGCTGCGGTACTGGGAGGGTTCGTCTCTCTGGGGGGAACGTTTGCCGGGGGCCTGCTCATCGGAGTGGGAGAAGCACTCGCCGGAGGCCAGATCAGCACGAGCTTGCAGCCCACCATCGCTCTGTTGGTGGTCGTGGTCGTGCTGCTGGTGGCGCCGGGTGGCTTCAGCCGCACAGCTCGGACTCGAGAGGTGTAGGTGATGGCGGTTCCAACTGCTTCTCCCCGTCCTCTGTATCCGCCCACATCCACAGGTATTGCCCGGTATCGGGAACAATTGACCACTCTTGGCATATTTCTTTTCCTGGGATTTCTGCCATGGATTCACATTTTTGGCTGGACCGGAGTCTTTGACACTAGCGACAACTTAGGACGAGGAAACCTTGCCTATGTCTTCGCCTACGGCGCTGCTGCTGTAGGCTTTAATCTTCTTGTCGGTTACTCTGGCACCTTAGGGCTAGCAGTCGCCGGCCTATTTGCTATCGGTGCCTACGGTACGACTGTGCTTTCTGCTCCCAGCGGCGTGAGGGAAGCTCAGGTTGGCTATGATTGGCCGTTTTTTCTCTCACTTCCGGTGGTATGTGTGGCGGCGGCAATCGTTGGAATCGTTGTTGGATTTCCGGCGGCGAGGCTAAAAGGTTTCTTCCTTGCCATTGCGACACTGGCCTTGGGAGAACTCATCATCAAGATCATTAGTCTTGATGAAAAGGTCTGGAGTGGACTCAAGACTAATGGTGGCACCGGCAAGCAAGTGCCGCAGTTTAGAATTCCTGGCTTGGATCGTGTAGAGAGTTATTATGTTCTTTCATTAGGTGCATTATTCGTCATGATGGTTGCGTATACGATTCTCACAAAGCGGAGACTGGGTCGCACACTCAAAGCGGTACGCGATATTGACATTGCTACCGGACCAATTGGTATTTCCTCCACCTATTACAAGCTCGTCGCCTTTGGCCTGTCTGCATTTGCAGCAGCTCTTGCAGGTGCGATGTGGGCGCAGAATACTTCCTTTGCCCAACCTGCTGCATTTAGGACCAACATGCTGGTCTTCCTGCTGGTGGTACTTATTGCTGGAGGTCTTGGCTACAAATGGGCCCCCCTTATTGGTGCCATATTCTTTGTCTTTATCCGTCAAAAACTTCTAGACACCCAGAAGCTGTTGTTCTTGATCCTGGGTATCATACTGATGTTGGCAGTCCTAATTCTTCCCAGCGGTATTGCTTCACTCCCGAAGCGCCTTCGCGACAGCCGGTGGGTCAAAGACCTCCAGCGAAGACTGGAGAGATTGAGTAAATCCTTCATGGAGCAGGTATGAGCGTCGTAGAAGCCTCTCCGCCGGGTGCCGAACCCTCAGGTGCTCTTGCATCGCTGGCCGTCGAGAACCTGAACGTGGCCTTTGGTGGAAACCAAGTCCTCCAAGGGGTTGATCTGCAATTCACCCCCGGGTTCAACGGGCTCATCGGGCCCAACGGGGCAGGCAAGACCACGGTGTTCAACGTCGTCTCCGGCTACGTTCGCAGCAACCAGGGCGCGGTCCGCTTGCACGGCGAGGATGTGCTGCACATGTCCCGCACCCAGCGGGTCAAGGCGGGCATCGGGCGCACGTTCCAAGCCCCTCGGCTCATTCTCGACGCCACCGTGATGGAGAACACCCTGCTGGGCCGTCACCATCTGTTCCGCTGGGGGCACTTTGCCGAGTTGTTGCTCTTGCCCCAGCAGCGTCGGGAGGAGACCGAGGCCCGCCAGATCTGCATGGACATGCTTGACCGCTTCGGTTTGGCCGACTTGGCCCACGAAGAGGCCGGAGCGCTGTCGTTGGGTTCGCAGAAGCTGGTGGAGGTGGCCCGGGCGTTGGTGGCCGACCCTACCGTGGTGTTACTTGATGAGCCCGCTGCCGGATTGGGCGCCGACGACGTGACGGTGTTGCTGCGGGGTTTGCGGGAGATCCAAGCCGAGCGCGACCTGTGCGTGATCATCATCGAGCACGACCTGCAACTGGTGACCAGCCTTTGCCCCAAGATCAGCGTGCTGCACTTTGGCGAGATCATCTCCGAGGGCAGCCCAGAGCATGTCACCACCGATCCCGCGGTGATCGAGGCCTACTTGGGCCATGGTTTTGAGGCTGAGGAAGGCGGCGAGATTCACGAGGTGGAGGGGCCGCTGTCGGAGCACCATCACATCGACCATGTCGAAGAGGAGAGCACACTGGAAGAGGTGTGGACCGAAGACGACGGCCCCGAGAAGGGGGAGTCGTCCTGATGCTGCTCGAGATCAATGATCTGGTTTCGGGCTACGGCCGTCTCGAAGTGCTGCACGGCGTCTCGCTGTCGGTGGAAGAGGGCGAAATCGTGTCGGTGTTGGGGGCCAACGGGGCGGGCAAAACCACCCTGCTGCGGGCCATCTCCGGAGTGCTGGACACCTGGTCGGGATCGGTGGTGCTCGACGGAGAGAACTTGGGCAGCCTGGCCATCGAGCGCCGGGCCATGCGGGGCCTCGGCCACCTGCCCGAAGGCCGGGGCATTTTCCAGAACCTGTCAGTCAAAGAGAACATGGAGTTGGGCCTGGGGCTGCGCTCGGACGGCGCGGCGGCAATTCGCCGCGACCGCGACCGCCTCTTAGACCTGCTGCCCGCGCTGGCCGAGAAGATCGGCGAGCAGGCATCCTCGCTGTCGGGTGGACAGCAGCAGATGCTGGCTTTGGCCCGTGCCATGATCACTCGGCCCAAGCTTCTGATGATCGACGAGCTTTCTTTCGGCTTGGCCCCCAACCTGGTGGACCAGTTGTTCGAGTTGGTGGTGGACCTGCGGGACGAAGGCGGCACTACTTTCTTGTTGGTCGAGCAGAACGCCGGGGTGCTGGAGGTATCCGACCGCACCTACGTGCTGCGCACCGGCAACAACGACATCAGCGGGCCTTCGGCCGAGCTGCGGGCCTCCCACGACCTGGTTCGTTCGTATCTGGGCCACTGATGCCGGGTCGAGTGCTGGTGACCGGCGGGGCGTCGGGCATCGGCGCGGCTACCTGTGGAGTGCTGGCTGACGCTGACTGGGATGTTGTGGCCGCCGATGTGACGGCCGCCGACGGCGTGGTACTCCTCGACGTGACCGATGAGGCTGCCTGGGATCAGGTGTTGGACGATGCCGGTCCGCTGGCCGGGTTGGTGAACTGTGCTGGCATCCGCAGCCGCAGCTCGATTGTGGATACTGAGTTAGATGACTTTGAACGCCATTTGCGGGTGAATGTGGTTGGCACGTGGCTGGGCATTCGGGGGTTCTTGCGCCGCCACAAGACCGACAGCGCCGGAGCCATCGTCAACGTTTCGTCGGTGAACGCCGAAATCGCGGTGCCCAATCAAGCCCACTACGTGGCCTCAAAGGGAGCGGTGTCGGCGCTCACCCGGGCAGCCGCGGTGGAGGCTGCGCCGCTGGGAGTGCGGGTCAACGCGGTGGCGCCGGGGCCGGTGCGCAGCCCTATGACCGCAGAGCGGCTGGGCGACCCCGAGCAGGCCGCCTGGCTGGACGCCCGGGTGCCGATGGGCCGGGTAGCCGAGCCCGATGAGATCGCCGAGGTCATCTCGTTTCTGCTCAGCGAGAAGGCGTCTTATGTGACGGGCGAAGTTCTATTCACCGACGGAGGGTGGCACGGCCATGCCTGATTCAACATCCCAGTCGCTGGCGGGGCTCGTGCCCCTCGACGACTTCTACCACTTCGGCGTTGTGGTCACCGACCTCAAAGCGGCCATGGCTGAGTGGACCGCCGTCCACGGCTTTGAATGGGGGCCCGTGCAAGACCGGGAGTTCATGGTGCGCCAGCCCAACGGGGTGGTGCTGGCCGAGTTCCAGTTCACCTACTCCACGGCTGGGCCGCCCCACATCGAGTTGATCAGGGCAGCTCCCGGCACCGTGTGGGATCCATCTACTGCGGGCGGAGTCCACCATCTGGGCTACTGGAGCCACGACCTGGTGGTCGACGCCCAGCGCCTGGCCGATGCCGGCTATGAGCCCCTGGCCTCCTATGAGGCTTCCGACGGGCGCCCGCTGGGCTTCACCTACCACTGGCTCCCCGCCACCCGCCAGCGCGTAGAGCTGGTGGACGCGAACCGCCGCCAGGACTTTCTTAACTGGCTGGCTGGCGCCGACTTTCCCGCCGCCACCGACCGCTAATTGGCAAACCGCCGATAGCCTTAAAAGTGCAATGGATACCTTCGATGTTGTCGTCGTGGGAGGAGGCCCGGGGGGCTCAGCGGCTGCCCTAGCCGCCGCTCGGGACGGCGCCTCGGTGGTTCTATTGGAGGCCGACAAGCAGCTCGGGGGCAACGCTGCTCGCTCCACCGGCTATGTGGCTTTCGCCGACTTCGACATGCAAGTCAGCATCGGCGCTGAGGACAGCCCCGAGCGGTACTTGGCCGACATGCAGGCCGAGATCGACCGGCAGAAGGACCGCTACGGGCTGATATTCGACGTGGACTTGGCCCGGCGCTACGCCGAGGACTCAGCCGCCACCTACCGGGAGCTCATCGAGCTGGGCTTTCGATTCGACCGGTTTCTGCCCCGGCCCGTGCAGCACACCGTGGACCGAATGGTGAGCGTGGCCGACACGGCCATGTTCACCGCGTGCTTCGAGTCGGCCTTGGCTGATGCCGGGGTGGAGGTTCGCTACAAGACTCGGGCGGTGCGCTTGCTGCAAGACGGCGATCGGGTCTCGGGAGTGGCCTCCGATACCTGTCGGCGCTTTGGAGCAGCCAACGGAGTCATCCTTGCCTCAGGCGGGTATCAGGCCAACCCCGACCTGCGGTCTCGGTTCCAGCCTGAGGCCCAGGCGTCTACCCCCTACCTGGGTACGGAGTTCTGCCGAGGCGACGGCCACATCATGGGCCTGGCGGTAGGGGGCGACCTGATCAACATGACCATGATCCCCCCGCTGGTCATGGTGGGATCCGCCCTGGTGGAAGACTCCATCGCGGTGAACGGGCACGGCCACCGCTTCCACGATGAGGCCGGACCCTACGACGACCGGGTCGAGGCGCTAGAGGCCCAACCTGACCAGCAGGCCTGGTACGTGTTCGACAATCGCATCGCCCAAGAAAAGGCCCAACTGGTGGCCGAGATGCCCGCGCCGGCGGTTTCGGGGGCCACCCCCGCCGATCTGGCCGGGGCAATAGGGTGCGACGCCGACGGTTTGACCGAGACGCTGGCCCGCTGGAATCAGATGGTGCAGTCAGGCACTGACCGCGATCCCGACTTCGGCCGGGTGATCTTCGGTGAGCCTCGAACCGGCATCGTCGAACCGCCGCTATGGGCCGCCCCCATGGTGGTGGGCATCAACTTCCCTGCTGGCGGCTTCCGGGTAAACGCCAACATGCAGGTTCTCGACGTGTTCGGCGATGCCATTCCCGGCCTCTACGCAGTAGGCGACTGTGTAGGCGGAGTCAGCCCCGCCATCGGCCTGGGCGGGGTGAAGATCACCGCCGCCCTAACGCTGGGCCGCGTCGCCGGCCAGGTTGTTGCCAACGGGCAGCAGTGATCAGCCGCTGAGGGCGTGTTCAACGGCGATCTGGCCGAAGCAGAGGGCTTCGGACAGGTTTGATCCGTCACTGGGGTAGAGCAAGCCGGAGGCCTGGCCGAGTTCCCCGGCCCCGTACAGGCCGGCAATCGGGTCGCCGAAGGCATCCAGTATGCGGCCGTGGCGGTCCCGACGAGGTCCGCCGGTGGTGTTCGACCCACCGGGCCACAGCACCACGCAGTAGTAGGGCGGCTCCTCGATGGGGATCATGGTGTCGGGCGGGCGCTCCCACGGATCGGGCTCGCCGTTGCGACACGATCGGTTGTAGGCGTCCACGGTGGCAGCCGCCTGCTGGGCGGCCTCTTCGGTCATGCCCGCAGCGACAGCCGCCTCCGCGATGGTGGCCCCCGGAACGATCCAGCCCTGCTCGATCTCGGCGGCGTTGTCGTCGCTCCAGTCGTAGAGTCCCACGGCCACCGCCCCGAAGTGGGTGTAGGTGAGCGGCCCGGCCCGACGCCGGGATTCATCGAAGAACCAATAGCAGGGAACACGGGGGTAGGTGTTGGTGGCCGGGTCGTAGGCCAGCAGGTCGTAGTAGAAGTCGTGGCGCAGCAGCGCTTGATGGTGCTCGTTGGCGAATCGGTTTCCGGCTTGGTCGCAGATCACATAGCCGGGAGGATCGATGCCGATGATGAAATTCAGCGGCTTTCCGTCGTGGTCGAAGTGGCCAATCGCCCGGCCGATCATCTGGTTCATGTGCCACATGGAGGCTCCGACCCCGGCGGCCATGCGCACTCCGTCGCCGGTGTTGTTGGGGTTGCCATAGAAGTGGACTGGATAGGTTCGCAGGTGGTCCCGCTTGAGGTCTTCGTCGAACTCGTACCCACCGCAGGCCAGCACTACGCCTCGACGGGCGCCCAAAGCAATCGATTGGCCGCTGCGGGTGGCAGTCAACCCAGTCACCCGGCCATCGGCATCTTGGATCAGCCGAGACGCCGCGGTGTCCCACCGGATGGGGATGTCTCGTCGAGCCACGGCGGCAGCCAGGCCTTCGAAGAATCGGGGACCGGCTCCGGCCGCGGCGGCCAGCCTCTCGGCCACCCCGCCGGGCTGCACAGCCACAATCGCCTCGGCACCCTCGAAACCGGGATGCTCGGCCCCGGCCGATGCCACCATGTCCAAACCGCCGATGACGTCCTCGAACCACTCCGAAAGGCCCGCGGCCCGCTCAGCCCAGGCGCGGGTCACGTCGTAGGGCACCATGCCCGACGCGCAGACATCCAGGTAGCGGGCTCCGGCATCCACATCGGTCACCGTCATCACCATGCCCCCCGACATCCGGGTTGAGGGGGTATGGCGGTGCTCGGGGCTCTTCTCCACCAGCACCACCGAAGCGCCGGCATCACAAGCGGTGATGGCGGCAGCGGTGCCCGCGGCGCCGAATCCCACGACCACCACGTCGTAGATCTCGTCGAACATCAGAAGTCACCGCCGTCGAGGGTCACGGTCTGGCAGACGATCATGCCGTCAACCACCTCGAAGCAGTCAATGCCCGATGTCCCGTCGCCGGGGCCGCCCACCAGCGTCCAGGCCACCGTCACCAATGCGCCCTCCATCCGAGGCTCCGCGAACTTCACCCGGCCATCGCCCAGCCGCTCCGGGACGGTGGTGAAGTAGTCGGCAATGGCGTCGCGGCCGTGGTAAGTCACATCCCGCACCAGCACTGCATCTTCGGCGTAGTCGGCGGCCATGGCCTCGGGATCGCCGGAGTGGACCGCGGCCAAGTGGTCCCGAACCACAGCCAAACGGTCGCGCATAAGTCAAGCGTTGGTGATGCCGAGGCTCAACCCGCCATCCACCGTGAGAACCGAGCCGGTGGCCCATTCGGCCCGCACCAAGTACTCGAAGGCCTCGGCGACCTCGGTGACCGTGCCGATGCGGCCCAAGGCGTGGGCCGGCCCCAGCCCTTCCAGCCGGGCTTTGGCCTCGTCGTCGCCCATCAGCCCGGCCCGCTGGTTGATCTCGGTGAACACGGCGCCGGGCCGCACGCAGCCCACCCGCACTCCCTGGGGGCCCAGCTCTGCGGCCAGCACCCCGGTGAGCGCCTCCAGCGCCCCCTTGGTGGCGGCGTAGGGGGCCACGCCGGGAAAGGCCCGCTGCGTGTGGACCGACCCCACGAACACGACGCATCCCTGGCGCGCCCGCAGGTGGGGTAGCGCCTCGCCCACCAGCATCATCCCCGCGACCACATTGGTGTGGAACACGTCGAGCAGGGCCTGCTCGTCCAATTCGTCCACCGGGCCGCGGTACATGTTCCCCGCGTTGCTGATCAGGGCGTCCAGCCCGCCGCCGTGCTCCACCGCGGCCTCGATCATCGCCGTGCGGTCGGCGGCCATCGTCACATCCCCGGCTACGGCTCGACCCTGGTCTCCCATGGCAGATGCCATCGCCTCCACCCTGTCCTGACGGCGGCCGGTGATGGTCACCCGCGCCCCCTGGCTGGCCAAGTGCTCGGCCGCTCCCGCGCCGATGCCCGAACCGCCCCCGGTGATCAGGATGGACATACCGTCGATGGGCTTCATCGACCTGCAAACTTATCGGCAGCAGCGCCGGGGTCTAGGGTCATGCCATGGCCTACCGGGTGGAGATCGACCAGGAAGAGTGCATGAGCTCGGGAAGGTGCGTGGCCGACTATCCCGCGGCATTCGCCTTCGACGACGACGAATTGGCCACCGTGCTGCCCACCGTAGGGAATCTCACCGATCAGCAGCTCCTCCGGGCGGCTCGCAACTGCCCCTCCCGGGCCATCCAGGTGTTCGACGCCAACGGCAACCTGCTGGAGTAGCTGCGGTGGCGGCTGTGAATGGCAACCTCCGCTAACCCGAAGGCCGACCACTAAGGTTTGCGCTCGTGACGAAATCGATCATTGTGACCGGGGCTGGACACGGCATTGGAGCTGAGATCGCCCGACAGGCGGCGTCGGGCGGCTACCGGGTGGGGGTGCTGGACATCAATGCCGACGCCGCCGAGCAGATCGCCCAGTCGCTTGCTGATGCAGAGTCCCTGGTTGCGTCCAGCACCGACTCCAGCGCTGTTGAAGCCGCGCTGGATGCCTTCGGCACCCCCGATGCGCTGGTCAACAACGCGGGCATCGTGCGGTTCACCCCGCTGGTCGACCATTCGGAGGACGATTGGCGGGCGGTGGTGGACGTGAACCTCACCGGCCCGTTCGTGTGCGGTCGAGCGGTGGCCCGCCGGATGATCGCTGAGGGCCGCCGAGGGTCGATCGTCAACATCGCCTCCATAAACGGCATCGCTCCCGGTCCTAATTCCGGGGCCTACAGCCCCACCAAGGCTGCGGTGATCCAGCTCACCCGGCAGATGGCCATCGAATGGGGTCCAGCCGGCATTCGAGTGAACTCAGTGGCCCCCGGCATCATCGACGACGGCATGTCGGCGCCCGTCCTGGCCGACCCGGAAGTGCGAGCCACCCGCTCGGCCCGAACCCCCAGCCAACGCCTGGGCACCGCCGATGACATTGCCAAAGCAGTGATGTGGCTGTGCTCGGAAGACGCCGAATACGTCAACGGCCACAATCTGGTGGTGGACGGCGGTGTGGTCTCGACCGTGCTGGCCGGAATGCCCCGCCCTGCGTCGATCGACGGCGTCGACGAATAAGGCTGATCCACCCGACCTGACCCAAGGAGACAAACCCCGATGGCAGAGTTCACCCTTACCCGATTCGACGACGTTCGCGACGGCTATCGGCAAAAGGGCCTGAAGCAGGCCCTTTACGACGCCGCAGGGGTGATCATGGCCGACACCCTGCTCACCCTTTGGGGAGACGAGCACCGCCGTCGCCGCCGGCTGGAGAATCGGCTGTTCCGCCGGGAGACGTTCGAGCACTACGAGCGGGATCTGCTCCCGCTTGCGGTGGACGCGGTGCTGGACCCAGCCGCCGCCGATGGGCGGGGTGACGTGGTGCCCTTGGCCCGGCGCATCGTGGTCAACCTCACCGCCGCCGCCGCTGGGGTGGACTACTCGGAGGGCACGGCGGAAGAGACCGATCGGCTGTTCTCCTACGCGGTCAAGTTCAGCGAAGGGGCCACTGCGGTCCACAGCACCCGGGATCCCGAGGAGTTGAGGGCCGAAGTGGCCGAGGCGCTAGAGCGCTGGGACGAGGAGTTCTTCGCCCCGTCGCTGGACCGCCGCACCGAGCTCTTCGAGCGATTCGTCGCCGGCGAGATCGCCGAGGATGACTTGCCCCGCGACGTGCTAACCGTGCTGGTCCGGAACCAGGACTCCTTGGATCTGCCCCGCGACGTGGTCCGACGGGAGGTGGCCTTCTACATGCTGGCCGGGATGCACTCGACGGGGGCAGCCACCACCCACGCCGTTCACGGCGCATTCGGATGGTTCGACGACAACCCCGACGACCGCGCCCGAATGATCGAGGATTCGGTGTTCCTCCAGCAGTGCGTGCATGAGTCCATGCGGCTGCACCCGGCCAGCCCGGTGGCCCGCCGGGAGGCGGTGGAGCCGGTCACCCTGCGCGACGGCACCGAGATGGCGGTGGGAGACTTCGCGGTGTTCGACCTGTGGTCGGCCAACCGGGACACCGAGGTGTTTGGGGACGACGCCGACAGCTTCAACCCGCTCCGCTCGATCCGCGACGACGTGCCCCGCTGGGGACACACCTTCGGCGGAGGACGCCATGCCTGCATCGGCATGGAGCTCGACGGCGGTGTGCCCGCCGACGAGAACACCGGGGCGCCCATCCTGCTGGGCACGGTGGCGCTGATCCTGCGGGGCCTGCTGGTGCGTGGCGCCGAGAGCGACCCCGACAATCCCCCCCAGCAAGACCCCAACATCGCCCGGGTCTGGTGGGGCACATACCCCGTGTTGTTCTGATTGGCAGATCACCGATGGAGGGGTTGACTGGCGAGCTTGAGGACCGGAGTCTACGCCCGCTGACCGGGGAATTCTGGGCCGCGGTCGACCGGGGCGAGTTGGTTCGACCGGTGTGTGCAGAGTGCGGTAAGAGCTTCTTCGTCCCCCAGTTCGCCTGCCCCTACTGCCAGAGCACCAACTGGGATTATCAGCCCAGCAGTGGCCGGGGCCAGGTATACAGCCACACCACCGTCCACCGTCCACCCACCCCGGCGTTCACCGCCCCGTATGTGATGGCCGACGTGGATGTGGAGGAGGGGTGGCACCTGCTCACTTGGATCGTGGACTGCGATCCCGATCACGTGGAGATCGGTATGGCGGTGAGCGTGCGCTTCATCACCGGCCCCGACGGCCATCGACTTCCGGCGTTCGCCCCTGACAAGGCCGCCCAGTGAACGTCGGATTGGCCTTCGCCCGCAACGCGGCCCGCCATCCCGGCGATCCCGCCATCTTCGGAGAGCGGGAGTTGACCAACCGCCAGCTCGACGAGCGCACCAACCGCATCGCCAATGCCCTGCTGGAAGCCCATCGCCTGGGCAAGGGCGACCGGGTGGCACTGCTGGTGGCCAACCGCCCTGAGGTGGTGGAAGTGCTCGGGGGGATCACCAAGGCCGGTGGGTGCTATGTGGGGCTCAACTTCCGACTTGGCCCGGTGGAGCTGGAACAGGTGTTCGACAACGCCGACCCGACCCTTGCCATCACCGACACCGAGCACCGCGACCAGCTCGAAGGATTCGACCTGCCGGTGATCGACATCGACCGCGACCTCAACACCCTGATCGACTCCGCCTCGGCGGCGCCCCCCGACACGCTGCATCAGATCCGCCCCAAAGACGACTTCTGCATCGTGTACACCAGCGGCACCACAGGGCGGCCCAAGGGGGTCCACTTCGACCACGCCCGGGTGCTCCAGCACGCCACCGTGGCCTGCCTGGAATACGAGATCGACCGCCACAGCCGCTACCTCATCCAGATTCCCCACAACTCCAGCGTGAACATCACCATCCTGCCGTGCTTGATCATCGGCGCGGCCCAGGGGTTTGTCGACAGCCGCAACTTCGATCCGGTGCGCTACGCCCGCCTGGTGGAAGACCATGGAGTCAGCCACTCGTTCCTGGTGCCCACCCAGCTCATGCGCCTGCTCGACCGCTTGGAGCGGGCCGATGACCACAAGCTGGGGTCGCTGCGCACGCTGGGGTACGGCTCCTCGCCCATCTCTCCTGACCGCCTGGCCGAGTTGGTGGAGCGCTTCGGCCCGGTGTTCAACCAGCTCTACGGCATGGCCGAGATCGCCTCCATCGGCACCATCTTGCGCAAGGAAGACCATGTGCGGGGCTTGCAGGAGCGGCCCGAACTGCTCTCGTCATGCGGGCAGCCGTCGTACGCGGTGGACGTTCGAGTGGTGGACCCCGACGGCCGGGACGTCGCGGTAGGCGAGCGGGGTGAGGTCATCTTCGGCGGTCCCCATGTGATGAAGGGCTACTTCCGAGACCCCGAGCGCACCGCCGAGGCGCTGCGAGACGGGTGGATGCACAGCGGCGACGTGGCCGAGATTGACGACGAGGGCTTCATCTACATCGTCGACCGGATGAAGAACCTCATCATCCGCGGCGGGCTCAACATCGCCCCCACCGAGATCGAGAACGTGCTGTACCGCCACCCCGCTGTGCTGGAGGCGTCGGTGATCGGCGTGCCCGACCCCGAGTGGGGCGAGGCCATCGTGGCCGTGGTGGCCCTCAAGCAGGGGGCGTCGGCCGACGACCAAGAGCTGCGGCTGTGGTGCCGCCAGTCGGAGCTGACCTCCATCAAGATCCCCGAGCGGGTGGAGTTCACCGATTCGCTGCCCAAGAACGCAGTCGGAAAGATCGCCAAGGAGGAGCTGCGAGCCCGCTATTGGGGAGAGGGCCGGAGGGTGTGAGCGGCGCCCATCCGCTGCACCGAGTGGCCATCGTCGGGGTGGCGGCCACCGAGATGGCCCGCCAGCTCGACACCACCTCGGCGGAGGTCTCCCTTCGGGCCGCGTTGGCTGCCCTCGATGATGCCGGGCTGGGCGTGGCTGATATCGACGGGGTGGCCGCCCGCTGGCCCGGACCAGGAGGAACCGTCTTCCAGCCCGGCTCCGCCGACTGGGCCGAGGTATTCGGCCAGCCGCTGCGCTGGGTGTGCGATACCTACCCTCAGGGAGTGCCCGGTGCGCTGGACGCCGCCGCCGCGGTGGCCGCCGGTTTGTGCGAGACAGCGCTGGTGTTCGGCGGCCAGGCCGGGGTCATGGGCGGGTCGGCGGTGGCCGACTACACCCGGCCCGACAACGAGTTCATCGCCTGCTGGGGATCGCTCACCGCGGCCCAGTTCGCCCTAGTGGCTCAGGTGTACCGGCACCGTTTCGCCCCCGACCCCGAACAGATGGCCGCCATCGCCGCCGCCATCCGCAACGCCGGGTCGGCCAATCCGGCCGCGGTGATGGCTGGTCGGGGCCCCTACACCGCGGCCGATGTGCTGGCCTCTCCCATAGTGGCCGAACCGTTCTGCCTGCTCGATCTCTGCTTGGCCACCGAGGGGGCCGCGGCCATGGTGATCACCACCGCTGAGCGGGCCCGGGACCTTGCCCAGCCGCCGGTGGCCATTCTGGGCGGGGGCGCAGAATGGCACCGTCAGCAGTACGTGAACCCGCCCCGCTACGACGAGGTGTGGAATCTGGGGGCCGACGCCGCCCGGCGGGCGTTCGAGCTAGCCGAGTTGAGCCCCCAAGAAGTGGACGTGTTCGAGCTCTACGACATCAACACCTACGAGGTGGTACGCCAATTCGAGATGCTGGGCCTGTGCACCGAAGGCGAGGGGGCCGACTACCTGTGGGACGCGGGCATCGGCATCGACGGCCGCCATCCCCTCAACACCGACGGCGGCCTGCTCAGCTACAGCCACATCGGCTGGGGCGGCCCCACCCTCAAGATCGTCGAAGCAGTGAGGCAGCTCCGCGGCACCGCCGGCCCCAGCCAAGTCCCCGACGCCGAAGTCGCTCTTGTCAGTGGTGCCGGCTCCGGCGCCCAATACCACAACACCATGATCTTGGGCCGGGGCTAGCTAATCCGCGGCCCAGGCCAGTTCTGTCTGCATGGCCTCCTCCCCGCGGCGGCCGATGGTTAGCAGCCGGGGGTCGTGGGAGCGGCCGTCGAGCCAGGCTCGGATGGCCCGCATTGATGCGGTGAAGGAGCGGACTCGTTCGAATCGGGCGGCATATTCCAGCCGCTCCTGGTCGAGCGGGCGACCGTAATCGGTGGAGTCTTCGATGCTGCACCAGCCGGAGAAGCGGCGGGTGAAGGCCACATCGCACATGGGGTCGCCGGGCCAGGCCCGCTCCCAATCCAGAATGCCGCCTAATTCGCCCGGTCCGATCCAGCTCAGGTTGGCGAATCGAAAGTCGCCGTGGCACCAGACTGCGGGGTCGTCGCAGTCGGGGCGGTGCGATCGCAGCCAATCCAAAGCGGCCTCAAATTCGGGGTGGCGGTTGGGAGCAGCCCGCCGGTAGACGGCCTCGGTGTGACTCAACTCGGCGTCGAAGGCCTCGGCCACCGTCATGGGTGCGGTCAGATCATGCAGCTTGCCCAGCGCCTGGGCCGCGGCCGCGATGTACTTCGAACGCTGCTCGGTCACGTCGTCGAGCCGCAACACTCCGCCCGGCATCCGGGTGTGGACGCCGAACGGTCGGCCGATGGGGTTGTCGGCGTCGGGTTGCACGGCCAGCACTGCCGGCGCAGGCACCACCCCTTCCACTCGGCGGAGGTTGGCCGCCTCCACCTCCGGGTCGTAAGGGTCGAGCGAGCCGCCCTGAGGCGCCACCCGCACGATTACGTCGTCCACCGCGAGCGTCACCCACGAGAACCCCCGGTCTAGGCGTTCGACTCGGGGCACAGCGTCAACCCCGTCGAACACCTCGGCCACCGCTTGTCCCACCGCTGGGGGTGACAAGTCCACCAGTGGAGCGTACCGGGCCGACTGGCAGTCGATGGTTGCTCAACCACGAGGCCACTTATGCCGCCCAGTAACGTCGCCCGAAGTGTTGGGTGGGGGAAGCGCGTGAGCGCACAACCGGGAACTGGCCGAGGCCCGGCGGTGGTGGCGGCCAGCATGCTGGCGCTGGGCATCGGGTCAAGCCTGGGCTTTTTCCCCGGCTATTTCGTTGCTGCGGTGCGCGATGACCTCGGCATTTCCCGGGCCCAGGTCGGGCTGCTGGTGAGCCTGCACTTCGGCTGCACCGGTTTGGGATCGATCATCGGAGCTCGCATCACCGAGAAGATCGGAACCCGCACTGCGGTGATTGCCGATCAATTGATCGTGGCGGTGGCTGCTTGGTCCGCGGCTCTTCTCGATAGCTATGCCGCTTTGATCGGGGCCGCAGTGTTCGCCGGTTTCGGCTACGCCCTAACCAACGCGGCCACCAATGAGGCGGTAGCCGCCGCAGTGCCGGAAAACCGCCGCACGCTGGCGTTGTCGGCCAAGACGTCGGGAGTGCCGACGATGGCGTTTATGAGCGCAGTCTTGGTGCCCTGGGCGTCCGACCGCTGGAGTTGGAACCTCATCCTCATGATCGGCGGCACCATCGCCGCCATTAGCGCGCTCATCGCGTCAGCCGTCATTCCCGATATTCGCTCTTCTCGTCTGCGGTCGTCGCGCCAAGGATCGGTCCTTCCCCATGGATTCTGGTGGTTTGCCGTATCGGCCTTCTTCTTGGTGGGCTCCTCGCAGCCGCTGTTTTCTTGGGCCGTGCCGTACTTGGACGAGGGGCTGGGCACCTCCAAACCGGTGGCAGGCGCTATCGCCGGGATAGCGGCCGGTCTCGGCGCGGTTTGCATGTCGCTGACCGCATTGCGGGCCGACTATCTCGGGCGAACTCGACGGGTACCCCTCATTGTCGGGCTGTGCTCGGTGTTGACCGCGTCCATTCTGGTGACCATGAGCGGTCTGACGTTTGGGGTGGCCGTGGCGACCATCGGGCTGTTTATTGGCTTCATCGTCCAGTTGGCGGCCATTGGGATCATGCACGCCGCGGTGGTCGACCGGGCACCTCAGGCCGTGGCCCGGGCCACTGGCGTCACGATGACCGGCTACTACATGGGCGCGCTGGCCACTCCGGTGAGTTTCGGCGCGCTGGTGGACTGGCTCGGCACCTACACCTGGGCCTGGCTGGTGATGGCCCTAGGCAGCGCAGCAGCAGCCGCCTGCTTCGCCCGGGCCAACCGAGTGGGCGACGTTGTCTCTTGACCAATGGCCGCATGACAGCCAAGCTCGCTGACGGGTTCCCCAGGTTGAGGCAATGAGCTACAAGCACGTTCTGGTGCCGATTGAGATCAATGGGCTGGAGATCAAGAACCGGGTGGTGCGTACTGCGCACGGCACCAACATCGGCCAAGGGCGGATAACCGACGAGCTGATCGCCTACCACGAGGCCCGGGCCGCGGGCGGGTGTGGGCTCACCATCTTGGAGGCGGCATCCGTGCATCCCACCGACATGGGCACGCTGTGGCTGCACGATGCGTCGGTGGTGGACGACTACCGGCGGCTGATGGCTCGGCTGGGGCCCTACAACATGACGGTGTTCCAGCAGCTTGGCCATCTGGGCTACGAGGGGGTGACCGCCGATGGTGGCCCCCCGTGGTCGGCGTCGGAGATGGCCGGTCCCAGCATCCGCCGCCCGGCCAAGGCCATGACTGCCGATGACATCGCCGAGCTCACTGATGCGTTCGCCCAAGCGGCCCGGTGGAGCGTCGAGGGGGGTGTCCATGGGGTGGAGGTCCACATCGCCCACGGCTACCTGCTCCAGCAGTTCATGTCGCCAGCCACCAATCAGCGCACCGACGAATACGGCGGCCCGTGGGAGAACCGCATCCGTATGGCTCGAGAGGTTGTTGGCGCGGTGCGGACAGCGGTTGGCCTCGAGATGCCGCTGGGAGTACGGGTTGGATCAGAGGCGGTGGGCGACGGGGGAGTCACCGAGCACGACTGTGCCGAGTTGGTGAGGGTGCTGGCTGACGACGGCCTCATCGACTACGTGAACCTCACCTACGGAAGCTGCCTTCGGCCCCACAAGATCATGGGCGGGATGCACGAGCCGCCCGGCTACGAGTTGGAGGCCGCTGCTCCGGTGGTGGCTGCTGTGGATCTGCCCGCCATCGTCACTGGCCGGTTCCGCACCCTGGCCGAGGCCGACCAATTGATCGCCGAAGGAGTGGCCGACATGGTGGGCCTCACCCGAGCCCACATCGCCGACCCCGACCTGGTGGCCAAGAGCATCGACGGCCGAGAGGCCGAGGTCCGCCCCTGCATCGCCGGCAACGACGGCTGCGTCGGCGGCCTCAACCGGGGCCGCCTGTCGTGCGCGGTCAACCCCGCAGTGGGCCGTGAACTGGACCTGTCCCCGCTCCAGCCCAGCGCCCAGCCCCGAAGGGTGGCTGTGGTGGGCGGCGGACCCGGTGGCATGGAAGCCGCCCGCTTGGCTGCTATCCAGGGTCACGATGTGGTGTTGTTCGAGGCCCGCGCTTGCTTGGGCGGCGCCGTCCGGCAAGCCCAGAAGCTGCCCACCCGGAGCTTGCTGGGCGACATCTGCGACTGGCAAGAGCGAGAGTTAAACCGACTCGGCGTCGATGTGCGGCTAAGCCAAGCCGCTGATGTCGAGGCAATTGCCGCTGCCCGCCCCGACCTCGTAGTTGTGGCCACCGGTGCCATCGGCGGCGAACTCCCCGACATCAGCACAATGCCAAAGGGCGCCACCGCCGTGGTCGACGACCGCTTCGGCGGCTACGAAGCCCTCGGACTCGCCGAGTGGCTGGCCACCCAGGGCCTAGTCGTAACGGCGACCACTCCCGGCCGCCGCATAGCCGCCAACGCCCTGCTCGACCTGGTAGTCCAACCTGCCTTGGAGCGCCTCCAAGCCCTCAACGTCAATATCCAAACCAAAGTCGACGCTCCGCCCGAGGCCGACCTCACCCTCACCGTGGCCAAACACCCCTACGACCCCCTATCCACCGATCTCGCCAGTGCCGGCCTCAAAGTCCAAGTCATCGGCGACGCCCGCACCCCCGGCACCATCCTCACCGCCATCGCCGACGCCCATGGCACTGGCTTCAGCGACTGAACCCCTATTGGAAGGACACGAACACCGAGTTGGGGGTGAGGTCTAGGACTTGTTCTGGGGTGGCCATGGGGGAGTCTTCGTCGTAGAAGTTCTTCCAGCCCCAATGGAACTGGTCGGCGTCGGCCATGGTGGTCAGGGCGTTCCAAGTGTTGTATTTGGCTTGCATGGAGCCTTGGCCGTCCATGTGGATGAGAACCGCCAGCTCGGGGGGAGTCTCGATGGCTTCGCGGTTGGTGATCATGGAGTAGCGGAATTGGTGGAGGATCAGCAGCTTCTGGGGCAGGGCTTCCTCCCGGACCACTCCGGCCAGCCATTCCACGACCCGGTTGATCTCGGCCGCGTCCACCGTGCCGATCTGCTCTAGGTGTACCTGGTGGGGCTTGAGCCTCCACTCCGGATCGAGGGCCAGACCCACGTGGGGAAGGCGGAGGAATTCCTCGTAGACTTTCGCCTGCGTCAAAAAGTCGCTTCGTCCCGACTGGAGGTCCAGCACCACGTACATGTCGTTGGCGGCCGCGGTCTCAATCCATGGCCTGATCACATCCCGGGCGGTCATCGCCGAATAGTCCCCGTCGCTGCCCGCGCTGGCCGATGCAACGGTGGTGATGATCTCGAAGGCGGGCAAGATCACTGAACCGTCGGCGTCGTATCCCTCGGCGATGGATTGGAGGCGCTCGACGCCCTCCTCGGGACCCTGTTCACCCAGCACGCCAAGGCTCGATGTCGACGGGTGGCCGTAGACGGCCACCATTCGGCGATCGAAGCCGGCATCGAACATGAGCAGGCCGCCCCCGGGAAGCTGACGGTCCCGGCGGATCGCCTCCAGCTGCCACGGTGCGTCGTCGCTGAGGCCTGGAGCCAGCACCACATCTGAGGCGTCGCGGATCGTCTTCATGGCCTGCGGGGAAAGGGCCCGGAGGTCGCCGGTGGCGACGATCACCGTGTTGCCGATCTGGTGGCCGTGGGCCGCCAACGTTGCCGCCTGCTCGTCATCTGGCACCAGCCAAACGCGCCCTGGCACCGCTGTGGGGGCCGGGGTTGCGGTCGGCACAGCGATGGAATCGGCCGAGGCGTTGCGGCTGCCCTCTTGATCGAATCCGACAGGTGCCAGTCCAGCCCCAGACGCTGAAGGACCTCCTCGTGTCGTCGCCACTGCCCCGACAATCGACGAGGCCGAACTGGAACCGCTGGCCAGGCCGTCCTCGGATATGGCTGACGTGTGCATCTCCGTTGACGCCTTCCCTACAGGCAGGCACGACGATGCAACCGCCGCCAAGGCAATGACACCAACGAGCCGGGCCACTCGGCAGCCGGTCATGCTCTTGGATTTGGGGGCTCGGGCACCTGTCGCAGAACCCAACCCGCAGGGGTGGGGCCGAGGGCTATTTCGCACCAGTGGCTCCTTCAGATTTCCCCAGGCCTTGGCGCCAATCAGCGCAGAGCCTGTAATGAAATCCGCATGCCCTGGTCCGAATCCGAGTTATCGGATTAAGTACCCCCTACAAAGCGGCAGGCAACATGCTAGCGCAACAGCACGTATCCCGGAAGGGCAATCGACAAGATTCCCATCGCGCCCGCCGCGCGGGCGGGATGACCTAGGAGTACTGGCCGCGTGGAGTTGCGCCTACTGTTCGGCGGTGCCGAGGTAGGAGGCTTGGAGGTCGGGGTGGGCGAGGAGGTTCTTGGCGGTGGCAAGTGCCAGAAGTCCGCTGGCTTATTTCGCCACCAGATCGGGGCCGATGTCGTCGAAACGGGGGCGGCCTACCAGGGCCAACGTGCGGTCGATGTCGTTGCGGTAGATGTCGAGCATGCGGGCCACCCCGGCCTCGCCGGCTACCGCCAATCCCCAGAACCAGCTTCGGCCACCCATCGCAGCTTGGGCGCCCAGGGCCCGGGCCTTCACCACATCGGATCCCCGCTGGCATCCGCCGTCCACCAGTACCTCGGCTCTGTCGCCCACCGCCTCGGCGATCTGTGGGAGCACGGCGAAGGCTCCCGGCACCGAGTCGAGCTGGCGTCCGCCGTGGTTCGACACAATCACCCCGTCGGCGCCCCAGTTCACCGCGGCCTCGGCGTCGGCCACCGTGGTCACCCCTTTGATAAGCAGCGGTCCGTCCCACTCCCGCCGCAGCCACCCCAGGTCGTCCCAGGTGCGGGACGGGTCGGCTAGCTCTCGGTCGACGTAGGCGCCGATGGCACTGGCATCGTCGCCGATGCCCAACTCCACCAGGCTGCCGAAGGTGATGTCGGGGCCGGTCACCAGTTGGCGCAGCCACCGCAGCCGCCGGGCGGTGTCCAGCGCGCTGTTCCACCGGATGCGAGGGGGAAGCGACATCCCATTGCGGAGGTCGCGCTCCCGCTTGCCCACCACCGGCACGTCCACGGTCAGCACCAGTGCCTCGTAGCCCGCGTCTCGGGCTCGGCTCACCAGCGATCGCACCACCTCGGGGCTCTTCCATAGATAGAGCTGGAACCACCGCCGGCCGTCGGGGGCGGCCGCCGCGATGTCTTCCAGCGAATAGCCCGATCCGGTGCTCACTGCGAACACCGTGCCCGCGGCGGCAGCCGCCCGGGCCGCGGCCAGCTCGCCGTCGCGGTGGACCAGCGTGGCCAAGCCAGCGGGCGCAAGCAGAAACGGCAGCGAAACCGGTTGGCCCAGCACGGTGGTGGACACTTCTCGGTCGGCCACGTCCACCAGATAGCTCGGGGCCAGATCCACTTTGTCGATGGCAGACCGGTTGGCGGCGATGGTCAACTCGCCCTCGGCGCCGCCCTCCACAAAGTCGAACACCATCTTGGGCAGGCGCCGTCGGGCCTCCTCCCGGAAATCGTTGTAGGTGTGCCACCGGGCAGCCCCCTTGGGGGCCCGGGCCAGCATCCGGCTCAGCTCACGCAGCTTCATCGTCCCGTCATCCTCCGGACATTGCCGCGGCCAGCAGCCGGGTGACGGCCCGCAGGGTGGGCACCTCGAGTCGGTGGCCGTCGGCGATCGCCACCAGGTCGCCGAACACCGCCTGCAATTCGAAGGGCCGCCCCCGGTCGATGCTCTGCAAGATGGACACCCGAACCTTGGTCTCCCCGGCCGCCTCCATGCCCTCACCCACGGCTTGGAGCCGCCGATGGGCCTCAGCCCGGCTTTCCTGGGTAAGCGCCCGTATTTGGAATGGCCCGTGCCCGTCGATCAGCTCCACGCCCTCCGCCGCGGCGATGGCCGCTCCCTCGCAAGCCAGGTCGAAGAACACGTCACGGGTCTCGGGCAACAAGAAAATCCGGTGGTACACCAGCCGAGTCAAGCCCACCACCCCCATGGCCGCGGCGGCCAGCACCCCTTTGGACCACAGCGCGGGGGCGATGTCGTCGTGGACCTCCAGCTTGCGTCCCGGCAAGGCCGCGGCGATGGCCGCCGCCGTGCCCGGTGTGGTCCTCGGCAGGTCGCCCAGCAAGGTGGGGCCGTCAAAGGAGTGAGAAGCGTGGCCGGGCTCGCCCAGCGTGCCGCCCACCAACGACACACAGCCCACTGCGGCGGCTCCGAATCGGGCCGACAGCGGCTCGGCTTGGCGCACCCCGTTCTGGACGGAAAAAGCCGCTTGCGCCGAACCCCGATAGCCGCCCAACAGCTCAGCGTTGTCGAACGCCTTGCTGGCCAACAGCAGAATGTCGCAGTCGCCCGCTTCGGCTGGGTCGGCGATCGCTCGAACGGCGACCGGAGGCTGGTCGTCGATCCTCAGCCCGCTCCGATTCACCGCTTCGGCGTGGGCCGGTCGGGCCACCAGGGTCACATCGGCACCTGCTTCGGCGAACCATGCGCCGTACACCGATCCCAGCGCTCCGGCCCCCAGCACTACCACGGTCGTCATTGAGGCTGCCCTCGATTGGGGCCGCAATCAGCCGCCCCCGAGGTTTCACACTGGCGCTGTTCCATTGATGCCGTACTCTAGGGGGCATGAGCACCTCCGAGAGCGAAGCCAGAGAGATTGTGAACGACATTGTGTTGGCTTGTCGGGCCCTGACCGTGAGGGGGTGCGACACCGGCATCGGCGGCCATGTCAGCGTGCGGGTACCCGGCGAGGACGCCTTCTGGATCAACGCCTTCGACCGGACGCTGGGCGAGATCACCGCCGACGACGTAATGAAGCTCGACTACGAGGGCAACCTGCTGGAGGGCAACCGGGAGGTGAGCCTGGGCTTCGAGTTCCATGCCGGGGTGTATCAGAACCGCAACGAAGTGAACGCCATCGTTCATAGTCACGGCCGATGGATCACCGCGCTGGCCTCCTTGGCCCGCCCGTTGAAGATGCGCCACAACCTGTGCTGCATCTTCCACGACGACCAGGTGCTCAGCCCCGACGACCGCTTCGAGTCCATCGGGCCGGCCATCGAGACCAACCACACCGTGATCATCCCCTGGCATGGGGCCATCTGCGTGGGACCCACCCTGGCCCGGGCCGCCGCCCTTCACGCCACCCTGGAAGACCAGGCCCAGCTCGACGTGATCCTTGAGCCCACCGACGCCCCCGAGATTCCCGAGCACTTACGGCTCGGGCTGAAGAAGCTGGTGGACGACCAGGCTGGCTACCTAGAGCAGACCTGGACCCTCATGCGCCGCCAAGGCCAGCGCCACCTGGAGGCCCATCCCACCGGCTAAGCGCAGAGTGGATCACCTATGGCTTTGATAACCGACCCATTCCATACCGGCATCGTGGTGGCGGACGTCGAGGAGTCCATGGCCCATATCTCGGCCGCCACCGGGCTCACTTGGCACTCCTTGCAATCCCTAGACCTGGATCTGCTGGTGGAGGGCGAGGTGGTGTCCACCAGCGTGCAATTCTCCTACACGGTGGAAGGCCCGGTGCAGATCGAGCTGGCCGCCGGCCCGAAAGGGTCGTTCTGGGATTTCGACCTCTACGGCGGTCTAAACCACATGGGCTATTGGACCGAAGACCTCCACGCCGATATCGCCGCGCTCCAAGCTGGGGGGTGCGAGCTGATCTACGGCGGGGCCAGCGAAGACGGTGGGCTTCAGGGGTTCGCCTTTCTGGTTCCCCCCACCACCGGCCTGCGGATCGAGCTCATCGATGTGGCCATGCGCCCCGCATTCGACAACTGGTTCGCGGGCGGGGAGTTCGGCTGATCTCATTCTGGGGGCCTCAGATATGACCACTACGCTGAACAACATGACCGCTCCGGCCGCGTTCGATCAGATCCCCGTGGTGGATCTCGGCCCTCTGTCGGGAACCAGGGCCGAGCGCGAGGCCCTGGCCGAGGAGCTGTGTCGGATCTGCCATGAGGTCGGCTTCCTATTGGTGGTGAACCACGGGGTCTCCGACGACCTGAGCGACAACATCTTCGCCATGCTGCGGAAGTTCTTCGCCTTTTCCGAAGAGCAGAAGAAGTTGATCGACAAGCGGCGCTCCCGCCACTTCCGGGGCTGGGAGCCGGAGGGGGCCGAATACACCAACAACCGCCCCGACATCCGGGAGCAGATCGACTGGTGGACCGAGTGGCCCACCGAGCCCAAAGACGTCGAGCCCGATTACCTGCGGCTTTTGGGTCCCAACCAGTGGCTGCCCGATGGGCTCCTGCCCGGCCACCAAGAGCTCACCAACCAGTGGTTCGACGAGCTGGGGGGCTTGGCCAACCGCCTCTTGGGGGCGCTGTCGGTGGGGCTGGGGCTGGGGGAGGATTACCTGGAGCGGTTCTTTGGCGCTCAAACCATGTCGCTGGCCAAATTCATCCACTATCCCCCCACTCCCGAAGGCGCGGCCGGGGTCAACGCCCACCGAGACACCGGGTTTTTGACCGTGCTCGACCCCGGACCCACCGCCGGGCTGCAGGTGCAGAACCAGGACGGCCAGTGGATCGACGTGCCTTCAGTGGATGGGTCGTACGTGATCAACCTGGGCGAGACGCTCCAGGCCATGACCGGCAACTATCTGGTGGCCACCGCCCACCAGGTGATCACCACCGAAGAGCGCTATTCAGCGGGCTACTTCCACGGCCCGTCGCTGGACGTCGCCCTGGCCCCGCTGCCCCTGCACGACCGCTTTGCCGCCGCGGTGGCCGCCAGCCCCCACCACCACAGCGCCGGCTTCATGGCCAGCATCTCCGAGACCGAGGCCGGCGTGGCCGACATGTCCAGCTCCTACCGCCCCTCCACCTACGGCGAGCAGCTCTGGAACTACTTCTCCCGCAGCTACCCCGAAAACGTCGCCACCCACTACGGCTGACAGACGGGCACCACGCAAAGGGCACGGCCCGGAGCGGGGTTGGGCTTCGCTCCGGGCCGTTTGGGGGGTGGGTGGTGGTCGGGACCGGCGTCGATCCGGTGACCTTCCGCTTTTCAGGCGGACGCTCTGCCAACTGAGCTACCCGACCATGTTCTGTTGTGCGGTCCCGACGGGATTTGAACCCGCGACCTCCGGCTTGACAGGCCGGCGTGCACTCCAAACTGCACCACGGGACCTTGTTGTCGCTGCCCCGGAGGGCAGATTTGTCGCCACCCGTTACAAAACGAAGCGCCGAACGTTGCACCCCCAACGGGATTCGAACCCGTGTTACCGCCTTGAAAGGGCGGCGTCCTAGGCCGCTGGACGATGGGGGCTCTCGACCCGCGAGGGCCGATTTACGTTAGCAGCCCTCCTTGACGGAACCGCATTGAAAAACAGATACCATGATCCCTACCGCGAAAGGAGCACGAGGTGGAGAACGAGGTCTGGCGCTGGCTGTGGACATGTTCCGCGGTGGTCTTCTCCCTGGCCGAGGTGTTCACTGCCGGGTTCTTCCTGCTCCCCTTCGCCATCGGTGCCGCCGCGGCCGCGGTGCTGGCCTGGGTGGACGCCCACATCCTCTGGCAGTGGCTGGTCTTTTTCCTGGGGAGCGCAGTCAGCTTCGTCTACTTACGCCGGTTCGTCCGCCGTCTGGACGACGACAAGCAGCCCCGAGTGGGGGCCAAGCGGCTCATCGACGCCCATGGCAAGATCATCGAGCGGGTGGACGACGACGAGATGACCGGTATGGTGAGAATCGGGGGCGAGGAGTGGCGGGCAATTTCCGCCGAGCCCATTGAAGTCGACACCCGGGTCATGGTCACCGACATCGATGGCACCCGTTTGGTGGTCGTTCCCGCTCCCCAAGAGCAAACAACAGAGAGCACAGAAAGCTAGGTAGCAGTCATGGAAGCCGTGGTCGCCCTATTCATCGTCATCGCGTTAGCGCTCATCCTGATCGCCGCGCTGGGAATCCGCATCATCCGCCCCTATGAGCGGGGCCTCATCGAGATGCTGGGCCGCTATCAGCGCACGGTGGACTCGGGCCTGCGGTGGATCCTCCCGTTCGTGCAGCGCATCAGCAAGGTCGACATGAGAGAGCGGGTCATCGACGTGCCTCCCCAGGAGGTCATCACCAAGGACAACGTGGTGGTCACGGTGGACGCGGTGATCTTCTTCGAGGCCACCGACCCGGTGAAGCTCAAGTACAACGTGGGCAACTTCCAGCTCGCGGTCACCAAGCTGGCCCAGACCAACCTGCGTAACGTGGTCGGCGACCTCGACCTCGATGCTGCCCTCACCTCCCGAGAGCTGATCAACGGCAAGCTGCGCCAGATCCTCGACGACGCCACCGACAAGTGGGGCACTCGGGTGGTGAGAGTAGAGATCCAGCGCATTGAGCCGCCGCCCGATGTGACCGAGGCCATGCACCGCCAGATGAAGGCCGAGCGCGACCGCCGGGCCATCGTCACCGAAGCCGAGGGCGACAAGCGCTCAGCCATCTTGCGCTCAGAAGGTCTCAAGCAAAGCCAGATTCTGGAAGCCGAGGGCGAGGCCGAGGCCATCAAGCGGGTGGCCGACGCCGAGCGCTACCAGTTCGAGACCGTGGCCTCCGGTGAGGCCAATGCCATTGAGCTGATTTTCGGCGCCATCCACACCGGCGACCCCACTCCCGACCTCATTGCCATCCGCTATCTGGAAGCACTGAAGAGCGTGGCCGACGGCAACGCCACCAAGATCTTCTTGCCCCTCGACACCAGCGGCCTCACCAACGCCATGGCCTCCCTCTCGGAGATCGCCCGAGCCGGCCAAGGCGAACCGGCGACCCGGGCCGTCGAGGAGTAAGCAGCTACAGCTCGGAGGCCGACGCCTCCACCAGATGCTCCAGTAGCCAGCCCAGGTACCAGTAGGCCGACCGGGCCACCGCTTCGGGGTCGTCGCTTTCCGGATCGTCGTCGTACTCGTCGTCCTCGGTCACTTCCAGGCGCGTGCCCAGCACCAACCGGATGTCGTTGACCGCCCCCATCCAGGCGGCCAACTGCTCTTGATCCAAGACGGTGGCCTCGGCCAACTCGGCCACTATGTCCAGGCGGGCCAGCCGCTTCGACACCAGATCGTCACGCACCAGCTCTCGGTACTCGGCCTCGGCTTCGGGATCATCGGGCCGAGCGGTGGGGAACAGGCGGGTCAGCATCTCGTCGCCCGGGTCGTCGGCCAGCAGCCCCCGCAGATCAGGCACGATGGCGGCGATGAGCGCTCGTTCCTCGTCCCGCAAGTCCAGGCTGTACGTCCCGTCCCCGATGGGCACTATCGGCTGCCGCGGCGCCATCAGATTCTCGTCCTCAAAGTGCGCCTAGACACCGAGGCGGGTCCGTCGGATAGGGCGAACATCAGTCGTCGTGCTCCATGGTGGCCCACAGGCCGTGCTCATGCAGTCGGAAGACGTCCATCTCCGCCTTCTCTTTGGGTCCGTCGGACACCACGGCCCGGCCCTTGTAATGCACGTCCAGCATCAACTGCGTGGCCTTCTCCTTGCTGTAGCCGAACAGCTTTTGGAACACGAAGGTCACATACGACATCAGATTGATGGGGTCATTCCACACGATCACTTTCCACGGCCGGTCGGGCCGTACATCGGTGTCATCGGCGGGCTGCCTTACCTCCGACGGGGCAATCTCGACGGGGGCTGGGGGAGTCATGCCGGAACCGCCTGGGCGATTTCGGCCTCGGCCCGCACCAGCGGACCCCTCGCATTGAGCCAGAAGAACACGGTGGCAATCCACAGTAGGGCGGCGCCCGCGATGTGCGCGCCCACCAGCAGCACTGGCACGCCGGTGAAGTACTGGACATAGCCGATGAGACCCTGGGCCAGGGCCACGCCCAACACGGTCCGGCCCCACAACTGGGCTTGCTCGGGAGCGCCCCGCTGCCGAAGCCACCACACCATTCCGGCCAGCACAACCAGCAGCGCCACCACCGTGCTCCCATGAATCTGGGCCACGTCTCTCACGGCCACATCGATGCGCTCGGCATCCTCATCGCCGCTGTGCGGCCCCGCGCCGGTGACAATGGTGCCGGTCACGATCACCACCGAGGTGAGCGCCACCACCCCGTTTCCCAGCCAATGGGGGCGGGGTCTCGGCTCGCTTTGGTGCTGGTCGTTTTCCGAGGCCCGCCACAGCAGCACCACCGCGTTCCACAGCAGCACCATCGACAGCAAGAAGTGGCCGATCACCAGCGCCGGGGGCAGTTCGTACAGCACAACCAGGCCACCCAGCACGATCTGGGCCAGCACTCCGGCCACCAAACCCCACGACAGCCACACCAGATCAGCTCGCCGCGGCACCCGCCAGTGGGAGCCCAACACGGCGGCGATGACAATGGCCGATACCAGACCGGTGATGAGCCGGTTGATGAACTCGATCATGGCGTGGGTCTCCAGCGGGGCGACCAGCTGGTCGTTGTCACACGCCGGCCAGTCGGGGCAGCCCAACCCCGAGCCGGTGAGCCGGACCGCGCCTCCGCTCACAATGATCAACGCCAAAAGGGCCAATGCCCAAACGGTGATCTTGCGATAGGCAGCGGGGGAAACCCGGGGTTTGATCACGCTCCGAATTGTACGGGTCGCCTATGACAGGCAGTCATCCCGAACCGGTGTTTTCGCAGGCCGGTGACAAGGACATCGACCCCTTGCCGATACCTTGGCCTGCCCAGCGCCGAAACCGTACTCTTGGCTGGTCATGGGTGTTGCCCAGCTGTCTCCTCGCGATCGGACGCGCTCGGTACGGGCCTACGTTGCCCTCACCAAGCCCCGCATCATCGAACTGCTGCTGGTG
This sequence comes from Candidatus Poriferisocius sp., assembly GCF_965204145.1. Lineage (GTDB taxonomy): Bacteria > Actinomycetota > Acidimicrobiia > Acidimicrobiales > Bin134 > Poriferisocius. Next base: position 2,623,029 of record NZ_OZ241977.1, on the reverse strand, counting down.
ACCACGGTGCCCACCATGGTGGTGGCCGACCGGGGCATCCCCTCGGTGTGGCTGATGGTGGCCACCGTCGTCGGCGGCACGTTGGCCGCCGGAGGGGCCAATGCCATCAACATGTACGTGGACCGCGACATCGACCGGCTGATGGAGCGCACCAAGAACCGCCCCCTGGCGACCGGGGAGATCGCCCCCCGTCGGGCGCTGGTCTTCGCCATTGTCTTGGAGGTTCTGGCCTTCGTCTGGCTCTGGGGGTTCGTGAACCTGCTCAGCGCGGTGCTGGCCGTGTCGGCCACCGCGTTCTACGTGTTCGTGTACACGCTGTGGCTCAAGCGCACCTCTACCCGCAACATCATCATCGGCGGGGCCGCCGGCGCCGTTCCGGTCTTGGTGGGCTGGTCGGCGGTGACCAACAGCCTCGACTGGGCACCCTTGGTGCTGTTCGGCGTGATCTTCTATTGGACGCCACCCCACTTCTGGGCCCTGGCCATCCGCTATCGGGACGACTACCGGGCGGCAAACGTGCCCATGCTGCCGGCGGTGGCCAGCACCCGCACCACTGCGGTGCGGATGATCGGCTACACCGTGGTTCTGTGGGGGTTGTCGGTGCTGTTCAGCGCGGTGGCCGAGATGGGGCTGGTGTACTTGGTGAGCGCCTCGGTGCTGGGCGCGGTGTTCTTGTTCTACGCCGTCCAAGTGCTGCGCACCCAGGCGACCGCCTCGGCGATGCGGCTGTTCTCCTACTCCATCACCTACATCACCCTGCTGTTCGCCGCGATGGCAGTCGACCAGGTGGTCCGCACCGGTGTTTAACGCAGATTTCCGCCGACCCCAGATGCCCATTGGGCAGAGTTGTCTGATGCAAGAAACGTTCTGGGCGATGTGTAAAGTTCCGACGCACACCCGCCTTCGTGGAGCACGATGACTCTCACCGAAACGAGGCCAGAAGCAGAATCGGTCGCGGCAGGCGACGACGTGAGGCCGGCGACCCAGTCGTCGGCCCCCCAGTGGACCCCGCCCACCGGCTTGGCTCGAATCCTGAGCACTGGCGATCACCTGACCATCGGCCAGATGTATGTGGTCTTCTCCTTGCTCCTCTCGGGGCTCGCCCTCGCGCTCGGGATGCTGATCGGGATCGAGCAAGCCGATATCGACGGGGGCTTCGGCGTCTTCTCCAACGCCAACGAACTCTTCCAGATGTTCGGCCTGTACCGGACCACGCTGATCCTGTGCGGGCTGGTGCCGTTGTTCCTGGGGTTGGCCACCGTGGTGATCCCCCGGCAGCTCGGCGCCTCTTCGGTGGCCTTCCCCCGAGCGGCCGCCGCGGCGTTCTGGACCTGGCTGGTGGGGGCCATCGCCCATATCGCGGCCACCTTCTCCTACGGCGGTCTGGGCTCGTTCGAAGCCGACGCCGCCCGAGGGCAGTCGGTGGAGCTCACCGTGCTGTCGCTGGGCATGATCGGGCTGGGTTTGCTGGTCGGTTCCGGCGTGGTCTTCGCCACCCTGGTGACCCAGCGCCCCGCGGGGATGGATCTACTCCAGGTGCCCGCGTTCTCGTGGTCCATGCTGGTGGCCACCGGAGTGTGGCTGTTCTCCCTGCCGGTGCTGCTGGCCAACCTGGTTGTCTCCTGGGTGGACATGCGGGGGGCCGACGCCCTGCGCTTCGGCGGCGGAGATGCGCCGTTCGAGATGGTGGCGTGGGCGTTCGACGCTCCCCAGGTGTACGCGTGGACGATCCCGCTGCTCGGCATCGTGGCCGAGGTCTTCACCTCTGCCCACCGCAGCAGCCCCAAGATGTTCGAGCCCATGGCTTTCATCGTGGGGGCCTTCGGGTTCTTGTCCTTCGGCGCCTGGGTGCAGAGCTTCTTCGACAGCGCCGACCCGCTGGCCAACGACGCCCATGTCGTGACCAGCGAGGTGCTGTTCACCGCGTTCTCCTTGGCGGTCGCCCTGATGGTGGTGGCCTATGGCGGATGGCTGGCGTTCAACGCCTATTCCGCCGGGCAGCGCCCCCAGATCACTCCGCAGTTCGCCTTGGTCGTCGTCTCCGGAGCCCTGTTGACGGCGGCAGCGGCGGCCGGCGTGCTGCGGGTGGCCGAACCCGCATTGGGCGTGCTGCGGGAGGCCGATGGCGACATCTGGCGGGGATTCTTCGACGCCATGGACGACTTGGAGGGCTCCAGCCTGGTCACCGGGATGATGAACTTCGCGGTGCTGGGCGGGCTGCTGGCCGCGGTGGCCGGTCTCTTCCACTGGGCGCCGCGACTGCTGGGCCGCCGTCTCAATGCTCCGTTGGGTTTCTTGTCGGTGCTGCCGCTGGCCGGAGGGTCGATCCTTGTGGGGGCCACCGATGCGCTGAGCGGATTCTTCGACCAGCCGGCTCGGCCGTACCACACCGGTCGCATTGGGGATATCGATGCCCTCGGTTTTGTGGAGGCTCTGAACGTGATCGGGTTGATCGGCTACATCGCCGTGCTGGGCGGCTTGGCGTTGGTGGCGCTGAATGTAACCCGCAGCTTGACGTTGCCCGCCTCGACCGAGACCGACCAAGGGGAGGATGCCTGATGGCCGATATCGCTGTCGGGACGCCTCTGGCCGCTCCGCTGCCTCGCCAGCGCACCCTGCTGGTGGGCACCGTGTTCGGCACCGCCGCGTCGCTCATGTACTTCGCCGCCCTGCTGGGGGTGTACCTGCGGGAGCGGGCCGATGCGCTCTCCGGTGGCGGGGAGTGGATCCCGTCGGGGGCCAACATCCAGCTCACCCAGCCCACGGTGGCGGCGTGGACCATGCTCATGTCGGTGGTCACCATGCAGTGGGCGGTGTACTCCATCGCCCGGGACGACCGCCCCCACGCCATCATGGCCACCGCGCTGACCACGCTGTTCGGCCTGTCGGTGGTTATCACCACTTCGTTCCAGTACACCCAGATGGGCCTGGTGGCCGACGAGTCGATCGCCGCCGTGTTGATCTACACCATCTCGGGGTCGCATCTGGCCATGATCGCCATCGGCCTGGTGTTCCTGCTCCTCATGGCCTTTCGGGCGTTGGCTGGCCAGTACAGCAGCCGCCAAACCGACGGGTTCGTGGCCGCGTCCATCTATTGGTACGCCGTTGTATTCGTCTATGTCGTCATCTGGACGGCGATCTTCGTGCTGAAGTAGGCCCTGGTGTTCACGCCCGGCTTCCGTTTGTTCTTCGGCTTCACCCTCGCCGCGGTGGCCGCCGCCGCCGTCTACGGCGTGGCTAGCGGCAGCGCGGGCGAAACCGAGTATTTCGCGGTGCTCAACGTGGAGACCTGGGTGGGCGTGCTCAGCCTGGGCTACAAGGGGGGCATCGGCGATCACGTCGGCTATGTGGTGCTGATGGGCTTCGCGGTGCTCTCGGCGTTGGTGGCCCTGTTCTTGGTGGCCTTCCGCGACGCCGACGCCGAGTCGGTGGGCGAGTTGATGGACGATGGCAAGACTCCCGAGCCGCAGGCCGACCTGGAGGCCAACTACTGGCCGGCAGTGGCCGCCTTCGGGGTGGGGGCCATGATTGTGGGGCTGGTCACCCACGCCACCATCTTCGTGATCGGTCTGGTGATCGTGGGGGCGGCGATTTTCGAGTGGATGCTCACGGCGTGGGCCGACCGGGCCACCGCCGATCCGGTGGTCAACCGCAATCTGCGCAACCGCATCATGCGGCCGATCGAGTATCCGGTGACCGCGGCGCTCGGTGTGGCGGTGCTGGTGCTGGCCCTGTCCCGGGTGCTGTTGACCGTCTCCCAGTTCAGCGCGGTGATGGTGGCCGGAGTGGTGGCCACCGTGATCTTCTTGATCGCCGTGGTATTCGCCGTCGGCCCCAATATCAGCCGGTCGGTGATCGCCGGCACCGTGGCTGTGATATGTGTCGGCGTGCTGATCGCCGGTGTGGTCACCGGAGCGATGGGGTCGCGCGACTTCCACCACAAGGCACCTGCGGCCGAGCACGGGGAACCCGCAGCAGAAGACGGAGACCACTAGTGATGGCGCCGAGACCAATGAGGGGCGGTGCCCAATGAGCCGGCAAGCCAGGGGCCTGGTATGGCTGTCGAGCCTGCTGATAATCGCCGGCACCATCGCCCTGATCGTGGTCGCCATCGTGGCCGACAAAGACCACCCGCTCTCCACCCTGTCGCCGGTCGGCCGTCAGGGACGGGACATCGCCGAACTCATCAACCCCATCTTCATCGTGGCCGGTGTGGTGTTCTTTCTTATCCAAGGCGCGGTGCTGGCCCTGTGGTGGCGCTATCGGGTGTCGGGCTCTGATACCGGCGATGGCGAGTTCGGCTACTACGACGACGAAGAGTTCCCCGAACAGACCCACGGCAACAACCGCCTCGAGATCGCCTGGACCATTGTGCCGACCATCCTGTTGGCCGTCATCTCGGTGTTCACGCTGGTGGCTCTGTTCGCGCTCGACGACGTGAAGGCTTCCGACGAGGATGTGGTGGTCACCGTGATCGGCCAGCAGTGGTGGTGGGAGTACCAGTACCACCTGGACGGCGACACCGACTCCCCGCCCGACTTCGTAACCGCCAACGAACTGGTCATCCCCGTCGGAGTGGACATCGCCCTGGACATCAAATCGCGCGACGTGATCCACTCCTTCTGGATCCCCAAGCTGAACGGCAAACGCGACGCCGTGCCTGGCCGCTCCCACGACTGGGTGATCCAAGCCGAGGAGCCCGGCCGCTTTCGCGGGCAGTGTACGGAGTTCTGCGGACTGTCGCACGGCTACATGAAGATGGTGGCCGTGGCCCTGCCGCCGGCAGAATTCGCCCAGTGGAAGAACAATCAGAGGACGGCTGCGACTGCTCCGGCCGAAGGTACCTACGCAGCAAAGGGTTTGGATACTTTTGAAACTCAATGCGCGAGCTGTCACGTCATTGTCGGGCTCACTAGCAGGGGCGGAGAGCTTGATAGTTGGAATATCTACGGCGAATTCAACGGCGGCAACGCAGGTTCTTACTTGGATCAAGAGACCCTGGTGGCCGGGGCCGCTCCCAACCTGACCCACCTGATGACCCGGGGTACGTTCGCCGGGTCGGCGTTCGATCTCTATTTGGATGCCGGCGACCATATCCCGTATCTGGAACTGGCCGAAAAGGGGACGCTCAACCGGGGCGAGTTGGAGGCTTGGATCTCCAACGCCCCCGAGCGCAAACCAGCCGATGCCGCCGACAAACGGGGCATGCTCGCATTTCCCGGCTTGAGCCCCGAAGACATCGACAATGTCGTTGCCTTCCTGTCCACCCTCGACTGATTGTGATTGCGAAGAGCCGATGACCATCACCGACCGCACGATCACCGCCCCCGAGGAGACCCTCGCGCTGCCAGCGGGTCCGGCCATTGCCCATCGCCCGCTCGGCATCTTCACCCGGCCCCAGGGCAGCGAGGGCTGGAGGAGCTGGCTATTCACCGTCGACCACAAGCGCATCGGCATCATGTACGGCGCGGCCGCCCTGTTCTTCTTCCTCGTCGGCGGCGCCGAAGCCCTGTTCATCCGGCTCCAACTCGCCACCCCCAACGGATCGGTGATCGGGGCCGGCACCTACAACGGCGTGTTCACCATGCACGGCGTGACCATGGTGTTCCTGGTGATCATGCCCATGGCCGCCGCCTTCGCCAACTACCTGCTTCCCCTGCAAGTGGGGGCCCGAGACGTGGCCTTCCCCCGTCTCAACGCCTTCAGCTTCTGGTGCTTCCTAGCCGGCGGTCTGCTGCTCACCTCCTCGATCCTGGTCGGCGGCTGGTTCCAGAACGCCCCCGACGGCGGCTGGTTCGCCTACGCCCCCAACACCGGCCTGCTCTTCTCACCCTCCAAGGGCATCGACTTCTATGCAGTGGGTTTGCAGATACTCGGCATTGCCTCGCTGGTCAGCGCCATCAATTTGATTGTCACTGTCTTGAATATGCGAACGCCGGGGATGAGCTTCTTCCGGATGCCGGTGCTCACCTGGATGCTGCTCATCACCCAGTTCCTGTTGCTGTTCGCCCTCCCGGTCATCACCGTGGCCCTGTTCCTGTTGATGTTCGACCGGCTGTGGGACGCCAACTTCTTCAACGTGGAGGCCGGGGCCGATCCGCTGCTATGGCAGCACCTGTTCTGGATATTCGGCCACCCCGAGGTGTACATCCTGATCCTGCCCGCTTTCGGGATCGTGTCGGAGATCATCCCCACGTTCTCCCGCAAGCCGCTGTTCGGCTACCACTTCATGGTTGCCTCCGGCATCGCCATCGGCTTCATGGGCTGGGGCGTGTGGGCCCACCACATGTTCACCTCCGGTGTGGGACCGCTTTCGGTGGCCGCGTTCTCGGTGTCAACCATGTTCATCGCCGTGCCCACCGGGGTGAAGATCCTCAACTGGCTGGCCACCATGTACCGGGGTCGATTGCGATTTACCACCCCCATGCTCTACGCCGTGGGCGTGGTGTCGATGTTCACCATCGGCGGGCTCTCGGGGGTGACCCACTCCATCGCGCCGTCCGACACCCAGCAGACCGACACCTATTACATCGTGGCCCACTTCCACTATGTGATCTTCGGCGGGGCGCTGCTCGGGCTGTTCGGCGGCTTCTACTACTGGTGGCCCAAGGCGTTCGGCTACAAGCTCAGCGAAGCGTGGGGCAAGGCCAGCTTCTGGGTGATGCTCATCGGGTTCAACTTCACGTTCGGACCCATGCACATCCTCGGCTTGCAGGGCATGTCCCGGCGCATCGCCACCTACCGAGCCGATGAGGGCTTCGCGCTGTGGAACATGGTGGCCACCATCGGAGCCTTTGTCATCGCCGTCGGCGTGGCCATGTTCTTCTGGAATGTGTACGTGAGCACCCGGAATTGGCGGCGGGCCGGTCGACCCGACGTGGGCCCCGACCCGTGGGATGCCCGGGGGCTGGAATGGATGACCGCCTCCCCGGTGCCCGAGCACAACTTCGATGAGGACATCGAGGTGGATCGCCTTGACCATTTCTGGCACCGCAAGTACGGCAAAGACGAGAGCGGCCGGATTGTGAGGGCCGCGACCGCCGAAGAAGTTGCCCACGACGGCAGCAACACCAACGTTCACCTGCCGTCCCCGTCGTACTGGCCCATCGTTTTGGGCGGGGGCATCCTGCTGGTGGGCTACGGCCTCATCTACAACCTCTGGCTGGCCGCCGCCGGGCTGATTTTCTTGGTGGGGGCCATCTACGGCTGGATTCTGGAGCCGGCCGACGATCCCGATGCCGCTGGCCACCACGACGACCACCATGACGATGACGACGACCATGGCGACCCCGACAGCAACGGCGGGCCCAGCGGCAACGGCGAGTCGGCGTCGGCTGAGACCGAGGAGGCTGCGAGCGTTGGCTGAGACGATGACCGCTGAGACCCCCGCTCATACCGAGGAGCACCACACCAGCACCGGCCTCTCCAACGAGAAGCTGGCCATGTGGGTGTTCCTGGGGTCGGAGTGCCTGCTGTTCGGCGGGCTCATCTCCACTTACATGTTCAACAAGGGGCGCATCGCCCGGGGCCCCGGTCCCGAGGATGTATTCGACATCCCGTTCACCTCGGTCAGCTCATTCGTGCTGTTGATGAGCTCGCTGACCATGGTGTTCGCGGTGTCGTCGATCGCCCGGGGCGATCTGCGGGGCAACCGCATCTGGCTGGCCACCACCGCCGCGCTAGGGGCCACCTTCGTGGCCGGGCAGGTGTACGAGTTCACCGCCTTCTACAGCGAGGGCCTCGGGTTCACCACCAACCTGTTCGGCTCGGCCTTCTACGCCCTGACCGGCTTCCACGGCGCCCACGTCACCATCGGCATCATCATGCTCATGTCGCTGTTCGTGATGTCGCTACGGGGCAACCTGGGTCCGGAGCGAGCCGAGACCGTGGAAATCATCGGCTTGTACTGGCACTTTGTCGATATCGTTTGGATCGTGATCTTCACGATCGTGTACCTCTTCCCGCAATAGGATTCGCAATGGCCACCGTCACTCCCGATTCCCAAGACACGGCCCACGCGTCCGAGCAGCACGCGTCCGCGGGCGGTCACGCCCATCCATCGAACTGGCTCTATATCAAGGTGGCCATCTACCTCGCTTTGCTCACCGCGTTCGAGGTGTTCACCTACTTCGAGACGGTGCACGGGTGGGGCGACACCGCCATCATCATCATGCTCGTGATCATGATGCTGCTGAAGTTCTTTTTGGTGGTGGCCTTCTTCATGCACCTGAAGTTCGACGCTCCGATCTTCTGGCGATTATTTGTGTTCGGTCTGATACTGGCCATGGCGGTATACATGGTCATGTTGACCGCATTCCGCTTCTGGTAGACGGACTGGCCGTCGTGGTCTTCGCGGCCGACACCGATATCTGGCGGTACCAGCCCCACGCCGAGGTCTGGATCATCCTGCTGGCCGCCATCGCCATGGCCTGGTACGCAGCCCGGATCATCGCCCCCAAAGCCGCTCCAGCCGACGAGGCCCCCTTCACCCGCTATCACAAGCTGGCCTTTGTCGGGGCGATGGTGTTGCTGTGGGTGGCCAGCGACTGGCCGATGCACGATATCTCCGAGGAGTACCTGTACTCGGTCCACATGGTCCAGCACCTGCTCATCACCTTGGTGGTGCCCCCGCTGCTGTGGGCGGCGATTCCCGAATGGCTGGCTCGGCTGGCGCTCAGCGGCGACGGCAGCGTGGGGGTCTGGGTGCAGCGGCTGGCCCGCCCGGTGGCCGCCGGGATCTTGTTCAACTTCATGGTGGCGGTGAGCCACATCCCCTGGGTGGTCAACACCTCGGTGGAGAGCGGCGCGCTGCACTACTTCGTCCACCTGCTGCTGTTCGGCTCGGCGATGCTGATGTGGCTGCCGGTGTGCGGCCCCATCCCCGAGCTGCACATGCGCCCTACCGGCAAGATGGTCTACCTGTTCTTGATGTCGGTGGTGCCCACCGTGCCCGGCGGATTCCTGACATTTGCCCAAGGGGCGGTGTACAGCGCGTACGACCACGACGTGCGCTTGTGGGGCATCGGCCTTCAGACTGATCAGCAAGCCGCCGGGCTGATCATGAAGGTGGTGGGCGGCATGTATCTGTGGACGTGGATCGGGGTGCTCTTCTTCCGCTGGGCCGGTGTCCAGCAGCGGGCCAACACCCAAATGCGGGTGGTGACCGCGATTCCCTCGGGGCCTATCGCCGCTGACACCCGGGTTCCGGCCACTTCCGGCTCCAACGGCTCCAACTCCACTAACGGGTCTCGATGATCGATCTGCGTCTGGTACGCACCGACTACCACGCGGTGCAGTCTGCGTTGGCCCGCCGGGGGATCGACCTGTCGGAGCTCGAGCAGGTGGCTGCCCTGGATGAGCGCCACCGCCATCTCACCACCGAGCGCGATGCGATGCGCCATGAGGTCAAGGAGCTGTCCCAGCAGGTCGGCCAGCTCAAGCGCGATGGCCGCGACGGCGAGGCCGATGAAGCCGCGGCCGAGAGCCGCAAGCTGGGCGAGCAGCAGAAAGCCCTGGCCGCCGAGGCCGAAGCAGTAGCCGACGAAATCCACGCTCTGCTGCTGCACATCCCCAACCTGCCGGCCGCTGATGCTCCTGACGGGGTTGATGAGACTGACAACCCGGTACTGCGGGTGGAGAACTTCGACCCCGATTCCTACGGCGAGCACCAGCGGATCCCCCATTGGGAGTTCGCAGTGGAGGCCGGCTGGTTGGACATGGAGCGCGCGGCCAAGCTGTCGGGCTCGATGTTCGCCATGCTCCGGGGTCCGGGGGCTTCCCTGGCTCGGGCCATGGTCCAATTCGGGCTCGATCGCAACGCCGACCGCTACGAGGAGATCCGCCCGCCCACCCTGGTCCACAGCGAGGTCATGGTGAGCACCGGCCAGCTCCCCAAGTTTGCCGATGACGCCTACTGGTTGGAGCGGGACGACCTGTGGGCCATTCCCACCGCCGAAGTACCGCTCACTTCGCTGGCCTCCGGCGAGATCCTCGACGAAGCCGACCTGCCCATGAGGATGATGGCCCACACATCCTGCTATCGCCGAGAGGCCGGCGCCGCGGGGCGAGACACCCGGGGTCTGCTGCGGGTCCACGAGTTCGACAAGGTGGAGATCTTGGCGTACGCCACCCCCGACCAGGCCCCCGCCATTCACGCCGAGATCCTGGAACGGGCCGAGGCGGCGGTGGCCGATCTGGGCTTGGCCTACCGCATCGTGGACATCTGCACCGGCGATTTGGGCCAGGCCCACCACCGGTCGTGGGACGTGGAGGTGTACGCCCCCGGCGCCGACCAGTGGCTGGAGGTGTCGTCGGTCTCGTGGTACTCCGACTACCAGGCCCGCCGAGCCAACCTCCGCTACCGCCCCACCGAAGGAAAGGGCACCCGCATCCTCCACACCCTCAACGGCTCCGCTCTCGCCGTCCCCCGGGTGTGGGCCGCCCTGGTCGAAACCCACCGCCAGCCCAACGGCTCAGTGGTGATCCCCGAGGTGCTGCGCCCCTACCTCGGCCGCGACGTTCTCTGATGCAAGTCGCTAATCCGAGATGGCCAGCCCCGCGGCGGCTGCGGCGAGGCCGATAACGAGGGTGGCAGCGGCGTAGGCGATGGCTCGGGAGCGGGGGAGGGAGGTTAGCTCGACAGCAAGGGTCGACAACGTGGTCAGCGAGCCGAGGCCGCCGATCCCCACTGCGGTTAGAACCGGGTTGCCGCTGCCAGCCAGAAGCCCCAAGGCGAAGCTGCCGAGCACGTTTACCCCGAGGGTGCCCCACGGCCAGGTCGGCGCATTGAAGCGCTGGGCGGTGGCAGCTCGAAGCAGTGTTCCGGCCACCGCCAGCACGACGAATCCGAGGGCGGTCACTGGGCTTGCCTCACTTGGGTTTTGCGAAGCGCGGCGCCGACGACGGCCAGTGCCACCCCGCCCAACACGGAGAGGGCCAGATAGCCGGCGGCGAATCCCCAGTCGCCGTCGCGGGCCATGTTGGCCACATCCACGGTCAGCGCCGAGAACGTGGTCAGGCTGCCGCAGAAGCCGGTTCCCAGTCCGAGGGTCATCGGCAGCTCGGCCCGGGCCGACCAAGCGGCGGCGGCCAGATAGCCGAGCACCAGACAGCCGGCCAGGTTGACGGCCAGCACCCCCCAGGGCCAAATGTCGGTGGCCGGCAGCGCCTCGACCAGCGCCCAGCGCGTGCCCGCCCCGGCCAGCCCGCCTATTCCGACAGCAATTGCGTCCCGGGGTGCAAGCGACAAGCTATGCGCCACCGCTCTCGGCCAGAGGCGGCCCGGGGTCGCTCCGGGGCCGAAGACGGATCCACAGCACAATGCCCACGATCACCGCGAGCAGTACCTCCCACAGCACCGGCCACCGACCTGGCTCGGTGAACCAATTGCCCACTCGCTCGGGGATTGCTGCGATGGTTCGCGCGATCGGCAGCGCCAACAGGTCGCCCTGGTATTGGATTGCCTCCGACAAGGCGTAGCCCACGGTCACAACGAGAGAAACCGCGGCCAGCCAGGGTCGGGGGATGCTGCGGCGGAACGCCCATAGCAGCACGGCCAGCACCAAGAACGCGGTGGCCAGGCCGAAGCGGTTGCCGCCCACGTCGATGATCCAGTTCTCCAATCGGAGGGACACCCGGTTGGAGGCCTCCACAAACGGGTTGTTGGCCTCGAAGTCGTCGCGCAGGAGCACTTGGACTTCCCACCAGCCGTAGAACCCGAGCACCACACCGGCCACCACCAGGAAGCCTCCCGAGATTTTGTTGATGTGGGGTAGCAGGCGGCGCATGTGAGCGGTGACCCCGGAGCGTCCCATGGCCACGGCCAAAGTCAAAAAGGTGATGACCAGCCCCATCCCGAGGGCGTAGGCCAAGAATCGCACGGTGCCCTCCCACACGCCGTCGGTGCTGAACGAGCCGCTCACGCTGCCGAAGAACACCGGGCTGGCACATCCCAGCGACACCACGGCATAAGAGACCCCGAACAAGAACATGGAGAGAAGCCCCTGGCTGTCGCCCCCTTTGGACAGCCGGGGCACGGATATCTTGGGCTCGAAGCCGGCCAGCATGGCGATGCCCAGCACCACCATGAGCCCGCTGATCACCAGCGTGATCCACGGGCCCCGGTCGGCAATCGTCGAAGTGGAGATGAGCGACGAGGTGAGCGCGCCGATGATGCCGAAGAAGGCCACAAAGCCAGCAGTGAGGGTGAGCCCGACCAGCAATCCTCGAAGGACGTTGCGGCCGGTGTCGGTGGACTGGTCTTGGCTGCCGATGCCCAGGAAGTAGGCCAAATAGGCCGGCAGCATGGCGAACCCGCACGGGTTGACTGCGGCCACTAGACCAGCGCCGAACGGAACCGCCAGGTCGAGGTCGAACACAACCTGAAGGTTACGGGGTTAGATGCGTGTCTATGTGTTCGGTGATCTGGTCGGCGGTCAGGCCGCCGATGTGCCGATAGGCGACCTCGCCGTCAGGGGTGATGAACAGCGTGGTGGGCATGTTTTGAATCCCATAGGCATTCCCGATGGCCGAGCCGGGGTCTATGCCGGTGGGATAGGTCACCCCGGTGTCGGCCACGATCTCTCGGGCTCGTGTGGGGGTGTCGTTGTAGGCCAGGCCGACGAAGGCGATGTCGGCCCGCTGCTGTTGGACGGACTCCAGCGCGGGCATCTCCGTTATGCACGGTGGACACCAGGAAGCGAAGAAGTTGAGCACCACCGGACGGTCGAGGAAATCGCCAACGGTGGCGGTGCCCTCGTTGAGCAGCTCGAACTCGATTTCTGTCGCTTGGACATCGTCGCCGGCTCCCGATCCACAGGAGCCGGCGACGATGACGATCAGCGCCGCAGCGACGATCTGCCTTGCTGTGGCCAGCGGGCGGTTCCGCCTGGCCATCAGGCCAAACCGGCCATCAAGCCGAACGGAGCCGCTCACGCAGGTGTACGGGCACCGGCACCTGGACAAACTCGTCCTCGGGACGGGGCACCTTGGCCGGGCGACCCCGACGACGCTTGCTGGTCAGCACCTTGCCGTTGCGGAACAGCTGGCCGCCCCACACGCCCCACGGCTCGCGGCGAGCGATGGCGCCTTCCAGGCACTCGGCCATTACCGGGCACTCGGCGCAGATGGCCTTGGCCCGGGAGATGTTCTGGAGCTCGTCGGAGAAGAAGATCTCCCCAAGCGAGGCGTCGATGGTGCGGCACGCGGCCTCCAAGCGCCACGGTGCGTTTTCAAAGAGCAGGGCCTCCATGTTTCTCTCCTTTCGGGGGTCTTCGGTTAGGTGCTTTCAATTGGTTGGTTGGGTGGTGGTTACAAACTGAAAAGGCCGCCGGATTTTTCCGGCGGCCTCGGTAGGTATTTGATCCTTGTAGGTGCTCTACGTGGATCCTCCCCGAGGCCTTGTGCCGGCAGTCTTGTGACCAAACACACACGGTGTGGGGTTGGCCGGCCAATAGCTCTGGTGAATTTGGGCCATGTCAGCCATCGCTACGCGCGCGGCGCGGCTTGAGCAGCCGACGGCGAGATAGCTCCTGGCGAACATGACCACTACTCAACAGTGTATTGAGCGCGATGTCAATTTATTTCCCGATCAATTTGCTCTCAGAACCGACTACTACAGCCCGGGCTTGATTTCGAACGTCGTCAGCCCGTCGGGGGTGACGTCTTGGCGGGCCTCGCCGATCACCTTGAGATGCACCAGGTGGGCGAAGGTCTCACTGGCGGCCATGTCGCCCCAGGCCCGCTCGCTGAACAGCACCCGCATGAACTCCTCCACGGTGGCGCATCCCAACTGGCTGCTGGCATGGCGAAGCACATTCAACCGCTCGTGATGGTGGTCGCAGATGTGATCTGCTCTGGCCCCTATATCGGAAAACGGGTGTCCGTGAGCGGGCAGGGCCACGGTGGCCCCATCCAGCGTCTTCATACGGTCCAGCGAGTCGAAGAACTCGGCCAGAGAGTCATCGGTGTCGCTGCGCCCAGCGATGTGCGGCGTGATGGTGGGCAGCACGTGGTCGCCGGAGAACACCGCGCCGTGCTCAGGATCGTAGAGGCAGAGATGATCGCCGGTGTGACCCGGGGTGTGCAGCGCCACCCAGTCCCGGCGGGCGAAGCGAACCACTTGGCTGTCTACAACCTTTACCGACGGCTTGGGGGTCTGGAACCAGCGAGCGTGGAGGTTGTCCTTGGCTCGGAACCGCTGGATGTACTCCCGGCTGGGCGGAGTCCTCTCGGTTCCCCACGGGGTGAACGAGCGGAAGCTCTCCTCGATTCGCTCAAAGATCTCCTCATCGGTGGCATTGTCCTCGGCATCGTGGGTTTCTGTGGTCTCGCGGCGATCCCAGATCGGGCGAAAGCTCTCGTGGGTCAAGATATCGGCTCCGGCCTCTTCTCGAAGCCGCTCGGCACCGCCGAAATGGTCGAAGTGGGAGTGGGTGATGATGGCGGTGTGTACGTCCCCCACCTTGTAGCCGGCCCGGTCAAGCCGGTCGACCAGGGCGCTCCAAGATTCGGGGCCGGGAAGGCCGGGGTCGACTACTGCGACGCCCCGTTCGTCTTCCATCATGTAGCAGTTCACATGGCCTAACCCTGGCAGGTTGATTGGCAACATTGTGCGGAGCACACCGGGAGCTACCTCAGTGATCTCGGTGGTGGCTTCCTCCTGTTCCTGCTTGCGAGGCCGCTCGGTCATCCACCAGCCTCCGTGGGAATTGCAAAAAACTGTTCGCGGTAGTGGCGGAGCTCATCGAGGCTCTCGCGGATGTCGTCGAGGGCCCGATGGCCCTTGGCCTTCTTGGGCGCCTGCTGAAATGCCTTGGAGTTCCACCGCCGAGCCAGTTCCTTGATGGTGGAGACGTCGATGGAGCGGTAGTGCAAGAAGTGCTCCACCTCGGGAAGCTGGGCAGCCAAGAAGCGGCGATCGACTCCGATGGAGTTGCCGCACAGCGGCACGGTGCGGGGTTTGTCGATGTGCTCTTTGAGGAAGGCCAGGGTCATCTCGCCCGCAGCTTCCAAGCTGAGCGTGGATGCTTTGATCTGATCTAGCAGCCCGCTTTTGGTGTGCATCTCCACTACTACGTCTTGCATCGAGGCCAATGCCTCAGGGGAGGCTGAAACCACCAGGTCAGGGCCTTCTGCCACCAGTTCCAGGTTGTCATCGGTGATGAGCGTGGCGATCTCCACGATCACGTCAGTGGCCGGGTCTAACCCCGTCATCTCCAAGTCCATCCAAGCCAGCATCTTGAGTTGACCCTAGAGGTTGGGGTCTGAAAAACCTGAGTCGGCGGGTAATCGCTCAGATCGGGAGAAGTCTCTGCTCAGGCCAGGTAGTGTCACCGCCGTGTTGGAGATCCCCATTGTCCGCAGCCGTCCTGACCTGCCGTTTCCCCGCTACGCCACCGAAGGCGATGCTGGGGCCGACCTGGTGGCCAGCGAAGACGTTGAGCTGGCCCCGGGAGGTGGTCGAGGCCTGGTGCCCACCGGCACGTTCATTGCCATCCCCGAGGGATATGCCGGGTTTGTGCAGCCCCGAAGCGGGTTGGCGCTGCGCCATGGGGTCACCTGTTTGAACACGCCGGGGCTGATCGATTCCGGCTATCGAGGCGAGTTGAAGGTGCTGCTGGTGAACACCGACCCGGCCGAGCCGTTCACCGTGCGCCGCGGTGATCGGATCGCCCAGCTCGTGCTCCAGAAGGTGGAGCAGGCCAATTTTGTCGAAGTCAAAGAGTTGCCCCCGACCTCTCGGGGCTCGGGAGGATTCGGCTCCACCGGCGTGTGAGCTAGGTGGAGTTGGAGTTGGCCGACTTTTGCAGCCACAGGCGATGCTCGTCGGGGTCGAGCTTCCAAGAGTCCACCAGCGAGCCCGCGGTGGATTCGAACCGATCGATCCGATCATGGGGGATGGGCTTCCTTCCCCGCTGCTCGATTTGGGCTTCAACGGTCACAATTCCGGCTTTGCTCTGGTAATCGAATGCCATTGACCCGTCGGGCAATTCCGGATCCAACAGCAGCAGCACCGCCTCTTTGATGGCTTGGCTGAGATCGGCGACTTCATCGGGGGGGAATCCCTGATGGGTGGCGGCATGCTCGGCGGCGATCTCTGCCATGCGGGCATATCCCTGTGCCGCAGGCAACTTGACTCGCACGTCGCCGTTCACGATTCTCAGCCTGCCATGCTTGTCCGGCCCATGTCCTGAGGGTACCAATCGAGCGCGCCATGGGAGGAGAGCAATGTCAATGGGAGCGTGGGGGATATCCTGACTCGGTGCTGCGAGTCGGACTGATCGGCTGCGGGGCCATCGGTTCGGTGGTGGCCCGCGAGTTGGCGCAAGGGGCAGTCGAAGGGGCCGAGTTGACTGCGGTTTTCGATCTCGTTGTCGACCACCCCTTGCGGGTGGACGATCTTGGTTCGCTGCTGTCCCGGTCAGATGTCGTCGTTGAAGCGGCCGGCCATGGGGCACTCCGCGAGCACGGGGTGGCGGTAAGGGAGTCGGGCATCGATCTGGTGGTGGTGAGCATCGGTGCCCTCGCCGACGAAGACCTCGCAGCCGAGTTGAAGAAGGCAGAGGGTGGGCGCTTGTTCCTGTGTACCGGTGCCATCGGCGGGTTCGACATCCTGCGGGCGGCCATGCTCTTCGGGCCGTTGGACGAAGTGGCCATCACCAGCACTAAGCCCGCTGCGGCGCTGAGCCGCCCGTGGATGGATGAGACCGTGCTGGATGCCCTGGCCAGCGGCTCCGAGCCGATCACGGTGTTTGACGGCCCGGCCCGACAAGCCTGCGCCCTATTTCCAGAGTCGGCCAACGTGACCGCCACCCTGTCGCTGGCCACCGTGGGATTCGACGGAGTTCGGGTACAGATGGTGGGCGATCCGGCAGCCACCCGGGTACGCCATGTGGTGACCGCCTCGGGGGTGGCCGGGACCTATGAGCTGTCATTCGAGAACGCCGCCTCTCCGGACAACCCCCGGACCAGCGCGGTCACTGCCTATTCGGTGTTACGAGCGCTCACCGACATACGGCGGCCCTCAGTGTCTTTCCTCTAAGCTGAAACGATGGTCGAGCTGCCAGATCAATTTGTATTTAACACCTTTGCGTTCTTGATCTGGGGTGCATTGGTGATGTGGATGTGTGCGGGCTTCACAATGCTGGAGTCCGGCGCGGTCCGCACCAAGAACGCCTCCATGATCTGCCTCAAGAACATCGGCATCTATTCCATCGCTGGCCTGGCCTATTTCATCATCGGCTACAACATCATGTACGTCGACGTGGGGGACGTGATCGGCACCTTCGATTTCCTCTACGGGCCGTCGGGCGCCGAGAAAGCTCTGTTAGACGGGGATGCGAGCGCCGTCGGCAGTGTGGTGGACAACAAATACGCCGTGATGTCCGACTGGTTCTTCCAGATGGTTTTCGTGGCGACCGCCGCTTCCATCGTGTCGGGGGCTATTGCCGAGCGCATCAAGATGTGGTCGTTCTTCGCCTTCACCCTCGTCTTGACCGCATTCATCTATCCCATCGTGGGCTCCTGGACCTGGGGAGGCGGTTGGCTCGACGAGAAGGGCTTCGAGGACTTCGCCGGTTCCACCATCGTCCATGGCACCGGCGGGTGGGCCGCCCTGGCCGGAGTGCTGGTAGTGGGTCCCCGCCTGGGCAAGTTCAAAAAAGACGGGAGCGTGAAGTCGACTCCGCCCTCCAACGTGTTGGTGGTGACGCTGGGCGTGTTCATCCTGTGGCTCGGCTGGTTCGGGTTCAATGGCGGCTCCCAGCTTGCTCTGGGCACCCCAAAAGATGCGGTGGCGATGACCATCGTGCTGGTCAACACCAATCTGGCCGCCGCGGCCGGCGTGATTGCCGCCTTGGCCGTCTCCCGCTCGATCTTGGGGAGGATCGACCTCTTTGCCGGCCTGAACGGGGCCATTGCCGGACTCGTTGCCATCACCGCCGGCCCCACCATGGTGGATCACTGGTGGGCGATGATCATCGGCGCCATCGGCGGTCTGCTCTGCACCATCGGCATCAAGGTGCTGGAGATGGTCAAGGTCGACGATGTAGTCGGCGCCATTCCCGCCCACCTCATCGCCGGTATTTGGGGAACCCTGGCGGTCACCATCGCCGCCGGCGGTCGATTCCATATTCAGCTGTTGGGCATCGTGTCCATCGGAGCCTTCGTGTTCATCGCATCGCTGCTGGTGTGGAAGGTGCTGGATCTGGTGATGGGCTTGCGTGTGTCAGCCGACGTCGAGCGCATGGGCCAAGACGTCGCCGAGCTCGGAATCGAGGCGTACCCCGAATTCGTGCTGATGCCCGAAGAGCTGGACTAGCTCTATCGAGATCAGGTGCAGGGTTCTAAGGAGTTGAACCAGCTCTATCGAGATCAGGTGCAGGGTTCGGCGGGGGCCACAGTGGGCAGCCGGCCGGCCCGCATGGAGGTCACCGACGTGCCGTCGGTCTCGAAGATCACCCGGTAGTCAACGTCCGGTTCGTCAACCGGGACGTATTGGATGGAGTTGCCGCTGCCGTCGGCATAGGGGGAGACCACCAGTCGCTCCCCGAACAGCTCGTGGAGTTGCGCCTCGGTGCTGCCCACGCCGGCTCCCGACCGGGTGGTGATGCTCGGGTTGGTGATGTCCGCCCGCTCGATGCTGCTGTTGAACACCGTGAACACCACGCCGTCGGGCCCATTGGCCGGGGCCAGCAGGTAGCAGCGGGGGGTGCCGTCCTCGGTGCCACCGGTCCAAATGGTGGAGACTGCTTCGGCCGCCACATCGGGGTTCATGCCGAAGAAGAGTGAGCCGAGCCCCGCGGTGGTGAGCTTGTCCGCACCGCTGAACGCCGGATTGCTGAGGTCAACGGGCTCGGGCCGCTCCAGCGGTTCAGCCGTCGACACGAGGATCGGCGTGGGCTCTACTTCGGGTGCCGGCGTGGGCTCGACCTCGGTTACTGGCTCAGGTTCGTCAACTTCGGGCTCTTCGACGGCGGGAGTGTCGTCTGCGGGCATCGGGGTGGACATCGGTGCCGGCTCTTCGGCGGCGGTGGGCTCAGGTGTGGCCTCCTCGGCGGAGTCATCGCCGCTTCCGCATGCCGCGGTCAACAGAGCCAGTATGGCGAACAGAGCAATAAAGCGTCGCATAGCCCCTCAGCGTAGTAGGAAGATCGATGTGAGTCTTGTAGGCCGCCTGGGACTCGAACCCAGCACCTTGAGATTAAAAGTCTCCTGCTCTACCTGATGAGCTAGCGGCCCGCCGTCACTGTATCGCCCAGTCCCTTTGGCGTGGTCGGTAATATTCGCCGCGGTGGAAACTTGGGAAGGCCTGCTGGGCGACGTGGAGAGCGAGCTGATCGATGTGGAGTCGGTGCTCGCCGAACTCGACGACCTTGATGCCTTGCGCCTTCGGATTCAAGCAGCCGAGGCTGACGGCAGCATCGATCAGCGCCCCGTGCTCCAGCGCTGCGCAGAGCTGATACGCAGCTAGAGCAGGTCAGCCGGGGGGATCTGAATATCCACTCCATCAAGGGGGTGGACTCGCTCACCGGGCACCATCTGGCCATTGGCCAAGGTCACCCACCGGCCACTCATGTTGGTGACCCGCCCCGGCTGGCAGCCCAAATAGTCTTCCAGCGAGTAGATCACCCCACCGTGGGTGACCACCACCGCGGTCCGGTTGCCCACCAGAGCAGCCAGCCGCTTGAGGCCGGCTAAGACCCGGTCAAGCAGGGCATCGTCTTGCTCCCAGCCCGCTGGCCGGCGACCGTCTTCCAGAAATCCAGGGAACTGCTCCTCGATCTGCTCTCGCGTCAAGCCTGAGAACTCCCTCACATCCCGCTCGATCAGCTCAGGTACCGGGATCGGCGGATCGCAGCCCATGATCTCGGAGATGATCTCCGCGCTGACCCGGGATCGCTGCAAGGTGGAGGTCGCCACCACGTCGATCGGCTCGAGGCGGGTCGCCGCCGCAGCCGCCTGCTGGCGACCCAGCTCCGACAGCGGGGGATCAGCCTGGCCTTGCCAGCGCCGCAACGCGTTCCATTCCGACTGCCCGTGTCGGATCAGCAGCAGACGAGCCACGGCGTTCACGGTAATGGCTGCTCCCACTCTGACTGTGGCAGCAGCTTGAGGGCCTCTTGTACCGAGCTCAGGAAGGTAATGGCCGGTGCTCTGCCGACCGTGGCTGTACCCCAGGATTCCCGTACACTTTCGCCCATGGCCACGCTGCGCCTGTTCGCACACGTCAGGGAGGCGGCCGGCATCGGACGAGACGAAGTCCCCGGTGCCACCGTGGACCAAGTGCTCGCCGCTGCGGTGGATCGCTACGGCGCGGCGTTCGCCGAGCAGCTTCAGATCTGCCGGGTATGGCTCAATGGAGAGCCGGTCACCGGATCTGAGCCGGTAGCCGACGGCGACGAGGTGGCTGTGTTGCCCCCCGTCTCCGGCGGGTAGCCTCTATTGGCCATGCCAGTTCTTTGCTTGCTGGGCAATTTCGCCTCGAACCGGAGCGTGGGGCCATGACCCAGAGCGTGGCCATCTTGTCGCTGCACACGTCTCCGCTGACGCAGCCGGGCGTGGGCGACAGCGGCGGAATGAACGTCTACGTACGGGAGATGGCCGCGGCGTTGGCCCACGCGGGCAGCGAATGTCGGGTGTATGTGCGCCGCGCCCAGAACGGGCTGCCCGAAGAAGTCGCCATTGAGCCAGGGGTGACCGTGGTCCATATTGACGCCGGTCCCGTGGATTTGGGCAAGGAGGACCTCTTCGGGGTGGTGGACGAGTTCGCCGCCGGCGTGTTGGCTGACTTCCGCCGAAACGGGCAACCCGATGTGATCCACGCCAACTACTGGCTGTCCGGCCTTGCTGGTCACCGAGTCAAGCATGCGGTGGGGGTGCCGCTGGCCGTGACCTTCCACACGCTGGCCCGGGTGAAGGCGGCCACCGGCGACCCTGAGTCGGAGCAGCGGGCCCAGGCAGAGACCGAGGTGATCGGCTGTGCCGACATGGTCATCGCTTCCTGCGAGCCGGAGGCCCAGCAGCTTCAGAGATTCTACGATGCCCCGCTGGAGCGGATTGAGCTAGCCCCGCCGGGAGTAGAGCATGCGCTGTTCTCTCCCGGTGATCGGGAAGGCGCCCGTGCCGCCCTCGGCTTGGGCGGCGGACCGGTTCTGCTGTTTGTGGGCCGGATCCAGCCGCTGAAGCGACCCCTGGTGGCGGTGGAGACGTTGGCCCTCTTGGAGCGAGAGGATGCTCGCCTGCTGGTGGTCGGCGGACCCAGCGGCATCGAGGGTGAAGTCGAATATCGGCGTCTGCGAGATCGCATCCAGGCGCTGGGCTTGGGAGGTCGGGTGACGCTGGTTCCACCCCGTCCCCACCACTGGCTGTCCACCTACTATCGGGCTGCGGACGTTGTCCTGGTTCCCAGTCGCAGCGAGTCCTTCGGGTTGGTGGCCCTCGAGGCTGCGGCCAGCGGGACCCCGGTGGTTGCCGCTCCGGTGGGAGGCTTGCGCTCGGTAGTGGACCACGGCCGCACCGGATTCCTGGTGGACGAGGCCACTCCTGAGGCATTCGCTGCCCAGGCGACGGCGTTAATCGACAATCCGCTGCTTGCTGCTGCAATGGCCATGGATGCGGCCGATTGGGCTCGATCGTTTTCCTGGGCGGCCATGGCTCGTTCTCTGCGAGCCACCTATCGCAGGGCCCAGTCTCGCGTGCCTGTCGATTGCACATGATTCTGCGGGCCGAGGAACTGGCCGCGTTGGAATCAGACATCGATGCCTGGTTGGACGACCAGCTCCGAACCAACCCGACCGTGCTCACCGTGGACCGAGGCGAACCCGGCCAGCGCCGGTGGTATGTGCGAATGACAGGAGAGGAGAAGACGGTTTCGACCGTGTGGTTTACGCTCGGCCAGCGTCAGCTGCACTGCGAGTGCCACTTCATGCCCGCACCGGAGGAGAACGAGGGGCGGCTGTACGAATACCTGCTGCGCCGCAACCGCGAGCTGACCGGGTTGCGCTTTGCCATCGGCGTGGAGGATGCCGTGTTCTTGGTTGCCGAACTACCGGCCCACACAGTGACGGAAACAGAGATCGACCGGCTCTTGGGCTCGTTCTATGCCTACTCAGAGCGGTGGTTCCGCCCCTGCATGCGCATTGGCTACCAGACCCGGTTCAAGAATTAGCACTTTTCCACTAATTTTAGTTGATTTCAATGTAAGTAAGGCATAAGTTCTCCGTGTAGCGCTCCTGGTCGGTGGGGGTGATCGGGGAAGTCCTCCCCACCGGCCGGAGTTTTTGCCCGATGAGAAGGGCTCCGGCCTGCTATAGCAGTGAGGTGGCACTTCGACTGCAACTCATCGGCGGGGGCCGCATGGGCGAGGCCTTGCTCGGCGGCTTGCTGGCCGGCGGATGGGCTCAGCCGGGCGACCTGGCCGTCGTAGAAAAGATTTCTGAACGACGAGCAGAATTGGCCGACCGCTTCAGCGGCGTGGCGGTAACCAACCAGACCCTCGAACAGGCTGATGCTGTTCTCGCGGTCAAACCCGACGATGCCGCCTCCGCTGCGAGCAGCCTCAAGGCGGCTGGAGTGGGCCGAGTGCTCAGCATCGCGGCCGGTGTGACTACCGCGGCCCTTGAAGCATCTCTCGGTCACGGTGCTCGAGTGATCCGGGCCATGCCCAACACCCCCGCGCTGGTGGGTGCCGGAGCGGCGGCCATTGCTGCGGGCCGTCATGCCACCGATGATGATCTTGAGTGGGCCAGCGGCATACTCGAAGCGGTGGGCACGGTCGTGGTGTGCGAAGAGCCGATGCTCGACGCGGTCACCGGGCTGTCCGGTTCGGGGCCTGCGTATGTGTTCTGGCTGGCGGAGACTTTGATGGCCGCCGGAGAAGAGGTCGGTCTTTCCCCCGACATGGCCGATGCCCTCACCCGCCAGACCCTTTTGGGAGCGGCCCGGCTGTTGGTCGAGTCGGGAGAGCCCCCCGCCGACCTGCGGGCTGCGGTTACCTCACCGGGGGGCACCACCGCTCGGGGTATCGCCGAGTTGGAAGCCCGCGGGGCGACCTCTGCGTTCATCGCCGCCGTGGCCGCAGCCACCCAGCGCAGTCGCGAACTGGGTGGTAGCTGAGAAAACAAACGGGGGTTACGCAGGCATTTCCTGCTCATGTCCAAGCGGGGTGGCACGCAGCTAGCAGTGCCGCATAAGGTGAGCGACGCACAGCGGAGTCAGGGGTGTGTTGGCATGGCAAAGCCAGAAGGGCGGGAAAAACTCATGACCGTGGCGGAGGTTGCCGCCCTCATGAGAGTCTCAACGATGACGGTCTATCGGCTGATCAAGGCCCGAGACCTTCCTGCTGTGAGGATCGGCAAGTCGTACCGATTGCACGAGGGCGACGTCGACCGCTACTTGGCCAGTCGCTATACCCAGGCAGGCTGACACTGCCACTCCCTCTTGGCTCCAACAAAGCGTTGGCCAAGCGATGACGTTGCGGTACGACACCATCTCGTTCCTGTCTGATTACGGGTTGAGCGATGAGTTCGTCGGGGTGGTGAAGTCGGTCATCCGCTCGATCGCTCCCGAGGTTGTCGTGGTGGACATCACCCACGACGTTGCCCCGCACGATGTCAGGGCAGGGGGCCTGGCTCTCGCCCGCAGCGCCCAGTACCTGGTGCCCGGCGTTGTGCTGGCGGTGGTCGACCCTGGGGTGGGCAGTGATCGCCGAGCGGTGGCGGTGGAAGTGGGCGATGGCACCTCGGTGCTGGTCGGGCCCGACAACGGTCTGCTGGCCCCGGCCGTGGCCATGGTCGGCGGCGCCACTCAAGCAGTCGAACTCACCGCCGAGCACTATCACCTGCCTTCTGCCGGCCCGACGTTCGCCGGCCGCGATGTGTTCGCCCCCGCGGCGGCCCATCTGTGTTTGGGCACCGACCTCAGTGAACTGGGGACTCCGATCCCGGTGCATTCCCTTACTCCTGGCGTGGTGCCGGTCAGCCGGACTGACGGCGAGACCATTCATTCCGAAGTGCTGTGGATCGACCGGTTTGGCAACTTGCAGCTCAACCTGGACCCCGCCGAGATGGATCCTTTGGGGGCCACCCTGCGGCTCACTGCCGGCGACATCGGTCGCAACGCCCGGCGGGTCAACAGCTTCAGCGACCTGGGGAGTGGCGAATTGGGGGTGCTGGTAGACTCGTACGGCCTGGTGGCCGTCGCCGTCAACCGGGGATCAGCTGCTCTGGAGTTGAGCTGTGTGGAGGGAGACTCCATCACCGTTGAATCCGGCGGACCCGCTCCGGCCATCCCGGTCCAACTGCAACCCAAACGATCGGATGAACTGGCATGAGACCCGGAACAACCATCGCCATCGCCATCTTGTTGTTGGCCATCCTCATCGCGGCGGCTATTCAATTGTTCGTGCTCGCTCGGTAGTCGGCCATGCCCATCGATGAGATCCTCTACCCGGTGAACCTTCGGGTTCTCGGCCATCGCTGCCTGGTTGTGGGAGGAGGGCAGGTGGCGTTGAACAAGGCCGATGGACTGCTGGAAGCCGGAGCGCAGGTAGACGTGGTCGCCCCCGACGTGATTCCTGAATTGGAGGCCCGACCCGGCGTCACCGTCGATCGCCGCCCCTACCGCTCGGGCGACGTCGAGGGCTACCGACTGGTAGTGGTGGCCACCGGACATGCCGAGGTCAATGCCGAGGTCTACCGCGATGGCGAGGCGGCCGGAGTGTGGGTAAACAGCGCGGACGATCCCGATCACTGCTCGTTCACCCTTCCCAGCAGATTGCGCCGAGGATCGCTGCTGGTGACCTGCTCGACGGGAGGGCACAGTCCGGCGTTGTCACGCTGGCTCCGCCAGCGCCTGCAAGACGAGATCGGCCCCGAATACGAGACCCTGTTATGCCTGCTCAGCGAGGCGCGGGAGCGTATTCAGTCGGCGGGGGTGCACACCGAGGGTCTGGCTTGGCAAGATGTAATGGATTCGGGGATGCTGGAGTTGATCCGCTCCGGCGAAACCGGACAAGCGCAAGCAAAGATCGACCACTTGGTCGACAACACCCTGATGTAGGCGAGAGTCTGGCAAAACGTGTCTGTACTGGCGATAGGCCTCAACCACCGCTCGGCACCGCTCGGCCTTCTCGAGCAGATGACCATCGATGAGTCCTCCCTGCCCAAGGCACTGGCCGACCTGATCGGTCGAGAGCATGTTTCCGAGGCGGTCGTGCTGTCCACTTGTAATCGCATCGAGGTTTACGTCTTTGCCGAGACCTTCCACGGAGCCTTCCAGAATGCGCGGGATTTCCTCTCCGAGACCGCCCATGTGCCCCCCGAGCAGTTCAGCGATGCGCTCTATGCCCACTATGAGGCCGACGCCGTGTCGCACCTTTTCTCGGTGGCCTGCGGCTTGGACTCAGCCGTGCTCGGAGAGAATGAGATCCAAGGGCAGGTCAAGAGCGCATGGGAAACCGCGCGGTTGGAGGGCACCAGCGGCTCGTCGCTGAACAACCTCTTCCGGCACGCCGCCGAGGTGGGCAAGCGAGCCCGTACCGAGACCGGCATATCCCGTCATATCACCTCGGTCTCCCAGGCGGCGGTGGCCTTGGCCACCGAGCGGCTAGGCGGTTTGGCCGGCCGCCGGCTGATGGTGCTGGGGGCCGGGGACATGGGTGAAGGCATGGCTGCCAGCCTGGCCAAGAGCGAGGCGGCCGAAGTTGTGGTGGCCAATCGCACCACCGGTCGGGCCGAGGAATTGGCACAGCGGATCGGAGGTCGTGCAGTGGGCCTCCACGAGATGTCCGCCGAGTTGGCGGTAGTGGACGTCCTGCTCACATCCACCGGTGCATCGTCGATGATTCTGGAGCATTGCGACGTGGCCGAGATCATGGCTGAACGGGCCCACCGCCCGCTTTTGATAGTGGACGTCGCGGTGCCCCGCGATGTGGATCCCGCGGCGGGCGATCTGGACGGGGTGACCCTGCTGGACATGGATGATCTGCGGGCCTTCGCTGATCGGGGACTGCGAGAGCGCCGCGCCGAGTTGGACCGGGTGCGGGGCATCATCGACGACGAACTGAACCGCTATCTGGACCACAGCTCGGCCCGCGAAGCGGCCCCTTTGATCGCCGCATTCCGGACTCGGGCGGAGATTCTGCGCAAAGAGGAGCTGGACCGCCATGCGGGTGGGCTGTCCCCGGCCGAGCGAGAAGCGGTGGAAGCGGCCACTCGGGGTCTGGTGGGCAAGCTCCTGCATGAGCCCACCGTGAGGCTGAAAGACGCCGCCGGATCGCCGCGCGGCGACCGCCTGGCCGAAGCACTCCGGGACCTCTTCGATCTCTAAGCTTTCCCTCATGTTGCGCGCCGCCACCCGGGGGAGCGCCTTGGCCCGCTGGCAGACCGCTCACATCGCCGAACTGCTGGGAAGCGCCGCCTCGGTCCAGCCGATTCTGGTCACCACCGCCGGCGACCAGTTGGCCGACGAGCCCATTTCGGCCATCGGCGGCAAAGGAGTTTTCGTCAAAGAAGTTCAAGCCGCAGTGCTCGACGGCCGAGCCGACATAGCCGTCCACTCGGCCAAGGATCTGCCGGCAGCCACCCCCGACGGGCTGGTGATTGCCGCGGTGCCCCTCCGGGCCGATCCCCGAGACGCGCTGGTCGGCTGCCGCTTGGCCGATCTGCCCGAAGGCGCATTGGTGGCCACCGGTTCAGCTCGCCGCCGAGTCCAGCTGCGGGAGATCCGTCCCGATCTGCGATTCGCCGAACTGCGGGGCAACATCGGCACCCGGCTGGCCAAAGCCGCCCACTACGACGCGGTGGTGATTGCCCAGGCTGCACTGGAACGCCTGGGCGAGCACCCGCCGGTGGTCGACGTACTGGACTGCGAGACCATGGTGCCCCAAGTGGGCCAAGGCGCCCTGGCGGTGGAGTGCCGAGAAGACGACCACAAAGTCCGCGCCTTGCTGGCCGCCATTGAAGATTCCACCACCCGTCGGGTGGTCGATGCCGAGCGGGCCTTCTTGGCTACCCTGGGCGGCGACTGCACGCTGCCTGCCGGCGCCCACGCCCACATCCAGGGTTCCACGCTGGCCATGCGAGCGGTGCTGGCCGACGGTCCCGACGGCCGGTGCCACACCGCGGTGGGCGAAGGAGAAGACGGGGAGGCCTTGGGGCAGCGCTTGGCCCGCCAGTTGCTCGATACGGTGGCCTGGTGACCGTTTATCTGGTTGGTGCAGGGCCGGGGGATCCCGCGCTCTTGACCCTGCGAGGGGCAGAGGTGCTGGCCACTGCCGATGTGGTGGTCTATGACCGGCTCTCGGTGGCTACCTTGCTCGACTTGGCTCCGGCGGAGGCCGAGCGCATCTCGGTGGGCAAACAACCCGGCGGGCCCCGCACCTCCCAAGAGGACATCAACGCCTTGCTGGTGGCTCGGGGCCAGGCTGGGCAGCAGGTGGTGCGGCTCAAAGGAGGCGACCCTTTCGTGTTCGCCCGCGGCGGTGAGGAGGCCGCCGCGCTGGCCGCCGCCGGCGTCGCCTTCGAGGTCGTACCCGGGATCACCTCGGCGGTGGCCGTTCCCGCCTATGCCGGGATTCCTGTGACCATGCGGTATTCCTCCACCTCCTTCACCGTGGTTACCGGCCACGAGGACCCGGCAAAGGGGGAGGGGTCGGTCAACTGGGAGGCGGTTGCCGCCCTAGGGGGAACGGTGGTGGTGCTCATGGGCGCGGCCCGCTGCCGCGCCATCTGCGATCGGATCATCGCAGGGGGCATGGATCCCGACACCCCGGCGGCTGCGGTGCAGTGGGGCACCCGCCCCAACCAGCGCACGCTGCGGGCCACCCTGGCCACCCTGGCCGACCTCGATCCCCAACCGCCGGCCACCATCGTCATCGGCGAGGTGGCGGCCTCCGATCTGGCCTGGTACGAGAATCGACCCCTGTTCGGCCGCCGCATCGTCGTGACCCGGGCGCGGCCTCAAGCCGCCGCGCTGGCCGCTGATCTTCGGCAACGGGGGGCAGAGGCCATCGAACTGCCGGCCATCGCCTTTGAGCCCCCCGAGGACGTCGACCGCCTCGCTCGGGCCGCGGCCGAGGTCGGCCACTACGACTGGGTGGTGCTCACCTCGCCCACCGGGGTGGGCCAGTTCTTCGAGCACATGCGGGATGCCCGCAGCCTGGGGGGAGTGCGGGTGGCCGCCATCGGCCCGGGCACCGCCGCGGCGCTGGCCGAGCGCAACGTGGTTGCCGACCTCGTCCCCGACCAGTACGTGGCCGAGGCCCTCCTAGAGGCTCTGTCTGAAGAGGTTGGGCCCGGCGGGCCGGGACGAGTGCTCATCCCCCGGGCCGAAACCGCCCGCGACGTGCTGCCCGATGGTCTGGCCGCCGCGGGCTGGGATGTGGACGTGGTTCCCGCCTACCGAACTGTGGCACCGGCACCCGATCCCGACGCGGCGGCCCTGCTGGCCGATGCCGAGGTCATCACCTTCACATCGTCGTCCACTGTCACCAATTTCGTGGACGCCTACGGCGCCGACGCGGTGCCCGAAGTGGTGGCCACCATCGGCCCCATCACTACGGCCACCGCCCGCAACCGAGGGCTGAAGGTGACAGTGGAAGCCGCCGAGCACACCGTCGACGGCCTGATCGCCGCCCTCGAAGCCTTCTTCGCCCGCTGAGACCCACCGGGTTCCCGCTGCCGAAATGGAAGAACTCAAACCCTAGGATCGCGGGCATGGTCACCAATCGGGGGTTGTTCGAGCGGGCGCAACGGGTGATTCCCGGCGGGGTCAACTCGCCGGTGCGCTCGTTCCGTTCGGTGGGCGGAACCCCGTACTTCGTGGCTCGGGCCGAGGGGCCCTACGTGTGGGATGTGGAGGGTCGCCGCTACATCGACTACGTGCAGAGCTATGGACCCGGCATATTGGGCCATGCTCATCCCGCAGTGACCGAAGCGGTGGCCAAGGCCGCCGCGGATGGCACCAGCTACGGGGCGCCCACCGAGCGCGAGGTGCTGCTGGCCGAGTTGCTGTGCGACCGGGTGCCGGGAATGGCTTGGACCCGGCTCACTTCCAGCGGCACTGAGGCGGCCATGGCCGCCATCCGGTTGGCTCGGGGGGCCACCGGTCGCACCAAGATCATCAAGTTCGCCGGCTGCTACCACGGTCACAGCGACGCTTTGCTGGCCGCCGGGGGCAGCGGGGTGGCCAATCAAGGGCTGGCCGATTCGGCTGGCGTCACCCCCGGAGCGGTGGCCGACACCGTGGTGGCCCCCTACAACCAGGTTCCCGCGGTGGACGACAAGGTGGCTGCGGTGGTGGTGGAGCCGGTGGCAGCCAACATGGGGGTGGTGGCCCCGGTTCCCGGCTTCCTGGAAGGGCTGAGAGCCGCCTGCGACCGGGCCGGTGCCCTGCTGGTGTTCGACGAGGTCATCACCGGCTTCCGGTTGGCCCCCGGCGGAGCCACCGAGTGGTTCGGGGTGGCCCCCGACCTGTGGTGTTTCGGCAAGGTGGTGGGCGGCGGCTTGCCCATCGGCGTGTTCGGCGGGCGAGCCGATCTCATGGAGTACCTCGCTCCGCTGGGCGGCGTGTACCAAGCCGGAACCCTGTCGGGCAATCCCTTGGCCACCGCGGCCGGTTTGGCCACCCTGAAGCAGCTCACCCCCGACGCCTACCGCACCCTCACCGACACCGCGGCCCGATTAGCCGACGGCATGAGCGCGGCGGCCACCGCGGCGGGAGCTGCCTGCACCGTGCCCCGGGTGGGGTCGTTGCTCGGGGTGTTCTTCTGCGCCGACGCGCCCTCCGAGTTCGACCAAGCCAAGGCCGCTGCCGAAAACAGCGTCTATCCCCGGGTGTTCCACGCCCTCCTCGACGCCGGGGTGGCATTCGCCCCCGGGCCCTACGAGGCTCTGTTCCCCAGCTTGGCCCACACCGACGACCACATCGACACCACGGTGGAGGCGTTCGCTGCCGCGGTGGGGCGGTAAGCGGACGGGCCAGTCTTTAGGGCGACGCGGCCATGGTGGCCCGGGCGGCCGCCTTGTAGATGTACTCGGCCGGCCCGGGGTCGTCGGGGTCCATGAGATTGGCCATGATCCGCAGGGCCCACTCCATGGCGGGGCGAGACTGCATGCCGATACGGGTGAGTTCCCGCAGCAGCGCGGGCTTTCCGATCAGCCGGGCGAATATCCGGGCCACCCGGAAATAAGCCCCGTAGTTCTCCTCCAGCAGCTTCGGGTACTGCCAGATCACCCCGCCGTCGCCGGTAGCGATGGCTTCGGCCACCAGGTCGGCGGCCATCTTCCCGGTCTCGTAGGAGTAGTCGATGCCCTCGCCGTTGAACGGATTCACCGAGCCGGCCGCGTCCCCCACCACCAGATAGTTCGGCCCCACCTTTGGGTTGACCGACCCGGCCATGGGCAGGCGCCCTCCCACTGGCTCCATGAGCGGCCGGTCGGGATCGATCTCCCAATAGCCGGGCAGGGTGGCCGCAAACTCCCGCATCAAATGAGAGGTGTTCACCGAGGTGTAGTCACGGAAGGTGGACAACAGCCCGACGCCCACGTTCACGCAACCGTTGCCCAGCGGGAAGATCCAGCCGTAGCCGGGCAGCGAGTTCCCGTTGCGGTCCCTCATGTCCAGCGCGCTCTCGATCCACGGCGTGTCGTGCAGCGGACTCTCGAAATAGGTGCGGATGGCCATGCCCTGGGGGTATGCCCGGTCTCGGGCTGTTCCCAGAGCCCGGCCGAACCGGGAGTTGGCCCCGTCAGCCACTGCCACATAGCGGGCTTGGATTTGGCAGGCGCGGCCGGTGGACTTGTTCACTACCTCAGCCCCGTCCAGCAGCCCGTTGACCAGGACCGGCTGGGTGGCCTCAGTGCCCAGCAGCATCTCGGCCCCGGCGGCCACCGCGTGGTCGGCCACCATCTGGTCGAGTTCCCGCCGTCGCACCACATAGCCGTAGTCGGGAAACACCGGGTGCTGGGGCCAGGCTAGCTCCATGGTGCGCTTGTGGGCCACGGCCCGCAGGCCCCCGTAGCGGTGGTAGCGGGTGAGCTCGTCGCCCAAGCCCATGTCGCACAGAGATTTGACCGCCCGAGGGGTCAGCCCGTCACCGCAGGTCTTGTCGCGGGGAAACTCCTTGCGCTCAACCACCACCACGTCGAGGCCGTGGCGGGCCGCCCAGTAGGCGGTGGCTGCCCCCGCGGGACCGCCGCCGATGACCAGCAGGTCACGGCGCGAGCTCAGCTTGCTCCGATCCCGGCCTCTTCCAGGAAGCCGTCCAACGTGCTGCCGAAGGTCCCCCCGATTTCAAACTCCAAATCCTCGGTGATGACTTCTTCAGCTTCGAAGAGCTCTTCAAGCTCGTGCAAGCCGGCCAACTCTTCTTCATCCCCGAGTTCCTCGGCGCCACCAATCTCGACCCGCTCAAAGTAGACCACCGCCAAGATCTCCCGGGCGCTCAAATCTTCCCCAAAGGAGGGCATGCCCCCTTCGGACTCGTCCCCCGCGTCGTTGTAGACCCCCCCTGCTTCTGGGGGCGAGCCGTTGACGATCCAGATGACATGGTCCTTCCAGTCATTGAATCCTTCAATAACCTCACCGTCGCTTAACGCCGGGCCGACTCCGCCGCCGCCCTCGGCGCCGTGACAGCCGGAGCAGCCGCCGTCGCCCTCGTAGACCTCCCGGCCCAGAGCGATGATCTCGCTGTCCCGCGGCGGGGACTCCAGTGTGCCGGCGAAGATGATGGCCCAGAACGGCAGGAAGATGAGCACGGGCACGGCCCACACTGGGATCTTCTTGCGGGCGAGTGCGGCTTGAACCCACGGCTTGACCGGTTCGGGTTGGGGCTCGGGCTCCGGTTCCAGATCGGGAAGCTCGGGCAAAGAAGGTCCCGCCGCGGCCGCCGGCACCTCGGTTTGAGCCACCGCGGGAGCGGCGCTGGTCTCCGATGGCGGTACCTCTGCCGCCGGTTCATCGCCCGTGGTCGCGCCGAGATCCCGGCGACGATCTGCCGATCGTTTCAGCAGATGCTCGGGTACTTCTACCAACGCTCCTCCGGTATGACTCCCAGCCGGCACCTCAGCCAGCCCCGTGCCACATTAGGCCCGCCTGACGCTAGCGGCCTAACCATTGCTCGCAGTGGCTTTGGTCGGCCAAAACGGGGGGTGAGGAGCGGTCACTTTGATGTGTAGAAGTGCAGGGTGGGGCTACTACTATCAATCGCGACCGCACCCACGAGGGGAGGATCGTGGCCGCGCAGAGGCCCATAGACATCGCCGTCACCAAGTTCTACATGGCCCTCGGAGGATGCTTCGTCCTCTACTTGGCGCTGTGGGCCTTCATCGCCGTCCACCAGTACGACGAAGGCTTGGGCGCGCCTTACTTCAATGTGGCTCTCACCGCCTCCTTGGTGGTCAGCGTGTTGGGCATCGTTGCCTTCCTGGAGTACGCCCGTCGCCGCCCGGTGGGCAAGTACCACACCTGGGGCGAGGCCATGTTTGGCGCCGCGTTGGTCTTCTTCCTGCTGTTCTGGATCTATGGCGTGGTGCCCCACCAGTGGCTGGTGTACGCCGACAGCGAATTGGGCTGGCGCAAAGACCGCTTGATTGAGGGCTACTACGTGGGCAATCAGGGCATCATCTCCTGGGCTCTGCCCTTCGACCTGCCCTACCTGATATTGCGCGATGTGGTGGCGGTGTTGATCTACGGTTTGGCGTTGGCCGGGAACATTGCCGGCTGGATGGTGTGGCAGAACCGGGGCAAGACCGCTCCGGTCGAGGTGGAGAAGTCCGAGTATGGGCGACCGATCGTGAGAGAGGGGGCGACAAGCTGATGGCCAGCAGTGATGCCAACCCCCCCATGCCGGAGTTCCGCGACGACTACGTGCTGGTCGAGGTGGACAACGACTACCTCCAGAGCAAGGTCAAGCCCAAGCAGTTCATCCACATCGATCAGTCCGAGTGCATCATGTGCGAGGGATGCGTGGACATCTGCCCGTGGAAGTGCATCCACATGGTCACTCCCGAGGCGGTCGACGTGGCGGTGGGTGCCGAGCAGCCCGGCGTCGACCCCAGCGACCATGTGATCTTCACCATCGACGAGGACGCCTGCACCCGCTGCGCCTTGTGCGTGGACCGGTGCCCCACGGGGGTGATCACCCTGGGCCGACTGGGCGACCCCGGAGGCGATGGCGATCCCCATCAGCGAATGACCAGCTACGGCTACGGCTACGGCATGCGGTTGACCTAGAACTTAGGCCCGGAACGGATAAGAGGACTCAGGAGCAACGTGGCAAAGCAGCCCAGACCACCGGCAAGCGAGCGAGCCAAGCAGGCCGCGAGCCAAATGATGAGCGACATGCAGGGTTCGCAGGCCTGGTCGTCCATCTTCCGCCCGGGGTCGATCTTCCGCAAGGGCTACAGCGACAGCCCCAGGAACCGCAGCTACGTGATCATGAACAGCGTGCTGTACCACCTCCACCCGGTGAAGGTGAAGCGCCACGCGGTGAAGGTCAGCTACACCCTGTGCTTGGGCGGTCTCAGCTTCTTCTTGTTCATTCTTCTCACCGTGACCGGCATCTTCTTGATGTTCTTCTACCGGCCCACCGCGACGCAGGCCTGGGATGACATCTACGTCCTCCAAACCTCGGTCGCCTTCGGGCTGCTGGTGCGCAACATGCACCGATGGGCCGCCCACCTCATGGTCATCACGGTGTTCTTGCACATGGCCCGGGTCTTCTACCACGGGGCCTACAAGCCACCACGAGAGTTCAACTGGGTCATCGGCGTCATCTTGCTGACCCTCACCCTGCTGCTGTCGTTCACCGGCTATCTGCTCCCCTGGGACCAGCTGGCCCTGTGGGCGGTGACGGTGGGAACCAACATGATGGGGTTCACCCCGGTATTCGGCGATCAAGTGCGCTTCGTGCTACTCGGAAGCGTGGAGATCGGCACCGACACGCTGCTGCGCTGGTATGTGCTGCACGTGCTGATGCTGCCCTTTGTGATCGTCATATTCATGGCCATCCACTTCTGGCGAGTAAGAAAGGACGGAGGTATTTCCGGGCCGCTCTAGAAGCGACGTCGCAACGACGCTTCTGGCCCGATCCGAGAGCCCATGGCGGAAGTCCCCGAACACCTCCTGAAGCGAGCCCAAGAGGCCCGTGAGCGCGCCGAAGCCCAAACGGGCGGCGGAGGCGAGGCCGCGCCCGAATCCTCTGGCGCGGCGTCGTCCGAACCCGCCGGCGAGGGCGACTCGGGCGGCCCCAAGATCCCCGACCACTTGCTCGACCGGTCGAAGTCGGCCCGCGATCAGGCCGCGGCCGGCGGTGCTGCTCCTGCGGCCGCCGCGGTGGCCACTGCGCCGATGCCCGCCGGTCCGGCTCAGCCCGAGCCCACCGGCCCCGGCGGGGGCACCCAGCGGCTGCTCACCGTGGTCAAGTCGGGCTCCATCCAGGACGTCAAGGCCACCCCCACCGACAAGGTCCACGTGTGGCCGCACCTGCTGGTGGTGGAGTTCGTGGCCGCGCTGATCTTCACCGCCTTCACCCTGATCTTCTCCATCTTCGTGAACGCCCCGCTGCTGGAGCTGGCCAACTTCAACGAGACGCCCAACCCCTCGAAGGCCCCGTGGTATTTCCTCGGCCTCCAGGAGCTGCTCACCATGTTCCACCCGATGGTGGCGGGAGTGACCATCCCCGGAATCGCGCTGTTCCTGCTGATCCTGGCCCCCTACGTCGACCGCAACCCCAACAAGAAGCCCGAAGATCGCAAGTTCGCCATCTCGCTCATGACCATCCACCTGATGTTCTGGGCGATCCTGGTGCTCATCGGCTCGTTCTTCCGAGGCCCCGGATTCAACTTCGTCTTCCCGTGGGAAGTCGGCCTCTTCTTCGATCTTTAGGGACTGACTATGGGTGTCGCACTCTCCATCGCCATACCGATCATCGTGGTGGCCGCAGTGATCGTGTTGATCGGCGCGGCCCGACGCCGGGAGACCATGGCGGCCGAAGGGCGACTCACTCGGGAGACCCGCCGGCGGGACCGGGGCCGGGTAGACATCGACGATTCTGCCGGAGCAGTCGACACCCCCACCGGACGAGAGGTGGAGCGGGCTGCGGTGCTGGCCCGGCAGACCGCGGGTACCGAGTTGGTGGAGGCCGCCGATGCATCGGTGGAGGAGTGGACCCCGCCCGATCCTGACGCCGTCGGGGTGAGCCGCCGCCAGTTCTTGAACCGCAGCACGGTGGCCATGATGGGCTTCAGCCTTACCGGTTTCGGCGCGGCTTGCGTGGCGTTTCTGTGGCCGCCGTTCGTCACTGGCTTCGGCGCTGATGTGAACGAGGGCTTGATCGACGACATCAAGCAGAGGATTCGAGACGAGAACGGCTTCTTGTACCTGCCCAATGCCCGCGCCTGGGTGACGGAATTCCCCGCGGCGGCCCTGCCCAAGGCGCAAGCTACCTACAGCGCTCCCGAGCTGGTCGGTATGGAGGCGGGCCTGGTGGCCCTGTTCCAGAAATGCCCCCACCTGGGCTGCCGGGTACCGCAGTGTGAGACCTCGCAGTGGTTCGAGTGTCCCTGTCACGGATCCCGCTACAACCAGGTGGGCGAGAAGCGGGGCGGACCGGCCCCCCGGGGCATGGACCGGTTTGCCATGTCGGTGAATTCCCGAGGCGAGTTCATCATTCGCACCGGCACCGTTATCCAGGGTCCGCCCATCGGGGTGAACACCACTGGCCAGGAGCCTGAAGGGCCGAGCTGTCTTGGGGGAGCATCGCACTGATGCACCTGTTTGCCGCCTCAACCCAGCGCAATCTGGGCATGGCCATAGCCGTGGTCGCCATCGTGGGCTTCGCCATCTACCTCATCTACAACGTGTTGTGGGCTGGCCGGAGGGAAAAGGGCTCAGAGGTGGATCTGGCTCCCAACCGCAAGCCCTATCTGAGCGACGAGGAGTTGGAAACCTCCAAGCTCGACTTGGCCTTGGTCAGCGGCCTGGTCACCCTGGTGATTATCGGTGTGGCCCTGCCCCTGTATTGGCTGGGAGAGCCCGGACGCCAACAGGGGTACTTGGAGGACTCCCGTCGGCAGTTCACCAGCCGGGGTGGTGAGCAGTTCGAGGAGCGATGTGCAAGCTGTCACGGCGGCGGTGGCCTGGGCGGCACCACGGCAACTTCTATTACTGACGACAGCGGCAACTTCATTGCCGCTGTCGAGTGGGAGGTTCCCGCGCTCACCACCACGCTGTACCGCTTCTCCGAAGAAGAGGTGCGCCACATTCTCAACTACGGCCGCCCGCCCACCCCCATGCAGGCCTGGGGCGCCCCCGGCGGCGGCCCGCTCACCACCCAGCAGGTAGACGAGCTGATCCAGTACATCCAAAGCATCCAGCTCGACCCCGGGGAAGTTAAAGAAGAAGTGATGGCTGGCCTCATCGACCAGGTGCGCGATGACGTGTTGGATGCCAACCCGGATCTGAAGTGGCGACATATTCGGGCTCGTATTGGGGTTAAAGTCGCGACGAGATATGCAGGCGAGGACGAGGCTGCTATCGAAACAGCCGCGATGGCGCTCGTCACAGTAGAACAAAAGCTCCAGGAAACCAGCGAGCAGTACATACGCGATCTGGCATCACCCGACCGAGGAGAGCTGTTGTTCAACAACGGGGTTTACGGCTGTGCCCGGTGTCACACGCCGCGGGACTCGTGGCGGTTCACTGGACCCGAAGAAGAACGGGGTGCAGGTCCGGTGGTTTTGTTGAAGGATTCTGAGGAAGAAGCCGCAGTGATTGCTCGGCTGGGCAACTTGATTCCCGAATACATTCCCGGAGGGGGGGCGTTTGGGCCCAACCTCACCAACGGTGCCACCCTTCGACAGTTCGACACCGCCGAGGGTCATGAGGGCTTCGTCACCATCGGTTCCCAAGAAGGGGTGGGCTACGGCAATTTCGGCCAGGGCGACGGCGGGGGCCAGATGCCGGCTTTCGGGGAGTGCGTTGGTGATAGGGACTCCAGTGAGCGCAGTCCCATCCATGGTTTCTGCATCTTGGAAGACGGCAGCGACCGACCGGGCATGCTGAGCGACGAGGACATCGCCGACATCGTGGCTTACGAGCGGTCGGAACGCTTCAACCAGCCAGCGGCCGAAGCTGAGCAAGGGTCGTGAGCATGGCCTCAGTATTCTCCGCAGTGAGCGCCCTGGGGGCCATCTCGTTCGACAACGAGATCCGCGGCCTGCTCACGGTGCTATTGGGCTCGGCCATCCTCATGGGGTCGGTGTGGCTCATCATCTCCACCAACACCGGCTTCCGCCTCGGAACGCTCATCGCCATTTCGGCCATCTTCGGGTGGACGGTGATGATGGCGTTCATCTGGTCGCTGTACGGCATCGGCCTCCAAGGGGCCCGGCCTACCTGGGAAGTCCAGGCCATCCATATCGGCAACCCATCGGTGACCGAGGACGAGGGCAACCCGTCCCCCGAGATTCTCGACGATCTGCCCAACCCGGTGAACTGCGCCACCTTGGGTGCCCAAGACTGCCTGCCCAAGGCCATTCAGATCGTCCGCGATCTGGGCAGCACCACCCAACAGGATGAGCTGGATTCCGTCGACGAGGCCGCCATCCGAACCGAGCTCTCCGCCTTCAACGACCCCTTGGCTGAAGACGACCCCCGCAAGCTCTTGACGGTCGATTCCGGGGAGTCTCCAGAGTGCGAGTTTGAGAAGAGCCTCAACGGAACCTCGGTAAAGGAAGAGCATTTGGAATGCGAGGTGCAGCGCTTGGCCGCAGAACAGCGCATCCGCAACGAAGACCTGACCCTGAGCGAACTAAAGGGCGTCGCTCCCGACCTCATCGAGAATGCCCAGAGTCGAGGCTGGCTGGAACTGGGCGACTGGAACCTTCAGACCACCCAGGCCGCGGGAGAGGCCATCACCGCGGCCAGCGATTATCTCGCCGAGGCCGATCTGGGCTTTGCCGAGACCGACGATCAGAGCAACACCTTCGTGGTGCTGAATGCCTACCAGCAGGGAGGCAAGCCAAAGCGGCTCAACAATGGGGTGTGGGAGCGGGTCAGCAACAAGGTCATCACCAGCGCTATGCCGCGCCACCCCACCAACTACACGGTGGTGCAGGTCCAGCGGTCGATCTACAAGGAGCCGGTGGCCGGCCAGGCGCCGTCTCCCACTGAGGTCGACCCCGACGAGCCCGTCA
The DNA here is from genome assembly GCF_965204145.1 of Candidatus Poriferisocius sp. GTDB lineage: Bacteria > Actinomycetota > Acidimicrobiia > Acidimicrobiales > Bin134 > Poriferisocius. The sequence continues at coordinate 2,584,831 of NZ_OZ241977.1, read as the reverse complement.
TCTCCGTGCTTATGCGGCGCAACCTGGGCCGGTTCCGCCTGCCCGGTATTCTGGTGACCATCGGCTCCGGACTGTTGTTCTTGGCGTCGCTGCTGATGCTTCACACCCGCGACCTGGAAGTCCGCCGTCGCCTGGAGGGCGAGGGCGCGGCCCCATGATCGTATTGGGGGGGTAGTCCGCGATGACCGGCCAGTACCTGCCGATCTTCGCCCTCGGAGTCTTGGCCGTGCTGTTCGCCGCCTTGAGCTTCGGCGCCTCCCGGCTGCTGGCTCCCCGGCGCCAGACCAAGGCCAAGCTGGCCCCTTACGAGTGCGGGGTGGAGGAGAGCACCGACGCCCCGGAGCGGTTCGGGGTCCGGTTCTTCCTCATCGCCATGATCTTCATCGTCTTCGACATCGAGATCATCTTCCTGTACCCCTGGGCAGTTTCCTATCGGGATCTGGGGCTGTTCGGATTGGTGGCCATGGGGATATTCGCCCTCGCGGTGTTCGAGTCGTTCGTCTACCTCATCGGCAACGGCGCCCTCGATTGGGGGCCGTCCCGCCCCATCTGGCGGCGTGACCCGCAGGTGTCGGCTCGCCGCACCAGCGACACCACCATCCGCCGAGTGGGTTTGGACGGCAGAAGTGCCCCGGAGGAGGCAGCATGAAGCTGCCTTTGCTGGGTGATCCCAAGGCCGTCATCGATCAGGGGCTCGAAGGGGTCGATCACAACTTCGTGACCGGAAAGCTCGAGGATCTGGTCAAGTGGTCCCGGGCCCGGAGCTGCTGGCCGGCCACCTTCGGCTTGGCCTGTTGCGCCATCGAGATGATGGCCACCGGCGGCGCCCACTACGACTTGGCCCGCTACGGCATGGAGGTGTTTCGGGCCTCTCCCCGCCAAGCCGACCTGATGATCGTGGCCGGCCGGGTCTCCCAGAAGATGGCCCCCATCCTGCGCCGCATTTACGACCAGATGATGGAGCCCAAGTGGGTGATCTCCATGGGGGTGTGCGCCTCCAGCGGCGGCATGTTCAACAACTACGCCATCGTGCAGGGAGTGGACCAGATCGTGCCGGTGGATGTCTACGCCCCCGGCTGCCCACCGGGCCCGGAAACCCTCATGCACGCCATCTTGACCCTCCACGACAAGATCACCAGCGGGGAGATCACCCGTCGCCGGGACGAGACCGGGGCGGGGGCCAACCTCACCGTCGACCAGCGCGACGGCCAAAGTTCGACGGGCGTGGTCATTCGTACATGAGCGACTCGGTGCTGCATGTGCCCCGCGAACAGCTCATCGAGACGGTGAGCGGCTTGCGCGATGAGGGCTATGCGTCGGCCCTCGACGTGACTGCGGTGGATTATCTGGAGCACCCCGGTCGCACCGACCTGCCCCCCGAAGTGACCCCAGAGCGCTTCGAGCTGGTGGTCACCCTCATCTCCCACACCGCGCCGGGTCGCACCAGGCTGAGGGTTCAGGTGCCAGCCGACGATCCCACTGTTCCCACCCTGTTCGACCTGTATCCCGGCACCGAGGCCTTGGAGCGGGAAGTGGCTGACATGTTCGGCATCGTCTTCGAAGGCCACCCCGACCCTAGCCGCATCCTCATGCCCCCCGACTGGGAAGGCCATCCGCTGCGGAAGGACTTCTCTGTCGGGCAAATACCTGTCCAGTTCAAGGCGACGAGATGAGCACCGCAGACACCACGGTGGAGATGGCCACCGACGAGGCCGTGCGACGCCGGGACGACAGCGCCGTGCTTCGCATCAGCGAGGACGATGGTGAGCGCCTGGAGGCCGAAGCTGGCACCAGCGACACCAGCATGATCATGAACATGGGGCCCCAGCACCCCAGCACCCACGGCGTGCTGCGGCTCATGCTGGAGATGGAGGGGGAGACCGTGATGCGGTCCAAGCCGGTCATCGGCTACCTCCACACCGGCATGGAGAAGACCGCCGAGACCCTCACCTACCTCCAAGGCCCCACCAACGTCACCCGCATGGACTACGCCTCCCCGCTGTTCAGCGAACTGGCCTTCTCGATGGCCACCGAGGCGCTGCTGGGCTTGGAGCTTCCCCCCCGGGCCACCTGGATCAGGATGCTGATGTGCGAGCTGAACCGCATCAGCTCCCATCTGCTGTTCCAGGCCACCAACGGCATGGACATCGGCGCGGTGTCGATGATGCTCTACGGCTGGCGGGAGCGGGAGGAGGCCCTTCGCCTGCTAGAGACCATCACCGGCCTGCGGATGAACCACAACTACATCCGGCCCGGCGGTGTGGCCGCCGACCTGCCCGACGGCTGGCGCGACGAGGTCCTCACCCTGATCGACGCCCTGCCCGCCCGGCTCAAGGAGTTCGACACCCTGCTCACCGGCCAGCCCATCTACCGGGAGCGGTTGCAGGGCGTGGGGGTCATCAACACCGCCGAGTGCCTGGCCTTGGGGGTCACCGGGCCCATACTCCGCTCCACCGGATACGCCTGGGACCTGCGCCGCGACATGCCCTATCTGGCCTACGACCAGGTGGACTTCGACGTGGTGGTGGGCACCTACGGCGACTGCTTCGACCGCTACGCCATCCGGCTGAACGAGATCAGGGAGTCCATCCGCATCCTGGCCCAGATCCTCGACCAGATGCCCTCCGGCGACTACCGCGTGCAGGACAAAAAGGTCACCCCGCCGCCCCGCGCCCGCATCGACGAGTCGATGGAGGCCTTGATCCATCACTTCAAGATCTTCACCGAGGGATTCAAGGTGCCCGCCGGCGAGGTGTACGCCGCGGTGGAGTCCCCCCGGGGCGAGCTGGGCTGCTACATGGTGTCGGACGGCTCCGCGGTGCCCTATCGCATGCACATCCGCGGCCCGAGCTTCGTGAACCTGCAAACCCTGCCCCACCTGATGCGAGGCGGCATGGTGGCCGACGCGGTGGCCATCATCTCCTCGGTCGATCCCATCATGGGGGAGGTGGACCGCTAGCCATGGCCCGCCTCAACGCCAACAATCTCATGATCGCCCAGGAGATCATTGCCCGGTATCCGGTTCCCCGCTCTGCGCTCATTCCCCTGCTGCACGTGGCCCAAGAACAAGACGGTTACGTCACCGAGGACGCCATGGCCCACATCGCCGAACTGGTGGGCGTCACTCCCGCCGAGGTGATGGGCACGTGCAGCTTCTACGAGATGCTCAAGCGGGAGCCGGTGGGCGAGTACATGGTCAACATCTGCAACGGCATCTCCTGCCACCTACTGGGCTCGTCCGACCTGATCCACCACGCCGAGGCCACCTTGGGGGTGAGGCCCGGCGGGACCACCGACGACGGCAAGATCACCCTGGAAGCCGTGGAGTGCATCGCCGCCTGCACCGAGGCGCCCTGTCTCCAGGTCAACTACCGCTACCGCAACCGGGTCACCTCCGAGGACTTCGACCAACTGGTGTCGGAGTTGCGCGACGGAACCGCCAAAGTCGCTCCCCACGGCCAACTGGCCAAGGTTCGCCAGCACATCAGCGACGAACGCCGGGCCGGGGTGTCGCCCCCCGACGGCCAAGGCGAGCCCGCCTGGATGGCCCGCAACCCCTCTGAGAACGGAGCTGGCTCATGAATGCGCCCGCCCCCTCCGACTTGCGGATCATCACCTCCCGCTTCGACATCGAAGACGGCCACACCCTGGCCGGCTACGAGCGCACCGGCGGCTATGCCGGGTTGCGGCTGGCGCTGGAGATGGCCCCCGCCGACGTCCACGGCGAGGTTCGCACCGCCAGCCTGCTGGGGCGGGGCGGCGCCGGGTTTCCCGCCGGGGTCAAATGGGGGTTCTGCCCGCCGGGAGTGTGGCCCCGCTATCTGGTGGTAAACGGCGACGAGTCCGAGCCCGGCACCTACAAAGACCGCCTCCTCATGGAGCGCGACCCCCACCAGCTCATCGAGGGCTGTCTGATCGCCTGCTACGCCCTCGGCCTGTCGCAGTGCTTCCTCTATGTGCGAGGGGAGATGGCCCATGCCCAAGAACGGTTGGCCGCCGCCCTCAACGAGGCCTATGAGGCGGGTTACGTGGGCCGCAACGTGCTCGGTGCCCAGGATTTCTCGGTAGACATCACCCTCCATTGGGGGGCGGGGGCCTACATCGTGGGAGAGGAGACCGCCCTTATCGAAAGCCTGGAGGGCAACCGGGGGATGCCCCGGTTGAAGCCGCCCTATTTCCCGGCGTCCATCGGCCTCTACGGCAAGCCCACCATCGTCAACAACGTGGAGACCCTGGCCAATTTGCCGTGGATCGTGTCCAACGGCGGGGCGGCCTTTGCCGACATGGGGGCTGACAGCTCCACCGGCACCCGGGTGTTCGCGGTGTCGGGCCACGTGGTCTCTCCCGGGGTGTTCGAGGTGCCCTTCGGCACCACCACCTTCCGGGACATCATCTTCGACCCCCGCTACGCCGGCGGCATGCGCCCTGGCCGTACTCTCAAGACGTTCATCCCCGGCGGGGCCTCGGCACCGTGGTTCTTCGAAGAGCACCTCGACCTGCCCCTGGAGAAGACCACGGTGGATCAGGCCGGCTCCATGCTCGGCTCGGGTGCCATCGTGGTCATGGACGACACCACCGACGTGGTCAAGGCCTGCCACAACGTGGTGCGGTTCTTCGCCCGGGAATCCTGCGGCAAGTGCACCCCGTGCCGAGAGGGAACCTCCTGGCTGGAGAAGATCCTCAGCCGCATCCTGGCCGGCCAAGGCCGCCCCCAGGATCTGGACCTGCTCATGGACGTGTGCGACAACATCAGCCCCGGCATCCATTGGCCGCCCCGCCAAACCACCATCTGCCCGCTGGGACCGTCGGCCGTCTCGCCCATCGCCTCCGCCCTGGAGCGGTTCCGCAGCGAGTTCGAGGCCTATCTGCCGGCCACCGCGGTGACCGTCTCGGGGGTGGCATCGTGAGCGAGCAAGAGACCGTGGTCAACATCACCGTCAACGGCCAACCCGTGGAGGCCGAACCCGGCGAGTGGGTAATCGCTGCCGCCGAGCGGGCCGGGGTGTACATCCCCCACTTTTGCTACCACCCCCGCATGAACTCGGTGGGCATGTGCCGCATGTGCATCGTGGACATCGACACCGGGCGAGGCCCCGCCCTGCAACCCTCCTGCATGGTGGCGGTGAGCGAGGGCATGGTGGTGGACACCACCTCCGACCAAACCCGCAAAGCCCAAGACGGCGTGCTGGAGTTTCTGCTGTTGAACCATCCCCTCGACTGCCCGGTGTGCGACAAGGGCGGTGAATGCCCTCTCCAAGACCAGACCATGGCCTACGGTCCCGGTGAGAGCCGGTTCGTCGAAGAGAAACGCCACTTCGAGAAGCCCATCCCGGTCAACGATCTGGTGTATCTGGATCGGGAGCGCTGCATCCTGTGCGACCGCTGCACCCGATTCGCCGACGAGGTGGCCGGCGACCCGCTCATCACCTTCCAAGACCGGGGCGACCAAACCCAGGTGAACACCTTCCCCGATCTGCCCTTCTCCTCCTACTTCAGCGGCAACACCGTGCAGATCTGCCCGGTGGGTGCGCTCACCGCGGTGCCCTATCGGTTCAAGGCCCGCCCCTGGGATCTCACCGAGGTGGAGTCCACCTACCCCAACCCGATGGGCGACCGGGTGGTGGTGCAGGCCTCCCGCGATCAGGTACTGCGCTACCAGGGCGTGGACAGCGACGCGGTGAACTGGGGCTGGCTCACCGACAAAGACCGATTCGCGTTTGAGGCCACCGCCAGCGAGCTGCGGCTGCACACGCCCCTGGTGCGGGGCACCCCGCTGGGCCGAATCGACCCCGGTGGCAGCGAGCTGGTGGAGACCTCCTGGAGCCAAGCCCTCAACCTGGCCGCTGACGCCATCAAGGCAGCGGTGGCCGACAAGGGCCCCCAATCGGTGGCCGTGTTGGGCGGGGCTCGGCTGACCAACGAGGACCAGTACGCGTGGGCTCGGCTGGCCAAGGGGGTCATCGGCACCGACCACGTCGACGCCCAGCTCGACGACGGCCTGCCCGCGGACGCCGTGCTCAGCCTGCCCCGGGCCACCATCAACCGGGCCTGCACCCCCGGTGGCACCGTCATTCTGCTGGCCCCCGATCCCAAAGAAGAGCAGGGCACCCTCTATCTGCGGCTCCGTCACGCCATCATCAACGACGGCGTGCAGCTCATTGAGCTGACCCCCCGGGCCAGCGGTCTGAGTCATCTGGCCGCATTCCGGCTGCACCATCGCCCCGGTGAGGCCGCAGCCGTGGCCGCCGCCTTGATGGGGGGAGACATCGAGGCCGGACCCGAAGGCGACATCGGCGGCGCCCCTGCCGACGACGTGGCGGCCGCCGCCACGGCCATTGCCGACCGGGCCGACAAGCCGATCACCGTGATCGTGGGCCGCCCCTCGCTGGCCGAGTCGGCCGACTTCACCGTTGCCGCCGCGGCCGAGCTGGTTCGGTTTGCCAGTCTGCTGAGTGCCGGCGGACGGCCGGGCATCGCGTTCTTGCCCGCGCTGCACCGGGGCAACGTGCTGGGGGCGCTCGACATGGGCATGGCCCCCGGCCTGCTGCCCGGTCGGATCACCTTGGACGACGGCGGGCCGGCGCTGGCCGAGTCGTGGGGCTCGGTGCCCTCAACTTCAGGTGCCGACGCCCGCGGCATCCTGCAAGCCGCCGCCGATGGCCAGATCGACGTGCTGGTCCTGCTGGGCGCCGATCCACTGGGTGATTTCCCCAATCGAACGCTGGCCGATGAAGCCCTCAGCCGGGTGGGAACCATCGTCGCCTCCGATCTGTTCATGAACCCGTCTACGGTTCGGGCCCACATCGTGTTTCCTGCCGCCGGATTTGCCGAGCGGCGGGGCACCCACACCAACCTCGAGGGGCGGATCACCTGCCAGCGCCAGATCGTCACCCCGCCCGGCACTGCTCGGGCCGACTGGGCCATCGCCGCCGAGCTGGCCCGCCAACTCGGTGCTGATTTCGGTTTCGGCTCTCCCGAGGAAGTGTGGGACGAGATCACCCGAGTGGCTCCGTCGCACCAGAACCTGTCTATGGAAGCCATTGAGGCCTCTGACGACGGGGTAGTGGCCGCCCACAGCTCAATTGCCTTCAACCCGCCCGAGGACACCACCCCGGTGCCCCCGGTGGATGCCTACAGCCTGCGGCTGGTGGCGACCCGGCGCATGTACGACCGGGGCACGCTGGTCCAGCACGCTTCCTCCCTGGCCGGGTTGGCCCCCGCCGCCGTCCTCGCGGTGAACCCCTACGACTTCTCGCGGGTCGGCGTCGACGTGGGCACTGACGTGCAGGTGATCTCCAGCGTGGGGGAGATGGACATGCCGGTGGTGGCCGATCCCGGCGTCCCCCGAGGCACCGCGGCCTTCGGCTACAACTACCCCGATCTGGACGTGCGAGACCTCGTCGATCCCGATGCCGTGGTCACCGATTTGAGGATCCAAACCCGATGACCGCTGCCTTGGGCCCGAGTGTTTTCGGCCTCGACCCCTTGTATATCGGCGGGGTGGGCTGGGCCGAAGTGCTCATCACCCTGCTTAAGGTGGGGGTGGCCTTTGCCGTGTTGTTGGTGGCCGTCATGTTGATGATCTGGTTTGAGCGCAAGCTCATCAGCGACATGCAGAACCGCATCGGCCCCAACCTGGCCGGGCCGTTCGGCATCTTCCAGACGCTGGCCGACGGCATCAAGCTGTTCTTCAAAGAAGACCTCGTCCCCGAGCAGTCCGACCGGTTCGTCTTCAAGCTGGCCCCCTACCTGTCGCTGGTGCCCGCCTTCTTGGTGTTCGCCGTGGTGCCGGTGGGAGGCGACTTCAGCGGTGGCAATGGCCGGGTTTCACTGTTTGGCCATGAGACCCTCTTGCAGGTGTCCGATCCGCCGGTGGGGATCCTGCTGGTGCTGGCCATGTCGTCGGTGGCCGTCTACGGGGTCATGCTGGCCGGCTGGTCGTCGGGCTCCAAGTACCCGCTGTTGGCATCGGTGCGGGCCTCGGCCCAGATGGTGTCGTATGAGGCCGCCCTGGGCCTGTCGCTGGCTGCGGTGCTGTTGAAGTCGGGCAGCTTGTCCACCAACCAGATCGTGGCCGAGCAGTCGGTGTGGAACTGGAACCTGTGGGTCACCTGGGTGGTGCCCATGGTGATCTTTCTGATCGCGGCCACCGCCGAGCTGAACCGGCCCCCGTTCGACTTGGTGGAGGCCGAGCAGGAACTGGTCGGCGGCTTCCACACCGAATACAGCTCTATCCGGTTTGCCCTGTTCTACCTGGCCGAGTTCATGAACACCATCACCATGTCGGCCATCGTGGTGACGCTGTTCTTGGGCGGCCCCAACGGCCCCGACTTCACCACGGTGGGCTGGCTGTCGGGGCTGCTGTGGTTCTTCATCAAGCTGATGCTTTTCCTGTTCTCCTTTGTGTGGCTGCGGGCCACGCTGCCCCGCTTCCGCTACGACCAGCTCATGGACTTGGGCTGGAAGCTGCTCATCCCCCTGTCGCTGGGCTGGCTGCTGGTGCTGGCCTCCTATGACGTGGCCGGCGACCGGGGCTGGAACCGGGGCGCGGCGGTGATCGTGATGCTGGCCATCATGGCCGCCCTGGCCGGGCTGCTGGCCCTGGCCTTGCGGGCTGCCCGCCAACGCCGAGAACTCGATCCTCACGGAGGTTTCGCCTGATGGGATACCTCCAAGGATTCGCTATCACCCTGCGCAAGCTGCTCAAGGGCACTGAAACGGGCCGGGTGGTCACCACCCAGTACCCCGACGAGAAGCGTCCCAAGCCCGAGCGCTTCCACGGCCGCCATGTGCTCAACCGCTACGAGGACGGCATGGAGAAGTGCATCGGGTGCGAGCTGTGCGCCGGCGTCTGCCCTGCTCGCTGCATCTATGTGCGGGGGGCCGACAACCCGCCCGACGATCCCGTGTCGCCCGGCGAGCGCTTCGGCTACGTGTACGAGATCAACTACCTGCGGTGCATCCACTGCGACCTGTGCGTGGAGGCCTGCCCCACCGAGGCCATCACCGAATCGAAGCTGTTCGAGTTCTCGTTCACCAACCGGTCCGACGCCATCTACACCAAAGACGAGCTGGTGGTGGCCGACGACGGTAGGCCCCAGCAGCTTCCCTGGGAGCACTGGCAACCCGGCGACGACGAGCACACCTCGGCGTGGGTACGGGCTACATCGCCTTCAGGACAAGCTGCCTACGAGGGCAAGGTGGCCTGGTCGGGCGAGCTGGGGTACGGCATCCGATCACCTGAGCGGGGCCAGTCGGCAGATGATGAGGCCGACGATGCCGCCGAGGACCACAGCCAGCACCATGACGACGACCACGGAGGCCACCACTGATGGAGACCGCGGTCTTCATCGTGTGCGCGGCCATCGTATTGGCCGGGGCGCTGGGCGTGGTGCTGGCCCGCAACCCGGTTCACGCCGCGTTGAGCCTGGTGGGAACCCTGTTCGGCATAGCCGTGCTGTTCCTCAACCTGGATGCCCACTTCCTGGCCGCGGTGCAGATCATCGTCTACGCCGGCGCCATCGTGGTGCTGTTCTTGTTTGTGATCATGCTGTTGGGTGTCGACCGGCTCGAAGACCTGTCGGTGGAGCCCATAACCGGCCAGCGCGCGCTGGCCGCCTTGGTTGGCCTGGGCACCTTCGGGCTGGCCGTGGCTTTCTTGGTGACCAGCGACATCGGCCTAGTGGGCCACACCAAGGTCTTGACGCTGGATATCACCGACCAATACTCCAACCTGCACCAGATCGCCGACGTCTTGTTCACCGACTACGTGTACGCCTTTGAGGCCACCGCCGCCCTGCTCACCATCTCGGTGGTGGGCGCGGTGGTCATGTCCCGCCGTATGGCCCGCAGCGATGATGCGCCGGGGCCGGAAACCGCGGGGGACGACTGATGGTCACCGCCTCCTGGTATCTGATCCTGGCCGCCGGGCTGTTCACCATCGGCGCGGTGGGGCTATTGGTGCGGCGCAACCCGCTGATCATGTTCATGTGCGTGGAGCTGATGCTCAACGCCGTCAACCTCACCTTCATCACCTTCGGGCGGGAGCTCAACGACATCGGCGGGCAGGTGTCGGTGTTCTTCGTGCTGGTGGTGGCCGCCGCCGAGGTGGTGGTGGGCCTGGCCATCGTGGTGGCCATCAACCGCCGCCGCCCCCGAGCCACCGCCGACGACCTATCGGCGCTGAGGGGATAGCGCAGTCATGAGCACGCTCGTTGACCTCGTCTGGCTGATCCCCGCCTTCCCGCTGGCCGGGGTGCTCATGTTGATGGCCCTGGGCCGCCGCCTGGGCGAGCCTCGGGCCGGTTGGCTGGCCACCGCCATGATGGGCGGATCGTTTGTGGCCACGCTGCTGGTGTTTATCGGGCTGGTGGGCCACGAAGGCGACGAGCGGGAGACGGTGGTCACCCTGTTCGAGTGGGTGCCGGCCGGGAAGCTGGCGGTGGACATCGGCTTTCTGGCCGACCCGCTGTCCATGACCATGGCCCTGTTCGTGACCGGGGTCGGGGCTCTCATCCACCTGTATTCCATTGGCTACATGCACGGAGACGAGGGCTTCTCCAAGTTCTTCATCTACCTCAACCTGTTCGCCTTCTCCATGCTCATGCTGGTGCTGGGCGACAACCTGCTGCTCACCTTCCTGGGTTGGGAGGGAGTGGGGGCCTGCTCCTACCTGCTGATCTCGTTCTGGTTCACCGACGAGGCCAACGCCTCGGCTGGCAAGAAGGCGTTCGTCACCAACCGGGTGGGCGACTGGGGCTTTCTGGTGGCCATGCTCCTGGCATTCTTGACCTTCGGGTCGCTCCAGTACGGGGAGATCTTCTTCGAAGTCGAATCCCATGGCGTGGCCGCGGGCACCGCGTCGGCCATCGTGGTGCTGCTGTTGGTGGGCGCGGCGGGCAAGTCGGCCCAGTTCCCGCTGCACATCTGGCTGCCCGACGCCATGGCCGGCCCTACCCCGGTGTCGGCCCTCATCCACGCCGCCACCATGGTCACCGCCGGGGTGTACCTGCTCACCCGCATGAGCCCGATCATCGCCGAGGCCCACGGTTGGGTGCCCGACCTCATCATGTGGGTGGGCCTGGGCACCGCGCTGATGGCCGCCACCATCGCGGTGGCCCAGAACGACATCAAGAAAGTGCTGGCCTACTCCACCGTCAGCCAGCTCGGCTTCATGTTCGTGGCCGTGGGCTCAGGTGCCTACGTGGCCGCCATCTTCCACATGGTCACCCACGCCTTCTTCAAGGCGCTGCTGTTCCTGGGGGCCGGCTCAGTCATCCACGGGATGGACGGCGACCAGGACATCCGCCGCTACGGGGGTCTGGCCCGGCTGCTCCCCATCACCTCGATGACCTTCGTGGCCGGCTGGCTGGCCATCGCCGGCGTACCACCGTTCTCCGGCTTCTGGTCGAAAGACGAGATCCTGGCCTACGCCTACGGCGAGAACAAAGTGTTGTGGGTGCTGCTGTTGGCCACCGCCATCCTCACCGCCTTCTACATGACCCGACTGGTGCTAATGACCTTCTTCGGCCCGCCCCGCTGGGTTGAAGCTGAGACTCAAGTTGAAGCTGAGGCTGATGAGGAAGTCGAATCTGCGATCGAAACCGGCCCGCCCCACCGTCATCCCCACGAATCGCCGTGGACCATGACCATTCCGCTGGTGGTGCTGGCCGGGTTGGCCATGGTGGCCGGGGTGATCAACCTGCCGTTCGCCTCCGATGTCCACTTCTTGGGCAACTGGCTCAAGCCGTCACTGTTCGGCAACGACGGCCATCTTCCGTTCGGCGGGGGCACCCAGTGGATATTGGCCCTCGTGGCCATTGTCGGAAGTCTGGGCGGGGTGTCGGCTGGGGCTGTGGTGTACATCCGCCGCCGGATCGACCCCGCCCGCATCGAGCACCCCTTCCTGGCCCGGGCCTGGCGCATCGACGAGATCGTCACCGATTTCATGGGCGGCCCCGGTCGCCGGGCGTTCGAGCGCACCACCCAGTTCGATGAGCAGGTGGTGGACGGCGCGGTCAACGGTACCGGCACCCTGATCCGTCGGGCCGGTTCCCGGCTGAGGGTGTCGCAATCCGGCTTGGTACGCAGCTACGCCCTGGGCATCGCCATCGGCGCGGTGGCGCTGCTGGCCTGGTTCATCTCGAGGGCGGGGTTCTGATGGGCGGCTCGATGGCCTTGCCCGCCATTATCTTCCTGCCCTTGGTGGGCGCGGCGGCGGTCGCATTGATCGCCCCCTCCCGCTCGGAGGTGCTCAAGCCGGTGGCGGTGGCCACCTCGGCGGCCACCGGGGCGCTCACCCTGTGGCTGATGGCCGCCTTTGACAAGAACGACGGCGACTTCCAGTTCACCCAGCTCACCGAGTGGATCGGCTCGGCTGGCATCTCCTGGCACGTCGGGGTGGACGGCATCTCGCTGTTCTTGGTGGTGCTCACTGGACTGCTCTTCCCCATCGCCATCGTGGCCTGCGACCCGCCCCACGACGCCAAGGCCTACTACATCTGGATGCTGGTGCTGGAAACTGGCTGTCTGGGGGTGTTCCTGGCCCTGGATCTGGTGCTGTTCTTCTTGTTCTTCGAGGTCGTGCTTATCCCCATGTACTTCCTCATCGGAAAGTGGGGCCACGAGAATCGCAAGTATGCCGCCACCAAGTTCTTCCTGTTCACCATGCTGGGCTCGGCTCTCATGCTGGTGGGGATGCTGGCCCTGGCGGTGCTCACCGCCCGAGAGACCGGCGGGGCGGTCACATTCAACCTGCTGGAGCTGGCCGAAGACGCAGGGGCGCTGCCCACTATCACTGCTCGCTGGATCTTTCTGTCGTTCGTGCTGGCCTTCGCCGTGAAGGTACCGCTCTTCCCGGTGCATACTTGGCTGCCCGATGCCCACACCGAGGCCCCCACCGCCGGGTCGGTGATCCTGGCCGGGGTGCTCCTCAAGTTGGGCACTTACGGGCTGGTTCGCTTCGGCCTGTACCTGTTTCCCGAGGCGTCTCAGTACTTTGCCCCGCTGCTGTTCACCCTGGGGGTGATCGGCATTCTCTACGGCGCGGTGGTGGCCACCATGCAGCGCGACCTGAAACGCCTGGTGGCTTATTCCTCGGTGGCCCACCTCGGGTTCATCGTGCTGGGCATCTTCTCCATCAACACCGAGGGCATCGAGGGCGGGCTGCTCCAGATGGTCAACCACGGCTTGTCCACCGGGGCGCTGTTCTTGCTGGTGGGGTTCATCTACGAGCGCCGCCACACCCGGCAGATCTCCGAGATGATCGGACTCCAGAAGGCCGCCCCGGTGCTGGCCGCGGTGTTCACCGTGGTGATGCTGTCGTCGGTGGGCCTGCCCGGCCTCAACGGCTTTGTGGGCGAGTTCTTGATCCTGGCCGGGGCGTTCGTGGCCCACCGCTGGTGGGCGGTGGTGGCCGCCGCCGGGGTCATCCTGGCCGCGCTGTATCTGCTGTGGGCCTACCAGCGGGTGTTCCACGGCACCCCCGACGACGCCAACCGGTCAATGCCCGACCTCAACTGGCAGGAAAAGCTGGTGATGGTGCCGCTGGTGGGGCTCATCGTGTTCTTAGGGGTGTATCCCAAGCCGGTGATCGAGCGAATGGAGCCCTCCGTCAACGCGTTGATCGAACACATGGAGGAAGTCGAGGGAATTGAATCGCCCACCGTGGGTGATCGGCCCGAAGGCAGCTTTGAGGAACTCCGCAAGCTCAAGTCTGACCACGGCCACGAGGAGGAGGGCCACTGATGCTCCCCGTCCTCGCTGAAGCCAATTCGCTCGCCCAAGCGAACATCCCCGACATCCAGTGGCTGCCTCTGATCCCCCACATAGTGATGGCGGGGGCCGCGGTGGTGCTGTTGACCATCGTGTCGGTGGCCGGTCGCTGGCTGCCGGGGTGGTTCGCATCGGCCTGGACAGCGGCCGCCGGGCTCGCAGTGCTGGCCACTGCCATTCCGGTGTGGATACGGGTTGACCAAGAGGGAGAATCCTCGACTATCGCCGGGTCGATCGGCGTGGACCAGTTCTCGGTGTTCATCATCGTGCTGCTGGCCTGCTCTGTGGTACTGACCGCGTTGGTGGCCGATGGCTTCTTGCACCGGGAGAGCCTCGACGGCCCCGCCTTCTACGTGTTGTTGATGCTGTCGGCCGCCGGTGGCATCACCATGGCCTCGGCCAACAACCTCATCGTGCTGTTTTTGGGCCTGGAGATTCTGTCGCTGGCGGTGTACGTGCTGGTGGCCATGCACTTGCGGCGGGCCGAGTCGCAGGAAGCGGGAATCAAATACTTTGTGCTGGGCGCCTTTGCGTCGGCGTTCCTGCTCTACGGCATCGCCTTGGTGTACGGGGCCACCGGGTCGCTCAACCTGGCCGGCATCGAGAACGTCCTGAGGGACAACAACCTGAGCGACAACGGCCTGCTGCTGGCCGGGATGGGAATGCTGTTGGTGGGATTCGGGTTCAAGGTGGCCGCGGTGCCATTCCACGCTTGGACCCCCGACGTGTACCAGGGGGCACCGTCGCCGGTGGTGTCGTATATGGCGGCCGGGGTGAAGGCCGCTGGATTCGCCGCCCTGCTCCGGGTGTTCTTCGGCGGGTTCTTGGGAGTGGCCGACGACTGGCAGCCGGTGGTGTTTGGCTTGGCCATCGCCAGCTTGGCGGTGGGGTCGCTGCTGGCCATCGTCCAGACCGACGTAAAGCGCATTCTGGCTTACTCCTCAATCAGCCACGCCGGGTTCATCCTGGTTGGCGTGCAGGCTGCCACCGATGACGGCGTGGCTAGCGTGCTGTTCTACCTGGCTGCCTACGCCGCCATGGCCATCGGCAGCTTCGCGGTGATCACCGTGGTGAGCAGCCCGGGCGACGAGGGCACCGGCATCGACAACCTGCGCGGCCTGGCTGCCCGCCGCCCGCTTCTGGCCACCGCCTTCACCGTGCTGTTGCTGTCGCAGGCTGGTATCCCGTTCACCGCGGGATTCTGGGCCAAGTTCGAGGTGATTACCGCCGCGGTGGACGCCCGCTCCTTCTGGTTGGCGGTTATCGCCATGCTGGCCGCAGTGGTGGCCGCCTTCTTGTACTTGCGGATTGTGGTGGCCATGTTCCTGGAGGCCGCCGACCCCGACGCTCCCCGACTCCGCATTCCTCGCGGCCCGGCGGTGGCCGTCGCCATCGTGGTGTTGTTCACCCTGGCCTTCGGCATCTACCCCGAGCCCCTCCTCAACCTCGCCGACGACGCCTGGCTAAACCTCCCCCTTCACGCCCACTAACTCTTCCAGCGTTGGTGCTGAGAACCTCACTGGTAGCCTGAACCAGCCATTTTGGAAAGGAAGAACATGACCAAGCGCATGAGCGACAGCTACGGACGCGTGAGTCTCACTGTGCTGGCGCTGTTGCTGGTTTTCGGTCTGGTGGCCGCGGCGTGCGGCAATGATGACGATGGTGGAGAGACAGTGCCACCGCCCAAGACCGAGCGGGACGCGTTCACCAAGTGGTATGTGCAGCAGGCCGTAGACCGATACCAAGAGACCGGCCGGCAAGCCACCATCGACTACTACAACAACGAAGCCGGCGCCGACGACCAGTGGTACGTGTTCATTATGGATGCCAACTCGGGCATTACCGTGGCCCACGCCACCATTCCCTCGCGGGTGGGCGCCAACTCAAGCCAGCGGGTGGACATCACCGGTCACGCCTACGGCCCCCTGCTGAAGGGATCGCCCGAGTCAGGCCACTGGGTGGACTACGTGTTCTACAACCCCCTAACCGACACCGGCGGTACCAAGCACACTTGGGCCAAACGCCAGGACGACCTGATCTTCGGCTCCGGCTGGTACGAGGATTCCTTCCCCGTTCCTCCGGCCACCAAAGCCGAGCCTGGCTCTTACACCAGGGCCTTCGTCGAAGACGCCATTTGGTTCTATGAGTCCAACGGACGCAGCGCCCTGATCGAGCACTTGCATTCTCCCGACAGCACCGACCCCCCTAGCGTGGACGGTCAATGGTACGGGTTCGCCTTCGACCTCGACGGCGTGGTGCTGGCCCATCCCACGGTTCCCGACAATGTGGGGCAGACCCTCCACGAGATTCTCGGTGCCACCCCCGAGGGCCTGGCTGCCGCTGATGAGATGGTGACGGCCACCGAGACCGGCAAGTGGGTGGATTACACCTATCTCAACCCCCAAAGCGGAGATTGGGAGACCAAGCACACTTGGATCGTCAAACGAGACGACATCCACATCGCCTCCGGCTGGTACGAATCCGGCTAGGTCTGCCGCTCGGCAGTTCAGCTTTCGAACGAGATCAGCCCCTCCTGAGGATGGGTCCAGGGCAGCTTGGGTACATGTTCGATCTGCTTGGGGCGGGGTAGAGGAATGTGGCCGATGGGGACGTCGATGACCACTGGTGCCTGCTGTTCGAGCGCAGTAGGAATCAAGGTTTCAAGGTCCATGGGGTCGTCTGCCCTCATGCCAATGGCGCCGAACGATTCGGCGAACTTCACGAAGTCGGGGTTGGTGAGGTCGGTTCCGTAGGAGCCGTCGAAAAAATCGTCTAGGTCGCGGGCCACGTTGCCGTAGGCGTCATCTCTGAAGATGACGGTGGTGACGTTGATTCCGTATTTGATGGCGGTTGACAACTCAGATGAGTTGAACATGAAGCTGCCATCCCCAGCGAAGCACACCACTGGGTGATCTGGTTTGGCCAGTTTTGCTCCCAGCGCTGACGGGAATGCAAAGCCCAAATTGAACGAGTACCCAGAGTCGATGTAGGTGTTCGGGTGGTTCACCTGCCAATGGGTTCGGGAATAGAAACCGAATTGGGTGACATCCCACACGGTGTATGCGTCTTCGGGAGTCCCCCGTCTGATTGCTTCCAAGATGGGGTACTGGGGTTCGTTGTCTCTGATGTCGTAGTAGGCGATCAGACGTCGGGCGGCGGACACGGCTTGAGCAGGGGACGGGCGGTCTCGACACCCGGCTTCAACCAGAAGTGGCAAGAGAGAGTTGATGGTTGCTTTGGCGTCGCCGCGCAATGGAATCGTGTTGTCTTGAATCCGGGTGAGGTCGAAGTCGTCGATGTTGATGTTCACGAGCGTCGATGACTCCCCGGCGGGGTTGCCCAGGGAAAAGCGGGTTCCGATCCCGACTACGACATCGGCGGTTTTCATAACGTCCAGCAGCTGATTCATCTCGTGTCGCTCACCGCCGGGGCTGACGCATGAGCCGTAGCACAGAGGATGGCTGTCGGGGATGGCGCCCTTTCCACCGCCCGACGTCACCACTGGGATGTTTGTGGCTTCGACCAGCTCGAGGAGCGCCTGCTCTGCGCCGGACAGAGCTATTCCGCCACCGGCAACGATTAGGGGTAGACGAGAGCGCGCGATAGCAGAGGCAGCTTCTTTCAACTGCTCAGGGCTAGGCACGATCCGTGAGACAGGAACGGGTTCCCTCAATTCGACTTCATCCCGTTCCACCGCAGCATCAGGCGGGACTTCGAGATACGCCGGGCGGGGACGACCGGTCTGCATTTGTCGGAAAGCCTCGGAAACGGCCCCGGGTATCGCTTTTGGCGCAAGGGCTTGCTGGCGCCATTTGGTAACGGGCCGCACGATGTCGATTTGGTCCTCGACCTCATGGACGCCGCCGAGGTTCTTGCCCATCTGATCCCGGGGGATTTGCCCGGCAATCAGCAATACTGGCTGAGAGCGGGAGTAGGCGGTGGCCAGTCCCGCTGCTGCGTTATACACGCCCACACCAGGAACGACGAGGGCCACCCCTGGCTTGCCCGACGCTCGGGCGTATCCGTAGGCCATGTAGGTAGCGGCTTGCTCGTGGCGGGTGACGACCAACTGGATGCCGGGTTCGTCACGCAGCGCAGCGACGACTCCGTATATCTGGATGCCGGGAATACCGAAGACGATCTCGACTCCCTCTCGGCCCAATGACTTGGCCAAAGCCTCCCCACCGCTCATTTTCACGATGCTGATCTTGTCAGAGCGGAAAGGTGCCGGGTCGGACGGAAGCGGCTATCCCTCCGGTTCCAGCCCGTACACCGTGTCGTCGAAGCTCAACACGTACAACTCGCCCGCCGCGTCCTCGCCGAAGGAGACCAGCGTGACCGGATCGACGGAGAGGCCGAGTTCTATCTGGGTAGCCTGCCCTTGGTCATCGAGCGTGAGACCCCACAGGCGGCCTTGGCAGAAATCGCCGAACACATAGGTGCCCACCAGGCTGGGTATGGCCGAGCCCCGGTACACGTGGCCGCCGGTTATAGAGCAACCGGTGTCGTGGTCGTACACGTGAATGGGGAAGTCCAAGTCTTCAGGAGTCTCGGCGCCGGAAAACCTCACGTGGCCTTCGAAAAGCGGCCATCCCAGGTTGGCCCCTGGCTTCCAGCCGTCGGCGGCCCGCAGTACGTGGATCTCCTCCCACTCGTTTTGTCCTACATCGGCGATCCACAGATCGCCGATGTCTCGATCGAACGAGAACCGCCACGGGTTGCGGGCGCCGTAGGCCCAGATCTCAGCTCGCCCCCCGCCGTCGGCAAACGGGTTGTCGGCGGGAATGGAGTAATCCGAGTCGCCGTCGGCCTCGGGGTCGATGCGGACCATGGTGGCCAGCAGGGTGTCCAGATCCTGGCCCTGGTTGAACATGTCATCTCGGCCGCCGCCGTCGCCAAATCCGATCCACAAGTAACCGTCGGGTCCGAAGGCAATATGGCCGCCGTTATGGTTACATGCCGGCTGGTCGACGCTCAGCACCGTCCGGCCCTGGTCGCCCTGAACCCACTGCCCGCTCATGGGGTACTCCACGATCAAGCTGTCGCCCCCCAAGTCGGTCGAGCTCACGTAGAGCTTCGATCCGTCAGGGGAGAAGGCGATGCCCAACAGTCCTTCTTCGCACTCTGGACTGGTTTGGGCGCTGATATCCAGCACCATCTCGGGAGGTTCATCCCCGTCAGCGCCCATGAGCCACACCTGGCCCTCCCGGGTGGCCACGTAGAGGTCTCCACTGGTGCCGCCGGTGCCCGGTCGGGCGATGAGCGCCATCGGATCGGTAAGCGACGCCACCGGAGTCAACGCCAGGTTTGCCTCTGCAGGCTGGTCGGTCACCGCGGCTTGTTCGTCCTCGCCTTGGTCGGGGGCCGGGTCGGTCGCAGGGGAGTCTGCTGGCTGATCTCCGGCAACGGTGGGGGCGTCGGCGCCTGATTGTTGAGCAGGGGCCGTGGTGGCTGCTGCACCAGCGGTGGCCGCAGCCGTGGACATACTTG
Source organism: Candidatus Poriferisocius sp. (assembly GCF_965204145.1). Taxonomy (GTDB): domain Bacteria; phylum Actinomycetota; class Acidimicrobiia; order Acidimicrobiales; family Bin134; genus Poriferisocius. The sequence continues at coordinate 2,565,568 of NZ_OZ241977.1, read as the reverse complement.
CCGGACCAGCATCACGCTGGCCGACATCGTCGTTGCCGCTCCCGCAGGCACTGGCCAGCAGACAGGCCGCGGCGAACGCCGCCACCATTCGGGTGTAGATACTCATGGTTGCTTTAGCAGTGGTCGGATCAATCCCTCTTGCACCACTGAGGCCACCAGCTCGCCGGTGCGGTTCCACGCCGTGCCCCACGCCAATCCCCGGGCGTTAGACGCCGAGTGGGACACTTGGTCCAAAAAGATCCAGTCATCCATGCGCAGCGGGCGGTGGAACCACATCGCGTGGTCCAGGCTGGCCGCTTGAATGTCGATCTCGTTGCCCCGCACCGGCAGCGCCTTGGTGGCGGTATCCAGCACTGTCATGTCGCTGGCGTAGGTGAACATGCAGGTGTGCAGCACTGGGTTCTCGGGCAGCGTGCCGGTGGCCCGCAGCCACACCTGCAAGCGGGGCTCTCGGCTCTGACCCCGTTCTGCGGGCGAGCCGGTCACGTAGCGCAGCTCAATCGGGCGGATCATTCGGCCTTGGTCGTCTACCGGGAAGCCCGGCCACACGTACGGCTCTAGGTCCTCGGGGTCGGGGATGCCTGCGGGGAGGTCGGTTTGGTGCTCGAAGCCCTCTTCTTGTTTGTGGAAGGAGGCCGACATGGCGAAGATGGGCTGGCCGTGCTGGATGGCGGTCACCCGGCGGGTGGTGAACGAGCGGCCGTCCCGCACCCGTTCCACCAGATACACCAGGGGTGCGGCCACATCGCCGGGGCGGATGAAATAGGCCTGGAGGCTGTGGACTGCCCTGTCTTCGACTGTGCGGGTAGCCGCTACGAGGGCTTGGCCGGCCACCTGACCGCCGAACACCCGCTGTCGGTCTTCTTGGGGGCTGACTCCCCTGAAGATGTCCTCCTCGATGGGCTCCAGATCCAGCAGTTCGATGAGCGCATCTACCTCTGCTTGCATGACCGACTGATCCTACCGTCAGAGTTAGGCAAACCTTATGGCCTAGTGGTCGGATTTGAGAGGGGCTGGGGTACGCTTGTTTCTCCCCATGTCGCTTCTGGTCTCTGCCCGCGCTCACGTCTTGGAGAACTGGCGCCGCTTAGTGCGCTATTGCGGCACATCGGCGGTTGGGGTGGTACTGGGTCAGACCATTCTGCGGGTGTGCTACGACCTGCTGGGCTGGTCGGGGCTGGTGTCCAATCTGGTTGCCTTCATGATCGCCAATATCCCCGTCTATTTCCTGTACCGGGGGTGGGTGTGGGACAGCAGCGGCCCTACTCAGTGGGGCCGAGTGGTGCTGCCCTTCTGGCTGGTCTCGCTGGCTGGGCTGGCCCTGTCGTCGCTGGCCGTGGGCTTGGTGGATGCCGCCACCGACAACGGCTGGTTCATCACCGCGGCATCGGTGGGCGCCTTCGGCACGGTGTGGTTGGTGAAGTACGCGGTGTGCGACCAGTACTTGTTCGGTCCAGCGCTCAACGGAGGGTCTGCTGACAAGGGCCTTGAGACCCAAGACGATGGAACCCAGTCGGCGGGCGTTCGCTGAAGCTGCCCGAGGGTTCATGCCCCCCGATGAGGGGCTGGCCCTTCACCGGGCGGCCTGCGATCTGGAAGTTGACGGTCCGCTGCTGGAAGTGGGTAGCTATTGCGGCAAGTCGTCGGTGTATCTGGGCGACGCCGCCCAAGCCCAGGGCCGGGTGCTGTTCGCCCTCGACCACCACCGGGGGTCGGAGGAGAACCAGCCTGGCTGGGAGTGGCACGAACCCGACCTGGTGGACCCCGCCGTCGGCCTGATCGACACCTTGCCCCATTTCCGCCGCACCGTGTTCCAGGCCGGACTGGAGGGGAGCGTGGTGGCGTTGGTGGGCGACTCGGTGGCCATTGCCCGAAACTGGTCCACCCCGCTGGCCTTCTTGTTCATCGACGGCGGCCACGGCGCCGAGCCCGCCCACGCCGACTACGAGAGTTGGGTGCCCCATGTGGCCGTCGGTGGCCGCTTGGCCATTCACGACGTATTCCCCAACCCCGCCGATGGCGGCCGCCCCCCCTACGAGATCTACTGCCGGGCCATGGACTCCGGTGCTTTCAACGAGCAGCCCGCCACCGGCTCTCTAAGAGTCCTCACTCGCTGCGCTCCCGGCATCTGACCTGCTCCGTGCCGAGCGGGCCTCCCGCCGCCTCACTACCGTTACGGCGTGAATCAAGAACAGAGGCTGGAATCAGGCGAAGCGTGGCGGGAGTTCTGCGATCGATTGAAAGCGGCGGGTGACCGGCTGCTGGAAGACGACTTTCCCGCGGAGGCGGCTGATCGGGCCGAGGGTTATCGACACTTAGGCCGGCTGCTGATGCAGGGGTGGATCGAGCAGGTTGAGTTTGCCGACCGGGACTTCCCGGTCATGTACCGCCACAACGACGACGTCATGCGCTGGGGCGGTCCCAACGTGGACAACACCTACTGGCGGGCCCACGTGAGCGCCGAGCATTCCTATCGGATCACCGGTTGGCTGCCGCCGGGGGCCATGTTCGTGATCCAAAGCGCCCACGGCGAGATGCACCAGAATCGTCTGGGCATCACCGCCGAGCGCTCCAGCGACGACTTCGCGGTGGATCCCGATGGCAGTTTCACCTTCATCGCTAGTGCCACTCCCCACGACGGCAACTGGCTCCCCATCGACGAGCACACCGACCACATCTCCGTGCGGGAGTACAACGTGGACTGGGGAGTGGACGAGCCGGGCCGGTTCTTCATCGAGCGGGTAGGTAGTGAAGGCCAGCAGCCCGCCCCGCTCGGCCCAGCCGAGTTCGCCGACGGCTTGGACCGGGCCATGGCTTGGGCCGAGGACGCCTTGGTGTTCTGGAACCAGTGGATGGAGCGCAGCCGCCGAGCCGCCCCGCCCAACGTGTTCTACGGCCCCCGCTCGGTACCCGGTGGGGCCGACGCCATCGGCTACGGCGGCTGCTCCTACGAACTGGGGCCCGACGAGGCCCTGGTAGTGAGCTGCGACGTGCCCAACGCCCAGTACTGGTCGTTCATGCTTTACAGCTACGCCTGGTTCGAGTCACTGGACTTCGCCAACCGCACCGTGAGCCTCAACAACGCCCAAATCGCGGTGGACCCCGACGGCCGATTCCGTATCGTGGTGGCCCATCACGACCCAGGCGTGCAGAACTGGCTCGACACCGAAGGCCGCCCCGAGGCCCTCATCACTTTCCGCTGGGTGCTCAGTACCACCATGCCCACCCCCGAGGGCCTAGTAGTCCCCTTCACGGAGATCAACAACCATCTTCCCGACTTCACCACCCGCTTGACTCCCGACCAACGCGCCGCCCAAATCGCCACCCGCCGCCAATCCCGCGCCCACCGCTTCCGCTGCTAGCTGTTCCTTATCCCTCGTTCCAGGGCACTTCGGACGGTTTGCTCGACGGCATCGGCGACGGTTTCGGGGTCTTCGTGCTCCCAGAAGCGGAGGACGGTCCAGCCAGCCTCTTGGAGATGGGCGTCGGTGTCTTGATCGCGCGCGATGTTGCCGGTGATCTTGTTGGACCAATACTCGGGGTTGGTGGCGGGCTGGGTGTGGTGCTCGGGGCAGCCGTGCCAGTAGCAGCCGTCCACGAAGACTGCGATTTTGGCTTTGCGGAACACCAGATCGGCTGTTCGCCGCAGCTCCGGCAGCGGTCGGGCCGCCACCCGATAACGCAATCCCCGGCGATGCACCGCCGAGCGAACCGCCAACTCCGGTTTGGTGTCGCGGCTGCGGTTGCCTTGCATCGACTTGCGAGTCGCCTCCGACGACGCCCACGACTCCTCCGGCAGCCCGCCCATGGGCCGATGGTAGCGACGTCCCGGTGGGAGAGCGCTCAGCCGATGGTGATGAGCTCGGGGAGGGTGCGGTGGTTGGAGAAGAGGGCGGAGGCGGGGGAGGTGCCGGATAGGGCGTCGGCGGCCAAGATGACGGCGGCGGCGGTGTAGGAGGTGCGCTCGTCGGCGGGGAAGTGGATCCGCTCAGGATGGACCATGCCGGTGAAGTAGGAGCCGTCGTCGGCTCGCAGGTTTTGCACCCACTCGAACATCTCGGCGGCGATGTCTCTTCGGCCCACGCCGAGATGAGCCATAAGGCTCTCGCAGGTCTCCGCCGCGGTGACCCAGGGCCGATCCGACACGCAGCGCACTCCGAGGCCGTCCATAACAAAGGTGTCGAAGCGGGAAGCCAGCATGGTGCGGCCCTCCTGGCCGGTGACCACGCCGGCCAGAACGGGGTAGTACCAGTCCATGGCCCAGCGGTGCTTGGGGGCGAAGGCGTCGGGTTGGGTTCGGATCACATCGGCTAGCCGGGCGGCGCTCAGCTCCCAGTCGGGCCGCTCGTGGCCCAACTCCTCGCCGGTGGCGATGGCGGCTCGCAGGCTGTGGCAGATACTCGACGACCCGGTCAGCAGGGCGAACGACCACGGCGTGCCGTCGGCGTGGCGGGCCCAGCGGATCTCTCCTCGGGGGAACTGCAAATCAAGCACGAAGTCCACCGCCCGCTCCACCACCGGCCACATGCTCTCCAAGAAGCTCCGGTCGCCGGTACACAGGTAGTGGTGCCATACGCCAGTGGCCACGTAGGCCACGCAGTTGGCATCGAGCTTGTCTTGTTCCACGCCGTCGGCCACGTAGTACTGGTGCCAGGCGCCGTCGGGGCGCTGATGATCCGCCAACCACTGGTAGGCCCGCTCAGCTTCTATCCGGCGATCCATCACGGTCAATGCCATGGCCGCCTCCACGTGGTTCCATGGGTCGGCGTGGCCGCCGGGGAACCAGGGGATCATCCCGTTGGGAAGCTGCCAATCGGCGATGCTGTCGGCGGTTTGCTCTAGCTCGGTTGCCGACAAAACGCCGGCCACGCAAGGCCCGGCAAGTTCGGTCTCCCTGTGATTCTGGGATTCAGGCGACGACAAGCTCGTTCTCCCTTGGACTTTGTGATCCTGGCTTCCGGCTATAAAGAACCAGGCTCTTGCCCAGCACTGGACTCAGGACCCGTTCGGCTATTCGGGTGATTCTTGGTTGGCGAACAATATCCCATTCCAAGAGCCGGCGATAAGCCGTCACCAGCCGGTGGTCGTCGCGGTTGGGGCCGACCGCGCACCGCAACCACCAATAGGGGCTGTGCAGCGCGTGGGCGTGATGACCCGAGTAGGGGGCCAGCCCGGCCCGTCGGAGCCGACGCCGGAGTTCGCTGCGCCGATAGATCCGTACATGGCCGCCCACCGCCTTGGGGGCGTGGTACTCATCCGACAGCGCCCAGCAAACCTTCTCGGGAAACCAGGTGGGCACCGTTACCGCCAGCACCCCGCCGGGGCGCAGAATCCGGGTCAGCTCGGCCAGCGCCTGATCGTCTGAGTCCACGTGCTCCAGCACCTCAGAGGCGATGACCCGGTCGAACGACTGGTCGGGGAACGGCAGGCGGGTGGCATCACCCTGGGCGGCTTGGCACGTTCCGTGGTACTGCTCTCCAGCATCCGACATGGCCGCGAACGTGGCCCGAACCTCGGACAGTTCGGCCGACGCCAGATCACAGGCCACCACATGGGCGCCCTGCCGGGCGGCCTCATAAGCATGACGCCCAAACCCGCATCCCAAATCGAGCAGCCGTTCGCCTGGCTTCAGGCCCAAGCGGTTGTAGTCAACGGTCAGCATGATCGAACTGGAAATCGCCGAGAGTATTCGTGCCTATCGGCCAGGCCGCCATTCGTCGAGCAGTGCCCGGTAGTGCTCCACCGTCTGGTCGGCGGTGTGACGCCAGCTCCACCGGCCAATCACCCGCTCCCGTCCCGCCGTTCCGATGCGGGCGGCCATTTCGGGATTGTCCAGCACTCTGCTCAGCGCCGCGGCCAGCGCCTCGCTGTCGCCTGGTGGCACCGACACGCACGTTTCACCGTCAGGGCCGGCCACTTCGGGCAGAGCTCCTCCCGTGGTGGCCACAAGCGGCGTGCCGCTGCACATGGCCTCAATGGCCGGCAGCGAGAACCCCTCGTAGAGCGACGGCACCACCGCCACCGAGCTAGTGGCGTACAGCTCCACGATGCGCTCGTCGGGCACCCCGGAGATGAACTCCACCACCTGGCTCAGGCCCAGATTGTGGATGGCTTCGGCTGAGGTGCCCCCTTCGCGGGGCTTGCCGATGACGATCAGGCGAACGTCCCTCTCGGTGCGCAGCTTGGCCACTGCCTCCAACAGGTAGCGCAGGCCCTTCATGGGCACATCCGCGCTGGCGGTGGTGATGATCTGCTCGGGATTGCGTTCCATGCCGGGCAGCGGGCGGAACTGCTCGGGGTCCACCCCCACCGGCACCACGTGCATCAGGCGGCGGGGCACTTTCTGGTCTCGGGCGATGTCGTCGCGCGACGACTCCGACACGGTGATGATTCGCCGCAGGCGCCGGGCCACCCGGGCCTGCATACGGGTGAAGGAATACCAGCGCCGCTTGCCCAGCCGCTCTATCGGGCTTCGGGCGTGTTCGAGCTCCAGTTGGCGGTCGACGGTGATGGGATGGTGGATGGTGCCCAGCACCGGCAAGCCGTCCCGTTCTATGGCCAGCAGCCCGTAGCCCAGCGATTGGTTGTCGTGGACCAGGTCGAAATCCCCCACTCGTGAGCGCAGCATCTGCCACGCCCGGATAGAGAACGCCAGCGGCTCCGAGAAGGCACCGGTCATGAACGAACCCACCTCGGCGGCGTCGGCCCACGACTTGATCTCCCAGAACCCCGGCATCCGCCCCGGATAGGCGTCGTTGAAGATGTCCAGGCTGGGGAGCTCGTGCAGCGGCACCCGATCTTCGAGCACCGGATAGGGCTGTCCGCTCAGCACCTCCACGTGGTGACCGAGGTCGGTCAACGCCTTGCTCAGATGGTGGACGTACACTCCCTGCCCACCGCAGTGGGGCTTGCCCCGGTACGACAAAAGGGCGATTTTGAGCGGGCGATCCGCCGAGACCATAGCCCCACAAGGCTTTCGGAATTCGGTGGGTTTGGCAAATGCTCAGCTGCTCTGGCTGACCGCTATCTTGGCCCCGTGCGAGCGCTGGTGCAGCGGGCCGCCGAAGCCCGGGTTCGGGTAGACGGCGAAGTGATCGGGGAGATCGGTCCTGGGCTGTGCTGTCTGGTGGGCGTGACCCACGATGACGACGCCGACACAGTGAAGAAGATGGCCGGCAAGCTGTGGAACTTGCGCATCTTCACCGACGAGAACGGGCACATGAACTTGTCGGTGGCCGACACCAGCGGTGAACTGCTGGTTGTGAGCCAGTTCACCCTCTACGGCGATATCAGCCGGGGCCGCCGCCCCTCGTTCCTGGGCGCCGCCGCCCCCGATCAAGCCGCCGCCCTGATCGAAGACCTCGTTGTCGAACTCCGCGCCCTCGGCGCCACCGTGGCCACCGGCTCCTTCGGCGCCATGATGGCCGTCGAGTTGATCAACGACGGCCCCGTCACCCTGATGGTGGAGGTCTGATCAGCGGGATTGGCGGCGGGGAGAGGTGGTGGTCCTTGAGTGAGCTACCCAGGCGGCCAGCAGGGCAGCCATAGCGAGGGCGATCATGGGCCAGGGGCCGGCGCGGGTGGCGAGGGTTTGGCCGGTGCGGAGCTCGATTTCGGCTTGGATGACCTTGCGCTCGGAGACGGCGGTGCGCTGGTAGACGTTGCCGTCGGGATCGACGAAGGCGCTGAACCCGGTGGGGGCCGACTGCACTACCCAGCGACCGGCCTCCAAAGCCCGCAGCCGGGAGCTGGCGATTTGCTGGGTCTGCACGATGGTGAGCCAATAGCTGGCCCCGTTGGTGGGGTTCAACAGCACCTCGCCGCCGTTGCCGATGGCGTCTCGAGCCCGGTCTTCGAAGAATATCTCCCAGCTAATGGACACCCCGAGGCGGCCCACGGGGGTGTCCACCACCGCGGGGGTGTCACCTCGGCGCATGTCTCGGGCGGGCAGATAGTCGGGGGCTAGCGGCTCGATCAACGACCGCAGCGGCACGTACTCCCCGAACGGCACCAGTCGGACCTTGTCGTAACGGTCCACCTGGGTGCCGTCGGGGGCGAACACCGCGGCGAAGTTGGCCGCTTCGGTGTCCGACACGTCCTCAACCACTCCGGCCACCAGCGTGGTGTTGAGTTCGCGGGCCAGCTCAGCCAGCCGCAGGCGCTCCCGGCTGTTGGAGAACAGGCCATGCACGTCCACCACGTCTTCGGGCCACACCACCAAGTCCACCGGCTGCCGCACCAGTTGGCTGGCCTCGAGGTGCCGCGCGAACACCACCCCAGGCTCAGTGTTGACCGCCCGGGTCCGCTGTGGGCCGCCTCCCTGCACCACGGCCACGTCGATGGTGCCGGTGGCCGAACCCCGGGGGGCCAGAGCCGCCCAGCCCCAAAACCCCAGCACCACCACTGCCAAGGCCATTGCCGCCTGCCAGCGGCGATCGAGCGCGGCAGCCAGCACCATGGCGATGGCCGCACACACCCCCACCAGCAGCAACGGTCCGAGCACCCGCACAGTGGTGGCCCACGGAGTATCCACCTGGCTCATGGGCAGGGTGGCCAGCGGCACCCCCCCAAACGGCCACCGCCAGCGAATCGCTCCGGCCAGCACAAACAGGCCGGGTAGCGCCAGCCATCGACTGCGCCCTGGCGGACAAGCCGCCCCGGCGAGGCCGTATAGCGCGGAGAACACCACACACACCGCCAGATAGCCGGGCAGGGTGAAGTCGACCATCCAGAGCGTGGCCGGGAACAGCCAGCCCGCCCCGAATCCAAACCCCCGCCACGCCCGGGCCCAAATCGGCTGGTCGGCAATGAGGCGCTCGAATGCCAGCAATCCGACCAAAGCCAGCGGCCACCATCCCCACGGAGGCATCGAAAGCGCCACCAGCCCGCCCGCCGCCAAAGAGCCTGCCGCGGTCCACCCACTGGTGCGAGCCCACACGGCGAGTCGCGGGCTCATCGGGTGATTGCGCCTTCGGCCACGCGGACGCAGGTCTTCATCTGACGATTGCGCCCTCGGTCAGGCCGGCCTGGGCCGCCTGTCGGCCTTGGTTGATGCAGGCCGGTACCCCCAGGCCCCGTGCCCACGCCCCGGTTACCTGCAACCAGGGGGCGTCTTGGGCCAGCACCTGTCTAATGTCGGCCACCAACTCCAGATGGCCGGGTCGGAACTGGGGCAGCGACCGCTCCCATCGGCTGATGCGCACCGTGTGGGGCTCGGCCTCCAGGCCCATCGTCGCCGCCAAGTCGGTCCGCACCACGTCCAGCAGAGCATCGTCGTCGAAGGACAACGCCCGGTCGTCGCCATAGCGGCCAACCGACACTCGCATCACCACTGTGTCGTGCGAGCCCACATGGGCCCATTTGCTCGACGCCCACGAGCAGGCGGTAATGGTCCGGCCCTCCACCGCGGGCACCAGATAGCCCGATCCCGCCATGGGGTGATCTACGTCGGCGGCACAGAAAGCCAGCGACACCAGCACCACCGAGGCGTAGTCAATCTCGCCCAACAGATCGGCCGCAGCCGACGAAACCGGAGCAACCAGCGCGCTGGCCACGTCTGCCGGGAGGGTCACGATCACTTGGTCGGCATCCAGCTCGCCCAGATCAGTCACCGGGGACGACAGCCGCAGCCGCTGGCCTAGTCGGCTGACCAACTCATCGGTCAATCGCCCCACACCGTCGGGCAGGGAGTAAAACACCGGCGCTTCGGGGTCGGCGGTCGACGACGCGGCCAGACGGCTCAATTCCCGCACCAAGCTGGGGCCCCGAGCCGCGGCTTCGGCCAACTGAGGCACGGCAGCTCCCACGCTCAGGTCGTCGATCGATGAGGCGTTGATGCCTCCGACCAGCGGATCCACCAGCCTGTCGGCCACTTCGTCGCCCAGCCGCCGCCGCACCAAACTGCCCACCGACTCGTCGTCAACCAGCGGCGACCCGGCCAAGTCAGGTTCTTGGCGGGCCCGGTCCACCCCACCATCAGACACAATTCCCGAGGCGGCCAAGGCGTCGAAATCCAGCGGTACCCCCAGCACGTTGGGCTGAGGCAGCGCCCGCAGCTCCCCTCGGGAGTACACAAACGCCGCCCGCTGGGCCGGCGACACCAGCTCGCCCGCCAACCCCAGCTCTTGGCAAAGTTCCACTGCCCACGGCACCCGGGCCAAGAACGCATCCGCCCCCTCGTCCACCGGCTGACCGGCCAACTCGGTGGTGAGAATCCGCCCCCCCGCCCGCTCGGCGGCCTCATACACCACCACCTCAGCACCAGCTTTGGCCGCCTCGTAGCCCGCGGCCAACCCGGTGATCCCCGCCCCGACAACGGCGATTCTCACGGAGCGGCCTTGTATCCGTGTACCAGCTCCACCACCCGTTCCAGCGTCTCGGGATCGGTTTCGGGCAGCACACCGTGGCCCAGGTTGAACACGTGACCCGGCTGTCCGGCGTTGCGATCCAGCACGTCGGTGGCCCGGTCGGCCACCACCGGCCACGGGGCCAGCACCGCGGCGGGATCCAAGTTGCCCTGCACGGCCACATCGGGGCCGAGCCGCTCTCGAGCGTCGTCCAGATGCACTCGCCAGTCCACCCCCACCACGTCGGCCCCGGCCTTGGCCAACAGTTCCAGCAGCTCGCCGGTGCCCACTCCGAAGTGGATGCCTGGCGCCTCGTCGCCCCGGTTGCCCAGCTCGGAGAAAATTCGCTGGCTGGCGGGCAGCACGAACTGCCGGTACTCGTCGGGGGCCAGCGCTCCGGCCCACGAGTCAAAGAGCTGGAAGGCGGAAGCCCCGGCGTCGAGCTGCGAGCCGATGGAAGCGATGGCCAGGTCGGCCAAGCGATCCAGCAGAGCGGCCCACAATCCTGGTTCGCTGTGCATCAACCGCTTGGTGAGGGCGTGCGTGCGCGACGGCCCCCCCTCCACCAAATAGGAGGCCATGGTGAACGGCGCCCCGGCGAAGGCAATCAACGGCACATCCAGCTCTGCCACCAGGTTGCCGACAGTCTCCAGCACGTAGGGGGTATCTGCTTCTGGGTCGAGCGGGCGTAGCCGATCGAGGTCACGGACCTCGCGGAATGGGTGCTCCACCACCGGCCCCACCCCGGGCACGATGTCCACCCCGAATCCGATGGCGTGGGTGGGCACCACGATGTCGGAGTACAAGATGGCCGCGTCCACCCCGTAGCGGCGCACCGGCTGAAGGGTGATCTCGGTGGCTACGTCCGGGCGGGCGATGGTGTCCAGCATCGACCCTTCCCCCCGCATGGCCCGATACTCCGGAAGCGAGCGACCTGCCTGGCGCATGAACCACACCGGCACCCGCTCGACTGGCAGGCCGCGGCAGGCCCGCAGAAAGCCGTCGTTGGTGATGGCAGCACGGTTGGCCACGCCTAAAAGGTACCGATCACCAAGGCTCGCGGTGCTATCGCCCAATACCGGCGCTCCGGTACCGGCGCCCCAAGTACTATCGATGCGGTGCGCCGGTCCATAGACGATTACCCCTTCGACCCGGCCGACCTCCCCCCCGGCGACGACGACGAGTTCTCCCCGGTGTCGTGGGCGGTGGCCATTGCCGACGACTACGAAGACGCCACCCCTCGGGTGGTGCTCACCATCGAGGAAGTGGGCCAGGCCGGCTATGGCCTGGTAGCCCACCTGCCCCCACCGCTAGCCCGTCGCCTGCGGGCCGCCATCGGCGACGCGCTCAAAGAAATCGGCGAGGCTGAGACTTCCTAAGCGTGTCCATAAGGCCTGCTTCGGGGTGTGCGGCCAGTTTTTCAATGCAATCAGCGTGGCTGCGACTGCTTGAGCGCGGATTATCAGCGTCTGGGCGGTGGTTCGGGGGGTTGTTGCCAGGGGGGTCGTAGGTAGGGGCGGCCGGTATCGGGGTGTTGTTCGACGTCCCAGTTACGGTGGTGGACTTTGTGGTGACAGTCGTGGCAGAGCTGCACGAGGTTGTCAGATTGGGTGGGGCCGTCGTCTTCCCAGTGGATGATGTGGTGGGAGACGCACCACTCGGGTTCAGCTCGACAGCCGATGCAGCCTTGGTCCCGAGCGGTAATGGCGGCTCGGAGTTGGGGGCTGGGATGGCGTTGGCGTCCCAGTGAGAGGCATTGCAAGTCGGCATCGAAGATCCCGGTGAGGATTTCGGCATCGCAGGCCAGCTTGCGGAACTCGTCTTGAGGCAACGGGCTGCCATCAGCCAACCGAGGATTGCCAAGTTGACGGTCGATGGCGTCGTAGTCGGCCAGGATCAACAAGCTGGTCGGCTGGGGCTGCTCGGCCTCTCCGTCTGTGGTGCGAGTCAGCAGCTGAGCGATGGCATCGGCCCGGCGGTGGCGGGCTTCGAGCCGCTCGCGGCCGGCGGTGGCGTGCCAGGCCATATCGGTCTTGTGGTTCAGCGCAGCCCGGATGCCCTGCGCGGCGACCGGGTCGAACAGAGCGAACAGCCGCCACATGCCATCGTCTTGCTCAGTGAAGCTGGCGGTGCGTTTTCTCCGTTGGCGCTCAAGCCGCTTGGCACCGTCTGTGTCGCCAGACAGCTCGTCTTGATGGTCGCGCACCGTGCGCCGCAACTGCTCAGGGGTCTGATGTTCGGCGGCGGCCAACATTTTGTCTTCGTCCAGGGGCCCGGCTTGTGCCGCAGTTCCCAAGATGCGGGCGTGCTCGGAGGTGATCCGGCTGTCAGAGAGCGCTCCCCGAGTGGCCGCCAGCGATTCGAGTTGCTCAGCGTCGCGCATGGTGCGCTGGGCCTGCTGGCCCGACTGGCGGAGTTCAGATTTCAGTGTGTTGGCCGTGTCATACGGGCTGGTGCGCCGCTTCTTCTCCGCCACCGCCTCAGCCAAGAACCCGTCCAACTGATTGCGAGCTCGCCCTATCTGACGCAATCGCAAATCCAGGGAAGCATCGTCCAACCCGGCGATCTCCACCGCCTCAATATGCACGCCAGTGCTGGCGTTTCCCCTGGTCAACGTCCCAGATTCCATGCCCACCAGTCTACCGACACTAGTGACAGTATCTACATGGAATATCTCGTCAACAATGAAAAATAATCTATTTACAGTCACAACATATGAATCTCGACATTTTTCAGTGGGGCCGACCTCGTTAGGACCGGCGGCAGGCGGGGCCGGGCGCTCGCTTAGCCGTCGTCTAGGCCGATCTCTTCTCTGACGGGTGCGGCTTGGCCCTGGCTAGTCTCTGGACTGGTGGACGATTTTCAAGGGTGGCGGTACTACGTGTTTTTCTTCGTGGTTACCGTGGGGGTCGCGATGGCGTTGTGGTACGCCGTTCCTGTTCGTGAGTTCGGCGGACTATGGGTCCAAGCACTGTGGGCTGGCGCTAGATCTGGGATTGGGGTTGGGGTGGCGCTCTGGCTGTGGCCGCGGTTGGTCAGGGTTAGGGATCGGCGGCGGGGCCGGTGACGGTGCGATCAGACTGGGAGGCTTGGGACCTGGGGGCTGGATCGGGCAGCTCTTGAGCTTCGACCTCATAGGGTTTGGCGGTGGGCAAGACCTCGACCTCCCCCCGGCGACGACGACGAGTTCTCCCCGGTGTCGTGGGCGGTGGCCATCGCCGACGACTACGAAGACGCCACTCCTCGAGTGGTGCTCACCGTGGAGGAAGTGGGCCAGGCTGGCTATGGGCTCGTGGCCCATCTGCCTCCCCAACTCGCCCGCCGTCTCCGTGCCGCCATCGGCGACGCCCTCAAGGAGATCGGCGAGGCTGTCACGCCATAACCGGTCAATTTCGTACTAGACTTGAACGTTCACTGATTTTGAACTCAGTCTGAGGAGCATCCCGATTCACCCCGATCACACCGCGGAGCAGACTTACATCGATCGGGCTCACCAAGCCCTCGAAACTGCCCGGGAGCGGGCTTTGTCGCTGCAAGACATGGTGGAGGTGGGCGCGGGGGGCACCCATCAGGCCCGCTACGAGCGGGAGATCATCTGGGATTCGATCAGCACCCGGCTCAGCGCACTCGACATTGGTGACGCCTCGCTGGTGTTCGGCCGCCTCGACTGGGCCGACGAGCAAGGCGGCGACCGGCTCTATGTGGGCCGAGTGGCGGTGTGGGACGACGATCAAGAGCCGGTGACCATCGATTGGCGGGCGCCGGCCGCCGAGGCCTTCTACCGGGCCACCGGCAGCGACCCCATGGGCCTGTCTCGGCGCCGCCACTTCGTCACCCGGGGCCGGGAGCTGCTGGGGGTGGAAGACGAGTACTTCGGCGAAACCAACGGCCGGGGCCGGATGCCGTTGGTGGGGGAGGCCGCCCTTCGAGCCGGTTTGGAAGCTGGGCGCACCGGTCGGCTCGCCGACGCCGCTGCCACCATCCAGGTCGAACAGGACGCCATCATTCGCTCGCCGCTGCCCGGCTTGTTGATGGTGCAGGGCGGTCCTGGCACCGGCAAGACGGTGGCCGCCCTCCACCGTGCCGCCTATCTGCTCTACACCCACCGCTTCCCCCTTGAAGGCCAGGGGATGCTGGTACTCGGCCCCAACCGCCTGTTCCTCACCTACATTGAGCAGGTGCTGCCCTCGCTGGGCGAAGCCGGTGTGGAGGTTTCGATGCTGGCCGACCTGCTGCCCGGCACCCGGGTCAAAGGGCTGGACGACTCCGGGGTGTCCCGCATCAAGGGTGACCTGCGCATGATCTCGGTGCTGCGCCGAGCCCGCCGGGATCGCCAGCGCCCGCTGCGCGCCGACGTGACAGTGGGCTTTGGCCTTCGCCGTCTCCGGCTCACCGTTGCCCAGAGCGAAGAGATCGTGCGCCAGGCCCGCAGACGGTTCCGCACCCATAATCGGGCTCGTCGATTTGTCGAAGAGCAGATGTACCAGTGCCTGACTGACAGCGCATCGCGCACCAACAGCCCCGGTCCTGACGTCGAGACGGTGCGTGAGCGGCTTCACGGAAGCATCGAGCTGCGCGAGGCCTTGGAGTGGATGTGGCCGGTGCTCACCCCAGCTCACCTTCTCCACGACCTGTTCGGCTCTCCGGCCTTGCTCCGCTCTGCCGCCGGGTCGCTGCTCACTGCGGAGGAGACCGATCTGCTGTATCGCCCCCGAGCCGCCCACGCCTCCGATGTGGTGTGGACGGCTGACGATGCCCCCCTGCTGGATGAGGCTCTGGCCTTGCTTGGCCCCCGTCCCGGCCACAAACAGGCGGACTCGATCCGCACCTACGGCCACATCGTGGTGGACGAGGCCCAAGATCTGTCGCCCATGCAGCTCCGAATGATCAGCCGTCGCTCGCTCAACGGGTCGATGACCGTGGTGGGCGACATCGCCCAGGCCACCTCGGCATGGGGGCACGACTCCTGGGACAGCGTGATCGAGCACTTACCCGGAGACAAAGATCCCCGCTTTGCCGAGTTGACCATCGGCTATCGCCTGCCCGAGCCCATCATGGACGTGGCCGCCAAAGTGCTCGACGCCGCCATGCCCGGTCTGGTTCCGCCTCAATCGATCCGCACCGAGGGCCGCCCTCCCCGGTTCGTGCCCGTGGTCGCCCATCAAGCCCCACCCTCCGGCAACGGCCAAGGCAACGGTCAAGACGGCGACCCCAGCCATGCCCGCCTGACCGCCGCCGTCGTCGGCGAGGTAAAGGCCGAGCTCAGCGTGTTGGCCAACGGGAACCTGGCGGTGATCTGTCACAACGCGCTGGCTGATGCCATCTCTGAGGCGCTCACCTCTGCCGACATCGACCACGGTCTGGTGTATGAGAGGGGTCTGGAATCCCGGGTGACCATCGTGCCGGTGGAGCTGGTGAAGGGGCTTGAGGTGGACACCGCCATCGTGGTGGAGCCAGCCGACATCTGCCAGAAGCTCCCCAAGGGAATGCGAGCTCTGTACGTGGCCGTGACCCGGGCCACCCAGCGTCTGGTGGTTGTGTACGCCCGCCCGCTGCCCGAGCCCTTGCTCCCAAAGGAGGCATGAGCCGATGGCCCACGACCCCCGCAACCTCACCGACGAGATGAACAGCTTCCTCCGGGATCGCCATTTGGCCTCGCTCACCGTCCTGCGCCCCGACGGCACCCCCCATGTGACCCCGGTGGGGTTCACGTGGGATCCCGACACCGCCACTGCCCGCATCATCACCTGGGCCGGGGCCAAAAAGGTGCGCCTGCTGGATGCGGCCGGGGGCGGTCGGGCTGCGTTATGCCAGGTGGACGGGGGCCGATGGGTCACCCTGGAAGGCCACGCCACCGTCACCGCCGACCCTGATGAGTGCGCTGACGCCGTGGCCCGCTACGGCGAGCGCTACAGCCCCGCGAAAGACCGGGGTGCCGACCGGCGAGCCATCATCATCGAGGTGAATTCAGTGCTGGGGCGGGCCTAATGAACCCCAAGGGCATCGGCCTCAGCACCAACGTGCAGGAGTACCTGGTGGCCCACGGCGCGGGCATCGACCCCATCGCCCAGGAACTGATCGACGTCACCGCCGAGTTGGGCCGTATTTCCGGAATGCAGATCGCCCCCGAACAGGGCGCGTTCATGACCTTGCTCACCCGCTTGCTCGACGTGCGTTTCGCCGTGGAGGTGGGCACCTTCACCGGCTATTCCGCCCTGTCCATCGCCCGAGGGCTCGTTCCCGGGGGACGGCTGCTGTGCTGCGATGTGAGCGACGAGTGGGTGAACATCGGCCGCCCGTACTGGGAGCGGGCCGGAGTGGCCGACAGCATCGAGGTGGTGATCGCCCCCGCAGCCGAGACTCTGGCCGCTCTGCCCGATGACCCTCCCATCGATTTGGCCTTCATCGACGCCGACAAGCAGTCGTACAAGACTTACTACGAGGAGATTCTGCGCCGTCTCAGCCCCAAGGGAATCATCTTGGTGGACAACGTGCTGTGGGGTGGCCAGGTGGCCGACCCCGATGCCGACCTCGACGAGAACCCCGGCACCGCCCACATTCGAGAATTCAACGCATCCGTGGTCGCCGACCCCCGCACTGCCCAAGTGATGCTTCCCATCGCCGACGGCCTCACGCTGATCACTTTGGCCCCATAAGGTGCGCCACTGGCCCTCGGCCGGACCCAATCTGCCAGTTTGCCGACCGGACAATGCGCTGGCGCACGAACTCCTTGGCCGCCGCGATCGAATCCATCGGCTCTAACCCCGTGGCGAAACCTGCGGCTACCGCAGAAGAGAACGTACAGCCCGTCCCGTGGTCGTTGCCTGTTTCGACAATATCTCCGGTCAGCTCAGCCCAATCGCCGTCGTGATGCACCCGGTCGGTGGCGGTGGCTTCGCCGGTGACTACCAGCCAGCCGGGACAGAGCGAACCCAATTCGCCCATTCCGTCCAAACCGGCCACTTCCTGGAGCACCGCGGCCTCCCGGGTGTTGGGAGTGGCAACAGTGGCGTACTTGAGCAACTCCAGGTAGAGGGCCTCGGCCCCGGCGTCCAGCAGGCGGGCACCGGTAGACGACACCATGACCGGGTCGACCACCAGGTTGGGGAGCCGTCCGTCGGCGGCGTATTCGCCCACCACGGCGATGGTCTCCCGGTTGGCCAGCATGCCGGTCTTCACCGCTCTCACCGGCAGGTCGTTGAGCACCGAGTCGAGTTGCTGAGCGACAAAGTCAGCGGGAATGGGATGGACTCCCTGCACGCCCACCGTGTTCTGGGCCGTGACCGCGGTTATCGCCGCGGCTCCGTGAACGCCGAGGGCGGCGAATGTGGCTAGGTCAGCGGCGATGCCGGCGCCACCAGACGGGTCCGACCCCGCCACGCTCAGCGCGACGGGAGGATTCATCCCGAGTGCCACTCGTCCAACAGAGCGGCGATGGTCCCCTGGGGATCGGGGCTGCGGGCCACCGCCCCCTGCACTGCCACGCCAGCTGCCCCAGCATCCCGGCAGGCAGCGACCCGGCCCAAGTCGATCCCCCCAAGTGCGTAAATGGGAACATGGGCCTGCCGGACGATCCGTCCCAGCCCGCCCAGCCCCAGCGGCGGTCCGTAGCCCGGCTTCGACTCCGTCTCGAACACGGGGGAGAGGGTCACGTAATCCACTCCCTCGATTTCGGCCTGGCGCACCTCGTCGAGTCCGTGGCACGACCGCCCGACCAGGCCCTGGTACACCTTGGGATACCGGTCGAATCCGGCCAAATGCACCCCATCGGCCGCCGGATCGATCATCGACGCCAGGATCAGGCAGTCGGTTTGCTCTCTCATCACCTTGGCCAGCTGACGCCTGATCTGCGGCGGGCGGTCTTTGGCCCGAAAGATCACCGCTGGTGCTTCCACCACCACATCGCTGAGCACGAGCAGCTCGGAGGACAGCGCCCGCTTCAGGCTAAACGGCCGGCGGTGGTCAGAACTGGGCACGACCCTGAGTGGAGGTCGAGGCTTCCGCGAGGTAGCGCTTGGGTATCCGACCGGCCAGTCGCGCCCGCCTCCCCGCCTCGGTGGCCAGCCGCATGGCAATGGCCATCTGCTCAGGGTCGCGGGCCCGAGTGATGGCCGACGCCACCATCACCGCGTCGCAGCCCAACTCCATGGCCAACGCGGCGTCAGAGGCTGTGCCGATGCCCGCGTCCAGCACCACCGGCACCGACGACTGCTCCACGATCATCTCGATGTTGTGGGGGTTGCGGATGCCCAATCCCGATCCGATGGGCGCCCCAAGGGGCATGACCGATGCGCACCCTAGGTCTTCGAGGCGGCGGGCCAGCACCGGATCGTCGTTGGTGTAGGCCATCACCGTGAAGCCGTCGTCCACCAGCGTCTCGGCCGCCTCCACCAACTCGATGCCCTCGGGCAGAAGGGTGATGTCGTCGGCGATCACCTCCAGCTTCACCCAGTCGGTTTCGAATGCCTCCCGGGCCAGTTTGGCGGTGAGCACGGCGTCGGCCGCGGTGTGGCATCCGGCGGTGTTGGGCAGCACCTCTAGGCCCAAGCGGTCGATCACGTCCAGCACCGAGCCCGCGGCCTCGGGCGACACTCGCCGCAGCGCCACCGTGACCAGCTCGCACTCCGATGCGGCCAGGGCCCGCTCCAGCACCGCCAGGTTGGGTGCCCCTCCGGTGCCGGTGATCAGCCGGCTAGTGAAGCTCCGCTCGGCCACGGTCCACGAGTCGCCCATTACGGCCTACCCTCCAAGGGCTCGTGCGAGTCGCCCACTTATCCCCCCTTGGCTGCTTCGAGGATCTCGACCCGATCGCCCTCGGCCAAATGGGCCTGGCCCCACCGGCTGCGAGGGACGATTTCCCGATTCACGGCTACGGCAACCCCTCGCTGGTTGGGGGCAAGGGCTCCGACCGTGCAGTTGGCCGGCACGTCTCGAGCTTCCCCGTTCACCACGACCATCATGCCGGTACCCCGCTGAGGTGTTCGGGGTCTGGGGTGTGACCTCCTGGTTTGGCATCGAACCGGCCGGGGCTGAACGGCACTAGGTCAACCGGCGGTTCGTGGCCCTGTACCACCGCCGACACCGCAGTGGCGGTGATCGGCGCGGTGAGGATGCCGTTGCGGTAGTGGCCGGTGGCGTACACGATGCCGTCGTCGCCGGTGCCGATGATCGGGGCATTGTCGGGGGCGCCGGGGCGCAGGCCGGCCCACGTCTCCACCAGGTCGATCTCGCTCAGTCCCGGCAAGAGGGCCAACACGTCTCGGAGCAACTCGTAGACGCCGCCCGCGGTCACTCGGGTGTCAAAGCCCTGTTCCTCCTGGGTGGCGCCCACTACGATCTCGCCGTCGCTGCGGGGCACCGCGTACACGCTCGACCCCCGCACCACCCCCCGCACCGGTAGTTGCAACAGCCCCTCGGGGCCGCTCAAGCGAAGGATCTGCCCCTTGATGGGCCGGATCGGCACCCCCAGAAGCCGTCCCGTCCACGCCCCTGCGGCTACCACCACTTGCTGGCAGGCCATTACTCGGCCGTCGTCGGTCGCCACCTGATTGCCAGCTACCTCGGTGACCGATGCCGGGATGGTGGGCACCCGTCTCAGCAATTCAGCCACCACTCGTCGGGGGTTCACTTGATGGTCAAGCGGTGAGTACACCCCGCCCCGGACTCCGGGAGCGAGCAGCGGTTCTCGGAACCGGCATTCCCTGTTGCGGAGCCGCTCCACCGGCAAGCCCTCCTGCTCGTGCAGGTCGCCCAGGTTGTCGAGCAGCGCCTTGTCGTCGGCGTCGTAGGCCGCCATCAGCATCCCGTTGCGGCGGTAGTCCACGGCGTCGACGCCCAGAGAGTCGGCGAACGCCGGCCACGCCTGGCTGGCGGCCAGGTTCAGTCGAAGGATGTGGGTCTCGCCCCAGTAGGCCTCGTGGATGGGGGCCAGCATCCCCGCGGCCGCGTGGCTCGCTCCGGTACCCGGCGCGGGATCAACCACTGCCACTTCGACGCCCTCTCGAAGGAGTTGCCAGGCCGCGGACAGCCCGATGATGCCTCCTCCCACGACGATTACGTCGGGATGCGAGGGCACGTAAGGCTTGGAAGACACGTCAGCCACCGAGAGCCTCCAGCAGCTCGGCGGTGGCTACGGCCGGGTCAGAGGCGTGGG
This sequence comes from Candidatus Poriferisocius sp., assembly GCF_965204145.1. Taxonomy (GTDB): domain Bacteria; phylum Actinomycetota; class Acidimicrobiia; order Acidimicrobiales; family Bin134; genus Poriferisocius. The sequence goes on along the minus strand of NZ_OZ241977.1, from coordinate 2,545,069 downwards.
CCACCGCGCCGATCACCGCCACACCATGGGCGCCGGCATCCAACATCTCCTGCACCCGGGCAGCGGTGATCCCGGCGATGGCGATCACCGGGATGTCCACCGCGGTGGCCACCTTCTCCACCCCGGCCGGCCCCAGAGGGTCGGGCAGCCCGTCTTTGGTGGCGGTGGCGTACACCGGCCCCACCCCCACATAGGAGGCACCGTCGGCCTGGTGGCGGAGGGCGGTCTCGGGATCTCGGGCGGTGCCCCCTACCAGTCGGTCGGGGCCGAGCAGGCGGCGCAGCACCGACACCGGCAGGTCGTCGGCGCCACCGTGAACCCCGTCGGCGCCAGCCGCCAGGGCAATGTCGGCCCGGTCGTTCACGATCACCATGGCCTGAGACCTGTGGGCCGCGGCCACGATGCGCTGGCACTCCGCCAGCACCGCGGCATCGCCCGACCCTTTGATCCGCACCTGCACCGCGGGCGCTCCGCCTCGCACGGCCTCGTCGGCCAATGAAGCGCAGTCGGCGATGACGTGCAGTCTGGGGACATGTGGAGTCATTGGATCGATCCGGTTCGAAGGGTCTCGATAACGGCCACGTAAGCTATCTGGGTGCAGGGTCACGACCCGGCCGAGTAGATCTCGGCGCCCTTGTCCCGGAACTCGTCGGCCTTGGACTTCATCCCCAGCTCGAGCGCCACCGACTCGTCCACCCCCTGGCGGGCGGCGAAGTCGCGCACGTCCTGGGTGATCTTCATGGAGCAGAACTTCGGTCCGCACATGGAGCAGAAGTGGGCGGTCTTGGCCGGTTCGGCCGGGAGGGTCTCGTCGTGATACTTCAGCGCCGTCTCGGGATCGAGCGACAGGTTGAACTGGTCGGCCCAGCGGAACTCGAACCGGGCCTTCGACAGGGCGTCGTCCCACTCTTGGGCCCCCGGATGGCCTTTGGCCACATCAGCGGCGTGGGCCGCGATCTTGTAGGCGATCACCCCGTCCTTCACGTCGGCCCGGTTGGGCAGCCCCAAGTGCTCCTTGGGGGTCACGTAACAGAGCATGGCGGTGCCGTACCAGCCGATGTTGGCCGCCCCGATGGCCGAGGTGATGTGGTCGTATCCCGGGGCCACGTCGGTGGTGAGCGGGCCCAACGTGTAGAAGGGCGCGTCTTGGCACCACTCCTGCTCCAGGGTCACATTCTCCTTGATCTTGTTGAGCGGCACGTGGCCCGGCCCCTCGATCATCACCTGCACGTCGTGGTCCCAGGCCCGCCCGGTGAGCTCGCCCAGGGTCTGGAGCTCGGCCATCTGGGCGGTGTCGTTGGCATCGGCGATCGATCCCGGCCGCAGTCCGTCGCCCAGCGAGAAGGCCACGTCGTAGGCCGCGAAGATCTCGCACAGCTCGTCGTAGTGGGTGTAGAGGAAGTTCTCCTGGTGATGGGCCAGGCACCAGGCGGCCAGAATCGAGCCGCCCCGGCTGACGATCCCGGTGGTGCGCTCGGCGGTGAGCGGCACATAGCGCAACAGCACTCCGGCGTGGACGGTCATGTAGTCCACCCCCTGCTCGGCCTGTTCGATCACCGTGTCCCGGTAGATCTCCCAGGTGAGCTCCTCGGGCTGGCCGTTGGTCTTCTCGAGGGCCTGATAAATGGGCACGGTGCCAATCGGCACCGGCGAGTTGCGGATGATCCACTCCCGGGTGGTGTGGATATCGGAGCCGGTGGACAGGTCCATCACCGTGTCGGCCCCCCATTTGGTGGCCCAGGTCATCTTTTCCACCTCTTCGGCGATCGACGAGGTGACCGCCGAGTTGCCGATGTTGGCGTTGACCTTGGTCAAGAACTTGCGGCCGATGATCATCGGCTCCGACTCGGGATGGTTCACATTGGCCGGAATGATGGCCCGACCCCGGGCCACCTCAGAGCGCACCAACTCGGCGTCGAGCCGCTCACGAGTGGCGATGAACTCCATCTCCGGGGTGATCTCCCCCCGGCGGGCGTAGGCCATCTGGGTCACCGCCGCGCCCTTGGCCCGCAGCACCGGGCGGCGCTCGCCCAGGAACGGATCGGAGGCAGAGCCGTCGCGCACCGCCCGGCGACCGTCGTCGCGCAGGTCGGCAGTCCGTCCTTCGATCTCGGTGGTGTCGTCCCGCTCGACAATCCAATCCAGCCGGAGCGGTGGCAACCCCACATTGGGGTTGGAACCGGGACCGCTGGTGTCGTACAGCAAGAACGGCGGCTCCGGCTCGGTCAAATTCACCTGAGTGAACGGCACCCGCACATCAGGCCGGGCCCCGGTCACATACACCTTCTCCCGGGCAGGCTTTTCGCTAGGTGAGAAGCCCTCCTGGTTCGGCGCGTTGCCGTTGGTGCTCTCGCTCATCATCATCTCCCTTCGCCGGCGTTATCCGGATCAGGTTCAGCGGTCGGTGCCAGCGGACACCCTCTCAGCCCGACGATCCTCGAGCTCCCGCGTGGTTGTCTATTCACTCTCAGTACATTTCCATGTATGCTGAGCTGGACCGCACCGGGCCTACATTGCAGGCCCGGTGCGGCCCTAGGAGACAGCAGAGCTTTCTCCACGATGGGGCTACCCGTGGTCGGGCCGGTGAAGGACTTGACACCCGGCCGGGAGGGTTCGATCCCCTCTAGCTCCACCTAGCACCCTATACGGCGGTGATTACATAAGCCACCCCTTTGCCAGCTAGCGGTGGGCGAGAAAGCGGTTGATGAGGGATTGGGTGGAGGAGTCGCGGGTGGGGTTGGGGGCGGCGGTTCCGGTGAGTTCGGCCGCGATGCCAGAGGCCAGGGTCTTGCCGAGTTCGACTCCCCATTGGTCGAAGGGGTTGATGCCCCACACGGTGGCTTGGGTGAACACTTTGTGCTCGTAGAGGGCTACCAGTTGGCCCAGCGAGTGGGGAGTGAGCTGGTCGCCGAGGAGCACGGTGCTGGGCCGGTTGCCGGGGAAGCTCCTGTGGGGTTCGCCAGCGTCGGGGGCGCCGAAGGCCAGGGCCTCGGCTTGGGCGAACAGGTTGGCCATGAGCAGGTCGTGGTGCCCGATGTGGGAGTGATTGGGGCGGCAGAAGCCGATGAAGTCCACCGGGACGATGTCGGTGCCTTGGTGCAAGAGCTGGTGGAAGGCGTGCTGGCCATTGGTGCCCGGCTGTCCCCACACCACCGGGCCGGTGGGGGTGCTTACTGGGGTGCCGTCGGCCTGCACCGATTTGCCGCTGCTCTCCATGTCGAGCTGTTGGATGTAGGCCGGGAACAGCGCCAATTCCTGTGAGTAGGGGAGCACGGCATAGGTGGGCCAACCCCAGAAGTTGCGGTTCCAGATTCCGATGAGTCCCAGCAGGGCGGGGAGGTTCTCGACCCACGGGGCGGTGCGGAAGTGCTCGTCGATTTGGTGCATCCCGGCCAGCATCTCGCTGAAGGCGTCTGAACCGACGGCGAGCATGAGGCTGAGCCCCACCGCCGAGGCCAACGAGTAGCGGCCGCCCACCCAGTCCCACATGGCGAAGACGGATTCGGCGTCGATGCCGAAGTCTTGGGCCTTATTTGGGCTGGCGGTGACCGCGGCAAAGTGGCTGCTGGCGGCATCTTCACCCACCGCGTCGGCGACCCAGGCTCGTGCAGTGGTGGCGTTGGTCAAGGTCTCGGTGGTGGTGAACGTCTTGGACACCACGATGAACAGGGTCCGGGCTGGGTCCAGCCCCTGTGTGACCTCCCGGAAGTGAGCACCGTCGATGTTGGACAGAAAGCGCACATCCAATTCAGTGTCGGCGTAGGCACCTAGCGCGGCGGTGGCCACAGCCGGCCCCAGATCCGATCCGCCGATGCCGATGTTCACCACCGCATGCCAGTGGCCATTGCGGACCTCAGCCGCGAATTCCGCCATGTGATCGAATTCAGCGCGGACTTCAGGGGGCGGGTTGGGTTGGCGCAGGGCGACGTGCCACGCGGGGCGGTTCTCGGTGGTGTTCACCGGCTCGCCACCGAACATGGCCTCAATTCGGTGCCCCAGCCCGGCCCGGTCGGCCAGGGCGGCCAGCAACTCCACCGTCTCATCGGTCAGGAGGTTCTTGGAGAAGTCCAGCAGCAGTCCGTCGGTCTCGGCGACGAGCCTCTCGCCCCGGTGCCGGTCTCCTTCGAACAAATCCCGCAGGTGGACGCCGTCGAGTGCTTCTCGGTGGGCGCCCAGCGCCTGCCACTCGCCGGTGTCTTGCATCACCCGCAGCGTAACCGGGGCTTTGGTGGCCGCTGGCCGACTATTCGTAGGAGATGGCTTCGAGCACGTTGAGGCGGCTGGCGCGGCGGGCTGGTATCGAAGCGGCCAGCAGACCGGCGACGGCCACGATCACCAAGTAGATCGAGAGCGTGAGCCACGGTATGGAGAACGACGAGACGAAGTTGTCGGGGATGATCTCCACTGTGGCCCAGCCGAACAGCACCCCGACGGTGATGCCCATGAGCCCGCCGAACACGGCCACGATGCCCCCCTCCCAGCGGATCATCCGCCGGGCCTGGCGCCGGGACATTCCCACCGCTCGCAGCAGGCCCAGTTCCCGGGTCCGCTCGAACACCGAGAGGGCCAGCGTGTTGGCCACCCCCATGAGGGCGACGATCAGGGAGATGGCCAAGAAGGCGTTGACCACCCCCAAGAACGTGTTGATCTGGCTCTCCTGGGTCTCCTGGAACTCCACTTGGTCGCGCACGTTGAGCTGGGGGTAGGCCAGGATCGCCTGCTCGAGTGCTTCCCGGGCCTGGTCCGCGGTGTAGCCCGGGGCGGTGAGAGCCGAGATGAAGGCGTCCTCCTGGGCGGTGAGGTAGCGGTCCCAATCGGCGGTGTCGATCAGCCAAGAGCCCAAGACTGCGTTGTCGGCGAAGACGGCCGCCACCTCGAAGGTCGCCGACTGGCCGTCAGAGAACTCCAGCTCCACCGGATCGCCAACGCCAACCGACAGGTCCTCAGCCTGGTTAGTGTGCAGGGCAACGTTGCCAGCACCGGCACCGTCAAAGCTCCCCTCCACCACGTCGAGGTCGAAGTGCAAGGGGACGGCACCAAGTTCGACAGCCCCGACTTCGTCGATATCGCCGTCAATCGGGGAGCGGATACCCTCGAACTTGTACCGGAGGGCCAGCACTGACGACACCTCATCGCGCTCGCTGATCCTCTGGGTCGCTTGAGGGCTGAACGTCGCCGTGGGGTCGCAGTTTCCCGGGCAGATGAGCCAGTCGGACTTCACCGAGCGGTCCAAGGTGTCGTCCAGGGTCTGCTTGAACGATTGGCCCAGCACCGAGACCATGGACACCAAGGCCAGGCTGATCATGAGCGCCGAGGCGGTGGTGGCCGTGCGCCGGGGGCTGCGCTCCGCATTCTGGCGAGCCAGCCGTCCGCTGACTTCGGAGATCTTGGCCGGCAGCCATCCCAAGACTCGGGAGACCGGCACGGCAAAGGCCGGGCTGACCAGGTTCATCCCCACGAACACCAACAGCGCGCTCATGCCCAGAAGGGCCAAAAGCGAGCTGGTCGAGAAGTCTCCGACCACGGCCACGATGAGCATGGCCAGACCCAACACCAGCACCCGGGCCTGGCCCACCGGCTGGGGCAGGTTGCGTCCTCCGACGAAGGCCAGCACCGCGCCGGCCAGCGCAGTGACAATGATTACCAGCGCCGTCTCCCAGACGATTCCGAACGCCACCAAGATCACGCTGGAGGCGGTGAGCAGCTTCTCCAGCCCCGTAGACCGGTGCGCCTCGGTGAGGCGGGGCGGCATATTGCCGGTGAGCGCCGCCATCGGAGTCACCTGACGGGCTCGCAGCGCGGGCCAAATGGCTGACACCGCGGTCACGCCTACCCCGATCAAGACTGCGGCCAGAATCGAATTGGTGCCGACGATGATGGGCGCGTCGGGAAGGCCTGCACCGAAGCTGGAGATCAGCGCTCGGATGCCGAGAGAAATCAGCACGCCCAATCCGAGCCCGGCGGCGCTGGCCACCACCCCGACGGCGATGGCCTCGCCGACGACGATGGCAGTGACCTGCCGGCCGCTGGCCCCCAAGGCCCGCAACAGCCCCAGCTCCCGGGTGCGCTGGCTCACCAGGATGGTGAAGGTGTTGTAGATGATGAAGGCCGACACCACCAGGATCACCACCGCGAATCCCAGCATGAAGTACTCGAAGAAGCCGATGAACTCGTCGAACAGATCGGCCTGCTCTTGCACCAGCTCCTCGTTGGCTACCACCTCCAGGCCATCGTCGAGCACCGTGGCGACGGCCGCCGATGCCGCTTCCGGCGAGGTGTTGGGCTCAAGCCGGATGTCGATGCTGTCGTAGCCCCCTCCGTTGTGCAGCAGCTCGCGGGCGGTCTCGATGTCCCAAGCCGTCATCTGCGCGCCCGCGGTGGCGTTGTCGCCGGTGCCATAACGGAAGAGCCCCACCAAGGTGAACGATTCGGTGCCGGCGGGAGTAGACACCCGATAGCGCTCTCCCACCTCGAAGCCGTTGTCGTTGGCGGTGTCGGCGTCCAAGGCGAATTCGTCGGGCACATCGGGGACTCGACTCACGCCGTCGGGCCACACTTCCAGTGCTCCGAGGGAGTCGTCGGAGGGCCAGCCGATGCCGATCTGCGGTGGGCCGACCAGCTCCAGGGCCTCGCCGTCGGCGGTGATGGGAATCACGTTGAACTCGACCACCGTCCCCACCGCGGCGGCCACCCCGTCCACCGACCGCACGTCATCGAGGAGTTCGGGGTCGACCAGCGTTCCGCTTTCGCCCCTGTCGCCGAATGCCAGCTCGGGGCGCACCGACAGGTCAACGCCCTGGAAGATGTCCGCAGAGAGATTGTCGAACGTGGAGCGAAGCCCCGAGGTAGTCACCAGCACGCCCACGGTGAATCCCACGCTCACGACAACGGCCAGCGTGGTCAGCATGAACCGGATGCGAGTTCCGGCGATGCTCTTCAGGGCGTAGCGGATGAGGCCGATGAGTAAGTATTACTGGTGAGCGATGGCTTCCAGCACGTTGAGGCGATTGGCTCGCCGGGCCGGGAAGAAGGCGGCCAGCATTCCGGCCACCGCCGCCACGACCAGGTAGATCACCAGCGTGGGCCACGGCACGCTGACCGTGGAGATGACGCTGCTGGGGAGCGCGGCAGCCGCGATGGCGCCGGCCACCACGCCGGTTGCGATGCCCACCAGTCCTCCGAAGACGGCGACGATGACGCTCTCCAAGAAGATTGCTCCCCAGATCTGCCGCTTGGCCGTGCCGATCGCCCGCAGGAGACCCACCTCCCGGGTTCGCTCGAATATCGACAGGGCCATGGTGTTGGCGATGCCCACCACCGCGATGAGCAGCGCGAGAACCAAGAACACGTTGATGATCACCAGGAACGTGTCGATCTCAGTGGCTCTGCCCTCTCGGTATTCGGCCCGGTCCTTGACGTTGACCTGGGGGTAGTCGGAGAGTTCCGATTCCAGGCTGGACCGAGCCTGGTCCTTCCCGATCCCCGGAGCGGTGATGGCCGTTGCCAGGTTGTCTTGGGTGCCGCCCATGAATTGGTCCCAGTCGCCGAAGTCAACCACCAACGGACCGACCACCGAATCTTCGCTGTGGAGGGCGACCACTTCAAACGTCGACATCTGCTCGCCGGGGAACTCGAGGAGCAGCTGGTCTCCGACGGCGATGTCCAGGTCGTCGGCCAGGTCGTTGTGTACGAGCACATCGCCGGGGCCGGCGCGGTCCAGGGTTCCGGCGACCACACCCGGATCGACATGGGTGGAGAACGAATCGAGGTCGGTGGCGGTCAGGCGGCGCTGTTCGCCATCGGGAGGGCGCGCTCCGTTGGGGCGGAATCGGAAGGCCATCACCGATTCAAATTCGGGCATCTCAGACATCCGCTGAGTGGCCTCCTGGCTGAATGCGCCCACCGCAGTGCTGAACGTGCTCAGATCGGTGTTGCATTCGTTGACGCAGACGAGCCAATCGGCCTCCACCGAATCCTCGAGCTGGCTCGTCAAGGTTTGCTTGAAGGATGTCCCCAGCACGGTAACCAGCGACACCATGGCCAGGCCGATCATGAGCGCCGAGGCGGTGGTGGCGGTGCGCCGTGGGTTGCGGGCCGCGTTGAGCCGAGCCAATCGCCCGTTGATGGTGAACAGCCGGTCGGCTGGCCAACCCAAGAACAGCGACATCGACCGGGCGATCCCCGGCGTGGCGATGTTGACCCCCAGAAGCATCAACAGCGCCCCCAACCCGAGCGGAAGCAGGAGCTGAGAGGTGGAGAGGTCGGACAGCAGGCCGATCAGCAGCAGAATCAGCCCCACCCCGCTGGCTGTCAATCCGGTGACCAAGGCCCGCCGCCGGTTGAAGGGATCGATCTCAGCCTCGTCAGCCAGCGCCACCATGGGCGTCACCCGGCGGGCCCGCATGGCCGGCCAGATGGCGGTGACCATGGTCACACCGATGCCGATGACCACCGCGGCCGCGATGGTCCACCCGCCGATGATGATGTCGATGGCGGGAAGGTGAGCCCCGGCGTTGTTCAGTGCGCCGGCGATGCCCAGAGCCACCAAGATGCCGAGTCCGAACCCGGCGATGGTGGCCACGATCCCAACGATCAGGGCTTCGACCGCCACGACTTGGGCGACTTGGCGCCGCTCGGCCCCCAGTACCCGCAGCAGCCCCAATTCCCTGATGCGCTGCCCCATGACCAGGGTGAAGGTGTTGTAGGTGATGAACCCCGAGATGATCAAGACGATGACTGCGAAGGCCAGCAAGAGGTTTTGGATGCGGTCGATGTTGCCGGCGAACTCCGCGTTGCTCTCGTCGATGTTGTCCTGCTGGGAGATCACCTCGATATCGGGGCCCACCCTGGCGTTGATGGCCGCGGCCACTTCGTCGAACGACGCCCCGGGCGACAGCTTCCCGTGGATGAGGTCGTAGCCGCCGCCGTCGTGTAGAAGCTGCCGGGTGGTGGGCATGTCCCAGGAAACGGTCTGAAGCGCTATGCGAGTCTCAGGGTCGAGGAAGTACAAGTACCCCACCAACTCGTATTCATCGGTGCCGCCAGGGGTGGCCACCTTGTAGCGCTGTCCGATGACGAAGCTGTTCTCCCGGCCGGTGAAATGGTCGATGGCGAATTCATCGGGCCCGACAGGCCGGCGGCTGACGCCGTCGTCGTAGACATAGATCGTGCTAAGCGCTTCGTTCTCGGGCCAGCCGTATCCGATTTGTCGTCCCACCCCGGGGTCGAGGGCGTTGCCGTCGCCGTCGATGGCCACGACGTTGAACTCCTGCGCCAATCCCGTGACTGCCTCCACCCCGTCGATCGCCATGAGCTCTTCGCTCAGCGACACCGCAACGAGGGGCACGCCTTCGTTGCGATCGCCGACATCGGACGCGGCGCGAACGGTGAAGTCGTACTTTTCGTAAATCTGGCCCGACAGATCGTTGAGGGAGGCGCGGAGACCGTCGGTGGCGATGAGCACGCCCACAGTCAGAGCGACGCCGATGATCACCGCCAGGGTGGTGAGCGCGAACCGAACTTTGACACCGGCGATGCTTCGGAGGCTGTATCGCAGGAGAGTCATTGACCGGTTACCGGGCCATGAACTTCGAGTTCGGGTTACCTGGCTGCGCCTTAGCTCAGTCGTCCAGGTCCTTCATGTATTCCAAGACCTCTTCCATGGTTGCCCCCTCTGGTATCCCCTTGACGAACTGGCCCACTTGCAGGATCTTCATGTAGTCGAGGATCTGATCGGCGGTGGGGTTGAGCATCTCGCCCTGGAGCAGGCCGTCGGCCAAGAACACTGTCCGGTCGGCGAACGATGCCGCCTTGGCGTCGTGGGTGACCATCACGATGGTCTGGCCCAGATCGTCCACCGCCTCGCGCATGAACTTCAGCACGTCGTTGCCCGACCGGGAGTCGAGGTTGCCGGTGGGCTCGTCGGCAAAGATGATCTCCGGCTGGCTGGCCAGCGCTCTCGACACCGCCACCCGCTGTTGCTGGCCTCCCGAAAGCTCGTTGGGCCGGTGGGTGAGCCGATCACCCAGTCCCACGGTGGTGATCACACTGTCGACCCACTCCTGATCGGGCTCACGCCGGGCCAGATCCATGGGCAGGGTGATGTTCTCGATGGCGTTCAGGGTGGGCACCAGGTTGAACGCCTGGAAGATGAACCCCAACCGATCGCGGCGCAACATGGTGAGCTCTTTGTCATCGAGGGTGCTCAGGTCGGTGTCGCCGATGAAGGCCTGGCCACCGGTGAGATTGTCGAGTGCGGCCATGCAGTGCATGAGCGTGGACTTGCCCGAGCCCGAGGGGCCCATGATGGCGGTGAACTTGCCCTTTTCGAAGGTGATGTCCACCCCGTCGAGGGCTCTGACTTCGGTCTCTCCCGACCCGTAGATCTTCACTGCCCCCACCGCGCGGGCGGCGGCCATGACATCGGTGGCCAGCGTGGACGCGTCACTCATGTAAACAGCACCTCTTTGATGAGAACCGGTTCGATGAGAACCGGACCTTTGTCGGCTGGTCTTACGGCTGGGAGACTACACGAAGGTAGGGCTTTTGCTCGTCCCAGCCGCCGGGGAACAACTCCGCTGCCTCATCATTTGAAAGGGCGGGCACGATGATCACGTCGTCGCCGTGCTGCCAGTTCACCGGCGTGGCCACCTTCTTGGCGGCGGTGAGCTGGAGCGAGTCGATGACCCGCAGCACCTCGTCGAAGTTCCGCCCGGTGCTGGCCGGATAGGTGATGGTGAGCTTGACCGTGTTGTCGGGGCCGATCACGAACACCGAGCGCACCGTCATGGTGTCGCTGGCGTTGGGGTGGATCATGTCGTAGAGGTCGGCCACGGCGCGGTCGGCATCGCCGATCATCGGGAAGTTCGGGCGGATGCCCTGGGTGTCCTCGATGTCCTGTGACCAGGCAATGTGGTCCTCCACCGTGTCGCACGAGAGGCCGATGACCTTCACGTTGCGGGCGGCGAACTCCGCGGCCAGGCGGGCGGTGTACCCCAGCTCGGTGGTGCACACCGGGGTGAAGTCTTTGGGATGGGAGAAAAGAACCGCCCAAGAGTCCCCTTTCCACTCGTGGAAGGAGATGGTTCCCTCGGTGGTGTCGGCGGTGAAATCGGGGGCGACGTCCCCTAGTTGAATGGCCATTTCCGGCTCCTTGTTTTGCTGCGATTTATGGAAGGAATTGTGTCCACCCTACCCCCTTGAGGGCAATACCTGACTAAAGAGGTCTGGATTATCTGCTGAGGCGGCGGCGGATGCGGCGGATGCGACCGCCTTCGAGACTGTCGGTGGTGTCGTCGGGGGTTCCGACGGCGGCTTCAAGGGTCTCGGCGGACTGCTCGTCCACATCGGGAACCGGGTCTGGGTCTTCTCTCACCACGATCGGGGCCTCGAAGTCGGGCCCGACTGCATCGGATTCCTCGATCTCGATCAGAGCGGTCTCCAGCGCGGCGCGTATCTCCTCCAGCTCGAACTCGTCGGTGTTCATGAGCGCCCGCAGGTTGCTCATGGGCGATTCAGAGAACTGGCGCAACCGCTCGATCCATTCGTCTCGGTACTGGACGTACACGAGGTGCTGGCGACGGGCCGTCTCATAGTCGCTCTTGATCACCGCGAACACGGTCGCCTCCCCAGCCACGTGCAGGGCGCTCAACTCGGCCCTCATCACCGGCGAGGGATGGCTGGCGATGGCCTCCCGCATCTTCGGGGCAAGTTCTTCGTGTCCGGCCAGGAGCTCGTCGCGCTTACCCATATCGACTTGGAGTCCCGAGGCGTTGATATCGGCCAACACTCTCTGGTGGTTCTCGATCCAGGCCGACACCGTCTGCTCATAGCGCTGATGCCATTGGCCCAGAATCTCTGGGCCGGGCCGGGAAATGTCGACAACGACAGGAGCGTCCTCCGACAGGTTGTCGACCAGCTCGAGGGTCGGCCTTCCATTGTCGGCATCATCGTCGTCTGGTTCATCCTCTGGCTTGGAGTACTCAGCCCCGACGTTGTACAGCACGGGCCCACCCACAGCAGAGCCAGGGTCAGGCTCGGGAACTGGACCCGGGAAAATGTCCCACAGCGCTCTTTTCTTGCGGGTCACCAGGGCCACGATGCCGGCCAGCAGGGCGCAACCCAGGATGATGAACGCGGGAACGGCCAGCCCAGCGCTCACGACTCGCCGACCGTGCTGGCCGCCAGCACGCGCACGTTGGCGGTCGGGGCCGGGGTGGTGGCGGTGTGCTGATGACACGACCAGCAGGTGTCGCGCTCCGTGCCCCACCAGGTGACGTCGCAGCGAGGACACCACATGGTGGCCTTGCGCCTTGCCTTTGGCGCGAAAAGCCATGCACGAGCCGGAACGGCCATGTAACCCACACTAGAAGCGCGGTATGCCGGAATTGTGGATATCCACAGGTTGGTCGGTTGTGCCGGGGTGTGGCGCGTTAGGGCGCGGGTGCTTCCTCTTCGGGCGGGATGATGAGTTCTTGGCCGACCTGGATCAGGTTTGCTGCGGTGATGTTGTTGGCCTCGAGGATCTCATCCAGCGTTTTGTCGTACTGGAGGGCGATCCCCAGCAGGGTGTCTCCCTGTACAACGGTGTGCGTGCGCTCGCCGGGGCGGACGGTTCCGTCGCTGTTGAGCACGACCGGGGCATCCTGGGGAATCTCGATCTGCTGGCCGATGCTCAAGACGTTGGGGTTCTCCAACTCGTTGACGGCGTCGATCTCCTGCCAGGTGATGCCGAACTCGGCGGCGATGCTGCCCAGCGTGTCGCCCTCTCGCACGACGTAGATGAACGCCTCGGGGGTCGAGGTTGGTGTGGGGGTCGGGGGCGGGGTGGGGACGGGAATCTCAACGGTGGGGGTTGCCAACTCGTCGGAGTCCACGCCGATCGGGCGTTCCTCCGAGCTCGTTCCCCCTCCACCACCGCAGGCCGCGCCCAACACAGCCAACATCAGCACCATCAACAACACTTGTGCCCGGCGCATGGCGACACCTCCTCTACTGCCAGTGGCCCTCAACAATAGGCAACCGACCACAAAACCCAAAAAACGGACGATCATCGTCGTGTCCAGAGGACCGCGAATGACCACTCTCTGAACTGATGCTGACAACATGGAGAAGTGTCCACTGTCGGCATCCTGGTGAACCCGCGCTCAGGTAGCGATGTGCGGCGCCTTTTGACCAGCGCGGGCTCTTCCACCGTTGAGGACAAGGTCAGCATTCTGCGCCGAATCATCCACGGCGCCGCCGAGTCGGGCACCGAGCAGGTGGTGTTGACCCGCGATCCCTTCTCCATCACCCGACGGGCCACCGAGAACCTCCAGCTCCCCCTGAAAGTGGAATTTCTTGATCTGCCTTTGCATCACAACGAGCGGGATTCCGCGGATGCGGCCCAGGCAATGCGGGACGCGGGGTGCGGCTCAGTGGTCAGCTTGGGGGGAGACGGTACCAACCGGGCGCTGGCGCTGGGGTGGCCCGACGCGCCGCTGATCCCGCTCTCCACGGGAACCAACAACGCCTTTCCCGTCCATGTGGAGCCCACCGTGGCTGGAATGGCTGCCGGGTTGGTCGCCACCGGGGCAGTGGATCTCTTTGCCCATTCGGTCCGGGCCAAGGTGGTGGCGGTTGAGGTACACGGTGGCGACTCCGGCGCCGAAACCGACATGGCCCTCGTCGATGCCATCGCGGTGGATGACCCTTATGTGGGCTCTCTGGAGCTGTTCGAACCCGAGACCATGATGCTTGGCGTGTTGACCCGTGCCGACCCAGCCGCTATCGGCTTCAGTGGCTTGGCGGGCACGGTGTTGCCCTGCACCCCCGATGAGGAACGGGGAGTGGTGCTGGAGTTCATGCCCCCGAGCCGTAGCCCTGCCCGACTGGTGCGGGGCGCGCTGGCGCCCGGATGGTTCGCCACAGTTGGTCTGGCCCGAAGCGAGTATCTGGGTCTCGACACATCGGTGAAAGTGGACGGACCGTGTCTGCTGGCCTTCGACGGTGAGCGCAGCCGTCGCCTGTATCGCGGCCAAACCGCTTCATTGCGAGTGGTCCGCCAGGGGCCCCGAGTGATCGACGTGGGCGCAGTGGTGCATTCCGGAGCCCGAACAGGCGCGTTTGAGATTCGCGTGGGAGAATCAAACACATGAGTGCAGACATCGTCATCCGTGGGGGAATCGTGGTGGACGGCTCGGGCGAGCCGGGACGGGAGGCCGATGTCGCCATCACCGGGGACCGCATCAGCGAGATCGGTTCGGGGCTGTCGGGCAAGGTGGAACTTGATGCCAGCGGCCAGGTGGTGGCCCCCGGCTTCATCGACATCCACACCCACTACGACGCTCAAGTGTTCTGGGATCCGGCGCTCACCCCGTCGTGCTACCACGGGGTGACCTCGGTGATCGCCGGCAACTGCGGCTTCTCCATCGCCCCCACCCGGCCCAACCACCAAGATCTCATCGCTCGCACGCTCGAAAACGTCGAGGACATGAACGTGGACAGCCTGGCTGAGGGCATCCCCTGGGACTTCGAGACGTTCCCGGAGTATCTGGACTCCATCTCCCGGCGGGGCATCGCCCTCAACTTCGGGGCCTACATCGGCCACACCGCCCTGCGGCTATTCGTGGTCGGCGATGAGGCCTACGAGCGGGCGTCAACCGACGAGGAGGTGGCCCGCATGGTGGAGGTGGTGGCCGATGCCATCGACGCCGGAGCGGCCGGCTTGGCCACCAGCTTTGCCATGACCCACCGAGGGGCTGACGGACTGCCCATTCCCAGCCGATTCGCCACTCGGGAAGAGTTCGAAGCGCTCATTGGCGTGCTCGGCCAAAAGCGCCGGGGCGTGGTGTCGATTGCCCCCGGCGAGCAGGTGGGCATCGACGATATGTACGCGTTGCAGCCCCAGGTGGGCGTGCCGTTCACCTACGGCGCCCTGCTGACCTTCCCCAATGGGAACCATGAGAAGAGCGCGGCCAAGAACCGGGAGGCGTGGGAAAAGGGAATCGAGGTTTGGCCCCAGGTCACTCCTCGCCCGCTCACCTTCCAGATGGTGATGACCGATCCGTTCACCCTCAACGTGAATCCCGAGTTCGCCGCCTTGATGAGCGAGGACCACGACGCCCGGCTCAAGGCGTATGACGACGAGGACTGGCGCAACCGGACGGATGAGGCGTTCAAGCACCAGAAGGCTATGCGGCCGCGGTGGGAGACATTCCAGATCGCCGAGACCGCTTCCCGGCCCGAGCTGGTCGGGAAGCGGCTCACCGATGTGGCCGAGGAACTGGGAGTGCGCCCCCTCGACGTGCTGCTCGACACCGCAGTGTCCGACGACCTGACCACTCGGATCAGTTGCATCATCGCCAACGACGACCCCGACGGGGTGGCCATGCTGTTGCAGCAGGACGGCTGCACGCTGGGACTGTCAGACGCGGGCGCCCACGTGGGCCAGTTGTGCGACGCGCCGCAGGCCACCGACTTCTTGGGCAACTGGGTACGCGATCGCGAGCTCATGCCGATGGAGAAAGCAGTGAGGAAGCTCTCCGCGGTGCAGGCCGACATGTTCAACCTGGTGGACCGGGGTTATCTGCGGGACGGGGCGTATGCCGACGTGGTGGTGTTCGACCCCGACACCGTGGCGCCCGGACCACTGCGCCGGGTGCGAGACTTCCCCGCCAACGCCGAGCGGCTCACCGCGGATGCCTCCGTGGGGATCACCCACGTGCTGGTGAACGGCACCCCCATCCGCCGCGACGGAGAGGCCGATCAAAGCGGCGTGGACGCCCACCCCGGCGAAATCCTGCGCCCCTCTGCCCGTTAGGCACAATTAGGCGTTCACGCAGAATTCGCAAAAGTCCTCTGGCGCGCCTTGACAAAGCGGGCCTAAGCTGAGGCTGAACGCAAGAGCGGGCGCAGTAGCGAACGCAAGCAAAACGCAAGAGCGACAGCGTGGTCGTTCCCACATGATGACGAGGAGATCGCCATGGGGGAAAGAACAGACTGGCGCATTGAGTTGAACCGGGCAGGAGTTGGCCTGCAAGCGCTCTTGTCCGAGGGAATGCCCGCCAAGGATCTCGACCACTGGGTGCAGCGCCTCGAAGACCAGCTCGGAGAACTCAGCCGGGCGCTTACCGGATTCTGCTCGGATTGCGACCTCGGGCTGTTCGACGACTGCATCGAGCTGGCCCCTCGGCTGGTGCCCCAAGTGAACAAGATTCGCACTGAGCAGGTTCAGCTCCAAGCCTCAGTGCAACAGCAGATCGATCGTCTGCACACCCAGAAACCCGACTCCACCCTGGAACGGTCGATGGCCGACATCGTCCACCGGATAGACCAGCTCAATCACCACGCGGTCGACGTGGTGTACAGCGCCTACGAAACCGACCTGGGCGGTCCCGGCTGATCCTTCGCCAGCCGGCGCAGTTCAGAGCTCGCCGAATTGACGGTCGCCCGCATCTCCCAAGCCGGGCACGATGTAGGCCCGCTCGTTGAGGCCCTCGTCGACGGCCGCGGCGAACAGTCGCACTCCGGGGGCGGCGGCTTCCAGTGCCTTCACCCCTTCGGGGGCAGCCAGCACGCACACCGCAGTGATCTGCCCGGCCCCGGCGGCAGCCATGCGCCCACAGACGTAGGCCAGCGACCCGCCAGTGGCCAGCATCGGCTCCAAAACCAGCACGGCCTGACCGCCGAGATTGTCGGGCACGGTGTTGAGATAGGGCTCGGGCTGAAACGTTTCCTCGTTGCGGCGCACGCCCAGAAAACCGACGGCGGCCTCCGGCAACAGCTCGCGAGCGGCGTCCAGCATTCCCAGACCGGCCCGTAGTACCGGCACGAGCAACGGGGGATTGTCGATACGCACACCGGAGGTGCGGGCCAGCGGCGTGTCGACGCTGATGGCGGTGGCGGGAAGATCTCGCAAGGCTTCGTAGATCAACAGCCCGCTCAGTTCTCCCAATGCCCGTCGGAACTCCGGTGAAGGAGTATCGACTCGGCGCAATGCGGTCAAGCGGGCCTGAACGAGGGGATGATCGACGACTGATACGTCCACGGCCCCACCGTAGCGGGCTTTTGCCGAATGCCTCACTGTTGCCTGCCACCCCTATCCTTGGGCGAGTGACCGATCTGCTGGCAGTGGAGACCCCGCCAGGGGCTGCCGATGCCGTGGCCGGGGTGCGCATCACCCCGGTGGACGCGGTGGGGCTGGAACAGCGGGCCGCCGCGCTGTGTACCCGGTCGATCAAAACCTCGTCTAAGGCGGCGGCGCTCGACTTGGCCATCCGGGTGATGGACCTCACCACGCTGGAGGGCGCCGACACCCCTGAGCGGGTCCAGGCCCTGTGTGCCCGGGCCCGCCGCCCCGACGCCGCCGACTGGTCGGTGCCCCCGGTGGCCGCGGTGTGCGTGTACCCCGAGTTGGTGCCGGTGGCTGCCGAGGCGCTGGCCGACAGCTCGGTGGCGGTGGCCAGCGTGGCCGGGGGATTCCCCGCTGGGTTGGCTCCATTGGAGGCTCGGCTGGCCGAGATCGCCTGGGCGGTGGTCGCCGGGGCCGACGAGGTGGACATCGTGCTGAACCGCTCGGCATTTCTGTCCGGGCAGTATCAGAAGGCCTACGACGAGATTGCCGCGGCCAAGCAAGCCTGCGGGTCGGCCCACCTCAAGGTGATCTTGGAGACCGGCGAGCTGGGGTCGTACGACCAGATCAGACGGGCTTCCATGCTGGCCATGGTGGCCGGAGCCGATTTCATCAAGACCTCGACGGGCAAGATCGGGGTGGCGGCCACCCCTCCCACCGCTTTGTGCATGGCCGAGGCCATCCGGGACATGGCCGAGCAGACGGGCAGGGCCGTGGGATTGAAGCTGGCCGGGGGCATTCGCACTGCTAAGCAGGCCTGGCATTACCTGGTGATCGTGGGCGAAACGCTGGGTCAGGGATGGCTGACCCCGGAGCGGTTCCGGCTGGGAGCGTCCAGCCTGCTCAACGATGTGCTCATGCAGCGGGCCAAGCTCCGCGACGGCCGCTACCAGCGGCGGGAGGATTTCAGCGTTGACTGATCGCTCATCTCCCGGACACGAGGTGGCGCCCGTGGGTGATTTCGACCTGGAGTATGCGCCTGCTCCCGAATCGATCGCCCCGGTGCGCTTGGCCTCGCAATACGGCCTGTTCGTGGGGGGCGAGATGGTGGAGCCCGCGGCTGGGCAGTTGGTACCCACCGTAAACCCGGCCACTGGCGAGGCGCTGGCCGAGATCAGCGTGGCCGATGCCGCCGATGTGGACCGGGCCGTGGCCGCGGCCCGTGCCGCCTGGGAAGGGGGCTGGCGCGACCTGTCCGGCGCTGAGCGGGCCAAATATCTGTACCGGGTGTCCCGGCTGCTGCAAGAGCGGGCTCGGGAGTTCGCGGTCTTGGAGACCATGGACGGGGGCAAGCCCATTCGGGAGTCCCGGGATCTCGACATCCCGCTGGCCGCGGCCCACTTCTTCCACTATGCCGGCTGGGCTGACAAGCTCGACTACGCCTTCAGCGGTCGCCGAGCCGCGCCGTTGGGAGTGGCCGCCCAGGTCATCCCATGGAACTTTCCCCTGCTGATGGCGGCCTGGAAGCTGGCTCCCGCGCTGGCCTGCGGGAACACCGCGGTTCTCAAGCCGGCGCCCACCACTCCGCTGACCGCTTTGCTGCTGGCCGAGGTGCTGCGCGACGCCGAGCTGCCTCCCGGCGTGGTCAACATCGTCACCGGCGACGACGCCACCGGGGCTGCGCTGGTCGCCCACCCCGGCGTGGACAAGGTGGCGTTCACCGGTTCCACCGAAGTGGGTCGGGCGATCGGTGCCGAGTTGGCGGGGACCGACAAGCGCCTCACCCTGGAGCTGGGGGGCAAGGCGGCCAACATCGTGTTCGACGACGCCGCCCTCGACCAGGTGACCGAGGGCATCGTCAACGGCATCTACTTCAACGGCGGCCAGGTGTGCTGCGCCGGATCCCGCCTGCTGGTGCAGGAGACGGTGGCCGACACGGTGGTGGGCAAGCTCCAGCGGCGCATGGACACTCTGCGGGTGGGGGATCCGCTGGACAAGAACACCGACATCGGGGCGATCAACTCCCAAGCCCAGCTCGACCGCATCCAAGAACTGGTGGCCTCCGGGGTGGCCGAGGGGGCCGAGTTGTACACGCCGGAGTGCGTGCTGCCCGAGCGGGGCTTCTTCCATCCGCCCGCGCTGTTCACCAATGTGTCCACCGCCCACCGTATTTCGCGAGAGGAGATCTTTGGGCCGGTGCTGTCGGTGCTCACCTTCCGCACCGCCGAAGAGGCAGTAGCCAAAGCCAACAACACCCCGTATGGGCTGTCGGCCGGCATCTGGACCGAGAAGGGGTCGCGCATCTTGTGGATGGCCGATCAGATGCAGGCTGGCGTGGTGTGGGCCAACACCTTCAACCGGTTCGACCCGGCTAGCCCCTTCGGCGGCTACCGGGAGAGCGGCTACGGCCGCGAGGGTGGCCGGGCGGGGCTGTTGCCCTATGTGGAGCTGGTGGCATGAGCACTCGGTTATTGGTCAACAAGACCTACAAGCAGTTCATCGGCGGCGCGTTCGAGCGCTCCGAGTCGGGTCGGTCGTACCCGGTGGTCGGTGCCGAGGGCGAGTTCTTGGCCAACGCGGTTCAGGGGTCCCGCAAAGACGTAAGAGATGCAGTGGCGGCGGCCCGGTCGGCTCAAGGAGGCTGGGCCGGGCGCACGGCCTACAACCGGGGTCAGATCCTGTACCGAGTGGCCGAGGTGATGGAGTCCCGACGAGATGAGTTCTGTGCGGAGGTGGCTCGAGCGGGTGATGGGTGTGCCGACGAGGCCGCAGCCCAGGAGACAACCGCGGCCATCGACCGCTGGGTGTGGTACGCCGGCTGGGCCGACAAGTTTGCCACCGTGCTGGGGGGAGCAAATCCGGTGGCTGGCCCCTACTTCAACCTCAGTGTGCCCGAGCCCACTGGCGTGGTAGGGATCGTGGCCCCCGACGAGCCGCCCCTATTGCCGCTGGTGTCCCGGCTGGCCCCGGTGATCGTGTCGGGCAATACCGCGGTGGTGCTGGCCTCCGAGCGCTGCCCGCTGGTGGCTATCACCTTGGCTGAGACCCTGGCGCTGAGCGACGTCCCCTCTGGGGTGGTCAACATCCTCACTGGTCGGCGCGACGAGCTCGTCTCCCCATTGGCAGGCCATGTAGCGGTCGATGCGCTGGACCTCACCGGCTGCGATGCCGAGGGGGCTGCCGACGCGGCCCGTCAAGCGGCGGCCACTATCACCCGAGTGGTGAGCGCATCAGCCGCTGAGCGGCAGTGGGCCGACGAGGTCGCCCAAAGCCCGTACCTTATCGACGCCTTCTGCGAGACCAAGACTGTCTGGCACCCCAAGGGAAGATGAGCGCGGGGCCTTTTGTACTCGGCGTCGATCTCGACGGAGTGTGCGCTCAGCACACCTTGGCTTTCCGCAAGATTGTGGCCCAGGAGAAGGGTGTGCCCGAGGAGTCGCTGACTCTGGAGTGCAGCTGGGGCTTCCAGGAATGGGGATTCGAGGACGGCGACTTTGAGAAGTATCACCGTCGGGCGGTAGCGGAGCATCGGATGCTGGCCGACATACCGCCCATGCCCGGCGCATCCCGAGCACTGTGGCGGCTATCGGAGGCCGGGGTGTGGATCCGCATCATCACCCACCGCCTTTACACAAACTGGGACCACGCCATCGCCGCCGGCGACACCGCAGAGTGGCTCGACAAGGCCAAGATCCCCTACCGCGACCTGTGCTTCGTGGGCGGAAAATCGGCGGTGGACGCCCATGTCTACATCGAAGACGCCCCTCACAACGTCGAGGCTCTGCGAGCTGAGGGCCGAACCGTGATCGTGTTCGACCAGCCCTACAACCGAGACCTGGACCCGCCCCGAGCCGCCACCTGGGAAGAGGCTGAGTCGCAGATCTACGAGCAGTTAGCCGCTCACCAAGGCGCCGTCCAACACCAACTCCCCACCTTCGACCCCAGCACCGACCGACTCGACGACCGCTCGGGCTGAGTCTGCTACTGACCGGCCAGCCAGGAGGGGAGTTGGCGGATGTCGGACAGCTCTACCCAGTTGTTGTGGGGGGAGATGGTGGCGTGTTCTAGATCCCAGGTGAGGTGGTAGGGGATGTGGACGCCGCGTCCGCCGAGGGCGACCACGGGCTCGATGTCGGAGCGTACGGAGTTGCCCACCATCACGAAGCGGTTGATGGCGATGTTGTGGCGGTTTAGCAGGCGGGCGTAGGTAGCCTCGTCTTTTTCGGCCACGATCTCCACGGCGTCGAAGTGGTCGGCCAGCCCGGAGGCGGCGATCTTGGTCTCCTGGTTCCACAGGTCGCCCTTGGTGATGAGCACGAGGCGATAGCGGTGCTCCAACTCCTCGATGGTCTCGGCTACCCCGTCTAGCAGTTCCACCGGGTGGGCGTGCATTTCCTTGGCCCAGCCCACGATGGTGTGGATCTCTTGGGCGGTGATCTGGCCCTCGGTGGCCTCGATGGCGGTCTCGATCATCGACAGCACGAACCCCTTGATCCCGTAGCCGAATATGGCCACGTTGTGCCGCTCCAGCTCGATGAGCCGTTCGTGGAAGTCCACATCGGGCAGGTAGCGGGCTACGAGGTCGGCCATCCGCTCTTCGTAGTCGGCGAATATCGACTCGTTGTGCCACAGGGTGTCGTCGGCATCCAGGCCGACGGTGTCGATAGGGGCCGTGGTCACAATGCCAGGGAGCCGTAGGCCGGTTTGACCACCTTGTTGATGATCTCAAGGCGCTCATCGAAGGGGATGAAGGCGCTCTTCATGGCGTTGATGGTCAGCCACTGGATGTCGGCCCAGCCAAAACCGAACTCGTCCACCAACTGCATCACTTCTTGGGTCATGGAGGTGGCGCTCATCAGCCGGTTGTCGGTGTTGACCGTGACCCGGAACCGCAGGTCGCTCAGCACCTTAATGGGGTGCTCGGCGATGGACGGCGCCGCTCCGGTGTGGACGTTGGACGTGGGGCATAGCTCCAGCGGGATGCGCCGATCTCGCACGTAGGCGGCCAGCCGGCCCAGCTTTGGGGTGCCGTCGGGGCCGAAGTCGATGTCGTCCACGATGCGGACCCCGTGACCCAGGCGCTCGGTGCCGCAGTACTGCACTGCTTCCCAGATGGACGGCGGGCCGTAGGCCTCTCCGGCGTGGATGGTGAAGTGGAAGTTCTCCCGCTGGATTAGGTGGAAAGCGTCCAGGTGGCGGGTGGGCGGGTTGCCGGCCTCGGCTCCGGCGATGTCGAAGCCCACCACCCCTTGGTCGCGGTGGCGTATGGCCAATTGCGCAATCTCCAGTGACCGGGCTGCGGTGCGCATGGCGGTGAGCAGCGTGCCGATGCGGATATTCCGGTTGGCGCTGCCTGCTTCGAAGCCGGTCACCACCGCCTGCACCACCTCGTCCAGGCTCAGCCCAGCTTCAGTGTGGAGCTCAGGAGCGAATCGGACCTCGGCGTAGACCACGCCGTCGTCGTCCAGGTCTTCGGCGCATTCGGCCGCTACCCGCTCCAGGGCTTCGCGGGTCTGCATGACCCCCACGGTGTGGGCAAAGGTCTCCAAGTACAAGGTGAGGTCGAGGCGGCTGGCTCCTCGCACCATCCACCGGGCCAAATCATCGGCATCGGTGGTGGGCAGGTTGTCGTAGCCGGTCTCCGCCGCCAACTCGACCACGGATTGCGGACGCAGGCCGCCGTCCAGGTGATCGTGCAGCAACACCTTGGGAGCGGCCCTTACTTCTTCGGTTGTCGGATGTATCACTGCTCTAATCGTACGGAATCCGAGAGGCAATCAGGCGGCGAGGCTCAGGAGCGGTGTCGGCGATTGTCAAGGCCGACGACAGGGCCTCGTGGGCTGCGGACAGGCAGGAGGGGTCGTCGGTGTGGAGTTCGGCGATGACCTCGCCGGCAGTCACTCGGTCGCCGTGGACGCGGCGGAGAAGCACCCCGGCAACCGGAGACACGTCGTCTTCCTTGCGGGCTCGGCCCGCGCCCAAGCGCCAAGCGGCCACTCCCACGGCCAGCGCGTCGATGCGGTTGATCACCCCGCTGGTCGGGGCCGTCCAGTGGTCCACTGTCGGCGCGGCGGGCAGAGGCGCGGTGGGGTCGCCGCCCTGGGCGGCCACCATGTTCTGCCAGACGTCCATCGCCCGGCCGGAGGCCAGTACCTCGGCGGGGTCAGCGTCCAGACCTGCAATAGCCGCCATCTCTTGGGCCAAAGCCAGAGTCACCTCCACCAAGTCGGCGGGCCCGCCCCCGGCCAATGTCTCGACTGCCTCGGCCACTTCGAGGGCGTTGCCCGCGGCCAGGCCCAGCGGCTGGTCCATGTCGGTGAGCAGCGCCGCGGTGTCCACCCCGTGGGCGTGGCCCAATCCCACCATGGTTCGGGCCAGATCCTCGCCCATAGCCGGATCAGGCAAAAACGCCCCTGAGCCGAACTTCACATCCAGCACCAGTCCGCTGGTGCCCTCGGCGATCTTCTTGGACATGATCGAACTGGCGATCAGCGGGATCGAGGCCACCGTCCCGGTCACGTCCCTCAGGGCGTACAGCACCCGGTCGGCTGGGGCAAGGTCGGCGGTAGCGGCGGCGATCACCGCGCCCACCTCCTGAAGCTGGGCCAGGAACTCGTCATCGCTCAGGGCGGCTCGCCAGCCGGCGATGGCCTCCATCTTGTCGAGTGTGCCCCCCGTATGGCCCAGGCCCCGTCCGGAAAGCTGAGGCACTGCTGCGCCACACGCCGCCACCAGCGGACACAGCACCAGCGAAACCTTGTCGCCCACGCCGCCGGTGGAGTGCTTGTCGACCGTGGGCCGCTCCAGACTCGATAAATCCAGCCGCTGGCCGCTGTTGATCATGGCTGCGGTCCAGGTGGCCAGTTCCCGGGCGGTCATGCCCCGCCACACGATGGCCATGAGCAGGGCGGCGGCCTGCTCAGCCGGGATTGACCCCGAGGTGACTCCGTCGATGAACCAGTCGATCTGCTCGTCGTTCAGCTCGCCGCCGTCTCGCTTGGCGACGATGAGATCGACTGCATTCACGATCCGTCCTCGCCTCGAAGCCTCATGCGCTTGCATTCACGGCAGATCGTCGGGGCCAAAGGCACCGGGCAGCAGATCGCCCACGGTGTGGGTCTCGTTCACCTGGCAGCTGGCCCCGCCCGCTTCGTAGAGCAGTTGGCGGCAGCGTCCGCACGGTGTGAGCGGGTTCCCGTCGCCGTCGGTCACGGCCACTGCCACCAGCCGTCCGCCGCCGGTGCGGTGCAGGTCGCCCACTAGGCCGCACTCGGCGCACAGGGTCAGCCCATAAGAGGCGTTCTCCACGTTGCAGCCGGTTACCACCCGGCCGTCGTCGGTCAGCCCAGCCGCCCCTACCGACAGCTTCGAATATGGGGCGTAGGCGCCCGCGGAAGCTTTATGGGCGGCAGCCCACAACTCGTTCCATGGAATCGCCTGCTCAGTGCCCATCTGACCTCGTTCCGGCTACTTGCTTCGCTGGAAGGGCTGGCCCGCCGCCGCCGGGGGTATCGACCGGCCCACCGCACCAGCCACCACCACCAGCGTGACAATGAACGGAAGGGCTTGGAGGAATTCGCTGGGAATCTCAAAGCCGCTCACTTCCACCCCCAAGAACTGGAGTCGGGTGCCCAGCGCCCGGGAGAAGCCGAACAGCAGCGCTCCGCCGAACGCTCCCCACGGGTTCCATTTTCCGAAGATCAGGGCGGCCAACGCGATGAAGCCCGCCGCGTTGGTCATGTTGTCCTCAAAACGGGCTTGCGATTCCATCGAGAACCACGCACCGGCCAGACCGGCGATGAGCCCGCCCAGGATCACCGACTGGTAGCGGACCCTCACCACGTTGACACCCAGCGTCTCTGCCGCATGGGGGTTCTCTCCGCACGAGCGCACCCGCAGTCCCCACGGCGTGCGGAACATGACCACCCAGGTGCCGATTACCACCACATACATCAACCAATAGATGGGCTGGCCTCGGAAGATCTGGTCGCCGATCACCGGGATCTTTGACAGCAACGGCAAGCCGAACTCGGAGGTTCCCACCCCGGTGGTGATGCCGCTCTTGACGATCACCTCCGAGCGCAAGAAGCCGGTCAGCCCTAGGGCGAACAGGTTGATCACCACCCCTCCCACGATCTGGTTCACTCCGAAGCGGATGGACAGCACGGCGAGGAGGGCGGCCACCAGCCCGCCGGCCAGCACCGAGATGAGGATGGAGAACCACAGCCACCAGGTGGACTGGGCATCTCCAATGGTGGCGTAGGTCATGTAGCCGATGCCGGCCCCGGCCAGCATGGTGCCCTCGATGCCGATGTTGATGATGCCCGAGCGCTCGCACCACAGTCCGGTCATCGATCCCAAGGCAAGCGGTGTGGCCAACACCAGCGACTCATTGAACAGGTTGACGATGTTGGTGCTGGGGTTGTCGGAAAGCGCCAGGCTGAGCACCAGGACCAGCGGGATCAGAGCCAGCGCGCTGAGGAGCCGGGCGGGGCTGGCCCACCGCCGGGCCTCGGGCGGGGTGAATCCCAGCGCGGCGGTGAGCAGGAACAGCACGCCGATGGCGATCACCCACGTCGGGGGATGGAATCCGATTCCCGCCGGGTCGGGGGGCGGTTCGAAGTTGAAGCGGCGGCTGGTGCTGCTGATGGCGGGGGCCACCCCGGCGATCAGCGCCACCCCCAACAGCCCGAACACCACCCCGGTAATCGTCTGGCGGTCCAGCCGAGCGCGCCCCGTAGTTCGGGCCATGCCCGCGGCGTGCTCCACGGTGGTCACACCGCCCCCTCAATGGAGGTGGCCTTGAACGGGCTCTGGTCGAGATCGCGCACCCGGAACAGGTAGCGGACGATGGCGTCAGCGGCCACGAACAACAGCACCATGGCCTGGATGATCCGCACCACGTCGATGGACACGTCGGCTTCCTGCTGCATCAGCGGCGCCCCCGACAGCATCGATCCCCACAGCAG
Source organism: Candidatus Poriferisocius sp. (assembly GCF_965204145.1). Lineage (GTDB taxonomy): Bacteria > Actinomycetota > Acidimicrobiia > Acidimicrobiales > Bin134 > Poriferisocius. The sequence goes on along the minus strand of NZ_OZ241977.1, from coordinate 2,519,050 downwards.
GGCCGCGGCGATGATGGCTACCGGGTTGGTGCGGGCCAAAAGGGCGATGGCGATGCCGTCAAAGCCCATCAGGAAGAAGGTGCCCGGCTGGAAGAAGCCGTTGGTGCCCGAGATCTCCGAGGCGGCGGCCAGGCCGGCGAACGCCCCGGACGCGGCCATCGAGGCTACGATCACCCGGTTTACGTTGATGCCGGCGTAGTGGGAGGCGTGGGGGTTCAATCCCACGGTGCCCACCTCGAACCCGAACGTGGTGCGCTTGAGTACGAAGGCCACCACGAAACAGATCCCCACCAGGGCGAACAGTCCAACGTGGAGAACGGGCTGGCTGTCCACTAGTTCGGGCAGCACCGCGGTGTCGGATATGGGATCGGTGCGGGGAACGGTGCTCTCGGTGTCTCGCAGCACCACCGGGTCGCGGGAGTTCACCATCCAGCGGACCCCAAACAACACCAAAGAGTTGAGCATGATGGTGCTGATCACCTCGTGGGCGCCGGTCTTGGTTCGCAGCACGCCGGGTATCCCGCCCCAGATGGCGCCCCCCAGCGTGCCGGCGATGAGGATCAGCGGAATGGCCACGATGCCGGGCAGGTCCGACATCCACGACAGCGCCCCCACATAGGCCGCAGTGATGCCGCCGGCCAGCAGCTGTCCCTCGGCGCCGATGTTGAACAGCCCGGCTCGGAAGGCGAAGGCCAAAGCCAGGGCCGACCCGATGAACGGCACCGACCGGGCCAGCGACCCCGCGATCTCGTCATCCCCGCCCACCATGCCCCGCAGCAGCGCCCAGTAGGCGGTGAAGGGGTTCACCCCGATGATGGAGATCAACACGCCGCCGACCACGAACGACAACAAGATGGCGTAGAGCGATACGTACAGCGGCTGGAGCCGCCACGCCTCGGTGAGCACGCGGTGGATTTGGCCGGCCGCCCGCCCAATCCCGGCATTGGCGTTTCGGGCGCCGTTCACCGCTGGCCTCCCGCGCTCAGGTTGCCTACCCCGTTCACGACTGACCTCCCGAAGAGCCCGTGGCCATGAGCAGGCCGAGTTCTTCCCGGGTGGCGTCGGCGGCGTTCACCGTTCCGGCCAGCCGGCCTCGATAGAGCACGCCGATCCGGTCGGACAGCGACAGGATCTCGTCCAACTCGGCCGACACCAAAAGCACTGCCACTCCCCGGTCGCGCAGCTCGATGATCTTGCGGTGGATGAACTCGATCGAGCCCACATCGAGGCCTCGGGTGGGCTGGGCCACCACCAGAGCCTTGAGGTCGCCGGTCAGCTCTCGGGCCACGATCACCTTCTGCTGGTTGCCGCCCGACAAGGTGTCGATGACGGCATCAACCCCGGGGGTGCGGACGTCGAATTGCTCGACCAGCTCTTGGGCTTCGGCGTTGATGGCCGCGGTGTTGCGCACCCCCCGCTGGGAGAACTTGCGGTGGTGGTAGCGGTTCAACACCAGGTTGTCGGCGATGGTGTACTGGGCCACCACTCCGTGCTTGCTGCGGTTCTCGGGCACGTGGGCGACGCCGAGCTCGTTGATCTTGCGGGGACTCCAGTCGGTGGTTTCCTGGCCGAGCATCTCCACCCGCCCCCCGGCGGTCGGGCGCATCCCGCAGACGGCCTCCACCAGCTCCCTCTGGCCGTTGCCTTCCACGCCGGCTATCCCGAAGATCTCACCGGCTCTCACCTCCACGTCGAAGCCGCTGACCGTTTCCACTCCCCGGTCGTCGGCAACCCGCAGGCCTTGGGTCCGGAGCACCGGTGCCCCTGGATCGGCTTCGGCCTTGTCCACTCGGAACACCACGTCTCGGCCCACCATCAAGTTGGCCAGGGACTGCTGGGTGGCGCCTTCGGCGGTGGCGGTTCCCACTACCCGGCCAGCCCGCAGCACGGTGATGCGGTCGGCCACCGCCAGCACCTCGCGCAGCTTGTGGGTGATGAAGATGATCGACTTGCCCTGGCCGGTGAGGCTCTCCACCACCCCGAAGAAGTCGTCCACCTCGCCTGGGGTGAGCACCGCGGTGGGCTCGTCGAGGATCAGGATGTCGGCATCGCGGAACAGGGCTTTGACCAGCTCCACCCGCTGTTGTTCCCCCACCGACAGGTCGCCCACGGTGGCGTCGGGATCCACGGCTAGCCCGTAGCGCTGAGCCAGGTTGTCGATCTGGCGGCGGGCTGAGTCCAGATCGAGGAACGCTCCTTTGGTGACCTCGTTGCCCAAGATGATGTTCTCGGCCACCGTGAATACTGGTATGAGCTGGAAGTGCTGGTGGACCATGCCGATACCACGGGCGATGGCATCACCCGAGTCTTCGAAGTGCACCTCTTCGCCCCGCACCTTGATGGTGCCCTGGTCGGGCCGGTAAAGCCCGAACACCATGTTCACCAGGGTGCTCTTGCCCGCACCGTTCTCTCCCAGCAGGCAATGGATCTCGCCCTGGTTGAGGGTGAGGCTCACGTCGTCGTTGGCGATCACCCCTGGGAAGGCCTTGGTGATTCCCTCAACCTCCAGCACCGGACGTGCCGCGCCCCCGCTTGCCTGAGCCATGCGCAGACCAGGCTACGCCATACGACGGAAACGGCTCGCGAAAGGCGGCGGCTGAAATTCGCTCAGCCGCCGCCTTTCAATTGTCGATCGCGAGATCGGTTAGTCGCAGAGTGAGCCCTCACCCAGGAACAGGCCGTCGATGCCGCACACCCCGGTGTCGATGCTGCCGTCGGCCAGTCCGGCCCGCACCATCTCCACATTGGCGGCCGCCTCAGCGCTTACTGCCGCGTCGTGGAATGGGGCGTAGGTGATGCCCAGGTTCTCGGCGGTCAGCACGAACGGCCCACCGGCGAAGGTGCCCTGGATGGTGGTGGCGATGTTGCGGAACACCGAGAGGTCCACCCGCTTGATGGCCGAGCTGGCCAGGTTCTCCGAACCGGGCGCTGTGCCGCCGTTGAAGGTGGTGTAGTACTCGTCTTGGTCCACGCCGATGCCCCACGCGCCGGCCTCAGCAGCGGCCTTGATTCCGCCTGAGCCGGTGGGACCGCCGGCGCCGAAGATCACATCAGCGCCGTCGCCGATGAACTGCTGGGCGTCAGACGCACCCTTGGCCGGATCGGTGAAGCTCTCGTTGTACACCGACAGCACCTGGATATCGGGGTTGATGTACTTGGCCCCGGCCTCGTAGCCGTTGACGAACTTCACCACCGGGGGCACGTCCTCGCGTCCGGCCACCACGCCGACCACGCCCGACTCGCTGAGCGAGGCGGCCAGGGCGCCGGCGATGAAGCCGCCCTCGTGCTCGTTGAACAGCACGCCTACGTAGTTGGACGGGTACTCGGGATGCCACTGGTCGATGCCGATGTAGTTGATGTTGGGGTTCTCGTCGGCCGCCGCCATGGTGTCGGTGCCGAGCAGGAAGCCCACGGTGATGAGCACGTCGGGGTTCTCGCTGGCTGAGGTGCTGAGGTTGGCGTCGTAGTCGGCCTCCGAAGCCGTCTCGATCACGCTGGTGTCCTCGATGCCGAAGCACTCCGCCGCGCCAGTCATGCCCTCATAGGCGAACTGGTTGAACGTGCCGTCGTCCACCTTGCCGATATCGGTGACCATGTTGACTCGGAATCCATCGGGGGCCTGGATCCCACCCCAAGCCGCGCATTCCTCTTCCAAGCTGATAAGAGCCCCGGATGGCGCCTCGGGGGCTGGCGCTTCAGTGGGCTCAGGGGCCGGAGCCTCGGTTGGCTCGGGCATCGGTGCTTCAGTGGGTTGAGGCGCCTCAGTCGGTGCCTGGGTGGGCGCCGGCGCCGATTCCGTATCGTCGTCGTTGCCGCAGCCCGCCGCCACCAAGGCCAAGCAAAGCAGCAGGGCGAACAAAGCCATGAATTTCTTGCGCATCTGAACCCCTCCGTCTGATGCCGGTGATTGGACTTACGAGGCTAGTCCAGCACGGTGACAACCACAGTGTCGGACTGACGACTCGAAGTGTCTACGCTGGGGCCATGTCGAGACTTGAAGGAAAGACAGCGATCGTCACCGGCGCGGCCCGGGGTACCGGGTCGGTGATCGCGCAGATGTTCCGGGATGAAGGAGCAGCGGTGGTGGCCACCGACATTGCCGATGGGGACGGAATCGTCAAACTCGACGTGACCAACGAGGCCCACTGGGACGAGGTGGTGAGCGGCATGGACCAGGTGGACGTGCTGGTCAACAACGCCGCCATCTTGCACATGGGGCCCATCGAGCGCACCTCGGCCGAGGCCTACCGCCAAGTGCTGGACGTGAACCTGGTGGGGCCGTTTTTGGGCATGCGTGCGGTGGTCGGGCCGATGCGGGCTTCCGGGGGCGGTTCGATCGTCAATATCAGCTCCATCGACGGGCTTATCGGCATGAACGGGATTTCCGCCTATGGGTCCAGCAAGTTCGGCCTCGGGGGGCTGATGCGCTGCGCGGCCCTGGAATTGGGCCGGTCGGGCATCCGGGTCAACAACGTGTGCCCCGCGGGCGGCAACCCGGCCATGTACTCCCAGTGGTTCGACCAGATGATGTCGTTCATGGACCAGACCGCGGCCTACTCGGCCAATCGGGGGATCCCCGGTGAGGTCCCTCTGGAGACAATCGCCGCCGCGGCGCTGTTCCTGGCTTCCGACGAGGCATCCCATATCACCGGCATCGATTTGCCGGTGGACGGGGGAGCAGCCGCCGGTGTGGTTATCGAGGGTCTCAACTCGCTCGAGTGAGCGAAGTCCCATTCCGATCGGTGGGGAGTATCATTCAAAGAGCCGCATCAGCCAAGGGCGGCTGAGGAGGAAGAGATGGCTCCGTCTGCTCGCACCGACGCGGAAATCTTGGGCCGCGCCGACGTCAACGACATCGACACCATCATCGACATCTCGCGGACAAACAGCGACGTCACCTCGGTGATCCACGCGGTTCAAGACAACAGCGACGCCCTGTTCACCTGGGACTATGCCAAGGGGGCCCGGCCCAAGCTGGAGCGCCTCTACGAGAAGGCCAAGACGTCGCAATGGAACGCCCAAACCGACCTGGACTGGTCGATCGAGGTCGATCCCTACGAGGCCTTCTCCATATTCACAGAATCCGAATTCTCGGCAGAGTTTGAGCGCGAGGACAGGCCCCATCTGCCCACCGCCAACTGGGGCGAGGCCGAGTGGCGGGAGTTCTCCCTGGAGACCTTCAAGTGGCGCATGAGCCAGTTCCTCCACGGCGAGCAGGGCGCGCTGCTGTGTACGGCCAAGATCGTCGAGACCGTCCCGTGGATCGACGCCAAGTACTACGCCGCCACCCAGGTGGTGGATGAGGCCCGCCATGTGGAGGTGTTCGGCAAGTACCTCGACGAAAAGCTGGGCGATTCCTATCCCATCAACGTCCACCTCAAGCTGCTGCTCGACGACATCATCAACGACAGCCGTTGGGACATGACCTACCTGGGCATGCAGATCATGGTGGAGGGCTTGGCCCTGGCCGCCTTCGGCTTCATGTACCAGCTCACCCCCGAGCCCCTGCTCAAGAAGCTCCTCCGCTATGTGATGGCCGATGAGGCCCGCCACGTGGCCTTCGGCGTGCTCAGCCTCCAGGAGTTCTACAGCGAGCTGACCACGCCCGAGTTGCGCGAGCGCCAGGAGTTCGCCTTCGAGGCCGCGGTGCGGATGCGCGACCGGTTCTTGTCCCAAGAGGTGTGGGAGCGCATGGGGGTGCCGGTGCGGCCCATGGTGGAGAACTTCCTGTCGCTGCCCGCCGACCAGAAGCCGTTCCAGAACATCCTGTTCTCCAAGATCGTTCCCAACTGCAAGAAGCTCGGCTTGCTCGATGCGGGCGATGGCTGGCTGCGGCGCCGGTTCGAGGAGATCCACGTCATCGAGTTCGAAGACTGGGTGGACACCGGCGAGGAGTACGAGGACTTCCAAGTCGAAGAGGTCGCCGCGGTCTCAGCGTAGATCCATGGTTGCATGGCCAAGCTGAGCCTGACGCCGCTGGCCGAAGTGGTCGCCGAATCGATTGCTGGCGGAACCTCGCGTCGCCACAGCCCCGACGGCTACAGCCTGTGGATCGAAGTGCTCGATTTGGAGCCAGGAGGCGGGTTGACGTGGGCCCCGGCTGACGGCGACGAGGCGGTGTATGTGGCTGCGGGCGAGACCGATGTCGTCGAATACAGGGCCGACGGCCGACGGGCGGGCTGCTGTCCGCCCGGGGGCGCGGTGATCGTGGAGCAGGGGGCCCGAGCCGTGCTCACCTCGGTCGGGGTTTGCCAGCTCGTCCGGTTCGGCTCGACGGCCCCGGTGGGGGTGTTTGGACGGGGCGTGCATGTGTTCGGTCCCCGCGGCTGGGGCTTCAGCGGTGATCCGGCTGGCACCCACGCCACCTGGTTCTCCGACTCCACCTGGGAGTCCACCCCGCTGACATTGCTTCAGGTGGGGCGCGACACCCCTAGCCAAGGCCCTTCCCACCACCACTCGCAGGACGAGATCATCTATCTGCTCGACGGCAGCATCTCTCTGGGATCGCTGGAGGCCGAACCGGGGGCCATCCTGTGCATTCCCGCCAACGTCCGCTACCGCATCACCGCCGGCCCCGCCGGCTATCGCTTTCTCAACTACCGCAGCGGCCCTGCCGCTCAGGTCTACGAGCGGGATTCAGCGCCCCAGTTCGAAAACGTCGCCGCCCGCCACGGCCATCTCACCGACGATCGCATCTTGTAGCCCCCGGCCAGCGGATGCGGTAGCGGTTGTTGGCCACCAGGCGGTACACACCGCGGGCCAGCGGGTTGATCGGTCCCAATGTCATGAGCCGGCCCACTGCGGGCCAAGGGCCGCCCATGGCCCCGAGCGCGCCGGCGATGCTGCGGTGGTCGTCCCAGCGGGTGCCGTCGGGGCAGATCCACCACGCCGAGCGGGTCACGGCCTCGTCGGTGAGGCCGAGGGCATCCAAATCGGCTTGCTGCGAGGGGATCACCCGGCAGTCGTTGCTTAGTCGGCGTTCCACCCAGCGGGCCGTTGCCGTGCAGAACCCGCAGTCGCCGTCGTAGACCAAGATGCCCGAGGAGATGGGCGGAGAGGGAGGGTGAGAATCAGCTGTTGCGGCCGGCATTGGGCTTCCGCCCATGATTGGCCTTCTTGCGCCGCGCTCGGGCCTTGCGTTTTTGGGTGCGCTTCGACATTCGAACCTCCGCGTCTCTAGAAAGACTACCGACTCCAGGTAGCGTGAACGACCCGTGGAGCGCTTCGGGTTCGTCGGATTGCCCAACTCCGGCAAGTCTTCCCTCTACAACGCCCTGATCGGGTCGGACGTGCTGGCCGCTCCGTACGCCTTCGCCACCACCGATTCCAACGTGGGGGTGGCCAAGGTAGTCGACCCCCGCCTTGACGCCATCGCCGAGCTCAGCGGCTCCCGCACGGTGACACCGGCCAGCGTGCAATTCATCGACATCGGGGGCCTGGTGGAGGGGGCCAGCCGGGGCGAGGGGCTGGGCAACCGCTTCCTTGCCGGCATCCGAGAAGTGGACGCAGTGGTGTTCGTCCTCCGGGCCTTTGTCAATCCCGACGTGCCCGGTCCCACCGACCCCCTGGAGCACCTGCGGGTGCTGGAGATCGAGTTGACGCTAGCCGACTTGGAGTCGGTGGAGAATCGGCTGGTCAAACGGCGCAAATCCGCCGTTCAAGACCGGTCGCTGGCTGGTGAGGTGGCCGCGCTGGAAGCCGCCGCCGACGTGTTGGGAGAGGGCGTCCCGATATACCGCAGCGACCTGACGGCCGAACAGCGGATCAATCTTCGGGAGAGCTTCCTGCTCACCAACCGCCCGGTGCTGGCGGTGGTCAACATCGGCGAAGATCAGCTCGACACGGCCGATTCGGTGATCAAGCCAGTGGCCGCCGAGTTGGACGGTCGGGCCGGGGTCATGGCGGTGTGCGTGCAGCTCGAGGCCGAGGCCGCCCAGCTCCCCGCCGAGGAGCGGGCTGAGATGCTCGATGGCCTGGGACTGGGGGAGGGGGCGTTGGGCCGGTTCACCCATGCGGCCTACGATCTGCTGGGCTTGCGGACCTTCTTCACCACCGGCGACAAGGAGACCCGGGCCTGGACCTTCCGCTTGGGGGCCACCGCCCCGGTAGCCGCGGGCCGCATCCACACCGACTTCCAGCGGGGCTTCATCCGAGCCGACGTGATCGGCTGGCAAGAGCTGCTGGATGCGGGTGGTTGGACCAAGGCCAAGGAGCTTGGCGTGATGCGCACCGAGGGCCGCGACTATCTGGTGGCCGACGGCGACGTCATGGAGATCCGCTTCAACGTCTAGTGGATGCCCAAATCCTCTTGGAAACCACAACTCTCTCTTGAACAATCTCCGTCGGAGTTGGAAAATCAAGGGATGGCGTGGCTCGTCTGCGACGACCGGGTGCTGGCCACCGTGGAGTTCGCCACCGGCTGGCGGGAGCGGGCCTTGGGGCTGTTGGGCCGCGACGAGTTTGACCGTGCCCTGCTGCTGCGACCGGCGTTCTCGGTACACACCCTGGGTATGCGGTTTCCCATCGACGTGGCCTACCTGGACCGCGATCTAGTGGTATTGAAAACAGCCACCATGGCCCGTTTTCGAGTGGGTCTGCCGGTGTGGCGGGCTCGGGCCGTGCTGGAGGCCGAAGCTGGATCGTTCGCCCGATGGGGAATAAAACCTGGCGATCGCCTTCAGGTGAGGCAGACTGCTGACAGCGGTAGGGGATAGACAAACTCATACATCCGGGGAGGAAGCATGACTGGAAGGCTGATTCTGGTTGCCACCCCAATCGGGAATCTGGGCGATTTGTCCCCGCGCGCTGTGGAGGTGCTGGCCAAAGCTGACGTGGTGGCTTGCGAGGACACCCGCCGTACCGGGCGACTCCTGGCCCATGCCGGGGTGAGCGCTCCCCGCTTGCTGGTGGTGAACGAGCACACCGAGAAGGCCAGTGCGGCCGAGATCGCCGAACTGCTCGTCGACGGGAACATGGTGGCTCTGGTTACCGATGCCGGTACCCCGGCGGTGTCCGATCCGGGGGCCAAGGTGGTCAAAGCGGCCCTCAAGATCGGGGGTGAGGTGGAGGCCGTGCCCGGGCCGTCGGCCGCATTGGCTGCCCTGGTGGTGAGCGGCTTGCCCACCGGGCGCTTCTGCTTCGAGGGGTTTCTGCCCAAAAAGGGCCGTCCGCGGGCCGAGCGCATCGAGGAGTTAGCCCGGGAATCCCGCACCATGGTGCTGTTCGAAGCGCCGCACCGGCTGGCCCGCACCTTGGGCGACTTGGCCTCTGCCCTGGATAGAGATCGGGTCGTGGCCATTGTGCGGGAGCAGACCAAGCTGCACGAGGAGATCTGGCGGGGAACCTTGGCTGATGCCGTTGCCAGGGTCGAGGACATTGAGCCCCGAGGGGAGTACGTGCTGGTGGTGGCCGGTTGCCCCGATCCTGCACCGCCCTCTGAATCCCAGATTAGAGCGGCACTGGACGAGCTGCTGGCCGATGGGCTGTCCCGTCGGGATGCCGCTGCCGCGGTGGCCGCCGACCTCGGCGTGTCCCGGCGTGCTGCCTATCAGCTCAGTCTGAGAGACTGACCGGGTTCAAGATCGCGCGCATTTCTGCCCGTTGACGAAAGAGTCCCCATGAGCAACGTCAAGCCCATTCCCGACGACTATCCCCGGATCACCCCCTATCTGTGCGTCAATGGCGCGGCTGCGGCCATCGACTTCATGGTCGAAGTGTTCGATGCCACCGAGCGCATGCGGATTGCCGCGCCCGGCGGCATGATCGGCCACGCCGAGGTGGCCATCGGCGACGGGCTCATCATGGTGTCCGACGAGTACCCCGAGATGGGAGTGCTCGGACCGAAGTCCATCGGAGGCACCGCGGTCACTATCAGCGTGTACGTGGAAGACGCCGACGCCACCTACGCCAAAGCGGTCGCTGCTGGCGCTACCGCTGAGCGGCCGGTGGAAACCCAGTTCTATGGCGACCGCGGCGGCATGCTCGTCGACCCGTTCGGCCACCGCTGGCACGTAGCCACCCACGTGGAGGATGTGTCCCCCGACGAGATGGCCCGCCGCTCGGCGGAGATGTTCGGGGAGTAACACATCGGGATCAGCAAGCCGAGGAAAGTAGTGTGAAGCGGTGTCGCGCTACTTCCTGACGACCCCGATCTTCTACGTCAACGACGCGCCCCACATCGGCCACGCCTACACCGTTTTGAACGGTGACGCCGTTTCCCGCTGGCACCGGCTCCTGGGCGACGACGTCTTCTACTTGACCGGCACCGACGAGCACGGCCTCAAAGTGCAGCGGGCGGCGGAGGCCAACGGCCTATCCCCCCTGGAGCAGGCCGACGGCACTAGCCAGCGCTTCCGGGAGGCGTGGGCCGAGCTCGGCGTGGCCAACGACGAGTTCATCCGCACCACCGAGGCCCGCCACCACCGCTCGGTGCAGACGCTCATGCAGCGGGCCTACGACAACGGCTACATCTACTCGGCGGTCTACGACGGTTGGTACTCGGTGTCCGACGAGGCTTATGTCTCCGAAGAAGACGTAACCGAATCCGACGTCGAGTCGGGCCGGGTAGAGCGCATGACCGAGGAGAACTACTTCTTCAAGCTCTCCGAGTTCGAGGAGCCGCTGCTGGAGTGGTTCGAGGCCAACCCCCAGAACATCACCCCCGAGGGCTACCGCAACGAGGCCCTGGGGATCATTCGGGGCGGCTTGCGGGACATATCCATCACCCGCACTTCCATCAACTGGGGCATCCCCGTGCCCTGGGCCGAGGGCCACGTGTTCTATGTGTGGTACGACGCGCTCACCAACTACGCCACCGCGGCCGGTTACGGGAACGACGATGAGCGGTTTGCCGCATGGTGGCCGTCGGTACGCCACCTGCTCGGCAAGGACATCATCCGCTTCCATTGCGTCTACTGGCCGGCCATGCTCCTAGCCGCTGGAGTGCAGGACCTGCCCCACTACCACGTGCATGGCTGGCTGCTGGTGGGGGGGGAGAAGATGTCGAAGTCGGCATTCAACCAAATCTCGCCCACCGACCTCATCGGAGACTTCGGTGTGGACGGCTTCCGCTACTCCCTGCTCCGGGACACGCCATTCGGCCCCGACAGCGAGGTCAGCCACGAAGCCCTCCAGCACCGCTACAACACCGATCTGGCCAACAACTTCGGCAACCTGTTGCAGCGCTCCTCCACGCTGGTTCACCAAAAGTGCGACGGGATCGGCCCTGCGCCCGACCCCGACCACCCGCTGGCCGACATCGCCGCCCAGGTATACGCCGATGCTGCCGCGGCCTGGGACCGGTTTCAGCCGTCGGTGGCCCTGGAGGCCACTTGGCGCCTCATCCGCGAAACCAACGAGTACTTGCAGGCCACCGAGCCGTGGAAGATGGACCCCGGGCCGTTGGTGAACACGGTGCTGGGCAACGCCCTCGAGGCTCTGCGCATCGTGTGTGTGCTGGCCAGTCCGGCCATTCCCACTTCTTGTGAGGCAGCGTGGACCCGACTGGGCCTCGACGGCTCCCCTCTCGATCAGCGGCTTCCCGCAGCCGCGGTGTGGGGACAGTATCCCGGTGGCCTGCCGGTGGCCGGAGGCGATCCGCTGTTTCCCCGACTTAAGGGCTGAAGGTGCGCTGGATCGACAACCACTGCCACTTGGAGTCGGACACCCTCGAAGCCACGGTCACCCAAGCATCCAATGCCGGGGTGGAGCGCATGATCGACATAGGCACCGATGTCGCCACCTCAATCGCCGCGATCTCCAAGGCCGCAGCCTCCGACCGGGTGTGGGCCACGGTAGGGGTCCACCCCCACGAGGCCCGCCACGGCATCGACGGCATCGAGGAGCTGCTGGGAGCTGACCGGGTGGTGGCGGTGGGGGAGTCCGGACTCGACTACCACTACAACCACTCGCCCCCCGCCGACCAGCAGGCGGTGTTCGCAGCCCACATCGAGATGGCCCACCGGCACCGGATGCCGCTGGTGATCCACACCCGGGAGGCATGGGACGACACCTTCGCCATCCTGGATGAAGGCGGGGTGCCCGAGCGCACGGTGTTCCACTGCTTCACCGGCGGGCCTGACCAGGCTCGGGCCGCGCTCGATAGGGGGGCCTACCTGTCGTTTAGCGGGATCGTGAGCTTCCCCTCCGCCGACGATGTGCGGGCCGCCGCTGAACTGTGCCCTCTCGACCGCCTGCTGGTGGAAACCGACTCGCCGTATCTGGCCCCCGTCCCGCTGCGAGGCAAGCCCAACGTGCCGGCCAACCTTCCCCTGGTGGGGGAGGCCTTAGCCCGAGTCCATGGTGTGCCCCCCGAGACGGTGGCCGAGCACACCTGGGATAACGCTGCCGTCTTCTACCGGCTCGACGCGTGACCCTCACCCGCAATCAGGTGCGGGATCTGCTCGACCGCCACGGCCTGGCCCCGAGCCGGGCGATGGGCCAGAACTTCGTGGTCGATCCCAACACCATCGCGGCGATGGTCCGGGCTGCTGAGCTGGCTCCCGATCAATCAGTGGTGGAGATCGGCCCCGGTCTCGGCTCCCTCACCCGGGCGCTGGCTGCCGAGGTCCAACATGTATTGGCCGTCGAAGCCGACCGCCACATCCTGGCCCCGCTGGCCGAAACCGCCGAAGCTCCCAACATCGAAATCGTCCACGCCGATGCCACCACTACTGAGTGGCGGACCAAGCTCGGTGCCCCCGGCCAGCGGTGGGCGCTGGTGGCCAATCTGCCCTACAACATCGCCGTCCCACTGCTCTTGGACCTGCTCGACAGCGAGCCCCGCATCGAGACCTTCACCGTCATGGTCCAAAAGGAGGTCGCTGACCGCCTAGTGGCCTCAGTAGGCACCAAGGCCTACGGCATACCCACCCTCAAAGTGGCCTACTGGTGCGAGGCCCGCATCGTCCGCTCGGTGCCCGCCACGGTGTTCTACCCCCGACCACGGGTGTCCTCCGCGGTGGTGCGGCTGGAGCGGTTGCCAGCCCCGGCGGTAGACGCCGACCCCGACCGCTTGTTCTTCCTCGTCCGCACCGCCTTCGGCCAGCGCCGCAAGATGCTGCGCCGCTCCCTGGACGGTCATGTATCCCCCGAGCATTTCGCCCAAACCACCATCTCTCCCACCGCCCGCCCCGAGCAGCTCACCCTCGCCGACTGGGCCGAGTTGGCTGCCGTAGCCTCGTCTTGATGACCACGCTCACGGCTCGGGCCAAGCTCACGCTGTCGTTGCGCATCACCGGCGTGCGATCAGACGGGTACCACTTGATCGATGCGGAGATGGTGTCGCTCGAACTGGCCGACACTCTGTCGATCGAAGCGGGCCACGGGGTGGTCATCGAGGGCGGCGGCGAGGTTGACCCCGACGACAACCTCATCACCCGAGCGCTGGCCTTGGTGGGGCGTACCGCCCGGGTAACCGTGAGCAAGCAGATTCCGACGGGGGCCGGACTGGGGGGTGGGTCGGCCGACGCCGCCGCCATCCTCCGCTGGGCCGGCTACACCGATGTCCAAGGGGCAGCCCAGCTGGGGGCTGACGTCCCCTTTTGCCTGGTCGGCGGACGGGCTCGTATCCAGGGCATCGGCGAACTCGTACAGCCGCTGGAGCACATCCCTCGAACGCTCACCCTGCTCATGCCCCCGTTCGGCTGCTCCACGCCGGCGGTGTACCGCTGCTGGGACGAGATGGGGGGTCCAAAGGGTTCGAACGGCAACGATCTGGAGCCTGCTGCTCTGGAAGTAGAACCTCGCCTCGACCAGTACCGCCGAGCGCTGGAGCGGGCCACCGGTCAGACGGCGCGGCTGGCCGGCAGCGGCTCTACCTGGTTTGTGGAGGGCGCCTACCCCGGCGAGGACCGCATCGTGGTGGGCACCGTCCCGGCCGGCGGGTGAGAGCTGGGGGCTACTTGCCCCGGGCCCGCCGTTGGAAACGAGAAGGCGAAAGTTACTTGCCGCGGGCTCTCCGCTGGAAACGCGTGCGCTTGAGCATCTTCTTGTGCTTCTTCTTGCGCATCCGCTTGCGGCGCTTTTTGATCAAAGATCCCATGGTGCGACCACGCTAGCCCGGTGAGCGCCCTCATCAATAACCCGAGAGCCCACCCGGCAGTCATGGAGTAGCCTGAAATTGGTGCCTGGTGACTGCAAAGCAAAGGGCTCTTTGGCGAGTAGTTCAAGTGGCAGAACGCCTGGCTTTGGACCAGGAGGTTGCAGGTTCGAGTCCTGCCTCGCCAGCCGCGCTAGAAATACAGACGTGAATGTCGAGAGCGGGTTGACCCGCTGAACTCATGACGACTGATTTCCTGCCCCTGTCTGCGGTGGTCTTGGCTGCGGGCCGGGGCGTTCGCATGCGGTCGGGGCGGCCCAAGCCCCTTCACGACCTGTGCGGCCGCGCCATGCTGCTCCACGTCATCGACGCCCTGGTCGCGGCCAACCCCCGCCAAATCACCGTGGTGGTGGGCTATGGCGCCGAAGAGGTGGCCAAACATGTCACCGAGGAGGCATTCGACTTGCGGATCGACTTCGTCGAACAGCCCGTGCAGCGGGGCACTGCCGATGCCGCCGCATTGGGCCTGGCGGCGCTGGACAGCGATGTCGACGACGAGGACGTGCTGGTGGTTTCGGCCGACATGCCGCTCATCCAGGGCCAGACGCTGCGGGGCCTGACCGCCCAGCACCGGCTCTCCGGGTCGGCGGCCACCGTGGCCACCGCTGCCGAAGGGCGCGCTGAGCTCTTCTGCTTCCGCCGCAGCCTGCTGTCCCCGGCCCTGCGCCGGCTGGCCGGCAGCGACTCGGGGCGTGAGTACAGCCTCGCAGACGCCGTCGAAGTGCTTACCTCCGCGGGCCACGACTCGGGGTCTTTTGCCATCGACGAGTCGGAGGCCCAAGGGGTGGACGACCGGGAGCAGCTGGCCTTCGCCGAGGCGGAGATGCGCCAGCGCATCAACCGCAACTGGATGGTCGCCGGGGTGCGCATCATGGCTCCCCACAGCGCCTACATCGACATCAGCGTGAAGCTGACCCCCGATGTGGTTATCCACCCCGGCGTGGTGCTCAGAGGTCAAACGGTGATTGGCGAAGGTGCGGTGATCGGCCCCCATACCCACTTGGTGGATTGCGTGGTCGGTCCCCGAGCAGTGGTAGAGGCGGTGTCGGCCACCGATGCCGAAATCGGGGCCGATGCCCAAGTGGGGGCGTACATCACACTGGAGCCTGGCGCTCAGATCCCGCCCGCTTCGACTCAAGGAAACTGAATCTATGGAACTTGTCACCAAGAAGAAGCTGGCCATCATCTCGGGCCGGGCCAATCACGACCTGGCTGCTGAGATTGCCGAGGCCTTCGATGAGGAGTTGGTGGAGCCGAACATCGCCGACTTCGCCAACGGCGAGATCCACTGCCGGTTCGAGGAGTCGGTGAGGGGCACCGACGTATTCATCGTCCAGAGCCACACCGCCCACGGCGACGCCTCCATCAACGACGCTGTTATGGAGCACCTCATCATGGTGGACGCCGCCCGGCGGGCCTCGGCCAAGCGCATCACCGCGGTGTGCCCTTTCTACGGCTATGGCCGCCAAGACCGCAAAGCCGCCGGCCGCGAGCCCATCACCGCCAAGCTGATGGCCAACACCTTCCGCACCGCGGGGGCCAACCGCATGTTGAGCGTCGATCTCCACTCCGGGCAGATCCAGGGGTTCTTCGACGGCCCCTGGGACCACCTGACCGCCATGCCGGTGCTGGTGGACTATCTCAAGGACTTCAACGGCGAACTGGTGATCGTGTCACCCGACGCCGGCCGGGTGAAGGTGGCCGAGCGCTACACCAACGAGCTGGACGCCGACCTGGCCATCGTCCACAAACGCCGGGCCAAGGATGTGAAGCACGCGGTGGAGGTCGTTGAGGTGGTGGGCGATGTGGAGGGCCGCACTTGCGTGCTCATCGACGACATGATCGACACCGGGGGCACCATCGTGGCTGCGGCCGACGCGCTGGCCGCCCGGGGAGCGGCCAACATCGTCGCCGCCACCACCCACGGCGTGTTCTCCGGCCCGGCCATCGACCGGCTCAAGAACTCGGTGATCTCCAAAGTGGTGATCACCAACACCCTGCCCCTGTCGCCCGAAAAGCAGATCGACAAGATCGAGGTGCTGTCGGTGGCCAGAATCATCGCCGACGCCATCGACGCCGTGTTCGAAGACACCTCCGTCTCCGAGATCTTCGGCGGCAAGAACCTCTCGTAGTGGCTTAGCCGTTTAGGTCGGTGGCCCGGTAACATTTCTGGTTGCGCTATGGCTGAGCTGATCTTGAAGACCGATACCCAACGCGAGATGGGAACCCGCCCGTCTCGCCGGCTGCGCCGTTCCGGGCGGGTTCCCGGCGTGGTGTACGGACTCGGCGGGGAGTCGGTATCGGTAGCAGTGGACGCCCGCGAGCTGCGGTCGGCCCTGAACACCGAAGCCGGCCTGAACGCTCTGCTCACCTTGGACGTGGAAGGCGACCGCCAGCTCAGCCTGATCAAGGAGTTGCAGCACCACCCTGTGCGCAACGAGGTCATCCATGTGGACTTCATCCGGGTGGATGCCGACGTCGCCGTGGAGGTGGAGGTCCGGATGGTGCTGGAGGGCGAAGCCACCGCGGTGACCAACGAAGACGGGGTGGTGGACCAGGCCGCCTTCACCATCCGGGTGTTGGCCAAGCCCGAGGCCATTCCCAACGAGCTGTCGATCGACATCAGCGAGATGGTGATGGGCGACACGGTGAGAGCCGGCGACCTCGAACTGCCTGAAGGCGTGGAGCTGGCCGGCGACCCCGAAGAGCTAGTTGCCAGCACTTCGATACGGGTCATCGAGATCGAAGAGCCCGAGGTCGATGAAGAGCTCGAGGTCGAGCTGGATGAAGACGGCCAGCCGATTGTTCGCGAGGACGCCGACGAAGAGGCCGAAGCCGACGCTGACGCCTCCGAAGACGCCGAGAGCTAGCCGTTCGGCGCCCGTCGCCGTGCCTTCCCGCTGGCGATCCCGCAAGAAGTACACCGACACCCCGGCCGATCTCGTGATTGTGGGGTTGGGCAACCCCGGCGACAAGTTTGCGGGTTCCCGCCACAACGTGGGCGCCGAGGTGGTGGAGCTGCTGGCCCACCGCCACGGGCAGTCGCTGGGCAAGAGCCGGGAAGCGGCGCTAGTGACCGAGATCAGGGTGGACGGCCAACGGGTAGTGCTGGCCTTTCCCCAGACGTTCATGAACAAGTCTGGTGAGGCGGTGCGGGCGCTGGTGCGCCGCTGGAGCATCGCCGACCATTTGGATCGCCTGGTGGTGATCCACGACGAGCTTGATTTGCTCCCAGGACGGATCAAGGTGAAGCACGGCGGGGGATTGGCGGGCCACTACGGCTTGTCATCTATCAAAGCCCATCTCCGCACCGCCGAATTCACCCGTATCCGCATCGGGGTGGGCAAGCCCCCCAATCCCCAGGCCGGGGCCGACTATGTGCTGAAGCGGCCGGGCCGGGCCGACCGGGATTTGCTGGACGATGCGGTGGAGCGGGCGGCCGAAGCCGCGCTGGCCCTGCTGGATGACCCGGTAGATGCCGTCATGAACAGGTTCAACTGACTGTGAGCAGGTTTGGCCGATGATGAACAGGTTCAACTGATGGCCGCCACCGCGGTTGCTGCCGGTCCGGGCTTGGCCGGCCTTGGGCGACTATTGGCCTCCGAGCCGGCGGTAATCGACGTGCTCGGACGACGCGACGCCTCACTGGCAGTAGCCGAATCGGGCCAAGCTGCGGTGCTGGCCGCCATTGCCGAACTGAGCGGCCGCCGTCCGGTGGTGGTGGCCACCCCCACCTCCGCCGACGCCGAGCGGTTGGCTGGCGACCTGTCGGTCATGGTCGACGGTGGAGCGGCCCTGTTCCCGGCGTGGGAAACCCTGCCGTTCGAGCGGGTCAGCCCCGGTGTGGAGACGATGGGACGGCGCTGCCAGACCATCTGGCAATTCCATGATCTGTCTCGGTGTCCACCGGTGCTGGTAGCCCCGGTTCGGGCCCTGCTCCAGCGCCTGGTGTTCGGTTCCGAAGACGCCGAGCCGGTGAAGGTGGCGTCAGGTGACCGCGTCGATCTTGAGCGACTGGTGGCCGATCTGGCTGCCCGGGGCTACCGGCGCGATGTGCAGGTGGAGCACCGGGGGGTGTTCGCGGTGCGGGGCTCCATAGTCGACGTGTTCCCGTCCACCGCCGACAGTCCGGTGCGCATCGACCTGTGGGGCGACGAGGTGGACAGGCTCACCGAGTTCTCGGTGGCCGACCAGCGGGCCACCGACCCGCGGGAAGAAGCGGTGATATTCCCTGCTCGGGAGGTGAGGCCGGTGCCGGCAGTGAGGGCCGCGGCGGAAAAGCTGGTGGCCTCCAGCCCGTGGGGCCGAGAGCAGTGGGAGCGATTGGCCGAGGGCCAGTTCTTCGACGGGATGGAGTCGTGGCTGCCGTGGCTGATCGACACCGACGAGATCATCACCGACCGTTTTGGTGCTGACGCCCTCGTGGTGCTGCTGGAGCCGGGGCGGTTGCGGGAGCGGGCCGCCGACATTGCTGTTGAGGAAGCCGATCTGGCCAGAGCGCTGGCTCAGACTTGGGGAGCGACCGGGGAGGAGTTTCCCCGGCTCCACGTGGACTACGACCGCTTGCTGACCGACTGCGCGTCGCCGGTGTGGACCATGACCGCGGTGCCGGCCGGGCCGTCCACTCCGGTGGTTGCAGTGGCTGGATGGGCCTCGGCCATCGGTGATCCCTCGGCCCCGGTGACGCAGGTGTCCCGGCTGTTGGCCGAGGGCTACCGGGTGCGGGTGGCCGCCGACGGGGCGGGATCGGCTTCCCGGTCCACGGCCTTGTTGCGCGAGCACGGCGTGGATCTCCCGATTCGCACTGAGCAGGGTTCTGGTCTCGGAGACGCTTCTGACTCCGGGGGGTGCGTGGTGGTGGCACCCGTCCAGCGGGGCTTTGTGCTGCCCGACTCCCGGCTGGCCGTGCTGGGCGAAGCCGACCTCACCGGTCGTCGCCGGGCCCACCGGCGCAGCCGCCTCCGTCAGTCGTCGGCCGCCGAGCTCGACGATCTGGCCGCGGGCGACTACGTGGTCCATCGCCATCACGGTGTGGGCCGCTACTGCGGCATGGTCAACCGGACCATCGGCGGAGTCAGCCGCGACTACCTGTTGGTGGAGTACCGGGGCGGCGACAAGCTGTACGTGCCCACCGACCAGGTGGACGCCGTGCGGCGCTACTCCGGGGGCGAGTCGCCCACGCTGAGCAAGATGGGCGGGGCCGACTGGCAGCGGACCAAGAGCGGAGTGCGCTCCGCGGTCAGCGAGATCGCCAAGGAGCTGGTGGTGCTGTACCAGCGCCGCATCACTACCGCCGGTCGGGCGTTCTCCCCCGACACACCCTGGCAGACCGAGATGGAGTCGGCTTTCGGCTACCAGCTCACCCCCGACCAGCACAAGGCCATCACCGAGGTCAAGGCCGATATGGAGCAGCCCCTGCCCATGGATCGGCTGATCTGCGGCGATGTGGGCTTCGGCAAGACCGAGGTGGCTATCCGGGCGGTGTTCAAGGCCGTCCAGGACGGCACCCAGGCGGCGGTGCTGGTGCCCACCACGCTGTTGGCCCAGCAGCACTATCAGACATTCAACGAGCGGTTCGCCGGCTATCCGCTACGCGTCGAGGCGCTGAGCCGGTTCCTGTCGCCCGGCCAGGTCCGCAAGGTGGTGAACGGGTTGGCCGACGGATCGGTGGACGTGGTGATCGGCACCCACCGCCTCTTGTCCGACGATGTCGCCTTTCGGAATCTGGGGCTTCTGGTGGTGGACGAGGAGCAGCGCTTCGGGGTCACCCACAAGGAGTCCATCAAGTCGATCAAGTCCGATGTGGACGTGATCACCCTGACCGCCACGCCCATTCCCCGGACCCTGGAGATGAGCCTCACCGGCATCCGCGACCTCACGCTCCTGC
Organism: Candidatus Poriferisocius sp.; assembly: GCF_965204145.1. Lineage (GTDB taxonomy): Bacteria > Actinomycetota > Acidimicrobiia > Acidimicrobiales > Bin134 > Poriferisocius. The sequence goes on along the minus strand of NZ_OZ241977.1, from coordinate 2,499,065 downwards.
ACACGCCGCCGGCCGACCGCCAGCCCATCTTGACCTATGTGGGCGCCTACGACGAGCGCCCGGTGGCCGAGGCCGTCCGCCGGGAACTGCTGCGAGACGGCCAGGTGTTCTTCGTTCACAATCGAGTGGCCAGCATCGACCACGTGGCTGCCGACCTGAGGGAGCTGGTGCCCGAGGCCCGCATTGCGGTGGCCCACGGACAGATGGACGAGGGCACCCTGGAGCAGGTGGTAATCGATTTCTGGGAGCGGGCCTACGACGTGCTGGTGTGTACGACCATCATCGAGTCGGGCATCGATATGCCCACCGTGAACACCCTGGTGGTGGACCGGGCCGATCTGTTGGGACTGGGTCAGCTCCACCAGCTCAGGGGCCGGGTGGGCCGCGCCGGGGCGCGGGCCTACGCCTACCTGTTCACCCCCGAAGGGCGAGTGATCACCGAGGAGGCCTATGAGCGGCTCAAGACCATCGGCGAGGCCACCGAGCTGGGATCGGGGTTCAAGATCGCCATGCGGGACTTGGAGATCCGGGGCGCGGGCAACATGCTGGGCACCGGCCAGTCGGGCCACATCGCCGCGGTGGGCTACGACCTGTACTGCCAGCTCGTCACAGAGGCAGTGGCCGAGCTGAAGGGCGAGACCCCGCCCGAGCCGGTGGAGATCAGCATCGATGTGCCCCAGGCTGCGGGCATCCCCGCCGACTACATGCCCAAAGAGGAGCTGCGGCTGGAGGCCTACCGGCGGGTGGCCGATTGCCAGGCCCCCGAGCAGGTGGACGACGTGGCCGCCGAATGGGTCGACCGCTACGGGCCGATTCCCGAGGTGGCCCTGACGCTGCTGGTGGTGGCCCGGCTGCGGTGCGAGTGCCTGCGCACCGGGGTTCGGGAGGTGGCGGTGGTGAAGGGCCCCGGCTTCGGCGGTCCGAAATGGGTGGCCCGGGTCAACCCGGTGAGGCTCCGGCCCAGCCGCCGGGTCCGTCTGGAGCGCCTCTACCCGCAAGCCACCTATCACGAGGCCGCCGGGCTGCTGACCCTCCCGGTGGGATCGGCCGCTGCGGCCACCGAGACCGTGATCGCCGCCCTGCGCGATCTGGTTCCCGACGACGAGCCTGCCGAGGCCGCGGCTTCGTGATCGGGTTGGCGATGTGGGAGGCAGCGACATCGTGATAGGCAGGACGCCATGGCCAAGGTGATCGTCGCTGGTCTGGGACCGGCTGGCCCCGAGCTCATCACCGGGGCGGTGCGCGACGCCATCAGCCAGACCAGCCGCCGCTTCGTCCGCACCCGCCGCCATCCCGCCGCGGCGGCGGTGGACCCGGCCGAGTCGTTCGACGAGGTCTACGACCGGGCCTCGTCGTTCGAAGAGGTCTACCGGGCCATCGCCGACCGCTTGGCGTCCGATGCGGAGGCCGGGGGTGCCGAAGGCCATGTGCTCTATGCCGTGCCGGGATCCCCGCTGGTGGCTGAGCGAACGGTGGAGCTGCTGCGGTCGATGCCCGGGGTGGAGATCGAGGTGCTGGCCGGCCTGTCGTTCGTCGATCTGGCGTGGGACCGGCTCGGCATCGACCCCTTGGCGGCCGGGGTTCGGTTGGTGGACGGGCGCCGCTTCGCGGTGGACGCCGCCGGGGAGCGCGGGCCGCTGCTGGTGGCCCAATGCGACGCCGCCCACGTATTGAGCGACATCAAGCTGGCTGCCCTGGCGTCCTTCGACCGCTCGGGAGCGGGGGAGGTGAACCAACCGGTGATGGTGTTGCAGCGTCTGGGGCTGCCCGAGGAGCGCGTCTTCGAGGTGGCCTGGGCCGACCTCGACCATGCGGTGGCGCCCGACCACCTCACCTCGCTGTATGTGGCCGGGCTGGGTGCGCCCATCGCCCAGGAAATGGCCCGGTTCGCTGATCTGGCCACTGAACTGCGCCGCCGCTGTCCCTGGGACCAAGAGCAGACCCACCAGTCGCTGCGGGGCCACTTGCTGGAGGAGACCTACGAGGTGCTGGAAGCCTTGGACGGGGTGGACCCGGAGAGCGTGTCGGGCTACGAGGAGCTGGAGGAGGAGTTGGGCGATCTGCTCTATCAGATCGTGTTCCACTCAGTGCTGGCCGCTGAGGCCGGCCAGTTCACCCTGGCCGATGTGGCCCAGGGCATTCACGACAAGCTCAAGTCCCGCCATCCCCACGTGTTCGGCCCCGCCGATTCCGACCCGGTCGAGGTGGAAGATGCCGAGGAGGTGCTGGCCAACTGGGAGGCCATCAAGCGGGATCAGAAGGGGCGGTCATCGGTAATGGACGGCATTCCTCCCGGGCTGCCCGCACTGCTGTTCGCCGACAAGGTGATCCACAAGGCCCGCTCGGTGGGAGTGGAGCCCGATGTGGACACCACCACGGTGGCCGGACGCCTCTATGATGCCGTTTTGGCTGCTCAGGCAGCCGGTTTGGATGCCGAATCAGAGCTCCGAGTGTTCGCAAACGCCGTCGGAGACCAAATTCGCATTGCTGAAATTTCTTGATTGTAATTTGCCGTTGTCTCTGGTAATTCGGCAATTTTTCGTCTATTTTTACAACTTCAGCCACATCAGCAACAGACGATGGACCAGGAACACCCTGAAAGATTCGGCAATTGAGCGCGATCAAACGCATAGTCGCCCGCGAGGTTCTCGACTCCAGGGGTAACCCTACGGTTGAGGTTGAGGTGATGGTGAAGTCCGGCGCATCCGGCCGGGCCATCGTGCCTTCCGGCGCATCCACCGGCCGCTATGAGGCGGTGGAGCGGCGCGACGGCGGCAACCGGTATCTGGGCCGGGGCGTGGCCGGTGCCGTGGCCTCGGTCAACGACGAGATCACCGATGCCGTGGTCGGATTCGACGCCGCTGATCAGCGCGGCCTCGACCAGACGATGATCGACTTGGACGGCACCGACGGTCTCAGCCGCCTGGGAGCCAACGCGGTGTTGGGCGTGTCGTTGGCGGCGGCCCATGCCGCAGCCGTCGACAGCGGCCTGTCGCTGTTCCGCTACGTCGGCGGGGCCAACGCCCACGTGCTGCCGGTGCCCATGATGAACGTGCTCAACGGCGGGGCTCATGCGGCCAACAACATCGACCTCCAGGAGTTCATGGTGGTGCCGGTGGGGGCGGCGTCGTTCCGCGAGGCTCTGCAATGGGGGACCGAGACCTACCACCACCTGCGCCGCCTGCTGGTGGAGCAGGGACTGTCGGCCGGCATCGGCGACGAGGGCGGCTTCGCCCCCGATTTGGACTCCAACGAGGCCGCGGTGGCGGTGCTGGTGGACGCCATCGAGGCTGCCGGGCTGACCCCGGGCGACGACATGGCCCTGGCCCTGGATGTGGCCTCCACCGAGTTCTTCGCCGATGGCGAGTACCGCCTGGCCTCAGAAGACCGGTCGCTGAACTCCTCCGGGATGGCCGCCTACCTGACCGAGCTGTGCGACGCCTACCCCATCGTGTCGATCGAGGACGGGATGGCCGAGGACGACTGGGACGGCTGGGCGCTGCTCACCAAGGCCCTCGGCGGGAGAGTGCAGCTGGTGGGCGACGACCTGTTCGTCACCAACACCGAGCGGCTGGCCCGAGGGATCGAGCTGGGCGTGGCCAACTCCATCTTGGTGAAGGTCAACCAGGTGGGCACGCTGACTCAGACTTTGGAGGCCGTGGAGCTGGCCACCGCCTCCGGCTACACCTCGGTGATGTCGCACCGCTCCGGCGAGACCGAGGACGCCACCATCGCCGATTTGGCCGTGGCCACCAACTGTGGCCAGATCAAGACCGGCGCACCGGCTCGCAGCGACCGGGTGGCCAAGTACAACCAGCTTCTGCGCATCGAGGAGGAGCTGGGAGAGGCCGCCGCCTACCGGGGCGCAGAAGCGCTGGCGACCGCCGCGGAGGCCGGGGAGTGATCGCCCTGCGCCGCTCCTTGGTCCCGCTGGTGATCGTGCTCGTCATCCTTGTCGCGCTGTTCTACGCCGTGTTCCCCACCCGGACGTTCATGGACCAGAGCGCTGCCATCGCCGAGGTCCAGGCTGAGTTGGACGCCCTGTACGAAGAGAACGAGGCCTTGCGCGATCGCATGGAGGTGCTCACGCAGCCCGAGGAGATCGAGCGCCTGGCCCGCTCGGAGTACAACCTGGTGTACCCCGGCGAGGAGGCCTACGCCATGCTGCCCCCGGCCCCGGAGCCGGTCAAGGTCCCCGACCTGTGGCCTCTCAACGCCCTGGTGAGCTCCTTGGGCGGATAGGGGCCTGAGCCAATGGCGGGCGTGCGCCTATAGGGGGATAGCGTCGGGGCATGACCAGCTCTGACAGCTCCCCGGTTCCCCACTATCCCGATCTGCTGCGCCTCGACGGCCGGGGCTTCGTGGTGGTCGGAGCGGGGCAGGGCATGGGCCGCCAGACCAGCCATGCGCTGGCGCAGTGCGGCGCCCGGGTGGTGTGCGTGGACATCGACGGTGACCGGGCTGGCGAGATCGCCGAGGAGGTGGGCGGCACACCGTGGTCGGGCGACGCCACCGTGCGGGCCGACGTGGAGCGCCTGCTGGACCACTCGGTGGCCGCGTTGGGCCAGGTGTACGGGCTGGTGGACATCATCGGCATGGCCGAGTGGGGCTTCATCGTGGACATGGACGACGGGGTGTGGGACCGCCAGATGGCCATCAACCTGCGCCACGCCTATCTGCTGGGCCAGGTGTTCGGCAGCCACATGGTGGCCAACGGGGAGGGGTCGATGGTGTTCATCGCCTCGGCCTCGGGGATGGACGGCGCTCCCAACCATGCCGCCTACGGGGCGGCCAAGGCCGGGCTCATGGCCTGGGTGAAGTCGATGGCGGTGGAGATGGGCCCCCACGGGGTTCGGGCCAATGCAGTGGCGCCGGGCGCCATCGCCACCCCCCGGATCATGGACATGCTGAGTGATGCCCAGCGAGCTCACTCCAGCGGCAATGCGCCGATCGGCCGCATGGGCCTGCCCGCCGACATCGCCGGGGCCGCGCTGTTCTTGTCGTCGCCGCTGGCCAGCTACGTGAGCGGACGCACCCTGCTGGTGGACGGCGGCGTGGGTGCCAAGTTCCCCTACTCCTCTCTCAGTGTTTTGGATGATTGACTGAGGGGTCATGCCGGAGCGGTCGCACTACGACGTTCTGGGCGTGTCCCCCGGTGCCAAGCCCGATGCCATCCGGCGGGCCTATCTCCGCCAGGCCCGCCGCTGGCACCCCGACCGCCCCATGGGCGATGCCGAGCAGATGCGGGCCGTCAACGAGGCCTGGCAAGTCTTGGGCGATATTCGATCCCGCGCCGCCTACGACCGGAGTCTGGCCCGAAGCGCGCCCCGCCCGCCCCGCCCAGCGGCCTCGCGTCCGCCGCCCAACGCCCCCCGTCCCGCGGCCAGCCCCCGGTCTTCTGAGCCCCCTCCAAGTCCGCCCCTGGAAGTCGTCGGCATCCGCTGGCGATGGCTCAGCCTGGCCGCGGTCGTCTTGGCCGCGGTGGCGGTTGTCGTGATCTTCTTGGCCACATCGGCCATCGACGACTCCGACCCCGACGCCCCCATCACGGCGTCGGCGCCGGTCTCCCAGTCCCGCCCCGAGTCCGGTGACTGCTTCCTCATCGCCACCATCAACCTCATCACCGTGCCCTGCGACCACCCCCACGACGGCAAGCTCGTGGAGTGGGTTCCATTGGGCGCTCCCTGTCCCCCCGACACCGACCTCCACTGGGTGCGCTCCGCCCAGGAAGCCGTCTGCTACCACCCTCCGTCCGGTTGACCTACTCTTTTCGGACCAACGCACGAACAGCAGCAGTGGAGGAGAGCCGGATATGCGGCATGGGTACAAGGTTTTTGACGCCGACGGGCACGTGGTGGAGCCCAAGAACCTGTGGGAGCGGTTCTTGGATCAGAAGTTCCAGCACCGGGTGGGCTGGAAGGAGGTCCCCGGTCGGGAGGCGTTCCGCCCGGCCACCGTGGACGGCCGCTATACCCAGAGCCGGGTCACCATCTACGGCGACTTCATGGAAGCGGTGAACTGGACCTACGACGTAATGCGGGAAAAATACGGCCAGGCTGTGGTGGACAACGGCTTCCCCGGCGACGCCGTGGCCCAGGCCATGCCGCTGGACGGTATGGACTTCATGGTGATCTACGGCCCCGGTTACGACCTCTGGTCCGACGGCATAGATCCCGAGCTTCAGGCCGCCATGTGCCGGGCCTACAACCGCTGGGGCCAGGAGATGCGGGAGATGTCTGGCGGGCGGGTCATCGCCTCGGGGCCGGTGGTGATGAACGACGTGCATCGGGCGGTGGAGGAGATCCAATACGCCTACGACCATCTGGGCACCCGGTGCTTCTTCGCCCGGCCCAACATGTTCAACCGCCGGATGCTGGGCGACCCCTACTACGACCCCATGTACGAGCTGCTCCAAGACCTGGACTGCGCGTTCGCCACCCACGACTTCATGGGCCACAACGGTTCGTCAGCCGGCGCCGACCGGTTTGAGACGTTCACCGAGTGGCACACCGTCTGCCACCCCCACGAGGCCCAGATGGCCATGCTGTCGATGATCTGCAACGGGGTCTTCGAACGGTTCCCCCGGTTGCGGGTGGCCTACATGGAGGCCAACTGCGCGTGGCTGCCGTGGTGGCTGTGGCGCATGGAGGAGCACATCGAGTTGTCGGGAGACTATGAGAAGCCGGGGCTCACCAAGTCGCCCCAGGAGTACTTCCAGGACAACTGCTTCATCTCGGTGGAGCCCGACGAGTACCTCGTATACCACGTGATCGAGGAGTTGGGCGACGAAAAGATCGTGTGGGAGAGCGACTACCCCCACCCCGATTCCAAGTACCCGGAGGCGGTGCAGTCGTTTTTGGACCTGCCCAAGATCTCCGACGACTCCAAGCGCAAGATCCTGTGGGACAACTCCCTCGATCTGTACCGGTTCCCCGACGGCTACCTGCCCGACGAGTTCATCGAGGCCACCACCTACGAGTACGACCCATCGAGCTACGTACCCAAGGTTCCCGCCGGGGTGGGCTGAGCGATGGCGTCGCCCCATGATGTCCCCGGCGTGGAGCCCATCTTCCGCCACCTCGACGACGAAGACCTGAAGACCCAGCAGGTCCGCACCCAGATGCACCCCGACGGTCAGAAGTCGGTGTGGGAGAAGTGGTTCACCTTCGGCAGCCACGGCAAGCAGTACCTGTCGATGTGGGCCCGGTGGGACCCGGGCATGATCGTGCACCGCCACGGCCACCACTCCCCCCAGGTGATGTACGTGCTGAGCGGCGATCTCATGTGCGGCGACGTCCACTGCCCCGCCGGCACCCACATAGAGCTCCCTCACGGCGCCGCCCTAGGCCCACTGACCGCCGGCCCCGACGGCGTAGAACTCTTCGAGGTGATGATGGGCGACGCCGCCTCCTGGGCCGCCGACCCCGAGGGCTTCGAAGCCCTCCTGGCCAGCAGAGACATCACCAAACTCCCCGACCCCCCCATAGACCTCCCCGAAGACTTCGAAGACCGCCGCCACCAATAGCGAGGCGGCTGGCGGTATTCGGCCCTGGGAGGGCGCGGGTTAGTTGTACTTGTAGACGCGGGCGGCGTTGGCGTAGAGGACTTTTTCTTTGTCGGGGTCGGTCATGTTTTGGACGAGCTCGGCGATGATCTTGCGGCTGTCGGGCCACAGGGTCACCGAGTGGGGGTAGTCGGACGACCACATGGACATGTTCACCAGGGTCTGGTTCCCGCCGGCCATTTGCATGTGGCCGTTGTGGTCGTCGAGGCCGGTGACGAACACGTTGGTGCCCAGGTAGCTGCTGGGCTCGCGCTCGATGGGCGAGTCGGACCAGGCCGACTGGGTGTGGAACTCGTCGTCCATGGTCTGGTACCAGAACGGCACCCAGCCGTAGTTCACCTCGGCGGCCACCACCTTGAGGTTGGGATGGCGGTCGAATATGCCGGCGAAGATCATGTAGGTGAGGGGGCGCACCGCGCTGAAGAACCGGTTGACGATGCCGGGGACCGACACGTTCTGCTCCACCAGCTCGTCCCAGTCGGAGTCGGGCGGCTTGCCGCCGAAGGTGCGGTGGAAGGTGACCGGCACATCCAGCTCCGAGCACGCCTTCCACAGCGGCTCGTAGTACGAGTCGTTGTAGGGGCGGGTGGGCATGCCGGGGATAAACAGACCCTTGGCCCCCTTCTCCATCACCCGGTCGACCTCGGCCAGGGTGATGTCCATGCCGTCTTCAGTGGGAAGCATGGGCAGGCCCCGCAGCCGGTCGGGGGCCGCGCCCTGGAACTCGTCGAGCACCCAGTCGTTGTAGCTCCGCATGCAGGCCACCGCCAGGCCCCGGTCGGGCTCCAGGTAGGTGAAGATGGAGTTGGCCGGATACACCACCGAGCCCCACACCCCGTCGATGTCCATGTCGGCGCAGTGGGCGGTGCCGTCGTAGTTGCCCGGCATGATCTCCTCGAACTTCATGCCCGAGAGCTTGTAGTCCTCCTTGGCCACCCCGGCCATGGCCTCGATGCCGAAGCTGCGCTTGGGCGGCCCGCCGTCGAACGACCATCCGTCGCCCCCGTCGGGAGCGGGCATCATGCGGGGAATGCGGTCTTTGTACTCCTCGGGCACCCGCTCGAACACGTGGGGCGGCTCGTTGATGTGGCAATCGGCCGAGATGACTTTCACGGTCGAAACGCTAGTTGGCGGCTGCGGTTTCATGCAGCGGCGGGGTTGGCCGCCTGTCGTTGCCGGCCCTGGCGCGGGTACCGTGGCAGTTCTATGAGCACGGGGATGCGCCGTCCGCACGAGCTGGACTACGAGGCCATCCAGCGCCTGTTCCCGCCCCCGCCCGAGTACTTCGAGACCACGTTCTTCGAAGACCCCGACACCATCGCCCGCAAGCAGTTGCTGCGCCTCCAAGACCGGGCCCATCGGGCCTGGCAGGTGCCGTTCTTCCGCAAACGGTGGGAGGCAGCCGGCTTTCACCCCGACCAGCTCCAGACCCTCGACGACTTGTGGAAGGCCCCGGCCTACACAGTGGACGACATCCGGGCTTCTATCAACGAGAACCCCCCGCTGGGCGACTATCAGAGCATCGGCCTGGAGGATGCCCGCAACGAGCCCATGCGGCTGTACGTGTCGGGGGGGACCACCGGGCGGTCCCGGCCCACCCTCTATACGGCCTGGGACCGGGAGGTGGGCGCTATCACCATGGCCCGGGCGCTATACGCCGAGGGGATTCGCCCCGGCGACGTGGTGATCAACGCCTGGGCCTATTCCACCCACAACGGGGCCCACGCCTTCGACGAGGCGCTGTACCGCTGGCTCAACTGCGTGGTACTCACCACCGGAACCGGCAACGTGACCTCCACCCGAAAGCAAGTGGAGCTGGCCTACGAGTACGGGGCGGCGGCCATCTTGACCACCGGCGACTACATGCTGAAGATGGCCGAGACCGCGGTGGAGATGGGCCTCGACCCCAAGACCGACTTCAACATCCGCGCCCTGCCCGGCGGCCACATCGGTGACGCCGAGCGGGTCAAGGAGGTGTGGGGGGTGACCCCAGCGCAGCCCTACGGGTTCCACGAAGTGCAGAACGTGGCCATCGAGTGCCCGCTGCGCAACGGCCAACTCCACATCTTCGAGGACTGCTTCGTGGTGCAGGTTGTGGATGTGGAGAGCGGTGAGCAAGTGCCCGACGGCACCCAGGGGGCGCTGGTGATCACCGAGATCTACAAAACCGGCTCGCCCCAATTCCGCTACAACATCATGGACTTGTCGTTCCTCTATCCGCCGGGCCAGTGCGAATGCGGCTCATGGCTGCGGCGGATGGGGCCGTTCGCCGGGCGGGGCGACAACATGGTCAAGCTGCGGGGCGTAAACGTGTGGCCCGAGGCCATCGGCGACGTGATCAGCGACGTGCCCGGGGTGACCGAGGACTTCTTCTGCCGGGCGGTTCGGGCCGACAACCGCGACGAGATGATCGTGATGGTGGCTAGCGACGCCTCGCCTGATGAGTTCGGCGCGGTGGCCGAGCGGGTGGAGGACCGGATCAAGGAGGTCATGAGTGTGCGGATGACCGCCGAGGTGGTGCGTCCCGGCGAGTTGGACGAGCGCACCGGCATGGCCTCCGGCGCGGCCAAGCTGGTGCGGTTCAAGGATGAGCGGCCATGAGCGTTGCCGTGCCGGCCGACGGCGCAATCGACTACTGGTGCAACCGGTTCTTCCCCGAGCAGGCCGAGGTGTGGAATGCGGCCCTGGAAGCCACCGGCATTGCGGTGAAGGTCCGCACCGACGACACCGACTCCTTCTGCGACGCCGACACCATGGTGGCCCGCATGGACGAGCTGGGCATCGCTTCGGTGATATTGCCTGTCGCCCATCGGCCCGCCCATCCCGAGCCCACCGACTTCGAGCTGGTGGCCGCCCAGCCCGATGACTTAGACCGGCTGGCCAAAGACCACCCCGGTCGGTTCTTCGGCCAGTGGTCGGTTGATCCTCGCATCGGCATGGCCGGGGTGGAAGAGGCCGCCGCCATGCTGGAGCGGCCGTGGTGCGTGGGCCTGCACACCCACACCCACAGCTTCGACCGCCGCTTCGACCACGCCGACTACTACCCCTACTACGCCCTGTGCTCGGTCCACGACGTGCCGTTCGTGATGCAGACCGGCACCTCGGGCGGACTCATGCCCAGCGAGTGCGGGGTGCCTATCAGCATCGACCGACCCGCCCTCTACTTCCCCGATGTGCGCTTCGTGCTCTCCCACACCGGCTGGCCGTGGGTGACCGAGTGCATCGCCATGGCCCTCAAGTTCCCCAACGTGTACCTGGGCACGTCGGTGTATCCGCCCCGCCACTGGTCGGGCGAACTGGTGGCGTTCATGAACGGTGCCGGACGGCGTAAGTGCCTGTGGGGCACCGGCTTCCCCACCGTGGGCCACCGCCACGCCCTCGGCCAGTTGAGCGAGGTGGGGCTGGGCGAAGAGGCCACAGCCAACCTTCTCGGGGGTACCGCCCGCCGGGTGTTTACTCGCCTGTTATGACGTTGCTGGCGAGAAGCCCCGCCGGGTTTCTGGCAGTGTCCGGGCGGCGGGTCCTGTCCGGGTCCAGCCCACCGTCCTCGCTGGCGCTGCGGGCGGCGGGCGCCCTGAACCCGGCCACCCCCCGCCCTCGCGGGATGATCCCATCCGGGTGGATTCTGCTGCGGTGTTGGGGATGATTGTTCCTGAGCCCGAGGTCAAGGAGCAGTTGGCGGCGGCGGGGGTAGCGGTTCCTAAGGGGGTCAGCGTGGCCTTCGCGGATGTAGTGGCCGACCCTTCGGTGCTGGCCGCGGCCGCGGAAGCTGAAGGATTGGCCGGGCCGTTGGTACTCAAGGGCTGGGGCGGTGGGCTTGTGCACAAGTCGGACGTGGGGGCGGTGCATTTGGGGCTGGCTCCCTACGAGCTGGACTACGAGGCCTCGACGATGGCTGCGGAGGCCGCAGCGGCGGGCGTGCGGCTCGACGGGTTTCTGGTGGAGGAGCAGGCCGCGGCTGGGGTGGAGCTGCTGGTCGGGGTAGTGGACCGGCCCCCGTTCGGCTCGGTGGTCGCCCTCGGCCTGGGCGGCACGCTCACGGAGGTGCTCGATGAGGTGGTGCTGCGTCTGGCTCCGATCTCCCGAGCTGACGCGGGGGAAATGGTGCGGGGGTTCAAGGGCGCGGAGCTGCTGAGCGGATTCCGGGGGCAGCCGCCAGTGGACATTGACTCACTGGTCGAGTTGCTGCTGGCGGTGGCCGGGCCCGATGGAGTGGCCGAACAGCTGGGCCAGCGCTTGGCTGAGCTGGAGTGCAACCCGGTTATTGCTGGGCCCGATGGCGCCATCGCCGTAGATGCCCGGCTCATCACCCGGGATGCGCCGGACGAGACGCACCCTGAGCCACCGCCCACCGACTTCGGACCGCTGTTCGCCCCCCGGGGCATCGCGGTGGCCGGTGCCTCAACCAGTCGGCCCGGATTCGGCAACACCTTCCTGACTGCGTACAAGGAGCTGGGTTGGGGGCCGGGCACCTTGTGGGCCGTCCACCCCAAAGCGTCGGAGATCGACGGCGTGCCCGCGGTGCCCGCGGTGGCCGACATCGATGGCGATGTGGACTACGTGGTGGGGGCGGTGCCCGCTGCGGCCTGCGCTGATCTGGTGAGGGGGGCGGCGGGCAAGGCCAAGTTCGTCCACGTCATCAGCGGCGGGTTCCGGGAGGCCAGCGAGGAGGGCACCGATCTGGAAGAGGCGCTTGGCGCGGTGGCCCGGGAGTCGGGGGTGCGGGTACTCGGCCCTAACTGCCTGGGGGCCTACGCCCCGGCCGGTCGGCAGACCTTCTTGCGCAACGCCCCCATGGACGTGGGCCGGGTGGCCATGATCTCCCAGAGCGGCGGGCTGGCCGGCGACATGGTGAAGGGCGGGGCGATCCGGGGCATCCGCTACACCAAGCTGTGTACTGTCGGCAACAGCATCGACGTCACTCCCGGCGAATTGCTGGAGTGGCTGGTGGACGACCCCGACACCGCCATCATCGGCCTGTACCTGGAGGATCCCCGCGACGGGCGTCGTCTTTACGACGCCCTCCACAAGGCCAAGGGCCGCAAGCCGGTGGTGATGTTGGTGGGGGGCCGCACCGCCCAGGGCGGGGGAGCGGCGGTGTCGCACACCGGGGCCTTAGTGGCCGATCACCGAATCTGGGATGCCATCAGCGCGTCGACCGGAGTCAGCGTCGTCGGCACTCTCGAGGAGCTGCTGTCGGCCATCGCCTATCTCCAGCGCTGGACCGACGCCGACATCAGTGGCGACCTCGACACCCTGGTGCTGGGGGTGGGTGGAGGCGCATCTGTGCTGGGCACCGACGCCGCCGACCAGGCCGGCCTGGTCACCACCCCGGTCAGCGACCAGGGCCAGCAGGCGGTAAGGGACTTGGGCTATGGAGTGGGCACCAGCATCCGCAACCCCATCGAGATCGGCTTCGGCCCGGTCTCCGACCCCGACGTGCTGGTCAAAGCCCTCGATCCCATCCTCGAGACCCAGCCCTACCCCGACGTGGTGATCCACTCCAACGTCCAGGCCTTCTTCAGCTACGCCGGCGACGGCATCGAGCGCCTGTTCCCCATCATCGAGACCACCGCCGCCCGCGCCTGGCCTCACACCAGACTGAGCTTGGTGCTCCGCAACCTCGACTGCGCCCCGCCCGAAACCGCCGCCCGCATCCAACAAACCTGCCTTGATGCCAATCTCCCCTCATTCACCCGCTTCGCTGAAGCCATGGCCGCCGTAGCCGCCGCCAAACGCCACGCCCACAACCGCGACCTCGTCGGATAGCTACCATCGCCCCATGCCTGCGGAGAATGAGTTTGCTGGTCGGGTCGCGCTGGTCACGGGTGCGGCGGGGGCGGCCATTGGGTCGACCACTTGTCGGACGCTGGCCTCCTATGGGGCCGGGATCGTGGTGCTGGACAACCACGAGCGTCGTACCCATGAGACCGCCGAGGCCCTGCGGGAGGCCTATGACGTGCCGGTGATGGCCGCGGTTGCCGACATCGGTGATCGGGAGCACATGGCCAAGACCATGGACGAGGTCTACGCCGAGATGGGGTCGGTTGACATCTTGGTGAACAGCGCAGCGGTCAACGTGCAGGGCAGCATCTTCGACTACAAGCCCGAGGACTGGGACTGGGTCATCGGCGTGGACCTCACCGCCTGCTGGTGGCTGATCTGGCGCACCATCGGGGCAATGCGGGACCGCCAGTGGGGGCGCATCGTGAACGTTTCGTCTGTGGCCGCCTACCTGGGGGGCAACGGCAGGGAAGGGCCGTACGCCGCGGCCAAAGCCGCCCTCAATGAAGTGACAAGAGGAGCGGCCATCGAGGGCGGTCCGTACAACATCCGGGTCAACGCGGTCGCCCCCGGCCTGATCCGCTCCAAGTGGGTGGACGCCCAAGCCGAGTACTACGAGTCGTTCCGAGAGGAGACTCCGCTGCGCCGCCACGGCGAGCCCGAGGACGTGTCCAACACTATTGCCTTTTTGTGCAGCGACGAGTCGGCCCACATCACCGGCCAGGTGATCAACATCTCCGGCGGGTGGTACCTCACCCCGTGACCCTGAGTCTGGGCCGATGAGCGGGGTCGGCGACCGGATTCGAGCCGCGGCACCAGCGCCGGGGGAGGTGGACCGCAACGCGGTTGCTCTCATCCTGCTGGCCATCGGCACCGTCATCGCCATCCGCTACGGCGGGCTGTCGTCCACCACCGACTGGCTCACCGCCACCCTCGACGGTGTGGCCCTCGACGGATTGTCCAACCGCTTCGAGGAAGCGTTGAGTGCTTCCGAGCACGCCGGGTTTAACCGCCGCATGTACTGGGGCCTGTTCCGCTGGGTGGTGTACGTGGTGCCCGCCGTGCTGGTGGCCCGCTATGTGCTGCGCACCCGCCTGCGGGACCTCGGCCTCAAAGCCGGCCCCGAACTCCGCCGCCACGCTCCCCTCTATCTGGGCCTCTACCTAGTTCTGCTGCCATTCGTGGTGGCGGCCAGCTTCAACGGCGAATTCCAGGACACCTACCCCTTCTACGAGCCGCCCCCCGGCATCGGGTACTGGCCCCGCTTCTACATCTGGGAGGCGGTGTACGCCGGGCAGTTCCTGGCCCTGGAGTTCTTCTTCCGCGGCGTCCTCATCCACGGCCTGGCTCGCCGTTTCGGCGCCATGGCTGTGTTCATCGCCCTCATCCCCTACGTGATGATCCACCTTACAAAGCCCCTGGCCGAAGCCCTCGGTTCCATAGTCGCCGGCACCGTCCTCGGCTTCCTCAGCCTAAGAACCGGCTCCGTCTACTTGGGTGCCGCCCTCCACTTCGCCGTCGCGTTAACGATCGACTTGCTGGTCTTGGGCATCCAGTAGCTGCTGGGCTGTCATTCGCGCCCAGAACCTAAGCTGAACCCCATGGCCGACCTCGGCTACCGCACGTTCGACTCCGACAATCACTACTACGAGGCGCCTGACTGCTTCAGCCGCCACATCGAAGACCGCTATCGGGAAAAGGCCATCACCGCTTCCCAGCAGGCCGACGGGGAGTGGGAAGTCAAAGTAGGGGACCGGCCTTACAACTTCATGCACGTGAAGTTCGACAAGACCAACGCTCCCGGCTCCATGTACGAGATGTTCAAGGCCAAGCGGGACAACCCCGACCTGAGCTGGGGCGACTCCTACACCGCAGAGAACATGCTGTCCGCCTACAAGCGGCCCGACGCCCGCCTCGACCTGCTCGATTCCCAAGGCGTGGAGTGGGCCATCCTGCTCCCCACCTTCGGTGTTTCGGTAGAGGAGTACATGGTGGACGACATCGAGCAGACCTACGCCAACCTGCGGGCCTTCAACCGTTGGCTAGAGGACGACTGGGCCTACGACTACCAGAATCGACTGTTCACCCCGCCGCTGTTGTCGTTGCTGGATCTAGAACATGCCATCGAGGAACTCGACCGAGTGCTCGAAGCCGGAGCCCGCATCGTGCACCTGCGCCCCTGTCCCTGGGGCGGCGATGGCCGTTCAATCGCCGCCCCCTACTACGACCCGTTCTGGGCCCGCCTCAACGAGGCCCAGATTCCCGTGGCGTTCCACATCTCCGACCTGCGCTATGGCGACCTGGCTGTGCGAATGGGCGACGACCCGGTGGCCAATGTGCGGGAGATGTCGGCCTTCCAGTGGGCCTTCCTCCACGGAGACCGCCCCATCATGGAGACGTTCGGGGCGCTGCTCTACGGCAACATGCACGAGCGATTCCCCAACCTCAACTTCTTGAGCATCGAGAACGGATCCGACTGGGTCCACTACCTGCTCACCTTGATGGACAAGAAAAAGGGCATGGCCCGCTTCGGCCCCTGGCCCGCCGGCCGCCCGGCCGGGCGCATGAGCGAGATCTTCAAGCAGTGCTGCTTCGTGTCCCCCTACCCCGAGGACGACGTGGAAGCCCTGGTCGAGCGCATCGGTGCCTCCCAGGTCCTATTCGGCTCCGACCACCCCCACCCCGAAGGCATCGCCGACCCCAACTCCTTCATCACCCTCATCGCCAACCGCCCCGAAGAAGAGCAGCGCCAAATCATGCGAGACAACGCCGCCACCCTCTTCAAAGTCGCCTAAAACTCCCCCCATTCTGTACAAATTGAAAGTGATACTTGCAGATTGTCGCTACCCTGGTAGCCTATTTAGGTGATTGAGCGCGAGATCACGCCGATTTTGCTGGGGCTGTTCGACCAATATCCCTTCGTCACGGTTACTGGCCCGCGTCAATCGGGAAAGACCACGCTGTGCCGAACAGCCTTCCCTGATCTTGAGTACGTGAACATGGAGGCTCCCAACCAAAGGGAGCATGCCCAGAATGATCCGGTGGGCTTTCTCGCCCAGTTCGGCGAGGGCGCCATTCTCGATGAGATCCAGCGCACCCCTGATCTCTTGTCCTATCTCCAGGTATTAGCCGATGACAGGGGACACAACGGGCTCTTCGTCCTGACTGGCAGCGAGCAGTTCAGACTCTCGGAAGCCATTAGCCAGTCACTGGCCGGACGCACCGCGCTGCTCCGCCTGCTTCCGTTCTCGCTGGCCGAGCGCAGCCAAACGGGGGCGAGCGGCGAGGTCGACGAAATCTTGTATTCCGGGTTCTACCCACGAATCCACGATCAAGGCCTCGAGCCGCGTCAAGCGCTCGGCGATTACTTCGAGACGTATGTTGAGCGAGACGTGCGCCGGATCGGCGAGATCCGCAATTTGGCCAGCTTCCAGCAGTTCGTTCGGCTGTGCGCTGGTCGGGTGGGCCAGATCGTCAACCTGTCCTCTCTCGGGGCAGACGCCGGGGTCTCCCACACCACGGCGAACCAGTGGATGACGGTCTTGGAGGCGAGCTACGTCGTCTTCCGCCTGCCGCCCTTCTTCACCAACATCCGCAAGCGCTTGGTCAAGTCACCAAAGCTGTATTTCTACGATGTAGGTCTGGCCAGCCATCTCATTGGGATCGAGCAGTCGAAGCAACTGGCCACCCACCCGCTGCGGGGACAGCTGTTTGAGAACGCAGTGGTGATGGAGGTTCTCAAGCACCGCTACAACCGGGGGCTCAGATCGAACCTGTCGTTCTTTCGGGATGCCCGAGGTTTGGAGTGCGATCTCCTGTTGGAGAGCGCCGAGAGCATCGACGCCATCGAGATCAAGTCCGGTGCCACCTTCGCCTCCGACTACTTCGACTCACTCGACCAGATTTCCCAAGTACTGCCCCAAATCTCGACCAAAGCAGTCGTCTACGGCGGCGCCGACCGGCAAAGCCGCCAAAAAGGAGAGGTCGTCCCCCTGCACTCCCTCCCCGATTTCCTCACCCAGCTAGCTAGCGCGGGGGGATGAAGCCGCCGTCGATGATTATGCATTGGCCGGTTATGTAGCTGCCGGCGTCGGAGGCTAGGAGGAGGGCGGCGCCTACTAGTTCGTCGGGGTGGCCGATGCGGCCGATGTGGCTGAGGTCGGACATGCGGGCCATGGCTTCGGGGCCGGTGTTGCGGGTCATGGTGGTGTCGACGGTGCCGGGGGCGATGGCGTTCACCCGCACGCCGTGGGGGGAGTACTCACCGGCCATCGACCGGGTGAACGACAGCAGGCCGGCCTTGGCGGCCGAGTACATGGAGGTGTTGCCCGCCGGTATGTAGGCCCCCACTGAGATCACGTTGATGACCGAGGCGTGGTCGGATTCCAGCAGCGCCGGCAAACAGCGTTGGAACAAGAAGAACGGTCCCCGCAGGTTCACGGTGAACGAGCTCTCCCACGCTTCGGGGGTGATGTCGGTCATGGGCAGGCCCAGCGGGTTGGCCGCGTTGTTCACCAGGATGTCGATCTGGCCGAAGTGCTCCAGGGTGGCGTCGGCCAGCTGGTTCACGCTGTCGAGGTCGCCCATGTGGGTGGGCACGGCCAGTGCTTCGCCGCCAGCCTCGGTGATCTCGGCCACAGCCCGGTCGCAGGCGTCGGCCTTGCGGCTGGCCACCACCACCATGGCTCCTTGGGCGGCGAAGCCGTGGGCGATGGACAGGCCGATGCCCCGGCTGCCCCCGGTGACGATGGCTACCCGCCCCGAAAGGTCGAACATCTGGGCGGCGTCCAGCGACCCCGAGTCGGGCCGGGGAGCGAACTTCGGGTCGGTGGTGGGATCTGCGGCGGGGGAGTCGGCCATGGCCGCACCCTAGAGCGAGAACTGAATTGACCTAGAAGTGATAGGGGAACTGGGAGAAATCAGCGTCGCGCTTCTCCAGGAACGAGTCCCGGCCCTCGGCGGCCTCGTCGGTGCCGTAGGCCAGGCGGGTGGCCTCCCCGGCGAACACCTGCTGGCCCACCAGTCCGTCGTCGATGAGGTTGAAGGCGAACTTCAGCATGCGCTGGGCAGTGGGGCTCTTGGCGTTCACCGCCGCGGCCCACTCCAGCGCCACCTGCTCCAGCTCGGCGTGGGGCACCACGGCGTTGACCATGCCCATCTCGTAGGCCTCGGCCGCGGTGTAGGCCTTGCCCACGAAGAACACCTCCCGGGCCCGCTTCTGGCCCACCTGGCGGGCCAGATAGGCCGAGCCGAAGCCGCCGTCGAAACTGGCCACATCGGCGTCGGTCTGCTTGAACATGGCATGTTCGGCCGACGCCAGGGTCATGTCGCTCACCACGTGCAGGCTGTGGCCCCCGCCGGCCGCCCACCCCGGCACCACCGCGATCACCACCTTGGGCATGAACCGGATGAGCCGCTGCACCTCCAGGATGTGCAGGCGCCCGGTGCGGGCATCGTCCACCGTGTCGGCCGTCTCCCCGCTGGCGTATTGGTAGCCGTCGGCTCCCCGGATGCGCTGGTCGCCCCCGGAACTGAAGGCCCAGCCGCCATCGACCGGCGACGGCCCGTTGCCGGTGAGCAGCACGGTGCCCACATCGGGGGTCATGCGGGCGTGGTCCAGCGTGCGATACAGCTCGTCCACCGTGTGGGGGCGGAAGGCGTTGCGCACCTCGGGGCGGTCGAAGGCGATCCGCACCGTGGCCTGGTTCACGGCGCGGTGATAGGTCACGTCGGACAGGTCGAATCCCTCCACCGGCTTCCACCGCTCGGCGTCGAACAGCTCCGAGACCATGCCCAAAGACTACGGGCGGGGCACAGATGACAGGTACTCGAATCCCGCTGGCGCGTCGTCCCGCCAGTCTTGATAGGTGTCCTTGGCCTTGTTGGTCGCCTTCTTGCGGACGGTCTTGGACACCTTCTTCTTGGCCTTTTCCGCCGATTGAGTGATGGTGTAGTACTGCATCTCCTTGAACGCCCGGCGACGGCCCATCTCCACCAGCGCCCGGGCCGCGCTCAGCGTCTTGCCCGTCCCCAGGGGCATGGCCACCCGCCCGGCGAACATCAGCGCCGACTTCCAGTCGCCCTGGCTCAGCGCATACAGCGCCCGGGTGGTGTCGACGATCTCGCCCACCACCGGCAGCACCCCGGCGGCCTCCATGGCCCAGAACCCCACGTCGTCCCAGCCGAAGCCGTCCTTTCGATGGTAGGCCCCGTGGGCGATGACCGCGGCGGCCGCCTCCCGCACCTCAGGCGGCAGGCTCACATCGGCGGCGATGGCCTCGAAGTCGGCCTTCGACAAGAATCGGTCGGCCTTGGACGGATCGCCTTGGGCGGCAGTGTCGATGGTGGCCAGATAGGGTAAAAGGGTGGTGTAGGCCGACATCTTGGCCTCGAAGGCATCCAGGTCGTCGAGGCTGATGTGCCCGTCGCCGCCGCTGGCGTGGAATCCCTCGGTGGGGTCGGACAGGTAGTCGCGATTGTTCTTGGCCGTGTCCACCATGGTGAACAGGCTGCGATTGGTGAGTAGGATCCGGGCCGCCTCGCCCAGATCGTCGGTGCGGGTGACGAAGCCCTCCAAGTCGCCCCGCGACACGATGTGGTCGCCGCCCCACGCTTCGGGGGTGTCTCGCAGAATCTCGATGGCCCACAGGGCCAAGTTCAGCCCTTCAGGGCCCAGCAAAATCATCTGCGCTCTTTGGGCGATGTCCCCGGAGTCGATCCGAAGCTGCTGGCTGATCCCGCCTAGCGACTGCTCCACCGGATACTGCTCGCCTCCCAGCCAATACTCCACCTCGGCCACCACCGCGGCCCATCGCTGGCGCCGCCGGTCGATCTCGTCGGCGGCAACCTGGTAGTCGATGGCCAGTTCAAAGGCCACCTCGGCATCCATCCCCACGGTGGGCATAAAGGAAAGATATCGAAACCTAATGAAATAAGCTATAGGGGATTGCTATGGCGATTGACTGGTTCCCGACCGGCCGCTTTTCCTCATGGGCCGGACGGGGCGGCGCAGCAGATTGACGGCCATCGCCGAGGCTCGCACCGGCCATGGCGCGAACTTGGTCTGCTCATTGACGAGGACGCCTTTGCGGGCTGCGATCCTCCACCCGATGAACATCGTGATCACCGCGTGGGGCGCCACCAGCACGATGAAGAAGGCCCACGGGACGGTGAGGGCCATGGCCAGCCCGGCCGCAACGGGGCCGATCACCGCACCCACTCCGGTCACTCGTACCAGTCCCGCGCTGGCCCCGTTTAGCTGATTGGACGGAACCCAGTCGCCGGTATGGCTGATGGCCAGGGAGTAGAGGGGGAAGGTGGTGCCCCCGAAAAGGAACATGAGGGCCAGCGATAGCCCCGAGCCAGGCTCGATCATGGCCATGATCCCCGCGATGCCCGCGGCCGCCGCCGCGACCACAAAGATGACCACTCGCCGGGACATGCGATCAGAAATCGCCCCGATGGGCCAGGTGAACACGATGGCCCCGATAGTGGCCACCGACAGGAATAGCGCAATGCGCGAAGCGGGCAGCCCCTCACTGGCTGCATACACCGCGCCCACCCCGAGTAGGGCGCCATGGCTGATGCCGGCGCAGAAGCTGGTCAGCACTCCGGAGGGCACCAGCGCGATGAGGTGGCGCAGCGGCAGGGGTTCGGGCGCAACCAGAGGAGGTGCACTGGTAGCCGACAGGGCGATGGGCACCAATGCAACCGAGATGAGCGCAGAGGAGAAGATATAGAGGTCGAAATCTGCGGGGTCACCGCCGTTGAGCAGGAGCTGTCCGGCCGACAACCCGCCCATGGTCACCACCAGGTACATGCCCAGCACACGACCGCGATTGGTGTTGGTGCCCATGTCGTTGAGCCACGATTCCACCGTCACGTAGATCCCCGCCATCGCTAGCCCGAAGATCACCCGCAGCACCACCCACGCTGGCGGATTCACCCACAGCGGGTGGAGGATGGATACCGCGGAGGCCACCGAGGCCAATGCCGCGAACACCCGAATATGGCCCACCGCGCCCAGGAAGTGCTCGGCCAGCCTGGCCCCGAGCAGAAAGCCCACGAAGTAGCCGGCCATGACCGCGCCGCTGACGGCCAGCCCGAACCCCTCGTTCTCAGCCCGCACCCCCAGCACCGCTCCCTGGAGGCCGTTGCCCGCCATGATGAGCCCCATCCCGGCCAGCAGTGCCCGGGCCGCCCCCAGGGCGCGCCCCTTGGGCTCGGTCTCAATCCAAGGCCCGCCGACGACCACGCCGTCGTCCTCATTCAGCAACCCGACAGCGTTCTCGGCCACCGTCGTTCAGCCTACCGACGCGACCCCAGATTCCAAGAAGGATTATCGGTGCTGCAAGGTCCATAGCTCATAACTTAATAATTAGAACTTCTTGCAGATTTATTGCGCTCTCTAACTCATTTGTATAGCGTCTAACTCAATTGGGTCCCGGGGCTCTCAGGGAGGGGGGTAGATGCTTGATGACCGCGAGCGTGCTCGGCGCCACCTAGTCCCCCATTTCACGCGGGGCGACGCCTGGCGGTCGGACGATCTCGTGGTGATCGACCGGGGCGAGGGCTGCTATGTGTGGGACGCCGACGGCAACCAGTACCTCGACGGGCTCGCCGGCTTGTTCTGCACCAACCTCGGCCACGGTCGAAGCGATCTGACCGCGGCGGCGGCCAAGCAGATGGACAAGCTGGCGTTCTACTCCAACTGGGGCTTCGCCCACCCTGCGTCCATTGAGGCCGCATCGATGATCGCCGCGGTCGCTCCCGGAGATCTCGACCGGGTGTTCTTTGTGAATTCCGGCTCTGAGGCAGTGGAGTCGGCCCTCAAGTTCGCCCGCTGCTACCACTTGGCCAACGGCGAAGAGAAGCGCCACAAGGTGATCGCCCGCAACTGGGCCTACCACGGGACCTCGCTCGGTGCCCTTTCCTTGACCGGCATTCCCAACCTGAGAGATCCCTTCCTGCCCATGCTGGCCGGACTGGTGCGACACGTGCCCAACACGCTGGGCTGTCTGCTCGAGCCGGGCCAAACGGCCGCAGAGCTTCCCTGCGTGACCGCCATCGAGGAGGCGATCGTGGCCGAGGGCCCCGAAACCGTGGCCATGGTGATCGCCGAGCCGGTGCAGAACGGCCGCGGCGCGCTGGTGCCGCCGGAGGGCTATTGGCAGGAACTGCGCCGCATCTGCGACACCCACGGCGTGCTGCTCTGCGCCGATGAGGTGATCAACTCGTTCGGCCGTCTTGGCCATTGGTTCGGCAGCGAGCGCTTCGGCGCGGTGCCCGACATGATCACATTCGCCAAAGGGGTCACCAGCGCCTATGTGCCCTTGGGCGGCCTCGTGGTGCGGGGCTCGCTAGTGGAGCGAGTGTGGGACTCCTCTTTGGCCATGTATGTCCACGGGTCCACGTTCGGCGGCCATCCCGTGGCTACTGCGGTCGCCGCCGCCAACATGACGGCGCTGCGCGACGAAAAAGTCTTGGCCAACGTGCTGCACAACGAAGTCCGCCTGGCTGCCGGGCTGCGCGACCTGATGTCGGCCCACGCCTGCGTGAAGGATGTTAGGGGGACGGGCTACTTCTACGCAGTGGAGCTGATGCGCAACCGGGACACCGGCACCGACCTGACCGAGGCCGAGTTCGCGTCGCTGCTGCCCGGCGGAGTGCTGGACCGGCTTGTGAAGGAGGCGCGGGTGCTGGTGCGCCCCGATTCCCGCGGTGCCGCCATGCTGATGATCTCGCCGCCGCTGGTGGCCGACGCTGAAGTGATCGATGACCTGCTGAGCCGGGTCGACCAGGTGTTCAACCGCTTGAGCGGTTGGCTTAAGGCCTTGAAATGAGGCAAGAAACATCCATCGAGATGGAGGAACCAATATGAAGCGACTACTGGCATTGCTCATGGTGATGGCATTGATTGTTGCGGCCTGCGGCAATGACGACGACGATGCTGCCCCCGACGAGGCTGCTGCCACTGAGGCTCCGGAGGCCCCTGCGGCGCCCGAGGAGATGATGCTCGATGAGTTGAACGTGGCCTATTTCCTGGAGTGGCCGACGGCCAATCAGGTGGCCCAGGCCGAGCAGACCTATGACGATGCTTTGGGTTTGAAGGTGAACTGGATTCCGTTCGCCTCTGGGGGCGACATGGCCCAGGCGATGGAGGCCGGTGATATCGACATCTCCTATTCGCAGGGGCTGACGCCGTTCGCCAACTTCGTGACCGGGGGCTCCGACCTCGTCCTTGTGGGCGTGGCGGTGAGCTATGCCGACGCCGACAATTGCGTGGCCCACCCGGACTTCGGGGTCACCGCGGCCAATGCGGCGGAGACGCTGGCGGGTGAGAGCATCTACACGCCGCTGGGCAACGTGACGCACTTCAAGCTGTTGAAGATGCTCGAGCACCTGGGGGTGGATACCGCCACTGTGGAGCTGATCCAGTCTGAGGGCGGCCCAGCTGCGGTGGCTGCGCTGGATTCGGGCGAGGTGGCCATGGCGTGCGCGTTCGGCGGCGCGGTGAACCAGATGATCGCCAACGGCGGCAACCTGGTGATGACCGGGTCGGAGCAGGAGGCCATCGGCATCCGCGTGTTCGACATCATCTCCACCACCGGCACATTTGCGGACGAGCATCCCGACATCATCACCGGCTTCTTGCAGGTGACCGAGGACGCCAACGTGGCCTACAACGACGACCGGGAGCCCTTCATCGACACCATCGCGGGGGCCGCGGACATGGACCGGGCGCCGACGATTGCGCTATTGGACGCCTTCTCGTTCCCCGAGAAGGACGTGCAGTTGTCTGCGGCCTGGCTCGGCGGGACCGTGCAGCAGGTGATGAAAGAGCAGATGGACTTCTTCGTCGAACAAGGCGAAATCGAGTCCGCACTAGCCAGCTACGACGCCTTCGTCGACACCAGCTTCCTTGAAGCCGTCGAAGGCCGAGCGAAGCCCGACGAGTTGAATGTGGCGTTTTTCCTGGAGTGGCCGACGGCCAATCAGGTGGCCCAGGCCGAGCAGACCTATGACGATGCTTTGGGTTTGAAGGTGAACTGGATTCCGTTCGCCTCTGGGGGCGACATGGCCCAGGCGATGGAGGCCGGTGATATCGACATCTCCTATTCGCAGGGGCTGACGCCGTTCGCCAACTTCGTGACCGGCGGGTCTGATCTGGTGCTGATCGGTGTGGCGGTGAGCTATGCCGACGCCGACAACTGCGTGGCCCACCCGGACTTCGGGGTCACCGCGGCCAATGCGGCGGAGACGCTGGCGGGTGAGAGCATCTACACGCCGCTGGGCAACGTGACGCACTTCAAGCTGTTGAAGATGCTCGAGCACCTGGGGGTGGATACCGCCACTGTGGAGCTGATCCAGTCTGAGGGCGGCCCGGCTGCGGTGGCTGCGCTGGATTCGGGCGAGGTGGCCATGGCGTGCGCGTTCGGCGGCGCGGTGAACCAGATGATCGCCAACGGCGGCAACCTGGTGATGACCGGGTCGGAGCAGGAGGCCATCGGCATCCGCGTGTTCGACATCATCTCCACCACCGGAGACTTCGCCGACACCTATCCCAGCTTGTTGACGGGCTTCTTGCAGGTGACCGAGGACGCCAACCGGGCGTACAACGACGACCGGGAGCCGTTCATCGACACCATCGCGGGGGCCGCGGACATGGACCGGGCGCCGACGATTGCGCTGTTGGACGCCTTCTCGTTCCCCGAGAAGGACGTGCAGTTGTCTGCGGCCTGGCTCGGCGGGACCGTGCAGCAGGTGATGAAGGACCAGATGGACTTCTTCGTCGAACAAGGCGAGATCGCCTCGGCACTGCCCAGCTACAACAGCTTCGTCGACACCAGCTTCCTCGAAGCCGTCAACTGAGCACCGGCAGCGGGGGCGGGCACAACCCCCTCTATGCCCGCCCCCGCTGGGTGCTCATCGCGGAGCAGCTAAGTTCCTTCTGGGTTGATCCTCTACGCCAAAGGCGGACGTTATGGATTCGTTTGTTCATGGCCTGGCCGATGTATACAACGGTTTCACTTTTGTGGTGGCTCGGGGTGCTTACTGGCTCTCGGTAGTGTTCTGGTGGGCAGCCGCTATCGGAGTGGCGGGCATGCTCATCGACCTGCTCATTACCCCGTCGCGCCGGTTCAAAGCCGCTGACCGGGCTGCGCTGCCCCGTGACGGCACAATCCTGATCGGCCAGATCATGGCCGGTGTGGCCCTCATCGGGGGCGTGGTGCTGTCGTTCCGCGACACCGCGTCGCCGTGGCAACCGGTGGTGGCGCTGTTGGGCGGTGCCGTGCTGCTGGCCTTGTTGATGCTCTATCGGCGGGCTGACGAGGACCGGCAGGCCGCCACGGCGTGGTTCGTATGGCTCGCTTTGGCCATCACTGTCGCCATCGCGGTACTGCTGGCCGGAATGCAGAATGACGACACTGCTGTTGAGTTGTGGCGGAAGGAATGGGTGAGAAATGGCTCCTCCATTCCCTACATGGGGCTGTTGGTGGCGGCGCTGGTGATCGCCCGGGCGTGGTTCACGCTGGCCCGCCCCGAGGTGTACTTCGACCCGTCCAGGGTGGAGGTGGCCCGGGAGTCCAAGACCGAGAGCCCTCTGGTGGTGGAGGAGCTAGGCATGGTGTACGAGCTGCCCGACGGGGGCAGCGTGGAGGCGCTCAAGGATGTCACCTTCACCCTCGAGCCGGGCCGGCTGCTCACCCTGCTGGGCCCGTCGGGATGTGGCAAGACCACACTCCTCAACATCATCGCCGGCTTCTTGGCCCCCACCTCCGGTGACGTCAAGCTGGGGAGCGATCCGATCACCGGGCCTGGGCAAGACCGGGGCATGGTGTTCCAGCGGGGGGCGCTGTTCGAGTGGCTGAGCGTGAACGACAACGTGGGCTTCGGCGCTCGCATGAACGGGCGCTCCCGACCCGCCTCCCGCGAGGCGGTGCAGGATCTGCTGAACATCGTCGGCCTCCAGGATTTCGGCGACAAAGCCGTGTACGAGCTGTCCGGCGGGATGCAGCAGCGGGTGGCGCTGGCCCGGTGCTTGGCCAACGATCCCAAGATCATCTTGATGGACGAGCCCCTGGGCGCGCTGGACGCGCTGACCCGGGAGAAGATGCAGAGCCTGGTGCTGAATCTGTGGAACGAGACGGGCAAGACCATCGTGCTGGTCACCCACAGCGTGGAGGAGGCGCTCTATCTGGGCGACCAGCTCTTCGTGATGGCGCCGCGGCCCGGTCGCATCGAGCGGACCTACGACCTCCCCTTCGCTCAGGAAGCACTGACCGCCGATGCCCGGGAGCTGAAGACGTCTCAGGAGTTCATCGACACCCGTGAGGAGATCCTCACGATGATCTGGGAGATGGAAGAACAGATCATGGGCACGGGAGTGGGAACGGGAGGAGGTGCCTGATGGTAGAGGGACCGGGTGGGCACGCCGTGAAAGAGAACATCGAACAGCAGAACCGCACGGCCAATTGGCCCTTCAACTGGCTGTTCCGGGGCAAGACCGGCCAGAGCACCCGCAAGACGGTGACCTTCGGCGACGCTGCCGAGGTGAGCGGCGCGCTGCGGTGGACCATCGCCAGCCTGATCGTGATCTTGGCTATGTGGTTCATATCCACGAAGGTCTGGGGCCTGCCCCAGGCCTGGTACGACTACGCCGACGAGGTTCGGGCCGGGCTCTCCGCCGACGAGAGCTACGGCCAAAGAGACCTGCTGCGCGACTGCGACCGAGCAGCCGGCAATCCGGAGGAGTTCCCCGGGCTTCCCGCCTGCTCCTACGAACAGTGGCTCAGTGAGTCGGTGCTTCCCAGCCCCGGCCAGGTGTGGGACGCCACCTGGGACTTCGCCCGCAACGGCTACAGCGGATTCACCCTGTGGCAGCACCTGTGGCTGAGCTTCAGCCGCTTGGCCAAGGGCTTGTTCTGGGGGGTGGCCATCGGCGTGCCCATCGGCCTGGCCATGGGCCTCTCCAGCCGCTGGCGGGGCATCTTCGACCCCATCGTGGAGCTGCTGCGGCCCATCCCGCCGCTGGCGCTGATCCCGTTGTTCATCGTGTGGTTCGGCATCGGCGAAGAGGGCAAGGTGAACCTGCTGCTGTTCGCGGCGGTCTGGATCATGATCATCGCCGCCCGCTCCGGGGTGCTGGCGGTGAACACCACCAAGGTGCATGCCGCCTACTCACTGGGCGCGTCCAAAGCCCAAGTGCTGCGCCATGTGATCCTGCCCAACGCGCTGCCCGAGATATTCACCGGGCTGCGGGTGGCCATCGGGGTGTGCTGGGGCACGCTGGTGGCCGCCGAGCTGCTCGGATCCAGCGCCGGTCTCGGCTTCACCATCTTCAAAGCCCGGCAGTTCTTCCTGCTCGACTTGATGCTGTCGGCTGTCATCCTCATCAGCATCCTCGGGGTGAGCATGGATGTGGCCATGCGCATGGCTGAGAAGCGGCTCATCCCCTGGCGGGGCAAAGGTTGACCAGTCCCGAACCGGCCGCGGGCTACGTCCCCATCACCGAGTCGTGGCGCCAACAGGCGCGCGCCTCGAAACAGCGGGTGGTATTGGCCGACGGCGACGACGAGCGGGCCCGCGCCGCAGCCCTTTACCTGGATCGGGAGGGCCTGGCCGATCCTCTGGTTCTCGACGACCCGGCGAGCTTTTGCTCACCAGCGGTGCAGGCGCAGGCCGCGGCGTCGCCGAGAGCCGAGAAGATCGACCTGGGGGACCCGCTCCACGTTGCCTCTCTCATGGTGGCGGCCGGCGAGGCCGATGCCTGCGTGGGGGGCGCGAGCCGACCGACGCCCGATGTGGTGAGGGCCGCCCTGAGCTGCATCGGCCTGGCACCGGAAGTCGACACCATTAGCAGTTGCTTCCTGTTGGTACTGCCCGACGGGACTCCGATCACCTACGGCGATTGCGGCGTGGTCCCCGATCCGGACCCCGACCAGCTCGCCTCCATCGCAATCTCGACGGCAACCACCCATGAGCAGCTGGCGGGGGAGAGGGCTCGGGTGGCCATGCTCTCGTACTCCACCAAGGGGAGTGCCGATGGCTCTCGAGTGGAGCGGGTTCGCACGGCCACCGAGATCGTGCGCCAGCGGATGCCGTCACTGGCCGTCGACGGGGAGATGCAATTCGATGCGGCCTGGGACCGGCAGGTGGCGGCGGCCAAGGCACCTGCCTCAGAGGTGGCCGGTCGAGCCAACGTGTTCGTGTTTCCCGATCTCGACTCGGGCAACATCGCCTACAAGATCACCGAGCGGCTCGCCGGCGCCCGAGCGTACGGTCCGCTGCTTCAGGGAACCGCCCGGGTGATCCACGACCTGTCGCGAGGTTGCAGCGCCGACGACATCGCCACTGTGGCCGTGATAGCGGCCTGCCAGGCCGAGAAGGGCTGCCCCTGATGTCAATACGCTCTAACAAAATCGCTATAGCTGCTAACTTACCTGCCATCTACCCCTGGGTAGTGGGAATGGGCACGGAAGGACGGGAGCCATGACTCAACGCAAGGGAGCTCCATCCACCCAGCGGCTGCCGCTGGATAGCGCCAAGGTGATCGCCACCGCGGCGAGAATCGCCGACAGCGAAGGGCTGGATCGGCTGACCCTTACCCGGGTTGCCGATGAGCTCGGCGTGCGCCAGCCGGCCTTGTATCGCCACATCGGCGGTTACGATGACCTCCTCCGCAGCCTCAGCCTGCAGGGACGCGAGATCCTGGCCCAGCGGCTGGCTGATGCCGCGGTAGGCCTCTCGGGCGACGATTCGGTGGCGGCGGTCGGCCACGCCTGGCGGCAGATGGTTCGGGACCACCCCGGCATCTACGCGGCCACCGATCGCTATCCGTGCGCCGGCGACGAGGAGTTGGAGGCGGCCGTGGAGTGGGTGCTGGCCGTATTGGGCCAAACCCTGCGGGGCTACGACCTCACCGAGGAGGACCGCGTGCATGCCGCCCGCGCCTTGCGCAGCGCTTTTCACGGTTTCAGCCATCTCGAATCAGGCGACGGCCATCCCCTGCCCCACGATCCCGAGGACACCTTCGACCGCCTCGTG
Source organism: Candidatus Poriferisocius sp. (assembly GCF_965204145.1). GTDB lineage: Bacteria > Actinomycetota > Acidimicrobiia > Acidimicrobiales > Bin134 > Poriferisocius. Next base: position 2,469,670 of record NZ_OZ241977.1, on the reverse strand, counting down.
CAGCTGTTGTGCGCCGGAATCCAGCGACTCTCCCGCAAGCCCCAGATGAGTGCCGAGGTGACGGGATGACTGGCAACCCCCAGATGAGTGCCGAGGGCGTCGGGTGACCCGACTCGGGTTCCTGCTCGACAGCGAGAGCTGCATCGGGTGTCACGCCTGCACGGTGGCGTGCAAGGCCGAGCACGATGTGCCCATCGGGGTTAATCGGACTTGGGTGAAGTACATCGAGACCGGCACGTTTCCCGATGTCGGCCGGCACTTCTCGGTGATGCGCTGCAACCACTGCGACGACGCGCCGTGCATCTCCATCTGCCCCACCAACGCCCTGTTCCGGGCCGACAACGGGGTGGTGGATTTCGACGACGACAACTGCATCGGCTGCAAGGGGTGCATGAACGCCTGTCCCTACGACGCCATCTACATCAATCCGGCCACCAATACGGCCAACAAGTGCAATTTCTGCAACCACCGCATCGAGCAGGGCCTTGAGCCGAGCTGTGTGGTGGTGTGCCCCACCCACGCCATCAAAGTGGCCGACCTCGACGATCCCGCCGACGAGGTGACCGGGCTCATCGCTCGAAGCGAGACCGCGGTGCGGGCCCCAGAGCAGAACACGCAACCCAAGGTGTACTACCGGGGAGCAGACGCGGCGTCGCTCGACCCGCTGCGCACCGCCATCGCCGACGACGGGATGATCTGGGCCGACACCACCGCCCAGCACCCGACGGCCGATCTCGGCGGCGATGGGGTAGTGGCCCGCACCGCCTACACCACGGCCCATGAGATGACGTGGAAGGCAAAGGTGTCCAGCTATCTGGTGACCAAGGCGGTGGCCGCGGGGATGATGATGGTGGCCGCGCTGCTGGTACTGCTGGGCCATGGCGGCGAGCAGGCCGCGGTGGGTGTGGTACCGCCGGTGGTGGCGGGGGTGTTCCTGGCTTTGACCGCAGTGCTGCTGGTGGGGGATCTGAAGCGCCCGGAGAGGTTCTATTACCTGATCACCCGGGGCAATCGCCGGTCGTGGCTGGTGAAGGGCGCGGCCGTGCTGGGCGGGTTTGCCGCGGTGAGCGCGGCGTGGTTTGTGGCTGGTGCGGTGGAGTCGGAGGGAGCGCTGCAAGTGCTGGCTGCGCCCGCCGCGCTGTTGGGGTTGGCCACCGCGGGCTACACCGCTTTCTTGTTCGCCCAGTGCGAGGGCCGCGATCTGTGGCAGTCGCCCCTGGTTCTTCCCACGCTGTTGGCCCAAGCGGTAGTCGCCGGGGGTGCGGGCTATGCGGTGATGGAACTGGCGGTGGACGGGCCCGCCCCTGTCGCCGTGCAGTGGGTGCTGCTGGCGGGGGTGCTCGCCACCGCGATGCTGGTGGCCGCCGAGCTCTTGGGACGGGGAACGCCCCATGTCGAAGCCGCAGTGGCGGCCATGGCCCGGGGGCGATACGCCCGGCAATTCTGGATCGGAGGGGTGGCGTTGGGGCTGGTTGTGCCGGCGGTGCTGGTTGCGGTCAGCCTGGCCGTTGATTCTGGGCCGGTCCTGGCCGCGGTGGCCGGTATCTGCGCGGTGGCGGGCATGTGGTGCTATGAGGACAGCTTCGTGCGGGCGGGCCAGTCCGTGCCGCTGTCGTAGGTGAATGTCGACCGATGACTGAACTGCACAGCTATCCGCCCCACGAGACGTGGCACGACGCCGTGTCGCTCGACGCCAAGGCCTGGCCCTGCCGGGTGGAGCACCGTCACACCCTGGTGCCCACCACCTGTTTCAACTGCGAGGCGGCCTGCGGGCTGGTGTGCCATGTGAACCATGCCACCGGTCGCATCGACCGCATCGAGGGCAACCCCCTGCATCCCGCCAGTCGGGGCCGCAATTGCGCCAAAGGCCCGGCCACCCTCAACCAGATCGACGATCACGAGCGCATCCTGTATCCGCTGCGCCGGGCCGGCGAGCGGGGATCGGGCCAGTGGGAGCGGGTGAGCTGGGAGGAGGCTCTGGACGACATCGGGGGCCGCATCCGCACCGCCATCGCCGAAGGCCGCCACGACGAGGTGATGTACCACGTGGGCCGTCCTGGCGAGGACGGCTTCGCCGAACGGGTGCTCCAGTGCTGGGGGGTGGACGGCCACAACAGCCACACCAACGTGTGCAGCTCCAACGCCCGGGTCGGTTACCAGAGCTGGATGGGACACGACCGCCCGTCGGCGGATTTCACCAACGCCGAGGTGATATTCCTCATCTCGTCGCACCTGGAGTCGGGCCACTACTTCAACCCCCACGCCCAGCGGATCGTCGAGGCCCAATCCAAGGGGGCCACCGTCATCTGCGTCGATCCCCGGCTCTCCAATACCGGCTCGAAGGCCGACTACTGGCTGCCGGCCTGGCCGGGCACCGAGCCCTTCTTGCTGCTGGCCATCGCCCGGCTGCTGGTGCTCAACGGCACCTGGGAGCGCGACTTCGTGCGGCGCTGGACCAACTGGGAGGTCTATCTGCGCGAGCGCCATCCCCACCGGCCGGTGGAGTTTGAGTCGGTGGGCCCCGCCCTGGCTGACGACTACGCCGCCTACACCCCTGAGGAGGCCGAGCGGGTCTGCGGGGTGCCCGCGGCCCAGGTCATCGAGATCGCTGAGATCATCGGCGCCCATCCCACCAAGTTCGCCTCCCACAACTGGCGGGCTGCGGGCGCCGGCAACCTGGGTGGCTGGCAGACGGCCCGGTGCCTGTTCTTCCTCAACGTGCTCACCGGCTCGGTGGGCACTGTGGGGGGCACCACCGGCAACGGCTGGAACAAGTACAAGGCACCCCACCCGGCGGGGGCGCCGCCCTTCGAGCAGTGGAACGAGCTGAGCTGGCCCCGGGAATACCCGCTGGCCCACCACGAGATGTCGATCCTGCTGCCCCATTTCCTGGCCGAGGGCCGAGGTCGCCTCGAGGTGTACTTCAGCCGGGTGTACAACCCGGTGTGGACCAACCCCGACGGGTTCAGCTGGCTGGAGGCGCTCAAGGATCCGGACAAGGTGGCCTGCCACGTGGCACTCACGCCCACCTGGTCGGAGACGGCCACGTTCGCCGACTACGTGCTGCCCATGGGGGTGGGGGCCGAGCGCCACGATGTGGCCAGCTTCGAGACCCACGCCGGGCGCTGGATCGGGTTTCGCCAGCCGGTGCTGCGCCGCTTCGCCGAGATCCGGGGCACCGGGGTGACCGGCGGGTCGCGCACTCACGAGTTCAACCCGGGCGAGGTTTGGGAGGAGAACGAGTTCTGGATCGACCTGTCGTGGCGTATCGACCCCGACGGCTCAATGGGCATCCGCCGCTGGTTCGAGAGCAGTGAGCGGCCCGGCACGCCGATGAGCGTGGACGAGTACTACGGGGTCATGTTCGCGGGCGTGCCCGGCTTGGCTGACGACGCCGAAGCGGCCGGTCAGAGTCCGTTGGAGTTCATGCGCGACCGGGGCGCCTATGCCCTCGACGGCGACATGTACCAACCTTACGAGCGGGAGGTGGACCCCGCCGAGCTGGATGGCTGCCATCTCGATGACTCCGGCGTGTACCGCCGCTCCGGCACACCCGGCACCTGGTCGGGTTCGGCGGAAGACCTGGCCGCTCTGGAGCTGGCCGGTCTGGGGGACGGCTCTCCGGCGGTGCAGGTGGACGGCACCCCCAAGGAGGGCTTTCCCACGCCGTCTCGCAAGCTGGAGTTGTACTCGGAGACGCTGGCCGACTGGGGCTGGCCCGAATACGCCACCCCAACTTGGATTCCTTCGCACGTGCACTGGGAGAACCTCGACCTCTCCGGCGACGAGCGCATCTTGATTCCGACGTTTCGCATCCCGACTCTGATTCACACCCGCTCGGCCAACAGCAAATGGCTGTCGGAGCTCAGCCATCGCCACCCGCTGTGGATCCATCCCTCTGATGCCGAGGCTCTGGGCATCGAGATGAACGGCCTGGTGAGGATCACCACCCGCATCGGCCACTTCGTGATCGGGGCGTGGCGCACCGAGGGCATCCGACCCGGTGTGGTGGCGGCATCGCATCACATGGGCCGCTGGCGCCTCGATCCGGGCAAAGGCGGGTCGTGGACCGGGGGCGACGCCGATATCACCAACGACGGCACGCTGTGGCGGCTCACCCGTCGAGGCCAACCGGAGCGCCATTCCAGCGCCGATGACGACACCGAGCGGATCTGGTGGAGCGATACCGGTGTCCACCAGAACCTGACGTTCTGTGTGCAGCCCGACCCGGTGTCGGGCATGCAGTGCTGGCACCAGCGGGTGCGGGTAACGCCCGCCCAGCCAGGGGACGTTCCGGGCGACGTGGTGGTGGACACCGCCGAAGCCCGCGAGGCCTACCAGGAGTGGCTGGCCATGACCCGCCCGGCCCCCGGCCCCGGCGGCTTGCGCCGGCCCCTGTGGTACTCCCGCCCGCTCAAACCCACCCCTTCGGCCTATGCCCTCTGATCTCTCTCTTGCACCCGGATTCTTATTCAACGGAGGATTCCCCTATACGAAAGGAACGAGCCATGACCCGCATGACTCCTAGCGAAGCGTTCGTGGAGACGATGGTCGCCCACGGCGTCGACACCATCTTCGGCATCATGGGCAGTGCGTTCATGGACGCCATGGACATCTTCGAGCCGGCCGGCATCGAGCTGGTGCCGGTGGTACACGAGCAGGGCGCGGCCCACATGGCCGACGGATTCAGCCGGGTGAGCGGTCGCCACGGGGTGGTGATCGGCCAGAACGGGCCGGGCATCTCCAACTGCGTGACCGCCATCGCCGCCGCGTTTTGGGCCCACAGCCCCGTGGTTATTGTCACCCCCGAGACCGGAACCATGGGCATCGGCCTGGGCGGCTTCCAGGAGGCCAACCAGCTCCCAATGTTCGAGGAGTTCACCAAGTACCAGGGCCATGTCAACAACGAGCACCGCATGGCCGAGCTAACCGCCCGCTGCTTCGACCGGGCCCTGTCGGAAATGGGGCCGACGCAGCTCAACATCCCCCGCGACCGCTTCTACGGCGACATCGACGTGGAAATCCCCACCCCACAGCAGCTCGATCGGGGCCCGGGCGGCGAGCGCACCTTGAACGAGGCCGCCGAGCTGCTGGCCAACGCCTCGTTCCCGGTGATGGTCTCCGGCGGCGGGGTGGTGATGGGCAACGCCATGGCCGAGACGGTGGCGCTGGCCGAGCGCTTGGGCTGTCCGGTGGTCAACAGCTATCTGCACAACGACTCCTTCCCGGCGTCGCATCCGCTGTGGTGCGGGCCTCTGGGCTACCAGGGCTCCAAGGCGGCCATGCGCCTCATCTCCCGGGCCGATGTGGTGCTGGCGCTGGGCACCCGGCTCGGCCCGTTCGGCACCCTGCCCCAACACGACATGGACTACTGGCCCAACGAGGCGAAGGTCATCCAGGTGGACGCCGACAACAAGATGCTCGGGCTGGTCAAGCGCATCGACGTGGGCATCTGCGGCGACGCCGGTGCCGCGGCCACGGCGCTTCTCCAGCGTCTGGAGGGCCGGGAGCTGGCGTGCGACGCCACCCGGGTCCAGCGGGCGGCCGAGATCGCGGCCGACAAGGCCGATTGGGAGGCCGAGCTGGACGACTGGATCCACGAGACCGACGACTTCAGCGTCGACATGATCAAGCAGGCCACCGAGGAGCACTACAACTGGATGCACCCCCGCCAAGTGCTGCGCGAGCTGGAGAATGCCATGCCGGAGCGGGTGATGGTGTCCACCGACATCGGCAACATCAACTCGGTGGCCAACAGCTACCTGCGCTTCGAGGAGCCCCGGTCGTTCTTCGCCGCCATGAGCTGGGGCAACTGCGGCTATGCGCTGCCCACCGTCATCGGGGCCAAGAAGGCCGCGCCGGACCGGCCCGCGGTGGCCTACGCCGGCGACGGGGCGTGGGCTATGAGCATGGTGGAGACCATGACCGCGGTGCGCCACAACATCCCGATCACCGCGGTGGTGTTCCACAACCGCCAATGGGGCGCGGAGAAGAAGAACCAGGTGGACTTCTACGGTCGCCGGTTCGTGGCCGGCGAGCTCGACGGCGGCGAGGACTGGTCGGAAGTAGCCCGGGCTATGGGTGCCGACGGCGTTCGCGTCAACGAGCTCGAAGAGGTGGGCCCCGCGCTCACCAAGGCCATCGACGCCCAGATGAACGGCGGCCGCACCACCGTCATCGAGGCCATGTGCACCATGGAGCTCGGCGACCCCTTCCGCAAAGACGCCCTCAAACGCCCCACCCGCCACCTGGACAAGTACGAGGACTACGTCTAAGAGGTGGGGTAGAAGGCCCACCCTCCCAGTCAGGCTCTAGCCAACCTAGAATTCGTCTCTCAAAGTAATGCGGGTTGTGTGCCCGCCAACCCGCCCACGTAGCTCAGTCGGGACAGAGCAGGGACCTCCTAAGTCCAAGGTCGCAGGTTCGAATCCTGCCGTGGGCGCTGAATGACTACTTATTCCATTGCTGAGTTGTGGCGGTATCCCGTCAAGTCGATGGGCGGGGAGCGGGTTGAGAGCCTTGAGCTGCGCACCAGCTCCATTGTCGGGGATCGGCGTTGGGCGGTGCGCAACATCGAGACCGGCAAGATCGTCAGTGCCAAGCGGCCGCGACCTTATGGGCAGCTCCTTTCATGGAGCGCAAGGGCAGAGGCTGATGGCCGCGTGGTCGTGGCTGCCCCTGACGGTCGGGAGTACACCGCGGGCAGCGGTGAGCTTGATGCCGCGTTGACCGAAGTGCTCGGTGAACCCGTCCGGTTGGCGGAAGTGGAGGAGGGGCGCGAGGAGACGTACGGCAGTGAGTGGCCGGAGATCCCCGGCACCGTCCTCTCCGATGTGGAGGTCGATCTGCCCGTTGCCGCGCTCACCGAGAAGACCTCGTTTGTCGACGCCTCTGCCGTCCACATCATCGTCAACCAGTCGATGACGCACCTCGGCTCGCTACTGGATGGCGTCAAGCTCGGTGTCGAGCGATTTCGCCCCAACGTCGTGCTCGACGCTCACGACGACACCGGTTCAGAGGGGTTTGCCGATCTGGCCTGGAAAGATCTCGACGCGAAGATCGGCGACGTGGAGCTTCGCATCGGTGATGCCACCCCCCGCTGCGTGATGACCACCTTGGCCCAGCCGGGCTACGAGCAAGCCAGGAGTGTGCTGCAAGTGCTCGCCGCGACCGCCCGCAAGGAGTTCGACTTCGGGCCCTTCGCCTGCTTCGGCACCAATGCCGAGGTCACCGCGGCAGGCACCATCAACGTCGGCGACACGCTCGCCATCCCCGACTGACCATTCTGTCGCCAGTCGGGGAGTCAGCTGGGGGCTGGGGTGCTGTTGGGCGCCAATGCAACGTCTTGGGTGCGGTTGTCGGGGAGGTTGATTGCGATGACACTGCGGGTGAGGATGTCGGTGAAGTCCTTGCACTCGGCCGGGGTGGCGTCGGGGTGGCGACGGGCGAAGTCGGCGAGTCCGTGCAGCAATAGCACCGCGGTGAGCGTCAGCCGGTGTCCGAGGTCGGCAATCTGCGTATCGTCCACCAATTCGACGAGGGCGCGAGCCACCCGACGAATCCCGGGTCTCGGCTCGGCGGAGGCCCCGCCGTCTCCTGCGCCAGTGAGCGTGTCTCGTATCAGGTCGGAGTCGCTGGGAAGTTTCGCCGCGCCAACCAACTGCGCCCGAATCCTGATGTAGTGGCGGCCCGACTCGTCTTCCAAAAGGGAGGCGAGGGGCCGAATGAGCGCCTCGACGAGCGCCTCAAGTCCCGGCCGCTCGCCGAGCTCGTCGAGCATCTCGGCGCGTCGAGCGTCGAGGCGGGTCTGGTGCGGCTCCAGGATCGCCTGAAGGAGCCCGGCTTTGTTGCCGAAGTGATATTGCACGGCCGAGCTGTTGCGCTGCCCGGCTGCCTTCACGACGTCACGCACCGTCACCGCGTCGACGCCTCGCTCGGCGAACAGGCGCTCGGCGACGGCTATGAGTGCTTCTCGGGCGGGCTCGGGCGACCGGGGCATCAGGCGTGAGGATAACTAGCTGGAATCAACCTCTCACCACCGCCCGCCGCGGGTTGTGCCGCGGTTCTACGAGTCGAGTCCGGAGTAGAACTGGAGCGCCCATTGCCGGCCCACGCGGATGTTGCGCTCGACGGCAGTCACCAGCGGCTTGGGCTCGTAGCGCTTGTTCTCCCAGATGACGATGTCCTGGCTGATGCCGTCGGCGAAGCTGGCGACGAGGCCCGACAGGGCGGCCTCCCCCATCGAGTTGGGCATGGTGAACCACCACGTCATATGCACGTTCTCCTCGTCGGTGGGGAGGAGCGACTGGCCGATGCGTATCGAGTCGCCAATCGAGATGAGGGTGCAGCCGAGGCCGAAGTTCTCGATGGTAAAGCTGCCGTTGGAGTTGCTGCGGTAGGTCCCCTCGACGACCATGTCGGTGCTGGGCAGCGGGGGCGCGCCGTGCACGTATTTGAAGTGCTGGACGTCGAACTCGCCCTCGGAGAATTCCTGGACGATGGTGGCCACCTCGAAGCGGAGCACCTGGTAGGGCTGCCAGTCGGGATCCTCGAATTCCGGGAAGTAGGGCACGTCGTAGAACGGCTCGCCGCCCTCGAGGTGGTGCCACGCCCAGATCATCTGGTCGCGCTCGATGATCGGATAGGTGCGCACCCTGGCCTTGGCGGGAATCGCCTTGCCCTCGGCATAGGGGATGTCGATACAGCGGCCGTCTCCGTCGAATTGCCAGCCGTGAAACGGGCACCGCATGCCTTCGCCGTCGACCCGGCCGCCCACCCCGATATGGGCGCCTAGGTGGGGGCAGTAGGCGTCCATGAGCCGGGCCTCGCCGCTCTCGGACCGGAACAAAACGAGATCCTTGCCGAAGGCATAGAGGTTCTTGTGCTCACCCGGTGCAAGCTCGCGGCACTCCTCCACCACGAACCAGCCGTTGGGGATCGGGAACGGATAGCGCTTCTGGCCGGCACCTTCCCGGGCGATCCGAACGCGTCGGCTCAAGTCGGCCACCGAGGCCGGGTCCGACCGCATCGGCCCCACCTCGAACAACGCGTCTTCCATGCCCGGTCGGGCCCCATATCCGGGTTCGTTGGCGATAGTGCTCATCGGTCGACCTCCTGGAGGCCCGGCATCGGGTGCCACCGGGCCTGCCCCTTGTCTCGACTCTTGCTAATGTATCAAGATTACTAAGAAGTTGGCTATAGCGGACGGAGCAGATGAGCATCACCGATGATCAGCCGACGCATCCTCTGCCGGAATTGGACGAGATCCGGCACCGGTACCGCACCGAGCGCGACAAGCGCCTGAGGCCCGACGGCCCCGACCAGTACATCCAGGTCAAGGGGTCGTTCGCCCACTACATGGACGATCCCTGGGCCGACCCCGAATTCACCCGTGAGCCGCTCCACGACGAGGTTGAGGTCCTCGTCGTCGGCGGAGGCCTCGGCGGCCTGGTGGCCGGGGCTCGGCTGCGCCAGCAGGGCCTCGACAGCATCCGATTCGTCGAACCGGCGTCCGACTTCGGCGGAACCTGGTACTGGAACCGCTACCCCGGCATTTCCTGCGATGTGGAGTCGTACATCTACCTCCCCCTGCTGGAGGAGGTGGGCTATGTGCCGAAGCGCAAGTACTCCTACGGCCAGGAGATCCTCGATCACTGCCACGCCATCGCCCGTCAGTTCGACCTCTACCGGGACGCCTGCTTCCAAACCCGGGTCACCGAGGTGCGATGGGACGGCGCCGCCTCTCGCTGGACCGTCGAGACCGACCGCGGCGATGAGATAAAAGCCCGGTACGTGTGCCTCGCGCTCGGCCAGCTGAGCAAGCCCAAGCTGCCGGGGATTCCCGGCATCGAGGAATTCGAGGGCCATTCGTTCCACACCTGCCGCTGGGACTTCGACTACACCGGAGGAAACCAGGAGGGCAATCTCACCGGTCTGAGCGGCAAGCGGGTCGGGGTGATCGGCACCGGCGCGAGCGGGGTGCAGGTGGTGCCCCACATCGCCGAGTGGGCGGAGCATCTCTACGTGTTCCAGCGGACCCCCTCGTCGGTCGACATCAAGCACAACCCGGAGACCGACCCCGAATGGGCCCGGTCGCTGTCACCGGGCTGGCACCAGCACCGCCGCGAGAACTTCAACGCCCTGGTGTCCGGCGTCCCCCAGGAGGAGGATCTGGTCGACGATGGCTGGACCGACCTGATCGGCAATCTCGTCAGGCTCTTTCGGGACGGCGACGGCGTGGATCTGTCGCCTGAGGGCATCCAGCGGGCCGTCGAGCTGGCTGACCTCCAGAAGATGGAGCAGGTCAGGGCGCGGGTGGATGAGCTGGTGGACGACCCCGAGACCGCCGAGCTCCTCAAGCCTTACTACCGGCAGTTCTGCAAGCGGCCCTGCATCGACAACGACTATCTCCCTGCGTTCAATCGCCCGAACGTGACCCTCGTGGACACGGCGGGCAAGGGCGTCGACCGCATCACAGCGACGGGTGTCGTGGTCGGTGATCGGGAGTACGAAGTGGACTGCCTGATCTACGCCAGCGGCTTCGAGGTTGGAACCCCGCTGTCGCAACGAGGGGGATTTGAGATCATCGGCAGCCAGGGGGAGACGCTCATGGAGAAGTGGGCCGACGGCCTTCGCACGATGCACGGCATGCACATGCACGGCTTCCCCAACCTCTTCCTCATGTCCATCGGCCAGTCGGCCAACACCGTGAACTACACCCACATACTCGACGAGCAGGCCATCCACCTCTCCTACATCGTCGCCCGCGCCCGGGAGATCGGGGCGGTGACGGTGGAGGTCTCTGCCGAGGCCGAGGAGGCCTGGGTAGACGCGTGTCGCGGGCAGGCGAACAACCGCGGGTTCTTCGAAGACTGCACCCCCGGGTACTACAACAACGAGGGACAGGCCCGGAACAGCCAGAACGGCCCCTACGGCGTGGGGCCGGGAACCATCGAGTTCCTCCAACTCCTCGGCGACTGGCGCGCCGACGACGAGCTGACCGGCATGGAATTACGCTGTGAGCAATCACCCCGGGGAGGGTCATGACGACCGACCAGGCCAGCATCGAAGCGGTGGCCGACCGGTTTTTTGCCGTCTACGCCGCCGCGGACGAACACGGCATCCGCGAGGTCCTCGCCCCCGACTTCGAGGGGTGGAGCAGCTCCTTCGGAGGCCGGGACCTCACCGTCGACTCCCTGGTCACCGGGGCCAAGTGGGAGGCCGAGAACGTTGACATGACGCTCGACGAAGTGCGCCGCCATGTAACCGACCAAGGCTTCGTGCGCCAGTTCGTGATCCGCCTGGCAAACGCCGAGGGCAACCCGATCGAGATACCGGGGTGTCTGGTGGCCCTGGTCGTCGACGGGCGGATCACCCGATTCGACGAGTACCTGATTGTGCCGACCGCACCGCAGGAGTGACAGATCTAGAACTGCCTTGAGCCACCGAGAGGAGCCCACCTCATGACTGATTCAGCAAACACTCCCGAACCGGCGCCTCAACAGAGCCTCCTGCGCCGCCTGCGCTGGTACATCGCCATCGTGGTGGTGGCCGCCGTCGTGATCATCGTGCTGGTCGTGTCCGGCGGCGGCTCCGATGACGGCGACGGCGACGACGCCACGGGCGACACCACGCCCCCGGCGGCCGAAGAAGTCGCTGACGACGAACCGATGGACGACGCCCCGACGGCTGGCGACGACGCCACCGGCGACACCGCGCCCTCCGCGACCGACGAGCCCGCTGGCGACGAACCGATGGATGACGACACCACCGAAGCAACCGCTGACCAGTCCGAATCCAGCGACACCGCCGCCGAGCCAACTGCGCCGCCTGCGCCCCCCGAGCCCGAGTTCCCGGGCATCGGGTCCGAAGCAGCGCTGGCCAACCCGCACTGCGACCCGGAGACCGGGAGGATCCGGGTTCCCCTCGTGGACGCCCCGCCGTGCGTGCTCGAGTGGCCTGAGGGTGCCGACAACGGCGGAAGCACGGCCCCGGGCGTCACCGCCGAGGAGATCGTCATGGTGGTGAGGGTGGACTCCGGTCAGACGGAGTTTGTCAACGACGTTGGCAGCATCCCCCGCGGCTGGCTGGACGGCGCCGACATCTTCAACCAGAACTTCGAGTTCTGGGGCCGCCAGGTTCGACTTGAGTTCATCGATGCGAGCGGATCAACCGAGGTGGCCCAGAGGGCCGACGCCACCCGGGCCGTGAATGACTTCCAGCCGTTTTTGGCCACCGACGCCACCACCAGCGGCGAGGGGAAGGCCATCTTCGAGGCCGAGATGGCGGCCCGAGGGGTGATCGTCTGGAGCACGGGGGTCTCCTGGCAGGAATCCCAGGACCAGCCCGGCTTCCGCTGGTCGGCCCTGGCTGACGACAGGGTGACAATGCTCCACGTGGCCGAGTACATCGGCAAGCGCGTCGCCGATTACCCAGTGCAGTGGGCCGGCGACGATGACATGATCGGCGAGCCCCGGCGGATCGGGATGATCTACACCGACCGGTGGAGCAGGGACTTCATGGAAGAGCAGGCCGCCCAAAACGGCTTCGAACTCGTGGAGGCGGTGAGCTACGACGAGGGCGCCGAGAACACGCAGCGACAGGAGCGAGCCCGGGTGATCGCCGCCCGGATGAAGGATGCCGGCGTCACCACAGTGATCGCCGGGACCGACAACCTGTTCACCAGGACAATCACCGCGGCGGCAACCGAGCAGCAGTGGTTCCCAGAGTGGATCATCACCGGCTACAGCGGCCAGGACACGGCCTTCTTCGCCCGCGGCTACGACCAGGAGCAGTGGGCCCACGCCTTCGGGCCGGGTCCGATCGGGGTGAGCGTCGCCGACCAGCCCAACGCACCGGCGGCGTTGTTCGAGTGGCACCACGGTCGAGAGCCGGTCTCGCTGGCCGAGAGGTTCTCCCTTTCGACCTTGAAGCCGCCGATGGCGTGCCTCCACATGGCCGGACCCGATCTCACCCCCGAGAGCTTCACCGAGGGCTGCTTCGCGCTGCCCCCGTCGCTCGGGGCCTACTGCGACTGCGTGACCAGCCCAGGCGCAGCCTATGGCGATGGCCGGCTTCCCTGGACCGATTACACCGGTTACGACGACATGACCGAGAAGTGGTGGGACCCCACGTTCGAGCGCACATCTTCGACCGGGAGCGTTCGGGTCGGCGAATACATGAAGGTCGACGGCGGGCGCCGCTACGCAGTCGGCGAGTGGACCGAACAGCAGCCGAGAGTGTTCGATCCGGACGCGGCCATCGGCATCCTCTACGAACTTCCCCCCAACGACACCCCGCCGAGCTACGAGCGCTAAGCGAGCTGCCCGCGAGGCTCACGCCTTTTCGGAGACCTCCGTGCTGTCGTCGTCGACCGCGGCCCACAGGCGGTCGTAGGCGCTGCCGGTCCCGATGAGCTCGTCGGGGGAACCGATCTCGACTACCCGGCCAGCCTCGAGCACGATGGCCAGGTCGGAGTGCTGGGCCACGTTCTGGCGGTGGGTGACGGTGAGGGTGGTGACCCCCAAGGCCCTGATCGCCTCCAGCACCCGGTCTTCCATCGGGCCGTCGAGGCTGGACGTGGCCTCGTCGAGCACCAAGATGTCGGGCCGGGCGAGCCACACCCGCGCCAGCGCCACGAGTTGGCGCTGCGCGGCGGTGAGGTTACGGGCCTCCTCGTCGACGGGGTGCTCGTAGCCGCCGTCGAGGGCGGTGAGCACATCGTGGGCGCCGATGGCCCGCACCGCCCGGTCGATCTCATCGAGTGAGGCGTCGGGCCGCGAGTAGGCGATGTTGGAGCTGATGGTCCCCTTGAACAAGAACGCGTCCTGGGGGACGATTCCGAGCCGCCGCCGGTAGGAGCGCGATTCGTAATCGGCGATGTCGACGCCGCCGGCGAGGACCCGGCCTGCGGTCGGGTCGTAGATCCGGGCGAGCAGCTTGGTGATCGACGACTTCCCTGCGCCGGTGAACCCCACGAGGCAGGTCACCGCGCCGGCGGGGAGCGTGAACGAGATGTCGTCGAGAACGGGGCGGGTGGTGTGCGGGTAGGCAAAGGCGACCGACTCGAAGGTCACGTCGCCAGCGAGAGGCCCCGCCTGGGTCGCGTCGGGCCGTTCGGCGGGCAGGATCGGCGTGTCGAACGGCTCGGCGAGGCGGTTCCAGGAGACCCGGGCCTCGAGAAGCTCGGTGTAGATCGAGCTCATGTACGACAGGGGCTGAAGGGCCTGCTGGGCCACCAACCGGGCCGACAGGGCGGTGCCCACCGCCACCGTGCCGGCCAGCACCTCGTGGCCCGCGCCCCACAAGATGAGCGCCCCGCCGACGTGGGTGATGAACGCGACGAGCTCCGAGTACAGGTTGGCGATCGAGGTCGCCCACCGCCGGCTCTGGCGCAGCTCCCAGGCATCCTCCACGAACCGGCGATTCGCCTTGTCGACGGCCCCGCAGCCCCGCAGCTCGCTGCGCCCCGCGAAGTGCTCCTCGAACGTGGCCACAGTGCGGCCGAGATCGTCGCGGGCCCGATTGAAGGCCCGCATGCCCAGGTAGAGCTGCCCGGCGGTGAGGGCGAGGATCAACGCGGTGATGCCGATGATCACGGGAGTCAGCTGCGGTACGAGGACGATCACCACCACAATCCCCACGGTGAAGCGGCCCAGGCTGGAGATGAACCGGAACAGCCTCTCCCCCACGAATCCGAGGATGGTGTCGAGGTCGTTGACCACCCGGGTGGCCACCTCGCCTGGCAGCTCGCTGTCGTAGAAGTCGATGCCGAGATTGGTGAGCCGGTGGAAGATGCGGCGCCGTAGCAAATAGCCGATCGACTGGGCGATCTTCATCGACAACACCCTCACGAAGTAGCCGCTGACCGCGAACACGACCCCGATGGCGACCACGGCGAGACCGATCCCGTAGATGGCCCTCGTCTCGCCGTCCACGGCCGAATCGGTGGCCTCGGCGAAGAGAATCTCGGGACCGAGCCCGGCCAGGGAGTTGACCACCAGCAGGATGAGCACGGCCAGAAGGGTGAACAGGGTGATCCCCACCAGCCACCGCACCCGGGGCATGGCGTCCACCCGGCATTGGGCGTCGGAGACGATGGGCGCTTCCTCGCTCACCTCAAGCGAGTGCACGACGTCCATCAGCTCCGACGCTGCCTCGCCGGTGCCCGGTTGCTCGGGGGCGGCGGCGGGGGCGGCGGCGGGGGCAGGCGGGGTGGTCGCGCCGGGGCGGCCGAGCTGCACGACGGAGTCGGCCATCGTGGCGGGACCGGGCCGCCGGGTGATGGCCACGATCGCGGTTTCGGGCAGGAACTGGGCAACCCGCCGGATGATCTCCATCTCGTGGGAGGGGTTGACCGCCGACAAAGCGTCGTCGAGCACGATCACCCGGGGCCGGGCCACCAGCGCCCGGGCCAGGGCCAGGCGCTGGCGTTGCCCGCCCGACAGCGTGAGGCCCCGGTCGCCCACATGGGTGCTCAGCCCGTCGGGCATCCCGGCCACGATGTCGTCGGCGCCCGCTGCGTACAGCGCGGCGTTGATCTCGTCGTCGGACACCGTCCACGCCGCCCCGAGGTCGAGGTTCTGGCGAAGCGACCCCGAGAACAACACCGGATCCTCAGCCACGATCCGCACCATTGTGCGGATGGTGGTGACGTCGAGCTCGCCGAGGGGCCGCCCGTCGAGCAACACCTCCCCGCTCGTCGGCTCGACCAGTCCGCCGACCAAGCCGGCCAGCGTGGTCTTGCCGGAGCCGGGCGGCCCGTTCACCACCACGAGCTGGCCGGGACGAGCCTCGAACGACAGGCGGTCGATCACCGGGGTGCCTTCAAAGGAGACCCTCGCGTCGCGAAGCTCGACCGACTCGAAGCGGCTGGCGGCGGGCCGCCCCTCGGTGGGCCGGGCGCCCAGCGAGAGCACCTCGGCCAGCCGACTCTGGGCGGTGCGCAGGAACTGCCAGGAGCTGGCCAGCTCGTCGAGTATCTGGGCGATGGCGATGACGTACCCCGCCACCTGGAACGTGACGAGGAACACCCCCACCGACAGCTGATCGGCGGCGATGAGCTGAGCACCGGCCACCAGCACCAGCGCGTTGATGAGCAGGGGTACGGCCTTGAGCAAGATGTCGTAGCGGGCCAGCAGCCGGACTCGGGTCATCGAATAGCGGTAGGCCCGCAGCGCCGTGGCCCCCAGTCGCTCCCGCTCGTGCTCTTCGCGCCCGAACGCCCGCATGACCCGCACCCCGCGGACGGGCTCGTCGATGGCGGTGGCAACCTCGGCCCGCTCGTTCAACTCCGCCCAGCTCAGCCCCCACAGGCGCACCCGGAACTTGGAGAGGAACCACAGGTTGAGGGGCAGCGCCAAAAACGCGATCACTGCCAGCGGAGGGCTGAGATAGGCGAGGTACACCAGCAGGGCGATTGTCGCCGGCACCAGCGTGACGATGGAGGGCAGGAACTGGATGATGCGCTGCACCATCTTGAGGTCGGTCATCGACCGGGTGACGAGTTGCCCGGTGGCCATCTGCTTGGGCATCCGGAGGTCGGCCCACTGCACCCGGGTGTAGAGCCAGGCCCGAAGGTCGTACTCCAGCTGATAGCCGATCCGGGCCGTCATCTGGCGGCTGGCGAAACCCACGATTAAGGCCAGCAGGGCCAGCTTGGCGATATGGGACACATAGGGCCCGATGGGAGCGGCCTGGTCGACGATGCCGTTGTCCACCAGGTTCACCACCGCCTGGGCAATCATGAGGGTCAAGATGCTGTTCAGGACGATCAAGGCCAGCACGGCGCGCACCGGCCCTCTCTGGCGGGCCAGGAGCATCCACACCAGCGACCGGCGCGCCGCCGTAGTGGTGGCGGCCGCTCGCTCCCGCATCGACTCGAGCCTGGTCATGTCGCCCTGCCGAGATCGGGATCACGGCCCTCCGGTGCCCTGCCAGGTCGCGCCCCGTCGGATCGCTGGATGGCGGCGCGGGACCCGCCGAGGTAGGAGGCGATCACCGCGGGATCCTCGAGTACATCGCCCACTGCTCCCTCGGCCACCTTGGCGCCGAGGTCGAGGGCCACCATCCGGTCGCAGATCGACGCCAGAACCGCCATGTCGTGATCGATCACCAGGAGACTCGCGCCGGTGTTGTCGCGGATCTGCTCCAGCATCGGTCCGAGTGCCTCCGCCTCCCGCTGGGCGATGCCCGAGGAGGGCTCGTCGAAGAGGATCACCCGGGGCGCGCCCACTGTCTGGCAGGCAAGATCGACAATCCGCCGGGTTCCGGTGGACAGCTCCGACACGAACTTCTCGCGGTAGGTGTCGAGCCCGAGTCCCTCGATCAGCTCGTCCACCTGGCGCTGGAGGCGGTCCTCGGCCCGGCGGACGTCGGGAAAGCCGAGGGCGGCCGCCACCGGGTCGCGGGTGGCCATGGTCTGGTCGAGGGCCACCTTCAATACGTCCTCCACAGTGAGCGATCCGAACAGCCGGGAATCCTGGAACGAGTGCCCGAGCCCCAGCCGGGACCGGCGGTCGGGCGAGAGGTGGGTGATGTCGCGCCCGTCGAGCAAGACCTGTCCCTCATCGGGGGTCTGGAGGCCCGTGATGAGCTCGAACACCGTGGTCTTTCCCGCACCGTTCGGCCCAATGAGGCCGACTATCTCCCCCTCGCTCACTCGAAGCGACACACGATCCACCGCCCGGTTTCCGGCGAACGACTTTGACAAGCCCTGGACCTCGAGCCTCGGCGCGGTGGTGGTCCCGATGGGGGCGCCAGCCGGCCGCCGCTGGGAGGCGCGGGCCGCAGCCCCGCCCAAGAACACCGATCGGACAACGTCGTCGCGCTCCAGCAGGTCGCTTGTGGGTCCCCGGAAGCGGACTTCGCCCTTCTCCATGAAGAACGCAGTGTCAGCGACCGCGAGGGCCACGTTCACTGACTGCTCCACCACCACGATCGTGACCCCGTCGTCGTTCAAGGCCCGCACGACGTCGAGGAGCTGCTCCACCACCACGGGGGCAAGGCCCAGCGACAGTTCGTCGATGAGCAGGATCCGGGGCTTGGCCACAAGCGCCATGGCCACGCCGAGCATGTGCTGTTGGCCGCCGGACAGGTTGGCGGCTGGCTCGTTCAGCTTCTCCCGGAGTCCCGGGAATATCTGGAGCACGCGGCCGGTCTCCCGCTCCATGTGCTGTTTGTCCCGGCGGTGCAGCCACCCGCCCAACGCGAGATTCTCGGCCACGGTGAGGGAGCCGAACACGGCTCGGCCGCCGGGGACCTGGGCGATTCCCAACGCGGCGATCCGGTGCGGCGCCATCGTGGTGATGTCGGCCCCCTCGAACGACACCGACCCGCCGCTGGCCACCGACAGCCCGGACACTGCCCGCAACACGGTGGACTTCCCTGCGCCGTTGGTACCCAGCAGCGCCACGAAATCGCCCTCGGCCACCTCGATGTTGACGCCGAACAACACCTGCACCGGTCCGTACGACACGTCGATCGACCTCACGCTCAACAGCGACCCGTCGTGATCGTCGCCCATGAGGATGTCGGGGAACGAGAAGTAGTCAGTGGGCGGCGCTGGCTTGCTCGGCAGATAGCGGAACACGCCCTCGGCGTCGCGGCGAGGCGACCTCGACACGGCAACCGGCTCCGAGGGCCCGATCCCGGCGGCTTCCTCGGTGGCCGGGTAATCGTCGATGCGCTGGTCGGCCAACAGATTGGGGACCGGGATCTGGCGGCGGAAGGCCACGATGGCCAGCAGGCGCCGACGGACCTCATATAACAGCCCGCCGAGGCCCTCGCGCAAGAACATCAGCACCACCAGCAGGCCGACGCCACTGCTGGCGAACAGCCACAGCGGCCGGATGTCGGCGGGGATGTCGTCGCTGAAGAACTCGGTGCCTTGGAGGAAAACCGCGCCGAGAATGGCGCCCGGCACCGACCCGAGGCCGCCGATCACCACCATGGTGAGGATCCGGATGCTCTCCGCGGGCGAGAACGAGCCCTGGCCGAGCGCCTGCTGGTGCAGCGTGAACAGCCCCCCGGCCAACGAGGCGTAGAAACCCGAGATGGCGAACGCCATCAGCTTGGTCCGGGTCAGGTTCACGCCGAACGCCTGGGCGTTGTTCTCGTTGTCGCGCGCCGCCCGCAACACACGCGCCGTGCGGGTTGCCTCCAGCCGCCCCACCGTCCAGATCACCGCGATGAGCGCGGCAAGGCACACGTAATAGAAGGCGTGCTCGCTCGACACGTCGATCCGCCTCAAGAGAGGCAACCGGGTGACTCGTTCGCCGATGTTGTCGGGCAAAAAGGTAAACCGGTCCTCGTCGAGGAGGAACGACGCCGTCGCCACCGAGAAGGCGAGGGTGGTCACCGCCAGGAACAGCCCTCGAATGCGCAGGGCTGGCAGTCCGACGATTACCGACGCCACCGCCCCGAATACCCCGGCCAGCACCAGCGTGAGGGTGAGGTCCCACTGATAGTGCACGTTCACCACCGCCCCTGTGGCCGCGCCGATGGCGACAAAGCCCATATGGCCGAGGCTGATCTCTCCGGACCAGCCGGTGAGGATCACCATGCTCACGGCGATGATCCCGTAGATCATGACCGCCGCCGCGAAGTTGGTGTCGGAGTCGCCGAGGGCGAGCGGCAGCCACAGCAAGACGAGGACCATCGCCAGCTTGGCCAGCCATCCGCCCCATTGCACCTCCGGCAGAGAGGCCAGCTTGCGGGGGATCTTCTTCACCGACGCGGTCTCCACCCACGACCCCTCGGCCTGGGCTTCGGCTCGGCCCCGGGCGCGCCGCTGGAACAAGAGCACGACGACAACGATCACGAACAGCGCCGGGTCGATCAGCGCCGCGGTGTCCTCGTTCCAGATGATGGCCGTCTCCAGCACGCCAAGAAACGTGGCGCCCACGAACATCACCGAGTAGTTCTCCATCCGCCCCATCACCGCCACGGCCAGCGCCCGCAGGAGGATGGCGGGTCCAAAGGCGGGTCCGAGCGGGAGCCCGAACATTCCCGCCCGCAGCACCATGGCCACCGCGGCCAGCACCGCGGCAATGATCCACACCACGTTCTGGGTTCCCCGCACGTCGATGCCCACCAGCGAGGCGCGGTCCCGACTCTGGGCACTGGCTCTCACCGCGGTGCCCACACCGGTCCGGTTGAGGAACGCCATGAGGCCGAAGATGACAACGGGCACGATGATCATCGCTAACAGGTCGTTGACCGTGAACACGATCGGATCGATCTCGAAGGTGAAGTCGATGGGCGGGTTGAATCTCGGGAAGCGCAGGAGCGCCAGTCCGTCCTCGTCGCTGAACAGCGTCGGGATGTAGAAGCCGATGCCGAGCAGAAGCTGGGCGAGCCCGATGGTGGCGACGCTGAGGATGATCCGCGGTGCCTTCCAGAACCGGCGGATCACAAGGAACTCCACTGCCGAGCCCAGGGCCATGGCGACCACGATCGTGACCGGGAGTACGACGAAGTACGGCCAGTCCCAGTCCCTCAGCAATGACAGCCCAACCGTGGCCGGCACCACGCCCAGGTCGGCCTGGGCGAAGTTGATGATTCCGTTGGTCTTGTACACCAGCGACAGGCCGAACGCCAGCAGCGCGGTGAGCGAGCCCACGACCACGCCCTGGACGATCACCCCCGGCGGCGTGGGCCAGATGAACTGGAGCGCGCCGAGTGCGGCGCCCCAGATCAGCGCCTGGCGCGCGAAGCGAACCAGGGTGTGGGGGCGAACGAGGGTGAGCGAGTTCAACAGAACTCCTCCCGGCGCTCTTCGCACTCGTCGCTTTCCGGTTCGCCGCGAACCACGAGGACGCACCCGCGGGAGGTGACCGCGCCGTCTTCGCTCACGCCGAAGTCGGCCCCGGCCCAGCCGGACTGGTCGCGGGCGTGCTCGTCCACCGACAAGAAGTCAGACCCCTCGGGATCGTGGGTGAACCAGGTGAGGATGTCGCCGTCGAAGTCGTCGTCCTTATCGGCGGGAAGGAACTCGGCGCTTACGAAGAACTCGCCGCCGGCCCGCTCGTGGGCCCGACCGTGGCGCAGCGTCCCGTCTCCGGTGAGGCGCGCCTCCAGCGTCTCCATGGTAACGGTGAGTGCAACGTCGCATTCGGCGACGTCGATCGACGGACCCGCGCACGCGGCGAGGATTAGCGCAAGGAGGGCGACGATCACCAAGAAGGGGGCGCGCCGACCCCCTGCGCGGATGGTCATGGTCGCGGCCACGAGCGGATACTCGCCCGGCGCACCGCCCCCTATTGGGGGGCTAGAGCTCGCCGGAGGCGAGCATGTCGGCGGGGATCTTCATGTCGAGGGCGCCCAGGTAGCCGCCGCCGTCGTCGACGGCGTAGTGGATGTCGTAGCCGAGCAGTTCTTGGGCCCGGCGGGGGAGGGTGCGGGCGATGTCGGGCGGGGTGGCCAGGCAGTTGTTCTCCTCGGAGCGCAGCCAGCCCAGCATGTAGCTGAGGTGGAAGGCGGGCCGGTGCTGGTCTTCGGTGCTGTTGGTGCCCGCGCCGTGGATGGTCGACCCCAGATAGATCACCCTGGAGCCGGCGGGCATCTCGGCATCGGCGAACTCGTGGGGCTCGGGCTGGCGGTCGGGTTCCCAGCGGTGGCTGCCGGGCACCACCCGGGTGGCGCCCAGCTCTTTGGTGAAGTCGCACAGCGCGGTCACCGACGACAGCTCCATCTCGGGACTGGGCTGGGGCATGTGCACCCACACGCCCTCGTCGCGGTGGGGGAACTGGGCTTGGGCCCCCGGCCCCACTACCAGCATGTGGGCCACGTTCACCTGGATGCCGGCGCAGTTGGGCCCCAGCACCGCGTCGGCGATGCCCAGCATCAGCGGGTGCAGCAGCACCTCGGCCACGAACGTGGGCGACTTGGAGGCCAGACCGGTCACGTGGCGCGTGTGCTCGCCGAAGAAGGCGGCGATCGTGGGGCTGATGTAGGTCCGGTTGGAGTCGGGCTTCTCCGCATAGGGCATCAGCTCGGTGAGGATCTGGTCGATCACCTCGTCGCTGAAGCACTCCTCCACGATCACCGCCCCGTCGGCGTCGAGCACCTCCAGCACGTGCTCGAGCGGTTCGTCGTCTTTCAGGTGGACCAGCTCGGCTTGCGATGCCATGTCCCACTGTATTCCGAGTTGTTCAGCTAGGCCTTTTGGAGGAGCCAGAGGCCGACCACGCTGTAGAACACCATGACGAGGAGCATGGGGCGCTGGGCCCAGGTGGCCTCGCTGGCATCGCTGGTCTCCACGGCGCGGTCGTGGGCCACCAGCACCGCGGCGATGTGGCCGAGCACGATGGCTGAGAACTGCACCCAGGCGATGGCGTCGGTGGATACCAGGAAGAAGTTCACCGCCCAATCGGCGGTCCCGAACCAGTTGGACCCGCGGCCGAACGGGTTCGACAGCAGGCGCAGGAAATTCTGCCCGCCGTCAAGGACGAGCAGCGAGAAGTAGTGGGCCACGGTGTAGCCCAGCACGATGGGCACCAGGGAGTGGGCGAAGCGCCGGGCGACCTCGGAGGCGCTCTGCTCGGTGAACCAGCCCACGGCCAACGACCCCAGGTAGTAGAGGAAGGCCATGATGGCGATGACGATGATCATCCCCGCGGTGTTGATCCCGGTGGCGGTCCAGCCCCGGGGATTTCCCACTATGGCGGGCCACAGGGTGCTGCCGGCCAGCGAGTCGAACGTGGTGCCGCCCAGCACCACCAGCAGCACGGCCAGCAGGTCGATGCGGGGGGCGACGGTGGTCAGCCCCGAGAGCGGTGCCCGCAGCCGTACCGCGCCGGTGTCGTCTCGGTACAGCGGCGACATCTTGGCCAGCAGCGAGAACAGCACCCCGAAACCGTCGGCCTGGCGCAGCCAGCGTCGCCCGTACACCGCCGATCCACCCACCATTCCCACCGTGTAGGCGATCATGGCCCCGCCAACCGCCTCGTTGGTGGTGCCCTCGTGGTAGCAGAGCTCGAACAACAGGAACCAGAACAGCGCCACCACCGCAGGCCAGTAGCCGCCGGGAATCTCGCCGGTGTCGTCAATCGGGGGCAGCCCCAGCTTTTTTGCGGTCCACTCAATGGCTGCGGCGATGGTCTCGAACGGGTTGAGCACCCGCCACACATCGCCGAACACCGCGGCCACCATCGCCATCCCTACCCACAGCGCCACGTACACCGTGAGCGGTCCGAACCGCTGGCTTCCCACCGCGGCGCCGCCCACGCTGCTGGCCAGGGCCAGCACGAACAACGCCAGCGAGGCCAATCGGGCGGGAACCGCCACCACATCCAGCACCCGGCCAGCCGCTGTCCCGAAGCTCCGGCCTGAGGCGGCCGCAGGCAGCCAGGGCCGATGCCAAAAGAAGCTCAGGCTGATAAATGTGGCCATCAGGGCGACGGCGGCCCCGATGCCGAAGAGAATGAACGGCAGGGGCAGGTCGCCCCGGGCCCCCACCCCGTGGGCCAAAACAGAGTGCAGCTCAGCGGTCACCGCACCTCGAGCTCCATCACCAGATTACCGTTGTGGTGGGTCTCCGCTTCGAAGATGCCGGGGATGTCGGCTTCGAAGATGATGGTGCCGGGCTGGCCGGGGGCGAAACCCACCACCAGGTCATAGCCGTGGATGTGGAGCTCATCGGCGGTGTCGCCGTTCACGATGATGGTGATGGTGTCTCGGGCGTCGATCTGAAAGCGCTGCACCCCATCCACCGGCTTGCCCCCCGCCACCTCCACCTCGATGGCGACGTTGTCCACCGCAGTCGGCGTGGGCACGGCGTCGTTATCGTTGCCGCACGCGGCAATGGTGAGAGCGATCAACACGGCCAAACCAAACAGGCAGACCATTCCGATTCGGGCAATTCTCATTTGGGGCACCTTGCGCTCGCGGTCTGTCTATAGGGGTGTGGCGACTTCGGGGCGGTCGTTGGAAGCGGAGTTGACCAGGGCAGACACTTCGTAGGCCTCCAGGGCATCGTCAGGATAGGGCTCGAGGAGCTGGGTCAACGTCTGGGAGTCGTCAAGGGCGTTGTCCAGCCAGAGGTCCTCCACTTCCTCCGACAAGATTACCGGCATCCGATGGTGAATCGGCCTGAGCAGGTCGTTGGCCGCGGTGGTGATGATGGCGCATGTCGAGATCCGGTTGCCCTCTGGGTCGCTGCTCATCGACCAGAGCCCGGCGAAGGCGAATGGCTCGCCGGATCGCAAGGCGACCCGCATGGGGCGCTTGGCGTCGCCCGCCTTCTGCCACTCGTAGAAGCCGTCGGCCAGGATCAGGCACCGCCTGCGCCGCAGCGAGTCACGGAAGGTGGGCTTCTCAGCCACCGTTTCCGCCCGGGCGTTGATGATGGGTGGGCCCGCCGAGTCGCTCTTGGACCACTGGGGGATCAGCCCCCAGCGTATGAAGCCGGCTCGACGGGCGTCGCCGCCGACCACGGCCAGCACTTGCTGGGTGGGGGCGATGTTGTATCTCGGCTCGAAGTCATCCCGGTTGCTGTCGAAGTCGAACCGCCGGGCCAGCTCATCCAGGCTGGCGGTCAGGCTGTACCGGCCACACATCTCGATCCCATTATGAGCCTGAACAGGGCATCCCACCAACCCCCCGAGTGCTGTCTCAGTGCCAGTCGTGCGACGGCGGCATGGCGACCCCCGAGTCGATGGCGCGCAGGTCGGTGGCGATCACGTTCACGGTCCCGTCCCAGGTGGAAACCCGCCCGGTGACCGCGATCACCTGACTGCGCAGCTCCCGGTGCCGCCGGGCGAACACGTCGGCCCCGACGATCACCTGGGTGTCGCCCGTCTCGTCCTCGATGGTCACGAACACGGTGCCGTTGCGCCCCTGCGGATGCTGTCGGGCCACCGGCCAGCCCGCCACTTTGACCGTTTCGTCGTCGTCGAGCTTCTCAACCTCGGCGGTGGGCAGCACCCTGGGTCCGAGATCGGGTCTGATGAACTCCATGAGGTGGCCAGCGGGGTAGATGCCCATGGCCCGATACTCGCCCATCATCTTCTCCCGCTCCGAGAAGTCTGAAAGCGGGGGCACGCGCTCGTCCGTGGGCAGCGACAGGGCGGTTTGGTTGCGGCCCGAGGGTCGGGTTTGCAGCCCCGACTCCCACAGCGCCTCCCTGCGATTGGCGGTGATGGCGTCGAACGCCCCGCCCAGCACCAGCGAGAGCACTGCCTGGGGTTTCAATCCCGTGCGGCGCACCAGGTCGCCGGCGGTGGTGTAGGGGCCTTGGCGCTGTCTCTCGGCCACGATGAGCCTGGCCGACTCCGCCCCCACGTCGGTGATGAGCTGAAGCCCCAGCCGCACCGAACCGCCTTCTGGCGAGCACACCGCTCGGCTCCGGTTGACGCACGGGTTCAGAAACCGCGCGCCGAAGCGCCAGGCATCCTGCTTCAGCGTCTCCATGGGGTAGAAGCCCATCGGCTGGTTGTTCATCAGCGCTGTGAAGAACTCCACCGGGTGGTAGCGCTTGAGCCAGGCGGCCTGGTACGCGGTCACGGCGAAGGCGTGGGAGTGCGACTCCGGGAACATGTAGTGGCCGTTGATCTTGGAGAAGATCTTCTCGGCGGCCTCTTCCGGGACGCCGTTCTGCCGGGCGCCCTCGGCGAATTTCTTCCACCACACCTCGATCAGGTGCTCGCTGTTGGGCCGGGCAAAGGCGCGGCGCACCTCGTCGGCCTCGGCCGCCGTCATGCCCGCCACATCCTCGATGAGCTGCACCACCTGCTCCTGCCAGACGATGATGCCGTACCCCCGCTCCAGGGCGCGCTTCTCCAACGGGTGGTCGTACTCCCACTCCGCGCCGTGGCGGTAGCGCTCCACGAACCGGGAGACGGCGCTGCCCTGGGTGCCCACGCCGGGACGGATGAGGGCCACCTGATAGGCGAGGTCGAGCAGGTCGCGCGACTTCAGCCGCTGGGCCATCTTCAACTGCGCGGGGGACTGGAGCAAGAACACCCCCTTGCACAGGCCGGCGTTGATCATGTCGTAGACGCCGGGATCCTCCAGGTCGATCCTGCCCAGGTCGGGCCGGTGCCCCTCCCGCTCTCCCACGAGGTCGAGAGCCTCCTCGATCTGGTCGAGCACCGGCAGCGAGAGGAGGTCGATCTTGGCGAAGTTGGCGTCGGCCACGCTGTCTTTGTCCCAGTCCATGATGTAGCGGCCCTCGGTGGCCCCGGCTCGTATGGGGACCATCTCCGAGATGGGCGAACTGCTAAGCACCATGCCGCCCACGTGCTGGCTCAGCCCCCGGGGAGCGCCCATGAGCTGCGGGGCGAGATCGAGCAGGTCGCGCCATCGGGGAGCGTCCACCTTGTCTTTGAAGTCCGCCATCTGGGTCATCTCACTGCGGAGGTCGGCGGCGTGGCGGGAGTGCAGCCGCTTCGACAGCAGCCCGAGGCGCTCTTGGGGCAGTCCCAGGGCCCTGCCCAGGGCTTGGATGACACCCTTGATCTTGTAGGTGGTGACGGCTCCGGCCAAAACGGCGTGCTCGGGTCCGAAGTGGCGGTGGACCCGCTCGATCAGCTCGTCTCTCAGCTCCCGGGGGAAGTCGAGGTCGATGTCGGGAAGCGTGGTCATGTCCTCGGAGATGAAGCGCTCCAGGGTGAGGTTCCACTTCAGGGGATCGACGTGGCTGATGCCGATGAGGTATCCGACGAGCAGGGACACCGACGAGCCGCGCCCCCGCCCCGGCGGCCTCTCCTCCACCGGCGTCTCTGGGCCGACTGCACCCCGCTCCACGAGGATCCGCTGGGCCAACAGCGCGATCTGCCGGTACAGCAGCAAAAAGCCGGCGAGGTTGAGGCGCTCGATCAAGCAGAACTCCTCGTCTAGGCGCTGCTCCACCTCTGAGGTGATGCCGCCGTAGCGCCGGACGGCCGCCTCGCGGCAGAGCTGTTCCAGGTAGCTCTGAGGCGTGCAGCCGGGGGGCACCGCGGCATCGGGCAGGGCATAGCCGAGGTCGGTGCTGAGGTCGAAGGAGCACTGCTCGGCGACGCGAAGGGTGTTGGACACGGCCTGTGGGCAATCGCTGAAGAGGTGCTCCATCTCTGCGGGGGGTTTCAGGTGCAGATGATGGTTGGGCCGCAGGTGCGGCAGAGCCTGATCGATGGTGGTGTTGAGCTTGGCGGCCACCAGCGCGTGTTGGAGCCGGGCACGGTCCGGGGTGTGGTAGTGGACGTCGTTGGTGGCGACGACCTGGGCGCCGGCGTCGGCGGCGATCCCGGCCAGCTTGCGGTTGCGGTCGGTGTCGCCGGGCAAGAAGTTCTGCTGAAACTCGACATACACCGAGCCGGGCCCGTACCAGTCGAAGTATTGCTTCAGCAGGCCGTGGGCCTCACTGGCACGGTCGTCGGTCGCCAACCGCGAGAGCGGCCCGTCGCGCCCGCCGGTCAGCAGAACCACGCCTTCGCAGTGATCGGGCAGGTGGGAAGGATCGAGCTTGGGATCCCGGCGGTCGCAGGCATTGGCCAGGGTGAACAGGCGCGAGATGTTGGAGTACCCCGCCCGTGTCTTCGCCAGCAGGGCGAGCCTCGAGCCGTCGGTCAGCGTCAGCTCTGCGCCGGTGATGGGCTGGGTGCCCAGGCTCTTGGCCAGCCGGGCGAACTCCAGCGCGCCGCACAGGTTGGTATCGGTCAGGGCCAGCGCCGGATAGCCGTACTGCTTGGCCTGCGCCAGCAGCTCGTGGACATGCGACGCCCCCTCCCCGAAGGAGTAGAAGCTCTTGGCTCGAAGCTCCACCCAGGCAGCCATCAGAAGCCTGTCGTCAGCAGTTCGCCTCTAGTAGTTCCCATCAGAGTCCGCTATCAGGCGCTTTGTCGGTACCAGCGGTGGTCAACGCAGTCTCGGAACAGGGTGATCAGCCTGCCGTCGCCGGGATCGATCCGGTAGTAGGAGCGGGTGATGGGCTTTGGGAGCCACCACAGGTCGATTGTCCACCGGTCGTCGATGCGGGCCACCTCCATCCAGCGCTTGCCCGCACAAACTGACCGCGGCTCGCCCGCCGCGTCCTCGCGCACGTCCACGGGGTTCGGGGCCAGCAATGGCCTGATGGTGTCCTGTCCCGACGGGTCGATGGGCGTCTGGAGGAATCGCATCTCCGGGACGGGGTGCCAGGGTGCGACGCCGGCGATTCGGTACAGGGCGTGTCTGCCTCCCATCAGCGGCCGCAGCCTGCGGTCGGCCTCGACGAGCCGCTGAAGCCGGTCGCGCCGAGCGTCCTTCAGCAGTGCTAACTGAGCGATCGACTGGCCGGTGAAGTCCGCCAGGGTGAGCGTCACGTCCTCGACGGGATGGGACGGCGGGTCGGCCTCCAACCGGTTCCGGACGATTTCGGCGGCCCTCTCCCACGCGTTGACGGGCTGCTTGAACCGGACACTTCGCTCCCACGTCGGCCAGCCCGGCGCCGTGCCCAGCAGATGTGCCACCCCGGCGTGCCGGCCCTTCACCTCGGGCCGTGTGAATGCCCGTCGCAGAAGGGCGTCCACCGCCACCAGCAGGGCCTCGATGGAGGAGGAGTGCAGCGACAGCGAGATGCGCTCCACCACCGGTTCCTCAGAGGCCAGGGGCACCACGGGGGTGTCGTCGATGCCGTGGCACAGCGACCACGCCCGCTGGCCCTCGGGACCGAACCTGTCGGCCAGCACATGCCTGCTCATCGAGGCGACGGCACCCATGGTGTGCAGGCCGAAGCGGTGCATTTCGCTTCTCGCGCTGGCCGAGACCGGAAGCAGGTCGATGCTGTGCGGGGCGAGGAAGGCCCCCACATCGTCGTCAACCTGGGAGGCACCTGGACCCGAGCGCGCCCGGGCGGCGACGAAGGCGGGAAACTTGGCGTCTGCCACCCCGACACGGGGGCTCAGGAAGGCGGGAACCGCGTCCAACAGCGCGGAGACAGCGCCCTCTTCGCCGCCGTAGAGCCCCTCCAGTCCATCCAATCGTACGTAGGCCATGCCCAGATCAGCCCCCTCCACGCGGTTGCTGACTTCCTGCAAGGCGGTGAGCACGCGGGCGAAAACCTGGCGATAGTAAGGCTCGTCGGCATCCAGCACCACGGCGTCCTCATGGTGCGACATCGCCTCCGCCAAGCTCATGCCCTCCCTCACCTCGCGAGCGGCGGGGAAACGATCCACGATGAGAGCCCTCGACTTCGACGCATTGCCATCGACAATCAACACAGGACTGTCCTTCAGATGGCCATGCCGCCCCATCTCCACCTTCGCCCGCAAATGGGTAACCAGCACACACCCAACCCTCATGGGACACCCGTGCGGAGGTCGCTGCAACTACACAGGACCACCTTATTGACGCCTATGACACATTCGACCCGAGCCGCTGCGCGTTGCGCTCCAGGCCGTCAGATTCCTGGTGTAGGGCTCTGCAAAGTGGAGTTTGAAATCGCTGCAAAGTGGAGTGCAAAACTGCTGCAAAGTGGAGTTTGAGGGGCTAAAAGTCCTTGTACTGGCGCTAGTCTGAGGCTTCCGAGAGATTCGCCGGAGATGAGATGGCCAGAGGCGAAAGATGTCGCTTCGTTGCATTGGGCCTGCTGAATAAGCTCCTCCCTGTGGAGCTCACCACGATGATTGAGACGCGGCCTGGTGTTCGCAGTGGCAAGCCTTGCTTCGTTGGCACGCGGATAACGGTCAATGACGTGCTGGACTATCTGACTGCGGGTATGACGCCGTCGGAGATAGCTGGTGACTTTCCCGAGTTGAGCGAGCAGCATGTCCTCGCTGCTGTTGCCGGTTGAGCTTGTTGCATCGGTGAGCAATTCGACAGCGATCTCTTGGGGGCAGTTTGAGGAGCGGGCTCCTGAACTGGCCGAGCGGATTCGGTCGCGGTTTGAGATCCATATGCATGCGGTGATGGCCACGCTGCGTCGAGATGGGTCACCCCGGCTGTCCGGGATGGAGGCGCCGATCCGCGATGGACATCTGTGGCTGGGAATGATGCCGGACTCGCTCAAAGTGGCCGATCTGCAACGCGACCCGAGGTTCTCGCTGTACAGCTCACCGGATACCGAAGAACTGCTACTTGGTGATGCCCGCATTGACGGCCGAGCAGTGGCGGCCACTCCTGCTGAGGTGGATCTATTCATAGCCGGCCACCGAATGCCCATCGATGATCCCAAAGCCATGGTGCTGTTCACTGCCTGCATCTCTCGTGCCACCCTGACCCGCGTCAAGGGCCAGGAATTGGTGATCGACACCTGGGCCCCAACCGACGGCCTCCAAGAGATTCGCCGAAGCTGAGATGGCCTACACTCCACTCGCGATCAGAACGGATTGAGCTGCCGGTCCCTGTGCGGGTCCGGTTGGAGTCAGATGGAAAGCGAGAAAATCAACAATCACGCGGCGTTCATCTGGTCGGTGGCCGACCTGCTGCGAGGCGTGTACAAGCAGTCGGAGTACGGCCGGGTAATCCTTCCACTGACGGTGCTGCGTCGGTTGGACTGCGTACTGGAGCCGACCAAGGAAGAGGTGCTGGCCGCTGTTGGGCGATTGCCCGACACTCTCCAGAACCGCGATCCGTTGTTAGCCAAATTTGCGGGTCAGTCGTTCTTCAACACCTCCAGGCACACCTTCGCCACTCTGCTAGGCGATCCCGACAACGTGGCCGGGAATTTGCGCAACTACATCGCGGGGTTCTCCGAGTCGGCCCGCGACATCGTCGACAAGTTCAACTTCGACGGGCAGATCGACCGGCTAAACGACCACAACTTGCTGTACCTCGTGGTGTCCAAGTTCGCCGACCTCGACCTGAGCCCCGAAACGGTGTCCGACCTGGACATGGGCTACCTCTACGAGGAGCTGATCCGGAGGTTCTCCGAGTTGTCCAATGAAACCGCCGGCGAGCACTTCACCCCTCGAGAGGTGATTCGGCTCATGGTGAATCTCCTATTTCGCGAGGACGACGAGTTGCTCACGAAGCCGGGCATTGTGAAAACGCTGCTCGACCCGGCCTGCGGCACCGGCGGGATGCTGTCGGTTGCCGAGGACTACCTCCGCCAGCTCAATCCAGAGGCCCGTCTGATGGTATTCGGCCAAGAGGTGAATGCCGAGACCTACGCCACCTGTCGCGCCGACATGCTGATCAAGGGCCAGGAGGCCTCCAACATCAAATTCGGCAACAGCTTCGACGACGACCAGCACCAGGGCGAGCGGTTCGACTACCTGCTGGCTAATCCTCCGTTCGGAGTCGAGTGGAAGATGGTGGCCGACAAGGTCAAGGACGAGCACGCCATTCAAGGCTTCGCTGGCCGCTTTGGTGCCGGGCTACCTCGCATCAACGACGGCAGCTTCCTGTTCTTGCAGCACATGATTGACAAGATGAAGCGCCGTGACGAGGGCGGTGCCCGACTGGCCATCGTGTTCAACGGATCGCCGCTGTTCACCGGCGGCGCCGGTTCGGGTGAGTCGGAGATTCGCCGCTGGATCATAGAGAGCGACATGCTCGAAGCAGTCGTCGCCCTCCCCGACCAGCTCTTCTACAACACCGGCATCGCCACCTACATCTGGGTGGTCACCAACCGCAAGGCCCCGCCCCGCCGCGGCAAGGTCCAGTTGGTCGACGCCCGGGACCAATTCACCAAAACGGGCAAGAGCCTCGGCCAAAAGCGTAAAGAACTCTCGCCTGACCAGATCGACGAGATCGCTCGCCTATACGGATCATTCGAAGAAGGCCCCCAAGTCAAGATCTTCCCCAACGAGAGCTTCGGCTTCCTCCACATCACCGTAGAGCGCCCCCTCAGACTCCGCTGGGAGATCACCGATGACACCCTCTCTGTTGTCGGAACCGACAAAAAGGTGGCCAAACTCGACTACGACCGGCGCGAGTCCCTACTCACCCAGCTTCGCGCCCGCCGCGGTGACGTCTACTCAACCGAGCGCGCCGCCCAGCAGGCTGCGCAGGAGGCCTTGCAGACAGCCGCCGCGGATAAGCCTGCCGCCATCGTCAAGGCAGTAACCGAGGCTCTCGCAATCCGCGACCCCGATGCTCCCATCATCACTGACCGGTCAGGCACTCCCAAACCCGACCCCGACCTACGCGACTACGAAAACGTCCCCCTACCCCCGATGGCCGTGCCCTTCGAACCCGACCCCGCCGCCCGCCTCCAAGCCATCGAGTACAGCTCAGCAGTCGACGACTACATCCAAGCCGAAGTCCACCCCTACGTCCCCGATGCCTGGCACGATCCCGACAAGGCCAAAATCGGCTACGAGATCCCTCTGGCACGGCATTTCTTCACTTATGTGCCGCCTCGCTCGCTTCGGGAGATCGACGCCGAGATCAACATGTTGGAATCCGAGATCCAATCGCTTCTACTTGAAATAGCCGAGTGACCATACGACTTCGACACCTGGCGGCGATCAATCCGCCTGTCCCAGAATGGGAGCAGATTTCTGATGATTGCTTGCTTACCTTCATTCCTTTGGAAGCTGTATGGCCACGTCAGGTGGACTTCACAAGAGCTAAGACCAAATCGGAGACATCCACTGGGTACACGCGGCTTATGGAGGGGGATGTCGTCGTTCCGAAGATCACGCCAACGTTCGAGGCAGATCGCTCTACTTGGATTAGAGGTTCCCCGACGACTGTCTTGACAGGCACAACCGAGCTTCATGTCGTCCGTCCTGGTGGGAAGCTTGATCCGAGGTATCTGGATTATCTGCTCTCCTCCCGCCCATTTTTGGAGGGTGGAGCGAGCGAAATGATTGGTGTGGCGGGGCAGAAGCGAGTACCCGATGAATGGCTTCGCAACTTCCTTGTGCCAATAACCGACTTATCGCAACAGCGGAAGATTGCCGACTATCTTGATATCGAAACTACCCGAATCGAAGCTCTCATCTCCAAGAAGCGCCGCTTGACCGAACTCCTCGACGAGCGTCGTGCGGCCTATGTGGGTTCGGCCGTAGTGATAGGACTTGACAATCGGGATGATCTAGTGGAGACGGGGAATCATCATGTGCCTCAACTCCCGAGTGGTTGGCGATTGATGCGGTTGCGTCACGTCGTCGAAGAGATCATCGACACGCCCCACAAGACTGCTCCTGTTGTTGACGACAAGGAGTACCTGGTGGTGCGGACGGCCAATGTCAAGACGGGTCGCCTCGTTTTCGATGATGCGCGCTACACAGACAGAGCGAGTTGGATCGAGTGGAACCGACGAGGCGAGCCGTGTCCGGGCGACGTCATGTTTACTCGTGAGGCACCCGCTGGAGAAGCGTGTGTTGTTCCTGCAGGGGTGCCACTCTGCATTGGGCAGCGAATGGTTTTGTTTCGAGTGAATCCGGCAGTTGCTTGTGGAGAGTGGATAGTTCACTCCATCTACTCGGGACCAGCGCAGCGATTCATTGAAACCTTGTCGAATGCGACGACGGTTGCCCATCTCAACATGTCCGACATACACGACATCCCCATCGCAGTCCCTGACAAGGATGAGCAGCAACAGATACTGGCTCAAGTCCGGAGGGAGGTTCGACGTCACGAGGAAGCAGTCTCAAAGCTGAATGAGCAAATCACACTTCTCGCAGAACGCCGTCAAGCCCTGATAACGGCAGTGGTGACGGGTGAGATGCCAGTGCCTGGTGTATCGGCTTAGGTGGTGGTGCTGAGGCTGGGCCTCAGATGCCTCTCCGTTGAAACCACGCTGTGTCAATCTCAGGACCGCCTTGGAATGGTCAAAAATAAGCGAAGTGTTGACCGTTGGAACCGTTCAGAGCACAGCCTGAAGTAGACATATGGTGCTCCTTGTATGCGCGTCTAATACTCCCAAGCAACTTCAGTCGCGAGATAGTCTCGAATCATGGTGCGGACTACTACTTCACCAGGGTTCTGAACTATGGCGTATCGGTAGACACCCTCTTGAACCGAAATCCAACCATCTACGATCGGTTCGGTGCCCACAACTCGTTGGAACAATCTGCTCCCAACCTCTGGCCAAAACGACCCCGGTGAAATGCGTTCGAATGCATCTCGTTGTTCGACTGTCATTTGACTTACAGGCAAACATTCAACTAAGGAGGGTGGGTAAGCAAGAGGTTCTCCTAGTTCAAAGAACACATGCCCTCGTGCATTCTTTGCAATCACGTGATGCACACGATCTATTTCTGGCTGCCAGGATACCTCAGTCCCTTCATTGTGCTCTCTCCGCGCCCGCGAGATTCGCGTCCGCAGGCCAAAGTTATTCTTGAGAGAGGCAGCTGCTTTGGGAAACTGGTTAGGATCTGGGTCAAGATGACCGGTAAGCACCGTTGTCAAGAATATGCATAGGTACTCTTCATCTTTGGAAAACGATGTATTGCATTGTTCACAGATGGTTATGGTGGGTAGGTTGTCAGGTAGTGGGCGATCAAGTAAGCACTTAGTGGGAACGTGATCCTTGTTCTTGCTGCGGGATTTAAGGTCTTCACCACAATGAATGCACGCACCGCGATTTCGTACATCGCTGTAGTCTTTTGTTTGCTTCATATGGTGCGTCTCCTATTTTGCAAAATGGTCTTGGTGGATCCTTGCGGGGCTCCATGTCTGCGCTTCCATCCCGCATCCTGCGGAGAGTCTGTATCTCGAGGCGGTGCTGATGGTTTGCTACCACGACGACCGTCTGCGCCTTCGACTACTGCGTCTGCGCCTGTGCCTGTGCCTCCGGTTTGAGTCTCCGGTGAAGGCATCTGGCTCCTCATCAAGCACCCAGAGAAGGAGGAGGATGAGCAGAAACACCAACGCGACCATCGAAACCACGATGCCTACGACGGCCAGTGCCCGCCACCACCCATCGGTGCGCCCGAAGGCCCAGACGGAAAGCCAAGCTGACAGGGCGAGCAGTCCCAGGACGACGATCAGGTCTACCGGTGATGTGACGAACCCCCACCAGCCTCGGACCGCCACCTCGATTGCCAGCATTCCCGCTCCGGCACAGGCCAGCGAAAATCCGGCTACCGCCGGGATGTCTACGGGCCGTCCCCACAGCCTTGGTGGTCCAAAGACGTACGACATGCTTGTAATTCTACGGGCCTCGATGACAATTGGGGATGGGGCAAGTGGAGGACGGAACTAGGGTGTGGCGGGGCTACTTGGCTACTGGGGCTGGATCCCCGCTATCGCGACTATGGATAGAACTTGCACTCCTGCCGAGGCGTTTCCCGTTGGCAAATATCTCAGCGACGAACTGAGCGAGCGTGAGTGGACGGTGACAGAGTTCGCAGAGATCATCGGCCAGCCGATTCAGGTTGTATCGGAGATTCTGAGCGGGACGAAGGAGATCACCCCCGAGACTTCTGCTGCCATCTCTCAGGCCTTCGGCACCACCCCTGAGCTTTGGCTGAACCTCCAGACCGCACATCGCCTGCACCAGCGGCGCGCAATCGAGAGCTTGAGCTGAGAGAGCCGACTCAATGACCGCCACACCCGGAATCAGCAACGGCGAGGGCAACGCTACGCAGCCTGTGGCGATTGCGGAGCTTGACGCCAGCGTTGGCAGCGGTCCTGAGGTGCCTGAGGATGAGATCGCTGTGCGGTACTACAGCGACGAAGCACTCTTGGCGACGATCCGGCTGCGCCGAAGTGGTTAAACCTCTAGATCGCTCGCTTAGTGGGCGATAGCAAACTCGGCTTGGTCTTCATCAAGGAGTCGGAGAGGGCCGGTTGTGAACAGCTGTTCCCTAGGGAGGGACACATGAGAGATGAGGTGAGGATTCATCCGCACTCCGCCCTAAGGCTCACGGCACCCGTCGGTGGGCCGGATTAGGGCTAGCTGGCGTCGTCTGGCACCCGTTTGGCTAGGCGCTTCACCACGTCGACCCCATTGCTCAATAGGAGATGCAGCACGCCAAGGAAGAGGCCGAACCAAGCTGTTCCGAAGTAGCCGATGGCCACATACGCCGAGAACATGAAAATGTGGACAAGAGCGCTAGTCAGATTGTTCACCAAGGTGGTGAGCCTTTGCCCTTTATGCTCCAGTCGAAGATCTTCCATTTGCAGTTGGTGGCGGTTCTCTCTTTCGCTCGCAATCCCCTTGCCGGCCGTCTCTCGCAGCCATTCCGCTGTGCCCGGGACTTGTCTCTCGAACTCACCGTAGATCTCTGGGTGAGGAAGAGGCGCTTGCGACAAGGTGGCAGTGAACTCAACCTCCTCACTACCCCTAGACGGCAGTTCTGCCGGGGAGGCATCCTGAGGCTCTGCCGGGGAGACGTCGTGAGGCGCCACCAATTCGGCGTCGTTGCTGGAGCCTTTATCCTCGGCCATAGCTGTCAGCAGTTTCTAGGTGCTGCTCGATGGCCGCGCTGAACCCAGCAGTGATCTGTTCCACCACCCTGGCGTTGTCGAACGCCAGGGTCGAACACAGGTCGGCGAAGCTGTTTGCGGGCAGCTTGTAGCTGAACCTGTCTCGAGAGAGGGCATACGGGGGTATATTCAAGTCGAGAGGTGGCAGTGGCGGCAGCCTGTATGACAGCCGAGTCCGCAGCGGTTTTCTCACGTTGAAAGTATGCGTCATCACCCACAGCGCATGCACCGCGTGGCCGTGGCGATGATACCGGGAGGTCCCCTGCACTTCGCTGAGCGCTGGGAACGGAACGGGAGCGTCGTTGACGCCTGGGAGTTCGAGCTGCTCGAAATCCAAGAGGTGACCTCCTACGAACTAGGGCTGGGCCGGGAGCACCCGGTCCAGCAACTCTCGGGAGCGTTCACTGCGAATGTAGCCGTCCATCGAGTCGAGGCGGGGACTGGTGCAGCCTGCCTGCTGAGCCAACCGTGCGATGACAAACTCCACGAAGTCCTGCACCATACGGGTCTCGATACTGACTCGTTCAGGAATCGGCTCGTGGGCAGGACTCTTCTCGCAAGCTGCGCTGTACTCAATTGCAGCAGCCTCCTCAACAGCTTCGACAAGCTCGTTCAGCAGCCTGTAGTCGCCTGCACAGATTTGATCGAGGAGCGGTTCAGCCGCGCCCAACAGGTCCTCCTAAGTGTTCTTGTTCGGCATCAATCCTAACCGGCTGTATGCATGGCCACACGCTCTGGCCCATGACCACGTTTCGCAGATCACAGCATCATGCCTTAGCGCAGTGTGGAGATGCTGAAGTCGAAGCGGCCTAGGGTGTTCTGGATGTCGGGCCCAATGGAAGGTAGTGGCTGATGCCTGCTGACGAGGCGGCATTCGAGGAGCACATCGCCTCTTGGCTGGTCGAGCATGGGGGCTATCAGCGAGTCAAAGTTGGCAATTCCGGGGATGAGCCTCGGGATTTCGATGTTCGGGCGGGTGTGGACACGGCTGATTTGTTTGAGTTCATCGGGGCGACGCAGGCGGACAAATGGGAGCGTCTTGTCGACTCGGCCTATGGCGGCAACCCGAACCAGGCGCAGGCGGGGTTTGTACAGCGGTTGGCGTCGGAGTTGGACAATCGGGGAACGGTGGACGTTCTTCGCCGTGGGGTCGTAGATCGGAACGTCACGATCCAGCTGGCGTTCTTCAAGCCCGCCCAGGGGCTGACGCAGGAACTCGTGGAACGATACGAGGCGAACGTGTTGTCGGTTACTCGGCAATTGCCGTTTGAGCCCGACAGCGCTCGAACTATTGATCTGGGTCTGTTTGTCAACGGGATACCAGTCGCTACGGCGGAGTTGAAGAACCCCCTCACTGGGCAGACGGTCGAGAACGCCATTGCCCAGTATCGGACTGACCGGCCTCACAACAACAGAACTCTGGGGCGGGTAGGAATGGTGCACTTCGCAGTAGATCCCTCGTCGGTAGCCATGACGACGCGTCTCGCAGGCAAGCAGACCCGGTTCCTGCCGTTCAACCGAGGCCACCAGCTTGGTGCGGGAAACCCGCCTAACCCGGAAGGTCACCGCACCGCATACCTGTGGGAGCAGGTGTGGTCGCGGAATGCCTGGATGGACATCTTGCACCGCTTCATCCATGTGGAGAAGCCTTCTCGCGGTTCAAGGGCCCGCCCGCAGGTGATCTTCCCGAGGTTCCACCAGTGGGATGCGGTACGGCAATTGGAGGCCGATGCCAGGGAGTCTGGAGCGGGCCGCAGCTACCTCGTGCAGCACTCGGCGGGGTCGGGAAAATCGAACTCGATTGCCTGGCTGGCGTATCGGCTGTCGTCACTGCACACCGACGACGACGTTCAAGTGTTCGACAAGGTGGTGGTGATCACCGACCGGGTCGTGCTCGACCGGCAGCTTCAAGACACGATCAGCCAGTTCGAGCACGCCATCGGCGTGGTTGAGCGCATCGACGAGAACTCAGCGCAGCTCGCTGCGGCCCTTGAGGGCGAGCAGGCCCGGATCATCGTGACCACCTTGCAGAAGTTCCCCTACATCTTCGACAAGATTGAGTCATTGCCCGAGCGCAACTATGCGGTGATCGTGGACGAGGCCCATTCGTCGCAGACCGGCGATGCAGCCAAAGAACTTCGCCAGGCGCTGGGTTCAGCGGCGATTGAGCTTGATGAGGACTTGGAGGCGAGTGAAGTCGACACCTTGCTAGCTGAGGCTGTGGCAGCTCGCGGCCGCCAGCCCAACCTCTCGTTCTTCGCATTCACCGCTACGCCCAAGGGCCGTACCCTGGAACTATTCGGCGAGATTGGCGCTAGTGGGAGACACGAACCATTCCACCTGTATCCAATGCGCCAAGCCATCGAGGAAGGCTTCATCGAAGATGTGCTGGCCGGCTACCTCACCTACAACCAGTACTCCCGCCTAGAGAAGTCGATTCTCGATGACCCTGAGTACGACACAAGCAAGGCTCGAGCGGCAATAGCCAAGTTCGTGTCTTGGCACCCCGAAAACCTCTCGCAGAAGGCTCAGATTATCATCGAACATTTCCGCACCAAGATCGCTAGGCAGGTGGGCGGCCAGGCCAAGGCGATGGTGGTGTGCCCGTCGAGGCGCCATGCGGTGCGGATGTGGGACGCATTGCGTGGTTATGCCAACAACTTGGGCTACGAGCTCGGGGTGCTGGTGGCGTTCTCGGGTGAGGTTGACGGGATGACCGAGGCCAAAGCCAACGGTTTTGGAGACTCCCAGACCGCTGAGCGGTTTGACACCGACGAGTGGCAGATCATGGTGGTGGCGGAGAAGTTCCAGACTGGGTTCGACCAGCCGAAGCTGGCGGCCATGTACGTGGACAAGACGCTCACGGGTTTGGCAGCTGTGCAGACCTTGTCCCGACTCAACCGCATCCATCCCGACAAGTCCGGCACTTACGTAATCGACTTTGTGAACAACGCTGAGGAGATCGGCGAGGCGTTCGCGGTGTACCACGGCAAGACCGTTGCACCGCCGACCGACCCGAACCTTCTGTTCGATACCCGTCGCGACCTCGATGTCTTTGGCGTTCTCGATGCAAGTGAAATTGAACGGGTTGCCAAGCTGCTGTTGGTAGACGGCAATCACGCTCAGATCGACGCTGCCCTCCAGCCCGCGGTCGACCGTTTCAGGGGATTGGGCGATGATGACCAGGAGGCATTCCGAGACACCTTGGCTCGGTTTGTGCGCGTGTATGGGTTCCTGTCGCTGGTTGTGGAGTTCCGAAATCCCGAGCTTGAGCGCGACTACCTCTTCTGTCGGGCTCTGGCTGCCCATGTCCGAGATCGTGATCCTGGTCAGAGCATCGATTTAGGGTCGGAGGTCGAACTCACTCATCTTCGGCACGAGGTCTCATTTGAGGGCTCGATCTCGCTTGAGAATGAAGAGGGTGAGGTGGCCACCATCTACTCGGGGACGGGCCCGCTGAGTGATCCCGAGGCAGAGCGGCTCTCTCAGATCATCGCTCGCATCAACGAGCGCTTCGGGACCGACTGGACCGAAGAGGACCGCCTGGTTTTCGAGGCCGCGGCCGGCGACCTCATTGCGGATGCCGAGATCCAGAACCAGGCGGTGAACAACGACGAGGACACCTTCCGCACCCACGTCTTCCCATCTCGCTACGAAAAGGCCCTGCTGTCGCGCATCGACCGAAACAGCGAGCTCATCTACGCCTATCTCGACAGTGAGCAGCTCCAAACCGAAGTGCTGGACATCTTTGCAGTCAACGTCCAGAAACGTGCTTCAGTAGCTCGCCAGCGAACCTGCCCCATCGGTGACCTGCTCGGACCAGATCGCGAATCGCAGTTCCTAGAGTACAAGTCCACCCTACGCTGGGACATCCGGGAGCAGCGCAAAGGTGGTGTCCCAGAGGATGCCGTGATCAAGACAATCGCCGGCTTCGCCAACTCCGAGTACGGCGGCACCCTCCTTGTCGGCGTAGCCGACAACGGCTCAGTTCGGGGCCTAGAGGACGACTACGCCACCTTCTCAAAGCGCGGCCAGCGAGGTGGTCAGGACCTATGGGGCCAACACCTCCAGAACCTCATCCGCAACCGCCTAGGAGATGCGGTCCTCTCCCTCATCTCCTGGGAGTTCCACACCGTCAATGGCGGCCAACTGGCTCGGATCAGCATCGACCCCTCAGATTTCCCAGTCATGGAACGCAAGGGTCAAGAGGACACTCTTTGGATTAGAACCCCAACCTCCACCATTTCTGTAACTGATCCCGAAGACAGAGCTAAAGTCCTCGCTGGCCGTTGGGGAAGTAATTGACATCTGCCATCCGACTCCCAACGTAGGTGGCGATAACCCTGACTACGGAGGAATGGACATGGATCTCAACGAATACATGCGGCGGTCAGCCGAAACTGACCAGATGGGCAATCAAGAGGAAGCCGTCAAGTTAGCATTACTTGGAATCGCTGGAGAAGCTGGATCAGTGGTGTCGGAGGGTAAAAAATGGTTTAGGGACAACAAACTGTCGCAAGGCCTTGAAGAAAACGTAAGAGAAGAGCTGGGCGACCTTCTGTGGTATGTAGCTTCACTGGCTCGCAGGCTCAAAATGGATCTTAACCAAGTCCTCGAGGCAAATCTGCAGAAGACAAGAGAGTTTTGGTCTTCAGATATGGGACCACTTCCTGACTATGATGACCATAATTTTCCAAGACAAAAATTTCTGAGAAATATGGAAGTGCGTTTTGTAGAAGATCATTCAGGTCAAATGACTATTGTGAGAATGGAGCCTTTGGGAGAGTTGGCTAGCAGAGCACAAGAAGAAGAGCAGAGGAAACACAAGAAGGCTCAACTCGGCGATGACCTGGATGATAATTCGATAATGGATGATGGATATCGCTATCATGACATTATTCATCTGGCGCATGCCACTGTTCTAGGGTGGTCTCCTGTGTTGCGGGCGTTGATGGGCGCACAGCGTCGGGAGGTGGGGGAAAAGGATCGTGTGGAGGATGGGGCAAGAGCAAAAGCGATTGAAGAGGGACTCGCAGCTTTTGTTTTCAATTATCTTGAGCCATACGACTATGATGTTAAGCACATCGACTGGACTCTGCTTAAGCACGTTAGACGTACTGTGATGGATCTAGAAGTGTCAAGCCAACCGCTCGCAGTTTGGCGACATGCTTACGAGCAGGCCTTCACCATCTTTCTTCAATTGAAGAACAATCGAGGAGGTCAAGTGAAATGTGATTTAGACAAGCGTCAACTGGCCTTCTTCAATGAACTCCAGGTCACTGAATAAGGACTCCTGAGTTCCGATGTCTCCATATTTGTGTGCAAGCATGATGTTCTCGTTTATGCCCCATTTTGGAGGGAACCAAGCCGTCATAGGGGATGGATCCGGTCGATAACGCTGCTTTATACGTGTGCCAGATGCAAATTCACTCAATTCTGGCATCGCAACCCGAGTGTACTTGTCTACCTCACAGAATAGGTTTTGAATGTCAATTAATTGTAGATCACGTCCCCAAAGTCCATGCCAAAGCAATTCACGTGTCTTGAATTCGTCATGCTGTTGCTCAAGTGTCCATCGAATTATTTCTTCGTAAGACAAGTCATTTGTTCCGTGGAAGCACTTCTTGATTCCACGAATAGCCCCTGGTCCAGGCACGACAAATTCTTGCTCTGAGAAATCTAGGTAGCTCGAGTAATTGAGATCAGTGATGAATTGATAGGCCAAGAAATCACCGATGGATTCATATCGACGGAGTGTGCCGAATGCTTG
Source organism: Candidatus Poriferisocius sp. (assembly GCF_965204145.1). GTDB lineage: Bacteria > Actinomycetota > Acidimicrobiia > Acidimicrobiales > Bin134 > Poriferisocius. The sequence continues at coordinate 2,427,615 of NZ_OZ241977.1, read as the reverse complement.
CTCCATGGTCTCGCAATCTTGAACTTCTACGTGTGCTTCTTCAATGATCATGCGCCGGAGGAGATCTAAATGCCTACTGTACTTGGGACCAGACGCGGACCTAGGTGGCGGCATGATGTATGCTGCCGAATAAATTGGTTGTCTTTCAGCTAAAACTTCGAGTGCATGATCAATTGTTCGGTCAAATAATGCATTAGTGTCAGGCTCCCCAATTGATGTTAATAAGTGGTTCCAAGTATCAATTCGATTAAATATCTTGAATACTAGAGTGCGTACGAAGGTGTCTATCCAGTTCCACTCTTGATTGTATTGAATACAGGAGATCAGATATTGACTTACGCGGTCGGATGCCCTGTAAGTATTTGTGAAACGATTGACAGCTAGGATGGGATCTTCTGGCGGGTTGTCCTCTAGTGTCCCCGACAGTTTGTGGAAATAGATTTCTTGGCGTCTAGAAGCAAATTGCCAAAATGCGTCATAACCAGCAGTAGTCTGGGGACGCGTCTTCAACAAAATTGTAGTCATCTATTGAACTCCTCTGGCAAGACAACAAACTTGAGGTGGTAGAGTCTTCACAAAATCAATGGCTGTTGCTATGAACTGCTGCGAGTCCATTAACTATTATCGAGGCGATTTCTTTGGGTCTATGTGTTGCGGAGAGCTTCCGCAGGTCCAGTTCATTTAGACCAGAACACCGGATTGATGCTTCGCTTTTGTCCGCGACTGACCTTAGTTCGTAGAGTGAGTCTTCTATTCTCTTGTCATCTGGTTGTATTGGAAAATTGGATGGTGCCCAGTCAAAGCCGTCAATCTCGAGTGTCTTTGCAACTAGGGCGGCGGCACCGCCAAATCCTCCTACGATATATAAAGGTTGCTCGGCTTTGATGGAGTTTATTGCTTCCTCGATTACTCCAGGCATACTGCCCTGAAATTGTTCGAGTTGACCGCCCAAGATGACTTGCGCGTCAGTATTTTCACAGAGGTATTGCCTCATTGCGCTGTAGCTTGAAGAGTTACTAGGTTGTTTTTCTGGAAGTTCAGATATAGATCTCATCTCCATTGGAAGACCACTTGGAGAAAGGCAAACGACTCTCCCACGAGTTTGCAACTTGTTATTGAGACCCTTGAGTTCCTTGACTGTGAGCGTTTCGTGCTCGGGGGCGGCTAGGCAAAGGGTTAGAGAGTCGGGATGGGCGCCATAGCGTTCGAGTTCGCTTAGGAGGAACTGGGTGTAGCCAGGTGGCTTGATCCGACCCCCGTACACAAGGCGTCCGCTAAGGAGGAGAACAGATCGTGCTATCTCGGCCAGCGCCAATTCAGCATGGTGTGGGTGGAGGCCCAACATGGGCAAATCTGCGCTGTCCGATACCGAGATACCAAGCCGTAGGCCGTCCAATGCGTTAGTCGGCCTAAGCTTCAGGTCCCCCATCAGAGGCCCCTACCGCCGCGATCCGCGTAGGTGCGAGGCGTCACAATTTCAACGGTAGCATTTGTGCTTACCAGGGTGAACAACATTCGGATCAACTCTTCTTCTTGGGGTCCAAGAGGCGGGTCGGGATGCATGATCGTAAATTGGCCATCACCGGCTGTGCTTCCGTGCTGGATCAGCCAGGGAATCAGGGTTGCAGGCTCGGGTGCCTCAGGAGGGGCCCAATCGATCCCGAGCGAGAGCAGCCCATCCTGCTGAAGGGCCCAGAGCGAGTAACGCAGTGCCCTATCCACTAGCAAGTTGAGAGCCGTATCAATGCTTCTGTCTCTTGTATCCTCGTCCCCGTCTTGGTAGCCCACCACGGGGACATGGTCCATAAGGAAAGATCCGCGTTCCTCCGCACGGCGAATGGCGCTCAGCGTGACGACCGGCATTCCGGCTTCCTTCGCCTTCCGAAACTCTCGCTGGCACCAATCGCGGCTTGCGTAGAGATCGGTCCGAAGGGCCAGCAGGCTGTTGGAGGCAGCGTTGCGATCGAGTTCATCAGCGAAGGAAGAGCCAGGCTGCAGGTCTGATTCGTCGAAGAACTCCTGGAGGTGCGTTTTGCTTATTCTGATGCGCACTCGAGTGATGAAGTCGTCTACCCAGTCGGCCTCTTCGTCCTGGGAGGGCCTCTTGGTGTGGCTGATGAAAACTGTGAGCGGCTTGCTTAGGGGAGCGCCGATCATATGAGTGGCCTGTTGGGAGATGTCGCGACACAGGACCGCGTTGTCATTAGTGACGTGGGGCGGCAGCGCCTGGATGCCCGCAAGCACTTCGCCGAGGTGATCATTTCTATCCCATTCCTCCATCAGAGCCGGGAAAATCCCAACATTGTCGGACTGGCTTCCGGCGGCAACGATTGCAGTCAGGTATTCGCCCCATCCTGATGAAGAGTCCTCGACGGCCCTGCAGAGCTCGATTCCTACTAGCGGCACTACTGCCGTGAGCAATGGGCTGGGCAAGCCATGGGGCTGCGGCTCGGTGGCTGGAATGGGTCGCGGGGCATCGGACCCATGCATCCAGGACGCAGATCGTGTGTAGACCTCCACAGAACCGCCGATTAGACCGACATAGGGGGTACCATGAAAGTGCTCGATAACCTGACGGGCAATCTTGTCGCCGTCGACGTCATCAGGGTGCCAGATGACATAGATGTCAAGCACGGGCGGCAGCATTAAGGCACTTTATAATACTTTTCATGCCATATGACAAGGCCAGCATCTGGCGGCAGGCATAGGGAGAAGCGAATGAGCAGCATTCACAACGTATTTGTAGCGCACCGGCACGAGGACGATGGCCTTGTGGGCGACCTCAAGTCCCTGTTGGAGGGGAGAGGGGTAGAGGTGCGAGATGCGTCGATCACTGACGACAAACCAAATCGGGCAAGCAATCCGGACTACATCAAGCAACAGATCCTTGCCCCGAACATCAAATGGGCTGGAAAGGTGATTGTACTGATTACGCCTGACACCAAGAACCATGAATGGGTCGACTGGGAAATTGAGTATGCTCAGAAAGCTGACAAGTTGATAATTGGGGTTTGGGCGCACGGGCATGCGGAGTGCGAACTGCCCGACCCGCTGAAGAAGTTTGCTGATGCGGTAGTTGGATGGAACGCAGATAAGATCATTCAAGCGCTAAACGGTGAGCGAATTAGCGAAGACCCTTCTGGCACTCCACGAGAAAATCAGTTGGTCAAGCGGATTGATTGCTGAAACTTGAATCTCTTTGTATACGTTGTGCGCCATGATATCGGATTTGCTCCCAATCCCTTTTACGGGTATTGCACACTAGCTACCTGCAAGCCCAAAATACGCAAAGCGGCTCAGTTGGGTGACTGGGTTGCTGGTGTTGGGTCGGTACAGAAGCGTCAAGGTGGAAAATTGGTCTATGCCATGCAGGTGGAAGAGGCCATGTGCTTCAACGAATATTGGAATGACTCACGTTTTTTGCAAAAGCGTCCATTTAGACCTGGCAGCATTAAGCAGCGCTATGGGGACAACATTTACCATCGTGAAACTGATAGAGCTGAATGGATTCAAGAAGATGGGCGACATAGTCTTGAAGATGGCAGTCCGAACTTTAGTCACATAAGGAAGGACACGAACCCTCCGAGAGTTCTAATTTCTCGTAATTTCGTATATTTTGGGAATCGGGCAGTAGATCTTCCAGAGCAATTTGTATCGCCAAAAAACCGTCGCCTGTTTGTTGGTATGCGAGATTTTCATCGTAACTTTCCTGATGACGTGAAAGACGCATTTATCGAGTGGATTGAAGTTCTCTGCGATGACGGTGGCATAAGGGGTGAGCCACTCGACTGGTAGCCAAAGTTGAGTGTCCTGTGGCAGTGGAGGCGCTCAGAGGGTTTGGGTGCCGTCTACTCCTAGGGCTATGGCTAGGACTATGGCGATGCCGCCTAGGAGGCGGGCGATCACTGATAGCAGGGGGGTGGGGGTGGCGCGGAACCATAGGAGGGTGGCGGTGAGGGCGGCGGCTAGGACTACGCCGGCCATGGTGCGCAGGGTGCCGTCGTGGGCGGCGGTGGCTAGGACGACGGCTACTAGCTGGGGGGTGAACAGGACGGTGAGGGCGATGAGCGCTACTTGGGTACCGGCTCGGGGTTCGTCATGGATGGGGCGGGCGGGCCATAACATCCAGCGGAGTCCGGCCACTGCGAAGGGCACGGCGGTGGCCAAACGCCAGGTGCCGGTGGTCACCGACAGGCCGTCGAGGATGGGGTCGGCCAGGGCGGCGATCACCCATAATGCGGCTACCGGGGCGGCGACGGCCAGCACCACCCGGGGGCGCCACTGATCCCTATTCGATGGCCGCCAGGCCACGCTCAGCGCGCCCGCGGCCGGGTTGGCCGCGGCCAGCACCATCAACATCACTGGTCCGAGTCCGCTCATGGTGTTCCTGCTTTCATGGCTTGTTTCCTCCGAGGTTGAAACTGACATCGGCCATCAATATGCCGGAGACGGCGTGTTGCTGGTCGTCCACCCTGGTTAGGTCGTCGTAGTACCAAGCGCCGTCGGCATCCTGGGCTTCGGCCAGGCGGGCTGCCCCGCACTCCAGCCGATCCCGCAGCGGAGCGTCGGCGAGGCGGGGCTCGTTGAGCCATAGCCATTCCAGCGCGCCCAGGCCCTCCAGAATGGTCCCGTAGCCGCCGCCGCGGGGCATGGGCAGGTGGGACAGCTCGGCCACGCCCTCCCGCTGAGCGTCCCAGCGAATCATCTGCCCGAATCGCCCGGCCAAACGCTGGGCATATTCCAGGTGATGGTCCTCCAAGCCCCACTCGGCCATCTCGCCCAGGGTGTAGGCCGCCCATTGGTCGGGCCAGGGCGGGGGCCACAGCTCTTCCAGCTCGTCGCGCTCGGTGGACAGGTAGTCCATGATGGCCCACACCGGGGCATCCCAGCCCTCGCCGGGGAAGGCCTCGTGCATCAGGGCCAGGCCCCAGGCGGCCTCCCCGGTGGCGAACCGGGACCGCTCTCCGGGCACCGGTGCGCCCGTCTTGGGATCCCAGAAGTTGAGCATCCCGCCGTCGGGAAGCTGCTGGCCCATCAGGAACCGGCCCAGCGCCCGCATCTCGCCGTCGTATCGCGGGTCGCCGGTGAGGATGCGCCGATGGGCCAGTGAGACCAGCGTCAGCGATGCCGTCCCCGTCTTCACCGGCCCTCGGGGCGACAGCGCTGGCCCCATACCCCCATTGTCGGTGTCCACCGCCCGCTCCAACAGGTAGTTCATGCCCCGGTCAGCGGCCTCTACTATCTGGTGGTTTTGGCCCTGTTGCGCGATGGCCAGCTGGTAGAGCGACATGGTGCCCCCGGCGTGGCGGACCAGGTTGTAGCCCGGCACCGCCGACTCGGTGCGCCGGTCGTACTCGTACAGGTATCGCCCGCTGGGTTCCTGGGTGCGGACGATCCAGTCGGCTCCGGCGTCGATGGCGGTTTGTCCGTCGCCGGGGTCATACGCCGGGCACACCTCGGGTGCGGCCAACGTGATCCGCAGGAGCCCGGCGATCACCACCCATGCCACCGCCCAGGCGATGAGCCGACGCGAGGCTCGACTAGACGAGAGCCGCCGCAACGACGACAGCGTGCTCACGGATACCGCCAGAACCGGGAGAACAGGAAGGTGGCCGGCAGTCGGGTCCGCACGAACCGGCGGGCCTCTCGCCCCTCCAGCACCGTGCCGTCGCGATTCACCATGCACCACGATGCCCCCGGTGCCACGGTGATGTCGAACCGGGCCATCCAGTCCAGCCACCCCACCCAGCGGCTGGGGGTGACCAGGGTGCGGTCGCGGGTGGACGGTACCGCCCACAGGGCCAAAGCGCCGATGGCGATCACGCTGAACACCTGCACGTGGGAGGTCACCTCAATGCCCACGTGGAAGGCCACCGCCACCCATATCGCCACCAGGCGGGTGCGGCGGAACCACAGACCGAAGGCGATGAACAGCTCGGTGGCTACCGCGGCGGGAGACAGCACCCAGTGGAACGCCCGGGTGGTCACCACCTCCAGCACCGGATCGGCCAGCGTGTCGCCCAAAGCGTCGCGCACATCGTTCTGGTATCGGACAGAGCGGTCGTGGAGTACCCGGCCGCCCACCCAGTCGGGGTCGATCAGCTTGGAGAACCCCGAGGCGAAGTAGACGACCGCCGCCTCGAACCGAAGCAGCCATATCGGCCACACCAAGGCTCGGTCATCGGGCGGAGGTCGGCGAAGGGCGTCCAGCGACATCGCCCGGCCGTTGTCGCACAGGGCCACCCCGGCCAAAAGGATCACCAGGAACGCCCGGTTGTGGTGGAAGTGGGTCTGCGACAAGAAGAGGTTGTAGGCCACCACCGCGAAGGCAGCCCCGGTGGCGATGCGCGACCACCAGCCCACGGTCATCAGCACGGCGGCAGCCACCCCGATCCACAGCAGCGCTACGTACAGCCCTTCGGGCGCATTGGGATACCACGCCCACCACGGCTGCTGGAAGCGGTCGTGGTAGGTGATGCCATCCAGAGCGTCGGCCAGAAACGGCCGCAGGTGCCAGATCACGCACGGACCCAGCACGATGCGCAGCACGGCTGCGCCCCGCACGCTGGCCGGTTCGTCGAACACCTCGCTCAACCACCGGTGGAACCGGTCCCTCCAGTGGGCGGTGGCCGAAGCCGAAGAAGCCGTGGCCGTCATGGGTCGCCCACTTCCCGGTCGTGGCTGCGGATCACCGTGACGTGGGGGCCGCGGGCATTGCGGTAGTAGGTGACGGTGGCCTCCCAATAACGGGTTTCGGTGTCGCCGGGGGTGTTGTCGGCCATCCAGTCCAGGGCGTGGTCCAAGAAGTCCACCACCGCGTCCACCCCGGAGAAGGCGTGGCGCTGGCGCCACGGGGACCGCAGCGGCCCCCAATCGATCAGCTCGTTCCAGTCGTAGCCCTCCCAGCGGCCGTTGGGCACCGCCACTCGCTGGCCGTCGTCCAACACCCGCACCAGCTCCACCGCATAGGTGCTCGACTCATTGAACGGCTGGAAGGCGAAGTAGTTGTGCGGGTCGCGGTAGCCGTTGGCCACCAGCGCGAGCTGAGCGACCACCACCGCGGCGGCAAACCACCTGGCCCCCCGCCGACGCCACAGGGGCCGATGCGCCCCGGATTGAGGGGCAGTCGATTCGGCGACAGCGTCAGCCGTCGTCGCCATACCTTCGCTTGTAGGCCTCCAGATCGGGCGGCAGGCGGTCGCGCTTGAGTTCGGCGAAGTTGTCGTAGGCGGTGAGCCAGCGCACGTGGCGCCACAGCTCCACCGCCTCCTCGGTGGACTCGGGCGGGTTGCTGATCACCGGGCCAAACAGCGCCGGGCCTTGGCCGCCGTCCAGGCGGATGGTGGGCACGCCGAAGCTGCGGGTCTCGTCGCACAAGATGGTGTGCTCGGACTTCAGCGTCTCCCAGGTGCTGTCGTCGGCTAGGGCGTCGTCCACCAGGCTGGCGTCGAAACCGGCGTCCACTGCGGCGGCTCGGATGGTGTCGAGCTCGTCCACCGACTCCACCAAGTCGAACGCCCGCCGGCCGATGGCCTGGTAGTAGGCGCCGATGCCGTCGTTGCCGCCCATCTCGCGGGCCTTCACCGCAGTGCGCAGCGAGCGCACCCCCACGCCCCGGTCGGGGTCGAACTCGTCCATGGGCTTGTCCCAGTTGACGATGGCCAACGAGAACAATCCCCAGGTGACGCTCACCTCACCGGCGTCTTCGATCTGACGAACCCAACGGGCTGTCTGCCAGCACCATGGTCAAAGCGGGTCGAAATAGAAAGTGATAGGTTCGCTCATGAGTTCATTATCCCTAACCCAGGATGACCTCGGCGATTGTGCGCAGTTCCTCAGCGCTTCGGGCGCCCACGTTGATGCCGGTGATCGGGCTCTCCTCCCAGGCGGCCAGCCGGTCGCGTATCCGCTCCGGCGATCCCACCAGCGAGATCTCATCGGCGAACTGATCGGGCACCGCGGCGATGGCCTCCTCCCGGCGGCCTTCGAAGAACAGGTCTTGGATGTGGTAGGCCTCCTCCTCGAAGCCCATCCGGGCCATGAGCTTGGTGTGGTAGTTCTGGCCTTTGGCCCCCATCCCCCCGATGTAGAAGCCCAGGGAGGCCTTGGTGGGAAACAGCGCCTCGGCCAACTCCTCGTCTGAGTCGCCGGTGACCTTGATGGTGGTGTGGACGGTGATCTCGAAGTCGTCGGAGCGCCCGGCGATCGACTCGGCGTACACCTCAGGGCGGAACGGGGAGTAGTACAGCGGCAGCCAGCCGTCGGCGATCTCCACCGTCTGGGCGATGTTCTTGGGGCCCTCGGCGCCGATGAAGATGGGGATGTCGGCCCGGGGGGGATGGGTCATGATCTTGAGCGGCTTGCCCAGGCCGGTGTCGCCCTCGCCCTTATAAGGGTGGTTGTAGTAGTCGCCCTCGAAGGTGAGGTACCCGTCTCGGGCGAACACCCGCCGCAGGATCTCCACGTACTCCCGGGTGCGGGCCAGCGGGCGGTTTCCGGGCTGGCCGTACCACCCCTCCACCACCTGGGGGCCGGATACACCCAACCCCAGAATGAGGCGCTGGTTGGACAGGTGATCGGCGGTCACCGCGTGCATGGCGGTGGCGGTGGGAGTTCGGGCGGCAAGTTGCACGATTCCGGTGCCCAAACGAATGCGCTCGGTGTGGGCCGCCAGCCACACCAGCGGAGAGAAGGCGTCGGAGCCCCACGACTCCGCCGTCCAAACCGAGTCGTAGCCCAGCCGCTCTGCCTCCTGGGTGAGCGGCACGAAGCCCTCGGGCATCCCGCGGCTCCAATATCCCCAGACCAGTCCGAGTTTCATGGCGGCGACCCTATCCCGCCTGCTAATGGAGATTGTTGTCGAGATTGGGCGCGTCTGCGGCTATCCGCTTGCCGGTGCCGGTGGCGGGGCCGGTAACATGGTTCCCTATGTCCAAGGTCTGCCAGGTGACCGGTCGTCGCCCGTCGTTCGGCAATAACGTGTCCCACTCGCACCGCAAGACGCGGCGCCGGTGGAACCCGAACGTCCACAAGCACCGTTTCTGGGTGCCGTCGGAGAAGCAGTGGATCACCCTCAACGTGTCGGCAAAAGGCCTCAAGACCATCAACAAGCACGGCATCGACAAAGTGGTGGCCCAAATGCGCCAGCGCGGGGAGAAGTTCTGATTGCGATGGCTATCCAAAGAAGCGGCCAATTGCCACAGTCGAATCCGGAGAGAGTCTGATTTCCATGGCTAGTGACAAGCGCCCCATCATCAAGCTGAAGTCCACTGCGGGCACCGGCTACACCTACGTGACCACCAAGAACCGCATCAACGACCGGGAGCGGATCGAACTGAAGAAGTACGACCCGGTGGCTCGCAAGCACGTTGTGTTCAAGGAGGAGCGGTAGCCACCAACGTCGCCGAGCGCAGGGAGCTCCTGACGGCCGCACTGTTGGCCGAAGACCCTGCCCCGCCGCTGTGGCATCTGGTTGACTCCGGCCTCGCCGACGAGATCGTTCCCGAACTTCCCGCGCTTCGTTTGGAGCAAGACCCGATCCACCGCCACAAGGACGTGCTGGCCCACACCATCGCGGTTGTGGCCAAGACCCGGGCTGATCTGGTTCTGCGGCTGGCCACGCTGTTCCACGACGTGGGCAAGCCCCGCACCCGCTCTTATGAGCGGGGGACGGTCACCTTCTACCACCACGAGGCGGTGGGGGCTCGTATGACCCGCAAGCGGCTCACCGAGCTGGGCTATTCCAAGCAGGTGGTGGACGACGTGAGCGAACTGGTGCGTTTGTCGGGCCGGTTCAAGGGCTACGCCGACGGCTGGAGCGACGCGGCCGTGCGCCGCTACGCCCGAGAGGCTGGGCCGTTGCTGGGCTATTTGAACGAGCTGGTGAGGGCCGACTGCACCACTAGGAACGTCCAGAAGGCCGCCGATCTCCAACACCATGTGGACCACCTGGAGGCCCGAATCGCCCGCTTGGCCGAAGAAGAGCGCCGGGCGGCCGAGCGGCCGCTGATCGACGGCAACGAGGTTATGGAGCGCTACGGCATCGGCCCCGGTCCCGAGGTGGGCGCGGCGCTCAAGTTCCTGTTGGAGCTGAAGCGGGCCGAGCCCGACCTAGACCGGGCCGCCACCGAGGCCCGACTCGACGCCTGGTGGGCTGAGCAGGGGTAAAAGCCCAGGTCAGACACTGACACCAATGCAGGTGGTGGTCGGGCTAGCCTCCCACCGGGAGTTGCAAATTGCCCTGTCGATTCGTTGTCCTCATAGCGGTCTTGCTGCTGGTGTCGTCCTGCTCCTCCGGTGAAACGGTTCCACCGGTATCGTCCCCGCCCGACACCGTTGAGACCCTTGATCCCCCCCTTCTGAGTCCTGCTCCCACCGCAATCGACAGCGCGGTCGCACCAACGCCGGAGATCCCAACACCCACCGCAGTTCCCGAACCCACCGCGGCCCCTGAACCGACCGCAGTGCTCGAACCGACCGCGGCCCCTGAGCCGACCGCGGTCCCCGAACCCACCGCGGCCCCTGAACCCACAGAAACTGCCCAGCCCGAGCGCGATTGTTCTCCTTTGGTCCCGGATGATCTTCAGATATCCCACACGTCTCTTGCGGTGACCAGTATTGAGATATCGAAGGCTCTGTATGGCTGCGCTCACGAAGTCGGACTGGCGTTCGCCGAGGATCACGCGGCGATCACCACGCTGATGTCCCGTGGGATTCGAGGCCCGTTGCTGCTGGTTGATCCTTGGTTTGACATCCCATTGATGGGTGAGCTTGGGCGTCTCGCTCCAGAGCGCATCGTGACGGCCGGATTCGACGCTCAGGTTCTTCGGTATGCCCTGGCCGACTTCGCCTTCGAGCAGATCGCTGTCAGTCAGCAGGCGACCTTTTCGCCCACTGGATTGTCCTATGGCAGTGTGTGGCTTGTCGACAGTGCTGAGCAAACCGCGCCATTGGCCGCCCTCGGCCACCAAATCGGTGTTGGGGTGTTTGCTGTGTCGGGCGATCTTCGAGCCTTGTCCCCAGAGACCCGGCGGACGATCTCCAGCGCTTCCCAGGTAGAACTGCTCTCAGACTTTGGAGAGGACACGGCCTGGCAATTGAATGTGGTCCGCCGTGGCGATGAACTGCCCGGCGGCGGCCTGCTCCTGTTTGATGCCGGCTTCAGCCGCCGCTTGGTGGCTATGTACGGCCATCCGTCGGGGCCAGGGCTTGGAGTGCTGGGAGAGCAGGGCCCCGAGGATGGCATTGAGCGCCTCCGATCCATCGCCGAGGGCTACGACGCGGACGGCTCAGTGGTGTTGCCCACCTTCGAGATCATCGCCACCGTTGCCTCAGCCGGCGCTGGCGAGGACGGGGACTATTCGGCTGAGACCACCCGCGATGAGATCAGGCCCTGGATCGAGCTAGCGGCCGCCAACGACGTGTACGTAGTGCTGGATCTACAGCCGGGGCGAACCGACTACCTCACGCAGGCCAGGATTTATGAGGAGTTCCTGCGCCTTCCCCATGTCGGGCTTGCGCTGGATCCCGAGTGGAGGCTCAAGCCCGACGAAGTCCACTTGCGCCAGATAGGCACGGTGGACGCAGCCGAGATCAACGAGGTCGTCGAGTGGCTGGCCGGGATCGTCCGTGAGGAAGCCCTTCCCCAGAAACTGCTGATCCTTCACCAGTTCCGGTTGCAGATGATTACCAACCGCCATCAGGTTGAGACTCCGTCGGAACTAGCGGTGTTAGTCCATATGGACGGCCAGGGTCCGCTTCGCGACAAGTACAACACTTGGAACTTGCTGACCCGCCAGCCCGATGCCGACCAGTTCTACTGGGGTTGGAAGAACTTCTACGACGAGGACATCCCCACCGCCAACCCGGAGCAAGTGCTGATAGTTACCCCGAGCCCGGTGTTCGTCTCGTTCCAGTAGGGCAGCTAGAGCTGGTCGACGTAGGTGTCGGTGCCCACCACCGTCTTGTAGAAGGGGCCCGCCCAGCACACGTTGGCCAGACCTGAGCCGTTCACCGCGTCCACGTACGACCGGAAGGCATCCCAGCAGCCGTCGGGCTGCTTCTCGCTGAAGAAGATCTGAAGGGTTCGGGCCTCGGTGCCAGTGCCCGAGCCGAGGTCCATGGGCGAGTTCGAGGTGATGTCGTCGCGTTGACGGGGTTTCCAGGTGGAGCCGATGGCCACCGGCGAGCCGGCCATCATCTCGGGCATGGCCTTGTCGCGCAAGAAGGCGTGCAACTCGTCTTCGCTCACCCCGTCGGCCCGGTCCATGGCCACCACCCCGATGCCGGCGTAGCCGTGGTCGAGGGCCAGCTCGAGGGGCACCGGGTCGTCGTCGCGGTAGGCGGCCCAGGCGACGTCGGCCAAAATGGTGTGGCGGTGGGTGCGCTCGGCAAATCCCCGGTCGTTGGTGTACAGCCAGTGGACCTGGTCGCTGGCCCACTGCCAATGCTCCTCATCGTGGCCGTCAAGCACCCAGTACACCGCCAGGAACGAGCCTTGGCCGGCTTGCGACACCTCGCCGCTGCCGTCGGTGAGGCGCAGATCCTTGAGTGCCCGGGGGGCCACCCAGCGGGACCCGGCGAACATCCAGGGCCCGATCATGCACCCGGCGTAGAAATGGTCTCGCTCGTACCAGCGGTTGTACTCCTTCTCGTGGCCCGGGTTGGGGTCCACCAGAGTGAAGAGCATGCTGCCAACGTGGATGGGATAGTCGTTCACGCCGCTGAACATAGCCGCTGCGCTCTAGTGTCGTCACAGTGAGCCAACACCCCTTCCGCGACAAGGCCGCCATCGCGGGCATCGGCATCACCGAGCTGTCCAAGAACTCGGGGGTGAGCACCCTCACGCTGGCGTTGCGGGCGATCATGGCCGCCATCGAGGACGCCGGGTTGCGCCGGGAGGACATCGACGGGGTGGCCTGCCACCAGGTGCAGGACTCCATCACCGCCTCCATCGTGGCCCAGTGCCTGGGAGTGGACGACCTGTCGTGGTACTGCGACCAGTTCGGCGGCGGCTCCACCTCACACTCGGTGGTGGGCCATGCCGCCAACGCCGCCGCTTTGGGCCATGCCCGCCACATCGTGGTGTGGCGATCGATCAACGCCCGCTCCGAGCACCGCATGGGCGGCACCGGGCGCCCGCCCCCGGCCATCGTGGAAACCCAGTACCAGCATCCCATCGGCTGGGTGACCCCCCCGCAGTGGTATGCCATGTTCGCCCGCTCCCACATGGCCCGTTGGGGCACCACCTCGGAAGATCTTGGGCGCATCGCCGTCCAACAGCGGGCCAACGCTGTCCACAACGAGCGGGCCATGATGCGAGCCCCCATGACCATGGACGACTACTTCGCCTCCCGCTGGATCGTAGAGCCGTTCCGGCTGTTCGACTGCTGTTTGGAGACCGACGCGGCTGCCGCAGTGGTGATCACCACCGCCGAACGGGCTCGAGACCTGCGCCAGACCCCGGTGCTGATCTCGGGTATGACCTGGGGCGGCGGCCATATGATGCACAGCAATCGGGTGCAGGCCGACTGGACCACCTCTGTCGCGGCGAAAATGGCCCGTCGGCTGTACGAGATGGCCGGGGTCGGCCCCGACGACATCCAGTACGCCTCGCTGTACGACGCCTTCACCCATCTCGTGCTGGTGCAGGTGGAGGACTACGGGTTCGCCCCCAAGGGGGAGGCGGCCGCTTTCATCTCCGACGGGGGAACCGCCCCTGGAGGACGGGTCCCGGTGAACACCCACGGCGGGTTCTTGTCGGAGGGCTACGTCCACGGCCTCAACAACCTGCACGAGGCCGTGCGCCAAGTGAGAGGCACCGCCGGGCGCTTCCAAGTCCCCGGTGCCGAGTTGGCCCTGTCCACCGGCCAGCCCGGCTACGTGGCCGGCAATTCCTCGGCCATCATCCTGCGCCGCGATAGCTGATTGACTGCCAGCAAGGTCGTCGGCTACCCAGTGGGAACCGGCTCGGCTCGCTCCTGGCGGGCGGTGTACCAGGCGGTCGCCGCGGCGGCCACCAACAGCAAGGCGGCTAGCCCGGCGTAGTGGCTGAACGAGTGAAAGCCGAAGTGCTCCATGATCACCCCCGAGGACAAACCGGCGACCGCTCCGCCACCGGTCATCAACAGGTCGGCGCCTCCCTGCATTTCCACCCGCTGGGCCACCGGGAACGCCGAGGTGAGCAGCGCGCTCCCCGCGATCAGCCCGAAACTCCAGCCCAAGCCCACCAGCAGGAGGCCGGCGAACATCCCGGCACTGTCCTCGGCGCTGTTGTGGGCCGCGGTCTCCGCGCCGATGCACAGGATCACCCCGCCTAGTGCCACCATCAAATAGGGGCCGATGCGGTCGACGAGCCAGCCCACGATGGGCGAGAAGGCGAACATTCCGATGACGTGTACGGAGATCACCCAGCCGATCACTCTGAATTCGTGATCGCCGTTGTCCATGTGCAGCGGGGTTATGGTCATAACCCCCACCATCACCGCTTGGCCGGTGAGCATGGCGATCACCGCTAGTCGGGCGGCGGGCGAAGCGGCGATTCGACGTCCCACCACCCGCAGTGATGCCGGTCGTGCGGCAGCCTCGCCTATTGTGCCCAGCACTTCCAGTGGGTCGGGGCGCAGCCATGTGTGGGTGACCGTGAGCCCGATGACGAAGAGAATCATGCCGAGCAGGTAGGGGCCGGACAATTCGGGAAGCCCCATGTACTGGGCGATGTCCGCCGCCTGGTCCAGCGCGATTGTCGGCCCCAGTGCCGCCCCAAAGGTTGTGGCCCACACCAGCATCCCGATTGCCCGGGCTTTGCGGTCTTCAGAGGCCAAGTCAGCGGATGCGAATCGGGCCGCCAAATTGGTGGCATTGCCCGCACCGATGCCGCAAATGCCCACGATCAGCAGCGGATAGATGTCGGCTACCGCGGCCAAGAAGGCGAGGGTGGCCCCCGCTGTGCCGATAGACCACCCCGCGACCAGACCTCGACGCCGACCGAGCCGGGCCATTCGGCGAGCCAGGGGCACCGTCGCCGAGACGCTGCCCACCTGCATCATGGCGGCCGCCACGGTGGCCAGCGTCTCGCTGCCGGTGATCTCTTTGGCCAAGACCGCGGCGGCCGCGAATCCCGAGGCCATGGCCGCGGAGGTGGGGATCACCGAGGCCATCAGCGTCCGGGATGCCCGCCGATAGGCCACTGTTCGCTCTGCCGTCATGGCTTTGCCGTCATCGCTCTACCGTCATGTCGGGGCAACTGGTCTGTTCAGGTTCTTTCGGTGTCCAGCGATCTTGGCTGGGCTCGGCCCACTCTAGGTCGGGACTGTGGCAGTCTGGGAACGATGACCGCCGTTGACCGCCCGGCCGACCGGGCCCCCAAGCCCCGGCCCTACCCCGAGCGGGACTCGGCACCGTGGTGGGAGCGAGTCAACCAGCACCGCTTCGAATTGCAGCGCTGCGACCGGTGCGGGGCGTGGCGGTGGCCGGCTCGGTCGATGTGCGGGCGCTGCGGCTCCTTCGAGTACACGTGGACGCCGCTGTCAGGTCGGGCCACGGTGGAGAGCTGGGTGGTGAACCATCACGCCTTCCTCCCTGGATTCGCCTCCCCCTACACCGTGGTGCTGGGCCGCCTCGACGAACAAGACGACCTGTGCCTGCCCGCCACCTGGCAAGGCGACGCCGAGCCCGTCGCCGGCCAGCCCATCGAAGTGGCCTTCGAAGATCACATTGACGACGAAGGCCCCTTCACCCTTCTCGCCTGGCACCCCGCCTGATCCGCCGGGGGCTATCAGCTAGCCATCAAGCCTGAGCGTCAGTTCCAAGAGGGCGCTGGCTTTCCGATTCTTCGGGGTGATCAAACCCCGGCAACGAGAACCGTTATGCCAGCCACAACGAAGATGAGTCCGCCCACCCGGCGAATCACCGCACTGTCCAGCTTGCGAGCGAGTACTCGGCCCAGTGCCACACCGAGCAACCCCGCCGCGCTGATCCCGAGCGTGGCCCCGATCCACACCATCAGGGCATCACTTCGAGCAGCCAGTGCAATGGTGGCCAACATCGTCTTGTCCCCCAACTCGGCCACAATGATGGCGCTGGCCACGGTGGCGGCGACGCTGAGGGTCGCGAATCGCCCCTTCCTCTCGGATTCTCCGTCGTGCGATGACTGGGCAGCCGGGGAGTCATCGGTGCGTCCTGCCGACCAAATCCCGAATGCCCCAACCACGATGAACAGAATCCCGGCCGCCAGATTAATTCCACGGGTGGGCAGCGCATTACCCGCCGCCCCGCCGATCAGAGCGGAAATCGTGCTTACCACGATGTATCCGGCACACATACCGACCACCACCGGTGCAGCGCGGAAACGGGTAGCGAATCCCGCGGCCGCGAGCTGAGTCTTGTCGCCCAGTTCGGCGACGAAGACAATCCCGAATGCACTGAGAAGGTCGATCATCTATCGGCCCCCCCGGTTCTTTGACTCATAGACGGCACGAACATTAGGGATACCTATCTGAGCGCGCTCTATATGAAGTATGCGAGATCCGGAGTGCTGAGGGTGGGGACGACGGTGGCGCGGTCGAGGTAGCGGTTGCCGTGTTCGCAGGATGTCTCGGGGACGAACATACAGGCGTGGCAGGCGGCGTGGTGGAGGGTGTCTTGGGCTTCGTCAGCTAGATGGTCGGCGCACATTGGGTCGGTGGAGCAGAGCCCGGCTCGGTTGAGGGCGTCGCGCAAAGTGGAGGCCAGGCGGTCGGGTTCGGCTAGTGCCACCAGCCCGCCCAAAGTGCCCTCGCTGTCGGGGGAGGCGGTGTACAGCAGCACGCCGGCCATTGGGTCGCCCTCGTCGGGCGTGCGGCTGTAGAGCCGTTCGCGGAGCGAGGCGGTGGAGTAGCCGCAGTCCAGCGCAACCTGGTGGATCAGCATGTGGGCCAGCGAGTGCAGTAGTAGGAAGCGGGCCCGGGGCTCGGCTAGCTGGGGTTCCAGCCCCCGACGAGTCCGCCAGCCCCGGTGAGCCTCCACAATCTGCTGGTAGCGGGGATCCCTTTCAAAACTGGTTTCCCAGGCTTGAACTTGCGGCTCAGATAATCGGATCAGCAGCCCTTCCCCCCTGGTTTCAGCAGCCGGAAGCCATGTCGGAGACTCGGTCCACAGCGGTGCAATGCGAGTTGCCACTCCAGCGTCATCGGGGCCGTCGATCCGGGTAAATCCGCACAAGGCGATCACTTCCCGCAGTCGGTCTACCGCTATAGGCGTGTCCAAGGTGTTCTCAAACCCTTCGGGTACCGGAAGGTGGCGAACCTTGAAATCATCTGTTTGCAAGGGTTCCGGGTTAGCGAAGGCGCGCCATTCCGGCCCCCGCAAGTCTGTCTCCTCGGCTTCGTTCTCATTGTCCTCGGTGCCGGGTATACGAATGCGGCGACGCTCAATGGTCTCCCAGATGTCGTCGGGGTCGTAGTCCAGCAGCCAGAGGCGCTGCTCCTCGCCTCGGCCCGCTCGGAGGCGGTTGAACACGTAGTCGAGCACTACTCGTTCTTCTATGTCGAGTAAATCGTCCCAGCGCTCCTCTACCTTTTGGTCTATCTCGTCGGTTCGACTGGCATCGGTAGGAATGGTGAGTGCGGAGCGGGAAATTGAGAACCACGAGTTGGACGCGCCCAGCAAGAGCGCTCGGGGCGACTCCTGGCAGCCGTCCTCAAACTGGTGGAGGTGGGGGTGGCGGCCCCGGCATCGGGGGAGGTTCCGCCAGGCTTGGTCTCCGAAGGCCTCATGGGCCATCCGCTGGGCGCCGCAGGACTTGCAGATAACCCGCACATCGGCGGCCCGGTTGGCCTGTCCGGCCTCCCGCAATTCCAACACAGGTGGGCCGTTAGGACACGACCCGCCTTGATGGACATATTCGACCCAGGGGAAGTCGTCGAGATGCCCATTAGCGCAGGCCACCATGAACCGAGTGGGCACGACATGGGGGCGGCGCCCCTGGCACATGTCGTGGTACCAGTACGAGCGGTCGGGCCGGTAGCGGTTTACTTCCAGCGAGAAGAGTCGATAGTCCACTGGGGCCAGTCGGCTGCACCCGGTGCATCGCATCCAGCGGGGGAACGGGAAAACCGGTACCCCGACCCATGCCCACTGCTGATAGGGATTCGGCGACTCCTCCATCCACGGCGGGCTCCGCAACTCGCTCACTCGGGCGCACCCCGGCAACGATCGGACGCTGTCCAGCAACCGGGCTTCGGCGATGAGGGCGGTGTCGTGGATGTTCCAGCCGTCGATTCCACCAACCACAACAGACATGGAGGGAAGATCCACCACAGCACCGGGGCCGAAGGTGTGGATCATCTGGGAGGGACGCAGGCCACCGATCCGAGTGGGTTCCGGCGCACGTCCCGACGATGAGCGGGTTTGGCTCATAAGGATGCCTCGGCGGATTCGTCGAAGGGCTGCGCCGCGGCTATCGACTCGTCTACTTCATCATCTTCGGCCACTGGGCTGTGGACTTGAAGAGCTGTGGGCTCGGGCTGGCCGAGAATGATCTCCGGCTGGCTTATCGACTCGTAGGTGGGGTCTTCAGTCTCGATTTGAAGATTGATCTGGGACTCGGTGTCCCGCAGTGAATTAGGGCAGGTCCACATGGTCCAACCGCCGGACTCTGGCCCCTTCAGCAGCGACACTTCGTCGCGGAGGCGAGCCTGATAAGCCAGGTACGGGCGAAGCGATTTCTCCCGCTCCCACTCGCCGAGACGCTGGCTGGCCATCACCCGTACCAACTCGCCGGCGCTTGGGCTATTGGCCACTGCCTCGGCTCGCTCGGACAAGTCGGCGACATGGGAGGAGATGCGGGGGTCGTTTGGTTCGAGTAAGCGGGCGGTGTCGTTGGGGTTCCACACCGTGTCGTGTTGACGGATAGATGCCACCAGCACACCGGTCAGGCCTTTGTCCAAGGCTCGCTCGGAGAACGGGGTCACCGACAGCGGCTCCACATGGCGATAGAAGGTGGCGTGATAGTGGGAAAATGTCTCGTAGTGGGATAGGTCTCGCGGCCGAGCCCAGTTGTACAGGGTTATGACCAGGCCCGGGCCGTCGTCGCTGCGGCCAACCCGAGAGGTGGCCTGGATGTACTCGGCGGTGGCCTTGGGCTGGCCCACAACCACCATCGAGCCCAGCCGAGGCACATCCACGCCGACCGACACCATGTTGGTAGCCAGCAACAGGTCGAGCGGGCGCTGGGCATACTCTTCGTCCTCCCGCCCGGGATCAAACGTGTTGAACAGTCGGCGGAGGATTTGCTTGATGTCCTCTGATGAAACCCGAGAGGTCAACTCCTCCAAGATGACCCGGGTGCGATCAGCCAAGCCGGGGGTAAATCGGGTTCGCCGCAGCTTCGACCGCAATTCGTCTTCGGCCATTCGGCGCATTCCGGCCAGTTCTCGTACGGCGTTGAAGTAACCGACGGTGGTCATCCACGGATCCACCCGTTCACCCTCATCGTCCAGTTCTTCGTACATGGCCTGGGCTGCGGCCATAAGCGAGGCGAAGACTCGCAACTCCACCTGCTTGAGCCGCTCCCCGTGGGCCATTACGCCCAGATACAGCCGTCCCGGTGCCTCATCGGTGGGGTCGATCTGCTCGGCGAAGAATGACCGCCGGACATCGAGCACCGGAGGTGGGAACACCCGCAGCTTCCGCCAAAACAGTGCCCAGGCTTGTTGGCCGGCCCTCCGGACGGTGGCGGTAGACGCCACCACCTTGGGTCGGACCTGCTGGCCTTTGTATTTCCAAGTAGCCAAACGGTCGATTGCAGCCTCATACAGCCCGGCCATCGTGCCCAGCGGCCCTGTCACCAGGTGCATCTCGTCTTGGAGGATCAAGTCCGGGGGTCGCAAGCGGGGTGAGACATCGACGGTCGACGCCGCGGGCAATTCCCCGCGGGCCACGTGCTTGTTGCTTTCTTGCCAGTGATTCCGGTGGCGCTGGTCGAGGTCGGGGTTGCGATAGCCGTGACGCTCGCATCGCTGCTCCACTCGGCCGAACAGAGTGGCTAGTGCCCCGTTCCAGGGAAGCTGTGCGAACTTATCGATGGTGGCGATCACGAATGCGGGCAGCAGCCGGTATACCTGAGTGTCCACGGTCACTACCGGAATGCCCTCGCCCGGTGCTTGCTTAGCGGTGAACGAGCATTCCGGATCACCGCAGAACACCAGAAAGCGCTGGTGGGGCTCGTCGTAGCGGCAGTCTTGGCCACCGCTGAGCGCGTAGCCACACCACGGGCACTCGGTGAGCTGGAGCGGGGTACCGGCACCGCTAAAACCCCTGCTCCGGTTGCGCTGTGCCTCTACCCATTCCTTGGCTTCCCCATCCTGGTTTGGCGTGACCCCGCCGCCCACCCACATGCCCAAACGGAACGGCACACCCTCGTATCGGCTGTCGGACACCGCTCGGTGTTGACGCAGCAATTCAGCCGCGCAGACCAGCGTGGCGGCTCGCTGGAACTGCTGGGCGGTAAGCAGCCGAAGCGTGTAGCGCATAATCACGGCCACGCCGTCGCGTCCGTCCACTGCGTCTTCCCCTTCGCCCACCACCCCCTGAAGTCGTCGGATGGCCAAGGTGTAGGCCACCAGCCCCAGGTAGGCCTCGGTCTTGCCGCCTCCGGTGGGGAAGAAGAGAAGATCGGCGAGCGCAGTGTCGCCGCTGCGCTCGGGATGGCCGGGGTCGGTGAGCGAAGGCAGGCACAGCAAGACGAATGCGAGCTGGAAGGGCCGCCACGACCGGTTAGCCGGAATGTCCGCGCCGGCTAGCGCCTCCCGCAGCGACAATTCAAGGTCATTGCGCCGCACGCCAACGGCCACGCTGTGTACTCGTTGACGCGACATCGCCTGATTGGCGAACCGGAATGCGTCCAATGCGTCGGGGTTGTCTTGCAGCAGCGTGATTCCGTCCCGGATGGCGTCGGCCACTCTTGTCGCCTCGGCGATTGCTGCCGCGGCGGCATCATGGTGGCCGTCCAAGTTCTCAGCTCGGTTGATCTCGTCGTCCAGCCAAGCCCGATAGCCGTCGGCCAGAGGCATGAGTCCGTTGGCCAAATCGTCGACATCCAGTTCTGACAGCGTCTTCATGTCGGTAATGAGCCCAGAGAGCTGAGGCGTGCTGTGCGCGGCGGGGGCTTCTGTGCGGCCTACTTCGTGGCGCGGCAGCGTTGCCGTTCCCACACGGGTGCCTCTACGGGTACCTGGCTCGCGGTGCCAGCCGACGCCCACCCCGTGGCCAACAGCCAGCTCCACCTCGTGGCGATAGGCCATGTCAAGCTGGGCGGTCTCCTCCCGCTCGGCCTCCGGCACCGCGGATGCCACGTGCAGAGCCTCCCGCCCGCAGAACACCGCCGAGTTGTCGGGAGCGGTGAGGTCGAGGCTGACCTGAAACAGCCAACGCTCGTCCTTGTTAGTGCGGACGGGTTCCTGCTCATTGCACAAGAACACTGTCACCAGCAGCAGTTCTCGGTTGGCAGCAGGAGCGATCCGGCCCCGCAGCACCACCCCGTCGTCGTTCACGGGGATCGGGTCGATACTGCCCTCCTGCATGGAGACCGACACCGTGAGGTCGATTGGCAACCGCTGCCACACCCGGGCGGCGGTGCCATCGTCTCGAAGTTCTTCCTCTCGCGTGTACTGCCCCCACCGACATCGGGCTAACAGTTCATTCGTGTCGGCGGGCACAACCGCGGTGAGCCCAATGGAGGACTGGGCCAGCACTCGCTGGGCCACTCGGCCGTCGTGGCTGCCCCGGGCCGGGTCCTCGTCGCCAGTGCCGGGGTCGTCGGTGCGTTCGGGATCGCGGGCCACTGTTCCCTGTGGGGCCAGCTTTCCCACCAAGTAGCGGTCATTCACTCGTCCGGGCGGCGCCCAAGTGCCGTCTTCCCGCTGGAAGCCGCGAATTATCTCGTCTGCCCCGTCCAGCGGGCCACGGAGGTCGGCGCTGACTCGCCGTACCAACTCGGTGCGGATAGCCGCTGGCTGCTGTGCCCAATCAGGCAGGGCGGTGGCGTTCACCGGGGACTCTGGCAATTGAATTCGGCCCTACAACTAGGACTGAGCCGCGACTCTGGTGCCGTACTTTTGGCGGGCAGCCTGCTTTGAGACCCCCAGCATCTCCCCGATCTGCGACCAGGTGACCCCTCGCGTGCGGGCATCGGTAACCGCTCGGGCCAGAGCTTCGTTGACCCCTTCCTGTTGGTTGGTCCATGCTGCAACCACACCCATCGACTCCAACGGTGCGGGCTTGAGGTCTGCCGGGTCGACCTCGTCAGCCCACTTCTCGAACGCGGCCAGCTTCTCTGCGAGCCACTCTTCGCGATCTTGGTCCATCTGCTCCTCCTTCATTGCAGAAACTTCCGCCGGGCTGGCATGGCATGGATGATCACTGCGCCATCGGCGTCCTGAACCACGACGATCTCGAGGGGTTGAACGTTCATAGAGGGTCCAATATAGATCGCAACCGAAGGGTCATCGGTATGACCGAAGTGCCCCGTGGGTTGCAACCGTCGCATCGAGAGAGCAATTTCGAGCTGCTGCTCACTTACTTATCGTCGCTGGCCGCTGACGATGAGGCTGGTGGAGCCTCAATCGGTGGTAGATGGAAAGATTCGGTATCTATAGAATAAATAATTGCCACAGAGGAACCCTATCTGTCCAGGAATTTATGTTATTGTGGTAAGTGATGTCTTCCAAATCACGAACTTCTTACCAATTTGAGGGTGGGCTTGAGCAGGCGCTCGTGGACATATGCAGCGTTGCTGCTAGAGGCAACGTAAGCGGTGTGCGACAGCTCGCGGCACGGGTCTTACGCGCCATCCCCCCAGAGGTCGGTGACCCCGATCGGTTCTGCAATGAGCTGACCGCCGCGATCGCGGACACGGGGGCACTTGCTCCGCGACGCGCATCACGCCCTCCAGCAGACCGTGACTCGCGCATTGACTTGGTCGATGTCCGCCCACCCCCGGCAGGGACTGTGCTTGTTGTGCCCGAAGATGTCGACGACCAACTTCAGGCGGTAATTCAGGAGTGGTCGGCGCGGGAGGAACTTATCGCGACTGGTGTGATGCCCACACTCACCCTGCTAATCACCGGACCTCCAGGTGTCGGAAAGACACACGCCGCAAGTTGGCTGGCCGAACAGCTCGACTTGCCCTTGATCGTTGCCGATCTTGCTGGAGTGGTTTCGAGCTATCTGGGAAGCACCGGCCGGAACCTTCGCCGCGTGTTGGACTTCGCGAAAGAGCAACCGTGTGTCCTGCTCCTCGATGAGTTCGACGCGCTGGCCAAGCGCCGTGACGACGACTCCGACGTTGGCGAGCTCAAGCGCATCGTGAACGTACTGCTCTTGGAGTTGGAGCGCTGGCCGAATGACTGTTTGCTCGTTGCAGCAACCAATCACCCCGAGCTTCTGGACCGCGCCGTAGAACGCCGGTTCGACCGGATCATTGACATTCCGCTGCCAGGCCCGCGGGAGCGCATTGAACTCTTCCGAACATTCAGCGGCCAGATCGAACCTCTGTCTGAGGATGTACTTGTTGGAGCAGCCGCACTGACTCATGACGCGACTGGCTCACATATCGAGCGCGCCGTGACCAACGCGGCGAGAAACGCAATCATCCATGGAGCGCCGCTCCGGGAAGAGCTCACTGCGAGGCTTCTTGATGCATTTGATCCGAGCGATCTTGACCGCGACGCGTTCTGTTTGGTCGCGCACGAGTCATTGGGTATGACGCAGCGCGAGATCGCCAGACTCCTCGACGTGAGCCACCCAACGGTTGGAGCCGCCATACGAAGGGCGCGTGAGGCGATATGAGTCCTCGCCCTCTCCTTCTCAACGGTGAATCGCTTCGCCAGGATTTGGACCTACGGCGCTGGCGTGGGGCTGGCGATAAGTACGAGCCGCAAACCGCGGAACAAGCCCGTGAGATCCTTCTTCCCCAAATCGAAACTACCCGCATTGAGGCCGCCTTAATCCCAGACCAATTCAGGGGTGAGCGAGTCGTTGTCGAGACTACGTTGTTGCCCAACTACCTTGCCGCGTCCTATCACCCCTCGAGGCTGCTGGCGTTTGGGGAGGCGCAAAGCGTCGGATCCCGCTACGCCGAGGGTCTCCTCGAAACCAACACCAAGACCAAGCAATCACCTACTCGAAGGCTGATTCTGGCAGTGACCGACGACGGACTTGAGATGCTTCAGACGCTCGTAACGAACCGAGGTGGAGCGACAAAGTCGGAACGGCGTGCGTTCAAGGAGATCCGGACCCTCAGTGATTTTGGCTTGCCCAAACCGGACTCAGTTCTATTGACGACGGAATTCGGGGATGACGAGTCCGTGACTGTCGAATGCGTGCTGCACCCAACAGGCATCAATGCCGCCGGCGACCCTACCCCGGCTGGCGATGACATCATCGAAAAGTGGGGATTGCTTGTTGAATCGTTAGACGGAACCCCACACTTCGATTTCGTCCGAACCGCAGGCGGACTGACTTTCGCTCCTGCTCGGGTCAATCCCGCCAATGTTCATGAACTAGCCCGGTTCAATCCCCTCCGAGCGGTACGACCTATGCCGACAATGAGGCCGTTGCCTGCAGTAGGGCCCCGAGGTACGAGGCCACGCGTGCATCCTCCCGATGAGCTATCCCCAGTGGATGAGGTCCACGCGGTGGCAGTCTTTGACGGCGGCCTGGACAACTCCGCAGATCCACCCTTCTTCCAATCTGAGGAAGTCACGTTGGCCAAGGCCGACCCCGATCCTGATGTTGTCAGCCACGGCACTGCGGTAACAGCGGCTGCGACCTACGGGTTGATGGTCCCGGGCTCACAGTTGCCCCAACCAGTGGCCCGTCTCGATCACTATCGCATTCATCCGCCGGACCACTGGCCAGACGAATTGGCCCTCGTCTGGATTCTCGACGAGATCGAACGCGTAGCGAAAGAACAGGACTACGCGATCATCAATCTGTCTTACGGCCCCGACCAAGCAGTCGAGGCAGGACTCGAACCACATCGCTGGACCCATGTGTTGGACCGCATCGCCTATGAACGAGACGTCCTCTTTGTTGTCGCAGCGGGCAATAATGGGCAGGAATCAGATCAACTCGAACTCAATCGGGTCCAAGTACCGGCCGACGGCGCCAACGTGCTGTCGGTTGGAGCGTGCGACAGTCCCGACGGAGTCCGTTGGTCCAAGGCCCCGTACTCCGCTGTTGGTCCCGGACGACCAGGTGCGCGAATCCAGCCAACCGGGGTGCAATTCGGTGGCGTTCTGGATGAAGACCCCTTTCTCGCCATGACAGCCGATGGGTATCTCGCCTCTGATGAAGGGACAAGCTTTGCGGCGCCCCTTGTGACCCACGCCCTCACCGGGCTGGCGGTGCGGTTCGGTGATCACGTCACGCCAGCGTTATTGCGGGCCCTCGCAGTCCATTTTGCCGAACGTCATCGGCACCATCGCAAACGCCGCAATGAGTTCGGCTACGGCCGCTTTCCCCTCACCTTCGATGAGGTCCTTGACTGCGAACCTGGCGCGGTCAGTCTGGTCTATCAGGACACGATCGACCGCGATGAAATCCTTGCCTACGAAGTACCGATCCCCCATGGGGCAACAGGTGCCCTCACGGTCACTGTCACGCTGGCTGTTACTTCCCCCGTAGAACTAACGCAGGTCACCGAATACACCCGCTCTTCCGTTGAATTGACCTTGCGCCCAAACGCGCACCGGTTCACCTTCACTCGCACCGACCCGAGAGGCAGTGAAATTGCACAGCTCGCCGATACCGCCCGAGTTTCTGAGCTATTGGCTGGCGGCTACCGCCAAAGCCACGAGCCTGCTGCCGCAAAGGGCTTCAGTGCTTATGCCAAGCCTGAAGACCTAGCCAGGGACCAGGGCAAGTGGGAGACGCTTCGGACCTATCGATGCAAGCTCCAGCCAGATGATGTCTTTGATCCCCGAATTGACATCTCCTATTTGGCGCGTCGTGCTGGTGCCCTTGAAGTGTCATCCGATCCGGTGGACTTCGCGCTCGTTATCTCTGTCACAGAGGATGGCAGCGACGACCTATACGACCGCGTCGTAGCGGCGTATCCCAGCCTCGTTGCGGTCCCCGCGCCGCTCGCTCGGATCAAAGCTTGACGACCAAA
Source organism: Candidatus Poriferisocius sp. (assembly GCF_965204145.1). Classification (GTDB taxonomy): domain Bacteria; phylum Actinomycetota; class Acidimicrobiia; order Acidimicrobiales; family Bin134; genus Poriferisocius. The sequence continues at coordinate 2,401,463 of NZ_OZ241977.1, read as the reverse complement.
GGCGACCGATGGACCGCTCCTCACTGACCTCTCACCAGAACAGGTCTGCTGCAAACGACGATGTGCTGAGGGCGATTCGGTCCGGTGGCGCAGCGGCCTATGTCGCGGTCGTTGAGAAGCTGGCTGTGTCTGTTGCAGGCCGGTTCCCAAAACCCGATGGGACGTCTTGGACCTCCGAGGACGTGGAGGATCTGACCTCGGAGTTCTATTCGTCAGCCGCATACGAGCACTCCATTCTGAACGCTCATGACGACGAGAGCCTCCGGAAGCTGGTGTACACGGGTCTCGTGAATCTCGTTCGTGCCAAGTTGCGGCGCACTGATCGCGCGCGATTGCAACGCCGCCTAAAGGAAGTCATCTCGCCTGAGGGCTACGTCGAGTGGCCGACCAAATTCTGGCGGCGAAGGGATGATCCGCCCAGCGTGCGGGCTGTTGCAGCGTCCGATCTACTTGAGGCTGCCTGGCAGGTTGAGGTTGAGGTTGTGAAGTGGCGTCCAGACGCCAAACGCCACAGTCCGGTTGCCGAGAAATCGTCCCTCTTGGCGCTCTTGGACGCGGTGTATGACCAAGCCGGAGGCGCTGTGCATATCGACACTCTTGTTGAAGTAATCGGTCAGCGTCTGGGGGTTGGCCCGGTCGCTGCAATCGAGAGCCTCGACATGGCTGATGACCGCTATACCGCCGATTGGGAGTCGGACCCGGCTGAGCAGGTGTGCGAACAATACAGAGAACTCGATGCCGCCGACACGGCAAATGTGTTGTGGGACCAACTCAGTCCCCGCGAGCGGCAGCTCGTTCCCCACCTGTCATCGAGTGCTCGGCAAGCCGCTACGGCGATTGGCGGTGGCAAGAGTGCGGTGAATGATGCAATGAATCGGCTAAAGAGTAAGTTCCGCACTGTGCTCAGGGATTCTGGCGAGGACGATCAGCTCATGGTTCTAAGCAAGCTGTTGGCTCTTGCGTCCGTGACATCGGACAGTTGAGCAAGATGCGGCATTTGGACGTATCAGAGGGTCCAAATCGATGAATCAGAAGGAAGGAAACGGGCAACAGGTCCAGGGGCGGGTTGAGCCGCCATCGTTGGACGCGCTATCAGCAGCCTTTAGTGCGTCGGTGACAGATCCGCATCAAGGCGAGATCTGGCGGGCAGCTTGGGGTTCGTGTATCCAGCTCGTCTTGGTTGTCGAAGTCGGTGATGCGGACATCGACACCGTTCCAGTGAGCCCCGATATGGACCTCGGTGATGATGAGACGGTTCGTGTCGACCCTGGTAGTCCGCTGGACCATCCACTTGGCGCTTGGTGTGGTCTGCGACGGCGTCTGCCTATTCGAGTGCTTGACGTGTGCATCGCAACGGTCGATCCTTCTGAGCTTGAAGCCGTTGATCGTGGTGAGGGTGATGGCCCTTCGATCACTAGCTTGCTCGACGAGCGCGCTCAGCTTTGGAAGGCAATAGCCGACCGCATGGCTGAACTCGCCGCGGCGACCTGGTTTCCGTCGAATGCTGATGCGGTTGACTTTGCTGTCATGTTTCATGAGCACGGCTTATCTCCGAGCAAGCTTGCCAGCGAGCTCGGTGTCGCCCCCGGAGAGGTAACCGCCATCGCCCGTGGTGAGCGCGTTCCTTCGAGCGAACAGGCAGAGATCCTGTCGTCTCTCCTCAATGTGGAAGCTGATCGGCTCCAACTGGTACGTCTTGACCAGGATCTCGTTTGGGCACTCGATCGGCCCCAGTTCCGTCGGCGTTTGGCCGAGCGTGGTCTCGCTGAAGGCGAACCAAACGAGGCAAAATGGCGGTTCAAGGTAGCTACGAGCGAACTCCCGCTCGCTGCACGCGCGACTCGCTCTGCCAATGAGCGCAGTCGGTGGATGGGGCTCATTGAGACCTACCTTGATGAGTGCTGACCCAAGACAGATCGACGCTCATGCGAGACGCCTCGTCGCATTGCTAGGTGACGAGACACCCTTTCGGGAGGATCCAGAGTCCGCAGTTGGTCTCGCTTTTGGGATTGAGGTTCGGTATCACCATGACAGCCAGAGCGACTGCGACTTCAACGGTAGCTACGACCACGAGCGGGGCATCATTACTGTCGATGCAGCAGCCGTGGAGAGTCGCCGCCGATTCACGATTCTGCATGAACTCTGTCATGCGCTCGGTCACGACGATGGAGAATTTCAGGACTGGCTTTTCCAGTTCGACGCAGCCGGCCGCAATGAGGAGGAGCGCGTCGCCAACGCCTTTGCCAGTCTGATCTTGCTACCCGACCATCTCGTCTCAGAACACATCCCCGAAAACGGCCCATGTGCGCGGGATGTCCAGCAGCTCGCTGAGATGTCGTTCGCTAGTCGTGAGGCCGCCTGCGTCCGGGCGTCGCAATCGCTCCGGGCCCCGGGCATGGTCGTTCTGTCCCGCGGCGGAATGGTCCAACTCGCCATTAACCGCAGCCTCCCGTTTGCGATCCGACGCGAGACAGATATGGGTAGCGACAGCTTCTTTTATGAGGCTTCTCAAAAGCCCTCCCTTCGTCGCTCGGACATCCGCCTTCGATTCCCTCAATCCGGAGTCGAGTCGAGCACTCTTGAGGCCGACGCCGTGACCGATGCCCAGGGCTACACGTTCTCTGTTCTTATGCAGGGCGTTGCGCCATGGGTGGCGTTGACCTCGACCCCCTCAGGGCCAATCGGGCACGAGATCGACTGCCGGCAGTGCGACCGAATCCGTATCACCTACAAAGCCGAATGCCGGGTCTGTGGCGACCGTCCCTGTCCCGACCACGGTTGCTCATGCAACACCTGGCAACGTGCCAATGAGGCTCGCCGCTGTCATGAATGCAACGTCGAGCTACCGAGCGGAGCTTCAGCCGAGGTCACCCTCTGCGATCTGTGTGGCTAGGTCGCAGCCCGGACACTTGGTCGCGGTTCGGCATTGAACGATGGTGAGGGCCGAAGTGCGGCCCAGTTAGGAGAAACCATCATGAGTGACTTTGCAGAGACCAAGGATCTGCCCGACAGAAAAGGGGGGTTGAAGACAGTGACCATCTATATCAACACCCAACCCTATGAAATCGATAGGGGCGCAGTCTCCTTCGAAGATGTGGTCAAGCTGGCCTATCCGACTGCTCCTTACGGGGACAACACGGGGTACTCGGTTATGTACGAGTACAGCCAAGGCGGACAGGGGGGCACGCTCATCGCCGGAAAGACGGTAGAGGTCAAGCAACACATGCGATTCGATGTCACAGCAACCGATCGCTCATAGCGCGGATCTGATCCGTCTCCGTAACGACGGCTACACGATCTGCATCATGGGCGGCCATTTGGTCGTTGGCGATGTGCCATTCGTCGACAGTGAGGGTGCCGTACACGCCGACGGTGCCCTCACTGTCGCGCTGACGGTTGCTGGTCACGTAGCGGCTCAACCGCCCGACCATACCGCCCACTTCATTGGCGGCGTGCCATGCGACACCGAAGGTCGACCGCTATCGCGCATCATCAACCAGACACAGGCAGAAGATCTCGGCAATGGACTTGTCGCCACGTGTTACCTGTCGGCAAAGCCACACGGCAGTGGCCAGTACGATGACTACTACCACAAGGTGACAACTTACGTAGCGCAGATTGCTGGTCAGGCCCATGCCCTTGACCCGGAATCGACCGCCCGTCGCTATCGACCGGTCGAGGTCGATTCCGAAGATCAAAGTCCCTTCAAATACATCGACACGGCGTCGTCTAGGGCCGGAATCACGGCACTGAATGAAATTCTCGGCGAGGAGCGGATCGGAATTTTGGGACTCGGCGGAACCGGAGAGTTCCTTCTCGACGCAGTCGCCAAATCCCATGTCGCCGAGATTCACATCTTCGACGGGGACGAGTTTCTCACCCATAACGCGTTTCGTGCGCCGGGTGCACCAAGCATCGAACAGCTCAACGCACGACCGGCCAAGGTTGACCACTTTGGGGACATCTACGACCAGATGCGAGTGGGGATCATCCGGCACCCATACCCGGTGACTGAATCCCAGGTCAGCGAGCTCTCTGATATGACCTTTGTGTTCATCGCCATCGACGACGCGGTAGCGAAAGCTCCAATCATTGACTATCTCATCAAATCCGGTATCCCCTTCATCGACGTTGGAATGGGCGTCGAAGTGGTCAATGGCCGTCTTACTGGCAGTCTCCGCACGACTCTGGTCACCCCCGATCAGTCCAGCCACGCATATGACCGCATCTCAACCGTGAGCGTTCACCGTGACGATGATGACTACCGGAGCAATATCCAGATTGCCGAGCTGAACATGACAAACGCGGCACAGGCCGTCATCGCCTGGAAGAAGTACCGAGGGTTCTACGCTGACTGGGATCTTCCGCATCACATCATGTACAGCATCGCCTCTAATCGGATAGTGAACGACGAATACGCCCTAAGTCCGGAAACCGAGGGCAACGAGAGCAAGGCAGCATGACAGGAAAGCGCTTCGCGCACGCGTTCGTGGAGACCATTCCAACCGATCTCGAAGACGATGTCTTGTATGTGTCAATCGAATTCAGAACAACCATGCATCGTTGTGCTTGTGGCTGCGGCAATTCAGTGGTTCTTCCTCTCCGACCATCGGCATGGGCGCTGACTTACAACGGCGACTCCATCTCCATGAGTCCATCGATCGGGAATTGGACCTTCGAATGCAAGTCGCACTACTGGATTCGTGAGAGCAGGATTATCTGGGCGAAGGCGTGGAGCGGCCGACAGATTGAGGCTGGACGGAGACAAACACTCGTCGACCGAGGTGCAATTGGCGCTGATGATCGGAAACCGGGTGAGGCTGGCTCACCATGGCGCCGCTTCCTGAAATGGGTAACTCGAGCGCGTGCGGCGCGTTAGCCCTGGCAGACACCCTTGTTTCAGGGCTGTGAAGTGGAGTGCGGCTATGCGGTGGCCTCTTCATCCTCCGGGTCGGGGTCTTGGAAGAGGCCGCCGAGGGATGCGAGGTCGTTGGTATTGGCCCTACCGTGGAGTCCGGCTTCTACTTCGGCGAGGAAGCGGTCGCGGTTGAGTTCCAGTAGGCGCTCCAGAATCTCGTCGGCGGCTTCGGGAGCGAATGTGAACCGGAGTCCTGCGCCCCGGACATCGTGGAATCCGTGGTCAAGCTCGATGTCGTGCCAGCCGTAGGCATCTCGCACGGCGAAGTCGAGGTTGCGGTGCAGACGGCGCATCTCCCCAATGGTTGGGTCATGGTCGTCGGGATTGTGAACCCGGTTGTAAAGAGAGGTCAAGCCAATCTGCTGGGCCACCATGAGCGGTCGACGGTGGTTGTCAAGAGCTTCAGCAGCACTCCCTACCGTATCGGTTGGGTAGGGCTGGGGCAGAGTCTCGAATACATCAGTAGGGGTGTAGCGGGTATCTGTTCTGAGGGAAGAAGCGTACCGAGTTGCCCAGCGGGAATGGAATCCGCTGGATAGCACACCAAGGTGGAACCAACCATCATAGGCAAATATTCCTGTTGTATTCGAGAACACTTGTTTGGAAGATACAGTTATAGGCATGACTGCTTTGCTCGTCAAAGCAATTGCTAGAACACGATCTAGCTCCGCGATAGCTCGATATAAATTTTCTCTACGCCGGAGATACTTCCACCAAAACTTGCGTGCAGATTCATAGTCTCGGCCCTGTTTGCTCATTCGTTCAGGCTTTACTCTTTCTTCTACCAAAGAAAAGCAATCGTGATATATTCGTGCATGCTCCTCTGTCCAATCGAAAAAGTTGATCACCCAACGGGAAGCTGTTTGAGTGGACGACTGATTGAGATCTTCCCCGTTAAGGAACGGAAATAGTACTTCACGATTGTTTTGATCTAATTCGATAAGGTTTTGAGCTTCCTCAGGAGTCACCGTAAACCCATTACCGAGAATTATTGTTCCCTGAAAAGAGTGTTCTGAGTTAGCGGCCAACGGCTTCTTGCGCCAATTCGACCGGCTGGCCGGGTAGAGCATTTCGTCAATTCCACCGACCCAGCGGCCGTCAAGATGCTTCTGCCCTTGCCAGCTTGCTGCTGACATCCAGAGTTTCGCGATCTCAAGTGACGCATGGCCTGGCCATGGGGTTGAAGACACTGCTCGATGAATTGTCCAACGTCGGTCTATCAGTCGAGCGAGACCCACCTCGCTTGTATCGCCCTGGGCAATGGTGTTGGTTGCCAGATAGCCCAGAGATCGACTCACTTTCTCGGCGTGGAGAAAGAAGTAGGCGACCAAGTCGGCAGAGCCTTTGGCACCTTCTGCTGTCCATTGGACGAGGTGCTCTCGATAGTCACCACCGGTAGCTCCTGACAGGCGTTGGCCGCCAATAAACGGTGGATTGCCGATCATGGCGTCGAATCGGCCTTCGTCGGCGAACACCTCGGGGAATGCGATGGGCCAGTGAAGGGGCCGTCGACTTGGAGCATCCTCAGGACATCCAGCGTCAAGTCGCGTCATTGCCCGTTGCCCGGCGGCTTTGAGCGCGGATTGTTCTTCTGTGGAGTCAAGAGCAGTTAGCAGGCCTTGCAGCACTGGCAGGTCGGCTTCGATGATCTGATTCAGTGCATCGGACGAGTTGCGGTCTTGTGATGAGGCCAAAGCCGCTCCGACAACCAGGTCGGCTGCTGCTCCCAAGCTGTGGAGCAACCGCTCACTCCGGGCATTTTGGTCAGCCTTGCGGTCCAAGTCTGCGATTGAGTCAGTTGTGCCGCTCTGAAGTTCCATCCGCAGAAGGGCGGCTTCATCTAATCGGTCTTGCAATAGCTCCAACGCATCACGTTCACCAACCATCCAACTGAAGGCGCGATCCCTCTGGCGGCCGGCGTCAGGGTCCATGTGGAGGTAGCGGAGTTGATCCCAGTCCCAGATGCCCAGAAGGCTGTCGCCGGATTTGATGGCGTGGTCTAAGAAGGTGAACGGGCGGTCTTTGGCCAGAGTGGTGAGCCACATGGAGAGCTTGGCCATCTCTACGGCCATCGGGTTGCGGTCCACGCCGTAGCAGCACCGCTCAGCCACCAGTCGTCGGGCATCAACCACTACGGCTTGGCGGTTGGGGTCGTCGGCGGTCGTTTGCTGAGCCGCTCGGGGATCACCCTCGATGGCCCACGCCTCCACCACCCGATCGGCTAAGTATCGGCAAGCGGCCACCAGGATGGCCCCTGATCCCACCGCGGGATCGCATACCTTCAGCTTCAGTAGTTCCTGGGAGGAACGCAGCCGCCACTGGTTGGCATCCGTGGTGTCTTGGGGGCCGGGGGAGTAGCACAGCGGTTGAAGGGCGTACTTGGCCACTTCTTCGGCCAGTTCTCTAGTGGTGTAGGCCGTGCCTGAGGCCCGGTTGCTTCCAGTCTCAGTCACATACACCGCGCCGGGCAGGAATACCACCGGGCGGTCCCGCAGGTCGAGCCGCAACAGGTTGGCGAACGGCTTGATTCTCTCCACCAGATCGGCGTCACCGCCGCAGGCTGCCCGCAACTCGGCCAGCCGAGAGGCGGGCACCTCGTCTTCCAGCATTTTCTTGACCCGGGCGCGGGTTCCCACGTAGTGACCGTCGCTGCCCTTCTTGTCGGTGAGGAACGCGAGCAGCGCGTCCTCGCTGTCCATCTGGGCTTCTTCCAAGTCGCGCAGGGGCACCTCTGGTTCGTCGCCCCGCCTGCCCTCGCAGCCCAGCACCGGGCCGTCGGCCACCAGAACGCTGTGGTCCAGCAGCTTTTCGTAGACGTGGCCCACCTGCTCCACCTCCACTTGGCGGTAGGACAGGCGGCGAGTGTCGGTACCGCTGGAGGCAGAGCGGAACCGCAGCATCAGGAGAGCGTTGAGGATGGCGAGCACATCGGAGTCAGTGACTTCGATGGGGTGGCCGGTGCTTTCGCGCCAGCCTTGCCCAGGAGTTCGACCTTCCAAGAATCCGAATCGGTCGGGGTCGAACAACGAGCTGCCATATGCCGGAACCGACAGGTGATGGTGCTGGACTCCGGAGTGTACTGCTCGAGCGGTAGACAGCAGCCGGTGCCAGGCCGAGTGCCGGGCCTCCATGGCCTCGGGGTTCTCGCTCTGCTCGCGTTGCAAGCTCTCGTGCAAGGTGTGGACGGCGTAGAGTTGGCGGTACTGCTCGTCATCGGTGGGCAGCAGGTCGTTCTCCTCGGCCACCAGCAAGATCACCAACCGCATCACCACGGTGACCGCGGCCTCGTACACCTGTTCCGGCTCGACATCGGCCAGCAGGGTGCCGTTTCGGCTGCGGTCGGCTCGGGAGATGGCGCTCACCAGCAGTTCGACTGCTCGGCGGACTTGGAAGCCGAGCTGATCGGTCACCTCCGCTTGCGATCCAACCGATTTGGCCAACAGGGCAGATGGGCTGTCGTCTTCTGTCACCGCGGTGAAACGGCGAGCCCCCAGCATCGTTGAGAAGGAGTCCAGCAGCACCGGCTCGGTGGCGAACACCGATGCACGCCATGTGCCCCAGCCGGTGGCATGGTCTGGGCTGGCGTGGATCAGCGTGAGATGGTCGCCGTCGGTGACTAGGGCCAATGGAATCTTGAAGTGGCGACAGCATTTGGCCGCCCGCTGGATGTGGTTGGCGGACCAGCCGTCTCTGGGACGACTAGCCGGGTCGGTGCCCGCGGCCAGGACGAACACCAGCACTTGCGGGGCAGGCTCGGATTGATCGGAGTCGGTGTCGCCGAATAGGCCGACGGGTGCCGGAGCTGGGGGAACATACGCCCCGGTGGGTGCCACCGTCACGCCCTGCTCGGCGACCCCGGCGGCCAAGTCTTCTGGGAGGTCGTCGCCGGTGCGGAAGTGACCTACCCAACCCAGCACGTTCCGCAGCAGCCAGCCGACATATTCAGTGCGGTCGTCGGTGTCGTAAACCTCGTCCCACCGGACCTTCTGCTCGGCTCTGATGGCGCTGGACACCGGGTGCAGCCCCTCTGGGAATGCCTGCTTCATCACCGGCAGGGTGAACCAGGGTGGTTCGGGGTCGCACAGGTTCAGCCAGTCTTCGTGGGTGATGGCAACTTGCCGGGAAACAGCCATCACACCTCTCCGAGCGGGACGACGACCTCGACCGCCACCGGAAACCAGTGGATGTCCCGCACTCTGTAGCGTTCCTCAAGGTTCTTGATTTCTGTGGCAATGTCGTCGTCGATCTGGTCGATCCGACGGCGAAGCGCGGCGATGTCAGCCTCGAATTGCTCCCGCTCCTCAGCGTCGAACAGGCGGAGCTGTTCGGTGTCGGGGCTGGACTCCAGCTCGTCAAGCCGCCTCTGAATGGAGGCCTTGAGGTCGGTCAACGTTCCTTGGAGCCGAGTGGCCTCCCGGTCGCGCTTGGCGTCCAGGCGCCGTTCTCGCTGGTCGCGGACTTCGTTGGCGCGAGCGGCGAGGGCCTGTTCCAATGCGGGCCTCACTCGTTCCCACTGATCAACGTACTTATTGGAGATATACCCAGGGGGCGGGGTGTCGCCGCGGCCCGCGGCCACCACCGCTTGGGTCTCGCCCACGTTGAGCCGGCCTTGGCGACCGCTCACCCGAACAGCGGCCGGTTCGATGACCTCGTCCAGGGTCGAGCCGTCAGCGCCGTTGACCACGATACGGATATGGGCCACGGCTACTGCCTCGTCTACGTCGGCGTAGCGGATAGCGGCACGATTGATGGAGCGGTCTACGGATGCCCCCCATACCTGAGATCGCAGAGTCCGCAGGCATCGGGCCACCAGTGGATGCCCCAAGTGGAGATAGGCGATGTCATCACGCCCGGAGGCAATTTCGGCGTCGAAAGTGACTGGAAGACGCCGGTCGGCTACCTCATCGTGGAGGCCGACCAGCGTCTCAGGCCATGTGCCCGACAGGTCGGGTATCTTGAACACCGTCGCGGGGCCGTTGGGCCTCTGTAGGACTTTCGGAATGGGCTGGGGCTGATTGGATATCCGCAGCCCCACCCGCACGGCCCGCTCCACGCTCTCAGGCGACAGCTCCAACTCGGCCACGCTGTCGCGGTAGCGCTGCCGGACTTGGCCGAGCTGCTCGGTGAAATCCCGCTTGAGCTTGGCCAGATCGGTCAAGGCCCTGTCCCGGCGGGCAGCTAAGACGGCATCCAAGTCGAGGCTGTCATCACCGGAGCGCAGCATCCGGGCCTCAATCCGCTCGGCTAACACCGATGACACCGTGCCCAGGTCGTCGCGTATCTCGTCCACCTTCTGGGCTACCCGGAGCAAGAAAGCGTGGTCGTAACCGATTGAGTCATCGTCATTGGCAGGGGAGGTGAAGTGGAAGATGTCCACATGGGGAGATTTCTGGCCGTGTCGATCAACCCGTCCGTTGCGCTGTTCCATTCGATTGGGGTTGAACGGGACCTCGACATGGACCAGCCGATGGCAGGCTCCGTGAAGGTCGATCCCTTCGGAGGCGGCGTCGGTGGCCAGCAGTACCCGTACTTTGGTGACCTCGGGGTCGTAGTTGAACTCCCGAATGATCCGATCCCGGTCGTCCAGGTCGGTTCCGCCGTGGAAAACCTCCACCCGGTCGCGCATGGGCGGCCGGTCGGTGTGGGGGGTGGTCAGCATCTCGTGGAGATAGTTGAGCGTGGCCCGGTACTCGGTAAAGACGATGACCCGCTCGTTGTTCCAGGTGCCTTCGGGGAAGCAGGTCTCTGCGATCCAGTCGATCAGCCTCTGAGTTTTGGCGTCGGGGCGCCGCCAGTTGCGGTCAGCGTGCTGGCTCAGCTTGTCCAGTATCTGCCTTGGCGATCCGTAAGGCAGCGTTCGGGCCCGCAGCCGGGCCAGTAGCTCCTGGTCGCGAATCTCGGTATCGGGCAGGGCGGTTGCGGCAATATCAAGCGCCTCTTGCTCCAATTCCTCCAGCGTGGCGTCGTCGTCCACCTCCGCGTCCAGCGTGGCGGCGGCCTCTTCCACTGCCTCGACTGAGGCGGCTCGCGAGGATGCCTCGTCCAGGGTCTTGATGTGCCGGTCGAGAGTGAGCTTGAACGCCGCGGGCGACGACAGCAGCCGCTTCTTCAGCAGAAGGGTGATGAACCGGGCAGCGGCTTGCTCGGCGGGAGTGGAAGCGGTGGACCGACGGGCGGCGGCATACTCGTCCAACAGTTGGAACATCTCCCGCTCGGCATCGCCGAAGGCGACTTCGATGGCTTGGATATTCCGAGTAGGGAAGTCGGCCTGGTCTTTGTCGAGCAGTTCTCGCAGGTGTGACTTCAGTCGCCGCACCATTACCGCATCGCGGTCCCCGTCCGACACTGGCACCCCGGTGGCGAAGCGGTTGGGGTCGAGTGTCTCCATCAGCGACTCGAACGAGTTGCGGTAGCCGTTGTGCGGGGTGGCAGTGAGGAACAGCCGATGCTCGAAGTGGGGGGCCAGTTTCCGCAGCGCCGCAGTGCGTAGGGACGGTTGGGCGTAGTTGCCCACCGCAGCGGGGGCGATCAGGTGGGCCTCGTCCACGATGAGCAGGTCGAAGGCTCGGGGGTAGGTATTGGAGTCGGGCGGGAGGAACTCGTCGAATCGGCGGAGTTGAGGTTCTAGCTTCAGCCACTCCAGCGACACGATGAGCCGGGGATGCGACCGGAACGGATTGACGCCGACGCCTCGCTCCCGGCGGAGTTTGCTGACGTACTCCCTGTTGACTACCTCAAATGCCAGGCCAAACTTGTCTCGCATCTCCCGCTGCCACTTCCCGCAAAGGCTGGGCGGGCAAACCACCATGATCTTGCGGGCTTGGCCACGCAACACGAGCTCCTCAGCGATAAGGCCGGCTTCGATGGTTTTGCCCAGCCCCACATCGTCGGCGATCAGCAGGCTGACCCGGGGCATGGCCAGCGCCTTGACCAGCGGCAGCAGCTGGTAGTCCTTGATGTCGATGCCCGCTCGGAACGGCGACTGGAACGCGGTCGGGTCGGCGGCGGCCACCGCGCCCCAGCGGGCGGCATCTAGGAACGCGCCGAAGGTTTCGCTGTCGTCGAGGCCATCGGCAGGATCTGGCAGTGAGGCTTGGGGTCGGATCTCGGTGCCGGGCTCGAGTTCCCAGTACACGGTTAGCGGATCGGGGCTGCCCTTGTCGTCCACCGGCACCAACCGCACTGCGTTATGCGCTGCCGTGCTGTCTGCGTTTCCGGTAGTGGGGAGCAGCCGAGACGGAATTACCGACTCCACCACCCAAAACCGGTCACGTACTCGGACCAGGTTGCCCTGCTCAGGGATGCCCGCACTCGTCCTTGTCTCAACGGCTGTCATGGTGCTCGGCAGAGTAGTTGCCGTTTCGTATGGGTCTTGGAGCTGGCGTGATGGTCGCTGTTCAGGTGTGCTATTGCCATACCCATCCGCATTCCTCAGTAACGGGGCGAATGTGGGTGTAGGCGTCGCCCAAGCTGAAAATGAAAACGCCGAAGTCGCTGCTATCCCAGTTCTCGACAGAAACTAGAAGCCAGTCGCTCTGGGAGCTGACCGCGGCGTTTATGAAGTCTTCTTCCCGACTATTTGGCAGGAAGGCTGCGCGGTTGTCGATAGATTCTCCCCATAGACCCCATTGTCGGTTTGAGGCGACGAAGTCGCTTTGCCGCGTGTCGTCCCATGAGAAGAAATCGCCGGGCAAGAACACGTAAGCCACCGGGATGCCATCGTTCCTGAGGTATTGCCCAGCCAGGTAGCCGTGCTCAAATGAGAGGTATACATCCAAATGCCCCTCGTCGCATCTAACGAACAGCCAGTCGTCGCTGTCCTCATACGGGAATCCCCGCGAATGGACGTAGGAAGACGTTCCTGCCATGCGGCCACCACCATCCAGGCTGTAGCTATCCCACTCGTGCGTGTCGTCAGGAGCCTTTGGCGGCTGCTCTGCCTTGCCGCACACACCTGCCGAGGGAATCCCGGCGTAGTGGACATTTAGGTGATCGGACACACAGCGGAAAATGTCGTTGTGTACACAAGTGTTGTAGTCGTATGGATCTGAATGGACCTGACACGCCTGGATTGAAGGATGGAGGGCAACGAGTGCATGAGCGGTCTCGTGGAGGAGAGTCTGCAGAAATGAGTCAAGCCTCCGTATGTGATGCCTGCTGTGCTGGTAGCAAGCAATGATGATTCCTCCCTCAACCGCCGTGGCGCAGGTGGAGCCCGCTGGCACCAACTCACTGGTCGGCGGTTGTGCTGGCTTCCCCTCTACGTTGACTTCCACCCAAATTCGCTCTATCAGGGATTGACCTTCAGAGTCAGAGAGTGAGTGGTTGTAGTTTCGGTCATCCCAATATCCGTCCCAGGCGCACTCCTCCCAGTCATAGGTTCCGTCGGCGATTGAGTGAGCACAGCGCCCCGACGGGGGTGCCTGCAGCACCGATATGCGTCCCTTAGTGTTGGATGGAACACCGTCAGAACAGCTGCCAGGAACGATATGGGTGTCGATGCCAAATCGGCATCTGTAAACGTTCAAGAGGGCTTCTTGGGAGGCCACCAACTCGTCGCGCACCCCGATTTCGTGAGATGTAGGCGTCCCCAAGAACGGGGAGGACTCAGCGGGGGGCCTAGCCGGTTGGCCACCCCGGCATCCGCCGGGTACGACCTGAGTGTCGATGTCAAATCGGCATCTGTAAACGTTGAGCAGGGACTCCTGTGCTGCGATCAGGCTGTCTCTGGTACGAACCTCTGATCTTCTGGCATTGATGTCCGTGTCGTCCATACTGACAATTACTCGTACTAGGGCGGCTTCGCCGTCCTCACGGAGCTCAAAAATCAAGAAGGTGACTCCATCTTCGGTAATTTCGACATCTGACACTGTGATAGGCCCATCAGTAGCGTTGACCGGATCACCGAAGCCGCCACAGTGCTGCATCAAGGTTGCAGCGCTCCACTCCACCGACTCGTTGCCGGTGTTGCAGACAACAAGATTCGTGGCAGTAGAGGTGAAGCCGGAAGGCGTCAACGTGATTTCGTAGGTGCCTGCTTCGGGTACAGAAGCAGGATCAGCGGTAAGAGTCTGATCCTGAGCCGTAGCGGACTCGGCGAACAAGAGGACCACCAGTGCCAGAATCAGCCCCACCAGATTCAACTTGGCTTTGGCCCCACAAAGCCCTCCCCGCTGGCTATAGCACTCGACTGGCGCAGGCATGCCAAGTTTCCAGGGAAAGGTTGCCAAACGGCTCCGTCACGGCAAGTAAGCCTAGTGACAACTAGTTACTGCCGCGTGGTCATGGCATCGTTGCACGATCCGGCTTAGCAGGAGCAGAAGGAAGGATAGGTCGGCACGGCCTACGGGGTGACCTGAGGGGGGGTGGGTGTACTAGATTTCCTCGCGGACCCGGATGACGAATAGGGAGGTGCCGTGGAAGTAACGGTAACGATTAACGGGGACAGCCACTCGCATGACGTGGAGCCGCGCACGCTGCTGGTTCACTACATCCGCGACGTGGTTGGCCTCACCGGCACCAACATCGGGTGCGACACCTCCTCGTGCGGCGCCTGCACCATTCATGTGAACGGCGAGTCGGTGAAATCCTGCACCATGCTGGCCGTGCAGGCCGACGGGCAAGACCTCTTGACCATCGAGGGGCTGGCCGACGGCGATGTGCTCCATCCCATGCAGGAGTCGTTCCGCCAGTGCCACGCCCTCCAGTGTGGCTACTGCACGCCGGGCATGGTCATGGCCGCGGTCTCGCTGCTGGATGAGAACCCCGACCCCACCGAGCGAGAAGTCCGCATCGGCCTCGAGGGCAACCTGTGCCGCTGCACCGGGTACCACAACATCGTCAAAGCTGTATTGCACTGTGCGGAGGCCTCGTCATGATTCCTGCGGCATTCGACTACATCCGGGCCGGATCGGCTGAAGAGGCGCTGGCCGCGCTGGCCGAGCACGGCGACGAGGCCAAGCTGCTGGCCGGGGGCCACTCCCTGCTGCCGCTCATGAAGCTGCGGCTGGCCACCCCCGCCGTGCTGGTGGACATCGGCCGCCTCGACGACCTCAGCTACATCAACGACGCTGGCGACCACCTGGCCATCGGCGCCCTCACCCGCCACCGCGACGTGGAGACCAGCGCGCTGGTGCAGTCGCAGGCTGGGCTGCTGGCCGAGGCCACCAGCCACGTCGGCGATCCCCAGGTGCGCCACCGGGGCACCATCGGCGGCTCGATCGCCCACGGCGATCCCGCGTCCGACCTGCCGTCGGTGATGCTGGCCATGCGGGCCACCCTGGTGGCCCGGGGACCGGGCGGCGAGCGTGAGATCGCGGTGGACGACTTCTTCACCGGTTTCCTCGAGACCGCTCTGGGCGACGACGAACTGCTCACCGAGATCCGGGTGCCCAAGATGCCCGATGCCACGTGGGGCTTCCAGAAGTTCAACCGCCGGGCCCAAGACTGGGCCATCGTGGGCGTGTCGGCCATCGTGGCCAACGGCAACTCCGGCGTGGGCTTGGTGAACATGGACAGCACCCCCGTGCGGGCCGCTGGTGTGGAGGCCGCCCTCGCCGGAGGCGCGTCGGCTTCCGACGCGGCCGAAGCAGCCGCCGAGGGCACCAACCCGCCATCCGACCTGAACGCCGGACCCGAGTACCGCGAGCACCTCGCCCGGGTGCTCACCCGCCGGGCGCTCGAAGCCGCTGGACGCTAACGCCCAGCCTTTGGGCCCTCAGCCTTCTTCGGCCGCTGAAGTGGCCGACGGGCTAAAGACCTGCGACTACCTGGCCGACGAGGGGTTAGCCACGGCCGTGTTCTTGGCCATGACCCTGAACCGCCCCCTGCTCCTCGAGGGCGAGCCCGGCGTGGGCAAGACCGAGACGGCCAACGCCCTGGCCGCCTGGACCGGCGGCGAGCTGATCCGCCTCCAGTGCTATGAGGGCATCGACGTGGCCCAGGCGGTGTACGAGTGGGACTACTCCCGCCAGCTCCTGCACCTGCGCACTGCCGAGGCCACCGGCGGTGCCACTCGGGAGACGGCCGACGCCCTGGAAGATGAGCTCTACTCCGAGCGCTTCTTGATCAGGCGTCCGCTACTGCGGGCAATCTCCGGCTCCGAGGGACCGCCCCCGGTGCTGTTGATCGATGAGGTGGACCGGGCCGACGACGAGTTCGAGGCGTTCCTGCTGGAGATCTTGTCGGACTACGCGGTGACCGTGCCCGAGATCGGCCGGTTCGCGGCCACCACCCCGCCCCGGGTGATCATCACCTCGAACCGCACCCGTGACGTCCACGACGCCCTCAAGCGGCGCTGCCTGTACCACTGGGTGGAGCACCCCAGCTATGAGCGGGAGGTGGCCATCATCGGCCGCCGGGCCCCCGGGGTGAGCGAGCCGCTGGCCCGCCAGGTGGCCGCTGCGGTGGGCGCCTTCCGGGAACTGGGCCTGTACAAGCCGCCCGGCGTGGCCGAGAGCATCGACTGGAGCCTGGCGTTGGGACGGCTCGGGGCGACCGAGCTGACCCCCGAGATCACCCAGGCCAGCCTGGGCTCGGTGCTCAAGTACCGGGAAGACCAGCAGCGGGTGGTCGACCAGGGCATCGGCGGCCTGATCGAGCAGGCCATAGCCCGTGCGGGCTGACGAAGTCGCCGTTGGTTTCGTGAACGCCCTTCGAGGCGCGGGCATCGACGTGGCCGTGGGGTCGTCGGTGAACTACTACCAGGCCCTCGGTGCGGTAGGGCTAGAGCAGCGCAGTTCGGTGTACTGGGCTGGCCGAGCCACCCTGGTGACCGAGCCCGACGACATCGAGATCTACGACAAGATCTTCGACGCTTACTACGGCGGGCAGCAGCTGGTGGCCACGCCGGTGGTGGAGGTCACCCAGCCCATCACCTTGGTGGTGGACGACGACGGCGACGATGAGGGTGAAGACGGCGGCGGCGACGAAGACCCCGGCGATCCGTCCCTCACACTGCGGTGGAGCCGCCACGAGGTGCTGCGCGACAAGGACTTCGCCGACTACAGCGACGACGAGCTCGACGAGGCCCATCGGCTGATGGCCGCCATGGCCCGCCTCGGCGGCACCCGCCGGTCCCGACGCCGACGCCGCACCCACCGTACCGCCGGGCATCCCGAGCTGCGCCGCACGGTGCGGGCCGCCATCCGCAGCGGCGGGGAGCCAGTGCGGCGCTGGTACACCGAGCCCGGTGAGCGGCTTCGCCGGGTGGTGCTGCTGCTGGACATCTCCGGGTCGATGGAGTCGTACGCCCGAGCGCTCATCCGCTTCGTCCATGCCGCGGTGGTGGGCCGCCGCCGAGTGGAGGTGTTCACCATCGGCACCCGGCTGACCCGCATCACCCGGGAGCTGTCGTCGCGGGACCCCGACCGGGCGATAAGCGAGGCGGCTGATGCGGTGAGCGACTGGTCGGGCGGCACCCGCCTGGGCGACACCCTGGCCGAATTCAACGAACTGTGGGGCATTCGGGGCATGGCCCGGGGAGCGACCGTAGTCATCTTGAGCGACGGCTGGGATCGGGGCAGCCCCGAGGTGATGGCCGAGCAGATGGCCCGATTGCACCGGGTGACCCATAGACTCGTGTGGGTGAATCCGCTGAAGGCCACCCCCGGCTACCAGCCCCTGGCCCAGGGCATGGCCGCCGCGCTGCCCCATGTGGACGATTTCATCGAGGGCCATTCGCTGCACTCGTTGGAGCTGCTGGCTGAGGTGCTGGCCGACGACCGGGCCCCAGCCGAGTCCATTTCGATGATCGGAGCACAGGCGGTATGAAAGAGATCTTGGCCGACTTGGACGCTTGGCGGGCCGAGGGCCGACGGGTGGCGCTGGCCCGAGTGGTCAATGTCGAGGGCTCCGGCCCCCGTGACCCCGGCGCGGCCATGGCCGTCAGCGACACCGGCGATGTGATCGGATCGGTGTCAGGCGGCTGCGTGGAGGGCGCAGTCGTGGGCGAAGCTCTCGACATCCTCGAAAGCGGGGAGCGTCGCATGGTCAGCTTCGGCTACAGCGACGACGAGGCCTTCGCGGTGGGGCTCACCTGCGGGGGCACCATCCACCTGTTCATCGAGCCCCTGGACTGGTAGCGGTGACCGAACTCTACGAACGGCTGCGAGAAGCCATCCTGGACGAGCGGCCGGTGGCGCTGGCTACCGTCATCGAGGGACACAACGCCGGGGCCAAGCTGGTGGTGGAGCCCGACGGCGACATTCTCGGCACCTTGGGCCATCCCGAGCTGGACCGGATTGTAAGCCGCGACGCAGTGGGGGAGCTGGCCGCCGGCCGCACCGGCGTGCGCCACTACGGCGCCGAGGGGCAGGCTCGGGAGACCGACGTGTCGGTATTCATCGAGTCGTTCTCGCCGCCGCCGATCATGCTCGTCTTCGGAGCGGTGGACTTCACCGCCGCCCTGGCCCGGGCCGGCAAGCTGCTGGGGTTCAACGTGATCGTGGCCGACGCCCGCTCGGTGTTCGCCACCGTCAAGCGGTTCCCCATGGCCGACCGGGTGATGGTGGCCTGGCCCGATGAGGTGTTCGACCACTACGGCGGGCGGCTCGGCCCCCACGACGCGGTGTGCATCCTCACCCACGATCCCAAGTTCGACGTGCCCGCCGTGCAGCGGGCGGTGGCCACCGATGTGGGCTATATCGGGGTGATGGGGAGCCGTCGCACCCACGCCACCCGCCTGGAGCGGTTGCACGAAGTGGGGGTAGACCAGAAGGGAATTGACCGGCTCATGGCCCCTATCGGGCTGGACATCGGCTCCCGCACGCCGGAGGAGACCGCCATCTCGGTGTGCGCCGAGATCATCGCCAATCGCACTGGCCACGCCGCTCCTTCGCTGCGCGACAGCGAAGGCCCCATCCACCGCCCGCCGGCCGAGGGATGAAGCGCCTCGCCCCGCTGGTAGCGGTGGCGCTGGTGCTCTCGTCCTGTGGCAGCTCTGATCCGATTCCTGCCCCGCCCACCCCACAGGTGATCACCGGGGGCGAGGCGCCCACCGGGGATCTGGCGTTCGTCTCGGGTGGTTGGGCCACCGACTGGTCCACCCGCACCATCGAACTCGACGAGCTGCGCATCGGCATCCAGGTGATCCCCATCCGCGACCGCATCCGGCCCATCGACAACCCCGAGTTCGCCCCGGCATCGGACGCCGGCTGGACAGACCCCGAACCCGGCCTGCTCCTGGTGGTGGGTGATACCGCTCGCTTCTATCCACTGGCCATGCTCATCGTCCATGAGATCGTCAATGACGAGATCGAAGGCCGCCCGATGCGCAACAGCGCCCTGGTGTTCGATCCGGTGGTCGACGGCCAGCAGCTGCGATTCGGCACATCGGGTCTGCTCCGCAACAGCGATCTGGTGATGTGGGACGACGCCACTGAGTCTCTGTGGCAGCAGATCGGCGGCGAGGGCCTGGTGGGGGCCTACGCCGGTCATCGTCTAGACGTGATCCCGTCGGCCATCGTGTCTTGGGGGGACTTCAAGGCCGGCTATCCCGACGGGGTAGTGCTGGCGCCGCCTGGTCTTCCGGCCAGCAGCTATGGCCGCAATCCCTATGTGCGGTACACCTCCCGGTTGGCGCCCATTCCCGGTTTCTTCGACTCCACCATCCTGGATGAGCGCTATCCCGCCCTGGAGCGCACTGTTGGGGTCACGGTGAACGACCATGACAAGGCCTACCCGTTCAGCGTGGTACAGGCCAACAGAGTGGTGAACGACACTGTGGCCGGAGTTCCGGTGGTGGTGCTGTGGTCGCCGGGCACCGCCGATGCGCTGGATTCCCCCGTCACTGCGGACGGCACGGATGTGGGGGCCGCCTTGGCCTTCGACCGGCGGGTGGACGGCGAGCCGTTGGAGTTCTCCCCGGCTGTCGATGGGCGGTTCACCGACGACCGCACCGGCTCGACCTGGAACGTGCTCGGCCAGGCCGTCGACGGCGAGTTGGCCGGCAGCCGGCTCGAGCCGGTGGTCCACACCAACGAGTTCTGGTTCGCCTGGTCGGCGTTCCACCCCAATGGCGAGGTGTTCGGGCCATGACGGCCAAGACCAAACCGATCGAGTGGGCGCAGCAATGACCACCGCCGCCATCGTGTTGGCCGCGGGCGCCGGCACCCGATTCGGGGGAGACACCCACAAGCTACGAGCCCCGTTTCGGGGCAAGACCGTGGTGCAACACGCCCTCGATGCCGCGCTGGAGGCCGGGCTCGACGCGGTGTATATCGTGACCGGGGCGGTGGAGTTGCGCGACCTGATCCCCGACGGGGTGGTGCTGGTGGAGAACCACTCCTGGGAACTGGGCCAAGCCACCTCGCTGCGGGCTGGGGTGTTCACCGCAGAGAATGACGGTCACGACGCGGTGGTGATCGGGCTGGGCGATCAGCCCTTGGTGGGCGCCGAATCGTGGCGAGCGGTGGCGGAGACCGAGGGCGACTTGGTGACCGCCGTCTATCGGGGCCGCCGCAGCCCCCCGGTGAAGCTGGGAGCGGCGGTCTGGCCATTGCTTCCCACCAGCGGAGATGTGGGGGCCAGAATGCTGATGCAAATGAGGCCCGAGCAGGTTACGGAAGTATCCTGTTTGGGAGAGCCGGTGGATTTTGACACCCTGGAGGACCTTCAATCATGGAAATGACCAACGAGATCGAAGTAAACGCCTCGGCCAGCGATGTGTGGGCCGCCTTCAACGATGTGGAGCGCATTGCACCTTGTCTGCCGGGTGCCCAGCTCACTGAGATCGAGGGAGAAGAGTATCTGGGCGTGGTCAAAGTCAAGGTCGGACCGGTCAACGCCCAGTACAAGGGCAAGGCCACCTTCGTCGAGCGAGACCAAGACGCCCTCAGGGTGGTCATTTTGGCCGAGGGCCGTGAGACCCGGGGACAGGGCAACGCCAGCGCCAACATCACCGCCACACTGGAGGCGCTGGACGACAACCGGACCAAAGTCGGAGTCACCACCGACCTCAAGATCACCGGCAAGGTGGCTCAGATCGGCCGAAATCTCATCCCGGACGTGAGTGCGAAGATCATGGACCAGTTTGCCGATAATCTGGAGGCCATGCTTTCAGCCTCCACCGATGATTCTTCCTCCGGTGATGACGCTTCTGCTGACGACTCAGGCGTCAGAGCAGTGTCCAGCCCCGAGCCCGAAGCGGTAGACCTCTTGGAAGTGGCCGGCCCGCCGGCAGCCAAGAAGTTCGGCCCCATTGCCGGGATCATCGCCGCATTGTGGATCATCCGGAGAATCTTCAAGAGAAGGAAGAAAAAGAAGGGCTGACCCTTCGCTTGGGAAACGACGAGCAAGTCGAGGCCCTGCTGGGCCGCGCCCCCCGGGCCCCCTACGAGGTAGTGGTCAGAGCCGATGACGGCACTCCTCGGGTGCTGAGGAACGCTCCTATTCTGGATGACGGCACTCCCATGCCCACGCGCTACTGGTTGGTCGGCCCCGACGATGTGCTGCGGGTGAGCCGGTTGGAATCGGCCGGAGGAGTGCGCCGGGCCGAAGCCGCCGTCGATCCCCATGATCTGGCCGCCGCCCACCGCCGTTACGCCGCCGAGCGGGACGCCGCCATCCCCGACGGCTATGGGGGGCACCGCCCTTCCGCCGGTGTGGGCGGCACCCGCCAAGGGGTCAAGTGCCTCCACGCCCACTACGCCTGGTTCCTGGCCGGGGGCGACGACCCGGTCGGACGCTGGGTGGCTGAGAATCTGGAAGCCGAAGATCCGACGTGAGCCCGCCAGTTGTGGCCGCCATCGACTGCGGCACGAACTCCACTCGTTTGCTGGTCAGCCGGGGCGGCACCGAGACGCTGGACCGGTTGATGACCATTACCCGCCTGGGGGAGGGGGTGGATCACACTGGCCGGCTGGCACCGGGAGCCATCGAGCGCACGCTGGACTGCCTGCGCCGCTACCGGGAGGTGATGGATGGCCACGGCGTGGAGGCCGTGCGGATCACCGCCACTTCGGCGGCCCGGGATGCGGCCAACCGCGACGAGCTGTTTGACGCCGCCGAGGCGGTGGTGGGCACTCGTCCCGAGCTGCTGAGCGGGCTGGCTGAGGGGCAGCTGTCGTTCCGGGGGGCCACCGCCGAACTCGATCCGGCGAAGGGGCCGTTCTTGGTGGTGGACTTGGGGGGAGGCTCCACTGAGCTGAGCGTGGGCACCTCGGAGTGCGAGGCGTCCATGTCGCTAGACGTGGGCTGTGTCCGCCTCACCGAGAAATTCCTCCACGGCGACCCGCCGCTTCCCGAGGAGCTGCACGCTTGCTTGTCGGTGACCGGTGACCACCTCGACGACGTCGACCGGGAAATGCCCGCCGCCCGCCAGGCCCGGACGTTCGTGGGGCTGGCGGGCACCATCTCCACCGCGGCGGCCGTCGAACAGGGACTCCATGACTACGACCGGGACAAGATCCACCACTTCGAGCTGACCAAGGCCGCAGCCGAGGACGTGTTCCGCACCCTGGCCACCGAGTCTCGGGCTGACCGGGCCTTCAATCCGGGCCTGGAGCCCGGCAGGGTGGATGTGATTGTGGGGGGGATGACCGTTCTGGTGAAGATCATGCGGCACTTCGGGTTCGAGTCGTGCTTGGTCTCTGAGTCGGACATTCTCGACGGGATGGTGCTGAGCTTGCTGGACTGAGCCCCCGGCAGGGCAGCGGGTCGGGCGATTAGGTTTGCGGGGAGTGCGGACTTGGTCTCGGTTTCGGGGTACTCGGGATGGGCAGGTGCTGCGCGGGTCTCGGGTGGAGTTGCGTCCACTGGTGGAGAGTGACTTCGTTGAGTGGCAGGCGGTGCGCCGGGCCAACCGGGAATGGCTTACTCCGTGGGAGCCGAAGCCGCCCAGCACTCAGCCCGATGTAGTGGAAGACCGCTTGGCGTTCGCCGCCCGGTGCAGTGCCCGAGACCGGGAGCGTCAGATGGACGCGGGCTATGGGTTCGGCGTGTTCGCGGAGGGCTGCCTGGTAGGGGAGATGAACTTGTCGGGGGTGCAGCGGGGCCCGTTCCAAAGCGGCCATGTGGGGTACTGGATCGACCACCGTCACGCCGGGCGGGAGTATGCCCCCGAAGCCCTGGTCGTGGTATTGGACTACGCCTTCGAGACGCTGGGGCTGCACCGGGTGCAGATCAACATCATCCCCCGCAACCAGGCCAGCCGCCGGGTGGTGGAGAAGCTGGGCATCCGTAACGAGGGCATCGCTCTGCGCTACCTGGAGATCAACGGCTGCTGGGAAGACCACGTCCGCTACGGCATCACCGCAGAGGAGTGGCAGGTGCGGGGACCGGAGTTGGTGGCCGGCTGGATGAGCTAGCCGCTAGCTGGACTTGCTGATGGCCTCCTTGAGGGCGGCCACCCGCTGTTTGAATTCCGGCTGCTTCATCGACCACACCTGAGGCTCCACCTCTCGAGCCACCGCGGCCGCGCTGTCGGCCACCCCGCCCATGTCGATGACCGTCTGCTTCATTGCCTTGGTCAGCTCTCTCGGGGCGCGGGCTGGACGGCGGGCCATGCGATGGGCCTCCTCCAACAGCGCATCGTCGTCCACGCATTTCCAGGCCAGTCCGATCTCCGCGGCTCGCGGTCCGTCGAGCCTCTCGCCGAACAGCACCATGGCCATGGCCGTCTGACGATCGCAGATGTTTCGCAGCCGCCAGGTGTGGCCGCCGCCGGGGTGGATGGCGATCTGGAGAAATCGGCTCTCGAACATCGCATTTTGCCCGGCCAGGATCACATCGCAGGCCAGCGCGAAGTTCATGCCCGCACCCACCGCCGCACCGTTCACCGCGGCCACTGTGGGCAACGGGGTGTGGGCCACTCGCAAGAACCCGGCGTAGATGGAACTCAGGCTGCCGGGGTCGTCCGCGGCCAGCAGCTCGTCCAAGTTGGCCCCCGCCGAGAACGCCGGAGGCGTGCCGGTGAGCACCACCGCTCCTACCGACTCATCGGCCTCCAGGCGGTCGAATACCGCGTCGAGCTCTCCGTTCATCTCCAAGCTGACCGCATTTCGCACCTCAGGGTGGTTGAGGGTCACGGTGGCAACGCCGTCGTCGATCTCGCAGAGCACAAGAGCCATGCCACGACAATAGGGGTGCAGCGAATAAGTTGGCGCAGTGACCGATTCCCGGCAGCCTCGACGCGCCAGCCGGGCACTGTCCTACCGCAACTACCGTCTGTTTCTCTCCGGTGCCATCGTGTCCAACTCCGGGGTATGGGTTCAGATGATCGCGCTTGCTTTCGTGATCAAGGAGCTGACCGACAGCGGCACGTGGGTGGGGCTGGGTGCCATGATGCAGACGCTGCCCGCGGTGGGTTTGGGAATGGTGGGAGGGGCGCTGGCCGACAGGTTCCCCCGACGCGTCATGCTGATATTCACCAACTCGGCCCAATCGCTGATCGCGCTGGGGTTCGCGGCGATGTGGGCCGGCGGAGTGGACCGGCCGCTGGCGTACATCGCCCTCGGAGTGGTGAACGGGTGCGTCAACGGCATCCAGCTGCCGGCCTGGCAGGCGTTTGTCAGCGAGCTGGTGCCCCGCGGAGCCTTGTTGAACGCGGTCACCCTGAACTCAGCCCAGTTCAACGCCTCGCGGGCGGTCGGGCCCGCAATCGGTGGAATGGTGCTGGCGTTTGGCGGACCGGGATGGTCGTTTCTGGTCAATTCCCTGACGTACGTGCCTGCGGTGCTGGTCTTGGCACTGATCCGGGTACCGCGCCTGGCCTCTACTGAAGATGGTCGTCCGAACATATTCAAAGACGCCGCAGCTGCGGTGCGCTATGCAACTACCCACGCGGGAATCCGGCGGGCCATATTGATTGCCGGGGTGGTGGCCTTTTTTGGGCAGCCCATTATCCACTTGGTGGTGATCTTCGCCGACGACGTCTTCCATGTCGGTGAATTCAAGTACGGCATCCTGGCCGCAGCCAGCGGGGTCGGGGCAGTGCTCAACACCCCGTTCGTCGCCATAAAGGGCAGCCAAATCCCCCGTAGTCGCCTCGTGGGTTTGGGCTGGCCGGTGTACGGTTTGGCTCTACTGGGGTTCGCTTTGTCTCCCTACTACTGGCTGGCTGTGGTTGCTTTGGCAGTTCTGGGCGCATCCCACATCGCCACCGCGTCTTCCCTCAATACCGTTATCCAGCTCCAAGTAGAGGAGGCGATTCGAGCCAAAGTGCTGGCTCTCTACCTCATGACCCTGTTGGCCGGGCTTCCCCTCGGCGCCCAGCTTCAAGGTTTTCTGGCCGATGTGATCGGCCCCCGCATCGCCGTGGGCGGGGCCGGTGTTCTCTTGGCTGCCACCGCTCTGTGGTGGGTGACAAGCGGCCGCACCAAGGTCCTCGATCTGAATTAGCGCCCGATGGAGAAACTGTCACTCCTATCGGGATACTGGGTGCATGAGAGAAATCAATGAGAAAAGCCAGGAGGGAGAGCCCCAGGGGATGCGGGTCATCCGCGGCGGCAATCAGCGACAGGAGAGCACCACCGGACGGTGTCTGGCCTTTGCCGAAGCGGCCCGGCTGCTGGGTATGGCAGTGCGGGGCCAAGAGATGGTCATGCCCAGCTTTCGCAGCCCGCCTCGGGAGGTTGGTCGCCGCCGCACGCTGGCCCGCCATGACGACGGTTCGGTGACCGTTTCGGTGATGGTTCGAAACCGTGTCTGGGAAGCGGTGCTGGCCGACATGATCGAGGGTGTGGTGGCGGCCAACCAGATGGACGGCATCGATGCCGAAGTCCTGCGCGACCATCTTTGGGAGGCCCTGGAGGGCGAGACCGCTCAGCGCGAAGCGGCCTGACCAGCGGGCTTGAACAGCAGGAATAGACCGAGGGTGGGCCTAGACTGACCAGGCCATGCTTCTCACTGAGATCGATCACGTCGCCATCGCGGTCCACGACCTAGAGCGGGCCATCTCGTTCTATGAGACGGCATTCGGGGCTTCCGTGGTGCACCGCGAGATCGTCGAGAACGACGGTGTGGAGGAAGCCCTGATCAAGGTGGCCGACTCCTATGTCCAGCTCACCACGGCCACCCGCGAGGATTCACCCATCGCCAAGTTTCTGGAAAAGCGGGGTGAGGGCATTCACCACGTCGGCTATCGCGTCGACGATTGCGCGGCCGCCCTTGAGGCCATGGTTGCCGCTGGAGCCACCCCGATCGATGCCGAACCCCGCCCCGGGTCCCGGGGGACCACCGTGGCCTTCATCCACCCCAAGGGGGCCTTGGGCACCCTCATCGAGCTGGTTCAGGAATAATCCTCCCCTCTAAACCGTAAGCTTGATGCATGGCGATGCGCCGGGCGACGCTTCTGGTAGACGGCATGACCTGCTCGTCGTGCGTCGCGCAGATTGAGCGCAGCCTGGCTGGCGTAGAAGGCGTGATCGAAGCCCGCGTGAATTACGCCTCGGGCCGGGCCTCGGTGGCTTGTCGCGACAGCGTCGACGATGCCGAATTGCAGGGCGCGGTCATTGCCGCCGGATACGGCGCCCGCTTGCCCGAGGGCTTCAGCGATGGGCACTCAGTGGAGCCCACCCGAGTGCATCGGCTGATTGTCGCAGCAGTGATTGGTGCCCTCGTGGCACTGCTGACGATGGTGGACGCCTTGGCCTTCGACCTGGGTTTTCAGGCATCGGACTGGCTGGCCGCGGTACTGGCTGCCGGAGTGGTATTCGGGTCGGGCTGGGGGTTCCACCAACGGGCGTGGGCCCAGCTCAAGCACCGGACCGCCACCATGGACACGTTGGTGGCGTTGGGCACCGCCGCAGCGTGGATTTGGTCGACGGTGGTGCTGGCCGCCCAGATCGGCGACGGCCACCTCTATTTCGAGACCGGAGCAGTGATCGTGGTGCTGATCCTGCTCGGCCGCTATCTGGAAGAACGGGCCCGGCGCCGGTCGGGAGACGCCCTGCGGGCATTGGCCGTGCTGGTGGCCCCGGTGGCCCGGTTGGAGGATGGATCCGACGTGCCGGTGGCCAGCCTCCAGGTGGGCAGCAGGTTCGTGGTGCGCCCGGGGGAGAGGATCGCCACTGACGGAGTGGTGGTCGACGGTGCCTCCGCGGTGGACATCTCCATGGTCACTGGCGAGCCGGTCCCCGAAGAGGTCGGGCCGGGCGACGCCGTGCTGGGGGCCTCGGTCAACGCCAACGGATCGCTGGTGGTGGAGGCCACCAGCGTGGGGGCCGACACCGTGCTGGCCCGGATCATGCGGCTGGTGGAGCAGGCCCAGACCAACCGCACCCGCATCCAGCGCCTGGCCGACCGGATCTCCGCGGTGTTTGTGCCCGTCGCGGTGGTGATCGCGGTGGGCACGCTGATCGGCTGGTTGGCCGCCGGACAGCCGGCATCGGAGGCGTTCACCGCCGCGGTGGCAGTGCTGATCGTGGCCTGCCCCTGCGCGTTGGGGCTGGCCACGCCGTTGGCGGTGATGGTGGGCACCGGGCGGGGATCGCAGCTCGGGATCATCGTCAAGGGCGGCGAGATGCTGGAAGACACCCGACAGCTCGACACCGTGGTGTTCGACAAGACCGGCACCGTCACCGAGGCCCGCATGGAGGTGGTGGAGATCGTCGCCCCCGGCGGCGACCCCGACGCGCTGCTGGCCTTGGCCGCCGCGGTGGAGTCCCGCTCGGAGCACCCCATCGGTCGGGCTATTGCCTCGGCGGCAGACAACGGACAGCCGATAACCGGCTTTGAGAATCACCCCGGCACCGGGGCGGTCGCCACGGTGGACGGCAGCGAGGTCCGGGTGGGCAAGCGGGCCCTTTTCCATCAAGTGCCTGAGGCCGTGGACGGAGCCGCCGCCGAGGTGGAGGCCATGGGCCGGGTGGCGGTGCTGGTGGGCCGGGACTCAGTGGCCGAGGCGGTGATCACCGTAGACGACCGACTGCGGGCCACCGCCCCGCCGGCGGTGGCCGCGCTCAAGTCCCTGGGACTCGACACTGTGCTGTTGACCGGCGATCATCCCCGCCGGGCCCAGGCCGCGGGCGACGAGCTGGGCATCGACCGGGTGGTGGCCGGCGTGGGACCCGACGGCAAGGCCGCCGAGATCGCCCGCCTCCAAGCCGAGGGCCGCCGGGTGGCCATGGTGGGCGACGGCATCAACGACGCTCCTGCCCTCAGCCAGGCCGACATCGGCATCGCCATCGGCACCGGGGCCGACGTGGCCGCCGAGGCCGCCGACATCACCATCATGTCGTCCGATCTGAGCGTGGTGGCCGACGCCATCGCTCTGAGCCGCCGGACCATGAACACCATCCGGGGCAACTATTTCTGGGCCTTCGTCTACAACACCGCCGCCATACCCCTAGCCGTCGCCGGGGTGCTGGAGCCGATTGTCGCCGCCGCAGCCATGGTCGGCTCCTCTCTGTTCGTAGTCACCAACAGCCTCCGCCTGCGCCGATTCAATCGCGCTTAGCGCCGGCTTTGTCAGATCTCGCCAGCCAAAAAGGCTAGGAGCACTTCGTTCGTGCGTTCTGGGTCTTCTTCAGGGATGAAGTGGCCGCTGGCGGCGGGGCGGGCCCGGTAGTCGGGGAAGTGGTCCACGAAAGAGTCGGCGTAGGGGTTGCCGTGGGGGATGTGGTCGTCGGCAGGAAACCCGTCTTCGAAGGCCTGGGGCATCAAGAACGCCGAGTACAAGTACAGCGCGGGATGGGGGTAGGTGCGGCTGAGGTCTTCGGGGCCGTACACCGGAAACACGCCGAAGTCGGGGTGACTGAAGAGCAGGCCGGGATGGTTCCACATCTCGGCCACCTGGGCCGGGGTTCGATACACCAGGTTGCCGTCGGCGTCGGGGAAGTGGAACGGCAGGGCGTCCCGGTAGTACGAGATGGCGTGGAAGTGCGCTCCGGGCTGGTCGAAGGCCGCCCGGTAGTGCTCCACGTCGTCGGCATTCCAATGCTTGGAAGGGTCCCAGTCGGCCATGGCCCCGCCGGGGTCTTGGGCCTCGCTGTCGGCCACGGGCGCCTTCCACGGTGAGTGGGGCGGCGGGCCGTAGCTGCCCTCGATGCCGCCGAAAATCGAGCTGATGAACTCGCTGGCGTAGCGCTCCCAGAACTGCTCGGCCTCGGGCTCGCACTTGAACCAGTAACCGTGGATGCCCCACGGGATCCACACCGTGCACAGCGTGTCCACCAGCCCCAGCCGCGTGAAACGGTCGGGATATTCCAAAGCCGCCTTGAAGGCGATGACCCCGCCCCAGTCGTGGCCCACAAGCGAGCACTGCTCAATGCCCAGGGCGTCGATGAAGTCCACGATGTCGCGGGCCAAAAGATCACGGGTGACCCGAATGCGGGGCTTGTCGGTGCCGCCATAGCCTCGGGTGTCGGGGGCGTAGACCCGGTAGTGCTCGGCGAGCACCGGGATCTGGTGGCGCCACATGTGCGAGGTCTGGGGGAAGCCGTGCAACAGCACCACCGGCGGGGCCTCCTCGTCGCCTGCGGCCAGATAGTGGAACCGCAGACCGGCGGTGTCGATGTGGTGGGACTCGATGCTGGTTTGCTCAGTCATGGGTGCTCCGCGGGTTGGGGGACGCCAACAGTGACAATAGAACCAGGGACCCTAGAGCCGAGCCCGGCAGCGCACCGCATCTTCTGATGGGCGAGACTAGGGAAATGGACTACCAGTACCTGACCTACGAGACGCTGGACGACGGCAAGGTCGCCCGCATCATGCTGAACCGCCCCGAGGCCCGCAACGCCCAGAACCGAGGGATGCTGGTGGAGCTCAACGAGGCCTTCCTGGTGGCCGAGGCCGACGACGACGTGCGGGTGGTGATCCTGGGCGGAGTGGGACCGATGTTCTCGGCCGGCCACGACATGGGCACCAAGGAGAGCATCGAGGAGCGCATGCCCGGCCCCAACCAGCACCCCACCTGGCAGATCAACGGCGGGCAGCGCCGGGGGTCGGAGAAGCTGATGCTCCAGGAGTGGCACTACTTCTTCGAGAACACCAAGCGGTGGCGCAACCTCCGCAAGATCACCATCGCCCAGGTGCAGGGGCCGGTGCTGGCCGCCGGGCTGATGCTCATGTGGAGTTGCGATCTGATCGTGGGTGCCGAGGACGCCTCCTTCGCCGATGTGGTGGGCACCCGGCTGGGCATGATGGGTGTGGAGTACTTCGCCCACCCGTGGGAATTCGGCCCCCGCAAGACCAAGGAGCTGCTGCTCACCGGCGACTCCATCGACGTCCACGAGGCCCACGCACTGGGCATGGTGGCCAAGGTGTTCCCCAACGAGACCCTGTCAGAGCAGACCCTGGAGTTCGCCCAGCGCATCGCCGCGGTGCCCACCATGGCCGCGTTGCTGGTCAAAGAGGCGGTGAACCAGACCATGGACGCCCAAGGCTTCAACACCGCCCTGTCGGCGTGCTTCACCCTCCACCAGCTCAACCACTCCCACTGGGCCTCCATCACCAACGGCGAGTGGTGGATCGCCACCGAGGAGCACGGCGTACCCCACTGGAAAAACGCCCCCAAAGTCCGCTCCGCAGCCAAGACCTCACCGGGTGGAGGCTGAGTCGGCTCAAACAGGCGATAATACGACCGTGATCCCTGAGCGCTATTCCGGCTACGAGACCCGGCTGCGGGCGGGAGCGGTGGACTTCACCCCCGTTCCCGCCGACGTGGCCGCCAACCTGGACAAGATCACCGATTGGATTGCCGAGGCCGCCGAGGCGGGGGTGGGCTTGCTGGTATTTCCCGAAGAGGCGCTGACCGGGGCGATCCACTGCGACGATTGTGAGCGTCTGGGTGAGCCCTGCGACTTGCACCGGAAGCTGGCCGAGACCGTGCCCGGGCCGTCGACTGAAGCCCTGGCCCGGCTGTCCGCCGACCACGACATGTATCTGGTGGTGGGCATGATCGAGCAGGATCCCGACGATCCCGATGTCCTCTACAACGCCGCCGCGGTGATCGGACCCGAGGGAATCCTCGGGACCTATCGAAAGCTGCACCTGGGCTCGCTCCCATTTGTCACTGAGGGGGTGACGTTTCGACCCGGCACCAGCCTGGACGTCTTCGAAACCCGCTACGGCCCCATCGGGGTGCAGATCTGCTACGACTTCTGGCTGAACCCCGAGGGCAGCCGCCTTCTGGCCCTCCAAGGGGCCAGGATCATCGTCAATCCCACCGCCGCCTTCGCGGGCGGGCCCGACAAGGTGGAGTCCATGCGCCGGGTGGCCGCCACCCGGGGGCAGGAGAACTTCGTCTTCACCATCTCGGCGAACCAGGTAGGCGGCATCGACCTCGGGGAGAGCTTGGAGGACAGCTTCGAGGGGGCGCTGCCCGCCAACTACGCCGGGCACAGCCTCATCTGCGGCCCCGACTTCCCCGATTTCAGCCACATCTACGCCGAGGGAAGCGACACCGAGGGCCTGGTGGTCGCCGACTTGGACTTCGAGGTGTTGCACCGCTGGGACGACGTGTGCCCGTGGCGGCAATGGCGGGCCACCCACCAGTCGGGCACCTCGGAGCTGTTCGCCACCGAGTTCGCCAAACTCGTCCACGGGCCCCCGGCCCAGTAACGGAGGAACAATGAGCACGGAGCCAAGAGTGCTGATATTCGACGACATCGACTGGGTCGATGAGTCCAAGAACCCCAACGCCCCCAAAGAGCTGATCGAAAAAGCCAAGGAGCTGGGCGCCGGGCGCAAGCACGTGGCTCGAGGCGAGGGGGGATTCTGGTGCCAGTACACCACCATGCCCGCCGGCTACCACGTCCCTCCCCACAGCCACGACCAGAACGAGCTGCTGATTGTGGTGTCGGGCGGGTGTGAGGTGTGGCCGAACGGCGCCGACGGGCCATCCATGGAGCTGGGGCCGAAGGACTCGGTCATCCTGGCCGCCAACCACGAGTACTCCTTCACCTGCGGATCCGACGGCATGGAGTTCTTCGTGATGCGCCCCGGCGACGCCGCCGCCTCGTTCAACCAGTTCTGACCCCCAAAGGAGCCGACCCGCAACCGGCTACTAGGGTGCCCGCCATGGGAAACCGTTTAGAAGGCAAGGTGGCAGTCGTGACCGGGGCGGGGGGTGGCATCGGGCGAGAGCATGCCCACCTGCTGGCCTCCGAGGGGGCCAAAGTGCTGGTCAACGACCTGGGCATACGCAAGACCCCCGACGGGGTGGCCGCCAACGCCGAGCGGGTGGCCGGTGAGATCAACGAC
Organism: Candidatus Poriferisocius sp.; assembly: GCF_965204145.1. GTDB lineage: Bacteria > Actinomycetota > Acidimicrobiia > Acidimicrobiales > Bin134 > Poriferisocius. Next base: position 2,369,404 of record NZ_OZ241977.1, on the reverse strand, counting down.
GCCGGGGGCGAGGCGGCGGCCAGCAGCACCTCGGCCACCTGGGACGGCGCAGCCGAGATCGTGCAGCAGGCGGTGGACGCCTTCGGCCGCCTCGACATCCTGATCAACAACGCCACCGCCGGGCGCAACAACGACATCTGGCGCTTCACCGAGGAGGAGTGGGATCTCACCGTGAACGTCAACCTCAAGGGCTATTTCGCCATGATCAAACACGCCGTGCCCCATCTGGTGCAGCAGGACACCAGCGTGATCATCAACACCAGTTCGGGATCGGGCTTCGGCCACCCGTCGCACTGCGCCTACTCGGCGGCCAAAGAGGGCGTGATCGGCCTGACCCGCACCGCCGCCCGGGAGCTGGGCCGCTTTGGGGTGCGGTGCAACGCCATCCGGCCCCGGGCCGTGGGGGCGTCCACCGCGGAGTACGCCATCCGCACCGCCCGGTGGACCGACCTCATGGCCATCACTATGGCCCCTCGGGGAGGAGCTGCCCCGGTGCCCGACGACACCGACGAGGCGTATGCCCCCCGCAAGATCGCCCCAATGGTGGTGTGGCTGTGTACCGACGCCGCCCGCCATGTGACCGGGCGCACCTTCCACATTTCCGGCGACATCGTGAGCCGCCTGAGCGAGCCCCAGCGGGAGGTAGCCGTCTACCAGGAAGACGGCCTCACCCTTGATGCTCTCGACGCCTTCTCCGGCCGCCACCTCACCGAGGACCTGGCCAACGACTACCTCCTAGAAGACCGCCCCGACCTCCAGGTGTTCGAGCCCTAGCGGTCTGTCTGACGCCGGGAATCCCCGGCCGAGAGTGCAATAGGCTGGGGCATGGCCCAAAACCAGACCGACGAGCGGTACATGATCCTGTCGTCGGACACCCACGCTGGCGCCCAGACCCGCACCTACAGGGAATTCCTGGATCCCGCCTGGCACGATGACTTCGACGCCTGGGAGGCGGCCATCACAAACCCGTGGATCGACCTGCGGGACATGGACGCGGCCAAGGTCAACTGGGACAGCGATGCCCGCACCGCGGCCTGCGACGCCGAGGGCATCACCGGCGAGGTGCTGTTCCCCAACACGCTTACCCCGTTCTATGACATCCTGGTCCACCTTTCCGGTGTGCCCGACACTGCGTCGGCCCACGCCCGCCGGTGGGCCGGCCTGCAAGCCCACAACCGCTGGTTGGTGGAGTTCTGCTCCTACGAGCCCAAGCGGCGCAAGGGCCTCATCCAGCTCTTGCCCAACGACCTTGACGACGCCATTGCCGAGGTGCGTTGGGCGGCCGAGACCGGGGTGATCGGCGGGGTGATGATTCCCGCCATCCCACCCAACCACACCGTTGAGCCGTTCTTCCACCCCCGCTACGACCCGCTGTGGGACGTGTGCAGCTCGCTGGCCATGCCGGTCCATCAGCACATGGGCTCGGGCTGCCCCGATTTGGGCGACGATCCGGTGGCCTGGGGAGTGACGTTCACCGAATACGAGCTGTGGCCCAAGCGCACGCTCATCCACCTCATCTTGGGCGGGGTGTTCGAGCGCTTCCCCGACTTGCGGGTGGTGTGGACCGAGATGTGGGGGATGCGGTGGATCCTTGAAGAGCTGAACCGCATCGACCAGCGGCTCCGCAACATCCAGAGCAAGTACGCCGGCGACCCCCGTACCCTCAACTACGCCCCGACCTTCGGGTCCGACACGGTGGACAGCCTGTCGCTGTCGCCTATCGAGTACTGGCAGCGCAACTGCCGCATCGGCGCTTCCATGCTGCCCCGCTCCGAGGTCCAATACCGCCACGCAGTAGGGCTGGACACCATCATGTGGGGCGCCGACTTCCCCCACGACGAGGGCTCTATCGGCTACACCACCCAAGCCCTCGCCGCCACCATGTGGGACGTGCCCACCGACGAGTGCCAGAAGATGCTCACCGACGTGGCCGCCGACCTCTACAACTTCGACACCGACACCCTCGCCCCCATCGCCGCCCGCATCGGCCCCCCAATCGCCGAAGTCCACACCCCGCTAGAAGAACTCCCCGCCTCCAAAAGCCTCTCCTTCAACACCGATCCCGCCCTCGAATCGGTGATCACCGTCTAAACGCTCCAGCAAGTTGCAGAACAAAGCGTCTTGCTAGCTATTCCGTTGTCTCAACAAAAGGACAAGATTTCTAACGCGTCGCCGCGGACTAGCTCATCGTGGTGACGCTGATTGGCGTAAGAGCGTAGGCATCCGTAGCAGCTGGAGTCTTCACCACACTCGCAGTTCTCGACGACTCGTCGAGCTGCACGGAGAAGTTCGGGCAGTCGATCAGCAATTCGTTTGGAGTGGCCCGCCCCTCCTGGGACGGCGTCAAACAGTACCAGTGAGGATTGGCCATCTTGGCCAGGGTGCAGTGAGACATTTACATCGCTTCGGGATATTCCGATTGCTGGGCATCCTTCCAACAGGGCATAAAGCGTGCTGCGCGCCTGTTGGTGTGTCATTGGCACCAACAACTGCACTTCCACTACGTCGGTAAGGAACTGGTGGCCTAGCGATGCATGGGTCAGGTTACCGTTGCAATTTCGTTGGGAGTTTGGACGTGGGTGCTCGCGGTCTGGCCTTGCACCTCGTATGGGAGCGGACTCGGCATATCCACAGGAAAAGCAGATCCGAAACCCGCGTCCACCTGGTCCTTGGTTTATAGCTGTGATTCGTCCTTGGGGGCTGGTGCGAAACCGAACCTGCCAGTCGTTGACGTTCACGGATTGAAAAGGAGGAGGTTCTTCAGACATGTAGTTGTCGAAGTGGAATTGGGAGAAGCCAGCCTTAGGCGGGCGGGACTCGCCTGGCTTTTCGTCACAGCGTTGGCCAATAAAGCCAAACATGGGAATCACAAAAATCCCACCATCAGAGGTAGGTGTGGGGACTGGGCAGTTTTCGCAATTATCTAGTTCGTCACCTCCGGACGACCAGCGAGTCCGGAAGGCTCCACAACTGGAGCAGGTTGCCCATCTGTGTTTGAAAAGAGCTTCCCCTGGTGGGATTCGCAGCCCGGCGGTCTCCCACAGGGCTCCGTTGGCTACGGTCTGTGAACCAGGGGCGTAGTCTGTGATGCCTAAGCGCAGATCGCGGGAGAGGTCGAGTTTTGCCGCTTGCGGGCTACCCTCGCGCGACACATCAAGTGAGACGGTATCGACAGGGAAACCGTATTTCGGCAGGATAACTCGTTGGGCGAGGAAATCGATAAGGCGACGCTCTCGTAGCGTCCTTTCCATGCGAAGTAGGGCCCTTTGATATCCGGATAGATTCTCAGCCTTTTGGCTCTGTCCTTCCGATCGGTATTCGCTGATCTGTTGTTCGACCTCGTCGAGTTCTCGTCCGATTCCCTCAAGATCGTCCACAACCTCTCTCTTGGCTCGTTGAAGCCAGCCATGATCGGGATGCTCGTCGCTTGGCTCCACCAGCGCATCGACCCATTCCCAGTCGGCAATTCCGAGTTCGGATGCCACTTGGGCTGATGGGGTGATGCGTCCAATGGCATCTCCAATGTCAGTTGGGCGTGACCGGAGCCAATTGATGAAGGCCTCCACCGGAGCTATGCCCGTGTAGTCCTTAGCGGCGAAGAATGAGTTAACAGTTCGGTGCCAGTCGCCGCCAGAATCGACGTGGGCGCGCTCGAAAGCAGAGAAGGCCAAAGCGTGGATGTGGCGGCGGATGATCCGGTCGTTGCCTAGCGAGATAATGGGAACGCTCATCTGACCGTCGACCAGATCTTCAGGATTGCGGAAATAATGCAGATCATGGTTGCGCCGCTGGGCGAAGGCCACGGTCAACGCTGGCGAGCCAGCGCGACGCCCGGCCCGACCAGCTCTCTGGATGTAGTTTGCTGGCGAAGGAGGCACGTTGCGCATGAGAATGCCCTGAACCTCTCCTACATCGACCCCTAGTTCGAAGGTCGTCGAACAGCTCAAGACATTGACCTCGCCATCGACGAACTTCTGCTGGAGCTCCGCGGCGAAATCTGCACTCAATTGCCCGGTGTGCTCCTCCACCTGCATGCCGATGGGACGAAGAGAGGTGTAAAGGTGGTGGTAGTGGTCTGTAGTTGCGGGCTGAGTAGGCTTTAGAGTTCCTGTGCACTGATACGACGGACAGACGCCGTCGACCGATCGCCACCAAACTTGGCGACATGTGTCGCACCTAAAGGCGGGTCGTTCTTGTGAGGCTGGTCGGATGATGATCCGTTCAGGATCAATAGCGTATAGCTGACCATGGCGCCTGTCGGCTTCTGGTCTCAGGACCTTCAACCAGGGGCTACCAGGGGCGCTCAGCCACTCAAACCATATGTTCTTCAGCAACTCTGTGGAGTCGGCGGTAACCGACTTTCGTGCCAGTAGTTTGTTCAAGTAGTCCAGGCGACGATTGAGCCCTCTAGTAGGGAGCCAGGAAAGTATGCGTCGGCCTGATTGTTCACCACGCACGTTTGTCACGACATTTCGGGGCGCAAAGGCAGGATCCTCTATGTCAACTCCTTCTGGAAGGTGTACAGCTGCCTGTAGCCGCAAAGTCTCAATCAGGACTCGGGCCAAATCGAGGGCCTCGTCTTGTGAGAAGCCGAGATTGAGAAGTGGTTCAGGAACCTGGGTACCACTTGGCAGGGCAAAGGAGATCTCGGCGAGGCCGACACCATCGAGGCTTTGGCGGCGGTCCACGGCCAAGATCTCCCGCATGAGCCACGTCCGTACCCGATTACTATTGCGCATGGCACCGTCGTCCTCGTCAAGGACGAACTGGCGCTCAGCCTCTTTGCGGATGGGGATCACCAGATCATCAAATCGAGGTTCTTGGTCAGCGAGTCGCTCGGCAGTCATCCAGATAAGTCGACGCTGGATCGCCTGAGAGTAGGTACGATCAAGGTAGGGAGCGAAAAACGCGGCGTCTTGGCGGGAGTCTGAAAACGAAAGCAACTTACGCCCCTCGCCTATGAGTGTTGCTGACTTGTCATCTTGGCTGGGGGGTAAGGCCTGGTGCAGGGCTGTGGCGATGACGGAGACAGGGGCATCTTGCCCTGTCTCAAATCGGAGCACGATGGGAGCAGGGCTGCGGCCTGTGCAGGCGATGCACCGGCGCAGAGGTTCGCCACGTCGGGTCGGATGGGCGGCGGTGACAGGTATGGCCAGATGCTGGCCGCAATTGCAGGATGACGTTGTTCCTTCGGCGAGAGATCCGCAGCTTGTGCAAAGCCTGCGTACGTCAATGTTCACGTCAACGTCTTGATCCTGCACTACCGCTTGCTCATCTTCATCATCCTCGGCCTCCAAGCTGCCTTCGGAGACGAGGAGATAACGGAGATCGAGGTCATTGGGACCGGGCCAGCGCAAATAAGTATTGCCCTCTTCATCTTCTTCGGTGATTCCGAGGATGTAGGTGGCGCCGCACTTTACACATACTCCTGACTCGAACATTTTCGATTGCCTCCCCTCTTCGTTGCAGGCTGGACACTGTTCGTGTCTGGTTAGCAGGAGGTGAGATTCCCCCTCTGGATGCGAAGGTGACTGGCAGACGAAAGCGCCCTCAAGTGCCCGCACAAAAAAGTGGTAGCGGGCGGGAATAAGCGGCATATCTGTAGAGGGCGATTGAACACGGCTACAGATGTCAACAAGTTCTACAAGATGGCGATTCCTCTCGGCAGCATGCCCAAAGACTTGTCTAGCAGCTGAATCAAGATCGATGGACCCTCTTCCCAATAGATCCTGTAAGAGGACAACATGGTGTTCGGATGTCAGCATATCCCCAAGGAGCATCAGCGTTGGAGTGTCGGCCTGACCTACTGGCGCACCGCGGGTGCTCAAAAGTTGCTGCATTTCTTGAGGTGAAGAGGATTGATCTAGGGCAGCCAATAGAGTAGAAAAGTCTTCGGCTTCTGCACTCCAAGTGGCAGGTTTTTGAACTAAGGGCTGGTGACGAGCAAGCACGATATCTTGGCGAGAAGAGTCGGCCTTGTCATATTCAAGTGTTTCATCAAAGAGAATCTCGGCAAACTTTGCCAATCGAGGAAAGTCATCATCACTGCTAGCAAGTGTGGCCGATGTGCCAATGTATTGGATACGGCCTTTCTCGCTTTGATGAACTCGATCTCGTACCCGGCGCAAGAGCATCGCAATTTCCGCAGCTTGGGCACCGTTATAGACATGCACTTCGTCTAGGACGACAAACTTCCAATGTCTTCCAGTTGATCCATCAAACAAAGAAGTATCCGATGGATACAGAAGTAAGCGTTCAAGCATTGCGTAGTTGGTCAGCAATATATGGGGTGGTGTCTCCCGAATTTGCTCACGCGAAATATACTCGTTTGATAGTGGATCTGCTCCAAAACGCTGTTTATAGATTTCAAGTGCTTCTTGATGGCGCTCTCTTGTGTCACCAACAAAACGGCCAAAGGTCACGTCAGGGAAAAAACTTAGAATACTTCTTAGACGTTTCATTTGATCGTTAGCAAGAGCATTCATGGGATATAGAAGCATTGCCCTGACACCGGATTCCTTTAGCGTTCCATCTGCTTGTTCTTGTAGCAGATGGTCTAGAATTGGGAATAGGTAGCATTCTGTTTTTCCGGACCCTGTACCAGTTGCCACAACCAGGTTGCGACCAGCTATGATTTTTCTAATGGCCTCTTCTTGATGATGGTGGAGAGGTCGTTCAATGGGAAATGCATCGGATCCAAGTTTCACAAACTCATGATTCAGGGTTCCGGAATCAACGAGTTCTCTTATGCTAACGCCTGGTTCAAACGGTGCTGAGGCCTGCAGAAGTGGTCCCTTTGTTAAAGGGAAAGAACCATCAAGTGCCTTTTGAAAATCATCCATGAGGTTGGCACTATTTGGCGCGTGTCTAGACAGGAGGTAGCGTCTGTAAGACTTATGAATAGCATCTGAAGCCCCTAGAGGATTTAGTGACACTTTAGCTTGCAAGGCGTTGCTCCTTTGATTGATAGAATAGCCTAGAAATTTGCGGAGTGATGGAGAGCTATTGCGAGGATTAGACAGCGCAATGTCAGCTGAGGAGCGAATTCCATAGCTTCTGCTAACGTTCTAGCTGCTAGCTCATGACTAGCTGGAAAATCCAACAAATGGAACGAGACCGCTTGGAGGTCTTGAGGAAAGCGGTACCACGCAGGTGAGGAGGAATCTGGCTGGAGGCAAGCCAATATACCGCGCTGGCCTTCAGTCATCCAGTGATCGTTATTCAGCACTAATCCGAGTGGTGAACGCCATTCGGTAATCAGGTCGCGGTTATGCCATGTTCCCGCAAGAAAGTCAAAGATCGCCGACAAGAACCCGTGATACAGCAGCCGTCCGCTTCCAGAGATCGGTATTGCTTGCTCCAGTTCTGTAAGGTGTTCTGGAGATCGGTCGCCTAGAGGTTGGGGAATTGGCCCTCCGGGGAATAGCTCATTGCTGTCCGTGTTTCCAAACGGGTTCCATCCGGTGTGTTGTTCCCAGCGTTGGGCTGTCTCTATGTCGCCGGACACGAGACGGTCGAAAGCCGCAGCAGCTAATGGATTAGTTCTCCACAGTCTATTGTGGATGCCATGGAGCCGATCTTCGTCTCCAGGAGGCTGGTTTAGAATTCCAGGCAATAACGCAAAGAGGTGTTCGTTTGATCCTGAGTCATATTCTCCCCAACTCTCTGACAAATGTTCCGCGAGACGACTAGGGTTGCTGAATTCAAGAGCGAGTAATGGTCCACGGAGTGTTCTTATTGAAGCGGTGTTGTTCCCCGATGAGTAGAGGACATCTAGAGTCATATTGAGTTCGCTGTAGATCTCTTCTGTTTCCAAATTGTTCAAGGATTGGATCTGACCGGCAACGGCCAACTCTAAGACGTTCAGAGGCTCGGCACGGTTGAGCTGGTTGAGATGTTGGGCATGATTGATGTCGTCGCCGATGTCCACTTCTATGACATGAGGGGCGTCAAGCGTCGGTCGAATCGGCAGAGGGCCCCACGTGTCCCTGATTGTTAACTCTAGGAGATACGGGCCAGCGGGAAGTTTCGACTGACACAAAAAGTCGAATTGCCCTGCTGCGTAGTCGTCTATCGGAATACAAATTGGGGGTGCCCACAGTCGATGTTGTGACCACATCCGAATTTCACGATTGCTGAAGTTGCGATTCTCGGTCCAGTTCAAAGCGCAAAAGGTGGTGTCTTCTGAGGAGTCAACCTCACTCTCGCATCTGAGATTGGAGACTTCGAAGGCGGTTTCGATGACCGCCGCATTCGCGACCACGGAACCGGCCCGTAGTTTGAAGTAGAGGCGATTGACGTTTGCATGGCGCGCCGTATCCAAAAATTCTGCCAAAGGGAATGACCAGCGGCCCTCTGGCCCCTTGGCATTTGCTTTGGCAGTCTGAATCGTCTCATCGGATGCCCAAAGTTCGAGAACGAGAGGCTCCTCCCTACGGACCCGGACATCAATGGCTTCGATTTTGCCCATCTCTAGTTCATCAAGGCTGATCCGAACGGCCTCGTGCCCGAACGAACCATGGGTGGAGTCACTCCGGCGTACCATCCAAAGGAGCCGCGGAATCGAGTGGTGTAGATCCACACCACCACCGGTTGGATTGGCGAGCAATTCTTGCGAGTCGCATCCCGGCGGAAAAGTAAGGATGGCCCGCAATTGTTCCCTGGAATCTAGAGCCACACTGGCCGCAACTTCCACTTCTACATGCTCGAAGGGATCAACCACACGGTCGGGGGACCCAAAGTGCAGTCCAGGAACAACGGCAAGTTCCTCCCGAAGGTCAGAACCCAACGGACCTACGACTTCAAGCGTTCCTGTGCTCACCACCTGGTCAGAGAACAAAGGAGCGGTGTCAAATCCGTCGCTGTGCTGCGTGAGATCTGAAAGAGGCACAGCTTTGGGTTGGCCGTTGAGTGGGCGAAAGCGAACACGCCATGCCCCCGGAGCAGTCCGGCCTAAGACTACATGTAGTAGGGGCGGTTGGGAGAAGACCGGGCGGCCGCCGGAGGCCAGCACACCGCGCAATGGTTCGGAGCAAATGTGAGGTCGCGCCACGGAAGAAGCGACCGACACTCTCTGCCTGATCTCCTCCTGTCCGAGCTCTGGTTGAGCGGGCCAGACGACAACGAGGGCATCCAGATCAGTTAGATCTAGGGAACGCACATGCCACTTTGACCAGTTTCCAGTGAGGGGCGGCAGGTCCTCCAGTTCTGGTATTGGGGTTTCGTCAGTGTCTCTCAGAAACCGTGTGGTTGCGGGGCAGAGGACCAACACCGACGTGCCACGCAGGCTGGCCTGATTGCCTGCCAGCTCGCAGTTATCTGAGAATAAGAAGGCCGGCGCTTCAGGCATCCCCGCAAGAGTCCACATCCGCTCCGTGTCTTCTGCTTGAAATGAAACGTCCCAGGTAGTAGGTCGGCTGAGGGGTATGACCCTCGTCTCATGACGCGAGATGCTGAAGCGACGTGGACGCCCTTGGGTGTCCGACAGGATCCAACAGCCATCGTGGCCGGGGGCAGGCGGAAGCTCCAGTTCGGGTCCGCTGCTGGAATAGGGGTCAATGCGCACTCGTGGTCTCGGCAGCCGTGGGCCGCGCCGGATGTCGATGCTCCTTTCCTCAAGGAGTTTCTCAACGAGGTAGTTGGGTAGCCCGGCGTCATGCGCAAGCAATTGTCCGCCGAGTTCGCGAGCGGCTTCAATGCCTATGTCGGCAACATCTTCGGCGCACTGCCACATTCGGGCCAGAAGATCCTCGGCAAACGCTCCGCCGTGTCGGAGGAACCGTTCCACTGGCTTGTCCAGGCCGGGATATCCTCTGGTCCGCCAGATCGAGAGCATGTGGGTGACATCACCTGTCTCGCTTCGCATGGCACCGAGCAGCTGCCGCCAGACATCTTTGGCACAGTAGGCCGGAATGCCACCGTGAAGAAGTATCGGTGTGACATTTCGGAGTCCGCGTTCTTCATCTACGACAGCCTGAAATGTCTCTAAGCCCAGGGAACTGAGGGACTCGAAGAACGCCCTTGCGACTCTATTTCGGTCGATGCCGTCGACCGAGATGTTTGGCCAGAAGGTGCCGCCGTCATACCGATGTATGCCCTCAGCAACCATGAATATGACGGTTGCGGCCGAACAATCAGCCATTATTTGCCAACTCTCGTGTGAGATCAGTCGCCGACTGGCGCTTCTGGCTTTGCCGTAGAGGTCTCCGTCGAGGGAAAGGTTGAGTTCACCCACTAGCCCGACGTTCCTCAAGCTGGGACGGAGTTCTTCATCAAGCCTTGCCGGGTTGATGCCTGTCCAACGGTCTTGGCTAACTGGCTCCACTTATTCTCCTGCACTCCTAAGGGCAATTCGTATCAATCTGTCGTATCCATTTGAAAATCGTACATTTATGTACGATACTGCTAGCATCAACGGCAGCGAGTTCGTCAGAAGGGTCCGAAGGCATGCCCGCAAGACCGGACAGGAATTCCATTTTGATGCAGCACACGGGAAGGGCAGCCATGGGCGACTCTACATTGGAGAACGGTTTACCACCGTTCAGCGGGGCGAGCTTTCAAAGGGCATGGTGGCTGCGATGCTGCGTCAATTGGGGATCGATCCAAAGGAGTTCTGAACCGTGATCTACGCCTATCCCTGTGACCTCACCCCTGATGCCGATGGATGGTTTGTGGCTACTTTTCCTGATGTGCCTGAAGCTGTCACTGGCGGGCCAGATCGGGCTGAGGCCATGAAGATGGCCGCTGATGCTCTTGCCGTTGCCCTTTCGGGGTATCTGCAAAGCGGTAGGGATGTTCCGCCGCCGGGGACGCCGGTGGAGCAGCAGGAGCTAGTGGCGGTGCCAACCGTGGTTGCCGCCAAGCTAGCTCTCTACTCAGCGATGAGAGAGCAGGAAGTAACCAAAGTGGAACTGGCCCGTCGCTTGAGTATCAGCGAGGCAGCAGTGCGACGCTTGGTGAATCCAGACCACCGTTCGCACATCGGACAGGTCAACAAGGCTCTGGCAGCCGTGGGATGCAGCCTGGTAGTTGAAGTAGTGCCTGTCTGATTGGGGCAGACGCGATGATTGCCGGGAAATGGCCTGCTGCCCTTGCTGGGTGAGCGGATTATGGGATTGAGCCTCGGGGGGCTATCCATTCGCTGGGTTGCCGGGTTATGGAGGCGATGCGGTCGTAGTCGGCGTCATAGTGCAGGACGGTGACCTCGTTGAGTTCGGCCACGGCGGCGATGAGGAGATCGGGTAGGGGTATTCGGTGCTGGCCGAGATGGGCTAGCTGGTGCTGGACTTCGATGGCCCGATCAGTCACATGCTCGGAGATGGGGTAGGACACCAGTGAGCGGCGCTCGGCGAGGATGGCCTCGTAATCGGCGAGGGACCGGGCGCTGTAGAGGATTTCAAGGTCGATGATCGGGCAGGTGGCGATCATGCCGTCAACCAGGAGCGGGCCGAGGCGGTGGCCTACTGGCGGATGATCGAATCGGGCGAGGGCACTCTTGTCGGCAAGGTACAGGGGATTTAGCGCCATGCGCCCTGCATGATCTCGTCATCGCCGAGGTCTGTTCCCCGGCCAGTTTCAAGTCGGCGCAAGTGCTGTCGGCGGAGTTCGGTGTCGAGCAATTGCTGCAAAGCGGTGTTGACGGCCTCTTTCATCGTGGCTACACCGATCAGCTCTCGTACCTCAGCCAGGAGGGCGTCATCAATGTCAACCAGACGCTTCGTCACAGTCCGTGAGTATATCCATAAGTAGTTCAAATGAATATATTCAGTTCAGCCAGAAGCACTCCAGACCTCGCAGCATGGGGATGTCCGAGGTCATGTCTTCCTGCTGAGAGAGCTGATGGCGTTGGCTACGCTGGGGTCGATGAGAAGGGCTAGTTCATGATCACGGGGATGAACCATGCGGTGCTGTATGTGCGGGATGCCCGGCGCCAGCAGCAGTTCTATGCCGATGTGCTGGGGTTTGAGACCATTATCGACGAGCCGGGGCAGTTCGTTTTCATGAGGGCGCCAGCCTCGGAGAACCACCACGACATCGCCTTCTTCTCCATCGGCGACGGGGCCGAGCCGTCGGCGGCTGGCCGCCGGTCGGTGGGGATGTACCACATTGCCTGGGAGGTTCCTACCCTGGAGGAGTTGGCCGCCATCCGTCAGCGGCTGGTGGAGGCGGGTGCCTTGTACGGCGAGAGCGACCACGGGGCCAACAAGAGCCTGTATGCCAAAGACCCCGACGGCTTGGAGTTCGAGGTGATGTGGCTGGTTCCCGCCGAGCACTGGGGTGACGAGGAGAACCAGGCCATCATCCGGCCCCTAGATCTCGCTCAGGAGCAGCAGCGGTTTGCCTCTCTCGCTGCTGACGAATAATCAAGGCCATCGCCATGGATCTCACCAACCAGTACTGCTACTTCTACGACGACGACCTGTTCACAGACACCGATCGGGAAGGCTTCCGCCGCCGGGTCATCACCGGCGACGGGCTCCAGCTCTGCTTCTGGCGCATCGCCGGAGGTGCCACCGGATCGTTCCTGCACCGCCACGAGCACCACGAGCAACTCGGCATCGTCGTGCGGGGCAAGCTCGACTTCCGCATCAACGACGATCCCGACAGCACCGAGCGGGTGGTGCTGGGCGAGGGCGAGGCATATATCGCGCCCAAGGGGGTGTGGCACGGCGACTCGGTGTTCATCGGCGACGACGAGTATGGGGAGTGCTGGATCCTCGACGTGTTCGCTCCACCCCGTGACGATCTACTCGCCGGTTAGGCCATGTCCGATTCCCGCTCCGGACCAGTAGAGAGCTAGCCCATGTCCGACTGGCGGCTGGCGGTTGACATCGGAGGCACGTTCACCGATGCGGTGCTGTTGGACGCTGCCACCGGTGAGGTAACCGTCAATAAGGCCCTCACCACTCCGGCCGCCCCCCTCGAAGGGGTGCAGGCCGCGGTGGGCCAGCTCTTGCGGCGAGCTGAGGTGGCTCCCGGTGAGATCACTGCTCCCATCGTCCACGCCACCACGCTGATCACCAACGCCCTCATCGAGAACAAGACGGGCAGGGCCGCCCTGGTTACCACCACCGGTTTCGGCGACACCCTGTTGATCCGCGACGAGCACCGCTACGACATGTACGACCTCCAGATCGAGTTTCCCGATCCGCCCATCAGCCGGGAGCTCACCTTCGAGATCGACGAGCGCATCGCGGCCACCGGGGAGGTGCTGGTGGTGCCGTCGGCGGCCAGCATGGCCGCGCTGGTGCGAGAGCTGGAGGCGGCCGGCGTCGAATCGGTAGCGGTTTGCCTGCTCAACTCATACGTCAACCCGGCCAACGAGCGGCTGCTGGCTGATGAGCTGCGCCGGGAGCTGGGAGTGCCAGTGTGCGCATCGGCCGACATCTCGCCGCAGATCAGGGAGTACCCCCGCATGATCACCGCGGCCTGCAACGCGGCCACCATGCCCGTCATCGGGCCATACCTGGATGAGCTTCAGAAGTGGCTGTCGGCCGAGGGATTCGGCGGGTCGGTGCTAATGATGCTGTCCAACGGCGGGGTGGTGTCGGCCGACGACGCGGCCGCCGCGCCGATCCGGCTGGTGGAGTCAGGCCCGGCTGCGGGCGCTCTGGCCGCCCGGTGGTTCGCCCGCCGCATGGGGGAGCACCGGTTGCTGGCCTTCGACATGGGGGGCACCACCGCCAAGGCCACCCTGGTGGAGGAAGGCGAGCCGGCGCTGACCACTACCTTCGAGGTGGCCCGGCGCTATCGGTTCAAGAAGGGGTCGGGCTTTCCGGTGTCGGTGCCCTCAGTCGACTTGGTGGAGATCGGCGCTGGGGGCGGCAGCCTGGCCCACCTCGACCAGTTCGGCCTGCTCAAGGTGGGGCCTGAGTCGTCGGGGGCCGACCCCGGTCCGGCGTGCTACGGACAGGGCGGCGACCAGCCCGCGGTGACCGACGCCGACGTGGTGCTCGGGCTGTTGGACCCCGATGCCTTCCTAGGCGGTGACATGCCCTTGGACGCCGGCCTTGCCCAAGCGGCCATCGAGCCCTTGGCCGACGGCCTGGGCCTGTCGAACACCGACACCGCGGCGGGGATGTACGAGGTGGTCAGCCAGAACATGGCCGCCGCCGCTCGCATGCACGCCGTGGAACGGGGGGTGGACCTGCGAGGTGTCACCGTGTTGGCCTTCGGCGGGGCTGGACCGCCCCATGCCTGCCGGGTGGCCGAGCTGTTGGACTCGGATCGGGTGGTATTCCCGGTCAACGCCAGTGTGCTGTCGGCCTTCGGAACCCTGGTGTCGCCCGTACGGATCGATCTGGCCCGCTCCATGCCGGTGAAACTGGCCGAGGTCAACCCTGCCGGACGAGAAGGCTTGCTGGACGAGCTGCGGGAGGAGGGCCGCCGGGTGCTGCTCAGCGCCGGTGTGCCCGAGGCCGACATCAGATTCCGCTACGGCATCGACGCCCGCTACACCGGCCAGGGAAACGAGATCACCGTCTGGGTGGGCGAAGGTAATGCCTGGGAGGCCTCCGACGAAGCGGTGGTCGAAGCGTTCGAGGCTGAGTACCGCCAGATCTACGGCATGACGATTGATGATGTGCCTATTGAGGTAGTCACTTGGCGCCTGTCAGCCCGAGCCGACCCGGCCGAGATAGCCGATGCCGAATTGCCGCCAGCCGCCGTCGACCTCTCTCCCCAGCCAGCATCCGTCCGCACCGCGGTATTCGGTCGAGAGGAAGACGCGATCGAAGTCCCGGTTTACCGCCGGGCCGACCTGGCCATTGGCGCGGCCTTCTCTGGGCCTGCACTGGTGGAAGAGCGGGAGACTACGTCGATTATTCGCCCTGGTTGGCAAGTGACGGTTGCCGGTGACGCCAGCCTTGTTGCCGTTCGGGAGGAGCAGTGACCCAAACCACCTACGACCCTATTCAACTGGAAATCCTGTGGCAGTCGCTCATCTCGGTGGTGAACGAGCAGGCTCGGGCCCTTCAGCGGGCCGCGTTCAGCCCCATTGTGCGCGAGGCCGGCGACCTGGCCAACGCGGTGTTCGACAAGCGGGGCCGCATGGTGGCCCAGGCGGTGACCGGCACTCCCGGCCACATCAACTCCCTGGCCATCGGCGCGGCCAACATGCTGGACGAATTCCCCCCCGAGGCTCTCGAGCCCGGCGACGTGTTGGTTACCAACGACCCCTATCTCACCGCGGGCCAGTTGCTGGACGTGACCGTGCTGGTACCGGTGTGGCGCGCCCCGGCTGCCGGGGGCGACCCCGTGCCCATCGCCTATTTCGGCTCCACCATCCACCACACCGACGTGGGGGGCTACGGCATCGGGGCGGGGGCCCGGGACTGCTTTGAAGAGGGCCTGTGGATCCCTATCTGCAAGCTCATGAGGCGCGGCGAGCGCAACGAGGACGTGTGGAAGTTCATCTTGTCCAACGTCCGCCAGCCCGACCACATGGCCGGCGACCTGCACGCCCAGATGGCATCGGGCGAGGTGGGCGCCCAGCGGCTGGCCGCCCTCTGCGACGCCTACGACCTCGACGATATCGAGGAGTTGGCCGACGAGGTCATCGACCGTTCCGAAGCCGCCACCCGGGCCAGCATCGCCGAACTGCCCGCCGGCGAGTACCAGGCCGATGCGGTGCTCGACCTGGCCGACGGCAGCCGCATCGACATTGTGTGCTCTTTGCGGGTGGACCCTGATGCCGGGGAAATCCTGGTGGACTACGCCGGCACGTCGGAGGCCAGCCCGTGGGGCATCAACGTGGTCCGCAACTACACCCACGCCTACACCACCTTCACCGTGCGCTCGGTGCTGAACCCGGAGATTCCCAACAACCACGGCAGCCTGGCCCCGATCAAGATGGCCGCCCCCGAGGGGTCCATCGTGAACGCGGTGCTGCCCCAGCCGGGCACCGCCCGCCACGTGGTGGGGATGTTCTTGCCCAACGCCCTGCTCAAAGCCCTCGCCCAGGTCAAGCCGGAGGAATCAATGGCCGAAGGGGCAGGCGCAGTGTGGACCATGCAGGTGAGCGGCAACCACGACGACGGCACCCCGTTCATCACCGCCATGTTCACCTACGCCGGAGGGGTGGGTGCCCGGGCCTCCAAGCCGGGCTTGGACGCCTGCTCCTATCCCACTGGGGTGAGCGCCGTGCCCATCGAGGTGGTGGAGGCCTCTGCGCCGGTGCGTTTCACCCGCAAGGCGCTGCGCCCCGGCTCGGAGGGGCCGGGAGCCCAACCCGGCGGCAAGGGACAGACCATCGAGTTCAGCGTGGACACCTCTCGCCCGTGGCTGCTTAACGCCGTCACCAGCCGCCTGTCCGATCCGCCGCAGGGCATCTTTGGCGGCGGTGCCGGGGAGGCGGGCTCCTTCCAAGTCAACGGCGAGCCGGTCACCACCCAGAGCCGCATCACCCTCGACCCCGATGATGTGGTGCGCCTCGAACTGCCTGGCGGCGGAGGCTACGGGGCACTTGAAGAGCCTGATGGCTGATCCGGTCGCGTTCTCGTCCGTTTGGGAGCGAGCGGTCGAGCGTAACTGCGATTCTGTCTTCTTGATCTTTGAGCGGCCCGACGGGACCGCCGCAACCTGGACCTACGAGCAGCTCGACGCCGTCATCGCCGATGTTGCCGCTGGCCTGATCCAGCGGGGGGTGACCCCCGGCGACTCGGTGCACTTGGCACTGACCAACACTCCGGCGTTTGTGGCCCTGTGGCTGGCCGCCAACCGGCTGGGTGCGTGGATCGTGCCGTCGGACCCTATGGGCAAGGTGCCAGAGCTCGCCGACCACATCGAGCGCACACAGCCGAAGGCCGGATTTTGCGCTGCGGATCGGGCCGGTATCTACCGCCAGGCCGCGGAGGCAAACCCCGATGTGGCCATCACCGAACTGGACGAAGCCAGCGGCAGCCTCAATGCGCTGATGGGGAATGCCCGGGTGGACTGGCCCGCAGTGGATCCTCGGGACCGGGCGGCGGTGATGTTTACTTCGGGAACCACCGGGCGCCCAAAGGGGGTGGAGATCACCCAGGCCAACTACGCCTTCTGCGGTCAGGTCATGGCCGAGCGGGCCGATCTGGCCCCCGATGATCGCCAGCTCGTGGTGCTGCCTCTGTTTCACGCCAACGCCCAGTACTACTCGTTCGCCTCGGCCATTTGGACCGGGGCCTCGGTGGCGCTGATGCCCGCCTTCTCCGCCAGCGGCTTCCTGGCCCAGGCCGCCCGGCACCGGGCCACCTGCGCCAGCCTGTTCGCTGCCCCGATGCGGATGATCCTGGCCCGGGGTGCCCCGGTCAAAGGTGTGGGGCTGCGCCACTGCTGGTACGCCCAGAACATCGCCGACGACCAGTACGAAACCCTGGCCGACTGGCTCGGGTGCCGGCCCCGCCAGCTCTACGGCATGACCGAGACCATTCCCGCCGTGCTCACCGAGCCGGCTGATAATCCCGTGCCGTCATCTATGGGCCAGGTCACCCCCGGCTGCCAGGTCATCGTGCGCGACGGTGAGGTGCTGGTCGGGGGACAGCCCGGCTCGACGCTGTTCTCCGGCTACCTGGACGATCCGAACACCACCGCGGCCTCGTTCACCGTCGACGGCTGGTTCCGCACCGGCGATCGGGCTCGACTCGATGAAGACGGTCGCCATTACTTCGATGGCCGCCACTCCGACGTGCTCAAGGTAGCGGGGGAGAACGTGTCCATAGTGGAGGTGGAGTCGGTGCTGGCCAGCCACCCCGCGGTGTTGGAGGCCGCGGTGGTGGGCGCACCCGATCCGGTGCGCGACGAGGTGCCGGTGGCCTTCGTGGTCCCCGCCGATTCCGCCACACCCCCAACCGATGAAGAGCTGTCGGCGTGGTGCCAAGAGCGGCTGGCCAAGGCCAAGCTGCCCCGCTCGTTTACGCTTATGGACGAGCTGCCGCGCACCAGCGTCGGCAAAATCCGCAAGTTCCTGCTACGACAAGAGGCAGAGGCGACAAGGGGGTGATCACATGACCATGTTGACCAGCGATTTGCTGGCATCGTTCGACGATTCCATCACCGACGTGGCCACGGCGGTGACCCTTCCCCCCGAGATCTACACCTCCGAGGAGTTCCTGGCCTTCGAGCGCCGGGCGTTGTTCGAGCACGAGTGGTGCTGCGTTGGGGTGGCCAGCCGCATCCCGGAGACCGGCGACTGGTTCACCGCCACGGTGAGCACCGAGCCCATCATCGTGGCCCGCCAGCGAGACGGCAGCATCGCGGCGTTCTCAGCCATCTGCCGCCACCGGGGCATGCAGGTTGTGGAGGGGGAGGGCAACAGCCGCTCTTTCCGATGTCCCTACCACCACTGGAGCTACCGGTTGGACGGCCGACTGATGGGCGCCCCGGCCATGGAGCAAACCGAGGGCTTCGACAACGACGACTGGGGCCTGCCCAATCTGGCGGTGGAGCTCTGGCACGGGTTCATATTCGTCAACTTCAATCCCGATGCTTCGCCGCTGGCCCCCACCCTGGAGCGGTACGAGCCGTACCTCGTCAACTACGAGCTCGACAACTGCGTGTGTCCCGGCACCTTCACGCTCGAAGACCTCCCCTGGAACTGGAAGGTCATGTTCGAGAACTTCAACGACGGCTACCACGCCAACCGCCTCCACCAGGTGATCCAGGACTTCTGCCCCTCAGAGATGGCCCGGTTCCCGGTGCCGTGGTCGGACGACTCCAACGTGATCTTCCGGGAGAACGGCTACACCCACATCGACGGCGGGTTCAACGCCACCCGCAAGGCCTTGTTGCCGGTTTTCCCCCAGCTCACCGAAGAGGAGCGGTGGCGCTCCACATTCGCGCTCATCCCGCCCACCCTGTGCTTCGGCACCGCTCCCGACCAGGCGTTCTTCTTCATCGTGCGGCCCACATCAGCGGAGACCATCGACGTGGAGATCGGCTACCTGCTGCACCCCAGCGCGCTTGAGCACCCCATGTTCGACCACCTGTTCCAGGCCAGCGACGAGGGAGTGCAAGTGTTCGTGGCCCAAGACCAAGACGCCACCACCAAGGTTCAGCGAGGCCTGCGGTCCCGCTTCGCGGTACGGGGACGGTACTCCTGGCAGGAGGAAACCCACGTGCAATTCAACCGCTGGTTGGTGCAGCGCTACCGCCAGCACTGGCCCGCGGGCCGCTAGCTGGCTGTTTCCGCGGTTACCTTGGCCAAGAGTGCCTATGGGGAAGCTTGGGTCGGTGATTCTGCGGTTTCTGCCCGACCTTCCAGCCGACCCACCCGGCGGCAAAGGTCCATGACGACTTTGGTGAGCTTGTCGATCCGCCCGTGGAGCTGGGCGAAACCAGCCTGGGTTTCTTCCCGGAGTTGGGCGAGGTCGGCTCTCATTTCTGTCCGAAGCTGGGCGAGGTCAGCTCGCCGGCCGCGGTCGAGGTAGAGCGTCAGGGTAATGCTGACCCCCAGCAGGGCGATGATGGCTTGTTCCATGAGGTTCTCCTGTCTTCTTCAGACGGGATTGCTGGGGGAAGCAGAGCCAGCTTACCGAGGCCAAGTACGGGTAACAACGAATGGGTTAGGCTGCTAAGCGATTGCCGGGACGGACGGTCCCGCACATCAGCCTGAGGAGGGGAACAATGCAAAGGCGATGGGTACGGAAGCTGTGGTTGATGGCGGTGCTGCTGTCATTGGTGTCCTTGGTGGCAGCTGCCTGCGGAAACGACGATGATGACGGGCCAACGGCGGATCCGGCCCTTTTGGACGCCTTTGACGCTGATGGTGACGACACTCTCACCATCGGGGTAGCAGCCGCCGGACCCCGGGACGATCAGGGTTACTACCAGGCGCTCGTGGATTTCGCGGAGGAGTTCTCGGCTGAGAACGGGTTCGCCCCGCCAATCGTGAGCGACAATATCGGCGCGGCCGAGGCTGCCCAGGCTATGTCCGATCTTGCCGAGCAGGGGGTGGACATCATTCTGGTCGGGGCCAGCGAGATTGCCGAGCCCCTGCCGGACCTCACCGCGCAGTACCCCGACATCTTCTGGTACTGCAATTGCGGCGCCGGGTTCGAGGGGGAGACTTCTGGATTTGCCCAGGCCACCGACTGGGGCTCTCCCATCCATTACACCGCGGGCGTGGCTATGGGCGCGGCGTTGCAGGAGCACGGCGGCGATACCGCGGTGTTCTTGGGTTGTTGCGATCTCGGCTTCGAGAAGGAGGCGTACAACGCCACTGTGCATGGCCTCCAGTCGGTTGACCCGTCATTCACCATGGAATATGTGGCCACCGGCGCCTTCCCGTTTGACTTCGACAACTCGGCCAACGCCACTGCCGCGCTGACCAACGCCATCGCCGAAGGCGCTACCTTGGCCTATGCCTATTTGGGCGGGGCACTCAACCCGGTTGGCCAGTTGGCCACCGATGAGGGGATTGCGGTGTTTGCCGCTGGACCCGCCGACATCTGTTCCCGCGACGACGGGATCAACTGGACGGGAAGCATCGTATTCGACGGCGGGCGATACGCCCTACAGGTGGTTCCCCGCATCATCTCTGGAGAGCTTACTGAGGGAGCTACCTATCAGTTCCCGACCGAGCGAGGGCTCAACGGCGCCGAGCTATGCGACCCGTCGGCAGAAGCGGAAGCACTGCTGGCCGAAGCTTTTGAAGCCATTGCGACCGACGGCGAGTTGCTCGGCGTACTCGGCGGGATCTCCGGCGAGGCCTACGGCGGCGGGTGACCGACGCGACGACCGAAATGACAGGCGCCGGGGGGCCTGACCCCTCGGCGCCTGCGGTCGAGCTCACTGGGATAACCAAGCGCTTCGGGGGGATCGTCGCCTGCGATCAGGTCGACCTGACCCTGCACCGAGGCCGCGTCCACGGAATCCTGGGCGAGAACGGCGCCGGCAAGTCGACCCTGATGAAGGTGCTCATCGGGCTGGTGTTGCCTGATGCAGGTTCTATCCGCATCGACGGCCAGCCCCGCACCATCCACGACCCGCTGGCTGCCGCTGACCTGGGCATCGCCATGGTCCACCAGCATTTCAGCCTGGTGGACCAGCTCACCGTGTGGGAGAACGTCGCCCTGGGTGAGGAGGGGCGGCTGAAGTCGGCTGGGGTGCGCGACCGGGTGGCGGCCATCAGCCGCCAATACGGGCTGGAGATCGATCCCGATGCCCGGGTGGGCGACCTCACCGCCGGGCTGCGCCAACGGGTGGAGATCATCAAGTGCCTGCGCCGCGACCCCCACATCCTGGTGTTCGACGAGCCCACTTCGGTGCTCACCCCCGAGGAGTCGGAGCAGCTCTTCAGCACGCTGCGGGAGGTGGTCGCCGCCGAAGGCCGGGCGGTGGTGCTGGTCAGCCACAAGCTCGACGAGGTGCTCCACGCCACCGACGAGATCACCATCATGCGCCAAGGTCACGTGGTGGATCACCGGCCCACTCAAGAGGCTGACGCCCGCAGCCTGGCCCGGGCCATGGTGGGGCGGGAGGTGTCGCTGCGCTCGGAGCGGGCGGCCTTTGGCATCGCCGATGTCGAGGAGGCAGTCGATGCCGACCCCGAAGACCGCCCGCCCGCGGAGACGGTGATCTCGGATGAGCCGGTGCTGCGGATCGAAGGAGTCACGGTACGGGGGCGGCGAGGCGGGGCGCGGCTTCTGGACGACATCAGCCTGGAGCTTCGAGCGGGCGAGATCGTGGGTGTGGCGGGGGTGGAGGGAAACGGCCAGCGGACCCTGGGCGATCTGCTGTCCAGCCTGGTTCCGCTGGACGCCGGGCGAGTGATGGTGAACAACGCGCCGGTACCCGCCGGCTCTCCCGGTGCCATGGCCAAGGCTGGCATAGGCGTCATCCCCGAAGACCGCCACGACTCCGGCGTGGTGCTGGATATGACGGTGGCCGAGAACCTGCTCATGGTGGACCCCCATCGAGTGGCCCGCCACGGGGTCATGGACAAGGGGCAGGTGACCGAGACGGCCCAGCAGATGATCGAGGAGTTCGACATCGGCTGCTCTGGGCCCGACGCCCCGCTGTGGTCGCTGTCGGGCGGCAACCAGCAGCGGGTGGTGCTGGCCCGCGAGCTGGCCGCCGAGCCCGATGTGCTGGTGGCCGCCCAGCCCACCCGGGGATTGGACGTGGGGGCAATCGAGTACATGACCGACCGGCTGCGACAGACGGCGGTCGATGGTGTGGCTGTGCTGTTGATCTCCAGCGAATTGGAGGAGATCCTGGAACTGTCCGACCGGATCGTGGTGATGTCCCGGGGCCGGATTGTCGGCGAACTCTCCCACGACGACGCCAACCTCGAAACCCTCGGATTGCTCATGGGCGGCAGCGAAGCATGACTCGAGGTTCCCGGGCAGCCGAGTGGGTGGTGCTGTATTCCCTCAGCATCGTCGTGGCCCTGGCCATCTCCAGCGTGATCGTAGAGGCCACCGGCGGTGACTGGTGGCCGGTGCTAGAGGCGTTGGTAGACGGCAGTCTCAAGGCCCCCGGGCGCTGGGGGGAGACACTGGGAATAGCCGCACCTCTGCTGCTGGTGGCGCTGGGCACCGTGATCTCGGCCAAAGCCGGCTTGATCAACATCGGCCAAGAGGGCCAGCTGTTGATGGGAGCGGCGTTTGCGGTGTTCTTTAGCTTCCGCATCGGCGGCCCCGGCCCGCTCAATGTGGTGCTGTTGTTGCTGTTCGGTGCTCTGGGAGGGGCGGTGTGGGCTTCGGCGGCCGGACTGTTGCGCTATTGGCGGGGAGTGCCTGAGGTGCTGAGCACCCTGCTATTGGTGTTCGTGTCCATTCAGGCCGTGGGCTACGGCTTGAAGTGGCAATGGCTGCTGTTGGCCGACGAGGCCAGTCGCGGTAACCGCAACTTGGTGAGCGAGCAACTGGCCAAGGACAACCGGATTCCCCGCCCCGACATATTCGGCAACGAATTTCCCATCACCGTCTATGTGGCCCTGGCCCTGGCCTTGGCGGTGGCCTACGTGCTGGCCCGCACGGTGTGGGGTTTCCGGTTGCGGATGCTGGGCCACAACCCTCGGGCCGCCCAGCGATCCGGGGTGTCGTCCACCGTCTACGGAGCCACCGCGCTGGCTATCGGCGGAGCCTTCGCTGGCTTGGCGGGGGCGGCCATGTTCGCCGGCGGGGGATTCTCCTTCGGCACCTACCGGCTGGTGCCCGGCTTCTCCGACAACATCGGCTGGACCGGTCTCTTGGTGGCTTTGATGGCCCGAGAGCGGGCGCTACCCGCCGTGGTGGCCGCATTCGTGTTCGCCATGCTGCGCACCGGAGCCGGCTTCGTGAACAGCACCGGAGTGGAAAGCCGAATCACCGACGTGGTGCAGGGGCTCTTGGTGCTGGCCCTGCTGGTTCCACCCGCAGTGGTCTTCCTACGAGATCGCCGTCGGGCCCGGGCGATGGCCACAGAGAGGGTGTGATGGCGTGCTGATCGAAGGAACGCCAACCGCTAATGGGAAAGGCCGATCATAGTGCTGATCGACTTCTTCTCCGCGGTGGGCGATGTGCTGTCCAGCGAGTCCACCTACATCAACGGTGCGCTGTTCGCCGCGCTGCTGGCCTTCGCCGCCACCGGGGAATGGGTGGCCGAGAGGTCGGGCACGCTGAACATCTCGGTGGAGGGCATGCTGTTGAGCGGGGCCTTTGCCGGTGCGCTCGGCTATCACCTGGCCGATTCAGTGGTGGTGGGCTTGGTGTTCGGTGCATTCGGCGGCCTGATCATCTCGGTCGTGCAAGCCCAGATGAGCCATCGCCTGACCGCCGATCAGTTCGTGGTCGGCCTTACCCTCAACATCTTGGTTGTGGGCCTCACCGGGTTCTTGGACCGGGAGATTGATCCTCGGGCCGACTACGCCTCCGAAGTGGAGATCCCCATCCTGGTGGACATCCCCCTGTTCGGTCAGGCGCTGTTCGGAGAGCCCTGGCCGTTCTATCTCCTGTACGGCCTCGTGCCGCTGTCGTGGTGGCTGGTGTACCGAACCCGTTGGGGGCTGGAGTTGCGGGCCGCGGGGGAGAACCCCCAGTCGGCCGACGTGAGCGGCATCGACGTGAACCTCCGCCGTCGCCAGTCCATCTACTACGCCGGGCTGACCTCCGGGCTGGGGGGTGCCTACTTCCTGTTCGCCCGACTGGCCACATTCGACGACTCCGTCATCGGCGGTCAGGGATTCATCGCCATCGCCGCGGTCATCTTCGGCGGCTGGACCCTGTGGGGCACCATGGGGGGCTGCGTCCTGTTCGCCGGGGCCCTCTCGTTCCAGCTGTCGCTGCAAGGGCTGGGCTACGACCTCAACACCGAGCTGCTGCAGGCTCTGCCCTATCTGGTGACCATCGGGGCCATGGCCATCTTCGCCAAACGGGTTCGACCTCCCGCCGCTTTGGCTCAGCCGTTCATCCGCGGTCTGAAATAGTCAGTCTGAGACGAAGGAGTGCGGCGATGAAGGCGATGCGATACCACGAGCCCGGCGGCCCTGACGTGCTTCGCTACGAGGAGGTGCCCGATCCCGAGCCCGGCCCGGTGGATGTGGTGGTCGACGTGGTGGCCACCGCGCTGAACCGGTTGGACGTGGTGCAGCGCAACGGCTGGTTCGCCATGCCCGGCTTCACTTTGCCCCACATCGCGGGCATGGACGTGGCCGGGGTGGTGTCTGAGGTCGGTGACGAGGTCGACGGGGTGGCCGTGGGCAACCGGGTGGTGGTGGACCCGTCGCTGGCCGGGGTGGACGACCGCTCCAAGCTGGGAGGCCGGGGCGACCTCTACGGGGAGTTGGGCATCATCGGCGCCACCGCCGACGGCGGTTACGCAGAGCGGTGCCTGGTGCCGGCCTCGCACGTCTATGCGGTGCCCCATGCCATGTCGCTGGAGACGGCGGCCACCTTCCCCACCTGCTACCTGACCGCAGCCCACGCCCTGTTCGAAGTGGGCGGGCTCACCGCGGGAGAGACGGTGATGATCCACGCCGCCGGCTCGGGGGTGTCGGTGGCCGGAATCCAATTCGCCGTGAACGCCGGGGCCACCGTATTGGCCACCGCGGGCACCGACGAGAAGTGTCAGAGGGCGCTGGAACTAGGGGCATCCCATGCGCTCAACAATCGAACCGGCGACGTGGCCGCATGGGCCCGGGAGCTGACTGCCGGAGCGGGGGTGGACATGGTGTTCGACCACGTGGGCACCGCCCTGTTCGGGCCGTCGCTGTTCGCCCTGGGCATCGGCGGGCGACTGGTGAACTGCGGCAATTCCTCAGGCGACGAGGCGGTGATTCCGTCGCTGGGCTACGTGTTCCACTCCGGCATCAAGATCTTGGGGTCCGATCCCTACCGCCCCGAGGAGTTCGGCCCGGCCTGGGACACCTTCTGCGGCGACGGATTCACCGCCGCAGTCGACTCGGCTTTCGACTTGGCCGACGCCGCCGACGCCCAGGCCAAGATGCTGGCCAGCGACTTCTTCGGCAAGATCCTGTTGAAGCCCTGACACGGATTTCGGGAGAACAAGTGGCTGATTCCCCGTATCCCGAACTGAAGAAATCCCACGTCCCCGAACGGGTAGGCCGCCCCTGGACCGACCACAAACCCCCGCCGTCATCCCCAGTGTGGGCGGTGATTAGCGGTTTCGGCTCGTTCCACGTGCTGGTGGCCGCCCTAGAGCTAGGCGTGTTTGACGCCCTAGCCAAGCGAGGCGCCAACCCTGGCATCCCCCCAGAAGCGACAGCCGCAGACCTGGCTGACGGGCTCGGGGTATCGGCTCCCCACCTGGGGGCGCTGCTCGACTCCCTGGCGGTACTCGGGCTGCTAGAGCGAGTGGGTGGTCGCTACGGCCTGAACGACACCGCAGCCCGCTATCTCACCACCGACGGGGCGGCGTCGATGGCCTCGCTAGTGCCGGTGGCCCCCGGTCCGCTGGACAACTGGTCGCGACTGGCCGACACCATTCGGGCCGGGCGGCCCGCCGAGCCCATTGACGACGACCCGGCCGAGTTCTACCGCCCTCTGGTCGAGGGCACCTTCACCACCATGCTCCGAGCCGCCACCCGGGCCGACCTCCAGCTGCGCTACAGCGCCATGACCGCCCCCCGAGTACTTGACCTGGGAGCTGGCGGAGCCCCCTGGGCCATCGCCGTGCTCAAGGCCTGCCCCGAAGCCACCGCAGTGATCAACGACCTCGACGGCGTAATCGAAGTGGCCCAGCGCACCACCGTCGAGCACGGCGTAGCCGATCGCTGCGAGTTCCGCCC
Source organism: Candidatus Poriferisocius sp. (assembly GCF_965204145.1). Taxonomy (GTDB): domain Bacteria; phylum Actinomycetota; class Acidimicrobiia; order Acidimicrobiales; family Bin134; genus Poriferisocius. The sequence continues at coordinate 2,343,201 of NZ_OZ241977.1, read as the reverse complement.
CGGCAACTTCCACGCCATCGACATCGAGTCCGAGGCCTACGACATCGCAGTGCTGGGCCACGTCTGCCGCACCGAAGGCCCCGAAGGCTCCCAACACCTCATCGCCCGAGCCCACAAGGCCCTACGCCCCGAAGGCCGCCTCCTACTCGCCGACTACTTCATAGCCCCCGAACCCCAATGGAGCCCCCACAGCACGCTCATGGGCATGACCATGATGGCCAGCACCACAAACGGATTCGGAATCACCGCCTCGCAGGTCGCCGATTGGCTCCAAGAAGCCGGCTTCGAGCACCTCCGCCTAATAGAACCCATAGGCCACCAATACGCCTACACCGCAACGAAGCCTCGAAATTCACCAGGAGGAGAACAATGACCGAACAGATCGACACGCTGATCAAGGGCTGGTACGTCGTCACCATGAACCCGACCCGCGACATCATTCGCCACGGCGCAGTAGCCATCCGAGGCAATCAGATCGTCGACGTGGGCAAAGCGTCCGACCTCGAGTCCCGCTACCAGGCCGCGGAGACGGTGGGCGGCGACCGTTTTGTGGTCACACCCGGCCTGGTCAACACCCACATTCACATCACCGGCGAGCCCCTCACCCGGGGCTACGTGCCCGACGACACCCCGTTTGAGGAGAACGTGTTCCAGTGGCTGTGCCCCCTCTACTCGGTGTACACCGCGGAGGAGGAGCGCCTGTCTGGCCAGCTGGCCGCAGTGGAGATGCTGAAGTCGGGCACCACCTGTTTCTTGGAGGCGGGCACCATTCGATTTGTCGACAAAGTGATGGACGGCCTGGTCGAGTCCGGCATACGGGGCCGGATTGGCAAGTGGGTCTGGGATCTGCCCCCCGAGCCCAGCGTCTACCGCCAAGACACCGACGAGGCCATCGCCAACCTGCGCGACACCGTCGAGCGGTTTCAAGGCACCGCCGACGGGCGGTTGGGGGCATGGTCGATGGTGGTGGGCCACACCACCTGCTCCGACCCCCTGTGGCAGGCCGCTCGGGCCACTGCCGATGAGTACGGCGTGGGTCTCAGCTTCCACATGTCTCCTGCCACGTTGGACCCCGACACCTTCATTGCCGCGTTCGGCCAGCGCCCGATGGTGCACCTGGGAGAACTGGGCGTGCTGGGCGACGACACCGCCATCACCCACTGCGTCCACGTCGACGACCAGGAGATCGCGCTGTTGGCCGAGGCCGGAACGTCGGTGGTCCACTGTCCCACCACCGCGCTGAAGGTGAGCTACGGCGTGACTCAGATCGGCAAGATCCCCGAGATGGTCACCGCCGGGGCGAACGTGAGCCTGGGCACCGACGGCAACAACGCCTCCAACTACTCCGACCTGATGCGGGCCACCTATCTGGTGGCCGGCCTGTTCAAGGACGCCCGCATGGACCCCCAGATGTTCCCCGCCGAGAAGGCCTACGAGATGGCCACCTTGGACGGGGCCCGTACCATGCTGATGCAAGACGAGATCGGCTCGCTGGAGCCCGGCAAGCTGGCCGATGTGGTGCTGCACGACACCGACCGCCCCGAGTGGCGGCCGCTGCTCAACGTGATGAACCAACTGGTGTGGTCGGCCGACGGCAGGGGCGTTCACACCGTGTTCGTGGGCGGCCAGAAAGTGGTGGAGGATGGCCGCATGACCACCATCGACGAGGAGTCTTTCTACAGCCGCTGCCAGCAAGCCGGAGAAGCCGTCGTGGGGCGCTCGGGCCTCCCCGACAAGGCCAAGTTCCCCATTTGGTAGGAGGGGATCCGCCTACGCGTACAACTCCCGCTTGACCACTTTGCCTGCTGGATTGCGGGGCAGGGGAGAGGGGCGGATCTCCCAAAGGGTGGGAACCTTGTAGGGGGCCAGCACTTCTTGGCACCACTGGGCAAGATCGTCGGGATCGACCGGGGCATCGCCAGCCGGTACCACCACAGCCTTGACCTCTTGGCCCATCTCAGGGTGTTCGACGCCGAACACCGCCGACTCGGCCACCGCCGGGTGGGCGTCGAGGCGGTACTCGATCTCGATGGGGTAGATGTTCTCGGCGTTGCGCAGGATCATGTCCCGGGCCCGGGAGTTGATGTAGAGGTAGCCGTCGTCGTCGAAGCAGCCGATGTCGCCGGTGTTGAGCCACCGGTCCTCATCGATGGTGGCCGCGGTGGCATCGGGGTCGTTCCAGTACTCGAGCATGGTGTAGGCGCTGCGACACCAGATCTCGCCCTCTTGTCCGGTGGGCAGCGGCTGGCCGTCGGGACCGCGGATCTCGGCTTCGAAGCCGATGGCCACCTGGCCGCACGAGGTGGGACGCTCCCGGTACTCGCCACCGCCGATGCCCGCGATGACCGCCACCGACTCCGACGAGCCGTAACCCATGCCCACCGCGGGCGCGGCATTGGGAAAGGCCTGGCGCATCAGGTCTTGCACGGCCGGACTGGCCGGCGCGCCGCCGAAGCCCACGTTGACCACGCTGGAGGTGTCGAACTCCCCGAAACGGGGATGGTTCACCAGGCGCGAGCCGATGCTGCCCAGAGCAGCGAATGCGGTGACGCCTTCGTCTTGGATGAGCTGGAGCACCGCCTCGGGGTCGAAGCGCCCCTGGCGGTACACAATCTTGCCCCCGGTGACCATGCCGATGAGCGTGGTTCCGTACAGCCCCGACACGTGGAACAGCGGCGAAGTGCCCAAGGTCACCGACTGGGTTGGCGGGCTGGGGGCCGAGCCATCTTCGACAGGAGGGTTGGTGCGCATCTCGGTGAACACCCGAACCGCCCCGTTCATCATGGTGGACTGCACGAAGCCGATTAGCCCCCGATGCGAGCCCACTGCCCCCTTGGGGCGCCCGGTGGTGCCGCTGGTGAACAGGATGACCGCGGGGTCGTCCTCGGCCAGAGGGACGTCGATGTCATCGAGGGTCGCTCCGGCGCCAGCAGCAATGAAATCGGCCCAGTCGTCCTCGATCACCAAGCACGGTGCACCGGTGCTCCCCGAACCAGAGCGCTCCAGACGAGGGCGGTCGGCGATCACCAGCGCGGGCTCGCTCAATGCGCTGGCGAAGTCCACCTCATCGGCGGTCCACCAGCCGTTGTAGGCCGACACGATGGCGCCGATGCTGGTAGCGGCGAAGAACGACACCACCCACTCGGGGCAGTTGGCCGCGAAGATGGCCACTCGGTCGCCGTGGCCGATGCCCCGCTGCCGCAACGCGGTGGCCCCCGCCGCCATCTGGGAGATGAAGTCGTCGAAGGTGTGCCGCTGTTTTTCCAGGACCAAGAACTCCCGATCACCGAAGTTGGCGGTATTGGCCACCATCTCCCGCAGTGATCGCATCCGAGCGGCAAAAACTGCCGACTGTTGCCCCAAGACCTCTTCGGTGGTCAGCTCGAACAACCCACCCGGGCCGGTCAGCTCTTGGATCACATCCTCTCGAATACCCACGGCCCTGCACCCTAATCATTTCCAGCGAGCGGACCGGCTTCGACGGGCTGACTTGGGAGTTGAGGCTCTATCGTGGGGCCATGACTGAAGTCGTCATCGTCGAAGCCGTTCGCTCCCCAGTCGGCAAGCGAAACGGCGGTCTGTCCCCTGTCCATCCCACTTCTCTGCTCAGCCAGGTGCAGTCTGCCGCGGTCGAGCGGTCGGGGATCGATCCCGCCGTCATCGGCCAAGTAGTGGGCGGCTGTGTCGACCAGGTCGGGGCCCAGGCCATGAACGTCACCCGCACCGCGTGGCTCACCGCCGGCCTGCCGGAGGAAACGGCGTGCAGCACGGTGGACTCCCAGTGCGGCTCGTCGCAGCATGCGGTGAACCTGGCCTACAGCCTGGTGAAGTCCGGCGTAGAAGACACGGTGATGGCCTGCGGGGTGGAGAGCATGAGCATCGTGCCCATCGGGTCGAACGCCACCGCCGAAGGAGTGGGCCGGCCGGTGACCCGCGACTACTTCGCCAACTACGAGTTCACCTCCCAGTTCGAGGGTGCCGAGCGCATGGCCGACAAATGGGGCATCACCCGGGAAGACTGCGACCGCTTCGGTCTGGCTTCCCAGCAGCGGGCGGCCCGGGCCTGGGCCGAGGGCCGCTTCGAGACCCAGATCGTTCCCATCGAGGCTCCGGTGCTGGACGAGGACGGAAAGAAGACCGATGAGACGGCCACCGTCAGCGCCGACGAAGGCCTCCGGGAGACCACTCTGGAAGGGCTGGCCAATCTCAAGCCCGTGGCCCGGCCCGACGGCGTGCACACCGCGGGGTCGTCGTCCCAGATATCCGACGGCGCCGGAGCAGTGCTCATGATGACCGCGGATCGGGCTGAGCAGCTCGGGCTGACCCCGAGGGCGCGGATAGCCGAGACCTGCTTGGTGGGGTGCGATCCGGTGCTCATGCTGGAGGGGCCGATCCCGGCCACCCATAGGCTGCTGGAGCGGACCGGGCTGGCGATAGACGACATAGACGTGGTGGAGATCAACGAGGCGTTCGCTTCGGTCGTGCTGTGCTGGGCCGCGGAGCTGACACCCGACATGGAGCGGGTGAATCCCAACGGAGGGGCCATCGCGCTGGGCCATCCGCTCGGCGGAACCGGGTCGATCTTGGTCACCAAGGCGCTGCACGAGCTGGAGCGCACCGACGGCCAGTGGGGCCTGATCACCATGTGCTGCGGAGGCGGCTTGGGCACCGGGACCCTGATCGAAAGGCTCTGATGGCCACCTTGTCGCGTTGCGGAAAAGGCTGACCGAATGGCCACCGATGCCGGTTTAGCCGACGAGCTGGTCGGCGCGATCCGCACTTGGGTGGATCGCGAGGTCATCCCCAATGCCTCCGAACTTGAGCATGCCGACGAGTTCCCCGAGGCGATGTTCGCCCAGATGTGCGAGTTCGGCCTGTTCGGGGCCACCATTCCCGAGGCCTACGGCGGGTTGGGACTGGACGCCACCACCTATGCCCGCATCATCGAGGAGCTCTCCCGGGGATGGATGTCGCTGGCCGGCATCCTCAACACCCACAAGATCGCCGCCACCATGATCGGGCGCTACGGCACCGACGAGCAGCGGGATCGCTTCTTGCCCCGTATGTGCGATGGCTCGTTTCGATCGGCCTTCTCGTTGTCAGAGCCCGACGCGGGCAGCGACACCCGCAACATCCGCTGCCGAGCGGTGCCCGACGGCGATGAGTGGATCGTGAACGGCACCAAGATGTGGGTGACCAACGGCATGCGAGCCCAGATGGTGATGCTGTTGGCCCGAACCCCCGACGACCGCATCACCTGTTTCATCGTGGAGAAGGAGCCGGGATCGGGCGCCGACGGCCTCACCGTGTCGCGCACCATCCCCAAGCTGGGCTACAAGGGTGTGGAGACCGTGGAAATGGCCTATGCCGACTTCCGGGTGCCCGACGCCAACGTGCTCGGCGGCTCCGACGGCGTGGGCCACGGGCTGCGCTACGCCCTGTCGGCCTTGGAGCTGGGCCGGATCAACATCGCCGCCCGGGCGGTCGGGGTGGCCCAAGCCGCCTTCGAGGCGGCCATGAAGTACGCCCAGGAGCGGCAAACGTTCGGCCGGCCCATCTACGACCACCAGGCCATCGGGTTCAAGCTGGCCGAGATGGCCACCAAGCTCCACGCCGCCCGCCTGATGACCTACGACGCGGCCCGCCGCTACGACTCCGGGGAGCGCATCGACTTGGAAGCGGGCATGGCCAAGCTGTTCGCGTCCGAGTCCGCCTTCGAGATCGCCTCCGACGCGCTGCGCATCCACGGGGGCAACGGCTACACCGAGGAGTACCCGGTGGAGCGTTACTTCCGCGACACGCCCCTCATGATCATCGGTGAGGGAACCAGCGAAATCCAAAAGATGGTGATCGCCCGCCAACTGCGTGATCGGTATTCCTGAGAGGACAGGTGATGGCCGAGATTTCTGAGGATCAGCTTCGCCAGAAAGTGCAAGGTCTCCTGACTGACGTCGATCCCGCGGAGGCAACGCAGTACGAGTTTCGGGGCGCTCAATTCGACCGGGGCCTTTCCCGGGTGGACTTTCCCGAGGGCAAAGGGGGACTCGGGCTGTCTCCCAAGGCCCAGACCGTGGTGGACGAGGAGCTTCGCAAGGGCAGTCGGTACTGGCACGATCTGCACGTCAACCCCATCGGCATCGGCATGGGCGCGCCCACCGTGCTGGCCCACGGCAGCGAGGAGATGCATCACCGCTTGCTCCGGCCTTTGTTCACCGGCGAGGAGGTCTGGTGCCAGATGTTCAGCGAGCCCGGCGCGGGCTCCGATGTGGCCGGCTTGGCGTCCCGAGCCGAGCTCGACGGCGAAGAATGGGTGGTCAACGGCCAAAAGGTTTGGACCTCGCTGGCTCACCGCGCCCGCTGGGGGATGTTGGTGGCCCGCTCCGAGCCCGACGCCCCCAAGCACCGGGGCCTGACCTATTTCGTGTTGGACATGACCCTTCCCGGAGTCGAGGTGCGGCCCCTGTACCAGATCACCGGTGAGGCCGAGTTCAACGAGGTTTTCTTCAATGATGTGCGCATTCCCGACTCCATGCGGCTGGGGGAGCCGGGTCAGGGATGGAACGTGGCCATCACCACGCTGATGAACGAGCGGGTGGCCCTGGGCGGCGGGGTGCCCGACCGGGGCAGCGGCCTCATCGCCATCTTGGTCTCGGCCTGGGAGCGGCTCCAAGGCCAGGCTGGCGGCCGGGAGGGGTCTGAGGCCATCCGCCGCCGAGTGCTGCGAGATCGAGTGGTCCGGCTGTGGTCCGAGGCCGAGGTATTGCGGCTGACCAACTGGCGGGCGCGGACGCTGGCATCGGCGGGCACGCCCGGTCCGGAGGGGTCGGTGGGCAAGGCAGTTTCGGCCGAGCTGAACCAGCGCATCTATGAGTGCCTGATGGACGTTGTGGGATCGGAGGCCATGCTGTTCCCCCAGGGCTACCCGATGTCAAGGCCTGATCAGTCTGAAGTGGCTTCGCATCGGAATACCCCACCGGTGAAGGGTTTCTTGCGGTCGCGGGCCAACACCATCGAAGGGGGCACCTCCGAGGTGATGCGCAACATCCTGGGCGAGCGGGTGCTTGGCCTGCCCAAAGAGCCCGGTGTCGACAAGAACACCCCGTGGAGCGAGATCCCCCGCAACTGAAAGCCAGCAACAAAAAGGGAGCGCCAATGGTTGAGGCTCAGCACATGCGCAAGGTGATGGAGCAGTACGCCGCCGCGGTGTCTGCCGGGGAAGTAGAGGCGATCTTGTCGTTCTACGCCCCCAACGGTTCGTGCCAAGTGCCGGTCGGCGGGCCGGTGTGCGAGGGTATCGACGCCGTTCGGGCGTTCTATGAGGGCAACGAGCTAGCCGAAACTCTGGTACTGACCGGGCCAGTGCGGGTGGCGGGCCGAGAGGCAGCCGCCCCGATGGTGGCCCGTGTGTGCTTCGACGGGGTGAATTACGAGCTCGATGTGGTGGACGTGGCCGAGTTCAACGACGACGGTCTGCTGACCTCGTTGCGGGCGTTCTACTCGCTTGACGATCTGCGTGCTGTTTGAACGGTTGAAGAAATGGCGGCGGTGGCTGCTGTGGCTGCCTGCCCTGGGGCTGCTGCTGGGCTGGACGCTCACCTGGGCCTTTGACGCTCCGCAGCGAGCGGTGCTGGCCGAGCGCGACAACATCCGGGCAGCCGCCGTACACATCAGCGGTGCGGCTTGCGGCCAGTTCAGCGAGGGGAGCGGATTCGCCGTCGAGTCCGGCCTCGTGCTCACCAGCTCCCACGTGGTGGCCGGCGTGGAGGAGATCGAGGTGAGGTCTCTCGCGGGCAACTCAGTTGTCGGCGTTCTGGTGGGGTTCGACCCAGATCGCGACATTGCGGCCATATCGGTGTCGGGCCTGGAGGTATCCCCGGTTGCGTTGTCTCCAGCCGTCGCCACTGCCGCCGATGAGGGCGATGTGGGCACGGTACATCGCGATCTGGGCTTAGAGTTTGTGCCCTACCACGTGAAGCGCAGGGTCCCGGTTGTTGGCAAGAACATCTACCTCGAGGAGGTGGAGCTCGGCTATATGTTGGAGCTCCGCTCGCTGCTTTCCGCTGGCGACTCGGGTGCCGCGCTGGTGAACGTTGACGGCGAAGTGGTGGGCATGGTCTACGCGGTGGCCCGAGGCGAGCGGGACCAGAGTTACGCCCTTGACCGAGACGAGATTGCCGGCTTCCTGGCCGAAATCGACCGCAACCCCCTCCCCACCCCGCCCTGCCCTACCTTCTAGCGGTCCGGTGTAGGGGCGGGAGCGTGGGATGGGGCTAGTCTCATGCGATGCCAGTGGACTTGGACGAGCTGCTCGCCCCATCGCACACCGCAGTTGTCACCATGGAGTGCCAGCGAGGGGTGATCGGCGACATGGCCTCCATGGGGGGCTTGCGGGATGTGATGCTGGACCGAGGGGCGATCGACGCCGGTGCTCGGCTGTGCGCCGGTGCCAGGGACGCGGAAGTGCCGGTGGTGCACTGTTTGGCCCACTTCCGAGCCGACCGGGCGGGGAGCGTTGCCAACTGCCGAATGCTGGCGGCGTCGGCCAAGATGAGCGAGCAGAACGGGGGGCTGCTGATCGGATCGGAGTCGGCCGAGGTCATTCAGGAATTCGACCCTCAGCCATCCGACATCGAAATCGCCCGCTGGCACGGCATGTCCCCGTTCATCGGGACATCGCTCGACCAAACCCTGCGCAACCTGGGAGTCACCACTGTGGTGGCCGCTGGGGTATCGCTGAATGTGGGCGTGATGGGGCTGGTGATCAACGCCGTTGACTTGGGCTACCAGGTGGTACTGGCCGGTGATGCGGTGGCAGGTATACCGGCTGACTACGGCGACGCGGTAATGCACAACACCATGGCCTTTCTCACCACGATGCTCACCGTGGACGACATCGTGGCCCGGTGGGCATGACCGACAGCCCCGAGGCAACGAACAAGGCAGTCGTAGAGCGCTTGGTGCGCGACATCGTGAACGGCGGGCAGGTGGACCTTTTGGATGAGGTGCTGGCCGATGACTTTGTTGCCCATGGCGTGGGCCCCGGGCCTTCTGGCCCCGAAGGAATGCGCCGGCTGATCGCCACGTGGCGCACCGCCTTTCCCGACTGGCAAGACCACATCGAAGAGATGGTGGCCGAAGACGACTTGGTGGTGCTCAAGATCTCGGCTCGCGGCACCCACGATGGCCCACTGCTGGGCATCGACCCCACCGGCGAGGCCGTCCAATGGGGCATGATCGAGATGGTGCGCCTCGCCGACGGCAAGATCACCGAGCAATGGGGCTACTCCGACTTTGCCGAAGTGGTTCGACACCTCCGTAAAGTTGCGGCGGCACAATCCGAACAGCGATCCGAACCGGAGGCTTGACCATGGCCGATACCTCACCCGTCCCCGACTATGCCGGGCTCATGCGGCTCGACGACAAGGGCTTCATCGTGCTCGGAGCCGGGCAGGGCATGGGGCGCCAGTCCTCGCATGCTCTGGCCCAGATGGGGGCCAAGGTCTTCTGCGTGGACCTCGAACAGGACCGGGCCGAGCAGGTAGCCAACGAAGTCGATGGCACTCCCTGGGTGGCCGACATCACCAAGCGGGAAGAGGTTCAAGCTCTGGTGGATGAGGCCGGACAGACCATGGGATCAATCGACGGGATTGTGGACATCGTGGGTGTCTCCGGGTGGTCTGGAGTGCTGGACATCGACGATGCCGAGTGGGACTGGCAGTTCGACATGGTGCTGCGCCACGCCTTCCTCATCTCCCAGACTGCTGGTCGGGCCATGAAGGAGACCGGCGGCGGCACGATGGTGTTCATCGCCTCGGTGAGCGGCCTGACTGCGGCCCCCAACCACGCCCACTACGGAGCAGCCAAGGCCGGGCTGATGGCGTGGATGCAATCGGTGGCCATCGAATTGGCCCCCTACGGCATCCGGGCCAACTGCGTGGCACCGGGCACGATCCTGACCCCCCGGATGGAGGCGCTGTTCGACGAGGAGCGAAAGGCGATCAACAACGCCGCCGTGCCGATGGGACACATGGGGGTGCCATCAGACATCGCAGGGGCAGTGCTGTTCCTCTCCGCTCCGATCTCCGGATTCATTTCGGGCCGCACTCTGGTGGTAGACGGGGGCGTGGACGCCGACTTCCCGTACGACCCGATGTAGTTACAATGTGCCTATGGCGGATGACATGAGCGAGCCGGAGAATCGGATCGTCGTCGGGGTGGAAGGATCGGGCGGAGCCCGAGCCGCGCTCCGCTGGGCCATCAAGGAAGCTCGACATCGGAATGCATTTGTCGATGTGGTAACCGCTTACTCCACTACCTACGTGCCAGCCTCGCCAGACTTCAACTATGTGCCGTTGGATCCCATCGACCTGGAGGCTGAAGTCAAGCGGATGCAGGACAGCATCATCGACGAGGTACTGGCCGAGGTAGACGTCGAAGGGGTGGAGATCAGGCGTCGCATGGTGCGGGGGCGGGCGGCCGACACCCTGATCGCCGAGTCGGACAATGCGGCCATGCTTGTGGTCGGCTCCCGGGGCCGAGGCGGTTTCCGGGGCCTGCTACTGGGATCGGTCAGCCAGCAGATCGCCCAACACGGCAGCTGCCCCGTAGTAATCGTCCGCCCCGACCTGGCGACGTAGCTGCTACTGGCTTGCCTGAACTTTGACGGGGGTTCCCCTGCTTAATCTCTAACCCGATTTCGCGATGGTGGCTACGGTGCGCTGGTCGAGTCGGGCACTCTGGGCGATCTGACGATAGGAGGCACCCTCTTGGTGGGCAATGCGAATCAGGCTGTCGCGAATGGCCTGCTCGTGATCGAGGCGCTCGGCGTGGAGGGCGACGCATGCGAGCACAGCGCCCAATGCGTCGTCGCTAGGCCGGTGGTGGTTGAGCATCTCAATCGCCATCTCGGCGCTGTCGGTTCGGATAATGATGTCTGGTGCCGGGTCTGTCACCGGTCAGCCTTTCTCTAGGGCGTTGATCAATCGGTCGCGAACTTGGTAGAGCATGGCTAGTCGAGGCGAGACCTCTCCAGCAATCGCGGCGGCGTTGATATGCACCATAACCAGCGCCAGAAGCTCCAAGGCTTCACTGCGTTCAAGCTCCACATTGATGATGGAGTAATGCTATATGGATATGACAATAATGTCACAAATATTTTTTGCAAGTCGATCTACAACTCCACGATGGCTTTGCCCCAGGTTCGGCGGTTGTAGATGGCATCGAGGGCGGCGGGGACATCCTCAAAGGCATAGGGGGGAAATACCGGGGGATCGAGTCGGCCTTCTTCGAGGAGGGTGAATATCTCCTGTCGGGCTCGTTCTGACGGCTCGGGGTTGCGGCCCACTGAGGCGCCCCAGTGGACGCCGACCACCGAGTAGTTCTTCAGCAGAATGTGGTTGGTGGGGGCGTCGGCGATTCGGCCGCTGGTGAAGCCGATCACCAATAGCCGCCCGTCCCAGGCCATGCACCTCCGGGACCGGTCGAACACGTCGCCCCCCACCGGGTCGAAGCACACGTCCACTCCTCGGCCGTCGGTGTGGGCTCGCACCAAGTCGACGAAATCGGGGGTTTCCCGGTAGTCGATGGCCAGTTCCACTCCCATCTCTTTGAGCAGGGCGGTTTTCTCGGCCCCACCAGCGGTGGCGATGATCCTGGCGCCCGCAATCTGGCCAAGCTGCACGGCGGCCGACCCGACGCCCCCCATTCCGGCATGAACCAATATCGTCTCACCTTCGGCCAGGCGTCCCCGGTCGTGGAGGGCGAACCACGATGTGCCGTAGTTCACTAGCGCCGCGGCGGCTGCTCCGGCCGTTACCCCTTCGGCCAGCTTGTGAACGCCGCTGGCCCGCAGCGCAGTCTGCTCGGCGAGTGACCCACCGCCGATGCCCACCACTCGGTCACCGACGGCCAAGTGGTCAACCCCATCGCCGAGTTCCCGTACCCGGCCCACCACCTCGGTACACGGCGACCACGGCAGCTTGGTCTCCATTTGGTAGAGGCCCCGAGCCATGAGGCAGTCCACAAACGTCAGCCCCACGGCTTCAACATCCACCACGACTTGGCCGGGTGCTGACTCCGGGGGGTCGACTTGCTCTAATTGGAGAAACTCGACCGGGTCGCCCAGCTCATGTTGTTGCCAAATCCGCATCAGCTTCCCTTGGTGTCGGCACTTGAACCGGCCGCGGCGGGGCGGTCCACCACCGACTTGATGCTCTCTAAGGCCCGCTGTTTGAAATCTTGCACCGACGGCACATTGCCGGCCAGGGCCTGGTATTCCGACATGGTGCGGATGGCGTTGCGGGTGCCCATGGCCTCCATGCCCCGGTGAACGCTGCGCTTGTTGATCTGCTGGAGGTCGGACGGAACCCGAGCCACCCGCTGGGCCATCTCCAACACCCGCTCCTCCAACTCGGCCTCGGGGTAGGCCCGGTTGGCGAAGCCCATGGCCGCGGCCTCGGCGCCAGAGTAGGAATCGCCGGTGAGCATCATCTCCATGGCGTTGCGGAACCCCACCAGCCAGGGGTGGTAGTTGAAATCGGGGGGGCTCAACACCCGCACCACCGGATGGCCGATATCGGCGTTGTCGGCCACGTAGACCAGGTCGCAGGCCGCGGCCAGCTCTGATGCTCCGGCCAGGGCGTAGCCGTGGATCTGGGCGATGACCGGCTTGGCCAGCTCCCAAATCGCCAGCCAGCTGTCGGTCACATGACGGGACCACTGCCCATCGCCGCCCGCGGTGTAATGGGGCGGATCGTCCATGAGCGAGTCAGATAGGTCGTAGCCCGAGGAGAAGCACGGCCCCGCCCCTCGAATGATCGAAACCCGTACGTCGTCGTCGACATCGGCCGATTGCAGGGCAGCCAGCAGTTCCTTGCGCATCGGCGTGCTGATGGCGTTGCGCTTCTCCGGCCGGTTCAGCGTGATGCGCCGCACATGCGGCGCAGGATCATCGATCAGGATCAGCTCGTAGGACATGACCTGACCCTATAACGACCGGTGCCCCGGACCCGAAGGCCCGGGGCACCGAGTGTTCCGTTCAGGAAGTGGTGTTACAGGCTACGCAGCCGACGGCTGAGGCCGAACACCATCAGACCGGCGAGGGCGATGCCCGCACCGATGATTACTAGCACTGACGTTTCCACACCAGTATCAGCCAGCATGTCGTCGCCCATGTCATCCATGCCGACGTTCACGGAAACGGCTGCACTCTCGCCGTCTGCCGTCAACTCGAACAGGAGAATGGTGACACCAGCATCAGTGACTTCAACACCTTCCAACGTGGTGCTGTATGAGCCGTCATCCAGCGAGACTGCGTTGCCGAAGCCACCGCAGTACTGCATCAACTCGGCAGCGCCAGTGAGCAATGACGAATCGCCGGTGCTGCAAACGGCGAGGTTCGCCGACGAGATGGTGAAACCGGAAGCCTCAATGGCGATGTCATAGGTGCCAGCTTCCGACACAGAGGCCGGATCAGCGGTCATGGTCCGGTCCTGAGCCGAGGCGCTCCCGGCGAACAAGAAGCCGACCAGGGCCAAAGCCAGCCCGATAAAAATCAACTTGGTCTTGGTCATAGTTGTATCTCCTTGGACCACGCCGAAGGTCGGCCAGCCCTTACTCCGATATTGACGCGAGACTTTAGCCTGTTGATTCGTTCGTGTCACCTATTCGAAGCCCCGCTCTCAGTGCAGGGGTTTTGCGGCTCTGCCGATAGGGTGCCCGATGTGGAATCCATTCGAAATTTCCGCTCGCTGGGAGGCCAGAGCACCGTTGAGGGCCGCCGGGTGCGTTCGGGCCTGGTGTATCGGTCGGCCCACTTGGCCGAAGCATCTGATTCCGATTTGGAATCGCTGGTCGGGCTGGGTATTCGCACGGTGTTCGACTTCCGCAACCCAGGTGACCTTGCCGTTGAGGGTCCCAACCGACTGCCTGATGGGGTGGCGCAGATCTCGCTGCCGATGGTCGACCCGGCGAACCAGTCAGGGCTTCGGACCGACTATTCCAAACTGAGCGCCGAGGAACTAGAAGAGCGTTTCGGCAATGGAAAGGCCTTCCAGTGGATGAAGGAGGCGTCGGGTAGGTCGGTGAGCGACCCAGTGCGGACAGGCCAATTCGGCGAGTTCGTACGAGGTCTGCTGGCGCCGGAAGCGGTTCCTGTGCTGTTCAATTGCAGCGCCGGCAAGGACCGCACCGGCTGGGCGGCCAGCCTGCTGCTGTTGGCCGTGGGGGTTCCTGAACAGCAAGTGGTGGACCACTACATGGAGACCAACCAGCACGTGGTTCCCGGCCGATATGGCGACTTGATGATGCCGCTTATGTCCGTACACGAGGACTATTTCGCCGATCAGATGCAAGTGCTGGCGGACTCGTGGGGCGGCTTCGACCGGTACTGGACCGACGGCCTAGGCCTTGACAACGGCCATCGGCAGGCCTTGCGAGAGCTGCTGCTGGATTAGGGAGTCCTCAGTTCGCCGATGTTGTGGACGGGGGCGAGAGTGTCTTGGAGGTAGTCGGGACCCTCGAGGGTGTCGACGAACCAGCCGGTGGGGCACATGGTGAGGATCTCCACCAGGCTGAATCCGGCCCCGGCCATCTGGGACTCGTATGCCTTGGTGATGTAGCGCTTGGTGCGGGCCACGTTTCCGGCGTTGTTGACCGCGCAACGGGCGACATAGGCCGCGCCGTCCAAAGTGGCGGCAAGGTCGGAGAGCAGGATGGGGTGGCCGTGCTGGTGGGGGTCGCGCCCTTCAATCGAGGTCTTGGTGCGCTGGCCGAGGGTGGTGGTGGTGGTCATCTGACCGCCGGTCTCCCCGAACACCCCGTTGTTCAAAAGCAGACAGGTGATGTTCTCTCCCCGGGCCGCGGCGTGGAGCACTTCTTGGAGGCCCTCGTTGACCATGTCGCCGTCGCCTTGGACGGTCATCACGAATCCTTCGGGCAGCATCCGCTTGATTCCGGTAGCCACCGATGGGGCTCGACCGTGCAGGGCTTGCACCACCTCCACGTCGAGGTTGTGGGCGAAGGCGGTGTAGCACCCGATGCCGAACACCGTGATCGTGGACTGGGCCAGTTCCAGTTCTTCGATGGCCTCCATGGCGGCCCGGATGGCTATGGGCTCACCACAGCCCGGGCAGAGGTGGTGGTTGGCCTGGGTTATTAGCGATGGGGTGAAGTCGTCTACCAGCGCGGCGGGCTCAGTGGGCGGCGAATCAGTGGAAAGGTAAATCCGCTCCTCTGTCATGTCAGGGCCTCCAAGATGCGCTCGGAGATATCGGGCACGTTGATGTCGGGTCCGATCCCGAAGCCGGAGTGGTCCCAACTGGGGCCCCCGATGAACTCCACTGGCACCGCCCCCAGCGTAGCCAGTCGCACGTCTTCGACCATCTGGCCCATGTTCTGCTCGTACACCGCCACTTTGGCAGCACCGGCTACCGCGGTGTGTACTGCCTCCGATGGGAATGGCCACAGCGTGATGGGGCGGACATAGCCCACCCGGTGCCCGGCGTCGCGCAGCCGCAGGCAGGCGTAGCGCACGAACTTGCCCACCGAGCCGTAGGCGGCTACCACCAGCTCGGCGTCATCGCAGAATCCGGCGTCGATCAGCGGCTCAACGCCGGTGGCCATGGCCTGGATGTGGGCGGCACAGGCGGCGTAGTGGGCACCCAAGTCGAACCCTTCCTCGCCCTCGACACCGCCGCCCAGCGGGGAGATGATCTTGGCTGCCCCCGAGCCGCCGGAAGATCCGTTCAGAGCCCAGTCGGGGAGCGTTGGGACCGCGGCGTCGATGGCAGGCACGGACACTGCTTGGTAGGTGTGGGCCAGGTAGTAGTCGCCCAGCACCATCACCGGGGTTCGCCACTGACTGGCCAACTCGAACGCCAGCCGGGTCAGCTCTACCGCCTCGGGGATATCCATCGGGGCAAGCACAATGTGGCGGTAGTCGCCGTGGCCGCCGCCTCGGGTGGCTTGGAAGTAGTCGCCCTGGCCCCGGGCCATGTTGAACACCACCAGGGGAAGGCGGGCGTTGGTGATCTCCGACAGCGACTCCTGCATGAGCGACAGCCCCTGGCCGGTGG
This sequence comes from Candidatus Poriferisocius sp., assembly GCF_965204145.1. Classification (GTDB taxonomy): domain Bacteria; phylum Actinomycetota; class Acidimicrobiia; order Acidimicrobiales; family Bin134; genus Poriferisocius. Next base: position 2,327,128 of record NZ_OZ241977.1, on the reverse strand, counting down.
ACCCGGTGGCCGCCAGATGCCCGGTGGTGGCCGCCCCCCAGGCCATGCCCACCGCCTCGAGTTCGCTCTCGGCGTTCATGCACACGCCGTTGACCTCGGGCAGCAGGGAGGCCATGTGCTCGAGCAGCTCGGTGAACGGGGTCATGGGATAGCCGGAGAAGAACCGGCAGCCGGCGGCCACGGCGGCTCGGGCCATGGCCTCCGAGCCCTCGAGCAGCGCCCGGTCGCTCACCGTTCGCCGCTCTCGTCAAGCGGCAATTCCTGGGGAGTGTCGTACTTGTACACCTGGAACACGAAGTCGGGACAGATCTGGGCGCAGGCCTGGCAACCGGTGCAACCGGCCAGCAGGCGGGGATATCGGTAGCCCTTGATGTTCACTTCGTGGGTGGTCATTTCCAGCACCCGGGGCGGACAGGCGTCAATGCAGAGATCGCACCCCTTGCAGGCTTCGACATCGATGACCACCGTGCCCCGGACAGTGACAGTGCTCATGCTGCCATCTCCCAGCCGGCGGCCAGCGCCCCCTCGTTGGCCTCGATGAGCTGGCTGCGATAGGGCGGCACCGAGCGGCGCATGCCTTCCACCAGGCCGTCCAAGCTCACCAGCCCGGACCTCCGCCCGTACACCCCGGCCATGACCATGGCGGCCAGCAGCGGGTTGCCCAGATCGGTGGCCACGTCGGTGGCGGGAACGTCGATCACCTGGTAGCGGTCCCGGTCCAGCTCGTCCTCGAACACCGAGGTGTTCACCAGCACCAAGCCGTCGTCTCGGATGCGGTCCCGCATCGGCACCCAGTACTGGTGGTGCATCAAGATGGCCGACCAGGTGGTCGACAGCACCGGGGGTGCCTCGATGGGCTGGTCGCTAATCACCACCGTGCTGTCGGTGTTGCCGCCCCGCATCATGCCGCCGTAGCTGCCAAAAACCAGCACCTCTTTGCCATCGGCGGTCGCCCCTTGGGCGATGACCTGGGCGGCCAACTGCACTCCTTGGCCGCCGATCCCGGTGAGCATCAGCTCCCGCTCCCCGGAGGCGGGCGAGTTCATCGACTCTGCCTGACTGGCCGGTTCGACACCGCTCACCGGCCTTTCCAGTTGGGAGGCCGTTTCTCTACGAACGCCCGAGGTCCCTCTTTGAAGTCCTCGGTCCCGAACAGCGCCTGGCCGGCTCGGGTGGCGATCTTGAATGCCTCGGCCTCGGTGGTCTCCAGCCCGTCGAGCAGTGCCTGACGGGCTCCCCTGACCGCCAATGGCGGATTGGCGATGATGCGCTCGGCCAGCGCCCGGGCTTCGGCCAGTGCTTGGCCCGGTTCGCACACCACATTCACCAGGCCGAGCGAATGGGCCCGATGGACGTCGATGGTGTCGCCGACCAGCGCCATCTCCATGGCGATGTTCACCGGTATGCGGCGGGGCAGTCGGCTGACGCCGCCCTCGGATGCGATCAGCGATCTCTTGACTTCGGGGATGCCGAACACGGCTTCGGTCGAGGCCACCACCAGATCACAGGCCAAGACCATCTCGAAGCCCCCGGCCACCGCGGGACGATCCACCGCGGCAATGACCGGCTTGGTGCGCCGTCGGCGGGAGAAGTGGCCAAAACCGTGCTCCGGGTGCATGATTCCCGCGGTACGCCCCTCGGAGAGTGCCTTCAAGTCGGCCCCGGCGCAGAACACTCGGCCGTTGCCGGCCAGAATGGCCACCCACACACCATCGTCGGCGTCGAACTGGTCGAACGCCTCGCCCAGGGCGGCGGACAGTTCCGGGCTCATGGCGTTGCGGGACTCCGGCCGGTTCATGGTGATGACCGCTACTCGGCCCTCGGTTTCGTAAATCGCCAGGCTCATTGCGCCGCTTCCTATTCGGGTTCTCTGACCTTCAGAAGCTGTTTGCCTTGGTTGGCTCCGGAAAACAGCCGCAGGAAGGTGGTGGGGATGTTCTCGAATCCCTCTTGGATGTCAGTTTGGAAAGCGATCTCCTCTTCGGCCACCCATCGACCGAGATCCTCGATGGCGTCGGGCACCCGATCCATGTGGTCGAACATCACAAAGCCTTGGATGGTGAGGCGCTTCTCGATGATCTGGAACATGTTGGACGGCCCCGGTCGGCGCATGCCCTGGTTGTAGGTGGAGATGGCCCCGCAGCTGGCGATGCGCCCCCCTTGGGCCATGTGGTTCATCACCGTCTCCAGCATGTCGCCGCCCACATTGTCGAAGTACACGTCCACGCCATCGGGGCAGAGTTCGCGCAGCCGGGCATCCACATCCTCGTTCTTGTAGTCGATCGCTCCGTCCAGCCGGGCCTCTTCCAAGAGCCACCGGCATTTCTCGGTGCCCCCGGCGATGCCCACCGACCGGCAGCCCTTGACCCGGGCGATCTGGGCGGCCACCGACCCAGTGGCCCCGGCCGCTCCCGATGTCAGCACGGTGTCGGTGGGCCTGGCGCGGCCGATGTCGAACAGGCCGATGTAGGCCGTCAGCCCCGTCCCGCCCAGCGGTCCGAGCATCACCGGGATAGGGGTGCCCGGTGGCACCACCCTGGCCTGTTCACCCACCACTTGGTAGTCCTGCCAGCTCATCATCCCGCTGACCAGGTCGCCCTCTTTGAGCGCCGGGGTGTTGGACGCCACCACCTGGGAGACCCCCGGCGCCAGCATGGGCGTGCCCAGCGGCACTGGCGGCATGTAGGTGATGAAGTCCTCCAACCACGTGCGCATGGCCGGCTCGAAGCTGAGATAGCACAGCCGGGCGAGCGCTTGGCCTTCGCTCGGTTCGGGAATGTCGGTTTCCCGGTATTCGAAGTTATCCACGCCCACCGGCCCGTCGGGCCGCACGGCATAGATCCACTGGCGGTTCATCCCGCCAAGCTACTCCGGCAGATGGTTCAGCGAGCCGGTCGGACCCGGAGCATCATGGTGGCGATCAGGCGGTCGCCCTTTCCCAGGTCCCTGATCTCGGCCACCACCCAGCCCGAGGATGGGTCGCCCATCCAGCGACAGGTGCTGTACACCGGGCCGATCTTTCCCCCCAGCAGATAGCGGATGTCCATGTCGGCCACCGCATGGGGCGTGCCGAATTGATGCTCGGCAAAGGTCTCGGCTCCCACTTCGCCTACCAGGGTGACCATGGCGCCTTGCATGATGCCCGCGGGGTTGAGCAGCTGTGGGGTGAGCTCCACCTCCACATGGCCGACGGAGGCGTCCACCACCTCGATGCCGGCCACTTCGGCCAGGGGCCGGTCGATGTCGGGAAGCCCCATGAGATCGGGCCGGGGAGGGTCGTGGATGGGTTTGGCCGGGTCGCCGGGACGTTGGTGGTGGCGCCCGAAACCGATCTGTGCGTAGCCCACCTCGGTGCCGTCGGGGATGTTAAAGCGGCACTCGCAGGTCAGCGTGCTGGCCCCGGCCCGCAGCACCTCGGCGTAAACGTCGATCTGGTCAGGCAGGGGGACATCTGCGGTGCGGAGCTGGAAATCAGTGGTGAAGTGCCAGCATTCGGGATCTTCCTTCTCGCCGATCATGCCCCCCGTGATGTCGGCGATCAGCATCAGCACTGAGGCCCGTACCTGGCCGCCGTGGCACTGCTCGTCGAACACCCGGAGCTTTCCGTAGCCGGGCCGGGCGGCGGGGTCGCAGTAGATCCCGAGCTGGGCCAGAAGGGTGAACTTTGGAGGTGCTTGGGCGGGGACGGTCATGGCCCCTTAGTTCTAGACGGTGGCACTCTCCAAAACCGTGTTCTTGAAGAAGTCGGGGCGGGCTTCGGAGAAGAAGCGGTGGGCGTTGCCGAAGGTGAAGGCCCGGAATTGGTCTTCGTTGAGCCAGCCGTGCTCCACCTGCTCCCACACCTCGGGGAGCACCTCGGACATGTCGGGAACATCCCAGTGACCCACGTCGGAGGAGAAGATGGCGTTGAGGGTTGCGCCTTCGGGCAGGGCGCCGTCGAAGGCCAGCCGCACCAGCGGGTCGTCGGCTTCGCAGCCGAACCAGTAGGACCGGTCGATCTGCTCGAGGATGTCTTCGGGGCAGGTGATGCCCGCGGCCTCGAAGTCGTGGACGACCTGATCAGAGCTGATGCCTTTCTGCATCACTTTGCCGAAGCCGGCGGGCAGATTGATGGGGTCGTTGGCCTCGGCCAGCAGCGATTCGAAGTAATCGGGCTCGAAGAGGGCCGGGTCGTAGGCCTTGAGGCCCTCGGGGCCGCGCTTTTCCCAGTGGCTGAGGAGGTCGCACACCATCTGGGCGCCCCAGGTGACCCCGCCTTCCAGGAAGCCGAGGCGCAGATCGGGGAAGCGATGGGTGACCCCGCCGAAGAAGATCGACTTGGCGGCGGTCTCGCTGGCGGTGCCGAAGTTGCCCATGTGGTTGTAGGTGAAATTGCTGATTGAGCGCCGGCCGTCCCAGCCCATCGAACCGGAGTGGAGGCTGGCCGGGGTTTGCAGCTCAACCAGCCTCTGCCATAGCGGGTCGTAGTCGTAGGCGGAGTCGAGGCCCAGCGAGTCGATCCACGTGGCCATCTCGCCGCCGGCCGGCACCTGGCGGAGAGCGAATCCGCCGATCATCACTGCTTTGAAGCCCAACTCGGTGACGGCGAAGTCGAGCTGCTCGATGGCCTCTTCGGGGGTTTGGGTGGGAATGGCCGCCACCGGGGTGAGGCGGTCTTGCAGGCCCTGGTAGCTGTCGGCCAGGTAGCGGTTGAGCGCCCGGCAGAGCTTGTTGCGGATTTCGTCGTCGCGGTAGGCCGGGAAGTTGAGGCCGATGCTGGGGTAGCACACCGCGAAATCCATGCCCAGCTCCTCGATGCGGTCGTGGAACATCGCCGGAGACACCGCGGTGGCGAAGTCCCGGGTGTTGCCCAGCGGCAGCGCCCACCACGGTCCCCGGAAGGATCGCCGGGCCAGGCGCTCATCAGGGGAAAGGCCCGACCAGTTGGGCTCTCCGTTGAACGAGCAGTTGGCCATCTGGGGGTACAGCCCTCCCTCAAGCCCCTCGTCGAGGCAGTACTGGTGGAGGGCCGGGTAGTGCTCGAACACGTGCCCGTCGGCGTCGATGACGGGATGGCCGAGGTCGGCTCGGATGTCGGCGGCGGATCGCTGGCTGCTCATGGCGGCAACGCTAGCTACTACCGTTAGTGGTTGTCTCAGCGACACCCGATTGAGAAGGTTCAAATCATGAGCACCGTCACCCCCGTTCGTTCTTGCATCTCGGCTGACTCCCACGTCACCGAGCCCGACAACACCTACATCGACTACATCGACCCCAAGTTCCGGGATCGGGCCCCCCGAGTGGATTGGGACGACAGCATGGGGGCGTTCATGTCGATCGACAACGGCCGCAATCGGATGCCCTATGGAATGATCGCGGCGGCGGGCAAGAGCTGGCACGAGATCAGCCTTTCGAGCGGTACCCGCTGGGAGGATCTGCACCCCGGCGGGTACGACCCGGTGGCCCGGCTCGACGAACAGGACCGCGACGGGGTGGTGGCCGAGGTGATCTACCCGTCGGTGGGCATGACCATCTGCAACCACCCCGACGGCGACTACAAGAAGGCGTGCTTCGACGCCTACAACCGCTGGATTGCCGAGTTCAACTCCCACGCCCCTGAGCGGTTGATCGGCTTGGGCCAGACCGCGGTGCGCTCAGTGGACGAGGCCATCGCCGACTTGGAGGCCATGAAGGCTCTCGGGCTCAAGGGCGTCATGCTGCCCGGCTATCCGGCTTTGGGGATCGATTACGACGCCCCCGACTTCGACGCCTTCTGGGAGGCGTCGGTGGCGATGGGCATGCCGCTGTCGTTCCACATCCTCACCTCGGGCAACGACCATCCCATGGCCGCCCAGTTCCGGGGGCCCAAGATCAACTCGTTCCTGGGGATCATCCGGGGCAACCAGGACATCATCGGCACGCTGATCTTCGGCGGCGTGTTCGAGCGCCATCCCGACCTGCGGGTGGTGTGCGTGGAGGCCGATGCCGGGTGGGCGCCCCACTGGATGTACCGGGCCGACCACGCCTACAACCGGCATCGCAACTGGCTGGAGAGCGCCGAGCTGTCCAAGAAGCCCAGCGACTACTTCCGGGAGAACGTGTACCTCACGTTCCAGGACGACTGGGTGGCGTTCAAGCTGCTCGATCTGATGAACGTGAACCGGGTGATGTGGGCCAACGACCACCCCCACTCAGACGCCACCTGGCCCTGGTCGCAAGAAATGCTCACCGAGCAAACCACCCACATGAGCGACCACCAAATCGACCGAGTCCTCCGCGACAACTGCGCCGAGCTCTACGGGCTGACCGTTTAGCTCAATTTCGGCCCCAAGCTACTTGGGGACCCTTAATTCCTGTACAAATTCACACCTCTGTTCTTGCACGTTTTCACGCCGCAGTTGGGCCTCTAGGTCGGCAAAATTGGGAATTAAAGTACGGCAGAATCAGGAATTTATCTCCGGCAATATTGGGAATTTATGCTCGGCAGATGTAGGATTCTGTCATGGGCATGCCAGAGGAGCCGAGGCTGGGAGCTGGAGAGCTCTATCCCCGGGCCGTTGAGTGGCTGGTGGCTGAGGAGCTGTTGCCAGTGTTTTCAGCCCTGCTGGTGGTCGGACCTCGTGGCTGTGGCAAATCGACATCGATGAGCCGCTTTGCCGACAGCACGTTGGACTTGTCCAGACCTGGTGCCCGGCTAGCGGCGAGAGAAGACCCCGACGGCGTATTGGCCGCTACAGACGGCACGCTCCTAATCGACGAATGGCAAGAAGCACCTGAGATCCTCGGGGCGATCAAGCGGTCCGTGGATGCAGACCTATCAAACCGGCCGGGAAGGTTCATCGTCACGGGTTCTGTGCGGGCCGCCCGACAGGCGGCCACATGGCCGGGTACCGGGCGCCTCATCCGAGTCAGGATGCACGGTTTGACCCGGGCTGAGATGGAGCGCTCCGAGCGGTACAACCCGGTCGATGGTCTTTTTGACCTTGAACGGGTGCAGTTCGGACAGTCCGAGTGGAGCCGCGATGACTATCTCGAAGCGATTGCGGGCGGGCGGTTTCCCGTGGCGGTGGAGCTGAGTGGCCGGAATCGGCGCCGGTGGTACAGCGCCTATGTCGAACAGCTTGTCGACAGGGATGCGCCGCAAGTGTCCAATCGCTCACCTCAAGGGGGGAAGTTGCGAGCCGTGCTGGGGTCGTGTGCTGCTCGAACCGGCCTCGAGCTAAACAAGCAGGCCACCGCGAGAGACGCCGGTGTGGACTTCAAGACCGCGGACGTCCATCTGGCCATGCTCGAAGGCCTCTGCGTGATCAGCCGTGTCCCGGCGTGGCACACCAAGCGGCTGAACCGGCTGAACCGGTCTCCCAGGGTCTACTTGACCGACACTGGTATGGCCGCTCACATCCTCAACGTTGACGCCGCGTCCCTGGGTCGAGACCCGAACTTGGTGGGCCAGATGTTCGAGACCTTCGCGGCAACCGAGTTGCTGGCGCATATCGAGACCGCAAAGGAAGAGACCCAGATGTTCCACCTGCGAGACCGCGATGGGAAAGAAGTAGACATCGTGCTCGAAAGCCAGGGCAAAGTCGTCGGAGTCGAAGTCAAGTCTTCAAGTGTTGTCAGTCGGGATGACGCTAGGGGGCTCTTGTGGTTGAGAGACCGACTTGGCGACGACTTCGCCGCAGGCGCGATCTTGAGCAGCGCCCCAGTGCCCTTCCAAGTCGCCGACCGAGTGTGGGCCCTTCCCCTGAGCTCGCTGTGGTGCCCGCCAAACCCGAAGTGAGCAATGGCCACTTGCTAGTTGGAGACTGCGCGATCACCGCCCGGAATTGCGGAGGGCCTGCCACACCTTCTCGGGAGTGCAGGGCATGTCGATGAGGTTCAGGATTGGGAGATAAAAGTTGGGTTTACCTGGGGTTTTCGAGGGGAATGTGTCACTGGGGTCGGTATAATTTCAGGTATGGAATTTACATCGAATCCCAGCACAAACGGCGCTGATACCGGTGTTGGCGGGGGTTTCGGGTTCCCGGATTTCTCTGAGGCGGGTGCTTCGGAGTTGTTGGGGTTGATGGGTCAGGTTGATCTGCTGCGCCGCCGGGCCGAGGGGTATCTGGTCGGGCTAGTTGTGCGCTACGGCGAGCTGGAGGGGCCGGGCGCGGCTGCCACGGTGTGCCACCAGTTCGGCATCAGCGCCTATCGGGCCCGCCAACTGGCCAGAACGGCCCAGGGTGTCGCGGCCATGCCCGAGGTTTTGGGCGCGGTGCGCGACGGCCGCATCTCGGCGGATCAGGGCGGGATGGTGGCGGAGTCGCACAAGCGGACGCCGATGAGCGAACAAGACCAACAAGAGCTGTTGGAGTTGGGCGGCTGGCAGGGCCACGACGACTTCAAGAAAACCGTCGCCGCCCGCGAGGACCAGCGTCGCGCCAAAGACGGCATGAGCCGAACCGAGCGCCAGAGGAACCGCCGATACCTCAAGGTGTTCGACGGCACCGGCGGCATGGTCGTTGTGCACGCCGAGCTCGACCAGGTATCGGGCGATCGGTTCAAGATCGCTCTTGGCGCGATGAGCGACAAGATGCTGGGCGACGACATCGCCTACGACCCCATTCGCACCTTCGAGCAGCGCAACGCCGACGCACTCGTCGCGCTTGTCACCCAACAGCCCGCCGACAGCGCCAACCCCAACTCCAATCCCTTGGCGGGCGTACCGGACTGCGGCACCCGCCCTCAGAAAACGGTGCTGGTGGTGTCCGCCGACTACGACGCCATCGAAAGCCGGCTGAAGAACGCCGGGCTCATCGACGGAACGCCCATCGACCTCGATGAGCTGCGCCGCCTGGCTTGCGACGCGGACATCGTCCCGATGATCTTCGGAAACGACGGGCAGCCCCTCTATGTGGGCAAAGCCCAACGAGCACCGACTAAAGCCCAAAGGCTGGCCCTTTACCGCAGAGACCGCGGCTGTGTGGGCTGCGGTCTCCGACCACAGATCTGCGACGCCCACCACATAGTGTCCTGGGACCAAAACGGCCCCACCGACATCACCAACCTCGTGCTGCTATGCCCCCGCTGCCACACCAAAGTCCACAAACACCACCACACCATCCAACACGACCCCCAGACCGGCCGATACCGCCTCCAACCCCCACCTCGGCCTAGCCCCACAACTCACCCGCCGCCCGCTGAACAACGAACCGCCGCCTGAGCGGACTCTCCGACCTCCCGCCAACAACAAACCTCCGCTTAAGCCGCCGCCCACGCGCCGCCTCCGACCTCCACCGGATCCATTGCCATGATTTGATGGTGCCTGTGCTTCATGCCCGGAGAGGATCAGTTCTGCTGTTGGCAGTCTTCGCGTTGTTGGGAGCGATCAGCTGTCAGTCGGACCCGTCGATTCTGGAAGAAGCGCTCGACCCTGGAACCCCAGTGCCCAGCGAGGAAGCTCTAGTGACTGGATCTACTTCGCCTTCGGTTCCTGCAATGCCGACGGCACCTCCCCGTACTACGACGGATCCAACGAGAAATGCTCAGACACCGGCGCTTACTGAGGGGCCAGTGCCGACCGAGTGGCCAAGAGCAAGTGAGACGCCAGTGCCGACTGAGGCCGCAGATTCATTTGGAGATTTTGGGGGCTTGATCCATTACGTACCCTCGGTTGGCACCCCCTTGGCGGCTGATTCCAGTTTGGAGGGGCAGCCGTTTGCACCGTCTGGGGCCATGCCCGCGGCGATCGTTGCGTCGACGGATCAATGCAACATAGTCACAATTGACTCCCAGACGGCTGAGACCGTTGTCCTGTGGGACTACGGCAAGAGCGACTATCGATCTCTGGACTGTAGCGACCAGGGATCTGAATATCGGGAGTACGAAGGCACAGAAGAAATCGCCCCGGGCTACATAGAAGACTTGGAGTGGGCTGACCCCAATTATGTCTTGATGAGCATGTGCTGCGAGCCAGGGGCGGGCAGGTTTGAGCTCTTGGACTCAAAGGAGGACGACCAGCCAATTTGGTTGGCTCTGAACGGTTACTCACCATGGATCGACAATCGCGGCACGTTCTTGTTCAGCGGTCCAGGTGTTGGTGATGCGATCGTGTCTTTTGGCACCGTTTCCTTTCGAGTTAGCTACGACTCATCCGACCCTGATCATCCCTACTATCGGCTATTGGGAGATGTCTCCTACGATCACTTAGTTCTGGAGGAAGGCGCTGCTTCTCGTCTGCGGTGGAGCGTTGACCGATCAACGTGGATGGGTGAGGACGACATCGTGGTGGGGCTTCAAACCATCATGAGCGACCTTGGCTGGTACTCCTGGGTTGCAAAGATCAGTCCAGGTGGAGGGGCCGCGGCATCGAACGCTCGCGGTTCTGGATGGATGCTGCCCAGAGGCGACCGATTGGGGAACCTCGTGGTCGCCGAGCAGGAATGTGGCCGATACCTGCCATTTGCGTCGGACTGCATCGGGTTGCCGGCAAAAGTTGTGGTGGTCGACTCTGGGACGCTGGTACCGCTCTATGAAGTCGATGTTAAGGACCCGATCGCCGACATGGATCTGGTACGGGGGTGGTTGCTGGTCACCCTGGTTGACGGCCAGATGGGCGTTCTGGATCTGGCCGATGGGACGTTCAATGTCTTGGCCAACGGAATCCGAAATGCGGTTTGGCAGGAGTAGGAAGACCCGCCGGACCCGTCAGCCCTGGTTGGCCTTGAGCGCGCGCCAGACTCTTTCGGGGGTGCAGGGCATGTCGATGTGGGTGACTCCTAGGGGGGAGAGGGCGTCGATGATGGCGTTCTGCACGGCGGGGGGAGCGGCGATAGTGCCGCTTTCGCCTACTCCTTTGGCACCGAGGGGGTTGCGGTCGGTGGGGGTTTCCAGGAAGACGGTTTCTACTTCGGGGACGTCGCTGGCCGCGGGTACGAGGTAGTCGGCCAGGCTGGTGGTGAGGGGGTTGGCGTCGGCGTCGTAGCGCATCTCCTCGAAGAGCGCGATGGCGATGCCCTGTACAGCTCCGCCTTGGACTTGGCCTGATGCCATCGTCTCATCGAGGACCCGGCCGCAGTCGGTGACTGTTACATGGCGGAGCAGGTCTACGTTGCCGGTTTCGGTGTCGACCTCGACGACTGCCACGTGGGTGCCGCCGGGGAAGGTGGGTTGGCCTTGGTCGAAGGCGGCGGTGACTTCGGTTCCGGCCAGATCAGCCAGCGCGATGCTGGCGGTGGGGGTGCCCCGCACGCCCAAGACGGCGTCTTGGGCCTCGCCGGGTGTCCTCGGTGCTTTCAGCGGGGTGGCGAGTCGCAGCTCTATGTCATCTTTGGCGGCTTCTAGTCGCTCGGCAGCCCGCTCTTTGAGCTTGTCGAGCAGGCGGACCGACACCTCGACGGCTGAGCTGCCGGCCAGCGATGCCGAACGGGAACCGAAGCTGCCTAGCGCCGATCGGAAGCGGCCGGTATCGGGGGTTGCTGCGGTGATTGTGTCGGGGTTGAGACCGAGCGTCTCTGCGGCCAGTTGAGCGATGACGCTCTGCATTCCCTGGCCTATCGGGGCAATGCCGGCGTCGATCTCGATACAGCCGTCGTCGGTCACACGGGCTGCGGCTGGTTGGCAGGGCTCATGGCGGCCGGTGAAGTCGGCCCAGCAGCTTATGCCGATGCCGAGCAGCCGTTGATCCCCGGCGGCTCGGCGGGCAGATTGTTCTTCCCGCAGTTGTTGGTAGCCGATCTCCGACAGGGCCTGTTCTAGGGCGCCGAGGTGGTCGGCCTCGTCCATCACCAGTCCGCTGGGCATCTCTCGGGGGAAGTCCGCGGGGCGTAGCAGGTTGCGGCGGCGGACCTCGGCGGGGTCCAGATCTAGGTCGCGGGCCAGTTTGTCCATGGCTCGCTCGACCAGGCCGATGGCTTCGGCTCGACCTGGTCCCCGATAGGGACCGGTGGGAACTGTGTTGGTCATCACTGCGGAGGCGGTTACCGCTACCTTGTCGATCCGGTAGGGGCCGGGGATGAGCCGCTGGGTTTGCAGGGGCTCGAAGGCACCCATCCCGGCGTAGCCGCCCACGTCGCCGCTCACCTTGGCATAGAGAGCGGTGACGATGCCGTCTCTACTGGCGGCCAACGTGATTTCCTGGTCTTGGTCTCGGGCTTGCATCGACAGCAGGTTCTCGGGGCGGCTTTGTACTAGGCGCAGGGGGCGGTTCAAGCGCAGGGCCAAGCGGGCGGCTACTGCGAATAAGCCGTTCTCACCGTCGCATTTGCCCCCGAAACCGCCGCCGATAGGGGGGACGACCAGGCTGATCTGGTCATCGTCGACGCCGAGGGTGGCAGCCAGCCCACTGTGGGTCAGGGACGGCATTTGGGCGTTGATGTGGATCGTCACCCGTTCGCCATCGGGAACTACCAAGCCGGCGACCCCTTCGATGGGGGAGCAGGCAACTCGGGGATAGTGCTGGGCAGCAAGAGCCAACACGTCAGTGATAGCCATCTCCTTCAGTGCCGCGACGACGTCCCCCGAATGGACGGACAGCACGGTGTTGGTTCCATGAGACTGATGGACAAGAGGGGCTTTTCTCGCCGTGGCCGCGTCTAGATCGGATATCGGGGGAAGACTCTTGTAATCCACTTCCACCAGCTCGCAGGCATCAGCAGCAACCGCTTCGCTGGACGCCACCACCGCAGCCACCGCCTCGCCGACATAGGCCACCGATCCCTTGGCCAGCGGAGGGCGGCTGATCTCCGCGGGGGTTACGCCATCCACTTCCGGTTGGGTGATCAGGTCAAGGTCATCGGCGGTGAACACCCCGACCACGCCGTCGAGTGCCTCGGCCTCGGACGTGTCAAAGGCGGCAATGGTGGCCCGAGCTATCGGGGATCGAACGAACCCCAACCAGAGAGCGCCATCAACGTTGAGGTCGCCGCCGAAGCGGGCTTGTCCGGTCAGCAGGTCGAAGTCTTCGACCCGGCCTTCCCAAGTGCTCACGAACCGTGGTCTTTACAGCGCTTCTTCGATGACGGTGCCCTTGAAGAAATCAGAGTTGGTGCCGGCCCACAGCGACATTGGGTGCTCGAAGGTGAAGGCCCGGAAGTCGGCCTCGTCGAGGATGCCGTCGTCCACCAGCTCGTAGGCCTCGGGCAGTACCTCGCGCACGTCGGGGACGTCCCAGTGGCCCACGTCGGAGGCGAAGATGCCCTTCACCACCTGGCCTTTCGGGGTCACCGACCGGTTGAACCCGATGGCGGTCATGGGGTCGTCGGCCTCGCAGCCGAAGTGGAAGCGGTCCCAGATGGCCAGAATGTCGTCCACGGTGTCCACCCCGCTGAGGGCGAACTCGTCGATGGTGGCCGGGTCTTCATCGGGTTCGCTCAACATGTGGAGCGCCTCTTGGAGGCGGTCCCGATGGCTGTTGGCCACCGGCGTGCCGTAGGCGTCGAACAGCTTGCCCAGCTCGTCCATATCCACCGCGGCAGGGTCGTAATGGCCGATGGCGTCGCGGTTGCGCTTCTCCCAGTGTCCGATCACATCCGAAAGCAGGTTCACCCCCCAGGCCACGCCCCCCTCCAGGAAGGCCCAGCGCAGTTCGGGGAAGCGGTGGGCCACCCCGCCCATGAACACCGCCCGGCACAGGGCCTCGCCCGCGGCGGCGAAGTTGCCCAGGTGGTTGTACACGTAGTTGGTCTCCGAGGTGCGGCTGCCCCAGCCCATGCCCGCGGAGTGGAAGGTGGGCGACACGCCCAGCTCGGTGCAGCGCCGCCACACCGGGTCGTAGTCATGGGGGGAGTCCATGCCCAGGGTGTCCATGCGGCGGGCATGGCGGTGGCTGGTGTTCTCCGGGTCCACCGGCCGAGGCACCAGCCCGGTCATCATCACCGGGCGCATACCCAGCTCACCCACCGCGAAGTCCAGCTCGGCAATGGCCTCATCGGGGGTGAACATCGGGATGATGGCCACCGGCATGAGGCGGTCGGAGTAGGGCTCGTAGGCCTGGTGGAAGTAGAGGTTGAACGCCCTGGCTGCGCCGAGGCGCAGATCCTCGTCTTCGAGGCCCATGCAGGTGAGCCCGTAGGTGGGGTAGAGCACGGCCAGGTCGATTCCGATCTCGTCCAGGCGCTCGTACAGCAGCTTGGGCAGCAGGGCGGTGGCCCGGTCGAGGGTGTTGCGGGCCGGGAGTCCCCACCATGCCGAGCGCATCATCCCGGCGGCGCGGCGCTGCTCCAGCGACAGATCGATGGACTTCCTGGCCCCGTACTCGACCACCTTGAACTTGTCCACCAACTCCGGGCCGCCGACGGTGGCCATGATGTCGTGAACCTCGGGCAGGAACTCAATGATGTGGCCGTCGGAGTCGATGATGGGGTGGTCGATGGCGTCGCGTATGCGCCGCACCTCGGCGCTGGGCTCAAAGCTCATGGGGGACAGACTACGACCCCAGTGAATTGCGGTGTCAGGCGTACACTTCGGAATCATGCGAGGCATCATCAGCTTCGGGGGCTACGTGCCGTACCGGCGCCTGGACCGCTCGGCCATTGCGGCGGTGATGGGTAAAGGGGGCGGTCGGGGTACCCGATCGGTGGCGTCCTACGACGAGGACACCACCACGATGGGGGTGGAGGCCGCTCGGTTGGCCCTGCGCCCGGTTGAGGCTGAGCCCCGGGCGCTCTGGTTCGCCACTGCCGACCCCGCCTATCTGGAGAAAACCAACGCCACCGCCATCCATGCCGCGCTGCGGTTGGACACCTCGGTGGGAGCGCTGGACTTCGGCGGCGCAGTGCGCTCTGGTATCGGGGCGCTGCGGACCGCCTTGGATGCCAAGGGGCCCACAATGGTGGTGACCGCCGACATCAGGGGCGGACTGCCCACCGGCGCTGACGAAGCCGCTGGTGGCGACGGTGCTGCCGCATTCTTGATCGGCACAGAGGACGACGGGCCAGTGGTGGCCGAGTTGCTGGGGTCGGCGTCGGCCACTGAGGAATTTGTGGACCGCTGGCGCCAGCCGGGGTCGCCCAGCACCGGCCAATGGGAGGAGCGCTTCGGCGAGACCCGCTACGGCCCGCTGACGACCCAGGCTTGGAAGGAGGCGCTGGACGCGGCCGGGGTCGAAGCGGCCGATGTGGATGTGGCGGTGGTGACCGGGTCCCACAGCCGAGCGGTCAAGCGGGTGGCGGGCCAGCTCGGGGTGGCTCGAGTGGCCGACGATCTTTCTGCGGCGGTGGGCAATACCGGCACCCCTCACCCCGGTCTGGTGCTGGCCAACGAGCTGGAGCAGGCCGAGCCTGGTCAGACCATCGCGGTGGTGATGCTGGCCGACGGGGTGGAGGTGCTGATCCTGCGGACCACCGAGGCGCTGGCCGAATTCACACCGGGCTTGCCGGTGGCCGACCAGATCGCTGACGGCGCTGAGGTGAGCTACGCCACGTTCTTGCAGTGGCGGGAGATGATCCAGGTGCAGCCCCCAAATCGGCCCGAGCCAACCCGCCCGTCCTCGTCGGCTGCGGCCCGAGCCCAAGATTGGAAGTACGGCTTCGTGGGCAGCCGGGGCACCGAGAGCGGCACTTTGCACTTGCCGCCGGCCCGGGTGTCCATCCGCCCCGAGGATGAGCTCGATGCCATGGACCCCGCGCCCATGGCCGATATCGGGGCCACGGTGGTGACCTTCACTATCGATCGGCTGGTGTACTCGGTGAGCCCGCCGGTGGTGTTCGCAGTGGTGGACTTCGACGGAGGCGGCCGGCTCCCAGTGGAGCTGACCGACGTAGAGCCCGACGCGGTCCGCATCGGCCAGCGGGTGGAGATGACCTTCCGGCGGCTGTACGCGGCCGAGGGCATCATCAACTATTTCTGGAAGGCCCGCCCGGCGCGGTCGGGATCAACGTCGGACTAAGGGGGAGGCGACCGATGGCCAGTCATGGCATCAAAGACCAGGTAGCGATCATCGGAATGGGGTGTACCCAGTTCCGGGAGCACTGGGACAAAGGAGTCGACGACCTGCTGATCGACTCGGCCACCGCCGCGTTCGACTCCGCGGGAGTGAGCAAAGACGACGTGGATGCCTTCTGGCTGGGCACGGCCTCCAGCGGGATGAGCGGTTTGACGCTGAGTCAGCCGCTGAAGCTGGAGGGCAAGCCGGTCACCCGGGTGGAGAACTTCTGCGCCACCGGGTCCGAGGCACTTCGCCAAGCCTCCTACGCGGTGGCCAGCGGTGCCTACGACATGGCCATGGCCATCGGCGTGGAGAAGATCAAGGACTCCGGCTACCAGGGGCTGAACGCGGCGCCCGCCCCCCACGACGGCACCAAGCGGAACCTGACCGCCGCGGCCATGTACAGCCTGGTGCTGCCGGCCTATGCCGCCCGCTATGGGGTGGACGAGGACGAGCTGCGCATGGTGGTGGCCAAGATTGCCGAGAAGAACCACCGGAATGGGGCGCTGAACCCGCTGGCCCAATTCCGCCGGGAGATGCCAGCGGAGAAGATCTGCGAGATGGCCTCGGTGGCCGGGCGGCTGTCGGTGTTCGACTGCTCCGGCGTGGCCGACGGCTCAGCGGCGGCCATCGTGGTGCGGGCGGAAGACGCCCACAAGTACTGCGATGATCCGCTGTACATCAAGGCGCTGTCGTTCGTGTCGGGCACCGGCGGCGGGCTCATCGACCCCGACTACGACTACACCACTTTCCCCGAGTGCGAGATGGCCGGAGCCGACGCCTACCGCCAAGCGGGGATCGACGATCCCCGCTCCGCGCTGGCCATGGCCGAGGTGCACGACTGCTTCACCCCCACCGAGATGGTCCTCATGGAAGACCTCAGCTTCTGCGAGCGGGGCACCGCGTGGAAAGAGGTGCTGGCCGGAACCTTCGAGCGCACCGGCGACATGCCCGTCAACACCGACGGCGGCCTCAAAGCGTTCGGCCACCCGGTAGGGGCCTCCGGCCTGCGCATGCACTACGAGTGCTGGCTTCAACTCCGCAACAAAGCCGGCGACGACCGCCAGATCGACCTGTCCACCCGCAACCTCGGCCTAATCCACAACCTCGGCGGCTACCCCGGCGAAATGGTCTCCTTCGTCTCCATCCTCGGCCCCGAGTTGGGCTAGCGGGGCCAGACTTGGGGGCAGCGGGGGTGGTTTACGGGGTCGCCTTCGGATACCTCGGCGTGGTGGGGCTTTAGGGGGGTGCCCCGTTTGAAGCGGTAGACGGTGCCGTCGCCGCAGTAGCGCACTGAGATGGCTCGGCGCCATTGGTCGGTGACGTTGGCGTGGGCGCCGTGGAGGGTCATGGCGTGGTGGACGGCCACATCTCCTGGTGCCATGTCGAAGCAGAGCAGGTGCTCGGAGTCGTCCCGGTCGTAGTCGGGGACCTCCTCGCCGTCGGTGTCGGGCATCGACAGCTGGCTCACGAACCAGTTGGGCCGGAAGTTCCGCTCCCAGCGGTGCGAGCCCTTCACGTAGACGGTGGCCCCGGTGGCCTTGGAGATGGGATCGAGCGGGCACCAAGTGGTGCAAACCTTGTCGCCTTCCAGCTGGAAGTAGGCCATGTCCTGGTGGATGGACGTGGGCTCCTCGGTGTGCGGCTCCTTCACCAGCACGCTGTCCTCGTAGAACCACAACTCCTGGCTTCGCATCAGTTCGGCGGCCACCTGCGGCAGAGGCGACTGGGTGGCGAAATGCTCGAAGTCGGGGTCGTTCCACCAGTGGTCGGTGCCGCCATGGAACTGGCCGCGGGGGGTGCCTGTCTTGGCCGCTGCGGGGTCGTTGAGCACGGTGCCGCCGCTGGGCGGTACCACCATGGTGCCCATCTCGGTCATGTTGTTCATTTCTTCCGACCCCAGTGCTCGGTCTACCGGCTTGGCCATGGAGGCCAGGGTCTCGTCGGAGAGCACTCCCCGGATCACCACCACTCCGTCGCGCCAGAAGGCCTCAATCTCCTTGTCGCTCACCAGTGCCATAGAGACAATCCTTACATCTGCTCCAACTCGGGGGGCATGCCGAGGTGGACCATGCTCTCGGCGGTGGAGCCCTGGGGGGTCCAGTCGGAGGTGTCCATGGCGTAGGTCAAGCCCGAGGCCACTGATTCCATGGTCAGGTCGATCTCTTGGGCCGGAGATGCCGCGTAAACGATGCGGGCAAACTTGCCGCCGCCGACGGTGAATGCCTCGCCGGTCACCGTGCATTGGTCGCTCACCAGATGGGCCACCACCGGGGCCACCTTCTCGGCGCCGAAGTGATCCCGCAGGTGCGTCTTGAAGGGCGACTCGGGCAGGCCTTCGGTCAGCCGGGAGATGGCCGCGGGCAACAGCAGGTTGGCGGTGATGTTGTGGGCTTGGCCGAACATGGCCTCGGTGCGGGTGAAGCCGAACAGCCCCGACTTGGTGGCCGCATAGGAGGCGATGGGGTTGCCGAAGCATGCCGGGGAGCCGGTGTTGATGATTCGTCCGTAGCCTCGCTCCACCATGTGGGGCCACGCCGCCTTGGCGGTGTTGAGGCATCCCAGCAGGGTCACCCCCACATGGCGGTGCATCTCATCGGCGTCGATGTCGGGGAAGAAGGCCGAACTGGCGACCCCGGCGTTGTTGATGAGGATGTCTACCCGGCCCCACGCCTCAAGGGCGCTTGACACCATCGCCTGAGCCGTGGCTGGGTCGCCGACGTCGCCGTTGTTGGCGATGGCCTCGCCACCGGCGTCGCGAATGCGTTGCGCGGCCTCCTCGGCAATGTCGGGCTTGAAGCCTTGTTCGACCAGGCCCAGGGTGCCGCTGCCGAGGTCGTTGAGCACGATCTTGGCGCCCCGCTCGGCCAAGTAGCTGGCGTGGGCGAATCCCAGGCCGATTCTGTCTGCAGCGCCAGTGACCAGGGCGACCCTGTCTTGGAACTCATTGGACATGGCGGATCACATTCCGTTCAAGAGGGGGGCGAGAGTCTCAAGGGTTTCGAGGCTGGGGCGGGTCTTGTCCACCGGGTCGAGCGGCTGGATGCAAACGTGGGTGGCGCCGGCCTCGTGGTGTTGGCGCACCCGCTCGGCCAGGGCGTTCTCGTCGCCCCAGGCCACCACCGCGTCGACCACTTCATCGCTGCCGCCGTCGTCGAGTGCGCTCTCCTCGAAGCCGCAGCGCATGAGGTTGTTCCGGTAGTTGGGCATGGTTATCGGCCCGGCCATGGATGCTCGGGCCCGCTCCCTGGCCCTCACTGGATCGGTTTCCAGCATCACCTTCTGCTCCGGGCAGATCCACGCGTCGGGACCCATGATCTCCCGGGATCGCCGAGAGTTCTCCGGCGGCGCGAAGTAGGGGTGGGCACCCATGGTGCGCTCGGCGGCCAGCTTCAACATGAGCGGGCCGAGGGCGGCCAGCACCATGGGCGGCTCGCCGTCGAGTTGCGGTCCCCACCACATGGAGCTTTCCATCTTGTCGAGGTACTCCCGCATCGACGGGATCGGCTTGGGATAGGGCTTGCCCTGCAACCGCTCCACTGGAGCTTGGTGCGACACCCCGAGGCCCAGCAGAAAACGGCCACCCGACTGGTCGTGTAATTCCTTCTGGGCGCAGGAGGTGGCCTGGGCCTCCCGCAGGTGGATGTTGACCACGCCGGTGGCCAGCACCAGAGTGGAGGTGTGGTTGAGCAGCAGCGAGGCGTGGGCGAACGGGTCGCGCCCGAAAGCATCGGGGATCCACAGGGCGCCGTATCCCAACTCCTCAACCCGCTGGGCGAATTCGATGGCCTCGCTGGTTGAGAAGCTGTCGGTGCGGGTCCAGACGCCGACGCGGCCGATATCCATGGTCATGCCGTCAACGTAGCGGCCCGCTAGCGGCAGAGAGATGGTCAGGCGACGATCTGGCTGTCGTGCAGGCGGGCGATCTCGGTGCCCGACAGGCCGAGCACGTCGGCCAGCACTTCATCGGTGTGCTGGCCCAGCCGGGGGGCGGGGCCGGGATCGGCCAGATGCTCCTCAGAGAAGCGGAGTGGGGAGCCAGGAGTGAGATATTGCCCAGTATCGGGGTGGTCCACCTGGGCAAACAGCGGGTTCTTGGTGGAGCAGCGGGGGTCATTGGCCACCAGCTCCAGCATCGACTGGTATCGGCCCCAGCACACCCCTTGGGCGTCGAGGGCGGCCGACGCCTCGGCCAGGGTGCGGGTTGCACACCACTGGTCCACCAGTGGATTGAGGCGATCCTGGGCCAAAAAACGGTCTCCGTCCACCCGGGTGAAGTCCAGGCCGGTTTCCGCCTCCAGCGCAGACACCTCATCGGCGATGCCGCAGGCGGCCACGACGCCCTGCCACTCTCGGCCGCTGACCCCCGCGATATAGATCCGCTCGCCGTCGGCCAACTCAAAGTCCCGGCCGAAGGCACCGTAGACGTTGTTGCCGATCCGGGGCCGCTGGGTGTCCAGGAGTTGAGCTTGGGCCACGTGGCCCAGCATCGACACCGCGGCCAGCGCCACATCGGACAGGGCCAGGTTCACCAGGCTGCCCTCACCGGTGCGGGAACGCTGTCGCTCGGCGGCCAGCACTCCCACCGCGGCGGTTTGGCCGCAGATGATGTCCCAGGCGGGCAGCACGTGGTTGACGGTGCCATCGTCGCCGGTGAGCCAGGGGTAGCCCATGGCGCAGTTCACGGTGTAGTCCACCGCGGTTGAGCCGTCGTGGTTTCCGGTGATGGCCACCATGATGAGATCGTCGCGGTGTTGGCGGAGGCTGTCGTACGACAGCCAGCCGACGGCGGGGAAGTTGGTGGTGAAAATGCCGGCGTCAGGGCCGGGTGCGGTGGCCAGGGCAGTGATCAGCTCTCGACCCTCGGGGGAGCGGAGGTCGATCTGGATCGACCGCTTCCCCTTGTTGAGACCCTGCCAGTACAGCGACTGGCCATCGGGGGTGAGCGGCCACCGCTGGTAGTCGATGCCGCCGCCGATGGCGTCGAAGCGGATCACGTCGGCGCCGTGTTGCGCCAAGGTCATTCCGCCTGAAGGACAGGCCACAAACGCCGATCCCTCTACCACCCGCATTCCGGCCAGCACGCCGCTCATGATCGGGCGTCCAGCAGGGGCAGGATTTCGGCGCCGAAGCGGGCGACTTGGTCGGCGTACTCGGCTGCGTCGCGGGATCGGAAGAACAGAAACACCACCGAGGTCCCCAGATCGTGGGCGTAGCGGAGCGATTCCGCAATCTGGTCGGGAGAGCCGCCGATATACGGCCATCCCGGCGGAAAAAGACCATCCGGCGGGTCGCCGATGTAAATGGTCCCGGCCAACCAGCCGAGGTCCACTTCATCGAGGTCGCGGCCCACCACGTCGGCATGGGCCCGCATGTAGTCGATCTGCTCGGCCATGGCCTCCCGGGGCGTGCCCTGGGGAATCCAGCCGTCTCCCCGCTCCACCACCCGGCGCAGGGCCGGGCCGGTGCTGCCCCCGATCCAGACGGGAATGGTGTCCTGCGCGGCGGCGGGGCCCACTCCTACATCCTTGAAGTTGTAGAACTCCCCGCTGAACTCGCAGAACCCTCCGGCGGCCTCAACGGCGACCCGCACCGCGTCGATGGCCTCGTCGGTCATTCGCCCCCGGTCGGCGAAGCTCAATCCCAGGGCTTCGAACTCGGCCTCGACGTGGCCGGCGCCCACCCCCATTAAGGCCCGCCCCCCGGTGAGATGGTCGAGGGTGCAGAACGAATTCGCGGTGGTCAGGGGATGGCGATAGGGGAGGACGTACACCTCCGACAGCAGCCGGATGGTACTGGTGGCTGCTCCTAGGAAGCTGAGCGTGGCGATCGGGTCGTACCAGGTGGTGGACATGTGGGCGGCGTATTCGTTGTTCGGGATGGCGATGTGGTCGCACACCCCCACAAACCCGAACCCAGCGGCCTCGGCGGCCTGGGTGATGGCCAACAGGTCGCCCACGGTGGCAGTTGGTTCCCACGGCTGGCAGATTCGCTCGTTGAGGGTCTGAATCGGCAACTGGATCCCGTAGAGGATCTCGCCGTCGGCAGTTATGCGCGCCATGGGGTCATTGTGGTGGGTGAAGGCCGAGGCTGTCGAAGAGGAAGGTTCGTTGGAGCAGGAGCAGGTTTTCGGCCACCTGCTCTTGGGGGGTCATGTGGGTGACGCCGGGCAGGGGTAGCACCTGGTGAGGGCGGCCGGCCTCGAACAGGGCTTGGGAGAGTTGGAGGGTGTGGGCCGCGAACACGTTGTCGTCGGCCAGGCCGCAGATCAGCAGGAGTGGGCGGGTGAGTTGGTCGGCCAATTCCAGGAGGCTGGTGCGGGTGTAGGCGTCGAGGCTGTGGCTGGGATGGCCCAGATAGCGCTCGGTGTAGTGGGTGTCGTACAGGCGCCAGTCAGTGACCGGCGCGCCGGCGATGGCGGCGTGAAACCGGTCGGGCCGGGCCAATACCGCCAGCGCAGCCAGATAGCCGCCGAACGACCAGCCCCGGATGGCCACCCGGTTGAGATCCAAGCGGGGATAGTGCTCGGCCAATGCATCAAGGGCGTCGATCTGGTCTTCCAGCACCGGGTGAGCCAGATCGCCGGCCACGGCGCGCTCCCAGGCCGGGCTGCGAGCGGGGGTGCCCCGGCCATCGGTGATGACCACCGCGAACCCCTGGTCGGCGAACCACTGCGA
This sequence comes from Candidatus Poriferisocius sp., assembly GCF_965204145.1. Taxonomy (GTDB): domain Bacteria; phylum Actinomycetota; class Acidimicrobiia; order Acidimicrobiales; family Bin134; genus Poriferisocius. The sequence continues at coordinate 2,304,565 of NZ_OZ241977.1, read as the reverse complement.
CACGAGGAACGGCGATCGGGCCTTGAGCACTCGCTGGGCGTGGGGACCGCCATAGGGGTCGAGCAGCACCGGCAGCGGACGGCCTTCGGTTCCTTCGTCATCCGACGGATACAGCACCGCAGTGAGCAGGTCTCGGCTGCCGACGACGGAGAACCGGGGTGCTGGAGATAACGATGGGGTGGCAGCCACCGAGGCGATGGGGATGCGCTCGGTAGGGGTGACCACTTCTACCGCTGCCTCTCGGTCGGTTCCCGCGGCCCGTGCCGTCACGACGGTGTCGCCTCCGGCGGCCGAGCTATGCACGCCAGGCTGTTCGCTGAGCCGGTCCAGTTCGCCTTCACTGCCGAGCTGCCAAACATGAACCTCGGTAGGGTCGTCCGACGCGGTGAACACCACCCGGTGCTCATCGGCGACCACCACGCTGCGGACTTGCAGGTTGTCGGGCGTGGCGTCCACGCCGTCGAGCACCAAGCGCCGGGCCGAGCCCCGGTCCTCGGCGGTCACCAGCCGCTCGCCCATCCACGCGGGGGTGCCGGGCACCAGTTCCACCCAGTGCTCGTCGCTCTGGCGGGCCATTTCGGTGGTGGCACCGGTATCGGGGTCGACCACCAAGATCGCCACCGTGCGCTGGTCGCGGCTCTGCACGGTGATGACCGGGTTCGACCGGGGTGCCCACGCGGCCCGAGCCAGGTATTCGGAGGCGTCACGATCCCAGGCCACGTCGACTCGGCTGCCGTCCAGCCCGACGACGGCCAAAGAGACGTCGGCATTGACCGTACCCGCGGCGGGGTAGGCCATGGACACGGGCGCGGCGCTTGGATCAGCGGGGGAGGGGATGTACCAAGTGGGCACCTCGGCGGTGTCCACTCGGGCCACCAGCAGACGCTGGCTGTCGGGAGACCACCAGAATCCCCGGCTGCGGCCCATCTCCTCGGCGGCGATGAACTCGGCCGACCCCCAGCTCACGGTGTCGCCCGGCTCATCGATGACCATCCGGTCGAAACCTTTGGCCGCGGCGTCCACCACTCGTAGGCCGGAGCCGGACACATAGGCCACCCACTGTCCGTCGGGTGAGGGGCGGGGATCGAATGCGCCGGGTACGGCGGGCAGCGATTCGACTGAGCCGTCATCGACATCCGCCAGAAAAACCTGCCCGTCCAGCGTGAAGGCGATCCTGGTCAATCCAGGATCGCCGGCATAGGCCACGATCCCCCCGCCGCTTTCCCGGGCTCGCTCCCGGCGGGCCCGCTCGGCTGGCGGCAGGTTCTCCTCGCCGGGGTCGGCCAAGAGTTCGACCGGATCGGCCACCACACGTTCCTCGCCGGTAGCGGTATCCAGTAACCAGAGCCGGTTCACCGGATCATCGCCCGACGAGCTGCGCAGAAAGGCCACCCGACCTCCGTCGTCGGAGACGGTGAAGCTGCGGGGCGCTCCCAGGGTGAAACCCCTGGTGCGGGCCTGTTGGCGGGGGAACGACTCGGTCATAGCGCGCCGAATGAATCTAGGTCGGCTGCGGCCGTCGCGGCTCGGCTGACCAGGACCAGGGAGGTGGACTTGGGCATCATCACCCCCACCGCGGCGGTCACCAGCATGGCCTCGACCGCATAGACAACATTGCGGCGATAGGCCAGCCAGGCTTCGTCGAAGTCCGGGGCGACCGGGCCGAGTTGGCCCAGATAGTCAGCCAGCAGGTCCTTCTCGGCGCTTCGGCGCGTCTCCGGATCTAGCGAGGTGGCCAGCAGATAGGCCACGTCTCGGGCCCACGGCCCGGCCCGGCAAAGTTGCCAATCGATGAGCCCGGGGCGGCCGTCGGCAGTGACAAATTGGTTCCCCGGGTGGCAGTCGTTGTGGATCAAAGTCGTCGGTCCGGCCGACATCACCTCCTGAGCCGCCCGGCGGGTGCGGGCGTACCGGGCGATGGGCTGGTGCAGCGTCTCGGGAACCGCCGAGCCAACCCGCCAGAACCCCAGGCGGCACAGCGAAGGGCTCAGCAATGCGCCCAGCATCAGTTCTCGTCGGGGGTTGAGAGCGAGCCACGGATGCGACTCAGTGCGTCCCCACCATTGGCGGTGTAAGTCGGCCAATGACGCCAGTAGCGACGCGGCCTCATCGGCGCTCAGGGTGTCGGCGGATTTCCGCAGGGTCGCGCCGGTGTCAACCAAGTCCTCCAGGATCACGATGAAGCCGCGCCGGAAGTGGCCGGCGCCGTAGCAGCGGGGAGTGGCGATGGGAACCTGGTCGCGCAATTCGGTGTAGAACCTGACTTCGGCCCGACTCAGCCGAGGTATGGCGACAAACGCCCGAGCGGCCAGCGAGCGGGATGGTTGCTTGACGAACACTGCCAGTTCTTTGCCACCGTCCAAGTGCAGCCGAGCCCGGGTTCTTCGCGTGGTGCCCGACTGGACGTTGAGGATCTCGATCCCCACTACAGGTCGACCGAGCAACTGACTCGTGTACTTCCTCAGGATGTTCTCCAGATCGTGCCGCCGGGGGTGTCTTCCAACACGATTCCCCGGGCGGCCAGCTCATCGCGGATGCGGTCGGCGGTAGCGAAGTCCTTGGACTTGCGGGCCTCGTCCCGCTCGGCCAACAGCTTCTCCACCTCAGCAGCCAATGCGTCATCGCCCGCTTGGTCGTCGCTCACCAAGGTGAGGCCCAAGGCCCCAGCCAGGTCGCCCACCGTGGCGTGGGCCGCGGCCGCGCGGTCGGTGTCTCCGGCGTCCAGCGCGGCGTTGGCCTCCCGGACCAGGTCGAACACCACCGCCAATCCGGCGGGGGTGCTGAAGTCGTCATCCATCGCCGCGGTGAACCGGGCCAACGCGTCGGGGTCGGGGTCCGCCGAGGGGTCCAACCCGGCGGCATCTGCCCGGCGGTGCCAGGCCCGTAGCCGTTCTAGCGCTCCGGCTGCCCCGGTCAAAGCGTCGTCGCTCAGCTCCATGACCGTTCGGTAGTGGGTTTGCAGCATCAGCAGCCGCAGCACCTGAGGCTCGTAAACATCGAGCAGATCAGACATGGTGGTGAAGTTGCCCAGCGACTTGGCCATCTTCTCGCCGTTCACGTTCAGCATGGCCCCATGGACCCAATGACGGGCGAATTCCAACTCTGCGCCCTCGGCTTCGGCCACTTCGTTTTGATGATGGGGAAAGGCCAGGTCGTCGCCCCCGCCGTGGATATCGAAGGTCTCGCCCAACAAGTCCGTCGCCATGGCCACGCATTCGATGTGCCAGCCGGGTCGGCCCGGTCCCCACGGGGAGTCCCACACTGGCTCGCCCGGTTTGGCCGCCTTCCAGAGGGCGAAGTCCAGCGGATCGGCCTTTTCGACGTCCACTTCCACCCGGGCGCCGGCGCCTTCTCGCAGCTCCTCGGGGGTGCGCCCGATCAGATCGCCGTAGCGTTCGTGGGCGGCCACCGAGAAATACACGCCCTTGCCCTCGATGGGATAGGCCGCGCCCCGGTCCACCAGATCGCTGATGAAGTCGAGCATCTCGGCTATGTATTCGGTGGCGTGGGGACGGTGGTCGGGCCGGGCGATGCCGAACCGGTCCATCTGGTCGATATAGACCTGCTCGTAGCGGGCGGCAAGCTCGGGTTCGGAGGTTCCCGTCTCAAGCGCCCGGTTGATGATGTTGTCGTCGATGTCGGTGATGTTGGAGACGAAGGTGACCTCGAACCCCCGCCACTGGAGGTAGCGGCGGATCATGTCGAAAGTGAGCGCGGTACGGGCGTGGCCCACGTGGGGGTCGTCGTACACAGTGGGCCCGCACACATACATCGACACCCGGCCGTCGACCAGCGGCTCGAACGGCACGATCTGCCGAAGCCGAGTGTCATAGAACGAAACCACGCCAGAAGGCTAGCTATCGCCCCTGCCCCTGCTGCCATCCGTTTGGCGGGAGGCCAGGGGGTTACAGTCACCTGGTGATGCAGCAAGCAGCCGTGGACCCGGCGGTGATGCGCCGGGCCTGGCTGGTGCTGGTGGTGGTGAGCTTGGCCAGCTTCCAGACAGCCATGGCGCTGTCGATCATCTTCGTGGTCTACGCCGACCTGAAGGAGTCCTTCCCCAACGCCAGCGAGGCCGAGCTGTCGTGGGTCATCAACTCCTTCACCATCGTTGGAGCGGCCACCCTGGTTATCGGCGGGGTCCTGGGCGAGCGGTGGGGACGGCGACGAACTCTGATGGCCGGCGTCGCGGTGTTCACCCTGGCATCGGCGGGGGCCGCGCTGGCCCCCAGCACCGGCGTGCTCATCGTGGCCCGAGCTCTCCAAGGATTCGGAGCGTCGCTGAGCCTGCCCATGGGGGCGGCCATCGTGATCGAGGCATTCCCGGTAGCCCGCCGGGGAACCGGGGTGGGCGCATGGTCGGCCAACGGCGCGGTGGCCGCGGCCATGGGACCCTCGGTGGGCGCCCTGCTGGTGCATGTGGGCGACTGGCGGTGGGCGTTCTGGCTGAACGTGCCCTTCGGGGTGATCGCCCTGGCCTTCATCGGCAAAGTGATCCAAGAGCACCGCAGTGCACAGACCCCGGAGCTGCCCGATCGGCTGGGAGCGCTCATGGTGTTGGCCGGCGTCGGCGGGGTGGTGTTCGCCTTAGTGCAGAGCCGGGAGTGGTCATGGGCCGATCCGGTGGTGCTGGCGGCCTTGATCGGAGGGCCGCTGGTGCTTGTGCTGCTGGCCTGGCGGTCTATGCGCCATCGGCTGCCGGTGATCGACCCCAGCCTGTTCCGATTCAAGAGCTTCCGGCTGGGCAACTACGGGATGCTGGTGTTCTCTATCGCCTTCTTCGGGCACCAGTTGGTGGGGGTGAACTACCTCACCATCGTGTGGGAGCTGACCATCTTCGAGGCCGGAATGCTGCTGACCCCGGTGTTCGTGTTCACCGGACTGCTGTCGGCTTTGTCGGGTCGGTGGGCCGATAGGTGGGGACCAGCCAGATTCGTGGTGGCCGGGAGCATCATGTGGACCGGGGGCATGGTGTGGCAGTGGGCCACGCTGGGCGGTGAGGAGGACCTGGTGGTGTGGGTGCTCAGCGTGACGCTGGCTGGCATCGGATCGGGATTGGTGTGGGGATCGTTATTCGCGGTCATGGTGGCCGACCTGCCTAGCGACTTCCTGGCCTCGGGTTCTAGCGTGTCTCAGACCATGATGCGGGTGGGCAACGCCTTCGGGGTGGCAATCGCGGTGACCATTATTGGCACCACTTTGGCCGTGGGCCAGATCGGCAACCTCGGCACCAGCTACATCATGCTGGCTGCCGGGGGCGCGGTGACTGCGGTGCTGGGAGTGCGCTGCACCCAGCCCGGGGGCATGCCGGCCCCCGCGTTGAAATAGAGTCACGGGGATGAGCACTGCTGTCAAGGGTTTGGTTGCCTACGCCCACGTAAACATCCCAGTGACCGATGTGGAGGCCGCCGATGCCTTCTACATCAAAAAGCTGGGGCTGGAAAAGCTCCCCCGGCCCGATTTCGGGGGGTTTGAAGGGTCGTGGCTGCGGTTGGGTCCTTCGCAGCTCCATCTGAGCAAGGTGGACGAGATGCCCGACTCCGCCGGGGTTATGTCCCACTTCGCCCTCTACATTCCCGCCGACGAGTTCGACGCCACGATGGCAGAGCTGGCCGAGCGGGGGGTGGAGTTCTTCATCGAGCCGAACGAGAGGGACGACTTCGGCGTGGCGGTGCGTTCGGCCTTCGCCCGGGATCCTGACGGGAACCTCATCGAGTTCACCGACGTCGCCCTGTTCGAGTGACGGGGGTCCGCGCCCGGACCAAATAGGACTTATGCCCTCGATTCTCGGCCACCCGGTTCTGCGGCGGGAAGATCCTCGTTTTCTCACCGGCAAGGGCGCGTATGTGGCCAACCTGATCCCATCCGAAGCCGCCCACGTTGCCTATGTGACCTCCATCGAGCCCCACGCCCGGCTGTTGTCTGTGGATGTGGAGGCCGCCGCAACAGCTCCCGGTGTGCTCGGGGTGTTCACCGCGGCCGACATCGACCCCGAAGTGGTGGTGTACCCTCCGCCGTTTCCGGGCATGAACGATCAGATGACCCGGACCATGCTGGCTGGCGAGGTGGTCCGATACGTGGGCGAGCCGATCGCTGCGGTGGTTGCCGATGAGCCGGAGCTTGCCGCGGATGCCGCCGACATGGTGGCGGTGGACTACGGGCCGCGGCCCCCGCTGGTCGACTTGGAGGCCTCGCTGCGGGGCGATGTGGCGCTGTTCGAGGGCATTGACGATCAGACGGTGTACCGGTGTGGGGTGGGCCAGGCGCCCGATTTCGAGGAGTGCGAGGTGGTGGTGCGGACCCGGTTCCACAACCAGCGCGTGTCGGCTGCGCCCATCGAGGCTCGGACGGGCTTCTCCTACTGGGAGGGAGACCGGCTGATCCACCACACCGCCACCCAGGGCAGCCACAACGTGAAGACGGCGCTGATGGCCATCTACGGGCTGAATCCCGAGCAGGTGCTGGTGATCACCCCCGACGTGGGCGGCAGCTTCGGGGCCAAGTTCCGCTGCTACCCCGAAGAGGCGCTCTTGGGATGGCTGGCCCGCCGCTTGGGCCGTCCGTGTGCTTGGGTTGAGACCCGCACCCAGTCGATGACCGGGCTGGGCAGCGGCCGGGGCCAGATCCAAGATGTGGTGGTGGGCGGGAGCCGGGACGGTCGTATCACCGCCTACCAGCTCGACGTGATCCAAGACAGTGGGGCCTATCCGCTGATCGCCGGATTCTTGCCCCGGATGACCATGGCCATGTTCACCGGCGTCTACGACATCGCTAGAGCCGGGTACCAAGCGGTCTCGGTGCCCACCTCCACCACTCCGAACGGGGCATTCCGAGGCGCTGGCCGGCCCGAGGCGTCCTCGGCCATCGAACGGGCCGTTGACCTGTTCGCCGCCGAGATCGAAATGGACCCCGCGGAAGTGCGCCGCCGCAACTTCCTCGATCCCGAGGCCTTCCCCCACATCACGGTGTCGGGTATGAGCTACGACTCTGGCGACTACGGCCGGGCATTAGATCTCGCGCTGGAGGCGGCCGGGTACGGCGACTTGCGGGCCGAGCAGGCTGCCCGTCGGGCCAACGGGTCGGAGTCCTTGCTGGGCATTGGCCTGTCCACCTATGTGGAGGTCACCGCCACCACTGGAGCGGGGGATTTCGCTTCGGTGGAGCTGGACACTGACGGCACGGTGAGAGCGGTGACCAGCTCCACCCCCCACGGCCAAGGCCACGAGACGGTGTGGCCGATGATCGTGGCCGATGTGCTGGGCATCGAAATGAGTCGGGTGGTGGCGGTCGGCGGTAACACCGACTGCATCCCCCGAGGGCAGGTCACCGGGGGATCCCGATCGGCCCAGATCGTGGGGTCGATGCTGGTCGATGCCTCCCAGCGGCTAGTGGAGCAGGCGCGGCCGACGGCAGCCGATCTTTTGGAGGCCGCGGCCAACGATGTAATCCACGACCAGGAGGCGGGGTGCTTTCATGTGGCCGGAACCCCGGCGGTGTCGGTGGGATGGGATGCGGTGGCCGCCGCCCTGGATGGCCCGCTGGTCGTGGAGTCGGAATTCGAGTCTGGGGGCCAGACCTTCCCATTCGGCGCCCATGTGGCGGTGGTGGAAGTGGATGCCGAGACCGGCCGGACAGAGTTGGTGCGTCTGGTGGCGGTGGACGACGCCGGCACCGTGTTGAATCCGCTGATCTTCGACGGCCAGATCCATGGGGGCATCGCCGGCGGCATCGCCCAGGCTCTGATGGAGGAGGTGGCCTACGACGCCGACGCCATCCCGCTCACCACCAATTTCGCCGATTACTTGGTGATTTCGGCGGCCGAGCTGCCCAGCTTCGAGCTGGTTCGCTCCGAGACCCCCACCGACCGGAACCTGCTCGGGGCCAAGGGCGTCGGCGAGTCGGGCACGGTCGGAGCCACAGCCGCAGTGCAAAATGCGGTGATCGACGCGCTAACGCCCTACGGCATCACTCATCTGGACATGCCGCTGTCACCCGAGCGAGTGTGGAAGGCCATACACCGCCATGTCTGAACAGCATTTGGAAGAGCGGGTGCTGGCCATTTGGCAGACCCGTCGGGCCCGAGTGCTGTTCCGGTTGCTGAGCCGGCTGGTTTGGCTGATCGGACTCATCTGGCTGCGGACCAAGGTGGTCGGTGCCGAGCGCTTGAAGGCAAAGGGAGCATTCATCATCGCCCCGGTTCACCGGTCCAACCTGGATGCTCCGCTGGTGAACTCCCGGTGCCCTCGGATCGTGCGGTCGCTGGCCAAAAAGGAGATGTTTCCCGCCGGGGTCGGTACCTGGGTCAGCGCCATGTTGGGCGCGTTCCCGGTGCACCGGGGGGTGGGAGACCGCCGTTCACTCCAGGCCGCCGCTGACTTGATGAAGCGGGGAGAGCCGTTGTTGGTGTTCCCCGAGGGCACTCGGCAGTCGGGCGGCCACATCGGGGAAATCTTCGGCGGTGCCGCGTTCCTCGCGGCCCGCTCGGGGGTGCCGATTCTCCCGGTGGGCATCGCCGGCACCGAAGAGGCCATGCCGCCAGGGGCCAAGTTCCCCCGACGGGTGCCGATAACCATCGTGGTGGCCGAACCGCTGCTGCCTCCCGATTTGGAGAACGGCCGATTGTCATCCGACCAACGCCACGAGTTCACCATCCGCTTGCGGGAGGCCATGCAAACGGCCATGGACCAAGCCGTCGAACTGGCGTCAACCCGCCGCGTCCGTCGCCGCCAACGCACTAGGCGCGATGATGAGGTGCTGTGAGCGCAGTCGATGTCATTCACGCTGTTGAGATCGAGGCGGCCGCGGGCTATCCGAGGCCCACGGTCGAGATCATCGGCGGCTGCACCGCTCGATTGGTGAGCCCTGACGGGGCGACGCTGTGGCTGGTGGCCGCGGACTTGGCCGCGGGCACCGAGATGCGGTGGGGGACCGAGCACGGTGACGAGGCGGTGTATGTGCGCTCCGGCAGTCTGGTTGTTGACGGGCGGGTCTGCCCCGCCGATGGGGCGATAGTCGTTGAGGCGGGCGTATCCGCCACCGTGACTGCGGAATCCGACACCAGGATCGTGCATGTGGGACCAGCCGAATCCGCTCCGCCGGCCAATGGGCTGAGGGGCCCGGCCGAATCCGAGGGCCGGGGTTTTCGGATTGTCGGCCCCGATGGGATCTGGGCCACGGTGGACGACACCCAGCGCACCCGGTTCTTCTCCGACGCCTCGGCACCCACCAACCGGCTGTGGCTGTTGGCCACCGACCGCCCCCAGTACTTTGAGTCGTCGGCTCACAGCCACTCCCAAGACGAGCTGATCCACGTGCTGCGGGGGGAGATCCGCGTGGGGCGTCGAGTAGTCGGCGAGGGAGACACCCTGTGGGTGGCCGCCGACCGCCGCTACAAGCTCTACAGCGGCGACGACGGCGTCCATTTCATCAACTACCGCCGCGACGCCTCGGTCATGACTTCCCCCAACTACGACGCTCCTCTACTGGAAGCCGGCGAGAGCACCAACATGACCTGGGTCAACGACACCCGCTGAGCAAGCCAGGGTTGCCCACGGATTCTGTGCCAGAGCGGGTAGTTTGCAGTGTGTTTTTTCGCGTAGTCGCGCTATTGACTGTGGCCGGGCTCTTGGCTTCAGCGTGCAGTGAAAGCGACCCGTCACGGGGCGGTCTATCCGGGCCGTCTCCGAGTCCGTCAGCAGAACCCGCTGCGCCAGCGGCGCTGGCCTTCCGGGACTGCGGGCAGGCTTACCAGTGCGCTGAGCTTGAGGTGCCCGCCGACCACGGCAATCCCGATGCTGGAACAGTGACCCTGGAACTGGGGATGCTTCCTGCGGGCGATTCCGACCGCAGGATCGGCGCTCTGCTGGTGAATCCCGGCGGTCCCGGTGGCGATATGAACAGCTTTCTGGACTACGGCGCGGGGCTGTCAGATCGGCTATTGGAGCGGTTCGACGTGGTGGGGTGGAACCCTCGGGGGGTGATGGGCAGCGTTCCTCACGGCTGCCGGGAGGAGGCCGAGCATCTCATGCTGCTCGATCCGATTCCTGACACCGACGAGGAAGATGCTGCGCTGGACGAAGCGGCCCGAGAGATGGCTGAGGCCTGTTTGGGCGGCTTGGGCGAGAGCGTCCACCTGATTGGCACTGAGCAGACGGTGGCCGACATGGACCTCATCCGCCAGGCACTCGGTGAGGAGCAGATCAACTATCTCGGCTTCAGCTACGGCTCGCTGCTCGGCCTGCTCTACGCCGATCAGTTCGGCCCCAACGCTCGAGCGGTGGTGGTCGACGGGGTCGTCGACCCTGCCTTGGACTACGAGGAGCAGTCAGTTGGCCAGATCAGGGGTTTCGCCCGGGTGATTCAGGATCTGTTCGATGCCTGCCGACAGGACACAGCGTGCCCGATTCCCGGCGATCCTGCCGAGGCCTATGACCGTTTGGCCCAGCAGGTGGAGGGCGCTCCGCTGGTCGATGCCGGCGGAAACGTGGTGCTCGGCCCGGCCGAACTGGTGTTGTCCTTGGTCACGGCAGCCTATGCACCTGACGTCTGGACGTTCTTCCATCAGGGCCTGGCCTCGGCGCTGGAGGGAGATGGGGAGATGTTGCAGCGGCTGGCCAATTTCTACTTGGAATCCACCGATTCCGGCTCGTTTATCAGCATCGGGTGTACCGACGCGGGGCGAATAAGCCAGGCCGAGCTGGATCGGCTGATACAGCGGCTGGGAAATGAAGCCGGAGACTTCGGGCGCTCATCGGCGTCGTCAGCCCGGCCGTGCGTGTACTGGGCTGATACCGATCCGCTGCCCGTCGGCCCGATCCGAGCGCCCGAGGCTTCGGCAGTGCTGGTTGTTGGCAACCGAGGCGACAACGCCACGCCCTATGAGTGGGCGGTGGCCGTGGCCGAGGCGCTGGAAAATGGAGTGTTGTTGACCTACAACGGCCAGGGCCACACAAGCTACGGCCGACACCCGTGCGTGGATCAAGTGGTGGACAACTACCTCATTGACCTGATTCTGCCCCCCAACGATGTTGAGTGCGGATGAGGGTGCTGGGTGCTTCACGGCGGCTGCTGTTGGCACTGCTAGCCATCGGAGTGCTGGTGGGAGCTGCGGGCTGTGATGGCGACCCCGAGACGGTGCTGGAAGTGAGCACAGTGGAGCTTGAGGCCACGTCCACCGAGGTCGCGACTTCGGTGCCCACGCAGCCGCCTCAGACACCGCCTCCCACCCCAATTCCGACTACCGAGGTGCCGCCGGCAGCAACCCCCGAAGCAACGGTTGAGCCAACCCCCACCCCCGATCGCTCCGCTGAGGAGTTCCTGGCTTCCCTGGCCGATGAGTTCCACTTCGTGCTGGCCGAGGAGTTCGAGTTCTTGGCCGAGATCTCAGCAGAATGGAATCCCGACTCTCGAATCTCGATGGCGGTGGTGCTTCCCGACGAAACACTCCACGGGTACCAAGCCACTGAGTCGCGGATCTCAGCCAGCGCGGTCAAGCCACTGTGGGCGGCAGCCGCTCTCGATGCGGCCGGGGTGGAGGCGGCGAGGCCCATCGCCTATTCCGCGTTGATCCTGTCCGACAACCTGGCCGGGGGAAGGTTGATCGATTTGGCCGGAGGGGTGGACGCAGTGAACGCCTGGACCTGGAACGTGGCCGGACTGGACGACACCCGGCTGGAGGCCTGGCGTTTCCAAGACCCCAATCGGGTGGCCAGCAATTTCCAGCCCGAGAATCCCCTGGGCAACCGCACCACCATGGCTGACATGGCCCTGTTCTTTGCCCGACTCTACAAGGGTGAGCTGCTGGATCCCGACGAGAACGCTGCCCTTCAGCAGTGGCTGCTGGATACTTCGCATTCGCTGACTTCTCCCAGAGATCTCGACGGGGTTCTGCTTGATCGGCTGCCTTCGCAAGTGGCTGAATCGTCGCTGCACAAGGCGGGTTGGCTTCGACCGAACTGCTGCCCCGCGGAGTATCGGCAGATGATCGACGCCGGAATCATCGTGCTTCCTGACGGCAGTTGGTTTGCTATGGCAATCATGAGCGCTCGGGGGGAGTTCTTCGACCTGACCAATCAATGGGTGTCGCTGGCTGCCTGCCGGATCTACGCCTTTGTGGCCGAAGATCGCGAGCACTTCTGCGGACGGGAAGGCGACGGCGTCCACGACCCTGAGATCTGGCCAGAAGCGGGATAAAGCGCGGACCGCAAAGTTCCTCCGCTCCGACATCTGAGTCGGAGTCATGCCAGCATGGGACTATGCAGGACTTCAACGACAAGGTGGCAGTGATAACCGGGGCGGCGAGCGGGATCGGAGCGGGATTGGCTGCCGGGTTCAGTGCTGAGGGCGCCAAGGTGGTGGCCGCGGACATTGATATCGCGGGAGCTACCGCCACCGCCGATGCCATCGGGGCCAATGCCGTAGCCGTCGAGGTGGACGTTGCCGATCGGGGATCGGTCGAGGCGCTGGTCGACGCCGCGTGGGATGCCTTCGGACAGGTCGACTTGCTCTTCAACAACGCCGGCGTGTTCCAGGCCGGCCTCATGTGGGAGCGCAGCCAGGCCGACTGGGACTGGGTGCTCGGGGTGAACGTGTACGGCATCATCAACGGAGTGGCCGCATTCGTGCCCCGGATGATCGCCCAGGACACCGAGGGGCACATCGTGAACACCGCCTCGGTGGCCGCTTTCGTGGCCGGCGGATTCTCCAGCCCCTACGTGGTGTCCAAGTGCGCCGCCTTCTCGCTCACCGAGTGCCTGGCGCTGGATCTGGCGGGGGTGGGGGCCAAGATTGGCGCCTCGGTGCTGACCCCCAGCGCCATCGACACCGCCATTGCCCACACCGCCCGAGTGCGAGGTGACCGCTACGGCACCGACGAGAGCGAGGACAATGCCTTCGTGGTGGAGTCGCTGTCGAAGATGACAGCGTCCGGGATCTCTCCGGCCGACGTGGTCGGGCCGGTCATGGCGGGGATCCGGGCCGGCGATTTCCTCATCCCAACCAAGCCCAGCTACGCCAACCAACTCCAGGTGCGCTACGACGCACTGCTGGAGCGAAGGGTCCCCCCAACTGCCGATGTCGACTAGTTGAATAGATGCATGTTCCAGAGTGCGGCCGCGGTGCTCGCTCTGTTCGTGTTCCTCGCCGGGTGCGGTCAAGACACCCCTTCGTTGCCCGCTTCCTCGCCGTCGATTCCTACTTCAGGAGCCCCGTCAGCCACTGCCTCGGCCACGCCGGTGCCCACCGAGTCGCCGTCTCCGACCCAGGACCCAACTCTGGCCCCGACTCCGTCGCCGTCTCCGACCCAGGACCCAACTCTGGCCCCGACTCCGTCGCCGTCTCCGACCCAGGACCCAACTTCGTCTCCGACCCCTTCGCCGTCTCCTTCGCCGTCTCCTTCTCCGACCCCTTCCCCGACCGCAACTCCGAGCCCGCCCCCGCCGCCGATTCTCGACGAGTCTGCTCCGGTCATGTACCTCACGTTCGACGACGGTCCTCATCCCGTCTATACCCCGCAGGTGCTCGATGTGCTGGCCCGCTATGGGGCTCGGGCCACGTTCTTCGTTGTCGGATCGCTGGTCGAGGCCTATCCCAACACCACCCAGCGCATCGTTGACGAAGGGCACACCCTCGGCAACCACACTTGGAACCACGAGGCTCTCGGCGATCTGACCCGCGAGGAGTTCGATGAAACGGTCGGCAGGACCCAGGCATTGCTCGGTGCTCGGGGCACCGACTGTTTGAGGCCCCCCTTTGCGTCGATGAATGCGTTCACTCGGGACTGGGCGGCCGGGCACGGATTGACCGTGGTCACATGGGACACGAGCCCCAAAGACTGGCTCCAGATCTCAGCGCAGGAGATTGCCCAACACCTGGTGGACTACGCCCGAGACGGCGTGGTCATGCTGCTTCACGACGGAGGCGGCGACCGGTCGCAAACGGTAATCGGCCTCGACATTGCGCTCAGCGAATTGTCCAGCCGGGGCTACCGCTTCGAACCGCTCTGCACCTGACGCGGTTGGTCGACCAAAGCTGCTGGCAGGCTGCTCACTAGGGTGAGGTACATGGGAAAGAGAGCGGCGGCGATTGCGGGGCTCACCGAGTGGGCGCCGAAACGGGTGTGGGACGAGCCCATGTTCACCATGGAGGCGTGTGCCCGGCTGGCCGCTGAGGTGCTGGCCGATGCCGAGGTGGACAAGGGCGAGGTGGACGGGCTGGTGATCAACGGCCTGCGGGAGTCGCCGTTGTTCGCCCCCTCGGCGCTGGCCGAGTTCCTGGGCGTCCGCAGCAACTTCAACGAGGTGGTCGACCTCGGCGGGGCCACCCCGGCGGGCATGGTGTGGCGGGCGGCGGCCGCCATCGAGGTGGGGATTTGCGAGACGGTGCTGGTGTTCACCCCGTCGGTGCCCGCCCCGCCCCAGCCGGGGGCCAACGGCGGCCCGATGAAGATGCAGATGGGGGCCTACCTGGGCGGCGAGGTGTGGGGCTCCCCCCAGGGGCAGTTCGAGATTCCCGCCGGGCTGGTGGCAGCCACCCCCAGCTTCGCCATGGCCGCCCAGCGCTACATGGCCGCCTACGGGGTGAGCGAGGAGACCTTGGCCAAGGTGGCGGTGGACTCCCGCTACAACGCCCAGGCCAATCCCATGGCCGTGTTCTACGGCAAGCCAATCACCATCGACGACGTGATGAGCTCCCGCTACGTGGCCGATCCGCTGAAACTATTGGAGATCGTCATGCCGTGCTACGGCGGCTCCGCGGTGCTGGTGACCAGCGCCGAGCGGGCCGCCCGAGGCCCGCACCGGCCGGTGTATGTGAGCGGCTACGGCGAGCACCTCACCCACAAGAGCATTACCTACGCCCCCGACATCGTCGACACCCCCATCAGGCTGGCCGCCGACCGGGCGTTCGCCATGGCCGGGGTGTCGCGCGACGCGGTGGACATGGCCTCCATGTACGACTGCTACACCATCACCGTGCTGTTGACCATCGAGGATGCCGGGTTCTGCCCCAAGGGCGAAGGCGGGCGGTTCATCGACGAGCACAGCCTGCGCTACGACGGCGACTGGCCCCTCAACACCCACGGCGGCCAGCTGGGCATGGGCCAGGCCGGGCTGGGCGGAGGCATGAGCCACATCACCGAGGCGGTGCGCCAGGTGCAGGGCCGAGCTGGCGAACGCCAAGTGCCCGACTGCAACATCGCCTACGCCAACGGCACCGGGGGAATGCTGGCCGAGCAGGTGGCCCTCATCCTGGAGGGGGCCTGATGGTTCACTTCTCCACTGACGGCCGACCCCTACCCACCCCCACCCCGATCACTGCGCCGTATTTTGAGGGGCTGCGGGAGCATCGGCTGGTTCTCCAGCGCTGTCCCCGCCACGGGTACTTCTTCTACCCCCGAGGCCGGTGCCCAGTTTGCCTGGGCGACGACTGGGAGTGGGAGGAGTTGAGCGGACGGGGCACGGTGTACTCCTTCACCATTGACCGGGCCGGCCACGATCCTGCCCTGGCCAGCCGCATCCCCTTTGCCATCGCCCTGGTGGACCTCGACGAAGGGCCCCGCCTAGTGGGCAACATCATGGACTGCGACGTGGGCGACATCACCGTGGGGATGGCCGTGGAGGCTGCCTACGAAGATGTGGACGACACCACCCTGCTGGGATTCCGCCCTGCGGGCTAGCCGTCGTTGAAGGCCTGCCAGGTGGGCTCTTCGTAGGGGAGGGTGCCGAGGCCGTCGGGGTTTTCGGGCCAGTTGGCCGGCGGGAGGCCCAGCGGGTTTATTCCCACCTCGGCGCCGTAGAACAGCTTGTGGAGGCGGCGCACGAAGTACCAGTGGCCGTCGCGGCGCTCGTAGGTGTCGTCGTAGCGGATGGCCTGGTGGATCCACCGGTCGCCGTCGGCGATCTCGCCCTTGCAGTACACGTGGCCGGTGGCGTGGTCGTCGTCGATGAGGTCGATCTGGTGAGTGCCGATGTTCAAGACTGATGGCCCAATGGCTCCCAGCGACTCCTCGAAGTTGGCCCGCAGAGCGTCCCGGCCATAGCTGTCCCGTCCCACCCGCACGTCGTCGATGAACAGCGCGACCAATGAGTCCACGTCTCGGCGGTCAATCGCCACCGCATACCGGGCGGCCAATTGCCGGATCTCCTCATAGGCCAGCAAGCGGGTTACGTCGTCCATCGGTTCCTACACGCTCTCGACCAGGCGGTTCTCGGTCCAGTCGATGTGCAACTCGCGAGCGGCGAAGCGCCAGCCCTCGTCGAGGCGCACGAACTGGTCCTGGTAGCGGATGAACATGATGAAGTCGGTGGCCGGGCTGCCGTCGTCGGGCACCGTCAGGTGGTGGGCCAGGCAGTAGGTCTCGCCGGTGGCGGTGTCGCCGTCGATCTCTGCTTGTTGCTGGCCCACGAAGTGAAAGGTGGCGTTGTAAGTCATCCGGGAGATGGCCTTGGCGATCTCCTCTCGGCCCGTACGCTCGCTGAGCAGCTTCCCTCCGGCGGCCAGATCGACCCGGCGTAGCACCCCGTCGGGGGCGAAACAGGCGGCAACCCCCTCGGGATCGCCCCGGTCCACACAGCGGGCGTAATCAGCGGCGAGGTCGGCCAGGGCATCTCGATCAGACATTTCTCTAGAGTAGGCTGCGGCTATGGCTGTCATCGATGCTGTTGATCTGGATGTGCGCCGGGTAGCGGGCGCGCTGGGCGCCGAAGTTCGGGGGTTGTCGCTGGCCTCGGTGTCGGATGAAGAGTTCGCCCTCATCCAAGAGCTCTTGGACGAGCACTTGGTGCTGTTCTTCCCCGACCAGCACCTCAGCCCCGACGAGCATCGGGCGTTCGCCGTCCGTTTTGGCGAGCCGGAGATCCACCCCTACATCCCCAAGCTGGATGAGGACCATCCCGAGATCGTGGTGCTGAAGGGGGAGTCGGGCTATGTGGCCGACGTGTGGCACACCGACTGCACGTTCGAGGACTCTCCGCCCATCTGCTCGGTGCTCAATGCCATGGTGATGCCCCCTGCGGGTGGCGACACCATGTGGTCGAACATGTACAAGGCCTACGAGACCTTGGCCGAGCCCATGAAGCAGATGATCAACGGGCTCACCGCCATCCACACCGCGGCCAACTATGGGCAGCCCGACCATAAGGCCGAGCACCCGGTGGTGCGCCGCCACCCCCGCACCGGCCGCCCGTCGCTATACGTGAACAAGCAGTTCACCCGGCGCATCCCCCAACTCAGCCGGGATGAGTCCGAGTCGCTGCTGGACCTGCTCACCGCTCACGCCTGCAAGACCGACTTCACCTGCCGCTATAGCTGGAGTGAGGGAACCATCGGCATCTGGGACAACCGGGCCACCCAGCACTTCGCGGTAAACGACTTCGACGGCGCCCGGGCCATCAGCCGGGTCACCATCCTGGGCGACAACCCCGAGCCGGCATTCGACACCACCCAGTGGGCCCCCTACCAGTACGAGAGAGTCTCAGCCGCCGCCTACGGCCTCGACCGCGACTAGCGATAGCACTGCGTTCGTTCTTCTCGTCGGGCGACCTGCTGCCAGCCTACGCTGCATGGCCGATGGGGGGTGAGCCTCGATGAGCGAGAAGGTCAACCACGTGGGGCTGGCAGTGGCCGACTTGGAAGCCGAGGTTGATTTCTGGACTGGGGCGCTGGATTTTGAGCGGGTTGGGGCGCTGGATGCCGACGACGCGTCGACCGGCCAGCTCTTGCGGATGGAGAGACCAGGGTTGCGGGCGGTGTATCTGCGCAAGGGCGACTTCGTGCTCGAGCTGCTGAATTTCCGCGGCGCTGGCCTGGTGGAGCGGCCGGCCCGGGTGGTGAACGAACCCGGACTCACCCACCTCTCTCTGAACGTCGCCAACATGGATGCTGCGCTGGAGCGGGTGAAAGCCCACGGCGGCGAGGTGCTGGAAGACACCCGCCTATGGGACGTGGCGGTGATGATTCGCACCCCCGCCGGACAGCTGGTGGAGTTGCTGGTGGGCTTCGAGACCCCGACCACCGACCTGGGAGAATGACCCGGTGATAGGAAATCCCAGAACCTATTGGGAGGCGATTGAGGCCCGGGCTGCCGCCACCCCCGATGCCCCGCTCACCATCGAGCCCGACGGCACGGTGATGACCTTCGCCGGGTTCCGGGATTCCGCTGAAAGGGCCGCCGCGGGGCTGGCTGCCCTGGGCATTGCCGCCGACACCCGGGTGTCGTGGCAGCTTCCCAACGGGCGGGCGTCGCTCATCTTGTCGGCCGCTCTGGCCCGGCTGGGAGCCGTCCAGAACCCGATCATCCCGATCTACCGGGAGCGGGAGGTGGGCTTTGTGGTCCGCCAAACCGGGGCCCGGCTCCTGGTGGTGCCGTCGGTGTGGCGGGGCTTCGACTACCAGGCCATGGCCAACACCGTGGTGGCCACCACCGATAACTGCGACGTGCTGGTGTGCGACGGCGACCTTCCCGAAGGGGACCCCGCCACGCTGGCCCCGTTCGAGGCGCCCTTGGACGACGAGGGACGGCTCCCAGTGCGGTGGATCTACTACACGTCGGGCACCACCGCCGACCCCAAAGGGGCCAAGCACGGCGACGACTCGGTGATCGCCGCCGCCCGCCACGTGTGGGAGAACCTGGAACTGCGGGCCGACGACGTGTGGCCCCTGGCCTTTCCCTACACCCACATCGGCGGCATCAGCCTGCTCATCGCCACCCTGGTGTGCGGCACTCCCATGTTGATGGTGGAGAGCTTCAACCCCGAAGCCGACACCCGCTTCTTCCGAGAGCACGGCCTGACTCTGGCCGGTTCGGGCACCCCGTTCTTCATCGCCTTTCTGGCCGAGCAGCGCAAGACCCCCGACCAGCCCATCTTCCCCAAGATGCGGGCGGCCATCGGCGGGGGCGCCCCCAAGCCGGCCGGGCTGCACATGGAGGTCAAGAACGAGATGGGCGGCGTGGGCATCATCTCCAGCTACGGGCTCACCGAATGCCCCATCGTCACCTACTGCTTCCTCGATGATCCCGACGACAAGCTGGCCAGCACCGAAGGGCGGATCCTCGACGACACCGACTGGAAGCTGATCGGCGGAGAACTGCTGCTGAAGGGTCCGACGCTGTGCCGGGGCTATCTGGATGAGGCGCTGAACGAGACCGCTTTCGACGACGACGGGTTCTTCTTCACCGGCGACCTGGCTGAAGTCGATGATGAGGGGTTCGTGACCATCGTCGGCCGCAAGAAGGATGTGATCATCCGCAAGGGGGAGAACATCTCGGCCAAAGAGGTGGAGGACGTGCTGTTCTCCCATCCCAAGGTGGCTGATGTGGCCGTCATCGGCCTGCCCGATGCGGTCTCGGGGGAGCGGTGCTGCGCGGTGGTGGCGCCCATGGCCGGCCAGTCATTCGGCTTCGGCGAGATGGTTGAGCACTGCAAGGAAGTCGGGCTGATGAACCAAAAGATCCCCGAGCAACTCGAGATCGTCGACGAACTGCCCCGCAACCCGGTGGGCAAGGTGCTCAAAAAGGAGCTCCGGGAGACCTACGGAGGGTAACTGCCATGTCAACTGCACAGCCCAACATCTTGTTGATCGTGTCCGACGAGGAGCGGCGCAACCCGTGGCTGGACGGGGTGGTGGACATGCCCGCCCACGACCGGCTGCGCCGCGACGGCCTGGACTTCAACCGCTACTACACCCACTCCTCACCGTGCTCGCCTTCTCGGGCCAGCCTGTACACCGGCAGCTACCTGGCCGAGCACGGCGTGGTGGACAACGTGAGCTTCCCGGCCCACACCGCGCTCGACCCGGCCATTCCCACGGTGGGACGGCTGATGCGAGACGTGGGCTACGAATCGGCCTACCTGGGCAAATACCACCTCACCCACGAGCCGATGCCCGACATGGAAGCCTTCGGCTACAGCGGCTGGCAGGGCGACGACCGCCACTACATCGGCGGACCGTGGACCGGGCGGCATTTCGACCCGGTAATCGCCGACCAAGCGGTGGACTGGCTGCGAACCCATGGTGCCGACCCATCAGCCGGCCCGTGGTTCCTCACCGTGGCGCTGGTGAACCCCCACGACATCATGTGGTATCCCCTCGACCATCCGACATACCAAGAGGCCCATCCCGACTTGGTACCCCTGTTCAACTTCCTCCACGAGCACATGCTGGGCGGCAAGGTCGATCTTGAACCCCTAGAAGAGATCTACCCTCGCCGTTTCACCAAGCTGCCCGACAACTTCGACGACGACCTCCACACCAAGCCCGAGGTCCAGCGGGCTTGGCGGCATGTTCGCAACCGAGAGCACATGGTGGGCCACATGACCCTCGACGATGTCGACTCCTGGCTGCGCCAGCTCGACTACTACGCCTGGCTCCATGAACTACTCGACCACAGCATCACCTCGGTTCTGGGGGCGCTCGACGACATCGGGGCCTACGACGACACTGTCGTCATCTACACCTCCGACCACGGCGATGCCTGCGGATCGCACGGGCTGCGGGCCAAGCTGCCCTGCGTGTACGAGGAGGTCATGGGGGTGCCGCTCATCGTCAAAGCGCCCGGGCTCACCCCGCAGGGCCAGGCCACCGATGCGCTGGCCACCCACGTGGATCTGGCCGCTACCATCGCCGCGCTCGGCGGGGTGGACATCGACAGTTCGCCCACCCTGTCGGGCAAAGACCTCAGGCCGTCGCTGGCCGACCCGTCGACGTCGGTGCGCGACTACGTGCTGTTCAGCCAGGACAGCGCCCAGTCGGAGCTGCTGCGCCACAGCCGCTACGCGGTGCGGGGCTTCTTCGACGGCGAGACCAAGTACGCCCGCTACTACGGCGTGGGCGGCGGCATCGACCGCACCGGCAACCCCGCCCCTGAGCCGAAGCTGTTCGACACCGACGCCGACTTCGACGACCACGACCACGAGTGGTATTCCCTGGCCGACGACCCCCACGAACTGGTAAACCTGGCCAACGACCGCTCTCGGCGGTCTGAGCTGCGGGATTTGTTCGGCCGTCTATTGGAGTACGAGGCTGCTGAACTAGGCAGCTAGCTCTATTCGGGGCGGCACCCGTGTAGGGTGGCCGTCTGACGGTTGCCAGATCTTTTATTCTCAAGCCGGTTTTCCGGGGCTGGTCTCACGCGCTGGCCGCGGTGGCCGCCACGGTCCTCTGTCCCATTGTCGTCGCCTTGGGTCCGGGCGGCGCCGACCGGGCGGTTGTAGCGGTTTATGCCATCGCCGTGGTCTTCATCTTCGGAGTGAGCGCGGCCTACCACGCAGGCACCTGGACCCCAAGGGTGAAAGAGACATTTCGCCGCCTGGACCACTCGATGATCTTCGTGTTCATCGCGGCCAGCTACACCCCGGTGGGCTTCTTTGCGCTTGGAACCGGTTCAGCAACCCTTGTCCTGAGCGTGGTGTGGTCGGGCGCCGCCCTCGGCGTCTTCGGTAGGTTGATGTGGCTCCACGCTCCCCGTTGGGTGTTGGTCGCCCCCTACCCGATCGTCGGGTGGGCCGCGCTGCTGGTCATTGGCGACATCTGGCGCAACATGGGCGTAGCCGGGTCAACGCTGCTGTTCATCGGCGGAGGCCTGTACACCCTGGGCGCCCTCATCTATGCCTTCCGCCGTCCTGATCCATGGCCGCGCTGGTTCGGCTACCACGAGATCTTCCATCTGTTGGTAATTGCCGCGGTAGCCATCCACTACGTGGCTATTGCGTTTTTTGCCCTTCCGCTGGCCTAGCTGCTGAGGCTGGCTACTCGCGCTTCCAGCCGCCCGACTGAATCTGGTTCCAAAATGCGGCGTCGCGTTCGTCGGCCGGGCGGCCCACATGGGTCACCACGTCCACGTCGGGGGATTCGGCCCGCAGCGCGGCGGCGGTGCACTTCTCCGGCGGGCGGTGGGCGAAGGGGTCGAATCGGTAGTGGCGCATGGCGTTCTGGTGGGTGATCTTGGCCACCACGTCTTCGGGCAGTTCGCCCATCAGCTTGGCCACGTATTCGGGAGCCTGGGGCCAGGTGCCATCAGAGTGGGGGTAGTCCGACTCCCAGCACAGGTTGTCCACGTTGAACTCGTCCAGCAGCTTCACCCCGATGCGGTCGTTGATGAAGCAGCACAGGATGTGGTTGCGGAACACGCCGGTGGGGCTGCCGTCGATGCCGAATTCGTGCTTGGTCCAGCCCGAGTGGCGGTCTTGCACGTGCTCGGCCCGCCACAGGAAGTAGGGGATCCAGCCGATGTCGCCCTCGGTGAGCGAGAACTTGAGGTCGGGGAAGCGGTCCCAGAACTC
Source organism: Candidatus Poriferisocius sp. (assembly GCF_965204145.1). GTDB lineage: Bacteria > Actinomycetota > Acidimicrobiia > Acidimicrobiales > Bin134 > Poriferisocius. The sequence continues at coordinate 2,282,288 of NZ_OZ241977.1, read as the reverse complement.
GGCCCACACCAGCTCCACCAGCGTGGAGATGGTGAGCGCCGACGACAGGGTCATGGGCACGCTGGGAGGAGCGTCGGCCGAGGCGCCCACCGAGCGAGACGATGAACCCAGGTGGCAGCACAGCACGGTGCCCAAGTCGCTGCACGCCGCGAACAGCGGATCCCATGCCCCGGAGTGGATCGACGGCATGCCCAGCATCGCCGGGTTCTCTGAGAAGGTCACCGCGTGGCAGCCCTTGCTGGCTAGGCGCTTCACCTCGGCCACTGCCCGGTCGACGTCGAATAGGGGCAGGATGCCGCAGGGGATGAACCGGTCCGGGTAGGCCCCCACCCACTCGTCGACGTGCCAGTCGTTGTAGGCCTTGATCATGATCTCGTTGAGATCGGGATCGGGCCCCTCGTTGAGCACTTGACCGGAGAACCCTGTCCAGTTGGGGAAGTTCAGCCCGGCCAACTGCCCGCCGGCGTTCATGTCCCGCACCCGCTCGTGTACGTCGTAGCAGCCGGGTCGCATCTCGTCGTAGCGGCTGGCGTCGATGTTGTAGTGCTCCCGGGGCTTGCCCGCTACCGCGTTCAAGCCCAGGTTCCGGCCAGGCAGCTTGCCGTAATACCACTGCTCACGCCCGTGCTCGTCGGTGACCACCTTGGGGGCGTGCTCCTTGTACTTCTCGGGCACATGGGCCTCGAACATGTCCGCCGGCTCGGCGATGTGGTCGTCAACGCTGATCAGAATGAGGTCGTCGGGGTTCACAGTCTCTCTCCGAGGTGCTTCGGGGGATGTCTAGGGCTCAACGGTAATGGAGACGGCTTTGGCCATGCCTGCTTGGACGAGGGTCTGCACGGCATCCGCGGCCTGTTCCAGGGGGAAATGGTGGGTGTGGAGGCGCTCCACCGGCAGCGTCCCCGACTCGATGAGCCGCACCGCCTGCCGATAGCTGTGGAAGTCAACCGTGCGCACCCCAATCACGGTCTGGTAGCGCATGGCCACATCGTCGGAGGGGAAGCCGTCCACCCCGTGGCCCTTGAGGCCGGCCAAAACGATGGTGCCGCCCAATCGGGCCATGGACACCGCATCCACCACCGGCTGGGTGGCGTGCGGGGTGGTGTCCACCACGATGTCGGTGCCCCGGCCGTTTGTTTCGGCCAGCACCCGCTCCACCGCGTCCTCCGTCTCCACATCGATGGTCACATCGGCCCCGAACTCGGCGGCCAGGGCCAGCTTGTGGGCGTCCTGAGTCCCCAATCCGGTCACGAAGATCGCCGATGCCCCCGCGGCCGCCGCCGCAATCACACAGGCCAATCCCCGCTGCCCTGGGCCGAGCACAGTGACAGTGTCGCCGTAGCGCAGGTTGGGGGCCGACACCGCCCAGGCGAACCCCGCCCCCAGCGGGTTGTACAGCGCAGCAATGCGAGGCGGTATCGAACTGTCGATCTTGTGGGGAACTGATCCCGGGGCCAAATACATCATCTCGGCGTACCCGCCCCACAGTGCTGGAGCCCGACCAGTGGGGGTGAAGCCGTGGTTGCCCGGTGCCACTAGGCACATCTGCTGGTCGAGGCACGCCAGACAGCGACCGCACCCATAGGCCGCTTCAGCCACCACCCGATCGCCCGGCCTCAATCCCCAGCGTGCTGCGTACCGCTCGCCGATCTCCTCGATCACCCCGACTGGCTCATGCCCCGGAATCACCGGATAGTTCATCAGCGAACTGCCCGAATAAGTCTCAACATCAGTACCGCAAATCCCGCACGCCTCAATCCGCAGAAGAGCATCGTCTTCGCCCACCTGGGGCCGGCCAAATTCCTGCATCTCCAACCGCTCCGGCCCCACCTGCACCATCGCCCGCACCGCATCGCTCATGGCGATGATCCTACGATGCCCCTATGACGCTTCGTGACCTGACCATTGATGAAGTGCTGACCACGACTCGGGCGGTGCGGAAGCGCCTCGACCTGGATCGGCCCGTGGAGCGGGCCGTGATCGAGGAGTGCCTGGAACTGGCGTTGCAAGCACCGACCGGTTCGAACCAGCAGCAGTGGCACTGGATCGTGCTCGACGACCCCGAGGTGATCGGCCAAGCGGCCGACATCTACCGGGAGGCCATGGCGCAGTATTCAGCTGACATCGCCGCGGGGCGGGAGCACTACGAGCGCCAAACTGTGCGAGCCGAGCAGATGTCAGAGTCGGTGGCCTACCTGCGCGACACCATGCACCGGGTGCCTGCGCTGCTGTTCCCGGTGCTCGCCGACCGGTTCGGCGTATTGCGCAGCGACCGGGCCAAGACGTTCCACCACGCCAGCCAGTGGGGGTCGATCATCCCCTCGGTGTGGAGCTTCATGCTGGCCCTGCGCAGCCGAGGCATGGGCAGCGCCTGGACCACCATCCACCTCCACCGCGAACAAGAAATGGCCGATCTGCTCGGCATCCCCTACGACACCCACATCCAAGCCGGCCTTTTCCCCATCGCCTACACCAAAGGCACCAACTTCCGCCCCGCCCTCCGCCACCCCGCAGCCGAAGTAACCGCCTACAACCACTGGAACCCCGCCTGGGACTAGGCGGCTGTTGGGTTATGTGATTGGGAGGTCGCGGATTCGAATGCGAGTCGGGCTGAGGGACACGATCGACCCTTTCACTAGGGCTTCTTCAATCGCTGGAAGATTCTCGATGAGCAGCGCGGTATGAACATCCGAGGGTTGGTCGGCCACTCCCCGCAGGTGGACGACTGAAGGGCTGTTAGCACGACGGATTGAGAGAAGCGCTCCAAAGTCAGAGTCAGCCGTAATGAGGGTGCTGTCGTGTTCGGCCGCCCATTTGAGAATCGTCTCGTCAGATGCAGTCAACATGTCCAACTGGCTGACGTGCTGAGCTTCGTGTCCAGCGACGCGGAGCGCTTGGGCTACCTGAGGGGAAAGGTTGGCATCGATGAGGAATCTCACGCCAGGTGGGCGGCAGGGAGTTCCCGTTCGTTGACGCGGGCGGCACCAAATTCGAGTGCTGCTGTGATGTCCTCTGGCTCAAGATACGGATAGTCGGCCAGTACTTCATCACGAGTTCTTCCAGCGGCTAGCTGTCCAAGCACCGTGGCAACTGTTACCCGGAGGTCTCTGATGCAGGGCAAACCACCCATGCGTTCAGGATTGACGGTAATCCTGTCCAGTTGCATACACACAAGCTACCTCTCCCGATCGGTCCTGTGGCCGGAATTTTAGAAACCTGTGATGGTTCCGGGGCCCCAGGATGGCTCCCTTGTTGGGGAGCTCCTATGGCGACATGTGGATTCAGGCATCGATGGGGGTGAGGGTGAAGTCGAGCTTGTATCCGAGTCCGGCAAAGTCTCCTCTTGGAAGATCCAGTTCGAATGGGCGGTGAGGCCTGAGGTGTATGGTGCTCATGGAACCGAATGCCAGTCTTGTGCGTCTATAGGCCAAGGGAGCAGATTGGTGGTCTATGAAAAATCTGGTAAGCCGCGACTTGGCGCGCTGGCTGCGCCGCCGAATTCAGCTCACCGGGGTGTCTGCGGCTGCCTTGAGCTTGGTTTCCGCAAGCGTCACTGGATGTGGAGGTTCGCCAAGCGAAGTCTCTGGCATCGCTTCCCCTACTGTTGAAGCTGGCATAATCGAATCGACAGTGCCCGTGATGCCGACCCCGGCAGCTCCCCCACCGGCTCCGGTGGCCCCCGCAGCGACGCCGACCCCGACAATTCCCCCTCCCACGCCAACGGTTCCTCCTCCGACTCCGACAATTCCCCCTCCCACGCCGACAGCAGTTCCAGTCACTTCTGGTTTCGTCCTTGAACACCCCAGCATTCCGCGAGAAATCGAAGAGCGTATCTTGGAGTACATGTATTCGCCATTAGACATTCCTCGTGCTGAAGAAGCCTCTGAGATTCAAACCTATGTCAAGAAAATCAAATGCGAAGAAGCTGCTTCGATTGCTTATGTTCAGAATCTCATAACGCAGGTAAGCTCTAACGAGGTAGGCGATCAGAATGACGCAACTGTTGAATCGCTTGGCCAGCACTCATGGCGCGTTCCATGGAAGAATGGATACCTCCATTTTGGCTATCCTAAACCCATTGACCCATGTATGGTTGAAGTCCAAAGTGCTAGTGAAGAAGCAACAGTGTGGTGGTTTCCTTCATTGTATGGAGAGCCGTACCTGCTCATGAGAGCATCAGATGATGGAAATGACTGGACTAGTCCAGAGCGCTTCTCGGTTCCCTTCACGATCTCACCACTCAGGGCTTATGGAGAAGAAGTGTTTTCTCCACAGATTCTTGTCGCTTCGAATGGGAACCACCTGCTGGTGGCAATAGAAGAGGCATCCAGCACTAAGGTATTCACGTCTACTGACTTGGATGAGTGGGATCAATTGACGATTCCGTTCCATAGGCCGGACTATCTCCATCCAAAGCTCGAAGTTTCGTTTGATCTGGAGGATGTTATATTAGGTCCAAATGGCTGGCTAATTTTAGTTACGGTTACAATGACGCTTGGCATCTGGCGTCTCTTGCCTGATGACGTAAAAGAGGATATATCAGGATATAGTTCTCTCTGGACTTCATGGGAAAACGGTGAGGAGGGTTTTCGCTTTACGTGGTTTTCTGCCGATGGGTCAGTCAAAGAACGATTTTTTTCTTCAGAAGAATGGGGCCTTAGTCATGAAATATTTTTGATCTATGGAAGCGAATATGGAAACAAGCCATACTTGCAAAGTTCAAATTTCTCAAGATGGGTTTGGCCAGAAGTGTGGAATGGGGAAGCTTCCGTAGATTACCCAGACAACTGGACTGAACTGCCGTACATAGGAGCGAAAAGGTGTTGTGATATTATAGGGACGACTGCTGGCTATCTCGCACTGACTGAGCCGTATTTGGCAGGCTATAACCCACTATGGAGTGGACCACAGGAAATGTTCTTTTCTCGTGACGGATACGAATGGGAATCTATCGAGACCCCAGAAAGTACGCATATGGAAGATAGGCGCGAGCAGGGTGACAGCTCTTTCACATTCATTTGGTCTATTCACAATCTCGGAGACGCCATCCTTGTATCGGGACATTGGTATTCAGACTTCCCTGACTATGCCCTGGGCGATCCAGCTATGTGGATTATTGATCCAAACGGAACCAATTGGCGGGAGGCCGACCCAACCGAATATGCCGACTTTGTCTTCAGCGCCAGGTGATTTGGGCGGGGAGGTCGCTGTAGGCGAGGTTGGCGGGGAGGGGTGGGTATTGGAAGCCGTCGACGGGGGTTAGGGCGGCGACGCGGTCGAGGAGGGTCTCGATGGCGGTAACCCCCTCCAAGCGGGCCAGGCTGGCGCCGGGGCAGACGTGGGCGCCGGCGCCGAAGGCAACGTGGTTGAGGGGGTCGGGGCGGTCGAGGCGGAAGTCCTCGGGCTCGTCGTATTGGGCCTCGTCGCGGTTGGCTGAGGCCAGGCCCACCTCCACCCAGTCGCCCTGTTGCATGTCTACTCCGCCCAATGAGGTGTCCTTCAGGCATCGCCGGGCCACCCGGGGGGCGGGGGAGTCGTGGCGCAGCGACTCCTCCACGAATACCGGGATCAGCTCCCGGTCGGCCTCCAGAGCGGCCCAAGTTTCGGGCTCCACGATGAGTCGGTGCATGGAGTGGGCCAGCAGGCCGCGAGTGGTGTGTACCCCGCCCAGCACCATGGTCTGAAGCTGATGGGCGATCACGGTGTCGCTGAGGGATTCGCCTTCGATCTCCGCATCCAGAAACACCTTGTAGGTGTGCGAGCTGGGCTCGTCCGCTTGTCGCTCTTGGGCCACCAAGTCTTTCAAGTAGCCGGTGATGGGCGGGCCGTCGGGGGCGTACTGCGGGCACACGGCCCGGAACATGACCGAGCCGTCCGACGACCACACCTTCAGCTTGTCGGCCCCGCCCTCGGGCAGGCCGATGATGTGGGCGATCACCTCGCAGGGGATGGGCACGGCGTAGTCGGCGTGCAGGTCCGAGACTTCGTCGTCCACTAGCGCGTCCAGCAGCCCCTCGCAGGTCTCTCGCACGAACGGCTGGATCCTCATGGTGCGGTGGGGTCCCAGCGCCGAGTTGTACAGCCGGCGGATCTGCCCGTGGACCGGCTCATCGATCTCGGGAAGGAACAGCTGCTCCTCGGGCACTTCCTCCACGCCGGTGAGTCCGGTGCCCGGCGTCATGTCGGAGCCGTAGGTGTCCACCGCGTACAGCAGCTCGTCGGCCTCTTGGCGGCGAGTCAGGTAGTAGCCCAGCGGAGTCTTGGCCACCGGCCCTTGCTGGCGGAGTTCGGCCAGCAGGTCGAAGGGCAGGCCAGTTACGAAGTAATCGGGGTTGTGGGGATCGAACGCCGGCAGGGTGTCGGTCATGGCTTCGCCGTCCCTACTCCTCGAACGAATCCCGCCACGGTCCGGCCAGGTGTCCGCCGTCGATCACGAACTGGGCGCCGGTGATGTAGCTGGCCTCGTCGCTGGCCAAGAACAGGGCCAGCGAGGCGATCTCGTCGGGCTCGCCCATGCGCTTGATGGGCTGCATTTCCATGAGCCGGTTGAGCCGGGCCAGGGTCTCGGGTGGAGCCTCCTGCACCATGGGGCTATTGATCACCCCGGGGTGGATGGAGTTGACCCGAACTCCCAGCGGGCCCAGCTCGATGGCAGCTGAGCGGGTCATGCCGGTGACGGCGAACTTGGTGCCGGCATAGCTGGTCATGCCCAGCACGCCGACGATTCCGTCGATGGACGAGATGTTCACGATGGCCCCGTTGCCGCTGGACACCAGAGCGGCCTTGGCCGCCCGCATCCCCAGGTACACACCGTGGAGGTTGATGTCGGTCATCTCGTGGTGAGTTTTCAGGTCGAGCCCCTCCAGCGTGCCGAACGCCCCGATGCCGGCGTTGTTCACCAGGATGTCCAGCTTGCCGAACCGCTTCACGGTGGCGGCCACCGCCGTGTCCCAGTCGTCCTCCCGGGTGACGTCAAGCTGCTGGTAGAAGGTGTCCGGCCCCAACTCTTCGGCCAGCTGCTCGCCCAGCACGTCCCGCAGGTCGGTGATGGCCACCTTGGCCCCTTCGGCGACGAATCGGCGGGCCTCCGCCTCGCCTTGGCCCCGAGCGCTGCCAGAAATGAGCGCCACCTTGCCTTCAAGTCTTCCGGTCATTCGCTTCGCCCCTTGTTGATTTAGGTGGTTTCTGGTTGCGCTCCGACGGCGACTCAGTCCGCCGGCAGTGATGCCACTTCGAAGGCATCCTCGTCGATGGCGGCGGTCTGGTCTTTGAAGGTGGTCATGTTGTGGGGCCATTGGGTGACAATGCGGCCACTGGGGCTGCGGTAGTAGCCGTTGCAGCTGGCGTTCCAGGGCCTGATCTCGGAGATGCCCTCCTGCACCCACTCGTTGTAGTCGGCCATGGTGTCGGCCTTCACGTCCACCCAGGCCAAACGCTGTTCGGCCAGGCGCTGGATGTGGGCTAGGGCGTAGTCCACCTGGTACTCGATCATGGTGATGATCGAGCCGTTGTTGGTGTTGGGGCCGTACAGCATGAACAGGTTGGGGAACCCGGCGGTGGTGATGCCCATGTAGGCGGTGGCGCCGTCGTTCCAGGCGTCCTCGATGTCCAAGCCTCCCCGGCCGGTCACCTCGATGGCCGAGAGGTACTTGGTGGTGGAGAACCCGGTGGCCAGCACCATGGTGTCCATCTCCCGCTCGGTGCCGTCCACGGTGAGCACCCCCTTGGGGGTGATCCGCTCGATGGCGTCGGTCACCAACTCCACGTTCGGGCGGTTATAGGTGGTGAAGTACTCGTTGTGGAACAGCGGGCGCTTGCAGCCCCACATGTGGGTGGGGGTGAGCTTGGCCCGCAATTCGGGATCGGTCACCGCCTCGAGGGCTCGGCGGCCGATGTCCTCCATCTCGGCCTGCCTCACCGGGTCCTTGAAGGCCATGCCGGTGTCCACCTGCTCGAACAGCTCGTCGCGGCGGGCCGCCACGATGCCGGGGTCGGCTTGGCGGGCGGCCATCTCCTCGGGGGTGTAGGGGTCGTCCTCCTTGGGGAGCACCCAGTTGGCGGTGCGCTGGAACACGTGGAGCTGGCCCACTTCGAGGGCGATCTCGGGGACGAGCTGCACCGCGCTGGCCGCCGAGCCGATCACGCCGACGGTCTCACCGCTGAGGTCGTGGTCCCAATCCCACCGGGCCGAGTGGATGGTTTTGCCCTCAAAGGAGTCCAAGCCCTCGATGTCGGGCAGGGGCACGTCGTTGAACATGCCCAGCGCGCTGATCACCACGTCGGCAGTCACCTCAGCGCCCGACTCGGTGGTCAGCGTCCAGGTGGCATCGTCGTCGTTCCAGCGGGCTGAGGTCACCGCGTCGTTGAACCGGCAGTGGGGGAGCACCCCGTACTTCTCCGCGCAGTGCTCCATGTAGCTCAGGATCTCGGGCTGGCGGGCGTAAGGGCGGGTCCAGGTGGTGTTCACCTCGAAGGAGAACGAGTAGAGCTCCGACTGGATGTCGCAGGCGCAGCCGGGATAGCGGTTGTGATACCACGTGCCGCCCACGCCACTGCCCTTCTCCAGCACCGTGAAGTTCTCGAAGCCCGACTGGCGCAGCCGGATGGCGGCGCACAGACCGCCCGGTCCGGCCCCGATAATGGCGATTCGCAGGTCTCGTTCCCCATTGCCGCTGGTTGCCTCTGGTTGCTGCGTGCTCATGTTCACCTCTTTGCGTGCGTCCGGAGAAAGCTACCCCTATAGACGCTGTCGGTAGAAAACGTAGAGACCCTTTGGCTTTGGAATGCACTATGGCAATACCAACAACAGTGTGTTGGTTGCTCGGAACGCTGGGGTTTAGAGTTCGTGGCGTGGAATGCGGGATAGTCCACGTATGACGCGCGTCGAAACCGAGGTAGAGGCCAACGCGACGCCGCTGAGCCTGCTCGACGAACTCGTCTTGACTCTCCTGAATGAGGAGAGCGGCTACTTTCGCCAAATACCCGGTTGGACGCTGAACTGCGCGGTCGTGGGCGCCGCGCTCGCCGAGCTGTCCTTCCTCTATCGCATCGACACCGACATGGACTCCTTGATCCTTCTGGACACGAAGAAGACGGGAGACCCCTGCCTCGACTCCATCCTGGCCGAGATCGCGATGGAGCCAGGTCAATACAACGCCCGGTACTGGATCGAGCGGCTCGCGCCCAAAGCGGAGTCGATCGTCGATATGACCTTGGATCGCCTGGTCGACCTGAGGATCCTCCAACACCACGAGGGCGATTTCTGGTCGCTGGCCCACGGGGCATGGATGTCGGGGTTCCACACCAGTTCCGAGGTGGGTACTGCCGTGGAGTTCGTCAAGACCCGCATCAGCAAGGCGATCTACCACAACGAGATCCCAAGTCCGAGAGATGTGGTCATCGTCTGCCTCATCGACACCTGCGATGTCTTGCGCTACATCTTCGAGCTCAATGAGGAGGCAGAGGAGCGGGTCGAGCAGATCCGCAAGATGGACCTGATCGGTCGCTCCATCGCCGACGCCGTCAGCGAGAACATCGCCGTGTCGTTGTTCCAACGAACTTCCCTGACCAGGTCGATTCCGCGGCTCAAGCTGCGCAAGGTGATGCGCAGCAAGCATCTTCGCCGCGGCAACGTGCCGGCGCTCATGGCGGAACTCCACGAGGAGTACGGCCCGGTGTTCGAGCTCAGGGCGCCCTTCCAGGAGCGCATGATCATTCTGGCAGGGCCCGAGACGAATCACTGGGTACACCGGCATGGTCGCATGCAACTGCGCGCCAGAGACTATCTGGAGGACTTTGAGAAGGTCTACGGCGGGGTTGGGCTGTTGCCGGCCCTCGACGGTGCCGATCACTTCCGGTATCGGAAGTCCATTCAGCCGGGCTATGCCCGCGGGAGGCTGGAAGCTCAGCTCGACATGGTCTTCTCCAAGGCTCGGGAGAACCTGGCGACTTGGAACGTGGGAGAAGCGGACATTGCGGTAACCATGTGCCGGAATTTGGTCAACTCGGAGTTGTCGCCGCTGACCATAGGCATTGACTCGCAAGACATTGCCGACGACATGCACAAGTTCAAGGAGCGGGCGCTCAAGACGCACCTCGCCAAGACCCTCCCCAAGTTCATGCTGCGCACCCCCCCCATGAGGCGCCGGGCGAAGCTCATCGACGAAGTGGTGGAACGGGTCCTGCGCGTCCACACGCCCGCCCAGCGTGCGGGATGTCCTCGGGATCTCGCCGATGAGCTGCTGAACATGCACGCCAGCGATCGGCAGTTCCTCCCAGAGTCAAACCTGCGATTCGTGCTATCGGCACCTTTGATTGCCAGCATGTACGTGGGCGACCAACTCTCCTTCATCGTCTACGCCATGCTGTCGCAGCCGGAGTTCCACGAGAAGATCCGCGAAGAGGCCGATGCCCTGTTCGCCGATGGCGATCCCGACCGCGAGACGCTCACCGGTCCAGCGATCGACATCACCCGCCGCTTCATCATGGAATGTCTGCGCATGTACCCCATCGTCCCGATGTCGGTTCGCAACGTGATGAATCAGTGCGTGGTCGAGGGATACGAACTGCCCGAGGGGGCGCGGATCATCATCGCCCAGACGGCCACGCACTATATGAGCGATCACTTTCCCGATCCCTTCACGTTCGACATCGACCGTTATGACGCGCTGCGCAAGGAGCACATTGGCTCTGCATACGCCCCTTACGGGCTGGGCACGCACACATGCCTCGGTATCCGGTGGACGGAACTTCAGTTGGCGATCAACCTGCTGATGATGGTGCATTACTACGAGCTGGAGATCGCCCCCAAGAGGTACCGACTCAAGATCAGCCCGTTCCCGTCGATGTCGCCGAACAAGAAGCTGAAGATCCGCGTCGTGGAGCAGCGGCGCGAACTGCCCGCCTGACGTTACTTCTTAGGTGCCAAAGAGCTCGCAACTGCCGAGTTCGGCTGATGCTTTCGAGCACAAATGAGGCGGCAATGAGCCGTTTCAGTGGGTTCGCGAGACAGCCCGGATGGTTGTTGTGGATAACGCGAATGATTAGAGTTTGTGGGGTGGGACACGGAAAGTCGGTCTGTTGACACGCGTCGAAACCGAGGTAGAGGCCAACGCGACGCCGCTGAGCCTGCTCGACGAGCTCGTCTTGACGCTCCTGAATGAGGAGAGCGGCTACTTTCGCCAAGTACCCGGTTGGACGCTGAACTGCGCCGTCGTGGGCGCCGCGCTCGCCGAGCTGTCCTTCCTCTATCGCATCGACACCGACATGGATTCCCTGATCCTTCTGGACACGAAGGTGACGGGTGACCCCTGCCTCGACCCCATCCTCGGCGAGATCGCGTCCGAGCCAAAGCAGTACAACGCCCAGTACTGGATCGAGCGGCTCGCTCCCAAAGCCGAGTCGATCGTCGATATGACCTTGGATCGCCTGGTAAACCTGGGGATCCTCCAGCACCACGAGGGCGATTTCTGGTCGTTGGCCCGAGGAGCCTGGATGTCGGGGTTCTACACCAGTTCCGAGGTGGGTACTGCCGTCGAGTTTGTCAAGACCCGAATCAGCAAGGCGCTTTTCAACAACGAGATTCCGAGTCCAAGAGACGTGGTCATCGTCTGCCTGATCGACACCTGTGACGTGCTGCGCTACATCTTCGAACTTGATGAGGAGTCGGAGCAGCGTGTCGAGCAGATCCTGAAGATGGACCTGATCGGCCGCTCCATCGCGGATGCGGTCAGCGAGAACATCGCCGGCCCGCTGTTGCGGCGATCCGCCCTGACCAAGCCGATTCCCGTTGTCAAGCTGCGAAAGGTGTTGCGCAACAAGCATGTGCGTAGCGGGAACGTGCCGGCGCTGTTCGCGGAGCTTCACGAAGAGTACGGCCCGGTGTTCGAGGTTCGCCTGCCCTTCCAGGATCGCACTATTGTTCTCGGCGGCCCGGAGACGAATCACTGGGTTCACCGCCACGGCCGCATGTACCTGAGGGCCAGGGACTATTTCCAGGATTTTGAGAGGGTCTACGGCGGCATAGGACTGCTGCCCGGCCTCGACGGGGCTGACCACTTTCGCTATCGAAAGTCCATCCAGCCTGCATATTCCCGCACCAGGCTAGAAGAGTCACTCGATGTGGTTTACTCATACGCGCGACGGCACATGGCGACGTGGACTGTCGGGGAAACCCTGCCTGCGGTCACGATGTGCCGGAATTTTGTAAACGCCCAGACGTCGCCGCTGCTGGCCAGCATTGAGTCGCAGGATCTCATCGAAGATCTGCAAAAGTTCAAAGAGCGGGCGCTCCAGACCCATGTCGCCAAGTCTCTCCCCAAGTTCATGCTGAAGACACCAGGCATGAGGCGTCGGGGGAAGCTGGTCGACGAGGTGGTGGACAGGGTCCAGAAAGTCCACACCCCCGCCCAGCGGGCTGGATGCCCACGAGAATATGTCGACGATCTGATGAGCATGCATGCCAGCGATAAGCAGTTCGTACCGGAGTCGAATCTGCGGTTCCTGCTTTCCACGCCGCTGCTGGCCAGCATGTACGTGGGCGACGAGCTGAGCTTCATCATCTACGCCATGTTGACAAGACCGGAGTTCCACGAGCAGATCCAGGCCGAGGCCGATGCCCTGTTCGCCGACGGCGACCCCGACCTTGAAGCGCTCGTCGGGCCGGGGACCGACATCACCCGCCGCTTCATCATGGAGTGCTTGCGCATGTGGCCGACCATCTCAATGTCGGTTCGCAACGTGATGAATGCGTGCGTGGTCGAGGGATACGAACTCGAGGTGGAGGCGCGGGTCTTGATCGCCACGACGGCAACCCACTACATGGACGATGTCTTTCCCGATCCCTTCACCTTCGACATCGACCGCTATAAGGCGCCGCGCAACGAACACCTTGGCACCACGTATGTCCCCTACGGCCTGGGCACCCACACGTGCATGGGCTCCCGGATGGCAGAACTTCAGATGGCAATCGACCTGCTGTTGATGGTGTACTACTTCGACCTCGAAATCGTCCCCAAGAACTACAAGTTGAAGATCGCCCCGTTCGCGTCGATGTCCCCGAACAAGAGGCTGAAGTTCCGCATTGCCGGACAGCGGCAAGAGCTGTCCCCCCCCCCCCCTTAGCGCTTCGCCTTACGGAAGCGCCACCCGTACATGAGGCTCCCGTAGAAGTTGAAGGAGCGCCTCGCCCCGGGATCGTCGAAGGGATAGTCGGCGCCGAGCTGCCTTGACGCGGCGAGACCGGTAATAAAGCAGGTTTCCTGGCTGTTGATCAGCGTGTGGGCGCCGCAGTACCAGGTATGCCGCTTGCCTTGGACGAAGCGGAACAAGTGAACCAGCCAGGCAACGTGGCGCACGTCGTGCACGATGTGCTGGAACCACCACTTCTTGACGATCTTCTCCTCGTCGATCGGCGAGATGGCGTTGTAGGTCACCAGACAGGGCTTGTCCGACCGGTTGGCCCACGGCTGCTGGTTGTGCATGATGTAGGTGATCTCGTAGTTGTCCGGTCGGGCTCCGTACTGCTCGATGTGGTTGCTGCGCGTGGTCAGCGGCTTCACCTCGTTGTCGGGGAGCACCGATGAGTCGTAGTGGACGACGGTGTGGTTGTGGAGTTCGCTCTCGTAGCGGATCGACGACAGCAGGTAGCGCTCGAGGGCGGTGGGCTTGTCGAGCATCATCAAGGTTTGGTTCGCGTTGCACGCGAAAATCACCTCGTCGAATTCCTCTCGAACACCGGCTGCGTCTACCACCACCACACCGGACTTCGACCGGTACACCTTTTGCACCGGCCGGTTCAGGTAGATCTTGTCTTGGAAGTCGGCCGACAGGTGCTGGTAGATGCGCTGCGTTCCCTGATCCCACGTCTGCATGGGCGTCGCCGACTCGATGTCGAAGAACTCCAGATACCGGGCAAACAGGGAGGCCGGCATGTCGAACACGTTCGTGGCCATGAGGAAGTTGACGAACATGGGCTTGAGTACCTTGTAACGGAAGTCACCGGAGAACCCGCCCAGATTCAGCAGCGTGCCCATGCTGACGTAGTTGTACGGGTTCAGAAGGCTCAACGCCTTCGACTGGGTATGGGTGAGCCATCCGAAGCGGTGCAGGCGCCGCAGGAGGCGCTGGAACTTGGCAATCTCCGGTTGCAGCTGCTGTCTGATGTCGGAATCGAAGTCGTGGGCGTAGATCTGCCCGCCGTACTTAACGCTGTAGTTGAATTTCGTGTCGAGTAGCTCGATGTCGAACTGCTTCATCAGCAGCAGGATGTGGTCGTACACCGACGGGATGCAGGCGGTGACCGAGATATCGAAGGGAATCGAGCTGCCGTCGTCTTGGGGCATCTGGGCGGTGATGGCGTTGCCGCCGAGCTGCTCCTGTGCCTCGAACAGTCGAAAGTCGAACCGGTCCGGCTGATGGTGCAGCCCCCACGCCGCGCCGAGCCCCGAAATGCCGCCGCCGACGATGGCGATTTTCCGCGGCGCTTTCTGTGCTCTGCCCTTTGCCACTGTCTTCTACCCGCTATCCGTCGTTCCGCTATCCGTTGTTGCCCACTGGACGGCCTGCGGCTCTTTGTCCGACAGCTGCTTCACCGGGAGGGTCGGGATAGAACTGGGCGCAATAGGAGCGGAACTGCATGATCTCACCGTCGGCACGTGAGAGGCGCGGGCGGGACCGGTACTGCTTGGTGCTCCAGATCGGAATGTCCTGGAGCACGTCTTGTTTTTCGAAAGCGGCCATGATCTTGTTGATGATGGGGGCCCGCAGTCTCACGGGCAGAAATCCCAGCCCGGCAACTTTGCGGTTGGGCTCGCGGATTTCTCCCGTTTGCGACACCACCGACAGCTCGATCAGCTCGCCATCGACCGGCGTCGCCAGAATCCAGAGCCGCATGTCCAGCCCGATCGTGCGCTCGTGTACTTCCACAAAGGAGTAGCCCAGCCCATATATATGGGTGTTGGCGGCAACATCGAGCTTCAGTTTGGCGAATTTGGCGATCCTCCGGGTTCTGCCAAAGTCGAAACGGCTCCTGAAATAGGCCCCGTCCACCGTAACCGGGTCGACACGGCTCACGCTGTCGTAGCCGTGGACGTGCTGAAGGTGGGTCAGGTCTACTGAATTTTCCGTTGTTTCCTGGGGATGGCCAGGAAAGCGGGAGGTCCATATGTGCAGGCTGCTCCAACCGGCTTGGTCTGGCTCTTCGACGGGCAGGCGCCACTGCGGCGGTCGTCCATTGACATCCCACCAGGCGAAGATCAAACCGGCAATTTCCCTGGCCTCAAACGTTTGCAACCGCGCTGCTTTGGGCGGGGGACCGAAGGGAGTGGCCACGCACTGGCCGCCAGCGTTGTATTCGAATCCGTGGAACGGGCATACGAGATGGCCGTCGCGGACACACCCTCCGACCTCTGGCCCCAGGTCGGCGCCCAGATGCGGACAATAGGCCCCAGCAACGCAGACGCTTCCGTTGTCGTCACTCCAAACAACGATTTCCTCGCCCATCCATGTCTTCTTGATGAGTCGGGCCTTCTCAAGGGACTGGCGGCTGGTGACGAAGTACCAGCCTTCGGGAAACGGAGGAAGCAGCGAGTCGTTCGCATTGGCCGTCATATCGCTCGGGAAACGCTACCCTCGTGGCCGCTGTCGTTAGAAACGGAGAGAAGTATGGGACGCTTGGACAACAAGGTTGCGCTGGTCTCGGGTGGTGCTCGGGGTATGGGCCAATCCCACTGTCGGATGTTCGCTGCCGAGGGGGCCAAGGTGATGGTGGCCGACATCCTCGACGACGAGGGTGCCGCGGTGGCCGCCGACATCGGCCCGAATGCGGTGTACCAGCACCTTGACGTGACCCGGGAGGAGGACTGGGCCGCGGCCATAGATGCGGTGATGGAGAACTTCGGGCGCCTCGATGTGCTGGTGAACAACGCCGGGATTGCCGAGGTGGCCCCATTGGCCGAGATGACGCTGGACAGCTATCGGCGGGTCACCGAGGTGAACCAGACCGGCGTGTTCTTGGGGATGCGGGCGGCGGTACAGCCCATGACCGAGTCAGGCGGCGGATCGATCCTCAACATCTCGTCTATCGACGGGCTGATCGGCATGAACAACCTCACCTCCTACATCGCAAGCAAGTGGGCGGTGCGAGGGATGACCAAGACCGCGGCCATGGAACTGGCCCCACTGGGGATCCGGGTGAATTCCATCCACCCCGGTTTCATCCTCACCCACATGGGATCCACTGAGGAGAGGACTCCTGAGGAGGTACACGAGAACCTTGAGGCCTATTCGGCCCGGATGGCCCCCATGGGCCGGGCCGGAGTTCCCGAGGACATCTCCCGCCTCGCCCTGTTCTTGGCCTCCGACGAGAGCTCGTATTCCACTGGGTCGGAGTTCGTGTCCGACGGCGGCTTCACCGCCGGCTACCCCTCTCCGGGGGTCATGCCCGTCTAGGGGCGATCAGGGGATTTCGAACTGGATGGCGGCTCGGTCGGTGATGGCCGGGCGGATGATGTCGAAGACGATCCGCTGGTGCTCGGGGTGGTCGCGGTAGGTCAGGTAGGCCTCCCGATCGGCGAAATCACCTACCACCGCGAAGTCGAAATTGCCCTCGGCCAGCCCCAGATCCGGTCCGATGGTGTAGGCCTCGGTTACTCCGGTGGCCTCGGGCATGGTGGCGATGGCGTCGTGTACCGCCTGGCGCTGGGCCTCGTCGGCGTCGTCTCGGAACTTGAACATCACAACGTGTCGGATCATGTCTTCTCCTTTTGCCTATTGCAGGCCTGCGTAGAGGCCGCCATCCACCGGGAGGGCGGCGCCGGTGATGAACCGGGCGTGCTCAGAGCACAAGAAGGCGGCGACCCGGCCGAAGTCCGATGGGTCGCCTATCGAGTGGGAGGCGGCACTCGATTCCAGGTCGGCCATCCGATCGCCGAACAGCTGTCGGAGCCGGTCGGTGGTGTGGTAGCCGGGCTGGAGGGAGTTGACGGTCACCCCGTCGGCTGCCACCTGGTTGGCCATGGTCTTGAGGTAGCCGGTGACTCCGGCTCGAGCCGTGTTCGACAAGATGAGCATGTTCAGCGGTTGGCGAACCGATACCGAGGTGATGGCCAGTACTCGGCCCCAGCCTTGGGTCTGCATTGCGGGCACCGCCGCCTTGGTCATGGCCACCACCGAAATGAGGTTCAACTCGAGTGCCGCCGCGTAGAGGCTGGTGTCGGTGTCGGCCCAGTTGCCCCCGGGCGGCCCGCCGGCGTTGGTGACCAGTATGTCGATGCCGCCCAAGGCCTCGGTGGCCGCGTCTACCAGGGCAGTTGCGCCAGCCGCGTCGGACACGTCGCCCACGATGGGGATGGAGTCGGGCACGCCGCCGGCCGCTTCGTTGAGGCGGTCGGAGTCGCGCCCGTTCATCACCACCCGGCATCCCTCGTCGGCCAGTGCCACCGCGGTGGCCAGACCCAGTCCAGCCGATGAGGCAGCCACCAGCGCCCGTCGTCCGCTGATTCCTAAATCCACGGGGCGAGGTTAGTGGCCCTTCTACGAGATGGATGCGCCGTGCCCGTTCAGGCTGCCAGGAAGGGATCACCGAATGAGTAGTCTGCGGCCATGAATTGGGAACTCCCGGCTGACTTTTCCGAACGCTACGGCCCATGGGCCTTGATCGCGGGAGGGTCGGAGGGCACCGGGGAGGCCTTTGCCCGGCGTCTCGCCCGCGAGGGGATCAACTCGGTGCTGCTCGCTCGTCGCCAAGCCCCGCTCGATGCTCTCGCCGCCGATATCCAAGCCGAGTACGGCGTCGAGGTTCGAACCGCCTCGGTAGACCTGGGCGACGCCGATGCGGCGGCCATGGCGACCGAGTTGACCGAGGACCTCGACGTCGGACTGGTGATCTTCAACGCCGGGGCCACCATCCGGTTCAACTACTTCCCCGAATGGCCCGAGGAAGACCTCCTCGCGCTGGTGAACATGAACTGTCGCACCACGACGCTGTTCGCCCATCGCTTTGCCCCTCGGCTAATCAAGCGGGGACGGGGCGGCTTTGTTTTGGTCGGCTCGGTAGCCGGGTTTGCCGGCTCAACCCACCAGTCGGTGTACAACGCCTCGAAGGCGTATGACTGGGTCCTCGCCGAAGGGCTGTGGAGGGAGCTCGGAATCTACGGGGTGGACGCCATCGCCATGGTGATCGGGGCCACCGATACCCCCTCCCACCGTCGAATGGGGGCCGACTTGAGCGCCCACAGCCCAATGGAGGCCGCAGATGTCGCCGATGAAGCCTTGGCCAACCTCCACAACGGGCCGACCTATGTGGTGGGCGAGCACAACCGGGCCGCCAGTGAGTTCATTCTCACTCCTCATAACCGAGGGGCCATTGTGTCGTCGATGAGCGAATCGTCGGCGGGCATCGCCGGTGACGAGATGCTCCCAATGTCACCGAGATAGACGGCTACCCGACTGTGGTCAGGCTGCCGTCATCCACGTCGTAGACGTAGCCTTCCAAGTTGGCCGTGTCCAGCAGGGGCGATGCCCGCAGCTGCTCCATCGCGGCCAGGACCCGCTCGCGGGGGTCGCCCACCGGTTCAACATCCCAGGTCGGTGAGACGCCGGTACCGGCTTCCACCAATCGCCGGTATCCCTCGGAAGAATGTGTGGAGGCCGCGCAGTCCGTATGGTGGAGCACCACAATTCGGTTGGTTCCGACCAGTTGCTGCGACAGGCAAATGGAGCGGATGGCGTCCTCTGTCACATAGCCCCCAGCGTTGCGGACAACGTGGGCCTCGTGGGGATTGATCCCCAGGATGGCAACAGGGTCCAATCGGTGGTCCATGCAGGCCAACACGGATGTCTGAAGTTCAGAAGATTCGCTCATTGGTCTTTTAGGTAGGTAGGCCGTGTCCGATGGGCTTGGTCACCCCGGCATCGTGAAGTCTGGTGATTTCCTCATGATCGATACCAAGTTCACCCAATATCCCCATTGTGGCCCAACCGAGGGGGAGTGTAGGGGCCAGCGGTGTGGGGGAAGACGAGAATTGCATGGTCGGCGCGGCCCTCCAGTACGAGCCCAGACCGTCTTGTTCGGCTTCGACGGCCACGCCGCTTTTTCGCATGTGAATTTCGTTCAGCATGTTGTGCAAGAAGTCGCCCCGATCAGCTTGGGCCGCGGGTACTCCGGCGGCCAGCAGCCGGCTTTCCCAAGCCTCAGCCGAGTCCGAACTGAACACTTCGGCTAGCTGGGTTTCCAGTTCCGAGGAGGGTAGCTCGGGAAGCTCGATGCCGAGCACCTCGCCCAAGGCCTGATGCTCGCGGTCTCGATGCACATCCAGTACCAGCCAGCCATTGGCGGTCTCATAGAGCCGCTGGTAGGCGTGGTATCCGAACTGCCCGGAGTCCACCACTGGCGCTGGTAGACCCGAGTGTTGAATGCCCCACTCGGCCACGGCGTAGGCGGTGGCTGTGAGCATGGTGGTCTCCAGCTTCTGGCCCCGTCCGGTGCGCCGACAGGCCAATACGCCGGTCATGATGGCCGCCGCGGTGGCCAGCGCGGCGGTGGGGTCGCCGTAGGTGCGATTCCGGGGCGGGTTCTGGTCGCCCGACTCCACCACTCCTGCCCCGGCGATGGCGTTGGGCGATGAATGGAACCCGGCCTTGTGGGCCCATGGCCCCCGGCTGCCGAAGCACGAGGCGTACACGTACAAAAGGGCGGGGTTGCGAGCCATCACGGCCTCGGCGTCGATGCCCAGGCGCTCGGGGGTCCCCGGCCGGAAGTTGTGCAGGAACACGTCGGCCTTGTCCACCAGCCGGTACAGAATGTCCAGGCCCTCGGGGGTCTTGAGGTCCAAGACGATCGATTCCTTGCCCACCAGGGATTTCACATAATCGGTGGTCCAGTTGCGCCGTCCGGGATCGCCGGTGGGCGGCTCGACCTTGATCACCCGGGCCCCCGCCTCAGCCAGCAGCGTGGCCGCGAACGGACAGGCGTAGAAGTAGCCGACATCCAAGATGGTGACATCGGCTAGGGGCAGCTTACCGGTGTGACTGTCCTGGTCAGCATGGCCTTTTGGTGACGTGGCCGACAGCCAGTTGGCCATCACATCGTCGGTGTGCTCACCCAAACAGGGCGCGGGCGGCCCGACAATTGAGGGCGTCTCGGAATACATCCCGAGCGGTCCGATCTGCACGGTTGGGCCCAAGTCGGGATCGAGCACCTCTTGTCGGCGTTCGTTTTGAGTGCATTGGGGATGGTCCAGGAATTCCCGGGGGGCCAAAAACGGATCACCCCCGATGTCTTTGGCCCAGAAGACGTCCATCCACTCCTCGGCGGTCCGCTGCTCCATGCCATGTCGGATGGCCTCGATGACCTCGGCCAGTCGCTCCTCGCTGGGCCACAAGTCGGGGGCATTGGCCAGCTCGGGGTCGTCCAGCAATGCCTCAAGCCCTAGCTCGGCCAGCCACCGGCGGTAGTGGTGGGTTTGGCGGCTGCACATCTGGATGAACCGGCCGTCCTTAGTGGGCGCGGTCATGAACGGCACTCGCATGATGCCGTAGACCTTTCCCGGCTCGGGCGGCATGTTGGTGCGGTTGCCGTGCCCGCTGGTCATGTCATAGACGCTGAGGGCGTGAAGCAGGCTGGTGTGGACTCGTTGCCCTCGGCCCAAGCGGGGACGGGCCCAGATTCCGGCCATCAACCCCACCGCGGCCAGCATCCCCGCCCCGTAGGAGGCAATGGGCACTGGGGTGAACACCGGCCCGGGGCGCACCCCGTCGTAGGTGGTCATGCGCCCGCTCTTGGCCGCCACGATCTGCTCATGGCCGGGCAGGTCCCGCCACGGCCCCGTCTCGCCGAACCCGGTGATGGCGGCGTACACCAGCTGGCCATTCAGCTTCCGCAGGGTCTCGAAATCGACGCCGAGTCTTGCGCTTGTCGCCGGGCGGAGCGCCTCGATCACCCCGTCGGCCACGCGGGCCAGTTCAAGGAAGCGGTCCCGGTCGCCGGCATCGGCCAAATCGAGGACTGCGCTTTTCTTGCCCCGGTGCCACACGGCAAAACCCGGCCTCCCCCGGTCGCGGTCACCTTGGGGCGATTCAATCTTGACCACTTCCGCCCCGTTCTCGGCCAGAACCATTCCGGCGATACCAGCAGCCGCTCCCGAGCCGAGCTCCAAGACTCGCAACCCTTCCAGGGCAGTGGCCATGGCTTGATTCTGGTGCCTGGCGATGCGAGTCACCTATCAGAATTGCCATCAAGTCCAGCCGGGGCACCCAGCCGGGATAGCGTCGGGCCATGCCACCGAGAGCGATTGACTGTTGGGTGAACGTGAATATGGGGGATTACGAACCCCCCGAATACCTGATCCGGGTCAAAGAGGACTACCTCCACGGCGGGGCCGATTTCTTCCGCAGCTTCACCCCCGAGGAGCTGTTGCCGCTCATGGACGAGCTCGGGGTGGAGAAGGCCATCATCCAGGCGACGGTCGGCGAGGACAATCCCCGACCCTTCGACTTCGTGGAGCGCTACCCCGAGCGGTTCGCGCTGGCGCTGCATCTCGACCCCCGGGGAATGATGCCGGTGCTGTGGAAGCTGGAGGACATGGTCAAGCAGTATCCGGTGGCGCTGGCCCGGGTAGTGCCGTTCGGAGTAGATGTGCCGCCCAGCGACCCGGTGTACTACCCGCTCTACGCCAAGTGCACCGAGCTGGATCTGCCGCTGTCGATCAATACCGGCATCCCCGGCCCGCCCATGCCCGGCGAGGGCCAAGACCCGATGCTGTTGGACCGGATCTGCCTGCGCTTTCCCGACCTGAAGCTGTGCATGGCCCATGGTGCCGACCCGTGGTGGGGGGTGGCCATGCGGCTCATGATCAAGTACAAGAACCTGCATCTGATGACCTCGGCTTACAGCCCCAAGCGGCTCCCGGAGGAATTCGTCCACTTCATGAACACGCGGGGCCAGGACAAAGTGATATTCGCCTCCGACCATCCGGCACTCGATATGCGCCGCTGTGTCACCGAGGCCTGGGATCTGGACCTGCGCGACGGCGTGTTGGACAAGTACCTCTACGCCAACGCCGAGCGCCTGTTCTTCGGCCCCCGCAACCCCCGCTACTAGGTCGACTCGCCTATCTTCAGCTGCGGGTCAGCCGTCGCTGATGGCGATGGCACGCTCGTCGGTGCCGAGGTAGCTGGCGATCACCAGTGGGTCGTTGCGGACCTCTGAGGGGGAGCCCTCGGCAATGACCTTGCCGGCCTCTAGGCAGTACACCCGATCGCTGATGCTCATGATGAGGGGCATGTCGTGCTCGATGATCAGCATGGCCGCCTCCAGCTCTCGGCGGATGTTGACGATGAGCGGGCCAAATGCCTCGGTCTCGCGCTGGGCGACGCCGGCGGTGGGCTCGTCGAGGCACAGCACCCGGGTGCCCAGGGCCAGCAACCCGGTGATCTCGACGATGCGACGGGTCCCGGTGGACAGGTCGCTGATATAGGAATCCGCGTAGCGTCCCAACCCCAGGTAGTCGATGAGCTCGTCGGCCTCGGCCCGACGCCGCCGTTCCAAGGCAAAGGTGTGGGGGAGGTGCAGGGCAGTGCTCAGGAGTGGTGTGCGGCCCCGGGCCTCCAATGCCACCTGCACCGTCTCTCGAACCGTCAGCTCCGGGAACAGCGACGCGGTCTGGAAGGTGCGTCCTAACCCGGCTCGGGCCCTACGGGAAGCAGAAAGCCGGGAGATGTCGGTGCCGAGCAGCTCCACTTGGCCGGCGGACGGAACGTACCCCCCTACCGCGTTCATGAACGTGGACTTTCCGGCGCCATTGGTCCCGATGAGGCCCACAATCTCGTCGGGATGGACCACCACGGTGGCCTCCGACACCGCTTGAACGCCGCCGAAGTGCACGGAGATATCGCGCCCGGCCAGCATGGGGTCGGTAGATGGCCGCGGATCTTCAAGCCGGGTCAGGCTGGTGGGAGCAGCTTGGACGGTCTTGCCGCCGGGATCGGGGCCGAGTCGCCGTTCGGCCAAGCCGATGAGGGCGTTTCGTGCGCTGTAACCGATCTGAATGAGCCCGCCCGGAAAGTACATGAGCACCAGCAGGAGCCCGATGCTGGAGGAGAACAGAGCGACGGTTTCCGCATTGTTGAACAGATTCGGGAGGCCGTAGACCCAAATCGCTCCCAACACCGCGCCGATCGACGAGCCGAGGCCCCCGATCACCACCATGCCCACAAGCTGCAATGAGTCCTCCACCTGGAAGAACCGCTCGCTGATCGGGACGTTCTGCACCAGGCCGGCCAGCATTGCTCCCCCCAATCCGGCGATGCCCCCGGCCAACGCGAACGAAGACAGCTTGGAGCGCACCGGCCCAACCGTGTAGCCCGAGGCGGAGTCGGCGTTGTCGCGCACTGCGATGATGGTGCGGCCTACCCCTGATCGGCGCAGTCGGCTGACGATGATCACCGCGATCAGCAACAGGGCCAGACACACGTAGTAGTAGGTCTTCTGCGACTTGAGGTCGAGGCCGAACAGCTCGCCCCGGCGGAACGACACCGACGAGGTGTTGCCCCCGGTGAAGAACGGCCTCCGATAGAGGTACTGCTGGGCGGCCAGCGCGAACACAAAGGTGGTAACCGCCAAATAGAGGCCGCGAACTCGAAGTGACCCGACCCCGATCACGGCCGCCACCAGTGCAGAGAACAGCGCAGTCACGGGAATGGCCACCATGAACGGGATGCCGCCGGTCTCGAACTGGACGTCGAAAAAGTCGTACGACAACGCGTCGCCGGGCAAGAACCCAGTTCCCACGGTGAAGTCCATGGACAGTCCCCGTTTGAGGCTCGCGGCGAACAGCGCCCCCATGCCGGCGAAGGTCATCTGGGCCAGGGAGAGCTGGCCGGCCCAACCCGTGATGATGGTGACCGACAGTCCGGCGACCGCAAAGCACAGCACGGTGGCGTACAGCAGCTGGCGGGACGGCAGGTTGGAGATGCCGGGGAGCTGCACTAGCACGATGCCGAGCACCAAAAGCGCCCCCAGGGCGATCTTGGACAGGTGTCGCAGCCACCACACCTGGCGCAGCCGCTCGGGGATGGCCCGCACCTTGGGGGCGAATGAGAAGACACCAGTTTCACCTTGGCTGCGGCTTTGGAAATACACGGCCACCAGCACGGCCAAGAAGATGACGAAATCGATGAGCCCGGGCTGGCTGTGGAAGTTGAACTTGAAAAGGGAATAGAGGACCCCGATCAGCACCCCGGCCAGCATGGCCCGGGGGAAGGAGATCATGGCGGCCAGCACCGCAGCCACCATCGCCCTTCCCAGGGTCTGGGGTCCGAGATTGGCCAGGCCGGCGATCTGCCCAGTCGACCCCGAGAGCATGACCATCGAAATCGAGGCCAAGAGCCCGGCCGTCACCCACACAAAGGTGGACACCGTCTTGGGGTTGATTCCCGACAGGCGGGAGAGCTCGGGGTTGTTGGCTGAGGCGGCCACCGACTTGCCGAATGCCGTTCGGTTCATCAGCCAGCCCAGCAGCAGAGCTATCACCGGCACCGCGATGAGGATGGTGAGCTGAGGGCCTCGAATGTTGATGTCGGTGAACCAAACCTCTTTGGCGAAGAAAACATTGTCCCCTCTCGGACCGATAGGTTTGGGGTACTTTTGGCCGGCGGCCTCGATATCGGGGAGCTGGGAAACCACCAACTGGGCCAGTTGGGCAATGCCCACCGTGGCCACCAGCACGATCACCCGAGGTGATTTGAACAGGCGGCGGATCACGGTCAGCTCCACCGCGGCGGCGAACAACACGCCCAGCACTAGCGAGAGCGCCAGCGCCAGCCAGAACGGCCAGCCGTAGTTCAGGTCCAGCAGTGCCGTCATGGAGGCAGCGATGATGCCCATGTTGCCCACCGCGAAGTTGATGACCCGGGTGGAGCGGTAGATCAGCACGATGCCCATGGCCACCAGCCCGGTCACCAGGCCGCTGACTACCCCGTCGAATACGAGCTGCTCGGTAATCCAAGTTCCGAGCACCGAGAAGGAGGCGTAACCCATCAGCCGCCCTCGGTGCCCAAGAAAACGGCTCGGGCTAAGTCATCCCGCTCAGCCAGTTCTTGGGCCGGGCCTTCAAAGCGCACCTGCCCCTTTTCCAAGAACACGGCGCGATCGGAAATGGCCAGCGCCACGTTCAGGGACTGCTCCACGATGATCATGGTCTGGCCCTGGTCCTTGAGCTCCTCGACTGTTTCCAAGAGCGACTGCACCACCACCGGAGCCAATCCCAGCGACAGCTCGTCGATCATCAGCACCTCGGGTTCGTGCAACATCACCCGGGCCAACGCCAGCATCTGCTGCTGGCCACCCGACAAGTTGCCCGCCCGCTCTTTGGGCCGCTGGGCCAGGTCGGGGAACAATTCGAACACCTTCTCGATGCGCCGGTCCCGGTCGTCGGGGTCCTTGCGGTAGGCGTAAGCCCCCATGAGCAGGTTGTCGCGGATCGACAGGTCGCTCCACACCCCGGCTCCTCCTGGGAGCATGTGCAGCCCCATGGCCGCCCGTTGCTCAGGTGCGGCGAAGGTGATGGTCTGGCCGTGCAGACGCACCACTCCTCGCTCGGGGGTCACCAAGCCGGTGATCACCTTGAGCGCGGTGGACTTCCCCGCGCCGTTGGTGCCCAATAGGGCCAGCGTCTCGTGCTTGCGTACTTCAAACCCGAGGTCGAACAGCACCTGCACCTGCCCGTAGCTGAAATCGACATCAGCCACCTGGATAGCGGGTATGTCTTCGGGATCAGCTTCGGCTTGGCGGCGCTCCTCGTTCTGTTCTTCCCGCAGCTCGCTGACTACCAATGAGAGGTCGCGGCGCAGCCGGTTGGCCCCTCGCAGCACGAAATAGGCCCCGACCGGCATGGCCGTGGCGGTGATGATGGTGATGGCGGTCTGCTCGCCGAGCTCGTTTTGGAGGAAACCGGCGATGATGCTGCCTCCCACACCGCCGACCATGACCATGAAGAACGTTAGAAACGCAGTGCCCATGCCCCGCAGCCGGTAGGGGAACACCGCTTGGATGGCGGGCTGCACCATGGCGAAAGCCCCGCCTAAGAAGGTGGAGTTGATGGCAGACAGAATCATGAACAAAGCGAGATTGGGCATGGCGTACTGGACGGGAACCAGCACGCCGATGGGCAACAAGAGGATGCCGATGAGCCGGATGGCCCGGTCGGGGTCTTTGCGGAAGGTGGCGTCGAACCGGCGTCCGACGAACGGCAAGAACACGATCAGCCCGATCCCTGCGGGAGCTACGGCCAAGCCGCGCTCCAAGGCGTTGAGGCCGAACTCCTCCTCCAAGAAGAACGACTGGATCGAGCCGGCCGGGAACAAGGCGAAGCCCATGGCCGCGAACGCGATGGTCATGTTGCGGATCATGTCGATGTTCCAGATGCGGGTGAAGGCGGCCTCCACCGACATGGGCATCTTGTTGTCCTGTTTCAGCCCTGCGCCCAGCACATGCTTCTGCTCCCACTGGCCCCGGGGCGGCTCCCGCAGGAAGAAGGCGAAGAACGCCAACGCCGCGGTGGGCAGCCCGAGCAGGTAGAACGCCCACCGCCAGCCGTCGCCGCCGCCGATCCACACCGCGATGCCTCCGGCCAGGATCGGGCTGATGGCGGAGAACACCCGGCCCACTCCGGCGTTGGTGGCGTACATGCGACCCCGGGTCTGAAGCGGGTAGGTGTCGGCCAGCATGCTGGGATGCACGGTGATGGTATTGGCCTTGGACATGCCGGCGAAGAACCGCATGAAGAAGAACATCAGGGTGTTCACCGCCGCCCCCGACAGGGCGCTGAACGCGGCGAAGGCCCCGCTGGCGATGCCCACGATGGGACCGCGGCGGAAGCGGTCGGCCAGCCACCCCATCGGCCCCGCGCCCAGCACGAAGAACATGAGCGAGGCCGTGCTGATGGCGGTGATAGCCCCGTCGCTCACGCCGAAGCTCTCGCCGATGTCGGGGCCCAAGATGGCCACCGCGCTGTTCTCCAGTTCGTCGAGGCTGTTCAGCGCCAGCAGCACGATGAAGGTCTGAAATCCGCCTTTGCGCAGGCCCTCCTTGAGGGTGGTCTGCTCGCCGCCAACACCGGGCAGCAGATCGTCGGGGAACAGCACGTCGGCCTTCTGGGCATCTCGACGAGCAGCCTCGCCCTCGAGCACCGTTGTCGCCAGAGCGTCTATCGACTCGCCCTGAGCCTGATCGTCGTCCAACGTCTCCCCTAAGCTTGGATGGCCATATTCGGCCTGTGCTGGCCCATGAGAGTAGCGTCAGAAGATCGAGGAGACGCCAGAGACAGGACAGGGGGATTCATGAGCACACCTTCGAATGTCGCGGTCATCCTGTTGGATTCGCTGAATCGGCATATGTTGGGGAGCTATGGCGGCACCGAGTTCGAAACACCGAACCTGGACCGTTTTGCGGCTGAGCAGGCCACTCGGTTCACCCGCCACGTGACGGGGTCGCTGCCTTGTATGCCGGCCCGCCACGACATCTTGTGCGGGGCGCTGGACTTTCTGTGGAAGCCGTGGGGTTCGATCGAGCTGTGGGAGGAGCCCATCACCCGAGTGCTGCGCCGCCAAGGCGTGACCACCGCACTGGTTACCGATCACCCCCACCTTTTCGAGACCGGCGGCGAGAACTACCACACCGATTTCCACTGCTGGGACTACCTGCGAGGCCATGAAGGCGATCCGTGGCGCACTTACTACGACCCCTCTTGGGCTGGCTCACCGACGATGCCGGCGCGCAAGGGCGGCTGGTGGTGGTCGAAGATGTGGGGGCTCGAGGAGATGGATCGGGCCTACGACCGGTCGCGCACGTTCTTCCGGGCCGAGGAGGACTATCCCGGACCGATGACCATGAGCTCGGCGGCCCGGTTCTTGGCTGAGGACACGCCGCACCACGACCGATGGTTCATGTTCGTGGACGAGTTCGATCCCCACGAGCCGTTCGACACTCCGGCTCCGTGGGCCGGCCGCTATCACGACGAGCCGTGGGGAGACGAGGAGTGGATCATCTGGCCCCCCTACATCGACGGGGGCATCGCCTCGGGCAACCTCTCGGAGAAAGAGGGCCGCCATGTGCGGGCCAACTACGGGGCCAAGCTGTCGATGATCGACCACTGGTTCGGGCAGATCCTGGACCGTTTCGACGATCAGGGCCTGTGGGACGACACCGCGCTGATTGTGTGTACCGATCACGGCCACTACTTGGGTGACGAGCGGGAGGGCCGCGACATCTGGGGCAAGCCGGGCGTGCCTCAATACGAGCCGCTGGGCCACACGCCGCTGTTGATTTCGTGGCCCGGCAAACCCGGCGGGGAAACCTGCGAGGCGCTGACCACCAACGTGGACATCTTCGCCACCGTGGCCGACATCTTCGATGCCGAGGTGATGCAGACCACCCACGGCCGCTCCATGGCCCCGCTGCTGAGCGGCGAGGCTGACTCCATCCGGGAGTGGGCGCTGGGCGGGGTGTTCGGTGGCTGGGTGCAGGTGACCGATGGCCAGCACAAGTACGCCCGGGGAGCGGAGGGTGAGAACTTTCCCATCTCCATGTGGTCCAACCGGTGGTCCACCATGCCGTTCGGAGACATCGGCATGCCCGGCCTGCCCCCGCCCGACCACCGGGCCTGGCTCGACAACATGCCGGGCTCGGAGGTGCCGGTGATCCGCCAGCCCTACGAGCCGGGCGACACGCTGCCGCTGTGGGTGGCGGTGAATGCCTGCAACGACCGCCACTTCCTGTTCGACCTCGACATCGACCCGAGCGAGCAGGAAAACCGCAGCAGCGAGTCATCAGCCGCAGAGATGATTGATCTGCTCCACACCGCGCTC
Organism: Candidatus Poriferisocius sp.; assembly: GCF_965204145.1. GTDB lineage: Bacteria > Actinomycetota > Acidimicrobiia > Acidimicrobiales > Bin134 > Poriferisocius. The sequence goes on along the minus strand of NZ_OZ241977.1, from coordinate 2,253,425 downwards.
AACGAGGTTGACGCTCCCGATGAGCAATACGCTCGTTTGGGGCTCAAATGACGCCACTACACCTATCCGGCCACAGCATTGGAGTATGAACATGCCCGGCAAGAACAGGGGATTTGGGACCGCTAGAAGATGGTGGTGGCTGATCGTCGTCTTGGCATTGATGGCCGCGGCCTGCGGTGGCAACGACGATGACGGTGCCGCCAACACCGCTGAGCCAGCCGCGGCTGAGGAGCAGACGGCTGCACCGGCCGAGGAACCCGCAGAGGAACCTGCCGAGGAACCTGCCGAGGAACCCGCAGAGGAGCCGGCTGATGAGTCCGCCGAGCAACCGGCCGACGAGCCGGCTGAGACCCCCGCTGAGCCGACGCCAGCCCCCACACCGGTGGAGCTCATTGCCAGCTACCAGGGGGTGACCGAAACCGAGATCGCTATTGGCGTGGCCGCCATCGATCCGGTGCAGATCAATGAGATGTTCGGCGTCGACATCGGCATCTTCCCGGTGCAGGACCTCTATGCCGCTCTGTCCGAAGACCTGAATGAGCGGGGCGGCATCCACGGCCGCAACGTCGTCGTCCATGTGGTTTCCTTCCTGCCGATCGGTTCCACCGACAGCGAGCGGGTGTGTACCGAGTTGATGGAGGACAAGAGGGTGTTCGTGGTGATCGGCCAGTTCCTCGAGGACAACGCCCTGTGCATTACCGAGCTGCACGGGCACCCCTATGTGGGCCACTTCGGGGAGAACACCGAGCGCCAAGAGCGGTCCAACGGCCTGTTCTTCGCCACTGAGATGAAGCAAACCCGCCAGCGGGTCGGCGGGACCACCGAGATGATCCGGGCCGGCGACCTCGAGGGGCACCGCGTGGGCGTCTACTACGAGGCGCCCCCCGACAAGGAGTATGCCGATGCGGTACAGCCCTTGCTGGAGGAGGCGGGCATCGACGTCGTCGGTGTCTACACCCCAGGTGCACCCACCACCGACACCGTTCAGAACGAGCAGAATACCGACAACATCTCCTCCCGAATGGAGGCCGACGGGGTTGATCTGATCCTCAACCTCTCCAACGTCTACGGCATCATCGGGTCGGTGCAGCGAATTGGCTGGGAGGTGCGCATTGCCCACACCAACGGGCAGGCTGCCGACCGCCTGGATATCGCCAATGATCAAGGCCTTGAAGACGAGTACATGGCCCGCACTTTTGCCGTCACCACGAACAAGCCGACCAGCGAGGAAGCGCTGGCCGATCCCGGCGTGCAGGAGTGCCTCGCCGTATTTGAAGAGAGATCTAGCGACGAGCCTCTCGATCTCACCAACGACGACATAGTCAACGGTGTCGTCAACCATTGCCGGGCTTTCGCTTTGACCGTGAAGATCCTGGAGGCCGCCGGCGGCAACATCACCCCGGAGACATTCAGGGCCGCGGCTGAGGGGCTCGGCACGTTCGACCTTCCTGCCATGATCGGAGCCAGCCTCTCGCCCGACAAGCACTCGGCCGGCTCCTTGGTGCGCCGCTACGAGTACTTCCCCGAAGTCAGAACCTATTTGCCGGTCGGCGACCCGATTTCGACCGAGCCTGTTGAGTAAAGGAGTTTCCGCCATGACAACGATCACCATCCTGGGCGACGAGGTGGCCACTGCCACCGGAGAGTGGGCGGATGGGCGCCCGCTTGTCGAGCCGGATGCCCTCTCCACCGCCGTCGGCTGGACGCTGAAACCGGAGGGGCTCTGCCGCGGCGATCAATGTGTGCTGGTGGGAGACGGCTCGGCAATCCGGGTGGGCGACAAGCTCGATTTGGCCGCGGTGGCCAATGCAGTGGACCAGCCCACCGTGATCGATCCTGACGCCAGCGTTGTGGTGTTGGGCCAGCCCAACGCCACTCGCCAGGCGGCTCTGCGAGATCGCCAGGCGCCCGACTTCACTCTCTCCGACCTCGACGGCGAGGAGCGCAGCCTGTCGGACTACGCCGGCAAAAAGCGGCTCCTCGTCGCCTTCTCCAGTTGGTGAGGATGCGCCTTTGACCTGCCCGGGTGGCAGGAATTGCACAATGAGCTGGCCGATGACGGCTTCATGGTGATCGCAGTGGCCATCGACGAGGCCGTCGACGAGGTGCGGGTTTTGGCCGATGGCATCACCTATCCGGTGCTCATGGACCCCGACCACACCCTGACTGAGACGTACGCCATCAGCAATGTGCCCGCGGTGGTGTGGATCGACGAGCAGGGACGAATCGCCCGCCCCAATGCCAACGAATTCGGAAGCGACATGTTCAGTGAGTTCACCGGTCGCACCTGTGAGGGCCATTTCAACCAGATCCGTGCCTGGGTCCACGACGGAGTTGTTCCCGACGACGCCGGCAGCGAGATCGCTGATCTGAACGAGGACGAGATCGCCGCCCGCCTGCACTTCCGACTTGCCGCCCATCTGCGGCGGACCGGCGACGAGGAGGGGGCTGGCCGCCACTTCGACGCCGCCGCCGAGCTCGCGCCTTTGGACTTCACCGTTGTCCGAGCGGCGATGCCGCTGCGGGGTGAGAGTCCCTTCGGCGAGGAGTTCTTCAAACTGCTGGAGGAGTATCAGGCGGCGGGGAGCCCGTTCCACGGCATCACGCCCGCCTGAGCCACCTCGTGATGGTTCATCCCAGCCTCTTGCCCGATGAGCCGCTGAGTTCCCAGCCGGTCACGGGGTTTGTGCTTGGGCGGGCCGCGGAGTTGGCCGACCAGAATGCAGTGATCGACGGTCCGGGGGAGTGGTCGCTGACGTTCGGCCAACTCGAGCGGTCGGTGTATTCCCTGGCCGGGGGGTTGGCCGCGGGCGGTTTCCGGCGAGGTGATGTCGCTGCGCTGATCGCGCCGAACTCCCCTTGGTATCCAGTGGTGTTCCACGCGGTGGCGGTTGCGGGAGGAGCGGTCACCACGGTCAATCCCACCTACGGAGCGGAGGAGATCGCCTACCAGCTCACCGACTCGAAGGCGAAGCTGGTCTTTGCCGCCGAGGGGTTTGCGCCCCAGGCCCAAGAGGCCATGGACCAGGCCGGGGTGGGCGGTGATGTGACGGTGATAGACACCACCAGCCCGACCATGGGCGTCCCCATGCAGTCGCTGATGGGAGACCCGGTCACGCAGGTCGAGGTTGATCCCCGCACCGATGTGGTGGTGCTTCCATACTCATCGGGCACCACCGGTTTGCCCAAGGGGGTGATGCTCACTCACGCTAATCTGGTTAACAACATCGAGCAGTGCGCCTCATCGGTGGCGTCCCAGGGCAGCGACGTGGTGCTGGCTGTGCTGCCCTTTTTCCACATCTATGGGATGCAGGTGCTCATGAACGACCAGCTTCACCACGGGGCGACGCTGGTGACCATGCCCCGCTTCGACTTGGCCCAGGCGCTTTCGCTCATCGAGCGGCACCAAGTGACCCGGTTCTTCGCCGTTCCCCCCATCGTGTTGGCGTTGGCCAAACACCCCGCGGTGGCCGATTTCGATCTTTCGTCGCTGCGCCAAGTGCTGTCCGGCGCTGCTCCGCTGGGAGCAGAGGTGGCCGCGGAGGCATCGGACCGAATCGGCTGCGAGGTGGTGCAGGGCTACGGGATGACTGAGCTCAGCCCTATCTCCCATGCCACCCCGCCGGGCAATTTCAAGCCGGGGTCGGTGGGCCTGACGGTGGCCAATACCGAGGCCCGCATCGTTGCTCCCGACTCCGGTGAAGATCAGCCCATCGATGTGGAGGGGGAGCTTTGGATCCGCGGCCCCCAGGTGATGAAGGGGTACCTCAACAACCCGGCGGCCACCGCTGAGACCATCGACGAGGACGGCTGGCTTCACACCGGGGACATCGCCCGGATCGACGGCGACGGCCACGTCTACATCGTCGACCGACTGAAGGAGCTCATCAAGGTCAAGGGGTTCCAAGTGGCCCCTGCCGAGTTGGAGGCGCTGCTGCTGGACCACCCGCAGATCACCGATGCCGCAGTGGTTGGCCGCCCCGACGACGAGAGCGGCGAGGTGCCGCTGGCATTCGTGGTTGCCGCCCCGGATTCCCTACTCGATGAGCGGGCGGTCAAGGCCCATGTCGCCGATCATATGGCCACCTACAAGCACCTCGGAGAGGTGCGGTTCACCGATGCCATTCCCAAATCGGCCTCGGGCAAAATCCTCCGACGAGAGCTGAGAGGGCTGGTCGATGACTGAGAAGAGAGCCAAGCTCACGGTGCGGATGTCGCCGGAGGAGTGCTGGGAGATGCTGGAGACCTCGGTGAACGGCACCCTTACTACGTTGCGGGCCAACGGCCAGCCGATCTCCCTCCCCGTTTGGTATGTGGTGCTGGACCAAAAGATCTACATGGTGACCCGAGGCAAGAAGGTGGTTCGGGTGCGCAACGACGAACGGTGTTCGTTCCTGGTGGAATCAGGCGAGCGGTGGGCCGAGCTGCGGGCGGTACATGTGGAGTGCATCGGCCGGATAATCGAGCCCTCCGAGGAACTGGCCAGCCGGATTGGCCAGGCCCTCGACGAGAAATACGCCCCGTATCGAACCGCTCGTGATGTGATGCCCGAGCAGACTCGGGACTACTACGAGAAGAACCTCAACGCCACCATCGAGCTGACCCCGGTGGGCAAGATGCTCAACTGGGACAACAGCAAGCTCTTCTGAACAGGATCGCCCTCACTGCCACTTGTACTCAGGGTCGCGCTTCTCCCGAAAGGCGCGGCGGGCCTCGCGGGAGTCGTCGAAGCGCATCAGGCGAGTGGTGTAGTCCTGCTCGGTGCGGTAGCCCTCCCGCAGCTCCATGTTCTCGATTCGGTTCATCGACTCTTTGGCCATGCGCAGCGCAATCGGGCTCTTGGTGGCCAGCTCCTGGGCCAGCTCCAGCGCGGTGGCCATGAGCTTGTCAGGGGCGGTTACCTCTCTCACGGCGCCGATGCGGTGCATCTCTTGGGCGGAGACCTGCTCGCCGGTGAAGAACATCTCCCGGGCCTTGTGGCGGCCCATCATCGACGACAGGTGGGCGCTGGCCCCCAACAGCCCGACGTTGATCTCTGGCGTGCTGAAGGTGGCGTTCTCGGAGGCCACCAGCATGTCGCAACAGGCGGCATAGGCCAGGCCCGCACCCAGTGCGTAGCCGTTGATGGCCCCGATCACCGGCACGGCGCAGTCGATGATGGCCCACATGGCCTCCCGGGCCACCAATCCAGGGTCGGTCAGCTCCGTGGGGGGCCGCTGATCGCGGGGTTCGGTTCCAGAGGTCTTCAGATCGACGCCCGCCACGAACGACTTGTCACCGGCGCCGGTGAAGATGGCGACCCGCACGTCCCGGTCGTCGCCCAGCGTGGAGAACACGTCTCGGATCTCGGCCATGGTGGCGGTGGTGACCGCATTGACCGGGGGGCGGTCGATGGTGACGGTCACGATGTGGTCGCGCTTTTCTACCTGGAGATCGGGCACTGCTCGCCTGCTTTCGCTGCTGGGTTCGGCCCCCACAGTATCGGGGGCAGGGAGCGGCGAAGGCTAGGCCGCTTCGGCGTTGGCCACCGGGCCGTAGCGCACCGGCAGGTGTTTGATGCCGTGGACCAGCAGGTCGCGTAGCCGCTCGGGCGGGCCGATCACCTCGATTTCGGGCAGGCGGTTGATCAACGCCTCGAAAAAGATCTCCAGCTCCAGCTTGGCCAAGTTGGCGCCCAAGCAATGGTGGGCACCACCGGCACCAAAGGCCACATGGGGATTCGGTGTGCGGGTGATGTCGAAACGGTGGGGGTCGGCGAACACCTCGGGGTCGCGGTTGGCCGCCAAATACCACAGGGCGACCTTCTCCCCGGCGGCAATGTGCGCCCCGCCCAGTTCGAGGTCCTCGGCCGCGGTGCGGCGGAAGTACCGGACCGGCGAGCCGTACCGCAGAATCTCGTCTATCGCGCTGGGCATCAGCTCGGGATGACGGCGCAGCAGCTCCCACTGGTCGGGGAACTCCTGGAAGGCGAGAAGGCCGTGGGTGATGGCATTGCGGGTGGTCTCGTTGCCGGCGATGACGAGCAAGGTGAAAAAGACCGAGATCTCCAGGTCGCTGAGCTCAGTAACCGTCCCGTCGGCCATGGTCACCTCGGCCTGTGTCAGCTTGGTCATCAGGTCGTCGCCGGGACAGCGGCGCTTCTCCTCGGTGAGCTGCTGGGCGTAGATGGTCATGTTGAAGGCGTCCATCGGCCCGTTTAGCGGCGAGTGGGGATCGTCATGGTCTTGGAACTCGGGATCGAAGCGCCCGATGGCCGAGTTGGTCCACTCGAACAGCTTGTGGCGGTCTTCCTGGGGGACGCCGACGATCTCGGCGATGACCATCAGCGGCAGCTCGGAGGCCAGGTCGACCACGAAATCGCCCTCGGTGCGACCGTCGAGCGCATCGATGATGAGGTGGCTGCGAGCGCGGAGCCAGTGCTCTAGCTTGCGCACCATCCGAGGGGTGAACCCTCTGCTGACCAGCTTCCGGTAGCGGGTGTGATCGGGCGGGTCGGTCATGACCATCATGATTCCGGGGCCCATCTCGACGTCGGGAAGGATGATCCCGCCGGTGCCATTGCGGCCCGGACCGGTCTGATGGGAGAGCACCGGGCCCATCCGGTGGGCTTTGGTGATGAGGTCGTGAGAGGTGACCAGCCAGAACGGCTCGTCATGGGTGGCGGTCTCAGGGTGGCGCCAGATGGGGGAGCGGGCTCGCAGCTCGTCATACACCTCGTAGGGCTCGCGTACGGCGAACATGTCCATGTCGGTCAGGTCGATCGCGGTGGCTAGTGTGGGGGGCGACATAACCCGCTTCTCCTTGGTGAGAATATCATTCTTACACGCGAGAACTAGAATATCAACTATGAGAACAGGAAAGACATGCCTGAGAACATAGATATCGACACTGAGAACAAAAATGCCAGTGTTGAGAACACGGATATCCAAGTAGAGAATGCAGATTCCGAGCTGGCTGCGCTCAGTTCCTGGGAGCAGCGCATGCTTGAGCGGTCTCTGGACACCGCTCGAGTCCAGGCCTTGGCTCGCAGCGGCGAATTTGTCCACGCCGCGTTGGCCCTGCTTGAAGAGGAAGAGTCGGTGGAGTTCACCGTGCAAGATGTGGTGCAGCGCTCAGGAGGCTCGCTTCGGCGTTTCTACCAGTTGTTCTCCTCCAAGGATGACCTCGTCTTGGCGCTATTTGAAGAGCTGATCACCCAGCTTGTGGAGCACTTCCCCGCCTCCGATCAAGCTGGGGCCCCTCCCCTGGTCAGACTTGAGATTAGCGCCCGGACTTTGTGGGACTTCATTAGAGGCCAGGATGCGCCGCCGGCCAAGACCGTCCGCACCCTGGCCATACTCCACAACCAATTGGCGGCCACTCGGCCCGAAGGCCTCCGGCTGGCCTGGGATCCCCTGCGGCAGCACTTCTCCGCAATCATCGCCGACGGAGTGGCCGATGGATCAGTCCGATCTGATATCGAGGTGGAGGAACTGTCCGATCTCTTCTTCGATGTCTCGCTGGCCGCCCATATCTTTGCGCTCGGTCGAGTGGGCTCGACTCACGCCCGGTTCAACGGACTATGGGGCTTTTGCCAGGGGGCGTTGCGCCCTCCCCCCGAATAAGCCGGTCAGCGCAGGCGGGTTCTGGCCTCTTTCTTGAAGGCGGCGAGCTGGATGCGCTCTTCTCGCTGGTTGTAGAAGTCGTCGAGCGGATAGCAGCCCGAGACGAGGCCGCTGCGAGGAGCGGTGGTGCAGTCGGAGAAGGTGCGGCAGATGAGGCGCCGGTCGAGTGGGCGGCCAGCCATCACATCGGCGGGCATTTGGGGGTACGACAAGATCATGCGCCCTAGGCCGACGGCGTGGGCTGTGCCGTGGGCGACGAGGGCTTGGCCGGCGTTGGGCAGCCATTCCTGGAGGTACGACAGGCCGGCGGCCACCACTGTTGTGTTTGGGTGCTGACGGGTTATCTCGGCGGTGTTGGCAACCAGCCGGGCCACCCCCGCCAGGGGATCCTCGGGGGGTTGGTAGCCGTCGGAGGGCGGGAAGTAGGCGGGCCGCTGGATGTGGGGGGCGTAGTACGGGCTGCCTGCGGAGGCGCACACCAGCCCGACACCCAATTCGCCCAGCATGTCGAGCATCTGGTGGGTTTCGGTGAGGTCGATGCCCACCCCCGAGCCGTCGCCCCCGAAGGCCAGCGGGTACGGGCCGGAAGCCTCGGGGGTGCCGACGCCCCCGGTTCCCGTGGTGTGGGGGACGAAGTCGAACAGCGACAGGCGCACGGCCACCCCCAGGGCGGGGGCTTTGGCGCGGATGCCGGTGATGATGGATTGCAGGAAGCGGGTGCGGCCTTCCAGGTCGCCGCCGTAGGGACCGGGGCGGTCGACGGCGGAGAGGAACTCGTGGCCCAGGTAGCCGTGGCAGGCCTTGATGTCCACGAAGTCGAACCCGGCTTGGTGGGCCAGCACCGCCCGGTGGATGAACTGCTCCACCAGCTCGTCGATCTCGTCGTCGGTGAGCACCTCGGCTGGGCCTGATGCCACCCGGGCATCCAGCAGGGGGTGCTGGTACACCGTTTTGGGGGCTGGTCCGGCGGCGGTGGGCCGGGCGTAGCGGCCGGAGTGGGTGAGCTGGAGCACTGTTACCTGCGACGGGTCGAGCCGGGCCCGCAGGGCGGCGAAATCGTCGACGGTGGTGTCGTCGAGCACCAGTTGGCGGGGGTTGGCCCGGCCGTCGGGGCGGACCGCGGTGGCCTCGCCCCACACCAGCCCGGCCTCGCTGGCCGCGAACCGGTCCCAGCGGCGGCGGACCAGATCAGACGGCCGTCCGTCGGTCTCGCCGTCCCAGCCCTCCATGGGCAGTACTGCCCAGCGGTTGGGGGCGGTGTAGGTCCCGGCTGAGCCATCGGTAATGGCCAGGGATCGGGCCAGCGGACCGGCGGGGTCCACCTCGTCGTCGAGGGGGATGGGCACGCCGAGGTCCTCGAGATGGCTGCGCAGCGCCGCCACGCTGGTCAAGTTCTTCACCTGGGTCCAGCGGGGCATGGGCTAGAGCACTCCGAGGCGCTCGCCGATGTCGCGCAGGATCTCTCTGTCGCTGTCGGGCCGAGTGGGCGCGCTGGCGGGCACCGCATCGCTGTGGGCCCAGCCCCGCATCTGCAAGAACGTGGCCGCGCTGTGGCGGTAGGCCGGCACCGGGGGGCGGAAGGTGAAGTGGCCCAAGTACTGGAGGACGTCGTTGAGCTGGTGGAAGCTGGGGTCGCCCTTGGCCCACAGGCGGTCGCGCTCGGCGAATTGGTCGGGGGCGAACGTGGAGAGGCCCAGCAGGTAATCGGAGCCGTACATCACCATGTCGATGGCCAGGTCGTTGCCGGTCAGCACCATGAAATCGGGGCGCACCTCGTCGCGCAGCGCCAGCCGGTGCCACTCCAGTTCCCGGTTGAGCGACGAGTGCTTGGCGCCGATGCACTGGGGGATGTCGAGCAGCCCCCGGTAGGTGTCGAGCGTCACGATGCGGCCGTAGGGCACGAACATGGGGCCGAGCTCGAATCCGATGAACCGTTCCAGGTGGGGAGCGATTTGGCCGTGGGCGTCGAGCCAGGCGGCATCGCCGTGGTCGTTCAATCCGTGTGAAGGGAAGATCACCGGCAGGCCGCCCCGGTCGGTGATCTCCTCGGCGGCTCGCCGATATGCGTCGAGGTCGAACGCCGCCTCCGGCTCGTCGGCCACGAATGCACCGGCCACGAAGTCGCCCCCGGTGACGGCCTCGGCCCGCTCGAGCACTTGCACCCGGGTGTCGGCATCAAGAAGCTGGACGTAGCCGGTGTCCATATTCACCGCCGGGGTGAGCCCCGCTTCGCGGGTGCGGGCGATGTGGGCATCCAGCGAGGCCCAGTCCACCGTGGTTGAGTCGAGATGGGGCAGCAGTATGGCCGACATCCCGGTGATGGCCCGACCAGGCAACACCTGCACTAGTTGTCCACTCCAAGGCGCTCCAGCAGATCTTTGGGGATCCCAGACAGGCCGGTGGATGTGTTGTCGACTGGATGGCGCTCTCGCAGAGTCGCCGCCGCATCGGATCGACCGGTGGCTTCGAGGCGCTCCAGGTACTCGGGCAGGTGCCCTTTGCAGTGGAAGGGGCCGCCCTCGGCAAGCACGATCTTGAGCGGATCGACAGGGGAGTAGCTGCGGGTCATTTGGTCGTCGGTCCACGACAGCAGTTGGTCTCGGCCGTCGGCCAGCACTGAGGGGGCCTGTTCGGCCAGGTCGATGGTCTCGTGGGGATCGGCGGCGATGTCGAACAGCATTTCCTCGTTCCAGGCGGCGTGGTAGCCGTCGTGCCAGGTCCGCAAGTAGAGGTGGTCGCCCCAGCGGACCCCCCGCTGCACCGACCACGCCCCCTGCGAGAGCACTAGGTACTCCCGCCCGCCGTGAGTGCCGGTGCGGACTTCCTCGGCCACCGACTTGCCGTCCCAGAGGAAGGGAACGTCAATGCCCGCCAAATCGACGACAGTGGCCCCGATGTCGAGGTGGTAGAGCAGCCCCTCATGGACTTGGGGCTCGATCTCCGGCCACCGCAGCACTGAGGGGATGTGGCAGGTGGCCTCGTCGGCCCCCTGGTGGTCGGCGTACACGCCCAGCTCGCCGAACGCCTCGCCGTGGTCGGAGGAGACCAAGATGGCGGTGTCGTCCAGCACGCCCTGGTCGGCCAGGTTGTTGACCAGCGTTCCCACTGCGTCGTCGGCGTAGCGGATCCCGGTGTCGTAGCCGTCGAAGGTCTGCTTCACCTCGTCCATGGTCGACAGGTTCCAGGGGTGGCGGGGCGGGGGAGGGCCCCACTCGTCGGGCTTGAACCCCCAGGGCTCCTGAGCGGAATGGGGCCCGGCCAGCGGCCAGTTGCGGGCCCGCACCTCCTCGGTGTGCCATGCCGGGGCCGGGTCGCCTTCGAATGGGTTTCCGTATTCTTCGGGAGTGTTATAGGGAGTATGGGGATCCCACAGGTGTACATGGAGGAACCAGTCTTCCTGCGCGGCGTTGTCGTTGAGCCAGCGAAGCGCTCCGGGCAGCACCTGGTCGGCCCGCTCGCCGCCGAAGCCCCGCATCAGGTTCATCGACTCCATGAAGCCGCTGTTCCACCAAGTGGCCGAGTGGCGGAACGGAAAGCTGGAAATCGAAGCGGTGTGGTATCCCGACCAATAGAAGCGCGACGCCCAGGAGTTGGCTGCGATCGAGGAGAAGAAGCTGCGCTCCGCCCCCTGGGGCCGCAGGTCGGCGGCCATCCCCCCGTGGTTGGCCACCCCGTTGCGGATCCCGAACATGCCGGTGATGAGCGCGGTGCGGCTCGGCAGACAAGGCACGTCGGACGCATAGACGTTGGCGAAGCGCACCCCCTCGGCGGCCAGCGCGTCGATGTTCGGAGTGGTGTTGCGGTGATACCCCGCACAGCCCAAGTGATCAGCCCGAAGCGTGTCGATGTCGATGTAGAGGATTCGCATAGGGGTGTTTCTTTCGCCAAGTGCTTCCAGTATGGGTCATTTATGGGTCATTTATTCGACGACGAACGTGGCCACCGACTCGGGGCTGCGCCGGTAGCCGATGCGGTGGGCGACGGCTCGGATGCGGGTTTCACCGACTGGCAGCCGCAGCGGTTCGTGGTAGAGCAGGCGGCGAGGGGGGCTTCCGGCTTGGGGGTTGTGGCCTAGCGCGGCAGCAAACTGGGCGTCGAGATCGGCGGGCGGGTCGGGCAGAGGGTCGTCTTCAAGGGTGTAGGCGATGGATGCCCCCTGGGTGCTGCTCTGCAGCTGGAGGATGGCCGGGCCCTTGAACGTGCCGCCCTCGGGGCTGGCCTCGGTGCCGTGGTGTTCGCCGCCCACCACGATGAACTTGGGGGCGTCGGTGATGGGCTGCACTCCTCCCGGCCACATCTGGGCCACCATCGTGTTTTCGGGCACCATTCCCAGATCGCCCACGTCGCGCTGCCATTTCTCCAGAGCCGCCCGGTGACGCTCCAGCACCTCGCGGTAGGCCGGGTCGCCAGCCAGATTGTTGATTTCGTGAGGATCGGCCTCGGTGTCGTACAGCTCCTCGGCTGGCCGCTTGTCAGCCATGGCCTGCGCCGGATGGCCTTCGAGCTCGCCGGCCGCGTACAGCCGCCACATCTCCTGCATGATCGGGTGGTTGTTCCTAAAGGAGTTCCACATCATGTAGGGCCGGGCGGGGTCGTAGTGGCGGATGTACTTGAATCGCTGGTCCCGGCTGGCCCGCACGGTGTCGTACATCTCGTCGTAGCGGTCCCGGGAGACGAACACGTAGTCGCGCCCGCCGTGGGCATCGGGGCCGAGGAACGGGCGGCCATGAAGGTGTCGGGGAACTTCGGTGCCGCAGATCGATAGCACCGTCGGCCCCAAGTCCATGGTGCTCACCAGCTCGTCGCTGATCGTCCCCGGCTCGATGACCCCGGGCCATCGGACGATGAGCGGGCTGTGGATGCCGCTGTCGTACGGCCAACGCTTGCCCCGGGGCAGGGGGCCGTGATCGGTCCACACGAACACCGCGGTGGACTCCGCTAGTCCGTCCTCTTCGAGCTCTTCGAGGAAATCGCCCAGCAAGCGGTCGCAATGCTCGATGGCCGTGTACACCTGGGCCAGCGACTCCCGCACTTTGGGGGTGTCGGGGAAGTAGGGCGGCACTTCGATGGAGTCGAGGCCGATGTCGTTGTCGCCGAAGAAGCTCCCCTCCCATCCCGCCATCTCATGGGTTTCGTCCAGGTTGAACACCGAGAAGAACGGCTGGTCGGGATCGGGCCGGTCGCGCCAGTGGCCGCCCGGCAAGTCCCAGGCAGTGATGGGCGGGATGAACTGGTAGTCGGTCTTGTTGCGGTTGGTGCAGAAGTAGCCGGCCGCCCGCAGGTATTCGGGGAAGCAGCGCACGTAGTGGGGGACAACCGCCTCATAGCGGGGAATGCCCTTCCCACCGTGATGGGGGCCGCTGTTGGTGCGCATGTGGTGGGTGCCGAGCGTCACCGGGTGCATGCCGGTGATCACCGCGCTGCGCGATGGGGCGCACACCGGAGCGGTGGTGAAGGCCTTGGTCCAAAGGCCGCCCTCTGAGGCCAGCCGGTCGAGGTTGGGGGTGCGGGCCACCGGGTCGCCGTAGCAGCCGAACCTCGGCGAGCAGTCCTCAAACGACACCCACAAGACGTTGGGGCGTGTGCTCATCCTCGTTTCCTACACCGTGTCAGGGTCTCGGATCATGTTTTCACTCAACGTGAAACTAACCTCGGGCCCCAAGGGAGCAGAACAATGAGCAATACGTCTTCAATTCGCGGCATAACCGACAACGGGCGGTACATCGTAGTGAGCGCCGATACCCATGGCGGGGGCCGGCTCGCCGACTACCGGCCGTACCTACCTTCTTCGCTGCACGACGAGTTCGACGCATGGGCTGCGGAGAAGCTGCCCGATGGCGATCAGACCAATCCGAACAACTTCGATCACAACCAGCGCCGAGACGAGCAGTTTGCCGATGGCGTGGTGGCCGGGGTCGTTTTGCCCAATACCGATACACCGTTCACATTCAATGTGTTCGAGCGGGGGCACGATCGCCGGGAGATCGAGCTCCAATGGGAAGGCTTCAAGGCTCACAACCGTTGGATGGCCGACCATTGTGCCAGTGACCCAACCCGACTTCGCGGGTTGATACAGACCAGTCCGTTTGTTCCCGAGAAGGTGGCCGACGAAATCCGGGCTATGGCGGAGACCGGGGTAATGACCGGCGGCGTGCTGGTGCGGGTTGCGCCCCCCGACGGGACCTTTCCCCAGCTCTACGAGGAGCATTGGGAGCCAGTGTGGGCCGCCGCAGCCGAAGTGGGGTATCCGGTCACGACCCACGGCGGAAACGCGCCGGTGTACGCCCCCGGTTCCGGTCGGGCCGTCATAGAGCTGGCCGAGTACTCGTTTTGGACGAAGCGGTCGCTCACCCAGTTCCTGCTCAGCGGCATCTTCGACCGCTATCGCGATCTCAAATTGGTGCTCACCGAACAGGGGGTGGGCTGGATCAAAGCTGACCTCCCCATGATCGGCTGGTTCGCCAAGCAGGTGAAGCTCAACCACGACGCCGCGGGCGCCGACCATCTGGAGCGGACCACACGGCAGACCTTCCGAGACCAAGTGCGATTTGGCGCGAGCTTCCCCAGCGCCGGTGAGATCGCATCGTTGGGCGACGACGCCGTCCACCACATCATGTGGGGGAACGACTATCCCCACAACGAGGGCACGTGGCCTCACTCAATGGAGGCGTTGCGGGTGGCCTTTGCCGGACGCGACGCCGCCGATGTGGCCCAGATGGTGTCCACCAATGCCGCCGACCTCTACGGATTCGACCTCGACGCGCTGGCACCGCTGGCCTCAGAAGTCGGCCCCAGGGTCGAAGAGGTCGCCCGGCCCATAGGGTCTGAGGACTATCCGACCGACAGCTACTCCCCAGCGTTCACCTTGGGATCGGTTGGGATGATGGCGAACGCCTGACCGCAGTCGGGGTCCGGCGCCGACGAAGCCGGACCCTGTGGCCGTGTACCGGGTGTTTGGTTGGCCGCCTGTCAGCTTCCGGTGTCGATCAAGTCGGAGATGACGACGAAGTCGCCCGCGTTGTCATCACCGGCTTCGGGATCCCATTTCATGAGGACAACGCCATCTCGGGCGTCGTATTTCCCGACTCCCAGCGAGGCGAACGCCTCATTGGGCAACTCGATGGGTCCGAATCCGTCGATCGCCGCCTGCAAGGTCTCGTTGGTCAGGTTCGGTCCGGCCGCGGCAGCCAGTTGCACGAAGAGGTCGAATACGCGGCAATAGCCGCGTACCGGCGTAAACCAGTCGGTTTCGTCTTCCGGAAGCTGCTCGGTGGGTATCACCTCGATTCCCGATTGGCGCTCGAAGGCGTCAATGCAGTCTTCCGTTCGCTGGTTGACGTCATCGCCGGCGTATGGCGAGCCGAGGGTGTAGGCCTCGAAAAAGCTGGGGTCGCTCGAGCCTCCCAGCCCATAGGAGAACGTGGAGAATTCCGCATTGAACAGCTTGACATCGAGGCCGTTCTGGATGAGCTGTTCCACCCCGAAGACGTTGTCGCCATCGATGAAGACGGTATTGATGTCGGCGTTCCGGTAGATCTCCGCGAAGGTCCGCCACACCGCCGCTCCGGCTTGGGTGTCGCCGGACGGCACATCGATCACCGTCCGCTCGGCGATTTCCACTCCGGCGGCCTCAAGGGCAGGGACGAGCACGTTGTCCACCAATTCCTGGCGTCCGGCACCGGAGTGTACGGCCACATTTCCGAGATCGGCGAGCAGCCCAGCTTTGTCCAATGCGGCCACAAATACCTCCAGCACCCGGTCGGTGGCGATTTCCAGGTGTACCCAGGGAGCATTGGCCCGGGCCCGATCTTCGGCGTTGAACGGGGCGCCGAGTAGCGCAGTGCTGTAGGTCTCGGTCACGCAGATGTTTCCCGCCGGCACCCTGGTGAAAGGGCCCAAGACCGCGAACACCTGCTCGTCCTCGGTGAAGTAAACGCAGCCGGCCAGGGAGGTGTCGGTACCGAAGGGCAGGAACTTGTAGGTCACCGTCTCCACCATGCGACCGCAGATCCCCCCGTTGTCGTTCACTTCCTGGGCCAGTGCCTGGAGGATGACCTCATTGTCGCCTCGGTCGAGCTGAACGAGCCCCAGATTGCTCAGCTCCGCGTAGTCGATCTGAGGGGCGCCGACCTTGATGGTCTCCGCGGTGACGCCGGTGGCGGTGGCACTGAGCTCGCCTTCTCCCCCGCACGTCGGCTGGAAGATGGGATCGGAGATGGCCGCCGGTTCCCCGTCCGCAAGGGCGCCGTCCGAGGGCTTTGGGCTGGCAGTGTCTTCGGGGGCTTCGCTCTCCCCGTCGTCTCCCGCGGGTTCTGGTGCATCAGCGCCATTGCTGACGCCAGCATCTTCGGCCGCGGCGGTGCCTTCGGGCGCGGGGGCCTCGGCAGCCTCGGTAGGGGGTGACGCGCCGGGGGCGGCCCCATTCTCATCGCCGGAGTCACCCCCGGCACAGGCCGCAACGAACAGGCCAAAAACTGCGAAGAAAGCGAGCAGCCTTTTCATGTCTCCCCCTCGTTGAAAACAGTAGTCGGCATTGGGAATTGAGCTCCTTCGGCTGAAGCAGTTGCCCCCGACCGGCGGATGGCCCGCTCGTCGGTGCCTAAGTAGGAGGCGATGACTGCGGGATCGGTGCGAACCTCAGCCGGCGAGCCCACTGCGATCACGCGGCCGGCTTCCAAGCAGTAGATCCGATTGCTGATCTGCATGATCATGGGCATGTCGTGCTCGATCACCACCATGGCGGCGCCCAGTTGTTCTTTGATCGACAACAGCAGGGGGGCGAACGCCTCAACTTCGCGCTGGGCCACCCCTCCGGTGGGCTCGTCGAGGCACAGTACGCGGGCCTCTAGAGCCAGGAGGCAGCCAAGTTCGACGATGCGACGGGTGCCGGTGGAGAGCTCGGAGGTGAACTTGTCGGCGTAGGGTCCGAGGCCGAGGAAGTCGGCGACGTCTTGGGCGTGGGCCCGCTGGGCTCGGTCGCGGCGATAGCCGTTGGGCAGGTGGGCTACCGCGGTGGTGAACGAGGTTCGCTGGCGCGATTCCGCCGCCACCGCCAGGGTCTCGAGCACGGTCAGGTCGGGGAAGAGCCGAGACTGCTGAAACGCACGGCCCAAACCGAGCGCCGCTCGCCGGTCGGCGGCCATCTTGTGGATGGGACGGCCTTCCAGTTCGATTCGACCGGAGCACGGGACGAACCCGCTAATGGCGTTCATCAGGGTGGTCTTGCCCGCCCCGTTGGTTCCGATGAGGCCCACCACCTCTCCGGCGTGGACTCGGATCGAGGCGCTGTCGACCGCGGTCAGGCCTCCGAATGTCACTGTCACCTCCTTGGCGACCAGCACCGGCCCGGTGGCGGCAGCAGCGTCAGGTCGGGACACGACGCTGGCCACCTGGCGTCTCGGCGGCGGCTCGGGTTCGGGAAGCCGGGCCGCGTACCAGCCCAGGAAGCGGTCGCGTCCGGTAAGCACCACTTGGGCGAATCCGCCCGGAAAATACATCAAGAGGACCAGCAGCCCGATGGAGGACGTCAAGAGCGGAACCAAGTCGTTGGCGGGCCAGACGGCGGGGAGGCCCACGATCCATAGGGCGCCGAGAATCGGTCCGACCACGGTTCCGGCACCGCCGATCACCGCAATGGCGACAACCTGGATGGAGTGTTCGAGCTGGAACTTCTCGGTCAGCCCCACGGTCACGTACAGCCCGGCCAACAGACCGCCGCCGAGCCCGGCGATCACCCCGGACACCACAAACGCCTGGATTCCCGCCCGGGAGGGCGAGATCGTGTACGCCGACGCGGCAGTGCTGTTGTCTCGCACCGCCAGCCATCGGCGCCCAACCCCGGTGGCTCGCATTCTGGCCACCAGAACAATCACCACCACCAGGGCAATCAGTGAGAAGAAGTAGTAACTGCGCTGGTCGGTCAGGTCGACAGGCCCAGTGGCTCGGGGGAGAGAAACGGTGTAGGAACCGCCGGAGAGGAAAGGTCGTCGCCAGAGAAATTGCTGCCCCAACAAGGCCAACGCCAAGGTGGCAATGGCGAGGTGAAAGCCCCGAATCCGCAACGCGCCCAACCCGATGACCACTGCGACGGCCCCAGTAACCGCCGCGCCCACCAGCAGGGCCAACAGGAAGTGGATGTCGGGCAGGGCCAGCGTGAACGATGCTCCGCCGAGGCCGACCCCGATGTCGCGTCCGGCGACTAGTGCGGCGGTGGTGAGGCCGCCGATGCCGGCTAGCGCGGCCTGCCCCAGCGAGATCTGACCGGTCCAGCCGGAAAGCACCACCAGCGAGATGCCGATCATGGCGAACAGCAGCACTTCGCTGAACAGGAGCTGGCGCGACGCCAGGGTGACCAGGAAGGGGAGAATGGCCGCGCCCGCAATGAGCAGGCCAATGCCGATGCGGGAAGAGTGACGGACCCACCAGAGGCGGGCCACCGCATGGGGAAGCGGACGGGTGGTGGGCACGAACGAGAACGACTCGTCGCTGCCGGTGAGCCGCCGGCTGGCAAGAAGTGTGGTGGCGATGACGATCAAGAAGAGTGATCCGTCGTAGAGCCCTGCGGTAGTCGGCCAGTTGAATACCAGCAGCGATCGGAGCAGCCCCAGGGCCACTCCAGCAATCATCGCCATCGGGAAGTTTCGAAGCCGCCCTATCAGGGCCGCGGCCAGAACCTGGACCAGGGTGGCCGGTCCCAGCGACCGGAAGCCGCTGGGCTGGCCGTTGATCCCCGCCACCAAGATCAGTGCCACCGCGGCCAGCAGGCCCGCGATGATCCAGGTGATGGTCGAGATGACCTTGGGGCTGATGGCGGTGAGCCGGGCCAGGTCGGGGTTGGAGGCTGCGGCTCGAATTGCCCGTCCTTGTGCCGTGCGCTGGAGGTAGTAGGAGAGGGCCACGGTGAGGACGGGAACAACAATGATCACAATCAGCTCGACACCTCGCACTTGGAGCCCGAATCTCTCCCAATCGCCGGAGAGCGCCACTGGGTATCGGTTCGCCATCGACACGTCGATGTCGGGCAGCGCCACCTGGAGCAGCTCGCAGAGCTGGGCGATCCCGATGGTGGCCACCAGGAGTATGACCCTCGGAGCACGGAACAACCGGGTGATCACAGTGAGTTCCAGTGCGGCGGCGATCAGGCCGCCCGCCATCACCGAGATGATGGCCGCGGGCCAGAACGGCCAGCCGTAGGTGAGCACGAGGAGAGCGAGCAGGCTGGCCGACAGCACCCCGAGCGATCCCACCGCAAAGTTGATGACCCCGCTGGCCCGGTAGATCAGCACGACGCCGAGGGCCAGCAAGCCGATGAGCAGGCCGTCGATTACCCCGAAGTAGACGATCTGGCTGGTGAGGGTGAAGGCCAGCATCAGCCCTCGTCCTCATCAGTTGGCAGATCGGTAGCGGCGTCACGGCCCAAGAACACCGCGCGGGCCAGGTCATCGCGCTCCAGGAGACTCTGGGCCGACCCGGTGAACCGCACATGGCCCTTCTCCATGAACACCGCCCGATCGGCCAACGTCAGGGCGACATTGAGCGACTGCTCCACGATGATCATCGTCTGACCGGCGTCGCGGAGACCTTCGACCACGGCCAGCAGGTCTTGGACGACGACCGGAGCAAGGCCAAGGGAGAGCTCGTCGATGATGAGCACCTCCGGGTCGTGCATGATCACCCGGGCCAGCGCCAGCATCTGCTTCTGCCCGCCGCTGAGGTCGTGAGCCAACGCCTTGGGCCGCTGGCCGAGCACCGGGAACAGCTCGAATGCCCGATCTAGCCGCCCGGCGATGTCGGGCTTGGTATCGGCGTCGCTGCGGATGATCGCCGCCGATGTCTCGAGGTTCTCAACCACGGTGAGGTGGGGAAACACCCCTTGGCCGCCGGGCAGCAAGAAGATACCCTCCCTCACCCGCTGCTCGGGCGAGGCCAAGGTCATGTTGCGGCCGTTGAGTCGCACGACGCCCCGGGAGGGGATGCCCAAACCGGCGGCCACCCGCAGAGCCGTGGATTTGCCCGCTCCGTTGGTGCCGAGCAGCGCCAAGGTCTTGCCCCGGGCCACTTCGAGGTTCACGTCGAACAGAACCTGCACTGGGCCGTAGGAGAAGTCGATGTTGTGGAGCTGAAGCACTGGTATGTCGCTGGGATCAGCCCTCATCCGGTCTCGCTCGGCCTTCTCTTCCCGAATCTCCTCTACCACCAAGGTGAGGTCGGCCCGGATGTGTCGGGCGCCGTTGATGGTCAACAGACCGCCGATGATCATGGCTCCGGGAACAACAGCCAACAGGGCAGTACGGGGCGAGGTGGCGTCGGAGATGAGGCCCATCAGAATGGCCCCGCCGAGACCGCCGGCCCCAAAGACCAGCGACATGCCGATGGCTGACCCCAGCGCCCGCATGCGGTAGGGGTTGATGTGGGCCAGAGTTGGCCCCAATAGCGACAGGGCCGGGGCGGCAAACAGCGCTTTGAGCCCGGCCATCACCGCAAAGGTCACCGGTGATGGCATCAGCAGCTGGAGCACGGTGAAAAACGCCATCGGGAAGAACAGCGACCCCAGCAAGGCCATGGCCTGCGGCGGGGTGCGGCGGTAGAAGCCGTCGTACCACTTGGCCACGAAGGGGATCATGAACAGGGCGATCACGCCGGGGGTGCTGTTGGCCAGGGCCCGCTCGAACGGTCCGAGGTCGAAGCGCTCGTCGAGGTAGAGATTGAGGAAGAGCCCGTCGGATATCAGGCTGAAGCCGAGGGCCACCGCGGCCATCAACGCCCACTTCATCGTCCGCACCTTGAAGAGCCGCTGGAAGGCGGCACCGAGCGAGATGGGCCCCGGCTTCATGTCGGTGAGCGTCTCGCCGATGGCGGAGCGCTGTTCGAACTGGCCCCGCGGCGGGTCGTTGAGGAACAAGATGGCCACGCCGACGATCAGCGTGGGGACCGATGCGGCGATGAACCCCCAACGCCAGGCGTCGTCCCCGCCGATCAACGAGACCAGTCCGCCGACGGCCAGCGGCGCGATGAATGCACCCGATCGTCCGGCCACATCCTTGGCGGCATACACCCGGGCCCGGGCCTCGACGGGATAGCTGTCGGCCATGATGGCGCCCTGCACCGGATGGGTCTGCGATCGGCCGAACGCGATGGCGCAATTGACGATGAAGAACCAGAACGCGGTCTGCACGAATCCGAGCAGCAGGGTCATCGCCGACCAGAAGATGGTAGCCAGAGCCACCAATCTGGCCCGGTTGCTGTTGTCGGCGATCCGGGACAGCAACAGGCCGCCGGCCACGATAAATACGTTGCCCCCGGCGGTGATGGTGCCCAGCACGGCGTCGCTGACCCCCAGCGATTCTTTGATGTCAGGGCCCAGGAGCCCTAATGCGCTGATTCCAAGGGCGTCGGTGGCGTCGAGGGCTCCCAGCAAGACGATGGTGGACACCCCACCAATCGAGATGGCCTCTTTCAGCGAGATTTCTTTGGCGCCGACGCCGGGAAGCTGATCGTCGTCGAGGATCACCGGTTCTGCCGCCAATTCCGCCTGGCGCTCAGCCTCCGCGGCCAAGATCTGGTCGCTCAGGACGCTGGTTGCGGAGGGATCGGCATGATCCCCTGCCCCCTCAAGTCGTGTTTGCTTTCTGCCGACTCGTCGCGGCATCCGGGACTCCTCAGCTCTGTCGGCGGCTCGCGGACTCCAGATCCCCGACGCTACTGCCAATGTTGTTGTACACTGTATAATAGTCGATGGGAGCTATCGTCAGCCAGCGATTGGTGGCGTCTAGGAGAGTCATGGGCCCCAAGAAGCCGAACGTCTTGTGGATCATGTGCGACGAATTGCGCTCCGACGCGGTCGGCATCTACGACAACGAATACGCGCCGATCAAGACACCCAACATCGACTCCATCGCTGAGGCAGGCGTGCGCTTTGATCGGTTCTACGTCGACTCGCCGGTTTGCGTGTCGGCCCGGTCGGCGTACAAGTCTGGGCTGTTGCCGACGACCACTGGGATCTACCACAACCACGGTCGAGGACTCGGTGCCGCGGTCCCGGTCGAGTCGTTCACCGAAGTCTTCACGCGGGCCGGCTACCGCACGGTCAACCTCGGCAAGGAACATGTCCCCGACGCTCTCCTCGGGTTCGAACAATCGGAGTACGACGGTGCCGACCAGCTTGAGCTGTTGGTCGCCTTCGGTGAGAACCGTGGCCGGCTCGGACTGATCACCAATGGTGTGAGCATTAACGCCGCGACCTGGCCTGACGGCCTCGCCTTCCCCCCACGGCGTCTGACCGAAAATGCGGTGGGCTGGCTCGAACGGGACCGCCCGACTGACCAGCCCTGGCTGCTGCGGGTCAGCTTCCTCCAACCTCACACGCCGGTCGTCGTGCCGGAACCGTGGGCGTCGAGGTACGACGACGCACCCTGGCCCGACTCGTTCGACGCATTTGGCCCAACGGAGGGGCTCTCGGAATTCGAGCGGGTCTTCGGGCAGGTTCCACCCCGCGACCTCACACCGGAACAGATCGTCGCCGCCCAGTCCCGCTACCACGGCCTTGTGAACTGGATCGACGACCAGATCGGAGAGATCTTGGCGGCGCTGCACCGCCAGGGTCTGCGAGGGGACACGATCGTTGTGTTCAGCAGCGACCACGGCGCGCACTTGGGCGAGCTCGGCGGGGCCTACTCAAAGCAGATGTTCTCGCCTTGGTCGCACCGCGTTCCCTTCCTGTTGTCGTGGCCCGGCGAGCTGGATGCCGGCGCGATGAATCAAGAGCTCGCTTCCGGGGTTGACCTCGGTCCGACGCTGCTGGACCTGTGCGGCCTCGAAGCCCGAATGGGGGACGGGCGGTCGCTGGTGTCTGGCGACGAGCCGGATCACCTCATTTCGGCCATTGGGTACGGACTCCCGGGAATAGCCGCAATGGCTGCCATCGGCGTGGGCTACTGGACCGGCGGTGGCGGTTGGCCGCAGCGCTTCTGTGTCCGCACCCGCCGTTGGCGCTACGACCGCTCCACCCGGCGGGACGGTAGGACGCTCCCACCGGACGAGTTTGACGCGTTCCTGGTCGACTGCAACGCAGATGCCCGGGAGGGGCACAACGTGATCAGCGAACATGCGGCTATTGCCAGCGAATTCGAGGCCATCGTGGCCGCGACCTACGCGACGGCACCGCAGACCTCTATTGAAAACTGGCAGAACGCACTTTGACGGAAAGGATCGGCGATGACTGAGATTGGAGCCTTGCTGGATTCGGCGGACGCCACGGAGATCGCGGCCACCGTCCGGAGCGGAGCTGTGGATCCGGTTGAATTGGCAGAGGCGGCGATTGGACGGATCGAGGAGCGAAACCCGGAGATCAACGCGGTGATTGCCACGTGCTACGACTCGGCGTTGGAAAGCGCCCGCAACGTGGATCGGGACGCGCCGTTCGCTGGCGTTCCGTTTGTGGTGAAGGACTGTCGAGCACGGCTGGCCGGCGTTCCCGAGACGTGGGGTTCAAGGCTGATGGCGGGTGCTGTTCCTGACGAGGACAGTGAGTTGACCAAGCGTTATCGGGCGGCGGGGTTTGTGATCCTCGGTGTCACGAACATGCCGGAGATGGGCAAGATGGGCACTACGGAGCCGGCCGCCTATGGCCCGACTCGCAACCCCTACGATCTCGGCAAGTCGCCGGGCGGGTCGTCGGGCGGCACGGGCGCTGCGGTGGCGTCGGGCATGGTACCCATCGGCCATGGCAACGATGGCGGCGGGTCGATCCGCGTCCCGTCAGCCGCGTGCGGTCTATTTGGATTGAAGCCGAGCAGGAGTCGAGTGACGGGACATCCTGGGCCCACGATGATGTCGTATCCGATGGGCATCGACCACGTGATGACGCGCTCGGTTCGGGACTCGGCGCATGTACTCGACCTGACCGCGGGGCCGGTTCTGGGTGACCCTTATGAGATCTCCTCGCCGGCGGCGTCGTGGCTGTCGTCGCTCGAGACGAAGACTGGTCCGCTGCGGGTAGGCGTGGCCAGCCACTCGATGGAAGGGCCTGCATTCCACCCGATGTGTGCTGCGGCCCTCCAGCGGGCAGCCGGATGCCTTGAGGGGATGGGTCACCACTTGGAAGTAGCAGACTTGCCGGTGGAGCCCGGCCTTCTCGCGACCTTGGGCGGGTTGATGGCCGCCGCGACCAAGGTGATGATCGACGACCGGCTCGCCGAGCTCGGCCGCGGGCTCGAAGACGACGACCTTGAGCCGTTCACTCGCTACTTATACGACCTCGCGATTGGATTCGACGGCGCTGATGTCATCCGAGGACTTCAGTCCGCCGAGCTGATCGGACGCAAGGCGGCAACCTACTTCGAGCGGTTCGACATCTTCCTGTCGCCGACCACCAGAACGGTCGTTCCCGAGCTCGGCGTATATGACACGAGCAACGTCGACGCGTTGCTGCCGATCGCCTCAACGCCAGCGAGCGAGACCGCGGTCTTCAATGTCGGCGGGCAGCCAGCGGCGTCGGTTCCCATGGGCCATGACGAGGACGGTGTGCCGCTTGGCGTTCAGGTGGCGGCGCCCTTCGGCCGCGAAGACTTAGTCCTGGCCGTATCACGGCAGCTGGAGCAAGCGGCTCCGTGGTCGACGGCGGCCGTGTGGCCGGCCCGGCCGGCTGCGTAATCGTGTGGCCGCGAGCCGGCCGCTAGCCAGAGGGGAAAACGGCGTCGAGGATCGCGTTGATCGCCATGTCGAACGCGGCGTCGTGGTGATCGAAGTCCGTCAGCCCTCGCCACGCACCTTCCGACAGAGCATCTGGAGCCAGCCCGTCGGCTGCTCTCTCCGGGCGTCGCATTTCTACCGTGGTGAAGCCTGAGACCACCGCGAGGAACGAGACGGTGGCGACGCCGGCGTCAATACCGTCCACGCCTGCGGCCTCGATCTCCGATGCGATCGCCACCGCGAGCGGACGGACCAACTGGTGCTCGGCCCCGATCTCGAACGCGAGGATGGCAACCGATGCGCTCTTGGCGATGGCCGCCCGCGCTCGATGGACTCCATCGGCCACCCGAGCGCGAGGTGTACTGCCCTTGAGCTGGACCCCTGCGATCTCTTCCGCCTTCTGCGCGACCATCGCGGACAAAAGGCTCTCGCGATTTCCGACGTGCCAGTAGACGGTGTTCGGGTTCACCCCGAGCCTCGCGCTCAGCTGGCGCATGGTGAGTGCCGCGGGACCGTCTGACTCGACGATGCGAATGGCTTCGGCCACGATCTCATCGCGGTTCAGCCCAGCTCGCGGATGCGGCTTACGCGACGACATCACATCGAATGGTACCGTCGAGGGCGATGCATGTTTCTGACCCGCCGATTCTGCTGACTGATGTGCTCGACGATGTCGGGGCTGCGATCAAGCTGCTGGCCCAAGAGGCCCCCTATGTGCCGCTGGGAGGTTGGTACAACCCCGGGGCTGATCCCCACGCCCGCACCCGTCCGCTTTGGTTCCGGGACGACTGGGTGAACGAGACCATCGCCGTGCCGGGGTCGGAGGTGTTTTTGGACAATCCGGCCTACATCGACTCGGCCAAGGCGTTCTACAGCGCCGAGATCGTGGAACCCCACAGCGTGTACGTGAACCAGATGATGGCCATTCCCCAAGCAGGGCCAGCCCACACCGACAACCCCCGCTTCGCCGGACGCGACCGCACCAACACGCCGATGTGGCTGCTTAGGGCCATGCTGTGGTCGGGCCTGTTTGACGACATGTCGTTCCCGCAGGCTACGGCCATTTGGTGGCTCAACGATGTGGACGGTGGCGGGATCCGCTACTGGCCCTACGGGCCCGATCAACCACCCGAAGAGCATGTGGGCAACATGGCCAACACCGCGCTCATGGGTGACAACCACGGAATGTTTCACCAGGTCAACGCCATCGGCCCCTTCGATATCGGCACGCCCCTCGTCACTCCGATGGCGGAGTTTGCCCCGGCGGGCAGCCCCGATGGCGACTGGGTGGTTACCGACCACGGCGAAGAGGTGTACCGCACGCCGCTGGCCGATGTCCGGATCAGCGTGCTGTGGAAGGCCGATGTGTACATCGACGCCGACCACAAGAACCGACTGGCCTCCAACCCCTTGAGCCGCGACGACATCGCCGCCCGCTTCAACGCCGACTTGGAGGAGCGGGGGATCGACGCTCGCTTCGATCCCAACCGCATCGACGACGACCCCGACCACGCGGCCATGATCGCCGAGCACTACCCCGAGGCCCGCCCTATGGACGCGCTGCCCTCGGTGTTCGACTACTGATCAGCCGCCGCTGCCGCGTCAGCCCAGATCGGAAAAGCGCACCAGCTTCGTGGTGATCACGGGGACCGACTCGTGCTCCACGAAACGCAACCCCATCACTCCGTGGTCGCGGCCCGCAGAATCGACCCAGACACCCGTTGCCGGCTTCTCGGCCGCCACCACCAGCCGCACCACTCCATCAGCGTCGGCCTCGACGTCTTGAGACGATGCGTAGCCCTGGCCGGTGAAGTAGTTGGCCAGGTTCTCCATCCAGTGATTGCACAGCTGGAAGTTCCAATGGCGGCAAACCGGGGGCTTGAACTCCACCAACAGTGCCTCCCCCTCGCCAATGCGCCAGTAGCCGAACTCGAAGTGGCGGTCGTCGGGGGAGCCGCCCACCCGGAGATAGTGCTCGGTGGTGAGCTGTAGCTGGTTCTCTTCCTTGAGCAGCGTGTCGGTCCAGTCGGCGTAGTCGGACTGCACCGACAGCACCATCTGGGCCGCGAGGGCCAGCCGCTTCGACATCTCAGCCGCGTCCGGCGTGTCAATCACCGGGGTGGGCTCGAGTGGCTCGATCATCAGCCGAGGCGACGACTGAGAGTCGCGGTCGTCATAGACGATTCTCATCATCAGCTCTCGGGTCTGTGGGGCGACCGGCATCCAGTTGTCGACCCCGGGATCGTCCACCGATAGCACGAAATCCACGTTTCCGGCGCCGTCGGTGAACTCGTCGAGCAGGGCGGTGAACGGAGTTTGCGACCAGCTCGGATTGAACTCCTCCAGCACCGCGACGGCCCGGTCGCCCACTGATTCCACCCCGACCCAATCGGGCACCTTCGGCGTCCACGCCGACATGTGGACGTAGGGGGCCGAGCCCCGCTGGCCGGTGACCCGGTAACGCTTGGTGGCGTCGATGGGCTGCACCACGTGATCCTGGTCGGGCGACTGGACCCCCTGGCCACCCTTCATGGGCGGCGGGATGATCCAAATCGCCCTCTTCTCCATCGGGGGGAGGTTCTCGATGCAGCGCATATAGGCCATCAGCGACATGCGGGTCAGGTAGCGGAACCCCTCCACCCGGTCTTGCTCGTTGGCGTCGGGAGTGCGTTCGACCACCACCTGGCCGGCGGCCCGCATTGTGTCGCAGAAGTCGTTCCACGCCTCCCCGGTCATCAACCGATCTCGTGCCGCAGCCTCATTAGTCATGGTTTGACCTTTCTCCACTCGGCGCTCACTCTATGTGTGCTCAGTGAGGAAGAAAGAAGCGTTGGAGGCAAGTTATGAAGCTCGCGTTCAAGACCATGCCCCAGAACATCGAGTGGTCCACCATGTTGGAGACATGGCAGGAGCTTGATGCCGATCCCCGGTACGAGTCGGCCTGGGTCTTCGATCACTTCTACCCCATCTACGGCGGCGAGGAGGGCCCGTGTTTGGAGGCATGGGTGACGCTGAGCGCGCTGGCCCAGGCCACCGAGCGCATTCGGATCGGGTCGATGGTCAACGCCGCCCCCTACCGGCACCCTGGGCTTTGCGCGGCCATGGCCTCATCTCTCGACATCGTGTCGGGCGGCCGGCTCGATCTGGGGCTCGGCGCCGGTTGGAACGAGGTGGAGGCCGGGGCCTACGGGATCAGCCTCGCCGAGCGCTTCGACCGATTCGAGGAGTATCTGGAGTGCGTGGTCTCGCTGCTCAGCCAGCCGATCACCGACTTCCAGGGTCGCTTCTACACCCTCACCAACGCCCGCAATGAGCCCAAGGGCCCCCAGCAGCCCACCCCGCCCATCGTCATCGGCGGTGCCGGCCCCCGCCGCACCATCCCCCTGGTGGCGAAATGGGCCGACCACTGGAACTTTCCCGGCGGCGGGGTGGCGAAGTTCGCGGAATCGAAAGCCCGACTGGTCGAGTGCTGCGAGGAGATCGGCCGCGACCCCTCCGAGATCACCACCTCCACCCACCTCATCTACCAAGCCGAAGACCCAATCGACAACGTCCTCACCCAAGCCGAGCAATACAAAGCCGTCGGCCTCGACCTCGCCATCCTCTACCCCTTCTCACCCGTCCCTCCCGCCTTCGTTCACGACATGGCCGACGCTCTGGAACCCATCGTCGACGCCGACTAGGTGAAACTGGACCTTGTCCGATGCGATAGGGGAGAAGCGGGCTAGGTCGTCGGGTACAGTCCGGTCCGTGTCGGACGGGGGTGCGATAACCGACGAGGCCATTGCCCGGTTGCGGGCTCGGATCGGAATCGCTCAGCCGCATCCTCAGCCTCCTTGGTATCGCGAGCCCAACACCGACGCGTTTCGGCAGGTGGCGGAGGCTTACGGCGACGACAACCCGCTGTGGTGCGATCCCGACTACGGGGCGGGCACCGTGTGGGGAGGGCCGATTTCGTCGCCCAACATGAACGGCGGCGACACGCTCATCGGGGAGAACGAGGTTGAGAAGCTCGACCCCGACACCAAGGCGCTGCTCAAGGGTGATCCGCTCAAGGGCGCCCACGCCTACTACTCGGGCAGCTACCGGGAGTGGTGGGCGCCGCTTCGCCCCGGGATGCGGGTCACCCGGCGGAATGCCCTGGTGGGCGTACACGACAAGAAGAGCGAGTTCGCGGCCCGCACCGTGCACGAGTGGACGGCTGAGGTATTCGCCACCCAGGAGGCGGTGCTGTCGGCCCAGTACCGGCTGATGATCCGCACCGACCGCGGGGCGGTGGAGCGCAAAGCCGACGAGGGCAAGGGCAAGTATGGCGACATCGTGATCGAGCCCTACACCGATGAGCAGATCGCCGAGATCGCCGAGGCGGCAAGCAGCGAGCCCGAGCGCCGCCGGGGGGCCGAGCCCCGCTGGTGGGAGGACACCGAGGTGGGCGACGAGCTGCCGCCGCTGGTCAAGGGGCCGATGCGGGTCACCGACATGGTGGTGTGGCACACCGGCATGGGGATGGGACTCTACGGGGTAAAGGCGCTGCGGCTCGGTGTGCAGCAGCGCCAGCGGGTGCCCGGGTTCTTCCGGCCTGACGACCTCAACATCCCCGACGTCCAGCAGCGGGTCCACTGGGATCCCGAGTGGGCCCGGCGGGCGGGCAACCCGGCCACCTACGACTACGGGCGGATGCGCGAGACCTGGCTGGTGCATCTGTGTACCGACTGGATGGGCGACGATGCCTGGCTGGCCTCCCTCGACGTGGAGTTCCGCCGGTTCAACTATGTGGGCGACACCCACTGGATGCGGGGCACGGTTACCCGCAAGTACCTCAACGATGAAGGCGCTCCAGTGGTCGACCTCGATATCTACGGCGAGAACCAACGAGGTGAGGTCACCTGCCCGGGCCACGCCACTATCCTGCTGCCGAGCCGGGAGCACGGCCCGGCGAGGCTGCCCACTCCGCCGGGAGGGGCGACCACTGCGGCGGAGGCGCTGGATGCGCTCGTCGAGCGGTTCGAGGCGATGTCGGCGGAATGAACTCCGAGCGGCTGCCGATAGACGCAACCAGCACCGACGAGGAGATCCGCGCTCTTGTCGGTGCCTGGGTGGCCGAGCACGTCCCCCAAGCGTGGCGTGACGCCGCCCCCGGTGGGCGGCGGGCCATCCGGGAAGTAAGGCCACGGAAGAACTACGAGGCTTGGTACCCAGTCTTTGCAGCTTCTGGGCTGGCGGTGGCCACCTGGCCGGTCGAATACGGGGGCCTTGATCTCCCGCTGGCCAAGGCCCGGGTGGCAGAAGCAGTGATCGCCCCGCTCAACCTGGGGCGGTTGAATCCCCTCGGATTGCACAACACGGCCCCGGCACTGTTCGCCCACGGCACCGAGGAGCAGCGCCTGCGCTTTCTTCCCCCCATGGTCGCCAACCAAGAGCGGTGGTGCCAGATGTTCAGCGAACCCGGCGCTGGCTCCGATCTGGCCTCGCTGGCCATGCGGGCTGAACGAGACGGAGATGAGTGGATTCTCACCGGGCAAAAGGTGTGGAGCACCTGGGCTCATGAGTCTGAGTTCGCCATCTGCCTGGCCCGAACCGATCCCTCCGTCCCCAAGCGCCGGGGGATTACCTACTTCCTGGTTGAGCTTTCGTCGCCGGGGGTAGAGGTGCGCCCGCTGCGTCACATCGGCGGCGAAATCGACTTCAACGAAGTGTGGCTCGAAGAGGTGCGGGTTCCCGACTTCCACCGGGTCGGCACCGCGGGCAACGGGTGGCGGGTGGCCGGGGCCACCCTGGCCGGCGAGCGCCAGATGGTGGCCGGGTCGGGATCGGGTGGGGTGGATCGCATCGGGGGAGGAGGGATCGAGAGTCTGCTCGAGCAGGCCCGAAAGGCGGGTATCGGCCCGGTGGAGCGCGACCGGCTCATGCGGCTCTATTGCGAGGAGATGGTCAGGGGTTGGACCAATGAGCGGGTTCGCGCCACCGTAAAGGCGGGGGGAACGCCGGGACCGGCCGCGTCGATCGGCAAAGTACACCAGGGTCAGCTCAACCAGGCCCTCCAGTTGGCCGCCGCCGACTCGTTGGGCCTGGCGTCAATGGCTTGGATCCCCGAAGAACCCTTCGACGGGCAAGATTCCATCGAAGCATGGGCAGCAGGCATGCCGTATGCCGTAAAGGGCATGCTGCGAAGCCGGGCCAATACCATCGAGGGGGGAACAACCGAGGTCAACAAGAACGTGATCGGCGAGAAGGTGCTCGGCCTGCCCCGAGAGCCCGACCCCTACCACGACATGGCATGGCAAGACGTTCCGAGATAGCCAGGGGCCAGGAGCGAAAGGAGCGACACTGATGTTCGAGCTCAATGGAAAGACCGCCCTCGTCACCGGTGCAGGCCAGAACGTCGGCGCTGGCGTCGCTCGCACGCTGGCGTCTCTGGGGGCCCACGTTTTGGTCAACGACATCGTTGCCGATCGGGCCGGCGGAGTGGCCGATGAGATCGTGTCCGCCAGCACCTCCGCTGAGGCGCTGCCCTTCGACGTGACCGACGGCGATGCGGTGCGGGCGGCGATTGCTGATCGGCCCATCGACATTTTGGTCAACAACGCCGGCAATGGGGGGGCCGAATTAATGCAGGTCAAACCCTTCGCCGAGACCGAGCCCGCAGACTGGGCCGGACCACTGGCCGTCAACCTCGATGGAGTCATGAACTGCACCCACGCCGTTCTGCCCGGGATGATCGAGCGGGGCTGGGGCCGCATCATCGGCGTAGTGTCGGGGGCGGGCACCGTGGGCGTGAACATCGGCGTGGCGGCCTACTCGGCGGGCAAGGGCGGCGCAGCCGGGCTGCTCCGCTCGGTAGCGCTCGAGGTGGCCCGAACAGGGGTCACCGTGAACTCCATCGCCCTAGGGCTGATGTCGAACACCGGCGACACTGGCGTCACCGATCAGTTGGCCAGGGCCATCCCCACTCGGCGACTGGGCACCCCCGAAGACGTCGCCGCCCTGTGTGCCTACCTCGCCTCCGAGGAAGCCTCCTGGATGACCGCCCAGACCATCCCCCTCGCCGGCGGCTCCATCACCAGCTGAACTCCACTCCAGGTCTGATGCAGAATGTGACAACCATTCCGCAGAGTCTGCGAGCTAGCCCTAGTCATTCGGTGCCGTCGAGTGGATGAAACTCACTAGGGCATCGAGGTTGTGGGCCCAGAAGATCGTGAGGTGCTGGGCTTGGGCTTGTTCGAGGTTGCGGGTCTTGAAGATGCCAGATAGGACGGCGCTGGGGACGGTGGCTCCGCTGCCGAACTCTTCGATCCAGTCTGAGGCCTTCGCGGCGGCGTCATTGTTAAGTCGTTTCACGGAGTTTGTTGACGAGTTCGACACCTTGCACTCAATGGGCATGCAACGTCCGTCGTACAGCCTGACTATGAGATCTGCTTTGCGTTGACCGAATAGTGCTTCACCGCAGAACTCGCCTGGTGCCGGGGCATCCAGTAGGCCGGGTGAGACAGTCCGTGGTTCGACTTCTGCCATGCCTGCTTCCCGTAGGGAGGTTTTGACCGACTCTTCTTGCTCCTTGGACTGCATTCGTCGGGCGGTTTCCACTCGCCGTGTGGCCATAAGGGCCGCCGTTGCTATCGCGGCGGCAGTCCTTTCGCTGTCATCGGCTCTGCGTCCCTGACCGATCCATGGGAATCGCTTGGGGTCGAGACCCTGGGCGATAGTTCCCATCACCCGGACCGATGCGCCGGAGTCATTGAGCAGCACGCCAGCAGCAAGCGAAGTGTCGGCAAGTTCGGCCAGATCATCCGCTGATATGGGAGGGCCGACGACGTAGCGGAGGGCTTCCAACAATTCGGGGTTGGCGAGCACCTCCAGGAGTCCGGGGTCGATTGCCGAAACACCAGGCTGTCCTTGTAGTCGCGAGAGGTCGTCGGTTTTGTCGAGGAGCTCGTTGATGTATTCGAGGCACTGGACAAAGGTCTCGGAATAGACCCCTTGGGACTCGTTCAGCCGTTGGGAGCGGAAGATCTGTCTGGCGAGTTCTCGTTGCTCGTCGAATTCCTCGCTGGTCCAGCGAGGCGGATCTGTGAGGCTCACGACTACATCTCAACGAGCAGAGCGGGATTGGGAACCGGGATGCGCTCCATCTCCGAAGGCTCGAACTTTGTGAGTCCACCAGCGTAGGTGCGTCCCTGTGCCACCGAAACGCTGGACCTCAGAGAAGCGGCCAGGGTGTCCAAAGCGTCATCGGACAATGGGTCTCGGGGGTAGATCCCGTGGGCGACGTTGACATGGCGCGCACCGGCAAGGTTGCGGACGAATGCCGGAGGGCGTCGGGCCATGTAAGTAGCCAGGATCGGAGCGGCGGATCGCAGGCCTACTGACCACCAGGGGTTCCGGTGGCGGGCGACATAGGAGGAGTGAGCGCCGTTGTGCTCTGCGAATCGCAAGAAGCGTTTCACGAGCGCCCGGTCGTCCTCGTCGAGTTCGCTGAGGTCGGCGGGCAGGTCGATGACTGCCCGAAGGCTGTGGAGGCTCGACAGCACGTCGTCGCTGGCGTCAAAGAGTTCTCGGGCCTTGGTGACTGACGGGAACAGCGTCCTTGCTGGCAGTTGGGGATCATTGGCGGTGGTGATCCAGGTGGCGTTGGCCCCGGTGACCGCGCCCCTGTGTACCCGGCAGAGTTCCCCCAACTCGACGAATCCTTCTGGCGGCGGCGGTACGGGGGACAACAGCGGCGACCACCGCTTCTCTTGTATGAGTCGCTGTTTACTTACTCGACGTCCCTTGGAGAGGTCGGCAAGGTCGCTGGCATTCGCGACCCGGCGCATCTTGACAGAGCGGGCCTCCGAACCGATCTGAAAACAGGTCACCGACGCGGTAGTAGCCGCATCCTCAAAAGCCAACACCTCCGGAGCAACGACATGGACCGACTCGCCGCCTAACCCGTCGGTGAGCATCCCGCGCAGCAGCTTCCCGTAATTGACGTCCAACCATTCCGCAGAGGTAATGAAGGCTCCGATGTCTCCCGGCTGCGCCGCGAGAAGCGTCGCCAAGAAAAAATGGATGTGAAGCCCCGAAAGTGCGCTAACCGGCAGGTCACGGCTTGCCGCAGTGCTTGTCAGCCACCGCTTCCACCGAGACTCGATCTGGTGATGGCGCACATAGGGGGGATTTCCCACAAACGCCGTCACCCCATCGCAACTGCCAAGATTGGCCTCTCGGTAGTCCTCCACCATCACGGTGGACCGATCATCAAGCTCCGCGGCGGTCAGGTTGGCCCGACACAGCAGCGCGGCCAAGGGGTCCAGTTCAACAGCGACCAACGAAGCATCAGGAAAGACCCGTCCCGCTTGCAGCAGAAAGCGCCCCGACCCTGCGCCAGGATCGACGATCCGAGCAGGCTGCTCTCTGCTAGCGACCCAGCCCACCATCGCCTCCACGATCCCCGGAGGCGTATACACCGCCCCCAATGGCCGCCTCTGCTTTGGGGATCGCAACCGCACAAACGCATCCCCCAACGGGTCGCTCCCCTGCTCGATCCCAGACAGCAGTTCGGTAGTGCCCGATTCAGTAATCTCCGCTGCGGCGTCGACAACCTCGGACTCTGCGACAGTAAGTTCAGCGAGGGCTCCATCACTGACAATGGCCCACGCCGCCGCAGCCAGTTCTCGCTCCGACTCCAGCCAGGTCGTCGCTCCTGCAGCGTCGTCTCGGTCAATCAGCAACATCTGTTTGAAGTCTGACATAGGACTTCTCCCGATCAGAGGAAATGGAAAGCAGGCCTCCATCATCTCGATCAGAGTGACAGTGGTGATTGTCAGTGAAACCACCTAAGGAGACAGGTTCGAACCTTCCGGCGGCCCCCGCACATAGCTCTAGTGAGCGCTTCTAGCTAGGGGCAGTCAGCCTGGCCAGCTCCCTGTGGCATTGCCTCAAACTGTCATCGCGGGCCAATACACTCGCCGCCAAGCAGCTAGCCCCCTGCCGTCAAATCACCGGCGGATGAGAAGAACGGTGGTCAAAATGCCCCTACAACAAACTTCGGTTCCCAACCATGTGAAGGAAGCTCTAAGCAGCTACCCCAGTTTCTCTGACGACGTTGAATGGCTGCGCGAGGTCTCAGGCGGACCCGACCCGGACACCGACGGTGACATCCTTCAGGAATTCCTGAACATGATCGAAAACGCCTTGAGCGAGGCATCGCCGATGTTGGGGATACAGGAATGGCAACGGATAGCCAATTGCCTGAACGTAGTACGGGGTTCCTACCCGCAAGACCGCGAGTCCCTCCTCAACACGCTTCACGGCTATGCAGTAATAGCGCGCGGTGGCCCAATTCTTGTCGCCGCCGAGAGGAACCCAGTTCCTGCTGCTCGCTCCCTCGTCGAGACCATGAGGAAAGGGCGCAGAGCAGTAGGAGACGCAAAGCGATCAGTCGAAAGCGCAGTCCAGCAGAGCCAAAGCGCGATAGATAGCGCTGTGAGGGAGATAGAAGACAAAGCCGGACAAAGCCGGGATGCAATGGACGGGGCCGTGCGGGAGATCGAGGAACAGCAGTCCCAAGCAATGGCCCAACTGACATCACTATTGGAGGACCTGCAGGATCGCTACGGCTTCACCGTGGGAGCCACTCTCGGCGGATCGCACGAAGCCGCTGCCGAAGCGGAGAAGACCCTCATGGACCAGCACACGAGATCGGCAAGATGGGCGCAGTTAGGTGCAGTTTTGTGGGCTATGGCCGTGGTCATTCTCAAGCTGTCAGGTGTGGGGCCGAGTGGTTGGGATGGCCACTTGATCTCAGCTCCGCTGCTGGGAGGCCCCGTCGTCATCCTCGTCTACCTAGCAAGCAGTGAAACCCGAGCTGCCAAAGTCCACCGCCATAACCACGCCCGATGGCTGGGACTCTCCTTGCAACTCAAGTCACTGCGTCCCTACGTCGACGATCTTGCCAAGAAGGCCCAACCGAGGGAAGGCGAAATGGAAGCGCCTTGGAAAGACAAATTGCTAGAGGAAGCATCCTCCAAGATATTCAAGGGTGACATCGGCCCGTATGAGCCGTCGTATCGCAGCACCCGCCGACAGGGATTGAGCGGTGATTGACACCTTGAGTGCCCAGGACAAGAAATGCCAACCGTATGAGGGAGAAAGGAGCTACGGGCAACGGACGGGGAGTTGAGAGCTTCCGGTCAGAGGTTCGCGATTATGGGGCTTGAAACGGATTTGCTCGGATTTCTTGGCGTCGGGGAGCAGTGATTGTCTCATTCGACAAACCATGATGCTTCTGACTCTTGGCAATCAACCTGGACGCGCCATTCCCCGTCCTCGGTCACCATTGACCCCTGACGAATGACCTCCCATCCTTCGCCAGTCTTGTCTGAGGGGTGTCGGTTGGGGAATACGAGGCAAGGATTGCCTCGCCGGTTGGTGGAGAGGTCAAGCACGAGTCCGGTGGTGTGGTGGATCGCTTGGGCTACCGCTTCCAGTTGCGTCCGGCTAAGGACGGATAGCACGACGTCAGCGTGCCAAGGCCGACGTACTACAGCACGCCAGACTTTGAGAGCGGGAGTATCTTGGTCGACGGTCATTTGGGGAAGCTGCTTTTGGGTACGACGATAGGTCTTGCCAGATAACTCTAAGCTGTCTCGACTGAGGAAAGCCTGTTTCCGAGGCTGCGGCAAACAAGGGATTCCCCTGGTCACATGGTTGAGCTTGCGCGGGTCGGGAACATAGATCGCCGGACTCTGGAGTGTGTCTGTCATTTCCGAGGTCCATGGGCTGTTCAGGGGGGCAATACTGAGTATCCCCCCTTTGGCCGGTCACCTCGATTAGGACGTAACCACGTCTTTAATGGAAAGGGACAGGCAAGGAGGATGCCGGTGAATGTGGCGGCTTTGATGATGACGGCGATTGGAGTGGCAGCGACGGTGGGAGGGCCGTGGATCACCTGGCTGATGCGCCGAGACAAGAAGCGGGAAGTCGGATCATGGAATGGACGGAGAGAGCATCGGTTGGGGCGGCGCACGCCATTGACCCAAATGGCCGCGCCAATCGATTCACCTGCGTCTCGGTCACTTGCGGAGGCAATCAGCCGTGGCCGTCGGGTGCCGCTGCAACCCACGAAGCCGCGATGGCGGCCTAGGGCGTTGTGGCTGTGGTTCCGGCGCACATATACGGTTCGTGAGACCGAGCCGAAGTCGGGGTTTCCGATTGAAAGCTGGAAGTACTTGTTGGACAGCGACCCAGAGGTCGAGGATCTGTTTCAAAACGGTTCGGGGTTCGTGTTGGAGTTTCGCCTGACCGCTGGGGAGAACGGCTGCCATTTGTTGCGGTCAGCCACCGCCCAAACTAGGGCCAAAGAGCGGATGATCGCCGTTGCCTCAGCAGCCGAGGCCGTCGATCCCGACGCCAAGGTTAGGTGTCTGTTGGTAGACGCGGAAACCATGAGGCTCGCGGAGAGCGACCCGCGATACGCCCTAGTGCTGTCGTCCGACAGGCCCAAGCGCAGGCAACGGAGAGTTTTCCTGAGAGCGAACCGAGATATCCCAGAGGACGCTCTGTGGCTGATTTACCCCACCCAACCGGACCGCGAACCCTCCGCAGATTGGGGGAATTACAGCGAGGAGTTCTCCTGTCCTGAGATCGGCCCGCCCGCCGGCTGGTACGACAGGCTGAAAGAAGCGCGGCGGCGCGCGCCTTTGAGACGGCTAAAGGCCGTCGCCAAGCACACCGCTATGTGGGGCTATTGGTTCGGCTGGGCGGTGTATGGGGCCTTCGCCAGCCCCGAAGGCAGCCTCCCCCGGCAGGTGTGGGGAAGCGTCGCCAGGTCGCTGTTGTTGTTGGCAGCGATGGTCGCGGGCACCGTGATCGTGTCTGCTGTGCGCGAGACGGTGCGCACAACTCAGTGGTTCGGCGGGCGACACGGGACGAAGCGGGGCTGGTTGGGCGGCACAATAACCGCAACCGAGATCGGCACACTGCTCAACAGCCGAGGCACCATTCCCTGGCGGCTCTGGCACCAACACGTGAAACTCGCTGGCCGCCCAGCCAATAGCGAGGGCCGAGCTGCTGCTTTTGTGGCAAAGGAGCCCGGGGACAGCGATGCTACGGCTTTGGAACCACTAGTCGGCAAGGATCCCGGGGCTCCGCATTAGCGGCCCGGCGCCCAACACCGCCGCAGCGGTGGCGGGCACTTTCGATTGACGAGGTGACTGCGGTGGTGAGCAGACGCCAAACGGTGGACTCAGGTCTGGTGCGTGTGCTGCTTCTTAGGTTGGGGAACTATATTCCTGGCTAGCCACGGCATAGCCCCTACTCAACTGCTGTGCAGCTATGTAACCCCACGCTCTCTGGATTCCGGGACTGATTCGTCGTTTCTGTCCGGCTTTCGCTTGGACTGGTTGTACTTCCGCATGGCATAGCAGACCATGAGCAGAACGGCGAGTCCGACAAGCACGCTCAGGGCGAACGGGACTGAGAGCTTGTGCCAGACGAGAGCGGCCACGCCAGCCGCCAGACCAGCGGCTATGCCTTCTTGCAGCCTGTCGCCGCCCGTTTTCATCAGCCCTCTTGCGTTTTCAGCCATCAGCACCACTCTACTAGTCCACATGGGTCCGCTGGGTCCAGCCGTCGGGCGTGTAGTAGTGGCAGAACGTGTGAGTGCCGATGGTTCGACACAGCTTGCGGCTAAACACCGGCGGCGGCTCCTGATGGTCTGGATGTTGGGTAGGGGCTGCTGTCGGCTCGGTCGTAGGAGCGACAGTCGGCTGCACAGTCGGCTCCGTTGTTGGCTCCGTTGTTGGCTCCGCCGTGGCTGTGGGCGCGGCAGCGGCGGTCGGGTACAGGTCGCCGCACGTCTCCCTGAGGTAATACGCCGCTCCCACACCCGCTCCAAATCCCACGCCGGGGGTTGTCACGACGCCAGTCATGGTGCCGAAGGCGGCAGCTGTGAGTATCTGGCCGTCCTCGCTGCACACGAGCCTGTTCGCCGTCCTCACGGCAGTCTCCACCGCGTCCTGCAAGGTCGTACCCACCGTCTCCAGCGCCTTCTCCACGTTCTCGACCACTGACCTCGCAATATCACCCAGCGACGGGCCTCGGGACACCGCGCTGCGGTATAGGACGCAGTTGTGGCCGTAGTCGTCGAAGTAGACCGATGTGGCCCTGTGGTTCGCCGGTGCCGTCGAGTGCTGGCTGGGCTGCGACGGCGAGGTACAGCCGTCGTCGTGGACGGTGCGTGTTCGGGTGACGGTCTCATACACCGGGCGGCTGCGGGTGACGGTCTCGTAGACCGGGCGGGTGCGGGTGACGGTCTCGTAGACGGGCCGGGTTCTGTAGACGGTTTCGTAGACGGGCCGACTTCTGGTGACGGTTTCGTAGACGGGCACGGTTTCTTGGGTCGTCTTCCAGACAGGAACTTCTCGGTAGTTGTAGACCGTCTCGGTGGTGGGAGGCGGACAATAGGTTCCTGCCTGCCCGCTGATGATGACGGTTATGCAGGGATGCCTGACCGTGCGGGTGTAGGGGCCGACTCGCACCTGCTTCGTGCCGGTCTGGACGTATTTGGTAACTGTTCTCGTGCCGGTCTGGACTCGCTCCGTATAGAGTTCCGTGCCGGTTTGAACCTGTTCCGAGTAGGTCTCGGTGCCGGTCTGGACCCTCTCGGTGTAGACCTCGGTGCGGGTCTGGACTTGTTCCGTGTAAGTCTCGGTGCCGGTCTGGACCCTCTCGGTGTAGGCCTCCTGCTCCCCTTCATGGGCTGATGCGGGGCTTGCGACGACCGCCGCGAGAACGGCGGCGGCGATGATTAGGGCGAGCGCCCTCCTGGGGCGCAATAGATCAGACAACATCGCCGCTGACCTGTGTGTGTGTGTGTGTGTGTGCCGTTGCGGGTGCCCCGCAACGACTCAGGGGATGTTCTTTGTGTCATGGCGGGGCAACGTATCGCCCCGATCAGGCCAATGCAAGGCCCGATCCGAAATCACCCCCGGTCCCGGCCCTCCGCGAACGGCGATTCGACCGGGCTTTCCAGCCCCAGCAGCTTGCCGACGGCTTCCTCGAACGTCTCTTCGACCGGCTCGATGTCGGGCCAGTCCTCCGGTGTGGCCGGACCTGCGGTCATGCGGCCATCTTAGCGTGGGGTCCGTCAGCGATTAGTTCCTTGTAGGGGAGCAGCTTGCCGTCCATCTGGCGGACAAGCTCTCGCATCTGGTCCTCGGTGTCGTTCGGGCGCTCGTTGTGGCGGTGCTGGAACTCGGCCACATAGCGTCCCAGGTGCTCCGGCGACATCGAGTGGTAGGTGCCGTGGTAGCCGCGCTTGAGAACAGCCCACACCGACTCGATGCCGTTGGTGTGCGCCATGCCATCGACCCACTGCGCCACGTCGTGAACGACCGTCTCGTGGCTGTATCCCATCCCCCTCAGCGGGTAGTAGCCCATCCACTCGTCGGTGTAGACCATCGCTCCCGGCTGCACAGTCTCGGCCACAGCCTCCGTCAGCGTGGGCGCTGAGCGGTCGTCCACGACCCTCGCTGCGAGCTTGCCGGTGGCCCGGTCCCTGATCCCGAACACGGCGGTCTTGCCCACCGTGCCGCGTCCGGCTCTCAGCTTCTTGTCCTTGTGCTTGTTGCCCTCCAAGCCTCCGATGAACGTCTCATCTGCCTCAACGGGACCGGCGAACAGCCCCTAGTGCCCGGGGTGGGAGTCGAACCCACACGCCCTCTTTGAGGGCTGGGGGGTTTAAGCCCCCTGCGTCTGCCTATTCCGCCACCCGGGCTTGATCCCACGGTACCGGGCGGGCGGTGGGGTGGGTGCTCAATTGTGGAGGGGGGTTAGACCACCCGGAATACTCCTGAGCCGGTGGTGATGGTGCGGTTGTCGCGGCCCTCGTCGAACAGGGTGAGGTTGACGTTGATGCGGCCGCTGCGGCTGGTGATGGCCTCGGCCTCGCAGCGGAATGGGCCGATGAGGCCGGGTTTGACGAACATCACGTACCAGCTCTCAACCTGGATGCGGTCGGTTCCGGCCGCCTGTTCAACCAGTTCGTGGGCGGTGATGTCGAACACGATGTGGATGGGGCCGAGGTGGAGGGCGGCGTGGGGTGCGGAGAACTCCTTGGTGAGCTCGGGGAGCCGGTACCAGCCGTCGTCGCCCTTGGTGACGCCGAACACCTCGTGGAGGCGGGGCATGTCGGGAGAGTCCTCCACCGGGATGAGCGGGTTGTCCACCGCCTCGTAGCCGTCGGGCACGTCGCCCAGGCTCACTCCCATTCCTGCCGAAGTGGAGATGACTCGGGAGTGGTCGGCGGCATCCACCACTTTGGAGCGGGTGAATCCCATCGTGCGGCCGAAGTTGATTACCTCGCGGTACACCTCGATCCGGTCCACGCCTCGGGCATCGTCGAGGATCTGGGTGAACGACACCACTGGGGCGGGCACCACCAGATCGTCGTTCCAACTCGGCTCGGGGCAGCCGATGGCCAGGGGGGCGGCCATGATCCCGCCGTGGGCGTTGCGCATGTCGTGGCGCAGGGGCATCGACTCCAGCTCGTCGTCGGCAAATCCGGTGTCGAGCGCCGGGGTGGTCTTGTTGAGGTACCGGTACGACATGAGTCCGGTCCAGATCTCTTCGAACGCATCCCAATGCT
Organism: Candidatus Poriferisocius sp.; assembly: GCF_965204145.1. Lineage (GTDB taxonomy): Bacteria > Actinomycetota > Acidimicrobiia > Acidimicrobiales > Bin134 > Poriferisocius. The sequence goes on along the minus strand of NZ_OZ241977.1, from coordinate 2,212,505 downwards.
GGTCGGGGGTCACATCGCGGATGTCTTTCACCATGAGCGTGCCTTTCTGGTTGCGGCCTTCGGCGGAAATGAGCCCAGCTGGTGCTGGCTTTAGCCCTACTTGCCCCAGAAGGCGGGGGAGGTGGCGTCTTTGGGGATCTCGGTGAGGGGCTCGGCGATCTCGGTCACCGTTGGGCCGTGCTCGGCGGCGAGGGGGGCCAGGGCGTCGAGGTCGAAGTTGTACACGTCGGCGGCGTTGCCGGCCAGGATGCGGCGCATTGACTCCTCGTCGCGGTCGTGCAGGGCGAAGCGGATGCCCTCTCGGCTGTAGGGGTAGGTGCCCTCCACGTGGGGGTAGTCGGAGCCCCACATCACCTTGTGGTCGCCCACCCGGTCGAGCAGGCGCATCTCGTTGGGGCCGGGGAAGCTGATGCCGATCCAGATGTTGCGATCGAAGTAGAAGCTGGGCTTCTCGGGCAGCACCGAGTCGGCGGAGAAGCCGAGCTCGCCGGTGCGCCCGGTCATCGACATCTGGGCGTGGAGGCCGTCGAGGCGGCGCAAGATGTCGGGCACCCAGCCGAAGCCCTGCTCGGTGAACACCGCCTTGAGGCCGGGGTAGCGCTCGAACACCCCGCCCATGATGAGGTGCCACATGGAGCGGTTGGAGAAGAACGGGGTCTCGATCACGAACATCGGCCCGGCCGCGGGGGAGTCGCCGTAGTCGGGCATCCCGGTTCCGCCGGAGTGCAGGGTCATCACCACGTCGTGCTCCTCGCACGCCGCCCACACCGGGTCGTAGCGGGGGTGGAACAGCGGAGGCAGATCCGAGTTGGGGGCGATGCTGGGGATCAGCGCCCCGCCCCGCAGGTTGTGCTCGGCGATCCACTTCACATCGGCCACGGCCTCGTCGATGTCATTGAGGAATATCTGGCCGATGCCCGCTCGGCGCTCGGGGTACTCGGCGCAGAAGTCGGCCAGCCACCGGTTGTGGGCCCGGATGCCGGCCAGGCGGCGGGGGAGGTCCTTGTCGGTGGGCTGGGGGGCGATCAGCGTGCCGGTGGGGAAGAAGGGGGGCACGGTGTTGGGGAAGGTGATCTCGGCCACCACGCCGTCGGTGTGCTGCTCGGAGATGCGGCGGTCGTTGTCCCAATTGCGGGAGCGGCCGTCGTCTTGCAGGTCGCGGAACGGGTTGCGGTACTTGCCCCGCCAGGCGTCGAACTCGTCGTGCCAGGATGACTCCAAATACTCCCGATACGTCTTGTGGTTGGCTCCGGCGTGGCAGTCCGAAGAGATGATGGTGTAGCGGTCAGCGGTGGCGGTGGTCACGAGAAAATGCTACCGGGCAGGGGGGTTCTGTCGCCTAAGACGACAGCAGTTCATCGCGTACTTGGCGCTTCAGATACTTGCCAGACGCGTTGCGGGGCAGGGGGGTGTCGAGGAACCAGATGTGGGCGGGGATCTTGTAGGGGGCCAGACGGCCCTCGAGGTGGGCCCGCAACCCGGCGGCGTCGAGCTCGCCGCCGGGGCGCAGCACCACCGCGGCGCCGGGGACCTCACCGAGGCGCTCGTCGGGAATGGCGAACACGATGGCCTCGGCTACTGCGTCGTGCTGGTAGATGGCGTTCTCCACCTCGGCGCAGGCGATGTTCTCACCGCCTCGGATCACCAGGTCCTTGGCCCGGTCCACGATGGCGATGAACCCGTCCTCGTCGATGACCGCGACGTCGCCGGTGTGCAGCCAGCCGTCGACAATGGCCTCGGCGGTGGCCCCCGGCTTGTTGAGATAGCCCCGGATGACGATGGGGGACCGCACCAGCAGCTCTCCCGGCTGGCCGGGCGGCAGTTCGGTGCCGCTGTCGTCCACCACTTTGGCCTCGACGGTGGGCAGGGGCTGGCCCACGGTGGTGGGCTTGCCCTTGTAGATCTGGCCGATGTTCATGGTGACCACGCCACTGGTCTCGGTCAGGCCGTAGCCGGTGCCGGGGTTGCCGCTGGGGATCGACCGGGAGATCTTGTCCACCAGATCGGGGTGAAGCGGCGAGCCCCCGCCCCCCAGCGAGCCCAGGCTGGAGGTGTCGTAGCGGTCGAAGTCGGGATGCATCACGATCTCCCGAGACATGGCCGGCACCGCGGCCAGGGTGCTGGGCCGCTCGGCGTCGATGAGCTTCAGAGCCTCGGTGGCGTCCCAGCGGTACATGAGCACCAGCTTCCCGCCCACGGTGGTGGTGGGGTGCAGGTAGCAGTTGCACCCGGTGACATGGAACAGCGGCACGCACACCAGGCCGGCCGGTTGGTCGCGCTGGTCTCGGGGGACGGACTCCTTCTCGTTGATCATGCCTAGCGCCGCCGAGTAGAAGCCCATGTTCATCACGTTGTGGACCGCGGCCCGATGGGTCATCACCGCCCCCTTGGGGAAGCCGGTGGTGCCCGAGGTGTAGAACACGCACAGGTCGTCGTCGGGTTCGATGTCCACGTCGGGAAGCTCGGGCGGGCCGGGGTTGTCCACCGTGTCGGCCCAGCGGACGATGTCGTCAGGCAAGCTGTCGTCGCACCGAGTCACGACCACCGGGATCTCTGGCCGGTTCTCAAGGGAATCCAAGCGCTTCCAGCGCTCGCCGTCGATCACCAGCACGGCCGGTTGGCTGTCGTCGAGGCCGTAGGCCATCTCCGCCGCAGTCCACCACGCGTTCATGCCCACCACCACGGCGCCCATTGAAATCACCGCCCAGTAGGTGATGATCCACTCGGGGTAGTTGCGCATGGAGATGGCCACCCGGTCGCCCGGACCCACCCCGCCGTGTTCCGATAGCCAGGAGGCCAGGGCCCTCGCTTGGCGATGGACCTCGGTATACGACAGGCGCTCGTCGCGGAATACCAGGTAGTCGGCCTCCCCGTGGGCCGCGGTGCCGACGAAGAGGTCCCGCATGGAATCGGGCGCGTTGTCGAAAATCCGCAGGGGGACGCCGTTCACCTCTTTTACCGACCATGAGAACAGCTGGCCCGGCGCGGTGACCTGCGTCGCAGCCTCATTCCAGGCGGTCAGGCTCATTAGCCGGCTAATCCCCAGCTCTCCATCACGATCGGGATCAGGACGTCCATCAACTCGCCCACGCCGGGTTCAGGAGGCAACACGTTGGCGTTTGCCGCCAACGTCAGGTCTAGCTCGGGGAAGTAGATCACTCGGGTGCTGAATGCCGGCGTTCCGCCACCATGGCTATAGGCCAGTCGACCGTCGATGTCGTCAATGCCCACTCCGAGGCCATAGCCGGGATTCACGCTCGGGGTCGTCATCTCAGCAAGGGATTCATCGCTGATCAGGCCTCCGGCGAACAGCCCTCGGAACATCGTCGGGACGTCGCCGATCAAGGTCTCGATTCCCCCGCCCGTCCATCCGGCCGTCTGCAGGAGCTCTTGGGAATAGCTATTGGTGGAGATGTAGTCGTTGCCCAAGTAGTTGTGCCGGGCTTCGTCGGGAACTCTGGTCAACGAGGAGAAAGCGGAATATAGAAGACCTCCGTTGTAGCTGTTGGCCACTGGCACTGGTGGCAGCTCGCCGGGGGGAAGATAGGTGTTTTGCAAACCGAGCGGCTCGAGCACGCGGGACCGAATCTCAACATGGGCAGGATTGCCGGTGACCGCCTCGATGATCATCCCCGCGATCACGTGTCCCGCGGTGCTGTAGTTGTACTCGATTTCAAAGTCGGCCACCGGGCCATATGTGGTGGTGAACCGCACAATCTCCCCCGGGGTGATGGGCACGCTCAACCGGGCGGAGGCCAGGATGAAGAACCCCGGATCGAAGGCGTACTCCACGAATCCGGCGGTGTGGCCCATGAGGTGCCGGAGGGTGATGTCGGGGCCGTGCTCATATGTGCCGTACCAGTCGTCGCCCAGGTAGGCGGTGACCGGCGTGTCCAAGTCGAGGAGGCCTTCTTCCACCAGCGACAGCACCGCCACCGTGGTGACCGGCTTGGTGACCGATCCGATGCGGACATATTGGCCCGGCGTCATGGGTTCTTCGGTGACGACATCGCTCACACCCCAGCCGAACGTCCACGGCTCCTCGTCTCCATGGGCCACGGCCAAGACCAGCCCGGGGATTCCTGCCGCTTCCATCCAGTCGGCCGCCGCAGCATTGATGGCGCCGACGTCCAACCCTGATGGATGGGTGTCGGGTTCAGGGGCGGGCGTTGCCTCGGGGGTTGGTTCAGCGGTGGGTTCGGGTTCTGCGGTGGGTTCCGGCGCGGGGGCTTCGGTGGGGGCGGGCGTTGCCTCGGGGGTTGGCTCTGCGGTGGGTTCGGGTTCTGCGGTGGGTTCCGGCGCGGGGGCTTCGGTGGGGGCCGATGTGGCCTCGGCGGTGGCCGTGGCCACGGGTGCTGGCTCGGTGGTTCCTCTGTCGTCGTCGTTGCCGCAAGCCCCGGCCACCAGGGCCAGAACCAGCAGAATCGACCAGAGCAGCTTGGCGGCTGAAGATCGCAACATCGCCTCAGGCTACGCTGCGGCATGGCCAAAATGCGCTTCAACCACATGGAGCTGACGCTTCCGCTGGGGACATTGACCGACGACTATCGGGCGGAGGTGCGCGAGTTCTACGGCGATGTGTTCGGCTGGACCGCCAGGGACACCCAGATCCTCAAGCAGACCGCGCTGCTGTTGTCCACTGATCCTGCCACCAGCCAATTCATCCTGCTAGCCGAGCACAAGGAGCCGATGACCCCCCCGCCGTTCGACCATCTCGGTTTGCTGTTCGACACCCGGGACGAGGTCGACACTTGCCTGGCCAAATGCGAAGCCTGGCAGGAGAAGGACCCCCGGGTGGAGATAAAGCGTTACGACGACCTCGTAATGCCCACCGTGACCGTCCATGCCTTCTACATGCGGTACCTGCTGCCCATTCATCTGGATGTGCAGTGCCATGAGCACCCCGAGGGCGTGGAGATTCGCCCGGGTCGCTGGGTTTGGGTTGATGACTGATGGCTGACGAGCGGGTCTCGGAGCTGATTGGGAGGGATGGCCCCGAGACGGCAACCGAGGTAGCCGACCGGATTTGGATGGCGGAGGGCACGGCCAACGCCTACAAGGTGGCCACCCCTGAGGGCAGCGTGATGATCGATGCCGGACTGGCCGGCGACGCCCGCCGCTTTTATCGCCAGCTCTCGGCCGCGCCCGGCAACCCGGTGCGCTACATCGTTTTGACCCACGCCCACGAGGATCACATCGGCGGTCACCGGCTCTGGTCCCGGGAGGGCGCCCAAGTGGTGGCCCACCGCCTGTGCCTCCAGCGCGATGAGCAGTACCGCCGGCTGACCCAGTTCCGGGTGGATCGGGCCAAGATCTTGTGGGGGGCGGCCATGAACCTCCGCACCGAATCCGGCCGGGTGGAGCCCACCCCGCCGATAGAGGCCGACATCGTGGTCGACCGCTCCCACACCCTTCGAGTGGGCGATCTCACCTTCGAGGTGATGCACACCCCCGGAGCGGAGGGCCCCGACGGGCTCACGGTGTGGGTTCCCGAACTGCGGGCCGCTTTCGTGGGCGACCTTTGGGGTCCGATAATCGACGCCTTCCCCAACCTGTTCACCTTGAGGGGCGAGCCCTACCGCGACGCTCAGCAATATATGGAGTCGCTTCGCGAGGTTCGCGACCTTGAGCCGGAGATTGCCCTGGCCGGACACTTCGAGCCGGTTGTGGGCCAAGATCAGGTCCGAGACGTGCTCACCCGCATGCACGACGGGGTGGCCTGGGTGTGGGACCAGGTGATCGACGGAATGAACGAGGGCAAGGACCCCTTCACGCTCATGAAGGAGATCCGCCTTCCCGACGACTCTCCCCTGAATGAGACCTACGGCCGGGTGGACTGGGGCGTCCGGGCCATCTGGGAGGGGCTGGCCGGTTGGTTCACCTATCGGTCCACCGCTGATCTCTACGCCACGTCTCCTGAGGCGGTCTACCCCGATGTGGTGGACCTGGCCGGGTCCGATGCCCTGGTGGCCCGCTCAGAGCAGCGGCTGGCCGCCGGTGAGCTACTCGAAGCCCTGCATTTGGCCGACATGGTTCTGGCCGCCGACGCCGTCCACGTAGGGGCGCTGTCGGCCAAGCTCGCTGCCCTCCGATCGATGGGGGAGCAATTCGGCCTGCGCAACTTTCAGGAGGCCGGGTGGTACCGGGCTGAGATCGCCCGAGTAGAGCAGGAATTGGAAGCGGCACAGGGGTAGAGGACCGGTGCAAAGTGCTGGTTCGCCCGTAATCGACTTACCCTGTCCCCGTGGATTTCGGCGACACCCCCGCAGAAGCAGCGTTTCGGGCTGAGGCCCAATCCTGGCTGGAGGCCAATGCGCCGGCCAAAGGCTCGCCGGAGGCGTTCAATGAGATGTTCAATCCGGGCATCAACGCGGGCCGAGAGGAGGAAATGGCCGGTCGAGCCCGAGCCTGGCAAGCGCGGCTGGCCGCCGATGGCTGGGCTTGTCTGGACTGGCCGACAGAGCACGGGGGGCGGGGGGCCTCCACCATGGAGGCCATCATCTTCGAAGAGGAGCAGAGCCGCTACGGCGTCGTGATGTCGATATTCATGGCTGCGCTCGACATGGCTGCTCCCACGCTCATGGCGTGGGGCACCGATGAGCAGAAGAGGCGATTCTTGGACCCGATCCGCCGGGGGGAGATGGTGTTCGCTCAGCTGTTCAGCGAGCCCAACGCCGGCTCCGATTTGGCCGGGCTCCAGACCCGGGCGGTCCGAGACGGCGACGAGTTCGTGGTCAACGGCCAAAAGGTGTGGAACTCCTACGCCCATCTGGCCGACTGGGGCATCCTGTTGGCCCGCACCGATTCGGATGTGCCCAAGCACCAAGGCCTTACCTATTTCTTTGTGGAGATGGACACGGAGGGCTTGGAGCCGCGGCCCCTGCGCCAGATAACCGGAGGGGCCGAGTTCAACGAGACCTTCTTCGACGATGTGCGAGTCCCAGCCGAGAATGTGATCGGCGGGGTCAACAACGGCTGGGCGGTGGCCCAGACCACCTTGAACAGCGAGCGCGCCGCGGTGGGCGCCCAGTCGTCCCGGGTGGACGTCCCCGCTTTGGTGGAACTGGCCCGCCGCAAGGACCAAGACGGCGATCCGGCGGTTCGCCAATCCCTGGCCGAAGCGTGGATCAGGTCGGAAGTGCTCCGCTACCTGGGCATGCGGGTGTACACCGCATTGAGCCAGGGCACCGAGATCGGCCCGGAGGCCTCGATCACCAAGATCCTGGCCGGCGACCACATCCGCGACACCAGCCAAACGGCCATGGAGCTGCTGGGACCGGAGGCGATGTTGAACGACGACAGTTGGGTGTGGCAGATGGTCGGCCATTTCGCCCACAAGATCGGCGGGGGCACTCCAGAAATCCAGCGCAATGTGATCGGCGAACGCATTCTCGGGTTGCCCCGCGAGCCGCGAGCCGACAAGGGCGTTCCCTTCCGCGACCTTAAAATGTGAGTGTGATGCCGTCCGGCGCAAGGCCAGTGCTCCTGGCCGTGCTGGTGCTGTTGGCCTGCACCGGCTGCGGGCTGTTCAGCGAGGGAACGGTCATCAGCTCTGCCCCCATGACCGAGGAAGAGGGACAGCCGGCCGTCCAGAGCTCTCCCACCCCCACCGCGACGTTCGCCGGCGCACCGCTGCCCGACGACGCCATCGTGATCGGCGCGCTCATGGCCACCACCGGGTTCCTGGCCGACTACGACGAGCCGGCTCTGGTGGCCGCCCAGAACCGGATTGACGCGTTGAACGAGGCCGGCGGCCTGCTGGGACGTCCGGTGGTGCTTCGCCACTTTGACAGCCACACCGAGATGTCCTCGATGCACCGAGGGGCGGAACAGCTTCTCCTGGACGGCGTCGACCTGGTGTTGATGACGTGCGATGCCGTCTTCGCCCAACCCGCCCTCAACGCGCTGGAGAGCTCGGGCACTCTGGTGATCAGCCCCTGTGGAACCGACGACATCTGGATTTCCGGAGAGCTGGGAGAACGGGTCTTCTCATTGGGCACGCCGGTGAGCACTGAAGCGGAGATCTTGGTCTCGCTGGTCGCCGAGCGGGGTCTCACTGATGCGACGGTGATCATCGATCAGACCAGTACTGAGGCGGTGGCAGTCTGCGAGGCCTTCGAGCAGGGCTTCGCAGGCCGGATATCCGGCCTGTACCGCTATCAGCCGACCGATCCCGGCCTATTAGAGCCCATCTTGTCGGGGCTGGCCGGCTCCAGCACTGAGGCCATCGTGTTCTGCGGGACCAGGCTGGTGGCCCCCGAGATCCTGGCGCCGATCCGCGGCGCGGGCATCGTCCAGCCCATTTTCGCCAGCTCCACCATGGACGGCGATCATTGGCTGGGCCATGTTCCCGGCGTCGGCGACTTCACCATGCTCTCTTACGCCTCGGTCTACACCGACTCCCCCGATCCCAGCCCCGAAGTTCGCCAGTTGCTCGCCGACTATTTCGCGGTGACCGGCCATCGAGCCCGAGACGGTCGAGCGGTCACCGGGCACGACGCTGTGGAGGCCTATGTGCGGGCGGTCGAGCGGGCCGGAACCACCGATCCCGCCGTGGTGGCCGTCCAAATGGAGCGGTTCGATGCCGAAGATCTGGTTGCCGGCCCCGTCACCTTCGGCTCCCGCGTCCACGCGGCGATCGGGCGTCCCATGAGGGTGATCACCATCCAAGACCCCTACGCCCGATTCGAGCGAATCGTCGGACCGTAACGGCTCAGTAGCCGAGGTCGACGTCCACGGGGCCGAGCAGCTCCTCGCCGGCGATGTAGCGCCGGACGTTCTCAGTGACCCGGCGGGCGAGGAGCTTCAGTCCCATCTCGGGGGTGTTGCCCACATGGGGGGTGATGAGGCAGTTGTCCATGCTCCACAGGGGGTGTCCGTCGGGGAGGGGCTCGGGGTCGGTCACATCCAACCCGGCACCGCCGATGGCCCCGGCGGTCAGCGCTTCCACCAGATCGTCGGTGACCACATGGCCGCCCCGGCCCACGTTGATCAGCCAGGCATGGGCGGCCATGGCGTCGAGCGCGGCGGCGTCGATGATGCCGGCGGTCTCGGGAGTCAGCGCCAGCGCCACCACCACAACATCGGCGTCGCGGAGGGCGTCGTGCAGATCTTCGGGGCCGACCACCCGTTCGACGCCCTCCATGGGTGCAGGATGGCGGCGCAGCACGGTGATCTGACAGTCCCACGGTTCCAGCAGGCGGACCAGCGATTCGGTGATGCCGCCGCCGCCGAGCACCGTTACCCGGCCGCCCAGCAAGTTGCGGCCCTGCGGTGGCATCCAGCTGCGGGCCCGGGCGAAGCTCCCCATTCCCCGCAGGCCGGCCAGGGCCAGCATCAGCGCATGCTCGGCCACCGGCTCGGCGTACACCCCCTTGCCGCAGGTCCAGTGGTGGTCTCGGTCCAGCAGATGGGTCAAGTTCTCGATGCCGGCGTAGGGGAGCTGCACCCACCCGATGCCCGGTCCATCCTCCAGCACCCCGGGCAAGAGCTCGGGGGCGGCGGGCTCCGCCCACACCAAGGCCTCGGCCCCGGCGGGGGCCGACACCGCGCCCCCTCCGGCGACCACCGCGTCGACCAGCACCGGCCGACGCCAGCATTCGGGCTCCACCGCGACGTTCGGAAGTGTGATGCGAGGCCGGTTCATGGCAACGGGTAGCTTATGGGCGTGGAGGTCGCCGACTCGATCCTCGACCTCATTGGAGACACTCCGCTGGTGCGGATGCGGCGCATCGCTGAGGGGGTGTCGTGTGAGGTGCTGGCCAAGCTGGAGATGCTGAACCCGGGCGGCAGCGTGAAGGACCGGCCCTCGGTGGCCATGATCGATGCCGCCGAGCGCGATGGGCTGCTGAAGCCGGGCGGGACCATCATCGAGCCCACCTCGGGGAACACCGGCGTGGGATTGGCCCTGGTCGCCGCCCAGCGGGACTACCGCTGCATCTTCGTGATGACCGACAAAGTGAGCCCGGAGAAGGTGCAGCTGCTGCGGGCCTACGGCGCCGAGGTGGTGGTGTGCCCGGTGGCGGTGGATCCCGAAGACCCTGATTCGTACTACTCCACCGCCGAGCGACTGGTGGCCGAGACCCCCGGTGCCTACCGGCCCAACCAGTACTTCAACCAGGTGAATCCCCTGTCGCATGAGCAGACCACCGGTCCGGAGCTGTGGAAGCAGACCGCCGGGCGCATCACCCATTTCGTGGCCGGGGCAGGCACCGGCGGCACGCTCAACGGGGTGGGGCGCTTCCTCAAACGGCAGAACCCCGATATCCAAATCGTGGCCGGAGATCCTGAGGGCTCGGTGTTCAGCGGCGGGTCGGGCCGGCCCTACCTGGTGGAGGGGATCGGCGAGGACTTCTGGCCCGAGACCTACGACCCCGAGGTGGTCGATCGGGTGATCCCGATCTCCGACCAGGCTTCCTTCGACATGGCCCGGCTGGTGACCCGGCGGGAGGGGCTGCTGATCGGCGGATCGGGGGGAACCGCCGTGTGCGCTGCCTTGGAGGTGGCCCAAGACTGCGGACCCGATGATGTGGTGGTGGTATTGCTGCCCGATGCCGGCCGGGGCTATCTGTCCAAAGTGTTCAACGACGACTGGATGGCGTCGTACGGTTTTTTGATCGGCGAGCACCCCTGTGTGAAGGACGTGCTCAACGCCAAGGAGGGGGCGCTGCCGCCGCTGGTGTACGTGTTCCCTGACGATCCGGTGAGCGTGGCCGTGACCCGGATGCGCGACCACGGAGTCAGCCAGCTGCCAGTGGCCAAAGGGGAGATGCCCTTGGCCGCCGCCGAGGTTATGGGATCGGTCCACGAGCTTCAGCTCATGGAGTTGGCCTTCAATGGCGATCTGCTGGGCCAGCCGGTGGAGAGCGTGATGAGCCGCCCCCTGGAGCAGATCGGCATCGGCGAATCGGTGGCGCTGGCAGTGACCAAACTGGAGCGGTCCCCAGCCCTGCTGGTGCTCGACGGCGGCCGTCCCCGGGCGGTGATGACCAGTACCGACGTGCTGAGCTTCTTGTCGTCGGGCCCGTCGGCCACGGAGTCATGAGCGGCTCCTCCTCCGACAACTGGGGTTTCGACACTCGGGCCATCCACGTCGGCCAAGAGCCCGACGAGGCCACCGGTGCCATCACCGTTCCCATCCACCTGGCCACCACCTTTGTGCAGGCCGCACCGGGCCAGCATCAGGGATTCGAGTACGCCCGCACTTCCAATCCCACCCGGGTGGCGCTGGAGCGGTGCGTGGCCGGGCTGGAGGGGGCCGAGCACGGCATGGCATTCGCCAGCGGCATGGCTGCGGAGGACGCGGTGGTCGGCATGATGCGCCCCGGCGACCACGTGATTCTGGGGACCGACGCCTACGGGGGCACGTTCCGGCTCATCGCCCGGGTGTACGGCGAGCGGGGCATCGAGTGGTCGGCGGTGGACATGGCCGACTTGGACGCGCTGGGCGCAGCCATCCGCCCTGAGACTCGCCAGATATGGGTGGAGACGCCCACCAATCCCATGCTGGCCGTGGTGGACATCGCTGCGGTAGCCGACATGGCCCACGCGTCAGGGGTCGACGTGGTGGTGGACAACACCTTTGCTACGCCCTACCTCCAGAACCCCCTCGAGTTGGGGGCCGACGTGGTGGTGCACTCCACCACCAAGTATCTGGGCGGCCACTCCGATGTGGTCGGGGGGTTTATCGCCGTGAATCGGGATGATCTGGCCGAGCGGCTGTCGTTCGTCCAGAACGCGGTGGGCGCGGTGCCCAGCCCGTTCGACTGCTATCTGCTGCTGCGGGGAGTCAAGACGCTGGGGGTGCGCATGGACCGCCACTGCGACAACGCGCAGGCGGTGGCCGAGTTTCTGGCCGGCCATCCCGCGGTTGACCGGGTGCTGTTTCCCGGCCTGCCCGACCACCCGGGATATGAGATCGCAGCTCAGCAGATGCGCCGCCCCGGCGGGATGGTGTCGTTCATCCATGGCGGGGGAGAGGCCGCCGCGGTGGCCGCGGTGAGCGCCACCAAGGTGTTCCGGCTAGCCGAGTCTCTCGGCGCAGTGGAGTCGCTCATCGAGCAGCCCTCCACCATGACCCACCTGTCGGTGGCCGACTCGCCGCTAGCAGTGGACCCCGGCTTGGTGCGCTTGTCGGTCGGCATCGAGACCGCCGACGACCTGCTGGCCGACTTGGAGCAGGCCTTGGGCTCGTAGCCGCCTTAGTCCTGCAACGGCAGGAGGTTGTCGGCGAGGGCTTCGATCTCTTCTTTCCAGTCCGGTGGTTCGCCCAGGGGCATGACCACGAACTTGGAGGCGCCGGTCTCGATGAAGGCCTCGATCTTGGGGCGCAGCTCTTTTCGGCTCGACGCCACTAGGTCGGCGGGGTTCTTGTCGGACTGGCGCAGCTTGATGAGCTCGAGGAACCGGTCAGGTAGCGGGCCGTCGGTGTAGGTCAGAAGTGCTCCGTAGTGCTCGGGGTCGATTTCCCGTTCGGCCTCGTCGGCGTGCTGTTTGATGGCGGCGATTCCGTCTCGCACGTCGTCGGGAGTGACAAACGAGGGCAGCCAGCCGTCGCTCAGCCGGCCGACCCGGCGGAGCTCGGAGGGGGCGATTCCGCCCATCCACACGTCTAGAGGCTGCTGGACCGGCTTGATGTCCACCCGGGCGGCGTCGAGATGGAATCGGGGGCCATGGTGCTCCACCACGTCTTCGGTCCACAGCCGGCGCATCAGCGGCAGCGCCTCGTTGAACCAGGCCCCCCGGTCCATGCGGGCCACCCCGAAGGCCTGGTGCTCGGCGGCGTCGGCTACCCCGAGCCCGAACGCGGGCAGCAGCCGGCCGTTGGAGATGCGATCGAGGCTGGCCATGGTCTTGGCCAACAGCACCGGGTTGCGGCCGGGCAGCACCATCACGCTGGGACCGAACTTGAGATGGGTGGTTCGGGCGGCTGCGAAGGTCATGGCCACCACCGGGTCCAGCGCTGGCCCGCTGGCCCGCTCGGCCACCCACAGCGAGTCGAACCCCAACCGCTCCAGTCCGTCGACTACCGCGCCGAACACCTCGGGGTCTCCCGACGCCGTCCCGCCTCCTACGCCAACACCGATTCGGACTCTCATATCAGGAGAGCTTGGCGATCTCGGGGGACTCGTCTGGGTCGGGGTCGGTGCCCAGGAAGGCGTCGAGCATCTCGGCGGCCACCTCAGAGGAGACGAGGCGCAGGCTCAGGGCCAGCACGTTGGCATCGTTCCAGCGGCGGGCACCGCGGGCGGTCTCTGCATCGGTACACAAGGCGGCCCGCACCCCATGCACCTTGTTGGCTGCGATCGACACTCCGGTTCCCGTCCAGCAGCACACCACCCCGATTTCGGCGCTGCCGTCGACCACGGCCTCGCCGACCGCTCGGCCGACGTCGGGCCACGGCGCCCCCTCTGCCGCGGCCGCCACGATGTTGTGGCCGCTGTCGGCCAAATGCTGTTTGATGGCGCCGGTCAGGGCAGTGGGCTCGTCGGTCCCGAAGGCGATGCGCATCCCGCTATCCCGATAGGTCGGCTTCGAGAAGGTCGAGGTCGAAGCCGTAGAGAGTGGCGCAGTTGTCCCTCACGATCAGCTGCTGCTCGTCGTCGGGCACGTCGGCCAGGGTCTCGGCCACCACCTCCCGAGACCGGGGGAAGGTGGACTCGGTGTGGGGGTAGTCGGAGCCCCACATGAGTGTGTGGGTGCCGAAGGTGTCCCGCACTCGCACGCCCACCGCGTCCTCCTGGAAGCTCACGAAGCAGTTGGAGCTGAAGTAGTGACTGGGACGGGCGTCGGGATCGGCGAAGCGGTGCCAGTCGCCCCGCAGCGGCCGGTCGGTGTAGCAGTAGTCCATCTGGAACAGCCAGAACGGGATCCAGCCCACCTCGTGTTCCACCGATCCCACCTTGAGCTGGGGATGGCGCTCGAACACCCCGGCGAAGATCATCTCGCCCAGCGACTTCCGTACGAAGTGGTCTTGCAGGTAGAACGCGGCCTCCGTCACCACCCTCACATCGTTTTTGGTCTGGCCGCTGGCGCTGGCGAGGTGTCGACCGGTGGCCACGTGCATGGACAGGGGGACATCCAGGTCGACCGCGGCCGACCAGAAGGGCTCGTAGCGGGGGTGGTCGTAGCCCTGGCCCGCCGGGGGCATCACGCTGATCATCGCGCCGGACAGGCCCATATTGCGGCACCGGGTCATCTCGGCGATGGCCTCGTCAACGTCGTCCACGTTGATGAGGGCGATGCCCTTCAGCCGTTGCGGGTCGTAGGCGCAGAAATCGGCGATGAAGTCGTTGTAGGCCGCCATGGTCACCGAGCACAGCTCGGAGTCGGGGATGCTGTAGGCCAGCAGCGCCTCGCTGGGGTAGATCACCGAGGCGGCCACCCCGTCGGTGCGGTTGTCGGCGATGAACTTCTCGGGGTCGTAGGCCCCGGGGCGGACCTCGTCGAACGACGCTTCGATGCGGAGCTTGGTGGGGTCTTGGTCGAACCGGTTGCCGGCCTGGAAGCCCAGAAACGACATGGACCGCTGGCCGTCGATGTACCACCAGTCGCCGCCGGGCTCGCGGCGCACCTGCGGCACCCGCTCGGCCATCGGCCCGGCAGTTACCCGCTCGGTCCACAGGTCGGGGGGTTCGATGATGTGGGAGTCGGACGAGATCATCATGGCGGTGGGGCTCATAGCGCTCCTCGTTGGCTGTTGTGGGTTGAGCGGCGAGTCGTCAGGGTCACCGGTTCAGTATCGCGCCCCGATCGCAGCAGATGCCCGGGCCGGGCATCGGTGAATTGGCCATTGGTGACCACTTCGGCACCGTTCACGATCACCGAGGCCACTCCGACGGCTTCGCCGTACAGCCGGCCAGCGTCGGCGGGTAGGTCGTATCGGGTGTGGACCGGGCCCGGCGCCACCGTGTCGGGGTCGAAAACCACCAGATCAGCGTGCCAGCCTTCGGCGATGCGGCCCCGCCCGGCCAGGCCGTAGAGCCGGGCCGGGACGTCGGTGAGCTGTCGGACGTGTTCCTCCAGGCTCAGCAAGCCGAACTGGCGGCTCGCGGCCAGCGATCCGGTGGTATAGGTGAAGAAGTCGAGTTGGTCGAGGTGGGCGCCGGCATCGGATGCCCCCATCACCACCCGGTCGTCAGTCCAGAATCGGGCTCGGGCTTCCCAGTCGGCTCGGTCGGCCCCGTTGGCCGACGACACCAGCACGGTTCGCAGGTCGTCGTCCACCGCGATGTCGCACAGGGCGTCCCACGGGCTCACACCCCGCTCAGAGGCCACATCTCCGACGGTGCGGCCCTCCAGCGGCTTGGTCTGCAGGCTGAACCCCTCGCCGATCACATATGCGCCCCAGTCGGCGAGGTGGGACAGGCGCATCTTCACCGACCGGGCCGATCGGTCGAGTTCCTGGCGGCGCACGGGGTCGGCCAGCAGTTCCCGCCGTTCGTGGTGGGGGAGGGCCATCGGATCCTCCCAGCCGGGCAGGGCGGCCAGCACCGACGGGGTGGCCAGGCAGTGGCGGGCGGTGATGGCCAGCGGAATGGTGAGGGCCAGCACCTCGGCGCCCCGTTCGGCGGCTGCGTCCGACATGCGGAGCCGGTCCCAGCCCCCGGCTTCGGTGGCCGCATCCACGATCACCGGATTCCAGTTGAGGGGTCTGTCTGCGGCCAGGGACATGTCGGCCATGAGCTCGGCTAGCTCGGGATCGAACCCCTCAACACCCGGTGAGATCTCCACCACGGGGGCCGCGGTGCCCTGGACTGCCCGGCACAGGGCAATTATCTCGTCGCGGCTCGCGGCCCGGGAGGGGACCGGCCGACCATCGCCGTCGTGGTGGGTGTTGGATGTTGAAGTGGAGAACCCCAGCCCGCCGGCGGTCAGTCCGGCTCGCAGTTGCCCGGCCATGGCCTCGACGTCGGCGGCGGTGGCCGCCTCCGAGGACCGCTCTCCCATTACCGTGCGGCGGATTGCGGAGTGGCCCACCAGGAATCCGGCGTTGGCGGCCAGAGGCCGATCGGTCCGGTCTAGGTACTCTGCGGTGGTGCCCCAGTCCCAGTTCAGGCCGGTGGCCAATGACTCGGCGGGCATGCCCTCCACCCGGGCCAGCATGGCCAGCAGATAGTCGCGGGCCTCGGGGGTGATAGGGGCCACGGTGAACCCGCAATTGCCCCCGATAACCGTGGTCACGCCATGGAGGGGCGACGGGCTGAGGGTGTCGTCCCACAGCACGGCAGCGTCCAAGTGGGTGTGGATGTCCACAAATCCCGGGGCCACCACCAGACCCTGGGCGTCGATAGTGCGGACAGCGGTGTCGCTCAGCCGAGGACTGATCTCGGCGATGCGCCCACCGGCGATGCCGACGTCGGCCGGTTGGCCTGGTGCGCCGGTGCCGTCGATCACCGTGCCGCCTCGAATGGCGAGGTCCAAGCTCATCGCAGCAGCTCCGCGGCCCGCTCGCCCACGGCGATGCAGGTCAAGTTGGTGTTGGCCCGGGGGATCATCGGCAGGATGGAGGCGTCGAACACCGACAGGCGGTCGATGCCGTGGACCCGGCCGAAGTCGTCCACCACGTCGCCAGCGTCGGGGTCGGGTCCCATCCGACAGGTGCCCGAGGCGTGGTACCAGGGAAAGCTGAACTGTCGGGAGTAGTCGGCCAGGGCATCGTCGTCGCTGTTGGCGAAGGCGGCCTCGTCGAGAACGGCCACCCGCTCGAACCTCTCCGACAGTGCCTCATGGGTGGCCAACCGGTGGCAGAGGCGCAGGCCGTGCACGAGCTGGGCGATGTCGTCAGGGCTGTCCAAAAGGTTGAGGTCGATCACCGGCGGATGCCCAGGGTCGGGCGACAGCACCCGCAGCCGTCCCCGGGACCGGGGGACCTGGATGCCAGCGCAGATGCCCCAGATCAGCTCCGAGCCGCAGACCTCGGCCAAAGGCTCGTTCTGGCTCAGGTCCCAGTGGTTCATCATGCCGATCTGCATGTCGTTGGTTACCGGGCTTTCCGGGGAGCTGTAGCGGATGAGCAGCTGGTGCTGCACCATGTCGGTGGTCACCGCTCCCTCGGGCGGGACCACGAAGATGAACGCCCCCACATGCTCCATGAGGTTGGCGCCCACGCCGGGGAGGTCGACCACAGAGCGAATGCCCACCGCCTCCAGATCCCGTACCGGGCCGATGCCCGAGCGCAGGAGCAGTGCGGGGGTGTTGAGCGCTCCCGCGCACACCACGATGTGCCGGCCCCGAGCCTGCTCCTGGCTGCCGTCGCTAGGCGAATAGGCCACCGCGGTGGCCCGGTCCCGCTCGATCACGATGTGGTGGGCGTAGGCCCCACCGATGATTTCCAGATTGGGCCGCCCGTCGGCCGGGCGGAGGTAGCCCATAGCCGTGGACACCCGCACGCCGTCCACCACATTTTGGGGTGACGGGCCGATGCCTTCCGACACTCCGTCGTTGTGGTCGTCCACCCAGGTCAGCCCGTTGTCTTCAGCGGCAGCCAGGAGTTGCTGCTGGGGGGCGACCAAATCATCTTTGGCTGCCCGCCGGATGGGGATGGGGCCGCCTGTTCCGTGCAGGTCGCCGCCGAGGGGGTCGTCTTCCAGTCGCCGGAAGCAGGGGGCCATGGCCTCCCAACTCCAGTTGGGGCTGGCCCAGGCGTCGTAGTCGCTGGGCATCCCCCGCAGTGCCACGCCCCCGTTCACCGACGACCCTCCGCCCAGGGTTCGGCCCTGGGGGTAGGGGGCAGTGGCGTCTCCGGAGGTGCGGGCCTGAAAGCCCCAGTCGCGCCCGGTGTGGGAGAAGTCCACCGCGCCTAGCCGGTCGGCCTCGGGATCGGGCTCGATCGGCCCGGCCTCCAGCAGCAACACCGAGGCGTCTGAGTTCTCCGACAGCCGGGCGGCCAACACCGCGCCGGTAGAGCCCCCGCCGACGATCACGAAGTCGTAGATCATGCGCGGCGACCGCCTTCTACTGATCGAAGGGCAAGTGCAGCATCTTGATGGCGTTGCCCCGCATGATCTTGTAGATCACCTCGTCGGACAGCCCTTCGCACAGCTTCTCGGCCACCTCTTTGGTGTGGGGCCACGTGCTGTCGGAGTGCGGGTAGTCGGTCTCGAAGGTCACGTTGTCCTCCCCGATGGCGTCCAGGTTGGCCAGCCCGAAGCGGTCGTCGAAGAAGCACCCGTACACGTGGTCGGCGAAGTAGCTGCTGGGCGGCTCGGGGATCACTCCCCACACCCGGTTCCAGCCCCGGTTGTGCTCCCACACCACGTCGGCCCGCTCCAGGATGTAGGGGATCCAGCCGATCTGGCCCTCGCTGTAGGCGATCTTGATGTCGGGATAGCGAATGAACGCCCCGGAGAACAGCCAGTCGGCCAGTGACCCCATCGCGTTGTTGAACGTGAGGGTGGACGGCACCGCCGGCGGGGCGTCGGGGGAGGTGGAAGGCATGCGCGACCCCGAGCCGATGTGCATGCACAACACGGTGGCGGTCTCCTCGCAGGAGGCGAACAGCGGCTCCCAGTGCCCGTCGGCGTCGTGGATGGACGGCAGCCCCAGGTTGGTGGGCAACTCGGTGAAGGCCACCGCGTGCGCTCCCCGGTCGGCGTTGCGGCGCACTTCGGCGGCGGCTAGGTGGGGATCCCACAGGGGGATAAGCGGCAGCGGGATGAGCCGGCCGCCGGTGCCGGCGCACCATTCCTCGATCATCCAGTCGTTGTAGGCCTGCACGCACAGCAGGGCCAGCTCCTTGTCGTCGGCCTCCATAAATGTCTGGCCGCAGAAGCGGGGGAACATCGGGAAGCACATGGCGGCCTCCACGTGGTTGAGCTCCATGTCGTCGAGGCGGGCTTGCTGCTGCCAGCAGCCGGGGCGCATGTCCTCGTAGCTGATGGGCCGGGCGTCCACCTCCTCTTTGGGGTACCCGGATGCGGCGCTCAGCCGGGTGACGGCCCGCTTCAGATCCTCGTACAGCCAGAAATCCACCACCCGCTCCACGTCGCTGTCCACCCAAACCGGCTCGTGGTCGATGATCATCAGGTCTTTGCAGACGGTCTCCCGTACCACTCGGGGCCCGACATCCTGGTATTTCCGGGGCAGACGGTCGGTCCACACCGTGGGCGGCTCCACCACGTGGTCGTCCACCGAGATGATCTTGGGGATCTCAGGCATGGGCTGAGCGTACTCTGCGGTCAGGAGGCGACGGCTCGCTGGGGGCCGTGTCAGCGGCCTGGCCTAGTCTTGCCCCATGCTAGATCTGATCATCAAGGGCGGCTCGGTGGTGGACGGCACCGGATCGCCGGGGTTCGCCGCCGACGTAGGCATCAGCGGGGGGAAGATCACTGCCGTCGGCGAAGTTGGCGAAGCCGCGGCCCAGGTCATCGACGCCGATGGGCTGGTGGTGGCGCCGGGGTTCATCGACGCCCATACCCACTACGACGCCCAGCTTTTCTGGGATCCGCTGGCCTCTCCTTCCAACGAGCACGGGGTGACCACGGTGCTGGGCGGCAACTGCGGCTTCACGCTGGCCCCGCTCAAGGCCGACGACGCCGACTACATCCGCCGGATGATGGCCAAGGTGGAGGGGATGCCCCTGCCTGCGCTGGAGCAGGGCCTTCCGTGGAGCTGGTCGAGCTTCGCCGAGTATCTGGATGCGCTGGACGGGCGCATCGGGGTGAACGCCGGGTTCCTGGTGGGCCACTCGGCGCTGCGCCGCTTTGTGATGGGGGCCGAAGGCACCGGGAACGCGGCCTCCCCGGAGCAGGTGGGCGAGATGGTGCGGCTGCTGCACGAGGCGCTGGAGGCCGGCGGCCTGGGGTTCTCGTCGTCGCAGTCCACTACCCACTCCGACGGCAACAACGATCCGGTGCCGTCGTACTTCGCCGACCGCGACGAGATGCTGGCCTTGTGCGACGCGGTGTCCGACCATCCCGGCACTTGGCTTGAGTTCATCATCACCGGCTGCAATGCGTTCTTCAGCGACGAGGAGATCGACTTGATGACCCAGATGTCGGTGCGGGCCCAGCGGCCGCTCAACTGGAATGTCCTGTCCCACGCCTCCACCATGATGGACCGCACCCAGCACCAGCTCAGTGCGTCGAATGCGGCCTCGGAGGCCGGCGGGCGCATCGTGGCCCTGTCGATGCCGACCATCGGCGGGCTGAAGATGAGCTTCGCCAGCTACTGCGCTCTGTACCTGCTGCCCAACTGGGGCGATGTGCTGTATCTGGACCACGACGAGAAGAAGGCCAAGCTGGCCGATCCCGCCGTGCGGCAGTGGCTGGATGAGCAGGCCCGCAGCTCAGAAGGGCCGTTCCAGTTCATCTCCACCTGGGCCAACATGGAGATCGGCGACACCTACGCCCCGGAGAACGCCGGGCTCACCGGGCGCAAGGTGGGCGATATCGCCGCCGAGCGGGGAGTGGACCCCTTCGACGCTCTGCTCGACATCGT
This sequence comes from Candidatus Poriferisocius sp., assembly GCF_965204145.1. GTDB lineage: Bacteria > Actinomycetota > Acidimicrobiia > Acidimicrobiales > Bin134 > Poriferisocius. The sequence continues at coordinate 2,192,066 of NZ_OZ241977.1, read as the reverse complement.
GGTGGCCGACGATCTGCGGACCGCGCTGTGGCCCTTGTCGTCCGACGACATCGACGTGGCTTGGCAGCAGCGAGCCGATCTGTGGCGCGACCAGCGGGTTCTGGTGGGCGGATCCGACGCGGGTGCCCATCTCGACCGCATGTGCGGCGCCCGCTTCCCCACCGAGATGCTGGCCCAGGCAGTGCGCGACCGAGGACTGCTGTCGATGGAGGAGTGCGTGCGGCTGCTGACCGACGAGCCCGCCCGCCTATTCGGGCTGAAGGGCCGCGGCCGTGTCGCCGAGGGCTACTGCGCCGACCTAGTGGTATTCGACCCCAACACCGTTGCCTCCGGCCCCATCGTGGAGCGCACCGACCTCCCCGGCAGCTGCGAGCGCCTCTACGCCAGCGCCATCGGCGTCGAGCACGTACTGGTCAACGGCACCGAAATCATCACCGCCGGCCACCCCACCGGCGCCACCCCCGGCACCCTCCTCCGCTCCGGCCGCGACACCGAAACCGTGCTGCCGTAGGGCAGGAGGACAAGAGTATGACTGACGCGCCAAAGGCCTGGTTGGTTCGTTCTGGTGGGGGAGGTGAGAGTGAGAACTTTGCCCTTGAGCACGGATTTGCTGCGGGGGGCGGTTTCAATGAGATTCCGAATTTGACCGAAGTAGTTTCACGTGACGAGGTAAAGGAAATCGTCAGAGTCGCCCTTCCTCATCTATCAAACGCGGCAGTGGCAAATTACACCAGCCAGCTATGGTCGATGCGCCGTGTAAGGCCTGGAGATCTGATAGTTCTTCCTATGAAGACGACATCCCAAATCGCCTTAGGCACTGTGAAGGACGGGTATAAGTACAGAGAAGATGACGATCCTCGGAAGAGACACGTGATCTCGGTCGATTGGCAACGCACAGATGTCCCAAGGACAGCCATAAAGCAAGACCTTCTGTATTCACTTGGTGCGGCTCAGACTGTGTGCCAGATCACTCGCAACGATGGAGCTTGGCGTCTTCAGAAGATCATGGAGGCCGGAAATGACCCCGGTGCTCGAGATGAAACTGTCGAGTCAATGGAGGCGGAGGACGCGGATGCGACTGACGCGGCCGAATCAACCTTTGACCTCGAAAGGATCGGGCGCGATCAGATTCAGGCCTATGTTTCCCAGGAATTCGCCGGTCATGGGCTGGAGAGACTCGTTGCCGCTGTTCTATCTGCGGAAGGGTTCTTTACCCAGCAAGCATCCCGGGGCGCTGACGGCGGAATCGATATTTTCGCCGGTCAAGGCCCGCTGGGGTTGGATAGCCCTCGGTTGATTGTTCAGGTGAAGTCAAGTCCAGCACCGGTTGATGCGAAGGTCGTTCGCGAACTCCACGGAGTGCTCACCACACATGGTGCCGAGCAAGCACTTCTGGTTGCATGGGGCGGAGTCAACAAAGTGGCGCGACAGGAGCTTCGAAATCAGTTCTTCCGTGTCCGCGTCTGGGATGCCGAAGACCTACTCAACGCCGTCCTCAGAAACTACGAGCGGCTCAGCGAAGAGATTCGCGCCGACCTCCCCCTAAAGCGAATCTGGTCCCTCGTGGAGGAGTAGCGCAAGCTGACGTTCGACCTTTGCTGCATTTAGGATATGGATAACCCCGCCGGGGTGAGTAGCCCCGGCCCGACGGCCCCGACTTCGGTCGGGGCCGTTTCTCGTTGGGGAGATCGCCAATCGCGGTCGCTAGGTAGTCATCGGGGTCTGTGAGTCCTGACAGCAGCTTGTATTGCCCATAGGGTTACACCCCGATGCGAGGATGGGGCGGTGCCGAGGCAGACACATTCCGAGGCTCGGGGCAGCCAGTCCCTTCGTGACGGAGACTGATTGTGGACGTATTTGAGCTTCGGGAGCGGGTGGTTGGGGAGTACCGGCGCTACGCCGAGAGCTTTGTGGAGATTGCCGACGGGCGCATTCGAGAGGGAGTAGTCGAGGCGCTGGACGGTGGGCTGCTGTGGCCGCATCCCCGGGTTGGGGTGAACCCTGCGTTTGAGCCGGGGGCGTCGATCGATGAGCTGGTTGAATCAGGGCAACTGCACCAGACAGCGGGTGACATCTTCCAAACGGGCAAATCGGCCGACAACTCCCAAGGCCACTTGCTCACATTGCACCGGCATCAGAGCGAGGCTGTCAATGCCGCCGCAGCGGGTAGGAACTATGTGCTGACCACTGGCACGGGGTCCGGCAAGAGTCTCGCCTACATCATTCCCATCGTCGATCATGTGCTGCGCTCAGGGTCGGGCCAGGGCGTCAAGGCTCTGGTCATGTATCCGATGAACGCTCTGGCCAACAGCCAATATGAGGAACTGTCCAAGTTCCTCGACCACGGTTCTTGGGCGACAACGCCCGGTTCAACCGTAGATCGGCCTGTCACGTTTGCTGTGTACACCGGCCAGCAGAACCAGCACGAGCGGGAGGCAATTCTCACTAATCCGCCCGACATTTTGCTCACCAACTATGTGATGGCCGAGCTCATTCTCACCCGCTACATCGACAAGGCCTTGGTAAGGGCGATGTCTTCACTGCGTTTCCTGGTGCTTGACGAATTACACACCCATCGAGGTCGCCAGGGAGCGGATGTGGCCATGCTGGTTCGCCGAATCCGAGAGGCTACCGGTGCCTCCGACATGCAGTGCGTGGGCACGTCGGCCACACTCTCAACCGAGGGCACGCCCGCAGAGCGCGATGCCCGAGTGGCAGAAGTGGCTACAAAGCTGTTCGGTGCCGAGGTCAAGCCCGGTGACATCATCTCTGAAACACTGAGGCGAGTCACGGATGATCGAGACATCAACAGCCTTGAGTTCGCCAGAGAACTGGCCAGCCGGGTTGAGGCCTCACCCTCTGCTGCCGTCACCGTTGACGAATTCTTGACCGACCCATTGTCGATCTGGATCGAATCAACTTTCGGCCTGGCCGAGGATGCCAGCGGTCGGCTGGTGAGGGCTACGCCCATTCCCATCGCAGGACCCGATGGTGGAGGAGAACGTCTCGCCGCGGCGACAGGCCTGCCCAGTGCCCAGTGTGAGAAGGCGATTCAAGACCAGCTCTTGACCGCCAGCCGTCTGCCGGACCAAGCAGCGGGCCAGAGCGTATTCGCCTTCCGTCTGCATCAGTTCCTAAGTGCAGGAGACACGGCATATGCCACCCCAGAAGACGCCGAAGATCGAGAGATCACAATGCGGGCGCAGCGGTTTGTGCGTGACGACCGGAACCGGTCGTACCTCCCATTGTCGTTCTGCCGGCAATGTGGGCAGGAGTATTACGTAGTTCGGCAATCAGCGGTTGATGGCGGATCGGCTCTTGTGGCTCGCGACTTGGGTGACACCGATGATGGTGATGGTGAACCCGGCTTCTTGTTCGCCGATCCGCATCCCGATGCACCTGGCCGGGGGAGCCGACCCACCGTTGAAGCAGCGGGGCCAGATGAGCAAGGCCCAAGAGACAGTCCATGGCCCATTGATCGCGAGGGCATCGAAAACCGCCTGCCCTTTGACTGGTTCGACGCCAACCAAAGGTTGCGCGACGGTCGGAGGGATAGCGTTCCCAGACCTATCAACATCGCTGCTAATGGTGCGTTTGTCCCGCTGGTGGATGACGACTTAGCCACATTGGACTCTGGAGAAAGCCAGGCTGGCACAACCATCGCCTTTTGGCTCCCAACCCCATTCCGGTTCTGCATGAACTGCGGCGTTTCCTACACCGGGCGCCTTGGGAATGATTTTACCCGGCTGGGCACCCTCGGCTCGCAGGGGCGCTCGACGGTGACCACGATTACGTCCCTGGCCACGATCAGCCACCTGCGCGAAGCAGGTGAACTCAGCCCCAGAGCCCACAAGCTTCTGTCATTCACCGACAACCGCCAAGATGCCTCGCTCCAAGCGGGCCACCTCAACGATTTTGTCGAGGTCACCATGCTGCGGTCAGCCCTTTATCAAGCCCTGCGTATGGCTGGAGAGGAGGGTCTTCACCATGACAATGTGGCCCAGCGAGTCGTCGAAGTCCTCGACCTGCCTCCGCAGACCTATGCCCTTCAGCCCGAGGCAAGGGGCCATGCCCACAACATGGCAAGTCAAGCGCTCACCGAGGCGATTTCCTACCGGCTGTATCTCGACTTACGCCGAGGCTGGCGGATCACCCAACCCAATCTCGAGCAATGCGGACTCCTATCGATCGGCTACGAGTCGCTCGATGAGCTGGCCGCCGACGAGCAGGAGTGGGCGACTCGCCACCCTGTCCTTGCCCAGAGCGACGCCGGAGTCCGCTTTCGGATCCTGCGGGCCATGTTGGATGTCGTCCGCCGGGAGTTGGCCATTCGGGTCGGAGTCCTCGACCGAAACAACCACCACGCAATGCAGCAGCGCAGCGAGCAGAACCTTTGCGATCCGTGGTCGCTTGAAGGCGAGCGTTTGGAGTACAGCTCGGCGCTGGTCGCCCGGCCTCGCCGGCCAAATGATGACCGCAGCCTCACGCACCTCGGTCCCCGCAGCGGCTTCGGCCAGTTCCTCAACCGCCTCGACACGCTAGGTGGAGTTCAGCACCTGACGCTTGAAGAGCGCCAGCAGATCATCGACGACCTAGCCGAAGCCCTGAACGTCTACGGGTTGTTGTACCAAGCAGGCCTCGAAGACGACGGCTGTAGGATTTGGCAGCTTCCCGCGGGGGCGATGCGCTGGGAGTTGGGCAACGGCCAGCCCTACTACGACCCGATTCGTATGCCGTCAGGGCCAGAGCGCGGCATCAGGCCCAATCCGTACTTTGTGGGTCTATACACCCAGCAGGACGCCCAAGAGCACCGCATCGAGGCCAGAGAGCACACCGCGCAAGTTACCCACGAACTGCGGGCTGAGCGGGAGCACCGATTCCGCGACGGAGAGCTGCCGGTCTTGTACTGCTCACCCACGATGGAGCTGGGTGTCGACATTGCCGAGCTGAACGCAGTGAACATGCGAAACGTGCCGCCCACGCCGGCGAACTACGCGCAGCGTTCGGGGAGAGCCGGACGCAGCGGCCAGCCTGCATTGGTCACCACCTTCTGCGCTACCGGCAACAGCCACGATCAGCACTTCCTTCGTCATCAGGAGCAGATGGTGGCGGGCCAGGTGGAGGCACCCCGCCTTGACCTGGCCAACGAGGATCTAGTTCGGGCCCACGTCCACTCGGTTTGGCTGACCCACAGCGGCCTCAATCTGGGCAGCAAGATGGGCGAGCTGCTCGACCTCTCGGGAGATGAGCCTTCGCTGGAGCTACTGGCCCACGTAGACGACGCGCTGGCTGACGAAGCTGCCCGTACTCAGGCTCAGGCCCGCGCCCAAGTGGTCCTCGAGAATCTCGGCTCAGAGCTGACCGAGGCCGACTGGTGGACTGCTGACTGGCTCGACGACACCATGCAGGCCCTTCCCAAGCGGTTCGCCGACTCGCTCGATCGTTGGAAATCGCTGTACCGCTCGGCACTTCACCAGGCTGTCGAGCAGGCCCGCATCCGGCAAGCAGCCGGTCGCACCCGCCGAGATCGAGAACAAGCGGACCGCCTCCGTCGAGAGGCCGTCCGCCAACTCGATCTGCTGCGAGGTGACTTAAGCGACGGCTTCCACTCGGACTTCTACCCGTACCGCTACTTTGCCGCTGAAGGCTTCCTGCCCGGGTATTCGTTCCCCCGCCTACCTTTGTCGGCATTCGTGCCAGGCCGACAGCAACGCGGCACCGAGTTCTTGCAGCGCCCTCGCTTCCTGGCCATCTCCGAGTTCAGCCCCCACAGCCTGATCTACCACGAGGGCAACCGCTATCAGGTCAACCGGGTGATCCTCGACGCCGAGGATTTCGAGAGTGACCCCGACGGCGGCTCGATCATCACCACGTCGATCAAGCGATGCGAAGCGTGCGGCTACCTACACGCCGACTACACCGCTCCTGGCCCCGACGTATGCGAGCATTGCTCTGAGCCTCTGCCCCCGCAGACCCGAAACATGTTCCGACTGCGCAATGTGTCTACTCGCCGCCGCGACCGGATCACGTCCGATGAGGAACAGCGGGAGCGACGGGGCTACGACATCGTTGCCGCCGTCCGCTTCGCTCGCCGCCAAGGCGAAAGATCTGTTCGCGAGCGAGTGCTCTGCGCTACTCAGGCAGGCGGGGCTCCTCGCGATGACGGACCAGTTCTGCGATTGTCGTATGGGGACGCGGCCACAATCTGGCGAATCAACGAAGGGCCACGGCGACGCGCCAACCGAGCGCACCTCGGGTTTGTGCTTGACATCGAGCGGGGCTATTGGGCACGCGACGCCGATGCCGCCGAGGGCGATGCCGACACATCCCACCAAGATCCCTTGTCTCAGCGCACGGTCCGGGTGATCCCCTATGTAACCGACGCCCGCAACGCACTGCTCATTGAGCCAGTAGCCCAGGGGAGCGGTCAGGGCAGTCCAAACGCTGTCGACCTTCCCCCCGCCGAGCTCGACATAGAAACAATGGCCTCGGTCCAGGCCGCATTGACTTCCGCCCTGCAAGTGGTGTTCCAATTGGAGCCGAGCGAGATCGCCGCCGAGCCGCTGCCATCGCCGGATAATCGCCGTCAACTGCTGGTGTACGAGGCGGCTGAGGGCGGTGCGGGTGCCCTGAAACAGCTGGTGGACGATCCGTCGCTATGGCCGCGGATCGCTCGCGAGGCGCTGCGTCGGTGCCACATTGATCCCGACACTGGCCATGACCAAGACGGCCCGGGTCAGGTGGAGGCGTGTGAGGCGGCTTGCTACGACTGTCTGATGTCGTACTCGAACCAAGGCGATCATGGCCTGCTCGACCGCCGTCTGGCGGCCGAATATCTCATGCCTCTGGTCCACGGCGCGACCTTTGCCCGAGACAAGCACGATGACGAGTTGGCCGACTCCGCTGACTCCGGCCTTGAGCAGCAGTTTCTAGCCTTCCTCGAACGCGGCGGCTATCGACGCCCCGATCGTTCGCAGGTCTACTTCGAGACCGCCCAGACCCGCCCGGACTTCGTCTATGACGAAGCCTGCGCGGTGGTATACGTGGATGGCCCTCATCACGACTACCCCGAGCGGGCGGCGCGAGATGCCATCCAGGAACAGGCCATGAACGATCTCGGCTATCAGGTCATACGCTTCGGCCACGCTGACGACTGGCAAGCCATCGTCACCCGCCATCCCGCGGTATTCGGCATCGGTAACCAGGGTGCCTCATGAACTTCGCACCTGGCTCGCTGGTCACCGCGCGAGGGCGCGACTGGGTTGTCTTGCCCGACAGCACCGACGAGATGGTGATGGTCCGCCCTCTGGGCGGCACCGATGACGAAACAACCGGCATCCTGGCTGCGGTCGAAGAGGTCTCGCCCGCCAGTTTCGATCTGCCCGATCCGTCTCGGCATCTGGGAGATGCCCACTCAGCCCGTTTGCTGAGAGATGCGCTGCGGCTCGGGTTCCGTTCCGGTGCGGGGCCGTTCCGCTCGGTTGCCCAGTTGGCCGTCGATCCCCGCCCTTATCAGCTGGTGCCCCTGTTGATGGCCCTTCGCCTCGACCCGGTGCGCCTGCTGATCGCCGACGACGTGGGCGTGGGCAAGACCATCGAAGCCGCATTGGTGGCCGCCGAGTTGATGGCCCAAGGAGACGCCGACCGCCTAGCGGTGCTGTGCCCGCCTCATTTGGCCGAGCAGTGGCAAGTGGAGCTTGCCGACAAGTTCCACATCGAGACTGAGCTTGTTTTGGCGTCAACCGCCGCCCGTCTCGAACGCGGCCTTGCCGTCGGCCAGTCCATCTACGACCGCTATCCGAACGTGATCGTCTCCCTGGACTTCGTCAAGTCCGACCGCTACCGCGGCGAATTCATCCGAAATTGTCCCGAGTTGGTGATAGTGGACGAAGCCCATACGTGCGCACAGGCTGGTGAGCGCGCCGCTAGCAGCCGCCACCAGCGCCATGCTTTGGTGAGGGATCTGGCCGCCAAAGCCGAGCGCCACCTCATCCTGGTCACTGCCACTCCGCATTCGGGCAAGGACGACTCGTTCCGCTCACTCCTGAGTCTGCTTGATGGCGAATTCGCCGACCTGCCTTACGACCTTGCCGGTGAGCACAACCGCCGTCATCGAGAGCGGTTGGCTCGCCATCTGGTTCAGCGCCGCCGCAGCGACATCGACAACTACCTGGACATCGACACGCACTTTCCGGAAAGAGCTGACCGCGAACAGCACTACGACCTATCACCTGGCTACCGGGTGCTTTTTGACGAGGTCTTGGAGTATGCCCGGAGCTCCGTGGTCCAACGAGGCACCGGACAGCGAGGTCAGCGCATTCGCTGGTGGTCGGCGTTGGGGCTACTACGGGCGTTGGCATCCAGCCCCGCAGCGGCTGCCGCCACGCTGCGGACTCGGGCGGTCACCGTTGATGCCGACACTGATTCCGTTGAAGACATCGACGAGTTGGGTCGCCGCATGATCCTTGATCTGGATGATGTCGAAGAGGCACCTGATGTCGTGCCTGGTAGCCAAACGGAAGCTGCCGAGTCAGCGGTGTCCCGCCGGTTGCGGGAATTCGCCAAGCAGGCCGACGAGATCGCCACTGGGGGCAAAGGGGCCGATACCAAGCTCGAAGGTTTGGTCGGAATCGTGAGCGAACTACTGGCCGACGGCTTTCAGCCCATCGTGTTTTGTCGGTTCATTGAGACCGCCGAGTATGTGGCCGAACGGCTGCGGGCACGCCTGCCCAAGCGCGACTGTCCCGAAGTCGCCGCTGTTACCGGTCGCCTACCTCCGTCTGACCGGGAGGCTCGTATCGTCGAGTTGGCCAGTTATCCCCGCCGTGTGCTGGTGGCCACCGATTGCCTCAGCGAGGGCGTCAACCTGCAAGACCATTTCTCGGCGGTGATCCACTATGACCTGCCGTGGAACCCCACCCGCCTTGAACAGCGGGAAGGGCGGGTAGACCGCTACGGCCAGCCGCGGCCTGAGGTACGGGTAGTCACCTACTGGGGCGCCGACAATCGCATCGACGAGACAGTGCTAGAGGTCTTGCTTCGCAAGCACCGCAGGATCAGGGGTGCGCTGGGAGTGTCAATTCCGGTTCCCGGTTCCACGAGCGACATCATCGAAGCGCTGGCCGAGCAGGTGCTGACCTCGTCTGGCCGGGCAATCGATGTCCCCCTCCAAGGGATCATCGAGCAGTTGCGCCCCAAGACCGATGCACTCGACGCCGAATGGGAGCGGGCCCGCGACAACGAAATAAGTCGCCGCCGATCACTGTTCGCTCAGAGGCGAATCGACCCCAGTGAGGTGGCTGCCGAGTTGGCCGCTATGCGCGAGGCCATTGGCTCGGGAACTGACGTTGAACAGTTCATGACCGCTGCCCTGCGCTCTTACGGAGCGGCCATTACCGATGATGCTGCCGCCTCGGATCGAACGTATGAAGTCGACCTGGCCGAGGTGCCCGATGCGGTGAAGGATTCTCTGGCGCTTCGCGACACAAACAACTCCAATATGGTTCTCGGGTTCGGCCAAACAGCGCCCAAGGGCGGGTTGGTGCTCTCCCGTACTCATCCCGCGGTCGGCGGGCTGGCCGGCCATGTACTTGACCAGGCCCTCGATTCAGCTGGCGCAACCGAAGGGGGAAGGCAGTTTGTCGCCGCTCGCTGCGGAGTTATGCGAACGGGTGCCGTGTCGATCATTACCACGCTGCTTCTATGCCGAGTGAGGATGTCGATCGCTGCGTCGGCCCGCGGTGGTGAACATCACATGCTGGCTGAAGAGGCCATGCTGCTGGCCTTCGCTGGCGCACCCCACAGACCAGATTGGCTGACCCCCGAGCAGGTTCGGCCCCTTTTGGATGCTGAGCCCGCGGGGAACGTGATGCCCGAGGTAGCGGCCGAGCGCATCAAGGCGATCATCGATGCTGAGCCGCTTTGGCGCCCAACGGTTGCTACCGAGGCCGAAGCCCGCGCCGAAGCACTGGCCGAGGCCCACGCCCGAGTGCGGGATGCCGACCGACGCCAAGGAGCCGTCGTGCGCGGTCCTGGTCCTGGTCGGGTCGCGGTTGAGGCCCAAACCCCAACTGATGTGCTCGCCGTGTACCACTTTCTCCCCAAGGCGGCCTCCTGATGGGCCGGGAAGCGGTTTCGGTCCTAGGTGCTCTGTTGTCGCGAGAGCTTCTAGAGCGAGTTGATAACGTCGATCTCAAGCTGCCGGGAATGAAGGCCGTCGATTACGGTTTGGCCCCTGGCGAGCGGATACGGGACGCCATTACCCGCTCGTGGCAGCGGTTGACCGCGTTGTGGGCTGGGTTTCGTCAGGCCGAGGCATCGCTGGCACTGGACGAAACCGGAACCTCTTTGACCCGCGAGCGATGGCTCCTGCCCCTGCTCGACGAACTGGGCTTCGCAGGGTTGCCGCTGGTTCAGAGCCTCACGGTCAATGATGGATCAAGCGATAGCACTGGAAGCAAGGACTATGCCATCAGCCATGAGTGGGCTGGCTACGTACCCGTCCATCTCATGGGCTGGCGGGTGGACGTAGACCGGCGCTCGTCCGGAGTGCGGGGCGCGTCAAAAGCCTCGCCCCACGGCCTGGTCCAGGAGTTCCTGAACCACTCTGACCAACACTTATGGGGAATCGTGTCTAACGGGCGGGTGCTGCGCCTGCTGCGAGACAATGCTTCGTTCACTCGCCAGGCGTATGTGGAGTTCGATGTGGCCGCCATCTTTGATGGCGACTCATTCGCCGAGTTCGCCCTGCTGTGGCTGTGCTGTCACCGAACCCGCTTCGAAGCCGACCAGCCGCACCTTTGCCTGTTGGAGCAGTGGTCTCAAGAGGCCGCTTCCGCTGGTACCCGCGCTCGTGACAAGCTCCGCGACGGAGTGGAGAGTGCCATTGTCGCGCTCGGTTGCGGTGTGTTGGAGCACTCGGCCAACCAGTCGCTGCGCGCTCGTCTGCGGAACCGGGAGTTGGTCCCCGAGGTATTGCAGCGCCAGCTCCTGCGGATCGTCTATCGCTTGTTGTTCCTGCTGGTGGCGGAGGCCCGCGGTCTGCTCCATCCCGCCGACGCCGACCCTGAGGCAAAGCAACGCTACGAGCGCCACTACTCAGTGGCCCGTTTACGGCATTTGGCCGAGCGCCGCCGCGGGGGCGACCACAGCGACCTGTGGTCAGGCTTGGCGGTCACTATGGCAGCGCTGGACATAGGCGACAACGAAGGGCAGCAGAATGCTCGAACCGCGCTAGGCCTTACTTCGCTGGGCAGCTTTCTGTGGTCATCTGCTCAAGTCCCCGACTTGGCTGATGTCCAGATAGGTAACGCGCGCCTGCTCGAGGCCATCCGCAACCTGGCCTTGGTGCGTGACGACGAAGCCCGTCTGTGGCGACAAGTGGACTATCACAACCTTGGCACCGAGGAGCTGGGGTCGATCTACGAGTCGCTGCTGGAGCTGCACCCCGATACCAACCCCGATGCCCGCACGTTCGAACTCAAACGGGCGGCGGGCAGTGAACGCAAGACCACTGGCAGTTACTACACCCCACCTGCACTGATCTCCCGCTTGCTCGACGACGCTTTGGATCCAGTGATTGACGAGGCCGCGGCCCAACCCGATCCCGAGCAAGCATTACTGGCTCTGAAAGTGCTTGATCCCGCTTGTGGGTCGGGCCACTTTCTGATCGCCGCTGGCCACCGAATCGCCGCCCGGCTGGCCCGCGTCCGCGAGGGCGGAACCGAACCGAGTGCCGACGAACTGCGGGCTGCATTGCGGGAGGTGGTAGGCCGCTGCCTGTACGGGATCGACATCAATCCGATGGCCGTGGAACTGTGTAAGGTGAGTCTGTGGCTAGAGGCCAATGTCCCCGGCCGGCCACTCGGCTTCCTAGAGCACCGCATAGCCTGCGGTAACAGCCTGCTTGGAACTACTCCCAAGCTATTGGCCGCAGGCATCCCCGACGCTGCCTTCAAAGCCATGACCGGCGATGACAAGAAACACGTCAGCGCGCTTCGGAAGAGGAATAAGGCCGAGCGCAACGCGCGAGGTCAGCTCTTGCTTGAACTGGACTATTCGATGGCAGCCGACAGCGCCAAGCTTGCTGCTGCTCTCCGACGCATTGATGAGGCTCCTGACCACACCGCTGAGCAAGTGGCCGGTAAGGAGGCTGAGTACGAAGAAATGCGAAGCGGAGGATTAGCGCAAAAGGAGAAGCTGATTGCCGACACCTGGTGCGCCGCATTCGTGGCGCCAAAGTCCTCTGATGCGCCCGCGATCACAGACGAGGTACTAAAGGAGGGAGAGAGACTAACTCCCGATCAAGTTGTTGCGATGACCCAAAGCGATAGCCCGTCCCGGGGGTCGCTCTTTGATGCTGGTGTACTAGAGACGATTCAAACCCTGGCTGAGGACTACCAGTTCACCCACCTGCACCTGACCTTCCCGGATGTGTTCTCTGTGCCTTCTGGTCTTCACAACGCCACCAACCCTCATACAGGCTGGTCCGGAGGATTCGACGCAATCCTTGGGAACCCACCATGGGGACGTGTGAAACTTCAAAAGATAGAATGGTTTACCGGTAGAGACAGCCACGTTGCCATGGCAGCAAATGCCGCCGCTCGAAAGCGTCGGGTTGATGCCCTTGAAGACGAAAATCCAGATCTGTTTATGGTCTTTAACACTGATTTCCGCAAGTCTGAAGGGTGGAGCTCATTACTGTGTAATAGTGGGCGCTTTCCTTTAGGTGGTAGAGGCGATGTAAACAAGTATCCTGTGTTCGTCGAACTTATGAGGACCAGTCTCTCATCTACTGGTCGATTAGGAGTGATCGTTCCCTCGGGGATTGCTACAGATGATACTACGAAATATCTTGGGACTTATATCGGATGGTGGCGCGCCATAGTGCCTGCTCAGGCAGCCTTCTTCAGCAACTCGTCCAGCTTCTCGTCCATCCGGTCCACTTTGTCGCTCAGATCGTCCACCTTGCCTTCCAGCCGCCGCACGTCCTTCTTCGTGACTTTGGCCTTGGCCTTCAGCTTCGCGTCGGCGCGGTCGTGCTTTCTCAGCCGCCTGTCCAGCCTGTCGAACTTGCGGTCGAACCACGCGTAGACCCTCCACAGCAGCGTCAGCCCGCCGACGACTATTCCCGCTATACCCAATACCAGCATATACATCCCTCTGCATATATCTTACCTGCGCCCGCCAGATTCATCATTCCTTGAACAGAGCGTCGGCCAAATCTTCCGGCGTGCCCTCAAACACGAACACTTCTTCCGGGTCGTAGGCGTCTTCTAGCTCTTCCGGCAACTCGTCTTCCGGCGCTCGCACGTCATCTGTCTCCATTCTCCGATATTAGCGGAGGCGTTCGACAACAGAGGACCGCCATCGCCCGCTCTGTGCTACCGTGGCCGGTGCCGAAGACGTGCAGGCTCTAATGCCGCACAGCCATATCAAATTCGGGGAGTCGCCTCGCGCGGCTCCCTTCGGTTTGGCTGTGCGTGCGTCTTCGGCAAGAGGCAACTCACCAGCCGAAGGGGGCCACCTTGAAGTGGTTAGGAATACTGCTCGCCGCGCTGATGCTCGTCGCCGGATGCGGATCGGACGCTCCAAAGACGCCTGAGACGGCGCGTGAGCATCCGGGCTGGAACCTCGCTGTCAACAGGTGTGAACGCGCTCTGGTGGATGAGCGCGACTCTGCCGAATGGGGGTCTGCTCAGTGGGCGCTCGGTTCTCCCACGATGGGCGATGCGCGGAGAGATGTCTGCGAACAGATGGCCCAGTGCCAGTGGGATGAGACCGGCACGCCAGCAGTCGAGTTCACCGTATCCTCACGGTACGCATACGAAGACTGCTACTACTTGGTGTTCTCGCAGTTCGACTGACATGAGAGCATCTCGACAGAAGCATATTGCGCTGTTCTGCGCCATCTTGCTCGGCATTGTGCTTGCAGGGTGTAGGGCACAGGAACCGGGCACTGCAACAACCGCGGGAACGGCGGTGCTTGCGGACAGTGTTCCAGCGCCGCCGCAGGCAGTCGAATTGGCATTGCAGTCCGACTCGTCATCGGAGATTGAGGACATGGAGACGCAACTCGGCTCCCTGGCAGACGCTCTATTGACACTCAGAGAGGATCACGACGCACTGAACAGGGAGTTCCGCTCCCTAGAAACCATGTTCCACGAGCTGAGCGCGCATGTCCTAGAAGCACCGGAGGACTCGGCCCCGGATGCTTGGGCGTGGATATGCGAGTTCATGGTTGACGCATACGGGAGGTATCCGGGGCCGAGAGTGCCCGGAGCGATCTTCGATACCCGCGATTCCCGGCTGTCGTCAGACGACGAGTGCGTGCGACTGGGGTATCTGCCAAACATACGCAATTGAAACCACAAGGAGAGCCAATGAATCCGCAAGACGAGAAGGACGTTCGCAAGATCGTTGCCGAAGCACTGGACGAGATCGCCAGCCAAGCATCCAAAAGCCGCAGATTTCCCAGGAAGCGCTCCCCGTTTGGCCAGTCGGAGCCTGACGCACAGGGCTTGGTGGACGCGATCAGGAACCAGAGTCGTAAGTTGCGGAAATCGCCTTGAAATGGGTTGAAAGCGTGCCCTGTGCGTGAATAGGATCAGTGCAGGGTTGCTACGTGGCTACTAGCAGCCTTAGGCCGGGGGGTCCACTCCCCCGGCCATCAGGGCTATATGTATTGTAGCCTAGCTCTGTTCCTATTTGGCAAATTTTTTGCAAATAGGGACCGCTCGCTCAACAAGCCGTCTCCCTGACCCTGTTGGCGCGCACGCCGTCTGCGATCAACTCCTCGTAGGTGAGCCTCTTGCCGTCCATGTCCTTGACCACCCTCTCCATCTGAATGATGGTGTCGAATGGCCTCTCGTTGTGGCGGTGCTGGAACTCGGCCACGTAGCGATGAAGGTGCTCCGGCGACATCTGGTGATAGGTGCCGTGATAGCCGCGTTTCAACAGCGACCAGAACGACTCGATCCCGTTCGTGTGTGCCATGCCGTCTACGTACTGGCCAACCGAGTGCTTTACGGCCCTGTGGCCGTAGCCTTTCTTGCGGAGCGGAAGGTAGCCCTTCGCCTCGTCTGTGAGCACCAGCGTTCCCTTCTCGGCGTGGTCTGAGACCATCCCGATCAGCGAGTCGGCTGACGTGTCGGGAACGACTCTGGCAGCCACCCTGTTGGAGCAGCGGTCCTTCACACCGGCGACGATGGCCTTGCCGACAGGCCCGCCCGCTGCCTTCATGCGCTTGTCCTTGTGCTTGTTCTTCTCCAAGCCGCCGACGTAGGTTTCGTCAGCCTCTACGGGACCGCAGAACAGGATGTCCTCGCCGGCCATTGCTTCGCGCAGACGATGGAGCAGGAACCAAGCCGCCTTCTGGCCGATGCCCAGGTCGCGGTGCAGCTTCATGGACGACACGCCCTTCAAGTTGGTCATCACGATGTAGATGGCGAACACCCAGGTCTGGTAACCGAGATTGGATGCCTCCATGACCGTGCCGGTCCTGACGCTGAACTTCTTTGCGCATCCCTTCTCGCGGCAGCGGAACGGCATCGTGCGGTGCTTCGCTCCTGTCTGCACGTTGACCGAACCGCACGATACGCAGGCGACTTTCTTCGGCCAGCGGCGCTCGATCAGCCATTGCTCGGCTGCCTTGTCAGTGGGGAACATTCCCATGAGGTCGAATAGCGATATGCCGTTGCGATCTGCTCTACCAGGAGCTTTGTGGCGCTTCCGTTCTTCATTCATCGGACGCCACGTTATCACGCACCTATGACAGTTTATCCTCAGTGTATTTCGTTGCACTCCGCACTCCTTCCTGCCGTAATTCTTGTGCAAGAGGAGTTCTATCAACCGACCCCAGTGGTCCAAAGTCCGGAGAGCCCCGATGCACAAGAAATCCCAGCTAGAAGGATTGGGGCTCCCCGGACTTTGAGTCTTATGTCTCTAAAACACGCCTGATGGCGTGCCTGATTCCAGTGCCTGCTCTGTAGCCTTGGCCCATGCCACATTTCGTCTTGAACGAGAACGCCCAGACCGAAGGCAAGCACAAGGGGCAGCGAGAACTCCACAATCTGTCAGTTGGCAAGGAGAAGGGGTGCCTTCCCGACGACATAAACCAGATCCACCTATTCGAGCGCCCCTCATGTCGGGAGGCTGTGCTACTGGCTAGAGCGATATACCCGGATTGGAGCATCAACGGGTGCGCCTATTGCGCTCCCGAGTGCGACGAGGGCTAGTTCGTATTAGGTGTACAAACCCGGTCTGGCTCATCGCTCAGCCGGAACGATCCTCCCGGTGCCAAGAACACGTGCAGCACTCCTTTGTCGTCCACCCAGCGGTCGATATCGCCATCGACTCCGTTCAGCGTTCCGTCATTCGGATGCTTGTATATGACCGCCGTTTTCCGGCGCGCCGACAACTTGTTCAATCCGTCCATATTTCCTGTCTTTCTCTATAACGCCTGCTCAGGCATGGCTTTCGCCACCATCCGATATAAGTCCCAATATCTTTTTCAGGACTTCGTTGAAAAAAGTTCGCTAGTCTCCCTATATGATTTTGAAAATCGGGAGAATTTCTTTCACGGAGTTCACAAGGGAACGAAATTCTGTCTGCTCACGCTATCCGGTTCTGATTCGCCGGTGAATCAGGCCGTGTTTTCTTTCTTTGCGCAAACAATTTCTGATCTTGATGACGCAGACAGAACTTTTTCCCTAACAACAAGTGATTTCTATTCTCTTAATCCGAATACAAAAACATGTCCCGTATTTCGAACAAGTCGAGATGCAGAAATAACAAAGGCAATCTACCGTCGAGTCGCCCCTCTTGTCATTGATGGGAGTCCTGAAGGCAACCCATGGAATATGTCCTACCAGTGTATGTTCCACATGAGCAATGATTCTGGTTTATTTCATGAGAGTGAAATGTTAGATGCGGCTGGTTTGATGATGGAAGGCAACCACTATGTGCGACAACATGACGAGGGGTTCGAAGAACGGTTCCTTCCATTGTATGAAGGAAAGATGGTATCTTTCTATGATCATCGGGCTGCAAACGTCATCAAGAGCCCTACCGCGATACACCGGAAGAATCAACCACAGTATTTGAGTTTAGAAGAGAAAATGATGCCACAGTTTACTGCGAAGCCCTATTATTGGGTCAATGAAAAAGAGGTTGTCAAACGAATTGGCATGAATTCCTGGTGGCTTCTTGGATTCAACAACGTTACGAGTAGCTCCACAAATGGACGAACGTTAGTTTGTACTGCTTTACCACTAGCTGCAGTTGGGCATTCTGAACCACTAATCCGAGACGCACGAGCTCCTCATTTGCTCCTGTCAGTGTTGAACTCTTTTGTGTTGGACTACATCGCTCGACAGAAGATAGGAGGGACGAATCTTACGCTGGGTTACTTGAAGCAATTCCCTGTTTTGTCTTGTAATCAAGTCCGCACCCATGAAACGATGATTTCTGCTGCAATTCTAGAATTAGTTTATACTGCGTGGGATTTGAGGAGTTTTGCAAATTCCCTGGATTGCTTTGGTCCTCCATTTGTCTGGGACGAGGAACGCCGAGCGCTGATCCTTGCCGAATTAGATGCCCTCATGTTTCACTTATATGGCGTTAATCGCGAAGACGTCATATATATCATGGACACTTTTGCTATTGTGGAACGTAAAGATAGGAAGAAGCATGGGGAGTATCACACCAAGAATCTGATCCTTGATCGCTACGATGCCATGACTCATGCCTACGAGTCGGCCCACGGTACTTTGACCAACACACCCAACAGCAAAACTCCACCCCTCGATCAGGCAAGCCTCACCCACTATTCCCACCAGTTGGCTAAAGCCCTAGCCACTCACTACCAAACCAACATCAGCCCCCCACCCGCCCACCCCTCCCAAGCTCACCCCGCGTCGACCCGCCCCTCTTGGACAGATAGAGACTAGGCCGATTTCTCGATTACTTCCTCCAGGGTTCTAAGGAAGATATTGACTTGCTGTTCCATCAGACCCGACCGCTCACGACTGAGTGCATCGTGTTCCCCGTGAGCAGCCTGGTTACGAAGCCCTGCCATTTGTTCTATGTCCTTAATGTGCTGCTTGTTCAGCACTTCAGCGCTGCGGAGTGTTCTTGCGTACGTTGAGATGCCAGGCTGACCTGAAATGCTGAGCCCGAGTTCTTCTACTGCTGAACGTAATGCAATCTCCAAAGCGGCACCCGCCAGGACGATGGGTGCAGCAGGCGTGACACTGTGATCGGCGTTTAGTGCACAAACTTGTTCAAGGAGTTCGGTTGAAGCAATCTGTCGAAGAGCGAGCGTTTCAGTGAGTCTTGGCCTAATTTGGCCAGATCGAACGAGATTGGACCACTCTTCAAGTACATCACCTATTGCCCTAGCCCCGGTCTCCATTGACTGATTGTCGCCATTGTTCTCAAACACGTCGTGAGCTGTCTTGGTCCAGAGGGACGAGGGTCCAGTGAAGCGTTCTAAGAAATCCAATGCAGCGGTTGCCCGTGCACGAATCACACCCCGAACTTGTGGGTTGATGGCTTGCCAGTAACCAAAGGTTCCGTATCGCGACGGGGTCCATGTCATGTCCTCAGATAGCTTGTCAATGTGCTCACGGGCCCATTCCAAGATCTGCTCAGTGGGTTCCATGAAGCCAGTATGCCTGAGCGACTGACAGCCATCAGTTGCCATTTCCAGTCGATTGACTGCGGAACCCTGTTCCCAGTTGAGATGCTGCCTGACTGTGAAGGCGACCATTGTCTGCTATCGGTGGAGGAGTGCCTGTAATTCATAGCCGACAGCCTCATTCACCTGTTCGGTTTCAAGGACCGAGATGTAGTGTCCAAGGGCATCGAGGTTGAATTGGCAGTGCTCGACTCCGCCACCGTGGCTCGATCTACGGACCTACGATCTGTTATGGCATCCTCGTTGAGCGCTTGGACATGCTGTTTCTAGGGGTCAGGAAGTGGTCTACGGCGGGTCTCATGAGGCGGCTCGATTGTTGATCTGCCTGATGGCTTGGACGGCGGTGCTGCCGGCCTTCGGGTCTAGGGTGTAGACACGTAGTTTCTCGGCGGTGGTCTCGGTGCCTACAAGTCCGAGCATCCGTATCGCGAAGTCCAATACGCCTTTTCTGTGGATGATGGGGTGAGTGGGAATGTCTGCCAGGTTGTCGAGCGCCCACTCGAATAGGCGGCGCATGGACTCTGGGTAGTCTTCGGCTAGTTGAGGGAGGTCGCGGCGGTGATAATGCGCTCGTGCTTGGCGGTCCCACAAGTGCTCCTTGTCGGTGCTGTCGATGTGGGCCAGGGTCGCGACTGTTTGGTCCGGTTCGGAGAGGAGGGCGCTCCAGAGTGTTTCAGCATCCACTGCGGCGTCGTCTTGCTCGTGGCGGAGCAGCAGACTGGCAATAAGGTGCCAGCTTCTTTGCGCTGGGGTCGGGTCATTTGGCCCTGGTGGAATCTCAGACTCGAATTGGGCCCACCCGCTTATGGCAGCCCGACATGCGGCTGACGCCACCTGCGGCATAGTGGAGTCTTCGGGCGGGCCGTCTAGGTACGACGCGAACACATCTTTGGCAGCGTTATCGAGAGCGGCGTTCCCAGTGGGGACGAGGTTCGACAGTTGCTCCAACAGGGAATCGATGTCCCATGAGTTGGGATCGGAGCCACGCGCGGCCATGGTAAGAAGCCATGCCCAATCTGTATCAGTGAGTTCTCCGATTGCTTCGCGGTAGGGGCCGACGACTTCCTGGGTTTCGTATTGCATGGCCACGATGCTCCGGGCCGCACGGCAGCTCTCCATATCTTCGGGGCGCGAGATGGTTTGTCGGATACGGTCGTGAACTTGCTCGACTGTGGTTTCGCTTTCAATCTCGTCGAATTCGGCGAGTGCTTCGAGGAGCGAGGTACTCAGAATCAGATTGCTCGTATCGATCGAGCGCAGTACGTCGACGATTTCGGAGCGGTGCGGGTCTTGGGTTCCGCCGTGACGCCCTAAGTCTGTGGCTGTGTGTAGGGCTTTAAGTTGCAAGGGGGATCCGCCGGCGTCCCAAGCCCGACGCAGCAGGGAGGCGAAGACAGCTTGGTCGGTGGGATCGAATGGGTTGACTGCAAGCATCGCCAGGTAGTAGCGGCCCCACGAGTAGTCGCCTGCGCCGTTGGCCAAGCGTCCTGCTAGCCCGGTGCTGCCCCGAAGGCCACTGAACGGGGCTTCCATTGCGGCATACTCGAACGCGACGGCGACGTAGGGCATAGCGAGCCCGCAATTCTCCCGGTCTACTTGGTGCGCCATTTGGCTGAGCGTCGCTTCTACGACCGTCGAGATGGGGTTGGTTATGCCGTCGGCTTGCAGGAGCCGCGCCTGGGTCTGGCACAGCTCATCGGTCTTGTCGATCAGCTCGCAGACTTCTTCGACGAGCAGGCCTCGGTACGAGCCCCTGCCTGCGGCGGCCAGCAGCTTCAGTTCGGTCTCTGACCACCGGCGGCTTGTCGACCAACGCCCGCCTAAGGCAAAGCCCTCCTGATCTTCGGATTTGAAGGCCTCGAAGGAGGCGTTCTCTGGGTTGGCTGCGGCGATGCCGACATGGAGAATGTCTCGGATGTCCGCAGCGGCGAGAGCGGCAACTTCGGGGCCGTAATCGCCTGTGAGTGCCCTGAGCATTAGCCACTCATCGCAGAGCGCCTTGATCACGTCCCAGATCCGGTGGCTGTTTCGCTCGATTTGAAGGGCAGTCTGAGTGAGCGGCTTGTTGACCGGAAGGTCGAGATGAGCAGCGAGGCGTTGGCTGGTGCTGGAGGAGCGGACGAGATCCTCGGCGGCGAGGAATTGGCCGAATAGCTCGTGGCGGAAACGGACACGGTGGCGGTCAATCCCTATGAGTGGATTGGCTAAGACCTCGTCGACGAATCGGGCATCAGATTCAAGGCTTGGCGAGTTAAGGACTGACGCAGCATCGAGTTGCGGCATGCTGGTTCTGAATTGGGAGTGAAGATTGGCGGCGAGGGAGCGTAGGCCGGCTCGGACTCGTACGGTGGGGGCATGTCGGCGGACGAAGGCGTCGTGCAGGTCTGCGACCGATGCGCCATTGGCCAACTCGCTTTCGCACTCCGCGGCGATTGCCAGTTCGTGCGGCGAGCGGAACTGGTCGCTTATGCGCTCTGGCTGTCGGGCGCCATAAGAGCGGAGGATCGCCAGCCTGGTCTCTGCATCGGGCTCGTTGGAGTTCAAGATTTTCGCGCCTAGCGTGCCGACCAGACCTTCCTCAACAGTGCTTGTAACCAGCACTCCCGCGGAGTGTCGCAAGCAAAACGCCTTCAATTGCTTCAGTAGTTCGGTCCGTTCGCTCTCCGGGCACTCGTTCAGACCATCGAGCACTACAGATATGCCCACTCCAGTTTCTTCGGCGGCTCGAATGACGTCTTTTCGCCGCTCGATGCTGTACGGAGCTGTGGCCAAGTTGAGCAAGTCGCTGAATCGACCCTCGTAGTCAGCGGCCCGAACCCAGACCACCAAGCGACCAGCATCGCAGTGTCTCACAACCAAATGTCGAGCGAAAAAGGTCTTGCCGCTTCCCGAGTGGCCTGTTATCGCGACCACTCTGCCAGCGGCGACCATGTTGTCGATGTCGTCTGCCGCCAATTCAGTGCCATCGTTGTCAGTTGCGCCCAGATCGACCAGAGGCCCGAGACCGTCTGAGAGACTGGCTCGGGCCCTTGGACGGTAATCAGCGATGATTTCGAGGCTGTCGCGCCTGCTCTGCTCGGAAGGCGAGATGTCTTCGGGCTGGAAGAGGCTGTGGCGGCGGGCGAATTCATCCCACTCTTCTTGCGTCCACGGCACACATGGCCCGGGTTTGACTAGCCGCTCGAGGAGGTCTTGGTAACCCAGTACGGTCACATGGGCTCGTGGCTCAATTTCTGATCCTTCGGGGATGGCTTCCCACAATCCAACGATCGTGTCGATATAACTGGAAAAATTGTTATCTACCGCAGCGACGCCCTCTTTCCTGGCAAGGTCTCGCATGGCGTCGCTGATCGCGTAGGTGCCACGAATGGCCTGCGAGCTGCCGTTTGTAATCTGCCGCTCTGTCCCGTCAGCAAGGATCTGAACCCAAAGACCGTTCACATGGCCGCGCACCGGGTAGTTGGCATTGAAACCCTTGATCTCTACATGCGCTGTGTGGGTTTCAGTGTGGACGAGCAGGTCGATCTGGCGCTGCTGTCCGGGTCGCGGGATGAAGTTCGCGTACAAGGCACCGCTAACACCGCGCTGCTCTAAATCAAGGCGCAAGCGGCTGATGAGTTTTTGCTCTACGGGATCCTCGATCTCCTGGCCGAGGAATAGCCTGATTTGTGTTTTGTTCATCTGGTGTCGCGCAGTACGCAACGGCTGCGAGCCATGCTACAGGCCAACATGGCCACTTCAAACAATGACAATGCGCACCCCACAGCCGACCTACCCAGTCGAGCTAGCAATCTCTGCGGGCAGAACGTCTAGGCCCCATCTGGATCGAGGAGCCGTAGCATAGGAACGTCGTCGAAGATCGAGTCCTCAGTGGCGAGCGGGAGTTCTCCGGCAATAGCGACAGCGGCGACCCACCGGTCGGCTTCGTGGCTCTTGGCGCTCAGACCGTGTCCGCTGCGAACGCTCCAGGCTCGTAGATCGACATACGCATCGGTGATGTCTTCAAGCGGAGGCACTACTGCGGCACGCGCTATCACGTTCTCCAGCCTCGCTCTGCGTCGAAGGCCCCAACCGGCCACCTCGGCCCCGAAGCGCATCTCGGCGACGACCACGAAGGGGAGTATCCATAGGGCCTGCGCCAGAACCCTCAACCAACGAACCTGGCGCTCTACCTGGCGGTTGGCGAGCCAGGCACTGGCGACCATGGTGTCAACCACTACTTGTGGCGGCATGTGGTCAGAGGTTCTCGATGATGGCGAAGAAAGCGTCCTCTTCCTCAGTGGTCAAGTCCTCGATGGAGAACTTGCGTGGATCGCCCATAGGTTCCAAACCGCGGATGATCTCTGCGATCGTGGCCGGGCCAGGTGCGTCTGGCATCTGGTTTGCTGTTCTGTCAGACATCGTCACCTCCGCAAGCCGGTAGGCATTCAGACTACCCGGCCAAGTCGCCTGTTTCGCCACCCCATTTGCTTTGGCGCCTTCGGAGCCTTGCCAGCAGCCTTTTGGAGGGTACGGACCTAAGGCCCACTGGATCACGGGCCGGACGGTTCATGGCGAAAAAAAAGGGGCCCCGTGCGGTCCGGGGCCCCGTCGCCGCGGTATGTCGGCTGCATTCGGAAGATTCCTACTAACCGGACCGCAGGCATTGGTGACAGTAGCGATGCTGCTACAGGGATGTCAACGGCTTTTCAGGTCAGAGTGATCCTCGGAGTCCGCGGAGGGCTTATTGGGATCACGCTGGGGTCCCGAGAGCAGCGAGGGGCAAGAGGGTGAGGCGGTCGCCTAAGAGCTGATCTTGGTGGGCCCGGTGTGTGGGACAAAGTCGTTGCCGAAGCGGTCGAGGCGGCTATCCGCGGGCCAACTCTTGTAGAGCGCTGGAAATATCCTCAACCTCTAGGTGATGGATGGCGATGCTCTCCACGAGGTGTAATGCGGCATCTGCGGAAATCTTGTCTACAGGGTGTCCGTTGACGCTCAGGAAGGTGGTGGCGGCCAGCCAGCCGAGCCTCTTGTTTCCATCGACTAGGGGGTGCCCAAGCACGATGGAATGCAGCAATGCGGCGGCTTTGTCCCACAAACTGGGATAGATGAGCAGGGAGCTGAGCAGATCCACGGGGTCGGCGTTGTGGAGGGCCTGGGCGACGGTGAGGGTGAGCCGCTGGGCAGCTCGGTCGATGTCGGGCAGGGGGTAGTGCTCGTGGGTGACCATCGCCATCATGAGTCGGCCTTCTTCCGGTCCGACCATGCGGCGGTCAACGAGCCGATGAGCGAGCCTCCGACAACGGCGGGGATGAGCCACGGCGAGGCTCCCAGCAGCAGCACCATGAGGGCCATACCGGCGGCACTTCCGGCGTATGTGGCGGCGGTTCTTCTGGTCCGTTCGGAGCAGGTCATCGGAGGACCTCGGTGAGAGGCTCGGCGAGGTCAAGCTTGCCCTGGCGGTCGGCGAGCTGCTTGGCCAAGCTGCGGCTGATCTCGGCAACCTCTGCGATGTCGGCAAGGCTGATCCCGTGGGCCACGCATCGGGCAACGGCAGATTCGAGCAGGCCCACATCTCTGATCGGCAGGTTTTCGCCCAGTATCTCTCGGGCAGCTGCCAGTAGATTTTCCAGCGAGGGGAAGAACGTTTCGCCTGTCACTCGCCTAGACGGCGCAGGGCTTCTGCATGAACTGTCATGTTCCTCTTGGCTTCAGCGAGCCAAACGGCGTCTTTCTGCTGCTCGACGAAGGCCTGGACGGCGAGGTTGACTGTTTCGTCCACGGTGCAGCCTGCTTGCTGGGCTGCGGCTAGCAGAGCCGCTTCACAGTCAGGGCTGAGGTCTAGTTCCACGACCATGTAACAACTGTACCGGTAGACCCAGTGTGTCGGTTGGTCCATTTCGCCAGGGGATTTGTCACGGGGCGCGCCTACTGTGGGGGGCATGTTTGATCTGGTGATTCGGGGTGGCGCGGTTGTGGACGGGACCGGGGCCGAGCCGGTGGTGGCTGATGTGGCGGTGGCTGAGGGGCGCATCGTCGAGATCGGGCAGGTGGATGGGGCGGCAGCCCGGACGGTGGATGCCGACGGGCTAGTGGTGTCGCCGGGCTTCATCGATCCTCACACCCATTACGACGCCCAGTTGTTCTGGGATCCGGCGGCTACGCCGTCGCCGATGCACGGGGTGACCACTGTGCTGGGCGGCAATTGCGGGTTCTCGCTGGCGCCGGTGAATCCCGACGACGCCCGGTACCTGCAAGAGATGATGGCCATGGTGGAGGGGATGCCCCTGTTGGCGCTGGAACAGGGGCTGCCGTGGGATTGGGAGACGTTTGGGCAGTTCCTGGACCGCCTCGACGGCAACACCGCGGTCAACGCGGGGTTCTTGGTGGGCCACTCGGCGCTGCGCCGCTATGTGATGGGGCCCGACGCCAACCAGCCGGCGAGCTCTGATCAGCTCGACCAGATGGTGCGGGCCCTCCACGATGGGCTGGCTGCCGGCGGCATGGGGTTCTCCACGTCTTTGGCCCATACCCATTGGGATGGCGACAACGAGCCCGTCCCCAGCCGATTCTCCTCCACCGAGGAGGTGCTGGCGCTGGCCGGAGCGGTGGCCGACCACCCTGGGACCTGGCTGGAGTTCATCACCTCCGGATGCCTCAGCATGTTCAGCGACGAGGAGATCGAGCTGATGAGTCAGATGTCGGCCCGAGCCCAGCGTCCGCTGAACTGGAACGTGCTCACGGTTAGCGCCGACACCAAAGACCGGACCAACCACCAGCTCGGGGCCGCCGATGCGGCGGCTGAGGTGGGCGGGCGCATTGTGGCGTTGTCGATGCCCACCATCGGCGGGCTGAAGCTGTGTTTTGCCACCTACTGCCCGCTTTACAACATGCCGGGGTGGAAGGACACCATGAACCTTCCCCATGAGGAGAAGATGGCGGCGCTGGCCGACCCGGAGACCCGACGGTGGCTGAACGAGCAGGCCCAGACCGGCAGCGGCGGCTTCTACCACATGGCCCAGTGGCAGAACATGGAGATCGGCACCACCTATGCCCCGCAGAACGAGGGGCTCACCGGCCGGCGAGTGGGCGACATCGCCGCGGAGCGGGGCCAAGAACCCTTCGACACCCTGTGCGACATCGTGCTGGCTGATGACTTGCGCACCGATTTGTGGCCCATCAATGCCGATGACTCGGAGGAGAGTTGGGCTCATCGCACCGAGCACTGGCAAGACCCCCGGGTGATCGTGGGGGGCTCCGACGCCGGTGCCCATCTCGACCGCATGTGCGGCACTCGCTACTTCACCATCATCCTGGGCGACATCGTGCGAAACCGGGGGCTGCTGCCGCTGGAGGAGGCGGTGCGGCTGATGACCGATGTGCCTGCCCGCCTGTTCGGGCTCAAGGACCGGGGCCGGGTGGCCGAGGGCTGGCACGCCGATCTGGTGGTGTTCGATCCGGCCACGGTGGCCTCCGACCCCATCGAGGCCCGCACCGATCTGCCCGGCGACTGCATGCGCCTGTTCGCCGGCGCCCAGGGCGTCCACCGGGTGCTGGTGGGCGGAACCGACATCGTGGTTGACGGCCAGGTGACCGGGGCCACTCCGGGAACCGTTCTGCGCTCCGGCCGCGACACCGAGACCGTGCTTCCCTAGCGGCCAAGACCCCGTCCGCCCCCGACCGCGCGGGGGTGGGACGCAGTCGGGGGCAGAGGCTTGGGGGTGGGGTTAGGCGGCGAAGTGCTCGTCTTTGGAGCGATAGTGCTCCGCCAGGCCCGACAGCGCGGGATGGCGTAGCTCAGACGGCCTGAATCTCACCGAGTCGCCGATTCTGTAGGCGGGCACGATGCCGTCGTTGATGCCTCGCAGCAGGCTTTGCTGGTCAACGCCCAGCATCTGGCATGCAACCGCCGGTCCGATGAGATTTTCCACTGCTTGGGCCATGAGTTTGCTCCATTTCTCTGTTCTGACCGCGCCCTGGGTCTGGGCGCTGATTGAAATTGAGCGGGCATTGTCGCAATTGAAATTCCCAAATAATTCCCACTTGAGTGGTCTTGGGGAGGGGATAAGTGGGGTTGCATCAGATTGGCCTGTGGAAATCTCTTAGCTGACGACCGAAAGCAACCGTTTGACCTGGGTTTTTGGTTGGGACTTGATGGGTGGGGGTGAGACGTAGCCTGTGTAAAAGAAATTTCTCAAAAAATCACGAAATCAACGTGAAATCAGCAGATTTGGCACAGGAGGTGTCGCGGCCCGCGGTCAAAATCGGGTGATTACCTCGTCGGCGAAGCGATTCAGGGTGTCCCGAGCCGAGGCCAAATCGGGGTCGTGGGTGCTGTAGATCATGCGGGTTGCCCCCAAGTCGGCCAGGAATCGGGCGTCGTCGAGGGTGGCGCCGAATCCCTGGAGCTCACAGGCTTCGGCCCGTCCCGCCTCGGCTGCCCAGCGCTGGACCTCGTTCCACATTTCGGGCCAGCGGTCCCGGTTCTGCGACGCCGAGAAGGCGGGCAGAAAGGCGTCGCCCCGCTGGCCGGCTCGGCGCAGTGCGGGCGGGGAGTGGCCCCCCACGATGATGGGGATGCCATCGGGCTGGCGGGGGTGCGTGGTGAGCTGGACGCGGTCGAAGGCGACGGTCGGCCCGGCGAAGCTGGCCACCGGGCTGGCCCATAGCTCTCGCATGACGTCGATGTACTCGTCGGTGCGGGCGCCTCGATCGTCGAACGAATAGCCCAGCGCGTGGAACTCGTCGGCCAACCACCCCGCGCCGATTCCGAGTTCGGCCCGCCCTCCTGCTAGCACGTCGATGGTGGCGAGCTGCTTGGCCAGCAGCATCGGGTGGCGCTGGGGCAGGACCAGCACCGCGGTGCCGAATCGAAGCGACTCGGTGACCCCGGCCAGGAATGCCATCAATGCCAGCGGCTCGGGCAGTTGGGTGTGCTCGTTGTCCCACGGATAGGCCCCCGATTCGGCGTAGGGATAGGGCGCCTCCTTGGCCGCGGGGAACACGATGTGGTCGGCGAAGAACAGCGAATCGCATCCCACCGCCTCGGCGTGGCGGGCAAAGCCGACCAAGAACTCAGGATCGGCGATCGGCGCCGCCGGTGGTCCCGTCACTCCGGTTGCGCTGCCGATGAGATAGAGCCCGAACTTCATTCCCGTAGCCTCCCACGCCCGATCTGCCTCTAGCCTCACTCTCGCTATGGCCGTGCCGCCTGCTCTCGCCGAGTTCATGCCCGATGTGGGCGATCCCGATGAGCTGTTGGGGGCGTTCTGCGATTGGGCCGAGGCGGCGGGTTTGGAGCTGTACCCCCATCAGGAGGAAGCGGTGCTGCGGCTGCTGGGGGGCGACAACGTGGTGTTGGCCACCCCCACCGGCTCGGGCAAGTCGCTGGTGGCGCTGGCCGGGGCGTTCGCCGCGCTGGCCCAGGGACGGCGGGCGGTGTACACCGCGCCGATCAAGGCGCTGGTCAGCGAGAAGTTCTTCGAGCTGGTGGCCGCGTTCGGGGCCGAGCAGGTGGGGATGGTCACCGGGGACGCTGCCGTCAATGCCAACGCCCCGGTGATCGCCTGCACCGCCGAGATCCTGGCCCTGCGGGCTCTGCACTCCGGCAGCGAGGCCGACGCTGACCTGGTGGTGATGGACGAATTCCACTACTACGGCGACCGGGACCGGGGCTGGGCCTGGCAGGTGCCGCTGCTGGAGCTGAGCCAACCCCAGTTCCTGCTGATGTCGGCCACCCTGGGCGATACCACCGCCCTGCGCCGGGACCTGAGCCAGCGCAGCGGGCGGCCCACCGCACTGGTGGCCTCGGCCCAGCGGCCGGTGCCCCTCGACGTGGAGTATCGGGAGACGCCGCTGCACGTGTCCATTGCCGAGTTGCTGAGGGCCGACAAGGCGCCGGTGTACATCGTTCACTTCACCCAGCGGGAGGCCACCGCCCAGGCTCAGAGCCTGACCAGCCTCGACGTGCTGGATGCCGGAGCCAAGGCTGCGGTCAAAGAGGCAATTGGCGGCTTCCGTTTCGACACCCCGTTCGGCAAGGACCTTCGCCGCTTCGTGCTGGCCGGGGTGGGGGTACACCACGCGGGGTTGTTGCCCAAATACCGGCTGCTGGTGGAGAAGCTGGCGCAAGAGGGCCATCTCAAGCTGATCTGCGGTACCGACACGCTGGGGGTGGGGGTGAACGTGCCCATCCGCACCGTGCTGTTCACCCGCCTGTACAAGTACGACGGCCGCCGCACCCGGGTGCTGTCGGTGCGGGACTTCCAGCAGATAGCGGGCCGGGCCGGCCGCAAGGGCTTCGACGAGGAGGGCAGCGTGTGGGTGCAGGCCCCTGAGCACGTGGTGGAGAACCGCCGGGCCGAGGCCAAAGCCGCGTCCGACCCGGTCAAGCGGCGCAAGCTGGTCAAGAAGAAGCCGCCCGAGCACAACTACGCCCACTACGACGGCGACACGCTGGCCCGGTTATGGCAGGGTCGCCCCGAGACCCTGGAGTCGAGCTTCGCGGTGAGCCACTCCATGATGCTCAACGTCTTGGACCGGCCCGGCGACGGCTGCGCGGCCATGAAGCGCCTGCTGGTTGACAACCACGAGCCCCGCTCCCGCCAGCGGGCCCACATCCGCCGAGCGGTGGGGGTGTTCCGATCGCTGATCGACGCTGAAATCGTCGAAGTGCTCGACGAGCCCGACGACTTGGGCCGTCCCGTGCGGGTGAACCTCGACCTCCAAGACGAGTTCCGGCTGAACCAGCCGCTGGGGCTGTTCGCGGTGGAGGCACTGGAAGCGTTGGACATCGAGGCGCCCGACTACCACTGGCAGGCGCTCAGCGTGGTGGAGTCGGTGCTGGAAGACCCCACGGTGGTGCTGCTGGCCCAACGCGACAAGGCCCGCGACGACCTCATGGTCCAGCTCAAGGCCGAGAGGGTGCCCTACGAGGAGCGCTTGGAGCGGCTGTCGGAGGTCACCTGGCCCCGCCCCGAAGCCGAGTTCATCGACCCGGCCTTCGCGGTGTTTGCCCGCGACCACCCCTGGGTGGGCCACGATCGCCCCAGCCCAAATCGGTGGCCCGCGACCTCATGGAGGTCGGAGACACCTTCAACCAGTACGTCTCCCGCTACGGCATCAAGCGCTCCGAAGGAGCGCTATTGCGCTACCTGTCCGATTGCTACAAGGCCCTGGTCCAAACCATCCCCGCCGCCGCCGTCAACGACCCCCTGGCCAGTCTCACCGCCGAGCTCCACACCCTCCTCCGCTCCACCGACTCCAGCCTCCTCGACGAATGGGAGAGCCTCCGCGAGGGGTGACTCGCCGCCCGGTTACCGGAGGGCGGGTCACCTACCGATAGCACGCGGCTACCGCAGCGGCACGATCTCCAAGCGGCCAGTTTGATTGGCCCACGCTTGTATTCGGCGGTCGGCGGTGGCGAGCGGAAGATTCTCGCTCAGTGCAGTGGCCACGATCATCTGGTCCATCGGATCGTCGTGGAAGCCGCTGTCAGCGAGTTCGATGCCGTCGATGAGGACATCGCCCGTGAGCGGAATCTCACGCAGTCCGCTGCGCAGAAGATCCTGTCGAAGCCCGGCAATCGGAGGCAGCTTGACCGCCGGGTTGTTCTTGCGACGCGCATGTCTCATCTCCCAGAACGTGATCGCCGAAACTGCGGCATTGCCGACGGAGACCCGAGCATCGATCTCCGCTTGCACTTCAAGGCTGATTTTGGACGTGTCGCCAACAACGCTCCACAGCAGGACATTGGTGTCGAGAATCATTCGGTGTCGTCTGCCCCGGCGCTGTCTATGATGTCGGCCCACTCTGTGGCGGTGAATGCTTTGGGAAGGCCCTCTTCGGGTATCCGCACCCTGTCTTTGTAACGGCCGCAGATGCCGGGAGCTTCCGATGTGACCGGCATCAAAATCGACACGGGCCTGCCTCGCTTGGTGATGAGAATCGACTCACCTGTCTGATCCACTTCATCCATGAGTTGGAGGCACTTGGTTTTGAACTCTCCTGCAGGAACAACCCGGGCAACGTTGTTTGGTGTCACAGCTACCAGGCTAACGATTCCAACCATAGACGACAACCATGGTCAAGTATCCTCCATCAATCCACGCCCGGCTTCATTGGAACCGAGGCATGACGTGGGCCGCGAACAACTCCATCGAACGGCGGATGTTGCTGTCGTCGACTCCGGGCATGTTCATCCCCAGCACCAGTGTCTCGGCCTCGCCCTCCCGCTCGGTGCGGAAGCCGCCGAGCTTGTTCTCGATGGCCTTGATGGCGGTGTTCACATCGCCGGCGATGAAGTGGGCGCGGGGATCGGCGTCCCACCAGTCGCCTCCGGATTCCTTGGTCCATCGCATGTAGCGGGTGTGGACATGGGTCGCTCCCGCACCCCACTCCTCCCAAGCGGCATCGGCATCGTCACTGATGTAGAGCCACAGCAGTTCAGGCTCCCGGGACCAGTTCATGGTCTCCACCACGAACCGATGGCGACGGCGGCCAGCGGGGGAGCCGCCGCCGTAGAAGATGCGGGGATGGGGCCGGGTGTGGGGCTTGGGATACACCGACACGTCCGACACGGAGAAGTGTTCCCCGATGAAGGAGTAGTGGTCGCCGCTCCAGCACCCGTAGAGGATCTCCAGCGCTTCGTCGGCGATTTCTGACCGCCTGTCGAAGTCCACATCCAAAGCAGCGAACTCGGAGGTCACATACCCCGCGGACAGCCCCAGAATGAGCCGCCCTCGGGAGATGACGTCCACAGTGGCCGCGTCCTCAGCCAGCCTCACTGGGTTGTACAGCGGCAACAGGGCAATAAAAACGCCGATGTCGATGACCGACGTGTGGGCGGCCGCCGCCGCGGCGATGGGCAGCACCGACGGGGAGTAGCCATCGTCGCTGAAATGGTGCTCGGTCAGCCACACCGAGTCGAAGCCCAGATCCTCCGCCAACCGCATCTGGGCGAAGCTCTCGTCATACACCTCCGCCCACGGCTTCGAATCCCCCGGCAGCCTCCGAAACGAGAAATACACCCCGAACTTCATCTTGCGCTCTTCAGCGGCGGGCCGCCTGGAGCAAACGACCCATCGGGCCATCGCCGGAATAGGTGACGGTCAGCGTTTCGGTCGCCCTGGTCATGGCAACGTAAAGAAGTCGTTGACGGGTCTCGTCATCGTCGTCGTTTCTTGTCCAAATGTCGTTGACACCGCCGATGAGAACATGAGGGTATTCGAGTCCCTTCAGTAGCTGGAGGGTGGCCACCCGTACGCTGCCGCGCATCGACACCACTTGGTCCCGCTCCTGCTGTGCGTCGAGTGCTGGAATTCGCTCTGCTCTCAGTGTTCGCTGCAAGGTGATCCGCAACTCTTTCGACCCCGACATGATGACGATGTCGTCAGGTGTGGCCCCGTTGCGGAGAAATTCGGCTGTTTTCTCTGTCAGCGTCTCAGCCTCGGTTCTCAAATCGGGGCACTCCAAAAGAACCGGGGGCTTACCATGGCGCAGTGCGGCCTCGGGCATGACCAAGGTGTCTAGATCATCTGGAGATGCCTGGTTCGCGCTGGGCTGGCCGATTCCCGCAATCGCTCCCAACGCAAAGTCGAGCGTTTCCTTCGTGTTGCGGTAGTTCTCTCGGAGAATGGTCGACCGGCCCCGGGCGGTCACACCCGGTGGATTCCAGTTCATCTTGCGTCGGTAGACGTTCTGCGCGCTGTCCAAGGCGATGATGAAGTGCCGCAGCTCCACCGCGAGTTCGTGTCTGCCCATGGCCCACGAGAGGTCGAGTCCAGAATTGCCCAGATCTTGGGCCTCATCCACAAGCACCATGTCATACCTCTTAGCCGGTGGGAGGATGCTGGCCGCGGCGATCGCTTGTTTGCGCCGGGCTTGGAACGCATCATCGTCGCGGCCTTGTGCAGGCGTGCGTCCAGCTTGGCGGATGACCCTGCTGGCCAGGGAATCGACGGTGGACACCGTCACGTTCTCCACATTTTCAAGCTCTGCTTCGAGGGCCTGTGCGAGAGCGATGTTGTAACACACCAGTAGGATGCGCCAGCGGGGCATGTTCTCGCCGATATAGCGGGCTCGGTGGGTGAGGACCAGGGTCTTGCCGCTTCCGGCCACTCCTCGGATGAGGCGGTAGCCGGGTCCGAGGTGCTCTGCTAGGCGCTCTTGGGTCAGATCCAAAACCCGAATCATCTCTTCAGATGTCTGGGGACCGGTGTCGAACATCTGACCCTGCCGACCGATCACGATCTTGGGATTGATCTCGGCTCGTACCCGTGCTTGGCCCTGGTTGTTGAGCGGAGGCCGTTGCCCGCCGAGTATCTGCCGGATGGCTGCCAGCAGGGTGTCTTCATGGAAATCTTCTGAATGAAGCCGGGGCACATTGTCGTCGGCCAAAGACAGGGGCTGGTCGCGGCGAACATCAGGCAATGCCAGCGCCCGAGCGACGAACAGCGACCTGATCCTGTGTTGCAATCCGATGACCCTGGCGATGATGGCCTGTTGAGCCTGGTCGAGGTCAACGCGCGGCTGGCGGCGAAAGCGGCTCCGCTTGTTGGCGCCAAGAGGTCGGAGCGTGGGGGATTCCAGCACCAATATGCCCGCGGCCGGGTCGAACACGACCAAATAGGGGACTGACTCGCTGCTGGTGTCAGAAGCTTCGTACCCAAGATCGCGCCGCTGCGCTGAGGCGGTGTCGTCGCCAGTACGCTCAAGTGATACCACCACATCGTGGGGTGTCGCGTCGCGCAGCAGGCGGGCGGCGGTCTTGAGCCTTTCGGGTATGTCGTTTCGGCTGGGAATATTCTCGGGAATCAGGCTGGCCACAGCGTGCCAACCTACACTTCAAGCAAATTTCAGTCTTGTTCGGCGATCTCCAGATACTGGTATCGGGTTCCTTCCAATTTTCCCTGCCGCTTGTTGAGGATCTTGTCTTCAATCAGCTTGTTGACGGCCTTCTCGACTCCTTCTCGGTTGAGGAAGGCCAACCTCCCAAAGGCAGGATGTTTAGCCAAGCGCTCGGGGAGTTCGTATTGGCCGCCGCTCTGTCCGGCCAGAGTGTTGACGATGCGCTGGCGCGAGTAGCGCGCTCCGGCGGTGCTTTGTACCAGCTCTGTGATGATGGCGTTGACCGGCAGTGATTCGAGGAGGCCCTCTCGAGTCAGGTGGCTATCGGCCCATGGCCTGGGAAGTTCAACGCATAGATCGCACTGTTCGCAGGACTCGGGTGCCTCTGTCCCCAAATACTCGAGCATCTTCTTTCGCCGGCATCCGTTGGAGGAATGGGCCAGGTCCTTCGCATCGTTGGACTTTTCTTCTGTCAAGCGCCTGCGGTCTTCGGCTGACCGCTCGATATCCGCCCACGGGGGATCGGTGTCGAGCAACTCCAACACCCAAGCGTATTTCCAGGCGGTGAAGCCCAAGATGTCCCGTTTGTTCAGCTCCAAAAGGTCGGCAGCAATGTCCCAGGGCTTTTGGGTCAGATTCTGAGCCCAGGTTGGTGCGTAGTACTCATCGCCCTCCTGCTGTTCGACCAGAGCCAGGATGCGCCGAGCCCGCTGAGCCAATTCCAGATCCTCTCTTTCCAGCTCTTCGACCAGGCGCTCGGTGTCTCCCACAACTGCGATCCGACCTTTCCAGATGGTGTCTGGGTGCCGTTGGACCGCGCCAGCTTCTTGGAGATAGTGGACAGCCAGAGCAGTGCTGACCGACTCAGGGTCGCCGTCATAGCCCCTTTCGGCCAGTTCCTCCGGGTCGTAGGCGTGGGTGCCCATCGTCAGTTGCGACCAGATCCGCTTCACTTGCTCGATGCGGGGTGCCGAGCTTTTGATGAATATCCGGTGGACTGAGCAATCCCGTGGCATGGTCAACAGGACCGCGGTGCCGGTGTCCGGTCCCGTTCCTGTAGCGGCGCCCCGAGCCGCCCGACCGGTTTCCTGCACGTATTCCTCGATGGAGGCGGGCATCTCCAGGTGGACGATCAGGGAGATGTCGGGCTTGTCGATCCCCATGCCGAATGCTTTGGTGGCTACCACAACGTCGATCTCGCCGTGGCGGAAAGCGTCCTCGATGTGCTGTCGCTGCGGGTGATCCATGCCTCCGTGGTAGGCGAAGGCGTTGTGGCCAGCTGAACGGAGCAGATTGGTGATGGCAGCGGCCTGTCTACGGGTGGGCACATAGACGATTGCGGGTTGGAGGCGGAACGCCTCCACGATCTGAACTACCCGCAGGTCGCGGTCGCGGCCATTGTCGCAGTGCTCGGTGTAGTAGCGGATCTCCGGTCGATCAGGCGAAAGGACAATGGGTTTGCCTTGCAGGTCTAATTCGAGAAGATCGGCGATCTCCTCTTGCACCCTTGGAGTGGCGGTGGCGGTGACGGCCAAGATCGGAGGTCGGGGATGCTCGGCGATCCGCTTGATGGCCTCGGGGATGGCGGCATACTCCGGTCGGAAGGAATGGCCCCATTGGGAAATGCAGTGGGCTTCATCGACCGCGATCCGGGCCACCCCGATTTTGGACAGCTCGGCCACGAACTCTTGGGACCAGAGCCGCTCGGGGCTGACATAGAGCAGCTTGTAGTGGCCCTGACCGGCCCCTCGCAGTATTTCTCGCCACTCCCCTTGGGGGATGCCGCTGTGAATGGCGGCTACCTTGACCACGCCCCTGGCCCGGAGGTTCTCGGCTTGGTCGTTCATCAGCGCGACCAAGGGGGAGATCACCAGGGTCACGCCAGGAGATAGCAGGGCCGGGATTTGAAAGGTGACCGACTTGCCCGACCCGGTGGGAAGCACCGCCAGCACATCGTCGCCCCGCATAAAGCGGAGCATGGTGTCTCGCTGGCCAGGCCGCCACTGCGCGAACCCGAAGCGCTCTCGAACTTGTTCGAGGCGCTGGTCGATCACATCCTCGTCGGCGAGGTCAGCCTCGGAGAGTTCCAGGTCGTCCAACTCTGACCACGGGTCGGCACTGGGCAGTGCCTGGAGCCGCTGGCGCATCGCCTCATCGAAAACCACATCTCCGAGATGGTCGGCGATGAGCTGATAGGCGTCTTCAGCGTGGTTGGCCCGCTCCAGTCGAGGGGGGCCGGGGAGGGTGCCGAGGATCTGGTCTCGATAGGGGACGGCTCGACACAGTCGGTTATCCAAAATCACTGTGACCCCACGGTCGTGCTCGGTGCGGATCAGGCGGCCAGCGCCTTGGGCGAAGCGAATGGCCGCTTTGGGCACGATGTAGTCGGCAAACGGATCCTTGCCGCGACGTTCCATCAGCTCTGTTCGCGCCCCAACCACAGGATCGGCGGGTGAGTCGAAGGGGACTTTTTCGATCACCAAAAGGCTCAGGGCTTCACCGGGAATGTCGACCCCCTCCCAGAAGGAGCGCAGCGCGATCAAGCTTGAGGCCAACTCGGCCCGCATTCGCTCTACCAGAGCGGGTGCAGTGTCATCGCCTTGGGCCAGCAGCGGAAGCTGCTCGCTGTCGAGCACCGGACGGGCATGATCCCGCACGAACTCCATTCGGGACCGAGCAGCCATGAGGACAAGCCCCCGCCCGCCGGTAAGGGTCAGCAGCCGGGGGATCTCCGAGGCCGCCGATGTCTTGAACTCCTCCATCAGTCTTGAGCGGGGAGCGGGCAGGTAGTCGGTTCGCAGCACCATGTGGTTGTCGGACAACCAGGCAAAGGGGCTGTCGAGAGCGCTGGTTTCGGCGCCGCGGCGCAAACCCAGGGTGTCGAGGATGTAGCCGAAGCTGTTTCCCACTCTCAGCGTGGCCGAGGTGAGTACGGCGGTGTCTAGTGAGTCCCACAGCGAACGCAGATAGTCGGCCACGGAGATAGGGGCGCGTTTCAACTCCCATCTCCAGCCGTGCTCGGTGTGATGGGTTCCGCCGATGGCGATCCATTCTTCGTTGTCAGTAGCCCACAGCACATGGCCGATGCTTCTCGCCGTGTCCCTAACCTGTGTTCCCAACCGGCCGATCCGGGCCTCCAAGCGGTGGCGCCTATAGCCGGGCGTTAACTCATCGGGCAGGTTCACGTCGTTGAATGCGTCGGCCAGTTTGATCAAGGCGTCTTGAAGGCGGCCGCCGGTACCCAGCACCGGCCCCTCGTAGTCGGGGTGTCGGGTGTCGGCACCCCGCTTGATTCGGTATGACACCGGGTATGCGTCTTCTTGTCCGGCCCCGGTTCGGATTCTCAGGTAGTGAACCAGGGCTGGGCCGAATTGGGCTGATGCCGACTGGATCTCCTCGGTTGCCCGCAAAATGGCGCTCAGAGGCTCAGCGCCGATTGGCCACCTGGCTGCTCGGGCGAGGCTGGCCGCCATCCCACTGCGGCTCGAAGGATCCCAGACGGAATTGCATAAATCAGCGATGTCGTCTTGAGACACCTCGTCGGAGAGAGCGTCGGTGGCGGCGTCTTCCAGGTTGTGGGCCTCATCCAGAATCAGGTGCTTGGAATGGTGCAGCCAGTCGTCCCACGTCACCAGCAGGGCATGGTTGAGCACAGCCACATCGGCGCGAGGCAAAAGATCGCGGGCTCGGCGAAAGAAATCCCGCTTTTCGAGCGGCGACCCGGCCGGTCCGCCCGGCGCTTCGGCCACGCTGAGTAGGCGGCGGATGCGGCGCAGTTCGGGAATCCTCTTCTCAATGGCGCCGGTGCGAAGGTCGTCCCAGTCGCCCGTTCTGGTTTGCGCCACCCAGCCGCAGAGAATGGCGAGGACCAATATCTCGGAATAGCTGAAGGGGGCAGAGGGGGAGATGCCGTCCCTTTCGTCGGGAGCGGTGTTAGCCGAGGCCAAGGTGTCCAATTCTCCGTCGAGTGAGTCCAGGCTGATGTAGTTGGCCATTCCCTTGAGCAGGACGTGGGTAAACGGACCGATGTCTTTCTGGAGTTCTTCCAAAGTGGTCATCACCTGGTCTTGGAGCACCTTCGAATGGGGGGCCACGACCACGGGCTTTTGGGCGGCTTGTCCGTATGCAATGGCGGGAGTGAGGTAGGCCAGGGTCTTGCCCGTTCCGGTGGGGGCCTCGATCAGGCGGCGACCTCCCTGATCGAGCGTATGGGCAATGAGCTCAGCCATCTCGGTTTGCTGTTTGCGGGGCTCACGGGCTTGACCCATCAACGTGCCGCCTGCTTGGAACATCTCAGTAACGGCATCAGGCCTGAATTGTGTTGCTGATGGTCGCGGCTGCGGGGGTTCGGGAAGCGGCACGACGTCTGCTAGGGGAGTGCGTGCAGATTGGGGCGACAGGAATGAAGCCCACGGGTGGTCACCAGCGTTCAAGATCCACCGTTGAAGACAGCGCATGGGCGTATCGTCTTCCATGGCATCCAGCAGCCGCTTTAGGACTCGATGCAGCAGCAGCGCATCGTCCAAGGCCCGGTGGTGGCCGCGGGGCTGATCGCCGAAGAAGTGCCTAGCCAGCTCGTCCAGGCTTCGTCCCTTGGGTGGTATTCCATTATCTACATTGCTGCTGATGCCTTTGCCGGCTCGCGGAAAAACGACATGGGCCAGTTCTAAGCTGTCGAGGCGCTGGCCGTCGGGGATCGGCAGATTCGAGGCGTCAAGAAGCGTGAAATCGTATCCAAACCCGTTGTGAGCAATCAGCGGTCGGTTGCCAGCGAAGCGGCGGAAGGAGTGCAGGGCTTCGGCCAGAGGGGGTGCATCACTCACCATCTCCTGGGTGATCCCGGTGACTTCCTGTGTTTGAGGGCGTAGCTGCCTCGCCGGTCGAGCCAGGGTCTGCAACCGGTCCGTTTCCTCGCCGTCGCGGATCAGAACTGCGCCGATCTCGATAATCTCGTGCTGCGGCGGATGGGCTTGGTCGGCATTGGCTTCCAAGTCGAAAACCACATACTCAGACACAGCCACGAAGCGGAACATAGTGATTTGTTCCTGCTGGCTCACATTTGTGGTGGCCCCTCGTAGCCCGGCATTGCCATGGCCGCTCTGATGCATACCGCGCCGGTCGAAGCATTCGTCAATCACCTCCGCACCACCGACTCCAGCCTCCTCGACGAATGGGAGAGCCTCCGGAGCGCCTCTGAAACATGACGTCGCCAGCGTAAGATCGCTTCTTGTCCTAGGGTGGCAACGTGGCCTTTGATGCCGCGTGGGACGAACGTGTACGGTCAGCAGCTTTCGCGAAGCTTCGCTTGCTGTCCGATGCCTCCGGTGGCGTTGTCACGTGGAGTGATATTGAGGATGGGTTTTCTTTCGAGGGAAGCCGGATCCTGTTCAAGAATCGGCAAAGGGGCATCTACAAGCCCAAAGTCCTCGATGCTGCTTTGTCTATCACTACGACGTATCGAGCAGACTCGGCCAGTCTCCCCTATGACGATCACTCCGGAGCCGACGGATACATGCGTTACAAGTGGGAGAAAACCGATCCTCTGCTCTGGACCAACCAAGCCTTGCGGGTAGCTCTCGAGGAAGGAGTCCCGCTGATTTGGTTCGTAGGAATTGCCGTGGGTCTCTACAAGCCAATTTTCCCAGTCTTTTTGGTCGACGAAGAGCCGGGGCTTCACCAATTTGTTGTGGCATTAGATGAGGCGCAGCAAGAGCGCTGGTCGGGAGCTGATGCGGCTGACATCCCCTTGCTGCGGGAATATGCCGAGGACGTTGCGAAGAGGCGGCTGCACCAGCCGTTGTTCCGGGCTCGGGTACTGACCGCGTACGGGTCGCAATGCGGAATATGCAGTCTCCGATACCCGGAGCTATTGGATGCTGCTCATATCAGGGCTGATTCTGAAGGAGGTAAGCCAGTAGTCACGAACGGCATCTCAATGTGCAAGATCCACCATGCTGCATATGACAGCCACCTTCTCGGCATCAACTCTGACTACCAAGTCAAAATTCGCCCTGATGTATTGGATGACTCGGATGGGCCGACTTTGAGGCACGCAATTCAAGGCTTGCACGACTCGCCTCTCCACGTGCCACGGCGGCGGGCCGCCAAGCCAGACCGAGACTTGCTGGCCGAGCGCTTCGAGGTGTTTCTCAGAGCTTCTTGATGGAGTCGATGGGGTCGCCAGGCCGGGGTGGCACACTGAAGACGGTGATTGCCGATCGGATCGTGTGTGTGGACTGTGGGGGGTGGTGCCACCGGATCACGTACTGGCCGGAGGATGATCCGCCCGAGCCCGGCGACTCTGTGGCCTACCGCTGTTCGGACTGCGGCGATCGCTGGGACATGGTGCTGGACCGGGAGGATTTTGATGACTGATCGGCCTCAGGGCATCAGCGAGGCGATCCAGGTGTTGAGGCGGGCGGCGTGGGTCTTGGTCATTTCGGAGGGGAGGGCCATGAAGCCGTGGGGGGAGTCGGGGTAGACGGCCAGCTCCACTGGGGATTCGGCGGCGGCTAGGCGGGTGGCGAGGAACAGAGAGTCGTCCAGGAGGTGATCGTAGGTGCCCACCGACACCAGGCAGGAGGGCAGGCCTGATAGGTCGGCGAACAGGGGTGACACGTCGGGGTCACGGCGCTCGGCGTCGGACATCCCCGGTGTGAACGACTCGATCATGAACTGCAACCCCGGCGGGCTCAGCATGTCGGGGTTGCCGCCGTTGCCGAAGATCGACGGGGTGCCCCGCAAGTCGTACCAGCCGAACACGAGGTTGGTCCCCAGCACCTGGTCGATGGCGCCGAGGCGGTCCCGCATCCGCAGCAGCGTGGCTGCGGCCAGATGTCCGCCGGCCGACTCGCCTCCGATGAACATCTTGTCGGTGCCCCAGCGCTCGGGGCCGTGCTCCAGCAGCCAGGCCGCGGCCGCCTCGCAGTCGTCCGGTCCGGCGGGGTAGGGGTGCTCGGGGGCCAGCCGGTAGTCCACCGACAAAACGGCCAGCCCGTGGCGCTTGGCCATGTCCTCGTTGCCCGGGTCGGACATGTTAGGCCGACCCAGAATCCAACCGCCGCCGTGGATGTGCAAGAACATGGCCTTGGGCTCGTCAGGCACAAACATCCTCACCGGGATCTCACCGGCCGGTCCCGGAATGGTCGACTCGACGGCCATCGACGACGGTTCGGGCTCAAAGGACAGCAAGTTCTGCCGCATTATCTGGGTCCGGGCCACCGGGTCGTCGGGCAGGTCGGCGTCGTCGTCGCCGGTGTAGTGCAGGTGCTCCAGAAGGGCAAGGGCTTCAGGGCGGTATCCGTCGATCGTGTCGTTCCAAAGCCTCATCGGTGTCTCCTCTGTTCGTCTCGTGCCCCCCGGCGGGGTGGTACTACCTTGCAGTCTTCGTGGGTGACGATGCCATTTTCTACTTGGACGGTGACACCGTCGTCCCCACGCTCAATGCCCAAGGGCCCTGGGACCCCGGCGTCCAGCACGGCGGCGCAGTAGCAGGGCTGCTGGCTCGAGCAGTAGAGCAAGTGCCCACTCCAGTTCCCATGCGGGTGGCCCGCTTCACCCTCGACATGTTGCGCCGGGTGCCGGTGAAGCCGCTGGCCATCACCACCGAGGTTCTGCGCACCGGCAAGCGGATCCAAGCCGTCCGAGCCGAGCTTTGCGACGGCGACCAGTTGGTGGCGTCGGCAGTCTCAGTACTGGTGCGAACCGGGGCGGGAATAGACGTCAGCCCTTATCGGCAGCCTGATGCCCCACTGCCTCCACCGCCCGGCAGCACCGGAAGACCCGTCGGGCTCGCGCCCCGGGCGCAGATGCCCGAGGGGTTTCCCCACGTGGTGGAGTTCGACCGGGTGGTTGGAGGGCTCAGCGGCGGTACTCCCAGCAAGACCTGGGTTCGGCTTGCGGTTCCCTTCGTGCGGGACGAGGAGACCACCCCGCTGGTGCGGCTGATGGCCCTCTCCGATTTCACCAGCGGCTTGGGCTCGTTCCTGCCCTTCGACCGGTACGTGTCGATCAACCCCGACCTGACGATCCACGTGCTGCGCTATCCCACCAGCGAGCACATCGGCATTGACGCCGAGACCTGGGTCGACGCCGACGGCATCGGCCAATCCCGAGCCCGGCTCTACGACGAGACCGGCCTATGCGCCCTCGGCTCGGCCTCGCTATTCGTCGAGACTCGCGGCAACTACTGAACCGGGGGAGGACCTGCCTCTGGGCCCCCGAGGGCGGCGATGTCGTCGAAGCCGACCACGTGGCCGCTCCAATCGTCGGATTGGCGGATCATCCAGTCGGCGCACTCCGCGGTGTATTCGGGGGTCTTCAGGGTTTCCAGCCCGGCGCCGCCGGTGGCGATCTCGGCGCCCTGGGTGTTGTAGACGTGCCACCACCCTTCGGTGGACACGATGTGGTCTACCCGTAGCACGTTGAACGCCACTCCTTGGCCGCCCAACTCCAGGTGCATGGAGGCGTTCCACCGCTCCATGGCCTGCTTGGACGTAGAGTAGAGGGCCAGGTTGGGGCTGATGGCGGTGGCCGACCCCGAGCTCACGCTGAGCACTCGGCCCGAGCCCCGCTCCAGCATCCCCGGCACCAGCCCCTGGCAGAGCTGCATCGGTCCCACCACTTGCACCCGGAAGGCCCGCTCCCAACGCGACCAGGGCACATCGATGATCGGCCCGTTGGAGGTGTAGCCCGCGTTGTTCACCAGAATGTCGCAGCCCCCGTACCACTCCAGCGTGCGGTCCACGATGCGGGCGGTGTCGTCGGGCGAGGTCAGATTGGCCTGCACGCTGCGGGCCTCGATCCCCTCTTCGCCCAGCGCGGCCACCACCTCGGGTAGCGATCCGGGCAGCACGGCGTCGGGGTCGTCGGTTCCGGTGCGTCCCACCACCACCAGGCGGGATCCGGCCCAGCCCAGCCGGAAGGCGATCTGGCGGCCGATGCCCCGGGTGGCCCCGGTGACCACGGCCACTGAGCCTTCAACGGAAAACGACATGCCTGGACACTAGTGGCGGGCCTGCGAAGCGGCAGTACGGCGAGACCCTGGGGGTCAGCCGGTGTCGGAATGCACTGCGCCTCCACCGACCGATGCCATGGCGGCACCGACAATCCCGGCGTTGTTGCGCATCTGGGCGACAGTGACTTCGGTGTCAATGTCCAGCAGCGGGCCCCAAGTGTCGAAGTCCTTGCTGATCCCGCCACCCAGGATGAACAGGCCAGGCGAGATGATTTTCTCGAGATGCTCCAAATACTGCTTCACCCGGCCCACCCAGGTCGGCCAGTCCAGATTCTCCCGTTTGCGAACCTTGGCCGCGGTCCACACCTCAACATCGTTTTCGTGTCCGGCCAGGTAGAGATGGCCGAACTCGGTGTTGGGCACCAGATTCCCGTTCACAAACACCGAGCTGCCGATCCCGGTGCCGAAGGCGGTGAAGCACACCGTCCCCTTCCGGCCTACCCCGGCCCCGTGGGTCATCTCGGCGATCCCGGCGGCGTCGGCATCGTTGATGATCGTCACAGGAGCGCCGATCCGATTGCTCATCGTCTCAGCGATGTCGACTCCGGCCCACGAGTCGTCCAAATGTGCCACCCACTTGACGGTGCCGCCGACGATGGGGGCAGGAAAGGCGCAGCCCACTGGCCCGGTCCACCCGAACGACGTCACCAGTTCGTAGACCACGTCTGCTACCTCGTCGGGAACGCCCGGTTTCGGGGTGGGAATCCGAAGTCGCTTGTCGAGCAGCTCGCCGGTGTCCACATCCACCGGCGCGGCCTTCATTCCGCTGCCCCCTATGTCGATCCCGAATGCTGCGCTCATAGCCGTCACCGGTTTCCCGCCCGATGAAGGTACCAGCGGCCCTCCTCAGCAGGTGAGTCGGGCGCGGGGTGCGCGAAGCTAGGGCCCACACCGCGAGGCCGGGTTGAGCCCGGCACCGCACTGCTGGGAACGGAGGAGAGCGATGGGCGACATGCTGGCGGGACGGGTAGCGCTGGTATCGGGCATCGGTCCTGGCCTGGGCATCGAGATCGCCCGGCTGTACGCCCGGGAGGGGGCCGACATCGTGATGGGCGCCCGCCGCACCGAGGTGATGGAGCCGCTGGCCGCCGAGATCGAGGCGATGGGCCGCCGCACGGTGTGGCAGTCCACCGACATCACCGATCCCGCCCAGTGCCAGTCGCTGGCTGATGCCGCAGTGGAGAGGCTGGGGCGGCTGGACGTCTGCGTGAACAACGCCTTCAACGACGGCTTCCCCGTCATCAACGTGGAGGACGCCG
This sequence comes from Candidatus Poriferisocius sp., assembly GCF_965204145.1. Classification (GTDB taxonomy): domain Bacteria; phylum Actinomycetota; class Acidimicrobiia; order Acidimicrobiales; family Bin134; genus Poriferisocius. Next base: position 2,148,268 of record NZ_OZ241977.1, on the reverse strand, counting down.
ATTTGGACCGCTGGCGGAACGTGTTCGACGTGAATTTCTTCGGGTCGTTGAACATGACCCGGGCCTGCATTCCCGCCCTGCGGGACTCGGGGGCCGGGCGGGTCATCTTCATCAACACCATGTCCATCCGCATCCGGCAGGCGGGTTGGGGGGCCTACAGCAGCTCCAAGGCCGCGTTGGAGAACATCACCAAGATCCTGGCTAAAGAGCTGGGGGCCGACGGCATCCGGGTGAACAGCGTGCTGCCGGGATACATCTTTGCTGACGCGGTCCGCAACTTCCTCCAAGGCCAAGCCGATGCTCGGGGAGTGGACTATCAGGTGGTCTACGACGAGACCGCGGGGGAGACCGCCCTCAAGTACCTTCCCGATGCCGCGGAGATTGCCGGGGCGGCTCTCTTTTTCGCCTCCGACCTGTCGCTGCCCATCACCGGGGCCTCGCTGGACGTGAACGCCGGGCACTGGATTGGCGGGGCATGACCGCCAAGCTCCTCCTCCTGGTCTGATGAGCGACGGAACCCCTGCGGGAATCGCCATTGCCGAGGTGCTGGCCGACGCCGGTATTACCCACGTCTTCGGGGTACCAGGGGGCTACTCCATCAAGGTGTTCGACGGCCTGAGGACAGTGGCCGACCGGGTACAGAGCGTGAGAGCGGCCCATGAGCACCAGGCGTCGGTCATGGCCGACATGTACGGGAGGCTCACCGGGCGTCCCGGCGTGTTCACCGGCCAGGGGCCGTTCGCCGCCTCCTCCGGGGGATTCGGGCTCATAGAGGGTTTCCTGTCGGGCACTCCCATGCTGGTCCTCACCGAGATGACCGACCACGGCATCCCCCAGCATGCCCCCACCCAGGGCACCACCGGCGACCACGGATCAGTGGATCTGCCCCGCATCTTGTCGGGGATGACCAAGTTCATGAGCGTGGCCACCACCCCCAACGAGGCGGTGCATGCGGTTGAGCTAGCCATCCACCACGCCACCTCGGGCCGGCCCGGCCCGGCCGCGGTTGTGTTCCGCCTCGACGCCATCTTCCGGCGCACCGACGAGTCCCGCCATCCCCGCCTCTATGGGCGGACCCGGGTGGCGTCGGCCGCCCCGCCCCACCCCGACGCCTCGGCGGTGGCCGCCGTGGCCGACTTGCTGGCGGAGGCCAAGCGCCCGGTGATTGTGGCTGGCAACGGCATCAACCAGGCGCAGGCCTACGACCAGTTGGATGCCCTGGCCCAGCGGGCGGCGACCCCGGTGGTGACCACCGCCAAGGCCCGAGGGGTGATCGCCGACGACCACCCGTGGGCGGGCGGGCCGCTCAGCCCCTTCGGCTGGCAGGGGGCGTTCGACCTGCTGGCCCGCGCCGACGCCGTGGTGGTGCTCGGCTCTCGCCTCAACCCCCACGACACCCTGGTGGAGTCGCCCACCTGGCTCGACGCCGACCGCCAGCGCATCGTGCAGGTGGACATCGAGGCCGCCAACCTGGGGGTGAGCTTCCCGGTTGAGCTGGGCGTACACGCCGATCTGGGAGCGCTATTGGCCGAGCTGGTGCCCGCGGTGGGCGTGGACGAAGACCTGGCTGCCGACCGGTGGGCTGAGCTGGCCGACATCAAGTCGAGAGCCGAGGAGCCCCCGGTACTGCACGATTCAGCCCAGCCGGTGCCGCCCCAGCGGGTGATGCAGGTGCTCAACGAGGTGTGGCCGGCCGACGGCCGGATCACCCTTGACGCGGGCAACAACCGCATCTTCGCCTATCACTATCTCCAGGCCCGCACCCCCGGACGGCTGCACCTGCCCGGTGGACACCTGGGCATGGGCTGGGGTCCGCCCGCCGCGCTGGCCGCGGCCATGGTCCATCCCGGCGAGCGGGTGCTGTCGATCAGCGGTGACGGCGGGTTTCTGATGTCGCTGCACAACCTGGCCACCGCGGTGGAGTACAGCCTGCCGGTCACGTTCTTGGTGCTCAACAACCGAATGCTGGGCAACGTCTACGACTTCCAAGGCCCGGACCGCCGCACCGCCGTCGATATCGGCGACCACGACTTCGCCGCGGTGGCCCGGGCATTCGGCATAGGCGGCCACCGGGTGGATGACGACACCGCGCTGGCCGACGCCCTGACCTCGTCGCTGTCCGCCGACGGACCAGTGCTGATCGAAGTGTCCACCGACCCCGACCACTCCTCAGACTTGGTGAGAGTGAGCGATTCCCGCTCGCATTCCCCCTAGCTTCCTCTTAAATCTCGGTTCGCTTTTCATACTGAGTTAGGCAAGCCTTACTCTTGGCGTGTGGGAACAGGTCGCTTGGTGCTCCGGCGTCATGTTGTGAGCCTTCCTTGTGCCGGGGGGCTACTGCTGTTGGTCGGGCTGCTCAGCCTGCGATACGGCGTCCTTGACATCGATATCTCAACCGTCTGGGAATCCATCTGGAGCTACGACCGCAGCGATCAGGGGCAGGTTGTGGTGCGGGAGTTGCGAGTTCCCCGAACCATCATCGGCATACTGGCCGGGGCAGGCTTCGCCGTGGCCGGAGCTCTCACTCAGGGAGTGACTCGCAACCCACTGGGGGCGCCGGGAATCCTCGGCACCAACGCGGGGGCGGCATTCGCCGTAGTGACCGCCATCTACAGCGCGGGCATCACCACGCCAGCCGGATACGTGTGGTTCGCCTTCGCTGGCGCCCTGGGTGCCACGGTGCTGGTGTATCTGGTGGCCTCTGCCGGGGCCAGCGGACCCACACCGGTGAAGCTGGCCCTGGCTGGCGCTGTGATCAGCGCTTTGCTGGGATCATGGACAGCCGCTTTGCTCCTGCTCGACTTAGAGACGCTGGACCAGGCCCGGTTCTGGTTGGCCGGTTCGATCGCCGGACGAGGCACCGAAGAGGTCCAGTTGCTATTGCCGGTGATTGCAGTGGCGCTGGTCGTGGCGCTGTCCATGGGACGTCAGGTGAATGCCCTGAGCCTGGGCGAGGAGGTCGCCACTGGCCTCGGCCAGCGCACCGCGCTGGTGAGGGCAACCGCCGGGCTGTGCGTGGTTGCGCTGGCCGGTTCCGCGGTGGCCATGGCCGGACCAGTGGCATTCGTGGGGTTGGCCGTCCCCCATATCGTCCGCTCAGTGGTCGGCCCCGACTACCGGTGGATCATCCTGTACTCGGCCATTCTCGGTCCGTGCATGCTGTTGGGTGCCGATGTCGTCGGACGGGTGATCGTCACCCCAAGCGAACTCCAGGTTGGAATTGTCTGCGCTGCGGTGGGAGCGCCGTTCTTGATCTACCTGGTGCGGGGCACGAAGTTGGCCCAGTTGTGACCCGGACCGCGAGCCTGTGTACCGCATCCGCGGCCGCGATTTTCGCGCTGGCGGTCGTCGGATTGGTTGTCGGCGATTTCCCCGTACCCGCCCGAGAGGCCATCGCCACCGCGATCTGGGACCGGGGCAGCGAGTTCGACTTCGTGATCAACTCTTTGCGATTTCCCAGAGTGACGGTGGCTGTGCTGGCTGGGATTTGCCTGGCGGTGTCCGGTGCGCTGTTCCAGGCCCTGATCGACAACCCGCTGGTGTCGCCGGACATCATCGGAATCGACACCGGGGCGGCGGCCTTCGCGGTGGCCATTCTGGCCATAGGGCTGGATACCCAGTGGCTGCCCTACGCCGCGTTCGCCGGAGCGGCGGGAACTGCTGCGCTCATCTTCGTGCTCTCATGGCGGCGAGGGTTCAGCGGCGGTCGGTTGGTGCTGGTCGGTATCGGCATCAACGCCCTGCTCACCGCGGTTATTACCTACCTGCTGGTGCGGTTCCCCATTGAGAGGGTCAGCGCCGCAGCTCGCTGGCAAGCCGGGACTCTCTCGTCTTCCTCCTGGAGCGACGCCCGCACCCTGGCCATCGGTCTGGTGGTGCTGTTGCCAGTGGCGTTCTTGCTCATCCGACGACTGCGGGTCATGCAATTGGGCGACGACATGGCCATTGCCTTGGGGGTTGGCCTGGAGCCGAGCCGCCTTGCGGTCATCGCCATCGGCTGCGGACTGGCCGCCATAGTGGTCGCCATGGTCGGGCCGCTTGGCTTCGTCGCCCTGCTGGTCCCCCATGCGGCTCGAGCGCTGGCTGGCACCGGCACCCTCTCGGGGGGAGTGCTGCTGCTGACTGCCTTGTTGGGGGCGGTCATGCTGCTGTCGGCCGACCTGGTGGCCCAGCGTCTCTTTGCCCCGACCGTGTTGCCCGCCGGAGTAGTAACCGCAGCGATGGGCGGGCCGTATCTGCTGTTCGTGCTGAGGAGGTTCAACCGTGCCACCTGAATGGGTACCCAGTCCTACGCTGAATGCTGAAGGGCTATTTGCCGACTACGGGGGACCGCCTGTGGTGAAGAATCTCACCGCCGATATCCCCACGGGCGAGATCACGGCCATCGTGGGAGCCAATGCCTCCGGCAAGTCCACGCTGTTGCGGGCCCTGGCCCGTTTACTACGGCCCACTGAAGGCGCCGTCTATCTCGATGGCGCCGACATCTGCCGCCTGCCTACCCGGTCGGTGGCGGCACGCCTCGGCCTGCTTCCCCAGTCCCCTCGAGTGCCCGACGGGGTTGTGGTTGAAGACCTGGTTCGCCGGGGCCGCTACCCCCATCAGCGCCTCTTCAGCCAATGGTCCAAAACCGATGACCAAGCGGTGGAGCGGGCACTCAATCTGACCGGACTGGTTGAGTTGCGAAGCCGGCCGGTCGACGAACTGTCGGGAGGTCAGCGCCAGCGGGTGTGGATTGCCATGGCATTGGCCCAGGACGCTCCCATGATGCTGCTCGACGAGCCCACCACCTTTTTGGACATCGCCCACCAGGTGGAGATGCTGGATCTTCTAGCCCGGCTCAACCAGGCAGAGAACCGCACGGTGGTGATGGTGCTACACGATCTCAACCAAGCGTGCCGCTATGCGTCCCACATCATCGCCCTTGCCGATGGGCGAATCGAGGCCGCTGGCCCCCCGGCCGAGGTGGTGACCACCGAACTGATCGAGAGGGTCTTCGGACTCAGGGTGAGCGTGATCTCCTGTCCGGTTACCGGAACCCCGCTGTGCATTCCGTACCGGCACAATTATTAGCTACGGTTTGTAAAACTATTTAGGCATACCTAACATCCGGGCATGGCCGGAGGTTCAATAGTGGGTCGGGCGTTGTTGGGAGCAGTCTTGGTCCTCGCTTCGACCGGGTGTGTAGAGAACAGCTCTGCTTCGGTCGAGACACCCGAGTCCAGCGACGGGGTAACTCTGCCGGTAACGGTGGTGGACGAGACCGGAGCGGAGATCACCGTCGAGTCCATCGAGCGGATCATCCCCCTCGATGGCGATGTGGCTGAGGTGGTCTTCGCCCTCGGACTGGGCGACAACGTCGTGGCCACTGACTTGTCGGCTACCTACCCACCCGAAGCCGATGCCCTTCCCGAGATCGGCTACCAGCGAGCCCTGGCAGCCGAGACGGTGGCCTCGTTCGCTCCCACCGTCCTCTTGGCCACCGATATCGCTGGACCGCCCGAGGCGCTGGACGATATGCGCCGACTCGGCTATCCCCTGGTCATCCTGCCCAACGAGGCCACCCCGACCGGCGCTGGACTGAAGATCAGGGCGGTGGCCGCGGCCCTGGGCATTCCCCAGCGGGGTGAGGAGATGGCCGATGCTCTTGACGCCGCCATAGCAGAGGCCACCGTGCCGCCCGACTATGACGGCGACCGCCCCCGAGTGGTGGCTCTCTATGTGCGGGGCACGGTGGCGCAGCTGGTGCTGGGCGAATCGGCCAACACCCGCTGGCTCATCAACTCGGCCGGGGGAGTGGATGTCTCCGAGGAAATGGGGATCGACGACAACGCGCCCATATCCGCCGAAGCCATCTTGGCCGCAGCACCCGATGTGCTGCTGGTGCCCGAAGCCGGACTCGAATCAGTGGGAGGCGTGGACGGTCTTCTGGAGATTGGAGGGCTTGGCCAGACCCCCGCCGGGCTCAACCGACAGGTGTTGGCCTACGACGACCAGCTCCTGTTGGGCAACGGTCCTCGGACAGCCGAAATGCTCGCCCGGCTTCGCGACGACCTGGGCGCCGTGATTGTGACGGCGCCCACCGATCCAAAGGAGGATTCATGACCACCCGGAACTTCGACATTTCACATCCAACCAACACCAAGGAGAACAACCAATGAGCATCGTGCGAATCAACGCCATCACTGTCCCGGAAGGGGCAGGCGACGAACTGCTGCGCCGTTTCGAGCAACGAGTCGGCGAAGTGGAGACCATGGCCGGTTTCGAGGGGTTTGAGCTCCTTCGGCCAGCCGAGGGAAATACCTGGTACGTGTACACCCGCTGGGCCAGCGAAGAGGAATTTCTGGCCTGGGTGCGGTCGCCGGCTTTTGCCCGAGGCCACACCGAGGCTAGACAGCAGCCGGTAGCCCATGGGGCCGAACTGCTGAGTTTCGACGTGGTGCTGGCTGCTGGTCCGTCTGTTGCTGAGGGAGCGGGTCAATGACAGCCAAGCGCGGCACAACTCGGTTCTGGAAAAGGGGCATGGCCAAGTGGGCAGTGGTGTTCTTGGCGGTGGCGCTGGTCGCCGCCGCCTGTGGTGACGACGGAGGGGACCCGGCCAGGGTCACCGATGTGTTGAACCCGTCAGGCACACCGGGGGCATCGGCGTCGCCCAGTGCGTCGGCCACCCCGCACGGTTCGGCCACCCCGTACGCGTCGGCCACGCCCTATGGGTCGGCGACGCCCACCGTCCATGCGACGGCCACGGCGACGCATACTCCGACCGCTGCTGCAACGCCCACTGCCACCCCCGTCGCGACGCCGACCGCGTCCATGACTCCCACGGCCGCGGCTCCATCGGGTGCAGCCTCAGATGATCAGGCGGCCATGGATGCGTGGGCGGTGGTTTTCGACTCTACTGTCGAGTTTGCCGACAAGGCGCCTCACCTGGAGGATGCCGCTGCCCTGGAGTCGAGCAATGCCGCCTATGCCGCGTCTGGCGAAGGCTTGGGCGGGGTCAGCTTGGAGCCCACCGCGGTGGAGATCAACGGCGACCAAGCCACCGTCACCTACAACGTCTTGTTCGGAGGCACTCCCGCCTATACCGACCTGACGGGAGAGATCCAGCGGGTGGATGGAACATGGACAGTCAGCCGAGAGGCGTATTGCGGGTTCTTGGCCTCGGCCCGTACCCCGTGCTCTTGAGCTGACCCGGTTCGGGCAGGCCGGTCTGGGTGTGGCCGGCCTGCCCTCATCCGCCTCCGTGCTACCGTGCCCGGCGGTGAGCGTCACCCTCGAAGCGGAGATCAGCCCCGGGATGAGCACAGCAGACGCGGTGGGGCTGGCTCGATTGGCAGAAGAGGCTGGCTTCGCCCGACTGGGCATCTCCGATGTGGTGTTCTGGCCCGACTGCTTCATGCTTCAGGCCTTGTGCGCGCAGGCCACCCGTCGCATCTCCGTGGGCGCCATGGTCACCAACCCCTACACCCGGCATCCGGTGGTGCTGGCCGGGGCGCTGGCCACCCTCGACGACATCGCCCCCGGCCGGGCATTCTGCGGACTGGGGGTGGGGGCCGGCCTGGAGCCGCTGGGCATCGACTACCCCAAACCGGTGGCTGCTCTTCGTCAAGCGGTGGCCGACATCCGCACACTGTTGGCTGGCGGAGAGGTCGGCGGGGAGCGCCTGATCCACCCGGCCGCGCACCCCGTTCCCATCTCGATCGGCACCCGCAGTCCTCAAGTCATGCGCCTGGCTGGCGAGGTGGCCGATATCGCCCTGGTCGGCGGTCGCTTTCTGTCGGCCGATCTGGCTGACACCTACCGGACGTGGCTGGCCGAGGGCGCAGCCCGGGCCGGGCGCACAGTGGACGACTTCGAAACCGCCCCTCGCCTCACGCTGTGCTGCTCAGCCGACGGCGATCTGGCCCGGCGCAGCGTCAAGCGCTACGCCGCCCACTATCTCACCATCATCCGCCCGCCTGAGCTGGATGTATCCCCCGATCGCATGGCCGCCATCGAGGCCGCTCTGGCCCGCAGCCGAGGCTGGTACTTCGACCACAACCGATTCGACGACCCTGCGCTGCACGATCTGATCGACGACCGTCTGGTGGAAGCCTTCACCATCGTCGGCACCCCCGAGGAGTGTGCCAACCAGCTGGCCGGCGTGCTCGACATGGGGTTCGCCAGCGCCAGCCTGAATCTGGCGGCCACCGCCCGCTCGACCGCCGCCGAGGGCCTGGCGGAGACCATCACCAGCTTTGCCCCGGTGGTGGCTGCGCTCTCGGATTCTGGCTAGAGGCCGGTCAGCCGGCTGAGTGCCTGGCGGTAGAAGCCCAGGGCCACGCCGCAGGGATTGGGGTCACCCTCAATGGCCGCGTAGGGCAGCGACGCCCCGGTGAACGCAGTGTCGTTCCAGAACGGGTCGCCGTGATCGATCGGCCCCCACGGCCCCACATACAGGTAGGGCTCGGGGTGAGCGGCGTCTCCGGGCGATGCCCCATAGGTGGCCCGGGTCACAGGCTCGGACTCGGCTTCGCCGATCTCCACTGCCAAGTCGAAGTGGCCAGGCCACAGCTGCACCCGGCTGGGGTCGGGGGCTCCGGGAGTGCAGCGCAACTCTTCCAGCGCCGCGGTGGCCATCCCGAACCAGTCGCCGATGAACGCCACTAGCTCCTCGTCTACCGTCAGCGGGCGATCCAAGTCGCCCAGCGCCACGGTGTCGTGCTCGGCCTGGTCGCTGGTCGCTTCGACGCCTAGGAAATCGGCGGCTGCGGCCAGCGTGGTAATCGTCTCAGCCTCCACCCTGTCGCCGTGCTGCCTCACCAAGAGGCGCCCTTCCACTCGTACCTGGATGTCGTCGCCGAAGAACGGAGTGCCGAAGCCGCCCAGAGTCCAGCGCAGGCCGAACTTCCCGTTGGCCGCCTTGCGGGTGTTGGACACCACGCCGTAGGCCAGACGGTGAAGGTCGTCGCGCCGCACCGGATAGTGATCGGGCACTCCCACTAGCGGCTGGTAGTTGGCCAGCCATCGGGGCCGGCAGAAATCAGCCACCGTCTCGTCGGCGGCGGCCAGATCGGCCCAGCGGAGGTCGCCAGCGCTGGTCGGGGTCACCACCCTGGCGGTCGTCTGTTCACGGTTGCCCACCGCGGCAGGGTCGTCGGCATACCAGGGACCGGTGACGTCGGCGGGCGGAGACGGCTCCAGCACTCTGGTAGTTAGACCCTCGCCCACGATGGCATCGGCCTCAGCCTGGGGGTTTCGGTATCGAGGTGTCATTCCACATTGAAAAATATCGGCGAATAGTCTCAATCACACCGCAATCTGCCAACGACAGAAACAGCCGGTAAAGTCTCGCCGTCGATAATGACTGGGAGGTCACTCATGGGAAGACTGGACGGCAAAGTTGCTCTGGTAACCGGTGGTGGGGGCGGGATAGGCACGGCCATCAGCGTGTTGTTCGCCAGCGAGGGCGCCAAGGTAGTGGTGCAGGACTTGAACGAGGCGGCTGCCGCGGCCACCGTCGATCAGGTGATCGCCAACGGTGGCGAGGCCATGAGCGCAGCCTGCGACGTGTCCGACAGCAAGGCCATCGAGGCCATGTTCGCCGACATCGACGACCGCTTCGGCCCGGTCACCGTGCTGGTGAACAACGCCGGCGTCGACAGCACCCCCGGTGACGGCTCCGGGGAGGGCAACACCGGCGGCGACCGCCAGATCGTGGACATGAGCGACGACGGCTGGCAGCGAATGCTCGACATCCATCTCAACGGCGCCTTCTACTGCACCCGGGCCATGTTGTCCCGGATCATCGACACCGACCTCAAGGGCTCGGTTGTCTGCATGTCGTCCATCGCCGGACTAGCCGGGTGGGGGCCGATTCACTACGCCACCGCCAAGGCCGGTCTGCTGGGTTTCATGCGGGCCATGGCCCGGTTCTGCGCCCCCCACGGCATCCGGGCCAACGCAGTGTGCCCCGGCGTGATCGACACCCCGATGGTGGCGGGGGTAGACGCCGACATGATCGAAGGCCTCAAGATGATCACCCCCGCCGGCCGTATCGGCCAGCCCGAAGACATCGCCTACGCGGCCCTCTACCTGGCCTCCGACGAGAGCGATTTCGTAACCGGCGAAACCATCACCCCCAACGGAGGCCTAGTCATCGGCTGACCGGGCTGCTGGCCGATGTTGTCACTCTCCCTGGGTACCTTGTGCTGTCCTCAGCACAGGAGGTTCCATGCGAGAGTGGAAAGGGCATTCGTACGAGAAGATCTCAATCCTCGGTGACTATCTACCGGTATTTACTCAGGCCACCCAAAGAGCGCGCAATCGGGTGTACATCGATGCCTTTGCCGGTGATCCAAAAAATCTCATTAAAGGGACGGATCGAGAATTCCCTGGGTCACCGGAATTGGCACTCGAGGCGATGCCGCCGTTCACTCATCTCCGTTTCTTTGAGATGAATCAGAATCGAGTTCTAGGGCTAGAGAAGTTGGCCTCTGGCCGCAGCAATCAAGATGTGCAGGTCATCGCAGGGGACTGCAACAAGGAGATGGCTCGCGTACTACAAGAGCTTCCAGCGAAGGCTCCAACATTTGCATTTCTCGACCCTGATGGGATGGAGTTGCACTGGTCGACCATTCGAGCGCTATCCGACCACAAGCGTGCATACGCAGAAAGATCGAACGGCACAAAGGTGGAAATGTGGATCCTCTTTTGCACATCGGGCATTGTGCGTATGTTGGGTTCGAACCGCAAAGAAGCGGTGAAGCGCGAGTATCCACAGAAAGTCGCAGAACTGTACGGGGCCTGGGGGCCTTGGGAGAGAATCTGGGAAGCCCGACTGTCAGGTGAACTCGAGCCTGGGCATGCCAAGAAGGCATACCTTTATCTCTACATGGACCGCCTAGCAGGCTTGGGCTACAAGCATCTGCTTGTCCGGCCAATCGTACCCAACAAGCGGAATGAGCTGTATGCGATGATCTTCGTGACCGACAGCCCCGCAGGCAAGTCGATCATGAGTTGGGCCCAGGAGAAGGATCGTGTTCAGCCCGAAGCGGGCACTCTGTTCGATGCCGAGGAGACTCGACAACAGTATGAAGATCTCCACACAGGCTGGCGAGACGAACTCCCGTTCGAGTTGCCGGAGTGGGAGGATGTCGCATGAGCCGAAGCAAAGACCCGCGTGTTTCCCATGGCTGAGTCGGCCATCGAGTGGACCGATGCCACTTGGAATCCCACCACCGGCTGCGACCGGGTCTCGCCGGGTTGCGACAACTGCTACGCCCTGAAGATGGCCGGTCGGCTCAAATTGATGGGCCAGGCAAAGTACCAGGCCGATGGCGATCCGAGGACCAGCGGCCCTGGCTTTGGACTGACCTGCCACCCGGAGACGCTGGTCTTGCCTACGACTTGGACAAAGCCCCGCATGATCTTTGTCAACTCCATGAGTGATCTCTTCCATGAGGGTGTACCAGTGGAGTTCATCAGGGATGTGCTTGAGGTCATGAGAGACACTCCGGACCACATCTACCAAGTGCTGACCAAGCGTTCACACCGGCTTGTGCAACTCAGCAATGCTCTGGAATGGCCATCCAACGCATGGGTAGGAGTCAGTGTGGAATCTGCTCGCTACCTGTTCCGAGTGAGGCATTTGCAGGAGGTAGCTGCTCATGTCCGTTTCGTCAGCGCCGAACCGCTTCTTGGGGCGCTGGGAGCCTTTGACCTCACCGGCATCGACTGGCTGATCGCTGGCGGCGAGAGCGGTGTTGGCGCTAGGCCCATGTCGACCGAATGGGTAACCGATCTCCGCGACCGCTGCGTCGACGCCGGAGTCCCCTTCTTCTTCAAGCAGTGGGGCGGTCGCTCGCCCAAGGCCGGTGGTCGCCATTTGGACGGTCGGACCTGGGACCAATACCCGCTGACCGCTCTGGCCAGCTGAGAATGGCCAGGCACCGGTAGCGCGCTACCCTGTTGGGCCGTCTACATTCTGTTTCAAAGCGAGGACCGATGACCCTACAAGAGAGACTGGAGAAGATTCGCTCGTCGCCAGAACCTCAAAACGAGGAGTCGGCCAAGTTAAAGGTCTTGGCACCTATCCTCCAGGATTTGGGATGGGACCCATATGGCCCTGAAGTCCTATATGAGTATTCCGTCGGGGGCGGGGGCAGCGGTCGGGTCGATATTGCACTTAGGGGGACGACTGGGATTGTCGCCATGATTGAGGCGAAAGCTCCAAATTCGAAGTTGGACAGTCACGTTTCTCAAGTGCTCGGCTATGCATTTCATGAGGGGGTGGACATCTGCGTACTAACGACTGGGTTGGAGTGGTGGCTTTATCTCCCAAGAGAGTCCGGTGACCCAGCAAAACGAAGATTTGCAGTGTTAAAGCTGAATGAGGATCCTCTTGAGCAATTGGCAGATGACTTGAGCGCTTTTTTGAGCAAGGAGAACCTGGTCGGCGGCCAAGCACTACAACGAGCGAAGTTGGTACTCAAAGCAAGCCTAGAAACTGCAAGACTCAATAAGGAAATACCGGGCATCTGGGCTCATATGCTGAGCGCGCCTGACGACGAACTGGTGGAGCTTTTGAGCAAGAGGGTATATGAGAATACCAACTTAAGGCCCGCCAGAAGGCAGGTTGTGGAAGCATTGCAACGTTCTCCTCAACCTTCATTGCCAACTCCAAGCGACCGAACTATGAATGCCCCTGCCACTACTAGCTCTTCATCAAGAGATACTAAGAAAAAGTCGCCAATCAAACAACTTCCGACGGCTATAGAGCTGTGGGGACATAGGTATCCAGTGCGAATATGGAAGGATATCACTCGCATAGTGGCAGAAGTACTCTATGAGAGGCATTCCCACGAATTTCAAAAAATGTTAGACCTCAAGGGAAGAATGCACCCATATGTGGCTCGAAATCCACAAATGTTGAAGGTTCCCAAGCCTAACTCATACTATGAGATCGGCTCCACGGGGTACTACATCGATGTCCACCTTAGTGCTGAGCACTGTGTCAAGAGAGCACAGTTATTCTTGGACTGTTTCGGATATTCGTCTTCGGAATTAAGAATACACTTTGAATAGACTGCAGCACTAACCTGATTTGGCGGGCGCCAATCAGTCCTCGGGTAGGGGGACTTCTAGGGCGCCCATCTCGACAAGGCGTTCGACTTCGGCGGGGTCCATGTTGAGTTCTTCGGTGCAGATTTGGCGGGTGTGCTCGCCGAGTAGGGGGGCGGCGTGGACTGGGGGGGTGGGCATCTCGCTGCCGTAGAAGCAAGGGCCTTCCAGAACCAGGTCGCCGGCGCCGGGTTGGAAGACCTCCAACGGGAAGCCTCTCTGGGTGAGCTGGGGATCGGTCATGTGGTCGAGGGCGGTGAGCATGGCTGAGCCGGGGACGCCGACAGCCTGACACGCCTCCTGGACCTCCAGCGGTGAGAGGTTGGCCGTCCACTCGGCTACACCGGCGTTGACTGCTTCCCGGGCGGCCAAACGGCCTTCAGCGGTTCCGTAGGCCGGGTGATCGGCCCAGGCCGGGTTGCCCATGGCCTGCTTTAGCGCGGCCCAGTCGGCGTCGTGGCGCACACACACCACGCTCCACTGCTGGTCGCCGTCGCACTGGAACACTCCCCAGGGGGCGCCTTGGTCGGAGTCGTTGCCCACCGGCTGCACCGAGCCGGGGCTGAGCGACTCGGCCATGAACAGATCGCCCAGTGTGTTGACCAATGCCTCGGCCTGGCTGATCTCGGCTTGCGCCCCATCGCCGTCCCGGCGGTCTCGGCTCAACAGGCCGACCAGCGCGCCCAGAGCGCACAGCCGTCCGGCCAGGTGGTCGGGGTGTATGGCGTTGGACCCCGGCGGCGGGTCGCCGTCGGTGAAGTTCCACAGGTACTTGATGCCCCCCACTGTCTGGATGGTGGGCCCGTAGCCAATCCAGTCGGCATAGGCCCCGGTGGAGCCCATGAGCTGGCTGCTGGCCATGCACACGCCGGGATTGAGCTCTTTGAGCGTCTCGTAGCCCACCCCCATGGCGTCCATGGTGCCGGTGGAGTTGTTCTCGATCACGATGTCGGCCGTCTTCACCAACTCCTTCAGCACCGCCAGGCCCTCGGGGATCTTGGAGTTGACCCCGAAGCTGCGCTTGGTGCGGCTCGACGAGGCGAACGACGCCGTCATCTCGGTTCCGATGACCAGCCGCATGAAATCGGGATAGGTACGGGTTTCGATCTTGATGACGTCGGCCCCGTATTCGGCCAGCATCCGGCCGCCCTCCACGCCCACGCCGCCGTGGCCGAAGTCCAGCACCCGCAGCCCAGCCAGCGGTTGGGCCGTCTCGCCGGGGGCCGGGACCGGCCCGCGGGGTTCGGCGACTACGGCCTCGGCGGTCACTTCGGCGTTGTGCTCACCCGCCGATGGCGCACCGAAGCGGAACCCCTGGCGCTGTCGGTTGATCTCCATGAACCCCGAGGCGGTTGCTGCTTCGATGCCGGGGGCCACTTCCATCGGCACGAACGTCGACCGGGAGACGTAGTGCTCGTTCACCAGGATGTCGGACGGCTTGAGCATCGGAGTGACCACCACGCCCCGGCGCTGGGCCTCGGCCGCGGCTTCCTCCATCATCATCGGGGCGAAGTGCTCAGCGATCACCGGGTTCAACACGTCGCCGTTCATGATCCGGGTAATGGTCTGGCTCCACATCTCGTCGGCGAACGCCTCGGGGCGGCCCATCCACTCCCACAGTGCAAACCACTGGCGGGGGCTGAGGATCACCATGGTGATGAAGCCATCGGACGTTTCGAACAGGGGATACACCACGGTGGTTCCCGACCGGACGATGGGAGGGTCCATTCCCGCGTCGAGGGTGGGCTGCATGTTGGCCAGCTGCCAGGTGTTGAGGTGGATGGCCGCCTCCAGCACCGAGAAGTCCAGGTGCTGGCCCCGCCCAGTGCGCTGCTTGGCCACCAGCCCGATGGCCACAGCCAGCGCACCCACCACGCCGGCGGTGTCATAGGCGATTGCCCCAGGTATGAGCAGCGGCGGCTTCTCCGGGATGCCCGAGGCGGCCAGGTGTCCGCTCATGGCCTGGATCACCTCGTCGGTGGCCTCGAACTGGGCGTACGGCCCCTCTTGACCGAAGTCGGTGATTGACAGCACCAACAGGTGCTCGAACTCTGCGGACACATCCCGGGGGTCGAGCCCGTGAGGGGCCAGCGTCCCCGGTTTGGTGGATTCGATCCACACATCGGCGCTGGCCAGCAGCTCCCGCAACTGGGCCTGGCCATCGGCGGTGGTCACGTCCACGGTGATGCCCCGCTTGTTGAAGTTGCGGAAGGCGAAATACAGGCTGGTGTCGCCATCGGGAGCGAACGGGGGCATGCGCCGGGATTCGGCCCCGCCGGGCGGCTCCACCCGGATCACGTCGGCGCCGAAGTCGGCCAGCAGCCGACCGGCCAACTCGCCCTTGACGTCGGCCATGTCGATGACCCGGAGGCCGCTCAGCGGCAGTTCATTCGAAGACACGATCCGCGACACTACTGCCAGCTTTCCCACGGATTCGAAGAACGTGGTCAACTAGCGATATGAGCCAGCGGACCAACCTTGAAATTCTCCAGTCGGTGTTCGATTCCATGGGCAATGCCGATGCGGTGGTGGCCCATTACACCGACGACTACGTGATGGAGTTGCCCTACGCCCATCCCGACAAACCCGACCGGACCGAGGGCAAAGAGGCGGTGCGCCAGCGCCTGGTGGGCGCCTTCAAGGTGTTCCGCTTCAGCCTGCACATCACCGAGGTTTACCCCTGCGTTGATCCCGACCTCCTGATCGCCGAGTACACCAGCGAGGGCGAGGTGATCCCCACCGGGCGCCGCTACTCCAATCGCTATATCGGCCTGTGGCGCTTTCGCAACGGCAAGGTGTGCTTCACCCGGGAGTACCTCAACCCGGAGGCAGCTAAGGCCGCTCTGGCGCCAGTCGGCGACTAGCGGTTAGAACCTGCCGCCGCCGAGGCCCCCGCCACCGAAACCTCGCATCAGGGGGCCTTGGGACCGCTCGTGGAAGGTGTCGCTGATGCCGGAGTTCTCGAACCCCATGGGCACTTGGCCGGTGGTGGCGTAGAGATAGAGGGCCATCTGGAAGATGGCGGTGAGCGTGCTGATCACCACCGACACCAGGGCGATCCAGGCAAATCCGATGGTGATCCCGATCAATGCGCCAGCAGATCCCGCTGAAGCCCCGATGGCGATGATGATGATGCCCGGGATGGCGGCCACTAGGCCGATGATGCCGAACCCCACTTGGGCGATCAGGTTCTCGCCCCAAGTGTGGCGCAACAGCTCGCCGGAGCGGCTCAGCGACCGGAACGGCCCGGTTTGCTCCACCACCAGGATGGGCACCACCAAGAAAGTGAGCACCCCCCAGGCCATGTTGAGAAGGCTGCCGAGGATTCGGGCAACCATGTTATCCGAGCTCTGAATGGCTCGAATGATCATCCCGACGGTCAGCGCCAGAATCGCCCAGGGCACGATCACGTGCAGCCGGGAAAAGGCCCCCTTGATCGCGCTGGAGATGGTGGGGTCACCGCCGCTGAACCGCTCCCGGGCTCCCGACACCACCGCGGCGTTGAAGAACACGGTGATGACGGTGACGGCGAACAAAATGATGATGCCGCCGATCCACAGCATCGGGTCGCTGCCCGCACTGCTGCCGCCGTCGTCGATCCCGTCGGTAGAAAGCCAGATGGGGATGCCGATCGCGGCAACCACTGCCAACGAGGCCAGCGCTCCCAGAATCGGCAGGACGGCCAGTTCCCGATCATGTTGCAACACCGCCCATGAGGCCTTGGCAGTGTCCATAGTCCGTCGAAATCGACCCATGGGCAAAACGGTACCAGCGAAACCTGGTGTTTGAGGTAACTCCGATCAGGAAGCCTCTGGGTCTTGGGCCTTCCCTCGTGGCTTGCGAGTTCTTCGTTCGACTTTGAGGAAGCTGTAACCTGCGAACGCTTTCTCGAGGTCGGGACCTTGGTACTCACGAGGCACTTCGCCCGTGGTCACGTAGAGGTACAGCGCCATCTTGAATATGCCAACAATTGCCGACATGGCCACAATCACCACAAGCAGCCAGGCCACGCCGATTCCGATTCCGATAACAAGCGCCGCTGGATTCCCCAATCCGGCGAGCACTATGAGAGCGGCCAGCGCCAGTCCGGGCAAAGCGATGAGAAGGCCGATGAGGTCGAAGGCCACTTGGGCGATGAGGCTCTTTCCCCAGGTCTTGCGGAAGAGTTGGAAGGAGCGTTTGCACGAAGCAATCGGGCCGGTCTCTTCCACTACCAGAATTGGCACGACGAGGTAGGTGACGAAGTACCAAATGGACTCAAGCAGAACGGCCACGATCATTGTTCCGATGGCAGCGAAATGGCCGACCACGGGGATGTTGCGACCAGCCTGTTCCATGTAGCGGAAGATTCTGGGGAGCCGGTACAAGAGTTCGATGATCACTCCCACGATGCCGGCGAGGATGGCCCAGGGCACGATGATGTGGAGACGGGCATTGGCTGCCGATATGCAGCTTTCGAAGGTCGGAGTTCTGCCTTGGAACCGCTCCCAAGCCCCATAGGTCAGCGCGGCGGTGAAATAGATCGAGGCAAAGGTGCATAGCAGTACGGACGCCACGAGCCCGATCCATACGATTGGTTCAGCAACCCACTGGTCGGGGTCGTCAACCGTGCCGGAACTGAGGCCTGTTGTGGTGACCCAGACCACCACCCAGATGACAACGTTGATGACTACTGCTGCGGTCAAGCTCAGGGCTGGAAAAGCCATGAGGAACCTGTCGCGCTTCAACACCTCATATGAGGCTGATGCCAGGATTCTTGTCCGCCTCCAGGTGTCTCCCACGGACCGAACGGTTGGGTGCTGCCCCGCTCGCACAGAGGCTAAGGCTCTTGTCTGCCTCCAGGTCTCTCTCCGCTGGCTGAAGATGCCCATTACTCGGACCCTAGCAACGGAACGTCACAGGCTTGGTCGAGGTCGATCTCTACGGTGAGGTGGGTGTTGCCGTGGGGGCCGGCGCCCCAGGAGGGCATGACGGTGGAGTACAGGCCGGTGCCTCCGGCTACCAGGATGAGCAGGGCTTCGGGGCTGCTCAGAGCGTGGACCACCAGGTCGGGGTCGTCGCCCTGGTTGCGCTGGTGGCGATTGATGCCCGAACCCCGAGAGCGCACGGCGGACAGCTCCGACCAGGTGCGCTTGGCCCGCTGGTGGAGTGCTTCGGCGATGGAGGCCCGGTCGTGGCCCACGTCGGCCAAGGCCACAGCGTGGTCGGGGTTGAGCACCAACACCTGGGTGCCCCGGCCGAAGTGGGTGTTGTTGGCGCCCAGCCCCGACAGCGAGGCGGCCAGCACGTTGAGCAGGTGGTCGGCATACACCTCGGGGTCGTCGTCGGGGAAGCACAGCACCGAGTGAGGCCCTTCGGTGCAGGCCACGGTGACGGTGCTCTGGTCGATGTCATAGCCCAGCGAAGTGTGCAGTGGCGGCCAGGGGCTGGCCACCTCGTCTTCGCCCAGACAGAAGGTGAACTTGCCGGGGTGGCCCAGCAGGGCCATGTCGGAGGTGCCCGGGCGCCCGCCGCCGATGTTGATCATGGCCAATCGCACGGCCCGGCCGATGCTGGCGTTGCCCCGGTGGCCCGGGCCCAGCGCGCCGAACCCCGACGCGATGCCACAGGCGCTCACCGCAGGACCGTTCACGATGAGCAGCGGTCCCAGATTGTGGGTGGTGGCCTGCACCTCGGTCATGTCCAAGCGGGGGTCGCTCACTGCCCGCACGGCGGCCACCACCACCGGGAAGTGGTCGGGCAGACAGCCGGCCATCACCGCGGCGATGGCGGCCTTCTCCACGGTGGCCTCGCCCAGGTTGGGACCGAGTTGGCCCAGCGACACATCGCTGTCGAGGCCCGAGGCCAGCACCATCCGCTCCACCCGGTCGGGGGTGGGAATCACCACCGGCAGCCCGTCAGTGCAGCCCGAGTCGTGGAGCTGCTCGAGAGCGGCCTCCTCGGAGGCCGCAGTGAGCCGACGGCTCATCCGGCGGCGCCCAGCGCCTCGAGCACCTCGTCGGCGATGTCGTCGGCCACCATCTTGATGGCCTTCTCCCCAGTTCCGGCCACGGGATGGGGGAGGATCACCCGGGGAATGTCGGGCATTCCCGCCGACCGGGACACGAAGTCACCTTGGGGGGAGAACTTGGTGGTCACCAGGGCCACGGCCGGGGTGTCGCGGCGGGCGGCTTTGATGGCGTCACGCACGGTGCCGCTTGTGCAGCTTCCTCAATGCCCGTAGGCCGCCACTACCGCGTCGCAGGCGTCGGTGATCTCGCCCATGAGCTGGTCGTCGGCCACCATCGAGGCGTTGCCCTTGTTCCAGGCCCGAACCTCCACGTCGGGACGCACTCGGCGCAGGCTTTCGCCCACTGCATCCAAGAACGGGACTGAATCGGGGAATCCGTTGGCCAACAGCCCGATGGTGAGGGATCCGCCCCCCGCAGACAGTTCATAAGGGGTCACGGGTTCGCCTGGATCAGCCTGGGGGTCCAGATATTCGGTCTCCATGCCTCTACGGTAGTGCAAGTGCGGATGTGGAAGACATGGGCTGTGATTGCGGTGATCGCCGCCGCCATCGGAGTTGTGGCGGTGGTGGTGGATCGGCAGTTCTTCGGCGTCGACGATCCCGAGTTGACCACCATTGCGACCTCCAGGCCGCTGCCCCCGGCCGACCCGCCAACCTCTGCGCCGACACCTACCCTCCCGCCGCCTATCACCCCGCCTCCCACTGCTCCTCCGACTTCGACTGCCACCCCCACCCCTGTCCCCACTCCCACGCCGTATCCGGGTTGGGTGGACCCGGCCACCGCCTTTGAGCCGGTCAGCGGAATGCCCGGGCTGCTCACGTTCCGAGGCAACCCCACGCGCACCTTCTACGGCACCGGTCCGGCCCCCCGTTCGCCGGAGGTGCTGTGGCGGTTCACCGGCTCCGCCGAGCGGGATCTGTGCTCGCTCACCAGCTGGGAGGCCGGTGTCACCCTTTGGTGCGGGGCTGGTTGGACCGGCCAGCCGGCGGTGATCGAGTGGGACGAGCGCACCTGGGTGGTGGCGGGCACCTATACCCCCGGGGTCCATTTCCTAGACGCCGCCACCGGCGAGCAGATCCTGCCCGAGTTCGTGGTGGGCGACCTCGTCAAGGGGTCGGTGACCGTCGATCCCGACGGCTATCCCCTGGTGTACTTCGGCTCGCGGGACGATTACCTCAGGATCATCGCCTTCGACCGGGAAGAACCGGTCGAGTTGTGGTCGATGCACGCCACCGAGGTGTCCCCGGTGCTGTGGAACGACGACTGGGACGGCGCTGCCCTGGTGCTGGACGACTACCTGTTCCAAGGCGGGGAGAACAGCCATTTCTTCATCATCAAGCTGAACCGCGCGTTCGATCCCGACGGCCTGGTGGCCATCGATCCCGAGATCGTGTTCACCAGCCCCGGCTGGGACGACGAACTGCTCAATGCGGTGGGCGACGGCAACGTGTCCATCGAGGGGGGGATGACCATGATCGGCAACACCCTGTACTTCGCCAACTCCGGGGGGCTGGTGCAGGGTTGGGACATCGCCGGGCTGGAGCATGGCATCAACCCCGTGCGGGTGTTCCGCTACTGGGCGGGCGACGACGTGGACGCCACCGTGGTGGCCGACGCCGAGGGCTTCTTGTACGTCGGGGTGGAGTACGAGCGGGGCAATGCCCGCAGCCAGGAGCTGGGCCAGATGCTCAAGTTGGACCCCTCTGCTGAGGATCCCCTGGTATGGGGCACGGACCTCCGCAACACCGCCACCGACGGGGTGTGGGCCACCCCGGCGCTCACCGAAGAGATGGTCTACGTGCCCACCCACGCCGGTTTCTTGTACGGGTTGGACCGCGGCACCGGCGAAATCGTGTGGAGGAAGCGGATGACCGGTCCGGTGTGGTCATCGCCGGTGGTGATCGACGACGTGTTGATCCAAGGCGACTGCGCCGGAGTCCTCTACGGGCTCGACATCTCCCTGCCCTGGGTCGAGCCGCCCGAGCTGTGGCGGATTGAGCTGGACGGCTGTGTGGAGGCCACCCCCGCGGTGTGGGAGGGAGTCGTATACGTCGCCTCCCGAGGCGGCGGCTTCTACGCCATCGGCGACCGCTGACCGGCCAACTACCCTGACGCCGTGGCTGAGCCGTTTCGGATTGCTGTGCCCGATGAGGTGATCGATG
Source organism: Candidatus Poriferisocius sp. (assembly GCF_965204145.1). Taxonomy (GTDB): domain Bacteria; phylum Actinomycetota; class Acidimicrobiia; order Acidimicrobiales; family Bin134; genus Poriferisocius. Next base: position 2,126,997 of record NZ_OZ241977.1, on the reverse strand, counting down.
ACCTTCATCGGCGCCTGGACGCCACCCGGTGGCCCCAGACTCTGGACGGGGTGGGGTGGGACTACGGATCCGACACCGCCTTCATTGCCGACCTCTGCCGCCATTGGCGCCACGACTATGACTGGCGGGCCCACGAGGCCGCGCTCAACGAATTGCCCCAGTTCACCCAGCGCATCGACGGCATCGACATCCACTTCGTCCATGCCGAGGGCCGGGGCCCCGATCCGCTGCCGCTGGTCATCACCCACGGCTGGCCCAGCTGCTTCTGGGAGATGCACAAGGTGGTCGGCCCGCTGAGCGATCCCGGGGCCCACGGCGGCGACCCTGCCGATGCATTCCATGTGGTGGCCCCGTCGCTGCCCGGCTACGGGTTCTCGTCCCCGCCGTCGCAACCGGGGGCGTCGTCGGCCAAGGTGGCCGATATATGGGCCGAGTTGATGGCCGCCCTCGGCTATGGGCGCTTCGGCGCCCAAGGCGGCGACTGGGGCTCCGCGGTGAGCGCCGCGCTGGGCGCCATGCACCCCGACCGCATGATCGGCATCCACCTCAACATGGTGGCCCCGCCCATCGATGAGGCCGCGCTCACTGAAGAGCAGCGCCAGTGGTGGGAGGGCGTGAAGCAGTACCGCGACCGGGAGTGGGGCTACGTACACCTCCAGCGCACCAAGCCGCAGACCGCGGCGGTGGGACTCACCGACTCGCCCGCCGGCCTGGCCGCCTGGATCATCGAGAAGTGGTGGCGGTGGAGCGACATCGACGGCCCCGGCGGGCGGGATCTCACCCGGCGCTACACCCTCGACGAGCTCTGCACCCTGCTCACCATCTACTGGGCCACGGCCACCATCGGCCCGTCGATGCGCATGTACTACGAGAGCTTCGGGGCCGGCTCGGCGTTAAACCAGCCGCCGAGAATTACCGTGCCCACCGGGGTGGCGGTGTTCAACGAGAAGAACCGTCCGCCCCGCGAGCTGGCCGAGCCCTACTACAACATCACCCGGTGGACCGAGGTGGACGACGGCGGCCACTTCCCGGCCCTGGAGAATCCAAACAAGCTGGTGGAAGAGGTGCGGGCCTTCTTCCGACCGCTTCGCTGAAAGCCCCTGAGCAGAAAGAGAAGGATGCCATGACCCGACTGGGAATCATCGGACTGGGCGACATGGGCGGTGCCATCGCCGAGGGCGTGCTCACCGGCCAGTGGAACGACGAGGTGACCGTGTTCGGCTACGACGTCTCCGCCGAGGCCATGGAGCGGTTCACCGAGCTGGGCGGCACCCCGGCCGCCTCGGTGGGGGAGCTGGCCCGACAAGCAGATCTGGTGGCAGTGGTGGTGATCGACGACGTCCAGGTGCGCCAAGTGTGTCAGGGCGACGACGGGGCCATCGCCGGAGCCGCCGAGTCGGGGGCGTTGGTGGCCATCCACTCCACTGTGCTGCCCGCCACGGTGATCGATCTGGCGGCAGAGGCCGCCGCGGTCGGGGTGGCGCTGATCGATGCCCCGGTCACCGGTGGCACCCCGTCGGCTCGGAATCGCGACTTGGTGGTTCTATGCGGAGGCGACGCGGCCCACACTGAGCAGGGGCGGCCTCACTTCGAGCGCTACGGCGGGATGGTGGTGAACGTCGGTCCGCTGGGCGCGGCGCAGAAGGCCAAGGTGGCCCGCAATCTCATCACCTATGTCGAGTTTGCCGTGGCCTACGAGGCCATTGCCCTAGCCGCGGCCGCCGATGTGGACCTGAAGGCATTTGCCGAGATCGTGAGCTACTCCGACCGCAACATCGGCGCGCACGTGGGAGTGTTCAACCGGCCGCCCACCTATCCGCCCCCGGCTTTGGGGGGCAGCTTCACTCGAATCGCCCACAAAGACTTGGGGGGCGCGCTCGCGCTAGCCGAGGAGCTCGGCGTCGACTTGCCCATCACCGCGCTGGTCGACCAGAACATCGACGCCGCCTTCGGCAAGTAGCCGAGCCGCGGCTTCGGAGCCTGGGCCAAGCCCAAGCGCCTAGGCGAAGGTAACGGTCCCGGCGTCAAGCACCACCCGGTCGCCCACCCGGGTCTGGAAGCGGGCCGATCCGCCGCCCTCATCCCAGATGTGGACGTCGAGGGTCTCTCCCGGCAGCACCGGCGAGGAAAACCGCCCGTGCATGCTCTTGAAGCGGGCCGGATCGCTGGCGCACAGCGAGTGCAGCAGCGCTCGCCCGGTGAAGCCGTAGGTACACAAGCCGTGCAGGATGGGGGTGTCGAACCCACCGGCGGCGGCGAACGACGGGTCGGAGTGCAACGGGTTGCGGTCGCCGTTGAGCCGATACAGCAGGGCCTGGTCGGTGCGGGTCTGGTAGGTCACCACGTGGTCGGCGGCGCGCTCGGGCACCTTGGGCGGGCTGGCCGGGCCCCGGTCGCCGTCCCAGCCGCCTTCGCCCCGGATAAATAGCGAGGTGACGTTGGTGAACAGGGGTTGGCCGTCGGCGGTGTCGGTGACGTCGCTCTCCAGCACCACCAGGGCGGCTTTGCCCTTGTCGTAGATACCGGCGATTCGGCTGACCGAGCTGACCGTGGCCGCCACCGGAAGCGGCTTGTGGAGGGTGAACCCCTGCTCGCCGTGGACCAGAAGGGCCGGGTTGTAGGTGCCGATCTTGGCCATCGGGCTGTTGGCGCCGCCCACCCCGCCGCCCAGCACCACGCACATGGTGGGCAGGGCCTTCTGCTCCACGTCCTTGGTGTTCTCGGTGGTGAACTCCAGCTCGAACCCGGTGGGATCGCTCATTCCTGCGCCCACGCCCAGGGCATACAAAAGGGCGTCCTTCGACTTCCAGCTCGAGGTGCTCGGGTCGCTCTCGGCGCCGACAGCGGTTGGGTCGATGGGCATGGGGGCTCCTCGTGGGATAGGGGTTCTTTGGCGCCTGGTTGCGCTGTGATGGTGCCCAAAACATACCGTTGCCGTCGTGGCCCATATCAATCAGCCAGACGGCCCGTTCCAGGCCATCGATCATCCGGCGGTGGCCGGCCGGGAGCGGGAGCTGCGGGCGCTGGCCGACGCGGTGCGCCGGCTGGTGGCCGCCACCGTCACCAACACCGCCTCGCCCGCCGATACCGCTGCGCTGGCCGACGAGGCCAACGCCCTGGCCGACCGCATCGAGGCCCATGTGCCCGCCGAGCCCCCGCCCCGGTTCGGCCCGGGGGGACATGAGATGGAAGGCCCGCCCATCACCCACCTGCGAGCGCCGTTCGACTACGTGACCGGCATATGCAATCCCGCCGCCGTGCCGGTGGAGATGGTGGTACACATGGACTCCGACCCGCCCAAGACCCGGGGCCGGGCGGTGTTCACCACCGTGTACGAGGGTCCGCCCGGCTGTGTCCACGGGGCGGCCATCGCCGCGGCCTTCGACATGGTGTTCACCAGCGCCTGCTCCACTCGCAATGCCAGCGGCCCCACCATGATGCTGTCGGTGCGCTACCGGCGCCCCACCCTGCTCGATGTGGAGACGATTTTCGAGGGGTGGGTGGAGACCTTCGACGGCACCATCACCGAGGTCAAGGGCCACGCGCTCCAAGACGGCCAAGTGACCGCAGTGGCCGAGGGCGTCTTCCGCCACCTCGACCGCGAGACCCTCAATCAGCTCGCCCAGCGGGGGTGAACTCAGCGGGCAGGTGCTTGATGCCGTGGATGAACGCCGACGAGAGCGGGTCGGGCTCGCCGGTGGCCCGGATGTCGCCGATGCGGTCGAACAGCTCGCGGAACATGACTTTGATCTCCCGGCGGGCCAGATGCGCGCCCAAGCAGAAGTGGGGTCCGGGTCCGCCGTAACCGATGTGGGGGTTCGGGTCGCGTAGCACGTTGAAGGTCAGCGGGTCGTCGAACACCGACTCGTCCCGGTTGGCGCACAGGTAGTTCATGACCACCATGTCGCCCTCGTCGATCTTCTGGCCCTCCAGTTCGGTGTCGCTCAGCGCCGTTCGGCGCATGTAGGTGACCGGGCTGGCCAGGCGAACGATCTCCTCCACCGCGCCGTGGGCCACGCCTTCGAAGTCGTCGGTCCAGATCTTGCGCTGGTCGGGGTGGTCGGTGAGATACACCAGGCCCCAGCTGATGGCGTTGCGGGTGGTCTCATTGCCGGCCACCACCAACAAGATGAAGAAGCTGGCCAGTTCGGTGCGGGTGAGCCGCTCGCCGTCCACCTCGGCGTTGACCAACACGCTGGTCAGATCGCCGGTGTCCACGCCAACCTTCGATTCCGCCACCTCGTCCATCAGCTTCGACAGGGCCTCGCCGGCCATGAGAATGGCGGTGAGGAAATCGCCGAACTCGGGGACGTACTCGTCGTCGGCCGCCCCCAAGATCACGTTGGTCTGGTCGAACACGAAATCGTGTTCGGATGCGGGAATCCCCATCAGGTCGCACACGATGCGAAGCGGCAGCCGGGCGGCGACGTCGGTGACGAAATCGCATTCGCCCCGCTCGCACACCTCGTCCACGATCAGCCGGGCCTGGTCTTGCACCGAGTCTTCCAGCCGGGCCAGCATCCGCGGGGTGAAGCCCGCCGACACGATCTTTCGCAGCCGGGCGTGGCGGGGGTCGTCCATGGCGATGATCGAGTTGAAGTACTCGTTGAACTCCGGTGGGAAGTCGTTGATGGTGACGCCCGACGACGAGGAGTAGATCTGGGGGTTGCGCGACACCTCTAAGATGGTCGAATGCCGGGTGATAAACCATGCCCCCGGCGTCTCCACGCTCTCCAGATCACCCGTGAACTCGAACCCGGGATAGAACGTGAGCGGCCGGGAGCACACCTGCTTCAGTTCCTCGTCCAACACCCGGCGATCCCGCCGCCAAAAGGCGTTGTGAAGCGGATTGTGAGGGTCCGCCTCAGTGGCAGGGGGCGGCTTGGTGAAGGCGCCGGTTGTGGCTTCCGATTCGGTTGGCACGGCGGTCATAGCAGCAATCCCTGGTCGGCCATCTCTCTATAGCGTGATGCGACAATGACTGTAGTGGCTAGCCGGGTGTCGTATTCACGATGGCGGTTGCCTTCTAGGTGCCTGCCACCGGGGTGCGCCAGTTGAAGGGGTCGGGGGCGGCGCCGGTTTGGATGTCGGTGAGCGCTTGGCGCAGGCGCAGGGTGCTGGGGCCGGGCTGGCCGTCGCCGATGGTGAGGGTCTTGCCCGAGTAGAGGATGGTGCCAACGGGGGCGACGCCGGCGGCTGTGCCGGACAAAAAGGCCTCGCCCCGCTCGACCCAGTCGCTGAGTTCTTCGGGGTCGATGGCGCGTTCTTCCACGTCGTAGCCGAGGTGGCGGGCGAGCTGGATCACCGAGTCCCGGGTCACGCCGTGCAGAAACGATTCGTCGAGGTGCCGGGTGACGATGCGCTCGTCGTCGGCCAGGAAGAAGTTGGAGGCGCCGGTTTCGGTGATGTCGCCGTCGCTGGCGAACAGCACTTGGTCGACCGCCTCGTTGGCGGCCATCGCGTCCAGCGTGGCGCCCAGGGCCATGGCGTAGTTGGCGGCGCACTTCACCATGCCGAACTGGGGAACGGTGCGCGGCGTCGATGATTCCACTTGAAGCGTGAGGGGCCGGATGCCCCCTTTGAAGTAGTCGCCCACCGGGGAGTTGACCACGAACAACAGGGCGGAGGGGGCCGGATGGGCGGCGGCTCCGATGTCGGCCCCGGTGCCCACCAGCGTCGGGCGGATATAGAGCGATCCCGGCGGGTGGGGGACCTCGTGGGCATTGGCCGCAACTGCATCGATGGTCATTTGCCGCAGCAGGCTGGGATCGATCTCGGGCAGCCGCAGGCAGGCGGCGCTGGTGACCATGCGGGTCACGTGGCTGTCCAGCCGGAAGATGGCCACCGACCCGTCAACCTGGCGATGCGCCTTCAATCCCTCGAACACCGAGCTCCCGTAGTGCAGCACGTGAGCCGCCGGGCTCAAGCGCAGATCGCCGAATGGCTCCGGAGCCCCGCCATAGGCAAGGGGCCCGCCCTCGGCCCGCGCCGTCGTCATCCAGTCGCAGAAAACCGTCCCGAACGGAACAGTGAGTGGGTCGGGCTTGGCGGTCATACAGGCTCTCCTTCAGGCAGGAGGATGGTATAGCCCGACAGTCCAGGAAACTGAGGGTTTTGTGGGGTCGGCGAGATATTGTACATGCTTGTACAAAACCAGCTCTGGCCGTTAGCCTGGGCGGGATGGCACTTCCCGGCGGTCACCCGCCTTCTGCGACTGTCTCGGTGAGCGAGTTCCGAGCCAATTGCGGGCCGCTTTTGGATGCGGTGTGCGATGGGCAGGAGATCGTCATAACCAAGAACGGTCGGCCAGTAGCTGAGGTCCGGCCTCCTCGTTCTCCTCGCGAGGAGTTCACCGGGTCGCTCTTTGGCTTTTGCCGGGACATCATCGAACTGCCCGAGGGATTCGACTTCGACAAGGAATCCGTGTGGGCAGGCCATGAGGAGATTGCCGAGGAGGTTCTCTTGAGCTGGGACAGGCAAGAACCCCATCTCGTCATCGGCTCTTCCGACCAAGACGGCTGATGCTGCTGCTGGACACCAATGTCGTGCTCCGGTTCTGCTGGGGAGTGGCTGACGGCAAGCTCGGGAACGAAGCCATCGGGCGGGTAGACCAAGCCACCCGGCGGGGTGAGGCGGCGGTCAGCGCGATCACCTACTGGGAGCTGGCCCTGTTGCAGGCCAAGCGGCGCTTGGTGGTGGAGCTCAACGTGGCCCTTCTTCGGATGCGAATGGTTGCCGCCGGGGTCAGGGATCTGCCCATCGGGTCGATGGAAGCAGAACAGGCCGCCCGATTGGGGGAGATGGGCCTGTCCACCGGGGATACCGCAGACCGATTCATTTTGGCCACCGCGCTAGTCCAGGAGTGCCCCCTGCTCACCTTGGACCAGCACATGCTGTCGTGGGAGGGCCCGGCGACTTGCATCGACGCCTCCCGATAGTTGCGACAGATACTCAAATGTCCATTTGGCCTTGTGGTGTTGGTAGTTCGTGGGATGTCTATCTCCACACTGAAATCCGCGGGCAAGTGGCGTTGACAGGTCAAAATATTGACCTATGCTCGCACCAATGGCAGACACGATCCCTTTCTCAGAGGTCAAAGCCCATCTCTCCGAACTGGCCGACCGGGTGGAAACTCAACGCGACCGCATCTTGGTAACCCGCAACGGCCGGCCCTCTTTTGTCCTTATGAGTCCCGACGAACTTGAGTCCATAGAGGAGACTCTGGATATCTTGAGCGACTCCGAACTGGTCGAGTCACTCCGCGAGTCGCTTCAAGAAGCCGCTGAGGAAAAACTACTGCGATTGCGCGATCACATCTGAAGCGGCCCCGTGTACGAGGTCAAGATCACGCCCTCGGGCCTGCGGCACCTCAACCGCTTGCCCAGCAAAGTTCGAGATGCCGCCCTCGCCACCATCTTTGGCCCGATGGCTGAGAATCCACAGAGGGTCGGCAAACCGCTGATGGACGAACTTGAGGGCCTGCGATCCGCTCGCCGCGGCGACTACCGCATCGTCTACGAGATCCTGGAGGACGAAATGGCAGTTGTGATCCACCGAGTCCAGCACCGCCGACACGTCTACCGCCCGAACTAACCGATACCGCCCCAAGGCTGTCCCGATGTGGGCAAAACCGCCTTGCAAATTGAGGGATTCGCAGGCTCGGGGCTCTGAGAGACTGGGGGTTGTGGCTGTTCCGTTCACGACGATTGCCGGGGAGCGCGTGTTGTTGCGATCGTTTCGAGTCGAGGACGCGGTCGACATCGCTGAGTCGTGCCAGGACCCGGAGATTCCCCGATTCACGATGATGCCGGAGGCGATGTCTGAAGCGCAGGCTCGAGAGTGGATTGAGCAGCGGCTGGCACGGAGGGAACAGGGTCTCTTCGCATTCGCGATCACTTTGCCTCCGTCGGATCGGTGCATCGGTCAGATGGGCATCCTGCTAGAGCCCCAATTCCGGCGTGGGGAGGCGTTCTATTGGCTCGACAGGCAGCATCGGGGCCAAGGAATCGCCTCCGAAGCCCTCAATCTGATCACCGACTGGGCATTCTCCGAGCACGGCCTGGCCCGGGTTCATCTGGTGACCCATGTCGACAATCCCGCGTCCCAACGGGTAGCCGAGCGTTGCGGCTTTCAGCGTGAGGGAGTGCTGCGGGCTTGGGAGCCGGTCAAAGACGACCAACCCGATGTCGTGATGTGGAGTCGACTGCCGGGGGATTGACCGGCGGCAAATGGTGCTTGAGGCTGCACTTGTAGGAGCTGCATGAGACAGAGTCCACGTTGGCGAACAATCGCCTAGAGGCCGTCAGGGTTCGGCAGTGCGGCCTTAGGGCAACTGCGGATTCACGATAGGCCCACGGCCAGGATGGCGCCCAAGATCGGTACGGCCAACCCCAACATGGTGAACACCATGGTGCGGGTCTGCCTCGCGAACTGGAGGGCCATTTCACTCCGCACGCTCTTGAATTCCGCTGCGGTCTCGGTGCGAAGGCTCTTGAACTCGGCTGCGGTCTCCGTGCGAAGCCTGTGCAACTCGCCGTAGACCTTGGCGAACTCGGAGCGCATCTCGTTGCCGAGCCGCTGTTCGCTGGCCGCAAGGTCGCCTTTGGTGGCGAGTTGTTCCCAGTAGATGGGAGGCAGGCTGTCCATCAAGGTGTTTGCCTCCTCCTCTCCCAGTACCTCGCACAGGCGGTTCAAAAGCGCCAAGCGCTGGCCCTCTTTGATCGGTCCACTAGCGGGCATAGCTCGCCTCCTCAGCTTTCCATTGAAATTGGAGGAGGACTGATCCACGTCCTCGAGTGGTTGGCTAAACCTTAACGGCCAACGCCACTCGCAACAACCACCTGACTGGTACCTACACCCTCACGAAGCGGTTCCTTCGAGGCTGTCTGATTGGTGACAGGCGACTGCGAAGTCGACCAAGCTACACCAGGGTTGAGAGGTTTTGGTCGGGGGCGGGGCCGGGGTTGACTTTTTTGCCGGGGGTCCAGGCGACGGGGAGATGCTTGATGCCGCCGATGAAGTTGGAGCGGAGCCACTCGGGCTCGCCCACTCGGTGCATGTCGGGCATGCGCTCGATGATCTCCTGGAAGATGAGGCGCAGCTCCATTTTGGCCAGGTTGGCGCCCAGGCAGTAGTGGGCCCCGCCGCCGCCGAAGGCGATCTGCTCGTTGGGGGTGCGGTTCACATCGAAGGTAAACGGGTCTTCGAACACATCTTCGTCCCGGTTGGCCGAGATGTGCCAGATGACGATCTTGTCGCCCTCGTCAATGTGCTGGCCCCTGATCTCGGTATCCTCGGTGGCGGTGCGGCGGAAGTGCAGCACCGGGGTTGACCACCGCAGGAGCTCGTCGATATGGGTGTCGGTCACCCCGTCGGGGGAGCCCTTCATGATTTCGAACTGCTCGGGGTGGTCCATCAGCGCCAGCATCCCTTGGGCGGTGGCGTTGCGGGTGGTCTCGTTGCCGGCCACAGTGAGCAGCAGCATGAACATGTCGAACTCCAGCTCGGTCAGCCGGTCACCGTCGATCTCGGCGTTGATGAGCTTGGTGACGATGTCGTCGCGGGGGTTTTCCGCCCGGTCTTTGGCCAGCTGGTTGGTGTAGGCGTACAGCTCCGCGCCGGCCACGACGCCGTCTTCGGCACCGTCGGCATACTCGGGGTCGTCGACGCCGATCAAGCGGTTGGACCAGTCGAACAGCATCATGCGGTCTTCTTGGGGCACGCCCATGATCTCGGCAATGGCCTGGAGCGGTAGCTCCGAGGCGAGGTCGACCACGAAGTCGGCCTCGCCCTTCTCGATCACGTTGTCGACGATCAAGATGGCCCGGTGGCGCAGGTATTGCTCGATCAACCCGATCATGCGGGGGGTGAAGCCCTTGTTCACCAGCCGCCGGTAGCGGGTGTGCTTGGGAGGATCGGTGGTGAGCATCATCACCCCCCGGGAGTCCGGTCCGCCGTTGTCCCGGGTGCCGGGATCGGGGATGGAGGTGCCGCCGATCTCAGAGGAGAAGCGCTCGGTGTCGCGGTTCACCTCCACCAGATCATCGTGTTTGACAATGTTCCAGAACGCCGGTCCGTTGGGGTCTTGGTGCAAGAAGACGGGGCACTGCTCCCGCAGCACCTTGAACATCTCGTGGTGCTCTAGGCGCACAAATCGGTCGGGGTCGAGCAGGTTGACTTCGGTGAGCTTCACAGTGCTTTCCTTTGCTGCGATCGTTTGCCGAGTGTCGGCCAGTGTACGGGACTTCCCAATGCGACAAGATACCGGGGTGCGAACCGACTGGGAAACAGTGAGACTGCAATGACGGCAGGGCCCAACCAGGACGCTCAGCGGGCCGACGGGGCCAGCGTGGGCGAAGGCGTCCACATGCAGGCCTCGATACTGGCCGGCATCCGGGTGTTGGACTTCTCCACCGGGGTGCCCGGCCCCTATGTCACCAAGCTGTTGGCTGACGCTGGGGCAGACGTGATCAAGGTGGAGGGGCCCGACGGCGACCCGATGCGCCGCTGGTCGGCCACCCGGGCCGAGTTCGAGGGCGACAGCGCGCTGTTCCAGTTGCTCAACGCCTCCAAGCGGGGTGTTGTCGGCCAGCCGGGCGATTCCGAGATCGAGGAGCTGGTGGCCACGGCCGATGTGGTGGTGGAGTCATTCCCGGCTGGATCGGGATTGGGCCGGGCCTGGGCCGACCAGCACTCTCACTTGGTGGTGCTGTCGGTGACGCCCTACGGACAGGACGGTCCGCTGGTGTCCCACCCTTCCACCGAGTACACCGTGCAGGCCCAGTGCGGGGCCATCGCCTGCCGGGGGCGACCCGACCAGCCCCCGATCCACGCGGGAGGGGGCATTGCCGAGTGGACCGCCGGGGCCTACGCCGGACCTGCGGTGCTCTCCGCGCTCCTGCGGGCCCGGCGAACCGGGCGCGGCGAGCACATCGACTTGGCGGTGGCCGACGTGATGGGCATCGCCGCCACCACGTTCAGCGACCTGGCCCACTCCATGCGGGGCGGCGGCCACGACTTCGACCGGGTGGCGCGGTCGGTGGAGGCGCCCTCCATCGAGCCTGCCCTCGACGGCTGGGTGGGGTTCAACACCAACACGGCTCTGCAATACCAGGGCTTCGTGCTGATGATCGAGCGCCCCGACCTGATTGACACCGAGTGGAGCCAGATCGGGGAGCGGGCCGGCCGCCTGGACGAGTGGAATGCCATGGTCCACCCGTGGACCTCTCGCCACACCGTGGCCGAGATCATCAAGGCGGCGTCTGATCTGCGGGTGCCGGTGGCCGAGGTCAACGACGGTCGCAGCGTGCTCGACAACGAGCAGTTCGCTGCCCGGGGGGTGTTCGTGCGCAACCCCGGCGGGTTCCTTCAGCCCCGGCCGCCCTACCTGATGGACGACGGCGGCGAGCGACGGCCGGCGACGCCCGCTCCCGCGCTGGGCGAGCACACCGGCACGGTGGAAGCCCGCCCGCGGCCCGTGGTGTCGTCTCTCGAGGCCGATTCCGACAGCTCTCCTGATCTACCGCTAGCTGGCGTCAGGGTGTTGGACCTCACCAGCTGGTGGGCCGGGCCGTCGGCCACTGGCACGCTGGCCATGCTGGGGGCCGATGTGCTCCACATCGAGTCCACCGGCCATCCCGACGGCATGCGGATGACCGGGTTCATGTTCGGCACCGAGGACTGGTGGGAGTGGAGCTCGATGTTCGTGGCCATCAACCACAACAAGCGGGACTTGACCCTCGACTTGGACACCGAGGCGGGCATGGATCTCCTGTGGCGGCTCATCGAGAGCGCCGACGTGGTGATCGAGAACTTCTCCCCCCGGGTGGTGGAGAAGTGGGGCCTGAGCTGGGAGGCCGTCTCGGCCCGCAACCCCCAGGCGGTGTTCACCCGGATGCCCGCGTTCGGTTTGAGCGGGCCGTGGCGGGAGCGGGTGGGGTTCGCCCAGACCATGGAGCAGCTCACCGGCATGGCCTGGGTCACCGGCCACCCCTACGACCAGCCCCGCATCATGCGAGGCCCGTGCGACCCCATCGCCGGGATGCACGGCGCCTATGCCGCGATCTTGGGCTTGGCCGTACGGGAGCGCACCGGGCGGGGGGTGTTCGTGGAGTCCACCATGGTGGAGGCCGCGCTCAACTGCTCGGCCGAGCAGATCGTGGAGTACACCGCCTACGGCAACGTGATGGAGCGGGCTGGCAACCGGAGTCCCTACGCCGCACCTCAGGGCCTGTATCCCTGCCAGGGCTACGAGCAATGGCTGGCGCTGGCCGTGGCTACAGATCAGCAATGGCGGGCGCTGGTGGAGGTGCTCGGGTCTCCCGAGTGGGCCGACCGACCCGAATATGCCACCGACGCCGGTCGCCGGGCGGGCCACGACGCCATCGACGAGGGGCTGTATGCCTGGGCTGCTGAGCAAGACCTCGACGACATTGTGGCCCGGCTAGTGGCCGCTGGCGTGCCTGCCGCCCCAGCCTGGGATCCTCGGATCCAGCACGAGAACCCCCAGCTTGCCCATCGGGGGCTGTTCGAGATGGTGGAGCATCCGGCAGTGGGCACCAACCCCATGCCGGGAATGCCCTATCGGTTCGCCTCGGTGGACCGCTGGATCACCTCACCGTCGCCCACCCTGGGCCAGCACAACCACGAGATATTGGCCGAGCTAGGCGTGTCAGCCAATGAGATTGCCCAACTGGAAGCCGACGGCGTTATCGGCACCCGTCCGAAGGGCTTGTGAGCCCAAGCGCGAGCCCGTCCGGTGAAAGAATGAAGCCATGAGAGCAGTTCGATGCGTCGATGGCCAGCCCGCCACGGTGGAGGTGGCCCCTCCCGAGGGCGAGGGCGTGCGCATCAAGATGGCATCGGCGGGGGTGTGCGGGTCCGATCTGCACATGCTCCCTTTGGGAATGCTCAACACGTTCACCATCGGCCACGAATTTGCTGGCTGGCTGGACGACGGGCGACCGGTGGCCATCGAGCCTATCCACGGCTGCGGCACCTGCGAGCTGTGCCTGGCCGGCGACTACAACCGCTGTCCGGCCACCCTGGGTGACATTGCCGGCATCTCCCGCGACGGAGGAATGGCCGACGAGGTGCTCATGTGGCCCGAGGCCATTGTGCCTCTACCCTCCGGGGCCGACCCCCGGGACGCCTGCCTGGTGGAGCCCCTGGGCATCGCGGTACACGGCTTCCGCCTGGCCGGACTGCGGGGCGACATGCGGGTGGCGGTGATCGGCGGCGGGGCCGTGGGCCAGACCGCATTGGCCGTGGCCGGCCTGGCCGGGTGCGAGGTCGCTATCTCGGCCCGCCACGATGCCCAGAAGGAAGCCGCTGAGCGCTTGGGGGCCGCCCCGCTGACCGAGCAGCCCTACGACATCGTGGTGGAGGCCGCCGGCACCTCCTCAGCCCTGGCCGATGCGGTCAAGAAGTGCCGCCCCGGCGGCAAGATCGTCATCCTGGGCAGCTACTGGGACCCTGTGGAGTTGCCCGGCATAGAAATCAGCATGAAGGAGATCACCCTGGTGCCCTCCTCCATGTACGGCCGCCACGGCCCCACCCGCGACATGGATGTCGCCGCCGCCGCGCTGGCCCAACTCCCCAAGCTCCCCGACGCCATAATCACCCACCGCTTCCCCCTAGACGCCCCCGCCGAAGCCTTCGCCACCGCCGCCAACCGCGCCTCCGGCGCCATCAAAGTCGTCCTAGAGCCCTAGCTCTAATACCTGTGCAGGGGTCGGGCGGGTGAGACCCGGTTGGGCCGCCATCCGGCTTCTCAGGCGACTCGTCGCTCCATGGGGTCGACATACATGGGGTTGAGATCGATTCCTGCCCAGTTGCGGCCGAGTTCTTGGGCGGCGATGAGGGTGGTCCCTGATGATGTCCCACATGGTTCGCAACCGGCAGCCGTTGGGGCCCTTCACCGCGGCTGTGTCGTAGTAGTAATCCTGGTTTTTGGACAGCAGGAACACCGTCTCGTGAGACTTGGTCGGGCGATCAGAGACAGACTCGGGGTGGGCATTCGGTTTGTACCAAATGACTTCGGAACGCAGCCACCACCCCGCATCCTGGAGAGCGAACGCCAACCGCCACGGAACGCCGATCAGGTCCTTCGGCTTCAAACCCTCGGGAGTGGGAGGCCGCACCGACATAGCCCGATCTCGGTTCTTGCGGTCGGGTGCCCGGTACCGACGATTTCCAGAGGTGTACGAGTCACCTACGTTCAGCCACACCGTGCCGTCATCAGTCAGCACCCGTCGCACTTGGTCGAGCGCCATCACAATGCTCTTGACGTATTCGCCCAGTGCGTCGTCGCGGCCAATCTGACCTTCGGCCGAGTAATCCCGAAGCGACCAATACGGCGGTGACGTGATCACTGTCTGCACACACCCATCAGAGAGTAATCCCAAGGCCTCGATCGCTGGGCCACACGCCAATACGGGGCCATTCAGTTCGTTCAGCGGGGCATCAATCCCCACATCTAGTCGGGTATGCGGAATTGGTTGTCGAATTGACGAAGTAGCAGCGGGTTCATGCCCAGGAAGAGGCATCCGGCGACCTTCAGTGCCCTCTGTGTCGCGTCTAGAACCCACGACACGACCCTACTTCTAGGCAGTGACAATTTTGAGGAATCCAGACTGCGGTTGAACAACCGTTCCCAAGAATGCGGAAGCCCCGGCTCCCGTCCTAGTCGATCTCTGACGAGATCCTCGGCCTGGCACTCCGGGGCTTGCGTCTTCCCACTGGAACAGCACCAGTGGACAGTCTCATTATCGCCCATGGAGAACTGCGGCCTGTTCGAGTTTTGGGAAAGCTAGGGTTCGGTGGCGATGGGGCAGCGGGAGGACTTGGCGGGGTTGTCTGGGGCTGAGGTGGTGGCGATGTTGGGGTTGGTGCCGTTGCCTGAGGAAGGGGGGATGTGGCGGGAGGTTTGGCGGGATGAGCAGAGCACTGCGATCTATTTCTTGATTCGGCCGGGGGACTTTTCGGCGATGCATCGCCTGGACGGACCGGAGCTGCGGCATCACTACGCGGGGGCGGCTGTTCAGATGCTGCTGCTGGGGCCGGACGGGTTGGTGGAGCGTCCGGTGTTGGGCGACGACTTGGAGGCCGGGGAGCGGCCGTGTGTGGTGGTTCCGGCCCACACTTGGATGGGCGCCTCGACCCAGTCCTCGCACGATAAGGGAACTGTCGGCTACCGCACCTTGTCCTCAACCTGTGGAGTACGCCCACCGACCCCTCAGCATCCGGTGGGCGATACCCGACAATCGTGTAGACGACATGATGCGTCCTGACTTGTGGGCACGGCACAGCTCACGGCAGGTGTACCTGGTCACGGCCAAGCTCACTGAAGCCGCTGGCGATGGCCCAACGGCGGTTCTCTACGTGCAGATACCAGACAAGGATTGCCACCACGGGCGTGCGGGCACTGTCTTTCCCCTCTGGCGAGACAAAGACGCTACCGATGCCAATGCAGACGAGGCCACCGTCAACTGGCTTTCCGAGAAGCACGGGCAGCGGGTCTCGGGCGAAGAGGTCTGGCACTACTGCGCGGGACTGCTCGGTACCGAGGCCTACCCAGAACGGTGGGCCGACCCGATGGGCGACACTCTCAAGCCCCACATCCCCTTTCCCGACCCCCACGAAGATTTCAAGGCTCTGGTGGCCATCGGCCTGCGCTTAGTGGAGATTGCCAAGGGCATCAACCTGGACAAATCGGGCGTGCAATGCACCGTGGCTGTGGACCCCTCCAAGCTCCCCGACTTCACCGACAGCTGCCATCACTCAGATGACAACGCTCTCAGGTTCGGTGGCGGCGAGTTTACCGGCGTGACCTCCGATATCTGGAAACACCAGGTATCCGGTTACCGAACCCTCCCACGCTGGATCAAAACCCGATCCTCCACCCCCGGCGGCCGCAAGTCATCCCCCCTCGACGACATCCAGCCAATAACCTGGGACTTCACAAGTGACCTAATCGAAGTCTGCAACAAAATCGCCTCCCTCAACCACGCTGCCGATCGTGCCCGTCCTGTTCTTACCCGCATGACCGCCCCCGAGTGATTCCCCGCCACCCACCTCACGGTTTTGCGATCGCTTCTATGAATGCGACTACCTGCATACTGTGTAGTCGGTTCCGTTGCAGAGAGGATTACGATGTGTCGGATTGCTGATTCTCTCCGAGCCTTACTTTGTGGCTAAGAATGCTAGATGGACTGCGAACTCAGAATTGAGAAGAAGCTAGGGTCAGTATCCCGGTTCTCCCAGGCACCCATGACGTGCGCTTGTATTGCAGGAACATCCTTGTCGATAGTGGAGGGCCAGAGGTTCGGACTGTACTCTACACACCGCAACATGTTGTCGATGTCAAAGACTCGGCCTGTTCCCTTCGCTTTCACTAGAGCAATTGGCTTCTCCCCAGCGATGCGAAGGCCTAATTCGAAGAGTACATTGGGGTTATGTTCTGTGAGGTCGGCTAATACGAGGTCAGCACCAAGGAGTTCCTTGAGGATTGTGGCTTGAATCACATCTGATCCAGTTCGTTTCGAGGTGCGAACCTCGAAACCAGCAGCCTCAAGGGCTGGCGTAAGGACGCTCTTCAGAACTTCATCGAAGAAGCCAGATTCATGGTGGTCGTCCCTTTCGACGAACGGCATAATCACGAAACATATTGGAGCGCCTTCGGCTTGTACGATGGTACGAGTGGGTGAGAGTAGGGAATCGTCCGGGGATCCAAGACCACGAGCAGTTGGCGAGTATGTGCCTGGGTTGTAGTTGCTTCCAATACCAATGAGCTTGCAATTGGCACCAAATATCTCAATGAACTCTTCGTGCCAATCAGGGTCAATATTGAACTGACTTTCAAGCGTGTTGGCAACATAGCGTTCTTCGGGTAATTCGCTGCCAGCGAAGTGATCGACGACTCCCGCAAAGGACTCTATATTTCGGAATGCTGTGTGGAATGCAGCAAGTTCCGCATCAGCACTTGCGGGATAAACAAGCTCACGTCCAAGTTCCGTGAGAGAGATTGATGATGCATCGCTCGTGCCTGTCGTGAAGCCGTAGTGCTGCGATGCTGCCGTCACATCACGCAGTTTGCGCGCCTTCGCTGTAGTTCCAAGGGCTGATGCAACTTCGCCCGGTGGCCAGTCATTGCCGCCGTTGTACTCCTTGAGGACTCTCGGTACGGCGGCAGCTTCTTGAAGGTTGCGACGGGGAAAGGGTCTGGTTCGTCTTGCCATTATTGCTCCTAGCTACGCTATTGCGATTCTTGAGGTCGTCGGTGACGAACGACTTTCAGAACAAGAGGTCAGCTCGTCTTCGAGATTGGTAGGGAGGATTCCATCAGTGACTGTGGCCAATTGGCCATGATGGTTGGTGGCCTGACAGCAATCGAAGCAGCCATGGGTTCCGGTGCGGTGCCACATCGGTGCTTTGCGGGACGCGCGTGGACTGAAGCAGCGGTGGTAGGTGCTGGCCCTGCTGTGCGGCTTCGGTAGTCGAACCGAGGCCTAGCGAAAGTGCGTTAGGTGCCGACGCAGCAGCATAGTGGTAGTGCCTGGTGCCATCGGGGTTGACTGGCAAAGGTCGGTGGGGTCGCGCCAAGCGGGCGCTTCAGGTTCTCGGAGTCCCCGCGCTGAGGACGTTGCCTTCGTCCTTTCGTCGCCTTGGCGACACGACAGGAACACTGGCCCGCAAGAGCCGATCCCAGCAATAGGGCCGTGTTGAATCATGCCACCTCCTCGAGCTCGACTGGTCAGACGAAACGACCTTCTTGTAACTACAAGGATCGTATCTGGACGGGGTGACAACTTCTACCGGTTTGTATGTCGAGCTGATACTGGGGCTTGGACTCGACCAGCCAAAGAGGCATCGGGCTGTGCACATCAGGTGGTCTGGGTCTGCGAACACGGGCCTGAAGTCTGGTGGGAAGAAATGGCTGCCCAAGTTTGCATTGTGCAACATAAAAAATCATCGTATATAATGATATAGATCAAAATAACAGAGGAGGCAGCGGCGGATCGGTGCTCAGGTCTGAGTTCATGCGATTGATGCTGGGTGGGCGAAGGCTGTCTGCTTTGCGGTCGTTTGAGATAGGTGTCGGGCAACCTTCGGCTGTGGAAGGCTCAGCGGCGCAGGTCATCGTTGATTGCGGGGGAGCGTAGTGAAAGGCTCGTCGTCAGCAGAGGGGGGTACGCAACTCCCTCCTCTACCCCCGGTCGAGGAACGCCTTGATGCCAGTAGGCCGACGACGGTCTTTGCGCTGCCAGAGTCCTCTCATCAGTTCCAGGTGGTGGACCGGCGCACGCTGTGGACTGCGAATCGCCGTTTGGTTGACTTCGCCGTAATTCTCCAAATGCGGCGAGTTGGTGTTGAAAGCTGGATTGAAGTGCTGAAGGTGGACACGGCGCATCGCAGGGTGCATGTGCATGTCTGGGGAGTCCGTGATACAGAAGTCGTTCCATCGGACTGTCGCACGTCAATTGAACGCGCTCACCGGTGGGCTCTCGGGTACGTTTGGAACTACGCAATCGAGGAGTTGTGAAGGTGGACGAAAACGCCTGTCGTCGGCGGATCGGTTTGTTGGCATCGTTGAGCGAGATGCCTGCTGGGCTGTCGCAGTGGGTGCGTAGTGCCGGAGATGCGCTCACGGTGCCGGTGCTGCCCACCGATCCTCTTGGTCCGGCAGTTGTCAAGATCTTCGACTGGGGCCATCGGATCGGTCTGCTGGTGACGGTCGTTTCAGACGGTCGAGAGGGGATGAGGATGGCGTGGCTCAGGGTGGAGTCGCCCGTTGCGGCCGATCCGGCGCAAGAGTGCGAGAGGTCTTTGACCGCCACCACCCCAGTAGGTGACGCCCTGCGTCTCCTATCGTCAAACGGAATGTCAATGGTGCAGCTAGGGGGGCGTGATTTGGCGTTACAGCCCGATTTTGCGTCTTCAAGCATTTCGGATGAGGGGGTTGCTGCCGAACTGTCGGCCCTTGTTGGTTCACGGGAGGCGATGAAGGCCTAATCGGGCACCCAGACAGCACGTGCCCGGGTGCTGGCCACTGTCGTTCGTGGGTTGTAACAGGACATGGATGTCTGAGCTGTCAGGCTCAGATGTTCTCAACTGTGGTGGAGGGGGGATCATGCGCATACCGTTTGCCTTCGACAATGAACTTCGAGACCAAGTATTGATTTCATGACGACTAAGAGCTTTGATGAACTCGTTGCAGCTATTGATTCTGATCCGGTGCGGAGTGCCAGGGCGGAGGAGTACAGGCAGAAAGTGGAGGCGAGAATTTTCGCCTTGCAGCTAGCGGAGCTGCGTAGTGAGCTCGGTATCGCACAGGGGGGAGTGTCGAGACTTGAGCGGTCAGCTGACCCGAAGCTGTCCATTTTGTGCAAGCTCACTTCTGCTCTTGGTGGAACGCTCAGCATCGAGATCAGTGTTGGCGACCGCGCGATCAATCTCACCCAACCATGATCGCCAGAGGCGTCTTCGCTGGAAGAGCAAGATCATTCGAGGGTTGAGGCGGCCTCGGTTGCTCATGGGAGCAGGTCTGTATAGAGGGAAAGCTAGGGTCAGTGGCGATGGGGCAGCGGGAGGACTTGGCGGGGTTGTCTGGGGCTGAGGTGGTGGCGATGTTGGGGTTGGTGGCGTTGCCTGAGGAAGGGGGGATGTGGCGGGAGGTTTGGCGGGATGAGCAGAGCACTGCCATCTATTTCTTGCTTCAGCCGGGGGACTTCTCGGCGATGCATCGGCTGGACGGGCCGGAGCTGTGGCATCACTACGCGGGGGCGGCGGTGGGAATGCTGTTGCTGGGGCCGGGCGGGGCGGTGGAGCGGCCGGTGCTGGGCGACGACTTAGCTGCGGGGGAGCGGCCTTGTGTGGTGGTTGCGGCCCGCACTTGGATGGGGGCTGCTACTCGGGGTGAGTGGTCACTGGTGGGGACCACTATGGCTCCGCCGTATCACCACGATGGTTTCGAGCTGGGGGAAGCTGGCCATCTCATCGAGCAGTATCCGTCGGCGGCGGGCGAGATCGTCGAGTTGGTAAGGCCGTGACCGGGTCGCCTGGTGAGATGATCGACCTCACCGGAAAGATCGTGGTGGTTACTGGTGCGGGCGGGGGGATCGGCGGGGGGATCGTCAGACGCATGGCGGCTGCTGGTGCCTCGGTGGTGGCCCACACCCGGACGTCGCCGATCGACCAAGGCGAGGGAGAGGTGACCGAGGTTCAGGGCGACCTCACCACGGAGGACGGACCGGCCGCAGTGGTCGACACGGCTCAAGAGCGCCATGGGCGGATCGACGCCTTGGTCAACAACGCTGGCATCCAGCCGGTGGCCCCGTTCACCGATCTCACCGATCAGCAGTGGGTGGAGATGATCGACACCAACCTCACCGCGGTACACCGGCTGACTCAAGCGGCTGCCTCGGCCATGCGGGACCAGGGCACCGGGGGGTCGATTGTCCATATTGCTTCCATTGAGGCTCAACATCCGACTCCCGTCCACGGCCACTACGCCACCTCGAAAGCCGGTCTCGTAATGCACGCCAAGGCGGCGGCGCTGGCCTGGGGGCCTCATGGCATCCGGGTCAACTCGGTCTCGCCGGGGCTGATCGACCGGCCAGGCTTGGCCGACGACTGGCCCGAGGGCGTGGAGCGGTGGCTGGCCGCCGTCCCTCTCGGCCGTTTGGGCACCGCTGAAGACGTCGGGGACGCCTGCGTGTTCTTGTGCTCCGATCTGGCCCGGTGGATCACCGGAGCCGATCTGGTGGTGGACGGCGGGATCCTCACTAATCCCACTTGGTGAATGGGGAAGGCCGATGGCGATGACGACCAAGACCATCGGGCTGGTGGGGACCGGTGTCATCGGATCGGGCTGGGCGGTGCGGGTGCTGGCCCGGGGGTATGACGTGGTGGCCTGGGATCCCGCCGCTGACGGTGAAGACCGGCTGCGGAGGGCGATTGAGCGGGCCTGGCCAGTGGCCACTGAACTGGGGCTGTTCCCAGGGGCCGATCCCAATCGGCTGCGATGGGCCGACTCTCCCGAGGAGGTGGCGACATCGGCCGAATGGGTGCAGGAGAGCGCCCCGGAAGATGAGGGCCTGAAGCGCTCGCTGTTGCGCCGAATGGACGACGCCGCGCCCCCTCACACGGTGATTGCCAGCAGTTCTTCGGGACTCTTGCCCACCCGCTTGGCCGAAGGCTGCGGCCACCCAGAGCGCCTGCTCATCGGCCACCCGTTCAACCCGGTGTACCTGCTGCCGCTGGTGGAGGTGGTGGCCGGTCAGGCCACCAGCGCCGATGCGGTGGCCGCCGCCGTGGAGCATTACGACGACTTGGTCATGCACCCCCTCGTCGTGCGAAACGAGATCGAGGGCTACCTCTCCGACCGCCTCCAAGAGGCCTTGTGGCGCGAGGTTCTTCACTTGGTGAACGACGGAGTGGCCACCACCGCCGAGCTGGACGACGCGGTGGTGTACGGCCCCGGGCTGCGCTGGGCGGCCATGGGCACCAACCTCACGTTCCATCTGGCCGGGGGCGAGGGCGGGATGCGGCACATGCTGAGCCAGTTCGGCCCCGCGCTGGAACTGCCCTGGACCCACATGGAGGCTCCCGAGCTCACCGAGGAGCTGATCGAGGCCATGGCCACCGGCACCGAAGCCCAGGCGGCCGGAAGCACGGTGGCCGAGTTGGAACACCAGCGGGACCAGAGCCTGCTGGGGGTGATGCGGGCGCTCAGCGAAACCGGGATCGGGGCCGGGAGATTGATCACCGAAAGGGATGCCCGCATCCAGAGGGCCAGTCAGGAAGCCGACCAGGGCTAATTCCCGATGGCGGCCTTCTCCCGCAGGCGGTACTCGGGCACCAGCATGGCCAAGACCACGGCCAGGGCCGTCACCGGTATGGCCCACCAATAAACGTCGGCAATGGCGTTGGCGAACGATTCGACGATGCCGTCGCGCACCGACTCGGGCTCAATGGCGCCGATTTGGGTGGGGGCTTCGATGAGCGCTTCGATGTCGAGCTTGTCGCCACCGGGCACCAGCCGGGGGAGGTAGTGGTCGAGCCGGGCGGTGAACACGACCCCCATCACTGCGGACCCGAAAGTCTGGCCCAGGGAGCGGAAGAAGTTGGACGCCGACGTGGCCGCCCCCAAATCGTCGTGGGGAACGATGTTCTGCACCGCCACCAAGAGCACCTGCATGATGGCCCCCACCCCGCAGCCCATCGTGAACAGAAAGGCCATGGTCGTCATGGTCGATGTCTCGGCGCTCAGGGTCTACATCAGCCACACCCCCAGGGTGAGCACGCCGGCGCCGAAGATCGGCACCGCCTTGTAGCGCCCAGTACGGGTGAGCACCTGTCCGGCGCTCACCGAGGTGAGCAGCATTCCCAGCATCATCGGCACCAACAGCAGCCCCGACCGGGTGGCATTGACATCGGTGACTACTTGGAGGAAGAGCGGCCCGAAGATGCCCGCGCTGAGCATGGCCGCACCCGCGATGAACTGGATCACACAGGAGATGTTGAACAGCCGGAACCGGAACAGCCGGGGCGGCAGGATGGCCTCGGTGGCCTGCCGCTGCTGAACGACGAACAGGGCCACACCGCCGACTCCCGCGGCAAGCAGCGCGATCGACGGGGCCGACACCCAGTCCCAGGAGTCGCCTCCCAGCTCCATGGCCAAAATGATGGCGATCACCCACACCACAAGCAGGCCTGCTCCGGTGTAGTCAACCCGAGCCTCGCGGCGGGTGAAGGCCAACTCGAGATGGGTGACCGACATCACCAGGGAGATGCCGCCGAGCGGCAGGACCATGAAAAAGACCCATCGCCAGTGGGCGTAGTCCACCAGAAGACCCCCGGCCAGCGGCCCCAAGATGGTGGCCAGAGCGAAGATCCCGCCCATGTATCCCTGGTACCGGCCCCGTTCCCGGGGCGACAGCACATCGGCCAGGATGGCCATGGAAAGCGTGAACAGCCCGCCGGCGCCCAGCCCCTGGATGGCCCGGAACACAATCAGCATGGTCATGCCGCTCGACAACCCGGCGAGCACCGAGCCGCCCATGAAGATGACGATGGCGGCCTGGAACAGGCTCTTGCGGCCCCACAGGTCGGAGAGCTTCCCCCACAGCGGGGTGGTTGAGGTGGAGGCGATGAAATAAGACGTGAACACCCAGGTGTACAGGTCTCGCCGGCCCAGGTCTCCGATGATGGTGGGAAGCGCGGTGGACACCACCGTGCCCTCGATGGCCGCCATCATCTGGGCCAGCATCAGGGTGAGTATGATGACCAGCACCTGGCGTTTGGGCAGGTTGCCGCTCCCTGCCGAAGCACTATCACTTATCGAGATAGATTTATCAAAACTATTCATATAGGATATCGTGACGAGCGCTATTCGAACGTCTAACTTTTTGTATGAGGAGCAAGCAGATCATCAAGGAATTACTTGGTGTTCTGGTCTTCGGTAGTAATAGCCAAACGGAGAAAAGCCCCCGGACTCGTACGGGAGGCAATGGGTGGAGATGGCAATGGAGCCTCGTCCTTGGTGGATGGAAAATGCGAACTGCAAGGGGAAGAGCGAACTGTTCTTCCCTCCGGCTGGCGAGCGCCCGTCGGCACGTGAGCGCCGGGAGAATGCAGCCCGGCGGATTTGCGGCGACTGCGTCGTGATTCGGGCGTGCCGGAGTTGGGCCCGCGACCAGCGCGAGCTCGGCTTCTGGGGCGGCGAGTCGGAGATCGAGCGGGCAGAGGCGGGCTTCGCCCCCTCCACCCCGGTCATCGGTCTGCGGCGCCACCGCACCGAGCGGGAATCGGCCTGAGCCGACTGCACTGATCCGGCGCCGCATTCAGGCGGCGCCGCCAACCCCCTCATCCCACGACGCGTCGGACAAAGGTCGCAATGGCCTCAGTCCCCTCGATCGCCTCGGGATAGTTGGGGTACATGATCTGGAAGTCGTGGATCATCCCCGGCCATATGCGGAGATCCACCTCCACGCCGGCATCCTCCAGCACGGACGCGAACCCGGTGGCGTCGTCCAGCAGCACCTCGTGGTCGCCGGCGTGCACCAGCATGGGGGGCATTCCCTCCCAGTCGCCGAACAGCGGCGAGGCCAGCGGATCACGGGGATCTTGGCCGTCGAGATACCAGCTGGCCGCGGTCACTGCGTCGTCGTGGCCGAACATCACGTCCAGTTCGTCGCGCTCGGTGTGGCTGCGCGAGGAGTTGGTCAGGTCGACCCACGGCGACAGGCACACCCCCGCGCCGGGCAGCGGCAACCCCCGGTCTCGGGCGCCGAGCATGACGGCGCCGACCAGACCGCCGCCGGCGGAGTCGCCGATGAACGCGATGCGGGCCGGTTCGATTCCGGCGTCCAGCATTCCGCGGTAGGCGGCCAGGGAGTCGTCGACCGCGGCGGGGAACGGATTCTCCGGGGCCAGGCGGTAGTCGATCAACAGCACCCGGGCGGGGATCAGCGCGGCCAGGTGGGATCCGAAGCCCTGGTGCGAGATGATGGAGCCCACCCGGTAGCCGCCGCCGTGGAAGAACAACAGCGCGGGCAGGCTGTCGGGGTTGTGGGCCTCGGGGCGCAGCCAGGCGGCACCGGGCACACCGGGGATCTCGACAGCCTCCTTGACCACCCCGTCGGCCAGCGGCGTAGCCGCGGCGTTGGCGTCCAGCCGGGCTCGGCGCTCGGCGGGCGTCTCGGAGGGGTCGGGTTTGGGCGCGGACGCCAGCATGGACCGCACCGCTTCGAATTCTGGGCTTGGCATCCCCGGAGACTAACGCCTGCCCCACGGGCCTTTGGGACTCGGAAACCCACTGAAGGCCATCGAGCTTGGGTTCTTGACGGCGCTGGGGCGGCGGTAGCCTAAGCAGGCGATGACCGGCGAACTTCGACTGCTCACCATCCACGCCCACCCCGACGACGAGGCGTCCAAGGGGTCGGCGACGGTGGCCATGTACGTGGACCAAGGGGTGGCGGCCACCCTCGTGTGCTGCACCGGCGGGGAGGAGGGCGACATCTTGAACCCGGCCATGGACCGTCCCGAGGTTCGGGAGAATCTCAACCAGGTCCGCCGCGACGAACTGGTGGAGGCCGCCGACGTGCTCGGCTATCGAAGCGTCCACTGGCTGGGCTACCGCGACTCTGGGATGCCCGAGAGTGAGGCCAATGTCGATTCCCGCAGCTTCGCCCAAGCCCCTCTGGACGAGGCCGTCGGCCGCCTGGTGGCCATCATCCGGGCCGAACGCCCCCACGTGGTGATGACCTACGGGGAGGACCAGCAGGGCTACCGCCATCCCGACCATCTTCGGGTGGCCGAGATCAGCGGCCCGGCCTTCGACGCCGCCGGCGACCCCGGTGCCTTTCCCGACGCCGGCGAGCCGTGGCAGCCGCTGAAGATGTACTACGTGACCTGGTCGCGCAACCGGATCACCGCCCTGCACGAGAAGTTCGGCGAGCTGGACCTGGAGTCGCCCTATGACGATCGCTGGTTCAGCCGGCCGTCCAACGACGACGCCATCACCACCCGCATCCAGTGCGCCGAGTACTTCGACCGGCGGTCCAAGGCGCTTTTGGCCCATCGCACTCAGGTCGACCCCGATTCCAAGTTCTGGTTCGGCCTGCCCGACCACCACATGGCCGATGCCTACCCGTGGGAGGACTACGTTTTGGCCCGCAGCCTGGTCGACACCGATCTGCCGGAAACCGACCTGTTCGCGGGGATCGCCTAGGACCATGGACCGGGCCCGGTATCTCAGCGAGGAGTGGTTCGGGCTGAACCTCGAGGCGGCGTCGGGCTGGCCGGAGCGGCCGGGGGTGGACTGCTCGGCCAACTTCGAGGTGACCGGTGCCCCCGACGGCAAGGTCCGCTACCACGCGGTCATCCGCGACGGCTGCTTGGTGGAGATGGCCTCGGGCAAGCTGGCCGACGCCGACGTGAGCATCGTCTACAAGTACGCCGACGCATGTGCCGAAGTTTCCAACCGCGACCATCCCGACCTGGCCTTCATGACGGGCCGGATGAAGCTGGATGG
The DNA here is from genome assembly GCF_965204145.1 of Candidatus Poriferisocius sp. Lineage (GTDB taxonomy): Bacteria > Actinomycetota > Acidimicrobiia > Acidimicrobiales > Bin134 > Poriferisocius. Next base: position 2,100,962 of record NZ_OZ241977.1, on the reverse strand, counting down.
GGACTACGCCCGTTGGGTCTACGGCCTGCGGCCGCTGCTGGACTCAGCGGAGTACGACGACTTCCGGTCGGCGCTGGCCGAGCGCACCGACTTCTAGGCGGCGCTCAGCCCCGGCGCTGGGCGTCTCGGAGGTCGGCGTAGGACAGCATCTTGGCGCCGGATCGCTCGACGGCGGTGCCCAATGCCGGGTCGTGGGCCACCAGCAGATACTGCTCCACTCGGCTGAGCCAGCCCGGGTCCATTTCCCGCAGCTCGGGGGTGTCGATGGCCGGTGACACCACCAGCTCGGTCACCCCCGGGGCCAGGTTCTCCACCGCGTCTTCCAGGGTCCGCCGGGCGGGGCGGCCGCGGATCTGCACCTGGTGGTCGGGGGCCAGCACTCCGGCGTCCGCCGCCAGACGGCGAAACGGGAAGCCGGCCCTTCGCTCCTGGTTGCTTCCCCCGAGGCGCATGGGCAGCGCCATCTCCACCGCCAGCTCCAAGTACACGTCGTAGAACTCGGGGCGCATCAGCAGGGTGTCCAAATGCGGGCTCAGATGGGTCAGCTCGCTGCCCCATTGGCTGGCCCGCTCAATCTGGGCCCGGCACTCCCGGTGGACCTCGTCGAGGTCGCTGTGCTCCCAGGAGTCGGCGGGGGTGCGGGGGAAGCCGCCGTCGCCGTCCAGCAGCGACGGCGCCTGGGTGATCGGGCCCCATCGGTAGTTGTCGAACTCGGCGTTGAGGGTGAGGTCGACCCCGACCGGGATGTCGGCGAAACGGCTGGCTGCGTCCCGGGCCCACGGGCAGGGCACCATGAGGCTGGCGGCGGTGGCCACCCCGATGTCCAAGCACTCGGCGATGGCCGCGTTGGCCGCGTGCGACTGTCCCAGGTTGTCGCAGGTGATGATCAGGCCTCGGCCGTCGGGGGCTCCGCCCAAGCGTTCCAGTAGTTCGCTCACTACCGGAAAGCTATCGCCCCTCGGTGGCAAAGGCGCTCACTCAAGCAATACGTCGGCGCTGCCGCAGGCGTCCCACAGGCCCAACCCCTGGTCCCGGGCGCGGGCCGCGGCTCCGTAGAAGGCATCGGCGTGGATGGCATTGGGCTCGATGACCAGAGCCTCGGCATACCCGTTGGCGGCGATCTCGAGGTTGACGAACAGGCCGTCGGCCGCTCGGTACACGTAGGCCAGCAGCCGGTCGTAGCGGTCGCGGGCCTCGACGTCGCGGGTCAGCCGCACTTCGGTGTCTGCCGGCAACAGCGATCTTGTGAAGGCGCTGGCCTCATCGCCGAAGCACTCGACGGGCAGGAAACCGCCGGTTGCCTCCGGGGTGTCGATGCCGATCAACCGCACTCGCTCGGTGCGATCCGCTATCTGCACCACCACTGTGTCCCCGTCCACCACCTCCACCACCGTCGCGGCAGCTCCGACTATCGCCGCGGCTGGCTCAGGGGAGTCGCTGGGCTGGCTGGCCGAGCCTCCGGAGCAGCCGGTGAGCACGACAATCAGCAGGCCGCAAACCGCTGGCGTCGGTCTCACGCCGCACGGGGAACGTCGTCGTAGGGGGAGGGTGCGGGCTGGACGGCGGGGGAGTGGCGCTGCAAGGCCGCTCGGGCTTGAGCCAGGCCGCGGCGGCCGATCTCCTTGGTGCGCTCATCTATGCGCCAATCAGGCGGTGCCTCCAAAAGCATGAGCTGTTGCTTCATGCTTCCAGTATCCCGGTGGGAGTGACAGTTTGGGCAGAGACAGGGAGAAATCTTGAGAAAACCCCCCTGAAGTGGGGAAAAGGCCCCTAGGAGTCTTGGCTGCCGCCCGTCATGCTGCGATACACCTCGAGCAGAGCGGCCTTTTGCTCGTCGGTGAGGCTGGCATCGGCCCGGATGGTGGCCTCGGTATCGGAAACACCCTCTGCGTTGTCGCCATTGGCGGCATCGATGCCCGCGGCCTGAGCCAGCAGAGTCTCAGCCGACAAGTTCAGCGCGGTGGCCAGCGACTTGATGACCCGCACCGATGGCTGGTGCAGGCCCCTCTCCAGCTGGCTGAGGTAGGGGTTGGACACCTGGGCCAGATCTGACAGCTCCCGCAGGGTGAGCTGGGCCAGCTTGCGCTGGCTGCGGAGGTAGTTGCCGAATGCCTCGACGGCGGCTTGTTCCATGGTTCTGCCTTAGCTGTCGTACTCGTAGAATCCCTTGCCGGTCTTGCGTCCCAGATGCCCGGCAGCCACCATTCGCCGCAGCAGCGGGGGTGGAGCGTTGTGGGAGCCCTTGAACTCCTCGTAGAGCACGTCGGCCACGGCCTCGATGGTGTCCAGCCCGATCAGATCGCACAGCGTCAACGGCCCCATGGGGTGGCCGCAGCCGTGCATCATCCCGCTGTCGATGTCGGCTGCGCTCACCTTGCCCTCGTCGAACATGCGTATGGCGTCGAGCAAATAGGGGACTAGCAGCCGGTTCACCACGAACCCGGCCCGGTCGCGGCAGCGGATGACCCGCTTGCCCAGCACCTGCACCGCGAAGCGGTCGGCCCGGTCCATGGTCTCCGACGAGGTGCCCAGCGAGCGCACGAGCTCGACCAGCGGCTGCACCGGGGCCGGGTTGAAGAAGTGCATGCCAAGCACCATGTCCGACCGACTGGTGATGGATCCCAGGGTGATGATGGGTATGGAGGAGGTGTTGGTGGCCAAGATGGCGTTGGGCGCCATCACCTTGTCCATGGCCCGGAACACCGACAGCTTCTCCTCCAACGACTCGATGACCGCCTCGACCGCTAGGTCTCGGTCGGCCAGGTCGCCCATATCGGTGCTGAAGCTGAGGCAGTCCAAGGCCAAGTCCCGGGTATCGGTCGACAGCTTGTCCCGGGAAACCGCCTTATCCAGGGATTTTTCGACCCCCTTTCGGGCGTTGTCGACGGCAGCGTCATCCACTTCGACAACCAGAGTGTCCAAGCCGACTCGGGCGCACACCTCGGCGATACCTGAACCCATCGTTCCTCCGCCGATCACCCCGACTTTGTTGATCGGCTCCAGTGACGACTCGAACTCTTGCGGTGGCGGCGTGCCAGCCACGTCAGACTCCGTGCTCATGCTTCCCTCCCACCGCCGAATTCGGCGGCCCCTCGTCGCTGTTCAGGATAGTACGCAAGCGATAGAAAAATAAAACGGGGCCGGTCGCGGTGACCGGCCCCGTTTGCTTAAGAGAGCTGAGGGGGGATTCAGCTCTTCTTGGAAACTGGCTGGGCGGGTGCCGAACCGTTGGCGCTCGCGGCGGCCAGCAGGTTCTGGGCGAACTCCTTCTGGGTGTTGAGCAGTTCCTGGGCGAACCCGAAGCTGACGCTCATCAGCTCCTTGGGATCGGGCAGGGAGTCAAGGCCGGGCACGGAATCGAGCTTCAGGCTCTCGGGGGTGACGCTGCCGACCGTATCGGTAAAGGTGCGGACACCTTCGACGATGGCGGTCTGGCCAACCTTGAGGGCGCTCAGCACCTGTTCTTGCACGGCTTCGGTGATTTCTTTGACGTCGGTCATGCTGCTTACTTTACTTAGCAAAAGCTTGATCGGCAATTCAAAGAAGATTTTTCCTCGAATTCTCGGGAAAAACCGATCAGGCTGAGACGATGTCGCCGGGGCGCATCTTCACGTAGAGGCCCGGCGCGTCCTCCATCGGCGTGTAGGCCTTGCTGCCGAGCTGCTGGGGAGCATCCACCTTCTTGCCGGCCCGCTGGCCGATCCACTGGGTCCAGTCTTCCCACCACGTGTGCTGGTGTTGTTCGGCGCCTTCCAGCCACTGCTCGGGTGTCTCGGCGATCTGGTCGTTGGTCCAGTGGCGAGCCTTGGGGCTGGGTGGATTGACGATGCCGGCGATGTGGCCCGACGTGCTGAGCACGAAACGGTTCTGGCCGCCCAGCAGGTTGGCGGTGCGATAGGCCGCGGTCCACGGCACGATGTGGTCGTCGATGGCCGACAGCACGTAGCTGTCCTGCTTCACATCAGCGGGGTGCAGCACGGTGCCGTCCACCTCGAAGGCGTCGTTGGCAAGCTGGTTCTCCAGATAGCACCGTCGCAGGTAGCTGCTGTGCATGCGGGCCGGCATCCGAGTGCTGTCGTTGTTCCACGCCAGCAGGTCGAACGCCGGCGGATCCTCGCCCAGCAGCCAGTTGTTCACCACGTACTGGAAGATCAGGTCGTTGGCCCGGATTGCGTCGAAGGTGCGGGCCATCTCGCTGGCCTCCAGGTATCCCTGGTCGGCCATCTTGCGCTCCAGCCCGGCCACCGTGGGCTCGTCGGTGAACGCCCCCAGCACGCCGGGGTCGGAGAAATCGGTGAGGGTGTTCAGGAATGTGGCGGTGTGGACCGGCTCATCGCCGGTGGCCGCGCCGTGGGCCATGGCCAGGGCGGTGAGCGTGCCCCCCAGGCACACGTTGACGGTGTTCACCTTCTCCTGCCCGGTGATCTCCCGCACCACCCGCAGGGCATCGAGGGGGCCTTGGCGGAGATAGTCCTCGAAGCTGGTGTCGCGCATCGACCCGTCGGGGTTGCGATAGCTGATGGTGAAGCAGGTGTGGCCCTGCTGCACCGCCCACTCGATCAGGCTCTTCTGCGGGGCCAAGTCCATGATGTAGTACTTGTTGATCCACGGCGGGCAGAACAGCATCGGGATCTCATAGGTCTGCTCGGTCTGGGGCTCGTACTGCATCACCTCGATCAGGTCGCTGCGGTACACCACCTTGCCGGGGGTCAAGGCCATGTTCAGCCCCGGCTCGAACCCCGAGTCGTCCACCTTGGACGGCCACCCGTCGTTGTGGCGCAGGTCGTGGAGCATGTTGGCCGCCCCCTTCACCACGCTGGCCCCGCCGGTGGCGGCCGCTTTGGCCAGGGCATCGGGGTTGGTGAGCAGCAGGTTGGTGGGGGCCAGGGCGTCGAAGGCGAAGGAGGTGGCGAACTTGGCCTTGCGGTGGTCGGCCTCGTCGAGGTTGGCGGCATCGATGAGGTCATCGGCCAGGTTCCTGGTGAGCAGATAGGTCTGCTGGAGGCCGAAGAAGTAGGGGTTGTCCTGCCAGGCCTTGGAGGCCCAGCGATGGTCTTTGGGCGGGGGCTGGATGGGTGCGGGGGCCTCGGGGTCGGCGGTCTTGGCTGCCTTGGCCATGGTGGCCGCTCCCACCTTCATTGCTCCGGCGGCTGCCTTCAGCAGCGCGGTGCTCACGCCCACCGGGTTGGATGCCGCCTTCATGCCGGCATTGACCAGGGTGCGGGCGAAATACACCGGGTCGAGCGTGTCGAGGATCTGGTCGCCCACCCAGTTGGGGTCGAGGACGTCGGACTCGCCGGCCGTGGCCCCGATAGTCCCTGCTTCGACGTCTTCGCTCACGGCTGGGAACTATATCAAGCAAGCTTGGCAGAACCCTCACCGCCGCGTCATAGAGTTGCCGAATGGTTTCACGACGTGACGGGATGACGGTTCCGCTGTTCGGACCCCTCGACCAGCAGGCGGCGCAGATGGCGGAGCTGGTCGAGTTGGGATACACCGACGTGTGGTCGTCGGAGTCCAACTCCCACGACGCCTTCACCCCGCTGGTGCTGGCCTCCCAGTGGGCGCCGACACTGCGTCTGGGCACCGCCATCGTCCCGGCCTACACCCGGGGACCGGCACTGGTGGCCCAGTCGGCGGCCACGCTGGCCACGCTGGCCCCGGGGCGATTCCTCCTCGGGCTGGGCAGCTCCTCGGATGTGATCGTGGAGCGGTGGAACTCCATCCCGTTCGAGGCCCCCTACCAGCGAGTGCGGGATCTGGTGCGGTTCCTCAAGCCCGCTCTGGCCGGTGAGAAGGTGAGCGGCGACTATGAGACCTTCTCGGTGCAGGGGTTTCGGCTGGGATTGGTTCCCCCCGAACCGCCCCCCATCTTGGTGGCGGCGCTGCGATCCCAGATGCTGACGCTGGCCGGCAAGGAGGCCGACGGGACCATCATCAACTGGCTTTCGGCCGATGACACCGCCCGGGTGAGCGAGATCGTCAACGCCCAGGGGCCCGACAAGGAGATTGTGGCCCGTATCTTCGTGTGCCCCAACCCCGACCGGGAGACGGTGATCGCCCAGGGGCGGCGGGCGGTGGCCGGCTATCTCAATGTGCCGGTCTACCGGGCTTTCCACCAGTGGTTGGGCCGGGGTGAACTGCTGGCCGAGCACTGGGAGCGGTGGGCGGCCGGCGACCGGGCCGGATCGCTGGAGGCCATCCCCGAGCAGGTGGTGGACGACCTCATCGTGAACGGCACCCCCGAGGAGTGCCGCAAGCACATCGATCGCTACTTCGACAACGGCGCCACTACTTCGTCGCTCATGGTGATGCCCCTGGGCGGGATCGACCCCTGGGAGGCGGTCAGGTCGTTAGCGCCGCAGCCTGCTGTAGGTGGGTGACATAGTCGGGCAGTTGATACCCGGCGGCTGCCCCACTGGTTGAGGGCATCACGTAAACCGGCCGACCGCCCAACTCTTGGGGTTGCACTCCGGCCTGGGCCTTTCGGTCCACAGCGGCCCGCCAGCCGGCGAGGCCCACAAAGCACACCGCGGCGGGCTTGAGCCATCCCGCTAGCCACTCCAGCCGGTCTAATCCCCGCCGATACTCATCGGCGGTGAGCGCGTCGGCCCGGGGAGTGGCTCGCTTGACCAGATCGGTCATGCCCACGCCGTGGTCGATGAGCGCCCGCCGGGGATCCCGGTCGGTGCTCACCAGCCCCGCGGCCAGGGCCGCAGGCCAGAACCGGTTGCCGGGTCGGGCGAATCCTGCGCCGGCGTCGGCCGCGTACACGCTGGGGTTCAGGCCGCAGATCAGAAGGCGCATTCCCGGCCCCACGGTGTCGGGCAGCGTGCGGGCTCGGTGGCCCTTGACGATGAGGGTGGCCACTTTGGGGGGCCGGTCCAACCGCTCTAGGGCATCGAGGGTGAATCCCGCACCCTCCATCAGGGGTGCGATCCAGTCTTCGGGCCACTGGGAGAAGCGTCGGCCTGGGAAGTCGTCGTCGGAGAACGGCTCGAAGTCGGCATCCCCCTCGAAAATGTGAAGCTCCACCGGAGCGCCCGGGGCCAGCGCCCGGTGCAGGTCGGCCAGGGCCAGCGGCACATGGCGGCGGTCGAGGTGGACATAGCTGCGCGATGCCCACGCTCCGGCCAGCGACCCAGCAGCTAGGGGCAGCGCGGCCAGATCGGCCCGACATCGCAGAGCGTCCGGGGCATGGTCGGGGACCATCTTCAGCATCGACCGGGCCGCATCGATGGCCAATGCCGGGCTGGGCAGAGAGCCTGTGTGCCAGCCGGGCCCGCAGCCCAGATCAGCAGTGATCCCGTCGGGCCGGTCAACAGCAGCGAACGCCTCAACCGCGGCGGTGGATTTGGGCGCTCGCTCGGCCCTCCATTCAGCAGCCCGGTCTTCGTAGACGCCGACGGTGGCTCGATCGGCCATGTCTCAGCGGAGCGGCCAGATTTTCTTGAACAGCCGGGCGATCACCGCGCCCACAAGAGCGCCAACCACTACGTCGGAAGCGTGGTGGATGCGCACGTGTACCCTGCTGGCTGCCACCATCGAGGCGGCTGCCCAGAAGGGCCACCGTCGGTGTCGGGACTCGGACAACAGAGTCGCGGCCACCACCGCGGCGCTGGCGTGGCCGCTGGGGAAGCTGCTGGTCAGCGGCTGGCGCAACCGGTGGGGGTGGTCGAGTTCGGCCAATGGGCGGGAGCGGTTGAATGCCGACTTGATCGGCCCGTTGACCAGCGCCGACTCCACTGCCAGGGCAATCGACACCCGCACCGCCCGGCGTCGGCCCCGCTTGGAGGTTGCCCCGGCCCAGGCCAAGGCGTGCCACAGGATGCTGAAGTTGCCCAGCTCTGAGGCGGTGTAGAACACCCGGTCGGCCACCGGATTGCCCCGCAGCCGGGCGAAGAGCTGCTCGACGACCTCGTCGAAAGCCTCGACAGCCGCCTCTCCAGTCTTCATTCTCGGGCCGCCCGGATCGTCTTGTAGGCCACGCCCACCTCGTGGTTGGCGTCGTTCAAAACCCTGTAGCCGGTTTCGTCGCGGATTTGGTCGAAGTTCTCGGCCACGTCCTCCACCGTGAGGTCGGGGTTGTAGTAGCCGGGGGTTCGACCGACGAAGAACCGGGCCACTGTGCCGCCCGCCGCGGAGTACACCTCGCCCGACACCGGGCAGTCTTCGTGGGCCAAAAAGCACACCACCGGGGTGACGTGCTCCGGGCTCATGGCCTCTTTGATCTCCTCGCCGAAGATGGCCTCGGTCATGCGGGTGGTGGCCACCGGGGCGATGCAGTTGGCCTTGATGTTGTATTTGGCCCCCTCCAGGGCCAGCGTGTGGGTGAGCCCCACCAAGCCCATCTTGGCCGCGCTGTAGTTGGACTGGCCGAAGTTGCCCAGCACCCCGGCGTTGGAGGTGGCGCACACGATGCGGCCATATCCCTGCTCGCGCATCTGGACGAAGGCCGGCCGGGTCACGTTGAACGCCCCCCGAAGATGCACGGCGAGCACCGGGTGGAGCTGATCGTCCTCCAGCTTGTGGAAGGTCTTGTCCCGAAGGATGCCGGCGTTGTTTACAACCACGTCCACCCGCCCAAACGCCTCCACCGCGGTGGCAGTGATGGCCGCCCCGCCCTCGGTGGTGGCCACCGAGTTGGTGTCGGCCACCGCTTCGCCGCCATCATCGTTGATCTCGTTGGCCACCAACTGGGCCGGTCCCTCGCTGGCCCCGGTACCGTCGGCCGCCCCGCCCAAGTCGTTTACCACCAGTCGGGCCCCTCGCCGGGCCAACTCCAGGGCATACAGGCGCCCCAGGCCGCCTCCAGCCCCGGTGACGATCGCCACCCGGTTGTCAAAACTCAATGCCATGGCTCCACACTAGAACTTATGGAAAGACCATCCCACATGGAGCACCGAGACCTATTCGACCGCCAAGAGGAGAGTGGTGCGAAAATTGTGGGATTTGAGAACAGTCAACATTCCAAACAGCGGGGTAAATCTACAAACTAAACTGCGCTGAAGAATTCAAGAACAAAACAAGATCGAAGATTCTGGAGCAAGAATCATAGCTATCAGAACTCGCAGAGCACTTCGATCTAACCAATTGAAGTTGAGGGTGCCATACAGCGGGCATTAGGATTGCAGCGGAAGATCTGCCAAGTTGGCAACTCTATCTCGAAACTCTTGCGGGACTGTAGATTCATTAAGTGCGCCAATGATGTTGTCGTTCACCGAACCCTTCAATTCGAGATGTGGACTATCGGTAATGCGGGCATATAGTTGTGCAAATGTCTCGGTTTCAACATTGATAGTAAACCCCTCTACCTCTATTTCTACAGCCTTAATTCCGGCATCAATGCTATGAGCAACGAAGATAATATGTATTTCCCAGTCTTCAGCTGCTTCACGAGCTTCTAGATCGTCGTTGCGTTGCTCAAGCACCGGCGCCAACGATCCAAAGTGAGAGCGGATATAACGACTACTCAATCTTCCAGCATGAGCTTCGTATGCATGGATGCGAGGAAAGCGACGGTGAATGTATTCGCAATCTCCCAATTTCCTGCGAGATAGATTTGATGCGTGTACAGAGTCTTTGCGCCCGTGGCTCCTCCATTCTTCGCTAGGATAACAGACTAATGTCAGGGCATCCACTACGCGTTGCTCTATTGTCCCATAGGTATGAGTTTGGTCAGCAATAAGCAACTCAACAAGTTTTTCAGCCTTAGCTTGAGAGTCGATGCCAGGAAGTAGCTTGGGTCGTGACATATTGCGCTGGTTCGTTCTAACGATCCACTGTCGCAGCCATGAGGCCAATTCCCTTCGAGCCGTATATGGCATGCTTTCGAGGCAATTGAGTACTTCTGCAAAGACAAGGGCGTCATCGATTGTTCCTGGCTTTCTTCCCCAGGCCCATGTGCTATCGAGAACCGGCGATGCTTTTGCGATGTTCAGTATGGCACTACCTTTTCCGCGGTAACCAGGATGAGTCCTTTGAAGGGATAAGGCGGCTTCACCCCGTGGTTTGAACTCGTAGGGTTCGGAAAGTGGGTGGTCATACCTTTCACATACTGAGAGAAGAAAATGAAGGACAACTAGCATGCTGCTGCTAAATGAGGGGTTCATGATGCGCTTAAAGAGAAGTGAACTGTTCCCAGGAAATTCAAGGCTCTTGGCTGTGGAGACGAGATGCTCATACTCTTCATCTTCAGCGGAGTCAACAAATTCTGCTAGGTGTTCCGCGAGATCTATGGAATAAAGGGTCTCAGTGTCGTCTTTGCTTAGTCCTGGTAATGATATTTCAAGGTAGGGGATCAAGAGTTGTATTTGCTGCCAACTAAATTGCGTCCCTCTGGTCATAGTGCTCAAGATTCTGGCCACCTGAGAACACGACATTCTTTCGCTAAGTATTAGGTGCTTTATCAGTCTTATATGATTCAGTAACAACCGGGCATCTTCAAAGGAAAGGGAACCCACTGTAGTAAGTCTCTTGTGCGCTTCGAAATAGTGATTGTAAAGGCCGGCGAGGTCGGCGCCACCACAGGAGAACAGCAGTCTCTTGACGAGATAATTTAGCTTTCCAGGAGAACGTCCATTCTTCCAATTTGCCATTAGTTCCAGGACGTAATCTGATTGCTCATCGAAGGGTATTCCTTGACGCCCAAGAATCTCGTGGGCTTTTGGGGCTGCATTGACTTCAAGGGCCGGATCTAACGGGAGGTGCAAAGAGCGCACTGCCCTTTCCAGGTCATGAGGATGAGTGACGTGGTGTTCCTCCATGGAGTCTGAAACCCTAGTCCAGATGGATCGGCGGGTGCTTGCCTCTCCTCGTCGGCATGGGTAGGATGCCATCACTGTAATTTGGGAGGTGGGAGGAAGGGCGTGGCAAGTCAGAGTAAGGCCTTCGTGTCGCTCTACAGCGGTGCCGGTGGACTCGACATCGGTTTCATGGAAGCAGGCTTTGTGCCTTCCTTCGCAGTAGACCTGGATCCAATGGCTGCTGCCACCTACAGCTATTCGTACAAGCGGCTACGAGACCGGCTTCCCCACCTGGTAGGTCACGAGCATCACTGCCAAGTAGCTGACCTTGATGACTGCATCGAGAGCCTTGACTCTGTGGCCGCCGAGCTCGTGGTAGGAGGACCTCCCTGCCAGGGCTTCTCAGTGGCAGGGAAGATGGATCCCACCGACCCCCGGTCTCGACATGTCTGGCGGTTTCTGGATGCGGTGGAGCGGGTTGGACCGGAGGCGTTCGTGATGGAGAATGTCAAGGCGCTGGCAGTGAATCGTAGGTGGGCAGGCTTGCTCGAGGGGCTACGAGAGAAGGCATCCCAACTCGGATACACCACGTCTGTCCTACTTCTCAATGCATCTCACTATGGCGTCCCTCAGGCCCGAGAGAGGATGTTCCTTATAGGACTTCGTGATGATGAGACGCTCGCTGCTCCACGCGAAATAAGCAAAGAGGCTCCACCCACCGTTGGCGACGCCCTCCAAGGGCTACCTCCATGGGGTATGCCAGGCAATGACAGCAAGTGCAATGCAATAGTCACGCCAGCTCGTCGTCCTGTCCTCCGGAGGTCCCCATTTGCAGGAATGCTCTTCAACGGTGCAGGTCGCCCAATGCGTCTTGACATGCCTGCTCCGACCTTGCCTGCTTCGATGGGGGGTAACCGAACGCCTATCGTCGACCAGAATCATTTGGATGGAAATGGCGATTGTTGGGTTACTTCCTACCACGCTCACCTCATGGACGGAGGTGAGCCGTACTCAGCGCTCCCAGATTTCTTGAGGCGAATAACAATCGAGGAAGCTGCTCGCATCCAGGGATTCCCCCCAGATATGGAGTGGCGTGGCAGACAAAGTGCAATCTATAGGCAAATTGGCAATGCAGTTCCTCCTCCACTTGGGAAGGCAGTTGCATCAACGTTCAAAGGCACCCTTAACTGATCTCAAAGATCAGGGTATTAGACCTTGTATCTTCTGATATTCACCGTGTGGGCCAGCCATAACTTAGGTAGTATTGAGCAAATAATTCCAAGAACATTGACCTCGTATCTCCCGGTCAATTGCCGATTGGAGAGACCTGAAGTGACAAGGTAGCATCAATCAGCTGTTTTTCTGAATCCATCAAGCCTCTCTCAACAAAACAAAGCCGCAATCGATCGAGTACATCAACGTTGTTGTGCTTACCGATCAGAAAATCAAGGGTGTCTAGCTGAACATGATGTGGCACCGACAAGAAGCAGAAGGGGTTCATTCGACGCCTTAGCCAGTCTCGTACAGATCCCACAGGAACATCTTTCAGTTTGTCCTTCCACTCATGACTCTTTGCACAGGTTGCTTGACCCGCCAAAAACGTACCCCCGACTCGCGTGTCGTGCGGCCACAAGTTGCTAACTGTATCGCAACCCTCATCGTTGGCATGTTTCCGAAACGGAGCGCCATAAGGGTCGGCTTTGATGCCGATTTCATCACAGGATTTCCTCAGAGCACTAGCGAAGCCACTTCCCCGAGAAGTAAGGCCCAGATTTGATGTCAGAATTCCCCTTCGGTTCAAGGTCGTCGCCAGCGTTTCTTCAAACACATCAGATGGTAAGTGGGGAAATTGGATGTCCATATTAGAATCATGATAAAGTGTGTGGCTGACAGTAATACATAGTAATGCGAGATATATCCTGTGTCTGCCCAAATTGTCATCAAAGGTTACTAGACGGGATTCGTCAACGAGAATCTTGAAAGGGTAGACATTACCAAGGATCTGACTTCTTTCTTGAAGAATTGTCAAGATGTTGTCAGAGGCGACCTCGGCATCATCTAACGACTGAGACAAATCCGAATTGTCGTCCTCACCTGGATGTGTGTCACGTCCTGAGGCTAGTTCATATGAGGTTACGATTCGTTCGTTTAGCTTCCCAATCCAGTTGGCATCTCGAATGGTATCTTGAAGGTCAACAGCAGTGATCTGATCGCCTTGGATCGCCATCAATTCCAAGTAGTCGCAGATTGCAGATCTTCTGTTATCTCTTCCATACCACTCGATATCAAACGAGATTGTCTTCATCTATAGTACCTGCAATTGTGAAGTGCAGCATGCGGGCCGACTGCAAGAGCTTCCGTGTGGGCTGCTGAATTTCTTTAGCAACCTCCTTGTCAAGGTCAAATTCCCTAATGTCATCCAATACTATTGAAATTTGATCTTCTATGGTGAGGATGCGGCGAGCCATATCTTGCTCCTCCAGAACAATAATGGCAGCCTGTAGACTCTTGTGGTCTCGCAAGACTCTATATGCATTCGTGTGGTTCAAAACCCTCCCGTAGGTTGTCACTAGTCTCGAATCATTGACAACAGGTGTTGGGTGATGGGGTCCAATCGATAGATCTTCGATTACCTCTTGCAGCTTGTCATTGTGCAAATTAGCGATTCTGTCGACTATCTCAGAATAGTTCTTTGGGTCGCCGAGGCCGATGAATTCGCGGATCTCCGAACTGTTCATGCATCTAGTCCAAACTCCAAAACGCTTATATTGGAGGTAATCTACATCCAGGTCGAGTTCATCTCTTGCGTGTTCAAGCACCGCTATGGCAATGTATAAATTACGGATACCATAAGCATTGGACCCCACTTTTCTTCCGATAGTTCTAAAGGGATGTTGGTCGTCGTCAGCTATGAGGGAGTCAATCATGCGCAATATGAATCTAGCTTTGGCTTCGGCACTCCAAGTTTTCATTCCCCCTATATGCCGATAGGCTAAATAAGTATTTACCTCTTCTCTGCTCTCCACTATCAAACAAGGTATAGCAGTAAGTTCGCTGCGCCGTGGTTCGGATACGATGGTGTCAGGGAGCAGAGTGTCATTTAGTTGATCTTGCAGATACTTGAGTGCGGCTAAACGCCTGTTGCCTTCTACTACGATATACCTATCAGAAATTGATTGTGAAGGTATGACGATCAATCTCTCTGCTTCGAAATACCCATTGTCGATAAAAGAGTCAACCAGTTCGCCAATTGTGTAGTTTTGGGTAATGTGTTCGTATATTGCTTCGTCATTCTTAGCCACCCAATTTGGCAGCCGTGGGTTATCGGGATCAAATTCCAAGGAGTCCAATGACAAAGTAGCTTGTTGAGTGTGGTGTATCGGGCGATCGGGCATAAATTATCCTGCCATTCTGGGTTGCATTATACCGAGAAGGATGCGTTCTGTGATGGTGAGTAGAGTTTAGAATGTGTGGTGCGAAGGTCGTCATTAGAGGGGTCTTTCCATATCGGAGAGTTTTGTATCTCTGCAGGAAAGAACAGGGCAAAACTATGGTGCTGCAAGTCTTGTGAGGCAATGCTAGTCATGTGCATTGAGTTGTTCAGAAACTCTCTAGGAAAGTGTGGGTCGAGTTGAGGAAGTGAGCGTGGGTTGTCTCTCATTGAAAAGTGGGGTGGGAGGTTTGTGGGCGATGAACCAAGAGTCTAGCGGTAGGCGCCGGGGGTGGTGAGGGGTTTGCGGTACCAGCGGCGGGGGGTGGTGATGATGGACCGGGGGTAGTCCTCGAAGAGCCAGCGGGCGAAGTTTCGCCGGGTCCAGGGGGTGAGCCCGGCGATGCGCACGGCTCCCCGGGCGCCGGGACGGGTGGCCAAGACCCGGCCGAGGCGGCGGGCCATGCGATGGTCGGCGAACAGCTCTCGGCGCACGAAACGGCGGTAGTGGGCCATCACCTGGTCGGCATCGTCCCCGCCTGCGAGCACGGCGTGGGCCGCGCCGATGCCGGTGAGCAGGGCCTGGGCGATGCCCTCGCCGCTCATCGGGTCGGTGGCCGCCGCCGCGTCGCCGGTAAACATGGTTCGGCGGGCGGTGAGCGCAATCTTGTCGATGCGGGCGGGAATGGGCCAGGCCCGGTGGGACGTCTCAGGGGCGGCACCGTCGCCCAGCACGGCCCGGATGTGGTCTCGCTCTAACAGCTCTCGCCAGAGCTTGCCCATATCGCCCACCGCCACCGGGCCGCCGCGGCGCACGCCGAATCCCACGTTGGCCCGGCCGTCGGGCAGGGGAAACGACCACACATAGCCGGGCAGGATCTCCTCCTCGAACCACACCCACAGGGCTCGGCTGGCCGAGGGGGCCACCCCCGACCAGTACTGGCGGAACGCATGCCAGTCGCCCCGGTAGCCGTCGTGGGCCAATCCCAGGAACTTGCGGGTGGGCGACCACATCCCGTCGGCGGCTATGGCATATCGCGCGGTAACCGCCTCCTTGCCCTCAACCTCCAGAGTGACTCGGCCGCCGTTTTCGGAGGCCTCCTGACAGGCGGCGCCCTCCACCAGTGCGGCACCCTCGGCCTTGGCCTGCTCCACCAGGGCGTTGTCCAGCTCGGCCCGGGGGACGACCGCGGCGAACTGCCCGCCCGATCGGGGCAGGGGGAACTCGACGGTGCGTCCTGAGGGCGAGCGGATGCAGACGTCCTCCACGGGCATCCACGTGGAGATCGGGGTCGGGTCCAGTCCCAGGCCCTCGAGGAGTCTCAGCGCCCCGGCAGTGAGGCCGTCGCCGCACGCTTTGGGGCGCGGGAAGCGGGCCTTGTCCACCATCACCACCCGCTGCCCGGCCCGAGCCAGGGTGATGGCCGCCGCGCAGCCGGCCGGCCCGGCCCCGATGATGGACGCGTCCCAGTCTCCGCTCATCGGCTTGAAGGGCTCATACGCCCTGTCCCGCCGGCTGCTCGGGATCCAGGGCCTGCGATTGACCGAGTTGGGCCTCGGGATCCTGGGGCGGGGCATCATCGGGTACATCCTCGGGCGGAACAGCCTCACCGGGCTCCCCCTCTTCCCCGGGCAGAACATCATCTCCGGGATCCGCCTCCTCCTCAGGCGGGGCAATGGTGCAGATGTCTGCCCTGTCGTCCTCGTTGACGTCAGCAGGCGCATGGGTGCCGGTGCAGTCCCCGGGGGCGATGCACGCCACGGGTAGCCCCTCATCGTCGAACTCCACCTCGCCATCGCCGTCGGCGTCCATCGGCAGCACCGAAGATGTGCATACCCCTTGGCAGTTGATGCCCTCTCGGGGCTGGTAGAGCGCGGTCACCGAGTCGCGCAGAACCGTGCCGTCGGAGTAGGTTCGGCTGCGCTCGGTGGTCCGCAGAGTGCAGTGCCGCCGCGGGGAGTCGTAGCGGTTGGTCCACTCCACCTCGGCATAGGCGGTTGAGTACACGCTGACGGTCACGCTGCCACTGGTCACAGTGGGCCACAGCAGCACCGCGTAGGGGTTGGGATTGCGGAACTTGAAGTCGGGCTTGGGCCAGGAGATGGTGGCATCCACACCCTCGCGGTAGCGGGCGATGTCGATGCTGTGCGCCTGGTATTCGGGGAACTCCATCCCGGCGTTGAATGTGGCGGTGAACAGGGTGGTGATGAACTGGGAGATGCCCCCGCCCACGTCCTCGTCGTACACGCCCGCGTAGATGACCCCCGCAGACACAAACCCCTTCTCCTCGGTGCGCTCGCCCACGTATTCGTTGACCGAGAAGGTCTCACCCGGATACACCACCGCCCCCTGGAGCATGTCGGCGATGAGGTGGATGTTGGACACCCGGGGCTGGCCCGGCGTGTAGTAGGTGGTGAAGCGCCCGGTGAGCTCCACGATCCCCCGTTCCTCCAGCCAGCTCTGGTCGTTCATCTCATCCGACTCCCGCAACTCCAGCTCCACGGCCGGTTGCGGGGTTTCAAGGGCCGCCAGCACCTCTTGGGCCGCGCTCATCTCGCAGCAGATGTACGCGGGGACTTCGCTGACCAGCACCGGCACGTCGTCTTGGATGGTGAGAATCGGCTCGGACGCCACGGTGGCCACCTCGACGAACAGCTCGGCCAAATCCTCTTGTATCCGCTGCTGATCGACACCGTAGGACCACAGGTCGTTTTCGGAGTGAAGCGTCAGCCAGGCGCGGAGCTGGGCCGGCTGAACTCGCTTGGTGACTTCCTCAACGGTCACCAGGATTCCCTGGTCGGTGCGCTGGTTGATCCAGTCCACCGTTTGGAGCATCTCCTCTTCGCCCAGCTCGGGCGGAATCAGGCGCACTTCGGCCTCGACTCTCAATGGATCGTCGCCCCGGATGGCGGACTCCAGCAATTGGGGGAGCGCCGGCGACAGTTCCGCGACCTCGCCGGGCACGCCGGGCGCAACCTGGAATATGCCGTTTTCCAGCACGATGTGCGGGTTCACCGGAGCGCGATGCAGATCGGCCTCCAGGCGCGCCACCTGGCTGGCGTTTGCCGACAAGGTGAACAGCAGCTCTGACCGCGAGCTCTCGAAGAACGAGGCCGTCCAGCCGATGGGATTGCCCGTCCCGCTGTCCAATTCCATGATCGTCGCCACGGTGCCCTCCACGTCCACCGCCAGCCCGGTGTCGGCGGCAGTCACGGTGATGGCCTGGCTGGGGGTGGCGATCTCCACCGGAGTCTGCTGGAAGCGCTCGGCCAGATCGACAACCACCGCGGTCACGTCTTCCTCGCTCAATCCGCCGATGTCGATGCTGGCGTCGGAGATGAGAGGACTCTCGATCTTCAAGCCTCGGGGAGTCCGGTCGCCGCTGCCGGAGAAGTCGATCAGCCAGATCAGCAGCCAAACCACCAGGATCACCACCGGCGCGAACATGAGAACCCACACCCAAAGCGGGCGGGGAGGCCGGCGCAGTCGGAGTGGCGGATGGCGGTCCATGGGGATTAGGGGATCGTAGTGGGATCGCCATTCCCATCAGGTGCGGGTCGGCGAGCGGTCACGGGCGGACTTCTAGAACAGCTGGGCCTGGTCGGGCTCGATGCCCCGGAGCAGGTCGTAGTCGATCTCCACGCACTCGATGCCCCGGTCGGTTCCGAGGGCCCGGGCCTGGGGGCGGATGACCTGGGCGGCGAGCATGCCCTGCACCGGGGCCAGAGCCGGATCTTGGTTCAAGAACTGAAGGTAGCGGGTGAGCTGCTCCACTCCGGCGATCTCCCCGCGCCGCTTCACCTCCACGGCTATGACGTTTCCGTCGGCGTCGCGGCACAGCAGATCGACTGGGCCGATGTCGGTGGGGTATTCCCGCCGCACCAGTCGGAATCCGTCTCCCAGAACATGGGGCGACGCGGCCAGCAACTCCTGGAGGTGGGCTTCCACTCCGTCTTTGTCCAAGCCGGGGTCGTGGCCCAGATCATGGTCGGTGTCGGAGATCAGCTCGTGGATGGTGATGGTCAGCTTCTCGCCGGCCGGGTTGACCACCGTCCAAACGCCGTCTTCCTCCGACAGCCGGTTGGGGGCGTTCATCCAATTCAGCGGCTTGTAGGCGCCGCCGTCGGCGTGGACGGCCACACAGCCGTCGGCCTTGATCATGATGAGCCGCACCGCTTCGGGCAGGTGCGCGGCCAACCGGCCGTCGTAGTCCACCGAGCATCGAGCGATCACCAGCCGCACAGTGGCTCAATCTACGGGGACGAGGGGGCGGGGTTCACTTGGCCACCACTGCGGCAGCCCAGTCGGGGTGGCAGATGACGAAGTCGGACATATAGGTGTCCGACTGGTTGAAGCTCAGCTCGTCGCCATTGAGACGCGACACGTGCAGGCCGGCCGCCGCCGCCACCGCAGCCGGGGCGCACAGATCCCACTCGTGCAGTCCCGAGGCGTGGGCGTACACCTCGGCTTGACCGCCGATCACGGCGGCGGCCTTGGCGCCGGCCGAGCCCATCTGCACGATGGTGCCCCCGATGTCATCGGCGATGCGGCGGGCCAGGCGTCCGGGCCGGCTCCGGCTGGTGATGACCCGGGGCTGGGCCGCGGCCACTGGCATAGGGGGAGCGGGCTCAGTGGCCAGGGTGATCCCCTGGGCGGGCAGGGCCACCGCCCCGGCGATGGGCTTGTCATCGGCGACCAGGGCCACGTGGACGGCCCAGTCGGTGCGGCCGGGGATGGAGAACTCACGGGTCCCGTCCAGCGGGTCCACGATCCACACCCGGCTGTGCTCCAGGCGACGGCGGTTGTCGATCGACTCCTCCGACAGCACCAAGTCGTCAGGTCGGTGCTGGCGGAGGGCCTTGTCGATGAAATCGTGGGCCAGGGCATCGCCCCGGGCTCCGACAGCGAACGGGGCCAATCGCTGGGCGCTCAGCTCGGCCCGCAGTTCAACCAGCAGCTCGCCCGCCTTCCAAGCCAGGTGAGCGGCAAGTTGATGGTCGTTCACGGCCTCGGCGATATCTCGAGCAGGTCCATGACCTGATCGCGCAGGCCGGAGGCAACGGCGATGAAGCCGTCCATCAGCGGATCGGCCCGGTTGAACACCACATCGGCGCCGTCGACCCCGAAAACCTGTCCGCCGCCGGCCCGGACCAGCGCGGCCCCGCCGGCCACGTCCCACTCGTTCTTCGGCACCAGCGTCCAGGTGGCGTCGGCCAGCCCGGCGCCCACCAGGCTCAGCTTGTAGGCCACCGAGCCCATGTTCCGCACCGCGATCGGCGTGGAGAAGAAGCGCTCCCACTCGCCCCTCTTCACCTCGCTGCGAGAGGCCAGCACCAGCGCTCCCCGGATATCGGCGGCGGCGGTCGTGCCCGCGGGCTGGCCGTTGCACATCACGCCGGTCTCGTCCGATCCGATGATCAGGTGCCCGTTGGGCGGGCTCAGCACACCGCCGGCCACCGGCACGCCGTCTTCCACCAGCCCGACGGAGACGCACCACTCGGGGATGCCGTCGATGAACTCGCGGGTCCCGTCGATGGGGTCCACCACCCATACCCGACGACGGTCAAGGCGCCCTCCGGCGTCGGTGGTCTCCTCCGACAGCCAGCCCTCGTCGCCCCCCCGCAGCACCTTGGCCAGCACCTCGTTCACCGCGGTGTCGGCCGCGGTCAGCGGGTCGCCGCCGTCCTTCAGCTCCGATGCGACCTCTCCGGGGGTGAACCGCTTCAGCACCTCGTCGGCCGCCGATAGCGCCTCGGAGATCCGCGCGATGTCGTCGGCGCGCGACACCTCAGTCGCCGATCGGTTCGAGGTACCCCTCGGCTTCCAAGTAGTCGATGATGATCTGGGCCTCTTCATCGGGGGTCTGGTCCACGGTGGGCAGCACGATGTCGGCGTCGATGGGCTCCTCGTAGGGGTCGGAGATGCCGGTGAACTCCTTGATGATGCCGGCCCGGGCCTTGGCGTACAGGCCCTTGCGGTCCCGCTCCTCGCACACCTCCAGCGGGGTTGACACGTGTACCAGCACATAGCCGCCGTTGGCCGAGATGGCCTCCCGGTTGCGGCGCCGGGGCTCGGCGTAAGGGGCGATCGGGGCGCAGATGGCGATGCCGCCGTGCTTGGTGATCTCCGAGGCCACGTACCCGATGCGGGTGATGTTGATGTCGCGGTGCTCCTTGGAGAACCCCAGCTCTGACGACAGGTTGGTGCGCACCACATCGCCGTCGAGCAATGTCACCGGCCGCCCGCCCCGCTCCAAGAGCTTGGACATGAGGGCATTGGCGATGGTGGACTTGCCCGAGCCGCTGAGGCCGGTGAAGAACACGGTGAATCCCTGCCTGGACTTCTGCGGGTGGGTGCGGCGCAGCTCGGCCACCACCTCGGGGTAGCTGAACCACTCGGGGATATCCTCGCCCGACGCCAGCCGGTCACGCAGCTCGGTGCCGCTGATGCTCAGGGTGGTTGTCCCCTCGCCCACTTCGTCCACCGGGTGGTAGCTGTCGCTGTCGGGGACGTACACCATCATCTTGAACGGCACCATGGCCACGCCCAGCTCGTCGGTGTAGTCCTGCAACATGTCCTGGGCGTCGTAGGGGCCGTAGAAGGGGTTGCCGGAGGCGTCGGAGCCTGGGCCGGCGTGGTCGCGGCCCACGATGAAGTGGGACACGCCGTGGTTCTTGCGGATGATGGCGTGCCACACCGCCTCCCGGGGTCCGCCCATGCGCATGGCCAGCGGCAGCATGGCCAGCATGGCCGAGTTCTCCGGGTAGCGCTTGATGATGTGCTGGTACACGCGGCCCCGGGTGTAGTGGTCCACATCGCCGGGCTTGGTCATGCCCACCACCGGGTGGATCAACAGGTTGGCGTCGGCTTCCACCGCGGCCCTCCGGGTGAGCTCCACGTGGGCCCGGTGCATCGGGTTGCGGGTTTGGAAGGCCACCACCCGGCTCCATCCCGCCGCATCGAATTCCGCCCGCAGCTGGGCCGGGGTGCGCCGCAGCTCGGTGAAGTCGTAGTGGACCGGGAGTTGCAGGCCCTGCACCGACCCGCCGATGTAGACCGGCGCGGTGCTTCTCATGAGGTGGCCCACGCCGGGGTGATCTGGATCGGAGCTGACGAACACTGCTTCGGCCTCCGCCATGGTGTCGGGCCGCCACACGTCGCTCACGGTGAGCACGGCCAGCATGACCCCCTCCACGTCCCGCAATGCCAGCCGACCAGCGTCCTGGGCCGCCTCGGCCGTCTTGGCGTCCACATCCAGGGTGATGGGCATCGGCCATAGTGTGCCGTCGGCCAGCCGCATCTCGGAGCACACCCGCTCGTAGTCGGCTTGGCCCATGAATCCCCGCAGCGGGGAAAAGCCGCCGTTCAACAGCAGTTCAAGGTCGCAGAGGTGGCGGGGCTGAAGGGTGAACGACGGAAGGTCGCGCGAATCCGTCTTGAGTTTCTCGGCGGTGGCGCCGTCGACCATCAGATCGACCAGCTCACCACCATGGGGTTGGATCAGATTTGAAGCCACGGAGGTATTTCATATCGCAGGACGGCCGCGTTTAAGCCATCAAGCCGCCAATCAGAGGCAAACCACGCTGTCATTTCACCAACGGACCCGTACGATTTCGTCCGATGGATGGCGATGCGGTGCTCACTGTCGCGGTGTTGGCGGTTATGGGCGCCGGGCTCATCAGCAACCGGCTCTCACCTGCGGCCGGTGTGCTGGGCGCCGCCGGTGGCCTGTTCCTGCTCCGGGTGACCGACTTCGACCAGGCTTTTCGCGGCTTCGCCAACCCCGCCTTCTTCACCATCGGGGCGCTGTACGTGGTGGCCGGCGCGGTGACCAAGACCAACGCCTTGCAGCCCGTAGTCGCCCGGATACTGGACCGGGGGTCCCGCACCCGGGTGGCCCTGGTCCGGCTGCTGGCTCCGGCCAGCGCGGCCTCGGCCTTCTTGGCCAACACGCCCATAGTGGCCATGCTGGTGCCCGCGGTGCGGGGCTGGACAGAACGGCACGGACGGGCCGCCTCCCGGTATCTGATCCCGCTGTCGTACGCCACCATCCTGGGCGGGGCGATCACCGCCATCGGCACCAGCACCAATCTGGTTTTGGGCGGCCTGTTGCAGTCGGCGGGCTACGACGAGCTGGACATGTTCGAGCTGGCCCGCTTCGGCTTGCCCCTGGCCGGGGCCGGACTGGTTCTCATAGTGGTCGCCGCCCCCTGGCTGCTGCCCGAGCGGCGGGATCCCGAGGCGGCGGGGGAGGGCCGTTCGTATCTGGTGTCGATGGAGGTAGTCGAGCAGGGAGCGTTCGATGGGCAGTCGGTGGAGGCTGGGGGGCTGCGCCACCTTCAGGGGGTGTTCTTGGTGGAGGTGGAGCGGCAGGGAACGGTGATCGCCCCGGTGGCGCCGACGTTCGTGCTTCGGGGCGGCGACCGGCTCACATTCGCCGGAAGGGTTGACCTGGTGGTCGACCTTCAGGCCATGTCCGGGCTGGTCTCGGCCGAAGACCCCCATCTCGAGGCGGTGGACTCCGACGACCACACGTTCTTCGAGGCGGTGGTGGGGGCGGCCTCTCCTCTGACGGGGAGAACGCTGGCCGAGGCCGGGTTCCGGGGCCGCTATCAGGCCGCGGTGGTGGGCATCCACCGCTCCGGCGCTTCGGTGGAGGCCAAGTTCGGCCAGGTGCGGCTGCGCACCGGCGACACCCTGCTGGTGCTGGCCGCCGACGGCTTCGATGAGCGGTGGCGCAACCACAACGACTTCCTGCTGGTGTCGCGATTGGGCGGGTCACCGCCGCGAGCCAGCCGGCGGGCACCGGTGGCCCTGGCCGCGGTGGTGGCCCTGGTAGTGCTGCCCGCGGCAGGGGTGCTGAGCGTGCTGGAGGCAGCGTTGATTGCCGCGGGCGCAGTGGTCGTCGGCGGGGTGCTCACCCCCCGGGAGGCCCGGGAGGCACTCGACATCAGCGTGCTCGTCACCATCGGAGCGGCGTTCGGACTGGGAGCCGCGCTGGACGAGGCCGGTTTGGCCGAAGATCTGGCCGACGGCATCGTCACCGGCTTCGACTTCATGGGCGACGCCGGCGTGGTGCTGGGCATTGTGATCGCCACCATGCTGCTCACCGAGCTGATCACCAACGTGGCCGCGGTGGCCCTGGTGTTCCCGGTGGCCCTGGAGGCGGCTGCCCAGTCCGGTTTGGACCCCCGAACCATGGCGCTCGGGGTGGCGGTGGCCGCGTCGGCATCGTTCCTCACCCCCATCGGCTACCAGACCAACACCATGGTGTACGGCCCCGGTCGCTACCGCTTCACCGACTATCTCCGCCTGGGGGCGCCGATGTCGGTACTCACCCTGGTGCTCCTCACTGTTCTGATCGCTGCTGCGGCCTGAAGAGGATCTCGTGTTCTCATCAGTGTCGAAGATGCTGTGCTTTTTCCCGAGGCTATTCCAGTGCGGGTTCGTCGCAGCGGGTGGGCGCCCTCGATGGGTCGAAGATCCTGGGTGTGGTGTTGGGTTTGGCGCCGGGGCGGTCGGTGTTGAGGAATGCCTCGATGGCGTTGGCGGTGGCTCTGGCTGCTTCTCGCAGGTATTCGCCGGTGGCGAACAGGTCGGCTTCTGTGGGGTTGGAGAGGTAGCCGTATTCCATGAGGGCTGTGGGCAGTTTGGGCCGCCGGATCATGCCGTAGGCGTCGCTGCGCTCAGACGACAGCACGCGCATCACGCCGGCGTCGTATCTGCTGGCCCATTCGACGCCGTCGAATCCCGACAGGGCGGCGACGCTCTCCTCATAGAGGAGGCCGCCGAGGCGGCTGGAGTCTGCTCTGGGGCGGTCGCGGGATTCCGACTGGATGTAGACCTCGGTTCCGGGTTCGCCGCCCCCGATTCGGGAGGTGGGCGCGTTGTGGTGCAGCGAGACCAGCGCCTCTGCGCCGGAGAGGTCTGCGAAGGTGGCCCTCACCGACAGCGGTATGTCGTAGTCGCCGGTCCGGGTGAACGCCGCGGGGATTTCGCGGCGGGCTAGCTCCTCGAACAGGGCGTGGGCCAGGTTCAGGTTCAGGTCTTTTTCAGCCAGGCCGTTGGGCCCCCGCGCGCCTATGTCGTAGCGGCCGCCGTGGCCCGGGTCGATGACCACCCGCGGCCGGTGGATCGGGGTGCCCGCGGACACCTCCGCGAAGTTGCCGCACGGTGTGAGCACCACATAGCCGTTGACGGTTTCGGCCAAGACTGCCACCGACACCCCCAGAGAGGTCACGAGCATCCGGGGCAGGCCGCCGGAGTTCGGCAGCGAGGCCGGTTCGGGGCGGAAGTCCAGCGAAAGCGACGGGGTTCCAACCGAGCAGCCGCGAGGCACCGCGCTGGAGCTCGTGTGGTAGTCGTAGCGGCATCGGAAGGCATTCAACATCTGCGCTTGCGCGGCGATCAGCCGATCGCGGCGGTTCAGGGCGCCTTGGGATGGTGACCCCTCGAAGGGCCCTGGCGCAGGCAGGGCCTGTTTGGGGAGGCCGTCTTCGCAACCGCCCTCCACCTGCTCGGCGTCCACTCCGAAGCGGCAGCGGTAGCCGTTGAGCAGGGCCTCTTGGGCCGAGATCAGCTCATCGCGGAACTTGATGGCCCCGAGCGTTACCGCTGGCTCTGCGTCTGCCTGCCCCCGCCCATCTTCTTGGCCGGCGCTGGCGGGCGGCAGCGCGAGCAATAGGCAGGCGACCCCCGCAAAGGCCGCAATCACGCGTCGGATGGGCTTAGGGTGCGCGCGGATAGGTGACCGTCCCTTCTGTCTAGATCTTCGGGCTACAGAGTTCGCCATGGTCGGTGCAGCCAGGCTGTAGCCGGGCTGCACCCTCCCTGCCCTGCCGCATCACCGCAGCACCCTACTTTGGTTCGCTACAGCACTCCGGCGGCCATGTCGGCGGCGTGGGCCAGCATGGCGTCCACTCGTCTGGCGATGTCGTGGACGTCGCCGGTGGTTCCCATTCCGCCGGTCATCCCCTGCAAGCGGCGGGCGTAGGCCCCCTCCACGATGCAGGCCTGCTTCCACCAACTGAACACGGCGTAGTAGGGGAGGTCGGACAGATCGAAGCCCGACTGGGCGGCGTAGCGGTCGGCCACTTCCTGTCGGCGGACGAAGCAGTCCTGAAGAGTGGGCGGGTCGGCGAGGAAGCTCATCTCGTCGCCGGGATCGGCCCAGTACTGGAGCGACCAGGCGAAGTCGGCGATGGGATTGCCGGTGGTACACAGCTCCCAGTCCAAGACGGCGGCGATTTTCCACTGGTCGTCGAGCACGGTGTTGTCGAACCGGTAGTCGCCGTGGGCCAACGCTGGGGAGGCAGTCTCGGCGGGTTTGGCCGCGCTCAGCCGCTCGTGCAACTCGATGAGCAGTGGCACCTCTCGCACCCCGGCGGCCTCCACCTGGCGGCGCCAGCGCTTGAGCTGGCGGCCCACATAGTCCTCTCGGCGGCCCAAGTCGCCCAGCCCCACTTCGTCGAGGTCGAGGGTGTGGAAGGCGATCTGCACGTCGAGCAGGCTCTGGGTGGCGATCTCGGCCTGCTCAGGGGTCATGTCGGCGGCCGAGTCCTGGTCCCTCAGAATGCGCCCCTCCACGAAGCTCATCACGTAGAAGTCGGCCCCGTTCACCGTGTGGTCGTCGCAAAAGGCCACCATCTCGGGCACCGGCACGTTGCTGGCCTCGCCCAGCGCGGCCATGATACGCCACTCCCTTCCCATGTCGTGGGCGGTGGCTAGCGCTGATCCCACCGGGGGTCGCCGCAGCGCCCACTGTCGGCCCCCGGAGTCAGCCAGTCGGAAGGTGAGGTTGGACCCGCCGGCGGCAATCAGATCGAAGGTGAACGGCGGCTCGCTGTCGGCGATGCTGCCGGCCAGCCAGTCAGTGACCGGCGCTACATCGATTCCAGCGATATCGGTGCTCGATGACTCTTGCGTGCTCATGACTACCGATTCTTGCTATCCGATGACTCCACCGCGTCAGTCTGGTCTTCCGCTACGGTCAGTGCCATGTCTCCAACTGCACTGCTGACCTGCTCCAATTCTGCAACACCGGAGGCCGATGACCTCGGTGTGGCCCTGGGGTCGCTGGACACTCCAATCGGACCTCTGAATGTTGCCGCTACTTCGAAAGGGCTGGTGAGGGTCGGATTCGGCTACATGGAGGAAAGGGCAGACATGATGGCCGAACTGGCCGAACTTCCCGGTTCGATGGGCGACGGCAACCCTGCCTGGCTGAACGAGCCCTTCGCCCAGCTTGGCGAGTACTTCGAGGGTCGCCGACACCAGTTCGACCTGGCCCTGGACTGGCACCTGAGCCACGGGTTCTACCGCCGGGTGCTGGACACGCTCATGACCGTGGACTACGGCACGACGGTGTCCTACGGGGAGCTGGCCTTTATGGCCGGTTCGCCCGGTGCGGCCCGAGCGGTGGGGACGGCCATGTCCAGCAACCCGATCCCCTTGGTGGTGCCCTGCCATCGAGTTGTTCGCAGCGACGGGTCGGTGGGGGAGTACGGAGGCCGTCCCGACGTGAAGGCCTGGTTGTTGGAGCACGAGAGCGCCCATCGGGGCTGATGACTCGCCTCAGCAAGCTGAACCGGTCGGTGGCCGGGCGGGTGGCGGTGGTCACCGGCGCGGCCTCGGGCATGGGCCGGGCCACCGCGTGGCTGCTGGCTGACGAGGGGGCCAAGGTGGCCGCGTTGGACATCGATCGCTCCGGGGTGGAGGAGACGGTGGCCGCCATCGCCGACGCGGGCGGCACCGCCCTGGCGGTGGCCTGCGATCTGGCCGATCCCGAAGTGGTGGAGCCGGTAGTGGAGCAGGTTCGGAACGAGCTGGGCCCAGTGGACATCTTGATCAACAACGCGGGCATTGCCGCCGGCGCTCCGGTGGAGGCCGCCGACTACGAGGACGTGTGGGCGGCTGCCATGGAGGTGAACCTCACGGCGCAGATGCGCCTGGTTCGGGCCTGCCTGGAAGACCTGAAGCGCAACGGCGACGGCCGCATCGTCAACGTGGCCTCAACCGAGGGGGTGATGGCCACCCCCAACACCTCGCCCTACACCGTGAGCAAGCACGGCGTGGTGGGGCTCACCCGGGCGCTAGCCGTGGAGTTGGGCCAGTGGGGGGTGACCGCCAATGCGATCTGCCCCGGCCCTATCCGCACCGCCATGACCGGCAATATCCCTGAAGAGGCCAAGCAGAAATACGCCCGACGCCGGGTGCCGGCCCGCCGCTACGGCGACCCGGAGGAAGTGGCCCAAATCACCCTGTCGCTAGTGCTGCCCGCCGCCTCGTTCATCAACGGCGCCGTCGTGCTGGTAGACGGCGGCCTCCACGCCAAGTCGAACTAAGAGGCGGGCCGCCGAGGGCCGGCGACGTCAGGCGCTTCTGCGCCGCCTCTCGTTCCAGAAGACCGCTTGGAGTTCGAACTCGTCGACTTTGTCGAGACCCGCATCATCCTCGGTGTCCCAGAAGGAGTGGGTCTCTACGAAGGCAGTGAACTCGGACAGCTGCCTGGGCTCGGGCAGATCGGGGACGTTGCGGAACCGGCCGAACAGGTCTTGGGCCACTCCGGACGCGCGTAGCAAGTAGACGCCGAGCAAATGCACGACGAGATAGGCCCCTACTACAATGCCCAAGGTCATGCCGGAACAGGCACTATAGGGACGAACCGCTCTTTCCACAACTGGATCACAGCGAAATCCACAACCTGGCTGTTCCCAGTGCCTATAATCCCTGCTCTTTCTCCCTGCCCTCATTTCTCAGTAAGGCGGTGAACAGGCGTTGAGCGACGCATCCACGGTCAAGGTTGAAACGCCCGAAACGGGCATTACCCAGATCACCATGTCACGCCCCGAGAGGCTCAACGCCTTGAGCCCCGAGCTCATTGACGGCATGCACGGCGCCCTCGAGGACGTAGAGCGGGACCGATCTCAGCGCGTGGTGGTCCTCACCGGGGCTGGCCGGGGATTCTGCTCCGGGGCCGATCTCAAGGTCGGGGGCGACGAAGACTCTTCCGAGCTGCCGGACCGGAGCCGGGTGGGCGCCATCTACGACATGCAGCTGGACCTGGCCAACCTCATGCTCAAGATCTACGAACTGCGGGTGCCGGTGATCGCCGCGGTCAACGGCCCCGCGGTGGGCGGGGGTTTCGCCATCGCCCTGCACTGCGACGTTCGGATGGCCGCGGAATCGGCCCGGTTCGGCTCGGTGTTCATCAAGGTGGGCCTGTCGTCGCTCGACGTGGGCAACAGCTACCTGCTGCCCCGGATCATCGGGGCCGGCCGGGCTCGGGAGCTGATGCTCACCGGGCGGATCTTCGACGCCACCGAGGCCGAGCGCATCGGGCTGGTGTCACAGGTGGTGCCCGACGGCCAAGTGGTGGAGGCAGCCTTTGACGTAGCCCGGCAGATTGCGGCCAACAATGAGTACGGCGTGTGGATGACCAAGCTGGGAGCCAACGCCACCCTCGACGCCCCCAGCCTGCGCCATGCCATGGAGCTGGAGAACAGAACCCAGGTGCTGGGCACGTTCACTGGGAACATGGCCGAAGCCTCTGAGGCTTTCCGCGAGGGCCGCGAGCCCCGCTGGAACCCGTTGTAGAAGGGACTCCGATGCTTGATATCGACGACCACGGCCGAGTGCGGCTGCTCACCCTCAACCGCCCCGATGCGCTGAACGCGTTCAGCGAAGCCCTCTACGACGCCACCGCCCAAGCACTGATCGATGCGGCCGCCGATCCCGATGTGGCCGTGGTGGTGCTCACCGGGACGGGGCGGGCGTTCTGTGCCGGCACCGACTTGGTGGAGATGGGCGCACGCAACCCCGGCGGGGACGGCGTCGAGCCCGGCGTCCATGGGTTCGCCGGGATGCTCGACCAGATGGACTCGTTCGCCAAGCCGTTCATCGTCGCGGTGAACGGGCTGGCCATCGGGGTGGGGGCCACCATGCTGGGGTTCGCCGATCTGGCCTTCATGTCGTCGGAGGCCCGGCTGCGGTGTCCGTTCTCCAGCCTGGGAGTGGCCCCCGAAGCAGCCAGCAGCTACACCTTCCCGCTGCTACTGGGTCGCCAGCAGGCCATGTGGACCCTGCTCAGCGCCGAGTGGATTAGCGCGGAGGAGGCCAAGGAGATGGGTCTGGTATGGAAGGTGTGCCCTCCCGACGAGCTGCTGGACACCACGCTGGCCCATGCCCAGAAACTGGCCGCGCTGCCGGTGTCGTCGCTGATGGAGTCGAAGACCCTGATCACCCACGGCTGGCACGACGGGGTGGCCGCCGCTCGGGAGCGGGAGAACGCCGCCTTCGGTCGCCTCATGGGGGCGCCGGCCAACGTGGAGGCCATCTCCGCCTTCATGGAGAAGCGCCCCCCGGACTTCACCGGCATGTAAGCACGGTTTCGGCCTCTCCTCAGACTGCGCCTACCATCCTCCAAGCGCGCGCCGACGGGAGGACAAATGGCTGAGACCGACGTGCTGGGATTCTGGAAGATCGCTGAGGCCGATCCCGAGCGCCTCGCGGTGGTAGACCCCGACTACAACGAGATCACCTACAGAGAGCTGGCCGAGCTGACCAACCGGATCGTGCACGGCCTGCGGGCTGCCGGGCTGGAGGTGGGCGATCAGGTGACCACCGTGCTGCCCAACGGCATCGAGCAGACGGCCGTCTCCTTGGCCGCCTACCAGGGGGGGTTCTACCTCACCACGGTGAACTGGCACTTGGCCGGCCCCGAGATCGCCTACATCGTCAACGACAGCGAGACCAAGGCGTTCATCGTCCACGAGGACTTTGCCGATCAGGCCACCAGGGTTCTAGAGGAGAGCGATGTGCCCGCTGCCAACCGGTTCTCGGTCGGGAGCATCGACGGCTTCCGCCCGTTGTCCGGGCTGGTCGACTCCCAGCCGGCCAGCAGGCCTGACGACCTCACCACCGGGTCGTTCATGTTCTACACCTCGGGCACCACCGGTCGGCCCAAGGGCGTGCGGCGGGCCCTGCCCGGCGTCCACCCCGACGAGTCTGCCGCCGGCTCCGGCGGGCTGTTCATGCTGCTGGGCATCATGCCCCACCAAGACAACGTCCACATCACGCAGGCCCCGCTGTACCACACCGCGGTGAACATCTGGACCACCACGTCGCTGCACATGGGCCATCCCGCGGTGCTCATGGGCCGCTGGACCGCCGAGGGGGCGCTGGAGCGCATCGACCGCTACAAGGTCACCCAGAGCCACATGGTCCCCACCATGTTCCATCGCCTGCTCCAGCTGCCCGACGAGGTGAAGGAGCGCTATGACGTGTCGTCGCTGCGGCGCATGATCCATGCCGCCGCGCCCTGTCCGGTGGAGACCAAGCAGAAGATGCTCGACTGGTGGGGCGATTGCATCTGGGAGTACTACGCGGCCACCGAGGGCGGCGGCACCTACATCCCCCCCGACGAGTGGCGCCAGTACCCCGGCACGGTGGGCCGCCCGTGGCCCGGATCGGAGGTCATCGTGGTGGACGACGACGGCAACAGCCTGCCTCCCGGCGCCAGCGGAACCATCTACATGAAGATGCCCCAAGGACAAACCTTTGAGTACTACAAGGACAAGGAGAAGACCGACAAGGCCCGCTTGGGGGAGGAGTTCTTCACCGTGGGCGACGTGGGCTATTTCAACGACGACGGCTACCTATTTCTCAACGACCGCTCAAACGACATGATCATCGTGGGCGGGATGAACATCTATCCGGCCGAGATCGAGGGCGCCCTGCTCCAGAGCCCTCTGGTGGGCGACGCCGCGGTGTTCGGGATCCCCAACGAGGACACCGGCGAGGAGATCAAGGCGGTGATCGAGCCCGCCGCCGGGGTGGCCGCTGATGACGACACCCGGGGGGCCATCATGGAGTTCCTCCGGGACCAGATTGCCAAGCAGAAGTGGCCCCGCTCCATCGACTTCACCGATGAGATGCCCCGCGATCCCAACGGCAAGCTGTACAAGCGCCGCCTGCGGGACCCCTACTGGGAGGGCAAGACCCGGTCTATCTGAGGGTGGGCAGGTTGTAGCCGAAGATTGGTAGCGCTGATGGCCCGCCTATTCAATCCCGAGTTGGTGGAGCCAGAGGAGCTCGCCCCCCGCCAAGTCCACATCATCATGATCGCCCTGATGACAGGCATGTTCCTGGCGGCATTGGACAACTCGGTGCTGATCACAGCGTTGCCGACTATTTCTGGCGAATTGGGCGGCCAGGATCAGCTGGCATGGATCCAGATCTCCTATCTGCTCACCGGAACAATCGCCACCCCGCTGATCGGCAAGCTCAGCGACATCTACGGCCGCAAGCTGGTGTTTCAGCTCACCATCGGGTTCTTCATCATCACCTCCGCATTGGCCGGACTGTCTCAGTCCATGTTGCAGTTGGTGCTGTTCCGGGCGTTGCAGGGCTTGGCCGGGGGAGGGCTGTTGGCGTTGCCCATGGCCATTGTGGGCGACATCGTCGCCCCCAACGAGCGGGGTCGATACCAGGGCTACATCGCGGCCACGTTCGGCACGGCCAGCGTGGCCGGACCGCTCATTGGCGGGTTTTTCGTTGACCACCTGAGCTGGCGCTGGGTGTTCTATGTGAACGTCCCTGTGGGTCTGATCTCGATGGTGGCCATCGCCATTCTGTTCAATGTGCGCCTGTATGTGGTATCTCGTCCGATCGACTGGTTGGGCGCGGGGTTGCTCATCGCCGGATTCACCCCGTTGTTGATTGCCCTGACCCTCGGAGGCGACCAACTGGCCTGGGCGGGGACAGGAATGGTTCTGATTCTGGTGGTGTCGGCCTTGCTGCTGACTGCGTTCTTCTGGTGGGAGACCCGGGCTGAAGACCCGATCCTCCCGCCCCGGTTGTATTCCAACGACATCGTGCGGTGGTCCATGGTGGTCATGCTGCTCATCGGGCTGGTCATGTTCGGGGCCACGCTGTTCATTCCCGTGTTCTTGCAGGTGGTATCGGGCGTGAGCGCCACCGGTTCAGGTCTGAACATGATCCCCATGTTCATCGGCATCATCTTCACATCGATCGTCTCGGGCAAAATGCTCACTTTGTACGGGCGCTACAAGGGATTCTTAGTGCTCGGCACCTCGCTCATGACATCGGGACTCGTGCTCCTCGCCTTGTTCTTGAACCGGGACACCAGCCAGCTTCAAACGGGGCTCATGGTGTTCGTCATAGGTCTGGGGCTGGGGATGACCATGCCAGTGCTGGTTCTGGTGGTGCAGAACGCCAGCCCGCATCGCGATATCGGCATGGTGAGTGCGGCCACCAACTTCGTACGATCTCTGGGCGGAACCATCGGCGCGGCCGTCATGGGCGCCATCTTCGCTGCCGGGTTGGAATCCTCTTTGGAGACCAAGGTCACGGCTACTCAGCTCGACGCCCTTCCCGATCCTGACAAGCTGCTGGGCAGCCCCCAGCAGATCCGAGCCATCCAGGATCCTGCCACGGTGGATGCGGTTTTGGATTCTTTCCTGGTAGGGGTGGAGCGCTGCTTCATCGTGGCCGCGCCGGTCATCGCCGTGGGGATCTTGGCCGCTCTATTGGTCCGACAGATCCCGCTTCGCCAGGAGATCCGCTCCGAAGAGGAGCGCGCCGAGGCCGCCGCCCTCCGGGAGTCGCCGCCGGTCGGCTGATCGCGGGCTACTTGATGGCCACTGGGTTGACCGGGGAACCCAGTCCGCCGACGAACGGTTGGGGCGAGGCCTCCAGGAAGAAGTCGTACTGGCCGTCGGCCGCGCAGTCGGCGGCCAGCTCCTCCAAGTCCCAGTTCTGGCCTTGGGTGAGGCCCATGTCCACCAGGTTGAGGCAGTGGATGGCGATAATCGCCCCTTCGAAGGCCGGGTCGTAGGGCAGCACCTCGAACACGATGTTGTCGGTGGCCACCGCGGCGATGTTGTGGTCGTAGAACCACTCGCAGGCGGTCACGCCGATGCCGGCGGAGCGCACGATCCCCATCTCGGGGATGGGCTCTCCGTAGTAGTTGTCCAGATCGCCGGCCTTGGCGTAGGCGAACAGGCCGGTGCGGACCAAGATGATGTCGCCGGTGCGGATTTCCACGCCCTGGGCCTCGGCCGCGTTGGTCAGGTCGTCGTAGCCGATGGCGTGGCCCGGCTCCAGCACGTCCACTCCGTGGAGCTTGGCGATGTCCAACAGCACGCCCCGCCCGGTGAGGCTCTTCACCTGCTCGATGCCGCACACCGACGCCCCCCACTCGGTGATGGTGGAGGCGTCGTGGCCGTTGTACAGCTTGCCTCCGTACATGGCATGGCACAGCCCGTCCCAATGGGTGGCGCATTGCAGGCCCATGGTGACCACGTCGTCGCTGGTGTGGAACATGTCGGGATCGCCCAGCATGCCGTGATTGAGCGACACCATCGTCTTCAGCGGGTTCACCCGGCCGGGGATGACGCCGGTTTGAAGGCCGTCTTTGTGCAGGGGATAGGCCAGCGAGATGCGCTTGCCGGTGCGGATGCACTGGGCGGCCTCCTTCACCACCTCGTCGGTGAGGAAGTTGAGCGTGCCGATCTGGTCGTCCTCGCCCCAGCGCCCCCAGTTATTGATGCGAGCGGCGATGTCCAAGACTGATTGCGGGTATGGCATGGCTGTGAACACTACTCCGAGCCGCGGTGATCTGATCGGCTAGAACTTCGCCATGGGATCTCTTGATGGACGGGTAGCGATTGTGACCGGGGCGGCCCGGGGACAAGGTGAGGCCGAGGCCCGGAAGTTTGTCGCCGAGGGCGCGTTCGTGGTGATGGGCGACGTGCTCGACGAGCAGGGGGAGGCGGTGGCTGCCGAGTTGGGCGACCAGGCCGTGTACCTCCACCACGACGTGTCCTCGCCCGAGGATTGGGCCCGGGTGGTGGCCGCCGCGGTGGAGCAGGGGCCGCTGCGGGCGCTGGTGAACAACGCGGCCATCCACTGGACCGCCCCCATTGCCGATGAGACCCCCGAGAGCCTGCGTCGCATCTGGGAGGTGAACTACTTGGGTACCTATCTGGGCATTCAGAGTGTGGCCGATTCCATGGCCGAGGCCGGCGGTGGGGGGATCGTCAACATTTCGTCTATCGCCGGCATGGAGGGAATCGCCCACCACTCGGCCTATGGGGGCACCAAGTGGGCGGTGCGGGGGCTGACCAAGGTGGCAGCAATCGAATTGGGACCCAGGGGAATCAGGGTGAATTCGATCCACCCCGGGCCAATCGAGACCGCCATGTTGTCGTCCGACCGCCACGGCCGCCCCGAGCTTTTCGGCCATGTGCCGCTGCGCCGAGCCGGGGTGGCCTCCGAGGTGGCCGATCTGGCCTGCTATCTGGTGTCAGACGCCTCGTCGTACCAGACTGGCCACGAGTACATCATCGACGGGGGCTCCACCGCGGGCATCCCGATGCGAGGGTAGGCATCATGAGCATTGAGAGATTCGACCATCTGGCCATCACCGTGGCCGATGTGGAGGCCACCGTGGCCTTCTACGGCGAAGTACTGGGTGCTGAGCCCATGTATTTGGAGGAGTTCAGGGCCGGGAAGATGCCCATCGTGATGATGCAGGTGGGAGCTAACCGCATCAACGTGCACCCCGCGGCTGCACCCGCCTCTCCCCATGCCCGCCTGCCCACCCCCGGCTCGGTAGACCTGTGCTTCCGCTGGGGCGGCACCATCGCCGAAGCTCAGGCCCATCTGGCCGCCTGCGGCGTCGAGGTCATCGAAGGCCCCGCCCCCCGCCCCGCCAGCAACGGCGAACGCGGTCAATCTGTCTACTTCCGCGACACCGACGGCAACCTCCTCGAACTGCTCACCATCAAGGGCTGACAGGAGCGTTGCACGCTTACAGTGGCCGCAGGCGCGATCTCAACGCCGTCTCGAAGTTTTCTCTACTAATGGTTTCGGCGGCTTGGAGGCGCGTGTTGGAGTCTTCCAGGGTGAAGACTTCCCAGTGGTCTCGGGCCAACTGCCAAGTGCCGGTGTGGGAACGATTAAGGCGGGTGACAAGCCAGATGATGTCGCCTTCGTTGACGTCGTGGCTGGGTGGGGTGCTAGGTCCACCGATGGCGTCGAAGAATGGTCGGTCTACCGCTACAGCCAGCTTGGCTCCCCATCGCCGGACTGTTGGAGCCTTGATTTGGAGTTGGGGCATCAGGCGTTTAGCGCTGGAGGAGCGCCAGTCAGGACGGCGGTTCGCCGAGGGGAACGGAGGAGGTTCTTCAAGGTCGTCTCGCAAAGTCTTGAACTCGCTTTCCATTCCTTGACCCGAGAAATAGACGGCCTGAATCTCCAGCCCGTGCCATCGAAGACGGTCGCCATCCTGATGGGCGACGATCATGTCTATTTTGCCCGCGGGTTTATTCGTCTCAGTGCTACGCATGAAGGGGACTTCTTTGGCCACCTCGGTTTCGTGGATAGGGAAATCAGCGGCCTGCGCCAACCACTCGTAGATGAGACCGTCGGCTTCAAAACGGCGTGGACACATGATGACGGGCTCGCCGACTGAATCTCCAAGACGGCCGTTAGGGCCTTCCTCGTATCGCTGCATCGAGCAGACGCCCCCTTTCTTCGAACAGGGCGGCTGGTCTGGTTGGAACGGGCAAGCTGGGGGTTTGGCTTCGGTCTCGCCTAGCGCGTGCTCAGCGTAAATCTTCCTTTGTGGCGCATCAAGGGATGTGAATTCGCGTCCGTACCACTCTGCTATGCCGTATCGCGCCTTGACTGTGTCGGGCATGTCGTTGACTGGTTGCTATGCGAAGACATTTCGTCGGGTAATGACGAGTTCGGATATCTGAGCGTGGTGGGTGTTTTTCATGACTACTTCAACGGCGTGGAAACCGTACTCTGCAATGAGTTCGGCGATCTCCGGGGAGCGGTCGTAGGTCATCAGAAAGTCCACTGGGGATTGAGCCAGGATCTTGAAGAGTCGTCTGTGGTCTATCTGGCTGTGGCTGTAGAGACGCCTGCCGGCTCGCTTGCCGCCAGCAGTGTATGGGGGATCAATGAAGGCGACTGTACCGGGAACCTCGGCAATGATCTCCAGGAGATCTAGCCCGTCGGCTTCACAGAAGTTGATCTGCGGCGCGTGGGCTTCAATGTTGCGCAATCGGTGGATGATGGTGTCGGGATACCAACGAGATGCGAGACCCTTGTTGTTTTCCCCGGTTTTTGTCAAGGCAGCCCCGGGGGCGAGGATGCCGCCGCGACGGGTTCGGTTGAGGACCAGGGTGCGGAACCCGTGCTCGAGCAGCCCTCGGGGGGCTTGGTCTGCCAGGGCCGAAACAGATTCGCGTGTCGGTTCGAACTCGGAGACGAGGTGACACAACTCGGCGTTGTGGCGCAGCGCCGTGTGCCAGAACGCAGCCACATCGTGGTCCAGTTCGGCCATGAAGCATTGTTCGACCAAGCTCTCGCACACGGCCGTGAGAGCAACTATGCCTCCGCCGCAGAATGGCTCAATGAGCGTCCTTGGTCTGGGCTGTATGGGCGAGAGCCAAGCCCGTATGTGGGGAATGAGCCAGGTTTTGCCGCCTGGGTACCGCAGTGGCGAGCGCTGAGGCACCGAGGCGACATTGACTGCCGGGATGGGGGAGATAGGGAAGCCAGGGCCGTAGTCAGGCACGGACGATTCGGTCTCGGTTGGCTCCCTTTGCACCATCATGGCGTTCGCGGTCTTGGCTGAATCGCCCTGCACCCTTGCACTGCTAACCAGCATGTCACGAGGGCGATCTTCATCGGTGGACCCTTCAGCAGCGTGATGTGTGCCGCCACGACCGTTCGGTGCCATCGCTGGAGTCTGCCTTTGATCAATCCTTGGCCTCTTCGGTCATTGCCCGAGAATAAGGATGGGAGTGACAGTTTCGGCCAGTCTTGCCTGTGTGGTGTTGAGCTGATCGAGAGTCCGCTGGTCGAATAGCGGCGGCCTGTCAGTCCAGGGGGCAGACTCCGATCACCTCGCCGTTCACCCAGGCCCAGAAGCCGTCGGGTTGAACAGACCATTGGCGGAAAGCGTCGGAGATTTCCAGTAGTTCGTCGCGGGTGGCGAATCCGTTGTTGACTGCGTGTTCGGCGAAATCGCTTTCGATTGCCCGCACCGCCCACATCTCGCCCCACACCGTCCGACCCTCGTGGTCGGTGTGGGCAGTGGTGGTGGCAGTGGCCTCGATATCGGTGAAACCGGCTTCAATTGCCCACGACAGCAGATACCGACCGGCGTCGGCCTCACCGCCGTTGGCGGTTGCAACCTGATGGTAGAGGTCCCGCCAGCGCTCGATGGCCGGGAACACGGGAGCGTGGATCATGGTGGCGTAGTCGGAGTCGCGCACGGCCACCAGCCCGCCGGGCCGCAGTACTCGCCGGGCCTCCCGCAAGGCCCGGACCGGATCGGAAAGGTGCTGGAGCACCTGATGGGCGTACACCACGTCGAAGCTGGCGTCGTCCCACGGCAGCTCGTAGACCGAGCCGACCTCAAAAGATGCGTTGGACAGGCCGCAGTCGTCGGCATGGGCACGGGCCGCGTCCACCACTTCAGCCGATATGTCCAACCCCACCACTCGCCCAGCGCGGCGGGCCAGCCCAGCAGTGATGGTGCCCGAGCCGCAACCGATGTCGAGCACTTCGGAATCGGGCCTCAGTCGAGGCAGCAAGAAGGCTGCGCATGTCTCGGCAGTGCGCCTGGAGTGCCATCCCACGATCACCTGGTGGTAGCCGTGGGTGTAAGTCTCACCCTCGGGCTGTTGTTCAGCCAAGGGGTTCGGGAGTCAAGAACGCGTCGAGGCGGTCGGGTCCGTTGGCCCAGAACACCGGGGTCTTCTTGCGAACGCATCCGGGGGCCAGCTCCGCAGATGCCACTCGGTCCAAGAACACTTCCAGCGCCACCCTTCCCTCCAGGCGGGCCAGGCTGGCGCCGGGGCAGATGTGGGGCCCGCCGCCGAACGCGATGTGGTCTTTGGGGCGGTCCCGGTCGAGCCGGAACTCGTCGGGGTGGTCGAAGTAGTCCTCGTCCCGATTGGCCGACGACACGCCGAACACGATCTTGTCGCCACTGCGCATCGGAGCGCCGAACACATCGGTGTCGACGGTGCAATCCCGAATGAGCATGTGGGCGGGGGAGTCGATCCGCAGCGATTCCTCCACCGCCCGCTCGGAGAGGCTCCGGTCGGCCTTGAGGGTGGCGAACAGCTCGGGGTCGCCGATGATGCGCCACAGCAGGTTGCCGATCAGGTGCCGAGTGGTCTCGTTGCCCGACATGATGAGGAATGCCAGCTGGGTGCGTATCTCCACATCGGTGAGGCGATGGCCCTCGATCTCGGTAGTGATGAGCCGGGTGACCAGGTCGTCGGGGGCCTCGTCGCTGGCCCGCCGCTCGGCGATCAGGGCGTCGATGTAGGCGCAGAACTCGGGATGGGCGCCGGCCAGGCCCTCGCCCCGATCGTTGCGATTGGTGCGGGGGTAGTCGCCCAGCACAACCTCGTCGGTCCAGGCGTGGAACTGCTCCCAGTCTTCCGCGGGCACCCCGATGAGGTGGGAGATCACGTTGATGGGCACCGGGGTGATGAACTCGGCCACCAGCTCGCCGTGGCCCCGCTCCAAGATCGGGTCGAGATATTGGTGGCACAGATCCCGAACGAACGGCTCGGCTCGCATCGACTTGTGATGGGCCACGGTGGCATTGATGATCCGCCGCACCTTGCCGTGACGGGGCTCGGGGATCTCGCTGATGAGCTTCTCCTCTTCGGGCACCACCACGCCGGGATCGCGGAAGCTGGACACGAAGGTTTCCACGTCCCTGGTGGCCTCTAACACATGGTCAAACTTGGTGAGGTACCAGCCGGTGGGAGTCCGGGCCACCGGGCACTCTGAACGCAGCTCGGCCAGCGTGTCGATGGGCACCGCCTCGGGATAGGCGAACGGGTCGAACGCGTTTTCCTCTTCGGTGCCGGGGAGCGGATCGGACGTCAAGCTCATAGATCTAATGGTGCCACGTCTCGCCAAATCTTGCGGCTTTGCTCACGAGGCCGAGAAGACGGCGATGCGGGACCACTGGTTGGGATCTGCCTCGTCAGAGTCGCTATAGATTGGCCGCAACTCGAAGTGCAACTCTGAGATGTGTCCGTCCGACTGGCGCTGTTCCAGCCAGTCGGCAAAGCCGAACTCCTCGAAATGGGCGGAGTTGATCCCGAGTGCGAAACGAGCACCGGGGCTGGCCGCCCGGAGCAGTTTCAAAACCGTCTCCGGACCGAAGATCCCATGGGTGAACGCTCCTGAGCTCACTATGCCGGCGTAGGCGCTATCGGCCAGTTCGGTCTGACCGGTGAGGTCGGCTTCTATTAGTTGCCTGTATACGGGACGGCCGTTGTACGTCTTGGCCGCGGCTTCGGCCAGCATTTCCGGCGAGATGTCGATGCCGTCGATGACGGACACGCCCAGCTTGGCCAACTCGCCCCCGACGACTCCGGTTCCACAGCCCACATCCAGCACAGGCTGGCTCGGGTCAGAGAAACCATCGCAGAAAACCTTGACCACCTCTTGGTGGTAGACGTATCCGCTGTCGACGACGAAGCCCGACTCGTATGTCTTGGCCCAGGATGCGTACAGCTCGCGATTGGCCTCCGGACCCTTGGCCGCATAGGCCTTTTCGAGCGCGAGTTCCGTGGCCCTAGATCGTGGCCGTGTTTGCTCCGTCATCACCCCTCACGGTAGTGACCGCCACGGTTGGAGCCCCCATCTCCCGGTAGTGTGCCCGGCGATGGAGTTGGTGATCGGCTCGGTGTTCGACAATGCGGCTGCGACCGTGCCGCATCGCCCGGCAGCGGCGCTGGACGGGCAAGTGCTCACCTACGGGGAGTTGGGCCGGCAGGCCAATCAGATGAGCCATGTGCTGGCCGGACTCGGGGTGAGTCGGGGCGACCGGGTGGTCACCTGGAGCGATAACAACCTGGCGTCGGTGTCTCTGTTTGTAGCTCTGGCCCGGGCGGGGGCGGTGTTCGCCCCGGCCAACGCCCGGCTGTCGCCCGAGGAGGCGGCCGAAATGGTGGGCCTGGCCCGACCTCGGCTGCTGGTGGTCGACCCTGGACATGCCGAGGCTGGGCAGGCAGTTGCTGACGAGGTCGGGGTGCCACTGGTGCGGTTAGGAGGCACCGGTCCGGGGCTCGATCTCGTGACTGAGGCCCAGTCGGCATCGGATGCCGCACCAGCGCCATCGGGAGTGGGGGAGCGCGATCTTCATGTGGTGTTCTTCACCAGCGGCAGCACCGGGAAGTCCAAGGGCGTGGTGCTGTCGCACCGGTGCAATTGGCTCCGCACCCGCACTCCGGCACTGCTGGAACCGAGAGGTGCCACGGTGTGCATGTTCCCGATGTTCCACATGGGGGCGTGGACCATCGCTCTTCAGGCCTGGCAGGCCCGGGGCTTGGTGGTGTTCACCGACCGGGCCGACGCCGATGTCCTCATCGATGCCGTGCACACTCATCGGGCCGCCTACATGAACTGCATCCCAGCGGTGTGGCGCCGGGTGCTGGAAGCCGGTCGTCATGCCGATTTGGCCTCGCTGCGATTCGCCACATCGGGCACCTCAGCCACCCCGCCCGAACTGTTGGCCGACCTGAAGGCGGCGTTCCCCAACGCACATCGGAGGGTGTTCTACGGATCCACTGAAGCCGGCTCGGTCACGATGCTGGATGACGCCGACATGGAGTCTCGGCCGGGAAGCTGCGGTCAGGCCCACACCGGTGCCGAAGTGCGCCTTGACCGCGGCGAGTTGCAGACCCGCTCGCCATTCATGTTCGACGGCTATTTCGACAATCCCGAGGCCACCGCCGAAGCGTTCACCGAAGACGGCTGGTTCCGCACCGGCGATCTAGCCGAGATGGACGGCGGCGGCTTCTACTCCATTGTCGGACGGGTCAAAGACGTGATTCGCACCGGTGGGGAGACGGTGTCGCCCGCCGAGGTCGAGGGCCATCTGGCTGATTTCCCCGGTGCTGCCGAAGTGGCGGTGGTGGGCATTCCCGACGACCGGTGGGGCGAGGTGGTGTGCGCCGTGTTCGTGCTCGCACCGGGAGTTGCCCTGCCCACTCCCGATGCAGTGCAGGCCCATTTGAGCGATCGCTTAGCCCGGTTCAAACACCCCCGCCGGATCGAAGCCATGGATGCCATCCCCCGCACCCCCGCCACCGGCCAAGTCCGCCGCCGCGACGTGGTGGCGGCAGTGTTGTCAACCGACGGCTAGTACTCCTCGCCGGGGTCGACTATTCCCGCTAGGGGTTGGCCGTTCAGGCGGCGCTGGAGGTTGTCGGCGAAGGGAGCCATCAAGAAGTCCCAGGATTCAGGCATGCACCAGGACACATGGGCGCTGAGCCTGACCTGGGGGTGGTCATATAGCCAGTGGCCCTCGGGGAGGGGTTCGGGCTCCACCGTGTCCAGCGAGGCCCGGGCGATATGCCCGCGGTCCAGTGCAGCCCGCAGGGCGTCCTGGTTGATGAGGTCGCCCCGGGCGATGTTGATGATGTGCGCGCCCGGCTTGGCTTTGGCCAGGGCATCGGCATCCAAGAGGTGATGGGTGGCGGCGGTGGCCGGAGCGGCCACCACGACGTGATCGGAGCGCTCCAACAGCTCGTCCAACGAGGTGGCGATCTCCACCCCAACCAGAGGCGAAGGCACCGCTGTGCGTCGCAAAGCCAACACCAACATGTCGAAGGCCAGTGCCCGGCGGGCCACCGCGGTGCCGATACCGCCCAGCCCGATAAGGCCCAGGGTCTTGCCATAGAGCGCCCCCAAATCGGCGGTGAACCACCGCTCGGGCGGTCGGTTCAGCCACACGTTGGGCAGGTCCTTCTCGAAGGCCAGCATCATGGCCAGGCACCACTCGGAGATACCGATGGCTGAAGCGCCCCGGGAGCAGGTCATCACCCGGTCGCCCAGCAGCTCGAGGGGGAACCCGTCAATCCCGGTGCTGGTCACGTGTACCCACTCCACGCCTCGGTCCAGCAGCTCGGCGAGGTTGGGGTAGCCCCGGGGGATGGTCAGCAACACGTCGCCGGACGCCCCCTCGGGGATGTCGCCCTGGCGGGGGACGCACACGAACTCCACGGTGTCGAAACGGGCGATGATCGGGTCGAGCCGCCCGTCTTCCATGTGGTGTAGCACTCGCACGGGGAGAAGCCTAGAGACTGTCGGCGATTTCCGGCTCGGATTCCCCTGGGTGCGACCGCGTAAGGTCGGGCCGTGAAATCTGAGGCTCTGTCCCACATTCGCATCTGCGACTTCACCGGACAGCTGGCTGGAGCAGGGGCCACCCGGTGGATGGCCGCCTTCGGGGCCGAGATCATCCGCATCGAAGATCCCGTGCGCCTCGGCAAATGGGATGTGCTCCGCGGAACGTCCCCGTTCGTGGACGACCGCCGGGGCCATGAGTTCGGCGGCTGCTTCAACAACCACAATGTGGAGAAGCTGGGGGTCACGCTCAACCTCCGCACCGAGCGAGGCAAAGAGCTGCTGGCCGAGATCATCGCGGCGAGCGACGCCGTTACCGAGAACTTCGCCGCCGGGGTGCTGGAGCGCCTGGGTTTCGGCTACGACCGTCTGAAGGAGATCAAGCCCGACATCTTGTACGTGTCCAACTGCGGGTTCGGCCACGTCGGCCCCTATCGCAAGTACAAGACATGGGGGCCGATCGTGCAGGCCTGCTGCGGGCTAACGTTCACCTCCGGCCTTCCCGACATGCCCTCGGCCGGATGGGGCTACTCCTACATGGACCACCACGGCGGGAACTTCATGGCCATGGCCATCATGGCCGGGCTCATCCACCGCAGCCGCACCGGCGAGGGCCAGTGGATCGACATGTCGTGTACCGACGCCGGGGCCACCATGCTCGGCCCGGTGGCATTGGACTACACCGTGAACGGACGGCCGCTGCGACGCGACGGCATGCCCTACTCCAACCGCAGCCAGTTCCCGGCCATGTCCCCCCACGGCATCTATGAGGCCGACGGGCACGATGCCTGGCTAGCCCTGGCCGCCCGTGACGACCGCGACTGGCAGGCCATCGCCGGGCTCATGGGCATCAACGACCAGCGGTTCGACGACCTGGCTGGACGGCTGGCCTTCGAGGACGAACTGGACGATGCCGTGCGGTCTTGGAGTTCAGGTCGGGATCGGTTCAAGGCGGCCGCCGAACTCCAAGCCGTGGGCGTGCCCGCTGCCGGAGTGGCCAAGCCGGAGGACCGAATCGACAATGACCCCAATACCGAGGCTTGGGGATTGTGGCCCACCGTCACCCACGGTGAGATGGGCCGGGTTCGGGTGGACGGCATTCCTGCCCATTTCTCCGAGACCGACTGGGTGCTGGAGCGGGGCGGTCCTCTATTGGGCCAGCACAACCGCCAGATACTTGGAGGCCTGCTCGGTCATTCGGACGCCGAGTTGGCCGACCTGGCTGCGGAGGGGGTGATCTGATGACGGGGAACGACCTGCCTGGCGCACTGTCGG
Organism: Candidatus Poriferisocius sp.; assembly: GCF_965204145.1. Classification (GTDB taxonomy): domain Bacteria; phylum Actinomycetota; class Acidimicrobiia; order Acidimicrobiales; family Bin134; genus Poriferisocius. The sequence continues at coordinate 2,057,308 of NZ_OZ241977.1, read as the reverse complement.
GAATCCGAGTAGTGGAGCTGGCCGGAGAGGCCTCGGCCTATGCCGGGCTGCTTCTGGCCGGAATGGGAGCCGAGGTTGTCGTGGTGGAGCCTCCCGACGGTCACCACACCCGGGGATTTGAACCGTTTCTCAACGATGAGCCCGATCCCGAGCGCAGCCTGTGGTGGTGGCACTACAACGCCTCCAAGCTGGGAGTGGCTCTGGATCTTGGGGATGATGACGATCGAGACCGGTTCCGCTCGCTGGTTGCCACCGCCGATGTGGTGCTGGAGTCGGAGCGTCCGGGCAGATTGGCCGACCTGGGTATCGACCACGACTCCTTGCGGGCCGACCACCCCGAGTTGATCTGGGTATCGCTCACCCCGTTCGGCCGCAATGGACCGCGGTCTCAAGAGGAGAGCATCGACCTCACCGTGCTGGCCGGGGGCGGGCCGGTGTGGAGCTGCGGTTACGACGATCACGCCATTCCGCCCCAGCGGGGCGGGGGCAACCAGGGGTACCAGACCGGCTCGGTGTTCGCGGTGCTCTCTGCCCAGACCGCGCTGTTGGCCCGAGACCGCACTGGGCAAGGACAGTTCGTGGACGTCAGCATGCACGCGGCCGCCAACGTGACTACCGAGTTCGGCTCGGTTCAGTGGTTGGTGGCTGGCGATGAGGTGCAGCGCCAGACTGGGCGGCACGCCGCCATCGAGCCCACCACGTTCACCAGGGCACTGTCGGCGGACGGAATCGACGTGAACACCGGTTTTCCGCCTCGCTCGGCCCGGGACTTTGCCGTGGTAGTGGAGTGGATGGAGAGCCTGGGTTTGAAGGACGACTTTGAAGAGTTCTTCTTTTTGGAGATGGGAGCTCAACTCGAAGAGGATCTGCATCTTTCGCAGGTGGGCCAGGATCCTGAGGTGACCGCCATGTTCGGCGCCGCCCGAGAGGCAGTCCGGTTCATCTCCGAGAACATCACCGCCTACGAGTTCTTCATTGGCGCCCAAGAGCGGGGTTTGGCGGTGGGCATCATCTACTCGCCCGAAGAAGTGCTGGCCGACCCCCACTTCCAAGAGCGAGGCTTCCCCGTCGAAGTGGAGCACGAAGACTTGGGCCGAAGCTTCACCTATCTGGGGGCGCCGTACATCGCCCCCAAGTCCCCCTACCGCATCCGCCACCGTGCCCCCCACATCGGCGAGCACAACTCCATCATTGAGGCTCTGGCCTAGATGCCCTCTCGTCACCCCGTCATCTGCGGCATTGGCCTGAGCGACTATCCGGTGGTGCCGCATCTGAACTCGGTGCAGCACCATGCACTGGCCGCCCGCCGGGCCATCGCCGACTGCGGCATCGCCAAGTCGGCTATCGACGGTTACGTAAGCACCAGCGGCGGCGGGCCAGCAGCGGGCGACGACGCCGTGTCCATGGCCGAGTACCTGGGGGTGAACCACCGCTTCATCGACGGGACCATGGTGGGGGGCTCCTCGTTCGAGTTCCACGTGCAGCACGCTGCCGCCGCCATCCGCGAGGGGCTGTGCGACACCGTGCTGATCACCTACGGCTCCGACCAGCTCACCCGCATGGGCCGGGTGCTGGGCACCGGCGGGTTTCAGCGCGACGCCCAGCCGGTGACCGGGGCCATGCAGATGGCCACACCCTACGGATTGCCCCTGGTGGGGGCCTATGCCCTGGCCGCCCGCCGCCACATGCACGAGTTCAGCACCACCTCGGAGCAATTGGCCGAGATCGCCGTGGGGGTTCGGGAGTTCGCTGGCCTCAACCCTGATGCCCGTTACCGCGACCCCATCACCGTGGAAGACGTGTTGAACAGCCGCATGATCGCCGATCCGCTGCACAAGCTGGACTGCTGCGTGATCACCGACGGGGGCGGGGCGCTGGTGATGACCACCGAGGAGATCGCCCGCGACCTGCGCCAGCCTCCGATCTATGTGTTGGGGGCGGCGGGCACCCAGACCCATTGGAACATCCACCAGATGCCCGACTTCACCGAGATGGGGGCGGCGGTGTGCGGACCAGAGGCGATGGGTCAAGCGGGGGTGACGCCGGCCGACATCGACACCGCCCAGCTCTACGACAGCTTCACCATCACTGTGATGCTGATGCTGGAGGGACTGGGGTTCTGCGGCCGGGGCGAGGGCGGCGCCTACGTGGAAGAGGGCCACCTGCGCCGGGGCGGGTCGATGCCCATCAACACCGACGGCGGCGGTCTGTCTTCCAACCATCCCGGCATGCGGGGCATTTTCCTGCTGATCGAAGCGGTTCGCCAGCTCCGAGGCGACGCCGGCGAGGCTCAGGTGCCCGACGCCGAGTTGGCCCTGGCCTGCGGCTCGGGCGGCTGGCTGTCGGCCATCGCCACCGTCATCTTGGGCAAGGACCGGCCGTCATGAGGGTTGTCCGTGATCTTGAATGGCAGGGACCAGTCCCCGCCGGCGAGGGCGAGTACGGAGAGTTCTTCGCAGCCGCCGCCGAGGGCCGCTTGCTCATCCAGCAGTGCCCGGAATGCGGCCATCGCCAGCATTATCCCCGAGCAATATGCACCGCCTGCGGCGCCGAGCCCGAGTGGATGGAGGCCGCGGGCACTGGCACCGTCTACACCTACACCGTGGTCCGCCAATACGGCGTCCCCGCCTTCGCGGAACTGCCCTATGTGCTGGCCATGATCGACCTCCCCGAGGGAGTGAGAATGTTCGGCGGCCTCACCGGCATCGACCCCGAAACCGTCGAGATCGGAATGCCCGTTACCGCCTACGCCCGCACCTACGACGAAACCCACGCCATGATCTTCTGGGAACCCGCTTGACCATGGACTCGACTGAGGCTCCCGCGGGCTCAATCCCTTCTTCGCTGCCCTCCCTATCTCCGCCGTCATCGCCGGTTCAGGTGATTTTGCTGCTCTCAGGCTCGGTGTTTCTCTCGGTATTCCACTCGAGGTTCCTCGTGGTCGCCCTCGAAAAGGACATCAGTCTCGAGGAGGCACGATGGGGGTTGCTTACCTTCTGGATCGCATCCGGAGTGCTTCTCGTGCCAATGGGATGGTTGGCTGATCATGTCGGAAGGAAACGCGTTTTTCTCATTGGTATGGCTGTCTTCCCAGTGGGCTTGATCGTCGAAGCCTTATCTTCTAATTGGAAGATACTGATCGTTGCGGGACTTATCAGCGCTGTAGGAAACTCAGCAGCAATTCCAGTAGGAATGGCGATGCTACTTGCAGCCGTACCTGCTCGGCGGCGGTCAACCGCTGTCGGGGGCTATTACACCATGTTTGGAGTGGTGACAATCGTTAGCGCTTCCGTCATTGCTTGGGCAGATAAAATCAATTGGAATTTGATGATTCCTGTATATGTGTTGATTGGTGCTATCACAATTTGGTTGGGGAGAAATCGACTGGTCGAGGCGACTGATGGTGACGACCATGAGACTTCATTAAGGGTAGGGAACTTGCCAATATCTTCCAAACAAATAATACCTCAAATGACTCCTAGTCTGCGGAAATTGTGGACCAAAAACATGGTCCTCGCAAACTGTTGTGAATTTGCTTGGGTATCTGCTATGGGATTCATCTCTTTTGCAGTAAGTCTCTATTTGATTCACGCGTTTTCGAGAGGTCTCAGCATAGAACGAGCCGTGTTTCTCCTGGCTAGCATACCTATCGGCGTGATAGCCCTACCCCTCTTGGTAGGTAGATTCGCAGACAAGAAAGGCCACAGGGGACTAATTCTAGTAGCGGTAACTTTTCTTGTAGTTTTCTCTTTGCTGTCAGCATTACTGACCGATGGACGGTACATTCCATCTATCTTGTGGTTTGGATATATGATTGCATTCATTATCAATATTGGAGTTGCTTCTACGGTCATCGAAGGCGCAGCAGTACGATCTCTGCCGATGGAGAGATTGGGTGTTGGTGTGGCTATCCATAGCTTCTTTAGCTATTTGGGTTCAATAGTCTCAATCTATACCTCTATTTTTGTATTGTGGGTAGTAAGCGATTATCAAGAAGAGCAGCGATGGTTATTCGGGTTGGGGGCTCTGTGTGCCGTCGGAGCGATTGCTCTTGCCTCTGGAATAGACACTCGAACAGGAGTACGTCAGCCCGCAGACAAGATGGACTCTGCAACGACCGATTGACTGCTTGTAGGCCTGCTCGGTAGGGCTTGGGGGCGCTGCAAGGGCCATGATGGGGCCATGCACGACGACATCCTTGCTGCGTTTGATATTTCCGACCGGGTGGCGGTGGTCACGGGGGCGGCCTCGGGGATCGGCCGGGGGACGGCGGTGACGCTGGCCAAGGCTGGGGCTTCGGTGGTGCTGGGCGATGTGGACGCCGACGGGATGGGCGAGACCGGAGGGGCGCTCGACGAGTTGGGAGCCAGTTGGTCGGCGGTGCCTACCGATGTGAGTGACAAGGCGGCGGTGGATGCTTTGGTGGCTGATGCGGTGAATCGGCATGGGCGGCTGGACATCATGGTGAACAACGCCGGGATCATCACCGACAGCCTGATCGTGGACACCACCCCCGAGCAGCTCGACCGGGTGATGAACGTGAACATCAAGGGTGTCTACTGGGGCACCGCAGCCGCGGGCAGGGCCATGGCCGACCAGAAATCAGGATCCATCGTCAACCTGTCATCGGCCGGGGCCGATATGCCCGCCCCGATGATCTCGGTGTACGCCCTCACCAAGGCGGCGGTGAAGATGATCACCCGAACCGCGGCGGTGGAGATGGCCCCCATCCGGGTGAACGCGGTGGCCCCCGGCTCCATTGAGACCCCGATCTACGACCGCCACTTCCTCGACGACGACGGCAAGGTGGACCCTGAGCGCCAGCGGAACCACTTCGACACCATCGCCCAGATGAACCCCCTGGGGTTCGTGGGCGACCCCAACGACATTGCCTACGCCGTCTTGTACTTGTGCTCCGAGGCCGGGCGCTTCGTTACCGGGCAGACCATGCGGCCCAACGGCGGCGTGGTGATGCCGCTGTAGCCAGCCCGTAGCCTGTGGTCATGAACTCGAAGCACTGTGCCCGCCGGGTCGTGGCGCTCGCGGCGGTTGCCCTCTTGCTGGTGGCTGCCTGCGGAAGCAACGACGACGATGCACCTCCCGTGCCGACAACGGATGCCACGCCAGCAGCCACCGAGCAGCCGACGCCAGCACCGACACCCACGGCCACCGAGGCGCCGACCCCGGTCCCGGAGACCGCGGCGGTCTCTTTTGACGGCGTTCCCACGGGGACGCTGCCCGAATTCACCGAGGGGCAGTTGGTTCCCGGATTTTCCGGCACCGCGATGGACGGCTCTTCGTTCGAGTGGAGGCCTGGTCCGGAGCCCACGGTCATCGTGTTTCTGGCCCACTGGTGCCCGGCTTGTCAGAACGAGATTGCCGAGCTGACCCACTGGCTGGATGAGGGCAACCGCTTGCCTGAGGGGGTGGAGTTCTTCGGCATCTCCACCCTGGTCAACCCGGAGCGGGATAACTATCCCCCCAGCCAATGGCTGAAAGATGAGGGTTGGCCGTTCCCGGTGCTCCTCGACGACGCCGACAGCACGTTGTCAGATGCTTTCAGCCTTTCAGGAACCCCGTTTTGGGTGATCATCAACGAAAACGGCATGCTGGCCAGCCGGGGCAGCGGCCAGATCCTTCCCGACGATCTGGCAGGCCTCTTCGACCAGTTGCTCGAACCGCTGGAGGGGTAGGGTTTTCGCCCGTGACCGGATACCTAGAAGGCAAGAACATCGTCGTCACCGGAGCGGGCAACGGCATTGGCCGAGCCATCGCCAGGGGTTGCGCGGCAGCCGGGGCCAACGTGGTGGTGGCCGACTACGGCGTGTCGCTGGACGGCTCCGACCCGTCATCGGAGGTGGCCGACGCGGTGGTGGCCGAGATTGAGGCGGCGGGCGGTACTGCCCTGGCTCTGGCCTCCGACATCAGCACCATGGAGGGCGGCGCGGCTGCGGTCCAGGCTGCGGTGGACGCCTGGGGATCCATCGACGGCGCAGTGTGCGTGGCCGGCATCCTGCGAGAGCGGATGATCTTCAACATGACCGAAGAAGAGTTCGACGATGTGATCCGGGTCCACCTCAAGGGCCACTTCACGGTGTACAAGCATGCCTCGGCCATCATGCGCAAGCAGGAGACCGGCGGGTCTCTAGTGGGAATCACCTCCGGGGCGTTCACCGGATCGACCTCTCAGTGCAACTACGCGTCGGCCAAGGGGGGCATCATCTCGCTCACCAAGAGTGCGGCGTTGGCTCTGAAGCGCTACGGCATCAACGCCAACTGCATCGCTCCCAGCGCCAAGACCCGCATGTCGGAGAACGTGCCTTTTGAGATCGAGGCAGGCGAGCCCGAAGACGTGGCGCCGTTGGCCGTGTACCTGCTCAGCGATGCTGCTCGGGACATCACAGCTCAGGTGTACACAGTGGTCGGTCCTCGGATCTCGGTGTGGGCCCAATTTGGCGAACTTCGCTCCATGTATGCCCCCGACAGCAGTTGGACCCCCGAGGGGATCGAGGAGTCGCTGCCCCGCACCATCGGCTTCGAAGAGCACCCCACCATGGCCTTGCTGGCCGCACAGGCCGCCCAGCGCCAGGCCGCCCAGGGCAGCTGATGTCGGACGGCGCGCTCGAGGGGCGGATCGCCGTAATCACCGGCGCCGGGCGGGGCATCGGTCGTCACTACGCCCTGCTGTTTGCCGCCGAGGGCGCCAAAGTGGTGGTCAACGACTTGGGCTGTGAGGCCGACGGCACCGGCGCCGATCCAGCAGTGGCCCAGGCGGTGGTCGACGAAATCACTGCTGCGGGTGGCACAGCAGTGGCCAATGGCGATGACGTGGCTGAGATGGCTGGGGCTGAATCGGTGCTGGCCCAGACCCTGGACGCCTTCGGCGGGGTGGACGTGGTGGTGAATAACGCCGGCATCCTGCGGGACAAGATGTTCGCCAGCATGAGCGAGGACGACTGGGATTCGGTGATCCGAGGCCACCTCAAGTCCACCTTCTGCATGACCCGAGTGTGTGCCGGCTGGTGGCGCGATCAGACCAAGGCCGCGGAGGCGGTGAACGCCTCGGTGATCAACATCAGCTCCACTTCGGGGCTGATCGGCCAGGTGGGCCAGTCCAACTACGGCGCAGCCAAATCGGCCATTGCGGGCATGACGGTGATCATTGCCCAGGAATTGGGGCGCTACGGCGTGCGGGTGAACTGCGTCACCCCCGCGGGCCGCACCCGCATGACCGAGGGGGCACCGGGTGTGGCCGAGATGGTGGCCAAGCCCGCCGAGGGGTTCGACGTGTACCACCCGTTCCACCCCGCTCCGGTGGTGGGGTGGCTGGCTACCGCCGACTGCGAGGCGACTGGCCGGGTGTTCATGGTCAAAGGCGGCGATGTCCGCTGGTACACCCCGTGGCTGCGCCAAGACTTCCTTGATACAGAGCGGGAGTGGACCATCGCCGATTTGGCCGAGGCCATGAAGGATCTGCCGCCGGTTCCGGTGTCGCCGTGAGCCGGGAAGTTCCCGCCGAGCCGCCGGGACGGGGGCTGCTGGAGGGCAAGACCGTGGTGGTGACCGCGGCGGCGGGCACCGGCCTGGGCTTTGCTGCTGCTCGGCGGTGCATTGCCGAGGGCGCCCGAGTGCTCATCAGCGATATCCACGAGCGCCGCTTGGATGAAGCCGCCGACCGCTTGGATGAAGAGTTTGGTGTCCGGCCCACCACACAGCTTTGCAATGTGACGGTTGAAGAGGAAGTCCAAGCATTGATCGATGCCGCAGTGGCCGAGTTGGGCCATGTGGACGTGATGATCAACAACGCCGGTTTGGGGGGCACCGCCAATCTGGTGGACATGACCGACGAGCAGTGGCAGGTGGTGATCGATGTCACCCTCAACGGCACCATGCGAACCACCCGAGCCGCGCTGCGCCACATGATGCCCCGGGGTTCGGGAGTCATCGTCAACAACGCCTCGGTGATGGGTTGGCGAGCCCAAGCCGGCCAGAGCCACTACGCCGCGGCCAAAGCCGGGGTGATGGCCCTTACCCGCTGCGCGGCCATTGAAGCGGCCGAGACCGGAGTCAGGGTCAATTGCGTGGCGCCCAGCCTGGCCATGCACCCTTTCTTGGCCAAGACATCCAGCCAGGAGTTCCTCGACAGCTTGATTTCGCTGGAGGCGTTCGACCGAGCCGCCGAGCCGTGGGAGGTGGCCAACGTGATGGTGTTTCTGGCCAGCGACTACTCGACGTATATGACTGGCGAGATCGTCTCGGTCAGCTCCCAGCACCCTTAACCGAGGGCGGCGGCCAGAACAGAGCGGTCGGTGGGGTGGTAGACGTGGGCCAGCTTGAGGTCCACGATCTGTCGGGGCATCTCAGGATCGAACCAGCCGTCGATAAGGCCCCAGTGGTGGGGGCTCATCATGTAGTCCACCTTGAGCCCGTCGAGGGTGTAGTACTCCTGCTCCCAGCTATGGGTCCACCGGGTGCCCGATGGGCCGACAACTCGGCTGAGGGTCCAGTTCACGATGGCCGGAATGTGGTCGGGCATGGCCATGAGATCCCGCTCGAACGCAGTCACAGAATCGGCCGGTGCGTCGGGCTCGACCCGAAGTAGGAGGGTGCGCTTGATCTCCCCGGCGAAACCGGGATCGGCTACCGCTCCGTCGATGATTTCTAGCTCTACCAAGTCGACATCGGCCACGTCTTCAAAGCCAGGTGGGACCGGATCGTCGATTCCGTCCCAGGTGTAGTGGCCGCCGCCCACCGTGCCCGGCAGGTGTTTGCCCAGCACCGCCGCCGATTCCAATTCGGCCACCCGAGAAGGATCGGCGCTTTCCAGCAGGGTCACCAGTGCCAGCGTTCGGCCCACTATTCCTCCTCGCCAATCTGATCGTCCACCAGAAACCGTCGTTGCCGCTCCACGCAGCAAGCGTCTACCTCGGCCCAGAACCCGGCCACGGAGGGGTCTCGCCCGGCGGCGCCCCGCATCGCCCACCACGCAGCCGCATCGGGCACCGACCACAAGTACACCAGCGTGTTGGGCTGGTCGAACAGCTCAATCGGCGGTGTCAGCCACGTCTGCTCCAACGTCATGCCCCGCGCCTTGGCCCCCTCCATGTAGCCCTCGGTCATCAACCGACGCACCTCGTCCAGCCGTCCGGGTTCGACGGTCAACTCGTCCAAGACGTGAATCTTCCCGACCACGCCCTCACGCTAGTGGTGTCCTAGATTGCGGGCCGGAGGAAAGACGGGAAATTGGAGCAATGAACCATCAGCGGCGCATCCCTCTGGAAGGGTGCGTGAACTTCCGAGACCTGGGCGGCTACGCCAGCTCATTGGGCGGCACCACCAAGTGGGGAGTCCTGTTCCGGGCTGACTCACTGCACCGCCTAAGCCCGACGGACTCCGAGGTGATTGCGGGCCGGCTGGGTGTCCGCACCGCCGTGGACTTGCGGGCAAACGACGAGCGGGAGCGGGTTGGGGTGCTCAATCCGACCCTGGGCATCGTCGAGCACCACGTGGGAACCACCGACCGGACCATGCACACCTATGAGCGCCCCGATCCCGACATGGCGAACCGCTCCTTCGGCCAGCTCTACGAGAACATGATCAGCAGCGGGGGAGAGCGGTTCGCCGCGGCAATCGAAGTGGTGGCCGATCCCGGCCTTTGGCCGACTGCATTTTTCTGCATGGCAGGCAAGGACCGGACTGGCTGTCTGGCTGCGATGATTCTGGGATTGGCCGGGGTAAGTCGCCAAGACATAGTGGGCGACTACGCGGCTACCGCGCCCGCGGTGCCGGCAATCCGAGAACGGTCCTTGGCCGAGTTGCCCGAAATGGCCAAAGTGTGGGCGAAGCTGCCCGACGACATAACCAATGCCCCCGTCAGCGCCATTACCGAGCTATTGGACATCGTCGACGACCGGTGGGGCGGTCTTGAGGGTTACGCCCTCGAGTTTGGAGTCAAGCCCCAAACCATCGAGCGCTTGCGGGCATCCTTCTTGGTCTGACGAAGCCTTCGGGCGTGTGGCGCACTGCCCTCACGCCGACAGGCCCCGCTTCTTGAACTCGCTCTGGGCGTACACGATGCCGCCCAAGTGCTCGTCGGCGTCGGAAGTAGTAGCCAGCCAGGCCACCACTGCGCCGATGGTGGCCGGCTCTCCACCGGGGTAGGGGAACGATCCTGCGGTGTTGCGGGCCCGGGCGGCCTCGGTGATCACATAGCCGGGATCGATGCTGAAGCAGCGGATGCCGTCGGGGCCGTGCTCCACGTGGATGTGCGGGGTCATGCGGGTGAACGCCCCCTTGCTCATGGCGTAGGCCATGCCCCAGCCGCCTTTGCCGATGGGGCCGGGCGGGTCGGTGTAGGCCGAGGCGGAGATCATGTTCACGATGGTTCCGGAGCCCTGCTCCACCATCGCGGCCAGCACCCGCTCGGTGATCGCCATCTGGGCGAACACGTTTCCCTCGAACAGCTTGTGAACCTCGGGTTCTTCCAGGTCCAGAATCGGGGTCATGCTCACTTTGCCCTGGTAGATGGCGTTGTTCACCAGCACGTCGAGGTGTCCGAAGTGCTCTAGGGCACCGCCGATGCACGCATCCACGCTGGCCCGGTCCAGCAGGTCCATGGTGAATGCTGCTCCCTGTTGGCCCTCGGCTTCGATGGCGGCCACGGTGGTGTCGAGGCCCCCGGGGATGGTGAGGTCGGGGTTGTACATGTCGCGGCCCGCTCCGTCCACCAGGGTGCGGGCCGACACGGCCACGTCGAATCCTGCCCGGGCCAGGGCGATGGCGCTGGCCTTTCCGATGCCCCGGCTGGCTCCGGTGACCAGGGCGGTCTTTCGTTCGGTGGCGCTCATCTGGGTCTCTGCCTTTCGGTTGCTCCGACTCTCAGGCATACCGTAGGGCCATGGGTCCGCTAAAGGGAATGCGCATCATCGAACTGGCCGGTATCGGGCCGACCCCGTTTGCCGGCATGATGCTGTCGGACATGGGTGCCGAGGTCATCCGGGTTGACCGGGTGGGCGTCTCGGGCAACCCAGTGGCCTCGCAGTCGGGCCCCATGGAGCGGGGCAAGCGCACCGTGGCCTTCGACCTGAAGCAGCCTGAGGGAGTGGATGCGGTGCTCCGCCTGGTCGAATCGTCCGACGGGCTTTTCGAAGGCTTCAGGGCCGGTGTGGCCGAGCGTCTCGGTGTCGGCCCCGATGCGTGTCTGGCCCGCAATCCCAAGCTGGTCTACGGACGGATGACCGGTTGGGGGCAATCTGGGCCATTGGCCGACCGGGCCGGCCACGACATCAACTACATCTCCCTGGCCGGTCCGCTGGCCCACATCGGGCGTACAGGACAGCCCCCGTCGGTGCCGCTCAACCTCATCGGCGACTTTGGAGGCGGCTCGGTGTTCCTGGTGCTGGGCATGGTGGCCGCCTTGTTGGATGTGGCCCGGGGTGGCGATGGCCAAGTGGTTGACGCCGCCATGGTGGACGGCGCCGCTTACCTGCTGTCGCCCCTCTATGCGGCCCATGCCAGCGGATTCTGGACCGATGACTACGGGGCCAACTTCCTGGACTCCGGGGCCTACTTCTACGAGGTGTACGGCACCGCCGACGGGAAGTGGCTGGCGGTGGGGGCCATCGAGCCCCAGTTCCACGCGGAGTTCATGATCGGCATCGGCCTGGCCGACGCCGACGATCTGCCCGACCAGATGGATCGGGACCGGTGGCCGGAGATGAAGCAGCGAGTGGGGGAGATCATCGCCACCCGCACCCTGGACGAGTGGATGGCCGTGTTCGACGGCACCGATGCCTGCGTCACCCCAGTGCTGACCATGGGCCAGACCCCGGCCCATCCCCACGCCATGGCTCGCGATGCGTTCTTCCAGTTCAACGGCATCAACCAGCCCCGCCCCGCCCCCCGATTCCAGGGCACTCCCTCCGAACCCGCCACGGCGTCGCAGCCGACAGGAGCCGACACCGATGCGGTGCTCGCCGATTTGGGTTACTCCCCCCATGAAGTGGAGGCGCTTCGGTCGTCTGGAGCGGTGGCCTGAAGCGCGGTGTCGGCAATACCGCTTGTCTTGCTGGAACGTCTTCTACTGTTTGGGCGTCGTAGGTAGGTGATGGCAGTGAGTTTCTGCCGAGAAAGGACTTGTCCGATGCACCGCTACTGGCTTGCCCCGATTCTAGCTTTGGCCCTAATGGCTACGGCGTGCTCAAGCGATAGCGAGGACAGCGCCCCGCCCGCAGCGGCAACCGAGACCCCTGTCATGCCTTCGACCGACCGGCATGATCTGGCCGACGCGATGCTCACCGTGATGCTCGAAGCCGACAAGCGCCCATTCTTCACAGAAGGCCAGAGATGCATGGCCAACGGCTTGGCCGAGGTTTTTTCTGATGACCGGTTGGTCAAGCTTGGTTTGAACGGGCCATCGGTAACCGCGATATATGAGGCCAGAGGCACTTTTGGCTTTGGCGATGTCTACGAGATCACCGATAGGGAATCATCCGAACTGGTGGACACTGCCTTGGAATGTCTCGATTGGAGGGCCGTTCTAGCTGAAGAGATCGCTGGTGAGGGGGTCCGACCGGATCAAGCCCGATGCATCGCTTCTGAGGTCTCAGATGAGGCCCTCCGTCATGTGGTCATCAGCGCGCTGATCACCGAATCAGAGGACGACTTCGGGCTAGCAGAGGAGGATGTGCTCGAGGCATTCCAAGCTTGTGACGGCGTTCGAGACATGCTCTTTGAGACATTCGTCCAAGACGGCCTCTCCGAGCAGAGCGCCCGCTGCGTCGCTGACGGACTGCCCGACGAGGTGGTCGACATGATGCTCGAAGGCGAAGAACCTGAGGACGAAGAAGCCTTCTTGCAGTTGATGGGCGAACTCGCGGAACTCCAGAACCGATGCCTGACTCCTGAGGAGATCGATTCCATGGGCGGCTCCGGGTTCCAATCGGCTGGTGCCGACCCAGGCGGGGGCGGTGGCGCAGGCGCATGCCCTCCTGTTGACGGTTCGGGACCCCAGGTCCTGGGTTTCGACGGTCCCCAGCCGATGTGCTTGGACGCCTCCAAGCAGTACACCGCGGTGTTCGACACCACGGCGGGGGAGATGCGGGTCGCCCTCGACATGGTCAACACGCCCATCACCGCCAACAACTTCGCGGTATTGGCCCTTTATCACTATTACGACAACACGCTGTTGTTCCGGACCGATCCGGGCATCGGCATCATTCAGGGCGGGGCGCCGCATACCAACTCGCCATCCGATCCCGGTCCGGGCTACACCATTCCCGATGAGGGCTCTGGGTTCACCTATGAGCCGGGCCAGCTGGTGATGGCTCGCACCGCGGCGCCCGATAGCGCCAGCGCCCAGTTCTTCTTCGCGGTCAACGAGCAGACCGCCCGGCTCAACAACCAGGGCACCTATGTGGTGTTCGGCCAGATGGACGATGCGAGCCTGGCGGTGGCCGAGGCTATTCTGGCTAGCCACGTGGACCAGCCCGATAATCCCCTGGGTGGGGGCCCCGAGCCTCCGGTGTTCGTCAACTCGGTGACTATCGAGGAATCCGGCTGACCCGGAACCTGTCTTTATGCGCCGTGGCTGGTTCCTCCCGATAATCCTTGCAACCCTTTTGGCGGCGGCCTGCTCAAGCGAAAGCGAGGGCAGCGCGCCGTCTGTGCCAGCTACCCAGGTTTCCGCAGTCCAACCCACTGAGGCGGTCGAAGCTCCCACTCCGCAACCTACCGAGGCCGCTGGAACCGATAATGGCGAGCAGGCTGATATTGGGGATCCACCCGGGCCCAACAGGCAGGAGTTGACCGACACATTTGCTGAGCTGGTCTTGGGAGACGAGCTGGTCACCGCCTTCATATCTCGACAGGAGATCATGTGTCTGGCTGAGGAGGCATTTTCCGTATTCACCGACGAACGGCTTGACGAATTGGGACTCAACCCGGAGTCGTTTACCGAGGCATACCAGCAACCGGGACTGTTTGTGTTCGGGAGCTGGTTCGACATTTCCGATCGTGAGGCGTTCGACCTTGAGAATCTGTCTTTGGGTTGCGTCGACTGGCGAAACTTCGTGGTCAATGTCTTGGTGGCAGAGGGTGAGCCGGTAGATCGAGCCAGATGCATCGCCTCACAAATCTCAGTTGAAGGGCTACGAGACGTCGTAAGGGACGCGATGGTGATCGACACGGGAGAGGGCTTCGGGGAGGCACAAGACGAGGTGGCGTCGGCTCTGGTTGCTTGCTACTTGAATGAGCCTTCAACGAGCGTCTCGTAGTTGAACAGCCCGACGAGGAGGCGGCAGCTGTTGCCGCCTGCTACTGCGAGTAGTAGACCGACTCGGCGGTGACCTCGTCGTCGGTGCCCACTCGGCCGTCGCCCACCATGGCGATGAGGTGGGCCAGCACCGAGCGGCTGGCAGGCTCGTGCAGTTCGGGGGCCACGTCGGCGTACATCACCTTCACCATCTCAGCAATGGTCTGCGGCCCGGAGGCCAGACATTCTGTGATCTGGCGCTCCCGATCCAAGCGGTGGGCGTAAAGGGCTTCTACCAGCGTTTGGGGTTCGGTGACCGGGGGGCCGTGGGTAGGCCAGTAAACCCGGTCGTGGGTGGCTTCGGCCAAGAGCCGCAGGCTGGCCATATAGTCCGTCATGTTGCCGTCGGGCGGGGGAACGATAGTGGTGGACCACCCCATGATGTGATCGCCAGTGAACACCCCGGATGCCTCCCGCCAGCGGTAGGCGATGTGGTTGGAGATGTGACCCGGCGTGTACAGGCACTCGAAGCTCCACCCCGGTCCCTTCACCACATCCCCGTGGATCACCGCCGCGTCGGGGACGAAGTGGAGGTCGCCCCTCTCCTCGCTCTTGCCGTCGTCGTCATCGGCAGGTGGATGGGGGCCGAACCCATAGGACGGAGCACCGGTGGCCTCGGCCACCGCCTGTGACGCGGGTGAGTGATCCCGGTGAGTGTGGGTGACCAGCAGGGCTTCTACCTGCTCATCGGCCACCGCGGCCAGGACGGCTTCGATGTGGTCGGCGTCGTCGGGGCCGGGGTCGACGATGGCCACCCGGCCCTGGCCCACGATGTAGGTGCCGGTGCCCCTGTAAGTGAACTTGCCGGGGTTGTTGGCCACCACCCGGCGCAGGCCGGGGGCCATCTCCACTACCGCGCCGTATTCCACCTCCGGCTCGGTCACGAAAGGGATGCTCACCGCCACGTTGGGGTTCTCCAGGCCGATCAGGTGTCCTCGGCGGCCACCTCACCGGTGGAGACGCCCAGATAGGCGGGCTTCTCGCCGCCGCCGTGGACCTTGATGTTGGCCCCCGACATCCACCGGGCCATGGGCGAGGCCAAGAACAGGCAGACATCGGCCACATCTTCGGGTTGGCCCATGCGGCCCAAGGCGATGGTCTCGCCCACCGCGGCGATGCCGGCATCGTCGCCGTAGTACAGGTGGGCGTCGTCGGTCACGATCAGCCCCACGGTCACGGTCAGAACCCGGATCTTGGGCCCCCACTCCACCGCGAGCGTCTCGCTCAGGTTCAACAGCCCGGCCTTGGCCGCCCCGTAGGCGATCCCCATGGGGTTGGGCCGGATGCCCGATACCGACGAGATGTTGAGGATCACCCCGCCGCTGTCCTGGTTCTGCATCACCGGATACACCGCCTGGCTGAACGCCATGGGGGCCATCAGGTTCAGCGCCACGATCTTCTCGTTGAACCGGGGCGACACGGTGGCGGAATCGGCTGGAGGAGCGCCGCCGGCGTTGTTGATGAGGGTGTCGACCCGCCCGGTGCGCTCCACCGCAGCGTCCACCACCCCGGCGATCTGCTCGGGATCCCGCACGTCAGCGGCCACGAACCGCGCCTCTCGGCCGTCGGCGGCTACCGGCTCCTCCGGCGGGCGGCGGGCGCAGATCACCACATCGGCGCCCGCAGCCAGGAAGCGGGTGGCCATCCCTCGGCCCAGCCCTTTGGTGCCGCCGGTGATGATGGCGGTCTTGCCGGTGAAATCGAGGTCATCCATTGCTGCCAGTGTGCCTTATGGGGGCTACCGGGAGCATGACCGCGCCGAAGGAGGCTGTTCTGCCAGTGTGGGCCGGGTCACAGGCGCGGGCTATCGTCGCCGCCATGGTCGACAAGCGGATGACCGAAGACGAAGTCGTCTCCGAACTGAAAGACGGGATGACCATCGGCATCGGCGGCTGGGGATCCCGGCGCAAGCCCATGTCGCTGGTGCGGGCCATTCTGCGCTCCGATCTGAAGGACCTCACCGTGGTGGCCTACGGAGGACCCGACATCGGGCTGCTGTGCGCGGCGGGCAAGCTGCGCCGGGCGGTGTACGGGTTCGTGTCGCTGGACTCCATCCCGCTGGAGCCCCATTTCCGCCAGGCCCGACAGAGCGGGGCCATCGAGTTCACCGAACTGGACGAGGGTGCCTTCTACCTGGGGCTTCTGGCCGCCTCTCACCGGGTTCCGTTCTATCCCACCCGGGCCGGTCTGGGCTCCGACATGCTGACCATGAACCCCGAGCTGCGCACGGTGACCTCGCCCTATGACGACGGGGAGGAGCTGGTGGCCATCCCCGCCTTCAAGCTTGACGCCGCGTTGATCCACATGAACCGGGCCGACGCCGCCGGCAACGGCCAGTTCCTGGGGCCCGACCTGTATTTCGACGATCTGTTCGCCATGGCCGCCGACAAGACCTACCTGAGCACCGAGAAGATCGTGCCCACCGAGAGCCTTCTCGACGAGGGATCGGTACACACGCTGCGCATCCAGCGCATCTTCACCGACGGCGTGGTGGAGGCCCCCCGAGGGGCGCACTTCACCGAGTGCCCGCCTGACTACGGGCGCGATGAGGCCTTCCAGCGGGAGTACGCCGCCACCGCCCGCGACCCCGAGGCATGGGAGGCCTTCCGCTCCACCTACCTCGACGCTCCCTCCCATGCCGAGTACCTGAAGGCGCTGGAGGCCCGGTCATGAGCACTGTCACCGAAGCAACCATCGACGAGATCTGTGTGGTGGCCTGCGCCGAGGCCTTCCGGGGTGACGGTGAGATCCTGTGCAACCCCATCGGCACCGTGCCCATCGTGGGCGGCCGCTTGGCCCGGGCCACCTTCGAGCCCGATCTGGTGTACACCGACACCGTAGCGGTGCTTCCCGCCAACGATTTCCCGGTGGGCGATCCCGACGCCCCCAAGGTGGTGGAGTCGTGGGTGCCCTACCGCACCGTGTTCGACATCGTGTGGTCGGGCAAGCGCCATGTGTTGATGGGGGCCAGCCAGATCGACCAGTGGGGCAACCAGAACATCGCCGCCATCGGCGACTTCCGCCAGCCCAAGGCCCAGCTCCTCGGCTTGCGGGGCGCTCCGGGCAATTTGGTCAACCACACCACTAGTTACTGGGTGCCCAACCACTCCATCCGCTCGTTTGTGGCCTCGGTGGACGTGGTGTCGGGGCCGGGGTACGACCGGATGCGGGCGCTCGGCTCGCCGAGCAACCGCTTCCACGAGGTGCGACGGGTGGTGTCCAATCTGGGGGTGTTCGACTTCCAGACCGACGACAACCGCATGAGGATCGCTTCGGTCCACCCCGGCGTGACCGTGGAGCAGGTGATCGAGGCCACTGCGTTCGAGCTGGCCGGCACCGACGACGTAGTCGAGACTCGGCTGCCCACCGACGAGGAACTTCACCTGATCCGCGAGGTGCTAGATCCCACCAGTGCCCGAAAGGCCGAGTTCCGCTGAGCCTCCGATGGCTGTAGATCCCCGACTCCAGACCCGGGTGTGCCAGTTGTTCGGGGTGGAGTACCCCATCGTGCAAACCGGCATGGGCTGGGTATCAGGCGCCCGGCTGACCGCAGCCACCTCCAACGCCGGCGGCCTGGGCATCATTGCCGCCGCGCCGCTCACCTTTGATCAGATGGTCGAGACCATCGACGCGGTGGCTGCGGCAACCGACCGGCCCTTCGGGGTGAACCTCCGCACCGACGCGGCCGACATCGACCGCCGGGTTGACCATATCATCGCGGCGCAGATCCCGGTGGCCAGCTTCGCCCAGGCCCCTGGCGAGGCCACTGTCAAGAAGCTCAAGGACGCCGGAGTGGTGGTGGTTCCCACCATCGGCGCCCCCCGCCACGCCGAAAAGGTGGCCGCCTGGGGGGTCGACGCGGTGATCGCCCAAGGGGCCGAGGGCGGCGGCCACACCGGTCCCATTGCCACCACGCTGCTGCTGCCCGCGGTCGTGGACACGGTGGACATCCCGGTCATCGCCGCCGGCGGCATGGTGGACGGCCGCTCGCTGGCCGCGGCCCTGGCTTTCGGAGCCGACGGCGTGGCTATGGGCACCAGATTTCTGCTGTCGTCCGACAGCGATGTGCCCGACCACGTGAAGGCCGTCTATCTCGACACCAAGCTCACCGGCACAGTGGTCACTACCGCAGTAGACGGCGTACCCCAGCGGGTGATCAACACCAGTGTGATCTCCCGGCTGGAGCGCTCGGGACCGCTGTCGTTCATCCGGGCGGCCCGCAATGCGCTGAAGTTCCGAGCCCTCACCGGGGTGGGCTACCGCCAACTCCTATCAGAGGGCCTGGCCATGCGCCGCAGCCTCAACCTGACCTGGGCCCAGATGGCCATGGCAGCCAACGCCCCCATGATGACCAAGGCCGCCATGGTCGACGGCCACCCCGAGGTCGGCATCCTGCCCACCGGCCAGGTGGTGGGCAACATCAACGCCCTCCCCAGCTGCCAAGAGATCATCGACTCCATCGTTACCGAAGCCACCGAGGTCTTAGACCGCCTGACTATCTAGTGTACAGATCACTCGCTACAAGTTGTACACTAATGAACATGGATGTAGCAGTTGCCGAACTTCGGGCCAATCTGAGGCACTGGCTGGGTCGAGCCAAGGACGGCGAGGAGGTTGTGGTCACCGAGCGGGGTACTCCGGTGGTCAAAATCCTCGGTCTGGAAGCTACTCCTGCTATCGAGTCTCTGGTGCAGCAGGGGATCATCGCGAGGCCGTCCTCTCAGGGTCGTCCCGTGGCCACCGGCCGCCAGCGGCCTCGGTCCCGCAGACCGGTCTCAGATCTGGTTACTGAACTGCGGGACTGACTGAGTGGCCCTCGTCTATTTCGACGCCAGTGCACTGGTCAAGCTGGTAGTTGAAGAGCCCGGCAGCGATATCGCGGCCGCGCTTTGGGACGGGTGTGATGCCGCAGTGTCGAGTCGCCTCGCCTACCCAGAAGTGCGGGCGGCATTGGCTGCGGCGGGGCGCAACCATGTCTTGGACGAGGCCAGCCTTGAGAGGTGTGAGCGGGAATGGGAGGAGTTCTGGGCCGCGATGCGCCCGGTTGAGCTCACCCAAAGTGTGCAGGTGGCCGCTGGCCGTCTAGCCAAGACGCACAGCCTGCGCGGGGCCGATGCTGTCCACTTGGCCAGCGCACTGGCTCTTGGCGCACCCGACCTTGTGGTCGCGGTTTGGGATCGCCGCCTCCACGCCGGAGCAATAGCAGAGCATCTGGCAGTCTCCCCTCCCGCTTTGCCCGGTTGACTCAGCGTGTCGTCTCAACGGACTTGTCCCGCGTAGAGTTCTGCGCTGATGGACCTGTCGTTCACGTCGACGGAAGAGGAGTTCCGGGAGGAGGCCCGCACCTGGTTGGCCGAGAATGTGCCCGCTGAGCCGCTGGCGTCGATGGACACCGCGCACGGCTTTGAGGAGCATCGGGCGTGGGAGCACGTCTTGTTCGACGCCGGGTGGGCGGTGGTGTCGTGGCCTGAGCGTTACGGCGGCCGAGAGGCGTCGCTAGTGGAGTGGCTCATCTTTGAGGAGGAGTACTGGGCGTCGGGGGCGCCGGGACGGGTCTCGTCCAACGGGGTGAGCCTTTTGGCCCCCACCATCTTCGACTTCGGCACTCCTGAACAGCAGGACCGCTTTCTGCGGCCCATGGCCCGGGGCGATGAGGTATGGGCCCAGGGCTGGTCGGAGCCCGACGCCGGGTCGGACCTGGCCGGGATCAAGACCAAGGCGCAGCGCGACGGCGAATACTTCGTGATCGACGGTCAGAAAACCTGGTGTTCTCGGGGTGCTTTCGCCGACTGGTTCTTCTGTTTGGTGCGCACCGATCCCGACTCCGAGCGGCACGCCGGATTGAGCTATCTGCTGGTTCCGGCCGATACCGAGGGGCTCGAGGCCCGGGCCATCGGCCGCCTGGACGGCGAGCCCGGTTTCGCTGAGCTGTTCTTCGACGGCGCCCGGGTACACGAGCGCTACCTGCTGGGCGGCGAGGGCGAGGGCTGGGCGGTGGCCATGGCCACCACCGGCAGCGAGCGGGGGCTGAACCTGCGGGCGCCGGGCCGGTTCATGGCCGCCGCCGACCGTCTGGTGGGCCTCTACCAGGAGCTGGCCGACAGCCGGGGCCCCGACCTGGACCGCCGCGACCAGGTGGTGAGCGCTTGGATGGGGGCCCAGGCCTACCGCTGGCAGACCTACGCCACCGAGGCCCGCCTGCGGGGCGGCGCCCCCATCGGCTCGGAGGCCAGCTTCATGAAGGTGCTGTGGTCGGAGCTGGATGTGGAACTGCACGCCACCGCGCTGCGGCTGCTGGGCCGCGACGGGGAGCGGGCCGACAGCTCGTGGATGGACGGATATGTGTTCGCACTGTCCGGTCCGATCTACGCCGGCACCAACGAGATCCAGAGAAACATCATCTCTGAACGAGTTCTGGGACTCCCGAGGCGGTAGACGTGGATTTCTCGTTCAGCGACGACCAGGTCATGTTCCAAGAGGCGGTGCGGGACTTCCTGGCCAACGAGTGTCCACCCGAAGTGGTGAGGTCGGCCTGGGAGAACGAAACCGGCCGTACCGAGGGCCTATGGGCGGCGCTGGCCGAGATGGGGGTGGTGGGCATGACCGCCCCCGAGTCGGCCGGCGGTTTGGGCATGGACGAGATCGACTTGGTGCTGCTGCTCGAAGAGGCCGGACGGGCCGCCCTTCCCGAGCCCCTGCTTGAGCACACTGCAGTGGGGATTCCCACCCTGGCTGAGGGGGGCGGCGCGGTTGCCGAGGCCTGGCTCGAACGGGCTGCGGTGGGGGATGCGACCCTGGGCGCGGGTCCCGCCGAGGGCTACGCGGTCGGGGCGGCCGCCTGCGATCTGGTGCTGCTCATCGGCACCCAGGTCCAAGCCGTGCCGGTAGCCGGGGCATCGCTGGTCGAGCACCGGTCGGTCGACGGTTCTCGCCGCCTGTTCGAAGTTGACGGAGAGGCCGCAGTGCTCGACGCCGACCCGGCATTGGCCTTCGACCGGGCCGCCGGAGCGGCTGCCGCCCAGTGCGTGGGCGTGGCCCAGCAATTGCTGGACGCCACGGTGGAGTACGTGGCCCAGCGGTATCAGTTCGGCAAGCCGGTGGGCAGCTACCAAGCGGTGAAGCACCACTTGGCCAACGCCGCCCTCAAGATCGAGTTCGCCCGCCCCGCGGCCCGCCACGCTGCTTGGTGTATCGCCGTCGGTGATCCCAACCGCAGCCGGGACGTATCCTTGGCCAAGGCCCTGGCCTCCGAGGCGGTGGACCTGGCCGCCCGCACCGCCCTTCAGTGCCACGGCGCCATCGGCTACACCTTCGAGTACGACCTGCATCTGTGGATGAAGCGGGGCTGGGCCCTGTCGGCCGCTTGGGGCGACGCCGCCTGGCACCGGAACAGAATCGCCGCCGCACTGGGCATCTGACATAAGCGCCATGCCCGTTATGGCTCTATCGGTTGCATCGGCCCGGTCTGGAGTAGCGTGGCGGAGATGAGCACTGAGGGTGCCACTTCGGTGGCCGAGCGTCCCGCCGATTCGGGCCAGCCCCTCTTGGCAGTTGAGGGGGTCACGGTTCGCTTTGGCGGCGTGGTGGCAGTGGACAACGTGTCCATGTCGGTGCCGTCCGGCCAGGTCAGAGGGCTCATTGGGCCGAACGGTGCAGGCAAGACCACCCTGTTCGACAGCATCACCGGCGTGAACACGCCGGCGGCTGGCTCCATCCGGTTGGAGGGCGAGGAATTGACCGGACGACCGGCAACCTGGCGGGCCCGCCAGGGCATCCGCCGCACCTTCCAGCGCCAGCAGCCGTTCGGCTGGCTGTCGGTGGCCGACAATGTGCTGTCGGCCTTGGAGTGGGAAGGAGGCGGCGGCGGTATCACCGCCGACCTGATCGCCCTTCCCGCCCGCCGCCGCATCGAAGCGAAGCGGCGCGAGCGAGTGGACGAAGTGCTGGAGCTGTGCGGCCTCACCGATATCAAGGACACCCCCGCGGGGGAGCTGCCCATTGCCCGAGCCCGCATGGTGGAGTTGGGTCGGGCCATCGTGTCCCGCCCCAAGCTCCTGTTGCTGGACGAGCCCACTTCGGGCATCGAGCACGATGAGGCCGAGCAGCTCGGCCAGATCATTCAGACCATTCGAACCGAGGACCAGTGCTCGGTGCTGCTGGTGGAGCACGACGTGGCCTTCGTCATGGCCCAGTGCGACCTGATCACCGTGTTGAACCTGGGCCAGGTGATTGGCGAGGGCTCGCCCGAGGAAATCCGCAGTAATCCGGCTGTGCGCGACGCGTATCTGGGTTAGCAGTAGCCGGTCATGCAGACTTTCTCATCCTCCACTTCTATTGCGGCTCCTCGTGAGATCGCTTGGGAGGTTATGACCAGCCACGAGCTCTACGCCCGGTGGACGCCCAGTTCCCGGGTCGACCTGGAAATCGAGGGGTCGCCCGAGCCCAACGGCGTGGGGGCGGTTAGGGCGTTTCGCACCGGCCCGGTGAGCACTCGTGAGGAGGTCACCGTTTTCGAGCCGCCTCATCGCATGGTCTATCGGGTTCTGAGCGCGCCGCTGCCGATACGAAACTACCGCTCCGAGATGATGCTGGTGGACGACGACGGGGGCGATAGCTGCCAGCTCCACTGGGATTCCTGGTTCGATGTCATCATTCCGCTGACCGGCGGGATTTTGCGCAATTTGATGGCGTCGGCGGTAGCGAAGATGGCCGCTGGGATCGCCGAGGAGGCTCAGCGCAGAGCCCAATCGGCGTGAGCGAATCGGGGCGGCTGACCGCACCCACACTGCTGCCCCCCGCGCTGGACGTGCGATACGACGTCGACGACTTGGGCCACCCCACCGTCACCGCGGTGGTGTGTTTGGGCGAGGATTATCAGGGACCACCCGATTCCGTCCATGGTGGGTATCTGGCCGCCATGTTCGACAACCTATTGGGGGTGCTGCCCTACCGCCTGACCGGGCGCAAGGGGGCGTTCACGGGTCGGCTCACCGTGCGCTACCGGGCGCTCACTCCGCTCAACTCCAAACTAGTTCTCACCGGCAGTCTGACCAGTGTCCGCAGCCGGCGGGTCACCGCCGCGGGCCAGTGCCATGCCGACGGGGTGCTGACCGCTGAGGCCGAGGCTCTGTTCGTCCGCCCCACCGCTGAGGGGCCATGACTGAATCAGACCTCCGGCCGGTGGTGGTCATGCTGTGTACCGGCAACGCGGCTCGCTCGGTGATGGCCACTGTGATCGGCCGGGACAGAACCGACGGCGTGCGCTTCGTCGGAGCTGGCACCCACAGCATCGAGGGCCTGCCCATGAGCGGGCGAACCCGGCGGGCGCTGGAGTCGCTGGGACTGGCCGACGGCAGCCACCGCAGCCACCAGCTCACCGCCGCCGACGCCCGCGCCGCCGACCTCATTGTGGCCTTCGCTCCCGAGCACGTGGACTACGTGCGCCGAGTCCACCCCGAAGCCGCAGCCCGCACCGCCACCATCAAGCGCCTTGTCGAAGACCTGCCACCCGGTCCCGAGCCGCTGGCCCAGCGGGTGGCCACCCTAAACCTGGCCGACGCTCCAGTGCCCTACGGCGAAGAGGTGGTGGACCCCGGCGGCTTCGACGACGACATCTTCATCGCCTGCGCCCGCGAGATCGACTCGCTGATGGATCAACTCTTGCCCTTGCTCTAGCGCTGGGTACCATCGCTGCCGATGGACATACGTTTCTCCGCGGACGAGATCGCGTTCCGCGACGAGCTGCGCGCCTGGCTCCGCGAAGTGCTGCCGACGCTGGGCGATCCTCCCGACCGCGACGATTGGACCGCTCGCCGAGAGTGGGACATGGGCTGGCAGCGCAAGCTCTACGACGCCGGGTATGCGGGAATCAACTGGCCGTCCGAGTTCGGTGGCCGGGGCTCCACTCCCACCGAGCACCTGATCTTCCTGGAGGAGACCACCAGGAAGGGTGCCCCGTATGTGGGGATGAACTTCGTCGCCCAGCTCCACGCCGGCCCCACCCTCATCCTGGAGGCCACTCCCGAGCAGCAGGCCCGTCATCTGCCCGCCATGTTGAAAGGCGAAGAGGTGTGGTGCCAGGGGTTCTCCGAGCCCAACGCCGGGTCGGATCTGGCCTCGCTGTCCACCCGGGCCATTCGCGACGGTGATCACTACGTGGTGACCGGCCAGAAGATCTGGACATCGTTCGGCCATGTGGCCGACTACTGCGAACTTTTGGTGCGCACCGACCCCGACGCCCCCAAACACCGGGGCATCACCTGGCTGATCTGCCCAATGGATCTGCCCGGCATCGAGGTGCGGCCCATCACCACCGTGGCCGGCTCCAGCGAGTTCTGCGAGGTGTTCTTCGACGAGGTCCGCATACCGGTGGAGAACCGGGTGGGCGACGAGAACGACGGCTGGCGGGTGGCCATGGTCACCTTCAGCTTCGAGCGGGGCACGGCCTTCATCAGTGAGCTGCTGGGCACGATGAACCAGCTGGCCGATATGGCCGAATTGGCCAGTCAAATCCCCCGCAACGGTTCCACCGCTTGGGATGACGACGAGATTCGCCGGGAGATCGGCCGCCTTCAGGCCGAATACGACGCCCTGTGGGCGCTCACCAAGCGGGTGGTGTCGCAGGCCCAGCGCACCGGGATGCCCGGTCCCGGCGGCTCGGTGTTCAAGCTCTACTACGCGGAGGTCAAGAAGCGGATGGCCGACTTGGCCCACCGCATGCTCGAGCGGGACGCCCTCGTGCTTGCCGAGGATGTGGGCGACGAGCAGACCGGCGGCGACATGGTGGCCAGCCGCCTGTACGTGCTCAGCCTGTCTATCGCGGCGGGAACCTCCCAGATCCAAAAGAACATCATCGGCGAGCGCATCCTGGGCTTGCCCAAGGAGCGGTAGGCATGGACTTCGAGCTATCCGACGACCAGGTTGCCCTGTGCGACGGCATCCGGGACTTGTGCCAGGGACGCTTCGACATCGACACCGTGCGGGGCTTGGCCGACTGCGGCGGGGTGGACCGCCAGTTGTGGGGCGAGCTGGCCGACACCGGCGTGTTCTCGCTGGTGGTGCCCGAGGAAGAAGGCGGGGTGGGTCTGGGCTGGGCCGAGGCCGGGCTGGTGTTCGAGCAACTCGGCCGAGCCCTGGTGCCCGGACCGCTGGTGGGCACGCTGCTGGCCGCGGGGGTGGTCGACGATGCGGTGGTCGGCTTCATCGAGCGCACCGACGGGCCCGCGTTGGTGGAGTACCCCGATGTGCTCGATGCCCTGTTGGTGATTGACCGGGAGGGCGTGTGGAGGGTGGACGCCGCCGAGCTGTCGGTGGAGCCGGCCCAGTCGGTGGACCCGCTGACCCCGGTGGGCCGGGTGGCCGAACTGCCCCAGGGTGAAGAGGTTGACGGCTGCTACGGCTGGGCCAACCGGGCGGTGTTCTTGAGCTCGGCCCTCCAAGTGGGGCTGGCAACGGGCGCTCGAGAGCTAGCCGTGGCCTATGCGCAAGAGCGCCAGCAGTTCGGCAAGCCCATCGGCCAGTTCCAGGCCATCAAGCACATGTGCGCCGACATGTACAGCCGCGAAGAGGTAGCCCGAGCCGCCCTGTACTACGCCGGCTGCGTGATGGACGCCACGATGGGGCCTGGCTTGCCCGCTGACCCTGGCGACTATCTGTTCTTCCACGGTTGCACGATTGCTGCTGGCGACGTCAGAGGCGATGAGGAGCAGCCAGACATGGTCAGGGCGATATCGGGGGCCCGTATCCTGGCCGCCGAGGCCGCCGACCACAACGGCAAAGACTGCGTGCAAATCCACGGCGGCATGGGCTTCACCTGGGAGATCGACGCCCACCTCTACCTCAAGCGGGCCTGGGCGCTCACCCCCTGTTTCGGGTCAATCGACGAGCACGCTGAGCGCATCGCCGCGATGGTGTCGCGGTCTAGCGGCCTGTGGGGGGTGACTGCGGGGTGAACCGGTAGACCACGTTCTCCCAGGCGGATTCGGGGTTGTCGGAGTCGCGGTGTTCGATGATGGTGATCTTCGACGGCCCGCAGTCCCCGAACAGGTCGCAGGAGATTGTGCCGATGATGCCCTGGTAGCCGGCTGCTTGATCGAGGTAGTCGCGGATGCCGGCCCGGTCGATCACCAGCTTGCCGCGTTCCAAGTGGGAAGCGGCGTTCACCGCGTCTAACAGCAGTGTGGTCGCATCGTAGGCGTGGGCCCAAAATGCCCGGAAGGGAGGTGTGCCCGCCTTGGCTTCGAACCGCTCGGCAGCCTGCTTGGCATCCACTCCGGTGGCCTGGTTGATGTTGTCGCCGTAGTCTCGGTCGGGTCCGGCGATGAAGATCCCCTCGGTGGTGGGCAGCTCCAAGAGCGAATGGTGCAGAGCTGCGTCGCCGGACACCAGCACGGTGTCGTCGAAGGCCTCATGCTCCCTCAAGACCTCGAGCAGCTCAGCGGTGGGGTTCGCGAGCAGCGGCATGAACACAGCATCGGGCTGGCCGGCAGCGATTTGGTCCAGCACCTCTGACAGGTCGGTGGCGCCCAATTCGATCTTGATGAAATCGGTGATCATGCCGCCGCGGCGCTCGAATGCGCTGCGGAATGCCTCGGCCAGGCCTTGCGTATAGGCGTCGCCTTCGTGGACGACCGCCACATTCAGAGGGCCGAATTCGTCGTGCAAAAAGGCCGACACCGCCTCGCCCTGGTACAGGTCGTTGTGGGCTGTGCGGTAGTACCCCGGCTGGTAGTGCTCGCTCGGGGTGCCGGCCAGATCGGATGTGAGCAGCGGTGATGTGTTCGACATCGAGATCACCACCAGCCCCCCGGCAGTGATCAGCGGCACAGCGGTGGTGGCGGTTGCCGAGCAGGACGGGCCGATCACGCCGACGGTGCTCGCATCTGCCAATGCCGCCCCGGCCATGCTCGGCCCGGAGTCGGCTGAGCAGGGGTCGTCGATGCCCTCTCCGACTTCGAAGCTGAACCCACCGTGAATCGGGCCGTAATCCTCAACGGCAAGCTCGACGGCACGGAGATAGTCCTTCTCGCCGGGACCGGAGGGGTCGAACGAGCTGATCGACCGGATCTGAATGGAGTCGCCCGGCCTCACGGTGACGGTGCCGAGCGATCCGTTGCCCAGGGAACTGTGGTCGGAGTCGCTACAGGCCGACGCCAGCAGGGAGGCGGCCAGCAGTACAGACGTCGCCGCGGTGAGGCACCGTGATCTCACGGCCTGTTTCTAGCTGACTGCCGCAGTTGGCTCGGCCATTTCCTCTCGATTGGCGTGGGGTTGGTACCGTCGTTCAGTGAGCATCGACCGAGCCGTTCACTGCGGCGTCGGCTCTCGGGGCACGGCCAGTGGGTGCGAGGGTGCAGGAATCGCGACGCTGGGCTGAGCGCCTTCCACCCCACCTCGACCCCGAGTTAGTGGAGGCTGGCGACACTCGAAATGTGGTGGACGCCTACCGCTTCTGGCGCCATGAGGCCATCGTGGCCGATCTGGATGCCCGCCGCCACGGGTTCCACGTCGCAGTGGAGAACTGGCAGCACGACCTCAACATCGGCACCGTGGTGCGCAACGCCAATGCCTTCGGGGCGGCTGCGGTGCACATCGTGGGTAAGCGGCGCTGGAACCGTCGGGGGGCCATGGTCACCGACCGCTACCTCCACGTGCTGCACCATCCCGAGCTCGACGACCTGGTCGCTTGGGCCGCCGAAGCCGAGCTGCCGATTTTGGGCATCGACAACGGCCCCGGCACTGAGCCCATCGAGGGCTACTCGCTGCCCGAGCGTTGCCTGCTGCTCTTCGGCCAGGAGGGCCCCGGCCTGTCCCCCGAGGCGGTATCGGTGTGTGAGGCGGTGCTGGCCATCACCCAGTTCGGCTCCACCCGCTCCATCAACGCCGGAGTGGCCTCCGGCATCGCCATGCACCGCTGGGTTTGCCAGCACGCCCTCTGACCGCTCGCCGATGGCGAGCCCCGTAAATCAGGGCCGAGGCAGCAGGTTTCGGGGGAACAGGTGATCGAGTTCGTCCAAGGTCCACGGGTCCACCTCGGCATGGTCGCCCCGGTAGATGGCCCGCTCCTCCCGCAGCTCGTTGAACACCGCCACCTGGCCGCCCGCGGCGTGGACCACATGGCCGCTGATGTACTCGGCCGCATCGGTGCACAGCCACACCGCCGCGGGGGCTACGTACTCGGGCGGGGGAGTGGTGAGGTAGCTCTGCCACATCTCATCGTCGATGATCCCCTGCTCGTGCCAGGCTTTGAAGCCGTCGTGCGACTTGGCGTGCAGCCGGGTTGCCGCTCCCGGGGCCAGGCAGTTCACGGTGACACCGGTGCCCGCCGTCTCGGTGGCCAGCGCCTTGGTCATGGAGATCACCCCGCCCATGGCCGCGGCGAACGCCGGCTGGCCCAGATCGCCCAACGCCCCGTGGGAGGTGGTGTTCACCACCCGGCCCCAGCCCTGGGCCACCATCAGCGGCACGGCATGGCGAGCGATGTACCACTTCTGGGACATCTGCAAGGCAATGGTCTTGTGGTACAGCTCCGGTGCCATCTCATAGATCGACCCCTCGATGGCCGCCCCCGCGCAGTTCACCGCGATGTCGATGCGCCCATAGGTATCCACCACCTGCTGCACCACCGCTCCAGCCCCCTCAAAGGAAGCCACGTCTGAGTGGTTGGCCACCGCCGTACCCCCCGCTGCCTCGATGTCAGCCACCGTCTGAGCCGCATGAGAAGCATCGGCCCCATCCCCCAACTCATCAGTCCCCAGGTCGTTCACCACCACCTGCGCCCCATGCTCCGCCAACAGCAGCGCAATGGCCCGCCCAATCCCATTCCCCGCCCCCGTCACCATCGCCGCTTTTCCATCCAGCCTCTTGCTCATGGCTGGCACAGTAGCCGCCGGTGACAGTGGCCTTTCGAGGTGGAGACGTTGGTGGGCAGACTGCTACTGCCGTCGCAGGTAGACGGTCCAGTTGGCGAGGCCGACGAGGACGCCGCCGATGATGTTGCCGAGGGTGACGGCGGCGAGGTTGTGGACTACCCAGGGGAAGTTCAGGCGGCTGATCTGCTCGGAGGTGAGCCCGGCGGCGGCTAGGGCGTCGGCGTCGGTGGATACCAGCCAGCCCAGGGGCAAGAAGAACATGTTGGCGATGCTGTGCTCGAAGCCGGCGGCCACGAAGGCGGTGATGGGCAGGATGATCCCGATCATCTTGTCCACCAGGGTGCGGCCGGCCACCGCCATCCATACCGCCAAGCACACCAGCATGTTGGCCATCAGCCCCCGCACGAACCCGGTCCCGAAGGAGAGGTTGACCTTGTCGTTGGCGATCTGGATGGTCCGCACCGAGAAGGAGAAGTCTCCCTGGGCCCACCACCGGCTGTAGTACAGCAGGAACACGATCACCAGCGAGCCGATGAGGTTGGCCGCAAACGCCAGCGCCCAGTTGCGGGTGAGCTCGCGGCCGCTGATGCGGCGGCTGAAGAAACTGGCCACCATGAGGTTGTTGCCGGTGAACAGCTCCGATCCGGTGACCACCACCAAGAACAGCCCCAGGGAGAATCCCACGCCGATGAGCAGCCGGGCCGGCCCAGTGCCCAACTCGGGGCTGACCGCGATGGTGAGGGCGAAAACACCGCCCAAGGCGATGAACGCCCCGGCCATGATGCCGAGGATGGTCGTCTGGGCAAGGTCGAACTTGGCCTTGCCGATCCCGGCTCGCTTGATCTTCCGGGCAATCTCCTCTGGAGTCAGGGCTTCCGACATGTTCCTATTCTTACCCAACTAGCGTGTAGGCATGGCTGATCCGGTCGCAAGCATGGAGTTCTCTGCTGGGGGCGTTATCTCCGACTCCCGGTATTACGCCGGTGCCGTAGAGGCCTTGCGCAGTGCCTGCGCCCAGATCGGGGAGGCGGCCGACACGGCCCAACGAGCCGGATTCTTCGCCGATATCGACGAACTGACCGACGAGGCCGACGCCTCGGCTCATGATGCTGACAAGGCCGCGGTCATGGCGATGGCCGAGGCCCTGCGGGCCAAAGAAGCGGTCGCCGCCTATGCCGACGCCGCCCGGCAGACGCTGGCCGAGGTGACTGCGGCGTTTGCCGCGGCCGCAATGCCAAGCATTTCCACCGGCGACACCGGCGCAGAAGAGGCCGACGCCGCCGAGGAGGATGGGGAAGAAGAGGGGTCGTTCTCGGGCCACTTGTCCGGTGCGCTCGTCGCGCTCGCCGAGCAGCGGGAGAATGAGGCCGGCCGCGGCGAAGACGATGGCTACAGCAAGCTGGCCCAGACCCTGTCGGTGCTCGCTGACGCCCGTACTGCCTATCGAGACGTCGACGAGGCTCTGATTCTGCTGGCCAACGCTCGAACCGCATACCTGAAGGAGTCGGAAGCGGCCTCGCAAACCGCGGTGGCCGCCGATATCGGGGCCGCTCTGGCCGATGACATCCGGTCGTCGTTTGTCGGCGAGTTCCGGTCCGCGGTGACAACGCTGGCGGTAACCCGAACGGCCTACAACGCGGAAGTCGCCGACGGTCTGTGGAGCGCCCTGGCTGAGGCTCAGGCCAATCTGGCCGCGGCCACTTCCACCGTGTTCGAGATCCAGGCTGCCGCAGGCGACCACGGCGGGGCCGACGACGTTCACGCCGCTTCGGCCTTGGCGTACTCGTTCAGCGACTCGGGGACTCCGACCGACATCTATGACGCAGCCCGAGATGTGGTCATCGAGGCCAAGGAGCACCGGCGCCGGGCCCAGAGCGCCTGCGACGCGGTGGATGCCCTGCTGGTGGAGAACCGGGCAGTTGCCGCTGACGCCTTGATTGAGGCCCGAGCAGTGGTCGGTGCTGAGGCCCTCTTTGAGATCAGGGCTGCGTACGACACGGCCAGCGCCGCCATGGACGCCCTGTTCGGAGCTCGGGCCGCTTTCGAAGTGGGATTCGATTTCACTCTCCCCGAGATCTTCGGAGACCTCGAATAGCGTGACGGCCATGTCTGAGCCCGAGCTGAGCATTGAGCTGCCCCCAGGGGGTGTGATGGGCGATTCGGGCTTCTATGCCCGAGCCGCCGACGCCATTCGCAGCACCTTCGCTCTTGTGGGCGAGGCGGCTGATGCCGCACAAAGGGCCGGGTTCTTCGCCAGCATGGCCAATTGGGACGACGAAGCCGACGCCGCAGCCGTCGAGGCCGACCTGACCGCAGTTTGGGCCGCGGTCTCAGCTCGTCGGGCAAGGCAGGAGACAGCCGTCTTCGCCGAGGCGGCCCGCCAAACCGTTGCCGAGATCGCCTCGGCCTACGCCGCCACTGAGGAGAGCGACGAAAGCATGGGAGCCAGTGCCGCGAGTGAGGGCGCCCGCGCTTTGCCCGAACGAGGCACAGACGAAGGCGCAGACATCTCGTCCAGCAGCGCCTTCGACGCCCTCGTGAATGCCTTGAGTTCTTTGGCCGAGGAGCGCCGAAACGGCGTGACCGCCGACACCGGTCGCGCTTCTGACGACGGTTACATCACCCTGGCAGAAAGCCTGAGCGTGTTGACGGAGGCCCGGGGCGCATATCGCGACGTGGCCGATGCCCTGATTACCTTGCTGGAGGCCCTGGAGGCCTACCGGCAGGAAATCGGCGCCGACTGGCAAACTGCCGTCGCGGCCGATATCCAGGCTCATCTGGCCGCCGAGGCCCAGATGGACCGGGTGGGCGATGTCAGGGCTGCTTTGGCCGAACTGCGCGTTGTGCGATCGGCGTACAACGCCACCGTGACGAACGACGTATGGGACCTCCTCGCCGAGGTGCGGATGGCCTTCGCCAAGGCGGCCACAACCCTGGGAGAGGTTCAGGCCGCGGTCGATGTCCACCGCGAAGACAGCGATCCCTATGCCGCCTCGGCCATGGTCGCGGCCCTCGGCGACTCCGACGACACGTCGCCCGACGCTTATGACGCCGCCGTGGATGTGGTTGTGGAAGTGACCAACGACCTTCTTCGCTGCAAGGCTGCCTACGAGGCGGTGGAGGGCGTATTGGCCGAAGTCCGAGCCGTGGCGGCCGATGCCTTGATCGAGGCCCGAGCTGCGGTGGGCGCCGAGGCTCTGATTGAAACTCGGGCTGCGCACGATATGGCCAGTTCGGCGCTGGAGGCTCTGGTGGAGGCCCGAGAGGCTTTCGAGGTTGGCATGGTCCTCGCCGTCCCCGATTTCGTCAGGGTCGGGGAATGAGTCTGCCGCTGGGCTGCTGAGGACTTGCTCCCGCCCTACAGGGTCACGCCCAAGAGCAGGGCGGCGATAGCAGTCACGCCTGCCACCGATCCCAGCATGGCGATGTGGCGGCGTTCGGTGGCCTTGGTGTGCAGCCAGGCGGCCAGCCCGGTGGCGATCACCAGCACGAACTTGACGCCGAAGGTCACGTGATAGCTCGTGGCCGCATCGGCGAATTCCACCTCGAAGATGTTCCAGAGCCCGGTGGCCACCGACAGGGCGAAGAACGGCCACGCCACCCTTCCGAACTGCTGGGCCGCGGCCTGAGTGGCCTCGGGACCGATCTTGCGCAAGGCCGGTACTAATGCGGCTACCACTACTTGGCCTCCCACCCACACCGAGGCGCCCAAGACGTGAAGGAAGTTTCGGAACGCGTCGAGGTCCCAGTTGGCTTCGATCATGGCCTCAATCTAGCTATCCGACCACTTGGTATTGGTACCGTCGCGCCATGAGCATCGACCGGGCCGTCTATCGGCAAGCCCTGCGATCCGACGGCGAGGCCATTGCCGCGGCCGGGCGAAGGGACATCAACGCCGTAGTGCCGTCGTGTCCCGGCTGGACCGTGCACAAGCTGCTGGCCCACGTCGGCCGGGTGTACCGCTCGGTGGGGCGCCACGTGGCTGAGCGGGCCACCGAGATGATCCCCGCCGACGAGATTCCCCGACCCCCCGAGGGCGACGCCATCGGGGAATGGTTCGAGGAGGGCCACCGGTTTGTGCAAGACGCGCTGGATGGCGCCGACCCCGACGAGGCGGTGTGGAGCTGGGCCGGCCAGAACACCATGGCCTTCTACTTCCGCCGCATGGCCCATGAGACTGCGGTACACCGCTGGGACGCAGAGGCCGCCTTCGGGGCATCTGGCCCGATCGACTCCGATCTGGCTGCCGACGGGGTGAGCGAGCTGTTCGAGGTGGTGCTGCCGTTCGCGGTGGCCAACTGGGACATGACCCTGCCCGACGCCAGCCTGCATCTGCACCGCACCGACGGCGAGGGGGAGTGGCTGCTGGTGAACGACGGCGGTCGCATCAAGATGAGCCATGAGCAATCCAAAGGCGGCGCCGCGGTGCGGGCCAGCGGCACCGACCTGCTGCTGCTGTCGTGGGAGCGCATCGGGTTGGACAGCCCCGGCGTGGAGACCTTCGGCGACGCCGACGTCGCCCGAGCCTGGTTCGCCCTGTCCCGGTAGAGCCGCCGAGAAACCCGACCATGGCCGACGACACATCCCGCCCGGCGCCCACGCCGTCGGTCCCCACCCGGGCCGATGTCTTCGACCAGTACATGCCCATCGTGCTGTTCTTGGTGCTCAACAGCGCGTTCGGTTTGATCCCCGCCATCGCCGCTATGACGCTGTGGGCCGTCAAGGCCCAGGTCAGCCGCTACCGCCGGGGCTTGCCTCTCGGACGGGTGATGCCGATCATCGTGGTCTACCTGTTGATCCGGGGCACGTTCGGCATCATCTATGACAGCGGAGAGGTGTATTTCGGCATCGGAATCTCGGCCAAGGCACTGGCCGCGCTGGCCTTATTGGTGTCGGCAGCCATGAAACGCAACGGTGCCGGCTACGCCCTGCCCTATCTCGTGCCGATCGACCGCGACGTCAAAGCCCACCCGGAATATCGAGCGGCCACCCGGCGGGTGTCCATCGCGGTGGCGCTGGTGGTGTTCGCCAGCGTCGGGTTCGACACCTGGCTGCTCCAAAACGCCTCGATCAACAAGTTCGTGCTTATCCGCTTAGGGGTCAACTGGGGGCTTTCCATCCTCACGATTGTGTTGGCCGGGCTGTACCTCGATCGCCGTCTGCGCCGCATCCCCGGCTTCCCCGGCATGATGCCCCTGGTGGAGCGGAGTCTGAAAGGCCCCGGCATGAACCCGCCACCGTCCTCGGAGTGAAGACGGGCTGGCTGGGGTGACCGCCGAGCGCTGGTATCACTAGAGTTCCCCGCATGGGAGAGAACAACTGGGGACGATGGGGCGACGAGGATGAGCGGGGGGCGCTGAATCTGCTCACCCCCGAGGTGGTGAAGGAGGCCAGTGCCTCGATCACCACCGGGAAGGTGTACCCGCTGGGCATTCCCATCCAGTCGCAGGGCGTGCCCATCATGGACTACCGGGGCACGCCTATGCGGCTCACCCTCCAGAACGCCTCCGATGAGGGCATCTATGCGGCGTACGGCTGCCACGACGGCACCGGGGCCCATGAGGACGTGCTGGTGTTCGCCTCCCACACCACCAGCCACATGGACGCCCTTTGCCATGTGTACGGCCAAGACAAGCACTACAACGGCTTCTCCAAGGAGGCCATGAAGACCCATACCGGGGCATCTCGGTTGGGCATCGAGAAGGTGGGCGCCATCGCCGGGCGGGCCGTGCTGCTCGACATGGTGGCCCACACCGGTGCCGACGGCTGGCTGGAGGCGGGCACGCCGATCAGCGGGGCCGATTTGGCCGCCTGCGCCGAGGCCCAGGGCACTCCGGTGCGAGCGGGCGACATCGTGTTGGTCCGCACCGGCTATCTCGACATGTGGTGGTCGATCGAGGCCGACCCCACCGCCGAGCAGCCGTTCGCCCAGCCGGGCATCAACAACGACGGCGCCAGGTGGCTGGCTGAGAAGGATGTCGTGGCCGTGGGGTCTGACAACGCCGCCATCGAGGTCATCCCGTTCGACGAGAACGACTTCCTCACCGTGCACAAGATCCTGCTGGTGGGCGCAGGCATCTACATGCTGGAGTTCCTGAGCTTCTCTGAGATGGCCGCCGACGGCTGCCACGAGGGCTTCATGACCGTGTCTCCCCTCAATGTGACCGGGGCTACCGGCAGCCCGATCAACCCTGTGGTCATCGGGTAACTCCGCCCATGCCCGAGATGGCCGGAGGAGGCCTGCTGGGCACCCCTGAAGGGGCGGTGCTCGACCAGGTGCGAGTGCTGGAGCTCACCGGCACCATCAGCGGGGCCTACACCGCCAAGCTATTTGCCGACGCCGGAGCCGAGGTGGTCAAAGTCGAGCCTCCCGACGGCGACCCATTGCGGTCGTGGTCGGCATCGGGCTCGCCCGCGGGCGGCGATTCCGGTGACGGGGCGTTTTTCCAGTTCCTCAATGCGGGCAAGCGCAGCGTGGTGATCGACTTGGACGGTCCTGGAGGCCGGAACCAGTTCTTGGCGCTGGCGGCCACCGCCGATCTGGTGGTGGAGGACTTGAGTGCGGGAACGGTCGAGGCTATGGGCCTGAGCCACGCCGAGCTGAACGAGAGCAACCCCTCCTTGGTGCTGCTGTCGATCTCCCCGTGGGGCCGCGGCGGGCCGTGGGACCAGCGTCCGGCCAACGAGTTCACCCTCCAATCTTGGGTGGGCTCCACCCACAGCCGGGGCATTCCCGACGAGATGCCCCTCGGCGTGGGGGGCAAACTAGGGGAGTTCCTGGTGGCGGCCAACGCTGCTGCTTTGGGGTTGGCTGCGCTGATGGCCGCCCGGCGAGACAACGCCCGGGGCGAGCACGTGGACGTGTCAGCCTATGAGGCCATGACCACCAGCTTTGTGGTGTACGCCCACCTCTACGCGGCCTACGCCTCTGACGCTCGCACCGGGGCCACCCGCTCCATCGAGATCCCCTCAGTGGAGCCGGCCAAAGACGGCTGGGTGGGCTTTTGCACCATCACCGGGCAGCAGTTCAAGGACTTCTGCGTGGTCATTGACGACCCTGAAATGGCTGAAGACCCGAGGTTGGCCAGCGGCGACGGCCGAATGGACCACCGCGACGAGGTGTGGAACCGCATCGCTCGCTTCACCCAGGCCCACACCGTGGACGAGATCGTTGACAAGGCCACCCTCCTGCGAGTACCGGTAGCCCCCATCGGAGACGGCAGCCGGGTGGCCCAGATCGACCACTTTGCCGACCGGGGGGTGTACGTGGAGAACCCCGGCGGGTTCACCCAGCCCCGAGTGCCCTACCAGCTCAGCGCCCGTCCGCCCCACCCGGTGCCGCCCGCCCCCGCTCTGGGAGAGGCCGACGATGAACTCCTGGAGGCAACTGGCGATCCGGGCCCCGCCCCAAGCCCACGGCCGGCCCGCACCGAGCCGTCGCTTCCGCTGGCCGGGCTCCGGGTGTGCGACTTGGCCACATTTTGGGCCGGACCGGTGGCGTCATGTCTGTTGTCCGCCTTGGGTGCCGATGTCATCAAGGTGGAGTCCATCCAGCGGCCCGACGGGATGCGCTTCGCCAGCGGGCTCACGCGCGACGACCTGTGGGAGTGGAGCCCGGTGACCCACGGGGCCAACACCGGTAAGCGCTCGGTGACGCTGAACCTGTCCAGCGATGACGGCCTGGCGCAGGTGAAGCGGCTGGTGGAGATGTCCGACATCGTGATCGAGAATTATTCGCCCCGGGTGGTGGAGAACTTCGGCCTGGACTGGGACGAGGTCCACCGGCTTAATCCCAACGCCATCATGGTGCGGATGCCGGCCTTCGGGCTGACCGGGCCGTGGCGTGACCGCACCGGCTTCGCCATGACCATCGAACAGGCCAGCGGCTTGGCCTTCCTCACCGGCGATCCCGAGGGCCGACCGCTGGTCCCCCGGGGAATGTGCGACCAACTCGGCGGAATGCACGCGGTGTTCGCCACGCTGCTGGCTCTGGAGCACCGGGCCCAGACCGGCGAAGCGCAGCTGGTGGAGGTGCCGTTGATCGAAGCCGGGCTCAACGCCGCCGCCGAGCAGGTGATCGAGTGGTCCGCCTACGGCCAGCTGCTCCAACGCCAGGGCAACCGTTCCCCATACGCCGCCCCCCAGGGCATTTACGCGGCGACCGGTGAGGACCGCTGGGTGGTGATCTCAGTGGACCAAGATGCCCAGTGGCCTGCATTGGCTGCCCTCATCGGACGCGATAACTGGGCTGAGTGGGCCAGCCGAGACGAACGCCAGGCCCACCACGACGAGATCGACGACGCCATCAGCGCATGGGTGGCCGAACGCAACCGGGATGACGCGGTCGACGAACTGCTGGCCGCGGGTGTGCCCGCCGCGCCAGTGATCACCGGCCGGGACTCCATCGACAACCCCCAACTCGCCGCCCGGGGCCACCAGCAGTGGATGGACCACGTGGTGGTGGGAGCGGTGCCCTACCCCAGCTTTCCCGGCCGGTTCAACGGCCAATACCACCGCCTGGGCCGCCCGGCCCCCACCCTGGGAGAGCACAACGAGGAGATCCTGCGCGACGTGCTCGGTCTCGACGACGCCGAGATCGCCCGCCTGGCCGAAGCCCAAGTCATCGGCACCCGCCCCGCCTTCTGGGGCTGACCGGCGTCTCCGGGCTGCGGATCGCGACCCGCAGGGCAATAGGGTTTCCGTCGATGTTCCTCGCCCTCACCGAAAGCCAGCTCGAGCTGCAAGCCACGCTGCGGTCTTACTTCGACAGCCTGATGACTCCCGAGCGGCGCGACGCCCTGGGGGGAGAGCACGGCGGGCCGGTGTACAAGGAGACCGTCCGCCAGATGGGCAAGGACGGCTGGCTGGGGGTGGGCTGGCCCAAGGAGTGGGGCGGGCAGGGCTACACCCCCCTGGAGCAGCTCATCTTCTTCGAGGAGTCCAACCGGGCGGGAGTGCCCCTGCCGTTTGTGACCCTCAACACGGTGGGACCGGCCCTGAATGTGTACGGCACCGAGGAGCAGAAGGCGTTCTTCCTCCCCAAGATCCTGGCCGGCGAGCTGCACTTCGCCATCGGCTACTCCGAGCCCACCGCGGGCACCGACCTGGCCTCGCTCAAGACCCGGGCGGTGCGCGACGGCGACGAGTGGATCGTCAACGGCCAGAAGATCTGGACCACCGGCGGCCACGAGGCCGACTGGGTGTGGCTGGCCACCCGCACCGATCCCGACGTTCCCAAGCACAAGGGCATCACCATCTTCGCGGTGGACACCACCCTGGACGGCTTCAGCCACACCCCCATCTGGCTGTTGGGCGGGGGCCACACCAACGCCACCTACTACAACGACATCCGGGTGCCCGACTGGGCCCGCATCGGCGAGGTGAACGGGGGCTGGAAGCTCATCACCGCCCAGCTCAACCACGAGCGCGTGGGCCTGGCTCCGGCGGGCAATATCGACGGCCCGCTGCGCCGGGTGGTGGACTGGGCCCGCCAGACCACCCTGGGCGACGGGCGCCGGGTGATCGACCAGGAGTGGGTGCGTCTGGCACTGGCCGAGGTGTACGCCCGCAACGAGGCGCTCAAGATGTACAACTGGAAGGTGGCCGCCGCGCTGGAGGACACCGAGTTGAAGCCCGCTGACGCCTCGGCCATGAAGGTGTTCGGCACGGAACTGAAGGTGAAGTCGTTCCAAGCCCTTATGGAGGTGCTGGGGCAGCGGTCGTACCTGGTCAAGGGCACGCCGGAGGCGGTGCTGGCCGGCGAGCTGGAGCGGGCCTACCGGGGAGCGCCGGTGGGAACCTTCGGCGGGGGAGTGAACGAGGTGCAGCGCGACATCATCGCCACTGCCGGGATGGGCTTGCCCCGGTCGCCTCGTTAGAAGGTCGTTGTCTGGCCGCCGTTGGAGCGGAAGACGTTGCCGGTGGTGAACTTCCCGGCGTCTGAGGCCAGGTACAGCATCAGATAAGCCTGGTCGATGGCCTCGCCGAGGGCGCCGAGGGGGGACAGGTCTCGGGCGTAGTCCAAGAACTCGTCGTAGGCCTCCTGGTTCAAGGTGCCGTCCTCGTTGTGGAGCCGCCAGGTGGTGAAGTTGGTGAGCGTGCTGCCGGGGGCCAGGGTGCACACCCGGATCCCGTAGCGGCCCACCTCAAGCCCCAAAGTGCGGCCCAGCATGGCCACCGCTGCCTTGGTGAAGGCGTAGACCCCGATGCCCTCATAGGCCAGGTCGATGGCCCCTGAAGACACGTTGAGGATCACCCCGCCGCCATCGTCCTTCATCGCCCTGATGGCCGCCTGGCAGCCATAGAGCACCCCCTTGAGGTTGAGGTCGATGCCCCGGTCGATGTCCTCGTCGGTCAAGTCCTCGATCAAGCCGGGGAACATGGCGCCGGCGACATTGGCGATGATGTCGAGCCCGCCATAGGCGGCCACTGCTCGGGCCACCAGGGCGTCCACCTCGTCGCGGGAGGTCACGTTGCAGGCCTGGGCGATGGCCTCACCCCCGTCCTCGCGGATGGCCTTGACGGTGCTCTCGGCCCCCTCACCGTCGAGGTCGCCACACACCACCTTGGCTCCGGCGGCGGCAAACAGCTCGGCGGTGGCCTCGCCGATGCCCGAGGCCGCCCCGGTGATCACCGCGACTTTGCC
Organism: Candidatus Poriferisocius sp.; assembly: GCF_965204145.1. Lineage (GTDB taxonomy): Bacteria > Actinomycetota > Acidimicrobiia > Acidimicrobiales > Bin134 > Poriferisocius. The sequence continues at coordinate 2,017,482 of NZ_OZ241977.1, read as the reverse complement.
GTCCAACCGGAATGCGTCCAGCGCGTCTGCCTTCATCAGATCCTCCTGTTACCTTTGCGGCTGCTGAGATCAATCAACCGCACAATGTGGAGATGCCTTGTGCGATTCATCAGGGAGCAATCATGGCAGATGGCGTGAAGGGATATGGAGTGCTGGTGACCGGTGGCGGTACTGGCATCGGCCATGCCTGCGCGGCAGCGTTGGCCGCCGACGGCGCGGCAGTGACCATTTGCGGGCGCACCGAGTCGAAGCTGGCCGACTCTGCCGAGCGCATCAGCCAAGAAGCTGGCAACGGGGGCAGCGTGGCCTACGTGGTGGCCGATGTAACCGACGAGGCCTCAGTAGCCGCTGCCGTAGCGGCCGCAGCCGAGCCCACCGGGACGCTGAACGGGGTGGTGGCCAACGCCGGCGGGGGCGGGGGAATGGGCCCCTACCACCTCCAGGACACCGAGGAGTTCCTGCGGGTGCTGCATCTCAATGTGCTGGGCACCATGCTCACCGTCAAGCATTCGGTACCCCTGATGAGGGCTGTGGGGGGCGGATCGTTTGTGGGCATGTCGTCGATCGCCGGCCACGTGACCCACATGTACTTTGGGGCCTACACCCCCGGCAAGGCGGGCATCGAGGCCATCATGCGCAACGCCGCCGACGAGTACGGCGCGGCCAACATCAGGTTCAATGCCATCCGCCCCGGCTTCATCGCCACCGAGATCATGGAGGGCATCCCCCGAGACGGCGAGGTGTACGACAGCTATATCGACAACACCCCCATGGCCGATGTGGGGTATCCCGAGGACGTGGGCCATCTGGCCCGGTTCCTGATCGGTCCCGAGTCCCGATGGATCACCGGGCAGTGCATCAACATCGACGGCGGCCACAGCCTGCGGCGGGGACCCTATTTCGGCTCCTTTATCGAGCCCGCGTTGGGCCGTGACGTGATGCTGGGCGACATGCCCGGATCATGACCGGCCAGGGCGGCTTAGCGGGTGCCGAAAGAAGGAGAAGCCAGTGAAGTACTACGCCGCAGTGATGTTCGAGGAGACCGACCAGCTGGTGGACATCGCCCGAGCCGCCGAGGCCGAGGGGTTTACCGGAGTCGCACTGGCTGACCACGTGGCCGTGCCCGCCGGGTTCGCCTCGGTACACCCGTCGGGGGAGAACCCCTTCGACCACACCTCGCCGTTCGCCGATCCGCTGATCACCGCCTCGGCCATGCTCAGCGCCACCACAGCCCTGGAGGTGCTCACCTACGTGTACATCCTGCCCATGCGCGACCCGTTCTCGGTGGCCAGCCAAGTAGCCACCCTTTCGCTGCTGTCGAACAACCGGCTCCGGCTGGGTGTGGGTGTGGGCTGGCTGCGGGAGGAGATCGAGCTGATGGGGGCCGACCCCCACACCCGGGGGCGGCGCACCGACGAGATGATCGAGATATGCCGCCGGTTCTGGCGCGACGGCACCGCCGAGTTCCACGGGGAGTTCTTCGACTTCGGCCCCACCGGGATGTACCCCCAGCCCGACGCGCCGATCTCCATCTGGGTGGGGGGCAAGTCGGAGGCTGCGCTGGCCCGGGCGGTCCGCAACGACGGTTGGTTGGGCATGAACTACGACCTCCCCGAGGTTCACCGCCTGCTCGATCGTCTCGGCGAGCTGCGCGAGGAGGCCGGCAAAGACGACGGGCCGTTCGAGACGATGGTGATCCCCAACGCCGATCCCTCTCCTCGCCTGCACGACAAGATGACTGAGCACGGGGTCACCTCCACCATCGCCATGCCCTGGTACCCCGGCGATCCGGCCAGCGCCTCCATCGAGGCCAAGCGGGACGCCCTGGGCCGCTTCGCCGACGCCTTCATCCGGCGCTGAACTCCATGGTTGACGTCGCATCGCCACTGGCCAAGGGCTCGGTGTCGCTGCGGCTGTATCCCCACGACGGCCCAGCCGCCGAGCAGCTAAACGAGGTGCGCGAGCTGGCTCGGCGGGCGGTGGAGGTGGGCTACGACGGCGTAATGGTGTCGGAGCACCACGCCGGTTTTCCGGGGTACTTCCCCAGTCCGCAGCAAATGGCTGGATTTCTGCTGGCAGCTATGCCGTCTGGATGGGCTGCGCCATGTCCACTGCTGCTCCCGATGAAGCCCTACGCCCTGATCGCCGAAGAAGTGGCTTGGCTGGCCGCGGCGTTTCCCGGTCGGGTGGGGGCAGGTTTCGCGTCAGGAGCCCTGCCCGTGGACTTCGAGCTGGCTGAGGTGCCGTTTGACGAGATCAACCCGCGGTTCAAACAGGCCCTACCCCTGGTGGTGGCCGCGTTGCGAGGGGAGGCCGACCCTCCGCTGGCCGACGACCGGGCCATCGCTGCCTGTGCCGAGAACCCGGTGCCGATGGTGGCCGCTGCCCAGTCGCTCGCCGCGGTCCGCCGGGCGGCCGGGCTCGGCTTGGGCATCCTCTACGACAGCCTCCAAGCCATCGACCACGTGCAGGCGCTGTCGGATGCCTACGACGAGGCCGGGGGAACCGGCCCCAAGATCTTGATCCGCCGAGTGTGGATCGGCGGCCCCCCCGGCGAGGCCGTCGACAACCAGCTCGACTTGTACCGCACCTACACCACCGAGGGCACAATGGCCCGCTGGGACCAAGGGGCCAACACCGTGCTGGCCACCGACGGTGCCGAGGCCGCTGAGAAGCTGCACGCCGCGATGGCAGCCACCGGCACCGACACCATCAACATCCGCATCCACGTCGTCGGCCTGTCACCCGCCTACATCCGCGACCAGCTCGACCTCCACGCAGAGTTGGTCGAACGGCTCAAACGGTTGATTCCCAGGTCAGGATCTACGAGCCGCAGACAGGCTTGAACCTACGGCTTCGATACCACCAGGGTTCTTGCCGCTTTGTCGTGCCATCCCTGTCGATCGCGATCCCACATCAGGGCCAGATAGCAGAGAAGAAACAGAATCTCTCCGATGTAGGGAAGGTAGAAGGCGGGAATCAGCAGCACTGCGGGGAGAGCCCAGCGAATGATCGATTGCCCCCACCTGGGGGTGCGACCCCATTCGGGTTGGAAGAGATCCTCGGCTCGGACCACCTGTGTTCTGGTTGCCATCTTGCCGAAGGTCTGGCCTCGTGTTGCAGTCAGCCCGATTTCGTATATTGCGCTGAACAGGATTGGTACCCAATAGAGACCATCCACGCTTTCGGCATAGTCCCGAACGGCATCGGAATCGTACGAGTCATCTACCGGTATCGGCTTGACGTCGGTGAAGTGAAGGACAAGCAAAAAGACAAGGGTCAGCAGAAAATAGATGGCCAAATCGATGAGGCGGCCACCAAAACGAGCGGTGCGAGAGGCCAGTTGGACCGGTTGGACAGATGAAAGGCTGTCTTGCTCAGCTGCCGCTCCAGAGGCGCGGGCGCGGCGGTTCTTGGGGGGCTCCAGGTTTTCTGCGCCGGTTAGGTGGTCGAGGGATTGCACCCCGTCGTCGGCCACATACTCAGTCCACTTCTCACCGTCCCACCAGCGGTATTCGTGACGGGTCGTGGGATCCGACTCCCAGGCGGGATTGCTCATGCGGAAGGTCAGGCTAACCGGTGGTCGTCAATCAAACCGTGGCTCAGTCTGCGTCGACAGGTCCGACACAGGCGTTAGCCGGCTTGTGGGTGTCGCGGCGGCGGAGCAGGTTTGAAGAGATTGTGCGGGTCGCTGATGACCACGGTCTTCAGCATTTTGTCCCACACCGTCTGATTGCGGTCGTTGTTCAGCAAGACGATGCCGTTGACGATTATCCAGATGATGCCCAAGAGAAAGACACCGGACAAGAGGAAGATGACCGCCGCCTTCAAGACCAAGTCGCGCAGGGCCATCCATCTCCAATCGGCAGCCTTGCTGCTTTCGAGCCGGATCACTCTCATTTTCAGCACTTGCTTGGCTGGTGACTGGCCTCGGGAGTAGACGATCAGAGACCAGATCAGCCACCCGATCACCAGGGTGGCGACGGCTAGTAGGAGTTCAAGCAAAAGGGCCCCGAATCGCTGCCCCCGGGACGCCAGCATCGGTGACAGATCGGGTTGCTCGGCGCTTGAGTCAATATCCACGTCATCAGGAGACGGACGGCACACCCATACCGGACTCAGGCTAGCGGGGAATAGTCGGAGGGCACTTGCCGGATCCCGGGTCGGCTACCGGGACTGCTTGACTACAACGAGGGTGTCGCCCGCCATGTCGTGCCATCCCCGACGGTCGGTGCCCCAGGTGAGGGATAGGCGGCAGAGCAGTGTCGCCAGCCACCCGACAAATGGGATCAGCAGTAGCAGCCCAGGAATGACCCAGCGACGGATCGATCGGCTGGGTCCTGGTCTGTCTCCAGTGTCTTTGCGGATGACATGAATCCCAGTGGCCATTTTCCCCAGGGTTCGCCCACCAGCCGAGATCATCGTTACCTCGTAGAGCAAGCCAACAATGAAAACGGGGGAGATTATGAGCCAATAGATCGCTGTCCCGGGCCAGGATTGGTCGTCCCAAAAGTCCAGGGCATCGAGAGCGAAGCCAATGGGGAATATCAGGGCAAGCCAAAAGAAGAACATGACCAAGAAGTCGATAATTCGGGCTCCGAGTCGGGCACCGGGGGTGGCCAGCAGCACTGGCTGGCCGGTCTTGGTGCGGGCCCAGACTGCTTTGGGGGACGCAGCCCGGTTCACCTTCACCACCATGGTGCCTGCGGCCAAGTCGTGCCATCCTCGGCGGTCCCGGTGCCAGGTCAGAGCGAGAAAGCACAGTGGGGCCAAGATCAACCCGGCGAAGGGGACCAGGCCCAGCAAGCTGGGGATAGACCACCTGCGCAGCGCCATGCCGACACCGGGAATGCTGCCGTCCTTGATTCCTACCATTTTGATCCCCGCGGCCATCTTGCCCAAGGTCTGGCCCTTTGTGGCAGTGAACGCGACCTCGTAGACGAAGCTGATGAACAACACCACCCCGAAGAAAATCCAATCTTCAACGGTTGGCGACGTTAGGAAAATACCGGCGAAATCCTGCCAGTTGAAGTCCCCTTCTGTTGTGAAGAATGCGGGGAAGGCGAGTGGCGTGGAGATCAGGGATGAGTCGATGAGCTTCGCCCCAAGCCGGGCGCCGGGACTGGCCAGCGTCACGCTCCGCCCGTCGCCGAATTCGGCCATTCGGCCGCCGAAGTGAAATTGTCCCGCCTCAGCGGCCTGTGGATCAGAAGGGGTGGGCAGGGCATCAAGGCCAGCGACTGGATCGCTGGTGGCAACGCCGTCGTCGGCGCCATGGTGGGTCCACCTTTCGCCGTCCCACCAGCGGTACTGGTGACGCCCGGTGGGGTCAGGAAGCCAAGCGGGGTTGCTCACGACTCAGATGGGTGACCAATAGTCCAACTAGTCGTTTGTCCCAGTCTGCGACGAGTGGCGGCGCTTGTAGAGATCGCCGGGGTCATAAATCACTACCGTCTTCAGCATCATGTCCCACAGCGCTTGGCGCCGACTAGTGGCCAGCAAGACGATGCCGTTGACCAGCAGCCAAACGAGGGACAGGCCAGGGAAGACGAAGTCCAGGACGAAGCCGACCACACCAACAAGCACAAGCTGGCGTAGCGCCGTCCATCCCCAATTGGCGGTTCTTCGCTCCTCCAATCGCACAATCCGCATGCTGAGCACTTGTTTGGCTGGGGTCTGACCTCGCGCAAAGACGATGAGCGACCAGATGAGGTAGCCGATGCCCAATGTGACCACGGCCAGTGGTATCTCGAGCAGTGCGGCGCCAAGGCGCCGCTTTCTTGAAGACAGCATCGAAAGCGGGTCGGGCGGCAGTGAACCAGAATCGGAGATCGGTGCTCCCGGGACCGAGCCTGGAGGCGGAGGCGGCAATGGAGGCGCATCGCGGGGAAGACTCGCCTCGGTAGTGCTGACTGGATCGACGGACTGGATGCCGTCGTCGGCGACTTGGTCGGTCCACTGCTCGCCATCCCACCAGCGGTATTGGTGGCGGCCGGTGGGGTCGGGCTCCCAGGATGAAACGCTCATGCTGGTATCAGGGTAGTAGTTGGCAGCGGCAACCTGATATCGGGAAGCTGATGAGGATGACTGGTTATGACGAGTTCTCCATGCTGGCGGACAATGCCTCTGAGGTGGGGCTTGACTGGGAGGGGCCGCCGCCGGTGGAGCGGTGCCGGGTGGAATTGCCGAGCGGGCTTGGTTTGAGCGCCATCGTGTGGGGCGACTCGCCGGCGCGAGTGGTGTTCATCCACGGGGGTGCCCAGAACGCCCACACTTGGGACACGGTGGTGTTGGCTCTGGGGGAGCCGGCGGTGGCCATTGATCTGCCCGGCCATGGGCACTCCGACTGGAGGCCTGAGCACGACTATTGGCCGCCGTCGATGGCCGACGACGTGGCGGTTGCCGTCCGTGAACTGGCGCCGGAGGCCGAGTTGGTGGTGGGCATGTCGCTAGGCGGGCTGACGGCCATCTGCTTGGGAGCCTGCCACCCGGATGTGGTTCCCTCGTTGGCGGTGGTGGACGTGACGCCCGGTACCGACCACGCCAAGGCCGAGCCCATCGTGGAGTTCATCTCCGGGCCTCAGACCTTTGAGAGCTTTGACGACATCCTGGGCCGGACCATGGAGTTCAACCCCACCCGCACCGAGTCGTCCTTGCGGCGGGGCATCATCCACAACGCTTTCGAACAGGAGGACGGGAGCTGGACTTGGCGATGGGACCCGGTGCGGGATTGGAAGCTCACCGACCCGGACAAGCCGGGCGGGGGCAGCCCGGAGTTCTCCGACCTGTGGACCGCCGTAGACACTCTGGCGTGCCCTGTGGTGCTGTATCGGGGGGCGAACTCTGGAGTGGTGGGCGACGAAGACGTGGAAGAGCTCTTGCGCCGCCAGCCCGACGCCGAGGTGGTCGTGGTGGCCGACGCTGGCCACAGTATCCAGGGCGACCAGCCGCGGGAGTTGGCCCGCTTGCTGGCCTCCCGTCTGGGCTAGTCGTTGCCGTAGGCGGCAGTGAGGCGCTCGGCGCCGCCGATGCCGGGAGCGGGCTGGCCGCCGGGGTAGCGGGCTTCGTAGACCCCGGCCAGGCCGTCTCGCCAGCTCACCTGGCAGGGGCCGGTGAGTGAAATCCGCCTGGCCGGATCGGCCCCCGCACCGGGTTGTGAGCCGGGGAAGGTGTCGTAGACGATCTCGGGTATCCTCCCCGAGAGCTCGCCCAGGTGCATCACCCAGTCCTCGGCTTTGACGTGCTCGTCCCCGCCCCAGTTGACCACAGTGGCCGGCACCGACGCCGCGGCCAACAGCGGCTCGACGTGGGCGTTCATGTCGTCTTGGTGGATGGGGGAGTAGGGCGAAGGGGCCGGGGCCCGCAGTCGGATCGGCAGGTCGTTCATCAGCCAGTCCATGTGGTACACGGGCAGCCCGCCATTGGGCCCGTAGCTGGCGTTGATGCGGGCGATGGTGGTGGGCAGATTGAGCGCTCGGGCCATGGTCCGGGCCACTGCCTCCCCGCCGATCTTCGACATCGAGTAGGTGGGGGCGTGCACCGCGTTGCAGTCGCCGATGCGGTCGGTCTCGGTGTAGAGGTGCCACGGGTCGGGGTGGGGGTGGTACACCGAGCAGGTGGAGGCGATGAGCGCGGCCTTGGCCTTGCGGCAGTGGGCCATAAGCAGGCCGGTTCCCTCGGCGTTCACCTGAATGGCCCAGTCGTAGTCGAGGCCCTGTCCCTGGAAAGCCGCCATGTGGACCAGGTAGTCGAAGTCGTCGGGCAACATGGAAAAGTCTCCGTCGGCCACGTCCGCAACCTCAGTGTGAACCCCGGCGGCCTCCACCATCTCCCGGCTGCCCTCGGCGCTGAACCGGGCGATTCCCCATACCTCGTTTTGCTCGGCCAGATAGGCGGCCATGGGGAGTGCGATCTGGCCGGTCATGCCGGTTATGAGGATCTTCTGGTCTTGCAGCATGAGAACTCCTTCGCAGGTCCTAGAGGTCGTCGATCAGCTTGAACAGTTCGGCCGAAGCCAGTCCGGCTTCTGCTCCTGCCTGGGCCAGCTTGTCGGCCACCCACGCGTGGAGTCGGGCCAGGTCGGCGTGGCTGGGGTTGGGGGGCAGGTCCAGGGTGGTCTCATATTGGCTGACGAAGGCCTCGATGGCTCTTGCCTTGGCCGACTCGAATTCTGAGGTGTCCTCGGCGTGGTCGGGCTCGTCGGCCTCGAACAGGAGGAGGGCGTCGGGGCGGTGGGGGGCCAGGCCCAGTTCGGGGAAGAAGTGGGGGTCGCGAGCAGCCACGATGCCGTCTACGGTCAGCCAGCCGGCGTGGCGATGGTCGGGATGGAGCCGCCATCGACGCCACGGGTCGTGGCCCAGCACGACGGTGGGGCGCAGGGTTCGGATCCACGAGGCCACCTGCCGGCGGGGTTCTGGACCAGACTCCAGCTCCCCGTCGACCCAGCCCAAGAACACCACCTCGCCCACCGCACCCAGTCGCCGGGCCGACTCGCGCTGCTCGTCTTGGCGCACCGCCACCAGCTTGTCCAGGTCGGCATTGGGGTCCCAGGTTCCCTTGGAGCCATCGGTACACACCAGCAGACTCACCTCGCAGCCGCGGGCAGCCCATTTCGCCAGGGTTGCCCCGGCGTTCAACTCGATGTCATCGGGATGGGCCCCGATGGCCAGCGCCCGCTCGGGGGTGGTCAAATCCTGCGATCTCACGCCATCACTGCCAGCTCGTCCAAGTCGGCGGGAAGGTCGATGTCGAGCCCGAAGGCGGGGTCGCGCAGGATGCGCAGGCTGCGTCCCAGCCGCTGAGCCTCGGCCATGTGGCGGGCAAACGAGCCCCGACCGTAGGAGAACTCAAACGGGCAGTCGCCGGGCAGGGCGATCACGTTGGTGCCGTCGTTGTGGCGGTCGGGCACCAGGGTGATGCCGGGCCAGTCGCCCAGCGGGGCCAGTGATCCGGCCCGCGGTAGGTCTCCGTGGGCCACGATCACCTGGTGGTATCCCGCCTCTCGCAGGTGGTCCACCCCGCTGCGCACCGCGCCGTTCAGTCCGGTGCCGGGGCGCCACACCACCTCGGCCCCCACGGATTCGGCCCAGTCGCGCACCCCGCCGTCGTCGCACACCACGGCCACCGCCAGCGGAGCAGCCGACTGAACCACGTGGGTGGCCATATCGCGGGCCAGAGCAGCTCGTTCCTCGGCCCCGAGAGCCGGTGCAAGCCGGAGCTTGGCCTCGGCGAAGGCCTTCACCGGGATCAACACCGCCACCGTCGGCCCTGGGCTCACCCGCAGGAGTCTACGGCCATCGGCTCAGGCGGCCCATACGCAGTACCACTGGCCTGTTTCGGTACTGACCCGTCTACGCTCAATGCCTATGTCGAACAGGGTCGCGGTCATCGGCGGGGGGTCGTGGGGCACCACGGTTGCCCATTTGGCCGCGCACAACGAGCCCACCGTGTTGTGGTGCCGCGATCCGAAGACGGCCGCCGCCGTGAACGAGCGCCACGTCAATCCCCGCTATCTGGACGGCTTCGAGCTGCATCCCCATCTGCGGGCTACCACCGACTTGGAGCAGGCCGTGGCGGAGGCCGAGGTGGTGGTAATGGGGATTCCGTCGTCCGCGTTCCGACAAGTCTTGGAGAGGGTGGCCCCTCATCTGCGGCCGTGGGTGCCGGTGGTGAGCCTCACCAAGGGGCTGGAGCAGGGCACCCGATTGCGTATGACCGAGATCATCAACCAGGTGGCGCCGGCCCACCCCGCGGGCACCCTCACCGGCCCCAACCTGGCCAAGGAGATCCTGGCCGGACATGCGGCCACATCGGTGATGGCCATGGCCGACGACACCGTGGCCACCGCCCTCCAGGGGGTGTTCACCACCGATCGCTTCCGGGTCTACACCAATGACGACGTGATCGGCTGCGAGCTGGGCGGCACCCTCAAGAACGTGATCGCTCTGGCTTCGGGCATGGTGGACGGCCTTGGCGCGGGGGACAACACCCGAGCGGCGGTGATTACCAGGGGGTTGGCAGAGATCGGCCGTTTGGGCACCGCCATGGGCGGTCGGGCCGACACCTTTGCCGGACTGGCCGGGATGGGAGACCTGCTGGCCACGTGCATAAGTCCCCAGAGCCGCAACCGCCATGTGGGCGAGCAGCTGGGACGGGGCCGCAAAGCCAAAGCGGTGGTGGCTGAGATGGACCAGGTTGCCGAAGGGGTGTTCACCGCCGGAGTAGTGGTGGAGTTGGCTGCTGAGCACAGCGTGGAGATGCCTATCAGCACCGAGGTGCATGCCGTGATCAAGGGCACGCGGACCGCGGCTGAGGCATCGATGGTGCTGATGGGCCGCCAAACCCGCCCCGAGCCGGAGGCGACCAGGGCATCGCGTTTCCGCCGTCTATGGCCGGAGAGGCCGGATTCCAAGGGGTCGCCGCTGCGCCGGTTCTGGCGGTTCGTTACCCGATCTTCTTGATGAGAAGGAATTGATGGCCAACAAGTCCCTTGATGTCTTGGGCGCGCCCGGGTGGGGAGAGGTGGATGCCCGCGGGTTGGTCTGCCCTGGTTCGAGGGAATGGACGCTGGACTGGTGGGTGGGGGCGTCTGACCGCTGGCACCGGGCATCGCAGGAGGCCGCCGTGCGCCAGAGCGAGGTGGGGGCCGGTGCGGTGGTGGAGACCCGGATGAAGGTGCCCGATGGAGATGCGGTACAGCGGGTTTGGGGGGTGGCTGCCGGTGGGGGACCGGCGGTGGCGGTGGTGGAGGTCGGCAACGAGGCCGCCACTGCTTTCGCAGTCGCACTGGTGGTGCGGGCCCCGGGGGCGGTGCTGGCGGTGGACTCCACCGGAATGGCCGTTGGAGGACAGCCGGTGCTGGTGTGGGATCGTCCCCCAGCGGGTGCTGTGGTCGGGCCTGACGAGGTGGAGACCCTGCTCGAGGTTGAAAGCGGGGCCACGACAGGGTTGGACTGCAAAGGCCGCGACATCGCCGCCGCGGTGTGGCCGCTGCCTCATACTGCCCGAATGGCGGTGAGCGCATCGCTGGGCCGGGGCATGGTGCCGGCGCCATCCGACCTGCCCGACGCCGAGGCGGTGGTGCGGGGCTGGCAGGCCCATCTGGATAGGGGTGCTCGGATCGAGGTACCCGATGAGGGCTTGGCCCGGCGCATCGATCGCAATCGGCGCCGATGGCTGGGGCGCACCGGCCGCATGGAAACGGCCGACGTTGCCGAGCTCTGCGAGCTGTCGGTACGGCTCGACCATCACGGGTACCACGGCGATGCCGAGCTGGTGCTGGATGAGATCGCTGCCTGCTGGACCACCGAGGCACCCACCGAGCGGCTGATCGCTCTTGCCGTTCACCACGACCTGACGGGCGACGCCGAGGCGGCTGCTCGATTCGTCGAAGCGGTGGCCGAGGCGGTGGAGGCTGCCGCCCGGATTGGTGCCGACGTGCCGGTCGAGCCGGTCGAGCGCCTCCTAATCGCCGCGGGCCAGGATCGGGCTGCGCAAGATCTCCGTCGTCTCGAATTGGATGCGGCTGAACCTCCTGCTGAAGGGCTAAGGGCCGAGCTGGTGGCCGACCACGGCGAAGATCTGCTGGTGGCCCCCGGCTTCCGACCAGCATGGAGGGGAGGGCCGCTGGCGGTCTACGGGCTGCCCACTCGGTTCGGCTCGGTGTCGTATGCGGTGCGCTGGCACGGCGCCCGTCCCGCGCTGCTGTGGGAGCTGGACTCCCGGCCCGGCCAGGATCCGGTTGTGATCCGGGCCCCCGCTCTGGACGAGAGTTGGTCGAGCCAGGAATCAACCGGAGAAACGCTGTTGGCCGCACCCCAATAGCTACCTTGAAGAGATGCGGGCCGCACTCAAGTCGGCTGCCCCCTCCTTGGCGGTTGAGCGCCGTCTGTGGGCCGAGGGCCACCAGGTGGTCGTGGGCATGGACGAGGTGGGCAAGGGGGCGTGGGCCGGGCCTCTCACCCTGGTGGCCGCGGTGCTGCCCACCGATCGGAGGGTCTACCGAGTGCGGGACTCCAAGCTCTTGACCGAAGCCGAACGGGAAGGGCTGTTCGACCGGGTCGCCGACTGGTGCGTGGCCTGGTCGGCGGGCCACGCCAACAACGACGAGTGCGACCGGCTGGGGATGTCGGCGGCCCAGCGGCTGGCCGCCCGACGGGCTCTGGATGGCCTGGGCCTAGAAGCCGACGCAGTGCTGGTAGATGGCCGGTGGGATTTCGTGGGCAACGGCAAGACCCAAGCGCTGGTGAAAGGCGACGCCACCTGCCTGTCCATCGCGTCCGCATCCATTTTGGCCAAGGTCACCCGCGACCGGCTCATGCGGGCCGCAGCCAGCGACTACCCCGACTACAACTTCGACAGCAACAAGGGCTACCCCTGCCCCCGCCACCGAGCCGCCCTAACCACCCAAGGCCCTACCCCCCTGCACCGCCGCTCCTGGTCCTTCATGGACACCCACGGCTGGCCCCACCTCCGCACCACCCCCGGCTCGCCTCTGCCGTTTTCTTGATGCCAGGGTTAGTAGGTTATACCAGCATATATATTGAAATAGTATATAAGTTAGTGTACCCTGTCGTGTCCTTCCGGTCGCGCGAAGAAAGCACCCCATGGCCAACGGAGACACGCTTGAACTCATACACCACAAGGCGGAAGACCTTCGACGCAAGCAGGACAGCAAGCTCCAGCGATTGCTGAGGCTCGCGACCACCACACCAGTCGTCGTTTTGTCTGCTGGCACCGTCGCAGTTGCGGTCCCTGAGGATCTGGCTGCGCCCGCGGCTGTCGTCGTCTTCGGCGCTGTCATCGCCCTCGGTATCATCCTCTTCGCCGTCGAGGCCTTCGCCGCTGGATGGAAGGAGGGGCCCGGCATCAACGAACACCTTGAGGCTCTCCGCGACCGAAGGCCCACGAGTCAGCAATTGCAGTTCTCCATGGTCGTCACCCTTGGAGCGGACCATGCCCACAACAGCAGAATCCTCAACAGCGTCAGGAGACTCGTGATCCTTCAAGGTCTCATCGCTCTTGCAGGACTCGCCACACTGCTTCTTACGATTCGCGAGCTAGCATGACCACTATGGAGCCGACGGACAAAGATACTGAGGCCGAAGAGCAGGACGTATTCGAAGACATCATCAAATTCGAGAGCGTCACCGCTGCCCAAGGTATCTTCCCGGAAGAATTGTTCTTTTGGCGGCGTCGGAAGCGGAAGCCAGAAGCCGCCTCCTAGCTCCTAGGTATCGCATCGGGCCAGAAACCGCCCCTTGTATCAGCCAGCGACGCCGTCTTCCACTGCTTGTCTCCGCCCCAGGCGGTTTCGGCGGCATCGAAGTCGAAGCGTTCGGGTTGGCTGAGTAGCCCGATCAGCTCAAGGCGCCGCTTGGCGTTGACCACCTCCAACAGGGAGGCATGAATGGTCTCTCGCATCGTTTTCGTCCCCAATATCTCCGCAGCTCTCTGAGCGGTATCCCTATCTGCAAAAACAGATGTCTTAGCTACAGGATAAAGGTATCGTCACCTGAGCGTTTGAGGCGATTGCGCTGGCGCATGGATTCATGTCGAAATGGCGCATCTGTTGATGCCGCTTTGGCGCAGTAGCAAAGACATGCTTATGGGGAAGCTGGGGGTTGCCCAGCGGGATAAGGCAGGGGTTAACTGCCACCGTGTAACCTCTGCGGCCATGCTGCTCCCCCCCCCCCCCCCCCCAACCGGGGCACCGGAGGTCGCGTAGGCAGAGTTGGGCGACCCTCCTCCGTAAACTGTCACACCCCGCACGTAACCTCTCCGACCGTGCAAACACGCAGACGGCAACGGCTTGGATGGCTAGCCGGCCAGGGTCGGGCTGAACGATGAGCGGCGACCCTTGGGGAACTGAGACCGATCTGTTTTCGGGCGGGGAGGTGCCTGAATCTGCTGGCGCAGGGTCAAGTGATCCCCAGCGGCGGTTGCGCAGCCCAGCAGTGCTGTTCGGCATCGCCGCTGCCGTGCTCGCGCTCATTGCGGTCGTCGCCTCGCTGGCCGGAGCGCAGGGATACGGGACCGTCGGCGTGGCCGCGGCTGGCTACCTGCTGGCGGTGATGGCTGACGTGGCGACTCGGAGGTTTCGGTATGACAGCAGGAACTATCGACGCCCGAAGGCGATGCTGGTTCTTCGGTTCGCGACATTCGCCGCGGCAGTGGGGGTGGCCTGGCTCGCCGCATCATCTTTGGTCGGTGCGTGATGAAGCCATTCGCCCACATGGCCTTGGCCGCGCTGATTGTCGGCGCAGGATTGGCGCTGGCCGCGCCCGCCATGCCCGGAGCGCTGGCCGACACCGGTGTGCCGGAGACCGACAAGTGCGAACTCTCCCCTGACGACCTACGCATCAATGTTCTCCTGCTCTTGGATGCCTCAAAGAGTCTCGAGAGAACCGACCCCGAAAATGCCCGGCGGGCTGGCTTGAATGCCGCGGTGCGCAACTTGGCAGACCTGGCGGGCAGCAACCCAGAAGCGGAGATCTACGTTGCGGTAGACACGTTTGCCACCGGATACGAGCGGCGGCATGGCTGGCAGGATGCCGAGGAAGCACATCGGGCGCTGGCGGGCAGGTTCCAGAGCATCACCTCGCTGCCCGGCCCGGGGACCATTACCTATACCGACTACCGCCAGGCGATGCAAGGCGCCGCCGGGAGGTTCGGGGAGGTCCCGGGCAACTGCAACATTCTGCTGTGGTTCACCGACGGCGAACACGCGACCGAGGGAACCAGCCCGCACGTGTCCGATCGGGAATGGGAGCAGCTCCGGGAGGCGTGCAGATCATCGGATATGCAGCAATTGGCAGAACAAGGGGTCTGGTCGTTGGCTGTGCTCCTCTCTTCGACTGACTCGCCGGCAAGCGCTGGGCCCCTGCGGCAGCTATTCGGTGTTGGAGACAGCCCCTGTCGCCACGCGCTCGATGGAGATATCCGGCTGGACATCGGCGCCGATGATTTGAGCGATGCGCTGGGCGAGTTGATTGCTGAAACCATCTATACGATCGATCCAGACACAGACGACGACTTGCCCGGCGAGCCTGACGGGCAACCACCAGATGAAGATTACGAGCCCTGCGAAGGGGGCGATGGCACCGAGGACCGCCCGTGCCTGTACCACTTTTCCCTCGACGAAGGAGATGACAGTTTCCGAGTGTTCGTTGACATGACGTACCTCAACCGGGGAATCAGAAACCCGGTTGCGGTGAACATGGTCTTGCAATCCCCTTCGGGCCGGAGAAGTGAGCCCATTGCCTCTGTGGCCCCTGTCGGCGGCCAGGAAATAGTCCGCTACCAGCCAGTGGCCCGTACTGGTTTCTTGTCACATCGTCCCTACGACAGCCGATGGGAGATCATCGGCCACCAGGCAGCCCAGCAACTCACGACTGAAGCCGATTGGGAGTGGGCGGGAGAATGGGCTCTGCTGTTCTGGGGTGAGACCCCGCAGGCGGTCGAAGACGCGATAAAGGTAGCCGCGGCGTTTCGGGCAATCACACAGCATGCCCCTTCGGCCGAAATGTCGGTTGACGGCGGAAATCTCGTCGGGTTCATCCGGGACTTCCCCAACGCCTATTCGTCCGTTGAGCTGCGCCTTCGGCTGGATGGCCAGGACGGCAAACCGGTGTATCCGACACGGCCCTACCTGATATGCCGCGAAAGCGAGTGCGATCCCGTTCCGGTGAGCGGGGACGACAGCCGTCGTTTCGAGATCATGAGGGTGGTTGACGAGACTTTCTGGTGGGACAGTCTCGAGGCTGGTGGAAATGGGTTGGAACTGACCGCGGCTCACGAGGCGCGCGGTCCGGTATCGACCACGGCAGTGTTGGAGCAGGAATTTCTCTACGGCGGTGCCGATGGCTTCGGCTCGGGCGGCTCGCGCGGCCAGCCGTTGGCCTGGGTCCGGGATATTGGACAGGCCGCCCTCGACTTGCAGGAGACCATCGATGTCGATCGTGAAATCGAGAAGGCGAAAGAGAACTGGGAGGACCTGAAGGAGGTCGCCGCGGCAATGGAGGCCGGGGAGATTGACCCGATTCCCACCGGTTTGGAGCTACATGATCCGCCCTACGACCTCGAAGACGACCGGGTGGTGTTCAGGGCGGATGTCAATTCCGGCTACTTCTCTGGAATCGCAACGCTTGAGGGTGTGAGAGCCCAGATTGAAAATCGGCAGCTTGCGGGTGACCTGACTTTTGATCGGGAGTGGTCGTGTCCGGTTCCTGCCGACGGTGGAAGAGTGACCTGCCGAGCCATTCCAATCGATCTGGGGTTGTCCGAAGATGCCACCGTTGTCGTGGAGTTGGACTTCGATATCGCCTTGGCCGGGGATTGGGAAGAATTGGCGGAGACAGTGCGGGCCAGCACGAGTTATGAGGGCGAAACGCGTTCTTGGAGTCCCCCCGACGACGAGTGGGCGGCAGTGTGGGATCGAATTCGGCAGGCTGCGGCATCCCGGCGAGTGCTCAAGGAGTCGGACCCATTTCCCGTGGACCTGATCACTCCCGGCGACAAGCTGCGCGAGTTCTTGCTCTTGCTGATTTTCTTGGTGGCGCTGGCGCTGGCGCTGCGGGTACTCGCCGCTTGGCGTCTGCGACCGTGGAAGCCGCTGCGGTCAGCGGACTATCTGGTCAAATCGTTGGACGTCGAGGACGGGGCCGGAGCGGCCACTGCCGATCTCCAGATGTGCATGGATTTGACCAGGAGGTCGACTTCGGGACTGGTAGGCGGGGTGCGCTTGTTCTCGGTGTGGAAGCCCCTCTTGATGGGCGGGCCCCCTCGCCTGGCGGCCAAGGCACCGGGCAGCCGATGTGTGGGGCCCCAAGGCAGGATTGGCACCCGTCGGCAATCGCGGAGACGGGAGCAAACCGGCCTCGTCGGCCACAGCTTGGACGACGGTTGGGTGGTGGACATCTCGCCCACCGGCAGGCGCCTCATAGTCTGGGACCTGCGGGACGAGAACGCAGAGACCGTCGAGCGGTTGGCCGAGGCCGAGAACGAGGCAGGCTATTGGATCGAGAGGACGGAGCGCGGTGAGGCCTCCATGTCGGAAGAGGATGCCGCCTCGTCGTCAAGGGAAGCCCAGCCCGCCCCTCCACCAGATGAAGGCCGCGACCCGTTCGGGGATGCCGCCGATGACGACCCGTTCGCGGAGTGACCAAAGGCAACAGGAGTTCAACCGAGAGATGAAGGGAAAGAGCCAATGCTGAGACCAGTGATCTTTATCGGATGCGGTGGATCCGGGGAGAAGGCCGTTCGCTACGTGCGGGACGCCGTGCGCCGCCGGCTGGAGCACGCCGGCTGGGAGCGCGAGATGCCCGAACCGTGGCAGTTCATCGGCCTTGACACGCTCACCGTCCAGGAGTCGCCCACCGAGATCCCCACAATTCCCGGAGAGGACTTCTTGACGCTCTCCGCCGAGTTCGACTCCTATGCCGCCCTCCACCGCGCGCTGATGGCCAACCACGGCGGCGACCGCGGTCGTCCCGACTTGTTGTGCGGCTGGCTGCCAGATCACAAACAGGTGCGCATCCCGTTGAAGGACGGGGCCGGCCAGAACCGGGCCATCGGGCGGGCCGCGGGGCTGCGGTCTTTGGAGCGGGTCTTGTTGCCCCGCCTGAAGGCGGCCTTCGAGCGATCGAAGTCCGGCGCGCCGATCCTCCATGAGGTCGGCCGGTATCTGGGAGTGGATGCGGAACTGGGGTCGAACACTCCCGCGCCGATGGTGGTTGTGTGCTCGTCTATGGCCGGGGGCACCGGTGCCGGGGTGTCCCTCGACGTGGTGGATTTGGTGCGGAGGTGCGATCCACAGGGTGCGCACCCCGCTCTGGTGCTGTTCGCCAACGACATTTTCGACCTGCCCAACGAAGAGGCCATGGCGGCCAATTCTCTGGGGCTGATGTCAGAGTTGCTGGCGGCCTATTGGTCCGAGCCCGGCGAGATCGACTCGCCGCTCGCCTACGACGGGGTACAGGACTCGGGGGTGGGTCCGCACTCGGTGTTCATCCTGGGCAAGTACGGCTACAGCGGTGCCAGCCTGGGGTCCACCGCCGAGGTCTACCAAGCGGTAGGCGAGGCGCTGTCCACCTGGGTGACGTCCAGTACCGTGCAGGAGGGAATACACAACTTCATCAACGTCAACTGGCGTGACAGGGCCAAAAAGAACCACGGCGGCTACCCCTTTGGCAAAGAGCACCAGTTCGGAGCTGTCTCCTCCTTCGGGGCTGCCAAGGTCACCGTGGGCCGCGACCGCTTCTCCCAGTGGGCCGAGGACAAACTGGGCCGGGAAGTCCTGGAAGGTCTGCTGACCGGTCATCTTCGGCTGGGGCGCGACAGCGCCGACCGCAACGAGACCGAGGAAGACCTGGTGGAGAAGCTCGCCGACCGCTACTCCGAGACGGTGTTCAAGGGCGTAGATCTGGTGGGCGCGGCGGGAAGCGTGGCACCTGGCTGTTCCGGCGCTCCCGAGCATTTTGCCCCCGAGGATCGAGTGCGGGAGATCGCGCGCCAGGTTGAGCGGGAGTTGGAATCTCCCGAAGACCAAAGGGCATCCGGCGAACAGTGGCACGCACAGCTCCGCCATCGGGGCAGGCAGCAGGTGGAGAGGATCGAACAAGAGGTCCAGGCGGCCCAAGACGGCCAGTGGTGCCAGGAGATGGTGGACGCCACCTGCAAGGTCGCCTCCCAAGTGGTTGCGGTTTCGTCGTTGGCCGTGGCGGCGTCCGCCCTGGAGAATGCCGTCAACAGGCTCAACCCAGCAGAGATCAACCAGGTCAGAGAAGACGCTTCCGGTGCCCAACGGAAGTTCGGAGAACATGTGGAGAGAGGTCTGAGTGCCATCAAGGATGCCCACGGACAGGTCGGGGGCCAAGACCAGGCGCTCACAGACGCCGTGTCGCTGATTGCCAGGGGAGTCGCCTACCGGTGGCAGTCGCTGCGCCTGAGCAAGGCGGCTGACGTCATGGACAAGGCGGGCCGCGAGGTTTTGAGGGTTATGGCCGATGCCTTGCGGGCCGCGTCCCGTCAAGTGGACATAGCGCTGGACGACGACGATGTGAAGGCGTGGCCGGCCGATGGCAGCGGCGTGGCCTCCCGATACATGCCGTCTCGCGTGGAGTTGCCGCTGGAAGACCACGCGACCTGGGAGCAGAAGCTGACCGGCCTGTGTGCCGAAGCGGTCACCGATGGTGTGCCTTACGGCCCGCGGGCCACCGATCCGCTGCGCTGTCGGCTGGTGGCCGGGACCCCGTTGATGACCGGCGAGGAGAACATCGCCCCCTTGGTTTACCGGTCGCCGCTAGTGCGGTGGAATCCGGGCCAGAACGCCAATCTGGTCTGCGAGGCCCGAAGGGAAGACATCGAAGAGCGGGTCCGCCGGTGGACCCGCGCGCCGGGCAGCAAGTTCCAGCGGGAGGTGGGTGAAGGCTTGGCCTCCTACTTGTTGGCGAGCGACCCCGATACCGGAGAGCGCCGGGTGGACCATGCCGACCGATTGAAGAGATTCAGCCTTCAGATGCAAGAGGCCATGCACCAGTCTGAGCCGCTGCTCAGCATCGACCAGAACCTGTACGGCCAGATTCACCGCGACGAGATTTCACTGCTCACCGTATGCTCGCAGTTCCCGTTCGCCGAGGGACACCCCGCGGCCGAGGATGCCAAAAAGGTCGTGGGGTCCGATGCCTATGACACTGGCAATCAAGACACGACCTCGATACTGGTGTCGCAGTACATTTACAGCCCCCTGAACCCTTTGGCGGCGCGGTCGTTCACCCGCCCGGTGGCAGAGGCGTTGAAGGACAACGAGGGCGAGGGCGAGCGGACATCGTCGTTTTGGCTATGGCGGCGGGGACGGTGCCTGGATGCCTTCGTGCCCCTGCCCCGGACCATGGTCAAGGCGATCATCAGGGGATTCGCTGCGGCCCGGTTGTGCGGGTACGTGACCGCCGACGCCGGCCGCCCGGTTCGGATCACCGCCGGCCCGGACGAAGCGGAATTCCCCTGGCCTCTGCTGAGCCGCTTGAGCACGCCCGACGACGTCCTTGCCGGGCTGCTGGAGGGCTTCTCGCTCACCTTCGGGATGGTCGGCAGCGGCGGCCTCTCGGTGTACGACGCCTACAAGCGACTCTACGAACTGGGCGACTTGGCAGGAAACGGGAGTCTGCCCGACGATTTGGTCCGGGTATTGGAGACTGGCTGCCCGCCCCATCCCACCGTTGCCGACGAGGTCCCCAAAGCCGAGGGCGCGACGGCCGAAGAGCGGCTGGTGGGCGCCCAGCAGTACCTGGCTAACAACATTGCCTGGTTCGAGGAGCAGAAGGGCAAGCGCGGCAGGGTGCCGGCTCACCGGGGTATGGATGGCTCCGCTGACGAAGGCGTGCCGACCATGGAGCTGGCCGACTTGTACATCGAGTGCTACAGCGACCTGCGGGAGCAGCTCCAGGGCGGAGCGCAGCGAGGAAGCGTGGTATGACCGGCACCGCCGAGGACGCGCCCCGACCTGCTGCGGAGGACAGGGGGTTTCAGCCATGACCGAGGTCGTGGTGCTGACCTCGGCCGACTCCTCGGAGCTGGCCACCCCGCTCGTCGACAGCCTGGCGGCGTGGTGCGGGGCCGGACTGTTGGGCGAAGTGGTGTGGGTGCCGGCGTCTGAGTTGAGTCGCGCTGGGGATGAAGCATCCTGTTTTGCCAGCGTCGGCGGAGAGTGGAAGCCGACCACGCTCCGGGAGGCGATGTCGTCGCAGTCGCTGTCGAAAGTGTGGCTTGCCGCGCTCCGCCACCCCTCGGGACCAGGAGGCGAAGGCAACACGGCCCAGGCCCGGCAAGCCGAAGAAGAGGCCCATGCGGTGGTGAGCAGCCTGCTGGGGGACTCCATCCCGTTCTGCTCGATGACCGTGACTGTGGCATCCCGCGACCGCCACTGCAGCATCGCCGATTGCTCGCCAGTATGGGACTTCCACTTGGTGCACGACCCGAAAGCCGTGGTCCACGAGTCGGCGCCGGTCGAGGCCGCCGACAAGCATGCTCCGCTGGGGCTGTGCGCCATGGTGGCGTTATGCGTGTGTGGAGGATGGAACGGCGGTGTTCAGAGGCTGGACTTGCCCTCAGACCGGGCCGACGGGCCGTTCAAGCCGGTGCGCTTTGTTCACTGCCAAATCCGAGTGTTGCACGCGCCCTCGCAGCTCCAACTCGTTTCCTCGGCGTCGTTGCCCATTTCACCGCCGTGGCCGTTGCCCTCCGCTGCTGGTGTGGAGCGGGCCCTTCCCCGTACGGTGCCGCCGCTGAGCGTCGCCATTGCCCTCGCCACAGCGTGCGGCTTCCAGTGCCAGCGGCCTCCCTACCGGCCCGACCCCGATCGAGAATGGGCGCTTGCTCGCTGGTGGCGGGGGCTTTTCCGCGCCGTTCCCCTGCCGGTGACGCAGTCCGACCACGAGAAGGCCCTGTACCGGCTGGCCGACCGCACTGGCGGCTTGGCACAGACCGAGGATTACCGGGGAGTGATTCCGCTCAAGCTCGAT
Source organism: Candidatus Poriferisocius sp. (assembly GCF_965204145.1). GTDB lineage: Bacteria > Actinomycetota > Acidimicrobiia > Acidimicrobiales > Bin134 > Poriferisocius. The sequence continues at coordinate 1,995,964 of NZ_OZ241977.1, read as the reverse complement.
GACGCCGACGACTTGACGTCGCTGGTCTCCCACCTCCAGCGCAGCGACTTCCCCCTGCCGGGCGGTGCTTCCAGCGCATCGCGGCCCACTCCAGCCGCGTGGCAGACTCTGCGGGGGGCGATGTTCGGGCTGGTAGACGGATCCACGATGCCGGGCGGGATTCCCCACCCCCAGCAGGGTGAGGGGGGCGATGCCGTGCGACTGGTGTGGACCGACCCGGCCGGTGTTGCGCCGCAGTGGGCGCCGGCCGATGCCTCAGACATCTTTCTTGGCCCCGATGCTTCGGCCGAAGACGAGCCGTCTGCTGGCCGCGAGATGTCGGATCAGCCAGACGACGATGACGGAGGCGACTCCGGCGATGCGGTCGACTCCAGCGGTGTCGACCCGGATGGGCCAGGGCCTGAGGCGGGCGCAGTAGAACCTGGGCCAGAGCGCGGGACGCTGGCGACCGGAGGCTTGAACGACGTACTGATGGTGCGGATGGCCGGATATCTCCACCAGGCGATGAAATCAGCCCAACGCGGGTTCTCAGACAACGCCGCGCTGCGATTGGTCGCCCCGGAATACGACGAAGCTGTCACGGCCCAGAAGCGCAGCCGCCGCCTGCTGGCGGGTCTCGGGGTTGTGTTGGCGTTTGTCGCGATGTTCGCGCTGGACCAGCGATGGCCGTTTCTGGGCGATGCCTGGGAGCTCGTCACTCGGTCGGAGGCAAAGCGCGCCTACGACCCGCTCATATGGCCGATCGGTTGGTTCGTCGTGGGGGGCTTGGTGCTGGTCGTGGGCTTTGTCGTGGTTTTCTTTGCGGGTTCCCAGCTGATGAAGAAGCTGCACCGCCTTGAAGAGGGCAACCTCCTGAGACACCGTTTTGGGGAGAATGCGTCTCACTACGCGTTCGAGATTCTGCGGTTGAAGGCGGCGGCTGAGCAGTTCGCCGACCATCGGCTGATCATCACCGAATTCCTCCACCGCCCGTTCGGAAACCCCGAACAAGAGGAAGACCTCGCGCCTTCCGCGTCCGAGTTTGAGTTCGGCGAATCGCCCCCGCCATCAATGCTGGTGGCCTGTGCCGCGGCCGCCCCCCAAAAGGCGGACGCGACCCGACAACAGCGCCAAGGGGAGGCCATAAACCAGGGGTGGGTGACAGGCGTGTACCGCGAAGTGATGGCAGTCTGGGATGATCGATACCAGCAGCGCATAGTCGGTGACTATGAAGACCCCGACCATGACACCACGCAGCCGGGCACGGTCTTGCACAAAGACCGCCATGACGGGAGCGATGTGTTCGGCGCCAGAACCGACTTCGCCCGCAGCGTTGTGGGAAGCGGACGCGTCGAGGGGGGCGGATGGGCCGAGGGAAGCGGACGCGTCGAGGGGGGCGGATGGGCCGTTCGTCGCGCTGCTGCCGCCCGTTTTACCAGAGAGTCGGAACAGGTCGGCGGAGTGGATGGGTACTTGTCCCTGCTCCTGCCCATTGAACCGGTCCATGGCTCGCCAGCGGGCATCGGCTGCGAAGCCTCCCGGTTTCTCACCATGGGCCGAAAACGGCACTGGTTCGCATGGAGCGACGTGCTTGCCCCGGGCGCCGATGCGCCGAACATGCTGCCGCCGCTTGTTGGCCACCCCTGGCTGGTGTCGGAGGCGCTAGAAGGCCGGTCTCTGGTCATGGCGTGGTGTTTGGACCTGTCCGAGCCGGTGCGCCCACAAGACCAGGCCGGGTGGCGTGACGCAGGAGGAAGAGAGGGCACGACAGCGCCGCGAAGGCCGGTTGTGTGAGACATGGGGAGGATTCGAAGATGAGAAGCAGGTCGCAGAGAGCCGCCGCGGTGTTTGTCGGCCTCGCGTTGATCTCGGTATCAATCGGGTGCGCCCGGAACTGGCCCGACGAGTTTCCCGCACCGTACTCCTGGCAGCAGCGCTCGGCACCGCTGGACCTGTCCAGTGGGCAGGACGCGGGTGTCTCATACGCTGTGTCGACCTATGCGGTCTCCCGCCCCAGCCCCCCATTGAGCCAACAAGAGCTGTACCGGGACGACCGCGGTACTCCCACCCGCCTAGACGTGGTGTGCGTTGACCACGACGGGGATGGCTACGGGCGGCTGGCCATCAGCTTGAGCCTGTCCGAGCCGGTGTTGAGAACATGGCATCCGCGCGGTTGGGATAGATGGGTGTTGGACTTCGCCGATGGCGGCGAGATATCTGTTCCCCTGGGCCCGAAGACCGGGCTGGACGGCGGCCAAGACGGCCTCGACTTCGGCTTCATTCCCTACGTACACGGCGAGGACCGGATGGAGGAGGTCATGGACGGGTTCCGCCGTGCTGTGGGGCGCAACGGCGCGATCTTGACGGTTCGGGCCGACTTCCCGGCTGAGGATGCCAAGCCGCCGCTGGAATGGGACTTCGACCTGGGCTCGTCGTCAAGGGCGGACGACCTTCTGCAAGATTTGGTGGAGGTGTGCGGAGGCGTGTGGTGATCCGCATCCGGGCGGCGGCTCTCGGCGTGGTGTTGGCGGCCGCCATGACCTCGGGCTGTGCGCTGTTCAACGACGACCTCCGCACCTCGTCGGGGGACGGCAAGCCGGCTCGTTTGGCTATAGAGCCCCAAGGGAGATACCAGGAGACGGCGTGTGCGGGATACCGGGGCAACGGCCAACATGCGTACTACTACCAGTACGAGCACACCAGCCGAATCTCGGCCCGCAGCCAGCTGTGTCCTATCGACCGCAGGCCCGGTGGAAGCTGGAGAGTGTCGGAGGACGTGAGCATCGATTCCAAGGTAGACACCCTCCGGCTGATTGCCGAACTGGAGGCGATCGACCACGACATCTCCTGGAATTGGCCGATCCCGCCCCTCTTGGCCGTGTTCTGCTGGGACCGCACAGACGTCGCCCCGGGACACTTGGGCGTGTCGCTTTATTTCCACGGTCCGCCGCACGACTTCACCGGGACGGTGTCGTCGTCGTACCGATACAGCGAAGGGCCGCAACGCTCAGCAGTCTGGGAAGCCAGCAAGCTGGAGGCAGAGGCGGTTGGCTTGCCCGCCGGCCAGGACGTTCGCCGGTTCCTCGCCGAGATGATGGCTACTTCGGGTGAGACCAGCCAGCTCCTGGAGGTCGAGTTCGGCGATGGCCGCGTCGTTTTCGACGTGTCCGGCTGGGACAGGGCGGTCGAGCCGCTGATCGGCGAATGCGGCCACAGCTTTTGATCAGCGGCTGGTAACAGACAGTGGCGCGGTCGCAAGACCCATTCGGCTATAGGCCGGACCGCCGGAGTCGGCGCGATCCGTTTGGCCCGGCCGAGCCCTCTCTCACGCCGGGCCGGGAGTCCGGGGACCCATTCGGTGAAGCTCCCGACGAGAAATCCAGGGAGGATCCTTTTGCCGAGCATCCGCAAAGCAGATGGCAAGGCTGGAGAATGCCTCCCATTGACCGCCGGATCAAAGCTGCCCTTCTGGTCGGGACGATCGCGATCGCCGCAATAGTTGGCGTGGTAGCGAGTTGGTCTTCGCTGGGTGGAGGAACCGGGCGCAATATTGCCTCCGACAAGAGCGAAATCGCCGATGGCGTCGACGCTGATCCCCGAGACGACACCACCGTCACGCAGACTCCGGTATTTCCAACGGAGATCCCGTCCACTCCGTCGCCCCCGGCTACCGTGCCTCCAACACCGCCTCCTACGGCACCAGCAGAGCCTCCTGCTACGCCTGCTCCCGAGCCGACCTCAACCCCGGTTGCAGCGCAAGAAGAGGACGAGTTGTGGGGGTGTGATTACCAATCAGACCGCGACCCCCATCGAATGGTCAACTTCGACCAAACCGCCGACCGGCTCCACTCGTGTGGCGAGGAGACCTGGCAGGTTTTCATCTGTACGTCCCAGGATGTAGACCGCGTGGACCGCGTTGAATATGTCGACAGCGTGCTGGGAGCAGCGGCGGCATGGTTCGACTGGGCCAGCGGAGGCCAGTACGACATCGACTTTTCCGCAGGTGATGACACCATAAGGGTTGGCCGCGTTCAAGCCTCTCCCGACGCCTGTTTCACGGCGGCCCGCCGGACGGGGTGGAGCGAATCCCGTGCCGGGGCGGTGATCTTGCTTGACGAGCCCGGGTTGGGGCCCGGTCTGGACTACGCCGGGGTCGGCACATGCGGCTTTGAGGTTCCAGAGGACGACAAGCAGTTCGATCAGACCGGGCGGATGGTTGCCATTGCCGTCCACTCAAGTGGCAGTCGGGAGGGAATCGCCGTTCATGAGCTGGGACATGCGCAGTGCTGGCCGCATTCTCACTCAGGCCAGACGGGCACCCAATACGACAACCCTGCCGATGTGATGTCATTTGCTCACAATTGGCCAGTGGGCACGATCGCGGTGAACCGATACGCCGCTGGGTGGATTCATCCAAACCAAGTGCACATCCACCAAGAATCGGCAAGGTCGTACACACTTTCACCTTGCTGCACTGAGGGCGATCAGTTGCTTGCATTGCTGCCTCTGAACAGCTCGGTATCTGCTGGCGGATTCCACTCACGATGGTGGGCCATCGAAGTGCGCGACCCCGAGGATGAATGGGAGCGGGGCTTGGCCGAAAGTGGGGTCGGCAGCGAACTCGGAGCCTTGGTTCACTGGGTTGATCAGTCGGCAGGATGGCACGGAACCGGTCTCAATCGGCGGCAGACCCAAGTAGGAGGACGGATGGAATCTGGAAGAGACTGGTCTCTCGTCATCCCAAGCTTGGCGGTTCCGGGCGCCGAGTTGTGCCTGGACTCGGCTATGCCGTCAGAGCTAGTCAGTTGCGCAGGTGCTCACGAATGGCGGATAGAGGTGGCTGCTTCTCAATCAGGGGGCCTCACATTAACGGTTGCTCCAGGAGGTGAGTAGCCAGGGGTCTGAGAGGGAGGGGACGTCCGTCGGCGCTAGCCAGGCGTGTCGGCTCGAATGATCCCTGATTGGGCGGCGGTTAGGTCGATTTGGGTATCGGCGCAGTCGTTGGTGGCGTGATGGAGGATGGTGTTGTACTCGGCCTGGTCCATGGTCAGCTGCCATCGGTATTTGATGGTGGTCCACCAAGCTAAGTAGGTGCAAAGGGCTTCGGAATCGGGAGGGAGCCATTCAGCTGGGTCTCTGGCTCCCTTGCTTCTATTCGAGCCCGCTGACACGGCGATGAGATGTTCGGAAAGCGTCAGGTCGTTGGCATAAAGCTGTCTGGTGAGGGCGTCCCAAGCCCAACCTCCGGACTGATGAGCCTCGGCCAAGGCCACGACGTGGTCGACATCGAGCTGCCTAGCGACGGTGATTTCCTCTCCGTCGTAGTGGCTGTACCACTGGCCCTCTCGGATCCTTCCTCCTTCAACCAGCGGATCAACCAGAGTTTCGTCGGCGAGGACTTCTTGCCTGGTGTCAAGGCCGTCGCCGTCGGCATCGATCCAATGCTCCCAATCACCTCGGTCGTATCCCTCTTGTTGCTCATTGGTGACCGTGACTCGGGACAAGAGGTCGGCCAAAGAAATCCAACCTTGGGACTGCGGCACAGTAGGAGCAGCTGTTGGCGTGGCTTCCCAAGTGGGGTCAGGCTGTGGGGAGGGAGCAACAGCCAACGTCGGGGTTGGGTCGGGTGTGGGTTGGCTGGTGGCCGGTGGGGTTGGGTCGGGTGTGGGTTGGCTGGTGGCCGGTGGGGTTGGGCTCGGAGAAGTGGGGGTTGGGGTGGGCAACGTCGTGGGAGTTCCCTCAGCAGTTGGCTCTTCTCGGTCAAGTGAGACGCAACTTGAGAAAAGGGCAGCAGTCGCGACGGCGGCAATCGTCAGAAGCAAACGGCGGGGAGTGGGTCCGCAGCGCATCACTTCCATTTTCCCGCAATTGACGTTGCCGGGCTGACGGGTTGTCTGCGCTCTGCCGTTCTGATTGCCAGTCGGGTTGGGAGGACCGGGTACGATCTCGGGGCGTATGGGGCAGCCGGTGACTGTTGTGGAGAGGGCGACTAGCCGTCCGGGGGTGATCCGCTATGAGATCAACCGGAGCATCACCGGTACTGGTCACGAGCATTACTCCGTCGGGCGAGAGGTTGCTGGGGAGCGGCCGGTGGACGAACTGGCTCGCCGTTTGTTCGACCGGGGTGGCATCGATGCCATCCATGTGAACAGCAACATCATCACCGTGGATCTGGCCAAAGGCGGCACTCGGGACGGCATCGAGGATCTGATCGCCAACCTGTTCATCTACTACGGCCCCGGCGTCGAGGTGCCCACTATCCCTGAAGGGGACTGACGGGCGGCGGAGGCGATGACCTCTCGCCGCGAGGCCGCCGAGCGCTGGTTCATCCGGCGGGGAGTTCCCCACGTAATCCACGACTACCGGGCCAGCACCGACGTCTTCACCCGGGCCGTGCCCTTTCTGGCGCTGGTGTTCCTGGTCGAGATTTTCACTTCTTTCGGCGACCGGTTCGACGGCTGGGCGCAATTCGGCGTGTTCTGTGCGGGTGCGGGCATCGCACTGGGGGCAGTGGCCGCAGTCAACCGGCTGAGAGGTCGCCGGCTGTTCCAGCTTCCCGATCGGGTGGGCGCCATCGAGTTGGCAGTGTTCGTTTTGGTGCCCCCGGTGTTGCCGGCCTTGTTCTCTGAAGACCGGCTGTCTGATACCGCGGGTCTGGCGCTGATCAACGTCGCCCTGCTTGTGGTGGCCTATGTGGTGGTGAGCTTTGGCCTGCTCCCAATGCTGGTTTGGGCTGGGGCTTACTCGATCAATCAGATCGCCCTGATCGGTCGATTGGTGGGGCGAATTCTGCCGCTGCTTTTAGTATTCAGCGCCTTCTTGTTCCTGAACGCCGAAGTGTGGCAAGTGGCCCACGATTTCACTTGGCCCTTCTACGCCATTGTGCTGGGGGTGTTCGGTCTTATTGCCTTTGGCTCGGTGGCGGTTCGGGTGCCATCCGAGCTGGTGGGGTTGGCCCGCTTCGACAACTGGGAGCAGGCGTGCCAGCTGATCGACGAATGTGAATCGCCGCTGTCCCCGGCGATGCCGCCCACGGACTTGCCCGTATCTGCCATTCCACCGCTCGACCGCATGGACCGGGTGAATCTGGGACTGCTGATGTTTGTGGCCCAGGCGGTGCGGGTGCTGCTTGTCGGAGTGGTGATCGGGGCGTTCTATGTGGGCTTCGGCTTACTGACGGTGAGGGAGGCCACCATCGTGTCGTGGGTGGCATCGGACGGACTGGATCCCCTGGCCCGCTTCGGCTTGTTCGGCAATGAGCTGGTGCTCACTTGGGAGCTGCTGGCGGTTTCGGGATTCATCGCGACGCTGTCTGCCCTCCAGTTCGCAGTGTCGACCATTGTCGACAAGGCCTACCGGGAGCACTTCTACGATGACATGGCCAATGAGGCCCGAGAAGTTCTGGCCACTCGGGCTCTGTACTTGGCCGAACTCAGCCGCGAGGCCGAGAAGGAAGACGGTTAGCCAACTGCCCCGTTGCGCAGAAACGCGCCGGGCAGAGCGCCGGTGGATCGGTCGTCGGCCCAGGTGGGCACGCCGTTGACCACGGTGGCCCGGTAGCCGGCCGGCTTGCGGCTGTAGCGCCAGCTGCCGGTGGGGAGGTCGTCGACTCGGACCTCGTCGCCCAGATCGATCTCGTTTAGGGCGAACACGGCCAGATCGGCAGCCATGCCCTCGGCCACGGCGCCCCGGCCGGAGATTCCGAAGAACGCCGCCTGTTTGCCGGTCACCGAGTGCACCGCCTCCTCGATGGTGAGCAGCCCGCGCTCGCGCACCATCTCGGTCAGGAAGAAGGTGGCATCGCCCGCACCGACGAACATCTGGATGTGGGCACCGGCGTCGGACGCTCCATTTACCGTCATCGGCAAGCGGGCCATTTCAGCCAGCGTCTCGTTGTCCACCGGCTGGGGCTGGGTCTTGAGATGGGTGCCCATGTTGTTGTCCAGCAGCCAGTCGGCCACCGCGTCCGACAGGTGCACGCCCCGGGCGTCGGCCAGATCGGCGATGGAGCGACCGGCCCACTCGGCGTTTCGGGGCTCGTCGGAGGCCAGCAGGATCATGTGGGGGCGGTTGATGGGGGCCAGGGTGTAAGTGCAGGCGTCCCAGTCGTGACGGGCCCGCTCCCGCCAGCCTTCGTCTCGCAGCATGGCCATCTTGGCCTCGTCGCCGTCCACGTTGCACAGCTCGTGCCACGCTTCCACCCCGCTCCACATGATCGAACGCTCGAAGTGCAAGTTCACATAGCTGGGCCGTACTGAGTACAGCGTGGCGATCTGGCCGCCCTCGGCGTTGAGCTGATCGACCAATTCCAAGGAGATCTGGCGCTCCTTGGCCCGGTTCTCCTGGGCAAAGAAGCCGCCCCAGTTGGCCCTGATGCCCCGATCCCGGCACAGCGCGGCCATGCGCTCCATGTCACCGGGGAAGTGCTCGAACTCGAAGGCCCGGGGCACGAACTGGAACGTGGCGCCGGGATGGGCGGCCACCACATCGAGCAGATCTCCCCACTCCTGGTCGTCGGCCATGCGGCTGGGCACCAGCCGGTTGTGGCGATCCAGGTCCATCAGCGAGGTCGACAGGCCGAACGCCCCGGCGGCCAGCCCCTCGTCGAGCATCTGGGCCATTTCGGCCCGCTCGGCTTCGGTGGCGGCCCGCTCCCACGCCTCGGCGCCCATGACCCACATCCGCAGGGTCTGGTGGGGGAAGAAGGCGGCCACGTTGAGCGCCGTCGGGTGCCCGTCGTTGGCGGCCTGGTACTCCGGCCAGGTTTCCCACGTCCATGGGATAGCCGTCTCGAAGGCGTCGGTGGGGAGATCCTCGATGAAGCACATCAGCTCGATGAGCTGGTTGCGGTCGGCTTCCCTCAGCGGGGCCAGGCCCAGTCCGCAGTTGGCCAGCACCACGCTGGTGGTGCCGTGCGATGGCATGGGGTCGATGTGGGGGTCCCACCACAGCGATCCGTCGTAGTGGGTGTGGGGCTCGATGAACCCCGGTGTCACCAAGGCGCCGCCAGCGTCGACCTCAGGCTCGCCGTCGGGCCGCAGCCCCGGCCCCACCTCGGCGATCTTCCCCGAGCGCACCCGTACGTCGGCCTCATAGGAGGGAGCGCCGGTGCCATCCACCACCGTCCCCCCGCGAACCAGCAAATCTCCTGAATCCATGCCAGAACCTTAGGAGGAAAATTGACCCAAACCCGACTCGGCTCTGAGGGAGAATTGGCAGACCGCACCGAACCCATTTGATGCGGTGTTGAATGACAGAGGTTGCCATAGTGGAGTCCGATGGCTGAGCCAGAACAATTGGTGGTCGAGGCCGAACGGCAGGCGGCGGCCGCGACCACCCTCGATGAACTGAGCGCGGTGCGGACCGCGGTGACCGGCAAGCGCTCTTCGCTGGTGGCGGCCCGCAAGGCCTTGGGCGACATGGCGCCCGACGCCCGGAAGCAGGCCGGACAGGCCTTGAACGCCGCCAAAGCATCCATCGACGAGATCCTGAGCGCCCGCGAGGCCGAGCTGTCGGCCGCCGCCCGGGCCGAGAAGCTGGCTGCTGAGCGGCTCGACCTCACCGAGGTCACCGAGCACCCCGCCAATGGGAATCTCCACGTGATCACCCAGACCTGGCAGGAGCTGGAGGATGTGTTCGTCGGTATGGGGTATCGGGTGGCCGAAGGTCCCGAGATCGAGAGCGAGTGGTACAACTTCGGTGCCCTGAACTTCCCCCTCGGGCATCCGGCCCGAGACATGTACGACACCTTGTACGTGGACTACGGCGAGCCGGGCACCACCCTGCTGCGCACCCACACCTCCCCGGTGCAGGCCCGGGTGATGGAGAACCAGGAGCCCCCCATCTATGTGGTGGCCCCCGGCCGGTGCTTCCGCCAGGACACCGCCGATGCCACCCACATGCCGGTGTTCCACCAGATCGAGGGTCTGGTGGTGGACCGCCACACCACCCTGGGCGACCTGGCCGGGACCATCGAGGCGTTCACTGCCGCCTACTTCGGCCCGGGCTTCTCCTCTCGGCTGCGGCCCTCCTATTTCCCGTTTACCGAGCCGTCGGCCGAGTTCGACATTCAGCGCCCCGACGGCACCTGGCTGGAGCTGGGGGGCTGCGGCATGGTGCACCCCAACGTGTTCGAGGCCTGCGGCATCGACCCCGAGCAGTGGCAGGGGTTCGCCTTCGGTTTCGGCATCGACCGCTTGGCTCTCATCCGGTTCGGCATAGACGACCTGCGCGAGCTGTGGACCAACGACATCCGCTTCCTGGGGCAGTTCTGATGGCCCGCACTCCGATGCTTGAGGCGGTAGCGCGATGAAGGTGCTGTTGAGCTGGCTGCGGGACTTCGCCCCCGACATCGACGGCGACCCCGAGCAGTTGGCTGAAGTCCTGGCCGACTTGGGCCTCGCGGTGGAGGAGCTGTCCCACGTGGGGCGGGGGCTGGATGGCATCGTGATCGCCGAGGTATTGGCCACCCGGCCCCACCCCGATGCCGACCGCATTCACCTGGTGGACGTGGACGCCGGCGACGGCGAGGCCCTCCAAGTGTGCTGCGGGGCCTTCAACATGGCGGTGGGCGATCTGGTGCCGCTGGCCACCGTGGGCACCACCATGCCCAACGGCATCGAGATTGCCCGCCGCAAGATGCGGGGAGAGTGGAGCAACGGAATGCTGTGCTCGGGGGCCGAGATCGGCATGGGCGACGACCACGAGGGCATCTTGATCTTGGAACAGGGCCTGTCGCTGGGAGTCCCCTTGGCCGAGGCGCTGGGCATCCACCCCGACGTGTTGTTCGACTTGGAGGTGAACCCCAACCGGCCCGATGCCATGTCGGTGATGGGGGTGGCCCGCGACCTGGCCGCTCGCCTGGGAGTGCCCTTCTCGATCGCGTCCCCCGAAGTTGTCGAGACCGGGATGCCCGCGGCCGAGCGGGCGTCGGTGAGCATTGCCGCCCCCGACTTTTGCCAGCGCTTTGGGGTGCGAGTGCTCGACAATGTGCCTTCCGGACCGTCGCCCCGATGGATGGCCAACCGCCTGTTGGCCGTGGGCCAGCGGCCCATCAACGCAGTGGTCGACCTGTCCAACTACGTGATGTTCGAGTTGGGCCAGCCCAACCACACCTACGACCTCGACCTCGTACCCGGCGGGGAGCTGGGGGTGCGCATGGCCCATCGGGGCGAAGAGTTGATCACTTTGGACGGCACGGCGCGAGTTCTCACTACCTACGACGGGGTGATCGTCAACCGCGACGACGAGGCCATCGGCCTGGCCGGGGTCATGGGCGGGGCCTCCACCGAGATCTCCGCCGACACCCGCTCGGTGCTGCTGGAAGCCGCGTGGTGGGATCCCATGACCATCGCCCGCACTGCCCGACGACTCGGCCTGCGCAGCGAGGCATCGGCTCGATTCGAGCGGGGGGCCGACCCCGAAATCATCCCCATGGCGCTGGACCGCTTCGCCGAGCTAGCCGCCGCCCTCGGATCCACCACTGCCCCCGGCATGATCGACGCCACCGGCAACCGGCCCGAGTCCGCTCCCGTTCGGGTCCGCCCGGAGCGGGTCAACTCCATCTTGGGAACCGACCTGAGCACTGACCAGATGATCGCCCTGTTGGAGCCCATCGGCTTCGCCTGCGATTCGGGAGAAGACAGCCAAGACTTCAACGTCACCATCCCGTCGTGGCGGCTGGATTCGTCCACCGAGATCGACGTGATCGAGGAAGTGGGCCGGCTCCACGGCTTCTCCAAGATCGCTCGCACTGTCCCTGTGACCGAGCAAGCCGGCGCTCTAACCCCCCAACAACAAGACCGTCGTCAGGTCCAGAGGCTGCTCACCGGCATGGGGATCTCCGAGGCCATGCCCCTGCCCTTCCTAGCGCCCGGCGATCTGGCCCGGGCAGGCCTCGGCGACGACGGCATCACCGTGACCAACCCGCTGGTGGCTGAGGAATCCATAATGCGGACCTCGCTGCGCCCCGGTTTGTTGAAGGCAGTGGCCTACAACGCCGCCCGGCGCACCACCGGAGTGTCGCTGTTCGAGGTCGGCCGGGTGAATCCCGGCGGGGGAGAGGGCCTCCCCGACGAACACGAGCACCTCGCCGTGGTCCTGGCCGGCCAAGAGGCCACGGCCGCCACCACGCTGTGGCGCCGCCTGGCCCGCCATTTGACGGTCGCCCGACCCGGCGTGGTCAACGGCCCGGTGGATGGCCTTCACCCAGGACGGTCGGGCCAAGTGCTGGCCGACGGCCAACCGATCGGCGCGCTGGGCGAGATCGACCCCCAGGTGCTGGATGCCTATGAGATCGACGAACGGGTGGCCTGGCTGGAAGTCGACCTTGGATCCTTGTTGGCCGCCGATCGGGGACTAACCCCGTATCGAGCCCCCAGCCGCTACCCGTCCAGCGACGTGGATCTGGCCTTCACCGTCCCCGATGAGGTGTCGGCCGACGAAGTGGCCGCCACCATCGCCGAGGCCGGAGGCGAGCTGCTGGCCACCGTCGCCCTGTTCGACGTGTTTCGCTCCGACCAACTCGGCGAAGGCCGCCGCAGCCTGGCCTTCACCCTCCGCTTCGAAGCCCCCGACCGCACCCTCAACGACGCCGAAGTAGCCCAAGCCCGCCAGTCCTGCATCGACGCCGTCACCAAAGCCCACGACGCCACCCTGCGCGGCTGAGCCGTCAGCTGGGCGCCGCCGCGAAGCCAATGTCGGGAAGACGGGAGCGGATTTCTGGGTCTCGCAGTGCGTCGTCGATGAATAGCTCGGCGTAGGCGAGAATCGTCTCGACATAGCTGATGTACCAGGAGCCGTTGACTTCGGTGACGACCACGAAGGCTTGGTCCAAGCCTTCGGGCAGGGCTTCTTGGGGCAGGCACTCGTCGAACTCGATGAATTCGCTCGAGGACCCGTCAAAATAGGCCGCGTGGCCCTGAGCGCAGAGTCCTTTCCAAGAGGCGTCGAGCTCGAAGAAGACAGACTCGTCGGCGGTCTGCCCGGAGAGCAGGAGGAGCGTGCTGATCGACCCAGATTCAAGGTAGACGGTGGCCTTGCCGTCTCCGGCTGGCTCCTCGCGGGTCGTCACCGCCAACGACACATCGCCCTCCACCTCGATGTTCTCCAGCGACTCGGTCATGGCTTCAACGTCGAACCCGATTTCATCATCGGCCAGCCACTCCTCTACCCGCTCAAGAAGAGCGTTGTAGGCCGGGGTGTAGTCGAGGAAAGCGCCGAGTTCGTCCGGGGGCGAGAAGACGGCGACGGGCTCGAATACACCGTCGGGGTCGCCAGACAGAATCGCATCCCAATGCTCTTCGACACTGCGGCTGTTGACCATTTCCACCAGGTCGTCAATGACTCTCGAGGGGGTTTCCGCGCCGCTCGCCGGGTTGTCCCGGGATGCGGAGAAGTCGGCGGGAGGAAGGCTGAGTATCTGTCGGGCGTATTCGGCGACCGTGTACGAGGCACTGACGAACCACTTTCCGTCGTGCTTCACGGTCATCACAAACAGATCGTCAGGCGCTTGGAGCGTGAACGGAAGGTCGCCGATCTCTCTGTTGGCCTCCCAGATGGCGCTACTGAGTTCTTGGTGTGCTTCTTGAAGGGTGATGGACTCGTGGAAGCTGTCGGCATCCGCGAAGAGAGGGTCGGCGGCCGCGGGATCGAGCGCGATGGCCAACTCGCCTCGCGTCAGGGCCACCAGCGCCACATCGGGGTGCAAGACCGTGGTGCGCATCTCAAGGTCTTCGGCTTCGAAGTCAATGCCTGCCAGCCAGTTCGCGTCCTCGATGATGTCGGCAGCCACGGCCAAGTCGACGGCTTTGGGGTAGAGGTCGGCCGATGTCCCGACCTCGAACGGTGCCATCACGCTCATAACCCCAATCACGTCTTCTCGGCTCATTGCGTCGAAGAGCATTTCGACCGCGCCCTCGGGAGTATCCGTCCCCCGTTTGCTTCCTGTGATACTGGATACCGCGCTGTACACAACCAAGCCTACGAAGGCGAGGCCGAACAGGATCCCGGCAAGGCGTCCTTTCGAGATGTTCCGCATAGTCCTGGCAAAATGTAACAGCGCACGCCCGCGGGTTGGCATCGCCATCTAGCGGTCTGTCGGCCCTGAAGCAGCCCTGCTCCTTTGCCCCACGATGCCTCCAGTGCCGATCAGCAGCCCGCCGACCAAGGCGAGCACAGGGCCAGGCTGAGGCCCTTGGGAGGCCATGTACAGCCCAACGGCCAGTGTGATCGCCGTCCCCGCCCATATATGAGCCGAAGACGCGGTTGGCGGCTTGTGGCGGAAGAGGGCGAGCCAGCATCCGCCGGCCGACAGCGGGAGCAAATACCAGACAGCCCCCACCCATGCTGGGGGCACCCCCTCCACATCCCCGCCGAAGTCGCCGATCAACTCGGCAAGGCGAAAGCCGGTCAGCTCCGACCCGAACACCTCCACCCAAACCGCAAAGCCCGAGACAGCCACCAAGACAGCCCCCAACCCCACAGCCACAGCTCCCGCGGTACGCTGCTTGTCGCGAATCCGAATCTCCCCTGAATCGATCTTCATGAGCCTATAGGGAAGTGCCCCGAGAACGAGTTTGCATGAATATGCAGATTTATGCATACTTTAGTCCATGGGAAAAAAGATCCCGGTTGGGATCATTGGGGCTTCGGGGTATGCCGGGGCGGAGTTGATGCGGTTGCTGGCTCAGCATCCGGGCTTCGATGTGCGCTTTGTGACCGGCGACACCCAGGCGGGGCAGCCGGTGGCCGACCTCTATCCTCACCTGGCTGCGATCGGCGTTGACCAGGAGTTTGTGAAGTACGACTCCGATCTGCTGAGTGACGTTGAACTTGCGTTTTTGGCGCTGCCCCACGGGCAGTCCATGGCTATGGCTGCCGACATTCTGGATCGGGGCAACGTCGCGGTCGACCTGGCTGCCGACTTCCGGCTCAAAGACGCCGGGCAATACCAGCAGTGGTATGGGGAGTCTCACCTTGCCCCCGAACTGCTCGGCCAATTCGCCTACGGCCTGCCCGAACTGTTCAGGGACGAGTTGCCGGGTGCTGCCGCGGTGGCCGTGCCGGGCTGCTATCCCACCGCTGCGGCGCTGGCAGTGGCCCCGCTGGTCCGCTTGGGCCTCATCCAGGTCGAGGGGGTCATTGTGGACGCGGCCAGCGGAGTATCCGGCGCGGGCCGGCCCCCCAAGGCTCACACCACGTTCTGCGCGGTCGATGAGGACTTCACTGCCTATGGGCTGCTCGACCACCGCCACACGCCGGAGATCGAGCAAGCCGCAGGCGCATCGGTGCTGTTCACCCCTCACTTGGCACCGATGAACCGGGGCATCTTGGCTACCTGCTACGCGAAGCCCACCGCAGAGACCTCAACAGAGGCCCTGCTCGCTGAGCTGGCCGAGTTCTACGCTGGCGAGCCGTTCATCGTGGTGTCCGAGCGCTCGCCGTCCACCAAGGCCACGCTGGGCTCCAACGCAGCCCATCTCACCGCCCGCTATGACGCCCGCACCAACACAGTGGTGGCGTTGTGCGCCATCGACAACCTGGTGAAGGGCGCAGCCGGACAGGCAATCCAGTGCGCCAACCTGATTTGCGGGCTCGATGAAACCACGGGGCTGACCGCGGTGGGGGTGTACCCATGAGCGTGACCGAAGTCCCAGGGTTCACCGCCGCGGGGGTGACCTGCGGCATCAAGCCCAGTGGCAAGCCCGACCTCGCCATCGTGACCACCGCCGACGGTGCCGCCGTCAGCGCGGCCGGGGTGTTCACCTCCAACAAGATGACCGCGGCCCCAGTGCTGGTATGCCGGGAGCATCTGGCCACCACGGGCGGCAAGGCCGCTGCGGTGGTCCTCAACAGCGGCAATGCCAATGCGGCCACCGGGGCGCAGGGCATGGCCGACGCCCGTCAGATGTGCAAGGAGACCGCTGCCGCCCTGGGAGTAGCCCCTGAAGAAGTGCTGGTGTGCTCCACGGGGCTTATCGGCTACGCCCTGCCCATGGAGGCGGTGTCGGCTGGGATCACCGCCGCGGCCGCTGCCCAAACCGCCGAGGGCGGCCCCCAAGCAGCCGAGGCCATCATGACCACCGATACCGTCTCCAAACAGGTGGTTGTTGCCGGCAACGGCTTCACCGTCGGAGGCATCGCCAAGGGCGCCGCCATGCTGGAGCCCAATATGGCCACCATGCTGGCCGTGCTGGTCACCGATGCGGCGGCCGACCCCGAAACTCTCCAGCAGGCGCTCAGAGCTGGAGTGGCGGGCACGTTCAACACCTTGACGGTGGACGGCGCCGAGTCCACCAACGACACCGTGCTGATCTTGGCCAACGGGCAGGCCGGCCCGGTCGATCCCGGCGCCCTCACCCAGGCCATCGCTGACGCCTGCGAGAGCCTGGCCCTCCAGATGGCCGACGACGCCGAGGGCTCTACCAAGACGGTGTTCCTCCGGGTCACCGGAGCGGCCTCTGATGCCGAGGCGGCCAAGGCGGCTCGGGACACCGCCAACTGCCAGCTCGTGAAGTGCTCCTGGTACGGCCAAGACCCCTACTGGGGTCGCATCGCCTCGGAGATGGGTGCCGCCGGAGTGGCTTTCGACCACACCAACCTGACCATCGCCTACGGACCCCATGTGGTGTACGACCACGGCGAGCCCGCCCATCCCCCCGAGCTGGCCGAGTACATGACCGGTCGTCGGCTCGACCTGCACGTGGACCTCGGTATGGGCGACGGCTCGGCCCGGATCATCACCACCGATCTCACTCACGCTTACATCGACGAGAACATGGGAACGTCATGAGCTTCAAAGCCGAGGACACCGCGGCGATCCTCACGCAGGCCCTGCCCTACATCCAGCGGTTCTCGGGTTCGACCGTGGTGGTGAAATACGGCGGAAGCGCCATGGACAGCAATCACCTGGCCGGGTTCGCGGCCGACATTGTGCTCATGCAATCGGTGGGCATCCGCCCCGTGGTGGTACACGGCGGCGGCCCGCAGATCGGCGAGATGATGGAGCGGCTCGGCTTGCAGCCCCGCTTCGTCGACGGCCTGCGGGTGACCGACGCCGAGACGCTGGACATCGCCCGCATGGTGTTGGTGGGCCGGGTCAACCGCGACATCGTCTCGGCTATCAACGTCCACGGTCCCCTGGCAGTAGGAGTGTCCGGGGAGGACGCTGGCCTGATCCAGGCCCGGGCCGAGAACCCCGAACTGGGCTATGTCGGCACGGTGGACACAGTCAACACCGCCATCATCGACCGGTTGCTGGACGAGAGCCTGATCCCGGTGGTGTCCACCATCGGTGCCGACGCCACCGGTCAAGCGCTCAACATCAACGCCGACACCGTGGCTGGAATCCTGGCCGGGGCGCTGGGGGCGGCCAAGGCGGTCTTCCTCACTGACGTGGAGGGCCTGTACGCCGATCCCGGCGACCCGGCCACCCTCATCAGCGTGACCACCGCTTCTGATCTGGACACCATGATCGCCGCGGGGGAATTGGCCGGGGGCATGATCCCCAAGGCCACCGCGGCCATCCACGCGGTTCGCCACGGTGTGGCCTCGGCCCACATGGTGAACGGCACCACCCCCCACGTGCTGCTGCTGGAGCTGTTCACCGATTCCGGGGTTGGCACCATGGTCTACCCCGACTCCGCCGATCAGGAGGCCGCCCCATGAGCACTCACACCGATGCGGTAGGAGTCGACTCCGGACCCTGCCCGCTCATGCCCACCTACGGTCCGCCTCCGGTCATGTTCGTGCGGGGGGATGGCTGCTGGCTTTGGGACCGTGACGGCACCCGCTACCTGGACTTCCTCAGCGGCATCGCGGTCGTCAGCCTCGGCCACGCCCATCCCAAGGTGGCCGATGCGGTGGCCGAGCAGGCTCGCACGCTGTGCCATGTGTCCAACCTGTACGCCACCGAGCCCCAGATGCATGTCGCTCGCACCATCGACCGCCTGATCGGGGGTTCTGCGGGCCAGGTGTTTTTCGCCAACAGCGGCGCCGAGTCCAATGAGTGCGCCATCAAGCTGGCCCGCAAATGGGGCGGACCCGGCCGCTACACCGTTATCAGCGCTGGCCGGTCATTCCACGGCCGGACGCTGGCCACGCTGCACGCCACCGGCCAGGCCGAGAAGCACGAGGTCTTCCAGCCCCTGCCCGAGGGATTCCGCCATGTGCCCTGGGATGACATCGCCGAGCTGGAGAAGGCCATCGATGACACCACCGCGGCGGTGCTGCTGGAGCCCATTCAGGGAGAAGGGGGCATCAACGTCCCGTCTGACGGCTATCTCCAAGCGGTGCGAGCACTGTGCGACGACCGGAGCCTGTTGTTCATGCTCGACGAGGTGCAAACCGGCTTGGCCCGCACCGGCCGCTGGTTCGCCCACCACCACGACGGCGTCGAGCCAGACGTGGTGACCATGGCCAAGGCGCTGGGCAATGGCATGCCCATCGGGGCCTGCTGGGCCCGGGAAGAAGTCGCTGCTGCGTTCAAGCCCGGTGACCACGCCACCACCTTCGGCGGCCAGCCATTGGCGGCGTCGGCGGCCAAAGCAACGCTGGGGGTGATGGAGGAGCTGGACCTGCCCGCCATGGCGGCTCAAGCTGGAGAAACGATGCGCATGGCAGTAGAGGCGCTCGACGGAGTGGCCAGCGTGCGGGGCCGAGGGCTATTGCTAGGCGTGGAGCTGGCCGGTGAACGGTCTGCCGCCGAGGTGGTAACTGCGGGTATGGCCGAAGGCTTAGTGCTGGGCACCGCCGGGGCCACCTCACTGCGGATCGCGCCGCCCCTCATCATCAGCGACGAAGAGATCGCTCACGGCGTGGCCGTGCTCGACAAGGTATTGCAGTCATGAAGCCCCCCCGCCACCTCCTCGAGGTCGACGACCTCAGCCCAGCAGAGCTAGCCGAAGTTCTGGACCTGGCTGACGATCCGTCTCCACCTCAAGCTCTGGACGGCAAGGGCATGGCCCTGTTGTTCGAGAAACCCTCAGCCCGGACCCGCCACTCCATGGAGATGGCCGTGGTGCAGTTGGGCGGCCACCCAGTGTCGGTTGCCAAGGGCGAGGTGGATATCGACAACCGGGAGTCCGCCGAAGACGTCGCCCGCACCCTGGCCTGCTACCACGCGGCCATCGGCGCCCGGGTGTTCGATCACAACCTGCTGACGCGCATGGCCGCAGTCAGCCCGGTACCGGTGGTCAACATGCTGAGCGACCAGGCCCACCCCTTGCAGGCTCTGGGCGATCTGCTGACCGTAAAGCAGGCGTTCGGGGGGATCAGCGGGCACCGCATCGCCTTCGTGGGCGATGCCAACAACGTGTCCCGGTCGTTGGCCATCGCAGCCGGTCTGGCCGGTACCGAATTCGTCATATCCGGCCCGCCGGGCTACCGGCTCAGCAGCGCTGATCTGGATCGCATTTCCGCTACCGGCGGCACCGCGGAGATCATCGACGACCCCGCTGAGGCAGTGGCCGATGCCCATGTGGTGTACACCGACGTGTGGGTCTCAATGGGTGAAGAGAAGCAGTCCTCGGAGAAGATGGACGCCTTCGCCAGCTACACCGTCGACGAGGCGCTCATGGGTCAGGCCGCCTCCGACGCCATCTTCCTGCACTGCCTACCCGCCCGACCCGGTCTCGAAGTAACCGAGGGAGTGCTCTACGGCCCTCAGAGCCGGATATGGCAGCAGGCCGAGAACCGGATGCACGCCGCACGCGGCCTGCTCGCATTCCTTTT
Source organism: Candidatus Poriferisocius sp. (assembly GCF_965204145.1). Classification (GTDB taxonomy): domain Bacteria; phylum Actinomycetota; class Acidimicrobiia; order Acidimicrobiales; family Bin134; genus Poriferisocius. The sequence continues at coordinate 1,976,254 of NZ_OZ241977.1, read as the reverse complement.
GGGGGCGTCATGAGGTTGGGGAAGAACCAGCGCCAGCATCGGATCGCCCAAATCCTCCGGCAGGAGTCGGTGTCTAGCCAGGATCACCTGGTGGAACTCTTGACTGCGCAGGGGGTGGCGGTCACCCAGGCCACCGTGTCGCGTGACCTCGACGACCTCGGCGCGGTCAAAGTCCCCACCGGCGGCGGGTCGGTGTACGCCATCCCCGAGTTGCCCTCCGAGCAGGTCGCCCCCGACGATCATCTTCGGCGGGTGCTGGGGGAGTGGGTGGTGGCCGTGGGCCGCTCCCAGAACTTGGTGGTGCTTAACACTCCGCCGGGGTCGGCCCACGTGGTCGGCTCGGCCATCGACCGCTCGGCAGTGGACGGCGTGTTGGGCACCGTGGCCGGCGACGACACCGTGCTGGTGGTGGCCACCGAGCAAGCCGGCGGCAGCGCGGTGGCCGACTTCTTCCGCTCGCTGTCCGGGCTTACCGACCCGGCGGAGCCCGCCCTCATGGAGGAGAGTTCGTGAACCAGAACCTGAACAAGATCGTGTTGGCCTACTCCGGCGGTTTGGACACCTCGGTGATCCTGCGCTGGTTGCAGGACACCTACGGCTGCGAGGTGGTCACCTTCACCGCTGATCTGGGCCAAGGCGAGGAGTTGGAACCGGCCCGGGCCAAAGCGGAGGCCATGGGCGTGGAGGAGATCTACATCGAAGATCTGCGGGAGGAGTTCGTCGCCGACTTCGTGTTCCCGATGTTCCGGGCCAACGCCATCTACGAGGGGGAATACCTCCTGGGCACCTCTATCGCCCGCCCGCTCATTGCCAAGCGGCTAGTGGAGATCGCCGCCGAGGTGGGCGCCGACGCCGTCTCCCACGGCGCCACAGGCAAGGGCAACGACCAAGTCCGCTTCGAGCTGGGGGCCTACGCCCTGAACCCCGACATCTCGGTGGTGGCCCCGTGGCGCATCTGGGACCTGGGCTCCCGGGAAAAACTGGTGGCCTACGCCGGCGAGCACGGCATCCCCATCGAGGCCGAGCGGGAAGGCGGCTCACCATTCTCCATGGACGCCAACCTGCTCCACATCTCCTACGAGGGCGGTCCGCTGGAGGATCCGTGGTACGAGCCTCCCGAAGAGATGTGGCGCTGGTCGGTGTCGCCGGAGAATGCCCCCGACACCCCGACCGAGATCGAGCTCACATTCCAAGGCGGCGACATCACCGCTATCGACGACCAGCCTCTCAGTCCGGCCGCGGTGCTGGCCGAGCTGAACCGCATTGGCGGGGCCAACGGCATCGGCCGACTCGACTTGGTGGAGAACCGCTACGTGGGCATGAAGTCGAGGGGCTGCTACGAGACCCCCGGCGGCACCATCATGCTCAAGGCCCACCGGGCCATGGAGAGCCTCACCCTCGACCGCGAGGTGGCCCACCTCAAAGATGAGCTCATGCCCCGCTACGCCCAACTCATCTACAACGGCTACTGGTGGAGCCCCGAGCGCCAGATGCTCCAGACCGCCATCGACCACTCACAGCAGCGGGTGAACGGCACCGTGCGGCTCAAGCTGTACCGGGGCAACGTGACCGTTACCGGGCGGCGCTCCGAAGACAGCCTGTTCGACGAGGCGGTGGTCACCTTCGAAGAAGACCAGGGCGCCTACCAGCAGGCCGACGCCGAGGGATTCATCAAGCTCCACGCCCTGCGGCTGCGCACCCTGGCCCAGAGAGCTGGTCCGTCATGAGCACGCTTTGGCACGGCAGGTTCGATGGCGATCCCGCCGACGAGCTGATGGCCTACACCGCCAGCATCGGCTTCGACGTGAGGCTGGCCCCCGACGACATTGCCGGGTCGCGGGCCCACGTCCGGATGCTGGGCCGGGTTGGCTTGCTCACCGACGACGAGGTTGACGAGGTACTGGCCGCGCTCGACCAAGCCGAGGCCGAGTTGGCTTCCGGCGACTTCGTGTTCGCGCCCGGCGACGAGGACATCCACACCGCCATCGAGCGCCGGGTTACCGAGTTGGCCGGACCTGCCGGGGCCAAGCTCCACACCGGTCGCAGCCGCAACGACCAGGTGGCAACCGATCTGCGCCTGTTAGCCAAACGGGAGCTGGCCGCCATCGCCGCCGACGTGATCGCCCTCCAGCAGGTGCTGCTCGAGCGGGCTACTGCCGCGGGTGATTCCTACCTGCCGGGCTACACCCATCTCCAGCGGGCCCAGCCGGTGCTGCTGGCCCACCATCTGCTGGCCCACGGCTGGGCGTTGGCCCGGGATGTGGACCGATTGGCCAACGCCCGCGCCCGCTTGGACGTGAGCCCCCTGGGGGCGGGCGCGGTGGCCGGTTCTTCGCTGCCCCTGGATCCCGACATGACCGCGGCCGAGTTGGGCTTTGCCGCCCGGTTCGACAACTCCATCGACGCGGTGTCCGACCGGGACTTCGTGGCCGAGAGCCTGTTCGCCCTGACCATGGTGGCCATCCACCTGTCCCGGCTTGGCGAGGAGATCGTGTTCTGGACCTCAGAGGAGGCCGGCTTCGCCACCCTCGACGACGCCTACGCCACCGGCAGCTCCATGCTGCCCCAGAAGAAGAACCCCGACATCGCCGAGTTGGCCCGGGCCAAGGCCGGCCGACTCATCGGCAACCTCACCGGCTTGCTGGCCACTCTCAAGGGGCTGCCGCTGGCCTATAACCGCGACCTTCAAGAAGACAAGGAGCCCCTGTTCGACGCGTTCGACCAAGTGCGCCTCGGTGTGCGGGCCATGACCGGACTGATGTCTTCCATCGCCTTCAACGCCGAAGCCATGGCCGCAGCCGCCGACGCCCCCACCTCAGCGGCCACCGACCTGGCTGAGTACCTAGTAGCCCAAGGCACGCCGTTCCGCGACGCCCACGCAGTGGTCGGCGACCTGGTCCGCCGCAGCCTGGAGGGAGAAGCGTCCCTGGTCGATCTGGTACGGACCGACCCCCGCTTAGGCGATGCCGCCGCCGAACTGCTCGCCCCTGGCGTCCCGGTCACCCGCCGCACCACCCCCGGCGGCGCCGGCCCCGAGCCCGTAGCCGCGCAGCTCGAAAAATTCAGCGCCCGCCTCAACGCCGACGCCGCCCGCTTCAATCTCTCGCAGTCCTGATCTTTAGCCGTTTGCTGTTATCCGGCCATGTAATTGTGCAAGTGGCACCTGATAGCCCGGTGCTCCCCTGAGCACACTGAGAAGATCGAAGAACACTGCGGGGATGTGAAACACGACTCCAACAAACGAGATCTGCTGGTCGATGAAGCGGTAGAACGTGTCGGCCGCTGGCTGAACGCAGGTGGGCAGCCGACGTCGAAGGAGGAGCGCAGCACCGCGAGGCGACTCTCTGAAATGGTGGCCGACGGGTCTGGAGTTGCTTTCGCGGCGCGGTTTGTAGACAGGGTGATTCGCCCCGAGGACCGCTCTACTGCGGCGGTGCAGCTCGCCTCGCTAGCACATGAGATGGAGCTGCCATCATTCCTGTCCCCGTTCGACAGGTTGCTTATCCGCCTAGGGGCCCGGATCGGCCCGCTACTGCCGTGGGTCGTCATGCCACTGGCCGAGCGCCGGATGAGGGGGTTGATTGGCCACCTCGTCGTTGACTCCGACCTTGGTCGGTTGAGTGCGCACCTTCGAAGGAGAAAATCAGAGGGGTTCTCGTTGAACGTGAACCTGCTCGGGGAGGCCGTCCTAGGCAATGCTGAAGCCGAACGGCGCCGCGAAGAGGTCATTAACTTACTGAGGCTGCCGGAAGTGGATTACGTCTCGGTCAAAGTGTCTTCGGTTGTGGCGCAGATCAACCATTGGGATTTCGAAGGCTCGTTGTCACGAGTAGTTGAGGACCTTCGCCCCCTGTTTCGAGCCGCGGCAGCCGCCTCACCTCCGAAGTTCATCAACTTGGACATGGAGGAGTACAACGACTTGGAGCTGACTCTTGCTGCCTTTCAAAGGCTGCTCAAGATGCCGGAGTTCCACACGGTGAACGCAGGCATCGCGTTGCAGGCGTACCTACCGGATTCATTCGCCGCACTCCAATCCCTCGTTGACTGGCACAGCGAGCAGGCTCGCGGCCGGAACGACCGCCGTCCTCAGAGCCCAATCAGAGTTCGGCTGGTGAAGGGAGCCAACCTTGGAATGGAAAGAGTTGAAGCAGCTATGCGCGGCTGGCCCCAGACCCCCTTCCTGTCGAAAGCAGAAACTGATGCCAACTTCAAGCGCTGTCTCGACTGGGTGCTGACGCCTGAGCGCACTGCCGCGGTTCGAATTGGGGTCGCCAGCCACAACCTGTTTGATCTCGCCTGGGCCGACCTGCTTGCCAGCCAGCGTGGGGTCAGCCATTGCGTAGGATTCGAAATGCTTGAAGGCATGGCCCCTGCCCAGGCAAGGCTGCTGCTCGGTGAGGGCAAGGAGGTTCTGCTCTACCTGCCGGTTGTCGCCGAGCAAGACTTCGATGTCGCCATCAGTTATCTGTTTCGACGCCTTCAGGAGAACGCTTCCCCAGAGAACTTCATCCACAAGTTGTTCGATCTTGACCGCAGCAGCACCGACTTCGAGTCGGAAGCGGCCAAATTCCGCACTGCGGTTGCCGAGCGTCTCTCAGTTTCGGACGCCCCGCGTCGGCAACAGGATCGCCGACGGTTGTCGGCTGTTGTCGACCATCGCAGCGAGTTCTTCAACGAGCCCGATACCGATCCTGCCCTGGAAGGCAATAGGGCTTGGGCCCTGAATCTGCTCAACCGGAAATGGTCCGGACCGGAGACCCGAGTCGCTGACTCCGTTGAGGAGGTAGATAAGGCGATCGCGTTGGCGGTTGACGCGCAACGCCGCTGGATGCAGCTTCCGCTTGCCGATCGGCGCGAGATCCTCTGGCGGGTGGCCGACCAGATGGGCAGGAGGCGGGGTGACTTCGTTGCTGCCATGGTGAATGAAGGTCACAAGACCCTTGATCAAGCTGATCCCGAAGTGTCGGAGGCGATCGATTTTGCCCGCTGGTATGGGGACCGCGCCATGGCCCTCGACCGTTCACAGGCCGCTCGATTCGAGCCATTCGGTGTGGTGCTGGTTGTGCCGCCGTGGAACTTTCCCGTTGCGATCCCCGCCGGAGGGGTCCTAGCCACGCTGGCTGCAGGGAACGCGGCGATTCTGAAGCCAGCACCCGAAACGCCCGCCTGCGCCGAACTCATCGCACAATGCTGCTGGCAAGCCGGAGTGCCCCGAGACTTGGTTCAATTCATCCGCACTCCTGACAATGAGATCGGCCAGCACCTAGTCGCCCATCCGGGAGTTGACGCGGTGATCCTCACCGGAGCGCTCGAGACGGCCAAGATGTTCCAGGCTTGGAAACCGCGGCTGCGGCTGTTCGCTGAGACCTCGGGAAAGAACGCTCTCGTCATCACTCCGAGCGCCGACATTGACTTGGCGGTGGCCGACCTTGTGGCATCAGCCTTCGGTCATTCAGGCCAGAAATGCTCGGCGGCGAGCTTGGCCATCTGCGTCGCCGATGCATACGAGTCGCCGCGGCTGCGACGCCAACTTATTGACGCAGTCACCACTCTGTCGGTCGGTTCCAGTACCCGGATCAGCACCACGATGGGGCCGATCATCGGGAAGGCTCACGGGAAGCTGTTGCGGGCACTCACGCAGCTCGACCCCGGCGAAGAGTGGTTGGTGAAGCCCCGGCAACTCGACTCCTGCTTATGGACTCCCGGGGTCAGGATCGGTGTAGTCCCGGGCTCCTGGTTCGCCCAGACAGAGTGTTTCGGGCCAGTGCTCGGGCTGATACACGCCGAATCTCTCGACCAGGCCATCGCTATTCAGAACAGCACGTCTTTCGGATTGACCGGCGGCATCCACTCGCTGGACCCAGCTGAGGTAAGCCGGTGGGTCGAAGCGGTGGAGGTGGGCAACGCCTATGTGAATCGCTCCACCACCGGAGCAATCGTGGCGCGGCAGCCGTTCGGCGGGTGGAAGCACTCCTGCGTCGGACCAGGAGCCAAAACAGGGGGGCCGAACTATGTCGGCCAACTCGGCACTTGGACTCCCGTAGACGAAGAACTGACCGACGAAGAGTGGCTCGACCGGGCCCAAGCCAGTGACGAAGCAGCATGGCGCACCGAATTTTCCGTCGAGCACGACCCCGCGGGATTGTTCTGCGAGTCCAACATCCTGCGGTATCGGCCGTTGAGCCGGGTAGGGCTGAGAATAGAGGCTGATGCTGCCGGGCGCGATGTAGCCCGAATTCGGGCCGCTGCCCGACGGTGTGGGGTAGAACTCGTTGACTCTTTGGCCGCAGATGAGACAGGAGGGACGTTTGGCGCTCGACTCGGCTCGCTGGAGGTGCAGAGAATTCGGTCGGTCGGGTCGTCAGATGAGAGTTTGCGGGCGGCGGCGCAGGAGGCCGGAATCCACTTTGTCGACGATCCGGTCACCCGTGACGGGCGAATTGAATTGCTGCACTACCTACGCGAGCAGACGATCAGTCGAACCGTCCATCGCTACGGAAATGTGTGGCAATGAGATTCCTTGACTCCGGCCAGATTCGGTCTGCCACCGTCTGGGACGAGTTGATCGACGCCATCGCCGAGATCATTGCTGACGATGCGGTGGTTGCTCCCGACCGCCAAGTCCTCTCGATGGGCCGGCCAGGTGAAGAGCCAGCCTCTCTCCTCTTGATGCCAGGTTGGATCAACCGTGAAATTGTGGGGGTCAAAGCGGCTACCTTTTTCCCCTCCAACGCTGGCACCTCGTCGTCCACCATCCACGCGATCTATCTCTGTTTTGACGGACAAAACGGCAAGCTGAAAGCTGTGCTCGACGGCGATGAGCTCACAGCCCGCCGCACCGCAGCGGTTTCCGCGCTGGCGGCCAGGACTTTGGCCCGGCCCGATGCCGCCCGCCTGTTAGTGGTCGGCACCGGCCAGCTCGCGCCCAACATGGCTCGGGCCCACAGCAAGGTTCGCCGCTTCGAGGCGATCCAGATTTGGGGTCGCAACCCCGCCGCGGCCCGCGAGGTGGCTGAGTTGTTGGCCGCCGAGGGGTTGCCCGCCACAGCCACTTCCGACTTGGACGAGTCCATCGGGCGGGCCGACATCATTTCTTGTGCTACGAGCGCGACCAGCCCCTTAGTCTTCGGTGAGCGGTTGGCGCCGGGCACCCATCTCGACCTGGTTGGCAGCTTCCGCCCAGACATGCGCGAGGTCGACGATGCCGCTATCACGCAGGCTGCTCTGTTCGTGGACACCGTGCCCGGCGCAGTCCAGTCAGGCGACCTAGCTCAACCGCTGGCTGACGGGGCAATCTCTGAAGAGTCGATCATCGCCGACCTCCGTTCGCTGGTGACCGATCGCCATCCTGGCCGACGCATCCCCGAGGAGGTCACCGTGTTCAAGTCAGCCGGTTTCGCCCTAGCTGACCTCGCGGCCGCCCGGTTAGCCCTGCGCCAAGTCGATCACCATCCCTTCGAATGAAGCGAAACGCATATTTGCTAAGCAATGCTTATGCAAGCTGCCCATAAGCAGTGGCAGGGTTCGCCTCTACATTCTCCCCAGAACCACCGCTTGGCTCGTGTATCCGGGTAGCAAAGGGCAGCACATGACACGGATTTTGTGGATCAACCCCGTTGGCACGAACGCCTATGACGCGCCCATCGGAGAGGAGTTGCGGCGGGAGGCAGCGCCAGATACCCGGGTCGACGTGTGCTCTCTACCCGGTGTTGGCCCACAGCACTTGGAGTGGAACGCCTTGGAGGCGGTGGTGGCTGGCCCGACAATGGGGGTCATCCGCTGGGCCGTTGAGGAACAGCGCTATGACGCCGCGATCATCGGCTGTTTTTATGATCCCTTTCTGCGCGGTGCCCGGGAGTTGGCTGGCTCAATGGCAGTCACCGCGCCGGCAGAAGCCTGCTTGCACACTGCGGCCAGCGTTAGCGATCAGTTCTCGATTCTGGTGGGTCGCAAGAAATGGATTCCGGAGATGCACGAGAACGTGGTCAAGTACGGGTATGCCGATCATCTGGCCTCGTTCCGAGTGCTCGATATGAGCGTGGACGAATTCCAAGCCGATCCCGAGGCCACCCAGAAACGCATCTTGGCCGAGTCCGAAAAAGCTGTCGCCGCAGACCGGGCAGATGCGATTGTGTTGGGCTGCACTATCGAATTCGGCTTCTACCGCCAGGTACAAGCCCAAGTCGGCGTGCCGGTGATCGACGCGGTCACCGCCCCCCTGCGATACGCGGAGTTCTTGGCCGTCATCGGCGCCGACCACGGATGGAGGACCAGCCGAGCCGGAGGCTACGACCCGGTTCCGCCTCGGGAAGCCGAATGGATTCCCATCGTAGACCCGGTACTTGACCTCGACCCCCGGCCATGACCGCTGGAAATGGAGGTAACGGAGCCGCCATGGACGTGTTGACCGCTGACGACATCGAAGCGCTCTGCCTGGGCGCCACTCTGCTGGGGACCGGCGGGGGAGGCGACCCCTACATCGCCAAGCTAGTAGCCGGCCAAGCGCTGACGACGTACGGCGCGGTGGAGGTGGTGAGCGCCAGGGATCTCCCCTCCGATGCCCTGGTGCTCACCACCGCAGTCATCGGTGCCCCGACTGTGATCTTGGAGAAAATCCCCGCGGGCACCGAGTTTGTTGCCAGTGTGCAGGCCCTAGCCTCCTACCTGGGAAAGGCGCCGGCCGCGATCATGCCCATCGAGGTCGGCGGTTGCAATACGTTGTTCCCAATCGCCACTGCGGCTGAGATGGGCCTGCCCATCGTCAACGCCGACTCGATGCGTCGGGCGTTCCCCCAGATTGAGATGACGGTGTTCACTCTGGCCGGTCTGCCCGCTGGCCCGCTGTCGGTGGCCGACGAGAAGGGCAACCAGTGCGTGTTTGAGACCACTACCAACCACATTGCTGAGACGCTGGCCCGCACCTCGGTCATCCAGCTCGGGTTGGCCAATGCCATTAGCTGCTATCCCCTGACGGCCGGTCAGGTGGCGGAGCATGGCATTCAGGACTCGCTCACTTACTGCACCGAAATGGGGACTTTGCTCCAGGCGGTCAAAGACGGTGAAGAGGGGGCGTGGGAGCGGTTCCTCGGCGAGTCCGGGTCCCGGGCGTTCTTCACGGGCAAGGTGGTGGACTTGGACCGGCGGACCACCGATGGTTTTGCCCGTTCCACGGTGATTCTCGAAGACCTGGAAGGGTCGGACAGCACAATGCGCATTGAAGTGCAGAACGAGAACCTGATCGCTTTTCACGACGGCCAGCCGGTTATCACCACACCCAACCTCATCTGTCTGCTTGACTGCGAGACCTACGACCCCATCACCACTGAGGCGCTGGCCTACGGCAATCGAGTGGTAGTTGTCGGCATGCCGTGCGCCCCAGAGTGGCATCAAGACGGGATGCTCGAACTCGTGGGCCCCAGTGCCTTTGGCTATGAGATCGACTTCGTGGAGTTGTCCGCATGACCAGCGGCCCAGAGTTCCGCATCGGCATCGACGTTGGGGGCACCAATACCGACGCTGTGGTGATCGACTCGGACGGCGGGGTGCTGAGCGCAGTCAAGGTGGCCACCACTCCAGAGCCCATCGACGGCATCCGAGAATCGCTGGACAAGGTGCTGCACGATGTGGACAAGGGCCTAGTGGGCAAGGCCATGCTGGGAACCACCCATCCCACCAATGCCATCATCCAACGTCAAGACCTCGACACCGTCGGCGTGCTGCGGCTGGCTGCGCCGTCTTCGCTGGGTGTGCGGCCTGGTGCAGCTTGGCCCGACGACATCCGCGACATGGTGATCGGGGCATCGGCCATCGTTGAGGGCGGGAACGAGTACACCGGCGCAGATATCGCCCCCTTGGACGAGGATGCCGTCCGGAAGTTTGCTGTCCAGGCATCCTCTCAAGGGTGTCAGGCCATTGCGGTGTCCGCCGCGTTCAGTCCGGCCACCAGCGAGCACGAGTTGCGAGCCCTTGAAATCATCCACCAAGAGCTGGGTGATGGGTATCCCGTGTCGCTGAGCCACCAAGTGGGCTCGCTGGGCCTTTTGGAGCGGGAGAACGCCACCATTCTCAATGCCGCCCTGTTGAGCGTGGCCTCCCGGGTGATTCGCGGGTTCGAGGACGCCCTTGCCGGACACAACCTGGCAGTCGATGCTTATCTGACGCAGAACGACGGCACCCTTCTCACCGCGGTGGAGGCCGGGCGTTTTCCGGTGCTCACTTTGGGATCGGGACCCACCAACTCGATGCGGGGGGCATGCGCTCTGGCCGGAGTGAACGACGCCATCGTCATCGATGTGGGTGGCACCTCCGCGGATGCGGGGATTCTGGTGGATGGCTTTCCACGTGAGTCCACTGCCGCGGTGGAGGTTGGAGGGGTGCGGACCAACTTCCGCATGCCCGACTTGCTCTCCATCGGGCTAGGAGGTGGCACCGTGGTCCGAGATGCTCGGGCCGGCAACGGTACTGATCTGGCCATCGGCCCCGATTCAGTGGGCTATGCCGTGGCCACCGAGGCGGTTTGCGTTGGCGGCGGCACCCTCACCCTCTCCGATATCTCGCTGGCTGCTGGCCGACTTCACGGGTTTGGCGACCCCGACCATGTGGCCGACATCGACGCCCAGCTCCTCAGCGATGCGCTGGCGTGGGTGGACGAGCAGGTGTCCATCATGAGTGACCGGATGAAGTCGAGTCGGTCTGAGCTGCCCCTTTTGGCCGTTGGCGGCGGGGCCCACCTGATCGCTGAGCAGGTGCCGGGGGTGTCCGAAGTGCTCCGTCCTGAGAGCTATGCGGTGGCCAACGCCTATGGAGCGGGGATCGCCGAAGCGTCCGGAACCGTTGACCGGGTGTACAGCTACGACGTGTCCAGCCGCGAGCACTGTCTCGACGACGCCCGTGATCTGGCTGCCAACGCCGCAGTGCGAGCCGGTGCCGACCCCGCCCAGATACGCATCACCGCCATCACCGAGGTGCCGATGACCTATGTGCCTGGCGGTGGCTGCCGGGTTCTGGTGAAGGCCGTCGGGCCCCTGGCTTGAGCGGTCTCAGAAGCGAGAAGGCGGCCCAACCGGGGTCCTTGCGATGGTGATGCCGCATCTGCCCATTGCCGACTCGCACAACGACCTCCTGCTGGGCTGCATGCACCGGCGCGAGCGGGGTGTAGCCGATCCCTTCGGAGAAGACTGGCTGGCCGGACTGCGGGCGGGTGGGGTGGTATTCCAGGTGCTGCCCATCTTCACCGAGGAGCAGTTCATCGGCGAGGCCGCCCTGCGGCGCACCTTGGAGATCATCTCGTTGGCTAGGGAGATCGCTGATCGCCATATCGATGACGTGGCCATCGTGGAATGCGCCACCGACATTGATCAGATCATTGACAGTGGTCGCATCGCCCTGCTGATTGCCTTGGAGGGGGCCGAGCCTATCGGCTCGTCGCTGTCGATCATCGAGACCTTCTGGAACCTTGGGGTGCGCATGGCGTCGCTCACTTGGAACCGGCGCACCATGATGGCTGACGGCATCGGAGAGACCGACACCGGCGGGCGGCTCTCGTCGCTGGGCGTCGAGGCCGTTCAAGAGATGAACCGGCTAGGCATGGTGGTGGATATCAGCCATCTGTCGGCACCGGGAGTTACCCATCTATCCGAGGTAGCCACTCGGCCCTTCGTGGCCACCCACTCCTCTTGTCGCGCGCTGTGCGACCATCCCCGCAACCTCACCGACGATCAGATGAGCCTGGTGGCTGACTCCGGTGGTTTCGTGGCGGTCAACGCCTTCGGGGCATTTGTCTCTTCGTCCAATCCGACTGTCGACGGGTTCATAGATCACCTCGAGCACGCTGCTGCCGTCATCGGGGGGCGCAGCGTGGCCGTCGGCGCTGACTTCATATACGACCTGTTCCGCATGGTCGACCCTGTCCTAGGCCGCCAGATGCTCGTGGACCCGGAGGACCTTCCGGTGATTGCCGACCTCAAAGCACCGGCTGACTATCCCAACTTGGTCCGCCCGCTCATCGGGAGGTTGGGGTTTGAACAGGCCGCCCACATCGCTAGTGAGAACATGTTGGACTTCTTCCGGGTCAACCTGCCATGTCGGCCCGCTCATAGTCAGTAGGCACGGAGAGCGGTCGGTAGCATCGAGAAATAGGCGGTGAGCGCCTCATACGGGTGAGGGAGAGAAATGGGTGGTGAGCGTCCCATACGGGTTAGGGAGCTGGTGGCTTCGCCTCCGCTTGGGGATGCCGAGCTGCTGGCCGGGGAAGCCGGGTTGGATGCTGTGGTCGTCGACGCCGTGCTGTGCATGCGCCTCAGAGAGGAGGCGCCGCCTCGGCCCGGGGAGGTGGTGGTGTTCGACGCGTCGGCCATCGGCGAGCATCGCTACCAGATCGACATGGCCATAAGGGCCATCGCCGAGGCGGGGGCGGTCGCGCTCATCATTACCAACCCTGGGTTTGACCTCGGCATGGGTGTACAGCGCCTGGCCAACCGGTTCGGTGTGCCATTGCTCGCGCTGGCCGACGCCGATGCCATGTCCCTCACGCACCGGCTGCGGTCCCAGCTCTGGGCAGCCGATGTCGAGCAGGCGGCGGCGGTGGACTCACTGCTGGCCCTGTTGAGCCAGCGGCGCCTCGACACAGTGGAGAGCGTGCTTGACGCGGTTGCCGATCTCAGCGCCGCCCGAGTTTGCCTGATCGGCCAAGACCGGAGCCTGGTGGCTGGCAACCCCATTGAAGTCGGTGACCGACGACTCTCATCCGGCGGGGTCTACTTAGTGGACCACGCGGCCGAGGCGGCCCTGCACAGCACCGAGATCGTACTCGTACCCGGTGAGGGCACCGACTACTGGCTGCTCGGGGAGAGCGGGGGGTCGGATGGCGGCCAGCGGCTGCTGCGATCTCTCCTTCAGATCGGGGCTTGGTACCTCACTGCCATGTTGGCTTCGGTACGAGTGCGGGCGGAGGGGGACGCCCGCCGTCGCATCGCCGTGCTCAACGAGCTGTTGGCCACGAGCGATCTTCACGAGCGCGATCTCCAGAAGCAGATGCTGGCCATGGGATGGAGCTCGGCAGGGTGGAATACCGGCTTGTACATCAAGCTTCAGGGCGCCGACTCCGCCCGCATCATCGACCTTCAGGCTGAGATGCAGGAGCGGCTCCGGGAAGCAGGCCTCGACGGGCCTCTGGTAGAGCGCAACGACGGGTGGAGCGGATGGGTGACTGAGCCTGCCGAGCCCGCGGTCGAGGGTTATGCCTCAATGGTGCAGCGGCTCGGCGACGTCTTGGCAGAGTTCGTGAGCGTGCATTCCGGATTGCAGGCCCATGGGGGCATCGGCCGCCCCTCTCCCGACCTGCGCGGCCTGCGCTCGTCGCTGACTGAAGCCCATGAGGCGGCGCTTATCGCCAACGCCCGGTCCGATGCGTCCTCTGCCGCTGCCCATATTGACCAACTGGGGGTGCAGCGGGTGCTGATGGGTTGGTTCAGCTCCGAGGACTTTGCCCGCTATGCCCGCTCGATCCTCGAGCCTGTCCTCGAATTGGATTCCGGCCATGAGCTGTTGCGAACACTTGAGGTCTATCTGGATGCCAGTTGCTCGACCACCGATGCCGCCCATCGGCTGCTAGTCCACCGCAATACCGTGGCCAATCGGATTCGTCGCATCGTTGAGGTTCTAGGGGTGAGTTTGGAAGACCCCGAGACTCGCCTCTCGCTGCAATTGGCTTGTCGGATGCTCCGAGTCAACCGCCAGCCTGATCGAACTGTGCATGATGCACTTCTGTAAGTAGAAATATATTCAATCTGTCTATCTCTCCATTTGGGGGGCGGCCTTAAGGTTCTGCTGCCCTGACGAAAGTCGGGCTTGCATCAGCAGAAGGAGATGTTCGATGGCAGCATTGTCCCGAATTGGACGCCCGTTCATCTGGCTAGCCCTCGTGGTTGTTCTTGCCACGGGCGTGGCAGCTTGTGGCAACGATGATGACCGCCAGGCTGCGCCGGAGGCCACGACCGCGCCGGAGGCCACCCCGGCCCCAACGGCGACCACCGCGCCGGAGGCCACGACCGCGCCGGAGGCCACTCCGGCCCCAACGGCGATCGTCGACGATGAGCCATTCCGCGTCGCCTATCTGTCAGCCAGTTCGGCCAATACCTGGCTCCTGTCCTCGCGCAATGAGATGGAGGCTGTGGCCGCGGCCAATAACGTCGAAATCACCGAGTTCGACGCTCAGTTCGATCCCAGCAAGCAGACAACTCAGTTCCAGGATGCCATTGCCGCGGGCATCTACGACGGCGTCATCCTGGTGTCGATCAACGGCATCGCCTCTGCTCCAGACATCGAGGCTGCGTTGGCTGCGGGCATGGAGGTGGTCATCCTCAACCAGGTGGTGGGGGAGGACTTCACCACCTCGGATCCACAGGTACCCGGTGTGAGCGCCAGCGTCATCGCTGCCCCGTTCCAAAACGGCAAACGGCTCGGCGAACTGGCCGTGCAGGCTTGCGGAGACCTAGACCCTTGCAAGGTGGTCTACTTCTACGGGATCAAGGGGGTGCCGTTGGACGAGGCCCTGCGAGCCGGGTTGGACGAGGTGATTGCCGACTATCCGGCTATATCCATCGTCGCGGAGGGCGAGGGCAAGTACCTCGGCCCCGAAGAGGGCATCAACGTCACCCAGGACATCTTGCAGGTTGAGCCCGACTTCAACGTCCTCGTGGGCGCCGACCAGTCGGTGCAGGGGGCAGAGATCGCGCTGAGCGACGAGGGCAAGCTAGACCAGGTCAAGCTCATCGGGCTGGGCGGCTCCGAGCCGGCAATCGACGGCATCGCCAGCGGACGCTGGTTCGCGGGAGTCTTCGGCGCACCGGGCGACGAGGGTCGGATCGCTATGGAGGCGATGGTGTCCGCCCTCACCGGCGGCCCCGATTTCGGCGGGGTGGACCCGTTGGTCGATCTCCCCGACAATGGGCTGATGACCGCCGATAACGTGGCATTGTTCACCCCGCAGTGGGCAGGCTGATCAATCAGCCTTGCGCTGAACTCTAAGCGGCGGGGGCAGAGTTAGAAGAGCAAGCCCATGAGTGGTGACGAAGCGTTAGTAAGCGTGCGAAACGTCAGCAAGCGCTTTGGCGCCACCCGGGCACTATCTGATGTGTCGGTGGCCTTCCATCCCGGTCGGGTACACGGGCTTGTTGGAGAGAACGGCGCGGGCAAGTCCACCCTCGGCCGTATTCTCCTCGGGATTCATGCCCCTGACCGGGGCCAGCTCGTTCTCGACGGTTCGCCGACAAAGCTGAGCGGGCCCGATGAGGCCGCCTCCTATGGATTGGTCGGTGTCGCACAGGAGCTTTCGTTGCTTCCCGCCATGAGAGCGGTGGACAATATCGTCCTGGGATCGGAGGAATGCATCGGTCCCTTTGTGAGCGATCGAGGCAACCGCAAGAGAGTGGAATCGCTGGTTGCCCAGCATGGACTTCAAGTTCCCCTGGATGAGAACGTTGGCTCGCTGTCGGTGGCCGATCAGCAGAAAGTCGAAATCCTGCGGGCACTGGGGCGGCGGTCCCGACTAGTCGTCTTCGACGAGCCCACTGCTCGTTTGGCTAGCCACGAGGCGGACGAGTTGCGCCGCACAGTCCGAGAGCTCGCCAACAGGGGAGTGGCTGTGGTGTACGTGTCGCATTTTCTCAACGAGGTCTTGTCGGTATCTGACACGGTGACGGTGATGCGTGATGGCTGTGTGGTCCGCACTGCTCCCGCGGCCGACGAGACGTATGAGTCCCTTGTCGAGGGAATGACAGGCCGTTCTATCGGGGACGCGTATCCCCCCAAACCCCCCCAACCGGGCGATGACGCACCGGTCGTGCTACGAGCGAAGGGCCTCAGTCGGGCAGGCGAGTTCTCTGATATTTCCTTCAGCATCAAGAAGGGAGAGATTTTGGGGTTGGCTGGACTTGTCGGGGCTGGTCGAAGCGAGGTGGCCCATGCGGTGTACGGCGCGACTCGCGCCAGTGCCGGCACCGTTGAAGTATCAGGAAGCCGCCTGTTGGGAACTGTGTCCGATGGGCTCTCCAACGGGATCTCGCTCATTCCTGAGTCCCGCCGGGACCAAGGCTTGGTGGTGGGGCTCCCAGTGAGGGACAACACCACGTTGCCCCATCTTCAGAGATTCATTGGTCGACTCGGGATTCGGGTCAAACAAGAGGAGGCTGCGGCCGGCCAGGTCATCCAAGAGGCCGGAGTCAGAGCTGAGAGCTTGTCCGTGCCAGTGGGCACTCTTTCCGGCGGCAATCAGCAAAAGGTCCTCTTTGCCCGGGCCATGCTGGGCCAGCCTCAGCTCTTCATTGCCGATGAGCCAACCAGAGGAGTGGATGTCGGGTCGAAGCGAGCCATCTACGACGTAATCGGCCAGCTTGCCCGATCGGGTTGTGCCGTCTTGTTGGTGTCGTCTGAGCTAGAGGACGTCGTGGAAATGAGCCACCGGGTGCTGGTCATGCGTTTCGGCCGGATCGTGGCCGAATTCGCGGGGGAGGAGTTGACCGAAGCCAACATCCTCAATGCAGCGTTTGATACCGAGCACTTGGGCAATCGCCCCTCCACACCGGATTCACAACAGGTTTGATCCGGTGACTCAGGTCGTGCATGTTCTGCGCCGCTACGGCATTGCGATTGTCACGGTTGCTCTGTTTGCATTCCTGGCTGCCACTACCGACAGCTTTCTCAGCCAATCCAACTTCCGCAATGTCTTGGATCAGCAGTCAGCGCTGCTCATAGCAGCTTCGTTTGCCACCATCACGATGATCGCCGGTGGATTCGACCTATCGGTGGCCTCGGTGTTCGTCGTGGCGCCGCTGTTCGCTCTCCAAGTAGAGAATGCCACTGGCAACGCTGCCCTGGCCGTACTTGTTGGGGTGGCTGTCGGACTGGCCGTCGGCGTGGGCAATGGGCTGATCGTGACCATATTGAAGGTCAATTCCTTTATTGCCACCCTGGCGACTTCGTTCATGGTCTTTGGAGCCGGGTTCTTGATCAGCGATCGAAGCGTCCTGCGGGCTTCCACCGATGCCTACCCATCGATTGCCCGAACCCGCTTCTGGGGACTGACCACCGCTACTTGGATCGCGTTCGGGGTGGTGGCTGTGGCCTGGGTGTTGCTGAGCCGCACTCGATTCGGCCGCCATGTCTATGCCACCGGGGGGAATGCCGAAGCCGCCCGCTTGGCTGGTGTTCCCGTTGCCCGGGTCAAGACGATTGCCTTTGGGCTCGCCGGAGCCGCGGCAGGGCTGGCCGGAGTGGTGTCGTCATCACGAACACTGTCCGCTCTGCCCTCCGATGACTTCAGCTTCGTGTTCGGGGTTATCGCTGCGGTGGTTGTCGGCGGTACATCGATTGCCGGGGGTGAGGGCGCAGTATGGCGCACCGTTGCGGGGGCTTTCTTTATCGCTTTGATGGTGAACGGTTTCAACCTGCACCAAGTCGATCCGATCTGGCAGCGGGTCATCCAAGGAGGCGTGATACTCGGAGCGGTGGCCATCGACTCCTGGACGCAGCGCCGACCGCAATAGGCCCAATGAGGTTGCAGCAGCAGGACCGAACAGTTGATGTTGCCGTCATCGGCGGCGGAATCGCAGGCGCGTCGTGCGCATATCACTTAGCTCGAGAAGGGCTCGGCACAGTGCTGGTGGAGCGGGAAACCGAGTTGGGCACTCATAGCACGAGTCGCTCGGCGGCCACGCTGGTGCCTGGATATGGAGGGCAGGAAAACGACGAGCTGACTGAGAACGGGAGACTGTTTCTCACATCGACTGCCGAGGGGTTGGCTGAGCACCCGCTGCTGACCCCTCGCGAGTTGCTCTGGGTCTATTCGTGCGAACCCGAGGGGACGAGCCGTGACCTCCCCGGCGCGGTCCCAATCGACCGCGAGACAGCCCTAGCGATGTGTCCGGTCTTGCGTCCAGAGGCGATTGACGCTGTTGCCTGGCAGACCGGTGTATACGACATCGATGTCGACGGTCTATTGCGTGCCCTGGTGCGCGGTGCCACCCACCACGGGACTGGGGTGCTGCTCGCTTCAGAGGCTGTCAGCCTTCGCCGCCAAAAGGGGCACTGGCTGGTGGAGGGGGGTGTGGAGATCAAAGCACGGGTGGTCATCAATGCGGCAGGTGCGTGGGCCGACGAGCTGGCCGAGCGATCGGGGCTGGCGCCGGTGGGCTTTCGAGCGCTCAAGCGGACGGCATTTGTATCGCCTGTGTCGGTAGACAATCAGGATCTCGCCATGGTGGTTGCTGCCGACAGTTCCTTCTACTTCAAGCCCGACGTTGGCGGCCTCATGCTGTGCTCCCCGGCCGATGAGACTCCGATTGCTCCGGGGGATCCTCGCCCCGAAGAGATTGATGTGGCCTACGCCATCGACCGAATCAACGCTCACACCACGCTTCAGATCAGAAGTGTTCGCCGGGCTTGGGCGGGCCTTCGCGTCTTTACCGCCGATCGCCGCCCGGTGATCAGGCCTCACCAAGCTGATCCCTCGTTTATCTGGTGCGCGGGCTTGGGGGGTACCGGAGTCCAGACTGCACCTGGGGCCGGGCAAAGGGTGGCTGAAATCGTCCAAGGACTGTTCTCATCAGAAGGACGCGTTTAGCCCGCGGCGATTATCACGGCTTGGCATTGGAGCCAGGGCTTGGGAAATACAGATAATTTCAATTTATTTCAAGGAGTTTGATTGGCACAAGTGTTTCGTGTGCGGCCTATAATCAGTCTCCGAGGCTGGCCAGCGATGCCGGGATGGAGGAGAGGCTGAGCATGGGTGAGACGTATGTGACGGTGACCGTGCGGAACCCAGGGGCGCTGGACCGGTGTTGGGAGGGGGAGTTCTTGGTGGACACCGGGGCCACCGATTGCTTCGTGCCCCGGGCGCATTTGGAGGCCATCGGCATCGAGCCGCAGGGGAGCAGGGTGTATCAGCTTGCTGATGGCCGCGAGGTCGAATGCGACCTAGGGGTGGCTCAGATCGAATTCATGGGTGAGATTCTGGGAGGGCGCGTGGTCTTCGGTGAATCCGCTGCCGAGCCTCTGCTTGGAGTGACCGCGCTGGAGTCAGCCGGTTTCGTGGTCGACCCAGAGGGTCAGCAGTTGAAACGGCGGTCCTTCTTGCGGCTGTAGCAGGCGGTACAGGTCCCTCGAAAGCCCTGCCAATCGAGGGGATACTGCTGTTTGAGGCGGTTGCTGCCTTATCGTGTCGGCGATGAGGCTGGAGCGAGGGTTTTACGCCCGAGACCCTCGGGAGGTGGCCCCGGACCTGCTTAACAAGGTGCTGGTCGCCAGAGGGTGTCGCGGGCGGATCGTGGAGGTGGAGGCCTATGCCGGGTCCGACGATCCCGGCAGCCACGGCTATCGGGGAATGACCCCTCGCACCGAGGTCATGTTCGGACCACCGGGGCGGCTATACGTGTACTTCACCTACGGCATGCATTGGTGCGCCAATGTGGTGTGCGGGGCAGAGGGGGAGTGCGCCGCGGTGCTGCTGCGGGCGCTGACCCCGCTGGCAGGTGTTGACCAGATGTGGGAGCGGCGCCCGGCGGCCCGACGGGATCGGGACCTGTGCAGCGGACCGGCCAAGCTCACCGCCGCACTGGGGATCGACGGGTCCGTCAATGGCGCCGACCTGGTAACGGCCGACGCGGGGATCGAGTTGTTTGACGATGGAATCAGGCCCCCGTCCGACCCGGGCTGCTCGGTCCGCATCGGCCTCAGTGCTGGGGCCGACCTGCCGTGGCGCTGGTACGTTCCCGGCTGTCCCGATCTATCCCGCAGAGGCTGATGAGAAGATGTCCTGGCTGATGAGAACCTGCAGAGGCCGATGAGAAGATGTCCTGGCTGAGCAGTGGCGATGCTGCACTGGCCTTCGCCGATGACCTGGCGGTGGCCCGAGAGGCGTTGGCCGAGTTCGACAATGAACTGGGCGATCGCTATCGAGCGCTGATTGACGGCCATCCCGACGCCTGTGTGAGAACGTGCCGGCCCGGGCACCTCACCGGCTCAGCACTGGTGGTGGACAGCACGGGGGCCAACACCCTGCTGATGCTCCACGCCAAGTTCGATCGTTGGCTTCAGCCGGGGGGCCACGCCGACGGAAATGCCAACTTGGCCGCGGTGGCGCTGCGGGAGGCAACTGAGGAAACGGGAATCGAGAATCTGCGCATCTGGCCCCAGCCGTTGCACCTCGACATCCATGAGGTGGATCCCCCCGGCGAGGATGCCCACCTGCACTACGACGTGCGGTTTGTAGTGCAGGCTCCCGCCGATGCCCAACCCCGGGGCAATCACGAGTCCCGGGGATTGCGCTGGGTGCCGCTGGACGGCCTTGCTCCCCTCGGCTGCGACCCCGGCCTGGTGCGCCTGGCCGAGTTGGGGGGCAAAGCCCTCGAAAGGCTGCCGCGCCTCTAGGGGCGCACAGCCATCAGATACGGTCGCAAGCAATGCGACGGCATGGACTGGCGCTCGGTGTCATTCTGCTTGTCGGTCTCTCCTTTCTGGCCGGTTGTGTCCGGGGCAGCACACCGGCTGGCGACGGGACGCCGGGAGCGGCCGACTCTGATTTCGCGGGCACCGTCAAGCTGGGGGCCGCGCTGAGCGAGACCGGCAAATACGCGGTGGAGGGCAAGGACTCGCGTCAGGGATACGACACGTGGGTGCGCTGGGTGAACGACGTCTACGGCGGCATCCGCATCGGTGCCGGGCGCTACCGGGCCGAGATCGTGTACTACGACGACGAGTCGGATGCCGACACCGCGGGCAACCTCGTGCAACGCCTCATCGACGAAGACAAGGTGGACTTCCTCCTCGGCCCTTACTCCAGTGGCCTCACCACCGGGACCAGCGCAATCGCCGAAGCCAACAACGTCTTGATGGTGGAGGGGAACGGCACCTCCGACACGATGTTCGAACGGGGCTTTCAAAACCTGTTCCTCGTGGCCACCATCGCCAGCGACTACACCCGCTCCGGTATCGAGGCCCTCGCCGACCGGGGGGCTGCCACCGCGGTCATAGCCCACGAGGACACCTCGTTCGCCACTGCGGTGGCCAATGGCGCAGCCCGCCACCTCGAGGCCAACGGCATCGAGGTCTTGGCCTCCGAGACCTACCCCAAAGACATCCAGGATGTCTCGGCCATCATGACCAAGTTCCGCAACCTCGGCCCCGACATCTTTGTCGGCGGCGGCCACTACAACGACGCAGTCCTGTTCGTGAACTCGGCCAAAGAACTGGGCTTCCAGCCCGACGGAATGCTCATCACCGTCGGTCCTTCCAATCCCAAGCTCATCGAGGAACTCGGCGCCGACATCGACGGCGTGCTCGGCCCCACCCAGTGGGAATCCACCATGGCCTACGAGGGCATCTACTTCGGCACCGCCGCCGACTACGCCGACTACTACGAAGCCCTCTGGGGCGAGCCGCCCGTGTACCAGGCCGCCAGCGCCACGGCGGCCGCCCTTGCCCTGCACCTCGCCATAGAGGCCGCCGACTCCACCGAGACCGACGACGTCCGCACCGCTCTGAGGGACTTGTCGGCCGACACGTTCTACGGGCCGATCAGCTTCGACGGGCGGGGCGTCAACACGGCCAAGCCGATGGGCACGGTGCAGGTGCAAGACGGCCAGATCGTCATTGTCGCCCCCGACGCCGCAGCCACCGCCGGTCTTCAGTATCCCCTGGGCGACGGGACTATGGGATCAGCCAGGCCTGTGGGCCAGGTATCAGACCTGGGCCAGCTTCCCCAGGCGATCGTCAACGGTATCGCCCTCGGGGGCATGTATGCCGTACTGGTGCTGGGCTTCTCCATCATCTGGGGGGTGATGGGGGTCATCAACATCGCCCACGGCGAGTTTGTGATGGTCGGCGCCTATCTGGCGTGGCTGGGGAACGACCTGTGGGGAATCGACCCCTTCGTCTCGATCCCGGCGGTGTTCATCTTGATGATGGCCCTCGGCTACGTGGTGCAGAGGGGCCTGGTCAACCACGTCATCAACCGGCCCCATCTGGTGTCGCTGCTGGTCATGTTCGGCTTGGCGATCATCTTGCAGAACGCCATGAAGCTCATCTTCTCGGCGGACTTCCGACGGGCCAGCACCTCGCTCGACGGGAGTTGGCGGGTAACCGACACCCTGACGGTGCCGGTCACCAAGTTCTGGATCCTGGTGATCGCGTTGGGCATTCTGGGCTGTCTGAGCCTGCTTTTGACCCGGACCCGGCTGGGCAAGGGCATCCGGGCGGCCGCGCAGAACCGGGAGGCCGCTGGCATCGTCGGGATCGACGTGGGCAAGGTGTACTTGATCACGTTCGCTATCTGCATCGGCATCACCGGCGCGGCCGGGGCGATGGTGAGCCCGGTGCTGGCCGTTCAGCCCTTTCAAGGGCCGCCGCTCACGCTCAAGGCGTTCGCCATCACCGCGATGGCCGGGCTGGGCTCGATTCGGGGAGCGCTGGGCGGGGCCATGCTGCTCGGCCTCGTCGAGGCCGTCTTGGCGCTGTATGTGGAAGGGGTGGGCACGAACCTGGCCGTGGTGGCCTCCTTCGTGATCTTGGTGGCCGCGCTGGTGCTCCGACCCCAGGGCATCTTCAAAGGACTGCGTCCGGTGGACGCCACCGCGTCATGACCCCGCTGCGGCAACGGCTCGGCGGTGCCGGAGGGCGCATGGCGGTGCGGGTCGCCGCGGCCGGCGCGCTCGCCTGGCTTATCGTGCTCCCCCTGGCCGGGGGCACCAGCGACTCCACCCTGTTCACGTTCACGCTGATGTTCACCGGTGTGGCGGTGGCCATCAACTGGAATCTCACCGGCGGGTTCACCGGCTATGTGGACTTCGGCCACGCCGTGTGGTTCGGAATAGGCGCCTACGTAACCGCGATTTTGATGTCGCTGCAATCCAACGGCCTGGGCATCGGCTGGCCGCCGATCCCGGCCATCTTGCTGGGGATGGTGGTGTCGGGGGCGCTGGCCGCATTGATCGGGCGGTTCACGATGCACCTCAAAGGCCCGTATTTCTCCATCGCCATGCTCGGCACGTTCGTGGCGATGCGCGAGATCGTGAGGACATGGGGAGGGCTGACCGGCGGAGGCGTCGGCCTCACCCTGCCCCCCTACCTGAACCGCCAGCTGTTCTACTACCTGGAACTGGTGCTGGTGGTGGGGCTGATCGGGTTGACGTGGTGGCTGCGCCGAACCCGCTTCGGCGCCGCGCTGGTGGCGATCCGGGAGGACGAGCTGGGCGCTCAGATGCGGGGGATTGCCACCACTCGGCTCAAGGTGGCCGTGTTCAGCTTCGCCGGCGCATCCACCGGGCTCTTCGGCGGTCTGTGGGCCTACCAGAACACCTTCGTCGATCCCGACATCGCCTTCGTCGAGACCCGCACCATCGACGCCATCATGGGCACGCTCCTGGGCGGGCTCGGCACGGTGATCGGCCCGATCGTGGGCTCGGTGGGGCTGTACTGGCTGCGGGAGGTGCTGTGGACCAACCTGCTCGACTACCACCTCGTCGCCCAGGGCGTGCTGTTGATCCTGATCGTGCTGTTCTTGCCCAAGGGGATCGTCGGCATCTTCGACTCCCGGGCGGTGTCGCTGCGCAAGCTGTGGCGCTGGGGGGCGGCCGGGTCGGCATCCCAGATCGAGGAGGATGTCGAGTCGGAGGGCGGGCATGACCGCCAGCTCCGACCTGCTGAGCCGGCTCAAGCCCGCGCCGTACCGTCCCACGAGCGCACTCGGATTGTGGAAGCAAACAGCATCGTCAAGCGCTTCGGAGGGCTCACCGCGGTCGACAGGGTCGACATCGAGGTCTTCTCCGGTGAGATGGTCGGGCTCATCGGCCCCAATGGGAGCGGCAAGACCACGCTGTTCGACTGTCTCAGCAGAGTACACAGCTTGAACAACGGGTCGATTCGCCTCGGCACCACCGACATCACCCGGCTGTCGCCCTATCAGGTCGCACGAATGGGGATGGCCCGCACATTCCAAGTCATCCGGGTGTATCGCAACCTCACGGTGCGCGAGAACATGGAGCTCAGCGTGCAGTGGGGCGAAATCGGCGTACGCGGACTGTTCCAGCGAACCGACACCGCGACCCGGGCCAAGGCCGAGCAGCTCATGGAGTTCCTGATGCTGGCCCCGATGGGCGACGAGCCCGCCGGCACCCTCTCCGGCGGCCAGCGGCGACTGCTGGAGATCGGCATGGCGCTCATGAGCAACCCAACCCTGGTTCTGCTGGACGAGGCCACGTCGGGCATCAATCCGACTCTCGTCGAAGACATCAAGGACCGCCTGGTGTCCATCAACGCCGAACAGGAAGTGTCGTTCCTGATGGTCGAGCACAATGTCCAGTTCGTGGCCGATCTCTGCGAGCGAGTCGTGGTGCTCGACTCCGGCCGCAAGCTGGCCGAGGGGACCCCTCGCCAGGTGATGGAGGAGCCCGCGGTGATCGAGGCCTACTTCGGGGCCCACGGCCACAAGGACCCGCCCGAAGACGGCGGCAGCGCAGGCGAGGCGGAGAGTCCGTGAGCCCGGCCCAGCCACAGGGACCGCTTCTCGAGTTGCGGTCGGTGCGAGCCGGTTACGTCGCCGGGCACGACATCATCCGCGGCATCGACCTCGAAGTCCATCGAGGCGAGATTGTCTGCGTCATCGGCCCGAATGGCGCCGGCAAGTCCACGGTGTTCAAGGCGGTATACGGCCTGGTGCCGGTTCGGGACGGGACCGTGGTGTGCGACGGCGCCGACATCACCAACATCGCCCCCCAGGACGCGCTCTCCACCGCGGGCATCGCCATCGTGCCCCAACTGCGCAGCACCTTTGCCCAGATGACCGTGTACGAGAATCTGGAGCTGGGCATGTACCAGTGCCGGGACAAGACCCGGGTTCGCGAGCGCATCGAGTTCGTGTGCGACTTGTTCCCCAAGCTCGCCGCCCGAGCCCGCCAGGCGGCCGGCACGCTGTCGGGCGGTGAGCAGCGAATGATCGAGATCGGCCGCTCGCTGATGTGGGAGCCGCGGCTGGTGCTCATGGACGAGCCGTCCGCCGGACTCTCACCCCTCGTGACCGCGGAGGTGTTCGAGACAATCCGGCAGCTGAACCGGGAAATCTCGCTGGCCGTGCTGATGATCGAGCAGAACGCCCGCCAAGGCCTTGAGGCCAGCAGCCGCGGCTACGTCATCGAGCAGGGCATCGCCACCTATCAGGGCCTCTCCGAAGACCTGCTGGCCGATCCCAGCGTCCGGCGGGCCTTTCTGGGGATCCGCGACGAGGTCGCCTAGCCGATATCCAGCGGATCGCCGCAGGAGGGCATCCGGTTGCGGTCGGCGAAGGCGTCCAACAGGGCATCAACCCCTTCTCCCCGCTCCACGCTCACTCGGAACTGGCGGTCTTCGCCGGCCCGGACGGCCTCGGCGTGGGCCAGACGGTCGTTGAGATAGGTCTCCCAAGTGCCCAGCCACAACCCCACCAGCTCTCCGTCATCGCCGTCCGGAGCAGACGCGGCCAAATCAGCCGTCATGTCGGCCAGCACTGCGGTTGAGGCTTCGATCTGGTCGGCCCGATCGTCCATCTGGTCGGCCTGGTTGTCCGTATCCTCCAGATCGAGGGCTTGGGGAAGCCGGTCCAGTTCGTCGCGGGCCTGGGCGCATCGGGCCTCGGCATCGGCCACCCACTCCCGGTCTTGCAGCCAGTCAGGGTTCTCGTCGCCGAAGAACCAGATGGTGGCCCCGATCCAAAACACGGCGAACAGCACCACCACCGCTATGCCAATCGACAAGCCGAGTCGCCTGCCCGTCACGTACTCATTCTCCCTAGGCCGTCGACTCTCGTAGCATTCGCATGGTGCTTGAAGAACTCGAATCCCGCGGCCTGGTGCAAGACACCACCGATCGGGATCTGCTGGCCCGAAGATTGAGCAGTGGGCCGGTCAGCGTGTACCACGGCATCGACCCTACGGCCAGCTCCCTGCACTTGGGCAACCTGATCGGGGTTCTGGTGCTGAGGCGGTTCCAAGAAGCCGGTCACCGGCCCATCGCCCTGGTGGGCGGGGCCACCGGCATGGTGGGCGATCCCAGCGGACGCTCAGATGAGCGCAACCTGCTGGATGACGAGACGCTGGCCGCCAACTTGTCGGGCATCCGGTCGCAGCTTGAGAAGCTGCTGGACCTCGATGGCGAAGCCCAGCTGGTCAACAACTACGACTGGACCCGCGACCTCACCCTCATCGAGTTCCTCCGAGACACCGGCAAGCACGCCACGGTGAACCAGATGGCGGCCAAGCACTCGGTGCGCAGCCGAATGGAGAGCGAGACCGGCATCTCCTTCACCGAGTTCACCTACATGCTGTTGCAGGCCTACGACTTCTGGTGGCTGCATTCCCATCACGACTGCGAGCTTCAAATCGGCGGCTCGGATCAGTGGGGCAACATCACCGCCGGGGTCGACCTCATCCGCCGTCGCTCCGGCGTCCAGGTCCACGGACTCACCTGGCCGCTGCTCACCCGGTCGGATGGGGCCAAATTCGGCAAGACCGCCGAGGGGGCGGTGTGGCTGGATCCGGAGCTCACCAGCCCCTACCGCTTCCACCAGTACTTCATCCAGATACCCGACGAAGACGTCGAGCGCAGCCTGTTTCAGTTCACCCTGCTCCCGGTGGCCGAGATCGCCGAGGTGGTCGAAGCCCATCGGCGCGATCCCGGACGACGGGGGGCCCAGCGCACCCTGGCCAACGAGGTCACCTCCCTGGTACACGGCCCGGCGGCGGCGGTCGCGGCCGAAGAGGCGGCCGGAATCCTGTTCGGATCGCCGGTTGACGACATGGACGAAGCGGCATTTGAAGCGGTGGCCGCCGAAGTGCCCACTTCAAACGTGTCCCTCACCGCTGACGATGGGTTCGATGCCGCCTCGAACAGCTTCGATCTGGTGGAGCTGCTGGCCTCCACCGGGCTGGCCTCCTCCAAGGGCGACGCCCGTCGGGGGCTGTCCGAGGGGTCGGTGTACGTGAACAACGAGCGGGTGTCCGCCGAGGCGTCCACCGTGGCCGCGGATCGCCTGTTGTTCGGCCGCTATCTGCTGCTTCGCCGGGGCAAGCGCCGCTACCACCTGCTGCGGGCACAAAACCCCTGATTGAGTTGACGATGCCGGCCAAGGCCGGTAGCGTTACAACTCGCCTCTAAAACGGGTGGCTCTCGGGCTGCCCGCAGGGGCAGAGCAAGGTCTGGTTTGTCCGGGCCGATGCGGTTCTCCCGTTTGGGTCACCGCCTCACGCTCCTTGAAAACGGAAGAGAGGACGGAAAAGCCAGTGCGGGCGACGGCCCGGCGCACCTCGCGTCGATGTCGTCGACCTACACAATTCCAAGGAAACCAAGTCAGGAAGGGCTTCGGCTCTTTTGACTTTCCGAAATCGCTTCGTCTTGCCGAGGCAAATTAGTAAGACGAGCACTTGATCGAAGGCGGTGAACCCCCTCGGGGAGGATCTGCCGGAGATATTGACGGAGAGTTTGATCCTGGCTCAGGACGAACGCTGGCGGCGTGCCTAACACATGCAAGTCGAACGAAGATTGCCTTCGGGTAATACTGAGTGGCGAACGGGTGCGTAACACGTGAGGAACCTGCCCCGAAGACAGGGACAACCACGGGAAACTGTGGCTAATACCAGATGCCCTCCGCTGATCGCATGATCGGCAGAGGAAATGCTCAGGCGCTTTGGGAGGGCCTCGCGGCCTATCAGCTTGTTGGTGAGGTAACGGCTCACCAAGGCATCGACGGGTAGCTGGTCTGAGAGGACGATCAGCCACACTGGGACTGAGACACGGCCCAGACTCCTGCGGGAGGCAGCAGTGGGGAATCTTGCGCAATGGGCGAAAGCCTGACGCAGCAACGCCGCGTGGGGGATGAAGGCTCTCGGGTTGTAAACCCCTTTCAGCAGGGACGAAATTGACGGTACCTGCAGAAGAAGCCCCGGCCAACTACGTGCCAGCAGCCGCGGTGACACGTAGGGGGCGAGCGTTGTCCGGAATTATTGGGCGTAAAGAGCTCGTAGGCGGTTTAGTAAGTCAGATGTGAAAGGTTGGGGCTCAACCCTAAGACTGCATCCGATACTGCTATGACTAGAGTCCGGTAGAGGAGTGTGGAATTCCTGGTGTAGCGGTGAAATGCGCAGATATCAGGAGGAACACCGACGGCGAAGGCAGCACTCTGGGCCGGTACTGACGCTCAGGAGCGAAAGCGTGGGTAGCAAACAGGATTAGATACCCTGGTAGTCCACGCCGTAAACGTTGGGCACTAGGTGTGGGGCCTTATCAACGGGTTCCGTGCCGTAGCTAACGCATTAAGTGCCCCGCCTGGGGAGTACGGCCGCAAGGCTAAAACTCAAAGGAATTGACGGGGGCCCGCACAAGCGGCGGAGCATGTTGCTTAATTCGAGGCAACGCGAAGAACCTTACCTGGGTTTGACATGTACGGAAAAGCCATAGAGATATGGTGTCCTTTGGGGCCGTACACAGGTGGTGCATGGCTGTCGTCAGCTCGTGTCGTGAGATGTTGGGTTAAGTCCCGCAACGAGCGCAACCCTCGTCCTATGTTGCCAGCACGTAATGGTGGGGACTCGTAGGAGACCGCCGGGGTCAACTCGGAGGAAGGTGGGGACGACGTCAAGTCATCATGCCCCTTATATCCAGGGCTGCAAACATGCTACAATGGCCGGCACAACGGGCAGCGACACCGCGAGGTGAAGCGAATCCCTGAAAACCGGTCTCAGTTCGGATTGGAGTCTGCAACTCGACTCCATGAAGTCGGAGTCGCTAGTAATCCCGGATCAGCAACGCCGGGGTGAATACGTTCCCGGGCCTTGTACACACCGCCCGTCACACCACGAAAGTCGGCAACACCCGAAGTCAGTGGCCTAACTCTTTTGAGAGGGAGCTGCCGAAGGTGGGGTTGGCGATTGGGGTGAAGTCGTAACAAGGTAGCCGTACCGGAAGGTGCGGCTGGATCACCTCCTTTCTAAGGAGTTCCGTTTCCGCTTGATACCGCAATTAGTGGGATCAAGTTCGGACACTCCCAGTTGATGCACTGGTTTCTTTTGTCCTCTCTTCCGTTTTGAGGGAGCGTGATTATCACGCCCGAGGCTCTGCGCTGACGTTTTTGTTTTGCGGCATCCTCCTGCGCTCTTTGAGAACTGCATAGCGAGCACGAGCATCTGATCGAAATTAGAGTTCTTCGATGTATGAATCTTCCAAGCTACGAAGAGCCAACGGTGGATGCCTTGGTGCCTACGACCGATGAAGGACGTGAGAGGCTGCGATAAGCCTCGGGGAGCTGCCGACTGAGCTTCGATCCGGGGATGTCCGAATGGGGAAACCCGATACTTGTAAAGGGGTATCACTCCGGTGTGAACACATAGCACCGGTAGAGGGAACCAGGTGAACTGAAACATCTAAGTAACCTGTAGGAAAGGAAAGCAACCGCGACTCCCTTAGTAGCGGCGAGCGAAGAGGGAAGAGCCTAAACCGTGCCGGTGGAATAGCCTGGTGGCGTTGCCGGTCCGGTGTTGTGGGGCCTCAGAGGAGGAGCGCCAGATCCTCCACGAAGTTACAAACGTGCGTGGTAGTGGAATCGTTCTGGAAAGGCGAGCCGCAGGGGGTAAGAGCCCCGTACGCGAAACTGCTGCACACTTCGCTGAGTGTCCCCGAGTAGCGCCGTTGCCGTGTAATTCGGCGTGAATCTGCGAGGACCACCTCGTAAGGCTAAGTATCTGTAGGCAACCGATAGTGAACTAGTACCGTGAGGGAAAGGTGAAAAGTACCCCGGGAGGGGAGTGAAATAGTACCTGAAACCGTTGGTTTACAAGCAGTCAGAGCGTCGTCTCAACCGATGATCTTCGGATCGTCAATCAGAGATCGCGATGGCGTGCCTTTTGAAGAATGAGCCAACGAGTTACGGTATGTGGCGAGATTAACCTGTGAAGGGAAGTCGGAGCGAAAGCGAGTCATAACTGGGCGTACAGTCGCATGCCGTAGACCCGAAGCCGGGTGATCTATCCATGGGCAGTGTGAAGCGGGGGTAAGACTCCGTGGAGGCGCGAACCGACCTAGGTTGAAAACTGGGCGGATGACCTGTGGATAGGGGTGAAAGGCCAAACAAACCCGGAGATAGCTGGTTCTCCGCGAAATGCATTTAGGTGCAGCGTTGTGCGTTCAACCATGGAGGTAGAGCACTGGATGGGCAAGGGGGCCGACAAGCTTACCAACCTCAGCCAAACTCCGAATGCCATGGTTCCAGAGCACAGCAGTGAGACCCCGGGGGATGAGCTTCGGGGTCGAAAGG
Source organism: Candidatus Poriferisocius sp. (assembly GCF_965204145.1). Classification (GTDB taxonomy): domain Bacteria; phylum Actinomycetota; class Acidimicrobiia; order Acidimicrobiales; family Bin134; genus Poriferisocius. The sequence continues at coordinate 1,945,926 of NZ_OZ241977.1, read as the reverse complement.
GAAACAGCCCAGACCGCCAACTAAGGTCCCTAATTTCTAGCTAAGTGGTAAACGATGTGGGATTGCACAGACAGCCAAGAGGTTGGCTTAGAAGCAGCCATCCTTGAAAGAGTGCGTAACAGCTCACTGGTCGAGTGATCCTGCGCGGACAATGTAACGGGGCTAAAGCTAGAAACCGAAGTTGCGGATTTCTGCCATTAGGCAGGAGTGGTAGCGGAGCGTCGGGCTTGGAGTGAAGCGGCAGCGCAAGCTGACGTGGACCGAGTCCGAGTGAGAATGTTGGTATGAGTAGCGAGAGAGGGGTGAGAAACCTTTCCGCCGAAAGCCCAAGGGTTCCTGGGGAAGGCTAATCCTCCCAGGGTGAGTCGGGAGCTAAGGCGAGGCCGACAGGCGTAGTCGATGCACAACCGGTTGATATTCCGGTACCGCTGTGAACGCGTCCAGGCTTAACCGGTGTTGCTAAGGGGATGTCTGTCCCGCAAAGGGACAGAAGAAACCGACCCACACCGGAGCGGCCAGCAAAGCGGGGACGCAGAGAGGTAGGTGAACCCAGGCGACGGTAGTTCCTGGGGTAAGCGTGTAGGGTGGGGCCCAGGTAAGTCCGGTCCCCATAAAGCCTGAGGCGTGATACCGAACCGCATGAGGTGAAGTCACTGATCCTGTACTGCCAAGAAAAGCCGCTAGTGAGCTTTCACAGCGCCCGTACCCCAAACCAACACAGGTGGGCAGGTAGAGAATACCAAGGCGATTGGGAGAACTATGGTTAAGGAACTCGGCAAATTACATCCGTAACTTTGGGATAAGGATGACCCCAGTAAAGTGAAGGACTTCGCGTCTGGAGCTTGACAGGGTGGCACAAACCAGGGGAAAGCGACTGTTTACTAAAAACACAGCAGCGTGCGAAGTCGTAAGACGCTGTATACGCTGTGACGCCTGCCCGGTGCTGGAAGGTTACGGGGAGGGGTTAGCCGTAAGGCGAAGCTCTGAACCTAAGCCCCAGTAAACGGCGGCCGTAACTATAACGGTCCTAAGGTAGCGAAATTCCTTGTCGGGTAAGTTCCGACCTGCACGAATGGCGTAACGACTTTCCCACTGTCTCAACCATAGACCCAGCGAAATTGAAGTACGAGTAAAGATGCTCGTTAGCTACAGAAGGACGGAAAGACCCCGTGGACCTTTACTACAGCTTGATATTGGTGTTTGGTATGTGTTGTGTAGGATAGGTGGGAGACTGGGAAGCATGGACGCTAGTCTGTGTGGAGTCAACCTTGAAATACCACTCTGCTCATGCTGGGCATCTAACTTAGGCCCGTTATCCGGGTTGAGGACAGTGTCAGGTGGGTAGTTTGACTGGGGCGGTCGCCTCCCAAAGAGTAACGGAGGCGCCCAAAGGTTCCCTCAGCCTGGTTGGCAATCAGGCGTCGAGTGTAATGGCACAAGGGAGCTTGACTGCGAGACCGACGGGTCGAGCAGAAACGAAAGTTGGGCATAGTGATCCGGCGGTTGCGTGTGGAAGCGCCGTCGCTCAACGGATAAAAGGTACCCCGGGGATAACAGGCTCATCTTCCCCAAGAGTCCATATCGACGGGAAGGTTTGGCACCTCGATGTCGGCTCATCGCATCCTGGGGCTGAAGCAGGTCCCAAGGGTTGGGCTGTTCGCCCATTAAAGCGGTACGCGAGCTGGGTTTAGAACGTCGTGAGACAGTTCGGTCCCTATCCTCTGTAGCCGAAGGTGATTTGAGGAAAGCTGTCCCTAGTACGAGAGGACCGGGACGGACGCAGCTCTCGTGTGCCAGTTGTCCTGCCAAGGGCATGGCTGGTTAGCGACCTGCGGAAAGGATAACCGCTGAAAGCATCTAAGTGGGAAGCCTGTTCCAAGATGAGATCACCCACCGGGACAACCGGGTAAGGCCCGTGGCAGAACACCACGTTGATAGGCCGGAAGTGTACGCATGGCAACATGTTCAGCTGACCGGTACTAATCGGCCGAGGGCTTGGTTCTACATCAATAACTCGATGTCGAATTGGATGTTCGTGCTCGCTGTGGAGTTCTTGAAGCACTGCCTCTTTGACAAGAACATAAAGGTTTCGGTGGCGATGGCGGTGGGGTCACACCCGTTCCCATTCCGAACACGGAAGTTAAGCCCACCAGCGCCGATGGTACTTGGGTGGAGACGCCCTGGGAGAGTAGGTCGCCGCCGGATTTCGCAACAGATGGGGAGCCGAAAGGCTCCCCATCTTCGTTTAACCGCTGGGAACGGGGCGGTCCCGGTAAACTCATGCGGTGTCTTCCGGAGGAGGTTCTGCCCGAAAGCCTCCCAATCGCAGGAGGCCCCCTCAACAACGGACCGGTCAGAGTAAGGGAAGGGCTGGCCAGTCGAGAGGCCGGAACGCAGCGAACAAGGGGCCTCAGAGAAGAGGCGGACCCAATCGCAAAGGGCCCCAGAGCAAAGGAAGAACCGAGCCACTTCCACCCAAGGGGCCGCGGGGCATGGGGGCAGTGGCCCGCAAGGGGGCAGCCAAGATCCACGAAGAACCTTTGCCCGTGGAAGACAAAACCCCGCCAAAAGAAGAACTGACCCCTGAAGAGGCCGAGGAAGCCCGCCTGCGCGCCGAGCGCCGCGTCGCTCGCCAAGCACGCACCCAGCAGCTTCGGACAGAAGCCAAAGAGGCGGTTGAGCGGGGCAATCTCGGCGACGCCCCGGTCAAGAAGCCGGAAAGGCGATCGCGGGGCCGCCGGCGCACTCCGTTGTCGGAGAGCGGGTCGTCGACGCATTCCCAGAAGTTGGAGGAGGCAGTGGGCCAACGCATGGCGGCGACGCTCCGACAGCGGTTGGAGCGGGCCGAGGGGGCCTATGAGCAGGAGGACTACCGCAGGGCTTGGCGGTCATTGGACGGCATGGCCAAAGAGGCTCCCAAGGTGCCCGAGGTGAGGGAGCTGTCTGGTTTGACCCTCTACCGGTTGGGACGGTGGGAGTTGGCCGCTCGAGAGCTGGAAGCTCTCCGAGAGCTCACCGGGCGAACGGATCTTCATCCGGTGTTGGCCGACTGCTACCGGGCTCAGCGTCGGTGGACCGATGTCGATCTGATTTGGGCCGAGCTGCAAGCCTCCGACGCAAGCTCGGCGGTGCTCGCGGAGGGCCGGATTGTGGCCGCCGGCGCGCTCGGCGACCAGGAGAAGCTCGCTGAGGCAGTTGGCGTGCTGTCTAAGAACTTCCAATTGCCCCGCCGAGCCAAAGAGCACCACCTGCGCCAGGCCTATGCCCTTGCTGATCTATGCGAGCGAGCCGGGGAAGTACCCAGGGCTCGGCAGCTGTTCGGCTGGTTGATCGACCAAGATGAGCTCTACGTGGACGTGGCGGAGCGTTTGGATGCGCTCCGATAGGGAAAAACCCCTGGGAATGCCCCTTGTCGTTTCACCTCGCCGGTAAGGTGAGAAATACCCGCACATGGTTCGAAGGAGTAGGCGACCATGGACATCCAAGGACTGTTGGGCGACGAGGCTGAATCGCTCTTATCGCACGAATCCAAGACCATTCCCCGGGAGGAGTTGAGCCTTCCCGGCCCCGACTTCGTGGACCGGGTAATGGCTTCTACCGACCGCTCACCCCAGGTGCTTCGCAACCTCCAATCGCTATTCGATCACGGTCGGCTGGGTGGTACCGGCTACGTGTCCATTCTGCCGGTTGACCAGGGCATCGAGCACTCGGGGGCGGCCTCTTTCGCCCCCAATCCCCGGTACTTCGATCCCGCCGGAATCGTCGAGCTGGCCATCGAGGGAGGCTGCAACGCCGTGGCCTCCACCTTCGGTGTGCTGGGGGCGACATCCCGCCGCTTTGCCCACCGCATCCCCTACATCGTCAAGCTCAACCACAACGAGCTGCTCACCTATCCCAACAAGTTCGACCAGGTGATGTTCGGGTCGGTGGATCAGGCTTTCGACCTGGGCGCGGCCGGCGTGGGGGCCACCATCTATTTCGGCTCAGAGGAGGCCACCCGCCAGATCCAGGAGGTGGCCGAGGCCTTCCACCGGGCCCATGAGCTCGGGATGTTCACCGTGCTGTGGTGCTACCTGCGGAACTCCGATTTCAAGGTGGATGGCACCGACTACCACGCAGCCGCCGATCTCACCGGCCAGGCCAACCACATCGGGGTGACCATCGAAGCCGACATCATCAAGCAGAAGCTCCCCGAGAACAACGGCGGCTACACCGCCCTCGGGTTCGGCAAGACCCACCGGCTGGTCTACGACGAGCTCACCACCGATCACCCGATCGACCTCACCCGTTGGCAGGTGGCCAACTGCTACATGGGCCGCATCGGGCTGATCAACTCCGGCGGCGCGTCGTCCGGCGCCAGCGATCTGGCCGAGGCAGTGCGCACCGCGGTGATCAACAAGCGGGCCGGCGGCCTCGGTCTCATCAGCGGCCGCAAGGCCTTCCAGCGCCCTGTCGCCGAGGGGGTTGAGCTGCTCAACGCCATCCAGGATGTCTACCTGTCCGACTCGGTAACCGTCGCCTGAAGCGTCCATAGAGGGTCGCAATGACCCGAGGATGTGCCACTTGAGGCTCACCACTGGGTAACCTCAGATTCCGGCACCGCTTCAACGAGTGGCCATCTGGGATCAAGGAGGATTCCGTGACTGACACTGTGCCGCGTTCCGTGGGGACGCGCGAGTTGAACCGCCTAGTGGTTCGCTTCGCGGGTGACTCCGGCGATGGAATGCAGCTCACCGGTGACCGTTTCACCAGCGCCAGCGCATTGTTCGGCAATGATCTGGCGACGCTGCCCGAGTTCCCGGCGGAGATCCGGGCCCCGCAAGGAACGCTGGCCGGGGTGTCCGCCTTCCAGGTGCAGGTCTCCGACCACGACATCACTACTCCGGGCGACGCTCCCAACGTATTGGTGGCCATGAACCCGGCCGCTCTGCGCAAAGAGCTGGTGCATTTGGAAATGGGCGGGACCGTGATCGTGAATCAGGACGCCTTTGTGGAGCGCAACCTGACCAAGGCCGGTTACGACAGCGACCCGCTGGATGACGGCAGCCTGGACAACTACACCCTGTTCAAGGTTCCGATGACCACCATCACCAAGGAGGTCTGCAAGGACTTGGGGGTAAAGCCCCGCGACGCCGAGCGGTCCAAGAACTTCTTCGCCCTAGGGCTTCTCTCCTGGCTCTACAACCGGCCGGCCCAGCCGACGCTGGATTGGATCTCGGCCAAATTCAAGCGCCAGCAGCTGATCGCCGACGCCAACACGGCTGCCTTCAAGGCGGGCATGGCCTTCGGGGAGACCGCCGAGCTGTTCGATTTCACCTACGAGGTGAAGCCCGCGGTGCTGGAGCCGGGGACCTACACCAACGTGAACGGAAACACTGCGCTGTCCTGGGGCCTGGTCGCCGCCAGCCAACAGGCCAAAGTCCCCCTGTTTTTGGGCTCGTATCCCATCACTCCCGCCAGCGACATCCTCCATGAGCTGAGCCAGCGCAAGAACTTCGGGGTCCGCACCCTCCAGGCTGAGGACGAGATCGCCGCGGTGTGCGCCGCGCTGGGAGCATCCTTCGGCGGCCATCTGGGTATTACCACCACCAGCGGACCGGGCATCGCCCTCAAGGGCGAGACCATCGGCTTGGCCGTCAGCCTCGAGCTTCCCCTGCTGGTGATCAACATCCAGCGGGGCGGGCCGTCCACCGGGCTGCCCACCAAGACCGAGAGCGCCGACCTCATGCAAGCCATGTACGGGCGCCACGGGGAGTCGCCGGTGCCCATCGTGGCCGCCTACTCCCCGTCGCAGTGCTTCTTTGCCGCTATCGAGGCGGCCCGCATCGCCCTGAAGTACCGCACACCGGTGATCTTGCTGTCCGACGGCTATCTGGCCAACGGCAGCGAGCCCTGGCTTCTGCCCGACGTGTCGACTCTGCCCGACCTCACGGTGGAGTTCGCCACGGGGCCCAACCACACCGAGGAAGACGGCACCGAGGTGTTCTGGCCCTACCTGCGCGACCCTGAGACCATGGCCCGTCCCTGGGCGGTGCCCGGCACGCCCGGCCTCACCCACCGCATCGGCGGCATCGAGAAAGAGGACGGCACCGGCAACATCAACTATGAGCCCGACAACCACGGCTACATGGTGAAGCTGCGCGAGGAACGGGTCGCCCACATCGCCAACGACATCCCGCCCACCATGCTGGACGGCGACGTCGAAGACGCCGATCTGCTGGTGCTGGGCTGGGGATCCACCTGGGGCGCCATCACCAGCGCAGTCATGCGGGCCCGGGATGAGGGCCGCAAGGTGGCCCACGCCCACGTCACTCACCTAAACCCGCTGCCCAAGGACTTGGGCGACATCGTCCGCCGCTATCCCAAAGTGCTGGTGCCGGAGATGAACCTGGGCCAGTTCTGCCGCATCATCCGGTCAGAGTTCCTGGTAGACGCCCAATCGGTGGCCAAGGTGGAGGGGGTTCCCTTCACCGCAGCCGAACTTCACCGCCACATCAACGGAGCCCTTGATGACTGACGTGCCCACAACCACCAAGGCCGACTGGACCAGCGACCAAGAGGTCCGCTGGTGCCCCGGCTGCGGGGACTACTCGATTCTGACCGCGGTGCAACTCCTCATGCCCGAACTCGGCGTGCGCCGAGAGGACACCGTGTTTGTCTCGGGGATTGGTTGCGCCGCCCGGTTCCCCTATTACATGAACACCTACGGGATGCACGGCATCCACGGGCGGGCGCCTGCTTTGGCCACCGGCTTGGCCATGGCCCGTCCCGAGCTGCACGTGTGGGTAGTGGGCGGAGACGGCGACATGCTGTCCATCGGCGGCAATCACCTGCTCCACGCCCTGCGCCGCAATGTGAACCTCAACATCCTGCTGTTCAACAACCAGATCTACGGGCTAACCAAGGGTCAATACTCGCCCACCAGCGAGATCGGCAAGGTCACCAAGTCGACGCCGGCCGGCAGCATCGACGAGCCGTTCAACCCCATCTCGGTGGCGCTGGGAGCAGAGGCCAGCTTTGTGGCCCGCACCCACGACATGGACCGCCAGCACATGATGGACATGTTCCGGCGGGCCCACGATTTCCCCGGGGCCTCTTTTGTGGAGGTCTTCCAGAACTGCAACGTGTTCAACGACGGGGCATTCGGGGCCATCACCAAGAAGGACAAGCGGGCCTCCATGCTCATTCACCTCGAGCACGGCCAGCCCATCCGCTTTGGCGAGAACAACGAGAAGGGCGTGGTGATCAACCCCCAGGGGAGCGCCGAGGTGGTCGATGTGGCCGACGTGGGCGAGTCGGCCCTGCTGGTGCACGACGAGACCCGTCAAGACCCCAGCCTGGCCTTCGCTTTGTCCCGAGTCTCAGCCGGCCCCTTCGAGCCCACCCCCATCGGGGTGTACCGAGCGGTGGAGCGCTCGGAGTACGCCGCTGAGGCCAGCAAGCAGCTCGCGATGGCCCAAGACCAGTCCGGCCCCGGCGATCTTGAGGCTCTGCTCCATTCCCGGCCCACCTGGGAAGTCTCCTGAGCAACCTTCGCTCCTCGTTCGGGCATCCCGCCTCTCGGGGTTGGGTGCTCGATCTGGACGGAGTGATCTGGGTGGGGGGAACCCCGGTGCCCGGTGCCGCCGAGGCCGTTGAGCGCTTGCAGCAATTAGATGCCCCTGTCGCGTTCGTCACAAATATGTCTGCGCTGACGGTGGCCGACCAGGAGGCCAAGCTGGCCAGCTGCGGGATCGACGCCACTGGATCGGTTATCACCTCCGCCACCGCGGCGGGCCAACTCATACACCCCGGCGAGCGGGTGCTGGTGGTGGGGGGTCCCGGTATCGACGAGGCGGTGGAGTTGGCGGGTGCTGAGGTCTGCTCATCGGGCCCTGCCGACGCGGTGATTGTGGGCATGGACCCCGGCTTCAACTACGACACCCTCAGCCGGGCAATGCGGGCAGTACGCGGCGGCGCTCGCCTGATCGGCACCAATCACGACCCCAGCTACCCAACCGAACGCGGACTGGAGCCGGGCGGCGGATCTCTCCTCGCCGCGGTGGCGACCGCCGCCGAGACGGAGCCCACGATGGCAGGCAAGCCCAACCAGCCAATCGTCGATTGCGTGCGCAGCCGGATCGGCGAATCCGGTGTGGTGGTGGGGGACCGCCCCGACTCCGATGGCCTATTCGCTGAAGCCCTGGGCTACGGGTTTGCCCTCGTGCTGAGCGGGGTGACCGGACCCGACGACCTGCCGGTGACCCCAGAGCCGCAGCACTGCGCCCCCGACCTTGCCGCTTTGGTCGACCAGATGGAGTTTGAATAGGTGGGATGAAGGTATCGCGCCGGAGGCTGGACACGGAGTTGGTTCGCCGGGGCCTGGTCACGAGTCGAGACCGGGCTCGGGAGGCAGTGGCCGCCGGCCAGGTCACCGTAAACGGAGCAGTGGCCCAGAAGGCAGCCCGTCTGGTGCTACCCGGCGACGCCTTGGAACTGGCCGGGCCGCCAGCTCGGTACGTGAGTCGAGGCGGCGAGAAGCTGGAGGGCGCGCTGGCCGCTTTCGATTTGGATGTGACGGGCATGCGGTGCTGTGACGTGGGATCGTCCACCGGGGGATTCACCAACTGCCTGTTGCAGAAGGGAGCGACCGCGGTGGTGGCAATTGACGTGGGCCGGGCCCAAATGCACGAGCGGCTGGCCAACGATCACCGGGTTTCCCTCTACGAACGTACCGATATCCGCGACGTCGACCCGACCGCCATCGGGGCGCCGTTCGACCTGGTGACCGCGGATGTGTCCTTCGTCTCATTGACTTCGATCATGGCTTGCCTAACCGAGCTGGCGGCACAGGGCGCGCCGGTAGTGGTGCTGGTCAAACCCCAATTCGAGGTCGGGCGACAGGAGGCCAGCCGGGGCCGGGGTGTGATCCGCGACCCCGAGCTATGGCAAGCCGCGCTCGACCGAGTGCTGGAAGCGGCAACCGCTGTGGGTCTCGCCCCCCAAGCCGCCATCCCATCCCCGCTGAAGGGCGCGCAGGGAAACGTGGAGTTCTTCTTGCACTCGCAAAAGGGCGGAATTCCATTACCCGTGGATTCCGCCCATGTGGTCTCCCATGTTGTCACTCAAGAGGAATAGCCTGACTCCGTGGCTGCAATTGCCCTTTTTGTTCACGCTGACCGGCCGGAAGCCCTGAAGCTGGCGGCTGAGCTGATCGACCGGTTGGACGGCGACGGTCATCAGATCCGCCTAACGCTCGAGTCGGCTGAGGCGGTGGGACGCACCGACCTTGCCCATCAGGACGACGATATTGGCGAGAAGCTGGATTTGGCGGTGAGTTTGGGGGGAGACGGCTCCATGCTCCGAGCGGTGACCGCGGTGGCCGATGATGGGGTGCCGGTGCTCGGAGTCAACTACGGGTCATTGGGCTACCTCACCGGCATCGAGCCGGATGCCGCCTCTGACGCGGTCGAGCGCTTCCTTGCGGGCGACCATCAGATCGAAGAGCGCATCCGACTGAGCTGTCGTCTTGACGGCGGCACCGAAGTGAGCGCCCTCAATGAGGCGATCGTGGAGAAAGTGGACAGCGGACGCACTGTGAATCTGGCCGTCCACATCGACGGGGAGTTCTTCACCAGCTACGCCGCCGATGGGCTGATCGCGGCCACTCCTACTGGTTCTACCGCTTATTCCCTATCGGCTGGTGGACCCATCTTGGCCCCGACCATGCACGCGGTGATCCTGACCCCGGTGGCCCCCCACACCCTGTTTGATCGCAGTTTGGTGCTGCTTCCGTCTAGCGAATTGGTAATCGAAGTGCTGGGTGACCGCCCGGCGGCGGTGGCAGTAGACGGCCGTTCGCTGGGAGAGTTGGGTGAAGGCGGCTCGCTGACTGTCTCAGTTTCAGACCAGCCCGCACGTCTAGTCACTCTCGGACAACGGGGATTCCACCAGGCACTCAAGTCGTCCTTCGGCCTGTCCGACCGCTGACAGGGGCCCCAAACAATGCTGACTGAGCTGGCGGTTGAGAACCTGGGGGTGATCGAGCGGCTCAATTTGGTCTTGGGGTCGGGCATGACAGCGCTGACTGGGGAGACGGGGGCGGGAAAAACCCTGGTGGTGACGGCAGTGGACTTGCTCTTGGGCGGGCGAGCCGATCCGTCTTTGGTGCGTTTCGGTGCTGACGAGGCCACTGTGGAGGGCCGGTTCGACCAACAGGGGGAGGAAGTCGTGCTGCGGCGGGTGGTGCCCGCTGACGGTCGGGCTCGGGCGTACGTCGATGGACGGCTGGCTTCGGCGGCCACTCTGGCCGAACTGGGTGCAGAGCTGGTGGACCTGCACGGCCAGCACGACCACCAGTCGCTTTTGCGCCGTGTCCACCAGCGGGCCGCGCTGGATCGATTCGGGGGTGTGGACTTGGCCCCTCTTATGGAGGCGCGGGCCTCGCTGGCCGATCTGAATCGCCGGCGTGCCGAGCTGGGCGGCGACGAGCGATCCCGAGCTCGAGAGATCGAGCTTTGCCGATTCCAGCTAGCCGAGCTGGATGAGGCTGGCTTGGAGGATCCCGACGAAGAGGAGGGTCTCAAGGCCGAGGAGGCGGTGCTGCCCACGCCGCGGCCAGTCGGGACGCGGCCCGACAGGCTGCGATGTCTCTGGGTGCCGATGGCGCAGTGGGTGCAGGGCTGGCCCAGATCACTGCCGCATTGGAGAGCCGGCCCCCGCTGGAGAGCCAGCACGAGCGGCTGGTCAACCTGGTTGCCGAGGTCGGCGATCTATCGACGGAGTTGCGCCGTGCGGCCGAATCCATTGATGAGAATCCTGTCCGGTTGGCCGAGGTCCGCCAGCGTCGGGAGCTGCTGGTGGACCTTCGCCGAAAATATGGGGAGACTGTGACCGAGGTCATGGATTTCCACCGCGATCTGTCGGCCCGCCTCGCGGAGCTGGAGGACTTCGACCGCTTGGCCAAAGACCTCGATGGGGAACTCGATCGCCGCACCGCCGCGGTGGCTGAAGCAGGGGCCGAAGTGGGTGCGGCTCGACGACGGGCGGCTCAAGGGCTGGGCGAAGAGGTGACCGCCAATCTGCGGGAGCTGGCCATGGCCCGAGCCGAGGTGCAAGTGGAGGTAGGAGACGATCCCGGAGACGACGTGGACATCTTGCTGGCCGCCAACAGTGGCGCTCCCGGCCTCCCGCTCACCTCGGCCGCTTCAGGAGGAGAGCTGGCCCGGGTCATGCTGGCTCTGCGACTGGTGGTCAGCGCGGGCCCTCCGGTGCTGGTGTTCGACGAAGTAGATGCCGGCATCGGCGGCCAGGTCGCTCAGACAGTAGGCCGATCGCTTTCCCGTCTGACCGCCGACCACCAGATCTTGGTCGTCACCCACTTGCCGCAAGTAGCGGCGTGTGCCGACCAGCAGGTGAGCATCGTCAAACACGACGATGGTGCTTCCACCACCGTCACCGCCGAGCCCCTGGACGGGGAGGACCGAGTCATCGAGCTTTCCCGCATGCTCTCCGGATCGCCTGACAGCGAGAGCGCCCGCCGCCATGCCTCCGAACTCCTCGAGGTGTCCCAGGGCTGAGGCCTTCAGAGCTCCGTCAAATGTCCAAGAGCAGCGGTTTTACCGAGTAGTCGTTTTACGGGTCCACCAGTCGTCGCCGGTCCCCGCTAAGCTTGGCAGGCGTGACCAAGCACATCTTTGTGACTGGCGGTGTGGCGAGTTCTCTGGGCAAGGGGCTTACGGCTGCATCTCTGGGGCGTTTGCTCAAGCAGCGGGGTCTTCGGGTGACCATGCAGAAGCTGGACCCGTACATCAATGTGGACCCCGGCACCATGAACCCCTTCGAGCACGGAGAGGTGTTCGTCACCGACGACGGCGGCGAGACTGATCTCGATCTCGGCCACTACGAGCGGTTCATCGACGAGAACCTGACCAAGCTCTCCAACGCCACCACCGGCTCCATCTACTCCTCGGTCATCGCCGCAGAGCGCCAAGGGGAGTATCTGGGCAAGACCGTGCAGGTGATCCCCCACGTCACCAACGAGATAAAAGACCGCATCTCCAGCCTGGTGTCCGACGACGTGGATGTGGTCATCACCGAGATCGGCGGGACGGTCGGCGACATCGAGATCCTCCCGTACTTGGAGGCCATCCGCCAGGTTCGCCTGGATGTGGGGCGGGGCAACGTCTGCTACGTCCACGTCACGCTGGTGCCCTTCATTGGTCCCACGGGAGAGCAGAAGACCAAGCCCACCCAGCACTCGGTAACCGAGCTCCGCAGCCGGGGGGTGCAGCCCGATGCCATCGTGTGCCGCAGCGAGTCGCCCATTTCCGGCGAGCTCAAGCGCAAGATCTCCAGCCTGTGCGACGTGGACGTGTCCGCAGTGGTCAATGCGGCCGACGCCGACAGCATCTACGAGATTCCCCTTGTGCTCCACGATGAGGGCCTCGACGGCGTGGTCTGCGACATCTTGCGCTTGGATGTCCCCGAGCCCGATCTGGCCGACTGGCAGTGGCTGAACCAGCGGTTGGAGATGGCCCAGCGCACCGTGCGCATCGGACTCATCGGCAAGTATGTCACGCTCCCCGACGCCTATCTGTCAGTAGTGGAGGCCCTGAACCACGCGGGCATCCATCACGGCGCCTCGGTGGAGATCGAGTGGGTCCAGGCGGAGAGCGTCGAGGGCCTGATGGTCGACAGCGTGATGAGCGGGCTGGACGGCATCGTGATCCCCGGCGGGTTCGGCGAGCGGGGGATCGAGGGCAAGGTCAACGCCGCTTCCTACGCTCGGGAGAACGGCTTGCCCTGCCTGGGCCTGTGCCTGGGCCTCCAGGTGATGACCATCGACTACGCCCGCAACGTGTTGGGCCTGGCCAACGCCCATTCCAGTGAGTTCGACCCCAGCACGCCGTGGCCGGTGATCGACCTAATGGAGTCGCAGCGGGGCATCACCGACAAGGGCGGCACCATGCGGCTGGGGGCGTGTCTGGCCAAGCTTCGACCGGGCACCAAGGTGGCCGAGGTGTACGGCGCCGAGGTGGTGTCGGAGCGCCACCGCCACCGCTATGAGTTCAACCCCAAGCTTCGCGGCCGCTTCGAGGGCACCGATTTCGTGCTCGCCGGGGAGTCGCCCGACGGCCTATTGGTGGAATTCATCGAACTCGACGGTCACCCCTGGTGGGTGGGGACCCAGGCCCATCCCGAGTTCAAGAGCCGGCCTGATCGGCCCGCCCCGCTGTTCTGCGGTTTGGTGAAGGCCGCGTTGGACCGCCAAGAGAGCGGCTTGGCTGCCGAGATGGTGGGTAGTCGCGGGTGAACAACGGGGAGGGATTCACCCCGGTTGGAGAACGGCAGGGATGGCAAGGGCGGGTGGTGTCGCTGAGCGTTGCCGAAATCAGGGCACCCGACGGCTCGATCTACGAGCGGGAGATCGTTCGCCACCCCGGAGCCGCAGTGATCGTGCCCATCGACGGTCAAGAGGTCATCATGGTCCGCCAATATCGGCCTGCGGTGAATCGGGAGTTGCTGGAGATTCCCGCGGGCAAACTGGACAACAAAGACGAGCCTCCGGAAATGACGGCCCAGCGGGAGTTGGAGGAGGAGATCGGCAAGCGGGCCGGTCACCTCGAACTCTTGGCCGTCTTTCACAACTCCCCGGGATTCTGCGACGAGATCACCCACTGTTACCTCGCCACCGATCTGACCGATACCGACCGCCAACCTCATGGCATCGAGGAGCAGCACATGGCCATCGAGCGCATCAGGCTGGCCGAGGTCACCGAGCTAGTGGCCTCCGGCGAATTGGCCGATGCCAAGTCGATCGTCGGCCTCATGCTGGCCCGAGAGCACTTGCGGTGATCCCCCGATGCCTGCCGCGGTGAGTGCAGGGAGCGGGGTCGAGGAGTTCTTGGATTGGCTGGTGCTGGAACGGGGCCGTGCTCGCTCCACCTGTGAGGCCTATCGCCGAGATCTGAACGGCTATTGCGAGGTCTTGACCTCCCGGGGCAGCAGCCCCGAAACGGCTAGCGAAGAGGACGTCTTGGCGTTCATGCACCACCAGCAGAGTCGGGGGATGGCTTTGGCATCGGTGAAGCGGGCAATGGCCGCAGTACGGACCTTTCACCAGTTCCTCGTTGTGGAGGGTGTGCGATCCGATGACCCCGGTTCCCATTTGGAGCTTCCCACAGTGCCCAAAGCCGTGCCCAAGGCGCTGAGCGAGGCCGAAGTGGATGCCATTTTGGACGCGGTGGCTGGCACCGACCCGGTAGCGCGACGGGATCGCGCCCTATTGGAAGTGCTCTACGGCACCGGTATGCGCATCGCTGAGCTAATCGGAATGTCGATGGCCGATTTGGACCTAGGTGCGACAACGGTTCGGGTATTGGGAAAGGGACACAAGGAACGGCTACTGCCGGTGGGCCGCTGCGCCCACGAAGCGCTCACTGCCTGGCTGGTTCCCGCCGGGCGAGGGGAGATGGAGCCCGAGCGGTGGCAGTCTCAACACGACCAAGAAGCGGTTTGGCTGAACCAGCGGGGACGGCGCCTGTCGCGGCAGGGGGCCTGGGGTGTGGTGAAAAAGAGGGCTCAGCAAGTGGGACTGGGCGCCAAAGTCTCCCCTCACGTGTTTCGCCACTCTTTCGCCACCCACCTACTGGACCACGGAGCAGACATCAGGGCGGTACAAGAGCTCTTAGGCCATGCCTCCATCCACAACACGCAGATCTACACGATGGTGTCCAAGGAGAAGCTGTGGGAGGCGTACCGAGCAGCCCATCCTCGGGCGGTGTTGAAGCGTTGATCCACCTGGTTCGGCGCTTCCTCCAGTCGATTGTCGATAAGCGTCCCGATCCCACTGATGAGGCTTGGCTGTTAGGCCTGCTCACCGAGGCCGAGGCCGTGCTCTACCGGCAGATGAGCGCGGCAGACCGCTGCCACGCGCTGCGCTCGGCCCGATGCCCCGCATTGGCCGATGATTTCCAGCGCGTGGCGGCTGCTCTTCACGACGCGGGAAAAATCCGGGCTGGTCTGGGGACGTGGGCCCGCGTGGGCGCCACCCTGGTGGGGGTGGTCTTTCCCCGCGGCCTTCGAGGCCGGTGGGCCGAATACCGGGATCACCCCCGCGTGGGTGCGGAAATGCTGCGTGAAGCGGGCAGTGCCCAACTCACCGCGGTGTGGGCCGCGGAGCACCACCTCCCCCCGCTCAAATCCTCTCTTCCTCCTGAGGTTGCCGCCGCTCTGGCTGCTGCAGACTAACGAGCAGCCGGTTGGCTTTCGCCAACCGATCAGACCACTTCTCACTGATGCCGGTAGGCTTCAGCCCGTGCGCACCGAGATTCCCAAGATCATCAGCGTGGACGACCACCTCGTAGAGCCCGCACACCTGTGGCAGAGCTGGCTGCCGGAGCGGTTCAAGGAGCGAGGCCCGCGAGTCGAGCGCCGCCGGGTGGGGCCCATCACCTATACCGGCGGACCCAAGATGTACACCTACGAGCTGGACGTAGAAGACGGTCCATGGGGCGACGTCTGGTTCTATGAGGATCTCGTCTACCCCAACAAGCGCCACGTGGCCGCAGTGGGCTTCGACCGCGATGACATGGAGGCCGTGCCCATCACCTTCGACGAGATGCGGCCCGGGTGCTACGAGCCCAAGGCCCGGGTGGAGGACATGGAGATGAACCATGTGGAGGCGTCGCTGTCGTTCCCGACGTTCCCCCGGTTCTGCGGCCAGACCTTCTTGGAGGCCGAAGACAAAGAACTCGCTCTGGCCTGTGTTCAGGCCTACAACGACTTCATGATCGAGGAGTGGTGCGGGGACTCGAACGGAGCGCTCATCCCCCTGGCCATCATCCCGCTGTGGGATGTGGAGCTGGCCAAGGCCGAAGTGGAGCGCAACGCCGCTCGGGGCTGCCATGCCGTCTGCTTCTCGGAGATCGCCCCCAACCTGGGCCTGCCCAGCATCCACACCGACTACTGGGATCCGTTCTTCGCCGCCTGCCAAAACACCGCCACTGCGGTGTGCATGCACATCGGCTCCTCCTCGGTGATGCCGGCGGCCTCTCCCGACGCACCGCCCGCGGTGGCGGCCTCGCTCAGCTTCAACAACGCCATCGCGTCGATGAGCGATTTCCTGTTCTCCGGGGTGCTGGTGAGATTTCCCGAACTGAAGCTGGCCTACTCCGAAGGCCAGATCGGGTGGATCCCCTACATCTTGGAGCGCTGCGACGACGTCTGGAGCGAGCACCGAGCCTGGGGAGGGGTGAGGGACATCGTCCCCGAACCGCCGTCCACCTACTACTACCGGCAGATCTACGGCTGCTTCTTCCGCGACAACCACGGGTTGAAGTCGCTGGACGAGGTAGGGGTGGACAACGTGACGTTCGAGACCGACTATCCCCACACCGACACAACTTGGCCCCACACCAAGAAGGTGGCGGAGGACATGATGGGCCACCTGCCCCCCGACGTGGTCCACAAGCTGGTGCGGGGCAACGCCGCTCGACTTCTCAATCTTGACATTGACTGAAATGGCCTAAGCTCGGTGGGGCCGATACGGCCTGTTGCTATGAGCTACAACCTGCACAGTTTTCGCGAAGACTCGTTCGGCGGTATCACCGCGGCGGTGGTCGGGCTCCCCACGGCATTGGCGTTCGGGGTGGCATCCGGGCTGGGACCGATGGCGGGTATGTACGGGGCGATCGCTCTGGGCCTGTTCGCCGCAGTCTTCGGAGGCACCCGGGCGCAGATCTCGGGGCCCACGGGCCCGATGGCGCTGGCCATGGCGGTGGTGGTAACCAGCCATGCCGAGAACCTCGAAGAGGCATTCACCATCGTCGTCATGGCGGGCCTGTTGCAGATCTGCCTGGGATTGCTGCGAATCGGCCGTTTCGTGGTGTACACGCCGTACTCAGTGGTGTCGGGGTTCATGTCAGGGATCGGGGTGATCATCATCTTGGTGCAGACCCTGCCGTTCTTGGGAGCAGACGTGAAGCTCGGCGGGCCAATCGACGCGGTTCGCTCTTGGCCCGACGTGTTCAGCGATGTCAACTTCAGCTCGCTGGCCATCGCAGCAGTCTCGCTGGGCGTCTGCATTTTCTGGCCCCCCCGCCTCCGGGTCTTCGTTCCCTCGATGCTGATGGCGCTGGTCATCGGAACGCTGCTCAGCCTGCTGTGGCTCAGCGACACTCCCGTGATCGGAGATGTGCCGACAGGATTGCCCGACTTCGAGCTGCCCGAACTATCGGGCGACTTGCTGGCCCGGGCCGTGCAGCCGGCGCTGACCATCGCACTCTTGGGGTCGATCGACAGCCTGCTCACCTCGCTGGTGGCCGATTCGATGACCCGCACCAGCCACCAGCCCAATCGCGAGCTGATCGGCCAGGGCATCGGCAACATGATGGTCGGATTCATCGGTGGAACGCCTGGAGCCGGGGCGACCATGGGCACAGTGGTCAACATCCGGGCCGGCGGCCACAGCCGGGTCTCCGGCGTGTTGCGAGCCCTGATATTGCTGGCCTTGGTTCTCGGCCTGGGAACGTACGTGGAAGAGATCCCCCATGCCGCGCTGGCCGGCATCTTGATGAAGGTGGGCTGGGACATCATGGACTGGCGGTTCTTGACCAAGGTCACCCGACTGCACCGAGAGCACCTGTTCATCATGTTCGCCACGTTCGGCCTGACCGTGTTCGTCGACTTGATCACCGCGGTGGCCATCGGGCTGATCATCGCCGGCATGACCCGCGCTCGGCAGTTCGAGCGCCTGGAGATGGACAACGTGGTTTCAGTGCCGATCTTGGACCAGGTGTTCTTCAAAGGCGAGGTGACGTCATCCGAAGGCGAGGCAGACCTCCATGCCGCAAGAGTCGGCATGGTTGCCTTCCGGGGAAGCTTCTCAGTGGCGTCGTCCAACAAGATCATCAATACCGTCAGCGTGGACATTCGGGATCACGAAGTGGTGATCTTCGATTTCTCCGAGACCGTCTACATTGACGACAGCGCGGCGTTGGTGCTCGAGCAGCTCATCGACTCCGCCATCGACCAGGACACCGAGTGCATCGTGTTGGCCCTCACCGGGCTGCCCGCCCGCACCTTGTGGTCCCTGGACGCTCTTCAGCGGGTTCCCGAGGATCAAATCGTCGAAACCCTGGACGAGGCCCGAGGAGTCGCCAGGAGGCTGCTCGGCGCCTAGGAATTCAGCGATTCGAAGGTCCGGGCAATGAGCTCGGATTGCTCCTGGACGTGTACTGCGGCGCTGCCGGTGGCCGGGCTGGACGACTCGCTGCGACTCGCTCTGAGGATGTCGCAGCGGTCGCCGAATGCGTCGTAAAGGTGCCCTTTCACGTAGTTCCACGGGCCCATGTTCTGCGGCTCCTCTTGGAGCCAGACGATCTTGTCGACCTTGGGGTAGTGGTCGAGGGCCTCGGCCAGGGCGCTGGCCGGCCAGGGATAGAGCTGCTCGACCCGCAGCACGGCAGCGGGGATGCCGTCCCGGTCTCGCTGGGCGATGGCCTCATGGCAGATCTTGCCGCTGGCCAGCACAACCCCGGTGGCCTGTCCCGACTCAGGACCGTTCCTGTCGCCCAGAACCGGTGAGAACCAGCCGCTGGTCAGGTCGGCCACCGGTGATCTCGCGTCGCGGTGGCGCAGCAGCGACTTCGGAGTGAACAGCACCAGCGGCTTGCGGGTCGAGCGCATGGCCTGGTCGCGGAGCAAATGGAAGTACTGGGCCGCGGTCGACAGGTTGGCCACCCGGATGTTGTTCTCGGCCACCGACTGGAGGAACCGCTCGATCCGCCCCGAAGAGTGCTCCGGCCCCTGGCCCTCGAAGCCGTGGGGCAGCAGCATGACCAGTCCCGAGTGCTGGTTCCATTTGTCCTCGGCCGACACGACGAACTGATCGATGATGATCTGGGCACCGTTGACGAAATCTCCGAATTGGGCCTCCCAAAGGACGAGCGCGTCGGTATCGCCCACCGAATAGCCGTATTCGAATCCCAGGGCGGCGTATTCCGAGAGCAGTGAGTCGTACACCCACAGCTTGGCCCCGTGGCGGGCCAGCCCGGCCAACGGGCAGTGCTCTCGGGCCGTTTGGTTGCACACCAGCGTGCTGTGGCGGTGGGAGAACGTTCCCCGGCGGGAGTCCTGGCCGGCCAGGCGAATGGAGGTCCCCTCGTCGAGCAGGGTGCCGAAGGCCAGCGCCTCGGCCAGTCCCCAGTCCACCATGCCCTCCGCCATCATGGTGTCGCGGGCCTCGAACTGGCGGGCCAGCTTGGGATGCAGCACGAACCCGCCGGGAATTGATGTCAGCGCGCTGAACACCCGCTCGATCTGCTTTTCCGGCACGCCGGTATCCACCGGTGGGGCGACATGGGGAGTGGGGCCGGACAGTCCCCCCGAAATCGACAGCTGGAGCTCTCTCCTGCCTGCTGCCCTGGTTCCAACGGTCTCGCCCGGGCTCTCGTCTGCCGCCTGATCTCGGGTTTCCTCCAATGCCTTTTGGAGTTTGGCCCGGAATTCGTCCATGGCCCGCTCGGCCTCTTCCAGGGTTATGTCCCCTCGCTTCACCAGCGACTCCACGTACCGCTTTCGCACTGAGCGATGGCCCTCGATTCGCCGGTACATCTCCGGCTGGGTGTAGCTGGGGTCGTCGGCCTCGTTGTGCCCTTGGCGCCGGTAGCACCACATGTCGATCACCACGTCTTTGTGGAAGTGATTGCGGTAGGCCAGCGCCAGGTGGGCTACCCGGGCGCAGGCCTCGGGGTCATCGCCGTTGACGTGGAAGATGGGGGCTTGGATCATCTTGGCCACGTCGGTGCAGTAGTAGCTGGAGCGGGCTGACTCCGCCGTGGTGGTGAACCCCACCTGGTTGTTCACCACCAAATGCACCGTGCCCCCGGTGCGGTAGCCCTGGATCAGCGACAGGTTCAGGGTCTCGCTCACCACCCCCTGACCGGCGAAGGCGGCATCGCCGTGCACCAGCACGGGCAGCACCGGGCAGCGATCGTCCTCGTCGGCGACCTGGCCTCGGACCAGCCCGCTGACCGGGCTGTGCTCGCCCTGGTCGTGGATGAGGTGGTCCAAGCGGGCCCGGACCATGCCCTCCACCACCGGGTTGACCGCCTCCAAGTGCGACGGGTTGGCGGCCAATTCCACGGGGATCCGATTGCCGGCCATGCTCTCGAATTCCGAGGTCATCCCCAGGTGGTACTTCACGTCGCCCGACCCCTGGGTGGACGACTCGTCCAGGTTCCCCTCGAACTCGCCGAACAGCTGTCCGTAGTCCTTGCCCACGATGTTGACCAGCACGTTCAGCCGTCCCCGGTGGGCCATGCCCATGATCGCCGAGGCCATGCCCAGGTCGGCGGCCTTGCCCAGCACCGCGTCCAACACCACGATGGCGCTCTCGGCTCCCTCGATCCCGAACCGCTTCTGGCCCACGTACTTGGTGTCCAAGAATCGCTCCAGAGCCTCGGCCGCGTTCAGCCGATCCAGGATATGCAGCTTCTCATCGAGCCCCACCGGGGCGCCCGTCGCCTCCACCTGCTCCTGGATCCACTGCTTCTCGTCGGGTTCCTGGATGTGCATGTACTCCACGCCCACGGTGCGGCAGTAGGCGTTGCGGAGCACATGCAGGATCTCGCCCAGCGGCATCTTGCCGTCGGGCTGGCCCATGTCGATGCCGCCCAGCCCGGTGGTGAGGAACTCCCGGTCGAGGTCCCAGATGGTCAGGCCGTAGGTGGCCGGGTCGAGTTCAGCGTGCATCTCGGGCTCGCTGGCCGACAGCGGATCGAGATCGGCGATGAGGTGGCCCCGCACCCGGTGCATGTTGATGAGCGCGTTCACCTGCACCTGCTTGGTGATCACGGCCTGCTCTCGGTCGAGGGGAAGGATGTCGGGTCGCCAGCGCACCGCCTCATAGGGCACGCCCACCGCCCGGAAGATGTCGTCGTAGAAGTCGTGCTTGCCCAGCAGCAGTTCGTGGACTGCACCCAAGAACATGCCCGATTCGGCGCCCTGGATGATGCGATGGTCGTAGGTGGAAGACAGGGTGATCACCTTCGACACCCCCAAATCGGCCAGTGTGCGGGCGTCGGCAGCCTGGTAAGCGGTGGGGTAGTCGATCGTGCCCACGCCGACGATGACCCCTTGGCCGGGCATGAGCCGGGGCACTGACTGCACCGTGCCGATGGTGCCGGGATTGGTGATGCTGACGGTGACTCCGGCGAAGTCGTCGGGGCTCAGATCGTTGTTCCGCACCTTGCGGATCATGGTGTCGTAGAACTCCACGAAGTCGGGGAAGTCCAGCGTGTCGGCTTCGGGAATGCACGGCACCAGAAGGGAGCGGGATCCATCGGACTTTTCCACGTCCACTGCGATGCCCAGTCCGATGTGAGCGTGGCGGACGACTCGGGGTCCGCTGTCGATGTCGACAAAGGTGGAGTTCATCACCGGCATGTGGTTGGCGATGGCCCGCACCACGGCGTAGGCGATCAGATGGGTGTACGACACTTTGCGCCCGTCGGTGCGTCCCAGGTAGCCGTTGACGATCCGGCGGTTGACGTCGAGCAGCTTGGCCGGCACCTCCCGGAAGCTGGTGGCGGTGGGGACGGCCAGGCTGGCCTCCATATTGCGGGCGATGCGAGCGGCCGCCCCCCGCAGCGGATCGCCCGGCAAGGGCTCGGCGACCTCAGCTGGATCGGGCACTGCCTGAAGCCGGGCCACCGGGGCGGCCGACTCGGGGAGGACTCGGTCGGGGCGGTAGTCGGAGAAGAAGTCCTGCCAGCTCTCGCTGACCGACTTGGGATCGGCCAGGTACTGGCGGTGCATCTCGTCTACCAGCCAGGCGTTCTGGCCGACCATCGACTCTGGGTCCGGGGCCATGGGGAGAGTCTATGAACTTCGGGACCACTAAGGTTCTGCGGGTGCGGCTGGCCACTTGGAATGTGAACTCCCTGAACGCCCGCATGCCCCGAGTACAGGAATGGCTGGAGCTGGCCGACCCCGATGTGCTGTGTATGCAGGAGACCAAGATGGCCGACGAGGCCTTTCCCGGCCTGGCCTTCGAGGCCATGGGTTATGAGTGGGCCCATCACGGCCAGGGAAGGTGGAACGGGGTGGCTATTTTGAGCCGGGTGGGGCTGGCCGACCCCGGCAACGGGTTCGCCGACGGCCGCGAGGACGACCCCGACGCCCGCATCGTGTGGGCCACGTGTGGGGGAGTGCGGGTGGCCAGCGCCTATATCCCCAACGGGCGGGAGTTGGGCCACGACCACTATCACTACAAGATCGATTGGCTGGGCCGGCTTCGAGCCCATCTGGAGGCCAATGCCGATGCCGGGGGACCGGTGGTGGTGGCCGGGGATTTCAACGTCGCCCCGGCCGACAACGACGTATGGGACATCGCCGCCTTCGAGGGGCTTACCCACGTGAGCGATCCCGAACGCGATGCGTTCGGCGCGGTGGCAGAGTGGGGCTTGGTCGATGTGTTCCGCCAGCGGTGGCCCCAAGACGGCCTGTACACCTTCTGGGACTACCAGGCGGGGCGGTTTCACAAGCGCCAGGGCATGCGCATCGACATGGTGATGGCCAGCGAGCCGCTGGCCCATCGGGTGACCACTGCGCTCATGGACCGCAACGCCCGCAAGGGGGAGAAGCCGTCGGACCACGCCCCGGTGGTGGTGGACTTCGACTGGGGCGAAGCCGCCAGGGACGGCTGAAACCGCGATGGTCTTTGCCGCCGAAACGGGAGGGTTCGACCTCCTGGTCTTTTGGGTGAACATCTTGGTGCTGGTGGCTGTTTCCCATCTCTTCGGTCTGGTGATGAGAAGGGTGGGGATGCCCTCGGTGGTGGGAGCGCTTCTGGCCGGTCTGGTGTTGGGGCCGTCGGTGTTCGGGGTGGTGTGGAAGTCGGGCTTCGAGTGGTTCTTGCCGGAGATCGGCCAAGGCGCGCAATGGACCCTGCTGGCCGCGGTCAGTTGGGTAGGGGTGGCTCTGCTGTTGGTGGTGACCGGGTTCGAGACCGACTTGGGGCTCATTTCCAAATTAGGGCGGCCAGCCCTTCTGGTCACCACCGGAAGCCTGGTGGTGCCGTTGATCGGGGGCATCGTGGTCGGCCTGTTGCTGCCCTCGCTCTTCTTGGGCGAGGATGCCGAACGGCTCACGTTCACGCTGTTCGTGGCCCTGGCGCTCGCCGTGTCGTCTTTGGCGGTTGTAGCCAAGATCCTCAGCGAACTGGGCCTGATGCGCCGGGACTTCGGCCAGATCACCGTGGCCGCGGGTATGGCCAACGATGTGGTTGGCTGGATCTTGTTGGGCGTGTTCACCGGCTTGGCCACCTCAGGCGGAGTGTCGGCTGGACAGGTGTTGGCCACGCTGGGGGGGATTGCGGCCTTCGGGGTGTTGGCACTGACTGTGGGCCAGCGGCTGGTGGATCTGCTGCTGCGGCAGGTGCGGCGCACCGGGGGCAGCCTGGCCGCAGCACTGGCCGTGGCCATAGTGACCATGCTGGGATTCGGAGTGGCCACTGAGTGGCTGAAGGTGGAAGCGGTGTTGGGGGCGTTTGTTGCCGGGGTGGTGCTGCACCGGTCCCGGTTCCAGCACGAGGACGTTATTCACCACCTGGAGGGTCTGACCAACGCTCTGTTCGCGCCGGTTTTCTTCGCCACCGCCGGCTTGCAGGTAGATCTCCGCTTGTTGAACAACGCCGAGGCCCTTTGGTGGGCCTTGATCGTGCTCGCGGTGGCTATCGTCTTCAAGTTTGCCGGGGCTTACGGCGGTGCCCGCCTCGCTGGCCGCACTCACCGGGCGGGACTGGCCTTGGGTGCCGGACTGAACGCCCGGGGGACGCTGGAGATCGTCATCGCCACGGTGGGTTTGAGCGTCGGGGTGTTCAGCCCCACTGCCTTCTCGGTAATCGTGCTGGTGCCGGTGCTCACTTCGCTGTTCGCCTCGGCCACGTTGCGAGGGGTGGTGAACAACTGGCAGGGCACTCCCGATGAGCAAGAGCGGTTGGGCCGGGAGCAGGCGCTGAGCCGCAATCTGGTGGTGCGAACCTCCCGGCTCCTGCTGCCCAGCCGGGGCGGCCCGGAGTCCATCGCCGCCGCCCAGGTTCTGCACTTCGCCTGGCCGATTGAAGCCGGGGCCACCGTGCTCACGGTCGCCCACCGTGATGCCGAAGTGGACATCACGCCACTGCGCAACGTGCTGCACGACCGGGCCCTAGAGCACCGGCGGGTGCGCGGAGAAGATCCGGTGCGAGCCATAATCGACGAGAGTCGGCTGGGGTTCGGCGTTATCGGGCTGGGTGCTCAGGACTACGCCGACACCATGCAGGTGATCTCGCCCCTGGTAGACGGGGTCTTGTCAGAGAGCCCCATTCCGGTGGTGGTGGTGCGCCGGGCGAGAAACCTGGACCGGCCTTTGCCGGGGGCGTACAGCCGGGCGGTGGTGCCGGTCACCGGCAGCCCGGTGTCGCGGGCCGCCCAAGAGGTGGCCTTCAACCTCAGCGCCCAACTCGGCACCGAGCTGCACCTCACCCACGTCAACACCGTTCGGAGCGAGCCCGCAGGGCTGCCGTCTCTGTTCAGCCGCCGGATGACTGCCCGCAGCGGCTCCGTCGTCGGTGTGCAGGTGGTGGCCCAAGCCGAGTCGCTCGCCGTTGAACTGGGGGCGACAACCCAGACGGTGGTCATGGACGGCACCTCGCCGGCCGATGAGATTTTGAGCCTGGCCCGGGATATAGAGGCCGATCTGGTGGTAATGGGCGCCAACCTCCGCCGTGTCGGCGACCGCCCGTTCTTGGGCCATCGGGTGGAGCAGGTGCTCCGGGATTGCGACGCCACCGTGGTGGTGGTGCTCATTCCGTTCGACCTCTAGCCCGCGGAGGGTTCAGCTCAGAGGGCGCTGAGGATGTCGTTCAGATAGGGCGAGGGGGAGCGGGCTGATGTCCGGTCTCCGAAGGCCCGCTCGGAGGCCCAGTGGCAGTGCAACTCGCGCTCGGCCCTTGTGATGGCTACGTAGAGCAGCCGCCGCTCTTCAGCGATCTCGGCTGGCGTCTGGGCTCGGCTGATGGGCACCAGGCCCTGCTCCATTCCGGCCAGGTGGACGATGGGCCACTCCAGACCCTTGGCCGCATGGAACGTGGCCACGTCTACTGCGTCGGCGCCGCTGGCCGGGGCTGATCCGGTGCCGCCTTCGGTGCGGTGGGAGTCGATGCGAACTCGACAGGGGATCTGTGCTCTGCCCAGAGCATTGGCCAGCTTGGCGGTTTGGGCGTTGGTGCGGGCTAGCACGGCCATCGACGACCACGCCGTCTCGGGGCTCTTGGCGTCGCGCAGTGCTCGGGCGATGGTGGTTGCCTCGTCGAAATCGTCGGCATGGGTGCTCACCGTCGGTCGGGGACCGTTCAGGTTGTGGGACGTCAATATGGCCGCCCCCGCCGGCAAGACTGCCCGGCCCGCGGCCAGAATCTGGGGAGTGGAGCGGTAGTTGTCCACCAGATCGAGCACCTCGGCGCCGGGGAACCAGTGGGCGAACCGCTCGATGTAGTCGGAATCCGCTCCGTTCCAACTGTAGATCGCCTGGTTGGGGTCGCCCACCGCGCACAGGTCATTGGGATCCCCCAGCCAGGCCCGGAGCAAGTCGAACTGGAGCCGGTTCACATCCTGGAATTCGTCGATGAACAGGTGCCGGTAGCTCCATCGGCGGGCCTCGGCGTAGTCGGCGTCGTCGGTGAGGTCCCGCAGAGCCAATATGAGCAGATCGTCGAAGTCCACCACCCTCCGCTTGGTCTTCTCGGCCTCGTATCGCTGATAGAGGTCGACAATCGCGGCGTGGCCCAAGGCTGGCCACCGGCGGAGACTGGCAGCCGCCTCGGGGTAGCCGTCGGGGGTGATGCGCCGGGCCTTGGCCCACTCGATCTCGGTCATCGCATCCTGAACTTCGGCTTTGGCCAGCCGCATCCCGACTTGCTTTGCCACTCGGGCCACAATGCCTCGCTTGTCCTGCACAAGATCCGGGGGCCGGATCCCCTTCTCGGCCCAGCGGGTGCGCAACTGGGCGAACGCCGCGCTGTGGAAGGTGCCCGCGCTCACCGAATCCCTCAGCCCCAGCCCGGCCAGGCGGTCTCGCAGTTCGTTTGCCGCCTTGCGGGTAAATGTGAGCGCCAGCGTGCGCTTGGGGTCGATGGCGCCGACGTCAGCCTGGTGGGCAATTCGGCGGGTGAGCACCCTGGTCTTGCCCGTGCCCGCCCCAGCCCGGATGCACAGCGGAGTGCCTGGTGCGCTCACCGCAGCCCTCTGCCGCTCGTTCAGCCCGTCCATGAGCCCTTCCAGCACGGTCACCACACCAAACTACCGGCGGATGTGACAATTGCATTCGGCCAGGTCAAGGGGCTTCATTCTTGTGGGAGGATGGCGGGGATGGTTGCGGTGTCGCGGGAGCGGTTTGAGGCTTTGGTGGCGCAGGCGCTGGATGAGATACCCGATGATCTGGCCGAGCTGATGGAGAACGTGGCGGTGCTGGTGGAGGATGAGGGCGACGACCCCGACATATGGGGACTGTATGACGGGGTGCCGCTCACGGATCGGGTCGACTATGGCGGGGGAGAGATGGTGCTGCCCGACCGCATCTACATCTACCGGCTGCCGATCTGCGAGGGGTGCGACACCGAGGCCGAGGTGGTGGAGCAGGTGGGAATCACCGTTATCCACGAGGTGGCTCACCACTTCGGTATCGAAGACGACCGCCTCGATGAGCTCGGCTGGTCTTGACCAAGGTAGTCAGGGAAAACGCGGGTACTGTCCCAGCGGTGGAGAGATCGGGAGGCAGCATGGGACCGCTCAAAGGCATTCGCGTAGTGGAGATCGCCGGGATCGGGCCCGGGCCGTTCGCCGCCATGATGCTGGCCGACTTGGGGGCCGACGTGGTTCGGGTGGACCGGGCCGACCGGGTCCGCGACGAGGTTCCCGCAACCCCCCATCCCGATTTGTTGAACCGGGGCCGGCGCAGCTTGGGCATCGACCTCAAGAACCCCGACGGGGCCGAAGCCGTGCTCAAGCTGGTGGAGGGCGCCGACGGGCTGATCGAGGGTTTCCGTCCCGGGGTGGCCGAGCGCCTGGGCATCGGCCCCGACGCCTGCCTCGCCCGCAACCCGAAGCTGGTGTACGGGCGCATGACCGGATGGGGCCAAGACGGCCCGTACGCGTCCATGGCCGGCCACGACATCAACTACATCGCGCTGTCGGGCGTGCTGGGGGCGATCGGCCGGGAGGGTGAGGCGCCGGTGCCCCCGGTGAATCTGGCCGGCGACTTCGGCGGGGGAGGGATGCTGTTGGCCCTCGGGATGCTGGCCGGAATGCTGGAGGCCCGCACCTCGGGCCAGGGCCAAGTGGTTGACGCCTCCATGGTGGAGGGTTCTGCCCTGCTGATCACCATGATCTATGGCATGCAGGCCATGGGGGCATGGGGGCCGAGGGGCACCAACCTGCTGGACACCGGCGCCTGGTTCTACGACGTCTACGAGTGCGCCGACGGCGAGTACATCTCGCTGGGCTCGCTGGAGCCGCAGTTCTTCGCCGAGATGGTGGACAAGGTGGGCATCGACCGCGACGGGATCGACCAGAACGACCGCTCAACATGGCCGGAGATGCGAACCCGCCTGACCGCGGCGATCAAAGCCAAGACCCGTGACGAGTGGTGCGAGATCCTCGACGGCTCCGACGCTTGCTTCGCGCCGGTTCTCAGCCTGGCCGAGGCCCCGAAGCATCCCCACAACATTGCTCGAGGCACGTTTGTAGAGGTGGGCGGCGCTGTGCAGCCCGGTCCGGCGCCCCGCTTCAGCCGCACCCCCGCCCAGATCGCCCGCCCCGCCCCCAATCCCGGCCAGCACACCGCCGAGGTGCTGGGCGACTGGGGATTCGCCCCCGCTGAGGTGGCGGCGCTGAGGGAATCGGGTGCCGTCAGATAATGGCCACCATGGTGAACTTCCATGCCCATCCCGATGACGAGGCCATTG
This sequence comes from Candidatus Poriferisocius sp., assembly GCF_965204145.1. Lineage (GTDB taxonomy): Bacteria > Actinomycetota > Acidimicrobiia > Acidimicrobiales > Bin134 > Poriferisocius. Next base: position 1,917,938 of record NZ_OZ241977.1, on the reverse strand, counting down.
CCACCTCGGGCACCATGATGAAGGCGGCCGACGACGGCCACCGGGTGGTGCTGGTGGTGGCCACCAAGGGTGAGCAGGGCGAACCGGTGCCCGGGACGCTGAGCCCGGGCGAATCACTGGGGGAGCGTCGGGAGGCCGAGACTCTGGAGGCGGCCCGGATCATCGGCGCCCACCGGGTGGAGTTCCTGGGCTACGAAGACTCGGGGATGGCCGGCGACGAGGCCAACAACAATCCCGCCAGCTTCTGGCAGGCCGACTTCGACGAGGCCGTGGAGCGACTGAGGCGCATCTTGGAGGAGGAGTCCGCCGACGTGCTCACCGTGTACGACGATCACGGCGGCTATGGCCATCCCGACCACATCCAGGTACACCGGGTGGGGGTGGAGGCGGCCCGCCATGCCGGAATCGAGAAGGTGTTCCACGCCACCATGAACCGAACCCAGATACTGCGGCAGATGGCTGAGGTGGAGTCGTTCGCCGAGGCGATGGAGGACATCGATATCGAACGTGCCGAGCGGATGAGGGAGGAGGAGTTCGGCACCGATGAGGCCGACATCACCCACGCGGTGGACGTAGGTGCCTACCTGGAGCGCAAGCGGGCGGCCATGTTGGCCCACACCAGTCAGATCACCGCTGACTCCTTTTTCGGCAGCATGACCGACGAGCAGTTCGCCGACGCCTTCGGCACCGAGTGGTTTGTGGCCCCCGGTCCTCCGCGCACCGGCGACTTCGCCACCGACTTGTTCAGGTGAGCGCAGGTTCGGGCCTGTTGGCCGCGTCGCTGGCTGGCTTCCACGACTGGTTCTCCTGGGTGGTGATGTTGGCCAACGCCGCCGCCGGGGGGTGGGCTCTGGGCGCCCACTTTCGGCCGCGGTTGCGGGGCTGGCCGTTGTGGGCGTTCATCGCCGCGGCCCAAGGGACCATCTTTGCCCAGGTGATCGTGGGCGTGGTACTGGAAAACCGCTCGGGGGCCGATCCCGGAGACCTGCACCGCCTATATGGCTTCGCGGCCATCGCCGCGGTGGCCATTGTCTACGCCTACCGAATGCAGCTCGCCCACCGACGCGAGCTTCTCTATGCCGGTGGCAGCTTCTTTCTGGCCGGTCTGGCCATCCGGGCCATGATCCTCAGCTAGCCGGGGACCATGAGCAGAGTTAGAGGTTTACGACGGGGCAGGTGAGGGTCCTCGTGATGCCGTCCACCATCTGGATCTGGCTCACCACCAGGCGACCCAGCTGATCCATGGATTCAGCCTCGGCCTTGGCGATTACATCGTACGGGCCGGTCATGATCTCAGAGATCACCACACCATCGATCTCGCGGATGGCCTCGGCTACCTGACGGGCCTTGTCCATTTCGGTTTGGATCAGAACATAAGAGCTGACACCCACGTGACTACACCTCCGGTTGGTTATCCCGCATCGTAACCAAAGATCGGCTCCGGTGGGATAGCGGGCTTGACCCGGCGCAATGATGTAGGCCTATGAACCGCGCCCCGGACAACCCGTATCTGGCCCGTTCCTCCTACGGCATCGCCCACGGACGGTGCGACCAGCAGGACAACGTGCCCTGGCGAGGGCCAGAGGGCCCCACCGAGGCTCTCGACGAGGCCACCGACCTCCAGTACGCCTGGCTCGGCCCGGGCCACTTCGGCCACCTGACCTCGGGGCACTATCCCGACGGCCGCCGGGTGGTGTGGAGCAACGGCCGCCAGAACATCGCCAAGCTCGACTACGAGACGCTTGAGCTGCTGGCCGACCATGAGATCGTCGGCGGAGAGGGGCGCACCCCCGTAGTCGAGTTGGAGGAATATCTCCGGGGTTTTGACGAGAAGGACGGCTGGGAAGCCGTCGAACACGCCATCGAGATGTCCATGAAGTTCATGACCGGCATCGACGGGGTCTATGCGCTGCTCGACTGCGACCACACCCTGTTCCTTGGCCGCAAGGACCACGCGGTGGCCTATGTGGAGACCGATCCGTCTGATCCGGCGTCGCCCATTGTGGAGCGGGACCGGTGGAACAAGCCCGACCACATCGAGGGTTTCTTCGTGGGGATGAACATGACCTTCGACGGCAAGCTGGTGATGTCCACCGACCATGGATGGGTCGTCGTCCTCGAGCGCGACTTCAGCGCCTACCACGCGCTCCAGCTCTCCGGCGGGGCTGAGGTCGCTGCGGAGTACTGTGCCCGGCGAGCAGCGGAGCGGGGCAATACGGGTTACGGCTGGGTCCGCACCAGCATTTGTGTGGACAGCGACAACGGCATCTACGTGTCGTCCAACGACCACCACCACAAGCTGCGCTGGACGGGAGCCGAGCTCACCGATGATCCCGCTTACGGCTGCTGGACCGTGCCCTACCGCAACGGTGGCGGCTGCGGTTCGGGAACAACGCCCTCGCTGATGGGCTTCGGCCCCGACGAGGACAAGTTCGTGGTGATCGGCGACGGCGACGACGTTGTCAACATCACGCTGTTGTGGCGGGACGAGATTCCCGATAGCTGGGAGCAGCTGCCCAATGCGCCGGACCGCCGCATCGCCGGCATCGGGCCGGCCAACATGGGCGACCCTGACCTGGCTGAGATCAAGACCGAACAGTCCATTACTGTGGCGGGCTACGGTGCCATGACGGTGAACAACGAGCCGGCCTCGATCCCCGATGGCTTTCCCGCCCAGGCTGCTCGGATGCTGTGCTTCATGCTCGGTCACAAGCCGGAATACCAGCCCCACGGTCTCCACAAGTACGAATGGGACCCGGTGGCCCGAGAGCTGAAGGAGGCGTGGGTCAACCTCGACATATCGTCCCCGAACTCGGTTCCCTTTGTGGCCGAGGAGAGCGGGCTGGTCTACACCTGCGGGGTCCGCGACGGCCGCTGGACAATCGAGGCTGCCGACTGGGCCACCGGGGAGTCGCGGTTCCACTACCTGCTGGGGGGCTCCAAGTTCAACACCATCGGCGCGGGGGTGACCGTGGACGACGACGGCCGGCTGTTGTTCGGCTCGATGTACGGCAAGACCCGCGTCCTGCGAGGTCCGGGCTGAGAACACTCCGCTAGCGTGCCGAACATGGCGACGGTGCTGGTGACCGGGGGCGCGGGCTACATCGGCAGCCACACCTGCGTCGCCCTGCTAGAGGCTGGCTACGAGGTGGCGGTGCTGGACAACTTGGCCAACTCTTCGGCTGCCGCCATCGACGCGGTCGCCGAAATCACTGGACGCCACCCACGCCTCGAAATCGCTGACTGCCGAGACGAGTCCGCGCTGGAAAAAGTGATGGCCGAGGTGCGCCCCGACGCGGTGCTGCACTTCGCGGGGCTCAAATCGGTGCCTGATTCGGTGGCCGATCCGCTTCGGTACTACCGCCACAACCTGGAGTCAGCCGCCGTGCTGCTGAGGGTGATGGACCAGAGCGGTGTGCGCCGGATCGTGTTCTCGTCTTCGGCCATGGTTTATGGCACGCCGGACGAGTTGCCGTTGTCGGAGATGGCGACAACCCGTCCGGCCAACCCCTACGGCTGGACCAAGCTGATCATCGAGCAGATGATCGCCGATATCGTTCAAGCTGACGCCCGTTGGTCGGCGGCCTTGTTGCGCTACTTCAACCCAGTGGGCGCCCATCCCAGCGGCCTGATCGGGGAGGATCCCGAGGGCGTTCCCGGCAACCTGATGCCCTATCTGCTTCAGGTGGCGGTAGGCCGGCGCCCCAATCTGCCGCTGTACGGGACCGACTATCCCACCCCCGACGGCACGGCGCGGCGCGACTATATCCACGTCATGGATTTGGCCGCCGGCCACCTGGCTGCTCTAGAGCGCTTGGGGTCCCCTGTCGGCCAAGTGCAGGCCTACAACCTGGGCACCGGCCGGGCGGCCTCGGTTCTTGAGGTCATCGCCGCGATGCGGGAAGCCACCGGCCACCCCTTGCCCTATGAGGAGCTCGACCGACGCCCCGGCGATGTTCCCGAGTTGCAGGCCGACCCCGGTAAGGCCCGCCGCGAATTGGGCTGGTCAGCCACGAGAACTCTGGCGGACATGTGTCGAGACGGCTGGGCCTGGCAGTCGACCAATCCGCAGGGTTTTCGGAGCGGCTAGAGCATCGCCTGTATGCCCAGCGAGGCGTACCCCTGCTCCTCGTAGTTCTGGCGGAACAGGTCGCGCAGCCTAACGGCGGCCTCGTCGTAGGCCTCGGGGTCACTCCATGTGTTGCGGGGATTCAGCACCTCGTCGGGGACTCCGGGGCACGAGATCGGGATTCGCAGCCCCAGAATGGGGAGCCTGACGGTTTCCACAGTGTCCAGATCGCCGTCGAGGGCGGCGTCGAGCAGCGTCCGGGTATGGGCGATGGACATGCGATCTCCCACCCCATAGGGCCCACCCGACCAGCCGGTGTTCAACAGGATGCAGCGGGCGGAATGGGCATCCATGCGGTGGGCCAGCAGTTCGGCGTACACCGACGGCTTGTGCGACATGAACGGCGCGCCGAAACAGGCGCTGAAAGTGGCTTGAGGCTCCACCACGCCCACCTCGGTGCCGGCCAGCTTGGCGGTGAAGCCCATCACGAAGTGGTACATCACTTCGTCGCGGTCGAGGATCGACACCGGGGGCAGCACGCCGAAGGCGTCGGCGGTCAACAGCACAATGGTGCGGGGGTGGGGCCCCTGGGCTCCCGGGGCCACGTCGGGATTGCAGTCCAGCGGATACGCGAATCGGGTGTTCTCAGTGATGGAGTTGTCGGTGAGGTCGAGCTCTTGGGGGTCGGTATCGGCCAGTTCCCTGCCGGGCAGGGGAGGCACGTTCTCGATCAGGGTGCCCCCCATCGACAGGGCGGCGGCGATCACCGGTTCGGCTTGCTTGTTCAGGTCGATGAGTTTGGCGTAGCAGCCGTCTTCGAAGTTGGCGATGCCCGACTCGGTCCACACATGCTCGTCATCGCCGATCAGGCTGCGGTCGGGATCGGCCGACAGAGTGGTCTTCCCAGTGCCGGAAAGTCCGAACAAGATGGCGCTGTTGCCGTCGTGGCCCACGTTGGCCGAGCAGTGCATGGTGAGCTGCTTGGCGTCGGGCAGCACGAAGTTCATCACCGTGAACATGGTCTTTTTGACCACGCCGCAGTAGTCGGCCCGCCCGAGCACCAGCCCCAGCCGATTGCGCAGATCCATGATGACGGCCCGATCGGTGCGGGTGCCGTCGCGGTCGGGATCGCACCTGAAGCTGGGCACGTTGATCATGGTCCAGCCGACCGACTCGCGGTCGGCGTCGTCGCGCACTTCCTTGGGGAACATGATGTTGGCGAAGTAGGCGTGGGTGGCGTACTCGCTGACCAGCCGGTAGGGGATGGCGAACTCCGGATCCCAACCGCAAAACACATCGGCGGTGTACAGCGTGGCCTGCTTCTTGTTGAGGTGGTCAAGAACCCGCTCGAGCAGGGCCGGGAAGCGGTCGGCGTCGAACTTGTTGAAGTCCGACTTCCACCACACGTCGTCCACCACTTCGGGCCAGGCCACCGCAAAGGTGTCCTGCACGGGACGTCCGGTACACGACGGGTCGGAGTAGAAGATCAGCGGTCCGTCGGCCCCTAGCGCAGTGGCGAACGCCTTCTGGGCGTGCTCGTCCCCATTGATCTGGGTGCGGCCCCGGTCTCCGGCGACGGCCGCGGCGAACAGCTCATCCTGGGTTAGCCCGGCCCGAACATCCACCGAGTCCAAGCCGAAGCGGACGCGGAGCTGCTCGGCGACCGAGCCGCTCACGCGGGCTCCGCGTCGCCAGCCGCGGTGAGGAACGATGGGGTGCCCATGTCCACCTCTGAGCCCAATCGCAGGCGGGTGGCCTGCCCTTCTGCGAGGTCGAACAGCACCCGCTGCCCTTGGCGCAGCATCCGGAACACCGATCCCTCCAGCGCATCGGAGGCCAAGTCGAACTCAGCCAAGTCGGTGTCGCGCACAACAACGCCCAGACCGGTTGCGGGATCGTATGCCTTGATCACACCCTGCACGGGGACTCTTTCTGACAGTGACCGGGAGTAGTGGCAGGGTAACGGCTGGTCATAACGGTTCGCGAGTCGGGAAGCTTGAACTCACTACCATCGCGAGTCATGACGGCAGACCGACTGGGGGCTGAGGGGTTGCGGGCTGCGATGGAGCGGTACCGAGACGTCCTCGGCATGCACCGAGACGTCATCAACCAGCTCAACGTGTACCCGGTTCCCGATGGGGACACCGGTACCAATATGGCGCTCACTCTGGAAACGGTGGTCACCGAGGTGTCTGCGGCTGGGGAGGGGATGAGCGAGGTTTGCCGCGCCATCAGCCATGGTTCGCTGATGGGGGCGCGGGGCAACTCCGGTGTGATCCTTTCACAGATTTTGCGGGGGCTGGCCGAGACGGTGGCCACCGCCGGCCATGTCGACCCGCCGGTGTTGGCCGGGGCGCTGCAAAAGGCTTCGGCCGCGGCCGACGAGGCGGTGTCCGCCCCGGTGGAGGGCACCATTCTGACGGTGGTGCGGGATGTGGCCATCGCCGCCTCTGAGGCGGTTGAGGTGGGCGTCGACGGCCTCATCCAAATGGTGGAGGGATGCCAGCGGGCTGGGCGGGCCTCGTTGGATCGCACGCCTGAGCTGCTGCCCCAGTTGGCCCGGGCCAATGTGGTGGACGCCGGGGGAGCGGGGTTTCTGCTGTTCTTGGATGCGCTGGCCACCGCGATGGACGGCCGGCCGCTGCCCGACCCGCCGCCGGTGGACCCAACCGCGGGGGTGGGCGCGGCGGTGGCCGGGGCCGATGACCCCCATGGCGCCGTAGACGACGTCGACGGCACGCGCTATGAGGTGATGTTCTTCTTGGAGGCCGAGGACAGCCGAATCGGCGAATTCCGCTCCGCTTGGGAGGCCCTGGGCGACTCCATCGTGGTGGTGGGCGGCGATGGCCTGTGGAACTGCCATATCCACAGCAACGACATCGGCGGCAGCATCGAGGCGGGCATCGGCGTCGGCCGCCCGTTCGACATACGGGTGACCGACTTGTTCGAGCAGGTGGAACACGTGGAGTCGCTGGTCGAGGCCGAGATCGGCGGGACGGTCACCACGGTGGCCGGTGAGCCGGTTCGCACCGCGGTGGTGGCCGTGTCGGTGGGGGCCGGAGTGCGCCGCATCTTCGAGTCGCTCGGGGTCCGTGCCGTCATCGCCGGAGGGCAGACCATGAATCCCTCCACTGAGCATTTCGTGCAGGCGGTCGAGCAGCTCGATGCCACCGAAATCGTGCTGTTGCCCAACAACAAGAACATTGTGCCGGTTGCCGAGCGAGTGGACGGCTGCACTGATGCCGCTGTGCGGGTCGTGCCCACCCGGGGGATCGCCGAAGGGCTGGCCGCCCTGATGGCCTACGACCCTTCGGCCAGTGCTGATCAGAACCTCTCGGCCATGGCTGAGGCCGCCGAAGACGTCGCAACCGGCGAGGTCACCCAAGCGGTGCGCGACACCGAGAGCGAGTTGGGATCCATTGTTGCCGGCCAGTGGCTGGGACTGGATCGCCAGGGGCTGCGGGTGGTGGCCCCGAGCGCGGCTCAGGCGGCCACCGGGCTCCTGGACGAGATCATCGACGACAGCCATGAGCTGATCACGGTTATCTCCGGCGCCGACGCCACGGCCGCGGATGTCGACGAAGTGCTGGCTTGGCTCGCGGAGCAGCATCCCGAAGTCGAGGTGGAGGTCCACGAGGGCAACCAACCGCTCTATCCGTTCTATTTCGGGGTGGAATGACCGACATCCACCGGCCTGCGCTCACCATGGCCGACTTCCACAAGATGAACGTGGAAGTGCTGAGCGGAGTGGGACCGGCCAAGGCCAAGGCGCTGGCCTCAGTCGAGGTGGAATCGGTACTGGATCTGCTGACCTACTACCCCCGCCGTTACATCGACCGGACGAACCGGGCAGCCATCTCAGACCTGGAAGACGGCGTGGAGGCCATGGTGATGGCCCGGGTGGACAGCGTGTTCTCCAAGAGGCTCCGAGGCAGCCGAACGATGGTCAGGGTGACGGTCAGCGATGACACGGGCCGTTTGGGCCTGATCTTCTTCAACCAGCCTTGGCGGGATCGCCAGTTGTCCCAGGACCAAGAGGTGGTGGTGTTCGGGAAGCTGGACCGGTATCGGGGCCAGAACCAGATGACCAATCCCATCGTCGACCTGGTGGGAGACGAGACCGGGCGCATCGTGCCGGTGTACCCCCAGTCGGGCAAGGCCGGGCTCCAAACCCGGGAGCTCAGGCGGTGGGTGGACGAGGCCTTGCGGCGATCCGAGCAGCGGGGGATCAGCGATCCGGTTCCCGAGTCGCTGCGGCAGCGTCACGGATTGATCGGCCGCCATCAGGCCATCGAGGGCATCCATCGCCCCGACTCCATGGATGCCCAGTACACCGCCCGCGATCGGCTGGTGTTCGACGAACTGCTCCGCCTTCAACTCAAGCTCATCATGCGCAAGCGGGCCGTGGAGCGGGCCGCATTCGGAATCTGCCACGACACCAGCGGAGAGCTCGTGCACCGGTTCACCACTTCGCTTGGGTTTCCCCTCACCGGTGCCCAGCGCCGGGTGATCGCCGAAGTGGTGGCCGACATGGCCCGTCCGGTGCCCATGCACCGTCTCTTGCAGGGCGATGTGGGGGCGGGCAAGACCGTGGTCGCGGTGGCCGCGATGCTCACTGCGGTCCAAGGCCAGCACCAGGGCGCGCTGATGGCCCCCACCGAGGTGCTGGCCACCCAGCACTTCTTGGGAATTCGCTCCCTGCTGGAAGATCTGGCAGTGCCCGCATCTGGAACGCTCTTGGCCGAGCGGCCCCTGAAGGTTGCCCTGCTCACCAATCAAACGCCGGGCGCCGAGCGAACCCGCATCCAGGAGTCCTTGGCCTCTGGGGCCATCGACATCGTGATCGGCACCCATGCCCTCATCCAGGAGGGGGTGGAATTCTCCTCGCTGGGAGTGGTTGTGGTGGACGAGCAGCACCGCTTCGGCGTGGAGCAGCGGGCCGCCTTGCGGGCCAAGGGCTCGCAAGCAGCCTCTCCCGACGTGCTGGTCATGACGGCCACGCCCATCCCCCGAACCGCGGCCATGACGGTGTACGGCGACCTGGACGTGTCCACACTCGACGAGATGCCCCCCGGGCGAACCCCGATTGCCACCCGTTGGGCTCGGACCGAGGATGAAGAGGCCGAGGTCTGGGAGCAGGTCAGAGCCGAGGTGGGAAAGGGCCGCCAGGCGTATGTGGTATGCCCGCTGATCGAGGAGTCAGACAGCATCGAGGCCCGCTCCGTCACCGAGACGTACGAGCGCCTGCAAGCCGATGAGCTGGCCGGTCTGCGAGTCGGTTTGCTCCACGGCCGGCTCACCCCAGCGGAGAAGGAGTCGGTAATGGACCTGTTCCGAAGCGGGGTCATAGATGTGCTGGTCGCCACCACCGTGATCGAAGTGGGGGTGGATGTGCCCAACGCCACCATCATGGTGATTGTGGACGCCGATCGGTTTGGAATAGCGCAGCTTCACCAGCTCAGAGGCCGAGTGGGGCGGGGCGACCAGGAATCCTTTTGCTGTCTGCTGGCTGTCGATGCAGTGGGGGTCGCCGCAGAGCGGCTTCGGGCCTTGGTGGACACTACTGATGGGTTTGAGCTGGCCGAGGCCGATTTGGAGCTGCGGGGAGAGGGCACCATCTTGGGCGAGCGCCAGAAAGGCAGGAACGACTTGCAGCTGGCCTCCCTTCGCCGGGACAAGGATTGGGTGGCATGGGCCCGCCAGGCCGCCGGGGAGATGCTTGATGACGACCCCGATCTGCAACTGCACTCGGAGCTGCGCGCCGAAGTGGAGATGTTGCTGGTGGACGACGATGCCGACTACCTGATGAAGAGCTGACATCCTCGGGGGCACTGTGCTGGAAATCGTGCGAATGGGATTGGAGCGGCGAGATCGGATCGCAGAGATCTGGGCAGGCGCCTTTGAACAGGACCCGTTGATGAGGTGGGTGTTTCCCGATGATGCTGTCCGTTTGAATTCCCTGGCGCGCTGGTGGGGGTTCTCCCTCGACCATCAGCCGCCCGGCTCAGAGCTGCATGGCACCCGGATCGATGGTTGTGTGGCCTACTGGCAGCCCCCTCAAGACCAGAAAGACTCGTCGACGGGGTCCGAAGAGGTTGATCGAGGGGAATCAGAAGGCCGAAAGGCGTTCGTCGCCATGATGACCGACCTCTTGGGGGATCTGGCTCCGTCTCGGATGGAGGCTTTGGGCCAGATGCACCAGGCCCGTCTCCCTGAGCCCCACTGGTACTTGGCGGTGCTGGGCACGTCTCCCGACCAGCAGAGCCGGGGACACGGAGGCAGGGTTCTGGCCCCGATGCTGGATCGCTGCGACCGGACGGGCCAGTTGGCGTATCTGGAATCCAGCAACCCGGCCAACGTGGGCTTCTATCGCCGTCATGGCTTTGAGCCGGTCGGCGAGTTCGTGCTGGGTGACGGGGTGCTGATCACTCCCATGGCTCGAGAACCACGCCCTCCACAACAACGATGACGCTTCGGATTATCGCCGGGGAGGCCCGGGGCCGGCGGTTGAGCACCCCGGAGGGCATGGAGGTGCGGCCCACCACCAGCAGGGTTCGAGAAGCGGTGTTCAACTCGCTGCACAGCCAGGGCCGTCTGGCAGGCGCCGATGTGCTGGACCTGTTCGCCGGTTCGGGGGCGCTGGGGCTGGAAGCCGTGTCGCGCGGAGCGGCCTCGGCCACCTTCGTGGAGTCGGCTTTGCCGGCGCTGGCCGCGCTGAGGGCCAACATCGACGCCATCGGGTTCAACGACCGCTGTCGGGTGGTGCCCGGCGATGTCATGGAGGAGCTGCCCCGACTGGACGGTGACTATGACGTGGCGCTGTGCGATCCTCCCTATGGGTTCGACGATTGGCCGGAACTGCTCTCCCGGCTCCCCGCCAACGTGGTGATGGCCGAGTCCGATCAGGCCGTGGAACCCGGACCCGGCTGGGATGTCATCAAACAGCGGCGCTACGCGGGTACCGTTGTGGTGATCGCCAGCCGGCGATAGCAACGAGAGACCCCAGGAGACTTCTTCGTGACGCGTGTCCTGTTCCCCGGATCATTCGATCCCATCCACAACGGGCATATGGAGATTGTGGAGACCGCGTCGCGATTATTCGAAGAGGTGATCGTGGCTGCGGTCGCCAACCCGCAGAAGACCCCCCTGTTCGATCTGGATGAGCGCGAGGCGATGTTGGAGGAGTGCTTCGCCCACCTGCCCAATGTGCGGACCACCATGTTCGCCAGTCTGGTGGTGGATCTGGCCACCGGGGAGGGCGTCGACTTCATCGTGAAGGGCCTCAGGGCGGTATCCGATTTCGAGAACGAGCTTCAGATGGCCCAGATGAACCAGGCCGTCTCCGGGGTCCACACGCTGTTCATCCCCTCCGCCAGCAAGCACTCGTTTCTGGCTTCCAAGCTGATTCGCGAGCTCGCCCGCTTCGGCCAACAGATCGACTCCATGGTCCCACCACCGGTGGCCAAACGACTCTTGGAGAGGTATCGAGATGGCTGACAAACGACTCATCAAGAGGTATCGAGATGACTGACATCGACCCCAACACAACTGCAACCCACCAAACCGCCGCGGGGACGTTTGTGGACCCGGAGTTCGATCTGCTGTTGCGCCGAGCCATCGAAATGGTCGACGCAGCCCGGCCCATGCCGCTGTCGGCTTCGTCCATGATCAACAAAGAGGAAGTCCTCGAGCTTCTTCAGAACTGCCTGAACCGCCTTCCCGAAGAGATGCGGGCCGCCCGCTGGCTCCTCAAAGAGCGCGAGGACTTCCTGAAGAGGGTCCATCGGGAGGGCGACGAGATCTTGGTGGCCGCCCGATCCCAGGCCGAGGCTATGGTGCAGCGCACGGAGGTGGTCAAAGCGGCCGAGCAGCGGGCCCGGCGAATGGTGGAGGAGGCCGAAGCCACCGCTCGCCGGCTGCGCCTGGAGACCGAGGACTATTGCGACACCAAGCTGGGCAGCTTCGAGAACGCCCTCGAGCGAATTCTGAACACCGTCAAAGAGGCTAGGACCCGGTTGCAGGGCGACCCGCTGGCCGATCTAGTCCGGGCGTATGGTCCCGAGCCTGAGCCTGAGCCCGACGACGGTTTCTTCGATCAAGACACCGTGGGCTGAGCCGCAGGAGGAGGCGCCATGTCGAGCGAACTGCTCGTGCCGGTAGCGGAATTGCTGCGTCGCCCCGGCTCGCAACGCGAGCTTTCGATCCAGGTCGATGTCGAGGGTCTGTCCACTTCTGATGCCGCGGTTCACGGGCCGGTCGATCTCCAACTCCATCTGGAATCGGTGGTCAGCGGACTGGAGGTAACCGGCTCGCTGTCGGCAGGATGGCGCGGTTCGTGCCGCCGTTGTTTGGAGCCCATTGAGCAGTCGGTACAGCAGGATCTTCGGGAGATGTTCAGCGGGGCCCCCTCCGATGAAGAGACCTATCCGATTCAAGACGGCGAAGCAGACCTGACTCCCATGGTCCGCGACTGCCTCGTATTGGCCCTGCCCATCGCACCGCTGTGCTCGGAGGACTGCGTGGGGCCGGCTCCTGATGCCTATCCCATGAACCAGCCTGAGCCATCTGCTGAAGACCGCCCCAAAGATCCCCGATGGGCTGCGTTAGACGCGCTGCGCACCGGGCAGTAGATTTAACCGCCGCGTCAACGCCGTTTTCGTTGGCAGCGGGCACTCGACTTTCCCTCCAGAGTTAGGCAGCGTTCGATGGCTGTACCGAAGAAGAAGACATCCAAAGCCAAGGGCCGCAGCCGCCGCGCCGCGGCCTGGCGAGTGTCCGCGCCGGCACTGAGCACATGCCCCCGCTGCGGATCGTTCAAACGTCCGCACCGAGTGTGCAGCGTGTGCGGCTGGTACGCCGGGCGTGAAGCGGTTGAAGTGGCCTGAGCCGCCACTCACCGCCATTTGAAGGGCGTGAATTGACATCGCTTCCCGTTGCCGTCGATGCAATGGGGGGTGACGATGCTCCCCAGTCGGTGGTGGCTGGTGTCCGAATCGCCGCCGAGCAGGGCATTCCCGTGTTGTTGGTGGGGCAGCCCGAGGGGTTGTCCGAGGCTGGCGACTTCGAGGTGATTCCGGCATCGCAGGTGATCGCCATGGGAGCTGAGGCGGCTTCCAGCGTTCGGAAGATGAAGGATTCCTCTGTTGTTCGGGCGGCCGAAGCCGTCCGAGACGGCCGGGCCGCTGCCATGGTCAGCGCCGGAAATACCGGAGCGGCCATGGCGGCATCCTTGCTCAGGATGGGCCGAATCCGAGGAGTCTCTCGGCCGGCCATCGCCACCCCTATCATTGTTCCCGGCCGGGCCTGGCCCAATGTGCTGCTGGACTCGGGGGCCAACACCGAGTGCCAAGCCGAGTGGTTGGTGCAGTTCGCCCAGATGGGTGCGGTGTACTGCCGCGATCGCTGGGGGGTCGAAGAGCCCCGAGTCGGTCTTTTGTCCAACGGGGAGGAGGCAGGCAAGGGATCGCCCCTGGTCAAGGAGGCATTCGATCTGTTGGGGGACGGGGCTTGGCAAGCCAGGACAGGTGCGGTATTCGCAGGCAATGTCGAAGGGCGAGACCTGCTGGAAGACCTGGTGGACGTGATCGTCACTGACGGCTTCACCGGGAATGTGGCCCTCAAGACTGCCGAAGGGGTGGCTAAACAGCTGATCGGCGCGCTGTTGGAAGCGTTCGATTCCTCGGAGGAGGCCCGACAGGGCGCCCACCTGCTGGCCCCGGCGCTGGCGCCCCTTTATGAGGAGTTCAACCCCGATTCGGTCGGTGGCGCCATCCTGCTCGGGGTGGGCGGCGTCAGCATCATCAGTCATGGGGCTTCGTCGCCGAGAGCGCTGGCCAACGCCATACAAGTGGCTCATGAACTGGCTGAACGCGACACCGTGGGCTCATTGCGCCGGGTTCTGTCCTCTGAATAGGGATTCCCTTTGTCCTCGGTGGGTAGGAAGGGCAACAAGCTGGCGTATACTTTCCAGGCGCCGTGTTGCTGAGCTGCCCCGGAGATGACGTGCCATCCGAAACTCATGTCGAGCAGAGTCCGCTGGATCGCGACGGGGTCTTGACCCTCGTCACTGAGTGTTTGGCGGACATCTTGGAGATCTCTCCCGACCGGATCACCGAGGGGCAGGCCTTTGCCGACGATCTCGACGCTGATTCTCTTGCCCTCATCGAGCTGGTGGAGACCTTGGAAGAGGAATTGAGCGAACGGACTGTCGGCTTCAGCATCGACGACGAAGACTTGGAGGATCTCAAGACGGTTCGAGATGCCGTCGACTATGTACACGGCCGTCTGAGCCGAAGCTCCTGACTGCCGACCCCGACCTCGTTGCTCTAGCCGATCGCCTCGGCTACCAGTTCACCCAGCCCAGCCTGCTGGTCGAGGCGCTTACCCATCGATCCTGGTGTGCCGACCACCTCGGGGCTTCCTCCAACGAGCGGCTGGAGTTCTTGGGCGATGCCGTTTTGGCCCTCGTAGTGACCGATCACATCTACGCCGCCTATCCGGAGATGGCCGAGGGCCAATTGGCCCCCCTGCGGGCTGAAGTGGTGCGAGCGGAGACGCTGGCTGACCTGGCTGCCGAGCTTCAGCTGGGCAAGGCCCTTCGCCTGGGACGCGGTGAAGAGGCGTCGGGGGGACGGGAAAAGCAATCGATCCTCTCCGATGCCATGGAGGCGGTGATCGGGGCGGTCTATCTGGATGCTCCCTGGGAGATTCTCATCGAACTGGTCCGGAGATGGCTGGCTGATCGCATTGCCATGGCTTCTCAAGGTCCGGGTATCCGAGATTTCAAGACCAGATTGCAGGAGTACTGCGCTCGCAGTGGTTTCAAAGCGCCAGAGTACCGCCTGTCTGAGAGGGGCCCCGATCACGCCAAGCAATTCCTGGCGATTGTGCATTTGGACGGCGAGGAGCGAGGTCGGGGCGAGGGTCGGTCCAAGAAGCAGGCTGAGCAGGCCGCGGCCGCCTCCGCATGGCAGACCCTGGACTCAGAGGCGATGGCCTATACCGTCGGAGCAGCCCCATGATTTCAGAAGCACGAGTAGGAGCCATCAGATGATCGCATTGCCGGAAATCGAGACCATCCGCCGGGATCTGGACAGGGAACTGTCCGGTCTGCGCATCAAGTCAGTGGAGGTCATGGATACGGGGTATGCCAAGCGGTCGGGGGGCGTGAAGAAGTTCGTGAATCGGCTGGAGAAGATGAAGATCACCAACGTGCGCCGTCGGGGGCTGTTCTTGATCGTGGGGCTGGACAGCGAGGACGTGGTGGTGGCCCACCTGGGCTCTGGCGGCCAGCTGCGCCGTCACGCCAACCGGGACGAGGTCGAACCCAACACCATGGTGTCAATCACGTTCACAAAGAGCGGGCAGCTTCGGCTGGTGGATGGCGCCGGTGATGCCGAGATGTTCTTGGTCAATGCCGAGAAGCTGGTTGAAGAAGTCCCCGAGCTCGATGGACTGGGCATTGATCCTCTGGATCAGCCGGTTCCCTGGCGGATGTTCGGCGAGATTCTCCTGGCTCAAGACGCCAAGCTGAAGGCAGTCCTGACCGATGACCGCGTGGTAGTCGGGCTGGGGGAGTTGTACTCCGACGAGATTCTGTTTGCGGCTGGCTTGCGGTTCGATCGGCTGCCGAACTCGCTGGGACCCCAGGAGGTCAGGCGGTTGCACCGGGCGATGGTGGAGACCCTTCATGATGCAGCCAAGCATCGGGGAGCCACGCTGGAGGATGGCTTCTACGTTGATGTTCACGGTCAGCCAGGCGGCTATGAGGAGTATCTCAACGTGTTCAAGCAGTCGGGGCAGAAGGGGCGACCCTGTCCCCGTTGCCACCGTCCCATCCAGAAATACCGCTTCCGCCGGCGCTGGACGTACTACTGCGAGCAGTGCCAGATCTGACCTCCGACGAGCATTTGGGCAAGTAGTTCCACAAATCGCGACCCTCCGATGGGTAGGGTCGAATAGGTGTTCTTGAAGGCGTTGACGCTCAAGGGGTTCAAATCCTTCGCTGATTCCACCACGCTGGTTTTCGAGCCCGGTGTGACGGTGATCGTGGGTCCGAATGGCAGCGGCAAATCCAACGTGGTCGACGCGGTGGCCTGGGCTCTGGGCGCACAGGCCCCGACGTCAGTGCGCTCGGCCAAGATGGACGATGTCATCTTTGCCGGAACTGCTTCCCGGGCGGGATTGGGCCGGGCCGAAGTGTCGCTGAGCATCGACAACACCTCTCGTCTCCTGCCCATCGAATTCGAAGAAGTCACCATCACCCGCACGCTGTTCCGCAGCGGTGACAGCACGTATGCCATCAACGGGGTGCCCTGTCGGCTGCTCGACATTCAGGAGTTGCTGAGCGATTCCGGCGTTGGCCGCCAGCAGCATGTGATCGTCTCCCAGCGCCAGATTGAGGGGGTCCTGAGCGCCCGCCCCGAGGATCGTCGGGCGGTTATCGAGGAGGCGGCCGGGGTGTTGAAGTACCGCCGCCGCAAGGAGAAGTCTGAGCGGCGGCTGGCTGCTTCGGAGGCCAATCTCAACCGGTTGTCCGACGTCGTGCGGGAGATCCGCCGCCAGCTGCGACCGCTGGAGCGACAAGCCGAGGCCGCCCGGCGGCATGGCGACCTGGTGGCTGAGTTGAGCGGTCTTCGCCGCTTCCTGGCCGGGCAGGAGATCGACCAGTTGCGCCGGCGGGTTCGTCAGTTGACGCAAGACCAGGCCGCCGACCGCCGCGAGATGCAGCAACTCACCGGGCAAGTCGAGGCCTTGGACCGAGACTTGGCTGCCGCTGAGGCACAGCTCTCGGGGGCCGACGGGCGAGACATCGGCAACGCCTTGATGCGCTTCGAGGGGACAACCGAGCGCCTGCGGGGTCTGGAGGCGCTGTTGTCGGAGCGCCGGCTGCGCTTGCAGCGCGACCGCGATGCCGGAGTTGACGAGGATGTAGTGGCCACGTTGGAGGCCGAATCTGATCGCTTGGGCAAAGAGCTGCGGGCGGTGGAGGGTTTGGCGGCAGCCCTGGCTCCTGATGCGGCTGCTGTCGCCGATGCCGAGCAGGAGCTGGAGCAGCTCCGCCTGTCGTTCGACGAGCGGTGGGGTGATGGGGGTTTGTCGGTTTCCGGATCGGAGGCGCCGCGAATCAAGGGCGAGATGAGGATCCTCGAGGCGTCGATTCACCGAGATCAAGAGGAGTTGGATCGTCTGGGTCGGAATCTGGAGGAGTTGGAAGAGCGTCGACAGACGCTGATCAAGGAGCTGGACCGAAGCTGGGCCGAGGCCCAGGAATCCGAGACCGCTCAACTGTCCCAGTGGAAGGAGCACCGACAAGCCGAGCGTTCGGCGGAGGAGGCCCGGGCCGCGTGCGAGCGCGAGAGGGCGGCTCTTGCCGAGGCGGTCGGAGATGTTCAGGCCTGGGAGGCTCGGCGGGATGCGCTGTCTCTGGCCTTGGACGAGGCGCGTGATGCATCTGGAGCTCAGCGCTTGGTCGGCATCGAAGGTGTGGTCGGCACCCTGCTCGATATTGTCGACATCGACCGGGGATGGGAGGCGGCTTTTGAGGCCGCCGCCGGTGAGGCGGTTGCCGCCGTGGTGGCCACCGACACCGAGGTCGCCATGAGAGCCATCGCCACGTTGGAAGCAGACAATGTGAGCGGTGCGGTCTTGGCTCTGGGCGGGTCGGGTGCGGTGGCGGCAAACCCGAGTGTGGGTGCCCCGTTGCGCCCCCATGTTCGCTCGTCGGTGACGGGCATGGACCAGCTCCTCGACGCCCTCGTCGGCACGGTCGGGGTGGTGGACAGCAGTGAGCAGGCGGTGGCGGCGGCGGTCGCCGATCCCACCTCTGTGGTGGTGACCCGCCGGGGCGACCGGTTCTCGCCTTCTGGATGGCGGGTAGGTGTTCGGCGCTCTGGGGCCACTAGGGGATTGTTGGAAGAGGCAGAGCAGGCATCGGTTCGGGCGGCCGAAGCGGTCAGCGCCGCCGAGCAACGGCTGGCCGTGGTCGACCGCCATCGAGAGGAGGCCGAGCAACGCGAGGCTCGGGCTCGTGAGGAAGCCCTGAGCCGGTCTGAGGCGCTGAACAACGCTCGGGATCGGGCGGCTGCGGTGGAGCGAGAGCTTCGTGACGCGGAGGTGGGGATCGCCGCACTCGGACCTCGTCGGCGAGAGTTGGATGACAGGATCAGCGAGGACCGACGCCGGGCTGGTGAGCTTCACCAGGAGTTGCCCCAGCACGAGGCCAAAGAAGTTGAGCAGCGGGCTCGCGCCGAGGGCATGAGTCGAGCCCGAGAAGAGCTGTCCGAGAAGTCTCAGGCGGCAAGCAGCCTCCGCTCCGATTATCAGGTGAGGGCCGCGGGGATTGAGGAACGGCGCCGACTGCTGACCACCCAGCGAGACGAGATTGAGCGGCGGTTGAGCCAGATGACCCAGGCCCGTTCCGAGGCTGCCTCTCGTCGGGAGGCGGTTGACCTGCGACTGTCCATCGTTGATCAGCTGATGGATCTTGTGGCCCAGAGGGCTCGCGAGGCGGGCGTTCAGCTTGAGGATCTCCGCCGTCGGAGGGCTCAAGAATCGGAGGCAGCTCGTGCAGCCGCCCAGCGGCTGGAGGATGTGCGCAGCCAGCGGTCTCAGACGGAGGCCAGATTGGGGCAGTGCCGAGAGCGGGACCGCAGCGCCGAGATCGAACTGGCTGAGGCGAATATCCGCCTTGAGGCTGCGGTCGACCGGTGCCGCCGGGAGCTGGACTGCGAGCCCGGTGAAGCAGTGGCCGCTGAATGTCCTCCCCTGGAGGCGGGTGTCGTGCCCGCTGATCGGATCAGGGTCCTTGAGCAAGAACTGCGCATCATGGGACCGGTGAATCCGTTGGCGCTGGAGGAATTCGAGGCGCTGTCGGAGCGCTACGAGTTCACCCAGGGCCAGATTGACGACATTCGCCAAAGCCGCCGGGAGCTTCGCAAGGTGATCCGCAAGATCGATGAGGAGATCGTCAGCGTGTTCTCGTCGGCCTATGCCGACGTGGCCCGCAATTTTGCCGATCTGTTCCAGACCCTGTTCCCCGGCGGCGGGGGCAAGCTGCGGCTCACCCAGCCTGACGCGTTGTTGGACACCGGGGTGGAGATCGAGGCCCGCCCCTCGGGCAAGAACATCCGGCGTCTGAGCCTGCTCTCGGGAGGCGAGCGCTCGCTCACCGCGCTGGCGTTCCTATTCGCGGTGTTCCGCAGCCGGCCATCGCCGTTCTACGTGATGGACGAAGTGGAGGCGGCCCTTGACGACGTCAATCTTCACCGCTTCCTCCAGCTCATCGACGAGTTCCGGGCTGACGCCCAGCTGCTCATCGTGAGCCACCAGAAGCGCACGATGGAAGCAGCTGACTGTCTCTATGGCGTGTCCATGAAACCGGGGGGAAGCTCCAAGGTGCTTTCCGAAAGAGTGGTGGTAGCCTCAGAACCGAAGGTACTTCTCGAACAAGGCTGAGGACTCACCACACACGATGAGCAACGAGTCGCTGGAAACTCACCACACACGATGAGCAACGAGCCCGAAGATCCCCGGTCGGAGTGGGATCCCTTGGGGTGGGAACTGGAGGGCCCCGACGAGCAGCCCAGCAACTTGCCGAAGCCCCGCGCGGTGGAGGTGGTTGCCTGGGCCTCCCAAGACGACCTGCCCCCGCAATCCCGCAATCCCGTCATGGTCATGTTTGTAGCGTCGGTTCTGTTGGCCGTCTTGGGGCTGGTCGGCATCGGAATCGGCGTGGGCAGCATCTTCTTCAATCAGGACACTCCCCCTCCTGAAGTTGTCGTGGTCTCCGGGCCTCAGGTGGTGAGCGCCCCTGCGAGCGGGTCGCAGATTCTCCCGGCTCCGCCGGTCGTGCCGCCCTCGGGTCAATCGCCGTCAGGCGAATCCCCCAGCTCAGACCAACCGCCGAGCCCACCGATACCTGATGACCCAGTGGTGGCGGTCGCCCGGGCGGTCATACCCTCAGTAGTGCTCATTCAGGTGGACGGGCCTGAACTGGAAGATCCGGAGACAACGCCCGGGTTCCCTCCCGAAGACCAGGAGTCTGAGAACGAGGTCCCCGAGGAATTCGAGCTGCCTGAACAGGAGCCAGGAGGTGGGCAGGGTTCGGGGATCATCTATGACGCGTCCGGTCTCATACTGACTAACGCCCACGTTCTGGGCGACGCCGAGGCGGTAACGGTGCAGTTTGCCGACGGCACCAGGGCCGAGGGCGTCGTAGTGGGAACCGCTCCAGCAATCGATGTCGGTCTAGTAAGGGTCGACACGGACATGGCGCTGACACCGGCAGTTTTTGCTGATCGCTCGACTGTCGAGGTGGGGCAATTGGCCGTGGCGGTGGGCAGTCCGTTCGGGTTGCAGCAGTCGGTCACCTCGGGGATTGTCAGCGCGGTGGGCCGGGCTATCAGAGAGGGAACGGGCGACAGCGCGTTTGTCGAGATGATCCAGACCGATGCCCCCATCAATCCCGGCAACTCGGGCGGCGCCCTGGCCAATCGCTTCGGACAGGTCATCGGCATGAACACGCTCATCCAGACCGACGGCTCGCTGGGGAACATCGGATTGGGGTTCGCCATCCCCTCCGACATCGCGCTGAACATCGCCCAGCGCATTTTGAACGGCGAGAGCACCGAGCTCGGTTACCTGGGCATCTGGGGGACCGATCCGGAGATTGGCCATCCGGGCGCCCTGGTTGTGGAGGTGGAGCCGGGCACTCCCGCCGACGAGGCCGGGTTGATGGAAGGGGATCTGATCGTCCTCATGGACAACGAGGTGGTTTCCACGTTCACCGAATTGGCGGCCAAGGTCCAGTTCCGGGTGCCCGGAACGGAGGTGGAGCTGGAAGTGGTACGCGACGACGACCAGATCACGCTGTCAGTGGTCATCGGCTCTCGGCCACCCGTTGAAGACCCCGATGACGAGTAAGGGATAAGGGTGCCGCTTCGAGATCGGCTCTCCACTGCCCGAGGGACGTTTACTGGCTTCTTGGCCTCCGTAGTCTCCCGAGGAGTGGACGACGCCACTTGGGAGGAGTTGGAGGAGGCGTTGATCCTGGCCGATGCCGGTGTCAGCACCACCACCGCGCTGCTGGATCGGCTCAAGGAGCAGGCCAAGGCAGGCAGAGTCAACGATGCGGAAGCCCTGGTGGCTCTGCTCAAGGCCCAGATGGCCGAAGATCTGGGCGGTCATGACTTGGAGCTGGTTACCGACGGCAGCCCTGCGGTGTGGTTGTTTGTGGGGGTGAACGGGGTGGGCAAGACCACCACCATCGGCAAGCTGGCTTCCCGGGAGGTGCAGAACGGTCGCAGGGTGGTGCTGGCCGCGGGGGACACGTTTCGTGCGGCGGCCGTCGAGCAGCTGGGCCAGTGGGCCGACCGGTCGGGGGCCGAGCTGGTACGCGGTGCCGAGGGCGCTGACCCCAGCTCAGTTATCTTCGACGCCATCGAACACGCTTCGGCCGCGGGAGTGCCACTGGTCATGGCGGATACCGCCGGTCGCCTGCACAACCGCGCCAACTTGATGGAGGAGTTGGCCAAGATCCACCGGGTGGCCGGCAAAGGGCCGGGAACGGTCACCGAAGTTCTGTTGGTGATCGACGCAAGCACCGGACAGAACGGGCTTGCCCAGGCCCGCCGATTCACTGAGTCGGCCGAGCTGACTGGCGTGGCCCTCACCAAGCTCGACGGGTCGGCCAAGGGCGGCATCGTCATGGCCGTCCAAGACGAATTGGGGATACCGGTGAAGTTGGTGGGTCTGGGGGAAGGTATCGAGGACTTGGTTGAATTCGACGCCGACGAGTTTGTCGACGCCCTGTTCGCTTAGTCTGGGCAGCCCATGTTCGACACGCTGAGCAACCGGTTCGAGGGCATCTTCAAGCGCATGAGGGGATTGGGGACCCTGCGGGAGAGCGATGTCGACGAGGTGCTGCGCGAGATCCGCCTGGCCCTCTTGGATGCCGATGTCAACCTCCATGTAGTCCGCGGTTTCCAGGACAGGGTCCGCCAGCGGTGTGTGGGGGCCGAGGTTCACAAGGCGCTGAATCCGGTTCAGCAGGTGATCAAGTTCGTCCATGAGGAGCTGATTGCCACTCTGGGCGGCGAGACCTTGGAGATCACCCATCCGGCCAAGACCCCCACGGTGGTGCTGCTGGCTGGCCTTCAAGGCTCGGGCAAGACAACCAACGCGGCCAAACTGGCCTCTTGGTTCAAGCAGCAGGGGCGAAACCCCATGCTGGTGGGCGCTGATTTGCAGCGCCCTGCCGCTGTCGAGCAGCTCCGCACCTTGGGAGCCTCCATCGGAGTTCCGGTGTTCAGCGAGCCCTCCGATCCGATTGCAGTGGCCAGAAAGGGCGTGGCCGAGGCAGTGGCATCCAGCCGGGACGTGGTGATCTGCGACACCGCCGGACGGCTGGCCATCGATGACGAGATGATGGATCAGGTCGGGCAGATATCTGACGCCATCGAACCCCACTACACCTTCTTGGTGGTGGACGCCATGACCGGCCAGGACGCGGTCACCACCGCTGAGTCGTTTCATGCAGTCCTCGAGCTCGACGGGGTCATCCTCACCAAGGTGGACGGCGATGCCCGAGGCGGCGCTGCCCTGTCGGTGAAGGAGGTGGTGGGACGGCCCATCGCCTTCTCCTCCACCGGCGAGAAAGTCGATGAGTTCGAGCTGTTCCACCCCGACCGGGTTGCCGGCCGGATTCTCGGTATGGGCGATGTGCTCACCTTGGTCGAGAAGGCCGAGCAGGTATACGAGGAAGCCGAAGCCGAGGCGGCTGCGGCCAAATTGCTGGAGGGAGAGTTCACGCTGGAGGACTTCTTGGAGCAGATGCGCCAGCTCAAGAAGATGGGCTCGCTCCAGAACATGGTTGGGATGCTTCCCGGTGTGCCCCCTGAATTGCGCAAAGCCGAGATCGAGGATGATCGAATCGCCCAAGCCGAAGCCATTATCTGCTCGATGACCCCTGAGGAGCGGGCCGCCCCCCGCATGGTCGACGGCTCTCGGCGACAGAGGATCGCCGCTGGTTCGGGAACCCGTCCCTCGGAGGTGTCACAGCTCCTGCGGCAGTTCAGCGAAGTGCAGCGGATGATGAAGCGAATGGGAAACAAAGGCCCGGGTTCGGCCCGCAAGAAGTCCAAGAAGGGTCGAAAGGGGAGTCGGGTGACCCCGCCAGGTGGCCAACAGAAGTCGGGAGGCAGTCGGGTTACCCCACCGGGTAGCCAGAAGAAGGCGGGCAAGCCCAAGTTGGCTTTGCCGGGCTTGGAGGACGGGGAATTCGATCTCTCTTCCCTGAGGTAGCCCACGGGCATTTTGGGCGGGTAGAGTTTTGCCATTCCGGCGGTCGGCGCCGGTTCGTGCCTGCACCGGCACTGATGACGGGCTAATCGGGTTCAGGACGCCCAATGTGCCTCAGAAGACAGAAGGGCTGACCGGCTAGTGGCAGTAAAACTTCGGCTGATGCGGATGGGAAAGAAGAAGCAGCCCTCTTACCGCGTAGTGGCCGCTGATTCCCGTAAAGCCCGCAATGGGCGATTCATCGAAATCGTAGGTACCTACAATCCCCGCCAGGAGCCGTCTCTGATCGAGATCGACAACGAGCGGGCGTTGCACTGGCTTCGCCATGGCGCCCAGCCCAGCGAGCGGGTGCAGAAGCTGTTGGTCATCTCTGGCGCGTGGGCGGAGTTCACCGGTGAAGCCGGGCCCGCGGCAGCTCCTCCGGCCATGGTCACGACAGCCGCATCTGCTGAGGCTGCTGATACCGCACCCGAAGGCGAGCCGATAGAGACCGCCGAGGAACCCGAAGCGGCATCGGCGGAAATCGCCGAGGAACCCGAAGCGGCATCGGCGGAAATCGCCGAGGAACCCGAAGCGGCATCGGCGGAAATCGCCGAGGAACCCGAAGCGGCATCGACAGAGGGCGACGAGGGCCCAGAGGAGGATGCCGAGAAAGTCGAGGATGGGGAATCGTGAGCGACACCGACTTCGAGACCGTGGACGACGATTACGAGGACGACGACTTTGAAGACGACGATTTCGACGAGGACGGTGACATCAACACCATCGAAGTCCCCACTGCTCGAAACGTTCTGGAATACCTGGTCAAGTCGGTGGTGGAGAATCCCGACGACGTTGAGGTGGAAATAGTCGAGCGACAGGGTTCGGTCACGCTCGAGGTCACAGTGGCCGAAGGCGACATGGGCCGAGTCATCGGTCGTCGGGGTCGAGTGGCCAACTCCATCCGCACCCTTGTGCGGGCCGCGGCCAGCAAAGATGGCAGCCCCATCGACGTCGAGTTCGTCGACTGATCAATCAAGGGCGTCTCTTCTGCTCGAGGTCGGCCGCATCGACCGGGCTCACGGGGTCCGGGGAGAGGTAGTGGTCACGCTGTGGACCAACCGCACCGAGCGGCTTGAGGCAGGCGCAGTGCTCGCCTCCGATTTTGGCGACCTCACCGTGGCCGATGCTCGGGCCTTCCAGCAGCGCTGGATCGTGCGGTTCGCCGAGATCAGCGACCGAGACACGGCTGAATCGGTGAGGGGACAAGCGCTGAGAGCCGAGCCCATCTCTGATCCCGAAGAGCTGTGGGTCCACGAGCTGATCGGCATGATGGTGTGCGAAGCCGACGGCACCGAGCGCGGGAGGGTCGAAGCCGTGCAGGGGAACCCGGCCAGCGATCTTCTTGTGCTTGAGTCTGGGACGCTGGTGCCGCTCACCTTTCTTGTCGAGCGATCAGCCGATCGGCTGATCGTGGATGGGCCAGACGGGTTGTTCAGCGAGGCATGAGAGTCGACGTCTTCACCATCTTTCCCTCGATGTTCGAGGTGTTCTTGGACTTCGGTGTGATCGGGAGGGCGGTGGAGCAAGGCCGGGTCGAGGTGCGAGTTCACGACCTCCGAGCCGGGGCGGGCGACCCCCATCGCTCAGTTGACGATGCACCGTTCGGCGGCGGTGCGGGGATGGTCATGATGCCAGAGCCCCTGTTCAATTCCGTGGAGCAGGCCGATCCGCCGAGGCCCTTGCTGCTTCTGGGACCCGCTGGACGCCGGTTCGACCAGGCCATCGCCCGAGAGTTGGCCTCGGGCCGCGGATTCTCGCTGCTGTGCGGTCGCTATGAAGGGGTGGATCAGCGAGTTCGAGATCATCTGGTGGACGGAGAACTGTCGCTCGGCGACTTCGTGCTGGCCGGCGGTGAAGTCGGGGCGATGGCGATCATCGAGGCAGTGGGCCGGCTTGTTCCCGGCGTGCTGGGCAACGAGCTTTCGGCCGCCGATGAATCGTTCAGCGATGGGCTGTTGGAGTATCCCCACTACACCCGGCCTGCCGAATTCCGGGGCTGGCCGGTTCCCGATGTGCTTCGGTCGGGAGATCACGGTCGCGTGGATCGCTGGCGGAAGGCCCAATCACTGGCCCGAACAGCAGCACTGCGACCGGACCTCATTGACGCCCGCGGTGGTTTATCCGATGAGGAGCAGGCGCTCTTGGAAGAGTTCGGCCTCGCCTGATGAGGACGGGTATGATGTTCTGTCGCGCCCCAAAGGCTGAATTGGGCGCTCTGTACCCACAAGAGGCGTGCTATGAATCCCACCGACATCGTTGATCGCGATACCAGACGATCCGACATTCCTGAATTTGGCCCCGGCGACACGATCAAGGTGCACGTCCGCGTTGTGGAAGGCAACCGAGAGCGGGTCCAGGTTTTCGAAGGAGTGGTCATCCGCCGACAGGGCAGCGGGATCCGAGAGACTTTCACCGTTCGCAAGGTGAGCTTTGGAGTAGGAGTGGAGCGCACTTTTCCTGCGCATTCGCCCATCATCGCCAAGATCGACGTCGGTGCCCGCGGCGACGTGCGCCGGGCCAAGCTCTACTACCTGCGCGACCGCATCGGTCGGGCCGCCCGGGTCAAGGAAAAGCGCTTCTAGCCGACAGCCAAATTGTCACTCCCCGTGCTTAGGGTGGAGACATGGCATACCGGCAGGCGTTGGGCCGTTGGGGAGAAGACCGAGTGGTGCGGTGGTATCGCCGCCATGGGTTCGAGGTTCTCGAGCGCAACTGGCGGTGTCGGCACGGGGAGTTGGATGTAATCGTGCGGCGGGGCCCCGTCGTCGCGGTCTGCGAAGTCAAGACCCGGTCGTCGCTGGCATATGGCTCGCCCGCCGAGGCTGTCGGCTGGCAGAAGCAGCGGCGGATACGCCGGCTGGCTGCCCAGTGGTTGGCCGAGCAAACGCGTTCAGGACCGGTCCAGATTCGATTCGACGTTGCCGAAGTGGTGGGTCGTGAAGTGCGAGTGATCGAAGCGGCTTTCTAGCCCAGCACCGCCCACAGAATCAGCCCGACGCAGACCAATAGGCCGAAGGCCACAAACCAATAGTCAAACCGAGTGCGCCGGTGCTTGCGTGTGGGATCGAAGCCCATGCACGATTATCGTCCCCGCGGTGGCTGCTCGGGAAGCCGGGGTCGCTGTGCGATCGGCACTCATCTCTCTCTGCTTGGTGCTGGCGGCCGGATGCGGTGCGGGCTCATCTCCTGAGGTGGAGGAGGGGCCCGACGGCACCCCCGATCCCGTGTTGGTGGCCGGTCGGGCCATTTTCGTCGACCGGTGCTCGTCCTGCCACGACGCCGATGGCAGCGGGACCGGTGACGGCCCGCGGTTGAATCGAGGTCGCGTGTTGGAGGTATACCCCGAACCGGGCGACGCGGCAGTTGTTGTGTCTGAGGGAAGAAACCGCATGCCCGCCTTTGGCGGGCTGCTGACTGCCGGTGAGGTCGACGCAGTGCTCCGCTACATCAACGAGGTTCTCTGAGGGCTGCGACACTGGAGGAGTTGTCACCGTCCACGGGTATGGTCTTGGGAACGCTCGTGATCAGCGCTAAGGGTCACTCTGTCGGCACGAGGAACCATCCTCGAGAAAGCACAAACCGTGCTCGCCACCATCCCTGCCTCCGTTCTCGCCGGAATCACCGGACATCCGGTCTCGGTGGAGGTCCATGTCTCCTTGGGCCTACCCACCTTCACCGTGGTAGGCCTGCCCGACGCCGCTTGCCGAGAGGCCCGTGATCGGGTTCGAGCCGCTCTTCTCTCCAGCGACGCGAAATGGCCTCCGGGGAGAGTCACCGTCAATCTGGCCCCATCGGGAATCCGCAAGGAAGGCCCCGGCCTTGACTTGGCCATAGCCATGGGAATCCTGGTGGCCGACGACCAGTTGTCTGCCGATGTCTTGGACGATATGGCCTTCTTGGCCGAACTGGGCCTTGATGGCCGGCTCCGGCCGGTGCCTGGAGTGCTGCCTCAAGTGCGCTGCCTGGACGCGGCCGAAGTGGTGGTCGCTCCGAGCAGCGCCGCAGAAGCCGCGTTGGCGAACGGTCCGGTGGTCAGGGCACCGGATACCCTCGGTGAACTCATCTCTGCGCTTCGAGGAGAGGAGGCCTGGCCTGACTTGCCGTCGCCGGGGTCGATGAGCCCGCGGCGCGAGACCGTAGACCTGGCTGACGTGAGAGGACAGCACATGGCTCGGTTGGGGTTGGAAGTGGCCGCGGCGGGCGGACATCACCTTTTGATGATCGGACCGCCGGGCGCGGGCAAAACCATGTTGGCCCGGCGGCTTCCCGGACTCCTGCCCTCATTGGACGAGTCCACTGCCATCGAGGCAACCATGGTGCACTCGGCCGCCGGCTTGGACTTGCCGTCCTCGGGATTGATCAAACAAGCCCCATGGCAGGCACCCCACCACTCCGCTTCGATGATCGCACTGGTGGGCGGAGGGAGCCGGGCGCTGAGGCCGGGAGCAATCAGCTGTGCCCATGGCGGCGTGCTGTTCCTGGACGAGATGGGAGAGTTCGCGCCCCAAGCCTTGGACGCGCTGCGCCAGCCCCTCGAAGAAGGGGTAATCCGAGTCAACCGCGCCACGGCGGCAGCATCGTTTCCCGCTCGATTTCTACTAGTGGGGGCTATGAACCCGTGTCCGTGCGGGGAGTTGGGGCAGCCGGGCATGTGCCGATGCACCCCCATGGCCCGACTGCGTTATGCCCGACGGTTGAGCGGGCCGCTGCTGGACCGATTCGATCTGAGAATTCATGTCGGCCGACCGGAAGTCAGCGACTTGTTCGACGCACCGCCGGGAGAGTCCTCCACCGAGGTGAGAGCCCGAGTGGACCGGGCGCGGGCTGCCGCTCTCGAACGCGGCGCAGGGTCCAACAGCGAGTTGTCCGACGATGCCTTGGAGGAGTTCGCCCCGCTGGACCCAGAGGCCAAGAACCTGTTTCGCCACGCCATCGCGGAGGGACGTCTCACCGCTCGTGGCTTCCAGCGGGTTCGAAGGGTCGCTCTCACGCTGGCTGATCTGGGCGGACATGCGCCCCCGCTGACCGGGGGCATCGTCGCGCAGGCGCTGTTCATGCGCACAGAGCCGGTCACCGTGGCCCACGATCCCTGGAGTCTTGCCAATGGCCGCCGATGACATCCCGGTAGCAGAGGTCCTGGCCGAAGATATGGGAAAGCTGCCGATGGAGGCGTGGCTCGTCGCGCTGGCCTCGCTGCCCGCAGTGGGGCCGGCCCGGTTGCGGGCGCTCCTCGCTACCGGCAGCCCAGCCGCCGTGTGGACCCGTCTTCAGGGACCGCCATCTCCTGAGCTGATGCAGGTGGCCGGCAAACACGACCTGTATGAGCAGTGGCGCCGCACTGCCGTCAGCCTCGATGTGGACCGGTTGTGGGCTCGGCACCGTGAGCACGGTGTGGGAGTGGCTGCGCTGGGTACCCCGGGATACCCATCAGCCCTGTCTCATGACATGGATCCGCCCGCAGTCGTGTTCCACATGGGAGATCCCCAGGTGGTTGCCGGTCCCCGCGTGGCCATCGTCGGCACCCGTCGATGCACACGCTATGGCAGCGATGTGGCATTCGAACTAGGCCGGGATTTGGCCTCGGCGGGCGTGGGGGTGGTCTCCGGGCTGGCCCTGGGCATCGATGCCGCTGTCCATGCCGGAGCCCTGGATGCCCGGACCGCCCCGCCCATTGGAGTAGTGGGCAACGGCATGGACAGGGCCTATCCCGAGCGCAACCGAGCCCTGTGGCGGGCGGTGGCCGATCAGGGAGTGCTGTTGGGAGAAGCTCCTCTGGGAGCGCCTCCTGAACAGTGGCGGTTTCCGGCTCGCAATCGCATCATCGCAGCCCTCGCCGATGTGGTCGTGGTGGTGGAGTCCCATGCCTCTGGAGGGTCCATGCACACGGTGGCCGAGGCCGCGGCCCGGGACCGGGCAGTCATGGCCGTTCCCGGACCGGTTCGCAGCTCCGCATCAGACGGCTGTCATGAGCTGCTGGCCGACGGCTGCGCGCCTTGCCGCGACGTTGATGATGTGCTGCTCGCCCTGGGCATGTCCGGTGCGGAGGCCGTCCCTCTGGACTCCCGCCCGGATCCGGACCGCGTCGGCCAACAGGTTCTGGATGCACTGGGTTGGCAGCCCGCTGATGCCGAGCAGATCAAGGGCCGCACCGATTTGACCATGGCCGAGGTAGCCGGAGCGGTGGAAGAGCTGCGGGCTGCGGGCTGGGTGGCCGTGTCGGGCCGCTGGATCGAGCGGGTGGGCATCACCCGGTGAGTTGGCGGAGAACCCGTAATCTTGAGGGTTGATGGGCTGGGATCTGGACTCTTTTGCCGCGTCAGCCGCTTCGGTTAGCGACAACACCGCGGCGATGTACCGCCGCGAGATAAAAGCGTTCTCGGAATGGCTGGAGACGTCCCAAGCGGACCCCTCTTCGACGGTTTCCCGGGATACCGGCCCTGAAGACGTCGACCTTCGCGTCATCCGGCGATATCTGGCCTACCTGAGCACGCAGGGTTACGCCCGCCAGACGGTGGCTCGGAAAGCCACTTCCTTGCGCCGCTACTTCCGCTGGGCAGAGCGCACGGGCCGGGTCGCCGCCGACCCCACGATAGGCGCGATTACTCCGACTCGAGAGCGACATCTGCCGCGTGTGCTGCGCTCTGAGGAACTGGAAACCCTGTTGGACAAGCCGCGCGCAGCAATAGCCGACGACAACAACGCTCGACGCCAACGCGATGTCGCGGTACTGGAGCTGCTCTACGGCAGCGGCCTTCGGGTCAGCGAGGTCTGCGCCATCCGAGTCGGCGACATCGATTGGGAGCGTCGGCGCATGATCGTGAGAGGCAAGGGTTCGAAACAGCGAATCGCGCCACTGAGCGAGCCCGCGGCCACGGCCCTGGCAGAGTGGCTGGCCGATGGTCGGGAGGAGATGGCCGATCCGTCCGCAGCCGGTGATGCCCTGTTTGTGAATCTGTACGGCCGACCGCTGAACACTCAAGCAGTCCGTCGGCTTGTCAATCGAGCGGCCAGCACGCAGACCAACCCCCACGCCCTGCGCCATACCTTTGCCACTCATCTCCTCGATGGGGGGGCCGACCTCAGACAAGTACAGGAGCTATTGGGCCATTCCGATCTGGGATCCACGCAGATCTACACTCACGTCAGCCGGGACAGGCTTCAAAAAGTGGTGGAGGACAACCATCCTCGGGCATGACAGCCGCCAGAAGCCGGTAACCTGAGTTGGCTTCCCCCCGACTTCAAGATGCCGAGGGGATCTCATGGTGCTGGGAATGCGCATCGGCGGGTTGGCTGCCGCCGCGGTGTCTGCTTGGCTGGCGCTGCACCCTGCTCAACTACCACCAGAAACCTCGCCGCAGACTGCGCCGAAGGAGGAGTCGGCCGAGTCCCCCTTGGTGTACCAGCCTCCGGTGGATGCAGAGGTGATCGATTCATTCCGGGCGCCGGCGCATGTGGGGGCTCCCGGCAACAGAGGCCTGGAATACAACCCCGAGCCCGGGTTGCCGGTGCGGGCATCGGCAGCGGGCGAGGTGGTGTTCGCCGGGTCGGTGGCCCACAACCGGTTTGTGACCGTGCTCCACCGCGATGGGCTGCGCACCGCCTACGGGTACCTGGGCTGGACCGCTGTGGAAGAGGGCGAATGGGTCGCGCCCGGCCAGTTGCTGGGCACCACCTCTGCACGGTTCTTTTTCAGCGTCCGCGACGGAGACCACTACCTCGACCCCACCTTGGTATTGGCCGCAGGACATGTGCGGCTGGTACCCCACCTTGAGCCGCACGGCCGAAGTCGGCTTCCTGCCTATGGCTCGGACCGCTCGTCCGGCTATCGTTGAACCCGGCCTGGAAGCACTTCCCGGCCGAGACAATCACCGCCCGGGGCATCCCACGGTCGCCATTTGGTGCTGACCCCGGGTTTCGCTGAACCGCTGGGAGAGGAGAAACACCATGGCGCCAGTCGTCACGATGCGTCAGCTGCTTGATGCCGGAGTCCACTTCGGACACCAGACCCGGCGTTGGAATCCGAAGATGCAGCGCTTCATCTTCGGAGAGCGCAACGGCATTTACATCATCGATCTGACCCAGACGCTTGCCCATATTGAGATGGCCTACACCTTCGTCCGCGATCTGGTGGCCAGAGGCGGTCAGGTGCTGTTCGTGGGCACCAAGAAGCAGGCCCAAGACAGCGTGCAGAGCTACGCGGAGCGCGTGGGCATGCCATACGTGAACGAGCGATGGCTGGGTGGTCTCCTCACCAATTTCGAGACCATCTCCAAGCGCATGGGCAAAATGAAGGAATTCCAGCGGATGCGCAGCTCGGGCGAGCTAGACGTCATGCCCAAGAAAGAGGCTCTCCTCATCTCCCGGGAGCTGGCGAAGCTGGAGCGCAACCTCAACGGCATTCGCGATCTGACTCGGCCCCCCGACGCGGTGTTCGTGCTCGACACCAAAAAAGAGCACATCGCAGTGGCCGAGGCCAACAAGTTGAAACTGCCGGTCATTGCAGTGGTGGACACCAATTGCGATCCCGATGTCATCCAATACGTCATCCCTGGCAATGACGATGCGATCCGCTCCGGGGAGCTGATGTGCCGGATTATCAGCGATGCTGTTCTCGAGGGCCGCTACATGTCACGGGGAAATGCCGCCGACAAGCCCCAAGCCGTTGTGGAGGCGCCGTCTGAGGATGGTGCGCCGGCTGTTGTGGAGGCGCCGTCTGAGGATGGTGCATCGGTCGCTGATGCCGCGGAGCCAGCTGTTGAGACTGAGCAAATCGATTCCCAGGAGCAAGCGTGAGTTCATTTTCAGCCCAAGATGTCAAGGCTCTGCGCGACGCCACTGGCGCCGGAATGATGGACTGCAAGCGCGCCCTTACCGAGAACGACGGGGACATGGAGGCGGCCACCCAGTGGCTGCGCGAGAAGGGCATGGCCAAAGCGGCTGCTCGGGCCGATCGGGCCAGTGATCAGGGAGCGGTGGCCCTGGCGGTGGACAGCCATTCCGCCGCCATCGTGGAACTTCGCTGCGAGACCGACTTCTCCGCCAAGGCTGACGACTTCACCGCTTTGGCTGACGAGCTGGCCCAGCTCGTGCTGGCTGAGGGCGAAGACTCGGTGGAGTCCCGCAAAGCAGCCATTGAGGATCTCAGCCTGGCCAAGAAGGAGAACATCCGGTTGGGAAAGGTCGTCAAGATTCAGGCTGGCGATGGCAACATCCTGGATACCTACCTCCACTCCCAAGATGGCCGGGGGACAAGCGCAGTGGTGGTTGAGGTCCGCGGCCTGAGCCAGGAGATGGCCCATGAGGTCGCCCTCCACATTGCCTTCGCCAAGCCGTCGGTTCTGCACCGAGACGAGGTCGACCCCGAAGAGGTAGAGCGGGAGCGCATTGCGCTGACGGAGATGACCAAGGCCGAGGGCAAGCCCGAACAGGCCTGGGACAAGATCGTCACCGGCCGACTGAGGGCGTGGTATGCCGAGCGGGTGTTGCTGGAACAAGGCATGTTCGGGGAGAAGGAAACCGTGCAGTCCCGGTTGGGCGACGGTGAGATCGTCCGGTTCGAGCTGGCGGCCATCGGCAGCTGATCGATGACCACCGACGGCATCAAGCGATCAGGCCGGTGGGACCGGATCGTGCTGAAGCTCTCCGGCGAGGCCTTTGCCGGAGAGGCCGGATACGGCATCGACGGCGAGATTGCCGCTCAAATTGCCACCGAGATCGTCAAGGTCCGGGCCGAGTTCGACGTGGATGTAGCCGTCGTGGTGGGCGGTGGAAACATCTGGCGGGGGATGACCGGAGCCGGCGCAGGGATGGACCGAGCCCAAGCCGACTACATGGGGATGCTGGCCACGGTGATCAACGCTCTCGCGCTCCAAGACACCTTGGAACGGCTCAATCAGCCCACCCGGGTGCAGACGGCAATCGGTATGGCCCAGGTGGCTGAGCCGTATATCCGGCGAAGGGCGATCCGGCACCTCGAGAAGGGCCGGGTGGTTATTTTTGCCGCCGGAACCGGCAACCCGTTCTTCACCACCGACACTGCGGCCGCACTTCGGGCAGTGGAGGTCGAGGCCGGAGTTCTGCTGAAGGGCACCCACAGCGGAACCGACGGGATTTATACTGCCGACCCCCGGACCGATCCGAATGCTGAGAGACTCGATGAGGTGCAGTACTTGGACGTGCTGTCCCAGGGATTGAGGGCCATGGACAGCACCGCGGTTTCTTTGTGCATGGACAACAAATTGCCCATCGTCGTTTTCGACCTCATGAAACCGGGAAACGTAAGCGCCATACTCGACGGCCAACTGATCGGTACTCTGGTGTCATGAGGGATGCCCCAAGGCATCAAGAAGATGGATGGTCTGGCGATCGTTTTGGCGTTCTAGCCGAGGTTGTCCAGACAGGCCGGAACCATGACGACCGGCGATGAGCTGACCGATTTGGTGTTGGACGAAGCCGGTGGGCGCATGGATGCCGCGGTTCACCACACTCGCCAGCAGTTCGCCTCCGTCAGGACCGGACGGGCTTCCCCGGCGCTGTTCGAGAGGTTTCTCGTTGAGTACTACGGCACGGAGGTGCCTCTGCAACAGCTGGCCAGTTTCAGTGTCCCAGAAGCGCAGCTTCTCGTCATCTCCCCGTTCGACAAGGGCTCCATTTCCGCAATCGAGCGGGCGATTATCCAAGCTGATCTCGGGCTCAACCCCAGCAATGACGGCAACGTGGTGCGACTCACATTTCCGCCGCTGACCGAGGAACGGCGTCGCGAACTGGTCAGACTGGTCAAGCAGATGGCCGAAGAGGGGCGAGTGGCGATTCGGAACACTCGCCGCAGCGGCCGTCACGACATTGATCAACTCAGCAAAGGCGGCGACGTCTCCGAAGACGTCGCCGCCCGAACCGAGAAGGAACTTGACCGGCTAACCCACGACCATGAGCAGCTCATCAACGATGCGTTGAGCGTCAAGGAGCAAGAGCTGCTCGAGATCTAGCCTGGAGGGGCAGTGGACGACGACAATCCTTTCCAAAGACCAAATGACCAGTCTGAAGAGGCGCCTGAAGACGAACAGGCCATGTTCTTGGACGACCTGACTTCTTTGTTCGACGAAGAAGGAGACGAATCCGGCCTGCCTCGCTGGAATGAGGCTGCCGATGACGTCTCCGAGGCGGAGGAGACCTGGGACAACCTAGATCCCGTATGGCGTGAAGACGCCGAAGAGCGGTCGCTCTCCGACCTGTCTGATCCGACTGACATCGGCGATGCAACCGAGGGGGCAAGCGTCTTCGAAGACCCCGAGCCCACCGAGGCCGTGGAGTTTCCCTCGGTAGACCGGGTGGACGAGGTGCTGTCCTTGGATGTTTCCGATTCTCCGACCACCACAGAAATGGTCCAAACCCCGTCGCCCCTGTCTGCACCGGCCCCAATGGCGGTGCAGGCGCGGTCTTCTTCCTCCAACGGCAATCTGATGACTTCCATCGGGGTTGGATTGTTGTTGGGCGGGATTGTCTTGGGGGCAATTGCCTTGGGAGAGCGGGTCACGCTGGCCGTGCTCGTCATCGCGTTGTTGATCGCCGCGGCAGAGTGGTTCACCGCCTTGCGTCATGCGGGCTATCAGCCTCCCACACTGGTGGGCTTTGCCGCGGTGGTGGCCTTGCCGCTGGCCGCCTTCTGGCGAGGCGCCGATGGCATGGTGCTGGTGCTGGTCTTCGCGCTATTCGGTGCCGGGCTTTGGTATTTGAGCGGAGTCAGCCGCGACCGCCCACTGGCCAACCTCGGGGTGACCCTGCTGGGAATCACCTACATCGGAGTAACAGGGGCATTCGGCGGACTCCTGCTGGACATGCCCGATGGCGCCGAGCTGGTGCTGAGCGCATTGATCTTGACTGTGGCGCACGATGTCGGCGCGTTTGCCGTCGGGCGGGCTGCGGGTCGTACTCCGTTGTCCAAGGCCAGCCCCAACAAGACAGTGGAAGGATTGATCGGCGGCACCATCCTCACCATCGCGGCTGCATTGGTCTTCATCTCCATCCTGGAGATCGGACCCTTCGGAGACGGTGCTAGCTCACGTTCCGATGGTGTCATCCTGGGCATTGTGGTTGCGGTGGTGGCCCCGATGGCCGACCTTCTGGAGTCGGCCCTCAAGCGAGATATCGGCATAAAGGACATGGGCTCTCTGCTACCCGGCCACGGGGGGATGCTGGACCGGATTGACGCCCTGCTCTTTGTGCTGCCGGCCACTTACTTCACCGCTCTGATGCTTGATGTGATCTGAACCGGGGTTGCCGGATCATGGTCTCCCTATCTCTGCTTGGCTCCACCGGTTCAATCGGAGTTCAAACCCTGGATGTCGTCCGGGCCGAACCGGGCGTCTGGGACGTGGTGGCATTGGGCGCTGGCCGCTCGATCGACCAGGTGGTAGCCCAAGCTCGGGAGTTTCATCCCCGTCTTGTGGTGGTGGGCGACGCCGAACACGTACCCGAGGTCCAAGATGCGCTGCCGGGGACCACCGTGGCCAGCGGCCCGTCCGCGCTGGCCGACGCAGCAGCTATGGGGGAGGTGGTGGTCAACGGGGTTGTCGGGTTCGCCGGGCTGCCGGTGACGCTGGCTGCTCTTGAGGCTGGTCGGCGCCTAGCCCTGGCCAACAAGGAGTCGCTGATCGCAGCCGGTCCAGTTGTCCAGCGTGCCCGCCAAACTCCCGGCGCCGAATTGCTCCCCGTCGACAGCGAGCACTGCGCTGTCCACCAGTGCCTGCGGGCCAATGATGTGTTCACTGCTGAGGCGGGCATGGAGCGGGTTCACCGTATTGTCCTCACCGCCAGCGGAGGCCCCTTTCGAGGGCGGACGCTTGATGAGCTGGCCGATGTCACCGTGGACCACGCTCTCGCCCATCCCACGTGGAGCATGGGGCCCAAGATCACGGTGGACTCATCCACGCTGATGAACAAGGGCCTGGAGGTGATCGAGGCCAACGAGCTGTTCGGTTTGGGGTATGACCGCATCGAGGTTGTGGTCCATCCGCAGTCGGTGGTCCACTCCATGGTGGAGTACACCGATGGCGCCACCATTGCCCAGCTTTCCCTGCCAGATATGCGGTTGTGCATCGGCTATGCCATGGCCTATCCCGACCGCATTGCCACGCCGTTTGGTCGCATTGACTGGGCAGAGCTGCGCCGCCTGGATTTCGAGCCCCCTGATACCGAGGCATTTCCCTGCCTGAATCTGGCCTACACCGCCGGGCGCATGGGTGAGACTGCACCTGCGCTGCTGAATGCGGCCAACGAAGTGGCCGTGCAGGCTTTTCTCGATCAGCGGATACGATGGACGGCAATTCCCGAGATTCTGGAGACGGTTTTAGGCGACCACGACCGCACCGAGGCCGACTCCCTGGAGGCGGTCATGGAGATCGACGGCAAAGCCCGAGCCGCTGCCGAGCACGTCGTCGCCCGCCAGTTCGACCGCAGCTAAGCGATGACCCTCGATCAAACTGGCTCCTCTCGGAGCGGCCAGACTCCATTGTCCCCCCTGGCCAGGCTGCGGGCATCTCGCGACGGCTGGGGCGGTTTGATATTGGCAGTAGGCCTGCTCGCGGTGGTTCGGGTGGTGTGGGGATTGCCGATGTTGATAGTGGTGCTGGCCGTTATCGGCATGATCTTCTTGCACGAGATGGGCCACTTTGTCGCCGCCCGGGCCTCAGGCATGAAGGTGACCGAGTTTTTCTTGGGATTCGGGCCCCGCCTGTGGTCGATGCGCCGGGGGGACACGGTGTACGGCCTCAAGGCAATCCCTGCTGGCGCCTATGTGCGGATCATCGGCATGAACAACTTGGAGGAGGTATCCCCGGCCGATGAGCATCGCACTTATCGCAGCAAGCCCTACTGGCGGCGCATGTCGGTGGCGGTGGCCGGATCGACCGTGCACTTCCTGTTGGCGCTTGTGCTGATTTTCTCCTTCCTGGTGATCGGCGGGAGGACTGAGAGCGTGCCCTCACCTGATTGGACGGTGAGCAGGGTGGAGTCCGGCTCGCCGGCCGAAGGCGCCGATCTGCAGGTGGGCGATCGCATTGTGTCGGTCAACGGCAGCCCGGTGGCCACCATGGACGACATGGTGGCGGTGTTGCCCGGCCCGGGGACGCCGGTGAGCCTGGGGGTCCAGCGAGATGGCGAGGTGCTGGTCCGCACGCTGACGCTCGACGCCCATCCGGGGGACGCCAGCCGTGGCTATATCGGTATCGGCTCCCGGTCGGCCTGGCTGTCCCAGTCGGTGGAGGTCGGGTATCTAGAGGCTGTTCCCGAGACGCTGGATGAGTTTGGGTTCTTGGTCAAGGAATCCGTTTTCGGCATCGGCAGTTTTTTCTCTCCCAGCGGTCTCAACAGCTTCTTCCGCGATGTGACCGACCAACCGACCCAGGACGCGGTTGCTCCGACCGGAGGCGGCATCCCGGTAGCAGCGCCTGTTGACGATCAAGACCGCGTGGTCTCGATCTTCGGGGCGCTCAAGATCGGTGCTGATCTCACCGAGAACGGCTATGGGAATCTGCTGCTGTTCTTGGCGCTGCTGAACGTGTTCATCGGAGTTTTCAACATGATTCCCCTGCTGCCCCTTGACGGGGGCCATGTGGTGATTGCCACCTACGAGCGTCTGCGCTCCTGGCGCGGCAATCGATACACCGCCGACGTGTCCAAGATGGTGCCGGTGGCGTATGCCGTCATCTTGATTCTGGTTTTTGTGTTCATTGGGTCCGTCTATTTGGACTTCACCGATCCGGTGCAACTTCCGAGTTGAGGAATGGGATGATCACGGGTAATTGCGAATGCCCCGGGCCGGGCGTGTCAAGCTGAGGGCATGGAAGTCGAGGCAGCTTTCGAGCGACGCCCCACCCGTCAGATCCATGTGGGGGATGTAGCTGTCGGCGGCGGCGCGCCGATCACTGTTCAGTCCATGACCACCACCCGCACTGCTGATGTGGAGGGCACCCTTCAGCAGATATACGCCCTGGCCGCGGCGGGGGCCGACATCGTCCGCTGCACGTGCAATGAGATTGAGGCCGCCGAGGGGTTGGCCCAGATCGTGCCCCGGTCTCCCGTGCCCATAGTGGCCGACATTCACCACCAGTATCGCATGGCGTTGGCCGCATTGGATGCGGGAGTCCAGTGCCTGAGGCTGAACCCCGGGAACATTCGCAAGCCGGAGCACATCCGGGCGGTGGCCTCGGAGTGCCGGGATCGCGGGGTTCCCATCCGCATCGGAGTGAACGGGGGATCGTTGCACCCCGACCTCTACCGCAAGTACGGCGACCGGGTTGTCCCGGAGGCCATGGTGGAGTCGGCCCAGATGGAACTCGACTACTTCAGGGAAGTGGACTTTGAAGACGTCAAGATCTCGGTCAAGGCGTCCAGCGTGCCCCTCATGATCGAGTCCTACCGACAGCTGGCCGAGGTCACCGACCATCCCCTGCACCTCGGGGTGACCGAAGCGGGGCCGCCCCCAGTGGGGTTGATCAAGTCAACTGCGGGCATTGGCACCCTCTTGGCCGAGGGAATCGGCGACACCATCCGCTACAGCCTTACCGCCGACCCGGTTCAAGAGGCGAAAGCCGGTCGGCAGCTTCTTGAGTCAATGGGGCTGCGGGAGCGCAAGAACGTCGATCTGATCGCCTGCCCGAGCTGCGGTCGGGCCGAGATCGATGTCTATGCAGTGGCGGAGCAGGCCATGGAGGCGTTCGGCGATCGGGAGATCCCCCTGCAAGTGGCGGTCATGGGCTGCGTGGTCAACGGTCCCGGCGAAGCCCGCGACGCCGATATCGGTATCGCGGCGGGCAACAAACGGGGCCATCTGTTCGTCAAGGGACGCAATGTGGCCGTGGTGGCCGAGGAGGAGATGGTATCGGCGCTGGTGGAATGGGCCGAGTTGATCCACGAGCATGGGCCAGAGGCCGCACTGGAGAAGGCCGACACGGTGGCCGCGGCGCGAGAGGCCGAGCGGGACCGGAGTCGCCTGCTAGCCGAGCAGGGCGACGATGCCAATCAGGCCAGCAGCAAAATAGATCTGATCCGCAGGAGAGCATGAACATGGCCGACAAAGGGGTGCTAACCCCGCAGAATGAGGACTTTCCCCGGTGGTATCAGGACATCCTCAACAAGGCCGAGTTGGCCGACAACGGACCGGTGCGGGGCACCATGGTGATCCGGCCCTACGGATATGCCCTTTGGGAGCGGATGCAGGCCGAGGTGGACCAGCGCATCAAGGCCGCCGGTGCCGACAACGCCTATTTTCCCCTGTTCATCCCCGAGAGCTACCTGAACCGGGAGTCTGACCACGTTGAGGGTTTCAGTCCCGAATTGGCGGTGGTCACCCAGGGCGGAGGGAGAGAACTGGCCGAGCCGGTGGTGGTGCGCCCCACCAGTGAGACCATCATCAATGCCTATTTCTCCAAATGGGTGCAGAGCCATCGCGACCTGCCGCTGCTCATAAATCAGTGGGCCAACGTCGTCCGCTGGGAGATGCGCCCTCGGATTTTCCTGCGAACCACGGAGTTCCTGTGGCAGGAAGGCCACACTGCCCATGCCACCCGCCAAGAAGCCCGCGACTACGCCGCCCGGATCCTTCACGAGGTGTATCGCGACTTCATGGAGTCGGTGTTGGCGATTCCGGTGCTCATTGGTTACAAGACCGAGGCTGAGCGGTTTCCCGGGGCCATCAACTCCATGTGTCTCGAAGGGATGATGCGCGACGGCAAGGCACTCCAGATGGGGACTTCCCATGAACTGGGCCAGAGCTTCGCGACCATGTTCGACATCACCTATTTGGATGCCGAGGGGAACCAGTCCCACGTATGGCAGACCTCGTGGGGAGTGTCGTCTCGCATGGTGGGCGGATTGATCATGGCCCACGGCGACGACAAGGGCCTGGTTGTCCCGCCCCGTTTGGCACCCATCCAAGCCGCGGTCATCGCGGTGCGCGACGCCGACGGGGTGGTGGAAGCCTGCCACCAGTTGACCGGCGAACTGGCAGCCGTCGGGATACGGGCGAGGGTGGACGATCGGACGGGAACGGGGTTTGGCCGCAGAGCCACCGACTGGGAGTTGAAGGGCGTGCCGGTCCGGGTGGAGATCGGACCCCGGGATCTCGAGCAGGGACAGGTCACCCTGGTGTCCCGAATCGGCGGCGAGAAGGAGGCGGTCAGCCTTTCTGAGGCGCCAACGCGGGTGGAATCGCTCCTGGATGCCATCCAGCAGCGGATTTACGACGATGCCATGACGTGGCGGGACTCGCGGATTGCCGAGGCCACCACGGCAGATGAGGTGCGGGAGGCATCGGCAACCGGATTTGCTCGGATACCGTGGGCCAAACTCGGTCCAGACGGAGAAGCCGACCTTGCCGAGGACGCAATCACCGTGCGATGCCTCCAGCGCCCCGACGGGTCGCTGCCCCAAAGCGGCGACGAGTCCGACCTGGTGGCGGTCTGCGGTCGGAGCTACTGAAAATCGCTCTTTCTGTGCAACGACACACCCGCGTTCAGCGGGTAAGATCGTCGATACATCGTCGATCTCTTTCGTTGGGTGAGGCGTGGGCTGGGGCCCACGCCTTCTCGCTTTGGGGAGCGGCAAGATAATAGGTTCACCGTCGGTCCAGGAAAGGGGCGAGATGTCAGTAGCAGACAACGTGCATGAGCTGCTCGCGCCCTTGTTCCAGGGGCGCGACTTGGAAATCTACGACCTCACCTTCGGAGGCGGGGTGCTGCGCATCATCGTGGACAGGCCGGGCGGTGTCAGCCTGGATGAGGTGGCCGATGCCTCCAAGGTGACCTCCCGCCTGTTGGACGACAACGACCTGATTCCCGGCCGGTACACCTTGGAGATAACCAGTCCCGGCCTGGAACGACCGCTGCGCCAGCCGGCGCACTATGTCCGAGCGATGGGCGAGACCATAAGCGTCAAACTCGGGCCCCAAATCGAAGGAGAACGCCGGATCCAGGGTGTGCTGACAGGATGCGACGATGATGGGATTACCATAGAAGAGAACGGAGTTGCTCATCGGATGGCCTTCGGCGACATCACCAAGGCCAGAACCGTTTTCGAATGGGGTCCAGAGCCAAGGAAGAAGATCAAGGAGAAGAGCAGCCGATGGATGCCGACACCCGGGGAGACATGCGGGCAGGCATCCAGGCTGCCAATACCTGGAAAGGACCAGGAGTGAATCCCGACATGTTGGAAGCCCTCCAGGCGCTAGCCGCAGACAAGGGAATCTCGGTGGACGCCCTGCTGGCTGCACTGGCCGATGCCCTTGAATCGGCCTACAAGCGCATGCCCGACAGCGAGGAATACGCCTGGGTCACCATCAATCCTGAGACTGCCGACATCCAGGTTTTCGCGCAAAAGCTGGACGAAGACGGGGAGCCGATCGGCGAGCCATTTGACGTGACACCTGACGGCTTCGGGCGCATCGCGGCCCAGACGACCAAGCAGGTGATGATGCAGCGCATTCGCGAGGTGGAGCGCGAGCTCAAATACGAGGAGTATGCCGGTCGTGAGGGCGACATCGTCACTGGGATTATCCAGCAGAACGATGCCCGCTACACACTGCTGGACTTGGGCCGGGTGGAAGCGCTCTTGCCTCAGGCGGAGCAGGTCCCCTTCGAGCGTCCCGATGCCAACAGCCGTCTCAAGGCCTACATCGTGGAGGTCCGCAAGACGGCCAAGGGGCCGCAAATCGTGGTGAGCCGCACCCATCCTGGGTTGATCAAGCGGCTGTTCGAATTGGAGGTGCCCGAGATTGCCGATGGGGTGGTGGAGATCAGGGCGTGTGCCCGGGAGCCTGGGCACCGGACAAAGATCGCGGTGGCGTCCAACGACACCAACGTGGACCCGGTCGGGGCTTGCGTGGGCGCCCGGGGCGCCCGGGTGCGCATGGTGGTCAATGAGTTGCGAGGAGAGAAGATCGACATCGTTCCGTTCGCGGAAGACGCGGCCGACTTTGTGGCCAAAGCGCTGTCCCCGGCCAAAATCAAGGAGGTCACCATCGATGAGGAGTCCGGGGTGGCCGAGGTCGTCGTACCCGACTACCAGCTTTCGCTGGCTATCGGCAAAGAAGGTCAAAATGCTCGGCTCTCGGCACGGTTGACCGGATGGCGAATCGACATCAAGAGCGAGACCCAACTCGCCCAAGAAGCTGCGTATGAGGAGATGGATTGGGCCGAGGGAGAATGGGTGGTAGACGAGGCAACTGGCGAGCAGGTTTGGCGACCAGCAGAAGGAGGGCCGGCGTTGTCAGCCGAGGAGTGGGCTGCTGAAGGCGCCGACGAGACGCCAGCCGAAGAGTTGGGGGAGACCACGGAAGGCGGTCCTCCACCGGAGTAGTGCCCAGCGCCTTGGATTGACTTCGAAATCTCAAGGCCGGGCGTGAGACAATAAATTCCCGACCCAAGTGGGTCGGCCGCGCAATGCGGACGGACCAAGAAAGAGCTTTTTGCCAGCAAAGATTCGGGTTTATGAGCTTGCCCGCGAGCTCGGCCTCACGAACAAGGAAACGCTTGATCTCTGTGTGCTTCTGGGGATCGGCGTCAACAGCCACTCTTCGAGCATCGTGGATGCTCAAGCGGATCGCGTCCGCCGGCGGGCACATCGTGATGGCCTGATTCGGCCGCCCGAGCCCGAACCCGAACCAGAGCCGGAGCCTGAACCCGAGCCCGAGCCGGAACCGGTTGTGGCCGAGGTCCCGTCAGAACCGGAGCCCGAGCCGGAGCCGATAGTGGCCGAGGTCCCGTCAGAACCGGAGCCCGAGCCGGAACCGGTTGTGGCCGAGGTCCCGTCAGAGCCGGAGCCCGAGCCGGAGCCAGAACCGGCCAAGCCCACGCGGGTAGTGACCTCCAGTGGGGGAATGCCTCCTCGTTCCCGTCCTGCGGCGCCCTCGACTGAGCCTCCTCCGAGCGCTTCTCCACCACCGCCTCGATCTGCGCCCAAACCGGCAGCCGAACCGCCGGCCGCTCAGCCAGCAGCTTCTGCTCGAACCAGTCCGCCGCTCTCCCGTTCGGGCAAGCCGATTCCGCCGCCCCCCGGCAGCCCACCGACGTCCTCTTCCGGCAAGCCGATTCCGCCGCCCCCCGGCCGGGGAGGCCGGGGTCCCTCGCCGAGTCCGCGAAGGGGTCCTCGTGGCCCCGCCCGTCCAGCAGTCGGTACCCAA
Source organism: Candidatus Poriferisocius sp. (assembly GCF_965204145.1). Classification (GTDB taxonomy): domain Bacteria; phylum Actinomycetota; class Acidimicrobiia; order Acidimicrobiales; family Bin134; genus Poriferisocius. Next base: position 1,874,355 of record NZ_OZ241977.1, on the reverse strand, counting down.
GGGCCAGGAGTCGTCACCCCCGGTCGCTCTCCCGCCCCGCTCGCGGCGCGCGGCCCTGCCGGCGCGCTCGGCGGGCCTCCCAGCGGTGCTGGAGGTCCCGGCGGCCGCGGCCGAGGGGGTCCCCAGCGTCCACAACAGAGGCGGCGCAAGAGCCGGCGGCGTCGGCGGGTGGCCGAAGACCTCCAGCCCATGAACATCCCGGACTACACCCCGACGGACGCGGCAGCACCGACGGGTGTGGTGGTGGTAGAGCGAGCTGCGACGCCGTTGGAAGTGGGCCCGAAGCTGAATCAAACGGCTGCTGACGTCGTCCGCTTCCTCATGCAGCAAGGGGAGATGGTCACCGCCACCCAGTCGCTGACCGACGACATGATCGAGCTCTTTGCCGCCGAGGTCGGCGCGGAGATTCGACTGGTGGACCCTGGTGAAGAGCAAGAGAACGAACTGCTCAAGCTGCTCGAAGCCGACGGCGAAGATGATGAGCCCCAAGAGGACTTTCCCGTTCGGCCGCCAGTGATAACCGTCATGGGTCACGTGGACCACGGCAAGACCAAGCTGCTCGACCAGATCCGCAGCGCCAATGTGGCCGAAGGAGAGGCCGGCGGCATCACCCAGCACATCGGTGCCTACCAGGTGGAAAAGGACGGGCGGACGCTGACTTTTATCGACACGCCTGGGCACGCGGCATTCACGGCGATGCGGGCCCGGGGCGCCGATGCCACCGACATCGTGATCTTGGTAGTAGCGGCCGATGATGGGGTGATGCCCCAGACCCTGGAGGCCATCAACCATGCTCAGGCGGCCGATGTGCCCATCGTTGTTGCGGTCAACAAGATCGACCGCAACAACGCCGATCCCAATAGGACCATGCAACAGCTCTCCGAGCACGAGTTGGTGCCCGAGCAGTGGGGTGGCGAAACCATCATGGTGGAGGTCTCCGCTCTCCAGAACCAGGGGATCGACGACTTGCTCGAACAGTTGGCGGTAGTGGCCGAGGTAGAGGACCTGCGGGCGAATGCGGAGGGTCGGGCCCGAGGAGTGGTGCTGGAGTCCAACTTGGACATCGGACGGGGTCCCGTGGCCACACTGTTGGTCCAGCACGGAACTCTCAGGCGAGGAGATCCGGTGGTTGCCGGGGCATCGTGGGGGAGGGCCCGGGCACTGCTGGACGACCGCGGCAACCAGATTCAAGAGGCACTGCCATCCAAACCAGTCCAGGTTCTCGGGCTTTCCGATGTGGCCAATGCCGGCGACTCGTTCGTCGTCGCTCCCAATGAGAAGGTGGCGGCCAAGGTTGCCCAGACGCGAGAGCACTCCCAGCGCATCGCCAGCTTGGGCCGGGATGCCGCGGCCACCGCGGGCGGAGCGCGTCTGGAGGATATCTTCAGCCAGATCCAGGCTGGTGAGACTGCCACGCTGAACCTCATCGTCAAGGCCGATGTGAACGGATCGCTGGAAGCGGTCGTGGACAGCCTCCAGCGCCTTGGGCGAGATGAGGTGAAGCTGGCTTTCGTCCACCGGGGTGTGGGGGGTGTGACTGCCAACGACATCCAGTTGGCCGCGGCCTCCAACGCCACCATCATCGGTTTCAATGTCAGGCCTGATCGCAAAGCGAGGGAATTGGCCGAGCTGGAGAAGGTGGAGATCCGCACCTACGAGATCATCTACAGCCTGATCGAGGATGTGGAGAACGCCATGGTGGGGATGCTGGCACCGGAATTCGAGGAGGTCGTCACCGGCGACGCCGAGGTGCGAGAGATCTTCCGAATTCCCCGGGTGGGTGCGGTGGCCGGCTGCTACGTGCTCAACGGGGCCATCACCCGGGGCTCCAAAGTCCGGTTCCTGCGGGATGGGGCGGTCATTTGGCGGGGCACCGTCTCATCGCTCAAGCGATTCAAGGAAGATGTACGCGAAGTGCAGTCCGGTTACGAGTGCGGCATCGGCCTGTCCGACTTCCAAGACCTCAAGCAGGGTGACGTCATCGAGACGTTCGAGGAGCGAGAAGTCGCCCGAGTCTGACGATGCATGTGCTTGCCGTGGTCTACGACTTGCACATACCGGGCTGTCGTTCTCTGAAAGAGCGGCGATCAGTGCTGCGCCCTGTCCTGTCGGGCGTAACCCGAAAATTCGGCGTCTCGGTGGCAGAAACCGGCCACACCGACCTCTGGCAGCGGGCTGAGGTGGGCGTGGCGGTGGTATCGGGGCAACCCAGCCAATGCCGAACGCTCGCCGATGAGTTGGATCGCTATATGTGGTCGATTCCCGATATCGAAGTAGTGAGCTCCTCCTCCCACTGGCTGAACACAGACGAATAGCCGTGGCTCGCAATCGGCCATCGCGCCCCTCCCGCTACTCACGGTCAGCCCGGCTCGGCGAGCTGCTGCGAGAGATCGTGGCCTCTGAACTGGCCCGCTTGGACGACGACCGCTTGGAGTTGGCCAGCATCACCGGGGTGGAAACCAGCGTCGAGTTGAGCCGGGCAACCGTGTTCATCAGCGCTCTGGACGAAGAGGCGGCCTCTGCCGCCCTCGAGGCCCTAGAGGAGCACCGTCTCCAACTCAAACAGGCGGTGGCCCGCTCAGCAGCGATGCGGAGAGTTCCCGACCTGGCTTTCGCCCTTGATCCCTCGATCTCGGCTGGCGAGCGAGTTGACCGGATTCTGCGAGACCTTGCTGACGAGGCCGAAGAGTGAGTACATCCGACGGGTTGGCGGTCATCGACAAAGAAGCTGGGTGGACCTCTCATGATGTGGTGGCCAAGGCCAGGGGCGTCTTCGGCACCCGCAAGGTGGGGCACGCCGGCACGCTGGACCCCGACGCAACTGGAGTCCTGCTCTTGGGAGTGGGCCGGGCCACTCGGCTATTGCGGTTTCTCACCCCGCTGAGGAAGAAGTATGTAGGCGAGCTCGTCTTGGGCGAAGAGACCACCACGCTTGATGCGGCCGGCGAGGTCACCGCGGTCCACGACATGTCTGGGGTCACCTCGAAGCAGGTGGGCGAAGCGGCGTCGGGCTTTGTCGGCGACATCATGCAGGTTCCGCCCATGGTGTCGGCGGTAAGGGTGGAGGGGCGTCGACTGCACGAATTGGCCCGGGAGGGGGTCGAGGTGGAGCGCCAAGCCCGCCCGGTGACTGTCCACGATCTGACCGTTGCGCCGGTGGACGTCCCCGCCGGTGTGTACCGCCTTGAAGTGAGCTGTTCGTCGGGCACCTACATCCGATCGCTGGCTGCCGATATCGGCACTGCCCTGGGGGGAGGCGGGCACCTGCGGGCCTTGCGGCGCATCGCCATCGGCTCCTTTGCCGTCGACGAGTCCCGGCCGGTGGACGCGCCGGTGCTCTTGTCCATGGCGGAGGCCTTGCGCGACTACCCCGCGGTTACGGTCGATGAAGTTCTCGGTGGCCGGATAGCCAATGGACAAGTGCTGGCAGCCGAAGAATTGGCGATGCAGGATAAGGGCCCCTGGGCTGTGCTCGGGCCGGCGGGCCAGCTCTTGGCTGTCTATGAGGCCCATACCCCCGGCCTCGTCAAACCGGCGGTGGTCATCGGTCGGTAGAGCGTTCTCGACGGCCGCGGCCCAACCGGGATTGTCCAGTCTGAGGCTGCGGCCGCTACCGTGCAACGCGGTGCAGGTCATCGAAGACTTTGGCCGCCTTGAAGGCATTGAGGACACCGCGGCCAGCATCGGGGTGTACGACGGTGTCCATGTCGGGCATCAGGCTGTCATCAATCAGCTTCTCTCGGAGGCTGAGCGGCTGGGCGTGGCGCCCGCGGTGGTCACCTTCGACCGCCACCCGGCGCTGGTGCTGCGGCCAGAGAACGCTCCCAAGCTGCTGAACTCCCTCGATCAGAAGCTGGAACTGCTTGAGGCGGCCGGCATCGAGTATGTGTACCTGATTGAGTTCTCTCCAGACCGAGCCCACACGATGCCGGAGGAATTCGTGCGCGAGGTCTTTGTGAAGAGGTTGCGGGTGCGGAGTGTGGTGGTGGGGGAGGACTTCCACTTTGGGCGGGCGCGTCTGGGCAATATCGACACGTTGAGGAAATTCGGTATGGAGATGGGCTTCGAGGTTCACGCGGTGACGCTTCTTCATCACGACGAGAAATGGCCCGAGCCGGTGTCCTCAACTGCCGTGCGCCGGGCGCTGGCCGGCGGGGATGTCCGCACGGCGGCGGCCATGTTGGGGCGGTACCACGAGATCAGGGGGAAGGTCGTGCTGGGTGATCGGCGGGGGATGACCATCGGGTTTCCCACCGCCAACGTCCCAGTTTCCATGGCCATGGCCTGGCCGGCCGACGCGGTGTATGCCGGCTGGTACACCCGGCCCGACGGATCCCGGTACATGGCGGCCATCAACATCGGCCGACGCCCCACCTTTTATGAGCACGCTCAGCAATCGCTGCTGGAGGCCCATCTCCTGGATTTTGAGGGCGACCTCTACGGTGAGGAGGCCAGAGTGGAGTTTGTTGAGCTGCTCAGAAGCGAGCACCGCTTCGACGGCATCGAGTCCCTGGTCAAACAACTCCGCATCGACGTTGCCCTGTCCAGGGAGATCTTGATGGCCGAACCGCCCTGCTAGTCGGCATGGAGCTCGCTCTCTTCTCGGAGATCCCGGTGCCCCGCCCGTGGCACCACAACAGCGAACAGCTTCGCTATCAAGAGCTCATCCAACAGGCCGTGCTGGCCGATCAGCTTGGCTATCACAGCTTCTGGACGGTCGAGCACCATTTCTTGGAGGAAATGTCGCACAGCTCCAATCCCGAGGTGCTCTACGGGGCAGTGGCCGCGCTCACCGAGCAGATTCGCTTGGGCTACGGCGTGCGACTGACGCCCACCCCTTACAACCATCCGGTTCGCAGTGCAGAGTCGGCCGCCACCCTGGACTTGGTTAGCGGGGGACGGGTGGAGTTCGGCACCGGCCGTTCCACCACCCGGGCCGAGCTCGAGGGCTTCGGGATCGATCCCCGTGAGACCAGGGCCATGTGGGCCGAGGCCGTCGGGCACATCGCGGGCTGTTGGCTGAATGACGAATACGAGTTCGAAGGCCAGTACTGGTCGATGCCTCGACGCCGGGTTCTGCCCAAGCCGGTGCAGAAGCCCCATCCTCCGTTGTGGGCAGCCACCGGCAGCCGGGAAACCCACCAGCTGGTGGGGGAGATGGGGATGGGGCTTCTGTCGTTCAGCGCTGGGGTGTCGCTGGAGGAACTGGCGCTGCGAATCGGCCTATACCGCGACGCGGTCACGGCCTGCCAGAACCCGGTAGGCGGCTATGTGAACAACCGGGTGGCTACCTTCGCCATGTTCCACTGCGCCCCCACCACGGCCGAGGCCTACGAGAATGCCCGAGAGTCGTTCTGGTGGTATCCCACGGTGGCATTCAAGCTGGTGGGCAGCGTGGCGGAGATGCTCCAAGAGGAGGGCGCCGATCTCGGCGATTGGAACTATCTGCGGTATCTGCCCGGAATGACCGCGGACGCCGATTGGGATACCACGTTCAGCATCGAGGACCTAGTGGAGCAGGGCGTGGCCGTCGCCGGCGATCCCGAACAGTGCATCGAGCTCTGCCAGGGTTTCGCCGATCTCGGCGTCGACCTGCTGCTGTGCATGATGAACCCCTACGCCATCCCCCACGACAAGGTCATGGAGAGCATCCGCCTCACCGCCACCCATGTCCTCCCCGCCCTTCAGCGCTGAACTACCGTTGGCCATCGAGCAGGGCGTTGACCGCGTCCCTTGTGGGCATGGAAGGCTGGGCGCCAGGGGTGGCTACGGCGAGGGCGCCGGCGGCGTTGGCGAAGCGGACGGCCTCGATCAGCGAGCGCTCTTCAGCCAGGGCGACGCCCAAGGCGCCGCAGAAGGCATCTCCTGCGCCGGTGGGATCCACGACTTCTGCGGGGTAGGAGGGAACCAGTACATCGTCAAGCTGGGCGCCTCGGCCGCCCAGGGTGATGACTGTTTGGCAATGGCCGGTGTCGGGGCCAATCGCTTCGATTTGGACCTGCTCGGCTCGGTTCACCACCAAGACGTCGGTGAGCGGGACGACCGCTTCGACGAGAAATGGGTCCACCGGCGCAGGGTTGAACACCACGGTGGTACCCCCTGACCGGGCGGCTTGGGCTGCCCTCCTGGCGCCCGCCGCCCCCACTTCCCCTTGCAGCAGAAGCACCTCGGCGGCCGCGATCACCTCGGCTGCTGCGTCAGCGTTGGCGATCCCGGTGCTGGCGTTGGCGCCGGGGACGATGACGATGGAGACGTCTGCCGGGGTGATGAGCGGCACTGCCGTGCCGGTGGGCTCTTCAGCGATTCGGACAAGGCTGGTGTCCACCCCGCTGTTGTTGAGCATTTCCAAGAGCCAGCGCCCCCGGTCATCGTCGCCCACGCAGCCCACCATATGGGTGTCGGCGCCGAGTCGGGCCGCAGCGGTTGCCTGGTTGGCGCCCTTGCCCCCGGAGAACGCCTCCATTCGTTGGGCCCTCAGCGTCTCGTCGGGGCCGGGAAGCCGATCCAGCCAGATTGACAGGTCGTAGTTGAGGCTCCCGAAGGACACCACCTTCACAGACACCAGTATCTCTCAAATGGCTCAGGTAGGTGTTTCGGTGTGGGGAGTGGTAGCTTTACTGGGTCCCCCGGGCACAGGCACGGCAAGGAGTTGTGCATTCGCCCGTTTTCTGACCGACGGACACACTGAGTAGGGATGGCCGAGAAGCTAGCGTCCAAGACCGCGACGATCGAGAATCACCGCCTGCATGACACTGATACAGGCTCACCCGAGGTGCAGATCGCTCTGCTCACTGAGCGGATCAATCACCTCACCGAGCACCTGAAAGTGCATGTGAAGGACCACCACAGCAGGCGGGGCTTGCTGATGATGGTGGGCCGCCGGCGACGGCTGCTCGACTACGTCAAGGACAACGATGTGGAGCGGTACCGAGGCATTATCGCCGAACTCGGACTTCGCCGCTGAGGATCGGGCGTCGCCCAGGCGACTTTATGAAAACAGACAAGCGGGCCTAGAGAGAGGCCAGCTGCCAGTTGAAGGGGCCGAGCCAGGCTGGGCCTCTCCAACTGGGAACTGGCTCCGTGGGCTCGCTCGGACCTCATGTGGTCCGGAGAGGAGCAAACATGGCGGAAGCCATCACCGTCTCGGCCGCCGTAAGCGGCGTCGAGAACAAAACCCTGTCCTTTGAGGCAGGTCGCCTGGCCGGTCAGGCCGATGGGGCCGTTGTGGCCCGCATGGGCGACACCACCATCCTGGTGACCGCAACCGCGGCCCGTCGCGTCCGAGAGGGAGTGGACTTCTTCCCTCTCACCGTCGACATCGAAGAGCGGATGTACGCCGCGGGCAAGATCCCCGGCTCGTTCTTCCGGCGTGAGGGCCGGGCCCCCGAGTCGGCCATCTTGACGTGTCGGCTGATCGACCGGCCGCTGCGGCCCTCGTTTCCCGACGGGTTCCGCAACGAGATCCACGTGGTCGGAACCGTCTTGGGCGCCGACCAGGAGAACCCCTATGACGTGATCGCCATCAACGGGGCATCGGCCGCGCTGAGCATCTCGGGCATCCCGTTTGCCGGCCCGATCGGCGCGGTCCGAGTGGCCCACAGTGCCGACGGTGAGTGGATTCCCCACCCCACCTATGCCGAGGGTGCCGAATCCACTTTCGAGATGGTGGTTGCCGGCCGTGTCCTGGACGACGGTGACGTGGCCATCATGATGGTGGAGGCCAACGGCACCGAGGCCGGCTGGGAGCTCTACAGCAACGGAACCCCCAAAGTGGACGAAGCCGCCCTGGCCGAGGGCCTGGAGCGGTCCAAGGAGTGGATCAAAGAAGCGGTGGGCCTCCAGCGCCGACTGATCGCCACCGCCGGGGTCAAGCCCCCCATGGAGTACGAGCTCCAGGTGGACTACACCCCCGAGGTCGATGCCGCGGTGGCCGAGGTGGGCGCCGACAAGCTGGCCGCGGCCATGTCCATCGCCGACAAGGCGGAGCGCCAAGAGGCTGAGTCGCAGGCCAAAGAGGAGATCGCCGAGGCGTTGGCCGAGCGGTTTGCCGAGGTCGAGGGGGTTGACAAGCAGATTTCGGCTGCCGTCCGCTCGCTCACCAAGAGCATTGTCCGCACCCGGATCGTGCAAGACGGCGTGCGCATCGACGGCCGGGGGGCAGCAGACCTCCGGCCATTGGGATCTGATGTTGGAGTTGTGGAGACCGCTCACGGTTCCGGGCTGTTCGAGCGGGGGGAAACCCAGGTGCTGAACATCACCACGCTGGGCACCGCCCGGATGGACCAGATGATCGACGGGATCGACCCCATCGACAAGAAGCGCTACATCCACCACTACAACTTCCCGCCGTACTCCACCGGCGAGACCGGCTTCATGCGGGGTCCGAAGCGCCGGGAGATCGGGCATGGAGCGCTGGCCGAGAAGGCCTTGGTCCCGGTGATCCCCTCCATGGACGACTTCCCCTACACGCTGCGCCTGGTGTCGGAGGTGCTCTCGTCCAACGGCTCCACGTCGATGGGCTCGGTGTGCTCGTCAACCCTTTCGCTCATGGACGCTGGTGTGCCCATCAAGGCGCCGGTGGCTGGCATCGCCATGGGGCTGGTTTTCCACGAGGGCCAATACACCACGCTGACCGACATCTTGGGTGCCGAGGATGCCTTTGGCGACATGGACTTCAAGGTGGCCGGCACGGCCGACTTCGTGACCGCCCTTCAGCTCGACACCAAGATCGACGGGCTGCCCGCCGACGTGCTCGCCGGTGCGCTCAATCAGGCCCGTGACGCTCGGCTCAAGATCTTGGAGGTGATGGCTGGAGCCATTGATGCTCCCCGAGATGATGTTCGGCCCACTGCGCCCAAGATCATCAAGTTCGAGATCCCCCTGGACAAGATCGGCGAGGTCATCGGGCCCAAGGGCAAGGTCATCAACACCATCCAGGCCGAGACCGGGGCCGAGGTCAACGTGGACGACGCCCAAGACGCTGGCATTGTCACCGTCTCCTCACCCGATAGGGACAAAGTCGACGAGGCCGAACGCCAGATCCGTCTGATCCTGGACCCGCCCACTGCCGATGTGGGGGAGGTCTACAACGGCAAGGTGGTGAACATCACAGCGTTCGGGGCGTTCGTGAACATCCTCCCGGGCCGTGATGGCTTGGTGCACATCTCCAAGTTGGGCCGGGGTCGCCGAGTTGACCGGGTAGAGGATGTGGTCGCCTTGGGCGATGACCTCGAGGTTGTCGTGGAAGACATCGACCCCAACGGCAAGATCAGCCTCAAGCTGACCGGCGACGACAGCAGCGACGACCGCGACAGCCGCCGGTCTGATGACCGGGGTGGCCGGGATCGTGATGATCGTCGGGGTCGCCGTGATGACCGTGGTGGCCGCGACCGCGACAATCGCCGCTCCGATGACCGTGGTGGCCGCGACCGCGACAGCCGCCGCTCCGATGACCGTGGTGGCCGCGACCGCGACAGCCGCCGCTCCGATGACCGTGGTGGCCGGGATCGTGATGATCGTCGGGGACGTCGTGATGACCGCCGCGATGACCGTGGTGGCCGCGACCGAGACAGCCGCCGGTCTGATGACCGGGGTGGCCGCGACCGCAGTGACTGGGATGGCCCTTCCCAGGCGGCGTCCTTTGAAGACGACTTCGAGACCCAGCTGCGCGACGAGTTCGGCGATCTTGGGCCGGGCGGTGGCTCGCACCGTCGAGGAGGAGGCCGCGGCCGCGACCGGGACCGGTCGCCGCGCTAACCCAGCGCTCCGCTTCTTTTTCTGAGCCGAATTTTCACGGTTCAGCCCTATATCGTCTCGTTCATGATCCGGGTAGGGGTGTTCGGCGCGGGAGGGAGAATGGGGGCCACCGTCTGCGAAGCGGTTGCCGCTGACCCCGATCTGGAATTGGTGGCCTCAGTGGACCCCAACCGCGTGGGCGCCTCTGCGGGCGGAATGGTCTCGGTTGCCGACCGCCAAGCGGTGGCCGATGCCGGCGCCGACGTCGTCGTGGACTTCACCATCGCCGAAGCTGCCCGAGACAATCTGGTCTGGCTGGCCGAACAGCAGGTCCACGCGGTGGTGGGCACCACCGGGTTCACCGACGACGACCTGGAGCGCTTCCACGCGGCCTTCACCACCGCAGAGCGGGCGTGCATCATCGCCCCCAACTTCGCTATCAGCGCGGTTCTGATGATGCGGTTTGCCGAGCTGGCCGCGCCCTACTTCGACACCGCCGAGGTGATCGAGCTGCACCACGACGCCAAGATCGACGCTCCTTCGGGCACCGCCCGGCTCACCGTGGAGAAGATGGCGGCCGCCTCGGGTGATTGGGCCCCCGATCCCACCGAGCACGAGATGCTGTCCGGCGTTCGGGGGGCCGAGGGTCCCACCGGCATCCGAGTCCATGCCGTGCGCATGAGGGGCATGGTGGCCCATCATGAGGTGATCTTGGGGGCCGAGGGCCAAACCCTCACCATCCGCCAGGACTCCACCGACCGCTCCTCGTTCATGCCGGGCGTGCTGGCCGCGGTGAAAGCCGCCCCCGAGCGCTCCGGACTCATCGTCGGCCTCGACGCATTGCTGGACATCTAGCCCTTCGCCCAGTTGTGTCGATTCGGCGCCTCCTGATGAGCATCGTGGTGCTGCTGGCCATAGCTGCCATGGTCACCGCTGGCTTCTGGCAGCTCCACCGGCTGTCTGAGCGCCGGGATCGCAACAGCACGATCACCGGTCGCAGCCAACTCCCCGTCGTGCAATTGCAGGATCTGGTGGGGGCCGGCGATGCCTACGACTACGGCGACGAGCTTGAGTTCCGCCCGGTCCGGGCGATCGGCGTCTACCAGCCCGGGGATCAGGTGCTCATCCGCAACCGCACCTACCAGGGGTCTGCCGGATACTGGGTGCTCACCCCGCTGCGACTGCAATCCGGGGAGGTAGTGGCCGTCAACCGAGGCTGGGTTCCCCATGGGGCGGGCACTGGCGCCACCCCGGCGGAGTTTGCGCCACTATCCGGCCAAGTGGAGGTGATCGGCCTGGTTCGGGCCACGGTCACCGCCGCCGGGCTCCAGCAGGCCGACCCCTCTGGCGGCGTGCTCACCGAAATGGCCCGGGTCGACCTAGCCCGCCTGTCCCAGCAGATCGATGGCCCCCTGCTCCCGGTGTACGTGCAACTCCAAGCCCAGGCACCCTCGGGGGGCGACCTCCCCGTCTCCGTCCCGCCTCCCGATCTCGGAGAGGGCTCGCATCTGGCCTATGCCGTGCAGTGGTTCGTCTTCGCCACCATCACGGCGGTGGGCTACCCGCTCATCCTGCGCCGCCTGGGCCGCCCCGGAGACCGGGATCGAGAAGCGGAAGTAGGCTGATCTGGTGCCGTACTCGTCTGGAATGGAGGGGCGCGTGCTCTACGCACTGCGCACCAAGGGCATGGCCGACGCTGAATCGGTGGCCCTGGCCACCGGCTTGTCGGCGATACAAGCCGCCGGCGTCTTGAGCGAACTGGGCGAGCGGGAATGGGTGCGCTACCGGGACGGGAAGCGAGCCCAGGGGTGGATGCTGCTGGGGGAGGGCCGGGTTGAGGCCGAGCGATTGGCGACTGCTGAAATCGAGGAGTCCGGAAGGCGGTCCTTGGTCTTGGAGCTGTATCAGTCGTTCAAGGTCTTGGATCCTGAGTTGAAGGAGGTTTGCACCGATTTCCAGATTCGCGGGGATCAGACGATCAACGACCATACCGACCCGGACTATGACGCCGCAGTCATCTCCCGCCTGGCCGATATCGATCGGCGCGTCCAGCCGATCATCGCCAGCCTGGCTGAAGCCTTCGAACGTTTCGGGCACTATGGAGGCCGGCTGGACTTCGCCCTGAACCAGGTGGTGAGCGGTGACCTTAATTGGTTTACGAAGCCCTCGGTGGATTCCTACCATGAAGTGTGGTTCGAGCTGCACGAGGATCTCTTGGTGTCACTGGGGATCGATCGGGCAGCCGAGATGGCCGCCGATGCTGCTGACGCGTAAGGAGAACCCATGGCTCGATTCGGCAAGGTGCTCACCGCCATGGTCACGCCGTTTGCAGACGACGGCTCGCTCGATCTGGGCACGGCCGCGTCGCTGGCCCGGTGGCTGAGCGAGAACGGAAGTGACGGGCTGGTGGTTGCCGGCACCACGGGCGAGGCGCCGACCCTGACCCACGACGAGCAGATCGAGCTCATCGGCGCAGTTGTCTCGACGGTGGAAATACCGGTGGTGGCTGGAGCGGGCAGCAACGACACCGCTGCCGCTGTCGAGCTCACCGAGCGGGCCTCAGAGGCAGGAGCCCATGGCATCTTGTCGGTGGCTCCGTATTACAACCGGCCCTCGCAGGCCGGCTTGGCCAAGCACTTCGCCACGGTGGCGGCGGCAACCGACCTTCCGGTGCTCATCTACGACATCCCCGTCCGCACCGGGCGCAAGGTGGACACCGCCACCCTTCTGGAGGTGGCCCACGGTGTGGCCAACGTCGTCGGCGTCAAAGACGCGGCCGGCGATCCCGCCGAAACCGCCGCGCTCATCGCCCAGGCCCCCGACGGCTTTGAGGTGTACAGCGGCGACGACAGCCTCACCTTGCCGCTGCTTGCAGTGGGAGCGGTGGGGGTGATCGGTGTGGCCACCCACTGGACCGGCTCCGAGCACCGCGACATGATCGCGGCTTTCGAGAGGGGCGATGTCGTTGCCGCCCGCCAGATCAACGCCAGCCTCATGCCGTCGTATGACTACGAGACCGGATTGGCGGCTCCCAATCCCATCCCGGCCAAGGCCATGATGCGCCTGATCGGCCTGCCGGTCGGCCGGTGCCGTCCGCCCTTGGACGTTGAGCCCGAGGGCTTGGCCGAGGCCGCGGCCGAGGTATTGGCCGGCACAAGACTCGGTGCTGATGGCTGATCCGGTTCAGATCACCTTTCTGGGTGGGTTGGGGGACATCGGGAGGAACTGCGCAGCCATCGAGTGCCGGGGTGAAGTGCTCCTCTTGGACTGCGGGGTGCTGTTTCCCGATGAGGACATGCCCGGTGCCGACTTTGTGCTACCCGATCTGGAGTACCTGCGCGACCGGGCCGGCCGCATCGTGGGCTGCATCTGCACCCACGGCCACGAGGACCACATCGGCGCGCTGCCCCGGGCGCTGGAATGGCTGTCGTTCCCCGTGTACGCCTCGCCGTTCACCCTCGGGCTGGTCCGCAACCGTCTCGAAGAGCGGGGGATGACCGACCGCACGACGCTCATCCCCATTGGCGACCACGACCGGGTGACAATCGGATCGTTCGACTGCGAGTTCATCCCGGTCACCCACTCGGTTCCCTCCGGGCTGATCTCGGCCATCCGCACCCCTCAAGGGGTGATCCTCCATTCCAGCGACTTCAAGCTGGATTTGAACCCGGTTGATGGGAGGCGCACCGATCTCGCCCGGATCGGGGCAATCGCCCACGACGAGGGGATTCGGCTGCTGCTCTGCGATTCCACCAACTCGGAGATACCGGGCAGCTCCCGCTCGGAGACCGAGGTCGGGGAGGTTCTGAGAGGGGTGTTTGCCGCCCATCCCGCTCGGCGACTGGTGGTGGCCGCGTTCTCCAGCCACATCCACCGGATTCAGCAGGTGGCCGACGCCGCGGTCGAGTCGGGGCGCAAGGTGGCCACGCTGGGGCTCTCCATGAAGCGCAACTTCGCCCTGGCTCGCGAGCTGGGCTTGCTTCGGCTTCCCGACCACTCGGTGATCGATGTGGCCGAATCCGAGAACCATCCCCCTGGGCAAGTGTGCGTGGTGTCCACCGGCTCGCAGGGGGAGACGCGCTCGGCGCTGGCCCTGGCTGCCACCGGCGACAGCCGCTGGATAGACATCGGGTCCGACGACACCGTGGTGCTGAGTTCCAGCCCCATTCCCGGCAACGAGGCCCGAGTCTCCCGCATGATCAACAATCTGATTCGCCGGGGGGCCAAAGTGGTCCACAGCGGCCAGTTAGAGGTGCACACCACCGGCCACGGCAAACAAGACGAGCTGCGCACCCTGCACACGGTGGCCGATCCTGAGTTCTTTGTGCCGGTCCACGGCGAGACCCGCCACCTCGCGGCCCACGCCGACTTGGCGCTGAAGATGGGGATGCCGTCTGACCGAGTGGTGCTGGCACGCGACGGTGAGCAGGTGGAGCTGACCGACCGCGGCCTGGCCAACCGGGGCCATGTCACCTCCGGGGACTATTTCTACGTGAATGGGCGGTTGGTCGAAAGCGGCCGGGAGTTGTTCGGCGAGCGGCTCATTCTCGGTGGCCAGGGAGTGGTCAATGTGGTGGTGGTGCTGAGTCGCAAGGAGGGCCGGTTGCTGGCTCGTCCCCGCTTTGAGAGCAAGGGCTGGGTTGGGGCCGAAAGCGTCCAGGATCTTGAACAGGCGGGGGTCGACGAGGTTGTGGCTGCGGTGGAGGAGCACCTGGCATCAGGGGAGAAGGAAGGACTGGAGCGGCTGGTGCGGCGGACGGCCGGCCAATTCGTCAACCGCAGCACCGGCCGCCGTCCGATGATCGTCCCCATCATCATCGAGATCTGACCGCTGCCCTGGTCTGCTCCCTTGTCGCAAACCGTTGGTTACTGGTGTTGTCAATGATACGTTTGTTGTTGTTGTGGCTACGAAAACCGCTCGCAAACCCCCCTCCAAGCCCAGCGCAAAGCCCAAATCCAAGGCCGGAGCCTCATCGGAAAGCCGATTGAGGCAGGCATCGGCCGCGGTCTGGGCTCGGCACCGCGCCGACATCATCGCGGTGGGGTTCATCCTCGCCGGGCTGGTCGCGGCTTGTTCCCTGTGGGCGGATGTGGCCGGTCCGTTCGGCTCGGGCCTCCGGGTCGTCATCGGTGCGCTGATCGGCACCGCCAGGGCCGCCGTTCCGATCGCCCTGGTAGCCCTGGGGGTGGTGCTGCTGCGGGGTCCCCGCCCCGACGAGGAGGGCGCGGAGGCAACCGCAGAAGCCTTCGACAGAAACCCCTATGCCGACCCGGCCCGAGCCGACCTGGTTCTGGCGGTTCGCCTCGGCATCGGCACCGCATTGACGCTCCTGTCGGTCACCGGCCTGCTGCACATCGCCATCAACCGGCCGGGCATCGAGGACTTGGACGGGCTGATGGGAGCTGGCGGTGCCCTGGGATTGGTGTTCGGGGGGACGCTGGCCGCGGTCATGGGAGTTTGGGGCGCGAGCCTGGTGGTGGGCGCGTTCGGCTTGCTGGGAATGGTGGTGCTCACCCGGGTGTCGCTGCGGGCCTGGGCCCGCCGAGTGGACGGCGCCAAGGTCAAAGCGGCCTTCTTCCGGACTCTCCACTCATTCACTGGCACGGCACTGCCTCCCATGCCAGACGAAGCCCCCTCCTTCGATCACCTAGAGGCGCCAACAGAGCCGATTCCGGTCGAACCGGAAGTGGTTGTCATACCCTCCCCACTCCCGGAACCGGATCCGGTGCCTGAGCTGGAGGCAAGCTCAGCGCCGGAACCCGAGCCCAGTCCACCCTCTTCCGATTCCGAGCCAGATTGGCAAGCGCCGGCCATTGTGGGCGACAAGACGCCCAAAGCCTCGAAATCGTCGAAGTGGAAGCTCCCTCCGCTCAAGCTGCTGAACGGAACCGATCCCCAGAAAGGCAACCAGGAAGAAGCCGACCGGAAGGGGGCCGCCCTGGAGCAGGCCCTGGCTGCTCATGATGTGGAGACCAAGCTGGTCGGCATGGTGATCGGTCCCACCGTGACCCGCTATGAGCTGGAGCTCGCCCCCGGCGTCAAAGTCAGCCGGGTCACCAGCTTGAGCAAGGACATCGCCTACGCCTTGGCTTCGCCCGACGTCCGCATCCTGGCTCCGATCCCCGGACGCCAGGCCATCGGCGTTGAGGTGCCCAACCGCGACCGCCAAGTGGTGTCGCTGGGCGGGATTCTGGCGTCGGCTGAGGCCCGCAAGGCCACCCATCCCCTCGAGGTGGCCATCGGGCGGGACATCAACGCCAAGCCGGTGATGATGGACCTGTCCCGGATGCCCCACATCCTCATCGCGGGGGCGACCGGGGCGGGCAAATCCTCGTGCATCAACTCCATGATCACGTCGGTGCTCATGCGCTCGACCCCCGACCAGGTCCGCATGATCCTGGTCGATCCCAAGATGGTGGAAATGGCCCAGTACGAGCATGTTCCCCACCTGCTCACCCAGCCGGTCACCGACCCCAAGAAAGCAGCCAACGCCTTGGCTTGGGCCTGCCGGGAGATGGACCGCCGCTACGAGGTCTTGGCCTCGGTGGGCGTCCGCGACATCGACGGCTACAACGATGCCTGCGAGCAGGGTGTGTTTGAGAACGACCGCAAGCTGGGGATTGAGGATTCCGAGCCCAAAGAACCGATGCCGCTCATCTTGGTGGTGGTGGACGAGCTCTCCGACTTGATGATGGTGGCCCCCCGCGACGTGGAGGACTCCATTTGCCGCATCGCCCAGAAGGCCCGGGCGGTGGGCATCCACCTGGTGATCGCCACCCAGCGTCCGTCCATCAACGTGATCACCGGGGTCATAAAGGCCAACATCCCCGCCCGGTTGGCCTTTGCCGTGTCCAGTCAGACCGACAGCCGGGTAATCCTCGACCAGCAGGGTGCCGAGCGTCTGGTGGGTCGAGGGGACATGCTTCTGCTCAGTCCCACCTCCACCTCCCCTCAGCGCATCCAGGGCGCCTGGGTAACCGAGGCTGAGGTTCGCAACGTGGTGGGCGCTTGGCGGCGGCAGGCCGCGGCGATGAAGCCCAGCAGCAGCCCGTCGGTGACCACCGATGGTGGAGACGGCGACGACGATCCGCTGGCCCCTGCGCCTTCAAACGCCGCGAACGGAGCTGGCGACGATGACGACGAGCTCCTAGTCCAAGCCATGAGATTGGTGGTGGAGAGCCAGCTCGGTTCCACGTCGATGCTCCAGCGCAAGCTCCGGGTGGGATTCGCCCGCGCCGGTCGGCTGATGGATCTGATGGAGCAGCGGGGCGTGGTCGGCCCCTCCGAGGGGTCGAAAGCCCGCGAGGTGCTGATGACCCCCGACGAACTTCCCTGATGAATGCTGATTAGGCCTCGGTAGTCTCCTCACGTGGCATTGGCAGCAGTTCTCTTGGCGGGGGGCCTCCTCGTGTTGGCGGTGGGTGCCGATCAGCTGGTGATCGGCGCGTCCCGACTGGCCTTCGCCCGGGGAATCTCACCCATCGTGATCGGGGCGCTGGTCATCGGCTTCGGCACCAGCGCCCCCGAGATGCTGGTGTCGGGCCTGGCCGCGGCCGACGGCAACGTCGATTTGGGAGTGGGCAACATCGTCGGCTCCAACGTGGCCAACTTGAGCCTGGTGCTGGGCTTTTCCGCCTTGGTGGCGGCGGTGGCCGTGGGGGGCCGCTACATCCGGGTGGCCAACAGCACGCTGTGGCGGGAGGGCGTGGTGTCGGTGGCTGCCGCAGGGTTGTTCTGGTTGCTGGTGCAAGACGGCTTGGAGCGCTGGGAGGGCGTCGTTTTGCTGCTGGCCTTCGTGGTGGCCATGACCGCCATCTTGTGGCGGCCGGCCTATGACGGCAGCGCCGCCGGCGTCGTCCATACCGACAAGCCGATACGCCAGCCCGCCGAGCTGGTCCGCACCGTGCTGGGGCTGGCCGCCACCGTGGTCGGCGCCCAATTGGCGGTGACCGGTGCGGTGGACATCGCCCAAGAGGTGGGCCTGGGCTCGGGATTCGTAGGGCTGTCGCTGGTGGCGTTCGGCACCTCGCTGCCCGAGCTGATCACCGGGGTGCAGGCGGCCCGCCGGGGAGAGGCCGACCTGCTGGTGGGCAACATCCTGGGCTCCAACACGTTCAACAGCCTGCTGGTGAGCGCGGTGGTGGCGCTGGTGGGGCCCGGGCCGCTGGTCGACGGGAACCTCTCGGGTTTGGCGGTGTGGATCATGATGGGCATCTCCGTTGCCGCCTGGCTGTTCATGTTCCGGGGAGACGGCTTGGAGCGTTGGTGGGAGGGCGCCTTCCTGTTGGCCGTGTATCTGGTGTCGCTGCCGTTTTTGATCTCCGACCATGAGGAAGAGGCCGTCGGTGCTGAGCCGGCGGTGGTGGTGGTCGAGGGGACGGCTGGCGCTGGTGGTTCTGGCCTCGATGCCACCTAGTGTCGATACGGTGCGCCGGTTTTGGGTTGAGACGCTGGGATGTCCCAAGAACCAGGTGGACTCCGACAAGATCACGGGTCTTCTGGTTCGCGACGGGATGGTCTCTGCCGTGGCCCCAGAGGAAGCCGATCTGGTGGTGGTGAACACCTGCGCCTTCATCGAGGAGGCCCGCCAGGAGTCGGTGGAGACGGTGTTGGCGCTGCGCTCGACGGCGGCCGAGGCCGAGCTGGTGGTCACCGGGTGCATGGCCGAGCGCTACGGCGCTGAGCTGGCCGAGGCCCTGCCCGAGGCCGACCGGGTGGCCGGGTTCGGCGTGCCGGTGAGCATCGGGGCGAAGCCGTCGGTGCCTTCAGCGGCTGCGGTGCCGGTGTTCGACCTGCTGAATCTGCCCCGGCCGCCGGCTGAGGCGCCATGGGCCTACGTGAAGATCGCCGAGGGGTGCGACCGGCGCTGCGGGTACTGCGCCATTCCCAGCTTCCGGGGGCCCCAGCGATCCCGGTCGGCCGACGTCATTGTGGCCGAAGTGGAGGCGCTCGGGGTTCGAGAAGCAGTGCTGGTGGCCCAGGACCTGGCTTCCTACGGGCGCGACCAGGGGCAGGGAGAGCGGGGCATCATCCCGCTGGTGGAGTCTCTCTGTCAACGGGTCGACTGGGTGCGGCTCCTTTACCTCTACCCGTCCGATCTCACCGACCCGCTCGTCGACGCCATCTGTGCTACTGGTGTGCCCTATTTCGACCTGTCGTTGCAGCACGTGTCCCGACCGCTTCTGGCCCGGATGCGTCGGTGGGGCGACGGTGACCGCTTTGCTGCCCGCATTGCCGACATCCGCCAGCGCCAGCCCGAAGCGGTGTTCCGGTCGAACTTCATCGTGGGCTATCCCGGTGAGACCGAGGCCGACCACGATGCGCTGCTCGATTTTGTGGCCGACGTGGGCTTGGACTGGTGCGGGTTCTTCACCTACTCCGCCGAGGCCGGTACCTATGCCACCACCCTTGACGGGCAGGTGCCTGCCGAGTTGGCCGCTGAGCGCCGCCGGGAGCTGGCCGAGGTCCAGGACGCGATCACCGCGAACAAGCGTGACCAACTCATCGGCCGCGAGGTCGAAGTTCTGGTGGACACCCCCGGCATCGCCCGCAGCTATCGAGAAGCCCCGGAGATCGACGGCATCGTCTCGGTGCCCGAACATCTGGCCGTGGGCCAGTTCCACACCGTGCGGGTGCTCGATGCCCACGGTCCCGACCTGATGGCCGAGGCGGTGTCGCCGTGAGCCAGGTGGGGGCCTATTCGTGGGCCGATCTGAGGTTGACCGCCAACCTCATCACGCTGGGGCGGATACTGCTCTCGCCCCTGCTGTATGTGCTGATCTTGGCTGCTTCCGACAGCGCGGGGACGTCGTGGGCAGTGGTGGCCGTGGGCTGGGTGCTGGGGGCCAGTGACTACTACGACGGCTGGGTGGCCCGGTCGTCTGGCAGCGAGAGCCGCTGGGGGGCCTTCTTGGACCCATTGGCCGACAAGGTGATGATCCTGGGGGCGGCTTGGTGCTTTGTGGCGGTGGACCGCTTGTTCTGGGTCCCGGTGCTGATCATCACCGCGCGGGAGCTCCTGATGAGCGCGGCGCGCACCCGATGGGCTCGTGACGGCCTCTCGCTTCCCGCCCGCCACTCGGCCAAGCTCAAGACGCTGATGCAGGGGGTGGCGCTTACTGTGGCCGCGCTGCCTCCGCTGGAGAACGTCGATTGGGCGGTGTCGCTGGCCATCTGGCTGGCGGTGGCCATCACCCTCTACTCCGGCTGGCGCTACTGGGCCGACGGGCGGGCCGGCGCCATTGCCGCCTCAGGCCAATAGCCGAGGGCTGCCGACCACTAACCTCCGAGCGTGAATTGTGAAGTAATCGCGGTTGGAACCGAGCTGCTGCTCGGCCAGATTGTCGACACCAACTCGTCGTGGATCGGCGAGCAGCTGGCGATGGCGGGTATCGACTCGCACCACCAGGTGAAGGTGGGCGACAACTTCGGGCGCATGCAGGCCGTGCTGAGCCAGGCTCTTGAGCGCAGCGACTCGGTGATCATGTGCGGCGGGCTGGGCCCCACCCAGGACGACATCACCCGAGACGTGATCGCCGCGGCTCTGGGGGTGGAGCTGGTACGGCGAGACGACATTGTGGAGCGCATCTCTCAGGTGTTCGGAGGCCGGGACCGGGCCATGCCCGAGAACAACCTGCGTCAGGCCGACGTACCCGACGGGGCCGAGGTGCTGCCGGTGATGCCGGGCACCGCTCCCGGCTTCAAGGTGGAAACCGGCGGCAAGGCGGTGTACGCCGTGCCCGGCGTGCCTTGGGAGATGCAGCAGATGGTGGGGGAGTGCGTGCTCCCCGACCTCAAGCGCCGGGCCGGGATCACCGCAGTCATCAAGAGCCGCACGCTGCGCACCTGGGGCGACTCCGAGTCAGGCCTGGCCGAGAAGCTGCACGAGGAGATCGAACGCTTGGACGAGACCGGCGAGTGCACCATCGCCTTCCTAGCCTCCGGCATGGAGGGCCTCAAGGTACGGCTCACCGCGAAGGCCCCCAGCGAGGCCGAGGTGGACGAGATCTTGGCCAACGAGGAGCAGATCGTGCGGGGCATCGTCGGCGACATCGTGTTCGGCGTCGACGACGAGACCATGGAGTCGGCCGTGCTCGACGCCCTGCGGAGCCGGGGCTGGACCTTGGCGCTGGCCGAGTCCCTCACCGGCGGCCTGATCGGCTCCCGCCTCACCGCCGTCCCCGGTGCCAGCGACGTATTCCGAGGCGGCCTGGTGTCCTACGCCAGCGACGTGAAGTTCGACCTGTTAGAAGTGCCCGAAGGCCCAGTGGTGAGCGAAGAGGCCGTAACCGCCATGGCCCACGGCGCCGCCAAGCTATTGGATGCTGACTGCGCCATCGCCGTCACCGGCGTAGCCGGCCCCGACCCCCTCGACGGCGAAGACCCCGGCACCGTATGGATGGCCACCCTGGTAAACGGCCAGGTAGAGGCCACCAAAGTCAAGTTCCCCTTCGACCGCGAGCGCACCCGCCAATTCACCACCGTCTCCATCCTCAACAACCTCCGCATGAGAGTCCTCGCCGGAGGATAGATCTCTTGTGGGTCGGGAGGCACCAGCCCCCTGGACTAGACCTCTGGGTTGACTACCCCGCAGAGCATTCCTCCGTCGGCTATGAACTCGGCGCCGGTGCTGTAGGAGGATTCGTCGGAGGCTAGGTAGACGGCTAGGCGGGCGATCTCTTCGGGTTGGCCTACTCGGCCTAGGGGGAGCATGGCGTAGGTTGCCTCTCGGTCCTCGTCGGAGATGGCGTCGCCGAGGGTGTCGGGAGCGGTCATGGCGGTGTCCACGCCGCCGGGGTGGATGGAGTTGGCCCGGATGCCGAATTGGCCCAGTTCAAGGGCGGCGTTCTTGGTCATGCCCCGCACTGCGAACTTGGAGGCGGTGTAGGCCACGGTGCCGCCGTAGCCGGCCATGCCGTTGGTAGAGCTGATGTTCACGATCGACCCGCCGCCGGCCTCGATCATGGCGGGCACGGTGTACTTCATGCCCAAGAACACCCCCACCTGGTTGACGTTGATCACCCGCATGTAATCGTCCAGCGAGGTGTCCACCATCGACACTCCGAACAGGAGGATCCCGGCGTTGTTCACCAGCACGTTGGGTGGTCCGAAGCGGTTGATGGTCTCGTCCACC
The DNA here is from genome assembly GCF_965204145.1 of Candidatus Poriferisocius sp. Lineage (GTDB taxonomy): Bacteria > Actinomycetota > Acidimicrobiia > Acidimicrobiales > Bin134 > Poriferisocius. The sequence continues at coordinate 1,852,486 of NZ_OZ241977.1, read as the reverse complement.
GCCTTCTGCCATGCCCCCTCGTCGGTTACGTCCAAGGGGATGTAGTGGACATCGGGGCCCACATCGGCGGCCACCGCCTCGCCCTCATCGTGGAGCACGTCGCCGAACACCACCTTGGCGCCCTCCGCCGCGAACAGCCGCACCTCGGCCTCGCCCTGGCCTCGGGCGCCCCCGGAAATAAGGGCCACTTTGCCGTCCAGTCTTCCCATTTCAGTTCTCCTCTTCAGTGAGATCGCGGTCGAGCCTAAGCGAAGCCGAGTTCATGCAGTAGCGCTCGCCGGTGGGGTGGGGGCCGTCGGGGAAGATATGGCCCAGATGTGCACCGCATGCTGCGCACACCGCCTCGGTGCGGACCATGCCGTGGCTCTGGTCGATGTGGCGGATTACCTTGCCCTCTCCGGCCTCCTCGAAGAACGACGGCCATCCGGTTCCCGAGTCGTATTTGGCCTCCGAGGAGAACAGCACCGCGTCGCACACCCGGCAGCGGTACACGCCCTCGTCTTTGCAGTCCCAGTACGCACCGGTGAAGGCTCGCTCGGTGCCGGCTTGCTGGGTGATGTGGTACTGCTCGGGGGTGAGCCTCTGACGCAGTTCCTCGTCGGTGAACGTGCTCTCTGACATGGGTGCCACCGTATCGGATTCGAAGGAGAAGCAGGCAGGTGAGGACCGTGAGGTTGCTGGTGTAGGCGTAGGGGAAACGGGCGATTTCTGGGGTAAACAGGCAGGTTGGGACGGCGGGGTACTTGTGGAATTCCGTCCCCGTAACTACGCTGATGTCATTACTCGGGGACAAACTGTCACTGGTCGTCTTTAGAGTGTGGCTCGACGTTCCCCCGTGAACTCGCAGCCGCGATACCCATGACCTTAAGGAGGAGATGTGGAGCGAGATAAGGCACTAGAGATGGCCCTCGGCCAAATCGAGAAGCAGTTCGGCCAAGGCGCCGTAATGAAGATGGGTGAGAAGGGCACCATGGCCATCGAGACCATCCCCACTGGGGCACTAGCCCTCGACTTGGCGCTGGGCGTCGGGGGGCTCCCCCGGGGCCGGGTGGTGGAGATCTACGGCCCGGAGTCCTCCGGCAAGACCACCCTGGCACTGCATGCAGTGGCCGAGGCCCAGCGGAACGGGGGGATCTGCGCGTTCATCGACGCCGAGCACGCCCTCGATCCGATCTACGCCAAGGCCATCGGCGTGGACGTGGACGAGCTGTTGATCTCACAGCCCGACACCGGCGAGCAGGCCCTGGAGATCGCCGACATGTTGATCCGGTCGAGCGCGCTCGACGTGCTGGTCATCGACTCGGTGGCCGCCCTCACCCCCCGGGCCGAGATTGAGGGAGACATGGGCGACACCCACGTGGGCCTGCAAGCCCGCTTGATGTCGCAGGCGCTGCGCAAGCTCACCGCCAACTTGAACAAGTCCAAGACGGTGTGCATCTTCATCAACCAGCTCAGGGAGAAGATCGGCGTGATGTTCGGCTCCCCTGAGACCACGCCGGGCGGGCGGGCGCTGAAGTTCTACTCGTCGGTCCGCCTCGACATCCGCCGCATCGAGTCCCTCAAGCAGGGCGTCGATGTGGTGGGCAACCGCACCCGGGTGAAGGTGGCCAAGAACAAGGTGGCCCCACCGTTCCGCCAGGCCGAGTTCGACATTATGTACTCCAAGGGCATCAGCCGGGAAGGCTCGCTGCTGGATGTGGGCGTGGACTTGGACATCATCGACAAGTCCGGGGCCTGGTTCACCTACGAGGGTGAGCACCTCGGCCAGGGCCGCGACAAGGCCAAGGCGTTCTTGTCTGAGCACCCTGAGATCATGGTGGAGATCACCGAGCGGGTGTGGAGGGCCGTGAACCCTCCAGCCGAGGAAGAAGCATCCGAGGTGGCCGAGGCCACCGAGGACGCCGCGGCCCAAACCGGCTAGGGCACAGGCGAATCCGGCAGGGATGCTGGCAAAACCGGCTAGGAGACTGCCGGCAGCCGACAGGTAGCCTGACGGGGTGAGCCGCAGCTATTTCATCCGCACCTACGGGTGCCAGATGAACGAGCACGACACCGAGCGCATCTCTGGGCTGCTGGAAGCCGACGGGATGACATCGGCCGACGCCATGGAGTCGGCCGATGTCATCGTGCTCAACACCTGCTGCATCCGCGAGAACGCCGACAACAAGCTCTACGGCCAGCTCGGTCATCTCAAGCGGCTCAAGCAGGCCCGCCCCGACATTCAGATTGCGGTGGCGGGCTGTCTGGCCCAGAAAGACCGTGATCTGATCCGGGAGCGGGCCGACCATGTCGACGTGGTGTTCGGCACCCACAACGTGCATCGGGCTGCCGATCTGATCGGCGCCGCCGCCGACGGGCCCATCGTGGAGATCCTCGAAGAGGCCGCCGACGACGACCGCGACAGCTTTCCCTCCGCACTGCCGGTGCGCCGCGACGCCCCCTACGCGGCGTGGATGACCATCCAGGTGGGCTGCGACAACTCGTGCGCCTTCTGCATCGTGCCTGCGGTGCGGGGGGCGGAGATCAGTCGCCCGCTGGAGCTCTTGGTGGCCGAAGCTGCCGATCTGGTGGCCGGCGGGGTCACCGAGATCACACTGTTGGGCCAGAACGTGAATTCCTACGGCCGCGATCTCCAGCGGGACCGCCGCCAGGCCGGAGAGCGGGTATCGCTTCGCCCGCTGTTCGCCGATTTGCTCCGGGCGGTGGGCGCGGTGGAGGGCATCGAGCGGATCCGATTCACCAGCCCCCATCCCAAGGATCTGCGGCCCGAGACTATTGAGGCCATGGCCGATGTTCCCTCGGTGTGCGAGCACCTGCACCTGCCCCTGCAATCGGGTAGCAACCGAGTGCTGGCGGCCATGCACCGGGGCTACACCGCCGAGCGCTATCTGGAGCGGCTGCGGGCCGCCCGGGAGGCGGTGGACGATTTGGCCGTGTCCACTGACATCATCGTGGGTTTTCCCGGCGAGACCGAGGACGACTTCGAGCAAACACTGCTGGTGGCCGCCGAGGCGGAGTACGACTCGGCGTTCACCTTTGTGTTCTCTCCCCGCCCGGGTACCGAGGCTGCCGAGATGGCCGACCAGTTCTGCGATCCCGAAGAGGTGCGGGACCGCTTCGAGCGGCTCCGGGCGGTGGTGGACCGCTCCAGCCGCCGGGGCAACCAGGCCCGGGTTGGCCGACGTGAAGAGGTAGTGGTGGAGGGGCCGTCGAAGAAAGACGCCAGTGTTCTCACTGGCCGGACCCGCCAGAACCGCCTAGTCCACTTCCCTTCACCCCAGAAGCTGAAGCCGGGCACCTTCGCCACCGTGAACGTGACCGAGGCCGGAGCGCACCATCTGCGGGGAGAGCTGGCCGAGGTGACCGCTCCGCCCCGGTGGCGCACCCGAATTCCGGTGGCCGCGCTCTGAGCAGTTCCCCCCCTTCCGGTGCTAGTGGCGCGCCGGGCGCGCTGGCTGTCGTCGGAGTCACCGCTACCGGCAAGTCGACTGTAGGTGTGGCCATCGCCCGCCGTCTTCGAGATGCCGAGATCATCTCGGTGGACTCCATGCAGGTGTATCGGGAAATGGACATTGGCACCGACAAGCCTTCCATCGCGGTGCAAGCCGAGGTGCCCCACCACCTCATCGACGTGGCCGACCCGTCCGAGGACTACTCACTGACGAGGTTCCAAGCCGCAGCCCGCGAGGCCCGGGCCGACATCGCCGACCGATGCCGGACTGCGGTGCTGGTGGGCGGCACCGGGCTCTACCACCGGGCGGTGATCGACGACCTGGAGATTCCCGGCCGCTATCCCGAGACGGTGGCCTCTCTGGAGAGTGAGCCCGACACCGAAGCCCTGCACCGCCGCTTGGCCGAACTCGACCCCTTGGCCGCCTCTCGCATGGAGCCCACCAACCGCCGGAGGATCGTGCGGGCACTGGAGGTGACGCTGGGAAGCGGCCGCCCCTTCTCCTCCTTTGGGCCGGGCCTGGGCCAGTACCCGCCCTGCGACATCGCCCAGATCGGTCTGTCGCTATCGAGGGCCGAGATCGACCGCCGCATCGAGCAGCGCTATCACCAGCAGATGGAGGCCGGGTTCCTGGCCGAGGTGGAGGCGCTGGCCGACCGGCAGCCACCGCTGTCGCGCACCGCCTCGCAGGCCCTGGGCTACAAGGAGCTCTTGGAGCATCTCAACGGCGAGATGTCGCTGGACGAGGCGGTGGCGCTGGCCGTAGCCAGGACTCGCAAGTTCGCCCGCCGCCAAGAGCGCTGGTTCCGGCGCGACCCCCGCGTCGTCTGGCTAAACGCCGCCGACGATGCCGAGTCGCTGGCCGACGAGGCGCTCCCCCTTCTGACAGAGCATGGGTCCCCGAGCTGAGGTCGAAATGGTGCGCGGTGCAGGGTTGAGAACTTGTCAGACTGGAGCGATGCAGCTGGCCAAGCACCATGGCTTGGGAAACGACTTTTTGATCGCGTTGGCCGACGCGCTGCCCGCCGACGCCCCGGCAATGGCCGAGGCAGTGTGCCACCGCACTCGCGGCGTGGGGGCCGACGGGCTCATCTTCGGCCTGCCCGGCGATGCCGGTGCAGGCACCGATGTGACCATGGTGCTGTTCAACGCCGACGGGACCCGGGCCGAGATGAGCGGCAACGGCATCCGCTGTTTGGCCCAGGCATTCGTCAGGCGCGACGACCGCGGCTCAGACCGTGAGCTGTCCATCGGCACCGACGCTGGCACCCGAGCCGTGAGCGTTGAATCCACCGAAGATCCCACCGTGGTCCAGGCTCGAGTCGACATGGGACTGATCGGCGCAGGCCCCGATCTGGAGGACGGAGAGGTCGTCTACTACCTCCGCAACCACGGCTTCGCCGATCACTTCTCCACCGCAGACGTGGGCAACCCCCATCTGGTAGTGGGGGTCCACGACGTGCACCAGATCGATGTGGCCAGGAACGGGTCCGAGCTCTCCCGCCTGGCCGGAGGGATCAACGTGGAGTTCATCGGCGCCACCGCTGGGGGAATCGAGATGCGGGTGTGGGAACGAGGAGTCGGGGTGACCGAGGCGTGCGGAACCGGAGCATGCGCCGCCGCCCAGGCAGCCCACCAATGGGGGCTGGTTGGACCGGTGGTCTCAGTGTCGATGCCCGGCGGCGATGTGGTGGTGGAGTTGGGCGACACCGCCGTGTTGACCGGGCCATCCCAGTACATCGCGACGGTGGACTATGGCTGACAGCGAGACTCACCGAGGCGGATTCGGCACCCACGGCGGCGAGTCGGGGGCGTTCATCGAGCGGACCTTCCGGGAGAAGATCGTGCTGGTGGGCGTCACCCTCAGCGGCGGCGATCCGGCCCGCACCGACGCCGACCTCGACGAGTTGGCCCAGCTCATCAACACCGCGGGAGCCGACGAGGTGGGCCGGCTGGTCCAGCGCCGCAACGCCCCCGATCCGTCCACCTACATCGGCAAGGGCAAAGTCGACGAGATTCTGTCGGTGTGCGAGCAGGCCGACGCCGACACCGTGGTGTTCGACGACGAGCTGAGCCCGGCCCAGCAGTTCAACCTGGAGAAGATCCTCGGCCGCACCGCCATCGACCGCACCGCGGTGATCCTCGACATATTCGCCCAAAACGCCAGCAGCCAGGAGGGCCAGGCCCAGGTGGAGCTGGCCCAGCTCCGCTACCGGCTGCCCCGGCTGCGCCGGGGCCGGGCGTTCAGCCAGCAGGCCGGCGGGATCGGCACCCGGGGACCGGGCGAGACCCAGCTGGAAGTGGACCGCCGCCGCATCCAGCGGCGCATCCACAAGCTCGAGGCCCAGCTGCGCGCCATCGCCAAGAACCGCGCCGTGCAGAGCCGCAGCCGCCGCCGCTCAGCCCAGAGCGCGGTGGCCATCGTGGGCTACACCAACGCGGGCAAGTCCCGTCTGCTCAACCTGCTCACCGACTCGGGCGTTTTGGTGCAGAACCGGCTGTTCGCCACCCTCGACGCCGCCACCCGCCGCCTCGAGCTGCCCGGCGGGGAGCGGGTGCTGCTCACCGACACCGTCGGTTTCATCCAGAAGCTGCCCCACCAGTTGGTGGAGGCGTTCAAGTCCACGCTCGACGTGGTGGCCGAGGCCGACCTGTTGCTGCACGTGGTGGACGCCGCCGGTCCCGACCCCGACGCTCACATCGCCGCGGTGCGCCAGGTGCTCAAGGAGATCGGCGCCGGGGCGGTGCCCGAGCTGCTGGTGTACAACAAGTGCGACCTTCTGGCCGGGCGCGATATTCCCTTGGGCGCCAATAGGGACGCGATATTGGTGTCGGCCGCCACCGGCGAGGGAACCGACAAGCTGCTGGCCGCCATGGCCGATGAGCTCCGCTCCAGTGCATTGATCGTCGAGCTGCACGTTCCCTACGCCCGGGGCGAGGTGCTGGCCGCGGTGCAGCGGGCCGGCCATGTGCTGGCCACCGACACCGACGAGGACGGCTTCCGGGTGCAAGCCCGTCTCGACGCCGCCTCAGCCGCCCGGCTCTCCGAATGGGTGGTGGGGTAGGGGCGACCATGGCCGGCTTTGTACCCCCTCCCTATCCCTACGACCGCCTCGATGAGCTGCGGGCGGTGGCCGACCGTTTCGACGGCGGCTGCGTGAACTTGTCGGTGGGCGCACCCTCCGACCCACCCCCGCCGGCAGTGGTGGCTGCGCTCTCGGCCTCCGACAGCGAGCGGGGCTATCCGGCGTCGGTAGGGTCGCCCGCCTATCGGGAGGCGGCACTGGAGTGGCTGGCCCGCCGGTTTGGGATCGACGCCGCCGGGGCCGCGGTGGCGGCCTGCGTGGGCACCAAAGAGCTCGTGGCGTCGGTGCCCCACTACCTGCGGCTGCGCGATCCCAGTCGCGACACCGTTTTGTATCCGGCGGTCTCCTATCCGACCTACGCCATGGGCGCCACGCTGGCCGGCTGCCGCGCGGTCCCCGTGCCGCTCGACGACCAGTGGCGCATTGATCTCGACGCGGTGGCCGTTGACGACATCGCCCGGTCGCTGTGTCTGTGGGTGAACTCGCCGAGCAACCCCACCGGCACTATCGACGATCTGGTCGCCGCTGCCCACTGGGGCCGCCAACACAACATCCCGGTGTTCAGCGACGAGTGCTACATCGAGTTCATCTGGGACGATGCCGCTCGAACCGCCGAGGCTAGCGTCCTCAGCGCGGGGCCCGAGGGAGTGGTGGCGGTGCACTCGCTGTCCAAGCGGTCGAACCTGGCCGGAATGCGGGCCGGCTTCTACGCTGGCGATCCCGATCTGGTGGGCTACCTGTCGGAGGTCCGCAAGCACGCTGGGATGATGGTACCCGGCCCGGTGCAGGCCGCCGCAGTGGCGGCATTCGGCGACGACCGCCACGTAGACGCCCAGCGGGACATCTACCGCTCCCGGCTGGCCCGCCTCCGTGAGCTGCTGGTGCCCTACGCCTCCGATGTGAGCCTGCCCGGCGGCGGTCTGTACTTGTGGGCGGCGTCGCCCGACGGCGACGGCTGGTCGCTGTCCCGCCGGGTGGCCGAGGAGCTGGGCGCGCTGATCAGCCCCGGCGAGTTCTACGGGCCTCAGGGGGCTGCCTACGCCCGAGTGGCCGCGGTGGCCCCTGATGCCCAAATCGACCTGCTTGAACAGCGAGTGGTCGCCCGGTGCGGCGATACCGTGAGGAAGTGAGCACTGAGATGACCGATCTGCAAGCCCGTATCGAGGCGCTGTGGGCCGACCGGACGCCGATCACCGACGGCGATCCCGAGGCCCGGGCTGCGGTGGAAGAGGCCATTCACCTGCTGGACACCGGAGCGGCCCGGGTGGCCGAGGTGAACGGCCAGGGCGAGGTGGTCGTGAATCAATGGCTCAAGCAGGCCATCCTGCTGCTGTTCTCCATGGCCGAGATGGAGACCATGGAGCTGGGGCCGTTCGAATACGCCGACAAGATCCCCCTCAAGACCGACTATCAAGCTTCCGGCGTTCGGGTGGTGCCGGGGGCATCGGCCCGCTGGGGCTCGTTCTTGGACCGGGGCGTGATCATGATGCCCAGCTATGTGAACATCGGCGCACGAGTGGGCGCCAACACGATGGTCGACACGTGGGCAACCGTCGGCTCCTGCGCCCAAATCGGGGCCAACGTCCACCTCTCCGGCGGGGTGGGCATCGGCGGGGTGTTGGAGCCTCCTCAGGCCGCCCCGGTCATCGTCGGCGACGACTGCCTGGTGGGCAGCCGCTGCATCGTCGCCGACGGCGCCCGCGTCGGCGACGGGGTGGTGCTGGGCGCGGGATGCGTGCTTACCGGCTCGATCCCGGTGATCGACGCAGCCACCGGCGAGGAGTTGGGCCGCGGCGTGGTGCCCGATTGGACGGTGTCGGTCTCGGCCACCCGGCCTCGGGAGTTCGGCGGGGGCACCTTCGGCATGCCTTGCGTGCTGGTGATCAAGCATCTTGAGCCCGGCGAACGCCACGACAAGGCCCAGCTGAACGATGTACTGCGCGAGCACGGCGCGGCCACTTAGGCATGGGTTATCCACAGGCAGGCCTCCTCATCGGGTCCGCGGCTTCCGACACGGCGAAAATCGTTGACGGGGCAGGCCATGAGCGCTGATCTGCTGGCCAAAACAGCCGAGCTGATCGATGTCGCCTCGGTGTCCTACAACGAGGGCGCTATCGCCGGTCTCATCGAGGAGCGGCTGCGGGCGGTGTCCGGACTCACTGTGGATCGCGTGGGCGACAATGTGGTGGCCCGGACCGATCTGGGTCGACCCCAGCGGGTGCTGATCGGCGGCCACAGCGACACCGTGCCCCCCAACGACAACGCGGAGGCCCGCATCGAGGGCGACGTGGTGTGGGGCCTCGGAGCCGCCGACATGAAATCCGCGCTGGCGGTGATGCTGGAGCTGGCTGCCGCGGTGGCCGAGCCGACGGTAGATGTGACGTGGCTGTTCTACGCCCGCGAGGAAGTGAGAGTGGCCGACAGCGGACTGCGGGAGCTGTTCGACGTCCGCCCCGACCTGCTGGCCACCGACGTGGCCCTATTGGGTGAGCCCACCGGGGGAGCGGTGGAGGCCGGCTGCCAGGGATCGATGCGGGCGGTGGTGACGCTGGCCGGCGCCCGGGCCCACACCGCCCGGCCCTGGATGGGGGTCAACGCCATCCACCGGCTGGGATCGGTGCTCAGGCTGGCGGAGGCATACGAGCCCCGCACGCCGGTGATCGACGGCTGCCAATTCCGGGAGTCGCTTCAGGCGGTGGCGGTGGAGGGCGGCGTGGCCGGAAACGTTGTGCCCGACCGGGCTCAGGTCACGTTGGGCTACCGCTACGCTCCCGATCGCAGCCCCGCCGAAGCCGAGGACATCCTGCGGGAGATGTTGGCGCCCGTTCTGGGCGACGACGATGGCTTCGAGGTGACCGAGCACGCCCCGGCCGCCCCTCCAGGGTTGGGCCACCCGGTGCTGCAACGGCTGATCGCCGACAACGACCTGGAGATCAAGTCGAAGCTGGGGTGGACCGACGTGGCTTTCTTCGCGTCGCGGGGCATCCCCGCGGCCAACTTCGGGCCCGGAGAATCGACTCTGGCCCACACCGCCGAGGAGCGGGTGGACAGGGCCGCGCTGGAGGCCTACCACCGCGTCCTGGAGGCGCTGCTCACCACTCGGTGAAATACTCGGCTGGAATTTGTAAACGTCCAGCTAGACAGCCGTATTCCGACCAACTGTCACCGCTATCTGGACAATGGTCACATGGCTTTACCCATGTGCGATCAACCTCCGGCCCGGCCCGCCTTGGCCTTGGTCACCAGTTCCCCATTGCCGCGGCTTCGCCCTCCTGTTATGCCCCGACTGCCCGCCTCGGTGTACTGGTTCCGCCGGGCGCTGGTTGCCGTTGTCTTGCTGTTGGTGCTCTGGGCCAGCTCGCTGCTGGCCGCCCAACTCCAGTGGACGCTGTCCCCAGAGAATCCAGCCGGGCATTCCCAACCACGGCCGGGCTATGTGATCGTGGGCGACACCGCGGTGCCGGTCAGCCCCGACGGCCGGTAGCCAGTCAGTGGCGCAGGTAGCGCAGAAACAGGGTGTGGTCATGAGCCAGCACCCGTTCCAGTCGGAGCGGGTCCAGCTGAGTCGGCGCCCCTGTAGTCATCCTCGAGGAGTCGCCGCCCGCCAACAAGGGCGGAATCGTCCAGCACAGCTCGTCCAAGAACCCGGTGGCCAACAGCTGCCCATTGAGGCTCGGTCCGCCCTCGGCGAGCACCACGGCCGCTCCCGTCTGGCCTATTCGGCCTATTGCCTCGGCCAAGTCCACCCGCTCGGTGCCTATGCGATGGACTTCGGCCACTGTCTCAGCCCGGGCCAGCCGGTCGGCGGGGGGCGCATCCACGGTGAACAGCAGCGGCGGCGGGCGGTCGTCGAAGGCCGGTGCGGTGAAGTCCAGATCCAGCGAGCTGCTGACCACGGCCAAGCGGGGTCGGGGCGCCTGTTTGCGGGCCGTGCGGCGGGCGGCCCGCTCCGGGGTCGTCTTGGGTGGCCCATAGCCTTCACGACGGAAGGTTTCGGCGGCGACCAGGATCACGTCGGCCACCGCCCGGATGGCCGTGAACACCTGCCGGTCCTCGGGGTTCGACAGGCCTCTCGACACGCCGTCGGCCGATGTGGCGCCGTCGGCAGAGGTGATCATGTTCAGCATCAGCCACGGGCGGTCGGGGTGCGGGGTGCGGCTGTCGGACGCATAGAGGGCGACCGGATCGACGTCGGAGAGGAACCGAGGAAACAGCTGATCCACCTGCCGCCGACGGTAGCAGGCGGGTCAGTCGGGCATGTTTCCAGATATTCACCTGAAATCCACAGGAAATCCTTCCTATTCTCCTTACCGTCCACAGGCTTCATGCTCTACCGTGATCTATCGCTGCGGTGTGAGCGGCCGGAATGGTGGCTGACGCCGACGACCATAGTGGGGTTCAGGCGACTCCTTGGGGGGTTCGGCCCGGCGCTTGAACGGGCCCGACATGTCCGGTGCAGGCATGCCTCGGTTCGAGGCCCCTTTGACCTGTCCGCTCATACCGCAGCCTCATTCGACACCGTTTCCAATAAAATACGAAGGTGGAATGCGCCCACCAGAGCCGCATTCCTTTGAGGAGTGCTGATGGCTCTGGCATCTGATCGCACCAGAATCGGCCTGAGCCGCTGCTTCAGCCGGGCCGACATCCACCCCTATGACGAGGTGGAGTGGCACCGCCGCGACGCACGAATCACCAGCGCAGACGGCGAGGTGGCCTTCGAGCAGGTCGATGTGGAGCTCCCGGCGAGCTGGTCGGTCAATGCCGGCAATATCGTGGCCCAGAAGTACTTCCGGGGCGGTTTGGGCACTTCGGAGCGGGAAACATCGCTGCGCCAGGTGATCGACCGGGTGGTGGACACGCTGGTGGCGTGGGGAACCGAGTCGGGACATCTGGCCGAGCCGGAGGAGGCTGAGGCGTTCGCCGACGAGCTTCGCTGGCTGCTGGTCCGCCAGCGCGCCGCTTTCAACTCGCCGGTGTGGTTCAACCTCGGCGTTCCCGGTGCGGTGCCCCAGTCGTCGGCCTGCTTCATCCTGTCGGTGGACGACACCATGGAGTCGATCCTCGACTGGTACGGGGAGGAGGGGCGCATCTTCAAGGGCGGATCGGGGGCCGGCGTCAACCTGAGCCTCATCCGGTCTCGCCGGGAGAAGATGAGCGGCGGGGGTGCCCCCAGCGGCCCGGTGAGCTTCATGCGGGGCGCGGATGCCTCGGCCGGCACCATCAAGTCGGGGGGCAAGACCCGGCGGGCGGCCAAGATGGTGGTTCTCGACGCCGACCATCCCGACGTGGCCGAGTTCATCTGGTGCAAAGCCGTCGAGGAGCGCAAGGCCCGAGCGCTGCGCGACGCCGGTTTCGACATGGACCTCGACGGCGCCGACGTCCACTCCATCCAGTACCAGAACGCCAACAACTCGGTGCGGCTCAGCGACGAGTTCATGGCGGCGGTAACCGAGGACAGGGATTGGCAGCTAACCGCCCGCACCACCGGCGAGGTGCTGGACACGGTGTCGGCCCGGTGGCTGCTGACCCAGATCGCCGAGGCCGCCTGGGAGTGCGCCGATCCCGGAGTGCAGTTCGAGACCACCATCAACCGGTGGAACACCGCGGCCGAAACCGGCCGGATCACCGCCAGCAATCCCTGCTCGGAATATCTCCACCTGGACAACTCGGCCTGCAACCTGTCCAGCTTGAACCTTCTGTCGTTCCTCGGTGACGACGGTACCTTCGATGTGGAGGGTTTCAGCACCGCAGTGAGGGTGATGACCATCGCCCAAGAAATCCTGGTGGACCCGTCGCACTATCCGACCGATCAGATCGGCGAGACCACCCGCCGGTTTCGCCAACTGGGCTTGGGCTACGCCAACCTGGGCGCCATGCTCATGGCCCTCGGCTTGGCCTATGACTCCGACGAGGGCCGGGGATGGGCGGCATCGGTAACCGCGCTGATGACCGGGGTGGCGTATGAGACGTCGGGGCGCATGGCCGCTCGCCTCGGACCGTTCGACGGGTTCGCCGAGAACCAGAAGCCCACTCGCCGTGTGCTGCACATGCACCGGGACGCGCTGAGCCGGCTGGAGGCCGAGCCGGTGCCCACCGAGGTGCTGGACGCGGCTCGAGCCGCCTGGGACGCCGCGGTGGAGTGGGGCGACACGGTCGGCGTCCGCAACTCGCAGGCCACCGTGCTGGCCCCCACCGGCACAATCTCGTTCATGATGGACTGCGACACCACCGGCATCGAACCCGATTTGGGCCTGGTCAAAACCAAGAAGCTGGTGGGCGGCGGCACCATGCCCATCGTCAACCAGACGGTGGATCGGGCACTGCATCGTCTGGGTTACAGCCCCGAGCAGGTCGCCGATATCGAAGCCCATGTTCATGAGCGGGGCACCGCGGTGGGCGCGCCCCATTTGGACCCGGACCATCTGGCGGTCTTCGCCTGCTCCATGGGCGACAACGCGATCTCTCCCAGCGGCCACGTGAAGATGATGGCCGCGGTGCAGCCGTGGCTCTCGGGGGGAATCAGCAAGACGGTCAACGTTCCCGAGGACACCACCGCGGCCGAGATCGAGCAGCTCTTCGTGGATGCCTGGCAGATGGGGGTCAAAGCGCTCGCCGTCTATCGGGACAACTGCAAGCTGGGCCAACCCCTGTCGGTTTCCGACGCCTCAGCCACCCAGCCCGACCAAGCCCCAGACTCGGCGACGGCACCGGCATCGGCCCAGCCTGAGCGCCGTCGGCTGCCCCGGTCCCGCACCAGCCGCACCTTCGAGTTCCGGGTGGCCGACTGCAAGGGTTTCGCCACCGTGGGGGAGTACGAGGACGGCAGCCCCGGTGAGATCTTCCTGCGGGTGTCCAAGCAGGGTTCCACGCTTTCGGGGGTCATGGACTCGTTCGCCATGGCGGTGAGCCACGGCCTGCAATACGGGGTGCCGCTGCGGGCCTATGTGGATGCCTTCACCGGCATGCGCTTCGAGCCGGCCGGGTTGACCGACGATTCCGACATCCGCATCGCCACCAGCCTCCTCGACTACCTGTTCCGCCGCCTGGCGCTGGAGTATCTCGACCCCGAAGAGCGGCACAGCCTGGGGATATTCACCACCGACGAGCGCACCCAGCCCACCCTGCCCGGAGTGGAGGAGCAGGTACCGGTCACTGTGCCCGGCGACATCGTGGAACCCGACCCCCCGTCTACTTTCACCCGCCAGACCCCCCTGGATGCCCACGCCCCGGTCTGCTTCGACTGCGGCGTCCTCATGGTGCGGGCCGGAAGCTGCCACGCCTGCCCCGACTGCGGCTCCACCTCCGGCTGCTCCTAGCCGGCGAATAGCGCCGCCAGAGCTCCGGCATTGGGGCACCCCTCGTTGGTAGTTTTACGAGGCTTGCCCTGGGTCAGACCGAGGAGGAACTAATGAGAGCAGCGCTGTTTCTGGACGGGCACGAAGACTTGGTAGTCGACGAGGTGGAGGTTGCTGCCCCGATCGGCAGCGAGGTGCTGATTCAGACGGCGGCCTCGGGGCTGTGCCACAGCGACTTGCACTTCATGGAGACCGAGGGCTGGGTGGTGCCCCGGCCCATCGTGCTCGGCCATGAGGCCGCCGGGGTGGTGGAGGCGGTGGGGCCCGATGTGCGCGAAGTGCAGCCCGGCGACCATGTCATCTGCTGTCTGTCGGTGTTCTGCGGACGCTGCGAGGTATGCCTGAGCGGACAGCCCTACATGTGCCTTCGGAGCCGGACCGAATGCGTCCGCTCGGAGGACGAGCCAGCCCGGCTCAGCCGGGGCGGCCAGGAGGTGTTCCAGTTCGCCAACCTCTCGTCGTTCGCCGAGCAGATGCTGGTGCACGAGAACGCAGTGGTGAAGGTGCGCGACGACATGCCGCTGGACCGGGCCGCGCTCATCGGCTGCGGGGTCACCACCGGAACCGGCGCGGTGTTCCGCACCACCGGGGTGGAACCCGGCTCCTCGGTGGCGGTGATCGGCTGCGGCGGGGTTGGCATGTCGTCGATCCAAGCCGCCCGCATCTCCGGCGCCACCACGATCATCGCCGTCGACCTCGAGACCCGAAAGCTCGACACCGCCATGCGTTTGGGCGCCACCCATGCGGTCAACCCCGCCGACGGCGACCCGGTGCAGCAGGTGTTGGAGCTGACCAGCGGCGGCGTGGACTACTCCTATGAGGCCATCGGCTTGGCCATCACCGCCCAGCAGGCGTTCGGCATGATCCGCCGCGGGGGAACGGCCACCGTGATGGGCATGATCCCGCCGGGAACCATGGTGGAGATCGAGGGCCAGGAGCTGTTCATGTCCGAGAAGCGGCTCCAGGGATCGCTGATGGGATCCAACGTGTTCCGGGTGGACATGCCCCGTCTCGTCGATCTCTATCTCGACGGCCGGCTGATGCTCGACGAGATGCTCTCGGCCACCATCACGCTGGACGACGTGAACGACGGTTTTGCGGCCATGAAGGCCGGCGACGTGGTGCGCAGCGTCATCGGCTTCAACTGAGCCAGAGCACCGGCAAACCGCAAGGCTTCTGTGGTCATGGCTCAAGACGACCTGCGCTGGTGGGACCGCGAGGTGGGCTATGAGGTGTACATCCGCTCGTTCGCCGACGGCAACGGCGACGGGGTCGGCGATTTCCCCGGACTCACCGAGAAGCTGGACTACCTGGCCTGGCTGGGGGTACACATCGTGTGGATCACCCCCTTCTACCCATCGCCCATGTGCGATTTCGGCTACGACGTGGCCGACTACACCGGGGTCGATCCCCTCTTCGGCACGCTGGACGACTTCGACGCCTGCATTGCCGAGGCCCATCGGCTGGGGCTGCGGGTGCTCATCGACCTGGTTCCCAATCACTCCTCCGACCAGCACCCCTGGTTCCAGGCCTCCCGGGCCGACCCCGACAGCCCCATGCGGGGCTACTACCACTGGCGGGACCCCGCGCTGGGCGGCGGTCCCCCCAACAACTGGATCTCGCATTTCGGCGGACCGGCCTGGACTTTCGACGAGGCCTCTGAGCAGTACTACCTGCATCTGTTCTTGCCCGAGCAGCCCGATCTGAACTGGTCCAATCCCAACCTGGTGCGGGAATTCGACGACGTGCTCACATTCTGGCTGGACCGCGATGCCGACGGCTTTCGAGTGGACGTGGCCCACGGCCTGGTCAAGAACATGCTCATGCCCGACAACCCGCAGCGGTTCCCGGTCACACCCGAGATGAGTCCCCGCCAGGCGTTCGGCTGCTACGACCATCGCTACGACCTCGACCAGGCCGGCAACACCGCCATCTACCGCCGCTGGAGGGCCATCGCGGAGCGCTACGACGCCCTGCTTCTGGGGGAGGTCTACCTGAGGGACAACAATCCCAATCAGGTGAGCCGGTACGTGGCCAACCAGGACGGGCTGCACCGGGCCTTCTATTTCGCCCCCATGCACACCCCCTGGGATCCGGCGGCCATGTGGTCCACGTTCCGAGATGCGCTGGATGCCGCCCCCCGGGACTTGTCCTGGGCCATCAGCAGCCACGACGACCCCCGGGCGCCCACCCGGCTGGGCGGCGGTGAGCTGGGTCGGTCGCGGTCGCTGGCCTACTGCGTGCTGTTGTTCGCCCTGCCCGGCCTGCCATTCCTCTACCAGGGCGACGAACTGGGCCTCGAAGAGGTGGACGTGCCCCTCGACCAGCGCCAGGATCCAGTGGCCGTCCGGAACCAGAACCCCGCCGACGGCCGGGACGGATGTCGCACGCCGATGCCGTGGTCGCCGGGGCCGACGGGCGGGTTCACCAATGGCGCCGAGCCGTGGCTGCCCGTGAACAGAGCCGAGGCCGACACCGTGGCGGCCCAGCGTGACGATCCCGACTCGGTGCTCTACAAGTACAAGGAGCTTCTCGCGGTGCGCCGGGAACTCAGCGACCTCCATGCCGGGGAGTTGGAGTGGCTGACCGACCGCTCGGCGCCGGTGATCGGCTTCCGGCGCGGCGATTGCGTGTGCGCCCTCAACTTGGCCGACGTCCCCACCGACTTCCGCCTGCCGCCCGGGCAGTGGCGGCTCGCGTTCTCATCTGAGCAGGCCGCCGGGGCGGTGGTCGAGTCGGCCATGGGCCTTGATGCCCCCGAAGGCGTGCTGCTGGTCCGGGTGCCGGACGCGGCCTGACTGGGGCCGGGCCTACGAAGCCGGATCCAGGCCCAACATCGCCCGAGCCTGCTTCACGGTGGCCAGCTCCGCGCCCGCGTCAGCGATGCAGCCGGCCAGCTCGGCCACGATGTCGGCATTGGTCGGCGTGCCCAACTCCAGATAGGGGTAGTCGCCCAGCCCGGCGATCAGGTGCCCGCCCCGGGCGATCACCTCCGGCGCCAGTTGGCGCAGATCCGCGCCGTAGGCCAAACACCCCCACACCACCCGGCCGTCGTCGGGCAGGAAGCGGGTCATGGCATCCAGTCCGTCCACCGTGGCCGGATGCCCCGACAGCCACGAGTCCGACAAGGTCACCTCGCCGTAGGCCGGCGCCGCCATGTCCCCGGTGTCCAAGAACGCCGACAGCAGCCGGGCCGACCCCACTGTCCACAGCGCGCCCATCGGCTTCATTCCCGCCTCCGCCACATCGGCCACCATCTCCCGCAGCGCCCGCAGCGGGGTCACATACACGATGTCGGGGTTGCCGAACGCGCCGGTAGCCGGGTCGTAGGGGTCGATGTTGAAGCTCCCCAGGTCGATGGGAGCGAATTCGGGCCGGGTGGCCGGATCACCGGCCAGCTCCAGCACGGGAGCCAGCCGGGCGTGGGGATCGGGCACGGTGGAGGCGCCCAGGGTGGGCATCAGGATCAGGTCGCAGGTGTCGCGCACCCCGGCGATCACCGAGCCCAGCGTGTCGGCGTCCCATACCGGCGCCCCGGTGGCCGGGTCCCTCCCGTGGAAGTGGTATACCGACGCCCCAGCCTCGGCACACGCCACCGCATCGGCGATCAGCTCATCTATCGACCAGGGCACGTTGGGGTTGGCCTCCCGGCCGGTGTACTCGTTGGCCCGGACTTCGATGAACACAGCAGACACAGCAGCCCTCCTCGGCTACAGGGTGGTGGAGTAGCCGCCGTCCACCGGGATGACCGCGCCGGTCAGATAGGCGCTGCCCCGGCCCGACAAGAACACGACCGCCCCGGCCATGTCGTCGGGCCGCCCGATCCTGGCCAGAGGGGTGTCGGCAACGATCTCGTCGCCGAAGGTGTCCAGGGTTTGGGCCATCATCTTGGTGTAGAACACCCCCGGGGCGATGCAGTTCACCGTGACGTGCTGGGGAGCCAGCTTCTTGGCCAACACCCGGGTCATGTGGTGGACCGCAGCCTTGCTGGCCGAGTACGAGTAGTTCTCGATGTCGGGGGCTTGGAGCCCCTGCACCGAGCCCACGTTGATAACCCGGGCGGGATCATCGGCCGAAGCTGCCGCCTCCAGCAGGGGGATCAGGGCCACGGTGAGCTGGAACACCCCCTTGACGTTCAGGTTCATCACCCGATCCCACGCCGCGTCGGGGAACTCCGCCATCGGCGCCCCCCACGTTGCCCCGGCGTTGTTGACCAGGATGTCGAGCCGCTCGGTTCGCTGGCCGACCGCCTCGGCCAAGCCCAAGCAGCCCGCCTCGGTGGACAGATCGGCGGCGATGGCCTCGACGGGACCGACAGCCGACAGCTCGTCTGCCGCCTCGTCGAGCTGCTCCTGGCGGCGGGAGGAGATGATCACCCGGGCCCCCGCGCCGAGCAGACCCTCGGCGAACATGGCACCGATGCCCCGGCCGCCCCCGGTGACCAGGGCGATCTTGCCGTCGAGGGAGAACAGGTTTGTCGGTGTGAGGTCGGTCACGGGTTCTCTCTTTCGGGACGGGGCAAGCCGGAAACCAGCCTCACAGCTTCAACTCGAACAGCAAATGGCGGCTGAGGTCGCCGAGCTGGTCGACCAGCATGGTCCGCTGGTCGAACCACCACACCCCGTCGATGCGGTGGAACGTGTCGTGGTAGCGGCCGGTGATGATGGGCTGGAGCGGGAAGTCGTCGAGCTGCTGGAAGACGGTGTAGTAGGAGCGGGCCGACGCGGTGCCGGTGTCGTCGTCTACGTCGATGATGGCGTTGGTGGTGACGTGCTTGGTCCGGGGGGTGCCGCAGGGGTAGAGGCGGGTGGAGCCCTGGTACATCCCCAGCACTTCGTCGCGTCCGGTCACCGCTGTTTCCACCGGCGCTTCGGGAGAGGCCACGATCCGGCCGTGGGTGAACAGCTCGGCCACCTCCTCCAGGTTCCCGGCGTCGATCCGCTCGGCGTAGGTGTACATGAGGTTTTCAATCTGTCGCGCACTGTCGATCATGGGCTGCAATCTAATCAGATCACCGGCAGCCTGAGATAAGTGACCGGGCCCGTCGCGTGGCAGAGTGGATGGATGATGCCAGCAGCGATTCCCAGTCCGGGCTCAAGCAGCCTGGATATCGGCTCTTTGGAACTGCGGGCCTACGGCCTGATGATCGCCCTCGGCGTCTTGGCTGCGGCCTGGCTGTTCCACCGGCGGTTCACCCAGCGGGGCCATTCCCCGGAGCTGGCCAGTTCGATCACCGTATGGGCGGTGATCGCCGGGCTGATCGGATCACGGATCTACCACGTAATCACCGATTGGAAGACCTACCAGGGCAATTGGGGCGAAGTCTGGCAGATATGGGAGGGGGGCTTGGGCATACCCGGCGCGGTTGCCGCCGCCGCTGCGGTCATGTGGGTATACGCCCGCCGAAAGGGGATCCCACTGTCGGACATCGCCGACTCGGTGGCCCCTGCCCTGCCTTTGGGCCAGGCCATCGGGCGATGGGGGAATTGGTTCAACCAGGAGCTGTACGGGCGGCCCACCGACCTGCCGTGGGCCCTGGAGATCGACTCTGAGAACCGCCGCTCCCAATACCTGCAAGACGAGACCTTCCATCCCACGTTCCTCTACGAGTGCATCTGGAACCTGGCCTTGGTCGGGGCATTGCTATGGATCGGCAAGCGCTTCACGCTGAGGCCGGGGCGCCTGTTCGGGCTGTACGTGCTGGGGTATTCGCTGGGCCGGCTGTGGATCGAGTTCATCAGGGTGGACTTCGCCAGCGAGCTGGCCGGAGTGCGGGTCAACATCTGGGTGATGGTGGCGCTGATCATCGGCTCGGTGGCCTATCTGCTCTGGGGCCGAGGAGACAAAGACGAAGACCAGCCGGCCGAAAACATCTCTTTGGAGACCTGAAACCGGTATCCTGTAGGGGCGGGCTGACGATCTTTCCGCTTCCTTTCGCAGCCCGAATCACAGATGACAGAAGAATTCCGCGTTTTGGGCGTGGCCTCAGACCTGGTGGCCTCGCTCAAGGAGCGGGGCATCCACGCTCCGTTCCCCATTCAAACCCTTACCATCCCCGACGCACTGTCCGGCAAAGACGTGTGCGGCAAGGCCAAGACCGGGTCGGGCAAGACCCTCGCCTTTGGACTTCCCATGGTCGAGAACCTCTCCCGCGCCGACTCCCACTGGGTGCGCGGCCTGGTTTTGGTGCCCACTCGGGAGCTGGCCGTGCAGGTGGCCAAGGAGCTGCGCCCGCTGGCCCGGTGCCGGAACCTCGACCTGGCCCCGGTGTACGGCGGGGCGCCCATCGAGGCCCAGATCGACCAGATCAAGGCCGGCCTCGACATCATCGTGGCCACACCCGGCCGTCTCATCGACTTGATCGACCGCAAGGCGGTGTCGGTGGCCAAGCTGGAGATCGTGGTGGTGGACGAAGCCGATCGCATGGCCGACATGGGGTTCCTGCCCCAGGTGGAGTGGATCCTGCGCCATGTGGAGGCCCGCCACCAGACCATGCTGTTCTCCGCCACCCTCGACGGGGCGGTGGACGCCCTGGTCCGCCGCTATCAGCACAAGCCGGTCCGCCACGAGGTTCAGTCCCGGCAGGTGACCGTGGACGAGATGTTGCACCGGTTTGTGGCCGTCCACGAGATGGACAAGGTCAAGGTGGCCGCGGCCATTATTCGAGCCTCCAAGCGCGCCCTGGTGTTCTCCGCCACCCGCCACGGGTGCGACCGCCTCAGCCGCAAGCTCAAGGCGGAGAACGTGCGGGCCGAGCCCATCCACGGCGACCTCCGCCAAAAGGCCCGGGAGCGGTCGCTGGCCCGGTTCGCGTCGGGCGAGATCCAGGCGCTGGTGGCCACCGACGTGGCCGCCCGGGGGCTGCACATCGACGACGTGGATGTGGTGATCCACTACGACCCGCCCCCCGATCACAAGACCTACCTGCACCGCTCGGGGCGCACCGCCCGAGCCGGGGAGTCGGGTATGGCCGTCACCCTGTCGCTGTGGAACGAGGAGCTGGAGGTCAAGCGGCTCCAGCGCCGCCTGTCGCTGGACGTGCCCATCGTGGAGATGTTCTCCAACGACGACCGGCTGGACGCCCTCCACCGATGGGACCCGGTGGCCGAGCCCGTCTGACCAATCCCCGGTAAATGTTTGAGCCTTCCCTAGGCGCCCCGCTACCCTTGTGGGGTACATCAAGAGCGGCTCACCGCCCGGCACAGCGTGCTGGGACGGAGGGTCCAGCAACCTGGGAGGGACACCCAAGGTGCTCGCCCGCTTCGGCGGGGGATGTGGCCTCTGGTTCGGCCGGAGGCAACCAAGTGTCCGTGCTTGTATGCCACGGAAACGGTGGCCCTCCCCTAGACAAGACGAAGGGAGGACCATGTCAGAAGGCGAGAACCCCAGTGCCCTGAGCCGTCCTCCCGCGCCCCATCCCCGGGGTTACAGCACCGAATTGCCGGTGACCGGCGCATGGAGGCCCGGCGACCCTCCCGGCAACCGCCAGTTCTTCACCCTCGACCGCCCCCACTCCTTCGAGCTGGAGGGCGGCGGGGCGCTGCGGGAAGTGACCGTGGCCTATGAGACCTGGGGGGAGTTGGCTCCCGACGGCTCCAACGCCGTGCTGATCTGCCACGCCCTCACCGGCGACTCGCACGTGGCGGGCGACGCCGGCCACGGCCATCCCACCCCCGGTTGGTGGGGTGAGATGGTGGGCCCGGGCAAGGCCCTGGACACCGACGAGCTGTACGTGGTGTGCGCCAACGTGCTCGGCGGCTGCCAGGGCACCACCGGCCCGGCTACGCCCAACCCCGACACCGGCGAGCCCTACGGCTCGTCGTTCCCCACCGTGACGGTGCGCGACATCGTGCGCACCCAGCGCCGGTTGGCCGACCACCTCGGCGTCCGGCGGTGGTTGACCGTGGTCGGGGGCTCCATGGGAGCCATGCAGGCCTTGGAGTGGGGGGTCATGTTCCCCGACCGGGTGAGCTCGGTGTGCTCGCTGGCCGGCTGCATGGCGGCCAGCGCCCAGCAGATCGGCTGGTCGGCGGTGGGTCGCACTGCGTTGGCGCTGGATCCCAACTGGCGGGGAGGCGACTACTACGACAACCCGCCCGGCCAGGGCCCCCATGCCGGGCTGGCCATCGCCCGGTCGCTGGCCCAGATCACCTACCGGTCCGACGAGGTGTTCGAAGACCGCTTCGGACGGGAGCTGTTCGACATCCACTCGGTGTACGGCTTGTGGGACCGGTTCCAAGTGGAGTCGTACCTCGACTACCACGGGGAGAAGCTGGTCAAGCGGTTCGACGCCAATACCTACCTGGTGCTCAACCGGGTGATGGACTTGCATGACATCGGCCGGGACCGGGGCGGCATCGGCGCCGCGGTCTCCCGGATCACTTCGCCGGTGTTGTCGCTGAGCATCACCAGCGACACGCTGTACCCGCCCCGCCAGCAGATCGAGCTCCACGACGCGGTGGTCGCCTCCGGCGGGAGATGCGTGTACACCGTGGTGGAAAGCCCCCACGGCCACGACGGGTTCCTGCTCGAAGTGGAGGCGGTGGGCCAGGCCATGAAGGACTTTCTTGAGAAGGTGGGAAGCAGTGTCGCCTGACGCCGGTTGGGAGGACCAAGGCCGCGAGACGGTGGCCGCCCCTGATCCCGCGGGGTTCTCCCATCCCGACACGCTGGCCGTTCTGGCCGGTCGGCGCTCAGGGGGGGCTGAGCTGGCCCCGACGCTGTTCCCCACCACAACGTTCCGCATCCCATCGCTCGAGGCCGGCCAGCGCATGGCGCTCGATCCGTCCGAGAGCCACTACTACACCCGCAACGGCAATCCCACCGTGGCGGCCTTTGAGGAGGCCATGGCCGAACTGGAGGGGGCGGAGGCCTCCCGAGCCTTCTCGTCGGGCATGGGCGCGGTCAGCTGCGTGATCTTGGGCCTGTGCTCGTCGGGCGACCACATCGTGGCCCAGCGCCAGCTGTACTCCGGCACCCAATTCCTGCTTCAAGCGGTGTGCCCCCGGTTCGGGATCGACGTGACCCTCGTGGACGGCACCGAGCCGGGGGCGTTCCAAGCCGCGGTACGACCGGGGCGCACCATGCTGGTATTCGCCGAGAGCCCGGCCAACCCCCGCCTCGACTTGGTGGACCTGGAGGAGTTGGGCGCCATCCGGGGCCCGCTGACCGCAGTGGACGCCACCTTCGCCCCGCCGAGCATCACCCGGCCGCTGGACTACGGTGTCGACCTGAGCCTGCACTCGGCCACCAAGGGCCTCGGCGGCCACAACGACGCCACTTTGGGAGTGGTGTCGGGCAGCGCCGAGTTGATCGCCTCGCTGTGGGGGTTCGCCACCTTGCAGGGGGCCAACGCCGCCCCGTTCGACGCCATGAACGGCCTGCGGGGACTGCGCACCCTGGGGGTTCGCCTCGAGCGCCAAAGCGCCACTGCCCAGCAGCTGGCCAAAGCGCTGTCGGACCACCCCGGGGTGGAGTCGGTGCGCTATCCCGGCTTGGCTTCCCACCCCCAGCACGAGCTGGCCAAGCGGCAGATGCGGAAGTTCGGCGGGCTGTTGGCCTTCGACCTCGCCGGAGGGAACGAGGCGGGGGAGCGGTTCGTCGAAGCGGTGAAGTTGGCCCAGATCGCCACGTCGCTGGGCGGACCCGAGACGCTGGTCACCCATTCGGCGTCCACCACCCATGCCGGGCTCACCCCCGAGGAGCTGGCAGCCGCCGGCATCGGGCCCGGCACGATCCGGGTCTCGGTGGGCTTGGAGCACGGCGATGACGTGGTGGCCGATCTGCTGCACGCGGCCGACAAGGCCACCGCCTAGAGGCTCGGTTTCACTGCCTGAGGTCATCGAGGTCGAGTACTACCGCCGAGCCGCCGCGGCGGTGGTGGGTCGCATCGTGTCGAAGGTTCATGCTCCCGATGACTGGTTCATCAAGGGAGGCGCCGATGCCGCCGCGTTAGCCTCGGCGCTGGAGGGCCAAGCCGTTGTCGGGGTGCGCCGGACGGGCAAGCTCCTGATGATGGATTTCGGCCATCCCGACGGCCAAGCCAGCGCCGTGCTGGGCCTTCGGTTCGGCATGACCGGAAGGTTGGTGGTGGATGACCAGGCGGTGATCGAGAAACTGGAGTACTCCAGCGCCCGGGTTCTGCCCGAGTGGCGCCGGTTCGAGCTGCGTTTCGACGACGAGGGGACCCTGGTCATCGTCGACCCCCGGCGCTTGGGCGGTGTGGAGCTGGATCCCGATGACTCCCGCCTCGGCCCCGATGCCTTTGAATTGGCGACCGAGCAGCTGGCCGCCGCCCTGGAGGGGAGCCGCACCGCGCTGAAGGCCCGGCTGCTCGACCAGCATCGGGTGGCCGGGCTGGGCAATCTGCTGGTGGACGAGATCCTCTGGCGCACGGGGCTCGACCCAGCCCGGGAGGCGGGGTCGCTGGACGGTGCCGAAAAGGGACAGCTGGCCGAGGCCATACGCTTCACGGTGTCCGAGTTGGCCGAGCGGGGCGGCTCGCACACCGGCGATCTCCACCTGGCTCGAGTCCGGGGCGGATCGTGTCCCCGAGACGGGGAGCCGCTGGACCGGCGGACCATCGGCGGACGCACCACTTATTCGTGCCCTCTGCACCAGAAGTGACCGATCTCGCCACGCCGAGACGCCGCGCGAGACTGGATACCGTGCGTGCAAGGCGGCTGCTGATCGGGGCATTGGTCCTGGGCGCTCTGTGGGGGACGGTCACGCTGGGCTCGACAGCCGGAGCCGCGGACTCGTCTGATCCAATCGCCCAGGCCGAACAGCCCGACACCAGGTCAGTTCCATCCCCATCGGATTCCGATGACGAGATCCGGCTGGTGATGGCCCTGCTGATCGCGGTGGCGGTGATCGCCCTGCTGGGCACGTTCGTCTACTGGGTGCGGGCTGGCGACGCCTCTCGCCGGGGCCGGAGAGATTCGCCGGACGGTGCCGAGCGAGAAGATACGCTCGGTTGATGGCCGACGAACTGGACGTGGAGGCGATGATCACCCGGTTCCGGGAGCGGGCCGAGGCGGTGAGGAGCCGCCCGCTGCCGCCGGTGGGCGGCGAGGAGCGGACCCTGTTCATCCGCCGGGCCCAGGAGGACTTCCAGGACTTCGCCATCATCGGCGACGCCACCGGCGCCGTCGAGGACGGCTTTCTGGTCCTGCGGGTGGACCTGCGCCCGCCCGCCGATTCCTGACCGAAGAGCATGGTCTCTGACGCCACGATCCCGAGCGACCGGCTGCGGGCCGCGTTGGCAGCAATCGACCAGGCCAACGCCGACGATCCCCACACCATCGTGGTGGGCAGCACGGTCCGGCCCAAGGAGCAGGCCCACGCCGAGATGATGACCGAGTGGGTGCAGCGACTCGACCCCGATGCCGATGATGCCCAGCAGGTGGCGGCCCGGGCCCATCACCTACGGCGTTGGGCGCTGCCTCGAACCGACTACCCCGAGGGCCGCGCCGGCTACCTGCACTGGCGCACCGCCCAGGCCAAGCGACACGCCGCCGACGTGGTCGACATCGTCACCTTGGTGGGCTACGACGACGCCTTCGCCGCCGACGTGTCGGCCATTGTGGCCAAAAGGGGCCTCGCCACCGACCCCCGAGTGCAGACCCACGAGGACGCTCTGTGCCTGGTGTTCCTCGAAACCCAGTTCGATGAGTTGGCCGACAAGCTAGGCGACGACCACATGGCCGAAGTGCTGGCCAAGACCCTGGCCAAGATGAGTCCGGCCGCCCGCCGCATCGCCCAGGACTTGGAGTTGAGCCCTCGCGCCGCAGCCCTGTTGGAGGCGGCTGGCAGCTGATTTATTGCTGTGAGCATCCCAACAGCGGCTTGCTATGCTGGGCCGTCCTGCGGATGTAGCTCAGTTGGTAGAGCGACACCTTGCCAAGGTGTAGGTCGCCGGTTCGAGCCCGGTCATCCGCTCCCAGTAGCGAATTCGTAGGCCTCCGGCGGCGTGGCTGCCGGGTCTTTGTACAGCGTGATCCGACAGGGACCCGCGTCCATTCCCTTGGGGCACTGGATCACCGGCCACGGCACCCCGGTGCGCTCCATCGGCACCCAGAAGTGCATCACCGACACGTGAGTGCGGTAGATGGGAGCAGGGCCCCGTCCGAAGGTGAGGGGGTGGTCTTCAGCCACCACGGCCAAGTCCAGTGTGTCGCCGTAGCAGCCGTCGGACACCTGGCGGCCGCAGGTGCCGCACAGATGGACGGTGATCACGAAGGCGTCGTCGGTCTCGGTCACCGTGATGTCGGCGAAGTTGCCCTTCTGCATGCCGGCCCACTGCCGCACCCGTACTTCGGCCGGTCGGGCCACGTCGTGGGGCATCCATCCCAGCAGCGTCTGCTCGCCGGCGAAGCGAATGCTCTCCTCCAGCACGTCGGGCCCCCAGGCCCGGTACACCTGCGACAGCACCGATGCCACCCGGTCGCGCTCCACGTCGTGGATCCGGTGGTAGCTGGCCGCTAAATCGTCGAAGGCGGCTAGTGCGGCCTCGTGGTCGCCTGATTCGATAAGCCCGGCGATGTGGTCAGCCCGATCGGGTTGGTGGCGACCGGTGACGTCCTCGTCGGTCAGGCCGTGCAGAAGTGTCGACCGGTAGGCGTCGTCGGACGAGCCAATCGTTGCCAAGCCGTCGGCTCCATAGCGGTCAGTCACAAAGCGCTGGGTTTGGGCGATCCACGCCCCGAACCCGTCGATGAAGTTCCGATAAGCCCGGTCGATGCGGCGGAACGTGTCGACCGCGGCTTCGGGACTCCCGGCTAGGGCCTCGACCAGATCGGCCCGGGGCGGCTGGCTAAGTCTCGCCAGCTCCTGCTGGCTCAGCAGCCGCTCGCCAGACTCAGCCATCGGCAGCCAGAAGCGGCATGACCCGGTTCTTGGTCAGCTCCAGGCTCTCCCAGCCGATGGCCGGGTCGATGCCGCCCACCAGTGGGTGCAGCATGGCGCTGCCCTTGTCCCGTACCAACTGGGCGCACTGCTCGGGGGTGAGCACATCCCACTGGCCACTGGCCGCCAGCCCGGCCACGTCGTCGGCGTCGACTGCGGTGAGGTTGTGGTGGTCGTCGTACTGCCAGCTGTTGTACAGCCCAGCGTCGTACAGGGCGTGGCGCTCGATGGCCGCCCAGGTGCGCTCCGGATCCTCGGTTACCATCACCATTGAAGGGCCGTCGGGCACGATGGCGAACGGGGTCTCGTAGCCCAGCCGGGCCGCTTCTTCGTAGTAGAGGTCGGCCAGCGACTGGTCGGGGGTGGAGGGGGAGAAGGGTAATCCCAGTCGAGCCGCCCGCAGGGCCGACGCCTTGACCGATCCGCCCACCATCAGCACCGGGTGGGGCTCGGTGACCGGCTTGGGTGTGACCCAGATGGTGCGGCCCTCGTGCTCGAACGGCTCGCCGGACCAGCACCGCAGGATCAGCTTGATGGCCTCCTCGGTGTCGCGACCCCGGCGGGTGCGGTCCTTGCCGAACATGTCGAACTCGAACTCCCGATAGCCCACCCCCATGGTCACCGACAGCCGACCCGGCGCCATCAGGTCGATTGCCGCGATGTCTTCGGCGATGCGGATGGGGTCGTGGAACGGCAACAGCAGGGCTGAGATGGCCACCATGATGTTGTCGGTGCGGGCCAAAGCGGCGCTGGCCAGCACTAGAGGCGAGGCCATGAACCCGTCGTCAGCTCCGTGGTGCTCGGAGACGATGACGGTGGCGATGCCGTTGTCGTCGCACCACGACACCATGTCCAGGAACTCGCGGTGCAACTGCGCATGGGTCACGTCGGCGAACGGGGGAACTCGCAGTTCGAATCGGCAGGTGAACATGGCGGAGAGATTACTGGTGCGAGGCTATTGGCGGAGGCTGCGGCGGTAGGCGGACCACTGGTCGGGGCGCCAGCAGTCTTGGTCCTCGCCCCAGCCGGTGCCGCCGTCGAAGTCCCAGGCGGTGGTGCTCACCCAGGTGAGCATCTTGGGGTAGGGGTTGAAGATGATGCGGCTCACCGGCGTGCCGATGGCCCGCAGCTCCCGGCCCAGCTCGTCGACCGCCTCGATCTCGAAGGCGGTGGCGTAGCCGTGCTGGGGATCTCGCTCCACCCGGCGCTCGCCGCTCACGATGTCGGCCCGCACGCCGTCGCGCAGGTAGTAGCCGGCGTTGATCGGGTCGCTGTCTGGCTTGGGCAGCGAGAAGCACAAAAAGGCGCTCTGCGAAGATGTGGTGGCAAAGGCATAGCCGATGCGAAAGCCCTGGAGATCGGAGCGGGGCCCCCACGAGCGATCCCGCATAGCGCAGCAGTCCACGTCGATGTCTTCGCCGTGGAGGCGGATGCGCCCGGTGACCCGGCCGGGCTGGTCGATGTGGCTGGCGATGGTGAACGGGGGCTCGCCCCGGGTGAACACGTGGGGCGGGGTGAGGGCGTCGAAGCGGAGCTCGGCCTCGAACATGTCGCCGTAGGGGTAGCGGTAGCCCAGCTCGTAGCTGGTGAGCGGCTCGATCACCTTCACCCGCATCCCGGTGGGCAGGGTGGCATCGCGCAGATCGAGGCCTTCAGGCAGCGGGATGCTGTGGTTGTAGTCGAAGAACGGCACCTCCCACGGCAAGTATGCGGTGTCGTCCCACACCAGCGTGCCGCCCCCGGCGATGCCCAGGTTGGGGCGGATCCAGGTGTAGAGGTAGCCCATCAGGTTGCGCTCGGGCACGCAGAAGGCGTACCAGCAGGTCTCGGTCTCCCACGGGTGGTTCGACGGCGGGTGGAAGTTGTCGTCGTCGGGCCCGATTAAGGCGTCTTCAGCTGCTCCCACGAATTAGCTCCCTTGTCTATCGGCATGCTCGGCGAACCGGGCCGGAATCCACTCGGCGAGCGTAGTGGCGATCTCATCAGCCACCGAGGCCAGCCCGTGGTCGGCCTCGGGATACACCACCAGCTCGCCGCCCCCCGCCAGGGCCCGAACCGCCTCGCTGGCTTGGACCGGCAGAATCTGATCCTGCCCGCCGTGCATCAAAAGCAGGGGAGTGCCCCCCAGTGCCGCAGCGTTCTCGCACCCCGCCGACTGGGTAGCCAGTCCCACCACCCCCGCAGTGTGTTCCCCCAGGGCGACCCCCGCCTGCACCGCCACCGCACCCCCAAACGAGTGCCCCATGAAGATGAACCGCCGCCCCTCTTCCCGTGCCGCCAAATCAGCCGCCGCAGCCGCATCCAGCAAACACCGCTCGATGATCCCCGGCCGCCGGTAGTGGACCCGCATCACCGCAATGCCCTCCTCGCCCAAGTTCTCGCCCAGCCGCAAGTACAGCGCCCGAGCCGGTCCCAGCAACCCCCCGATGGCCCCGCCCAGCGTCACCACCACATCAGTTGCATCCCGAGGCCCATGCCACAGCAGCGTCAACAGCCCATCCGGGCAGTACACCTCCAGATGGCGCAGCCCCTCACTGGTCTCCGCCTCCACAATCCCCATCACGTCCAGCAACTCCAAAGGAGACCGAACGCCGCCATCACTCATGGCCGACACCCTAAACCCCATGTGGAATGGTCAGCCCGATCCCATACACTGTCAGCGCTGGCCGCTCCGGCGGCCACACCTGCGCCGGTGCCCGAGCGGACTAAGGGAGTGGCCTGCAAAGCCATGATTCACGGGTTCAAATCCCGTCCGGCGCTCCATTGGAGAGTGTGCTGGCTTTGATGCTCTAGCCTGAAGACATGGGCAGTCAGGAGCGCTTGCCCTCCGAGCGGGTCATCATGGAATCCCCGTTGAGCTTCGAGGGTTCGGCCAAACGCATTATTCCGGCCGTTTACGGGGCAATGCCCAAGCGACGTTGGGCTGTGCTGGTGGCCCCTGTGGTGGTGGTGCTGGTGATTTCTGTGACATGGATCGGAGTGATGTTGTGGTACGTGGTCTGGAACGTAATTCTGATTCCGTTCCGGTTGCTCCGCCGATTGCAGCTCAAGGAGGAAATCGATGAACTGCGCCACCGGGAGTTGCTCGACGCCATCCGCGATACCGACACGGCACACGAGAGTCCTCCCGCGGACGAGGGCGGGCGAAACTCCTAGCTCTTACTATTGGTCGGTCTTGGCGCCCACTGACACTGACTGCTCACATCAGCCAACCAAGCCACCGGGCGGGTCCAGGCGGTGTGCTAGCGGGCCGCTTCGATAGCGGAGTGGTGGCTGATGCAGAACACGACTCCGGCGATCTTCGGGTTGTTCTCCGCCCGGTTCCTCAACGTCGCCTAGTAGCGCTCTTCGTCTCTCATCTCAGCGAGCACTTCGGTCAAGCTCGGGCCCTCGATAGGATCGGGCAGTTCGGCTGTTTCCTCAATCACTTCGCCTCAGTGCTCCTGGTTGACGTCGAGCCAGGGTGAGCCGTGGATTTGGTGCCATCCTTTTGGGCGCGCCAAGACCCTTTCTATCTTCTTGTCTACCTTCTTGCGGCGAATTCTTTTGCGGCGGAGCTTCTTTGGGCTGCTGCCGTCGTTGACCAACTTGTCGGCGATGGCTTTGACAAGGGCGTGGAGCCATTTGGGCTTGCTCTGGTAGTCGCTTGCCTTGGTGGTGTAGGAGTCGGTGGCGGCCATCTCCGGGGTGGCCGCAGTCGGGAACGCCACAAACCTGCCTGGTAGCAATCTCCTGAGGTTCACTCGTCGCCTCCCGAAACCCGACCGGCTCATATGGTCCTTCGAGTAGACGGTGATCTCCCGCCTGCCTCGCCGGAGTTTGCGATATGAGCCGGTCACTACGCCGAGCACGTACTCGTCGAGTTCATCGAGGGCGTCCTGGGATCCGCTGTCGCAGGCGTCGCAGGCGCAGTCGGGGATGACGGCCACAACTTCGGCAGGGTCGGCGACGCCTATCACCACTCCAGGCCAATCGACCTCTTCGATGCGGTTCCAAGCGGCTACGAGCCGGATTGCGCCCGAGGCTAGGGGCACGGCTCGGAAGGTGTGGTCCACAGCGATTTCAAACCGGCCAAGTAGGCCAGGTCAGAGCCACCCAACAGCGTAAGGGGGGGGCTCAGCCCGTTGATGCCTCCTTGCTTGCAAATGTGCTCCTATGCCTGTTGACATTCAATTGATGCTGTAACTACCTTCCTGTTCCAGTCCTCTTCCCCTCTGGATCAGTCTGTCCCATTGCGGCCTGTGTGGTCGAGTGGCGGAAGATACAAGAGCAGACGCTGGTGGCTCTGCAATTCCCATCCATGAAGGGAAGCCAGGTGTTGCGCCTTCTCAAGAGGGTCGGCTACACGGTCGATAGGCAGCGAGGGTCCCACCGCAAGCTGGTGGCCGACAACAGGCCTCCGTTGGTCTTTGGGTGGCATGACAATGCCGATGTGTCGCCGCAGGCGCTGAAGAACCTGCTTGTCAAACAAGTTGGTCTGACTGATGAGGAGATCGCCGAGTTATTATGAGCAGCTACTCGACTGGAGAGTCACATGAGAGATGAGGTGCGGATTCATCTGCACTCCGATCCTGCCGTTCCCGGAACCCGCTGGTGGGCCGAGAGTGACTCCGGGTTTACCGGCGGTTCTGACGAGCTCAGCGAACTGGTTTCGGTCATCTTGGACTGGGCGGAAGCCGATGGCATAGAGGTGTCTTTTGCGCTTGTCATGGAGGATTCGCTCTCAGAGCCGAAGCACGTCGAGCACTCCAAGCTGTAGTGAAAATTCACTTCATATAAGGCTGCTCGGCGTTGGGGCGGCCGCGCCATCTCCCTTCTTTGTCGACTGACCCGCGATGTCGGCAACCGACCCTGCCCGCAGCACAGCATCGGGTCGAAGCCTGGATGTCGGTCACTTTGGTGGCGCTGTTCTGTCAAGATTGCTGTTGCTGCGGAGTTGTCCACGGCTGGGAGGAGAGTTCGGTGGGGAAGGCGACTGAGACTGATTTGCCCGGTGTGGGGGTGCGCTTCGAACTGGAAACGAATGCGGGCCGCTGTGTCGGCGTGGTGGTTCATCAGACCGGGCGGCGCGATCTGGTGGTCTATGACGAGCGGGACGTTGACCGGGCCTGCGAGAGCGTCGTTTTGACCGAGGACGAGGGGCACACCCTCGGCGAGCTGCTGGGCGGCAACCCGGTGCTGGAGCATCTCGACGACGCGGTACACCGCCTGGAGGACCTCGTGATCTCGTGGATCACGATCGACTCGAAGTCACCTCTGGCCGGGCTCACCCTTGCCGAAGCCGAGCTGAGGGCGAAAACCGGTGCGGGCGTCGTCGCGCTCGTCACCGACTCGGGTTCAATCCCCATCCCGGGCGGTGCCGACCGCCTCGAACCCGGCGGCACGGCAGTGGTTGTCGGCGTCCCGGCCGCGGTGAGGGCGGCCACCAAACTGCTGAACGAATCGGGCTAGCCCATGCACACGGCCGGCGATCTGTTTGTGATCGAGCTCGGGGCGGTGGTCCTGGTCTTGGCGATCGTCGCCCGCCTGGCTCGAAGGGTCGGCCTGCCCGCACTTCCGCTGTACCTGATGGTGGGACTGGCCCTGGGCGATGGCGGACTCGTCGAGTTGCCGGCGTCGGAGGAGTTCATCGAGGTGGGGGCCGAAATCGGCGTCATCTTGATGCTGCTGATGCTGGGACTCGAGTTCTCCGCCCACGAGCTGATCGACAACGTGCGCCGGTCGACGCTGGCCGGGATCGTCGACATCGCCCTGAATTTCCCGCCCGGTTTCGTAGCCGGTCTTCTGCTGGGCTTCGACCCGATCGTTGCCGTCTTGCTCGGCGGCGTGACCTACATTTCGTCGTCGGGCATCGTGGCGAAGCTCGTCGCCGACCTCGACCGCATCGGCAACCACGAGACGTCGGTGATCCTCAGCGTGCTCGTCATCGAAGACCTCGCCATGGTGCTCTATTTGCCCATCGTGTCGGGCGTGCTCTTCGGCGGCTCGCTGCTCAGCACCACCGTCACCGTTATCGTCTCATTGCTGGTGGTAATTGCGGTGCTCGCGGCCGCCTACTTTTTCGGCGACCGGCTGAGTGCCATGGCATTGAGCCAATCCAGCGAGGCGCTGTTGTTGACCCTGCTCGGCGGAACGCTGCTCTTCGCCGGCATCGCCGGGCGCCTCAACCTGTCGACGGCAGTAGGAGCCTTTGTGGTGGGCGTCGCACTGTCGGGCGACATCGTCTCGCATGCCCGCGGACTGCTGCTGCCGCTGCGCAACCTCTTTGCTGCGGTTTTCTTCGTGTTCTTCGGCCTGCAAGTCGACCTCGACCTCGTCCCCGATGTCGCCGTGGCCGCGGTCGTCATCGCCGCCGTCACCATCGCCACCAAGTTCGCCACCGGCTGGATCGCAGCTGGTCGAGCCAGCATCGGCAAACCCGGCCGGGTCCGCACCGGAGCCGCCCTCATCGCCCACGGGGAGTTCTCGATCGTCATCGCCGAACTGGGCATCACACGCGAGAGCGATCTCGGCGCGCTGGCCGCCACCTACGTCATCATCCTCACCCTCATCGGCGCCGTGTTCTACCAGTTCTCCGACTCCATCACCCTCCGCACCCCGACCAGGCACCACCGATCCCGGTGGCAGCGGACATCTCGCCTCGCTCAAGGGGTTCGCAGGCGACGCTGAGGACCATCTCGCCAGCCGCCTCGTTTGGGGCGGGCGAATTGAGCCGTTTGGTCTAGCGGTAGGGCGGGACGTACATGAGGCCGCCGTTGGTCCAGAGGTCGTTGGCGCTGCCGGCCAGCGTTCCGAGCTGCGGGTGGCGGTTGTAGATCTCCTCGTAGTTGCCCACTTGTGAGACCACTTGCACCGCGAAGTCGGGGGGCAGGCCCAAGCCGGGGTCGAAGCCGTCGCGGCCCAGGAAGTTCAAGATGTTGGGGTCGGTGCCGTCGTAGCCGGCGATGTTGGCGGAGTCGAGTCCGAACTCCCAGGCCTGGACGGTGGCCATGATGGCCCAATTCACAACCTGCGCCCATTCGGTGTCGCCGTCGCGCACCACCGGGCCGAGGGGCTCCTTGGAGATGATCTCGGTCATGATGTGCTGGGCGGGACCGTCATCCCCCTCGATCTCGAACTTGAACACGCCGAGCACGCTGGTGTCGGAGGTCATCGCCTCGCACTGACCCTCCTGGTAGGCCGGCACCAGGGTGTCGAAGCCCTCGAACGTGACCGGGTTGAACGGGATGCCCCGGGCGGCGAACACCGCGGTGAGGTTCAGCTCGGTGGTCGTGCCGGTGCTCACGCAGATGTTGGCGTCGGCGAGGTCTTCCAGCGTGGTGAAGCCAGTGGAGGCTGGCACCATGAGGCCTTGGCCGTCGTAGTAGTAGATGAAGTTGAAGTTGGCGCCTTCGGACCCGTCGCGGGTGGCCGTCCAAGTGGTATTGCGGTTCATCACGTCGAATTGCCCTGATGCAAGGGCGGTGAAGCGCTCGGCACTGGTGACCGGCACGATCTCCATGGCGTCGGAGTCCCCGAATATGGCAGCAGCCAGCACCCGGCACATGTCGATGTCGAAGCCCACATATTCGCCTTCTTCGTTCAACAGCGCGAATCCGGGAAGATCATCCCTGGAGCCGCACAGCACATGGCCGCGGTCCAGCACCGCCTGCAAGGTTCCGCCGGCTTGTTGAGGAACGACGGTGACGGTCTCTTCTGGTTCAGTGACCTCTGGGGCCTCGGTGCTGGCCGCAGTGGCTTCGGGGGCCGCTGGGGCGGCGCCGTCGTCATCGTCGTTGCCGCACGAGGCGGCGACCAGCGAGAAGGCCAGCACCAACCCGAGCACGGGCAAGAAGTGGCGGATGGTCTTTTGCATGAATCTGCTCCTATCCCGAGGCTCAAGAAAGCAACCGAAGCGGGCGATTGGCCCTCGACAACCTTAGACCCTGCGACGATTCCGGTGACACATATGTGTTTCCAGCCCCGTGGGACACCTCCCAGTCGCGGAACTGAGTCTGGGGATTGCCCCTGATCCTGCTAGCCTGGCGCATTCCGGGCCGTTAGCTCAGTTGGCTAGAGCACCTGCATGACGCGCAGGGGGTCAGGGGTTCGAGTCCCTTACGGCCCACCGAATGGATGTCGCCCAGTCCAGTGATCGGCGGCGGCTGGGCTGGCTGCTCGCCGGGGTGGGGATGCTGTCGGTTTCCACCGACTCCCTGTGGATCCGGCTCTCGGAGGCCGACGCCGTGGATGTCTCCTTCTGGGTGGCGTGCTGCTCGGTTCCCCTCTACACCGCGCTGAGCCATCGGGTGGACGGCTGCTGGCCGCTGGAGGCGTTCCGCCGCCACCCCTGGCAGCAGCTGGTCATCGGGGCGCTCACCGGGGGTAGCCAGCTCAGCTTCGTCATCGCCGTCACCCAGACCCGAGTGGCCAACGTGGTGGCCATCGTGGCCGCGGTGCCGCTGATGGCCGCGGTGTGCGCCTGGATATGGCTGAGGGAGCGCATCAACCGAACAACGGCTATCGCCATCGCCATCACGATGGCGGGCATCGGGGCGATTGTGTCCAGCTCGGTGGGGGAGCCCACCCTCACCGGCGATCTCTTGGGCGTGGTGGCCATCGTGGGCTTCGCGGTGAGCCTGACCATGTGGCGCCGGTATCCCGACATGAGCCGCCTGGTGGGACTGTCCATCGGCGGGGTGATGACCGTGGTGGCCCTGATCTACTGGGCATCGCCACTGTCACTCGACTTGCGGGCGTACCTGTCGATCGCCGCCATGGGCCTGGCGTTCAACCCCTTCGGCCGCCTGGCCCTGTCCAACGCCCCCCGCTTCGCCCCAGTGGCCGACGTGGCCCTGTTCGCCCCCATCGAGACCGTGGCCGGCACGATATGGGCCGCCGCATTCTTCAGTGAATTCCCCCGTCCGGTCGCCGCCGTCGGCGCCGTCATCGTGCTCATCGGCGTCTTCTACGGCACCATCGCCACCACCCGCCCCAAAACAACGCCAAAGGCATGA
This sequence comes from Candidatus Poriferisocius sp., assembly GCF_965204145.1. Classification (GTDB taxonomy): domain Bacteria; phylum Actinomycetota; class Acidimicrobiia; order Acidimicrobiales; family Bin134; genus Poriferisocius. The sequence continues at coordinate 1,816,692 of NZ_OZ241977.1, read as the reverse complement.
CCTATTAAATGGTCATCATTTCCAAAGGCTGTTATCCTTGAGCCATGTCGCCGGAGACGCCCTATCGCACCATCCCTGCTGGAGAGTTCAAGGCGAAGTGCCTAAAGCTCATGGACGAGGTGAATGACACTGGTGAGCAGATCGTCATCACCAAGCACGGCCGCCCAGTGTCTCGTCTGGTGCCAGCGGGGTTCGAGCCTCGGGGAATCCACGGCCGGTACAAGGGGATGATGCCTGCGATTGACGACCCCTCCGAAGGAGCGTTCACCGAAGAGGAATGGGATGAGATCATGGGCGAGTGGGATAGCAACCAGCAGTGGTGGTTGAATCCCGCACCTGCCGATGAGCCCCGCTCGTGATCCTGCTCGATACGCACGTCCTCGTTTGGTGTGCCACTGGGGATACAAGGAAAATGAGCGGCGATCGCATGGATGAGATCGATGCCGCGATGCTGGTTGGTGAAGCAGCGGTTTCCTCCGTCACGTTTTGGGAATTGGAGCACATCCGGCGCAAGCCCAGGAACGGCATGTCCCAGATGCCACCCACTTCCAGTCTGCGATTGCGGCTTCTCTCCGATGGCCTCCGGGAGATTGCCCCAACCGGAGACATCATGGTCAAGGCGGTTCAGTTGGGAGACGACGGGTTCCACAAGGATCCAATGGACCGGATGATCGTCTCCACCGCGCTCAATGGCGGCCTCCGCCTTGCCACAGCCGATACCCAGATATCGGCGTGGGCGAGTCGGACAAATCGGTTGGAGCTGTTCGACCTGGGCTGACACCCGCGAACGCGTCTGAGGGCAGTGGCGTGCGTGTCCGTCGGTTGGCGTGGTGTTGGGGTTTTGTGGGATAGAATTGGTGTTGGGCGGGCTTTGGGGCCTGTTGGAGTTTGGGGTTGCGTTCGCGGCCTTGATAACGGATCGGGAGTTTGAAGTGATGTCGTTTCTTCGTTTGCGGCGTGCTGTGTCGGGTTCTGTTGCAGTGACCCCCCCCCCCCCCGATATGCGTCGTCGGGGCGTGATGGTGGTCCGGCGGGTGAGGCGGTTCGCGGGGGCACCCCGGACGCTGGCGGCGCTGTTGATGGTTCTGGGGGTGTTCGCGGGGCTGCTGGCGCCTGCTGAGCGTCCGGCGGCGGCTCAGTCGGCCTCGACGCTGAGGTTCCACGAGTCCACCGTCATCACCTCTGAGGGCACCGACATAACGTTCACAGTCAATATCAGCCCGGCGCTGGCCTCTGACAGCCGTGTGCTGATCACCCACAGCAGCGACCACGCCACCTCTCCTGAGGACTACACGGTGTCGGGGCTGGACGCCAGCGGCCATCTGGTGCTGCCGGCGGGAGCGGCCCAGGCCTCCTTCACGGTGCACGCGGTGGCGGACTACGTCAACGACGACGGCGGCTTCGAGGGCCGCAACGAGACCGTCCGGTTCCTGATGACCGCGGTCGCGGGCGAGCCCTACACCGTGGACAGCGCGGCGTCGAGCCAGGATTTATTCATCCTGGACGACTCGATCCTGTGGGAGGCCACGCTGACGCCCAAGAGCATCGTGAACAACTTGGCGTTGGGCTGTGACACCGACGATACGACTGCGGCCAACAAGTGCAGCACCACGGCGACGCTCGACGACAACAACTTCACGCTGGGCAGCACGACGCTGTCGATCACCTACATCGGGGTGCTGAACTCCACCAAGCTTCTGGAGGTCGAGTTCAGCGCCAGTATCCCCGACGCGCTCACGGGCTACACGCTGCACGTGGGCGGCGACAAGTTCCCCCTGGCCGGCGAATCCGGCACTAGCGTCCAGTGGAGCTCCAGCTTGAGTTGGACCGCGGGCACCGCGGTGCAGATGCGCCTGGAGCCGTCCCAGGCGCCCGACAAGCCCAAGGGCGTGGGCGCGGCGGCGGGCGACCGGCGGCTGAACGCCTACTGGCAGCCGCCCGACGACCCGGGCGATTCGGAGGTCACCGGTTATGAGGTGCAGTACAAGGAGTCCTCGGCGCCGGACCGCGGGTCTGACGTGTTGTGGGAAGCGACGCTGACCGTGGACCGCAGCGCGCAATTTTTTGGCTGCACTGACTTCAGCGTCCTCGATGCCTGTTCTGTCGCCCTCGACGATGCCGGCTTCAGCCTGGGCGGCGTCGAGTACACAGTCATTGAGCTCGATCTCAGTTCGTCGACCGGCGAGTTGGTGATGGGCTTCAGCACCGATATCGGTGACCTCGCGGACTATTCGCTGGTCGTCGGCGGCTCCCGTTTCTCGCTGTCGCCCTTCCGGGACTTCAGCTCCACCAGCTGGACGAGCTCCGGCGTGACGTGGACCGACGGCCAGCAGGTCCGGCTGTCGCTCGTCACCAGCGACGGCAGCCCAGCCGGCAGAGGCCCCGGCGACGGCTGGGTGCCCGTCCCGCACTCGGGCACGGGGATCCGCGCCGCTGTGCTGGGCGAGCCGGAGCCGGTGTGGGAGGCGACGCTGACGCCCAAGAACATCCGGAATCTCGCGGCCGTTGGCTGTGAGAACGCCGAGTCGGCCGCGGCGAACAAGTGCACTGCCGCGGCGACGCTGTCCGACGACGACTTCACCTTGGGCGGGACGGCGTTCTCGGTCACCCGCATCGCCCAGTACGGCTCCTCCAGGAATGTGTGGGTCACCTTCGACAACGTCATCAGCGACACGCTCAAGGGCTCTGTCCTGCATGTGGGCGACGACGAGTTCGCTCTGGCCGACGCCACGATCAGCGGCGGCGGCACCATAGCCATGTGGGCGCATGCAGACGAGATCTTGACCGCGGGCAGCGCGGTCAGCTTGAAGCTGGTGCCCTCGGGCGGGAGCCTGGTGAACTACCGGGGTTATGACGTGCGGGTGCGGGCGGTGAACTCGATCGACGCGGGCGCGTGGAGCGCGGTGGTGTCTGGGGCGCCGGCGCGTCAGCGGGAGGTGTGGTCGGCGACGTTGACTTCCAAGACGGTCTCAGCCGTGATCCTAGGCACCGGCACGCGGGGCTGTGGGGGTTCGGGCGCGTCGGCGTGCTCCACGGCGCTGACCGACAGCACCTTCGAGACCGGGGGGAACGATTTTTCGATTACGAGTCTGAGGCTGGAGTACGAGTCCAATTGCGGTGACGACAGCATGTCGCCCTGCCCGAATCACCTCCGCCTGGAGTTCTTCACCGACATCTCCGAGAGTCGTCTCAGGTCGGATTACACGCTGGTGGTGGGCGATGCTGAGTTCTCGTTCGTCGAGGGCCTGGCGGATTCGACCGATGTGCAGTGGCTGGTGAGCGGTTTGGTGTGGAGCGAGTGGGCGTCGGGCCAGTCGGTGGAGCTGCGCATTCTGAAGTCTTTGGTGACGCCGGGCGTTCCGGCCGGTTTGGCGGTTGCGGCCGGGGACGGGGAGTTGACGGCGTCGTGGCGGGCGCCGGGCGATGTTGGGGGTTCGGCGATCGTCTTCTATCAGGTGTCGTACAAGGAGCGCGCCGCGCCGGACCGGCTGGACAACCCGACCGGCGACCCGGCTGACGGGTGGGTGTCGGCGGGGCGCGTGGCCCCGGCGGGGTCGGGGCTGTCCCTGGTGATCGCCGGTCTCGCCAATTTGACGCAGTACGAGGTGCGGGTGCTGGCGGCGAACACGCAGGGCGCGGGCGGCTGGTCTGATGCGGTGCGCGCCATCCCGCTGCCCGAGGGGACGATCTGGGCCGCGAAGCTCGTGGTGGCCGATCTAGGCGCGGGGTTTTTCGGCTGCCATCTCCCCGGCGGCGCGACGTCGCCGCTGTCGTGCCAGAACGTCGGCTCGCCGGTGATCGAGGACAACGACTTCGTCCTCGACGGCGCGACCTACGGCATCAGTTCGCTTTCGGTCAACGCAGGCGCCCTGTCTTTGGTGATTAGCGATGCCGGGCCGGTGTTTCCCGCCGGGCTGAGGGCCTATGTGCTCCAGGTGGGCGATGCGCAGTTCCCGTTCGCCAATCCCGACGTCACCGACGCCGATCACTCCAAGCAGTGGAGCGGCGGCCCGGCGTGGGCGGAGGGGCAGGTGGTGCAGCTCCAGATCAAGCTGGGCACCGTCCCGACGGGGCTGACCTTGGAGACCTCCGAGGGGACGATCGACGTGTCGTGGACCGCTCCGAGCGACCCTGATTTCGCGGTGGTCGGCTATGACGTGGAGTACAGGCGCCAAAGCGCCCCGGACCGGGCGGCGACGACGGCGGGCGATCCTGCTACGGGCTGGGTGGACACCGGTCATTCGGGCACCGGCACGACGGAGCGGATCGCGGGGCTGGACACCTACGGCCGCTATGTGGTGCGGGTGCGGGCCTCTGATGCGGAGGGGCCGAGTTTCTGGTCGTCGCCGGTGGCGGTGCGGGTGCTTCCGGCAAATCAGCGGGTGGTGTGGGAGTCGGACCTGACGGTGGGCGAGGTGTCGTTCGGGCTGGGCCACGGCCGCTCGGCGTCCGCGGTGGGCTGCGGCGCGCCCGGCGATTCCCGCACCGGGCCGGTCTGCTCGTCGGCGATGTCGGCGGGCAGGGTGGCCTTCCGGGGCTCGCCCGTCGGCGTGGCCTATGTCAACCTCGGCTCGGGCCACTACGTCCACTTGGGCTCGAGCACTCTGGCCCATCAGGACTCGGGGGCGGGCACGTTGAGCTTCGCGTTGGAGTCGGTGCTGGGCGAGTGGATGTTCCTGTCGCTGGTCGTCGACGGCGAGGTGTTTCCGCTGCTCACCGGCGAGTCCTACAACTACGAGGCCGTCTTGGGCCGCGCCCCCATGTTGTTCGCGTGGTCCGGCGCCGGTCTGGGCTGGTCTGCGGGCGACACGGCGGACCTGGCTTTGGTGTACACGCCGCTGCTGTGGATGGAGTCCACCACGAACCGGCCCGACCGCCTCGGCGCGTTCCCGATGCACGTGCGCGAGACCCCGCCTGCGGGGAGCATCGTCGACGTCAGGGGCAAGGACCCCGACGAGCCCGCCGGGGCGTTCTACTCGCTGCCGATCTGGATCAGCGAGCCCGCCCCGCCCGGCGGGCTGCGGGTCGAGCTCGAGGTGGACCCGGCGAGCACCGCGACCGCGGGGGTGGACTACGAGTGGCTGAACTCCTATGACCCGTTCGTGCCGCCCGACCGGCAGGCCAAGGTCACCACGGCGCCCTATGTGTTCTTCGCCGAGGGCGAGACCGGCTACCACCGGGTGTTTTTGCGCATCGTCGACGACGCGCACGAGGACAGCGGCGAGACCATCATCGTCAAACCCACAGCCGAGGGGTTCGAGGGCCGCGGGATGGTCATCACGATCTTGAACCACGACACCGGCGCGCCCCCCGGCGCGGCCGAGGCCAGACCGACCAGCCTCGCCGCGGAGAAGACCGCGGCGGAAAAGCGCGAGCGCGACAAGCCCAGAAAGCCCATACCGGGCAAGTCCGACAACGCCCGCCTCGCATCGCTGTCTCTGCCCGACGGGTGGGCGCTGTCTCCCGCGTTCGACCCCGACACCGCCGACTACACCATCCACCACACCGCACAGCAGGCCCCCTACATCTCCGTGCTGGCCAAGATCCGCACGCAGCACCCCGAGGCGACCTTCACCGCCCCCGGCTGGAACACCGGCATCGGCTGGTGGTCGCTGAGCACCGGCTACACCTTCCATGAGCCCGTCGCGTTCGAGGTCACCGTCACCGCCGCCGACGCCTACACCACCACCACCTACACGCTGACCACCACCACCGACCCCGTCCCGGAGCCGCCCGCGGTCACCGTCACACCGCTGACGCTCAACACCGACGAGAACACAACCGCCACCTACACCGCCGTTTTGGACGCGAGACCCGCCCACGACGTCACCATCACCCCTGAGAGCAGCGACCCCGCCGCCGCAACTGTGTCGCCCGCGTCGGCGACCTTCACCCCCGCCGACTGGGACACCCCCCAGACCTTCACCGTCACCGGGGTGGCCGACCCCGACACCCACGACGAAACCGCCACCGTCACCCACCAGGCCACAAGCAGCGACACCCGATACGACGCCATCGCGGTCGACTCGGTGTCGGTCGCGGTCGCCGACACGACCGTCGAGGCGCCCGGGGCGGTGACCGGCCTGTCGCTGGCCGCGAGACCGCGCAACGTGACCGTCTCCTGGCAGCCCCCCGCTGTCGGCGGCGCCCCCGACCACTACATCGCGCACATCAGATGCGGCAGAAACGGCAAACACCGCACCGTCGACGCACCCAAAACCACCACCACCTTCCGCAACCTCAAACCCGGCACAACCTGCAACATATGGGTACGAGCCCAAAACGAAACCGGCAAAGGCCCCCGCACCCACAACACCACCACCCTCCCCCAACAGCCCGAGGACCCGCAGCCCGAGGACCCGCAGCCCGAGGACCCGCAGCCCGAGGACCCGCAGCCCGAGGACCCGCAGCCCGAGGACCCGCAGCCCGAGGACCCGCAGCCCGAGGACCCGCAGCCCGAGGACCCGCAGCCCGAGCATCCCGGCGACGGCAGGCTCGAGCCGTTCAACGTCCAGGCCGTGCCCGGCGACGGCACCCTCACCATCACCTGGATCGTGTCGCCGCGAGCCGGCGAGGCCGACGACGACATCCGCCACGCCCTGCGCTGGAGCCAGGTCGCCGGAGTCTGGGCCAACCCAGCCGGGCCCAGAGGCCACCACAACGACGGCATCGTCGTCGAGGGCGGCACCGCCGCCTATACCATCACCGGCCTCCAAAACGGCGTCCCCACCGGCGTGTTCGTCCGCTCATTCACCGGCCCCAGAACCGGCGAAGACAGCCCCCACTCCAGCCAATGGATAAGAATCAAAGGCCCCCAAACCACCCCCCAGGCCCCCACCCCATAAGACAGCCACCTGAAAGGTACTCGCCGCTGTAGGAGAAAAGCGCCCGCCCGTCCCTGCCGTCTGAGACCGTTCCGGCCCGCTCGCCGTGGATGATTACTGCGAGTTCAGCCATCGCCCATGATCTCTTTGAGGTGAAGGTGATTGCATTGCAATCGCCATGTCACGGTAGGCTTGTGGGAGGCGAAAGAAGGCAAGAGAAGAAATGGCGAGCATCACCATTCGCAATCTTGACGATGAAGTGAAGAAGCGGCTCCGTGTACTGGCGGCCAGCCACGGGCGTTCAATGGAAGAGGAGGCCCGTTTGATCTTGCGCGACGCCGTTGAGCAGGACGTGGGCCCCACCGATCTTGCTGCTGCAATTCGCGAACGCTTTGCCCATCTCGGGGGGGTGGAGTTGGAATTGCCCCCAAGAGAGGCCATGCCAGAACCGCCTCGTTTCGAATGAGGCAGGAGCGGTGATTGTTCTCGACACCAACGTTGTCTCTGAATTGATGCGCCCGTTGCCGGATTCAGCAGTTGAAGCATGGGTGGCAGAGCGCGCAGCAACCACCATGTTCCTCTCCGCAGTGAGCGAGGCGGAGTTGCTCTATGGCATTGCCATAATGCCTGCGGGCCGGCGTCGAGACGCCCTGGAAACTGAGGTTGAGGCGATGCTGCGTGAGGTCTTCGCTGGTCGTGTGCTGCCGTTTGACAGTGATGCGGCACGCGCATACGCCGGCATCGCTGCTGCCTGCCGGGCAGATGGACGTCCCGTTTCCCAGTCCGACGGCCAGATCGCGGCGATCGCCCGTTCTCGCGACATGGCCGTGGCAACTCGCAACATCCGGCACTTCGAAGGCATGGCAGTCGACCTCATCGACCCTTGGGCGGGTGGCTGAAAACGCCGTTGGACTAGGCCGCACCGCATCTGAGGTCTAGGGCTTCAGGCGCAGGGCCAGCAGGTGGGGGATTCCAGGCTCGTCCACAAGGCCGATGGGGTAGATGATCATGTCGTCGGCCACTGCGGGCCAGCCGTTGGTGGCCCCCTTTGCCTGGTGGTGCCACACGATCTCGCCAGTGGCCCGATCGAGGGCCAATAGCTCTCCGAAGAACGTGGACGTGAACAGGAGGTCGTTCACCACCGTCATGCCGCCGAACGCGTCGGCGGCGGGAACGTCGGGGAACTGGGAGACGATCTCCACGTCCCAGACGATGTCGCCCGTTGCGATGTCGATGGCCACCGCGTTGCTAGGGCGGGTGAAAAGCTGGGTGCCCTCGCCGCCGCTGGCCACCTGGTCGGACTCGTAGAAGCTGGGGGCGTTGACCACCACGGCGTAGAACACCCCGTCGGCCGCTGCCACCGGAGTCACCATGCCGCCCTGGGCGCCGGGCATCACCTCGACCGGCTTGTCGAAGCTCTCCAGGTGGTCGTTCTGGTGCTGGCCCACCGAAGTGCGCCACAGCACCTCGCCGGTGGCCGGATCGTGGCCGAACGCCACCCCGCCTTTGCCCGCGGTCACCAGCACGTCGCGGTCCAGGCCGTGGTCTTGGGCGTGGGCCAGCGTCACCAGCACGTGGTCGCGGTCGAAGATGTCGTGGGGGAAGGCCTGGAACCCCCAGCGCAGCTCGCCGGTGGCCGCGTCGAGGGCCACCGTGCCGCTGGTCCACCGGTTGTCGCCCGGACGGCTCGACCCCGCCGGCCAGCCGGGGGCGCCGGGGAAGGGGTAGGGGTTGCCCACCCCGAAGTAAAGCGTGCCAGTTTCGGTGTCCAGCGCGGGGGGATACCATGCCCCGCCTCCGCTGTTGATGCTGGGGTTTCCCCACAGGTCTTCGTCCTCCACGGTGGCGAACGACCACACGATCTCACCGGTGGCCTGGTCCAAGGCGTGGATGGTGCCCCGCGCCCCGGCGGGGAAGCCACTGGTGGCCGCGTACACCAATCCGTTGTAGGCGAACGGCTGCACGTTGATCTCGCTGAGGTCGCCACCGGTGATGTCGGTGGCCCAGATCTCCTCGCCGGTCTCGGCGTCATAGGCCGCGATGAGCTGGCCCCGCTGGCGCCAGCCGATCTTGGTGGCGAACACCTTGCCCCAGCCCACCACCACTCCCGAGGGGCCGTACATGCCACCCCGTCGTCCCGTCGTCCAGAGAACCTCGCCGGTCTTTCGGTCGATGGCCTGAACCCCGCCGTCGAGGCCGGCCACGTACACCCGGTTGCCCAAGATGAGCGGGGTCGTGGCCAGGTTGCCCCAGGTGCTGCCGCCGGGAACCTCGGCAGTCCAGGCCACTTCCAGGCGATGGACGTTGGACGAGTCGATGGGGCTGTCGAACACAGCCCGGGTGGCGGCGTTGTCCCGATTGGGCAGGGGCCAGTCGGCGGCATGCTCTATGACTTCAGGCGGGCTGCCGCCCGGCGATTCGCTGGCTGTCGGCCTAAACTCAGACGTTGGCTCGGGCATAGATGTCGGTTCGGCCTCAGCGGTTGCTTGGGACTGCGGCTGTTCGGCCGGTGATGCGGGAGCAGCCGTCGGCGCTGGCGGTTCGGCCGACTTCTCAGATGAAGAACAGGCTGACAAGACCAGCGCAACGGCCAGTGCGATGGCTGTCAATCGTCGGCCATTGGCGCCCATTCCATCGACTGTAGGGGCAACAGGAACACGGGGCGGTACTGTGGGGACGACCCCAGCCAAGGAGGAGGCATGGCACGAATTCGGATTCCCGATGGCCCCGAAGAGGAGCTGCACCGACTGTGGATGATGACCCCGGCGCTGTCCGGACCGGCATCGGCGTTCAGCGGCGCGGTGTACAACGAGAGCAAGCTCCCGGTGCGGTTGCGGGAGCTGCTGCGGATGAGGATCGCCCAGATCAACGAATGCGTGGTTTGACTGGACACCCGCATTGCGTCGTTGGCGCAATATGAACTGAGCGAGGACGACTACCTCAACGTCGGAAATCGCAACGAATACGACGGCTTCAGCGAAGCCGAGCGCGATGCTCTGGAGTACGCGGAGAAATTCGCGGTCGACCACCTGTCCATCGACCAGAAGTTCATGGACCGCATGGTCGGGCACTTCGGCGAAGATCTGGTGGTGGAGATGACCCTAGCCATCGGCTGCTGGATTGCCTTCGGCCGGCTCAACCAGGTGATGGACGTAGTCGTGTCCTGCCCGCTGCGCATGAAGGGCCCCGACGAGGCCCGCGAGGTGCTAGAGGCATCCGACGGCGATCTCCTGGCCATGCGCTCCGCCCGATTCGCGTAGCGATCAGTCCAGTCGACGCTTAGCGGAACCGGATCTTTTGAACATCGAGGGCGTCGAGACCCTCTTTGCCGTCCTGCCTGAGCCAATCGTCCTGTCCCAACCACATCGGGCGCAGTACCTGTTCGATATCGGGAGTTAGTCGGCTTCCGGCTAGACACCTGACCAATGCCGGGGGCAATTCTCCCAGTGCTCGAAGTGCCCATAGGCGAGCGTTGTCGCCAAATTGCGTGGCTTCTAGAAGCGAGTCGACACAGCCGTGGCGTTGAAGGAGTTGGGCGGCAGCAGAAGCCCGGTTCACCCCTTCTTCGGCCATCCATCCGACGAGCTTCCGCTGCAGATCACTTGAGAGTTCATCTACGGAAGAAATTGCGTGCAGAGCGATGATGGGGTCCGGATCGACGAAGTGGTCGATCAGCAATTCTGGGTTCCGCGCTGCCCCTTGTCCCAGTCCCCAAGCTGCTGCCGCCCTCAGTTCATTTGGAAGGTCTGTTTTCGCCGCAATCCGATCAAGAGCAATGGCCGCTGCTTCAGACGGGAGTTCGGACATTGCCAAGACTGCCTCCATCTTTTGATCGGCTTCAGTCTCGGTGTCTGAAATCTGGTCCGTGATTTTCCTGACCCAAGGGTCGGGTTCGAGCCGAGCTAGAGCGATCTGAGCCTCAAGTCGGACTCTCCAATCTTCGCTGGAGTCGCTGCTCATACTGGACAGGGTGCTGAACAGTTCGCGAAGCTCCATTGATCCTGCTGCTTTGACCGCTGCATACCGCTCGACGGCCTCGCTGGAGTGTAGGGCCGCGGCCAAGTCCCATGAGTCTCCCGAGCACATTGGGTTGGAAGTCTGTTCGGCGACTCCAGCGAGAACTTGTTCGCCGCCCCTTATGAAATCTCCCGGTTCCGAGTAGATAAATCTCGGACCACCCCAATCTCGCCATTGCCAGTATCGCTGAACTTTCTCGTCCACGCCTGAGAACACGATCCGGTCTTCATCGTCGACACCGAGATACTGCCCTCGTTTGGTCGGAACCCAACAGGGCCATGTGAGGGTGATTTCGGACCCTTCCGATGCTGCTTTCGGTGCCGATCTCTTGGCTTGCGCGATGCTGGCTCGGAGTGCCTCAGTCGAAAAGAAGATGGGAGCGCCGCAATGCGGCGGATCCTGGTTGATGTCGGTGTGGAGGAACGCGAACAGGTCATCCTGGCGCATTCCACCCGCGTCCCACTCTCGGCCGGGCGTATCCGAATGCGACAGCATGATTTTGAGCTTCGACTTTGCCCTCGACTCCACTCTCAAGCCACACCGCACACACAACAGATCAGGCAGCCGCAGCCGCTTGACCTTCGTCTGCCAAACCTTGTTGGCCATGGCATAGCGCTCGAGCTCAATCGGCTGATGATTGAGCTGATTTTGAAGGTGGTCGGCCACCGAGGCAGTTCCAATTGCGCCCACCGATACGAAGCGTGCGAAGTCTGCGTCCTCTTTGAAGCCCACTAGGTACTGCCTGCACTCATGACTGCCGGGAGTGTACCGGCGCATTACCCGTTACTGTCACCCATGGTGGGTAAGGTCGGGGTTGTGAGCAAAACCGGGCTTCCCGCCCTGCCGTCGATGGTTGCAGTCAAGCGCAGTGACCCGGTGTACATGGCCCACGCGTACCTGACCAAAGTACCGGTGGCGGGCATCGTGCCGTTCATTGAGGCCTTCACCCGAGAGGGTGAAATCGTACTTGACCCATTCGCAGGCTCGGGGATGACTGGAGTGGCCGCGCTCATGACTGGTCGGAGAGCACGGTTGTACGACGTTTCGGCGCTCGGCCGACATATTGGGACCAACTACGTGAACCAGGTGTCGGAAGAACACTTGCGCAAGAGGGCCGATGAGGTCATCGATCAAGCGAGAAAGCGTGTTGGGGAGGTGTATGCCGTGAAGTGCGGACTCTGCGGGGACAACGCAGAGATCGCCAAGACGGTTTGGTCGGCGGTCATGGAGTGCCCAGCCTGCGGGCAAGGTTTCAACTTCTACTACTGCTTGGAAGCAGCCGACTGGAAGAAGACCCAGATGGCCTGCCCTGGCTGCGGTGCGGCAGTTTCGAGTAGGTGCCAGCGGCTCCATGAGAGGCCAGTAGTGGATTCGATTGCCTGTGATTGCTCTCGGACCCAGATAGAGCAGGCCCATCGACCAGCGATTCAGGAAGCCGACTCGTCCGGTCTGATGTGGCCTGATGTGGACATCGAAGAGTCTCGTCAGATGTATGTTGCCTCTGCACTTGGTCGACACGGTCTGACATCTGTGGCCTCCTTCTATTCTCAACGCAATCTCTGTGCTCTTGCTGCACTACGCGCCGGGATCGACGAGGTTGATGAAGCAGACCTGCGTGACAAGCTGCGGTTTGCCTTCACGGCCATATTGACCAGGGCGAGCAAGCGGTACCAGTGGTCCCGTCAGCGCCCGCTCAATGCAGCAAACGCCAATTACTACGTTGCCCCGGTGTTCTACGAGTGGAACGTCTTCGACCTCTTCAGCAGGAAGGTCGAGGCTGCAATCCGCTCCGACCGGTGGATCGCCGCAGAACGTCGGACTCGTCTCAATTGGGTCCCTGAAGATGATCATGGCATCAGCTACCAGCGCGCGAGCGCCGATGACCTGCCAATCGAAGATCATTCGGTCGACTACGTATTTACCGACCCGCCCTTCGGGGCCAATATCTTCTACTCGGACATGAACCTCTTTCAAGAGGCCTGGTTATCGGAGTTCACCGACCCGGACAAGGAGGCAGTAATCGACCGAGTAGACACTGGCGCCGTCCGGACTGCTGAGCGATACGAGCAGATCATGACTGATGCCCTGCGAGAGTGCCTCCGTATTGTGAAGCCGGGAGGGTTCATCACCCTGCTTTTCGGCAACAGCTCTGGAAAGGTGTGGCAGCTACTCCAGCGGTCCATTGCAGCCGCTGGCCTGGAGGTAGTCCCGGAACTCATCGCCATGCTGGACAAGGGCCAACGCTCAGTGAAGGGGCTTGCATCCGGATTCGAGAACACAGCCACACTCGACCTGATGCTCACCATGCGCGCTGCTGAAGGTGTGGCTGGCGAACTGGTCGATCCTCCTGAGACCGCCGTGGAGGAGATCGTTCGACGGCATCTCTCTGGGCAGGCCGAATCCAGCCCCAGTCTGCTCTACCTCGAACTGCTCCGCCACGGCTTCCGTTCGCACTGGAACCTCAGTCGGCTCGACCTCAGCTACGTGACCGCGATCATCGAAAAGGACCATCGAACGGTGGACCGCCGCAGCGGCCTTGTGATTTGAAGGGCTGTTCAGCGGAACAGGCGGCCGAAGGTCCGCAGGTCGTCGGTGAACAGCTCGGGCTGCTCGAAGGGGGCGAAGTGGCCGCCTTTGGGCTGCACGGCCCAGTGGACGATGTTGTAGCGGCGCTCGGCCCATGCCCGCGGGGTTTGCAGCAGCTCCCGGGGGTAGACGGCATGGCCGGTGGGCACGGTGATCTGGCCGGCCCACGGGTCGAGCGCCGAGGTCCCCTTGCGGGCCGACTCCAGGTACAGCCGCCCGGATGACGCCGCGGTGGCGGTGGTCCAGTACAGCATCACGTTGTCGAGCAGCTGGTCTTTGGTGAACACGCTCTCCAGGTCGCCGTCGTCCAGGTCGCACCAGTGCTGGTACTTCTCAACGAACCAGGCGGCCAGACCGGCGGGGGAGTCGTTGTGGGCTACGGCCAGGGTCTGGGGCTTGGTGCTCAGCATGGCCATGTAGCCGGTGCCGCCGGCCATCATCTCGATCATCCTGGCTTGGGCCGCCTGCTCAGCCTCGGTCACTCCGTCCATCATCTTCTCGGGGTCGGCGGCCTCTTCGGCGGTGGGTTGGGCGAAGAGCATGTTGAAGTGGGCGGCGATGAGCCGGTCGCCGTAGGCCTCGGCTATGCGCCGGGTGACCAGCGCCCCCCAGTCGCCCCCCTGCACGATGTAGCGGTCGTAGCCCAGTTGCTCCATGACCCCGGCGATGGCATCGGCGCAGTGGTGCATGTCCACGCCGGGGTTGGCGGTGGGTCCGGAGAAGGCGTAGCCGGGCAGCGAGGGGACCACCACGTGGAAGGCGTCGCCCGGGTTCCCGCCATGGGCTGCCGGATCGGACAGCGGGCCCATCATCTCGCGGAATTCCACCACCGAGCCCATGTACCCGTGGATGAGCACCATGGGCAGGGCGTCGGGCTCGGGCGAGCGCACATGGTAGAAGTGCACCCGCTCACCGGCCGCAGTGGCGGTGAACTGGGGAAAGGCGTTGAGATAGGCCTCGCGGGCCCGCCAGTCGTAGTCGTCGGCCCAGTACTCGCAAAGCTCCCGCATGTAGGCCACGTCGGCGCCGTCGGCCCAGCCCGGACGCACCGTGTCGGGCCAGCGGGTCATGGCCAGACGCCGGTGCAGGTCGTCTAGGTCGGTTTGGGGGACGTCGATCTCAAACGGCTCAATGCTCATTCCCGCAGCGTGTCACGTCAGGCTTGCCTAATCGAAATGATCCGCCCTGCGGACGACGAAGAGCCAGGTGAGCACGGCCGACAGCACCACGAGCACGCCCGACCAGATGCCGGCCTCGGCGACGAAGGCCTCCTCGATGCTGTTGAACGCCTTGGTGGTGAGAGTGGGGAAGTCGAATGGGGCGATGAGCAGGGTGATGGGCAGCTCCTTCATCACCGACAGCATCACCAGCCCGCCCCCGGCCAACAGCCCGGGGGCCATGAGCGGCAGCTCCAGCGACCGGAAGCGGCGCACCCAACTGGCGCCCAGCGTGCGGGCCGCGTCGGTCAGCCGGGTCGACACTGCGGCCACCGCCACTTGGGAGGTGCGCATGGTCTGGCCTCCGAAGCGCACCATGTAGGCGAACACCAGCAATACCAGGGTGTTGCGGAGATGGCTGCCCGCGTCGGTTTTCAGCGTCCAGAACAACAGCGCCAGCCCGATGAGGATCCCAGGAAGTGCGAATGCCGACACGATGACCGCGTTGGCCACCGTGCCGATCCGGGACCGGTAGCGCACCACGAGGTAGGCGGCGGGAAGCACCAGGGCCACCGAGACCACCGCGGCCAGGATGCTGCCGTAGGCGGTGTTCCAGGTCGGCGACCACACGTCATCCCATCCCACCAGGAGGTCCCGTCCGCCCGAGGCTTCCAGCCTGATGCCGTCGATGGTCCAGTCGGCCAGCGATGCCAATGGCCCCAAGAGCCCCAGCGTCACCGCGCCGACCAAGAACGCCACCGCGAGGGGCTTTGTCCGCCCCAGGCGGTAGACCACCGGGCTTCTCGACCGCACGGGGGCGGCGTGCTCATAGCGCCGTGTTGCGCCCCGCTCAACCAGGACCACCACCGCAGCCAGCACCAGCAGGATCACGCTGAGGGCCATCGACACCCGCTGATTGTTGAGCCGGGTGGTGTAGATGGCCCGGCTGAGCGTGTCGTAGCGCATGAGCTGTACTGCGCCGAAGTCGCTGATGGCGTAGAGGAACACCAGAAGGGTTCCCGCACTGATGGCAGTGGCCGTCTGGGGCAGAACGATTCGCCGGATCACAGTGATCGGCCTGTCGCCCAGCAGTCGCGCGGTCTCCTCCGCTGAGCCGGGCAGGCGCCGCAGTCGGGCGGCCACCGGCAAGTACACGTATGGATAAGTGAACAGGGTGAGCGCCAGCCACGCGCCGAACAGTCCCCGTACTTCCACGTCCCACACCACCCCTAGGTTGTCCAGCCAGTCGGACAGCAGTCCGCCGGGGTTGAGGGTCCGGATCAGCGCCGCGGCGCCGATGAACGTGGGGAACACCAGCGGCAACGGCAGGAGTGCCTGCCACATGCGCTTGAGCGGGACGTCGCAGCGGGTCGTCAGCCAGGCCAGGGCAGTGCCCAGCACCGCGGTGGAGGCCGAGACCAGCACGGCCAGCCGCAGCGTGCGCAGCAGCGGTCCTTGCGTGCGCTGGGAGAACAGCACGCCCAGCGGGTCGCTGTGGAAGGTGAAGTTGCGCCACACCAGGTAGCCAGCGGGAAAGGCAAATCCCACGGTTACCACGACGGCGACGATCTTCAGCAGTGCCGGGGAACGGATTGTCGGCGACTGCACAAAGAGCGACTTTATCCACAGGAGCCCATAGAGATAAAGCTTGCTTTACATGGCTTGCGAAGCAGGCTGGAGTTTGCTGCCGTCGATTGATGGTCGGGATCAGCCGCGGTCGAAAGCCACCGCAGGCGGACCGGCGTAGAAGGGGGCGACCCAGTCACCGGGGGAGAAGCGCTGCGTGCCGCTGACTCGGATGTGGAGACAGATTCCGTCGGGGTTGGCCACGGTAACCACGGCATCAGCACCCTGGAACTCGAAGTTCTCCACGGTGTGGGTGGCAGCCTCGCCCTCGGCCGCGCGCAAGTCCACGTCCTCGGGTCTCACCGCCACCTCAACCGGGCCCTGACGAGGCTCGAGGAGGGGAACGGGCCCGAAATCGGTCTCGGCCGTGGAGCCCGCGGCCACCGCGGGGTACATCGACACCGCGCCTACGAAGGCTGCCACCCAGGGGGTGGCCGGGTGGTGGTAGACCTCAGAGGGCGATCCGGTCTGCACGATGCGACCGGCGTTCATCACCGCGACGCGATCACCCAGCACCAACGCCTCTTCCCGGTCGTGAGTCACGAACACCGCAGTCATGTCGGCATCGCGCAGCAGCTCGCGCACCTCGGTGCGAACCTCGCGCCGCAGAGCGGCGTCCAGATTGGAGAAGGGTTCATCCAGCAAGAGCACCTTGGGCTTGGGGGCGACGGCCCGGGCCAGCGCCACCCGCTGCTGCTGGCCGCCCGAGAGGGTGTCAGGGGTGCGGTCCTGCATTCCCGGCAAGTTCACCAACTCCAGCGTTTTGGCCACCTCTGCGCTCCGCTGGCGGCGAGAGACCCCGTAGCCCACGTTGCCGGCCACATCCAAGTGGGGGAACAGCGCCCAGTCTTGGAACACCATGCCCACCTGGCGGTCCTCAGGCCGGATCCAGGAGCGGTGGCCGTCCACCGGGTTCCCGTCCAACACCACCTTGCCCTGGTCGGCCTGCTCCAGGCCAGCGATGAGCCGCAGCAGCGTGGTCTTTCCGCACCCGCTCGGCCCCAGCAGCGAGAGCATCTCCCCGGCGTGCAGCGTCAGATTGAAGTCGACCAGCACCTTGGTGGCGCCGAACGACTTGTACACGCCCTCGACGGACAGCAGGGGAGCAGCAGAATCGGCGACTGACACTTGGCCGACAGGCTAACCGGCGATGGCTGAATTCGGTTGCCTGCGCTGACCTGCTCGACCTCTTTGCCCCTGGGTTACAGTCCCAGATTGTGATGGTGCCCACCGACGACGGGCTGATCGAAGTACACGTGCGCGGCGAGGGACCGCTGGTGGTGATGCTGCCGTCGATGGGCCGGGGAGCGGCCGATTTCGACCACTTGGCCGCCGACGTGGCTGCCGCCGGCTACCGGGTTGCCTGCCCCGAGCCTCGAGGTCTCGGGGCCAGCGCGGCGCCCGACCGGGAGGAGACTCTGTCCACTCTGGCTGCTGATGTGGCCGCGGTGATCACCGAGATCGGTGGGGGACCCGCAGTGATTGTGGGGCACGCCTACGGCAACCGGATCGCCCGCATGACTGCCACCAACCACCCCGAGCAGGTGGAGA
Source organism: Candidatus Poriferisocius sp. (assembly GCF_965204145.1). Lineage (GTDB taxonomy): Bacteria > Actinomycetota > Acidimicrobiia > Acidimicrobiales > Bin134 > Poriferisocius. Next base: position 1,798,931 of record NZ_OZ241977.1, on the reverse strand, counting down.
GCCTGGTGCTGCTGGCCTGCGGCGGGTTCATCCCGGTTACCGACGAGATGGCCGTGGCCATGCGGACGATCTTCGACCCCCGCAACCCGCCCGAAGCCCGCCTAGACGCGGTAGGGCGAGCGTTCTTCGCGCCAGGCAACGACGCGAGCGTGTGGGCCGAAGGCTGGTTCGGAAAACTGGCCCGAGCCCAGGAGCAGGCCACCGTGTCCACCCCGGTGGGCGACTGGTGGGCCGGAGGCACCGCCCCCATGCTGGCGGTGCAGCCCGCCGACGACCGCCTGGCCGTGCCCGCCAACGCCGACGCCCTGGCAGAAGCCGTCGGCGACCGGGTGGAGGTGGTGGTAATCCCCAACGCCGGCCACGCCCTGCTGCCCGAACAGCCCGAAGCCGTGGCCGAGGCGGTCATCGGCTGGCTCGGTCGTTTGAATAATACTTATCAACAAGCGTAGATATATAAGATACTATCGCGCGGGTGATCTATCGGACTCCGACCCCCTTAGCAGCCGACGAGCAGGCGCTGGCCCGCATAGAGGAACTTCGACGCGGGCTTCGTCACCGACTGCATGTCCCCCGGCAATGGCACGGCACCCTACGACGGGTGGTGCAGGCTGCCGCTGTCCAGGGTTCCAACAGTATCGAGGGGTACACCACCAGCGTGGAGAACGCTGCGGCGATCATCGACGGGGAGAGCCCCGACGGTCCCGATGAGGACACCCGACTGGCCATTCTCGGCTATCAGGAAGCCATGACCTACGCCCTTCGGGTGGCCTCATCTGGAGCACCCTTGAACGAGACACTGCTGAAGGCGCTGCACTACATGATGCTCAAGCACTACTTGGACAAGAACCCCGGCGAATGGCGGCCAGGAGCGGTGTGGGTCGAAGATGCCGAGCACAACTTGGTCTACGAGGCACCGGAGCGGAGACTGGTAGACGGGCTTGTGGCGGAAATGCTCAAGCAGGTTGTTGCGCGAGAGGCACCACCAATCATCTCAGCGGCCATGGCCCACCTCAACCTCACGCTCATTCACCCGTTCAGCGACGGCAATGGGCGCATGGCCCGCTGCGCCCAGTCGTTCGTGCTCGCCACCGACGGGGAGTCTCACCCCTGGTTCGCCAGCATCGAAGAGCACTTGGGTTTCAACACTGCGGCGTATTACGACGCGCTGTCGGCTGTGGCCCAAGGCTCGTGGTCGCCCGAGCGAAGCGCCCGGCCCTGGGTGGCTTTCGCCCTCGATGCCCATGAGCAGCAGGTGCAGCGGCACTTGCGGCGAATTCAAGCCACTGAATCTCTTTGGGATGCATGTGAGCGGCTAGCGGCAAAGCACAAACTTCCCGGTCGGACGGTCGGCCCGATGTGCGATGCCGCTCGGGGCTGGCGGCTGCACCGGTCCCTGTACGCCAAGGTGGTCACCTGGACCACCGGCGACCAGATCAGCTCGGCCATGGCCACTCGAGACCTCTCAGCTTTGGTCGACGCCGGACTGCTCCATCCCGTCGGCGAGAAGCGAGGGCGCACCTACGAACCCACTTCAACCCTCACTGCCCTCTGGCAGGAGGTTCTTGCTTCCTTCCGATCGACGTAGCAGGCGTGTTTCTGGACAACGCAGGTCTTTCTGCGCGGCTTATTTGCTTTCGAACTGGTCAAAGAAATCTGGATTCAAATCGACTTCCTCGACCATCTGTGTTTGAACCCCGAGTTCGTACTCCTTCAGCAAGTCGCACAGATCATCACCGTCAATCAGCTCAACAGGAGGCGCACCGTCTCGGCTCTTCCTCTCTTGCCCCTCGCGTGAATGTGCCGGTGGTGACCAGCAACCCCTTCTCTCCCCGGCCTGCCATAGCCCCTCGGAAGTCGCGAACAGTTCCAGCAGAGACCTGCCCTTTGTGCCGCTTGCACTGGAAGAAGATCGGGAATGACACAAGTGAGAGGCGATACACCCCGACGCCGTCGATGCCACCGTCACCCGACTGCCCTAGAACCTCAACGTCTCGGAATCCAGCTTCCCGGAGCAAGCGTTGCGTGAGTCGCTCAAAGGCACTTGGTGTCATGTCGAGTAGCCGTTCGAGTAAGCGACCCTTCCAGTGTTCGCTATCAGGAGCAAGCTCTTCACAGGGCGCAGGGTCTTGGTCATCAAGACTCTCCTCTTTCGGGCGACGTGAGGAGGCGCGGCCCTTTTCAGACTGGACGTCCTTCAACAGCGACTTGACTTGGTCCTCAGACTCGATGCTCCATCCCAACTCAGTGAGCGCCCATACCCCCCGCTTCGAGTTGTCGGTAGCACCCCCCATTTTTAGATAGCTCAGAGCCCAACTGATCCGGTCTGCAAAGATGGGCGCTCCAGAGCTCTCATACCGCACATCGAGATGCTCATCCGTCAAATCCAGCCTGATCGCGACCGCCAAAACGACTTCTTGACGCCGACTCGAGCCTCCTTCTTCTTTGAGCGCTTCAATCGTCGGTAACATCAATTCGTCGTAAGTTGGCAAGTCGGTGATTCTCATATCCTCCTCCATTTGGAGTGAAAATTCGCAGAAAACTCGAGTAGGTAATGATCCGCCACGACGGATCGGGCTCAGTTGCGGGGGACTTCGTTCCAGGGGATGGCTTTGTCCACTCGGGGCTCGCCGGGGAGGCCGAGGATTTGCTCGCCCAGGATGTTGCGCATGATCTCGGTGGTGCCGCCCTCGATGGAGTTGGCCCGGGACCTCAAGAAAGCGTGGCCCAAGCCGTTCTCGGCGCCGGTTTCTGAGACCACGTCAGGACGGCGGAAGGTGTAGTCGAAATCCACTGATCCGGCCAGGCCCTGAAGGTTTATGCACTCCTCGAAGATGGACTTGTTCAACTCGGCGTGGATGGCCTTGGCCACCGAGCCCTCCGGACCGGGATTGCCGGCCCGGCGGTTCTGCGAGGCCCGCATGTTGGTGAGCCGCAGCGTCTCCGCTTGGCTCCACAGCTTCATCACCCGGTCCAAGCGGGCCGAGGTGCGCTGCTCGTCGGGCAACTCGGCCCACACCTGCACCAGTTCGGCAATGCTGCCTGAGCCCCGTTTGGGGGAACCGCCGCCCCCGATCACGGTGCGCTCGTTCATCAACGTGGTGAGCGCTACCCCCCAGCCCTCGCCCTCGTCGCCAATCCGGTCAGCATCGGGCACCTGCACGTTGGTCATATACACCTCGTTGAACTCGGCCTCGCCGGTGATCTGGCGCAGCGGGCGTACCTCCACCCCCTCGGCATGCATGTCCAGAGCGAAATACGTCATACCCTTGTGTTTGGGGGCGTCGGGATTGCTTCGGGCTACGAGCATGCCCCGGTCAGCCAGGTGGGCGAGGGTGTTCCACACCTTCTGGCCTTCCACGGTCCACACGTCGCCGTCGCGCACTGCCCGGGTGGCCAGTCCGGCGAAATCGCTGCCCGCGCCCGGCTCGGAGAACAGCTGGCACCAGCGCTCTTCGCCGGTGAACATGGGCCGCAGAAAGCGGCGCTTCTGCTCGTTGGTGCCGTGGGTCACGATGGTGGGACCGGCCAAAGTGAAGAAGAAGATGCCGGGATCGGCAGAACCGGTGCCGGCGTTGCGCAGGCGGGTCTCGATATGGCGCTGGAAGCGGGGCGCCAAGCCGAGGCCGCCGAATCCTACTGGGAAGTGGACCCAGGCCAGCCCGGCGTCGTACTGGTAGCCGCGGAACTCTTCCACCGACATGGTGGTCGGGTCGTGCTCGGCCAGCAGCGCGTCGATGGCGTCGTCGACTTCTTGGGGGATTCCGTCAGTGCTCACAAGGCCAATCTAGCTTTCAAATTCTCGAAGCAGGCCATCGACCGACGGGCAGCTTCGCCGGTTTCGAGGGCATTGAGCTGGTCGGAGAACACCTCTATCGCGATAGGGGCATCCACCCCTCGCTCAGCGAAGTCGGCCAGCATTTCAGCGATATCGCCGTGGCCTTCACCGGGCATGAGGCGATGGTGGATGCATTCGTAGGCAATCTCGTCGGGCGTCGGGGTCCCAATCGGCGCAGGGCCAGTGTCGCCAACCTGGATGGCCTTGATCATGGCCGGGTGGATGGCGGGGTCCAACTGTCCCCGTTCCGGTCCCCGCCACAGGTGCCAGGTGTCGAGCAGTAGCCCAGCGTTGGGGCGACCAGCCTTTTCGACGATTTGAGCCGCTACCCGGTGGTCGTCCAGCGGCGACCAGGCGAACGGCTCTATAAGGGCCAAAATGCCGTGTTCGGCGGCCTGGTCGGCGATCTCGGCCAGTGTCGCGGCGGCTTGATCCAGGTGCTCGCCCGGCTGCCAGTCGGAATGCTCGAGCACCGTGATCGACCGGGCACCCAATGCCACGGCTGCAGCCACCGCGTCCTGGGCACCCTCTGGGGACCGCATCGTCATTACCACCCCGTCGTACTCGGCGACCCGAAGGCCCAGATCGTCCAATAGGTTCACAATGTCTGTGTCGTCCCATCCCCGTTCGTGCAGCTTGCGGTGCTCCCACCCATAAATCGACAGCCGGGCAAATCCGGCCTCTGACGCAATCCGAGCCTTGTCCTCCCAAGGGATCCGGCCCAGCGTGCCGGTACACAGGTAGGGGGGATGGTTCACGGGCCGAGACTAGACGCGGCATGGCCGACAAGAGCCCAACTACCGTGCACCCATGGAATTCGACGCCCGCGACCCGTCTCATGAAGTCGACGGGGTCCCCTTTCACACGCTGTCCCGTATTCGCACCGAGCAGCCCATCTGCCCATCGCCCAAAGGCGGCTGGTATCTCTCGACCCGGCGCCACATCGACACTGCTCTCAAGGAAGTGGAGACTTTCGTCGCCGACCTGGCTCCCATGGCCGGGTTGTCGGGGACCGAGGTGGTGCCAGCCGAAGAGCTGTTTCTGAGCGAGATCCCTGAGCCCCGCCACGGCCGCATCCGCCGGTTGTACAACTCCAACTTCGCCCCCCACCGGTTGCGCAACACCGAGGAGTTTGTCACCCGAACCTGCCACCGGCTGCTCGACCCGATGCTGGACGCGGGTGAGGGCGACCTGCACGCGGGCTACGCCATGCCCATCCCCAGCGCCACGCTGGCCGACTTGATGGGGCTGCCTCCCGAGGCGGGCGAGAAGTTCATGGGCTGGTCGTTCGACGGCACGCTCATGCAGCGACCGGGCACGCCGGGGATCAAGCCGACAGGGCCGGCCATTCTCGACTACTTCAGAGACGCGCTGGCTGGGCGCCGGGCCTCGGCCGCCGCCGGGGAAGAGCAGCCCCACGATGTGATTGTCGGGCTGATGAACGCAGAGATCGACGGGGTGCCGCTAAGCGACACCGAGATCGTCACTCAGCTCCAATTCATGGTGATGGCCGGGGTCCACACCACCCGGGCGCTGCTGGTACACCTGGCCCACCGGCTGCTGCGGGACCGAGAGCTGTTCGAGCGGGTATCGGCCGACCGCGACCTGGTGAGCCCGCTGGTGGAGGAATCGCTGCGCCATGACGCGCCGGTGCAGGCCACCACCAGGCGCTGCACCCACGACGTCGCGCTCGACGGAGTAGAGATGCACGCCGGAGAATGGGTAGAAGTAGGCATAGGCTCGGCCAACCGAGATGAGACGGTCTACGACGACCCCGACGCATTCCGATTGGACCGAGACGACCCCCGCGACCACCTGGGGTTCGGCGGTGGCCCCCACATCTGCCCCGGCGCCACCCTGGCCCGCATCGAGGCATCGTGCGCGGTCAACGTGCTCTGCGACCGGGTGGCGGAGATGTCAGTGGTTGCGGGGGCGACTTACCCGCCGCTGCCCGGTGGCATGTCGCATTTGCCCATCCCGGCCAAGCTGACGGCTAAGTAGTCCGAGGTTTCGCCTCGGCGAGTTCGGCGATATAAGCCAGCTCCTCGTCGGTGTCGGCCCTGATGGTGAGGCCGGTGGCCTTGGTGTCGCACCAGCGAGAAAAGCGTTCTTTGATGCGCTGGCGGGAGCCGATTAGCGCACCGTCGTCGATGTACTCGTCGGGCACCGCGGCCACCGCCTCGTCCCGGCGCCCGGCCATGAACAGCTCCTGGATGCGCTCGGCGGCCTCGCCGAATCCTCGCCGCACCATGGCGTCGCGGTGGAAGTTGTACTCCCGGGTGCCGTAGCCCCCCACCAGAAAGGCGAACTGGGGCTTGGCCTCGTCGATGACCCCCTGCACGTCGTTTGTGATCGACACTCGGGACCCGGCCTGGATCTCGATGTCGTCCCAGGTGCGCCCGGCCCGGTCGAGCCCCTTTTGGATGGCCTCGGTGTAGAGGTGGGCGCTGCCGGGGGTGTAGCCCAGCGGCAGCCACCCGTCGGCCAGCTCGGCCATCAGCGCGGTGTTGGCCGGCCCGCCGGTGGCCAGGAACACCGGGATGTCGGGGTTCATGTGCAGGATCGACTTGAGCGGCTTGCCCACGCCCAGGGCGCCCTCGCCGGCAAAGGGCAGGCTGATCTGCGACCCGTCGTGGGTCAGCGGCCCCTGGCGGGCGAACACCTTTTTGATGATCGACACGTAGTCGCGCAGCAGGGCATTGGGCTTGCCCCACGGCTGGCCGTACCACCCCTCCACGATCTGGGGACCCGACAGGCCCAGTCCGCAGATGGCCCGCCCCGGCCCGGCCAGCGCCTCCAGGGTGCCGAACTGCATGGCCGCGGTCACCGCCGGTCGGGCGGCCACCTGGCACACCGCGGTGCCCAGGCGGATGTGGCGGGTGTGGGCCGCGATCCAGGCCAGCGGGGTGATGGCGTCAACGCCGTAGATCTCTGCCGACCACACCGAGTCGTACCCCAGTCGCTCGGCCAGTTGCACCCTGGCCAACTGCTCTTCGGCCAGCGAGGTATTCAGCCTGGCCTGGTTCCAAATGTCCACCCCGATTCCCAGCTTCATATGCCCGCACTATCCCACTCCCGGTGGCCGGTAATTGAATCGGCGGTGGGTAGAATTCGGCGGTGCCTACCAAGTTCTTGCATGGATTCGCTCCACCCGCGGCCGATGACTTCATCACCATCGTGCGGGCTGAGGGCTGCACGCTCTGGGATGACCAGGGAAAGCGGTATCTCGATGCCCTGGCCAGCCTTTGGTATTGCCAGGTGGGCCATGGTCGGGCCGAGATCATCGACGCGGTGGCCGACCAGATGCGCCTGTTGGACGCCTATCAGACGTTCGCCCCGTTCACGAACCAGCCGGCCGAAGAGCTGGCCTCGATGGTGGCCGAGCGCTCGCCGCATCCCGATGGACGGGTGTTCTTCTGCGGCTCGGGGTCGGAGGCGGTGGACTCCGCGCTGAAGATCGCCCGGGCGGTACACCAGCTCCGGGGCGATACCGATCGTCAGGTGATCATCCGGCGCACCGATGCCTACCACGGCACCAACTTCGGAGGCACCACGGCCCAGGGCATCGCCGGCAACCGGGAGGGGTGGGGTGATCTGGTGCCCCATTTCATCGAGGTTCCCCGCGACGACATCGAGGCGGTGAGCACCACCATGGCCGCCAACGAGGGCCGGGTGGCCGCCGTCATCACCGAGCCGGTGCAAGGGGCGGGAGGCGTATATCCGCCGTCCGACGGCTACTTGGAGGGACTGCGGCGGCTGTGCGACCAGCACGGAGCCCTGCTGATCCTCGACGAGGTGATCTGCGGGTTCGGCCGCACCGGTTCGTGGTTCGGTGCCCAGCACTACGGCGTGACGCCCGACCTGATGACCTTTGCCAAAGGGGTCACCTCCGGCTATCAGCCGGTAGGCGGTGTCATCGCCAGCCGGGCGGTGTGCGATTTGTTGGAGCAGCCCGGATATACCCTGCGCACCGGGTACACCTACGCCGGGCACCCCGCCGGCATGGCCGCCGGGGTGGCCAACCTGGCCCTGATGGAGAAAGAGCAGCTCGTGGCGAGGGTGCCGCACCTGGCCAAAAAGCTCACCGAGGGTCTCGCCGCCCTTCAGGCCGACGGGATCATCCAGAGCTACCGGGGGACCGGAGCGGTATACGCCGCCGAGTTGGGCTACGACGCCGCGGTCCCCCGGATGCGACTGCTGGAGGCCGGAGTCGTGCTGCGGCCGGTGGGCACCGGGCTGGCCATCTGTCCGCCCTTGGTGATCACCGACCACGAGATCGGCATCCTGTTCGACACCATGGCCGACGTTCTGGCCAAAGAGCAGGCCTAGACCGGGGGCAGGCCGCTCAGCCGATCACCTGGCCGGCGTCCACCCGGATCTCTTGGCCGGTCACCCCCCGGCCCCGCTCCGAAGCCAGAAACAGCACGGCCTCGGCGATGTCTTCGGGGTCGACGTGGCGGTTGAGGGCCGCGGCCCGGGCCGCCCGGTCGGAGACCTGTTGGGCGGTCTTGCCGGTCTGCTCGGCGATGTTGCCCCACAGCCGGTCGAGGTTGTCACCGGTGATGTAGCCCGGAGTCACGATGTTCACCCGGATGTTGTGGGGGCCCAGCTCGCGGGCCATCACCATGGATGCGGTTTGCATGGCCGATTTGGTGGAGGTGTAGATGGCCATCTTTTCGGGCACCGAGTGGGTGCTGAGCGTGCTGATCTGCACGATCGAACCGCCGCCGGCAGCCTTCATGTGCACCGCGGCCCGGCGGCTCACCTCCAGGGTGCCGATCACGTTCAGCTCGAAGGAGTAGCGGTAGTCGCCCCAGTCGATGTCGGCCACCGCGGCGCGGGCGCCTCCGGCGGTGGCCACATTCACCACCGCGTCCACCCGACCCAACTCGGCGGCCGCGGTGTCGGCCAGAGCCGCGGCCGAGTCGTGGTGGGCGATGTCGGTGGGAATGGCCAGCACCCGTCGTCCAGTGGCCGCGGCCACCTCGGCGGCCAGCGCCTCAAGCGGCTCCACCCGGCGGGCCGCCAGGGCCAGGTCGGCGCCATCCGAGGCCATGGCCAGCGCACACGACCGCCCCAACCCCGGCCCCGCCCCGGTGACGATGGCCACCTTGCCGGCCATCTTTTGGTTTGCGCTCATCCAGTTTCCGGCATGTCGGGGGCCCAGTTGGCGCCGTTGATGTGGCTGCCGCCGTCCACATACAGCGTGTTGCCGGTGAGGTACTGGGCGTCCTCGGTCGACAAGAACAATGCCACTGGGGCGATGTCGCCCTCGGGGTCGCCCATGCGGCCCATGGGGTTGGCCGCCTCGGCGTTGCGGATGAGGTCGGGCATCATCTGCTCCACGCGTCGGGCCGACGCGGTTTTGGCGCCCGGGCAGATCACATTCACCACGATGCCGTAGGGGGCCCACTCCCGAGCCGCGGTGCGGCTGAGTGTGCGCAGCGCCTCTTTGGCGCAGTTGTACTCCAGCGTGCCCATGTGGGCGTTCACCCCGTTGAGCGAGCACAGGTTCACGATCCGGCCGTACTCCTGGTCCCGCATGACCCGGAAGGCGGCCTGCATGGCCCACAGCGGGCCGTACAGCCCCACGTGCATGGCGTCGTTCATGAGCTGGTCGGTCTTGACCTCCACCCGGCACAGCTCTCCGCCGCCCCAGGCATTGTTGATGAGCACGTCCAGACGTCCCCAGTGGTCGATCGCCGCGTCCACCATGGCCAAAACCTCGTCTTTGTCGGCCACATCCACCCGCATCGGCCGGGCGTCGACATTGAACTCGTCGATCAGTTCGCCGGCCACCCGCTCGGCGGCCTCGCCATCGATGTCGGTGACCAACAGCGTGGCCCCCTCGGCGGCGAAGCGCCGGCAGATGCCGTGGCCGATGCCGTCAGCGCCGCCGGTGACCACCGCCACCCGGTCGTCAAGTTGTCCCATTGTCGTGCTCCTTTTCGATGTTGCAGCAGGGGAGGGGTCGCTCAGAACGCGATCACCGAGCGCAGGGTCTCGCCCGCCTTCATGGCGGCGTAGCCGTCGTTCACCTCGGTGATGTCGATGGTGGCCGACACCATCTCGTCCAGCTTGAGCCGCCCGTCCAGGTAGAGGTCGATGAACTTGGGCATGTCCAGGCGGAAGCGGTTGCTGCCCATCAGCGACCCCTGGAGCTTCTTCTCGCTCAAGATGATCTCCCCGCCGGGGATGGTCACCTTGCTGGTCATGGGCAGCATCCCGATGACCGTGGCCGTGCCGCCGATGCCGATCATGGCCCAGGCTTGCTCGGCAGTGGCGCTCAGGCCGATGGCCTCGAACGAGTAATCGGCGCCGCCCCCGGTGATCTCGTGGACCGCGGCCACCGGATCGGTCTCCGATGGGTTCACCGTGTGGGTGGCCCCCAGGGTGCGGGCCATCTCCAGCTTGGAGGCCACCAAGTCCACCGCGATGATCGGCGTGGCCCCCACGATGCGGGCGCCCTGCACCGCCGACAGCCCGATGCCGCCGCAGCCGATCACCACCACGCTCGAGCCGGCGGGCACCGCCGCAGTGCGCATGACCGCGCCCAGCCCGGTGGTGACCCCGCAGCCGATCAGCGCGGCCCGGTCGAGGGGCATGTCGTCGCGGATCTTGACCACCGCCCGCTCGTGCACCAGCAGCTCCTCGGCAAATGACCCCAGTCCGGCGAAGGCGTTGCAGCCCCGGCCGTCGTCAAAGCGCAGCGACGGGGTGGGGCGGCCCGAGCGCATGGAATCGGCATCGAGGCACAGGTAGGGCTTGCCTTGGAGGCACATGCGACACACTCCGCACCACATCGACACACAGGTGATGACGTGGTCGCCGGGTTTCACATAGGTCACGTCCTCGCCCACCGCGGCCACCACACCGGCCGACTCGTGGCCCATCACCATCGACTCCATCACCGGCCAGTGCCCGTCCATGAAGTGCAGGTCGGAGTGGCACAGCCCGGCATGGGTGGTGTTGATGAGCACCTCGTTGGCATTCGGCTTGTCGACGGTCAGGTTCTCGACGACGAGTTCGCCGGGGCTGGTGTGCAATACGGCGCCGCGCATGGGGTTCTCCTTTGATTCTGGGGATTAGGGAATGCTGGGAATTAGGTAGTGGTCAAGAAAGTTTCTATCAGGCTGATCACGTAGCCGATGTCTTCGTCGTCGAGGGAGTGGTTCATGGGGAGCACCACGCCCCGTTCCATGATGGCGTCGGCGTTGGGCAGCCCGGCTTCGGGTTGGCGGAAGTCCACTCCGGCCATGAACGGCTGGCGGGCGGCGTTGCCGGTCCACACCGTGCGGGTGTCCACCCCGTTGCCGTCGAGATGGGCCTGGAGGTCGGCCCGCACGAAGCCGGCGTCGGGCGCGATGGTGAGCGGGTAGCACAGCCAGGCGGTGTCCAGCCCCTCGGTCTGGCGGGGGAGGCGGAAGCGGTCGGCGTGGGCCGAGAAGAAATCCGTGTAGAGATCGAAGCTCCGGGTGCGCCGGGCGAAGTTGGCGGGCACCTTGTGCAGCTGCTGGCGACCGAAGGCGGCCCCGATCTCGGAGGGCTCGAAGTTCCAGGCCAGCTCGTCGAAGATGAACTGGTTGTCGTAGTGGATGCCGTCGAGGTCTTCCCAGAAGTTCCGGTCCCGGCGCTTGGAGCCGTAGAAGTGCAGCTCGGAGCGGCGTCCCCAGCGGCGCAGCAGCAGACCCCGGTCTCGCAGGTCTTCGTCGTCGAGCAGCACCATCCCGCCGTTGCCCGCGCAGGTGATGATGTGCGACGACGCGAAGCTGGTGACGGTGAGGTCGCTGCGGGTGCCGGTGGGCGTGCCCCGCAGCATTGGCCCCAGGGCGTCGCAGCTGTCCTCGATCACGAACAGCCCGTGGCGGTTGGCGATAGCCCGGATGGCATCCCAGTCGGGGGCGTTGCCGATGAGGTTAGGGGCCAAGACGGCCCGGGTGTCGGGGCTGATGAGGCTCTCGATGGAATCGACGTCGATCTGGTAGGTGTCGGGGTCCACGTCGGCGAACACCGGCACCAGCCCGGCTCGCACCAGCGGGGCCACATCGGTGGAGAAGGTCACCGCCGCAGTGATCACCTCGCTGCCCGGCGGCAAGTCGGCCAGCTCCACCGCCAGATACAGCGCAGAGGACCCCGAGTTGCACATGAGCCCACGCCCTTTGCCGAACCGCTCGGCCACCGCCCACTCGAAGGCGGTGACGTTGCGCCCCGGCCACAGCGCCGCCGCCCCGCCCCGCAGCACCTCTGTCACCGCTTCGATCTCGGCCTCGTCATGCACGCTGGCCGCATAGAAAATCCGCTCGCCCATCGGCTCTCAGTCTGCCTTACCCCCGTTAGCGACGAGTGATCAAAGCGCTGGATCGAAGCCAGCGGTGATCGCGCCTTCCAATGGGCTCAGGAGATGTGGCAGGGGTCGGAGTGGCCGCCGCTCATGGCTTCGAGGAAGCCGGAGGCTCGCTCTTGGCGGGGGTAGCGGTTGGCCAGCTCCCAGAAGGCGGGGCTGTGGTTGGGCACGGAGAGATGGGCCAGTTCGTGGACGATGACGGCGTCGAGCACCCAGGCGGGAACTCGGGCCAGGCGGGTGGAGATGCGGATGGTGCCCCGGGCCGAGGTACACGACGCCCAGCGGTCGTTCTGCTCGGCCCAGGTGACCGATTCCGGCTGGGGCAGGCCGTAGCGGGAGGCCAGCTTGGTGGCCCTCTCGGCCAGGTTAACCCCGCCGGCCTCAGCGGCCCGCTTGCGCTCGAGGCGGGCAACCAGGGTGGCCACCATCTCGGCCTCGGCGTCGGGCGTCATTCCCGCGGGAACCCGCACCTCGATGCAGTCGGGCTGGACCTTGGCCGCGGCGGTCTTGCGGCGCCTCGGACTGCGGATCACGCGGATCGGAAGCGGAGGCGGCGCTACCGAAGCGGCATCGATAGCTGTGCCTATCGCCGCGTCGATTGCCGTGTCCACCAGGGCTGAACTCACGGTGCGACCATACCGACGAGGGGTGACGGTTTGGTGGATGGTGGCGAGTTCAAGCCGCTGCGGTAACGTCCCGCGACAGTCCTGAAATGGGGGAGATCGTTATGGCTGATCAGACCAAAACCCAGGCGGCATGGGCCGACATGGTTGATGCCCTGGGGCAGGTGAGCGAGCGCTTCTGCGGCGAGGAGTGGGGAGTCTCCGGCGACCAGGACATCGCCGACAGCCACCGGCTGGTGCTGCACATTCTCCAGTCGGCCCTGTTCTCCCATGCCGAGTTCGATCCCGAGCGCCCGGTGTGGCGCCGCATTGTGTCGCCCACCCGCAAGTTCACCGGCGACAACGCCGATGCGGTGTACTTCGAGGCCCCGGTAAGCGGCGATCTGGCCTATCGGGTCACCGGCAACCTGGCCGGAGCGGTCTACACGTCGTTCACCGTGGAACTGGGCTCGGCCGACGGCAAATACGCCACCGGCACCGGGGGAGTGCTCAACGACGACGACATCGACGTGGATGCCGACGGCAAATACGAGGTGTTCCTCGGCGGCGAGCCCCGGGACCGCAACTGGCTGGACCTGCCCCCCGAGACGGGCCGGATCACCACCCGGCACTATTTCGAGGTCCCCAAGCCGGCGGCGGCCGACGAGTCGCTCCACATCCCCCTCACCATCGAGTGCCTGTCGCCGGTGGGGCCGGCCACGCTTTGGAACGACGAGACCGTGGCCGCCGCCATCGGCCGGGTCAACAACCACGTGCTGGGCAAGACCCTGCAACAGCCCATCCCCGGCACCTATCCCTTGCCGACGTGGGTCAGCCGAGAGCCCAACGTGCTGCCCGATCCGCAGCCGCCCGGCACCATGGGCTTCGCGGCCTTCGACGCCTACTACACCATGGGGCGCTATGTGCTCGGCCCCGACGAGGCGTTGGTGATGACGGGGCGGTGGCCGGAGTGCAAGTTCGGCAACGTGTGCTTATGGACTGCTGCGGGCCAGACCTACGACTACGGCAACCGCGTCACCAGCCGCAACCGGGCCAATACCACGCTGGAGGCCGACGGCACCTTCAAGATGGTCATCGCCCATGAGGACCCCGGCGTGTACAACTGGCTGGACACCGAGGGCCGCCCCACCGGCAGCATCTTCTGGCGGTTCTTCCTGCCCACCGGCCCGGTGGAGCGCATCGAGCCCGAGCTGGTCAAGCTCTCCGACCTGCGCTAGGAGTCGCCTCGCGCTTGTCGACTGGTGCCCCCGCCGGGGGTGCGCGGAATCAGCCGACCGGCAAGGGAGAATGTCGCGATGCCATTGCAGGGTCAGACGCCTGAGCTGCCCGACGGGGTGGACTGCGTCGACCCCGGTCTTCTGGAGAAGCTGCGGGAAGGATCGATCGACAAACTCCCCGAGCGCGCCCTCGACTGTCTGCCCCCCGAAGTGCGAGACGACATTCCCGACGAGCTGATCGAGTTCGCCACGGCCAACCCCGAGCTGGCGTTGGCGGCGGCGGCGGTCGCCGTGCTGGCCACGCTGGTGTTTCTTTACAAGCTGGCCAAGCGGGCCTTCTTCGTCGCCTTGATTGCGGGAGCGGTGGCGGCTGCGGCTTGGTGGTGGTGGCTGGCCGACCCCAATATCGTCTGACCATGGGCAGCCAGCCGCTCTGGACACCTGACCGGAACAAGGCCGCCTACACCAACCTGGCCCGTTTCGGCGCCGTATTGGGCATCGACGTGGGGGCCGAGGGGGGATACGAGCGGCTGCACCAGTGGTCGGTGGAAAACCCGGGCGGCTTCTGGTCGGCGGTTTGGGATCTCTGCGGGGTGGTGGCCTCAGAGCGGGGGAGCGCCCCCGTGGTCGAGGCCGAGCACATGGTCGACACGCGGTTCTTCGACGGCGCCCGGCTCAACTTCGCGGAGAATCTGCTGGATGGCGAGGACGACGAGATCGCCATGGTGTTCGCCGATGAATCCGGTGTCTACGCCGAGACCACACGGGGCCAGCTGCGGGCGCTGGTGTCCCGGCTGGCTGGGGCCATGCGGGCCCAGGGTGTGGGCCCCGGCGACCGGGTGGCGTGCTGGATGCCCAATGTGCCCGAGGCCTATGCGGTGATGCTGGCCGCGGCCTCGGTTGGGGCAGTGTTCTCGTCCACGTCTCCCGACTTCGGCACCGCGGGGGTGCTCGACCGCTTCGGCCAGATCGAACCCGTGATGCTGTTCGCAGTGGACGGCTACGTCTACGGCGGCCAGGCGTTCGACTGCCGGGAACGGCTGGGACAGATCCGGGCCGGGTTGCCCACCATGGAGGCCACCGTGGTGCTGAACCGCTTGGACCCGCACCGGGACCCGCCTGATGACACCGTGGACTTCGACGCTTGGATCGAGGCCCATCCCCCCGGGCCGATCCAGTTCGAGCAGCTTCCCTTCGACCATCCGCTCTACGTGCTGTACTCCTCAGGCACCACCGGTCGGCCCAAGTGCATCGTCCACCGGGCGGGCGGGATCCTCCTCAAGCACCTGTGCGAGCACCAGCTGCACTGCGATGTCCGCCCCGGCGACCGGGTGCTCTACTTCACCACCACCGGCTGGATGATGTGGAACTGGCTGGCCTCGGCGCTGGCGTCTGGGGCCGCCGCGGTGGTCTGGGACGGAAACCCGGTGCATCCGAGCCCAGACGCCCTGTTCGACTTGGTTGACCGGGCCGGGGTCACCCTGTTCGGCACGTCGGCCCGCTACATCGACTCGTTGCGCAAAGCCGGGGTGTCGCCCCGACAGACCCACCGGCTGGGCACGCTGCGCACCATCTGCTCCACTGGCTCGCCGCTGTCTCCCGACGGCTTCGACTACGTGTATAGCCAGGTCAAGGCGGACGTGCATCTGGCGTCCATCTCGGGGGGCACCGACCTGTGCGGTTGCCTGGTGGCCGGCGATCCCACCGCCCCGGTGTGGTCGGGCGAGATCCAGCGCCCTGCCTTGGGCCTGGACATCCAAGTGCTCGACGGCGACGGCTCTCCTCTGGGGCCGGGGCAATTCGGTGAGTTGGTGTGCTCGTCGCCGTTCCCGTCGCAGCCCCTCCGGTTCTGGGGCGAGGGGGGCGATGAGCGCTACCGGACCGCCTATTTCGAGCGGTTCGAGGGCTGTTGGCACCAAGGGGACTACATCTGCGCCACTGAGCATGGCGGGTTCGTGATCTCCGGCCGCTCGGATGCCACCTTGAACCCCGGCGGGGTGCGAATCGGCACGGCCGAGATCTACCGCCTGGTGGACGCCATGGACGAAGTGGCGGAGAGCGTGGTGGTCGGCCAGCCCGTCGCCGGCGACACTCGGGTGGTGCTCTTCGTGATGCTGGCCGACGGCATCCGTCTCGACGAGGAATTGCAGGCGGCGATCCGGGCGGCCATCCGGGCGGGGGCCTCGCCCCGGCATGTGCCCGCGGTGATCTGCGCGGTGGACGACATCCCCCGCACCCGCAGCGGCAAGACGGTGGAGTTGGCGGTGCGCGACGCCATCTGCGGGCAGCCCATCGCCAACATCGAGGCGCTGGCCAACCCCGAGGCCTTGGACTGCTTCCGCAGCCGACCGGAGCTGACATGACCGAGAATCTCCTGATGGAAGACGCGCTGCCCCGGCTTCGGAGCCTGCTGTTCGCTCCGGCCAGCCGGCCCGACATGTGCGCCAAGCTCCCCCGCAGCGGCCCCGACGGGGTGGTGCTGGACTTGGAGGACGCGGTGGCGGCCGCAGCCAAAGCCGAGGCCCGGGGCCAGGCCCGAGCGGCCGCCGACGAGCTTTGCCGCCAGCACCCCGACCTGGCCATTTTCGTGAGGGTCAACCCGCCGGGCACCGAGTGGTTCGCCGATGACGTCGCCGAGAGCCTGGGCACGGAGCTGGCCGGGGTGGTGGTGCCCAAGCTGGAGAGCGCCGCAGAGGTCGATCGGGTACGAGATGCGCTGGCCGAGGCGGGTCGGGGGCACCTCCGGCTGCTGGCCGGAATCGAGACCGCCGCCGGGGTGGCCCGGGCTGTCGATGTGGTGGGGCACCCCGGCGTTCAGATCGCTTATTTCGGAGCCGAGGACTACATCACCGACATGGGCGGTGTGCGCACCGACGACGGTCTCGAGGTGCTCTACGCCCGCTCGCAGGTGGCGCTGGCCGCCCGCCTGGCCGGAGTGCCGGTGCTCGATCAGGTGGTGACCGCCTTCGGTGACGACGGGCGCTTCATGGCCGACGCCGCGGTGGGGCGGTCCATCGGCTACAGCGGCAAGCTCTGCATCCATCCCGCCCAGGTGCCGCTGGCCAACCAGTGCTTCTCCCCGTCACCCGAGGAACGGGAACGAGCCCGGGCCCTTTTGGCTGTCTGGGACGAGGCCCAGGCTCGCGGTGAGGCGTCAGTGGCCTTCGAGGGCCAGATGGTGGACGAGCCGCTCGCCCGTCGGGCCCGCGCCGTGCTGGACGAATGACCGCCGCCCGAGGCGGTGTGGAAAGCTGAGCGCATGGCTAAGCGACGCGACAAGATCCGTTTGACCCCCGAAGAGCTCGAGGTGTTCATCGAGGAGCAGAAGAGCCTCCAGGTGGCCACCATCAACCGGGATGGGACGCCCCATCTGAGCACCCTGTGGTTTGCGGTGGTGGATGGCGACATCGTGTTCGAGACCTACACCAAGTCGCAGAAGATCAAGAACCTGGAGCGAGACAGCCGGATCGCCCTGCTGATGGAGGACGGCCTTGAGTACGACAAGCTCCGGGGAGTGGCCATCAACGGGCACGCCGAGCTGCACACCGACCCCGAGGTGGTCCACCGCTACGCCTTGGAGGTGATGGTCCGCAACAACCCCGGCGTCGACCGGGAGATGCTGTCGCAGGCAGCCGAACACATGGCCCTGAAGCGCACCGCCGTTGTGGTCAAGGCCGAGAAGACCATCAGCTGGGATCACACCAAGCTGGGCGGCAGCTACTGAGGGCCCATTTGCCCCGGTTGCGGAGCCGATAGTGCGCGCCCACTGTCGACTGCCGGGCCGATAGCGTTGGGGGTCTGGTGAAGGACTTCCTGAGGTGGCTGTCCCACCTGTTCCGTCTGGCCGTGCTCATGCCCATGCTGGCATTGGCATTGGCCGCCACCCTGTTCGTGGTCTGGCCCCCTACCACCGACGTGCTGAGGTCGTGGGAGTCCACCCCAGTCGAGGTGAACCTGACTGAGGATGTGAGCCTGGACGAGCTGGCCATTCGCTCCTACGTCTACGACTCGAACCTCCAGATCATCGACGTGTTCAGCTACGTGGAGAACCGGGTGCTGGTGGACCTCGACGACATTTCCGAAGAATTGAAGCACGCGGTGATCGCCATCGAGGACGAGAACTTCTACCTGCACACCGGCGTCGACCTCAGCGCGGTGTTCCGGGCCGGACTGGAGAATGTGGGGGCCGGGGGCATCACCCAGGGCGGCTCCACCATCACCCAGCAGCTCATCAAGAACCTGGTGGTGGGCAACAAGGTCGAGGCCGAGCGCAAGCTCCAGGAGATGGCCATGGCCAAGCGCCTCGAGCAGGAGATGGAAAAGGACGAGATCCTCAACCTGTATCTGAACACGGTGTACTTCGGCCAGGGCGCCTACGGAGTGCAGGCCGCGGCCGAGGTGTACTGGGGGCTGGATGCCGCCGATCTGGGATGGGGGGAGGCGGCCCTTCTGGCCGCGCTCATCAGCAACCCCAGCAGCAACGACCCCATCAACAACCCCCTCCGGGCCCTGCGCCAGCGGCGCATCGTGCTGAACCGGCTGGCCGAGCTGGAGTACATCACCCCCGAGCAGGCCGACGCCTACCACCTCCAGCCGCTGCCCAAAGAGGTCAACGAGATCGAGCTGCCCCCCAAGAGCTACTTCGTGGAGGAGGTGAAGCAGCAGCTCTTGGACGACCCCCGGTATTTGGGCGGAAGTGCCGAGGATCGCTTCAATCTTGTTTTCAACGGCGGCCTCAGCATCTACACCACCTTCGACCCTGCCGCCCAGCGCCAGGCCGAGGCGGCGGTGGCCGCCACCCTGGCCGAATACAACGAGGGAGAGCACGGCGGGGTCGAGGCCACCATGGCCCTGGCCACCCTCGAACCCGACACCGGAGCGGTGAGAGCGGTGGTGGGGGGACCGGGGTTCGCCCAGGACACCGAGGAGTTCAACCTGGCCACCCAAGGCACCCGCCAGCCCGGGTCGGCGTTCAAGACGTTCGTGATGATGACCCTGTTCGAGCAGGGGTACCTGCCCAGCGACCGGATCAGCGGACGGGGTCCCTGCCAGATTCCCAACCCCGGTGGCGTCCCCGACCCCTATGTGGCCAACAACTTTGCCAGCTCGCCTGGCATGGTCGACACCATCACCAACCAGATCAGGGTGTCCTCCAACTGCGCGTTCTTGCGGTTGGGCCGGGTGGCGGGGATTCAGCCGGTGGTCGACACCGCGACCAAGATGGGCATCACCACCGAGTTGGAGCCGGTGGCGTCGCTGCCGCTGGGCTCCGAGGAGGTCCACCCCGTCGACATGGCGTCGGCCTACGGGGTGATCGGCACCGGGGGCATCCGCTACGAGCCGTACTTCATCGAGCGGATCGTCGACCGCCAGGGCAACGTGCTCTACCGCCACGAGCTGTCGGGCCAGCGGGTGGTGACGGAGCGCTCGGCCTGCTGGGCCACCGACGTGTTGGAGAACAACATGGTCAACGGCACCGGGCGGCGGGCGCAGCTGCCCCTCCAGACTGCGGCGGGCAAGACCGGCACCACCGAGGAGTCGGCCGATGCGTGGTTCGTGGGGTTCACTCCTCATCTGGCTACTGCGGTGTGGCTGGGGAACCCCAATGAGCGCATCCCCATGCGCAAGGTCACCGGCAGCTCCTATCCGGCGGTGGCGTGGGGCCGGTTCATGACCAGCTATCACGAGGGCCTTGAGGTGGTGGAATTTCCGAATTGTCCCGGCGAGCCCCGGCTCAGCGACCTCATCGAGCTGGAGGACGTGTTCACGGTGGGCGTCCCCTGTGCGACGCCGCTGGAGCCCGAGGACCCGGAGGTGATTGTGCCCGTCATCGTGCCGGTGGACACCGACGGAGACGGCACTCACGACGCGTGCGTGGATTTGCTGGTCACCGAAGGAGTCGAGCCGTGTGGGTTCAGCGAGTTCGCGGTGGAGGGCGGAGAGCCCATCCCGCTGTTCTGCGGCACTCCCTTGCCCATCGAGGTGGAGTGCCTCGACGGCCAGTTCCCTCTGGACTCCAACGACGACGGGGTGGCCGACACCTGCGTGGGTCCGGGTTCTGGTTCAGATCTCCCCACCGACGACGAGGTGGTCCCTGATTCTGGTGTCGACGGCCCCGATCCGGGCACGGTGTCTGAGTCCGAAGCATGACCCCTAAGATCGCACCGTGAGCGACGATCACTTCCAGCGCCTGCTGTCGGTGCAGGACCACGACACCCGGATCGACCAGCTCCGCCATCGCCTTGACACCTTGCCCGAGAAGGCCGCGCTGGCCGCCCGGCAATCGGACAGCAAGAGGCTCGTCGACCAGCGGGAGGCCTTGCAGATGAAGCAGCTGGAGCTTCAGCGGAATCTCAAGCGCAACGAGGACGAGCTGGCCGCTCTGGAAGACCGGACCAAGCGGGAGCACGACCGGCTGTACTCCGGAGAGGTCACCGGCACCCGGGAGCTGCTGACGCTTCAAGAGGAAGTGGACGGACTGCGGTCGCGCTGCTCGGCCATGGAAAGCGATGCTTTGGAGTTGATGGAGGCGATCGAGGGAATCGAGTCTGACGTTGTGACTCTGGGCACCAGCCTCGAGGCCGCCGACGCCGAGGCAATCTCTGCCCAACAGCAGCTGACTGAGGCCGAAGCCGCCGTGCAGGCCGAGATCGACCAGGAGGCCGCCGCACGCTCAGCCGAGGCCGCCGATGTCCCCGAGGCCGCCCTGGCCAGCTACGAGGGACTGCGAGCCCGCATGGGCGGAGTGGCGGTGGCCCGGCTCCGCAACGGCATCTGCGAGGGCTGCCATCTGGCGCTTTCGGCCATGGAACTCGACCGCATCCGCCACGCGCCCGCCGATGAGCTGTGCCACTGCGAGGAGTGCGGCCGCATCCTGGTGAGGGCCTGACCGGACGGACAACCAGTGTTCTTCTGGTTTCTGGCCCTCAGCTTCGTGCTGGTGGCCCTGGTGTTCGACAGTCCGGCGCTGGACTACCGCATGGTGATGCTCGGCTCCCTGCTGCCGATGGTCGAGCTGCTGGCCGGGGGTCCGTGGGCGCTGCACACCCTGCTGGCGCCGCTGGTCGTGCTGTTGGCGGTGATGCTGGCCACCCGGGGCCGCCGGTTGGCCCGGCGCCGCTGGCTGGGACTGCCCATCGGGTTGTTCCTGTACTTGGTGCTGGACGGCGCGTGGCTGCGCACTGATCTGTTCTGGTGGCCGGTTTTCGGGGTGGATGTGGCCAACGGGGGCCTTCCCGAATTCAAGCCCGCGGGCGCGCTGATCGCACTAGAGCTGATCGGATTGGCCGTCGGCGCCTGGGCCGTGCGCCGCTACGGCCTCACCGATCGCCAGCGTTTGCGCCTGTTCTGCACCCAGGGCCGCCTTGACCGGTCTCAGATGGGCGCTGATCGGCGGCAGCCCCGGCAGCGCTGAGCATTGCCGTCTCCGAAGAGATTGGACGGTGAGTCGGCCTGTAGGCGGGATTCTGTCCGGGTCCTGGCGGACCGTAGGTGGCCATCCATCTAAGCGGCCTACCCGGGGACTGCCCCTGACGGGGCGGCGGGCCACCATGTCCCCTGCTTGGCCTTGCTCCCGGTGGGGTTTGCCGAGCGAGCCGAGTCGCCCCGGCCCCTGGTGCGCTCTTACCGCACCGTTTCACCCTTGCCTGTGCCCGGAAATCCGGGCCATCGGCGGTCTGTTCTCTGTGGCACTTTCCTTCGAGTCGCCCCGACTGGCCGTTAGCCAGCACCGTTGCCCTGCGGAGTCCCGACCTTCCTCGACACCGAGGCCGAGGCCCCGATGCCGCGGCCACCTGGCCGACTCACCGTCGCATCCAGTCTGCCAGCCCCGCCATCTTGAGGCGAGGGGGTTTTGTGGGCGCACGTACGCGCGCCGAGGGGTTTTATAGGCCGATATCGGAGAGCTCGGGGTACCAGCGGGCCGCCCGCTGCACCGCGTCGTGCCAGCGATCGCGTTCCACAACCGCCTGCGGCTCCACTACCGCCCGGGGCGACCAGGAGTCGGCCACCTCTTGCCAGCTTGACCACTGGCCCAGCGCCCGTCCGGCCAGCACCGCCGCGCCCAGCGCGGTCCCCTCCGGCACGGAGCACAGTTCCACCGTCCGGGCCAGGGTGTCGGCCAGTATCTGGACGAACACCGGATTCTGAGACATCCCGCCGTCCACCCTGAGCCGCTCCAGGCGATGGCCGCTGTCGGCCTCGACGGCTTCCACCAGATCGGCGGCCCGGTGGGCGACTCCCTCGAACACCGCCCGCACGATGTGGGCCGTGGTGGTGCCCCCGGTAATGCCGAACAGCGCGGCCCGGGCGCCGAAGTCCCAGTGGGGAGTGCCCAGCCCGTATAAGGCCGGCACGTACACCACGCCGCCGGTGTCGGACACGCTGGCGGCCAACTCGGTCGACTCGGCCACATCGCCCAGCAGACCCACATCGTCGATCAGCCAGCTCATGTTCGACCCGGCGGCGATCATCATGGCCTCCACGCCCCACACGATGGCCCCGTCCTCCTGCCAGGCCACGATGGGAAACGTGCCCCGGTCGCTGCGCTTGTCGGCGATCGGCCGGTCGGGGCCGGTGCACACGTCCAAGAAGGCACCGGTGCCGAAAGTGAGCTTGGCCAGCCCTTCGAGCACACAGCGCTGTCCGATGAGCGAAGACTGCTGGTCGCCGATGATCCCGGCAATCGGGGGCGCCCCTGGCAATGCAGAAGCAGTGCCCACCACCCCGGTGGAGTCCACGATCTCCGGCAGGCAGTGAGCGGGAACCCCGATCTGCCCCACAATCTCATCCGACCAGCGGCTTCCGTCGTCGCTCAGCATCCCGCTCATCGCCGCATTGGAGGGATCCACCACATGGCTGGCGCCCTGCGACAAGCACCACACCGCCCAGGTGTCCACGGTGCCGAAGCACAGATCCCGAGTCCGGTCGGAATCGTGCTGGTCGAGCAGCCAGACCAGCTTGGTGGCCGACTCGTTGGGAACCAGCCGAAGGCCCTCGGCCTGCCACGAAAGGCACTCGCCCACCGTGCGAAGGTCCTGCCATCCCAGGGCCGGGCCCACCGGCTCTCCGGTCTGCCGGTCCCACACCACCGCCGATCCCCGTTGGTTGGTGACGGCCACCGCATCCACGCCCTCGACCTCGTCGATGACTTCGGTGGCGGTTCGGAGAATGACAGCGGCCATCTCGTTGGCGTCGAACTCCACCAGCCCCGGCTCGGGCATGTCGGGGGGTGTGCGCTGCTGGCGAAAGCAGATCACCCCATGCCCGTCGGTCACCGCGGAGCGGATGCTGCTGGTGCCCACGTCGATGACGCAGATCTTCATAAAGGAGATTGTGGCAGGGTACAGATGATGGGCCACACTTAGGCCGTGAGCCTCGACGAGCACGGGGGATGGGCCGGGATATTCCGGCAGTTGACGGGAGGCGGCCACCTCAGCGCGGCGGCGGCCGACGCGGTCATGTCCGAGATCCTTCAGGGGGAGGCGACGCCTGCGCAGATCGCCGGGTTTGTGATTGCTTTGCGGACCAAGGGGGAGACCGCGGAAGAACTCGTCGGCCTGCTGTCGGCCATGCGGGAGGCGGCGGAGACGGTTCCGCTGGATGCCGCCGGCCTCGGCCTGATCGACACCTGCGGCACCGGCGGCGACCACAGCGGCAGCATCAACGTGTCCACCGCGGCTGCGCTGGTGGCTGTTGGAGCGGGGGCCAGGGTGTGCAAGCACGGCAACCGGTCGGCCTCATCCCAATGCGGGTCTGCTGATGTGCTGGAGGCGCTGGGGGCGGTGATCGATCTCGGTCCCAACGGCGTGGCCCGGTGTGTGACCGAGGTCGGCTTCGGTTTCTGTTTGGCCCCCCGCTTCCATCCGGCCATGCGCCATGCGGGACCGCCCCGGCGGGAGCTGGGCGTGGGCACGGTGTTCAACTTCCTCGGGCCGCTGGCCAACCCGGCCCGCGTTCGGCGCCAGCTGGTGGGGACCAGCGATCGGTCGATGGCCGAGATCATGCTGGAAGTGCTGGCTGCCACCGGTTCGGAGCGGGCCATGATCGTGCACGGCCAGGACGGCTTGGACGAGTTGTCCACCACAGCGCCCACCGATGTCTGGGAGTTGCGGGATGGCAATACGCTCCACCACACGGTGGATCCCGCTGCGCTGGGTCTGGCGCCCGCCTCCCCAGGGGATTTGGTAGGCGGGGATGCAGCCGTCAATGCCGACTGCTTGCGACGGGTCTTGGACGGCCAGCCGGGGCCGCACCGGGACATCGTGGTGCTCAACGCGGCCGGGGCCTTGGTGGTGGCCGATGTGGCCGACACACTGGGTGAAGGGCTGGAGGCCGCGTCGGCATCCATCGACGACGGGCAGGCGGGCGAAGTGCTGGATGCCTTCGTCTCGGTCTCAAATGACGCCGACCAGCAGGGTGGGGAGCAGGAATGAAACCGGGGAATAGTCCGACAACTGAGGAATTGAGAGACGCGCTCATGAGGTCGGTGGAGATCGCTCGGGCCGGGCAGAAAGAGAAGCCCCCGATCGACCCGCCGGCACGGTTGAAGCAGTTCATGGCGTTCAACAAGAGCAAGTTCACCGAACGGGCGTTGAACCAGGTGCGCCAGGTGGTGGAGGCCGACGGGGAGTTCCGAGAGCGGGTGGTTGCGGCTATTGCCGAGGAGGAGGTGGGCCGAATCGGTTGGCTTTGGCTGACTCGACCGGACGGGTGGGAGAAGGAGTATGCCGCGCTGGCTGCAACCGCCGAGCGCGATTCAGAGCGGGCTGCTGATGCCCAACGGGTCCAAGAGCTCGCGCAGCGACTGCAACGGGCCGAGACGGGCCTCGAAAAGGCCGATGTCCATCGGGACAGGGCTGCCCGTGAGCGGGATGAGGCTCGATTGCAGGCCGCCCAGGCCCGCACCGAGGCTCGTCGAGCCGATGAGGAGGCGGCCAGGCTCATTGCCCTGTTGGATCAGACGCGAACGGCACTCGAGACTGCTCAGAGCAGCTTGGAGCGAGTCCAGCGCAAAGAGGTTCGAACCGACGAGAAGCTGAAGAAGGCTCAGGCGCAGAACGACCGGCTCAAAAAAGACCTCAGGGATGCCCGCGAGCAGCATGGCGGGGAGGTCAGCAGCCTCAAAGCGCGGCTGGCGGCTGCCGAAAACGAGGTGGCGATGGCCCGAGAGGCCGGTTTTGAGCCCCCGGCTGAGCCCGAGCCCGTGCTGCCGCCCCCGCTGACCAAGCGAACGCCGGTTTCCATGCCCGGCGGGTTGCTCAATGACACCCCTGAAGCCGTCGAATATCTGCTTCGGCAGGTGTCCGACGTGGTGGTGCTGGTCGACGGCTACAACGTGACGTTCAAGAACTGGGAGAAACTGGCAGTGCAGGAGCAGCGGCACCGGTTTCTTCGCAAGATCGAGGAGCTGAGCGCCCGGTATTCCGGGGCGGAGTTCGTCGTGGTGTTCGACGGCACCGAGACCGACTACGACTACATCGCCACCACTGCCCGCTCCCTGGGGGTGACGGTTCGATTCTCCGAGCCGGGGATGACCGCCGATGACCACATCATCAACCAGTGTGAGTCCTATCCGCTGTCGCGACAGATCGTGGTGGTCTCCGAGGACGGTGAAGTACGCGAGCGGGCCCGAGACAGGGGGGCCAACCTCGTCCACCCCCGCAAGCTGTTGGAGATCATGGGCCTTGAGGTAGAAGACCCTGAGGGCTGGACGAGTTTCGGAGAGTGGTGAGCGCCCTCAACGCCGATGAAGTGATCGCGGCTGGCTTGGCCGCCGGACTCGACGCCGTCGGCGTGGCCCCGGCCGAGCCCTTCGAGTCCACCCGGGCCACCTTGGTGGAGAGGCGAGGACAGGGCCTGCACGGGGGCATGGCGTTCACCTATCGCAATCCCGACCGCTCCACCGACCCCGGCCGCACGGTGGCCGGGGCCCGGTCGCTGGTGGTCGGTGCGCTCGGCTACCGGCGTCGAATTCCGGTGGCACCCGACCGGGCGGTGGGCCGGGTGGCGGCCTACGCCCGCCGCGACTACTACGCCACGCTGCGAGAAGCTCTGCGCGAAGTTGCCGAGCTGCTGCGCAGCGCCGGCCATGAGGCCGCCGTCGTGGCTGACGACAATGCCCTCGTGGACCGGGAGGCGGCCCGGCGGGCGGGGCTGGGCTGGTACGGCAAGAACAGCAATATCTTGCTTCCGGGCCAGGGGAGCTGGTTCGTGCTGGGCTCGGTGATCACCACTGCGGCGCTTGAGCAGTCGAACCCGGTTCCCGATCAGTGCGGGCCGTGTCGCCGCTGTTTGGACGGCTGCCCAACGGGGGCGATCGTGGCGCCCGGCGTGGTGGACGCCCGCCGGTGCCTGGCGTGGCTGGTGCAGGCCGACGGCGATTTCCCCCTGGAGTTCCGAGAGGCTCTGGGCGACCGGATCTACGGCTGCGACGACTGCCAGGAAGTGTGCCCCCCCAACAGGGCGGCCGAGTCCGACCGCGCTAGGGCCGAAGCAGGATCTGGTGATCTGGATGATGACATCGCATGGGTGGATCTGGTGGATCTGCTGCAATTGGACGACGATGAGCTGATGGCCCGCTATGGCCGCTGGTACATTCCCCGGCGCGAGCCCCGCTATGTGCGGCGCAACGCGCTGGTCGCGCTGGGAAACTCCGGCCGAAGAAACGATCCCGCAGTGATCGATATCCTGCACCGCTACCTGTCGGACCCCGACCCCATGCTGGTGCGCCACGCCGATTGGGCGGCTTCCCGCCTCGGTGTGCGCTCGGTAGAGCCGGTTTGAGCCATGGCCCGGCATCTCCTGGTCACCAACGACTATCCCCCCAAGCTGGGGGGCATCCAGAACTACCTGTGGGAGCTGTGGCGCCGGCTGCCCCCCGAAGAGGTATGCGTGCTGACCCGGTCCCATCCCGGGGACGCAGAGTGGGATGCCCAGCAAGGTCACCAGGTGGTCCGCTCGCCCCGCCAGTTTCTGCTGCCCACCCGGGAGATGGCCGAGGAGATCAGCAGGCTGGTCGCCGAGGTCGATGCCGAGCTGGTGCTCTATGACCCCGCGGTTCCGCTGGGGGCGCTCGCCCCCCGCCTGCCCCATCCCTACGGCGTGATCCTGCACGGGGCCGAGGTGACCGTCCCGGGTCGCCTGCCCGGCACCCGGCAGCTGCTGGCCCGGGTGCTGCGCGGCGCCGAAGTGGTGATCACCGCTGGGCGGTACTCGGTGGCCGAAGCCGAGCGGGCCGCCGGTGGTCCGCTGCCCGCAGTGATCGTGCCGCCCGGGGTTGACATCGATCGCTTCAAACCCCTGGATGCGGTCCAGCGGCGGGAGGCCCGCCTGCGATTCGGACTTCCCGTCGATGCCCCGGTGGTTGTGTCCATCAGCCGGCTGGTGCCTCGCAAGGGGATGGATGTGCTGATTGCGGCGTCGGCCCGACTGGCCGACCGCCATCCGGGGCTCACCCTGGCGATAGCCGGTGCCGGGCGCGACCGGGATCGTCTCGACCGGCTCATCGGGCGCACGGGCGCACCGGCCCGCCTGCTCGATCGGGTGGCCGATGCGGACCTGCCCGACCTCTACGGCTGTGCCGATGTGTTCGCCATGGTGTGCCGCCAGCGCTGGGGTGGTTTGGAGCAGGAGGGATTCGGCATCGTGTTCTTGGAGGCCGCCGCCGCCGGAGTGCCACAGTTGGCTGGTGACAGTGGGGGAGCGGCCGAGGCGGTGGAGCATGGCCGAACCGGTCTGGTGGTGCAAGAGCCCAGCCACCTGGATGCAGTGATCGCATCTTTGGATACCCTGCTGTCGGATCGGGTTCGCCTTCAGCGGATGGGGCTGGAAAGCCGGCTGAGAGCAGTGGCCGAATTCTCCTATGACCATATGGCCGAGCGGCTTCGAGGGGTGATAGCCGAGGTCATAGCCCGCGGGATGAATCGCTGATGGCATTGAGCAGCCGCTTGGTGCCCCCGGGGGTCGAGGGCCAGGACCTTCTTCGGGCGTGCTGGGCGGGGACTGCGGTGTTCGCTGCCGTCGCTATTGCCACCACGGCGTTTCCCGATCCCATGGCCGTTCCCATCGCAGTGGTGTCGCTCGGGCTGCTGGTCGCCGGGTGTGCAGCCATGCTCTGGGCTTTCCAGCGGGCGTTGCAGCGCAGTCGCTACGAGTTGATCGGCGTGGGGGGCCTCTACTTTCTGGCGGGCTGTGCGCCCCGTTCGGTTCGGCTCTCGATGATGGCCGCTGTGGCCACCGAGGTGGTCGTGGCGCTGGCCGCGGCCTCGGTGCGTCCGTTCACCGCGTCCGCATTCGGTATCCTGGTACCTGTCTATGCACTCGGCTTGTCCGGTGCATGGGGGGCCAGGCACGGGATCTTCCCGCCCCGGCCTTCCGATGACCCAACTTCAGAACGCGTCGATCCCAGCAGGAACGGTGACGATGTTTGACCAGGCCACCAAGAGCATCTCCATAGAAGCATCGCCGGAGCGCTGCTTCGAAGTGGTGTGCGATTTCGAGTCCTATCCCGAATGGGCCACCGAGGTGAAGCAGGTGGAGGTGGTCCGACGGGACGACGACGGCCGGGGCGGCCTGGTGTCGTTCCGGGCCGCAGCCATGGGCCGCAGCACCAACTATCTGCTGGAGTACTACTACGGGTCCAACCCGCTCCGGGTGTCCTGGCGGTTGGTGCAGGGGGATCTGACTCGCCGACTCGACGGGGAGTACTGCTTCAACTCGGTGCCCGGCGAACCGGATCGCACGGAGGTCACCTATCACCTTGCCGTCCAGATGGTGATGCCGCTGCCCGGTTTCGTAAAGCGCAGGGCCGAGGCACGCGTCATGCAGACCGCACTGGAGAACCTGCGCCGCCGGGCCGAATCCGGTGCCGGGAAACCACATTAAATCTGACTTCCAGAAAGTAGATTGGACCTGTGGAGTTCCGCCGGATCAACAACCTGCCCCCGTATGTCTTCACCATCATCAACGACTTGAAGGTGGAAGGTCGCCGAGACGGCCATGACATCATCGACCTGGGGTTCGGCAATCCCGATCTGCCGTCCCCCGATATCGCGGTGGAGAAGCTGGCGGAGGCGACTCGCAACCCCCGCAACCACCGCTACTCGGCCAGCCGGGGCATCCCCAAGCTGCGCGAGGCCATCGCCGGGTACTACGCCCGGCGGTTCGGCGTGTATCTCGACCCCGACACCGAGGTGATCAACACCATCGGGGCCAAGGAGGGGTTCTCCCATCTCATGTGGACGCTGCTCCAGCCCGGCGACGCCGCGCTGGTGCCCTCGCCCTCCTATCCCATCCACCTGTATGCACCGTTGTTCGCCGGTGCTGAGGTGCGGGAGATTCCCCTGAGCACGGGCACTGATTTCTTCGGGACGATGCAGGAGCGCTGGCGGTATTCGTGGCCCAAGCCCCGCATCATCGTGCTCTCGTTCCCCCACAACCCCACCACCGCATGTGTGGACCTGGAGTTCATGGCCGGTGTCGTGGACTTCGCCAAAGAGCACGACGTGCTGCTGGTCCACGATTTCGCCTACGCCGACCTGGGATACGACGGCTACCTGCCACCATCCATCATGCAGGTTGAGGGGGCCAAGGATGTGGCGGTGGAGCTCTATTCCATGACGAAGTCCTTCTCCATGGCCGGCTGGCGGGTGGCGTTCATGGTGGGCAATCCCCGGGTGGTGGCGGCGTTGGCCAAGCTCAAGTCCTATTTGGACTACGGCACCTTCCAGCCCATCCAGATCGCCGCCACGGTGACTTTGAACGAGGCGCCCGGCCATCCCAAAGAGGTGTGCGACATCTACCAGAGCCGCCGCGACGCCCTCTGCTTGGGGCTGAACCGAATGGGCTGGGAAGTGGAGCCGCCCAAGGGGACCATGTTCGTTTGGGCCAAGATCCCCGAGCCCTATCGGGAAATGGGTTCGGTGGAGTTCGCCTCCTGGCTAGTGCGGGACGCCCGAGTGGCGGTCTCGCCGGGGGTGGGATTCGGCCCCGGCGGGGAGGGCCACGTCAGGTTCGCGCTCATTGAGAATGAGCAGCGCACCGCGCAAGCCGTCCGCCAACTCCGCCAATCGCTGACCAAGCTGGATTAGAGGCCAAGTTCCCTTGAGAGCCCCATGAGAGTCGGTGTGCTGACCGGGGGCGGTGACTGTCCGGGGTTGAACGCCGTCATCCGGGCAATCGTGCGCAAGGCCGAGCGACACTACGGCGACTCGGTGATCGGTTTTCTCGATGGATGGCGCGGGGTGCTCGAAGGCGAGTTCATCGAGGTGGACGTCGAGCGCATGCGGGGCACTCTGCCCCGGGGTGGCACTGTGCTGGGCACTTCCCGGCTGTCTCCCAGAATGTACGACGACGGGATCGACCGGGTGCGGGCCACGATGGAGACTGCGGGCGCCGACGCTTTGATCGTCATCGGGGGCGAGGGCACTCTTTCGGCGGGTGTGGGGGTGTTCGAAGCCGGGGCGGCCAATGTGGTCGGGGTGCCCAAGACCATCGACAACGACATCGGGCTCACCGAGCTCACCTTCGGTTTTGACACCGCGGTGGGTATCGCCACTGCGGCTATCGACCGGTTGCACACCACCGCTGAGTCGCACGACCGGGTGATGGTGGTAGAGGTGATGGGCCGCCATGTGGGCCATATCGCCACCTGGGCCGGCATCGCCGGTGGGGCCACACTCACCCTGATCCCCGAGGAGCCCTTCGATATCGAGGCAGTGGCAGATGCCATCATCAGACGCCACCAACGGGGACGCTGGGCCTCCATCGTGGTAGTGGCCGAAGGGGCTCGGCCAAAGGAGGGCACCATCGAGATGCCCGAGCCGGAAATCGACCAGTTCGGCCACGTCCGGTTGGGCGGGATCGGCCAGGTGGTGGCGGCTGAGATCGAGGCCCGAACCGGTTTCGACACCCGGGTGACGGTCCTCGGCCATATCCAGCGGGGCGGCACCCCCAGTGCGCTCGACCGGGTGCTGTGCTCGTGGTACGGCATCGCGGCCATCGATGCGGTCCACGACGGTGACTGGGGGTCGATGGTGGCATTTCAGGGTGGGGAGATGGTTCGGGTACGGCTCGCCGATGCGGTGGCTGAGCTGAAGCCGGTCAGCCCCGCGCTCTACGACGTGGCCCGGGCGTTTTTCCCCTAGCCGACGCTCCCCGGCCGGCACTCACCGTCGAGTTGGCAATCTCAGGACAAGTCGAGGGTGAAATCGGGAGGAATCCCCGGGGGCAGGGTGGGTCCGGGCTCGGGGGTTGGAGTGATCACGACGGGGGGTGTCGGCGTCGGGCTCGGTGCCTCGGGCGGCACGGTCGGTGTGGGGGGTTCGGTCGCGGTGGGAGTCTCGACCGGGGTGGGCTCGGGCGTGGGTTCAGGCTGGTATTCGGGATCCAGCGAATAGAAGTCGTCCCGGGTCACGGGCACATCGCTCTCGCCGCTGTCGGTGGGCAGCGGCACAGGGTTGCCGTTCAACGTCAATGAGAATCGGGTTGAGCCGGTGTTCTGGGTGGCGGTGAACACCAGCTGGGCCACGGCGAGCTGGCGATTCTCGCCCTCCAAGCGCTCTTCGAACACCTCGGACTCCAGCGCCACGACCACCAAGTCGTTGGAGGGGTCGATGTCCACCGAGGACACCTCGACATCGGCCGGCAGGGCGGTGGTCAGGGCCTGTTCCGACTCGGTCTCGTTGGGAGCGGAGAAGAGGGCCTCCAGCACGGCGATGGGACGGGCTGGGCTGGCCACGTCGCGGGCCACGGGGGACAGCAGGTTGTTCTCATCGATCAAGTAGATGAGCACCTCCTGGGTGATCAGCGGCGTTGGCTCCGGGGACGCGGTGGGCGCCGCCAGGTCGTCGGGGAGACGGGAGTATTCAACGGTGCGGGGTCGGCCGTCTTCGGGCACTGAGCAGGCCGCGCCGACCAAGAGGGCGACGGCCGACAGAGATGCGGCCAGAGCCGCCCCCCGGCGTCGGCGTGCGGTTGCCCTGGTCATGGCACGGCGATGGGGAGGTAGACGACAAATCTGATCCCCGGCTGGCCGTCAGGTCGATCCTCGCACCAAACGCGGCCCTGATGCAGGCCCACGTGCTCGGCCACAAGGGCCAGCCCCAGTCCCACTCCGGTGCTGGTACCCCGCTCGACTGCTTGTCGGCCCCGGGAGAACCGGTCGAAGATGTGCTCCCTCTCATCGTCGGCCACGCCGGGTCCCGAGTCCTCGATTGCGATCACAACCTCTTTGCCTTGATGGCCGAGGGCGATCTTGGTGGCGCCCCCGGCGTATCTCTGGGCATTGCTCAGCAGATTGTCGAAGACCTGCACCAGTCGGCGCTTGTCGGCCCGCACCCTGGTTCGAGCGGTGACCAGGTCGCAGTCGATGGGAATCTTGACCGGGCTGGTGGCCGACACGGCATTCTCCACGAACTCGAGCAGGTTGAACACGTCCAAATCCAGTTCCGCGGTGCCGACGTCGAAGCGGGAGATCTCCAGCAGATCCTCCACCAAGTGCTCGAAGCGGTTGACGTCCTCGGTCAAGAGGTCCAGGGCGGTTCGGGCCCGCTCGGGCAATTCGGCCCGGCGGGTGTTCATGACCTCCACCGAAGCGGACAGGGTCATGAGGGGCGATCGCAGTTCGTGGCTTACCTCGGACGCGAATCGCTCATCCCGGGCGATCCGGTCTTGGAGCGCGCCCACCATGTCGTTGAAGGAGTCGGTGAGCGCAACCAGCTCTTGGGCGGCCCCGGCCTCCAGCCGGGTGTTGAGGTCGCCGCGGGCGATGGACTGAGCGGCTTCGCCGATGTCCACCAGCGGGCGCAGCAGACGACGGCTGGCCCAGAAGCCGACCACGGCCGAGGCCAGGGTCACGCCCCCGCCCGCGCTGGCCAGGATGATTCCCAGGGAGCCCAGGGTGTCCTCGATTTCATCCAACGGCGTGGCCTCGTAGTAGGAGGCGTTGTGGCCGGGGATGGGGATGCCGATCACCAAGAAGGGCCTGTCCCTCACCCGGTAGCGCATCCGCGCCGGCTTGCCGCCTTCCACGGTTCGGCGGAGGCGCTCGTCGATATCGCCCTGCTCGAACTCGAAGGACGGCTGAAACCAGTCGCTGCCCACCCGCAAGACCGGCCGGGAGCCCTCGGGGGTGGCCAGCGTGCTGACCAGATTCTGGAGGGCCTCAGACTCGATGTCGGGGCTGAGACGGCGGTTGACCACCGAGGCGTTGAACCCCACCGTGGCCAGGGCGTCATTCTCCCTCCCGTTGAGGAGGTTCTGGCGGGTCAGCGCGAACACGATGACGCTGAGCGCCGCCGACAGCAGCAAGGTGGAGAGCACGAAAGCCAGGATGATGCGGGTGCGGAGCCTCAGCCGCCGGGCCCGAGAGCCCGCCCGGCGCCAAATGCGGGGGCGAATTCCCGGACGCCGGGCCTCAGAACCCGATTGGGGCCAGGACATTCGAGCGACGCCTCCAGGCCTCTAGGCCTGGAGCTTGTACCCGAGGCCGCGGACGGTGACCACGTAACGCGGGTTGGCCGGGTCGGTCTCGATCTTGGTGCGCAACCGCCGGATGTGGACGTCCACTAAGCGGCCGTCGCCGAAGTACCCGAGATCCCACACCCGCTCGAGGAGCACCTCTCGGCTCAGCACTTTGCCGGAGTTGGTGGCCAACTCCACCAAGAGGCGGAACTCCGTCTTGGTGAGGTGGGCCTCTTCGCCGTTGACGGTCACCACCCCTTGTTCGGGCATGATCTCCAGTTGCCCGAAGCGCAGGTCGGTCATGGAGGTGTCGGTGGTGCGGACTCGGCGCAACAGGGCGCGGATGCGGGCCGAGAGCTCCTTGGGAGCGAACGGCTTGGTCAAGTAGTCGTCCGCGCCCGCCTCGAGGCCGGCGACCACATCGTGGGTGTCGGCTCGGGCCGTGACCATGATGATGGGCACGTCGCTGGAGCGGCGGAGCGTGCGGCACACCTCGAACCCGTCGACATCGGGAAGCATGATGTCGATGAGAACGACGTCGGCGGGTGCCTCCGAGAAAGCGGCGAACGCCTCCTGCCCGTTGGCCGCCTCCAGCACATCCCAGCCCTCGTCTTCGAGGGCAAGGCGGACCGCGGTGCGGATCCTCTCGTCGTCCTCAATGGCCAGGATGCGAGTTCCCACCCTGAAATGGTGCCTGATTTTCAGTGCAAATGCGTGGCAGGAGGGCTCATAGTTGGTCGGCTTCGGCATCCTTGAGCAGTTTCAGCAGGGTGTCGGCCACTCCTGGCGACGCGGCGAACACGAAATCGCTGCTGGGAGCCCCCCCGTTCAGGTCTTGGACGATTGCGCCGGCCTCCTCGCAAATGAGGACCCCCGCGGCATAGTCCCACGGATTCAGCCCGACTTCGAAGAAGGCGTCCACCCGGCCGCAGGCCACCGAGCAGAGATCGACCGCCGCCCCTCCCACTCGCCGGATATCGCCGATGACCGGCAGCAGCTCCCCGAGCACTTCCGCCTGGCGCCGCCGGCGTTCGTGGGCATAGGAGAACCCGGTGGCCACCAGGGCCAGCGCCAGATCGCCGTCGGGGCGCACGTGGATGGGACTTCCGTTGACCCGGGCCCCGCCGCCCCGGTGCGCGGTGAACGTCTCGTTGAGCATTGGATCGATCACCGCGCCGGCGACGACCTGGCCGGCGGCCTCGGCAGCCACCGATACCCCGAAGCCCGGGTGGCCGTGGACGAAGTTCACCGTGCCGTCGATGGGGTCGATGATCCAGCGCACGCCGGTGGTGCCGTCACGTCCCGAGCCCTCCTCGCCCAGGATGGCGTCATCGGGCCGCCAGGCGGTCAAGAACTCCACGATGGCGGCCTCGCAGGCCACGTCCATGTCGGTGACAAGGTCGGTACGCGACGACTTGGCCGAGATCTGAAGCTGGGCACCGGTCTGGGCTCGCAGCAGCGAAGCCGCGACTTCCGCGGCCTCCGCCGCCAGCTTCTCCAGGTGGTCCCACTCTGGACCAGCCGGCACTGAAGAGGGTTCGGTCTCTGGCACAGCTGAACTCTACGCTGATGGCGATGGCATCTCGTGGAGTGGTGGATTTGCGGTCGGACACGCTGACGCAGCCGACCGAGGCCATGCGGCAGGCCATGGCCACTGCGCCGGTCGGCGATGACCGCTATGGGGAGGATCCCACGGTCAACCGTTTGGAGGAGCGGTTTGCCGAACTGGTGGGCAAGCCTGCCGCGGTGTACGTGCCGTCGGGCACGATGGGCAATCAGATCGCTCTGCGGCTGCACGGAGCAGCGGGAAGCAACGTGGTGGTGGGTCGGCGACAGCATTTGATGTCCTACGAGAGCGGTGCGGCCGGGTTCAACAATGCCTTCCAGATCTACGCGGTGAACGACACCGGCGGGGTGATCGACACGGAAGCCGCCGCCGAGGCCGTGGCGGCCGGGAGCGGCGGCTTTTGGCCCCCGGTATCGCTCATCTGCCTTGAGAACACCCATCTGGCCTCGGGCGGCTTGGCCGTCGGGGCTGGGGAAATGGCCGCGGCCGCCGCACTGGGACCGCCGGTGCATCTGGACGGCGCCCGCCTGTTCAACGCCGCCGTCGCATTGGGAACCCCTGCTGAAGAACTGGCCAGCGCGGCGACCACAGTCATGTCCTGTGTGTCCAAGGGATTGGGGGCGCCGGTGGGTTCGCTCCTGGCCGGGCCCGCCGACCTGATTGCCGAAGCCCGATTGCACCGGCGGCGGCTGGGCGGGGCCATGCGGCAAGCCGGGGTGATCGCGGCCGGCGGGCTGTATGCCCTCGACCACCACATCGATCGGCTGGCCGACGACCACGACCGGGCGCAGCGCCTGGGCGATGCTGTGGCTGAGCGGTGGCCAGGCGCCCGCTTGGGCGAGGCGGAAGCGGCCCGCGGCCGTCCGCACACCAACGTGGTGGCGTTTCGCCACCCCGACGCGCCGCGCCTGTTGGACCACCTCCATCAGGCCGGCATCCGAGCCGGGCTGCTGGCGCCGGGCATCGTGCGCTTTGTCACCCATCTGGACGTGGGCGACGCCGACATCGAGCGGGCCGTCGCCGCGTTGTCCTCCGCCCCGGCTTAGCTAGTCGCGATCGCGATCCTGTCGGCGGCCGCCGAAGCGACGCCACTCCTCCATGGCCCGCAACGTCAATATCGCCACCACGGCCAAGCCCACCGCGCCCACCAATGCGCCGACCAATGCGCCGAGCCCGGTCCACAGGCCGCAGTTGCCCTCGCACTGAAGGTCGATAAAGGCGAACCCGATCAACCCCCCGCACAGCCCCCCGATCAGAATCGAGGCAAAGGCCAGCCACCGCGCCCCCCTGGGCGGAAGCGCCGACCGCTCCTCAGAAGACCCCGGATCGACCATCCGCCCATGTTACGGGGGCGATTGGCTATACACCGACTCCCCGTTGTTGTAGTAGCTGGCGTAGATGTGCTCGAAGACGGCGCTGACCTTTTGGTCGAACAGCTCGGATCCGTAGATGTCGGGCAGTTCGTTGTCGAGGGTCTTGCGTACGGTGACTTTGACGGCTGAGAGGGTTTGTCGTTTGCGTTTCCAGTCGAGGACGAGTTCGTCGATGAGTCGTCGGAACCGCTCGGCGAGGTCTCGCCGGGTGGGGTTCTTGCGCACGGCGTCGTCGAGGCGTTCTTCGATGTTCTTCTCGATGGCTTTGGCGGCGGCGCGTCTGCGGTCGCCGAAGCGCCGAATCTGAGTCCGGCTGCGACGCCGCTTGTTGTGATTGTTGGGGGTGATCAGCCCAGCCCCTGCGATGGGACCTCTGACTCTTGATTTTCTGGATGTGAAGCGGAGGTTCAAGTTTTCGCCCCAGTCACAACGGAATTGAGGGTTTCGGAGGGTGGCGACAGGGTCTGGACCGTGGAGGATTGTGGACCATGTTGCTTATGTTTAACTAAGTTCAATAAATTACAAGATAAATTAGCCTGTTCACGCTTATTCAGGGGGATGTTGTCACAGGGGTCGGTATACTTGCATGTATGGAGTTTGGGCCTCTTGAACAGGGGAAACGAGCTGAAGACAAGCCATCTGGGGCGGTTTGGCCGGAGGTGGTTGATGTCGATGGGTTGTCGTTGTCGGAGTTGCGGGCGCGGCTGGGGTTGATCAAGAAGGCTGAGGCTCGACTGGCTGCGATGAAGACGGCCACGCTGGCTGCGTATTCCAATCGGGCAGGCAAGGGTTTGGCCCGCCGGGTGGCTCTTGAAGAGCTTCAGGCCTCCAAGCAGCAGGCTCGGCGGGAGGTGGAGACCGCCTCCCAGTTTTCCCAGGTTCCCGAAACCCTCGACGCGCTGGGTGCCGGGGACATTCCCGCGGCCCACGCCACCCAGATCGCCAAAGCCGCTTCCCAGGGGCCGGTTGACGAAACCGTGCTGGTGGAAGCGGCCCGACACCAGGACTTTGGCACCTTCTCCCGGACATTACGCGACCACCAGCACGAGCAATCGGGCGATGACGGCAAGTCGCTGATGGCCAAGCAGCGCCAGCGCCGCGACTTGAGCTTCTTCAAGTCGCCCGACGACGGCATGTTCATCTTGAACGGCCGGTTCGATCCCGTAGCCGGGAATCGGATCGAGGCTGCGCTGGCCGATGAGGAACGCCGTCTGCGAAACGCCAATAGCGACAAAGCGGCGGCCGATCAGGCTACGTTCAACCAGCGCCTGGCCGACGCCCTGGAGAACCTGGTCTGCGCCGAGTCTGGCGATCGCAAGCCGCAGGGCACCACCTTGGTGGTGACCGCCGATTGGGACTCGCTGAATCAGAAGCTGGCCGACGCCCGCCTGCTCGACGGTACGCCGCTGCCTCTGTCTGAGGCTCTGCGGCTGGGCTGCAACGCCGACATCCTGCCTGCCGTGTTCGACACTGAGGGCCAGGAACTGTGGGTGGGACGCAAGTACCGCTCGGCTACCGACGCCCAGCGGGATGCTCTCATCGTCCGGGACAAGCACTGCATCGGCTGCGGTCGCTCGGCCGCTTGGTGCGAAGTGCATCACATCGTCGAATGGTTCCGAGGCGGGCTCACCGACATCGACAATCTGGTGCTGGTGTGCCCCAGCTGCCACCACAGCATCCACGACGACGGCTGGGTTGTGCATCGACTCCAAGACGGCACCTATGAGTTGCGACCGCCACCCGAGCCTCGCGCTGATCTCCCACCCTGGAAATCCAAATCCAATTCGCCTCCGCATGAGTCCGAGCCATTTCCCGATGTAGGAGTGAGCAACCATCGGCCCTGCAACGTTGAACCTGTGCTGTTGAGTTGATCTCAGGGCTGGACTCCGAGTTGATCTCAGGGCGTGCTGTCGCTGGGTCGGGCCATACTGGTGAAGTGGCGGAGGCAGCGCCGGGGCGAGTTCGGGATTGGGAGGTGGCCGGGGGAGTGGTGCTGCGGGGGGAGCAGATGCTGCTGGTGCGGAACCGGCGCCGCAACGACTCGGTGGAGTGGAGCACGCCCGGCGGAGTGGTGGATCCGGGGGAGACGATGCTGGAGGCGCTCGGCCGGGAAGTGCTGGAGGAGACCGGGATCCGCGTGCATCTCTGGGAGGGGCCGCTGTATGAGATAACCGTGGACTTCACCGACTTGGGCTGGCGGCTGCGGGTGGAGGCCCATCGGGCGGTGGACTGGAACGGGGAGATCGTGCTGGAGGATCCCGACGGCATCGTGGAGCACGCCGATTTTTATGATTCTGATGAATGCGAGACCCGCCTGGTCCACAGTCCCCGTTGGGTGCGCGAGCCGCTGTTGGAGTGGTGCCGCGAGCGCCCTGATCAGATGCTGACCTATCGCTACGAGGTGACCGGGACTGAGATCGACGGTCTCGCGGTCACAAGGCTGTAGCGAAGCTGTAGCAATGACGGTGGAGGATTTCAGCAGCGGCAGCAGGCAGACCCAGTCGGGGTCCATCCTGCACGTGGACATGGATGCCTTCTTCGTGTCGGTGGAGATACTCCGGCGCCCGGAACTGCGTGGTCTGCCGGTGGCGGTGGGCGGCTCGGGCAGCCGGGGGGTGGTGGCGTCGGCCTCCTATGAGGCCCGGGCCTACGGGGTTTCATCGGCCATGCCCTCGGGGCAGGCGCGCCGACTCTGCCCGGAGATTGTGTTCTTGCCCGGTGACCACGAGCTGTACTCCGAGGTGAGCGGGCGCATCATGGGCATCCTGCGGTCGTTCACCCCCCTGGTTGAACCCCTGTCGGTGGATGAGGCGTTCTTGGATGTGTCCGGCGCCCATCGCCCCCCGGTGGAGATCGGCCATCTGATCCGAAAGCAGGTCCGCACCGAGGAGGGCATCAACTGCGCGGTGGGGGTGGCCGCAGTCAAGTTCTTGGCCAAACTGGGCTCCAAGCTGGCCAAGCCCGAGCCCACCCCGTCGGGGCCGTCGGGCGGGGCCGGAGTGTTCGAGGTGCCGGTGGGCGAAGAGCTGGCCTTCTTGTCGCCTCGCCCGGTCAGCGACATCTGGGGGGTGGGTCCGGCCACGCTGGCCCACCTCAACCGCGTCGGCATCGCCACCATCGGCGAGTTGGCCGACTTCCCCCTGGAGCGGTTGGAGGGGATCGTGGGCAAGGCCCATGGCCGGCATATGCACAACTTGGCCAACGCCATCGACCCTCGGCCGGTGATTCCTGAGACGGCAGCCAAGTCGATCAGCCACGAGAAGACGTTTGCCCGCGACCTGCACACCCAAGAGGACCTCGGCGCGGAGCTGGTGGCCTTGAGCGATTCGGTGGCCTCCCGGCTGCGGGCCGCCGGAGTGGCGGGACGCACGGTGATCATCAAGATCCGCTTCGGGGACTTCAGCACCATCACCCGGTCGCACACCCTGGCCAGCTCGGTCGACTCCGGGGTGGTGTTGGCGCGGGAGGCCAAGCGGCTGCTGGGGTCCGTGGATGTTGCCCCGGGGGTGCGTTTGATCGGGGTGGGGGTATCGGATCTGGAGGATCACGGCCAGCGCCAGCTCTCGCTGGAAGACGCCAGCACCCCCTCATGGCACGACGTCGACCGGGCTGTCGATCGCATCAGGGACCGCTTTGGGAGCGAGGTCATCCAGACCGGCGGAGCTGCCGACGGCGGCCCCCGGGGAATGGGCTGGTCCCGGCAGAAGTGAGCGCGTCGGGCCGCGCCCGCGAGCGGCTGGCATTGTTTGGCGGGTTGGGCTGTGAGACACTTAGAAAGTGCCACTCTCCGAGGACGAGCAACGCATCCTTAGCGAAATAGAGGAACAGCTCTATGAAACCGACCCTGCGCTGGCCCGCGAGGTCGGCCGCACCACGGTTTTCACCCATCCTGCCCGCAACCTCCGGCTGGCGATTCTGGGCTGCATCGCGGGGTTGGTCTTCATGATCCTGACCCTTTCCACCTCGTACTTGCTGTCTTTCCTGGGTTTTCTGGTCATGTTGGCGGCGTCGCTCTGGGGGTGGAGCAACCTGCGCCAGCTCGGCCGGTTCGGGCTCCAGCAGATCAGCGACAGCATCAACCGCGGCGACGTGAGCAGCTTCCTGAGGTCACCGGGCCGCCGAATCGTCAACCGCCTGCGCCGCGGCGACGCCGAGCGGTCCTAGCTGGACAACCTGAGACAAACCTGGTCGCGCTTAGGGGCCGATCTTCCAGCTTGGGCCCTGCGGTCTTCGCCGCCGTGAGCTGACAAGCGGCTGAGGATTGAACGCGGCCGCCAGCTTCTGCCACCGGCTCACCCTGAAGTTGACCTCGGAGCGCACCGACAACGACCAGGTGCGGGCCAGCCACTGGTTGTGGTCGGTGGGCTCCGACGGCGCGAAGGTTGCGGCCGCGGCCAGCTCGCCCAATTGTCGAAGGTCCGGGCTGTGGAGCGGGACTTGGTTGATGGCCCGACTGGCGAATTCGGTGTAGGTCTCGTCGGGCCGAGGGGTCATGTTGATGAGCGCCAACGACTCCACGGTCTCTGTCCAAAGCAGCCTGATCTTCCCCCGGTTGCCCGTGATCTTCAGAAATCGCCGTTGATTTTGGAATCTCTTGAGCCAGGGGATGAGCAGGATAAGCAGCCCGGCAAGCGGCGGGGCCAGTATGGCAATCCAAGTTCTCCAAGTCATCCCGCCGTCATCGCCGGCTTCTGGCTGGGTGTCGCCGAATTCCGGCGAATCGGGGGGAAAGAGGCTCTCGAAGTCGGTCGGGGGCTCAAGAGGGCCGGCAGGGCCGGTGAGCGGCTCTGCCCCCAGAGCCTCGAGACCAGATCCGCTGACGGCTTGGTCTTCGGCCAGGCCGGTGTAGTTCTGGGCGCCCGGGGCGCCCCGGCCCGGTGTGGGCTCGAAGGCCACCCACCCAACGCCGGCCAGGAACACCTCGGGCCAGGCATGGGCGTGTCTTCCGTAAACCAGATAGAGGTTGGGATCGTCCGGGTCGGCTTCGCCCACAGTGAATCCCACTGCCACCCGCGCTGGGAGACCCACCGACCGGGCCATGGCCGCGAACGTGCCGGCAAACTGCTCGCAGTACCCCCGTCGGTTGGCCAGGAACTCCTCGATTCGGTTCCCGGAATGGCCAGGCGCCACATTGGCGTCGTAAACGAAGCCCCCATTGCGGAAGAAACCTTGGAGGGCGAGCGCCCGTTCGTAGCCCGATCGGGCCCCGGCGGTCAGTTGGGCGGCCAGATCCCGAGCTCGGGGGCTGAAGTCCGACGGCAGCGAGGTGTAGGAGTCCACCGGGGTGGTCCCCACGGCATCGAGGGGAATGCTCCTGAGCACCTCGGGGTCGAATCGGGGCAGCGCGGAGGTGACGGTGTAGGAGAGGCCGTTGGAACTGGCCAGAGAGCGCCCGACGATGAGCGTCGAGGACGAGGGCTCGTAGCTGATGTCGCCATTGCCTGTGTCGTCAGTGGTCGAGACCAGCGACCGGGGTTCGAACGCCGCAGGCAGCCAGACCGCACCCAGCCGTTCGATGTTGAATTGCTGCACCGATTCCTGCACGCTGGAGCCTGATCGGAAGAGGGACGGCAGCTGTGTGGGTCGAGCGGCGTACTCGGCACGGGACGTCCACACCTGTCCGTCGAACTGGTCCAGCGAGGTGAGGCGCCAATAGGACCGCTCCTCCGCCCTCACCTGGAACATCAATGTGTCACTCTGATTTACCAGTCGGCCCCTGATGTCCACCAGAGGGCTGATCACCACCCTCCCCGAACTCCTCCGCCCTCGCTCGACGGCCTCGGTCAGGTCGACCAATGGGTCTTCGCTGCTGCCCAGGGCCGGACCTGCGGCGATCGCCCCCGCCAAGGCAACCGCCGCGATGGCGGCGCTTCCGCCCAGCAACGCCCGGCGCCCGCTCGAGGCCCGGCCTTCGCCCCCCAGCCACGCGGCCCCTGCGGTGCGGGCCGACACCCGGTGAATCGTGGCGAACAGCAGCAATGCTGCGGTGAACAGCCCGATGGTGAGAATGCGGTGCTGGCCGTCGCCTACCAGCCCCATGAAGCCGAAGGCGACGATGGGCAGAACCATGGGTTCGAACAGGGCCCGCATCCGCATCGCCGTCCAGTCGTTGAGGAATGCCAGCAGCCATATCCCGGCCATGGCACTCACGATGAAACCGTTGACCGGCTCCACCGGGGGGCTGAGTTCTCCGAAGTTGGCCCAGGCCTGCTCCAAGTCGTCGGGCAGCACTGTCCAGGTGTCTCCGACCGGCAGGCCCCAGAACGCAGTGTCCCAGTAGCGGGTCCAGGTGACTGTGAAAATCAGGCCGACTCCGGTGACCACAGCCGAGATCGGCATTCCCCAGCCGATACGGCGCACGGCCAGCGCCAGCAGATGGCTGACCGCGGCAGCGATGAACACAGGCAGAACCCAGTCGTCTCCCTGGAAGACGCGGATGAGGCCGAAGGCGGTGGCCGCCGTCAGAATCGGTCCAGTCGA
Organism: Candidatus Poriferisocius sp.; assembly: GCF_965204145.1. Lineage (GTDB taxonomy): Bacteria > Actinomycetota > Acidimicrobiia > Acidimicrobiales > Bin134 > Poriferisocius. The sequence goes on along the minus strand of NZ_OZ241977.1, from coordinate 1,756,031 downwards.
TTCCAAGGGAATTTCCCACTCGGCCGCCCGACCCCTGCGAGAGTCTCGGGAGCCGATCATGGGCGTCTGTCGGCGGAAGCCGAGGCCGACGAGCGGGGCCTTGTCGAGGGATCTTCGCCGGAGGTCGAATGAGCGGCCCATGCGCCGGTGAATCCCGAGGGCTCGCTCACGGGCAGCAGGGTTGTGTCCGGAATGAAGGCCGGGGGCGGTTGCCCCCCTTTGGCCGGGGCGAACAGCACAACCGTCTTGGAGCTGAATTGGGAGCCCAAGGGCATGAGCGACCGGGGCTCGGTTCCGTCGACCGCGGCGGCCACGGCCACCAGCAGCCCGCCGCCGTGCTCTCGGCCCAGCCGTTCGACAGCGCCCATCAAGGTTCCGACGTCGGGGCTGATCAGAGCCAGGTGCTCATAGATCTTGTGAAGGTGGGCAGAATCAGATCCGTAGCCGCTGTCGAAGTCCGCAGTGGTGATCAGGCGGACCTGGTCTCCTCGATGCTGGCTGGCCCGGCAGATGCTGGCCGCGGCCGAGACCATGGCCTCGAAGCGCTCGCCGTCGGCCTCAGTGCCCAGCAGCGCGCCCCGAGTGTCCAGCAAAACGGTGGTGTGGGTGTGGGAGAACTCCTCGAACTGGCGGACAATCAGCTCGTCGTGGTGGGCCGAAGATCGCCAGTGGATGCGCCGGGGGTCGTCGCCTCTCTGGAACGGGCGCAAGCCGTACAACTCGTCGCCGCTTTGGGCCATGGGGCTGCGCCGGACGGCGTCGAACGAGCTCCCCGGCAGGCGCGGCGGCGGCCCGATGGGATACATGGCCGGGTAGACCAGCGCCTCTGCTTTGCCGCCGAACTGGAAATGCCGGGCGGACATGCTGAGTGGATCGGTCACCGTCAGCGTGAGCGGCCCGACGACGACCCTTCCCCGCTCCTCGGTGGGGAGCCGGTAGGCAACGGTGAGCTCGTCATCAGTGCGAACCGGTGCCACCAACAGGTCGGGAGACTGGAAGGAGCTGGTTGAGCTCTTGGTAGAGAACGAGACTTGATCAGCCAGTCGCAGCACCGGGCTGCGGAACACGCCGGGGTTGGCCATTTCCAGCCGCACTTGGCATTCGTCGCCGACGTGCACCTGCTGCGGCTTGAGCGACCGGCTGATCACCCGTAGCGGCCGACGGGCTCTGACGTACGCCACTGAGAGGACCGCCACTGCGGCTCCGGCAACGCCGACGGCCAGCAATTCGTCGGAACCGAACACCCGGCCAGCCGCCACCAGCAGCGCCGACCCGATGAAGAGCAGCCAGCCTGAGGGGGTGAGCACGGTTGGCGGGAAGCTAGTCGACTGGGGCCGGAACCGAGCTCATGACCTCGTCCACGATCTGCGCGGCTGGTGTGCCCCGAGCCCGGGCCTGGGGGTTCAGCAGCAGCCGGTGGGCCAAGACGGGCACAGCCAGCTGCTTCACGTCGTCGGGGAGCACGTAGTCCCGTCCCTGGGATACCGCCCGCACCCGGCTGGCCCGTTGCAGTGCAAGGGTGGCCCGAGTGGACATCCCCAAGACCAGGCTCGGGTGGTCTCTCGTGGCGTTCGCGATCTGCACCAAATAGCGCTTGATCCCCGGCGCGGTGAAGACCGCTCCGGCATGGTCGGCCAGCGCATTGACCGCCTGGGAATCCACCACGGGACGAAGGGAGTCCAGCGGGTTGTCGGTCCCGTGCGCGTCGAGGATGTCAAGCTCGGCCTGCTTCGAGGGGTAGCCCACCTCGATCCGCATCAGGAATCGGTCGAGCTGGCTTTCGGGCAGCGGGTAGGTGCCTTCGTGCTCCAGCGGGTTCTGGGTGGCGATCACCATGAACGGCCGGGGAAGGGGATGGGTGGTTCCATCGACGGTGACCTGCCTCTCGGCCATGGCCTCCAACAGCGCCGACTGGGTCTTCGGGGAAGCTCGGTTGATCTCGTCGGCCACCACGATGCCGGAGAACACCGGTCCGGGCTGGAAATCCAGCGTGTTAGCGGCGCGGTTCCAGATCGTGGCCCCCACCACATCGGAGGGAAGCAAATCGGGGGTGAACTGGATTCGGCCGAACTCAGCCTGCACGGTGATGGCGAGAGCCTTGGCCAGGCTGGTCTTGCCGACCCCGGGGGCGTCTTCGATGAGCAGATGCCCCTCGGCCAGCAAGCACGTCACCGCCAAATCCAATACATCGGGCTTGCCCATGATGGCCCGGCCGATGTTGGCTGTGATGGATTGGAACTGCTCGGCGAACAGCGGTTCCTCTGCCTCGCTCATAGCTATATCGTCTCTCATAGCCATATCGTGGAGTCTCTCAGGTGTCGCGGAGTTGCGGCCAGCGGGCGGGCATGTCCACGAGCATCCTGTCTGGTCCGGGGCCGTGATCGCGCAATGTGCCCCGGCGGCGGATCGCAATGTCATAGCGCTCAGGCTGGGAGGTCCAGCAGACGTTTGGGATCAGCCCGGAGATGATGGCGTTGTCGCAGTCCTCCAGCTCCACCCGGCGGGCACCCGACAGCCACACGGTGCGCTGGAGCACCCAGGCGGCCTCGGCGGCCTCAGGATTGAGCGCCTGCTCGCACCAGCGGACGAACCCGCCTTTGAGCCGACGACCGCCGAACGGCTCAGGTGATTCGATCTCCAGGGTCGCGGCCATCCGCCAGCGGAAGACCTCGGTCCCGTCCCGCTCGACCCAGGCGTCGAACGGGGGCTGGTCCCAATCGGGCACGGTGGCGTCGTATTGGCGGGTGCCGACTCGCCCCCGGGCGGCGTGGAGCACCCCGAGCACGGCGGCGTCGTAGAGGTGAGTGCATTGCTGGCGGACGTCGGTCCAGGCGAACACCTCCGACGCGGTGGTGGTCAGCGGGCAGCCCACAAGGGCCTGGAGCTGGTCGAGCGCTCCCGAGCACGGCTCCCAGGGCATCCGGGGCCCGGCGGCGGACGCCCCGGTGATGTGGCGGCCGTCATGGGCGAGCGCCGCCTCGTAGTGGTGCATGTCGTCCTCGAGGCCCACCACCACCGTGTGGGGGTCGGGGGCGACCATCCGCAGCCGTCGGCGGAAGGCGCCGCTGCCGTGGCGGTTGCGGACCAACCCGGGCTCTCGTTCATCCTGAGGCACTGGCCGATGTTGGCACACCGAATCCGGACGACCAGATTCATCATCCAGGGAAGTACTGTCGGCTGATCGTGTCTGTCCCGCCTTCTCCGCTTCGCGCCTTGTCTCATCGGGGATTCCGGCTGTTCTTCATCGGCGTGTCCATTGCCACCACCGGGCAGTTCATGCAGTCGCTGGCCGTGCCCTTCTACATGAACCAGCTGACCGACTCGAATTGGTGGGTGGGCAGCTCGGCGTTCGCGGTGCTGATCCCTTCGCTGTTCATGACCCCGGTGGCCGGTATCTGGAGCGACCGGATGAGCCGGAAGGCCCTCTTGTTCGGATCATTCTTCACCCAACTAGCCTGCTCGGCGGTATTCTTGGCACTGTTCACCGCCGACCTCCTCACCCCGTGGCTGATGATCGGCATCCAGGTGGTGGTGGGGGTGGCATCGGGGTTCCAGTGGGCCCCCACCCAGGCAATGACCGTGCTGTTGGTGCCGCCCGAAGATCTCTTGTCGGCGGTGCGCTTCGTGTCGCTGTCGTTCACCGCCGGGCGTGCGCTAGGCCCGGCGCTGGCCGGGCTCACTTTAATTAATTGGGGTCCAGGACCGGCGTTCGCGGTGACCATTGTGGGCTTCGGCTTGGGTTTGGCCTTGATGGCTCCGATGAGGCTTCGGGCCACGGAACCGGTTGAGCAAGAGCCGTTCTGGTTGCAGTTCCGCCACGGTTTGGATTACGTCAGGCGCCGTCCCGCCATGCGCCTGGTGATGTTCACCTCGTTCGCCGTGGCCAGTGTCGGAGCGGTCTTCGCGTTCGCCCTGGCGGAGAGCGTGGCTGACGATGTGTTCGCTCTCAGTGATGGCGGGCTGGGCTGGCTCACGGCGACGTTCGGTTTCGGGTCGATGCTGGCCGCGCTGTACGTCACCAGATACGGCGATCGCCACGCCCGATCCCGGGTCGAGATGACAGCAGTGGGGGTGTATGCCGTCGGGGTGCTGGTTACCGGGGCGACTTCTTGGCTGGTTGTCGGCCTGTTGGGGTACTTGATCTTCGGAGCGGGGCATATGGCCCATGGCGTGACCATGAACAGCGCCCTGCAGGTGCAGGTGGACGAGCAGTTTCGGGGCCGGGTCATGTCGGTGTGGCTGATGTCGGTGCTTTCCGGGCTGCCTATCGGCGCGTTGATCGGGGGATTCTTGGGCGACCTGGTGTCCATGCGGTTCGTGGTGCTGGTGTACGGGGGATTGCTGGCTGTCTTTTGGGCGACCACGGTCATCCGGTCCCGCGGTTTCGCCGGTCTCGACCTCGGCCCCGGCTGATCCATTGCGTGCTGGGCTGTGCTCGCGGGGTACGGTCGGAGGTGGATGGGAGAGAGCATTCAGGCCCCGGGAACTCGGCTGAGTCGAAGAGACCGGTTCCTGCACCAGCCCCGCTTTCGGGATTGGAACTGGGTGGAGACCAATTGGTTCTGCTTCTTCGTCCCCGGTGAGGCCATGGTCGGGCACCTGCGTTCGATGTGGCGGCCCACGCTAGGAGTGGTGGGGGCCAACGTGTTCGTGTATTCCAACCGAGGGCTGGGCGCCACCGGGGCCTTGGCCAACGATATGCACGAGGACCGCTTTGCCATGCCCATGCCGCCCCACAACCTGGACGACTACCGCCTGGACAATGGCATCGCGGTGCGCCAGACCGAGGCGTTCCAGCGTTGGGAAGTCCGCTACGACGGCATCGACGGGACGGTGTTCGACTTGGAGTACACCGCGTTGATGCCGCCGGTAGAGGTGGGCGAGACCAAAGTGGCGGGAGCGGGGGAGGGATTCGGGTCGATCCAGCGCTCCGATGCGGCGTTGTCCCACGGCCACATCGACCAGACTCTCCACGTCTCGGGGGAAGTGGTGGTGAATGGCGTGCGGTTCGAGGTGGACTGCGCGGTCAACCGCGATCACTCGTGGGGGCCCCGCCGGGAGTCGGTGGCCCGGCTGGGCTGCGGCAACTTCGACGACGGCCACTGGGGCGACGATTTCCACTTCCTGGTCCAGACCCGCAACGACACTCCTGGTTCCTGCGTGATCACGCACGGTTACCTGCTAGACGGTGGGGAAATCCTCCGCATCGCCGAGGGGACAGGCCGGTTCGAGCTCGACGGCTATCGCACCACTGCACTGGTCTATGAGGTGGTCGACGAGCGGGGCCGTCACCACCGCTTCGAGGGCCGGGTGGCCCGCACCATCGAGAAGGTGTCCACCAACGCGTTCTCGTGCAACGGCTTCGTGGATTGGAGCTACGACGGCGAGCCGGGCATCGGGGAGTACCGCTGGCACTGGGGTGTTCGGGAGCTGCGGGAGTGGCTGGCGGAAAGGGAGGCACAGGCATGAAGACGTGGGCTGCGGTGTATCGGGAGCCGAATGTTCCGCTGGACATCGTCGAATTGGACATCTGCAATCTGGCCCCCCAAGACGTGCTGGTGCGGATCACCCATAGTGGGATCTGCCACAGCGACCTGCACGTGTACCACGGCAGCCGAGACTGGGAAACTCCCATGATCTTGGGCCACGAAGGGGCCGGGATAGTGGAGCATGTGGGGGAGGGCGTCACCGGAGTCAAGCCCGGCGACCGGGTGGTGCTGTCGCTGGTGGCCAGTTGCGGGCGGTGCCGGTCGTGCGCCGCCGGTTTCGCCAACCGCTGCCAGGTGCTGCCTGCATTCCCCATCGGCACCTACTACGACGGCGGCCATCGCTTCGAAAAAGACGGCGAGGTCCACCACTCGTTCTGCACGGTGGGCTCGTTCGCCGAGCACGCCGTGGTTCACTTCTCCAAGGCGGTGAGAGTGCCCGACGATGTGGGCTTGGACGTGGCCTGCCTGGTGGGTTGCGGCGTTCCCACCGGGGTGGGGTCGGCGGTGAACACCGCCCAGGTCCGCCGGGGCAGCACCTGTGTGGTCTACGGCTGTGGCGGGGTGGGTCTCAACGTCATCCAGGGGTGCCGCCTCATGGGCGCAGCCGAGATCGTGGCGGTGGATCTGCTGGATGACAAGCTGGCTCTGGCCGAGAAGTTCGGCGCCACCCATACCTTGAATGCATCCGACGACGATCCCGTGGCCGCGGTGATGGAGCTGACCAGAGGCCGGGGGGCCGACTACGCCTTCGAGGTGATCGGTTCCGGGGCCACCTACATGAACGCCTGGAACTCGATCGGCATGGGCGGGTTGGCTGTGATGGTGGGCGGGCCGCCCGCGGGGACCCCGTTCCACATCGACGCCACTGAGATCTACTTCGGCAAGGCGCTCACCGGCAGCATGTACGGCAACTCCTCGCCCGCTCGGGACTTTCCGTGGATCTTCGATCTCTACCGTTCCGGCGAGCTCCTGCTCGACGAGCTGATCACCCAGCACCGCCCCCTCAATGACGTCACCGCCGCCCTCGACGAGCTGGACACCGGCGGCGTGGTCCGCACTGTGTTGGACATCGGCGAGGAATAGCCCGGCTACCCGAACTCTTCGATCCAGCGGGTGTAGTCGTCCAGTACCGGCAGCACTTCATCGGCTGAGCCGCCGTGGGGAAACCGCAGCACCACCTCGGTGATCCCGATGTCCTCGTAGTAGCCCAGCTTTCCGGGGTCGGGGTGGGTGCCGTAGGTGACCAGCTCCAACTCGTCGATGCTCCGCCCCGCGGCGGCCATGGCCTCGCCCAGGTCAGCAAGAGCGGCTCGCATCCCAGCACCGCCGATGGGCATCCAGCCGTCGCCGAACTCCGCGATATGGGCGAAGGTGGTGGGGCCGGGAGCGGCGCCGATGATGGTGCGGATACGGGGCTGCTGGATCGGCTTGGGCCAGCTCCACGAGGGCTCCATGTTCACGAACTTCCCGTGGAACTCGGCGATCTCGCTTCCCCACAGCGCTTGAGCGCAGAGCATGTGCTCGCGCACCCGGGCCCGGCGGCGGCGAACGTCGATGCCGTGGTTCTCCATCTCCTCGCGGTTCCAGCCGTAGCCGATTCCCAGCACCAGGCGCCCTCCGCTCATCCAGTCGAGGGTGGCGCACTGCTTAGCGAAGGTAATGGGGTCGTGCTGGGCGGGCAGGGCCACCCCCACCCCCAGCCCGACGGCACTGGTGGCCTGGGCGCAGGCGGCCAGGGCGATATAGGGGTCCAGCGTTCGTAGGTAGGTCTCAGACAGCTCGTCGTCGCCGGTGGGAGGTGGAGTTCGCCGGCTGGTGGGGATATGGGTGTGCTCGGGCAGGTAGATGCATGCGTAGCCCCGGGCCTCTGCTTCCTGGGCCAGGCGCACCGGCGACATCGACTGGTCGGTGGTCTGCATCATCACCCCGAACCGCATGCCCAAAGCGTATGTTGCTTGGGCTGCCAGTTTCGCTGCTGGCACGGGTACTGTCGGGGCCAGCTAATGAGACACCAACCAAAGATCAGGCTGGTAGCCACCACCGAGGTGCCCACGAGATGGGGGCGATTCGCCTGTCACGCCTTCGAGTCGATGGACGACGGCGTGGAGCATGTGGCGTTCACCCTCGGCGATATAACGGGTGTCGACGAGGTCTTGGTGCGGGTACACAGCGAGTGTCTTACCGGGGATGTGTTCGGCTCGTGGCGCTGCGACTGCGGGGCTCAGCTGCACGCGGCTATGGATGCCATCGCGGCCTGCGGCACCGGTGTGCTGGTGTACATGCGGGGCCATGAGGGAAGGGGCATCGGCATCGGGCACAAACTTCAGGCCTACGGCCTTCAAGACCAGGGGCGTGACACGGTAGACGCCAACTTGGAACTCGGCTTGCCGGTGGACGACCGCAACTACGGCGTCGGAGCGGCCATTCTGGCCGAGCTGGGGGTCACGCGAGCGGCGCTGATGACCAACAACCCCACCAAACTCGACAGCTTGGCCTCCTACGGACTGGAGATTGCCCGCCGAGTTCCCCTGGTAGTGCCCCCCAGAAGCGAGAACGTGGACTACCTCCGCACCAAACAACAACGCCTCGGCCACCTGCTGGATTTGGTGTAGCCGGAGGTCAGCTTTCCGACCTGGCCGCCGGTAACTGCGAAGCCGCCTCAGCATCTAGGACCACGGAAACATCGGGGTGCAGTCGAATTGCCGAGGCCGGAGTCTCAATCGAAACTGGCCCTATGAGGGCATCACAGATTGGACGGGCCTTGTGGGCACCGAGTGCTACTAGAAGTATCGCTCTTGCCTGCAAGATGGTTCCGATTCCTTGAGTTATCGCCTGGCGGGGGACATCGTCAATCGAGGCGAAGAACCGGGCATTGTCCCGCCGCGTCCTTTCGCTCAACGTGACCACGCTTGACAGCCCTTCGAATGAAGTGCCTGGTTCATTGAAGGCGATGTGTCCGTTGCTGCCGATACCGAGGAGTTGGATGTCGATGCAGGCCTCAGTGACCAGTTGCTCATAGCGCTGAGCCTCAGCCTCGAGGTCGGGTGAGCTCCCGTCGGGCCCGAACACCGCGTCATCTCTCAGGTCGACGAGGTCGGCGAGATCTGCCCTGATCACGTTTCGGAATGCCTGCGGATGGTTGGAGTCGAGGCCGACGTACTCGTCGAGCAAGTAGATGGACGTTTCAGCAAAACTGAGCCCCCCGGCCTGACACCGATCAACTAGCGATTGGTAGACGCCGACCATGGTGCTGCCGGTCGCCACCCCGAGGCGCGGCCGAGGTCTCGACCGGACGACATTCTCCACAATGTCGGCTGCTTTGTCGGCAGCCTCTGCGGCATCAGCGGCGATGAAGACCTGCACAACCAGACCCCGGCACTTCAGGCGGTGGTACGGGCCCCGGTTATGTATGACACCAGGTCGTCTTTTGTGACGTCGGCCACGTCGACTTCAGCGCATATTCGGCCTTGGTAGAGCACGACCGCCTGGTCGCACACGGCGAGCACCCGGTCCATGTTGTGGGTGATGAGCAGTACCGCTACCCCCTGGTCGCGCAGGTTGACGATGAGATCTAGAACTCGCTGGGTCTGTTCGACGCCGAGGGCCGCGGCGGGCTCGTCGAGCAGCACGATCCGCTGGCCCCAGGCGACGGCGCGGCCAATGGCCACAGCTTGGCGCTGTCCCCCGGAAAGCGAGCCGACCGAGCGCCGCAGTGACGGAATTCGAATGTCGAGACGAGCAAGCGTGGCGGCGCATTCCTCGCGCATACGCCGCTTGTCGAGCAGGCCGATGCGGGCACCGAGCCATCCTCCCCGGGTGTGCTCTCGATTCAAGAAAAGGTTTTCTGCCACATCAAGCGGGTCGATCACCGACAGCGTTTGATGAACTGTCTCGATGCCCAGCTCTCGCGCATGGCGAGAAGAATTGATGCGGTGCTCTGCCCCCTGAACGAAGATACGTCCCGCGTCGGGTTGGTAGAGACCAGCGATGCACTTCACCAGGGTTGATTTTCCTGCGCCGTTGTCGCCCAACAAGGCGGTAACCCGGCCATGGTGCAGCTCAATGGACACGTCGTCGAGGGCTTGCACCGCCCGAAACGACTTCGAGATCCCAGAAGCGACCAATGCGGGAACCCTGCTCATCGCTTGCCCTTCCAAGCCACCGGGTTGCCCATCACATCCCAGATTCCGGCGACCGACGCCGCTCCCGACCGCACACCAGCGACGCCGACAACAAATGCCCTGGTCACGAAGGCCTGAATCCGGAAGCCGAAGACTACGGTGTCACCCTCGCTGACTGTGCGACCTGATTCAGGCCTGAGTTTGGCGTAGTAGTCGATGGTGGCAGGATCGGGCATATCCACCGGCATGGGCTTGGTAGCTGCCTCGCTGGGGTCGTGGGCAACGACGGCGGTGGGTTGGTAGTCCCCGAAGACGGGATCGATGTAGAGACCGCCGCCGTAGCAGAACGGGGTGCCCTGATGAATGTGGGCGACCTCGCTGACGTAGCACGCCGCCGGCTGTTCGGGCAGGTCTCGAACCGCATGCAGGGGAGTGGTTCCGGTAAGGCCATGGCCCGGTTCCACTTGGGTGGCACCCGCCTCGGCGAGTTGGGCCAACACTGCCGTCGACGTCGTGCCCGGGGCGTTGATCTGTAGTGGCGTCGGGCCGTCGCCTCCGAAGTGTCGTTGGGCCATTTCCGCGGCCCGACCCAGGGTCGCCAGATTGGGGGTGGTGCGCCCCCCGCTGCTGTCGGGATCGAAGAGCAGCGCTGGGAACGTGGTGAGGCCGGCGAACCGGACTTCTGGCAGGCCGCTGATGTGGTCGAGCATCCCGGGCAACTCATCGAGCGGAACGCCCCCCTCATGCCCGGGGTAGAAATCGTCGCCGGGAGCGAACACCCGTACGAGCAGATTCTGGACCCGCCCGGAGCGGGCGGCCGCAGCCGAAACTTCTGCCGCTTTGTTGGGGGAAAACACCGTCCAATAGTCGGGCTGCATAGTCACGGCCTCGCTGGTTTCGGCTGTGGGCACCTGCACGAGATGTCCAAGGTGTCCGAGATTGTGCCCGAGGGCCGCAATCGGCCGGGCGCAGGCCATGTCCACCGCCACATAGCCGTTCACCCCTGCGCCGGATATTGCCTTGAGCGCGCCTGGCGCCCTTCCGACCTGCTTGGTCATGGCGTACACGGTCAGCCCAAGGGCCCTCGCCTCACCCATGAGATGCGCGGTGTTGGCGGCCATGGCGTCGAGGTCCAATGCGTAGCTGTTGGCAGGGATGGCGCCGGCCTGATGCAGAGCCACAACCGTCTCCACAAAGTCAGGGTTCTTGTCCAGCAGCGATTTCAGGAACACCGTCAGGCCTCCTTGGCTTCTCGCATGCTCAGGGCCACGGCCAAGATGATGATCACACCCCGGGCGATGAGCTGGTCAGCCACTTCCAGTCCCATGAGAATCAGCCCGTTATTGAGCATGGCCATAATGAGGGCGCCGGTGACAGCCCCAATCACCGAAGCTCTGCCGCCGAACAGGTTCGTCCCTCCGATCACTACTGCAGCGATGACGGTGAGCAAATAATCCTCTCCGAGATCGTGGCGGCCGATGCTGAGCCGGCCCGCGAGGAGAATCCCGGCAAATCCTGCGGCGGTCGCGCTGACCACCAGCGCCGAGATCTTGACTCGGGCGGTGTTGATCCCCACTGCATTGGCTGCGTCGCGGTCGGCACCGGTGGACAGCACGTGGCGTCCCCACCGCAGGTGGTGGAGCACAATATGTCCGAGTCCTCCGACGATGACGATCCAGATCAGGAGCGAAGAGACAGGGCCAAGACCTCCCGCGCCGAATATCCCGCTGAACCTGTCGTTGCGAATGGGCAGCGACTGCAAGTCGTTCCAATTGCGAGCAATTCCGCTGATGATCCCCAGCATTCCCAGTGTGACCAGAAAGGACGGGATTCGCACCTTTACGGATATGAGCCCGTTCACGACGCCGACGAGCGCCGAAGCTCCAAGGGCGGCCAGCGCGCCGGCCAGGAATCCATAGTTGCCCACCAGTTCCGCAGCCACCAGGGACGACAGCGCCACCACCGAGCCGACCGAGAGGTCGATCTCGCCCGCCGCGAGTGCGAAAGCCATCCCCACCGCCATGACCGCTATTGGTGCGGCCTGCCGACCGATATTGAGCAGGTTGGAGGAGCTGAGGAACCCGTCGTCGTGCAAGATGATGCTGAACGTTGCCAGAATCAGCGCAAATGCCAGGTAGACAACGTATTGGCGGATTCCGCCGTTATGTCGATAGCGGTCGATCCAAGCCCCGACCGGGGAGGGGAGACCGGTCGGGGCCTGTTTGCTGATCGACTTCCGAATCACCTGTGCAGGTTTAGCCGCCGAGGGCGTCAAGCACCTCTTGCGGCGGGTCGGCGGCCAGCGACACCCGGTATGCCTCGACGATGTTGTCAGCGGTTACCTCGATAGCAGGGACAACGACGAAGGGCGGCGCTTGCTTCCCGAGCAGGCCGTAGGCCCCCTCAGTGGCCATTGTCCGACCGATCTCGTAGGCCTCATCAGCCGCGATGCCCACGATGTTGCCGCCCTCCACAAGGTCGAGCGAGACGTTCGTGTCCAGGTCCATGGTCACAACCGCCACATCGCTTGCGCCCGCAGCTCGCAGCGCGGCCAGCACGCCATCAGCGGGCCCGGCCGACCATGGGGCGTATATCCCGTTGAGGCCGGGATTGCGGGTCAACATGGCAGAGGCGATGTCTTCTGCGGCAGCCGGGTCGGCAAGACCCTGCTCGGCCACGATCTCGATCCCCGGGAAGTTGATCTCGATCCAGGCCTTGAACGCCTGGTCGCGCTGGTTGGTCACGTAGAACGGGGCATCGTGGAAGATGAAGCCGATCTCGCCTTCGCCGCCGAGCGCGTTGCCGAGCAGATTGGCGGCAGCGATGCCCATGGCGGCCAAGTCGTCGGTCACCACCCCCACGAATTCTTGGCCCTGCACATACCCCTCGGGGGTCGTGGACAAGAACACGAGCTGCACACCGGCATCGACCGCAGGCCGGAACCCTTCCGCTGCGGAGACCGGGTCGATGGTGAGGCTGAGGATGATGTCGGGGTTTAGCGCCATGGCAGTTTCGACGTCATTGGCCTGCTGGGCGGCATCGAAACCGGCCTCGGTTTCGACCACCACGTCGATGCCCATCTCCGCGAAGGCGTCGCGCGCCCCCTGGCTCACCGCGTCGGTGAACGCACCGGAGATGTGCCATAGGAGTGCCGCGGTGTAGCCGCCCTCTTGGATCTGGGCCAGCTCGTCGGCGGTCAGGACGATCTCGCCTGATGGACTGGCCGTCTCCCCGTTCGGCCCCTGAGTTACCGGAGCTTCCCTGGCCGGAGTTTCTTCCTCAGGAGGCTCCGGATCGGGTGTGGGTTCCGGGGGAGGTTCGGGGGCAGCCGTGGGTGCGGCCGTAGCTGGCGCAGCAGTGGCGTCGGTACTGCTGCCATCATCGTCGTTGCCGCAAGCTGCGGCCAACAGAACGAGAACGGCAAGCAGTGCGCTCAATACGAGCCATCGCGATTTCTTTCGGGGTTGCATGGGTTTCTCCTCTTTCAGTTGGTGGTTGGGGCTTTTTCGAGTCCGCACCACGACGCCACAAAATGGGCAAGGGTGCGGGTGGCGGCTACGAGTTCGTCAATCCCCACACGTTCAAATGGAGTGTGGGCATGTGAGATATCCCCTGGCGCGAAGTACACACCGGGCACACCGAGAGCGGCGAGGAACGACTTCTCCGACCAAAATGGTGCGGCCTCGATCCGGGGAGTTTCTCCGGTAATCGCGGTGATGGATGTTCCGAGTGCCTGGACTGCGGGATGGTCGGTCGGAATTTCGTCTGGTGTGCCCCCAACCGGATGATCGCGAGGGGCGGAGAACTCCACTTTCGACTCGACTCCATGGTCTAAGGCCACCTGTGCCGTCATGTCTCGGATGGTTTGTGCCGCCGAGTCGAGACTCTCATGGGGAAGGACCTTGCGGATCAAGGACAGATCGAACTGACCGGGAACGGCGATGCTCTCTCCTGAGCGGACCTCGGTCACCAGCAGGAATGCCTCTCCGATCAGGGGATGTGGCGGTTGGGTCCGGAGGTCTTCAGAGTGCTCCCACAGAGCGGAGAGCAGGTGATGTCCTGCTTTCAGCGCGTCCACGCCCAGTTCTGGTCGTCCGAAATACGCCGATCGACCGGTCAGGGTGATATCGGCGATAAGGAAGCCCATCTGAGCGGTGTATATGGCCGAGGTCGAGGGCTCGGTGTAGATCAGGAACTCCGGCGGATGGTTTTCTGAAATCGCGCCGTCGGCGATGGCGGCTTTCATCCCCGCTGAAACGCCGCTCCCGGGTTGCCCCGATTCCTCGTCGCAAACGAATAAAGCGGTGACAGCGCCCTTTGGTTTGCAGCCGGTTCGGTCGATTGCCTGGAGTGCTTCTAGGACTGCGCAGATGCCGGCTTTCTGATCTGCTGCCCCTCGGCCCCAGATCTCTCGGTCGACGATCGGGGCGGCGTAGGGGTCGGCACGATCGGTGCCCGACCAATGATCCGCCCAGTCGTCAGCGTGGACAGTGTCGAGGTGTCCGGCAAGGACCAGGGAAGGACCCCCTTGGCCGACGCGGGCGTACACGTTGGGCCGGTTGTCAGCGCAAAGGGAGATCTGCGTGTTATCCCACGCGCCGTGAAGGAGTTGCTGGTGTACCCACCGGGAAAAGTCCTCCTCATGCGGTGTCACGCTGGGGATGCGGATGGCCTGCTGGACGAGCTCGACGAGCTGGTCAGCATCCACTGCCTCGGCGGCTGCTTCGGGGTTCACCTCTGGGATCCCAGGTTGTTGGTGACGAGCGACTCGTGCAGTGCCCCGAGGGCCCATGACACGGCACCAAGGAATGTGGCCCGCCGCCCTAGTGTCGAAGCGACGATTTCAACTGGCCGGGACTGTCGTTTGCCTAGCTCAGCGGCCACAGCTTCTACGAACACCCGATTGCTTCCCACACCGCCGCCGAAAACGATCCGCTCCGGGTCGGTGATGAGGCATATCTGCATTACAGCGGTTGCCATAGCATCTGCGGCGATATCGAGGACATGCGCGGCCGCCGGATCCTTGCGGGTGGCCGCATCGAAGATCTCCGGTACGTCCGCACTGCCTTGAAGCTCTGATGCGTAGCCAGCCTCCGTGGCCTGGCCGAACAGTTTGCGAATGGCCGGAGCTGATGAGACGGCTTCCAAGATGACCGCAGCGTTGGGCTCGGCAAGGGAGTTGTGGAGCACCATCGACCCGACTTCACCGGCTGCTCCGGTTCCTCCGCGATACAGCTCTCCACCCACAATGAGACCCATGCCGATCCCGGTGCCGACCGAGATAGCGGCAAAGTCAGTTTGGTCTACAGCCGCGTCGGCCTCGGCGAGAGCAGCAAGGTTGACGTCGTTCTCGACGTGAACCTCCATGCCCAGCAGATCTTCGAGCTTCGCCCGAACGGCGATTTCCTCGAATCCCGGAAGGTTCAATGCTTGTTCGACGCGGTCGGGGTCCGGCCGATAGATACCGGGAATACCGACACAGGCCGAACCGGCTTGGCCACCGATGTCTGACAGCATGCGCAAGGCCGTTTCGGCCACGCTGTTGAGCGCGGACTCCGCACTGGGTCCAGTCTCCAACTCCTGTTCGGCGACTACGGTTCCCAAGAGATTGGCCACGCCGACGATGATCTTGGTGGCACCGATGTCGGCTGCCACCACAAACCCTGCCTCCGGCACGATTTCGTAGGGCATGGCCGGTCTACCCACATTCCCAGCCACGGTCGGCGTTCCGGCCAGGCGGATCAGCCCCGAAGCTTCCAAGTCGGCGACCAGATTTGAGACCGTCGGTTTCGACAAACCGGTAACGCGCGCAATGTCCGCCCGAGATATTCCTTGTGGGGCAGCGTCGAACATGGCATCAACGATGCGCTGCCCGTTCAACAACCGAAGCAGCCGAGAATCAGAAGCGCCCCTCATCGCCCGATGGTCTCCAGCAGGTAACAGCCTGATCTATTGGTGTAATGGATGTCAGGGTTTGAACGGAGTGTCATAACCCGCATAATCCTGTACATATTGCAATATATATGTACCGCTCTCGTCGGCTGGGTTTTGGTGCTTTACAAGCAGCTCAATGACACCCTCAGCACCGCGCAAGTGTGCGCCAGCCAAAAGGCCTGAAAGAGTGATAGTCACCGAGTTGGATCGACCGCCTGGGGGTGGACTAACCGGTGGATCAAGGCCGTTCCAGGTGACTATCGTTCCAAGATAGTCATCAAGGGTTTTTCCGTATTTTGCCAAACCAGCTACGATTCCATCAAACTTGTTTTTGAAATGATCTTGGATAATTATCTTGTGCTTCTCAGGGGTTGTGAAGTCGTTGTAGTTATCAATGCCGTTCTTGCCTGTAAACGTACCCGCATCCCAGTGAATAACATCCGTGACATAGGTTGGCTCTGAAACCTGCTTGGAATTAGTGTCAAGAAATCCCGTTATTCCATATGCCCAGTTTGAGTTCGGGACATCTACATAGTGAGATGGATAGGTAATTTGGGAAATGGTAACTGTGCCATATTTGTAATAGCCAAGGTCATACAGATCAGATTCTTGAAATTGAAACCCCACAAATCCTAGGTAGTTTGTTACCTTAGACTGTATGTTCTCCCAATCGGTTATGGGAGTACCTTTATCAAAAAATTTGGCAACACCAATCACTTCAAAATACTGGCTCACTGTGAGCGATTCGCTCATCGCCGGATTGCCTGTGCCATAATTCCGCACAACCCGCCCTGGGTAATATACGAGCGGGTATGGGTCCATAACTGGTTTGTCCCAGTTTGCTTCGTAAAAGGATTGCTTGCTCGGATCAATCGACGATTCGAACGCCCAGACAGTCTGGATGAAGTCTTCCCATGTTTTCCCATCAGGTTTCGCGCTTGCAGAGCTCACCGGTGGTAGCAGGAATGCGAAGAACGTAAGAGCGAGGGCGAGAGTTCTCCCAACCCTCCGCGCACTGCACCCACCCTGCTTTGCGCTCTCAGCGGGCAAATGGAGAGTGGGCGGTATGCCCTGCGTGCTCATACTCTGCCTCCCTTCAACCCTGTGGCCGCCTGCTGGGGCAGCATAAGGCAGATCTGATAATTTGTCAAGATGACTAACTTTTAGTCTGACGGGTCGCGTCGTGGTGATTGCATCGACTGGCGAAGCCGTCAGAACCCGGCGCGACCAGCAATCCACGTGGTCTTCGGCAGGATGCCTCCAGACGTAAATGTATGTTATGATGTATGGCGTGAAGCGGACGACTATCTACCTTCCGGATGATCTGAAGTTGCGGTTGGAGCAGGTTGCTGAGCAGGAGCGGTGCACTGAGGCGGCCATCGTGCGCGAAGCGCTTGATCAGGCTCTCAAGCGTCGCGAGGTGTCGCCCACAGTGCCGCTGTTTGCCGAGGGGTGGGGCGATCCGACGCTGGCCGAGCGAGTCGACGAATTGCTGGCCGAGACCGGCTTTGGCCAGTGATCGTCGACACCAGCGTGCTTCTCGCTGCCTTCGTCCCTGACCAGAGACAGCACGAGGCATGCGCCCGAGTCATCGCTTCCACAAGGCCGCTGGTTCTCTCGCCGCTGGTCTTGGCCGAACTGGACTATTTGACGGCTCAGTTGGCAGGAGTGGACGCCGAGTTGGCCCTCCTCGGCGAGCTGTCCTCTGGGGCTTACGAACTGGCTTCGTTTGGGCTCGACGATCTGATTCGGGCTCGGGCGGTGATCGAGCGTTATCGGGATCTGCCGCTCGGTTTGACCGACGCCTCCCTGGTTGTGCTTGCCCACCGGTACGAGACCGACACCATCTTGACCCTGGACGAGCGGCATTTCCGGGTCGTCCGATCTCTCTCCAGCCTCCCGTTCCGCCTTTTGCCGGCGGATGCCGAAAGCTGATCCTGGGGTCGCAACAGCGCAGCGCCTTGATTGCTCAGCGGCAGAAAACGGGGGCGATGGTGTCGGCGAATGTGCGCATCCAGCCTTCTTTGTCGTCCATGAACTGAGCCAGCACCATTTTGTTCACCCCCCGCTCGGCCAGTTCGGTGAGCCGGTCGATGCAGTATTCGGGCGGGCCGGCAATGGTGCCGCGGCTGGCCAAGAACTCGGTGAGGCCGTGCTTGTCGGCCAGCCCGGCGTTGACGTTGGCCCCATCGGCGAAGGCGTGGTGGCGGCTGTCGTACTCGGCCATCATGGCGGCCACCCGGGGCTTGATGTCCTCAGGTAATCCCTTGCCGTCCATGTGGAAGCGGTACACGTGGTTGGCCGTGCCCGCGATCAGGAACTTGATCTGCTCCAGGCCGGCCTCCTCCGACTCGGCGAACAGCAGGTTGGCGAACCACCACACCTCGACCTCGTCGGGGTCTCGGCCCACCGAGCGGGCCCCTTCGGCGATGTTGCCCAGCACGATCTCGCACACGTCGGCGGGCAGGCTGTTGGACAAGATCACCCCGTCGGCAATCTGACCGGCCATGTACTGGGTGCGGGGCCCTTCCGCGGCGATCCACACTGGGACCGGTGCCGGACCCCAGCGCATGTGCAGGTCCTTGCCCTGCCAGCGAGCTGTCTCGCGGTTGCTGAGCGCCTTGACCGCCGCGGTGTAGTCCCGGAGGTAGTCCACGGTCGCCGGCTTCTCCCCAATATTGAGCAGCGCGCTGTCGCCCGAGGCGATCCCGTAGTGGAACCGCCCTCCCGAAATCTGCTGGAGGGCCATGGCGGTGGAGGCGGCTGCGGCCGGATGGCGGGTGACGGGGTTGGTGACCGTGGTGGCCAGCAGCGCCTTTTCAGTGTGATTGGCGGCCACAGAGAGGGTGAGGAAGGGGTCGGCCCACAGCGACTGGGAGTCGCCCGCCACCACCATGGAGAAGCCCGAGCTCTCCACCTGGCGGGCCCAAGCCCCGTAGGTGGTCAGGTCTTCGGGAACCTTCCCGGTGCCGAATGCGATGGATGCGCTCATGGCCCGAGGATAGAGGCCGCTCAACGAGCCCGCCGCCTACAGTGGGCCGGTGCTGGATACCCCTCCCATTGACTTCAGCCGGCCTTTGTCGCTGGATGTGCAGTTCGGTCGAGCGGTGGATGCGGTCCCGGAGAAGGCCGCGCTGGTCGGTGCTCGCGGGCGATTGACCTATGCCGAGTTGGCCGATGAGGCGTCCAGAGCTGCCGCCGCACTTGACGGCCTTGGGGTTCAAGCCGGCGACCGGGTGGCGGTGTCGCTCCCCAACGACATCGACATCGTGGTTGCGCTCATGGGTATTTGGATCCGCGGCGCGGTGTTCGTGGGCGTCCACACCGTGCTGGCTCCTCCCGAGAAGCGCTATCTGATCGGCGACTGCCAGCCCGCGCTGTATTTGACCGCCGATCCCTCCGAGGATGTGAGCTCACCCCGAACCGTCGATCTGGATGAATGGCGATCGCTGGTAACCAGCGCCGATCCCCTGGATCCATGGCCCGAGGCCGACCCGCTGGCTGCTGCGGCCATCGCCTATACCTCGGGCACGACCGGCAGCCCTAAAGGGGTGATGCACAGCCAGCACAATGCCCTGTTGCCGGGAGCGGTGGCCGTGGAGCGGGGCAGCTACGACGCCGACGACGTGTTCTTGTGCGTCCAGCCGCTGAGCATCCTGAACCTGCAAGTGCTTAACCCGTTGACCACGGTTCAGGCCCATGCCACCTGTGCCATTGCCGATCGCCACGACCCGCTGTCGCTGGCCCGATGGATCAAGCAGGAGGGCGTCACCCACTTTGCCGTGGTGCCCACAGTGGCCTACGACCTGCTAACCCACCCCGATGTCCATCCCGACGATCTGGCCACCCTCACCAAGCCCCGGGTGGGGGGTGCGGCAATGCCCGAAACGGTCAAACTGCTGTTCGAGGAGCGGTTCGGGGCCAAGCCGGCCACCAGCTATGCCCTCACCGAGGGGCCGACGCTGGTGGCCCGCCAAGATCTCGGCCGCCCGATCATCGAGGGAAGCTGCGGGCGGCCGCTGCCCCACGTGGAGGTGCAGGTGCTCGATGACGAAGACCGGCTCGTGCCGGTGGGCGAGGTGGGGGAGATCTGCTTCGGTCCCCGTCGGGACGGTCTGTGGGCCGGGGTATACCGCACCATGCTGGGGTATTGGGGCCTGCCCGAACTGTCGGCCGAAACGTTGCGGGGCGGCGTGGTCCACTCTGGCGACCTGGGCCGGTTCGACACCGACGGCGAGCTGTACATCGTGGAGCGTCGCAGCCAGCTGATCATCCGGGGCGGCAACAACATCTACCCCGCCGAGATCGAGCGGGTGCTGGGGGCCGACAGCCGGGTGGCCGAATGCTGTGTGGTGGGCCGGCCCGATGACCGCCTCGGGGAGGTGGTGGTGGCCTTCGTGCAGCCGGCCAACGGTGTGGAAGTGGCAGCAGAAGACCTGCTCGGCCTGTGTCGGGCCAATCTGGCCGCGTTCAAGGTTCCGAGCGAGATCTGCTTCGTGGAGGCATTTCCCCGTAGTCCTCTGGGCAAGATAGCCCGATCCCAAGTACAAACAATGGCCGAGGGCTGAGCGGGCGGAGGCACTGATGAGCGACGAACACCAATCCGACACGGTGGCCGACTACGAGGATGTGACGGGATGGGGGCTGGAAACCGACGCCGAGGAGGCCATGCTGGCGGCTCAGACCGAATGCACATTCATCTGGGCCAACAAAGAGGGATGGCCGGTGGGGGTCATCATGAGTTTCATCTGGCGGGATGGGCGCTTCTGGCTGACGGCCAGCGGCCAGCGGGCCCGCATCGCCGCAGTGCGCCGCGACCCCCGGGTATGCGTGGTGGTGACAAGCACCGGGGCAGACGGGGTGCCCCGCAGGCAGACAGTGACCTACAAGGGCATTTGCCGCCTCCACGACGACGACGAGACCAAAGCCTGGTTCTACCCAGAATTGGCTGCCGCCCTGCACGCCGATGAGGAGATGCAGCGCCACTTTGCCCAATTCTTGGATTCCTCCCGGCGAGTGATCCTCGAGGTCGAGCCCACCCAGCGCATCTCTTTCGACGGCACGAAGCAGGCGGCGGCCACGGCCGCGTGGATCGAGGACGGCCGGTGATTGTTTCGGCTTGAGCGGTGGCCCCTTAGACCGCAGCCGGAGGGCGGAGGCGGTCGGCGATGGCCCGGGTGAGGCGGTCGAGGATGCTGGCCAACAGCACGATGGCGATGCCGGCCTCGAAGCCCCGCCCTACTGCGTCGCTGCGCCGCAGCCCCCGAACGGCTTCCAAACCCAAACCGCCCCCGCCGACCAGGCCGGCGATGACCACCATGGCCAGGATGAGCATGATCACCTGGTTCACCGCCACTATCAGCTCGGGAGCGGCCAGCGGCATCTCCACTCGGCGCAGACGCTGGCCGCGGGTCGCCCCGAAGCTCTCGGCCGCCTCATGGATCTCCGCGGGCACTCGGCGCAGCCCGAGGTCGGTGTAGTGGACCGCGGCGGGAAGGGCATAGATCACCGAGGCGATGATGCCGGGAATGCGGCCCACGTGGAAGAGGGTGATCACTGGCACCAGCAGCACGAAGCTGGGAATGGTTTGGAAGAAGTCCAGCACTGGTTTGAGGGCGGTTCGGAGCAGATCATTGTGCGAGGTCAGAATTCCCACGGGCACCCCGATGGCCAGGGTGATGGCCACCCCCACGATGGTCTGGGCCAAGGTGTCCATGGACAGCGCCCACATGCCCAAGAACCCGATGGCGAACAACGCCGCTCCGATGCCGATGGACAGACGGATCCCTCGGGCCCACAGACCGAGAACGACTCCGATCCCGATCATCGCCGGCCACGGGATGTCGGACGCGAGCAGCTCGCGCAGCGGGGTCACGAACTCGAGGGTGACGAAGTCGCTGAACGGGCCGGTCCCGATCTCCGAGCCGCCGATGTCGTACAGGTTGTCCCGAGCCCAGTCGGTGGCGTCGTTCACGTAGGGGGCGAACTGCCAGTTCAGCGGTTCGGGGAACTCGTTGTGGCCGATAATGCCCCCGACGACGGCCACCACGGATACTGCGGTGGCCAGCCACCGAATGGCCAGTGCGTCGCGGCCCGGATCCGCAGTGGCGATTCCGGTGGAGAAGCGGTCGAGAATGATGGCCATGATCACGATGGCGATTCCGGCCTCCGACGCCTTCCCCACGTTGATGTTCTGCATGGACCGCAGCACCACTTGGCCCAGGCCTCCGGCGCCGATGAATGCGGCGATGACCACCATGCTCATGGCCAGCATCGTGGTTTGGTTCATCCCCGCGAAAATGGCCGGCCGGGCTTGAGGGAGGCGAACAAGCCGTAGAGTCTGGCGCTCGGTGGCGCCGAACATCTCCGAGGCCTCGACGGTGACCTGGGGGACGGTGCGCAGCCCCACCTCGGTGAGCCGTACCACCGGTGCCAAAGCGAAGATCACCGTGGAGATCAACGCAGGGACCCGCCCAAACCCGAACAGCAGCACGAACGGGATGAGGTAGACGAACCCCGGCATGGTCTGCATGGCGTCCAGGGTGGGGCGAACCACTCTGGCAACCGCGTCACTGCGCCAGGCCGCAATGCCAAGCGGAATGCCGATGACCATGGAGATGAGCACCGACACTCCCATCAGCGCCAGGGTGGCGAAGGACTCCTCCCAGAGGTCCACCACTCCGATCAGCGACACGCTGGCCAAGCCGAGCACTCCGGCCACTCGTCCTCGGGTCCACCACAGTCCGATGCCGGTGAACAGCGGGTAGGAGTACCACGGAAACCATTTGAGGATGGATTCCAAGCGGCGGATCCCCCAGTCGATGGCATCGGTAATGGGGTTCAAGAACGCGGTGTACAGCCAGTGGGAGGTCTGGTTGTTGATCAGCCACCGCCGGGCCCGGTCGATGGGATCGGCCAGTCCGATATCCCAGGAGTCGGGGAAGACGCCGAAGTTGGTGGACAGCCGAAACACCAGTACCAGCACGATTATGGTGCCGACGGCCAGGATGAAACGCGCCAGGCGACTGTCGGTCCCGCTTCGAAGCCCGCCGACCATGCGGCGGGCCTCATCGACCGCCGTCATGGGCGGTTCTCAGAAATCACACCCGCGACATCGTCTCCGTGGAGCAGGCCCACCGGCGTGTTGTGCTCATCGCAAACCACCACGGGGTGGGTCGACCCGAGCAAGTGGGGGAGGGCAGTCTCCAACGGTGTGGTCAACGACACTTGCGGCCATCCCGGCTCGATTGCGGTCCCGTCGAGGGGTCGCATCAGCGAACAGGCCTGCAAGACCTTGGCCACCGGGGCATCCTGGGTGAACGCCCGCACATAGTCGTCCGCCGGATTGGTGAGGATCTCCACCGGGGTGCCGACCTGCACAAAGGCCCCGTCGTTCATGATCGCAATGCGGTCGGCCAGCTTCAGCGCCTCGGCGAAGTCATGGGTGATGAACACCAGTGTCCGCTGGAGCTTCATCTGAAGGTCGATGAGCTCGTCTTGCATGTCACGGCGGATGAGCGGGTCGAGCGCAGAGAACGGCTCGTCGAAGAACAGCACCTCGGGGTCCACGGCCAGGGCTCGGGCCAGCCCCACCCGCTGCTGCATGCCGCCGCTGAGCTGCTGGGGGTAGTGGTCGCCCCAACCCTCCAAGCCGACCGTGTCCAACAGCTCTCTGGCTCGGTCTTGTCGGTCCTGACGATCCACCCCCTGCACTTCGAGCCCGTAGGCCACGTTGTCCACCACCTTGCGGTGGGGGAACAAACCGAAGTGCTGGAAGACCATCGCCATCTTCTGACGGCGCAGGTCCCGCAGCGTGGCATTGTCGGCTTGGGTGAGCTCTGTGCCGCACACCTCCACTGTTCCTTCGGTCGGCTCCACCAAGTGGGAGACGCACCGGATGAGGGTGGATTTGCCCGAGCCGGAAAGGCCCATGACCACGAACGTCTCTCCCGGCGCCACGCGGAAGGTGACGTCGCGCACGGCCACCACGCTTCCGGTGGCGGTTTGGATCTCCTCCCGGGTGGCCCCGGCGCCGGCCATCTCCCGGGCCTCGGCGGGCTTTCGTCCGAAGACCTTCCACACGCCCTCGACTCGGACTTGGGTTGCTTCGTTGACCGTGTCTGTCGCAGTGTCCATTGCCGTCCCCGGCTACCGACTTTACCGTCCGAACAGACGGGTATCGGTTTGGGCTACCCTGACCCGGCAATGGGACAGGCGGGCGAACGGCCCAGAAATCAGCCGGTGCAAGAGCGGGCCGTGCTGACCCGCGACCGGATACTCCAAGCGGCCACCGAGGTGATCATCCAAGAGGGAGTCTCGTCGCTGACTCTTGACAAGGTGGCGGCCCGGGCCGGTGTGAGCAAGGGCGGCTTCCTGTATCACTTCGGCTCCAAAGACGCTCTGATCGTCGGTTTGCTCAATCAGGTGATGGGAGTGCTCGACCACGAGCTCAACGTGCTGGCCGACGGCATCGAGGCCAGCCAGGGAGCGTTCGCGCTGGCCTACCTCGACTACGTGCGGGAGCCGACCAAGGCGGCCACCGACACCGCGGTGTCGATCCTGGCCGCCGCCGCAGTGGACGACGACCTGCTGGACAGCACTCGGGC
This sequence comes from Candidatus Poriferisocius sp., assembly GCF_965204145.1. Taxonomy (GTDB): domain Bacteria; phylum Actinomycetota; class Acidimicrobiia; order Acidimicrobiales; family Bin134; genus Poriferisocius. The sequence goes on along the minus strand of NZ_OZ241977.1, from coordinate 1,731,881 downwards.
CACTTTTCGGCGTTGGCAGGACCGGCTGTGCCACGACGACGGGCTCGACGAGGTTGGGGCGCTGCTGGCCCGAATCGTCGGCGACGGGCTCTGGCTCATCGACCTGTTCGGCTTGGCCCCGCCCACCGGGGAGGAGCGCAGCAAGGTGATCGACTTGGTTTCCAGCCTGATTTCCGATCATGGGGCGGCTCGGGACCTGATCGGCTCGGCGGAATAGACCGGGGCATCCTGGGGAGCCAAGGGCTGGCTGCCCAAGATGAGATCGGCCGCCTTCTCGGCAATCATCATCACCGGGGCGTAGATGTTGCCGTTGGTGACGGTGGGCATCACTGAGGCGTCCACCACCGTCAGCCCCTCGGTTCCGTGAACCTGCATCGTTGCGGGGTCCACGACTGATTGATCATCATTTCCCATGCGAGCCGTTCCCGCGGGATGCAGCGCGGTCTCAGCGTCGCGGGCCACCCAGTCCATGATTTGGTCATCGGTGGCGATTTCGGGGCCCGGAGACAGCTCGCCGGCGTTGTAGGCGGCAAACGCCGGTTGGCTCATGATGCTGCGGGTCACTCTGATGGTCTCCACCCACTCGCGCCGGTCCTGCTCCGTGGAGAGGTAGTTGAACTGAATCGCCGGCTTCACCCGGGGGTCGAGCGATTTGATTCGCAGATGGCCCCGGGCGTCTGAGTACATGGGTCCGACGTGAACTTGGTAGCCGTGTCCGCTGCTCGGCGACGAGCCGTCGTAGCGGATGGCCAACGGCAGGAAGTGGAGCATGAGATTCGGGTAGGACTCGTCGGGGTTGGAGCGGACGAAGCCGCCGCCCTCGAAGTGGTTGGTGGCCCCTGGCCCTTTTCGGGCCAGCCATTGCAGGCCGATCCAGGGCCGGCGCCACAGCTTGAGATGGGGCTGCATGGAAACCGGTTGGCTGGAGGCGTACTGAACGTACACCTCCAGGTGGTCTTGGAGGTTCTCTCCCACTCCGGGCCGGTCGGCCACTACCGGGATTTCCAAAGACTCCAGCAGGCCAGCCGGCCCCACCCCGGAGAGCTGGAGCAGCTGGGCTGAGCCGAACGCCCCCGCGCACAACAGGATCTGGCCCCCCCGGGCGGTGTGCTTGCGTCCCCGACGGCGGTACTCAACGCCAACCGCACGGTTGCCCTCGAACAGCACCCGGCTGATGAGAGTGCCCGTTTTCACCTCGAGGTTCTTGCGGTGCATCACCGGGTGCAGGTAGGCCCGCGACGCCGAGAGCCGCCGTCCCCGGTGGACGTTGCGGTCAAACGCAGCGAAGCCCTCTTGGCGGTACCCGTTGACGTCGTTGGTCAGTTCGTATCCCGCCTCCTGCACTGCCTTGAAGAAGGCGGTGAACAGGGGGCTGTCGGCCGGCCCCCGCTCCAACACCAGCGGTCCGTCGTCGCCGCGCCACTGGTCTGCCCCAGCCAGACAGGTTTCCATGCGCTTGAAGTAGGGCAGACAGTGGCGGTAGTCCCAGTTCTCCATGCCGGGTTCGGCGGCCCACTTGTTGTAGTCGGCGGGGTTTCCCCGCTGGAAGATCATGCCGTTGATCGAGCTTGAGCCGCCTAGAACCTTGCCCCGGGCGTGATAGACCCGTCGACCTCCCATGTGGGGCTCGGGCTCGCTCTCGTATTGCCAGTCGTAGAAGCGACTGCCGATGGGAAAAGCCAGGGCCGCGGGCATGTGAATGAACACATCCCACTTGTAATCCCGCCGCCCTGCTTCCAGTACCAGAACGCTGTTGTCGGCATCCGCACTCAGTCGGTTGGCCAACGCGCAGCCAGCAGAGCCGCCTCCGACGATGATGAAGTCGTACAACGACTGCTCCTAATGACCTAATGAGAGGAAGAGAGAACTGGTGTCGGCAGCTCCCGCAAGCCGCCGACACCAGTTCTCAGCTGGAGCCTAGGAGGGGAGCCAAGCGCTCCAGACGTTTTCGTTGGCCTCAATCCACGCGGCTGCCGCGTCGTCCACTGACAGGCCATCGTTTTCGATGGCGGCCAGCATCGCGATCTGGTCGGCGCTGGTGTAGTTCATGGCCCTCAGGAATGCGTCTGCATCAGGGGCGTTCTCAGCCAGGTCGGCGTTGATGATCTTGAACAGCACGTCTGCCGGGTAGTCGCAGTCAACATCCTCGGGCGCACTCGCCGCTGCCTCGCCGCATGCGTCGGTGTACTCGGGAAGGAGCACATTGGTGAGGTCGTAGTTGTTGAATGCCGAGTGCGGCGTCCACAGGTAGACCAGGATCGGGTCTTGACGGCTGTAGGCCGAATCAACCGCGGCCAGGATTGCGGCCTCGGAGCCGGCGTAGACCACCTGGAGAGGCAGGCCCAAGTTGTTGATGATCGCCTCGTCGAACTGCACGAAGCTGGGGTCGCCGCCCAGGAACTGTCCGAGGTCGCCGGTCTCTGCGGTGGCAAACAGCTTGGCTAGCTCAGGGTCGGAGAAGCCTTCCCAGGTAGCTAGTTCCGGGTGCTGGTCCACCATGTAAGTGGGGATGAACCAGCCGATCTTGCCGACGGGTCCGAGCAGTCCGGCGTTGTCGATGTTGGCATCGGGATTGTCGATGAAGTCGACGACGTCTTGTGCGTGCCCAGATGGCCAGATTTCCAGCGACACGTCGATGTCGCCGGTGTTGATGGCTGGCCACTGGGAGTTTTCGTCGATGTCCACCCGGACCACCTCGTAGCCGAGCTCGCTTTCAAGCAGTTGAGCAGCAACCGCTGAATTGGCTGCGGCACCGTTCCAGCCGTTTACCGCGATAGTGATCGTGTGCTGCGACCCATGGGTATCCGCGGGCTCGGGCTCGGGTTCTGGCGTAGGTGCCGCGGTTGCCGGAGCCGCGGTTGCCGGAGCCGCGGTTGCCGCCGCAGTGGCTGCTGCGGTGGCAGCTGGAGCACTGGCGTCGTCATCGTCGTCGTTGCCGCAGCTGACAGCGACGAGCGCCAGTACAGCCAGGAGCAAGGCCGTGAGTCTCCAGCTTCGGAACGGTTTTGTCTTGTTGGTCCGCATTGGGATTCCCCTCCCTAAATTGGCAGCGCCCGAAAAACAGGCTAGCTGGACTGTTTTGTAAGATAGCACATGGCACCGCCGTGCGCTAGAGGGTCTTCGCGTTTGGCAGCGCGGGCGCGAGGCGGGCCATGCTGGGCATCCCCGATGACAGGAGAGTGCGATGGCTGATTTGCCAACCGATCCCAGCGAGCTGGTGAGCCAGTTTTGCGCCGCATGGGCCAACGGCGACGCCGACGAGCTGATGGCCTACTTCACCGATGACGCCGTTTATCACAACGTGCCGATGGACCCTTTGGAAGGGGCTGCGGCCATTCGGGCGTTCTTGGAGGGGTTCTTCCCCGCCTCCGGCGGCATTGTGTTCGAGACCCACCATCAGGCAGCCAACGGCAACATGGTCTTGAACGAGCGGACCGACTACATCAACACCGGCGACGGGCAAATTGCCTTGCCGGTGTGCGGCGTGTTCGAGGTGCGCGACGGGCGCATCGCCCGCTGGTCGGACTATTTCGACATGGGGCAATTCGCCGGCGGTTGAGCGCGGCGCCCCAAAGGGGGGTGGCTCAGCCGCCGAACAAATCGGACAGGGTGTCGACCACGTAGCCGATGTCGTCAGACCCCAGCCCGTGGTGGGTGGGGATGCACAGCGCGTTGTCCATCACCAGGTCGGCATTGGGGAAGCCGGCGGCCGGTGCCCGGTGTTCGATGCCCGAGAAGCCGGGCTGGCGGAGGATGTTGCCGGTCCAGACCATGCGGGACTGCACGTTGCGGTCTTCGAGGAAGTTCTGCACCTCGGTGCGGTCGTAGCCCGACTCCGGCCGGAGGATGAACCCGTAGCGCATCCAGGTGGTCTCCAGATCAGGCGTGGTGCGAGGCAGGATCACCTTGTCGGTGTGGTTGACCAGCAGGTCGTTGTAGCGATCAAAGGCGTGGCGCCGGCGGGCGTTGAACTCCTCCAGCTTGGAGAGCTGCACCAGCCCGTAGGCCGCGCCCAGCTCTGAGGGCTCGAAGTTGTAGCCCATGTCGTCGAAGATGAAGATCTGGTCGTACATGGTGCCGTCGTCAAGGGGGCCCCAGCGGGTGTCCTCGCCCTGACGGGAGCCGTACAGGTACGACTCCGAGCGCCTTCCCCAGCGGCGGCGGGTCAGGCACTTGTCGTGCATCTCGGCATCGTCCATGGCCACCATGCCCCCGTTGCCCGCACAGGTGAGCGAATGGGAGATGGCGAAGCTGGTCACGCTGATGTCGCTGCGGGCGCCGATCCGGGTGCCTCGCAAACGGGTGTCCAGCACATCGCAGGAGTCCTCGATCACCTTCAGCCCGTGCTTGTCGGCGATGGACCGGATCACATCCCAGTCGGGGCAGTTGCCCATCAGGTTGGGGGTCAATACGGCCTTGGTCCGGGGGCCGATCATCTCCTCAATGCGGTTGACGTCGATCTGGTAAGTGTCGGGCTCCACGTCGACGAATACCGGCACCAGCCCCTGATGGACGATGGACGACACATCGGTGGAGAAGGTGAGAACCGAGGTGATGATCTCGTCGCCTGGTTCCAAGTCCAAGATGCTCACCGCCAAGAGCAGCGCCGAGGAGCCGGAGTTGACCATCACCCCCCGCTGCTTGCCCAGCAAGGTGGAGATCTCGTTTTCGAATCGGGCCACGTTCTCTCCGATGAACAGGTCTCCGGAGCGCAGCACCTCGAGCACGGCTTCGATCTCGCGCTCGTCTTGGATGGCCCCCGCGGGCGGCAGGGTGCGGACGGGTTGGTTCGGCATGGCGGTTGCTCCTAAGCGGGGCGCTGCTCGACGAGCCGCACCAAGGGGATCTGGCGATGGGGGGCCTTGGCCTGGTAGTCGGCATACCAGGCCCGGTCGGCCACCAAGCCGTCCCAGGTGGCCTGATAGTCGTCGCCTTCGCAGATGTCGGCCACCGCCCAGAAGTCCTGGCCCTGGTCGGTGACCAGTAGCTCGGGGTTGGCCTCCTTGTCGGCCAGGTTGAAGTACCACGAAGGATGGGCCTTGGCCCCGGCGTACGACGCCACCACGATGCGGTGCCCGTCGGGATCCCGCCAGTAGGGCAGGGCCACCTTGTGCTCGTTGCCCGAACGGCGTCCGATGGTGCGGATCAGCACATGGTGCATGCCGGCCACGCCCCACACCGCGGAGTCGTCGCTGGACTCCATCGCCTCCACGTGCATCTTGGTGATGACCGGGATCTCCTCCAAAGAAGGTGTCTCCCAGTCCTGCTCGACTCGCTGATCGCTCATGTGCTGTCTCCTGTCGCTCAATCCAATTTGAGAACCCGGCGGGCGTTCTCCCGAAGGAAGCCGGGCCACACCTTGTCCCGGAAGGGGACGTCTTTCATGTCGGTCATGATCCGCTCCAGCGACAGGCCCATCGGGAAGTAGCCGGCGTAGATCACCTTCTCAGCGCCCCGGGTGTTGGCGTAGCGGATAATGGCCTCGGGGTAGTGCTTGGGGGCGAATGCCGAGGTGGAGTAGTGCAGGCCGGGCCACTTCAGCATGAGCTTCACTGCTAGGTCTTCCCACGGCTCGCAGCCATGGCGGGTCACGAAGGTGAGCTCGGGGAAGTCATACATCACCCGGTCGATGCGCTCCACGTGCTGAGGCGAGAACGGGAAGCGGGGGCCGGGCACGCCGGCGCACACGAACATGGGCAGATCCAGCTCCACGCATTTGGCGTAGATCGGGTAGAACTTAGCGTCGTCGATCGGTACCTGGGGGAAGCAGCCCGCGGGGAACGCCCCTACTGCCCGAACGTCCCACTCCCGATGGAGCTGGTCCATGCGGCGGACTTCGCCCATCACGTCGTTGGGGTCCACGTTCATGGAGGGGATGAACCGGTTGGGGTAGTCCTTCAGCGCCCGTTGGCCGGTCTCGTCTTCGCAGGAGATCAGAGCCATCTCGACGTTGAACCGGTCCATCTCCTTGAGCACGACCTGGATGGGGTCGTCGTCGGTGCCATACAGCTCTTTGGGGACTCCCTTGAACATGTACTCCACCGGGAAGTCGAATTCCTCCGACGTCTGGTCGTCCTTGGTCTGGGCCCGGATGAAGTCGTAGGTGGAGAAGTCGGGTTTGGGAAAGCCGACCATGGTGTCGATGATCGGAATGTCAGTGGGCATGCCCATGGGTCAGGTCCTTTGGATTGATGGTTTGGGTTGCTTCAGGCGGCCAGGGCGGAGCGGGGGGTGATCACGTCCCAGGCGTTGTCCCGCATCATGGCCTTGGCCTCGGCATCGGTGAAGTTGGGGATGTCGTAGATGAAGTCGGTGGGTACCTCCAGCCCCTCGGCGTGGGGGTAGTCGGAACCGAACAGCATGTGGTCGGCGCCTATCGTCTCCTTGATCAGGTCGATGTCGTCCTCGTAGTAGGGCGACACCCAGACATGCTTGATGAACTGCTCCACCGGGTCGGTGCGGAACTCCTGGGGCATCTTGCCGTAGGCGATCTTCAGCTCCTCCACCAGGCGAGGGGCGAACATGCCCCCGTTCTCGATGCAGGCGACCCGCAGGTTGGGATGGCGGTCGTACAGCCCGTGGCACACCAGGGCGGCCATGGTGTCGAAGATCTGGCGGTCGTGGCCGGTGATCTGCTTGAACGTGGAGGTTCGGAACGACTGGAAGTCGGCGGTGGGCTCCCACCGCTCGTTGTAGTCGTGGAGGCCGCCGTCGCCGCCGTGCATGCCCACGGTGATGCCGGCCTCGGCGATGCGGGCCCACACCGGGTCGTAGTGGGGCATGCCCGGTGAGCGGTCGCCCCCTTCAGGGGTGGGAACCGGGCCGGGCACCATCACCACCATGCGGGCGTCGTTGGCCAAGGCCCACTCCACCTCGGAGACGGCCCATTCCACGTCGATCATGGAGATCACCGGGGCGGCGAAGATGCGCTCCTGGTAGGCGAATCCCCAGTCTTCGGCCAGCCACCGGTTGAAGGCGGTGAAGGCGGCGACCACTGCTGGCGGGTCGTGGCGCAGCGACTGCTCCATGCCCACGCCCAGGGTGGGGAAGAACAAGGCGGCCTCGATGTTCTGGGCGTCCATCAACTCCAGGCGCTTGTCCCGGTCGCGGTACTCAGGGCGCTCGGAGATGGGGTCGAGCTCGCCGAACATGGTCTTCACGTCCACGCCCTCTTTGTTGCGGCCCCGGAAGAAGTCCTGGAGCGCTCCCGGCTTGGACACCGGGTCGAACGTGGGGTTGGGGATGAACCGGTTGATCTTTCCCGCCACCAGCAGGCGCTGCTTGCCGTCGATGTCGGCCCACTGCATGCAGCGCTTCTTCATCGCCGGGTCGATGTGGCGGATGAAGGCGTCGGTGGCCTCGTAGTAGTGGTTGTCGGCGTCGAACACCTTGAACGGCAGGTCTGCCATGATGCACCTCTGGGAGTGGCGGGGCGGGCGTTGCCCCCGATTTTCGCCGCGCCAGCCCAAGCCCACAAATCCCGGCGCGGCCGATCAACTCACTTAGGTTTCCCTGCGGTGCAACCCCCACATCTGCTGGTCGCCTCGCTCGGCCGCGATGAGAGCTCCAGTGTCATATGTGACTCCGTTCACTTGTCGGATGGCTCTTTGGCAGAGCCAAGAGCTTCGTTCAAGGCCTCTTCGGCCCAGGCCAAGGCTTCAGCGGAAATGGGACCGTGCTCGGCCTCCCATTCCTCTACGGCGGCGAGTCCCGCCTTGATGATTGCGGCGTCGTCACGAGCAGGAGAATCGCCGTCGTCAGTCGAAGCAGCGGAAACTGACTGAGCGGTGGAAGACATGGGAACCGCTCGGTGTTGCTCTTGCGGCGTTGGCTGCTCTGGCTCTTCCATCACAGACATATCGTGACTTTACATGATATTGGGTGTATGTCAATCACTATTACAGGACCGCTTCACAGATGCGTTCTCGCACCCACAGCGAATGAATTGCAGGTGGCTCAGAGCTGTGGGTGGTTGCCGGTCAGGGGACCGCTTTCGGGATCGGCAGGGGGTCGGAGGTCGGCCCAGATAGCTAGATGGGCTTCGGGCTTTTGCTTGTGGAGGGCGAAGATGGGGCCGACTGGCAGGTCGTGGTGGGCGGCCAGCCTCTGGGCCGCCTCGGCGAACTCCCGGTCACCTTGGCCGCGGCTCTCATCGGCGGCCTGTTCGGTCAGCCGTTCGTAGAGGGAGATCCGTTCTCTGGCTTCGGCAGCGACGGCGGCCAGCGTACCGTCGATCCAGCCGTGAAACTCCTCAGGCATCACCGACCGGATGGCCTCGATGGGATTCTCGGGCTGGTCGAGCAGGCCCGTTACCGTCTCGGGGGGAAGGCGCAGGCGGGCGGCGATGTGCTTGGGGGATATACCGCGACGGGCAGCGTCGAACACCGCGGCCGCTGTCCAGATGTGTCGCCGGTTCAATCCGGTGACCATCCGATGCTGCTCCACATAGGCCGGCCACTTCATCTTGAAGCGGAGGTGGGGCTGGCCGTCGCCGGTGTCGTACCGGACTACGAAACCCTCCTCAGGGTGGTGGTCAGGACGAGGCCTGGCCATGTGATCAGCAAGATCGTTCAATGAGGCGAATTCTCGGCTGGCGGCCACCGGGCCGGGCCAATCCAACCGGTCGAGCGGCAGGTCGGTGCCGGTGGCGATGTCGATGATCGCGAGCAGAACCAGATCGCGCATGTCCCCGTGGTTCACAACGATCCGGTTCTGCGGGTAGACAATCTCGAACAATGGTGTGATGCCGGGCTCGACTTCAACGGTTGCGTACCGTTCTTGCCAGATGTGGGTTCCTTCGATGGCCTGCGCGGATTCCAGGCTGCCTCGGGTGGATATGTGGATATCGCCATTGGGGTGCCGGTAGGCGATGCCCAGTGATCCGTCCCACTTGTCGGCGACGTGCATTGGCCCCTCCGCTGGTACTTCCGGGGCACAGGGCTCAGACGGGGCAAAGAACTTTGGGAACGGGCGGGCCAGCACCCGTCCGTGCTGGTCGGCGATCAACCCCCGACAGGCCAAGGTGGCTTGGTTCCACGCCTCGGAATACTGGGCCCGGGCGGTGTAGTTGTACACGGTCAGCCCCTCGGCGGTTGTGCGGGCAGAGACGTGCTTATCCGTGATGGCCGACTCCAATAAACCGAGGTCGGTGATGTCTCGGAGGAATGTTGCAGCCACCCGGAGATGGTACGAGGGCGGCTTCGACCTCCCTTACTGGTTTTCTTCTCAGGCAGATTGGTTGGGGAGAGGGGAGGGGGCGGGACGTACCATGAGGGGGTGAGCGACGCCGTGATGGGCCTGGCTGGGGATTTCGACCTGGTCGGACGGGACCAGTGGATGGAGCTGGTGGAGCAGGTGCTGCGGGGGGCGCCGTTCGACAAGCGGCTGGTGGGCACCACCTACGACGGCATTCGGATTCAACCGCTCTACACCGGTGCCGACCACGCCGGAGACACCAGCCTGCCCGGTGTGGCGCCGTTCACCCGGGGAAGCAGGGTGGTGGGGGGCGCGTGGCAGGTCCGCCAGGCCCACAGCCGCGCTACCGGCAACCGCGCGGTGCTGGACGACTTGGCCGGGGGAGCTGATGCCATAGAGCTCCACATCGACGGCGAAACGAGTTTGGAAGAACTCGACAGCCTTCTCGATGGCGTTCCCTCAACGGTGCCGATCATGCTGGCGCCGGGGAGCGAGGCCGCGATCTGGCATTTGGTCGACCTTTGGGACAGCAGGGGAGTGGCCAGAGACAAGGCTCTCGGCGGCTTCGGGATGGACCCCCGAGATCCCGCGGTGGCTGAAGCAGTGGCCAACACCTTGAACCTGGACTACTGCAACGTGCTGGTCGCGGTTGTTAACGGGGCACGATTGGCCGACCAGGGCGCGAGCGAGGCCCAGGAGCTGGCCGGATCGCTGGCCGACGGAGTTGCCTACCTGCGGGCCTGTGAGCAGGCGGGCCTCGACCTGGCATCGGCGGCCGACAGGCTGGAATTCCGCTACGCCGCCGGGGTAGACCAGTTCTTGACCATCGCGAAGTTCCGGGCCGCCCGACGACTGTGGGCCCGGGTGACCCAGGCATGCGGCATCGAGCCTGCCGCCCAGCGCCAGCACGCGGTTACCGCCGGGGCCATGATGACCCGCCGCGATCCGTGGGTGAACATGATCCGCACCACGGTGGCCTGCTTCGCCGCCGCGGCGGGTGGCGCCGACGCCATCACCGTTAGCCCGTATGACTCGGCCATTGGAGTGCCCGACCCGCTGGGGCGGCGGATCGCCCGCAACACGCAGCTGCTGCTTCGGGAGGAGTCCCACCTCTATCAGGTGATCGACCCGTCGGGCGGCTCCTACTACATCGAGTCGCTTACCGATGCCCTGACCACTACTGCCTGGGGACTGTTCCAGGAGCTGGAGGCGGGGGCCAGCCTGTCGGAGCGCATTGAGGCGGTCCATGAGGCCCGCAGCCGGGATGTGGCCACCCGCCGCCTGCCGCTCACCGGCGTGAGCGAGTTCCCCGACCTCGATGAGCCGGCGGTCGACCGGCCACCGGTGGTTTCCGATCCCGGGTTGCGCCGCTTGGCCGAGCCGTTCGAGGCTTTGCGGGATGCCGCTGACGCTGGTCCGTCTCGCCCAACCGCTTTCTTGGCCAGCTTGGGCTCCATCGCCGTCCACACGGCCCGAACCGCTTTTTCCACCAATCTGCTGGCTGCGGGCGGCATCGAGGCGGTCGGCGGTGATGGATGCGACACCCCGGCAGAAGCGAGTTCGGCGTGGAAGGTCTCGGGCTCACCCATCGCCGTGGTGTGCTCGTCTGACGAGATGTACGAAAAACACGCCGCCGACATGGTGGCCGCGCTGAAAGAAGCCGGATGCGGTTATGTGCTGCTGGCCGGCCGCCCCGATGATCGATGGGGGGCCGACGGCTACATCCACATGGGCTGCGACGTGCTGGATGCCCTGGGCGCCATCCACGACAGGCTGGGCCTATGACCGTCCCGGACTTCTCCCGAGTGGACCTCCACGCCTCTCCTGTGTCTGGCGCCAACGGCATGGGCTGGGCCGATTTGGTGGCAGCGCAGACCGGGGAGGGCCCCGACCACCTCACCTGGGCCACCCCTGAGGGTTTCGGCGTGCGCCGGCTCTACACCGCCGAGGATCGGGCCCCGCTGGACTTCTGTGACACCTACCCCGGACTGGAGCCCTACCTGCGGGGTCCATACGCCACCATGTACGCCACCCAGCCGTGGACCATCCGCCAGTACGCCGGGTTCTCCACCGCTGAGGACTCCAACGCCTTCTACCGCCGCAATCTGGCGGCCGGGCAGAAGGGTCTGTCGGTGGCCTTCGACCTGGCCACCCATCGGGGCTACGACTCCGACAATCAGCGGGTAAGCGGTGATGTGGGCATGGCCGGAGTGGCCATCGACTCCATCCTCGACATGCAGATCCTGTTCGACGGCATCCCGCTCGACCAGATGACCGTGTCGATGACCATGAACGGCGCGGTGCTTCCCATCCTGGCCATGTACATCGTGGCCGGCCAGGAGCAGGGCGTTGCCCCCGAGAAGCTGGCCGGGACCATCCAGAACGACATCTTGAAGGAGTTCATGGTCCGCAACACCTTCATCTACCCGCCGACGCCGTCGATGCGGATCATCTCCGACATCTTCGCCTTCACCTCGGCCAACATGCCCAAGTTCAATTCCATCTCCATCTCCGGGTACCACATGCAAGAGGCCGGGGCCACCCTCGATTTGGAGCTGGCCTACACCCTGGCCGACGGGGTGGAGTACGTGCGGGCCGGGCTGGACTCGGGGCTGGACATCGACGCCTTTGCTCCCCGGCTCAGCTTCTTCTGGTGCATCGGCATGAACTTCTTCATGGAGGTGGCCAAGCTGCGGGCCGCCCGCCTGCTGTGGGCCAAGCTGATGCGGCCATTCGATCCTTCCAACCCCCGGTCGCTGTCGCTTCGCACCCACAGCCAGACCTCGGGCTGGAGCCTCACCGCCCAAGACGTGTTCAACAACGTGGTCCGCACCACCATCGAGGCCATGGCCGCCACGCAAGGCCATACCCAGTCGCTGCACACCAACGCCCTGGACGAGGCGCTGGCCCTGCCCACCGATTTCTCGGCCCGGATCGCCCGCAATACCCAGCTCCTGTTGCAGCACGAGTCGGGCACCTGTCGGGTGGCCGACCCCTGGGGCGGCTCCTACTACGTGGAGCGGCTCACCCACGACCTCGCCCAGCGGGCGTGGGAGCACATCAGCGAGGTGGAGGCCGCTGGCGGAATGGCCGAGGCCATCGAGGCGGGAATCCCCAAGATGCGCATCGAGGAGGCCGCCGCCCGCACCCAGGCCCGCATCGACTCCGGCTCTCAGACGGTGGTGGGGGTGAACCGCTATCAGGTGGATGGCGAAGAGGGCATCGAGGTGCTGAAGGTGGACAACGCCGAGGTGCGAGCCTCCCAGATCGCCCGGCTGGAGCGGCTGCGGGCCGACCGGGACAACGAGGCCTGCGCTCGAGCCTTGGACGCGCTGACTGCTGGGGCCGACCAGCCCGTCGGCAGCCAGGGTTCCAATCTGCTGGCTCTCGCGGTAGACGCGGCCCGGGCTCGGGCCACCGTGGGAGAGATCAGCGACGCGCTGGAGAAGGTGTATGGTCGCCATGCACCCCGGATCCGAACGATCTCCGGGGTATACCAATCAGAGATGGGACAGAGCGACAGCAACGGCGGCGGCACCGGCGAAGTGCGGGAAGCAGTGGCTGGTTTCGCGTCCCGAACCGGGCGCCGACCCCGCATCTTGGTGGCCAAAATGGGCCAAGACGGCCACGACCGAGGTCAGAAGGTGATCGCCACCGCCTTCGCCGATCTCGGTTTCGACGTGGATGTCGGACCACTGTTCCAGACCCCGGCCGAGGTGGCCCGCCAAGCGGTGGAGGCCGACGTACACATTGTAGGAGCGTCGTCACTGGCCGCAGGGCACATGACCCTGGTGCCCGAGTTGCGGGCCGAGCTGAAGCAGATGGGCCGGGCCGACATCATGATCGTGGTCGGCGGCGTCATCCCGCCTAGCGACCACGACGAGCTGCGGGCCGCGGGGGCCGAGGCCATCTTCGGGCCCGGCACGGTGATCGCCGACGCGGCGCTGGATTTGCTGGCCGCCTTGGACAACCGCCAGTGATCGACCTCGACGCCTGTGTCGAGGGGGTGCTGGGAGCCGACCGCACTTGGCTGGGCCGGGCCGTCACCCTGGTGGAGAGCACCAAGCCAGATGATCGGACATTGGCTACTGAGCTTCTTCAACGGCTGCTGCCTCACACCGGCGGCGCTCGGCGGGTAGGGATCACCGGGGTGCCCGGGGTTGGAAAGTCCACCTTCATCGACGCATTGGGCACCTATCTCACCTCGCAGGATCACCGGGTGGCGGTGCTGGCGGTTGATCCATCCTCAACCGTGTCCGGGGGCAGCATCCTGGGTGACAAGACCCGGATGCCCAACCTGGCCATCGACGACGCTGCCTACATCCGCCCGTCGCCATCTTCTGGTTCGCTGGGCGGGGTAACTCGCACTACCCGCGAGACCATGACCGTGGTGGAAGCGGCCGGATTCGATGTTGTGCTGGTGGAGACGGTGGGCGTGGGCCAGTCGGAGACCGCGGTGGCCGACATGGTGGACTTCTTCTTGGTGATGATGCTGCCCGGCGCCGGCGACGAGCTCCAGGGCATCAAGAAGGGTGTGTTGGAGTTGGCCGACGCCCTGGTGGTGAACAAAGCCGACGGCGGCAACGAGATCGCTGCCCAGCGGGCAGTGCGGGACTACCGGGCCGCACTGGCCATGACTGCTCCGGCCAATCCCAACTGGGTTCCCCCGGTGCTGGCGGTGAGCGCCATCGAGGGCACCGGCCTCGACCAGGTTTGGGAACAAATCCAGGCCTACTACCAAGCGCTGAGCGATTCTGGGGAGCTCGCCGGGCTCCGGTCCGACCAGCAAGTGAGGTGGATGTGGGCCATGGTGGAAGACCGCCTCCGAGACCGCCTCCGGGCCTCCCCGGATGTGGCCGACCTGGCCGGTCTCCTCGAGGACCAGGTAGCAGGGGGACAAGTGGCCCCCGCAGCGGCCGCCGACCAAATTCTGGCCGCGTTCGACGCCTAGTCGCCGTTGTGGAGCTGCCCGGTGTAGCGGGCGCTGGGGCGCATGATCTTGTTGTTGGCGGCTTGCTCCAGCAGGTGGGCGCCCCAGCCGACGACCCGGCTGGTAGTGAAGGTGGGGGTGAACGCCTCTTGGGGAAGCCCGGCCAGGTGAAGCACCACGCCGGCGTAGTACTCCACGTTGGTGACAATCACCGCATCAGGCTTCCACTCGGCCAGATAGGACAGGATTCGGCTCTCGATGTCGAGGGCTCGTTCCACCAGCTCGCCGCCCAGCTCGATGGCCATGGCTTTCAGGGTTTCAGAGCGGGGATCGTCCGCCCGGTAAACGGCGTGCCCGAACCCCATGATCTTGCGGCCAGCATCGAGCTCGGCCGCAATCCAGGGCACCGCGTTGTCGGGATGGCCGATGGCGTGGAGCATGTCCAGCACCCGACCCGGCGCCCCGCCATGCAGCGGGCCGGCCAACGCGGCCAACGCTCCGCCCATGGCCCCGCCCACGTCGGTACCGGTGCTGGTGATAACTCGGGCCGTAAACGTGGAGGCGTTGAAACCGTGATCGGCGGTCAAACACAAGTAGGTCTCCACCGCCCGGGCGTGCTCCGGAAGCGGCGTCTCCCCCAAGGTCATGCGCAGGTAGTCGGCGCTGTGGGACAGCGACTCGTCGGGTCCTAGCGGCTCAGCCCCAGAGCGGATGCGATTCACGGAAGCCAACACAGTGGGCGTGATCCCGATGGCCCGCATCACCGCAGCCCGCCGCTCATCCGGGTCAAGATCCAGGGTGGGCCGAGGATCAACTTCTACCCCCAGCACGCCGCGCAAGATTGTCATAGGAGGCAGATCAGTTTGCCCCAGGGCAGCAACCAGATCGGCTGCCTCTGGAGTCAGACTCCGGGCCGCGGCCAGCTTTGCCCGAAATGCCTCCTCGGCTACGTCGTCCGGCAAGTCCCCGCCCAGCAGCAAATGAGCTACCGCCTCAAACGAGTGCTCCCGGGCCAGCGAAGCCGCATTTCGTCCCCGGTAGTGGAACCACCCCTCGTCCCCGCGAACCGAGCCCACCTCCGTATCGGCCACGATCAGTCCTTTGAGGCCAGGAGGAGCAACATTCTCAATCAGCGGGGAACCAGCATTCATACCGCCAATAATACCGGCGGACCGGATTGCTCCGTTTCCGACTCTGCTGGGCTGGATACGAAGGTAGGGTGAACTCATGAGGGGCTTCTTTGGGCAGTATCACCTTGGTCCGCCAGACACGCCCCGCACCCCAGAATTGGCTACGGCCTATGTTTGGCTCTTCGTATCAGTCGGGCTCATTGCTTTGGCAAGGTTTGTGGAGACGGTCTGGCTGGACGGCACCATCATCATCACTCAAGTCTTGGTCGCAGTAATCCTGCTTGTAGCCGTTGCGGCTTTCGCAAGGAAATGGAGGCGAACTCAACACCATCTGCGTCGAGCGGGCATCGTCCGACGCTCTAGGAAGTGGTAAATCAGGATCTCCCCATTTTGTGGACGCACGCTTTACGGGAAGCGTCACGCCACTAAAGCACTGTGTCTCGCCAGTTAGAGAATCTGGGAGAGGAAGAGTTGGGTGCGTTCTTCTTGGGGGTTGGTGAAGAAGTGCTCGGGTTCGCCGACTTCGACGATTTCGCCGTCGGCCATGAAGATCACCCGGTCGGCGGCCTCACGGGCGAATCCCATCTCGTGGGTCACCACGATGAGGGTCATACCGGTTCGGGATAGCTCGAGGATCACTTCGAGCACCTCGGAGATCATCTCGGGGTCAAGGGCCGAGGTGGGCTCGTCGAAGAGCATGATCTTGGGCTGCATAGCCAGGGAGCGGGCAATGGCCACCCGCTGCTGCTGGACGACTTAGTGTTCAACGAAGATCCCTTCACTCTGTTATTCGATTCCACTGGTATCCGACAGGGTATATCCCGGTCACAACCGACATTGATAGACTGGATGGGTCCAGAACGTCCGGGCGACAAGAGATGCTGAAGCCGGGGAAACTGTGTCTTACTACGGTAGGCTTGCCAGACGGTAGGTTCAATGGCCGATGAGGCTTGGTTTGGTAAACCGACTAAATTGATTTGGCCTAATTGTCGGGAACGTAACATTCGTACCAGACAAAATATGACCAATGTGAGTGAGTTACTGCTTCGTCCCTGCCTCCTGCATATACATTTGGTCCCTCTAATTCACTTTCATGCATAACGCTACCTTTAGGACAGTTTTTTGCATGATAATGATAATAACAGGTTACAACTTGATGTTGAATACTATCATAGAACAACCCAATTATTGGGTGGTGGTGTACTAAGCGAATAGAGCATGCAATATCGTCATAATGTGGTCCAGGGGTAGCAAATAGAGCTACTCTACTTTCGGAAATGCCATTCATAGAAGTGGGCCGTGAATTTACGCAATTCGCTTCAACTGCGTATTGACTAAAGTTGGATGCGCCTGCAAGGTTTGCAGCTATGACCCGCGCATAGTAAGGCCCTGGCCAAATGCCATCATCTCGATCTATGTTGAATGTTGTCACAGTTTCGCGCAGATCATTATGAATGTAATCCGGTAGCTGGTCATTTGGATTGATAGTGTTTTTTTGAAATACACGTACGCGATACCAGCTAGGACTATTGTGGGATTGATTTGTTGGGGTATTCCATTTAACTGTCAACACATCATCAACGCACAGGGCGGTAACAGTGCGTGGGGCTGTGGGCTCCTCTGGGCAACGAACAGAATCTGATGATGGCGAGGTTGATGCTTTGCTGGTGTTGTCTGCCTGCTCAGTTGTGGTTGTGGCGGTATATAAGGCACCTTTTATCGAGTCGAATCTGGCGACTGTTCCCGGATGGGCCACAACCATGTCGGCCGGGTCAGTGTGACCCGCGACAGCGACGGATATCCGGTACTGCAACTTAATGCCATCTGGGGGAGTCACCGCTCTCCAGGAAGCGGTCAAGGTAGTTCCATCACCCGAACATGTCACCTCTAGATCAGACGGAGAAGGGAAATCGAAACAGGTGACGGGGGTTGCTGGGGTGCTGAGAAGTGAACTGCCGGCGAGGTTGGCTGCTCGTGCTCTGACGTAGTAGGAGCCGGGCCAGGTTCCGTCGGTCTTACTGAGGGTGATCTTGGTTTCGGTCTCTCGTAGTGCATTTTTGTTGTAGGCGGTGAGGTTGTCTGCTGCGTTGGTGGTATCGGCGCTGTAGAGGCGGACACGGTATTCGCTTGCCCGGTTGTAGATCTGGTGCGCGGGAGCGTTCCAAGAGAGTGTCAAAGAATCATCGATGCACGCTGCTGTAACTCCGGTTGGGGCGGTTGGCGCTTCTGGGCACCGGGTAGAACCCGTTATCGGCGTGGACGCCTTGGTGCTATCGCTGGTCTGCTCGGCCGTGACAGTGACAGCGTGCAGGGCACCCTTGACGGCCTCTCTGATGTGTGCGATTTCTGTCGGATGGGCTACAACTTGGTCGGCTGGGTTACCGTGTCCCTCGATTGCCGTAGCGACTCGGTATTGCAACTGAACGTCTGAGGGGGGCGTCACTGCTGTCCAAGAGGCAGTCAATGTCCTACCGTCACCTGAACACTCAATCATGAGCCCGGAGGGCGCAGGAAAGGGTGGGGGTTTGGTGGCGGTGGCCCAGGCGGTGTAGGGGCCGGTTGCGTCGGGGCCGATGGCGGCTGCCCGGAGCCTGGTCTGTGTCAGGTATTTGTTCGCCCCGATGGAGAACTTGGTGCCGCTTATGTCCCTGTCGCCGGGGATTGTTCTGATGTTTCCCCGCCCCAGGTCGAGGGTCATCTCGTATTCCACCGTGTAGCCGCGGGTGGCGCCGGTGACCGGGTTCCATGAGCACTCCACCGCCCCTTTGGCCTGGGTCGGCCATGTGCATGCGAGTCCTGTGGGCGCTCTGAGCGTCGCGGGCGGGTCGGTGAAGGTGACGGTGATCGACGCGGTGGCGGTGGCGGTGGCGGTTGTGGCGGTGATGGTGCAGGTGAGGGTGCCGGGGTCGGGGCGGGTGGCGGTCAGCGTGTAGCTGCCGGCCGTGCCGGCGACCGAGCAGCCCGTGCCGGTGGCGGTGACGGGGGTGTCGGTGGGGGTGACGGTGAAGTCGTCGGTGTAGGCGGTGCCTGCCACGGATGTGCCGGTGGCGTCGAGGCCGTCGATCATCGGGTCGGGGTGGGGGTGGGGGCAGGCGGGGTCGGTGGTTTCCTCGCCGTCGCAGGTGAGGGTGGCGGGTGCGGTGGTGGTGCACTCGTTGTTGGCGTCGGGGGTGCCTGTGGGGCAGGTGTATTTGACCGTCGCCGGTGTGGTGGTGGTGCATTTGGCCCCTTTGGGGGTTCCGGTGGTGCAGGTGTATTCGGCGGGGGTGCGCTTGAAGCAGAGGCCCGCGGCCGGCGGGTCGTAGTCGGCGGGGCACCTCGACGACACGACGGTGACGCGGATGCACTTGCCCGCCGTGTGGGTGTACCCGGCCGAACACGGCGGCGTCGCCGGGGTGCGCTTGAAGCAGAGGCCCGCGGCCGGCGGGTCGTAGTCGGCGGGGCACCTCGACGACACGACGGTGACGCGGGTGCACTTGCCCGCCGTGTGGGTGTACCCCGTCTGGCAGGGCGGCGTCGCCGGGGTGCGCTTGAAGCAGATGCCTAGGCTCGGCGGGTCGTAGTCGGCGGGGCAGCTGGCGTTGGCTGCGGTGTAGCGGTAGCAGATGCCGAAGGCGCCGGCCTGGTACCCGGCGGGGCAGCCGGCGGTGGCCGGCGCGGTCGTGGTCGTGACGCAGCTGGCGCCCCTCAGCGTGCCCGAGGCGCAGCGGTAGGCGGGCGAGGTGTACTTGTAGCAGGTGTCGAACGGGCCGGCCTGGTATCCGCGGGGGCAGCCGGGGTCAGCGGTGGTGACGTGCAGGCACCGGCCTCCGCTGAGGCTGCCCGACGAGCAGCTGGCCGCAGCGGGGGCGGTCGTGGACGTCACGCAGCTGGCGCCCCTCAGCGTGCCCGACGAGCAGCGGTAGACGGTCGAAGCGGTGTGCAGGCACCGGCTGCCGCTCAGCGTGCCCGACGAGCAGCGGTAGACGGGGTCGGCGGCGTGCAAGCAGATGTCGCCCGCCAGCCTCCCCGACGCGCACGGCTCGGCCGCGTCGACGCTGTGCTCGCACTTGCCGCCGACCAGGTCCCCCACAGGGCACCAAGAAATGGGGTTCGCGACATGCAAGCAGATGTCGCCCGCCAGCCTCCCCGACGCGCACGGCTCGGCCGCGTCGACGCTGTGCTCGCACTTGCCGCCGACC
Source organism: Candidatus Poriferisocius sp. (assembly GCF_965204145.1). Classification (GTDB taxonomy): domain Bacteria; phylum Actinomycetota; class Acidimicrobiia; order Acidimicrobiales; family Bin134; genus Poriferisocius. The sequence continues at coordinate 1,712,445 of NZ_OZ241977.1, read as the reverse complement.
AGGTCCCCCACAGGGCACCAAGAAATGGGGTTCGCGACATGCAAACAGATGTCGCCCGCCAGCCTCCCCGACACACACGGCTCGGCCGCGTCGACGCTGTGCTCGCACTTGCCGCCGACCAGGTCCCCCACAGGGCACCAAGAAATGGGGTTCGCGACATGCAAACAGATGTCGCCCGCCAGCCTCCCCGACGCGCAGCTCGCGGCGGGAACCTCCCCAGTGTCGATCACACACTCGGTGCCGACGAGATCCCCTGTAGCGCACGAATACTCGGCTGTCGCCTCAACGGTGACCGCGCACTGGTTCTCGGCGTCGGGCTCCCCCTCATCACACGAATACACCGGCTCCACCTTGTGGGCCGAAGACCCGCCCGCGAACACCAACGACGATGCCAGCACAGCCACAGCCACGACCACCAAACACAGCCCCCGAGGCCTGCCCGAAGCGGACCCCGGAACCCTCCGGTCGCGCCGGAAGCCGCCTGGTCGGCCGGCCAAGAGGCGAATGAATGGGACAAAGGGGGATGCTGGTCGTCTCATCGGTCTGGTTCCCCGATCTGGTACGCGGCGGATAATTGCCTTTATCCGCCACGAACAAACCCCCTCCGAGAACTCGACCGCCGCTAGAACCGCAACCGCGTACACGAGGTCGCAACTGGGATCTTCCGCTGTCTGCGGCGGGCCGGTCCGGCCTCCCCGGACCAGGGCGCTGCACAGCGCCGCGGCTGCTGTCCCGGTTCCGGGCGGCGCCGCATCTCATCGGACCCGGTGTCGGGGGCACTGCGCCCCGTCATGCTCGGCGACCCGGGCTGTGTTCTATATCCCCAGGCCAGCGGGTGTGCTTCCCGCTGGGTGCGGCGCTTGCGACGGCTGCATGTGGGGAAAGGGTTGACAAGCACCGCCGATTTGAGCTAGCCAATAAAGGCAATTATCCGCCATATTGAACTGCGCTCGGATAAATCAGCGGCATATAGCTACGATTCGTGTCGAGCTGTGCTCATTCGCTAGGCCAGCGGCCATGGATTTCCAGGCATCTGATTTCACCGGCACCCACCGCCCCCTCTGCCACCCCGGCCTCGACAGCGGACCCGACTCGGGGCTCCTGGACCGGCTTGTCGCCCAAGGCAAAGCGGCCGCGCTCTCCCCCAACACCCGCAAGACCTACCGCACCGGATGGAGGAGCTGGGCCAAATGGGCAGAAGCCAGAGGCCTCCCGACACTGCCCGCCGAGCCCGGCCACCTCCAACTGTGGCTGGCCGCCCTGTGGCAAGAGGGCAAAAAGCCCGCCACCTTGTCCACCTACCTCGCCGCCGTCGCCCACAAACACCGCGACCACACCGGCCCGAACCCCGCGCATCACCCCCAACTCAGACTGCTGCTGTCCGGGCTGACCAGGCAAGCCGCCGACGAAGGCAACACACCGAGCCAAGCCGCTCCGCTGCGCTGGCGCCACATCCTGGAGATCATCGACTCCGCCCACAAACCCCGGCGCAACCAGCCCGGCGGACGAGCAGAGACCCCCGAACAAGCCGCCCGGCGCGCCGAGTTCGACATCGCCATGATCGCCCTCGCCCACGACGCCGCCCTGCGCTGTAGCGAACTGCTCGCCCTCACCTGGGCCGACATCGACCTCCCAGCAGACAGCGAACCCGGCACAGTGTCGATCCGCCGGTCGAAAACCGACCAAAACGGCCAAGGAGCGGCCCTGCCCATCTCCGAATTCACCACCCAGCCACTCATCCGCATCAGACCCCACAGCGCCCGCCCCGACGACCCCATATTCGACATCTCCCCCAGCACCGTCACCCGCCGCATGAAAGCCGCAGCCCAAGCCGCCGGCAACAACCCCGCAAACATCAGCAGCCACTCACCGCGCATCGGCATGGCCCAAGACCTCGCCGCCCACGGCATCGACCTGCCCGGCCTCATGCAAGCATGCCGATGGACATCAGAGGCAATGGCCAGGCACTACATCAAACACCTCGCCGCCCACCACACACCCGCAGCCCAATACCTCAAAACCCAAGACAACTACCCACTCAGTTGCTAGAGGATCTGGGAGAGGAAGAGCTGGGTGCGTTCTTCTTGGGGGTTGGTAAAGAAGTGCTCGGGCTCGCCGACTTCGACGATCTCGCCGTCGGCCATGAAGATCACCCGGTCGGCGGCCTCACGGGCGAAGCCCATCTCGTGGGTGACCACGATGAGAGTCATGCCGGTTCGGGATAGCTCGAGGATCACTTCGAGCACTTCAGAGATCATCTCGGGGTCGAGGGCTGAAGTCGGTTCATCGAACAGCATTATCTTGGGCTGCATGGCCAGGGAGCGGGCGATGGCCACCCGCTGCTGCTGGCCACCGGAGAGCTGGCCGGGGAACTTGCGGGCCTGCTCGGGGATCTTGACCCGCTCTAGGAGCTCCATCGCCCGGTCTTCTGCCTGCTTCTTAGGCATCTTGAGCACTTGGCGCGGTCCCAGGGTGATGTTGTCGATGACGGTGATGTGGGGGAACAGGTTGAACTGCTGGAACACCATGCCTGTTTCCCGGCGGATTAGGGCGATGTTGCGCACGTCGTCAGTGAGCTCAACGCCATCGACCATGATGCGGCCTCGGTCGTGGTGTTCGAGGCGGTTGATGCAGCGAATGAGGGTGGACTTGCCAGATCCCGATGGCCCGATTACTACCACGACCTCGCCCGCGCCCACTTTCATATCGATGCCGGAGAGCGCTTGGAACGATCCGAAGAACTTGTCTACGCCGTCCATTTGAATCATGAGTTCCCGCCGCCCGATTTGGGTAGCGTCGCGGTTGACGTTGGGGGTGATTGCAGTGGTGTCTGTCATCGTTCTCCGACTCCGAGGTGGCGCTCAAGGCGTTGGCTTTCTTTGGACATGGTGTAGCTGAGGGCCCAGTAAGCGAAGGCCACAAAGACGAGGGTTTCGGCAATAGCGGTGGTTGAGTATTCCACAGGCACGTGGATCAGCTCACGGGCTCTATAGAAGTCCCTTACGCTGATGATGGCGAAAAGCGAGCTGTCCTTGAACAAGCTAATGAACTGGCCCACCATGGCCGGAATAACCGCCCGCAATGCTTGGGGTAGCACGATGAGGCGCGTGACTCCGAACGGCTGAAGGCCCACCGCTTGGCCTGCTTCGATCTGCCCTTTGGGCACGGCCTGAAGCCCGCCGCGCACCACCTCGGCTAGGTACGCCGAACTGAAGATGGTGAAGGCGATGATGGTTCGGGTTATCAGAGAAAGGGGTGTGTCGACATTGAGAAAGAAGTCGATGAAGGTCTTGGCGACAAGCAGCAGCGCAATGAAAGGAACGCCCCGGAAGATCTCGATGTAGCCCACGCAGAGCCAGCGCACCACGGGAAGTGAAGAGCGGCGGCCCACCGCCAGCAGCAAACTCAGGGGAAACGACAAGATGATGGCTGCTCCGGAGGCCACCAGAGTGAGGTAAAGACCCGACCATTTGTCCCAGCTCACGCCAGATGTATCGCCAATAAGCCAGTAGGCGAGGCGGACCACGACTACTGCGGTCGCGACGGCCAAGATCTGGACCGATCGCTTCAGCCACACCAGATCTTTGGCAGTGACTAGCCGCGAGCGCCCAGAAACCGGCCAGACCATTGAAGTGCCCAAGAGCTTGGTGAAGTCCCGCGCGCTGCTGATTTGGAAGGCGGCGAATGCGAATAAGCCGCTTGTCCACCACCATGCGTTCCCACTCGTTCCCGAGACCACTTGGAAGGATGCAATGGCCATGAAGCCGGCTACGTACCAGCAAGGTCGCCGGGCGGATCGGGGCAGTCGCATGGCACCGGCTCGCGCGCAGAGTCCCACCGCGATAGTGGAGAGCGTGAACAGCGTCGGCCAGATGGTACGAGTGAGCACCAGGATGACCGTCAAGAGCAAGAGAATGGGCCAGTAGCGCCGCAGCAGGTCGAAGGGACTGGGCCGGCGAGCGACGGTTCCGGTGTCTTCGGATCGATCCTGGCTTCTGGCGGTGACCGTTCCCCAGGTCAACCCTAGGGCCGAGGCCACGATGTACATCTGGGCCACAAGCCGCCACAACTGGTCGCGAGGAAAGATACCCACCATGAGGAGCGTGAGGTACTTTCGCACCGCCTCCCACTGACCGGTGACGAAGACAAAGCGCCCGCCGTAGTAGATGAGGATCGCTCCTACTACCGCCGCGATCAAAGTAGCAAGGCCGTTGTACCAGGTGTTGAACAGGTTCTGGCGCACCCAAACGCGGGGCGCGACCCGCATATCAGGAGGCAGGACCGATGAGCTGCCTTGCGGGTTGGTCTCGGTGGGCGGCACGGTAGCAGTCATCAGCTCATCGTTCTTTGAGCTGGAGGGATCGGTTGTACAGGTTCAACAGCGCAGACACGATGAGGTTGATGACCAGATATACGGTCATCAGGATGAGAAGAAGTTGCGGAGCGGGGAAGTTGATGCCCCAAGCAGTGTTGGTGATTTGCGCTAAATCGGGGTAGGCGACGACGATGCCCAACGAGGTGTTCTTGATGAGGTTGGCGCACTCGCTGATATACGGGGGTATGGCGATCCGCTGCGCCTGGGGCAGCACCACATGGCGGTAGCGCTGGCCAGACTTCAATCCCACTGCCATCGCTGCTTCGGTCTGGCCTTTGTGGACGGCCAGGATGGATCCTCGGATTATTTCTGCTACGAAGCTAGCCGTGTAAAGACCCAGGCCGAGGGTTAGCGACATGTAGCCCCAGTGGGCGCTGAATCCCCCAACTACTCGCCGGCCACTGTCGGAGACCGCGGGCCACGACCACGAGTAGGGCTGGCCCAAGGCCACAAAGCACAACACCACAATCACTGCGAAGGTGCCCAATGACCACAGCACGCGGTGGTGGGGGTTCCCAGTGCTATTGCTATACCGGGTCCGCCATATCCAGACGGTCATGGCGATGAGGGCCCCTACCAGCACGAGCAGCCAGAACACACCCACATGGTTCTCAGCCGCCAATGAAGGAATGGCCCAACGGTCTTTGCTGATGATGATCCAGTTGCTGTCTGAACCGAAGAACGTGCCTTGCCAGGGCGGATTGGTTGGATTGAAGAGGGGGAGTGGGCCGTAAGTGAATATGGCGAAGCCGAAGAAGGCGATGACCACCAGCGGCGGGAGGTTGCGCAGACTCTCCACATAGAGGCTGGCTCCCTTGGCCACCAGCCAATTTGAAGAGAGTCGGGCAATGCCCACGAACACTCCCACTACGGTTGCGATCAAAATTCCAACCACAGAAGCCGCAATGGTGTTCTTGAAACCGATGAATAGGGCCTTCCAAACCGGGTCTCGCACGTTGAAGCCGAACGCATCGGTTATGCCCACGCCGTATGGCTTGTTGAGGAAGTCGAACTCTTTGGGGAGACCGACATTGTCCATCCTCACGATGAGGTTGTGGAACATCCATCGAATGAGGGCTACCACCACGATTAGGGCCAGTGCCTGTCCAGCTATTCGCAGAATTCGCACGTCGCGCCACAGAGCAGGGATACCGGGCTCAGGGACTCTCGGGTCATCGGTGGGGAGAACCCGCTTCTTCGTGCCGTCGTGAATGGTGCGAATGCCGGCGGCGGCCATGCCTGGCGTCTGGCCGACGCGTATTGCGTCGATCACAACGATCGCAACGATCGCCGCGGGCACCGCTGTCATGAACAGCCAGGCGAGGGCCAACTCTGGGATATCGCTGTAGTTGTCGAGCAGCCGCAATCCCAGTTGCCAAACGGAGACGACTCCTACGAAGGCCAGGATTAGCAGGTCGGCCAGAAGCGCCAGCAGTCTACGGCTGGGAGGCGCGGAAGGTACCGCGGTGAGATCAGCTTGAGTGCTGGCGAAATCAGCCGTGCTGCTCATAGCAGTGTGACCTTGAACTCTAGACGAGAGCGGCCCACCGGCTGGTGACCGGTGGGCCGCTCATCGTTTATTGATTGCTCGTCACGAGACGAGCGGGGTTTTCCCTAGCGGTAGGGCGGGACGTACATGAGCCCGCCGTTGGACCAGAGGTCGTTGACGCTGCCTGCGAGGGTTCCCAACTGCGGATAGCGGTTGAAGATCTCCTCGTAGTTGCCCACTTGCTCTACCACATTGATGGCGAAGTCGGGGGGCAGGCCGAGGCCGGGGTCGAAGCCGTCGCGGCCTAGGAAGTTCAAGATGTTGGGATCGGTGCCGTCGTAGCTGCCGATGTTGTTGGAGTCGAGTCCGAACTCCCAGGCCTGAACGGTGGCCATGGTGGCCCAGTTCACAACCTGCGCCCACTCGGTGTCGCCGTCGCGCACCACGGTGCCGAGGGGCTCCTTGGAGATGAGCTCAGCCATGATGTGCTGCTCGGGACCGTCATCCCCCTCGATCTCGAACTTGAACACGCCGAGCACGCTGCTGTCAGCAGTCATCGCCTCGCACTGGCCCTCCTGGTAGGCCGGCACCAAGGTGTCGAAGCCCTCGAACGTGACCGGGTTGAAGGGGATGCCCCGGGCGGCGAATACCGCGGTGAGGTTCAGCTCGGTGGTAGTACCGGTGCTCACGCAGATGTTGGCGTCGGCGAGGTCGTCCAGCGTGGTGAAGCCGGTGGAGGCCGGCACCATGAGGCCCTGGCCGTCGTAGTAGGTGGTGAACAAGAAGTTGGCGCCCTCGGTGCCGTCACGAGTGGCCGTCCAGGTGGTGTTGCGGTTCATCACCTCGAACTGGCCCGAGGCCAGTGCGGTGAAGCGCTCGGCACTGGTGACCGGCACGATCTCCACGGCATCGGCATCGCCGAAGATGGCGGCTGCCACCACCCGGCACATGTCGATGTCGAAGCCCTCGTATTGGCCGTCTTCGTTCAGCAGCGCGAAGCCGGGTACGTCGTCTCGGGAGCCGCACAGCACATGGCCGCGATCCTTCACAGCCTGCAAGGTTCCGCCGGCTTGTTGAGGAACGACGGTGACGGTCTCTTCTGGTTCAGTGACCTCTGGGGCCTCGGTGCTGGCCGCAGTGGCTTCGGGGGCCGCTGGGGCGGCGCCATCGTCGTCGTTGCCGCACGACGCGGCGATCAGCGAGAAGGCCAGCACCAACCCGAGTAGGGCCAGCAAGCGGTGAACGGATTTCTGCATGGTTTTGCTCCCAACGTTGGACTCAGGGGACGGATAAGACGCTAGCGGCTGGAAAATAGTCTGACTAGACCCCACCAAGAAAAGTAATGGGAAAATTCCAGAAGCTATTTGCGGACGATAAGTCGCGTTACGCGGTGGCCAGAGCAGCCTGGCGCTGGCGGGTGGAGCGATGCACCGGGTCGGTGTCGATCACCGGGATGACGTGCTTGCCGAAGTTCACGATGGTCTCACGCACCACGTCCATGGGCAGCGTGGACGTGAGCGGGCTGATCACGTACTGGTCGGCGCCCACCCGCTCGTACTGGCGGGAGACGTGGATGCAGTCCTCGGCGTTGCCCACGCACAGCGAACCGCCCTCGATGGCCATCTTGACATCGTCGTGGGTCGGCTCGGGGATGACGGCCGGCCACTCGGGAATGCCCTCGGGCTTGGGGAAGGTGTCCAGCCAGCGGTAGACGAGGCACTGGTAGTAGTACATGTGGCCTCGGGTGGCCCAGTCGATGGCCGCCTCCCGGTCGTCCAGGCAAATGCCGAACCCCACGCACATGACGTTGTCGTGGACGTAGTCGCCCACCGGGTTCTTGCAGCTGGCCACCTCGTTCTTGTAGATCTCGATCAGCGGGGCGATCTCGTCGGGAGTGCCGATGGTGAAGCACAGCACCCCGATGCCCAGCTTGCCGGCCTTCTCGAAGGTGCCCGGGCTGCCGCACGCCACCCACAGCGGGGGATGGGGCTTGGTCACCGGCTTGGGGAAGATCTCCCGGGCCGGCATCGAGAAGCTGTCGCCCTCGTAGCTGTACGCCCCCTCGCGCCACATGTGGGGGATTTGGCGAATGGCCTCGTCCCACAGCCCGCGGGTGACCTCGGTATCGGCCAATCCGGTGGCCGGGTCGCGGGGCGTGCCCGGCATTCCGAATCCCATCACCTCGGTGGAAGAGGAGCCCCGGCCGGTGCCCAGTTCGAAGCGCCCGTTGGACAGCACATCGATCATGGCGGCCCGCTCGGCGGAGCGCACCGGATGGTTCACCGGGGCGGTGATGTTGAAGATGGCCGAGCCCAGGTGCACGTTCTCGGTGGTGGATGCCACCGCCGACAAGAACACCTCGGGTGAGGACATGTGGGAGTACTCCCGCAAGAAGTGGTGCTCTGAGGCCCAGATGTACTTGAACCCGTGGCGGTCGCAAAGCTGGGAGATCTCCAGGTTGTCGCGGATGCGCTGGGCCTCCCAGTCGGGATTGTCCTCGTAGCCGAAATCAGGCACGAAGCACTGGGCGAAATATCCGAACTCCATCTTGGGCAACCCCCGAATGTTGAACTGTCGGTCGGGACTGTACCGGCGCTCGCTCCCGGTCATCTATTCCGGCATCACCTGGGACAGGAACCGTCTGCTGCGTTGGGGGGCGGGTAGGGTCGGCGCCCATGGCATGGACGCTGCGTCGCCCCGCAGCCCGAGTAGTGCTCTTGGATCGGCATGGGCGCATCTTCATGATGCAGGCCAGCGATCCCATCGATCCGCACAAGGGGCCGTGGTGGGAGATTCCCGGCGGTGGCTTGGGACCGGGGGAGGACTCGGCCGCAGGCGCTCGCCGCGAGCTGTGGGAAGAGGCCGGTTTCTCCGACGTGGAGGTGGGTCCGTGCATCTGGACCCAGCATGTGGAGTTCGACTTCGCAGGCATCCACTTCGATTCCGACGAGCGGATTCACGTGGCCTGGAGCCTGGACGGCGGTGAGTGGAACCCCCAGCACCTCGAAGCGCTGGAGGCGGCGGCGTTCGAGGATGCCCGCTGGTGGACGTTGGAAGAGCTGCTCGCCTCTGATGAGCAGGTGTTGCCGGAGCGACTGCGGGAATTCCTGCCCGATGTGGTGGCCGGTCGGCTGCCCGAGGAGCCGATCGACATAAGCCCCTAGGCCAGGGGCTCTTCCCGATCGGCGGCTCTCACGGCGTAGGAGAAGATGATGGCGGGGGCCAGCACGAGGGAGCCGACGACGAGGCAGGCGATCACGGCGGTGACGAGTGGGCCGCGGAAGCTGGTGGCGAAGCCGCTGAAGAACAGAGCGGCGGCGGCCAAATACAGCAGGTAGCCCAACCGCTGGCCGATGGTGGTCATCTGGGCGATGCGGCGGCGGCGGGCGGCCAGGTCGTCAGTGCTCAAGGGAGCCATCCCGCCCCGTCCAACAGCGCGACGAGGTCTGCTCGGACCCGTTCCAGGGAGAAGTGCTGCCGGGCGATTGCTTGATTCTGGTCCAACAGACCCAGGTCGGGGCAGTCCAAGAACGCTCGCACCTCGTCGAGGCGGTCAGGAGAGAACCACCGGAAACCGAACTCGGCCAACTCCTCGGCCACGGGATAGCTGCCCACCACACAGGGCCGGCGCCAGATGGCCGCCTCCACTGGGGGATTGCCGAATCCCTCCCACACCGACGGGAACACCACCAGGTCGGCGGCCGCGTAGATGTCGGGGGTTCGGGCGACCGGCTGATGGATCACCGGACACCGAGCCTCCCCCAAGAGCTGCGCCAAGGTGTCGTCGTAGCCCTCTTCGGCTTGTCCCATCAGCCAGTAGGTGGCCTCCAGTTCCTCTGCGATGGCGATGGCTGCGGGAATGTTCTTGCGGGGTATGGCCCGCACGGGGTGTACCGCGAGCAGGGTGTCGTCGGTCACCCCCAGCTTCGTCCGCATCCTCGTCCGGTCGCCGTCTGGGCCCAGGGTGTCGAAGCCGTTGTAAATCACCGTGGATTCGATTCCCCGCTGGGCGAACTGCTCGGCGGTCAGTCGATTGATGACCACATGGCGCCAAGCGGGGTCGTGGGGGGGCAGCTCGGTCACCGAGGCGAATCGCGCCCTCTGCCACGGTGGATCGTGGTGGTGGAGGATGGCGGGGCGGCCGGCCAGCGTCCGGGCAACGGTGCGAGCTGCCGGGAGGTTCAACGGGATTGTGCAGAGGTTCTCCACCACCGCCAAGTCGACGTCGGCCACCGCGGCGGAGAATTCGTCGGGATCAGGGCCGTCAGCTTCGTTGATGCCCAGACCGGGAACCAGCCGGTCAACCAGACCCTCTGCGGCCACAGTCACCATTTCGAAGCCGATGTCGGCCAGCATCTGCTGCCATAGGCGGGCGACAACGGACACCCCGTCGCTCAACCCCAGTCGAAATGAGACGATCGCGCCTCGAGCCATCCCATGAGGTAATCAGATCTACCCGAAATGTGAGACTTTGAAGATATGGATGCGCCCGCGGAATTCGACCGCTCGTCAGTGCGGGAGGCAGCTCGGGGGGTGTTGGAGGCCCATTGGGTTTCAGAGGGCTATACCGTCCCGAATCCTGCGACTTATCCCTGGCTCTGGCTGTGGGATTCGTGCTTTCACGCAGTGTGCTGGGCCGAACTGGGTGACGAGCGCAGCCTGATCGAGCTCCAGACCGCACTTTCGGTTCAGGACGAAGACGGATTCGTCCCTCACATGAACTATGTCCGCAATCCTGGTGTGGCCGCTGACCTGTGGGGCCGGGACAACGCCTCGTCCATCACCCAGCCCCCTATGTACGGACATGCGGTAGCCGAGTTGGTGCGCCGAGGCGTGGACGTCGACGAGGAGACCGTGGCAAGAGCCGAACGCGGTCTGCGGTTCCTGCTGTTCGACCGCCATCGCCTTCCCAGCGGTCTGGTGGCGCTGTGCCATCCATGGGAGAGCGGTGCCGACGACAGTCCTCGCTGGGACGACTTCTGCCCCGGAGGTTTCTCACTGGAGTCCTGGCGGCCGATCAAGAACCGGTTGGTGACGTCGATCGTGCGCAGCCCAACCGGCTCTCCGCTGGCCAATCCGGCCTTCGAATCCGCTTCCGCGGGGTTCAACGCCCTTGTTGTGTTCAACGCCTGGGAGTTGGCCACCGTGACCGGTCGATCAGAGATCACCGACCGAGCCGACGTGTTGGCCGGCTGCCTGGCCGATCAGTGGGATGAATCCCGCCGAACCTGGACCGATGCCGGGGCAGCGGAGTCAGGCTCGGGGAGGGCTCGCACGTTGGACGGACTGCTGCCACTGCTGGTTGCCGCCGAGCCAGAGCGAGTCGAAGCGGTGGCTGCCGACCTCACCGATCCCTCCGCCTACGGCGGATGGTGCGGCCCCGCCGGTGTTCATCGGGGGGAGCCCGGATTCGATCCCCGCTCGTACTGGCGGGGACCTGCCTGGCCGCAGCTCAACTACCTCGTCTGGTTGGGGCTGCGACGCCAAGGCCGGCAAGAAGCGGCCGCACAGGTCGCCTCCACCACGGTGCGAGGGGCGATGCGGAGCGGCTTTTCCGAGTATTGGGACCCCGACGACGGCACCGGTGGCGGGGCCGCGCCTCAATCGTGGACGGCTTTGGCTGCGCTGATGGTTTGATCGGCTCAGAGGCCGATGTCCTCCATCGTCCCGATGATGAGCAGTCCCCGGTAGCTGTGTACGAAGCAGGAGATGCGCCGGCGGTTGTCCTCGCCCTCCCAGTCGGTGCGACTGGGGGTGATCATGCCGATCTGGAGCTCGGATTTCTCATAGACGAGGCCCACAAATGGCTCGAATTGCTCGTAGCACTGCTCCTGGCCCCAGCGGTTGACGGCCTCCTCTCCGGGGTAGGGGGCTCCGAGCGGGGCGTCGTGGATAAACACCGCGTACACCTGGCCGTTGTGGGGCCGCATACAACCGATCGCCGTGGTCAGCTGGGCGGGCAGATCGTTGCGGTCCAAGTAGGTGTACTGGTTGAAGCAGGTTCCCACCAAGAGGTCGTAGGGATCGGTGACGGTCCCCTCGAACCGGTCTCGCAGGTCCTCTTCAGTGGGCAGGAGGTCGGGTTCGGCAGTGGGCTCGACGAACACTTCTTCTTCCAACCGGGATTTCTCCGACTCGCCGCCGCCGCATCCGGCCGCGGCTATGGCCAGTGCCAAAGCCAGACAGAGCCCGATTCGCCTCAAAGCCAGCATCGTTGCCTCGACATCAGATCAACTCGACATCAGATCAATAGGAGGGGAGGACCCGGTCGATGTGCCAGAAGGCCATGAACATGACCACCAAGAAGGGCAATGCCGATAAAGCGTAGGCCGGAAGCTTCTTCCACCGCTGCCCGAGGAAGAGGGCGAATAACCAGATCGCCAGCGCGGCCAAACCCCACAAGATGGCCGGGACCATCCCGTCAGAGTCGCCGTCGAGACCCTCGCCAAAGGATCCGGCGACCCCTTCTTCCTCTTGCTCTTCTTGCTCTTCGGGTGCCGGGGTTGGATCGGGCACTGGTTCAGCGGGTTGTGGCTCATTGGCCGCTGGGGTTGCTGCCGGAGTCGGGGCGGCCTCGGTCGGGGCGGCCTCGGTCGGTGCAGCGTCAGACGTCGGATTCTCCGGTTGTTCGGTGGGCACAGGGGCAGGAGTCGCCTCTTTGGTGGGCGCGGGAACGGGGGTCGCCGTGACCGTCTGTTCGGTGTCGGTGGTCTCGTCCAAGTTCTCGGAGGCCAGTTCAGGAGCGGCCAGATCCTCCTGTCCGGGCCGGGAGTAGGTGGGAGCGGGGTCGCCCACCAGTGCGGCTACCACAATGATCCGTTGGCGGGCTGAACCCTTCGGGTGGCAGGCCGTGAGCGTGAGGCGGTTGGGATGGTCGCGGAAATCCTGGTCGAGGACCTCTACTTGGTGGGGGGCCACGATGAAGTGTCCATGGCCCTCGCCCTGGACCGCCACCTCGTAAGTGAATTGGCCCTGGATGGTGGTGACGATGATCTGATCTCCGGGTTCCAGCTCGTCGATGTCGCCGAAGGGGGCGCCGTACGTTGTGCGGTGCCCGGCGATGGCCGCGTTTCCGGCTTGTCCGGGGATGGGAGTGGTTGGGTAGTGGCCGGGACCCTTGCGGAGGTCGCCAACCCGAACGCCTTCGACGACGGTCTTGTCCACGCCGATGGCGGGGATCTGTATGCGGGCGATCGCCGAACCCTCATCGCGGTAGAGCATGGCCAGCCAGGCGGGGTCGGGTTCGGGGGGGCCGCTGGTAGGCTCAGGGGTAGCAGTTGGCGTTGGGCTCGGTGTCTCGCTTGGGGTTGTCGAGGCTGCACCGGATTCTTGGATTGTCGGTTCAGCCGTCGGCGCTGTCGCAGTCGGCGCTGTCGCGGCCGTCGCAGTCGGTGGGGGCTCAGGCGTGGGGGGAGCAGCAGTGGGCGCGGTGCCGGGTTCGGAGGGGGCCGGTCCCAGGGCGCTGGAAGCCTCCAGCAGATCGGTGAACTCGCTGTCCAAGCTCTGCTGGGCCCTGGCTTCGAAGACGCCGGTTCCCCATAGCTGGAATATCGCAAACAGCAGAATGATGAGCCCGAGCGCGATGACGGTCTTGCCAAACGCCCCCAGAACACGCGCAACCGTCACGGCGAAATTGTACGAGTAGGCGATGGCGAACCCACAGCAGGCGTTGAGAGCAGCGGGGTAGATACGGTGGGGCGATGAAGGTAGCGCTGAGTGTGCGGGACTTCTTGGACCGCGCCGAGACGGTGTATGGCGACCGGGTGGGCATCGTGGATGAGCCGGATCAGCCGGCAGAGGGATGGGGTGAGCTGACCTACTCGCGGATGGCCGAGTTGGCCCGGGCCCAGGCCGCTGGGTTGGACGAGCGCGGGATCGGATTCGGCGAGCGGGTGGCCATCGTGTCCCACAACGCCGCCCGGCTGATGGTCTCGTTGTTCGGGGTGAGCGGGTACGGCCGGGTGTGCGTGCCCATCAACTTCCGGCTCAACCGGGAGGAGATCAGCTACATCGTGGACCACTGCGGGGCGACGATGCTGCTGATCGACCCGGAGCTGGTCGAAACGCTGGACGGGGTGGACTGCCGCCACCGCTATGTACTGGGCGCTGAGGCCGATGAATCCCTCTACCGATTCGGTGTGGAGCCCGAAGCATGGACTCCAGACGAGGACGCCACCGCCACCATCAACTACACCTCGGGCACGACCGCCCGCCCCAAAGGCGTGCAGATGAGCCATCGCTCGCTGTGGTTGAACGCCACCACCTTTGGCTGGGCTGCCGGGGTGAGCGACCGGGACGTGTACCTCCACACCCTGCCCATGTTCCACTGCAACGGATGGGGCATGCCCTATGCCGTCAGCGGCGCGGGGGCCTGCCACATCGTGCTGCGCAAAGTGGACGGCGCCGAGATCCTGCGCCGGGTGGAGCACCACGGCGTTACGTACCTGTGCGGGGCGCCGGCGGTGGTTGCCGCCGTCTTGGATGCAGCTCAAGACTGGGAGGGGGAGATTCCCGGCTCGGGCCGGGTGCGGATGACGGTGGCCGGAGCACCTCCGCCCACCAGGACCATCGAGCGGATGGAGACCGAGTTGGGCTGGGAGTTCATGCAGCTCTATGGCCTCACCGAGACTGCGCCCTATCTGACCATGAACCGCCGTCGGGCGGAATGGGACCATCTGAGCCCGGCCGAGCGGGCGGTCAAGCTGTCCCGCCAGGGCGTTCCCGCTCTGGGCATCTCGCTGGACGTGGACGAATCGGGCGAGGTGCTGGCCCGGGGCAACCACGTCTTGGAGGGATATTGGGAGCAGCCCGACGCCTCGGCCGAAGCCCTGGCCGGGGGCTGGTTCCACACTGGCGACGGCGGGCACATCGACGAGGAGGGCTACCTCTCGTTGTCGGACCGCAAGAAGGACGTGATCATCTCCGGCGGTGAAAACGTGTCTTCCATCGAAGTGGAGGACGCGCTGTTCGCCCATGAGGCGGTGGCCGAGGTGGCGGTCATCGGGGTGCCCGATGAGAAGTGGGGCGAGACGGTGAAAGCCCTAGTGGTGCTGGCACCGGGGGCGTCGGCATCCGAGGCCGAGCTGATTGGGCATTGCCGCGACCGCTTGGCCCACTACAAGTGCCCCACGACGGTGGAGTTCCGCGACGAGCTGGCCCGCACCGCCACCGGCAAACTCCAGAAGTACCGCCTGCGCGAGCCCTACTGGGCCGACCGCGACCGGCGAATCAACTGACTCGATAGTCAGTCAGTTAGCTGATGGCCACCGGGGTGGAGACCTCGGTGAAGAAGTCGTTGCCCTTGTCGTCGGTAACGATGAAGGCGGGGAAGTCCTCCACCTCGATGCGGAACACCGCTTCCATGCCCAGTTCGGGGTATTCCAGCACCTCCACCTTGCGGATCGAGTCCTTGGCGAGGCGGGCGGCGGGACCGCCGATCGATCCCAGGTAGAAACCGCCGTGGCGGGCGCAGGCTTCGACCACCGGGCGGGACCGGTTCCCCTTGGCCAGCATCACCATGCTGCCCCCGGCCGCTTGGAATTGGTCCACATAGGGGTCCATCCGCCCCGCGGTAGTAGGGCCGAATGATCCGGAGGCGTAGCCCTCGGGAGTCTTGGCCGGGCCGGCGTAGTACACCGGGTGGTCGCGCAGATAGTCCGGCATGGGCTCCCCGGCGTCCAGCCGCTCCTTGATCTTGGCGTGGGCCAGGTCACGGCCCACCACCAGGGTGCCGGTGAGCGATAGCCGGGTCTTCACCGGGTACTTCGACAGTTCGGCTCGGATGTGGTCCATGGGCTGATCCAGGTCGATGCGCACCACCTGGCCGCTCAGCTCCTCGTCGGTGATCTCAGGCAGGAACCGGGCCGGGTCGGTTTCCAACTGCTCCAGGAAGATCCCCTCAGCAGTGATCTTGCCCAAGGCCTGGCGGTCGGCCGAACACGACACCGCCACCCCTACCGGGCAGGAGGCGCCGTGACGGGGCAGCCGGATCACCCGGACGTCATGGCAGAAGTACTTGCCGCCGAACTGCGCTCCGATGCCGAATTGCCGGGTCAGCTCCAGAATGCGGTCTTCCCACTCCAGGTCCCGGTAGGCATGGCCGGTCTCCGATCCCTGCGTGGGCAATGTGTCGAGGTAGTGGGCCGAGGCGTACTTCGCCACCTTCAGCGTGTATTCCGCGGAGGTGCCGCCGATGACCACGGCCAGGTGGTAGGGCGGGCATGCCGCGGTGCCCAGGGTGCGGAGCTGCTCATCCATGAAGCGGGTGAGCGATTCGGGGTTGAGCAGCGCCTTGGTCTCCTGGAACAAGTACGACTTGTTGGCCGAGCCGCCACCCTTGGCCATGAACAAGAACGAATAGGCGTCTCCCGGCGCGGCGTAGATCTCGATCTGGGCGGGCAGGTTGTTGCCGGTGTTGCGCTCCTCGAACATGGTCAGCGGAGCCAGCTGGGAATAGCGCAGGTTCGAGGTCTGGAAGGTGTCGAACACTCCTCGGGCGATGGCCCGTTCGTCGTCGGCGTCGGTGAGCACTCGCTCGCCCTTGTGGCCCACCACCACCGCCGTCCCGGTGTCCTGGCAGCTGGGCAGCACTCCGCCCGCGGCGATGTTGGCGTTGCGGAGCAGTTCGGTGGCCACGAAACGGTCATTTTCCGACGCCTCGGGGTCGTCCAAGATGGCGGCCAACTGCGCCAAGTGCCCGGAGCGCAGCAGGTGGGCGATGTCTCTCATGGCTTCGCTGGTGAGCAGTCGGAGGGCTTCGGGGTCGACCTGGAGGAACTGGCGATCGCCCAGCGTGACAGTGGAGACGTAGTCCGTGGTCAGCAGCCGGTATTCGGTGGCGGTATCAGGCCCCTTGGGGAGCAGTTCGGTGTAGGCGAATTCGGCCATCGGTCCGGCTCTGTCGGCTCATCTCAGCCTAGCGCCGGGGTCCCGGCGAACGGCGATGGGTCTCCGGAGTCGGGAATCACGGGGGGATGCCAGCTCATCGCCTGGCCGAGCTGGGTGGCGAAGTCCCGCCAGTCCGGGGGATTCCAACCCTCGGCGGAGGCCCGCAGGTTGAGCTGGTGGTCGAGATGGACGATGGCCGGCAGCGACTCCAGACCCAGGGCCCGCACCACAGAGCGGTCCTCATCGGCGAACGTCAGGATCTCCTCGGTCCACGGCCCGAGAAACTCCTCTGCCTCTTGAGTCGAGGCGGTGACCAAGAAGGCCACCCGGCAGTCGGCGCCGACGAAGTTGCGCAGAATGCGGCCGGCGGTATCGATCATCCACGAGCTTTCGTAGGTATACGGGTCGAGAACGACGATGACCAGATGAAAGACGGTGACCCAATCGCCAATTGGGCGGGGATCGCCGTTCAGCGGGGTCAGGTTCACATCGGCGTCGAGCGTGGTGGGCATCGCTCCTGAAATTAGCCCAGCCAAGGGCCTGAACTCGGTGTCGTGGCTGATGATCAGATCGCAGTCGCGTACGCTTGAGCGGTGCACCCGATTGAGCATCTGCGCTATGTGGCCCGTTCGTCTGGGGTGGGCCAGGAATCGTTGGTGCGGGAGACAGCCGGGGCGCTGTTGAGCTTCGGCCACGATCCGGCCGGGCTGGTCACCACCTGTCGGCGGATGCTCGCCCGTCAGCCCTCCTCAGGACCGCTCATGTGGCTGGCCTCACGGGCCCTTACCGCGGCCGATCCCCGATCTGAAGTCCGGGCATGCATGGAGGCGATCTCCGAGGACAGAACCGCCCGTCTGCTGTCGCGCGAACTTCCCGTTGAGGCCACTGTCTGCGTGTTGGGATGGCCCGACATGGTCGGCCGCGCCCTTCGGCTGCGGGGCGATCTCCGAGTGCTGGTGGTGGACGTGCTGGGGGAGGGCCATCATCTGGTACGGCGATTGTCGGAGCAGGACGGTTGGGTGGATGAGGTGACCGAGAGCGGGCTGGGTGCGGCGGCCGCGTCGGCAGACGTGGTGCTGTTGGAGACGGCCGCAGTCGGTCCGGATGGATTTCTTGCTGTTGCCGGGTCTCGGGCGGCCGCGGCGGTCGCCCATGCTGCCGGCGTGCCGGTATGGCTGACGGCCGGCAAGGGCACGGTCCTTCCCGGTCCCATGTGGGACTCGCTGGTCGAGAGGGCATTGGGGATGGTGGAGGCGTGGGACGCAGACGAGGAGGTCGTGCCGCTCGCGTTGGTGGATCGAGTCGCCGGTCCCGACGGGCTGGTCTCGGTAGCCGAGGCAGTATCGAGCACCGACTGTCCAGTGGCGCCCGAGTTGTTCTGCTCGGCCATTTGACCGATACGCGTCTGCACCGTTGGCAAGCTCGCCGCCCCAAAGCGGCTGTGCTCGCGATGTTGATTTGCCTGGTTGTCTGGTTGGGCGGATGCGGCGGCCAAGAACCCACGGCCTCGCCCGCAGCTCCCACGCAAGCCTCGGCCCTGGCCGAGCCGGAAGAGGCGGCTCCTGCTGCTTCTCCCGCTCCGACCCCTTCAAAAGAGCTGAGTCCTGCTCCAACACCCACTGCTGCGCCCACCGCAGCACCGACTGCGGCTTTGCCAGAGATCACATCGACGCCGAGTCCGGCTTCCACCCCTTCCGCGCCAACTCCTGCCTCGGAGGCGGAACCCCGGCATATCCGGCTGGCCTTCACGGGTGATTTGCTGTCGCACACTGCGGTTTTCAGGCAGGCGCAGGCCTACGGGGGCGATGAGCTGGCTTTCGACTATCGCCCCATGTTCGAACTGGTGAAGGAGTCGGTGAGCGATGCGGATTTAGCCATCTGCCACCTCGAGACCCCGCTGTCGCCCGACAACCGCGACCTTGCCGGCTACCCGGTGTTCAACGCTCCTGGCGACTTGGCCGCCGCCATTGCCCAGGTGGGCTATGACGGCTGCTCCACTGCTTCGAATCACTCCATGGACAAGGGGATTGCCGGGATTGAGGTCACTCTCGATTTGTTCGACCGGGCAGGCTTGGGCCATGCCGGCATGGCCCGCACTCCGTTGGAAGCCGCCATTCCGACCCTGTACCAGGTAAACGGCGTCACCATCGGCCATTTGTCCTACACCTACGGCCTCAACGGGTTCATCCTCCCGGACAATCGAACGTGGGCCGTGGATGTCAACTCTGCCCAGGACATTCTGGACGAGGCTCGGGCGGCCATCGAGCTCGGGGCCGAGTTTGTGGTGCTGAGCATCCATTGGGGCGCGGAGTATCAGGTTGCCCCCACAGCGCAACAGCGGGCTTTGGCCAAAGAGCTTCTCGCCGGCGACGAGATCGACCTCATCGTCGGCACGCACGCCCATGTGATTCAGCCGGTGGAGCGACTCGGCGGCAACTTGGTGATCTATGGCCTCGGGAACTTCTTGTCCAACCAATCACCCCAGTCCTGTCGGTCGTGCCCGCCGGAAAGCACCGACGGCGTCATCGTGCAGGTTGATCTGATGGAAGGCGAGTCCGGCACCATGGAAGTCGTTGCCATCAGCGCGGTGCCGACCTGGGTCGACCGGCGAACCTTCACCATTGTCGATGCGGGTGCCGCGCTGGTCGCCGATTCCTTCCCCGAGCTCACCAGACAGCTTGAGCAGTCGTTGGCCCGGACCACGACCACACTTCGCAGCTACGGCGTGGACGTGGTGGTCGCGGGGCCGCCGTAGGCGGCAACACCGCCCAACGCGGGGTCGTAAGAGGGCAGCCACTAACCTTCCTGCTGTTGAGGGACGAAGCCTGTTCCTCCTGAGGAGTCCTAGTGTCTGACAGCCTGCCGTTCGACTCGGCCTTTTTCCGCCAAGTGCTCGGACAGTTCCCCACCGGCGTGACCGTGGTCACCGCCGCGGGACCCGACGGGCCCGCCGGGCTGGCCATCGGCTCTTTTGGCTCAGTGTCGCTCGACCCGCCGCTGGTCATGTTCATGCCGGGCAAGTCGTCTACCAGTTGGCCGGCTATCGAGGCCGCAGGCCATTTCGGGGTGAACATCTTGGCTGAGGATCAAGTGGACATGTCCAACCTCTTCGCCTCCAAGGCCGAGGACAAGTTCGCCGGATTGCAGTGGACCACCAAAGTCACCGGCGCCCCCATCTTCGAGACTTCCCTGGCCTGGATCGACTGCGAGATCGACCAGGTAGTGGAGGGCGGCGACCACTGGATCGTTCTGGGCCGGGTATTGGACCTGGGAGTCCAGCGAGACGATGTGGGCCCGCTGGTTTTCTTGGCCGGCAAGTACGGCTCGTTCGACCCTCTGGGCTGAGGTGCCATGCCCATCTATGCGCTGGGAGACATCGAGCCCGACATCCACCCAGAGGCTTTTGTCCATCCGCTCGCGGTGGTCATCGGTCGGGTGAGCGTGGGTGCGGAGTCCACGATTTGGCCGGGCGCAGTTCTTCGAGGCGATGGAGCGGGGATCACCATCGGCGACCGCACCTCGATTCAGGACAATGCCGTGATCCACAACACCGATGAGCTGTCCACGGTGGTGGGCAACGACGTCACCGTCGGGCATCTGGCCCATTTGGAGGGCTGCACCATCGAAGACGAAGCGCTGATCGGCGTGGCTTCCGTGGTGCTGCATGAGGCGGTTGTGGGCCGAGGGGCATTGGTGGGGGCCAGTGCGGTGGTCACCAACCACATGAAGATCCCACCGCTGGCCCTGGCCATCGGCGTGCCGGCCAAGATCCGCGAGGGCCACATGTCCGAGGGTCAGAACCGGGAGGACGCCCAGGGCTATGTGGACCGGTGCCACCGATATCGGGCTGAGATGCGCCTATTGGGCTGACCGCCGGTAGTATTCAGGTCAACCACGCCACCCCTGTCGCTAGGATTTGGATATGTCGTCGGAAGCCCTCGCCTTAGATCTCGGTCGGTACAAGCTCGGCTGGAGCGACGAGGAAGATTATGTCTTCAAGCCCAAGAAAGGGCTGAACACCGACATCGTGCAGGAGATGTCGTGGATGAAGAGCGAGCCCGACTGGATGCGGAACTTCCGCCTGAAGTCGCTCTCCCGGTTCGAGAAGCGGCCCATGCCCACCTGGGGCGGCGACATGTCGGGCATCGACTTCGACAACATCTACTACTACATCAAGCCCACCGAGGAGCAGGTCGACGCCTGGGAAGACCTTCCCGACGCCATCAAGGACACCTACGAGAAGCTGGGCATCCCCGAGGCCGAGCGCAAATACCTGGCCGGGGTGACCGCCCAGTACGAGTCCGAGGTGGTGTTCCACCGCAACCGGGAGGACTTGGAGCGCCAAGGGGTGCTGTTCTGCGACATGGACACCGCGCTCAAGGAGTATCCCGAGCTGGTCAAGGAGCACTTCGGCACCATCATCCCGCCGGGCGACAACAAGTTCTCCGCTCTGAACTCCGCAGTCTGGTCGGGGGGAAGCTTCATCTATGTGCCCCCCGGTGTGTCGGTGGAGATGCCGCTTCAGGCCTACTTCCGCATCAACGCCGAGAACATGGGGCAGTTCGAGCGGACCCTCATCATCGCCGACGAGGGCTCACAGGTTCACTACATCGAAGGGTGCTCAGCCCCGGTGTACACCAGCGATTCGCTGCACTCCGCGGTGGTGGAGATCCTGGTCAAGAAGTCGGCCCGGGTCACCTACACCACCATCCAGAACTGGTCCAACAACGTGTACAACCTGGTCACCAAGCGGGCCAAGGTCGAGGCCGAGGGCCACATGGAGTGGATCGACGGCAACATCGGCTCCCGGCTGACCATGAAGTACCCCGCGGTGGTGATGGTCGGCCCCAAGGCCTCGGGCGAGGTTCTGTCGGTGGCCTATGCCGGACCCGACCAGCATCAAGACGCCGGGGCCAAGATGACCCACGCCGCGCCGGAGACCACTTCCAAGATCGTGTCCAAGTCGATCTCCAATGGCGGTGGCCGCACCAGCTACCGGGGCTTGGTCCGGGTGGAGGACGACGCCTACGGATGTCGCAGCCATGTGCAGTGCGACGCCCTGATCCTGGATGAGGACAGCGTTTCTGACACCTACCCCTACATGGAGGTGGGCACCCGGGACGCCGAGATCGGCCATGAGGCCACCGTTTCCAAGGTGGCCGATGAACAGCTCTTCTACCTGATGAGCCGAGGGTTGACCCAGGAGCAGGCCATGGGCATGATCGTTAACGGCTTCATCGAGCCCATTACCCGCACCCTGCCGATGGAGTACGCCGTGGAGTGGAGCCGGCTGATCGAGTTGCAGATGGAGGGATCTGTCGGCTGATGCCCATGCGGCAGGATTGCAAGTACTTCGAGAGCCGGTCATACCCCAATGGCGAGACCGTGCGGAAGTGCGATTTGGACCTGGCCCCCGAGGCCCCGTGGCGCTGTCCCGACGAATGCTCGGCCTATGAGCGCCGCATGGTGGACGTGAATTGGTCGCACGGCACGCTGGTCACACCGCCCACTCCCGAGGCGCCGGCCAGCGTGGGCAGCGATGAGAGCATCGGCGCCCTGCTGGATGCGGCCGAAGACATCGTGAACGAGGCCGGCCCCCGGGTGCTGGCCGAACTGGAGAGGGAGAAGTCCCGGCGGCGGTCAAGAGCGGGCGGCGGCGGAAAGGCCAAGCGGCGAAAGCGCCGTCGGCGTTCGTGATCGAAACCCAATTCACCCCCGATGCGGCCGGAGCCATTCCCGGCCCCGATTGGCTGGCCCGCCGTCGAGTGGCGGCCGCCGAGCAGATGGCTGCTGCACCGATGCCCTCGGTGGAAGAAGAGGTGTGGCGGTACACGCCTATCGGGCAGTTGGATCTCAGCCGCTATCAGCTGGCCCACGATGGTGGCGGCACTTCGACGGCTTCTGTTCCCAAATACAGCGCGATGGCCGATACCAGCAATGGCCGTCTTTGCGGCGTTGAGCTGCGCGCCGAGGCGGCAGCCCAAGGGGTAGAGGTCCGGCCACTGGGCGAAGGCGACGCTGAGCTGGCCGCCTCGGTAGACGTGGACCTGTTCGCCCTCATGAATGCCGCGTTCTCGGTTGAGCCGCTGCTGGTGCGGGTGCCCTCGGGAGTGAATGTGGAGGGGCCCATCGTGGTGCGCCATTGGCTCGATGCTGATGGGGCAGCAGTCTTTCCCCGGCTGATCGTGGACGCTGGTGCCGATTCCTCAGTCGAGGTGCTGGAGCACTACGGCTCGGCTGGCGTTGCTGCGTTTGTAAGCCCGGTGATTGAGATCAGGGCGGCTGCCGCCTCCCGGGTCGGCTATCTGTCTATGCAGGACTTGGGGCCCAAGGTGTGGCACATCGGCTCGCAGGTCAGCCACATCGGCGCGCAGGCCCACCTGCGTTCGTCATCGGCGGCGTTGGGCGGCGAATACGCCCGGACGCGGCTGGACACCCATCTTTCCGGCCGAGGGGCCACCGGCGATCTGATCTCGCTGTACTTCGGGGACGGCGAGCAGACCCTGGACTTTCGCACGTTCCAAGATCACGCCGCTCCCGACACCACGAGCACCCTGTTGTTCAAGGGTGCGGTGGACGACTCCTCCCGGTCGGTGTACACCGGCCTGATCAGGGTGCGGCCCGACGCCCGGGGTACCAACGCCTACCAGACCAACCGCAATATCAAGCTGTCGGAAGATGCCTGGGCCGAGTCGGTGCCCAACCTGGAGATCGAGAACAACGAGGTCCACTGCAGCCACGCCTCCGCGGTGGGCCCCATCAACAGCGACCAGCTGTTCTACCTGGAAAGCCGGGGAGTGCCTACCGAGACCGCCGAGCGCCTGATTGTTGCCGGGTTCTTCGACGAGGTGCTGGATCAATTTCCTGTCCGCGAGGCCGTGCCTGCGGTGCGAGATCGGCTCCAATCCAAAATCGAGGGGTTGGGCCATCGCGGTGTCGATGGCGGGTCGGGGTCATGAACCCAGAACGAGTGACTCTCTGCTCGCTCGATGAGATAGGCGACGGCGAGGCCCGGCGGTTCGACGTCGACGTCGGCGGTCTGGTCCACCAGATTGCAGTCATTCGCTTGGGAGATGACTTGTATGCCCTGGGCGACACGTGCAGCCATGCTGATTACTCCTTGGCCGAGGGCGAAGTAGATGCCGAGGAGGGCACCATCGAATGCTGGAAGCACGGCAGTCTGTTCTCTTTGGCCACTGGGGAGGCTGAGACTCTCCCCGCCACCCGCCCGGTGCCCGTCTATGACGTGGGTGTGGAAGACGGCCAGATCTGGCTAGAGGTCGGCCACGATGAGTAAGGCAGCCAAAAGCGAGCTGGTCGTCTCGGATTTGCATGTCCAAGTCGGCGGGCAAATGGTGCTGAATGGCGTGAACCTGCGGGTCGCGTCCGGTGAAGTCCACGCTGTCATGGGACCCAACGGTTCGGGAAAGTCAACCCTGGCCTACGCCATCATGGGACGTCCCGGCTACGAGGTCACCGCGGGGTCGATCACTCTTATCGATGATGATTCCAACAGTGTCGACTTGGTGGACCTGTCCCCGTGGGAGCGAGCCCACGCCGGGTTGTTTTCCACCCAGCAATACCCCACCGAGGTCCCGGGTGTGGGCTTGGAGAACATGCTGGAAGAAGCAGTGGAAGCCGCGGGAGGGGACCGGAGCGCAGTGGAAGCGCAGGTTGCCGACGAGGCCGAGCTGGTCGACTTCGACCCTGATCTCTTGTACCGCTCGCTGAATGTAGACCTGTCCGGCGGTGAGATGAAGCGAAGCGAGGCGGTGCAACTCGGCGTGCTCCGCCCCCGGATCGCCATCCTGGACGAGCTGGACAGCGGCCTCGACGTGGACGCATTGGCCGCGGTGAGCCATCGCATCGAGCAGGCCACCCATGAGGACAACCTCGGCGTATTGGCCATCACCCACTTCAGCCGTTTGTTGACTGTGCTCCACGCCGACGTGGTCCACATCCTCATCGACGGGGTAATCGCGGAAACCGGAGGCCCTGAGTTGGCTGCCCAACTGGAGGAGACTGGTTACGATCCCTGGATCGACACCCGCGCCGAATCACCGGTTGAGATCCACTCACATCTAGAAATGAATTTGGAGAGTGACCCATGGCCGTAGACGCCGACGCCAAGAGACTGCTCAGCGACGAAGAGGTCGCCGCCGCCTTGGAAGACCTGCCCGGATGGGAGCGCCAAGGAGACAAGCTCGCCGCCACCTTCAACTTCTCGGACTTCTCGGAGGCCTTCGGCTTCATGTCCCGGGTAGCGCTGATCTCCGAGCGCCTCTTCCACCACCCCGAGTGGTCCAACGTCTGGTCCACCGTAGAGATCGCCATAACCAACCACGCCGCCGGCGGCCTCACCGAGCTAGACCTAGAATTCGCCCGCCGCGTCAACGCCCTGGTCTGAAACAGGGACTTAGACCAGGTGTTCTGCCTGATCAAGCTGTTCCGGTGAATGGGTTGAGCACTGGGACTTTGAGATGTTCGAAGTCACGGATGTTTCTTGTGACCACAGTGAGCCGGTGGACGATGGCGACGGCAGCGATCAGGGCATCTTGTAGCAGGTTGTCGGCTTGCCGGTGCATCAGCCGGGCCCATTCGCGAAATGCGGCCGCGTCTACTGGCAGAACTTCGTAGGCATCTATCACCCGTTCCAGCCAGGTCTCAATCTCTTCGGCCTTGTCCGGGTCCTGCTCGCGGGTGATCTCGATACCGGCTTGAATCTCGCCGATTGTGACCGATGAGAGATGAAGCTGGTCGGCAGGGATGTCCTGTATCCAGTTCACCACCGATTGGTGGGGACGAAGGCGACGCAGTTCAGAGACCACATTGGTGTCGAGGAGGTACATGGGCAAGGACTAGTCGAAGGCCAGCGGTGCTCGTTGACGGAGTTCCCGTCGCGGCGGGGTCAACGATTCAGTGCGGGCATCCGGGTCCAGAAGCAGTTCTTTCAGGTTCGGCTTTGCCCTGCCAACCAGACGACGCCACTGGTCGATAGGGACCACCACCGCCGTCTCTACCCCCCGCTTAGTCACAACCTGAGGACCTTCAGCAAGGCTGGTTTCCAGCAACTCGCTGAATCGAGCCTTCGCCTCCTGCACCTGCCAGACCTTTTCCATGCCTCTCCAATCACTGGCCATTACTAACTAGTCATAACACTAGTCAGTATAATATTACTTGCAGACCCCAATTTGCTGGCTCAAGAGTCGGGTTCTACTTGCAGGCTGCCATTGAGGAGGGCGGCTTTGCATGCCTCGATGACCTGTTCGGCCGGTGCGTCTGACGAGATGACATGAGACTCGAATTCTTCCAGGTCGGAGAACTGGTCGTACATGGTTTCGGCGCCAGAGGTCTCGGGCGTGTCGCCACGCCCCTGCACTCGTTGCGACGCCGTGACGCGCCGGGGTCGCAGCACGAGGTACTGCACACGGATCTCACGATCGCCAAGGCGTCGGGCAACCAGACCTAGGAACCACGGCCCGACAATTCCATCCCACACGACCGTGTAGCCGGCATCGGCATATGCAGCCGCAGCGTCCGCGACGGCCACCATTACGGCAGCATTCTGGCCGTGCGCCTCCGGTAGCCATGGTGCAACAAACCCCGACTTGATGGATCTAAAGAACCAGTCCGACTCCAGATGGACGCCTCGCTCGTAACTCAAAGCGAGAGCGGCGCTCACGGTCGTCTTCCCCGAGCCCGGTGGGCCTGACACGATTACCACCTCTCCGCGGCTGGGCATCTGGCGATGGTAACCAACGATGGTTGCGGGTTGCTGACCCAAGTGAGTCGGGGGTCGCAGTACTGCCTTTAGGAGTCGGCTATGGCCTCTTCGACGGCTTGGGTGAGGGTGTGCCACGACAGGGTGGCGCACTTGATGCGAACTGGGAACTTGACCACGCCTTTGAGGGCTTCCAGGTCGCCGAGCTTGACGTCTGCGCTGTTGCCGTTGGTGGGGGCGGGGTCGTCGGGGTCGGGCTCGATGGACATCATCGACCTGAAGGCATGGTTGAACTGTTGTAGCTCCTCGACAGTGCGGCCCTTGACGGCGGCCGACATCATCGACGAAGAGGCCTGGCTGATCGAGCAGCCCTGGCCGCCGAACTTGATGTCTTCGATCACCCCGTCGGCCAATTGCACATAGATGATCACCTCGTCGCCGCACAGGGGGTTGAAGCCCTCGGCCCGGACGGCGGGCGGGGTATCCAGCTCCCCCCGATTGCGGGGGTTGCGGTAGTGGTCGAGGATGATCTCGCGATAGAGATCTTCAAGATCAGGCATGGCGACGGTTCAACAGTCTACGGGCGAGGGCTCAGCGATATGCAGTCTTTCTTCATTCAAGACTTCACTCGATGAAGAACACGTCGGCTTCGCCCAGGGCATCGGCCAGGGCGTCCACGTCTGACTCATCGTTGTACACGTACATGGAGGCCCGACTGGTGGCGGCGCAACCCAGCACCCGCATCAGCGGCTTGGCGCAATGGTGGCCGGCCCGCACGCACACCGCGGAGCGGTCCAGCACCTGGGCCACATCATGGGGATGGATCCCCTTGTACTCGAATGACAGCACCCCGCCCCGCTCGGCCGGCTCGGTCGGCCCGTGGATGGTGATGTCGTCGCCGTAGCGCTGGTTCAGGGTCCGCAGGGCATAGCCGGTGAGGGCCACCTCGTGCTCTCGAACCTGCTCCATGCCCAGGCCGGTGAGATAGTCCACCGCCGCTCCCAGCCCGACCGCCTCGGCGATGGGCGGGGTTCCGGCCTCGAACTTCCACGGCACCGCCGCGGTGCTGAACCCCTCCTTGGTCACGTTGAGGATCATCTCCCCCCCGCCCAAGAACGGCGGCATAGCCTCCAGCAGCTCAGACTTGGCCCACAGCACCCCGATTCCGGTGGGGCCGCACATCTTGTGGCCGGTGAAGGCCACGAAGTCGGCCCCCATCTCCGCCACATCAGTGGGCAGGTGCGGGGTGTACTGGCTGGCGTCCACCATCATCAGCGCGCCGGCATCGTGGGCGGCGTCGGCCAGTTGCCGGATGGGATTGATGGTGCCCAGCACGTTGGAAACCGCGGCCACACTCAACAGCCGGGCGCCGTCGAGCAGACGGTCGAGGTCGGTCAGATCCAGGTGGCCGTCGCTGCGAATGGGGATCCAGCGCAGTTCGATGCCCTGCTCGGCGGCCAGCATGTGCCAGGGGACGATGTTGGCGTGGTGTTCCAACTCGGTGATCACCACCGGGTCGCCCGGTCCCAGATTGGCCCGACCCCAGGTTCGGGCCACCAGATTGATGGCCTCGGTGGCGTTCTTGGCGAAAATGATCTCTGAGTCCCGAGAGGCCCCGATGAAATCGGCGACCTTCCTCCGAGCCTCTTCCAGTGCCTCGGTGGCTTCCACCGCCAGCTGGTATGAGCCCCGGTGGACGTTGGAGTTGAACCGCTCGTAGTAGTCGGTCACCGCGTCGATCACCGGCCTCGGCTTGTGAGAGGTGGCGGCCGAGTCGAGGTACACCAGGGGGCGACCGTGTACCTGCCGGCACATGATGGGGAAGTCGGCCCGGATGGCCCCTGGGTCTAGCGCCATGCCTCGTACCCTTCAGCGTCCAGTTGCGCGGCGAGCTCGAAGCCTCCGCTAGCTGCGATCTTGCCGTTCATGAGGATGTGAACGTGGTCGGGCTTCAGATGGTCGAGCAGGCGGCGGAAGTGGGTAATGGCCAGCACCCCCATCTCCGGCCGGGAGGTCATGACCTCCTGCACCCCGCTGGCCACGATCTTGAGGGCGTCGATGTCCAATCCGGAGTCGGTCTCGTCCAACACGGCCATCTCCGGTTCCAAAATGGCCAGCTGGAGAACCTCGTTGCGCTTCTTCTCGCCCCCGGAGAACCCGTCATTGAGGTAGCGGTCGGCAAACGAGGGGTCCATGTCGAACCGCTCCATCCACTCGATCACCGCCAGGCGCAGTTCCAGCACCGACAGGTCGATGCCCTTGCGAGCCGACAGGGCCTGGCGCAGGAAGTTCATCACCGACACGCCGGGGAACTCCTGGGGGTATTGGAAGGCCAAGAACAGCCCGGCCTTGCCCCGAACGTCGGCGGGCCAGTCGGTGATGTCGTCGCCCTTGAAGCGGATCCGCCCCCCGGTCACCTCGTACTCGGGGCTGGCCAACAGTGCGCTGGCCAGGGTTGACTTGCCCGAGCCGTTGGGCCCCATGAGGGCGTGTACCTCGCCCGCCCGGACGGTGAGGTCGATGCCCGACAGGATCGGGATGCCGTCGTCGGCTGTGGCCACGTGCAGGTTCTCGACCTCGAAGAGAGGGGCCTCGGGCTGGCTCACCTGACCAGTCTACGTCGGAGGGGACGTTATCCCTATCACCGGAAAGCTGTGAGGCGCACCGATGAGCGGGCCTACCAGCCCCGGTCGATCCACTCCTGGAGGTGGGGGGTCTCGGTGCCGATGGTGGTCTGATCGCCGTGGCCGGGGAGAACCATGGTGTCGGAGGGAAGCGGGGAGAACAGCCGTCCTTCAATGGATTCGATGATGGTGTTGAAGTCGCCGCCCTCGAATCCGGTGGCGCCCGGTCCGCCGGGGAAGAGGGTGTCGCCGGAGAACAGGATGGGCGAGCCTTCCATGCGGAACGACATCGACCCCGGCGTGTGGCCCGGCGTGTGGATGCAGTGCAGGCGGAGCCGGCCCACCTCGATCACCGACTCGTCCTCGAGGAGGTAGTCGTAGGCGTCGAGCATGGCGGCGTCCTCGGCGGTGACCCCCACGTCGTAGCCGGCGTCGCGCACCGCCGGGATGGCCTGAATGTGGTCCCAGTGCCCGTGGGTCTCCAGAACGGTGCGGACCCCGAGAGCGGAGCACATCTCCAGCAGAAGATCGTGCTCGTTGGCTGCGTCGATCAGCACCGCATCGCCGGTTTGGCGGCAGCGGACGACGTAGACGTTGTTGTCCATCGGCCCGACGACCACTTTGTGGATCTCGGCCTGGGTGTCTTGCCAGTGCAAAGTCATGGCGGGCTCTTCTCGCTCTCCGACTCAGGGATTCCTGAGACTCAGGGAAGACTGGTTGGCCCCACGATTGTGCACCATCTATCGGGTCGATGACAGGTCATCAGCGCAGAGGGCAGCAGGCCAATCGGCGAGCGGAGTGTTCGGGCGTGGCTACTGCGGGTTCGGTCTAGTAAAAACAAGGCCGTGAACTTTGCCTTCAGCGAGGAACAGGAGGAGCTGCGGCGCTTCGTGCGGCAGTTCTTGGAGGACAAATCCCCCGAATCGGCGGTCCGCGAGCAGATGGACACCGAAAAGGGCTACGACGACGCCGTCTGGAACCAGATGGCCGAGCAGCTCGGATTGCAGGGCCTCATCATCCCCGAGGAATACGGGGGCAGCGGCTTCAGCTATATCGAGCTGATCGTGGTGCTGGAGGAGATGGGCCGGGCGCTGTTGTGCGCTCCGTTCTTCTCCAGCGTGGTGCTAGCGGCCAACGCTCTCATCCACAGCGGTGATGAGGAGGCCAAGACGGCGCTGCTGCCCGGGATCGCCGCCGGTGAGGCGGTGGCCGCACTGGCCTTCACCGAGGAGAACGGCCGCTGGGACGAGTCGGGCATCACCACCGAGGCGACCGCCGACGGCGACGGCTGGCGGATCAGCGGCACCAAGATGTTCGTGATCGACGGGCACACCGCCGATGTGGTGCTGGTGGCCGCCCGCACCGCCGGCGGGGTGAGCCTGTTCTGGTGCCCGAGCGACGCTGACGGATTGACCAGCACTGCGCTGTCGACCATGGACCAGACCCGCAAGCAGGCCCGCTTGGACTTCGACAACACCCCGGTCACGCTGATCGGCGTCGAGGGCGGGGGCTGGGCCGTGTTGGAGCGGGTGCTCGACCTGGCTGCGGTGGCCCTGGCCGCCGAACAGGTGGGCGGCGCCCAGATGTGCTTGGACATGTCGGTGCAGTACGCCAA
Source organism: Candidatus Poriferisocius sp. (assembly GCF_965204145.1). Lineage (GTDB taxonomy): Bacteria > Actinomycetota > Acidimicrobiia > Acidimicrobiales > Bin134 > Poriferisocius. The sequence continues at coordinate 1,681,734 of NZ_OZ241977.1, read as the reverse complement.
AGACCGGGTGCAGTTCGGACGGCCCATCGGGTCGTTCCAGGCCATCAAGCACAAGTGCGCCGACATGCTGCTGGAAGTGGAGTCGGCCAAGTCGGCCGCCTACTACGCCGGCTGGTGTGCCTCAGAGCTGAACGATGAGCTGCCCTCGGTGGCCAGCTTGGCCAAGGCCTACTGCTCGGAGGCCTATTTCCATGCCTCGGCGGAGAACATCCAGATCCACGGCGGGATCGGCTTCACCTGGGAGCACCCCGCCCACCTCTACTTCAAGCGGGCCAAGTCGTCGGAGCTTCTGTTCGGCGACCCGACGTATCACCGCGAGCTGCTCGCTCAGCGCATCGGGATCTGACCCTTCTAATCATCCTCGCCGCAGTCTTGGTGGTCGGGCTGGCCGCCTATGCGGTAATGCGGGTGTCTTCTCGCTTGGCCCACACCCGGGCCCGGACGGTGTACGACCTGTTCGAAGCGGTGGACTTTGTGGCCGAGCGCCTGCCCGACGCGCTTTCCGCCAAACTGAGCTACGACGACGTGCAGGACATTCTGCTCTGGCGGCTGGATCATCTGCGGCTGCAGGGATCGGCCACTTATGGGCGGGGCGACGTGACCGCCGCCGAGGCAGAGAGCCAGGAAGACGAGGTTGTCACCAGCGACGATGACTCGGTGGACTACGTGCTGGCCAAGGCCACCAAGTCGGGCCGGGACATCGACGCCCTTGATGTGGTGGTGGTGCTCGACCTCGAGAGCCAGTATCTCAAGGCCATCGGAGCGCTCGGTCCTCCAGCCGAGGAATCCCCCTAGCGAAACGGTACGGTTGGGGAATGGACAGGCCGAGGTCGTTGGAGGGCTTCCGTTACGTGGGGGACAAGCGGTCCCAGTTGGTGTACGACTTGGATGAGGTGAGCGACGAGTCGGTCATCGAGGAACTGGTTGCATCGGAGCAGTTCTTGGTGTTCGGGCCTGACACCCTGGCCGAAGCCCGCAATCGCGGCTATCGGCCCCGGGCAGTGTGACTCACTGGCAGACATCTGACGGGCTCAAGCTTGCCGGATATCTGGCGCTGCCCGAGAGCCGCCGGATGCGGGCGCTGCCCGGCGTGGTGCTGTGCTCGGCATTTCCGTCGGCGGCCAATGGCGGTTCGAGGGCCGCTGAGCGGCTCTACCCTCTGGCCGACCGAATCGCCCAGAACATGGAGTGGGCCGCCCTGGTGCTCAACTACCGGGGCTGCGGCGACAGCGAGGGCGACTTCTCGCTAGAAGGGTGGACCGACGACGTCCGCAGCGCGGTGGACCACCTCGACGGACTCGATCAGGTGGAAGGGGTCTGGCTGGCGGGGTTCGGCATCGGAGGCGCGTTGGTGGCGCTTGTTGCTCAAGAAGACCTACGGGTCCGGGGAGTGGCCACCATGGGTGCGCCGGTTGACTTCGCCCACTGGGGCCTGGATGCCTCCGGGGTAGTGGAGTACGCCCGCTCGCTGGGCGTCATCTCTACGCCCGACTTCCCCCAATCGGTCGATTCCTGGGCCAAGGCTGCCCAATCGATTCGAGTGGACCGATGCGCCGATCAGATAGCCCCCCGTCCCATGCTGGTGTTGCACGGCTCCGATGATCGGGAAGTGTCACCCCTCGATGCCAGGGCCATCGCCGACGCCCACGGCGACGCCGGCCTGCGCATAATCAGCGGCGCCGGCCACCGCCTCCACTCCGACCCCCGCTGCATCGCCATCCTCCTAGGCTGGCTCGACTCCCAAATCACCCTCATCCCCTGACGCGGGGAATCCATTGGAGGATCGCGTCGGCTGGGTTGGTCATGCGGGGGTAACCGTACTGAATCAGCCGGTTACGGTCAGTCTTGTTTGGTTTTGCCTTTGGCTTTTTGGGCTTTTTTCCAGGCTCTTACTTCGGCTAGGGCTTCGGGGCTGTCTATGTCGGCGACGGTTCGGGGGGTGGGGTCGGAGAAGGGGCCGGCGGCGGCTTCCCAGCCTTCGGGGGTTACGTTGAAGCGTTTGGCTAGGACGGCGAGGAAGATCTTGGCCTTTTCGTCGCCGTAGCCGGGGAGGGCTTTGAGGCGCTTGAGCAGCTCTTGGCCGGTGTCGGCTTCGACCCACAGCTTGGCGGCGTCGCCGTCATAGTTGTCCACGATGTGGCGGGCGAGGTCTTGGGCCCGGCGGGCCATCGAGCCGGGGAACCGATGCAGGGCGGGCTTCTCCTTGAAGGCGGCCTCGGCCTTGTCGGGGTTCATTTCCGCCAGGCCAGCAGCGGAAAAATCGTCGGGGATGCGCTCCTTTAACCGCAGGGGCGATTTGAAGGCCCACTCCATGGGGATCTGCTGGTCGAGCATCATGGCCAGCAGCAGGGCGAACGGATCATTGAGGAGGAGTTGGTCGGCGTCGTGGTCGCCGGTGACGGCAAGTGTTCCCATCCGCCCATCGTACTGGCCGCCGGAGGAAGATCACGAGGGAAGGACCGCGAAGGCGTAGCCTGGAACCGTGGTTCAATCGCTGGCCAAGCTGCTCGCATATCCCAGTCTTTGGATGACAGCGATCCGGCTCGGATGGCGGTTAAAAATGCTCCCCGATCCGGCGTATTTGAAGTTCCGGATGGTCACCATGTACGGGGATGCCGAAGCCCAGCCCCGCGCCGATGATCTGGTCACCTATCTGCGATGGTGTAGATCCTGGGAGCGCACTACCAGGTAAAGCGGCGTTGAATCGCCCCTTGCGATCCGTCAAACCGGGGGAGTGTTCTCGGTAATCCACACAAAGCAACCCGGCGGGTTCACTATGGTTTCCACCATGAGCCGGGCGCTGGTGCTGAACGCCTCCTTCGAGCCGTTGAGTGTGGTGTCGCCCCGGCGCGCCCTCGTGCTGGTGATGGCGGAGAAGGCCGAGGTGGTACTGGAGTCGGGCGAGCGGATCCGCTCCGAGCGGCTCGACCTGCCGGTGCCGTCGGTGGTTCGACTGCGCTATTACGTCAAAGTGCCGTTCTTCCGCACCGGCGGGCTCAGCCGCCGGGGGGTCTTTGCCCGCGACGGATACCGCTGCCAGTACTGCGGCCGTCACGCCGACTCCATCGACCACGTCCGACCCCGGAGCCGAGGCGGCACCCACTCCTGGGAGAACGTGGTTGCCGCCTGTCGACGGTGCAACATGGCCAAGCGGGATCGGCTGCTCTCGGAGACCCCGATGCGGCTGATGCGTCCGCCGGCCGAGCCTCCCCGCTCGGCCTGGGTGGCCTCGGCGGTCGGCCATGTCCCCTCCGACTGGCTGCCCTATCTCGACCCATCTGCCGAGTCCGTCGCCCAAACTGCTTGAGCCTGTCGCGGGATGCCCGACGGCATAGGCCGGTGAACGCCAAGACTGAGCCACTGTCAATCCAAGGAGGGTGGAGGGCGTATCGGCTGAGCGGAACCGTGGGGGAGTTGCACGCGCTCAGTCCCGATCCCGGCACTGATCGGGAGGTTTGGCTGATGTCGCCCCTCGACACTGCGCTGGTGCTGGGGTCGGCCCAGCCTGTCGATGTCGCCAAAGAAGCGGGCACTGAAGGGACCGGGGTCGTACGCCGCCGCAGCGGCGGTGGCGCGGTGCTGGTGGTGCCGGGTGATTCGGTGTGGATCGACGTGGTGATCGGGCAGGAAAACCCACTTTGGGACCACGATGTGAACCGGGCGCCCCTGTGGCTGGGCCGAGTGTGGGCTACCGCTTTGGCTTCTCTGGATATCGACTCAGCGGAGATATCCAAACGCTATGAACCCGGTGCATGGGGCAGGTTGGCGTGCTTCGCCAGCCGGGGGCCGGGTGAGGTGCTCGTCGGACAGGCCAAGGCGGTCGGCATTACTCAGCGCCGAACCCGCACCACGGCCCGCTTCCAGACGCTGGTGTACCGCCGATGGGCCCCCGAGGAGTTGATGTCTCGTCTTGTGGTGCCAACCGGCCAGATCGACAACCTTCGGAACACCCTGGCCGGGTCGGCCTATCCGCTGAATGCTCCGGCCGAGAAGATCATCGCCGCTTTCTTGAGTTCCCTGCCGCGGTAGAGCCTCGGCTTTCCGCCGCCACCGGATGACGCTGCCAATTCAGGCGCGGTGGTACCCCTTGTCTCGAAATACCTCGATTGGGTTGCGCTGGTGGGGCTGTGGGGGATAGGGTGGGACGAAGTGGGACATAAGGGGATTTTCTCGGGACCCATTGGAGGGGGACATGCTCACCGGTGAGCACGCTCGTTCCTTGGACGACAAGGGCCGGCTTTCGTTGCCGCCGGTCTTTCGCTCGGTGCTGGCCGAAGGGGCCTATGTGGCGATCTACAAGCAGTGCTTGGGCATCTGGACGGCGGATGAGGCCCGCAGCGCGCTGGAGCGGCTTGAAACCGCGGTGCGGGCCGGGGAGGCCGACGGCGACGAACTGCGTCGTTTCTCCTCCAGCCTTGAACCGGCGACCGTCGACGCCCAGGGTCGGTTGAGCTTGCCTTCCTCCAAGCGAGAGGCGCTGGGTCTCGACAAGAACGTGGTTTTGGTCGGTGTGTTCAACCGCGGCGAGGTCTGGGAGGCGGGGGAATGGGAGTCGCTTCAAGCCGAACACGGCGAAGCCGACGTGGATCGCTGGCTGTGATGAGGCCGGACGGAAGGAGGAAACCACTGGGAAGCGCAATGTAAGGGGAAAGAAAAAGGGCTCATGGGCAGTCCTCCGTCTGACGAGATGGAAGGCCCCTACTCCGCCCGCTTGCCATCTGACACTGCCGGGGAGAAATCCCGGAGTGCGGTCGCCAGGCGGAGGACTGCCGATGGGCGCCATTTTTATCGCCCGACCCGGTCGGACGCAAAAACAGCTCCTTCAACTGACAGGCCACAGAGGCGCCCAGGAGGTGAATGAACATGAACGGGGGGACAACGACAGCCATCGACAGTCGATATGTCCATCATCCCGTCATGGTCGCAGAAGTGGTGGAACATCTGTCCACGGTGCCGTCGGGGGCTTTTCTCGATGCCACCGTGGGTGGGGGAGGACATGCTCGGGCTCTATTGAACGCCCGCCCTGACCTCTCACTGATAGGCCTCGACCGTGACCCCTCCGCGGTCGAGGCCGCCACCACTGCCTTGGCCGGTCGCGGCGCCACGATCCGCCATGCCAGCTTTGCCCAGTTGGACGACGTGTTGGATGCCCTGGGGGTGCCTCGCCTCGTGGGATCACTGTTCGACTTCGGAGTGAGCTCTCCACAGCTCGACCAGCCGCAGCGGGGTTTCAGCTACCGCCAAGACGGTCCTCTGGACATGAGGATGGATTGCAGCCAACAGCTCTCGGCTGACGAGGTGGTGAACAAGTGGCCGGCCTCGGAGCTGGCCAGAATCCTGCGGGCCTACGGCGATGAGCGCTACGCCAATCGCATTGCCGACGCCATTGTGGCGGCCCGGCCTATTGCCTCTACCACGGCATTGGCCGAAGTGGTGCGCGAGGCCATCCCCGCCCCCGCTCGCCGACGGGGCGGCCATCCCGCCAAGCGAACCTTCCAGGCCGTCCGCATCGCGGTCAACGACGAGCTGAGCCAGATCGAGCCTGCATTGGAAGCGGTCATCGACCGAATGGCGCCTGGAGGTCGGGGAGTGGTGCTCAGCTACCACAGCGGAGAGGACCGCATTGTCAAGCGGGTTCTGCGCCGCCAGGCCGGGCTCAATGACGAATCCCGCTTTCGGGGCCTGCCCCCGTCGGCGTCCCAGCCCCCACCCGCCATCGAGTTGGTTCCCCGGGGCAGTCGCCGGCCCAGCTCAGCAGAGTTGGCCGACAACCCCCGGGCCTCCAGCGCCCGCTTTCGGGGGTTCTGCAAGCTGGGGAATGATCAGACCGAAGGAGCTGCGTAGTGGCTTCTCCGCAGCGCCATCCGAGCCCATCCCCGGCGAAGACTGCCACCCGCCCCCGCCCGCACCTTCGTGCGGCACCACGGCCCACCCGCAGGCTGATGCCCATAGTGGGCTGGGCTGCCGCCATCACCGTCGTGATTGCCCTGTTCGTGCTGGCGCTGCTCCACGCCATGATCGTCGACCGGCAAACCACTCTCGACAACCTCAACCAGGAGCTCGAAGAAGTTCAGGCCGCCAACGACAGGTTGCGGTTCAATGTGGCCCGCGCCGAGGCGCCCGAGCGCATCGTGGCCGAGGCCCTCTACCGATTGGGAATGGTGGAGCCCGACCGGCGCGTGTACCTGTCTCCCGTGGAATTGGATGACGATGAATTCCTCCGAGGAGGTTAAGGGAACCCAGTCGCGTCGGCGACGGGGCACCGCGTTGGCGGTGGCATTCGCCATGGTCGCGGTGGTGTTGGGCGTTCGGCTGGCCGACCTCCAGCTCTTCCGCTCCGACGCCTACGTGGAATACGGCCAGCAGCAGCGAACCAAGACGGTCAAGCTGACCGCCGACCGGGGGCGGATCCTCGACCGCAACGGAGTGGAGCTCTCGGTATCGGTGCCGCAATGGACGGTATGGGCCGACCCCAGCCAAGTGGACGACCCGGCCGCCGCCGCGGCCGCTCTCGCCCCGGTGCTGAAAAGGGACGAGGGCCTGCTGCTCGAACTGCTGAGCGAGCCCGACCAGCACGCCTATCTGGCCCGCCAAGTGCCCGACGCCATCTCACGGGCGGTGGCCGAGCTCGACTTGGAGGGGGTGTACCAGCTTGAGGAGTCGGCTCGATTCAATCCCGCCGGCGACCGATTGGGCCGGGCCGTCGTCGGAGTAGTGGATGTGGATCAAGTGGGCATCAGCGGCCTCGAATACCAATATGACGGGCTCCTCGGCGGCATACCCGGCGAGTTGGTGTTGGAGAGCAGCCATGACGGTCGCACCATCCCCACCGGTGCCCGCCACATCAAGCCCGCACAGCCAGGCGCCGATCTGTACTCGACGATCGACCGCTCTTTGCAGTTCGAGGCCGAGCGCGCGCTGATGCGCCAAATAGAAGAAGTCGAGGCGTCCAGCGGCTCCGTCATCATCATGGTGCCCGATACCGGCGAGATTCTGGCCATGGCCTCGGTGGGGCGAGACGCGGAGGGCAACCCGGTCTCGCTCAGCGAGAATCGGGCCGTCACCTGGGCCTATGAGCCCGGGTCGGTCATGAAGAGCGTGGTGCTGTCCGGAGTGATCGAAGAGGGGCTGGGAGCTCCCAGCCATGTGCGCGAAGTCAACCACTGGCTTCACCTCTACGATCAGGAATTCACCGACCACACCGAGTACGGAACCGCGCTCTACAGCATGGAGGAGATCCTGGCCCGTTCGTCCAACACCGGCACCGTCGAGTGGGCTCTCGTGCTGGGCTCCACTCGCTTGGCTGCCTACATGTCCCGGTACGGTCTGGGGTCGGTCACCGGACTGGGATTCAAGGGCGAGTCGTCTGGCTTGGTTCCGGATCTGTTGAGCTGGAACGGTACCGATGTGGCCAGCTTCGCCCTGGGCCAGGGCATATTGGCCACGCCCTTGCAGGTACTGATGGTGTACAACACCCTGGCCACTGGCGGATTGCGGGTCGCGCCCACGCTGGTGTACTCGGCGGTTGGCGCGGATGGCCGAGAGATACCCGTGGAGCGGGCCGAGCCGGTCAGGGTTGTCTCCTACAGCACCGCCTCGCAGATGACCGACATGCTGGTCACGGTGGTGCGGGAGGGAACAGGACGCAACGCCCAGGTTGACGGCTACACCGTTGCCGGCAAGACCGGGACCGGTCAGAAGGTGCTGTCAGACGGCAACTACGAAGACGAGGAAGGGCTGCGTCGCTACACGGCCACCTTCGCTGGGTTCTTTCCCGCCGAGGATCCCCAGCTCTCGATGATTGTGGTGATCGACGAGCCGGTGACCAACTTCTACGCCAGCCAGGCAGCCGCACCGCTGTTTGCCGAATTGGCGAACTACGCTCTGCAACGCCTCCGCATCGCCCCTCCGGTCGACTTCGTCACCGTCCAGCCGAAGCTGGGCCCGGCCCCCACCGCGCAGCCCGCTCCAACCCTCGAGCCCACGGCCACGCCGCAGCCGGCCCCCACTGCCACCAGCGCTGCGGAGCCCACCCCGACCATTGAGATCACCCCCGAGCCGGTTTCCCAGCCGGGGTCGGAGGGCCCCTCTCCGGGAACTGAACCCCAGGGAGCAGAGGCGCCGGAACAGCTCGATGGCGAGCCGTCCTCGCCGGAGGAGGGGCCGTGAGCACCTCGTCGATGGCGTTGCGGCACTTGGCTGCGGACGCACCTGGGCTCGTCGAGCGGAACGGGGATGCCGAGATCACCGGGTTGGCCCACGATTCCCGGGACGTGAATGCCGGCGACCTGTTCTTCTGTGTGCCGGGCGCCAACCACGATGGCCACGATTTCGCATCCGACGCGGTGGATCAGGGGGCCGTCGGCCTGGTGGTGGAGCGCCCGCTCAACGTGGCCTGTCCCCAGGTGCAGACCGATTCGGTACGCCGGGCAATGGGGCCGATGAGCTCGACCTTTTACGGCCACCCCTCCCAATCCATGGCCGTCATCGGAGTAACCGGCACCAACGGCAAGACCACGGTGTGCACCCTGATGGGTTCGGTGCTGACGGCCGCGGGCCTGCACACCGAGGTGCTCGGCACGCTCACCGGAACCAGGACCACTCCGGAGTCCCTCCACTTGCAGCACCAACTGGCCTGCTGGCGGTCGGCCGGGGTGGAGGCGGTGGCCATGGAGGTATCCAGCCACGCCTTGCACCAGCACCGGGTGGACGGCATCCGCTACGACGCCGCGGTCTTCACCAACCTCACCATCGACCACCTCGACTACCACGGCACCGCCGAGGAGTACTTCACAGCCAAAGCCCGTCTGTTCACCCCCGAACTGGCCGACCGAGCCGTGGTCAACCGAGGCGATGAGCACGGCCTGCGGTTGGCCGCCGAGCCCCGCATCCCCACCGTGGGCTATGACCCCGAGAGTCTGCCGGTTCGAGTGGGACCGCAAGGCACGGCCCTGCGATGGAGAGGCCAAGATGTTCGCCTGCCCCTGGTTGGCCGGTTCAATGCGGCCAACGCCTTGGCCGCGGCGGAGACCGCTCTGCTGCTGGGCGCCAGCGTGCCTGAGATAGTCACTGGTCTGGAGTCGGCCGCGCCCGTGCCGGGCCGATTCGAGGCCATCGAGTCCGAACACCCGTTCACCGTGATCGTGGACTATGCCCACACTCCCGACGGATTGGCTCAGGTGCTGGCCGCCGCCCGAGAACTGGTGGCCGACGCTGGACGCCTGCGGGTGGTTTTCGGCTGCGGCGGCGACCGCGATGCCGGCAAACGCCCGATGATGGGCCAGGTGGCGGCCGAGGTGGCCGACCAAGTCATCGTCACCTCCGACAACCCTCGTTCAGAGGACCCCGATGCCATCATTGCTGAGATTCTGGCCGGGGTGCCCCACCACTCCCGGGACGTGATGATCCTGGCAGACCGCCGGGCGGCCATCGCCCGGAGCCTGGCCGAGGCCGAGGACGGCGACGTGGTGGTGGTGGCGGGGAAGGGCCACGAGACCACCCAGACGGTGGGCGATCAGGTGATCCCCTTCGACGATCGCGTCGTGGCCCGAGAGCTTCTGGCCGCCATGGAGACAGCCCGATGATCCGGCTCTTGTTCGCCGTGGAGTCAGCCCGATGATCCGGCTCTTGTTCGCCGTGGCCATTGCCGGGGTGGTCTCGGTGATCGGCACCCGCTTCTTGATCAGCTTCTTGCGCAAGCACTCCATCGGCCAGCCCATCCGCTTGGACGGACCCCAGGGCCACGTCAGCAAGGCGGGAACGCCCACCATGGGGGGAGTGGCCATCGTGGTCGGCGCGCTGGCCGGATACGTCATCAGCGACCTCTACAACGGCATCTTCACCCGAACTGGCCTGATCGTGATGCTCGCCATCTTCGGCGCCGGTGTCGTCGGCTTCATCGACGACTGGCTCAAGGTGTCCCGGGCGCGCAACCTGGGCCTGGGCAAGGGGACCAAGATTCTGGGCCTGCTCGCAGTGGCGGTGGGATACGCACTCCTCATGATCCACCTGACCGATGTCCGCACCGAGCTCTCCTTCACCCGCTACGACTCCCTGAACATCGACTTGGGGCCATGGGGCTGGGGACTCTGGGCAGTGCTTTTGATATTGGCCACGAGCAACGCGGTGAACCTGACTGACGGGCTCGACAGCCTGGCCGCCGGCTCCTCGGTGTTCGCCTTCGCCGCCTTCGTGGTCATCGGCTTCTGGGCCTTCCGCAACGAGGAAATCTATGGCATACCCCACGCCTTGGACTTGGCCATCTTGGCCGCGGCCATGGTGGGGGCCAGCGCTGGGTTCATGTGGTGGAACGCCGCGCCGGCCCGCATCTTCATGGGCGACACCGGATCGCTGGCCCTGGGAACGGGTATGGCCGCACTGGCGTTGGCCACCAACACCCACCTGCTGCTGCCCATCATCGGCGGCCTGTTCGTGATGGAGACCCTGTCGGTGATCATCCAGGTGTTCAGTTTCCGGGTGTTCGGCACCCGGGTATTCCGCATGGCCCCCATCCACCATCACTTCGAGCTCGGCGGCTGGCCGGAGACCACGGTGATCATCCGGCTGTGGATCATGACCGGGTTCGCCACCGCCGTGGCCCTCGGTCTCTTCTACGCCGATTTCGTGTCCATCGGAGGAGCAGATTGAGCCGGGCGCCCGTGCTGCTCGTGGGCTTTGCCGTGACCAACCGGGCGGTGTGCGCCCAGTTGGTCGAGCGCGGCCATCTGGTAGTGCCCGTTGACGATGCTCCCGATGACCACGCCCGCCTCTACGCCGAAGAACTCGGGGTCGGCCTCCTCGAGCAGCCCGACCCCGATGATTGGCCCGCCTTGGCGGCCGACGCCCGGGCAATCGTGCCCACCCCTGGGCTGCCCGAGTCCCATCCCTGCCTTGGTGCCGCGGCGGACGCGGGCACGCCCGTCATCTCGGAGTTCGACTTGGCCCAGCAGTGGGATGCCCGTCCCACGCTGGCGGTCACCGGGACCAACGGCAAGACAACGGTGACGCTTCTCGCCGCTGCCATGCTCGAGGCCTCCGGAATCCCGGTGAGCGTGGCCGGAAACACAGAGACGCCGCTGGTGGAGGCCATCCGGGCCGACCGCCCCGAAGCGTTTGTGGTTGAGGCATCCTCGTTTCGGCTGGGCCACAGCCAGTGTTATCGCCCCACGGTGGGGGCATGGTTGAACTTCGCCCCCGATCATCTCGACGTCCATGAGTCGCTGACGAGCTATCGCGCCGCGAAGGCCGCCTTGTGGAACAGGGCCGACGAGCACACTACCTCGGTGGTGAACCGAGATGATCCCGTGGTCGTCGCCCATGCCCCCGACGAGGGTCGGGTTGTGACCTTCGGGCTCGATGACGGCGATTTCCGAGTGAGCGAGGGCGCCTTGTGGGCTTGGTCGGAGAAGTTGGCCGACACCTTTGAGCTGCACCGGTCGCAGCCCCACGAGCTGTCCAACCACCTCGCGGCGGCCGCGGTGGCCATGGCCGGAGGCGCCCACGCCCAAGGTGTGCGAGCGGCCTTGTTGTCGTGGACCGGGCTGCCCCATCGGGTGGCCCTGGTCGCCGAGCACGACGGGGTTCGCTTCTTTGACGACTCCAAAGCCACCACCCCCCACGCGGCCTGTGCCGCGGTGCGGTCTGTGGGACGGGCGGTTCTCATTGCCGGCGGACGCAACAAGGGACTGGACCTGGGGCCGATGGCCGAGGTGGCCGACCAGCTTCGCTCGGTGGTGGCCATCGGGGAGGCTGCGGAGGAGGTGCAGCGGGCCTTCGCCGGACGATGCCCGGTGACCATCGCCGGGTCGATGGAGGAGGCGGTGAGAACTGCCGCCGAAGGGGCCCGAAGCGGCGATGCGGTGCTGTTGTCGCCGGGTTGCGCCTCGTTTGACTGGTACGGCTCCTACGCCGAGCGAGGCGATCACTTCTCCTTGCTGGTACGCGAACTGATCGGAGGATCGCCATGACCGCAATAGCTCCTCGGGTTAATCGACGGCCGTGGGTCGCGGCCCTTCGGTCGGCGCCGGCGGGCCAGGCCACGATCCCCTTCTACCTGCTGTTCGGGACGATCCTGACCCTCAATGCCATCGGCCTGGTCATGGTGCTCTCGGTCTCCTCGGTCACCAGCCTGTACGTCGGCCAGTCCACCTGGTTCACCTTCCAGCGCCAACTCGTCTGGTGCATGGGAGGGCTTGTGGCCCTGGTCTTTGTGATGCGGACGGACTACCGGCAGTGGAAGAAGTACGCCAACGCGGCAGTGGCCCTCACCATGCTGTTGCTGGTGGCCGTGCTGGTGCCGGGGATCGGCACCACGGCCAATGGCGCCACCCGCTGGATCTACTTCGGCCCGATCAGCTTCCAACCCTCGGAGTTGGCCAAGCTGGCCATGGTTCTGTTCGCGGCCGCGTGGCTGGCCAACAAAGCGGGCGAGGAGCGCAATGCCCGAACCACCATCCGCCCGGTGCTGGTCATCTGCTGCATCATGTGCGGGTTCATCCTGCTCCAGCCCAATCTGGGTACCGCAGTCGTCATCGTGGTGATCGCGTTTGCCGCCCTGTTCATGGCCGGTGTGCCTCTCCTTCCGCTGACCGGCTGGTCGCTGTTGAGCGGCGGAGCAGCCGCGCTGGCCGCATGGGGGTCGGGCTATCGCCGCGACCGAGTGACCTCGATGCTCGACCCGTGGTCCGACCCGCTTGACACCGGCTGGCAGACCATCCAGTCGCGGGTGGGCATCGCTTCGGGGGGACCCTCCGGCGTGGGGCTGGGGGAGAGCCGCATCAAGTGGGGTTTTCTCCCCGAGGCCCAGACCGATTTCATCTTCGCCGTTTTGGCCGAGGAGATGGGCTGGCTGGGCGCCATGTTCGTCATCGGGTTGTTCGCCGGATTCGTGATCTGCGGGATCTGGGTGGCCCTGAACGCCCCTGATCGCTTCGGGCAAGTCTTGGCCACCGGCATCACCGTGTGGGTGGGGGCCCAGGCGTTCGTCAACATCGCCGCGGTGGTCGGTGTGCTGCCCATCACCGGGGTTCCCCTGCCGTTCTTGTCGGTAGGGGGCTCTGCCTTGCTGACCAGCATGGTGGCCACCGGGATGCTCTTGAACATCGCGCGCCAGATCCGGGTCAAGCCGTGACCCGCCGCGCCCGGCCCGAAGAATCGCAAGGGCAGGGCTCGAATTCCGACCGACAACCGGTGTGGGCGGTGATTGCCGGGGGAGGGACCGCCGGCCACATCCACCCGGGTCTGGCGGTGGCCCGCGCCCTGGTTCGGCGCGGCCATGAGCCCGAGACCATCCATTTTGTGGGCTCGGCCCGAGGGGTGGAGCAAGATCTGGTTCCCGCCGCGGGGTTTGAGCTGACCCTGCTGCCCGGTCGGGGTATCCGGCGCCGGTTGACGTGGCAAAACCTGTCATCGGCCTGGGGCCTGGCCCAGGCGGTGGTTCAGGCCGTTCGCCTGTTGCGGCGACTTCAGCCGGCAGTGGTTTTGGGCTTGGGCGGATACGCCAGCGTGCCCTGCGCGCTGGCCGCTCGGCTGCTCAGGATCCCGCTCGTCGTGGCCGAGCAGAACGCCGTGCCGGGCTTGGCCAATCGCCTTGCCGGCCGCTGGGCCCGGGCGTCGGCCGTGTCGTTTCCGAGAACCCGGCTTCCCCGCTCGGTCCTCACCGGCAATCCGGTGCGCGACGAGGTCCAGGGGGTCAGCCGGGAAAGCGGCCGGTCTGCGGCCCGAGCCGCTCTCGGAGTGGAGGAGGGGCGCCGTCTTGTCGCCGTGGTCAGCGGGTCGTTGGGTGCGGCCCGCATCAACCGGGCCGCCTTCGAGGCTGCCCAGCGCTGGGCCGATCGCGACGATCTGGCGGTACACCATGTGGTGGGGCGAAGGGATTGGCAGGAGCTGGCCCATCTCCGACCTGACCTGTCTGAGGCCGCGCTGGACTACCGGGCGGTGGCGTACGAAAACGACATGCCCCGCGTGTATGCCGCCGCCGATCTGATGGTGGGCCGAGCCGGTGCGTCGAGCGTGGCCGAGCTGGCCGTCGTCGGACTGGCATCGGTGCTGGTTCCATTGCCGGGCGCGCCCGGGGATCATCAGACGGCCAACGCCTCTCAGCTCGCGGCCCTCGGAGGGGCGGTGCTGGTGCCCGACGGCGAGATGGACGGCGACCGGATGGTTGCCGAGGTGGACAATTTGCTCAAGGTTCCCGGCCTTCTCAATGCCATGGGTCGAGAGGCGGCCAACCTCGGTCGCCGCGACGCTGACAATCGAGTGGCCGATCTTCTCGAGAAGCACGCTCGCGATCCTCACCACGATCAACAAGCGCTGCTTGGCCGATTCATGGGCCAGAAGCACGCTCGCGATCCTCTCCACGACCAACAATAGAGACCATGGTCGACTTGTGCTCGGCGACTCGGGTTCACCTGTTGGGGGTGGGCGGGGCAGGCATGTCGGCAATCGCCGTCGTCTTGCACGCGCTGGGCTGTCGGGTAAGCGGCAGCGACTCGGCTGACACCTCGGTGCTCGACCGCCTGCGGGAGATCGGGGTCGACGTGTTCGTCGGACACGACGCCTCCCAGGTTTCGGGGGCCGACCTCGTTGCCCATTCCACCGCCGTGGGCGACGACAATCCCGAAGTGGTCGCCGCCCGCCAGGCCGGCATCCCCGTTTATCGCCGAGCCGAGATGCTGGCGGCCATCACCGAATTGCGCTCCACCGTGGCGGTGGCCGGAACCCACGGCAAAACCACAACCGCGGCCATGCTGTCCCACGTCCTCATGGCGGCGAGCGCTGACCCGGGATTCATCGTGGGCGCAGTTTTGGCCGACGGCAGCATCGGGGCTCGATGGTCGGAGGGCCCCTGGTTCGTGGTGGAAGCCGACGAGAGCGACGGCACTTTCGGGGAGTTGGCGGTCAGCCGGGCGGTGCTGACCAACGTGGAGCCCGATCACCTTCGCCGGGATCGCCCGGTCGGGGAGCTGGAGGCCGAGTTCGCCCGGTTCTGCGCGGGCGCCGCTGACGGGTTGGTGGTGTGCGCCGACGACCCCGGGGCCATGCAGGCCTCTGAGGGCTGCCGCCGAATCCTGTACGGAACCGGTGCCGAGGCCGACTACCGCTGGCGGCTCTTGAGCCGCAGCCGGCAGTCAGCGGTAGGCGAGGTCACCCGCCGCGGCGACCTTTTGGGCCGGGTGACGGTGCCAATGCCGGGAGATCACAATGCGCTGAATGCGCTGGGTGCTTTGGCCATGGCCTGCGAATTGGGGGTGGAGGGATCCCAAGCCGCGGAAGCCTTGGCCGATTTCGGGGGCGTGACCCGGCGGTTTGAGCGACGGGGCGAGGCCGGCGGGGTCGACTTCATTGACGACTACGCCCACCTGCCCACCGAGGTGGCCTACGCGCTGAAGACCGCTTCGGAAGGTGGGTGGAATCGAGTGGTCTGCGTGTTCCAGCCTCACCGCTACACCCGGACTTCGCATCTCTGGACGACGTTCGCGCACTGCTTCGAGGCAGCCGACGAGGTGATCATCACCGACGTCTACTCCGCGGGCGAACCCGCCATCCCCGGGGTGTCCGGAGAGCTGATTTGGCAGGCGGTGAGCGAGGCCCATCCAGATCGGGAGGTCGTCTATGTGCCCCGATTGGAAGACGCGGCCGACTATCTGGTTGACAGGCTCCGTCCCGGAGATGTGTGCCTGACCTTGGGCGCGGGCGACCTCACCCAGGTTCCCGACTGGGTGATCTCGAGGCTTTCCAACAGACGATGAGCTCAATCGACTGGGATCGCCTGGCTCGACGACTGGCCCGAGTGCTGGGGACAGAAGCGGTTGTCCGAGAGCGCCCGATCGGCCCCGAGACCACCTACCGGGTCGGTGGCGCGGCGAGAGTGGGGGCAACCCTCGCGGCCGACGCCGATATGGCCGCGGTTGCCGAGGTGGTGGCCGCGGGCGGCGCCGATGTGCTGGTGGTGGGCAAGGGCTCCAACCTGCTGGTGGCCGACGCCGGTTTCGAGGGCGTGGCCCTCTGGCTGGGCGCGGGACACGACTGGGTGGAAATCGACGGGGCCAAGGTACGGGCCGGGGCCGCCGCGGGGCTTCCGGTTCTGGCCCGGCAGAGCGCCGCGGCCGGGCTGGCCGGCTTTGAATGGGCGGTTGGGGTTCCGGGGTCGCTGGGGGGTGCGGTGCGCATGAACGCCGGCGGCCATGGGTCCGACATCGCCGCATCGCTCACCCATGCCGAGGTTGTCGATCTGCGGGGCGGCGGCATCGAGCGATGGGACCGTGAGCGGCTGAGGCTTGGCTACCGGAGTTCAGCGCTGTCCGACCATCATCTGGTGCTGGGGGCTGAGGTGGGACTGGCTGCCGGGGATGTGTCGGCATCGCAGGCCCTGATCGCCGAGATCGTGGCCTGGAGGCGCGACAACCAGCCGGGAGGGCAGAATGCCGGTTCGGTGTTCACCAATCCCGAAGGAGACAGCGCGGGACGGCTCATCGATGCCGCCGGCCTCAAGGGACTCCGGGTGGGCACCGCCTCGGTCTCCGCCAAGCACGCCAACTTCTTCGTCGCCGACCGGGGCGGTTCGGCCGACGATCTGCACGCCCTGATGGCCGAGGTGTTCACCCGAGTGCAGGCTGAGTTCGATCTTGCCTTATTGCCAGAGACCCGCCTTGTCGGGTTTGAGGCGGGCCCGTGGGCCGGTCGGGCGGGTTGACATGCCCTCAGAGGAGACGCCGGAGGGTCGGTCCCCCGAGCAGCCGCAGGGTCCCCAGCCCCCGGTCGAACCTCGGATCGAAGCCCGGCGCAATGAGGTCCGATCCCGGCGGCGGCTTCGGGTGTGGATCACCCTCGGCATCGTCGCCGTCTTGTTCGCCATCGGCTTCTGGATCACCCAGAGCCCTCTTTTGGATGTGGACGAGGTGGAAGTCATCGGCGCTCAGCGCACCGGCGCCGACAAGGTGTTGGAAGTGGCCGGAGTCGACCCCGGCGTTCCTCTCTTGGGGCTGGACTTGTCCGGTCCCCGGAAATCCGTCGCCGCGTTGCCGTGGGTGGATCAAGTCCGAGCCAGTCGGACATGGGGCGGGAAGGTCACGTTCGACGTCACCGAGCGGTCAGCGGTTGCCCAGATTCCCGTTGGCGGGCAGTGGGCAGTGATTGATCTTCAGGGGAGGGTGCTCCAGATCAATTCGACCTCTTGGGAACTACCAGTGGTCTTGTTCGGCCCGGTTCCCGAGCCGGGGGATTGGCTGGCGGGTGCGGCACTGCCTCTTTTGAAGGTCAGCGAAGCCCTCATTCCCCTCCAAGGCGATGGCATTGAGGCGATCTCCTGGGACGACGGGCGGATGATGGTGGACCTGCCCGGGGATGTGCGGGCCTACTGGGGAGGCCAGGACGACCCCCGGGGAAAGGCGATTGTGCTCGCTACCTTCCTGGCCAGAGTCGACTTGCACTGCTTCGAGTTGATTGATTTGAGCATTCCGGAACTTCCCGCCTTGACCCCAATCGACGATTGCCCGTAAGCTGAATGGACCTCTACTAGAGGAAGAGGCTCTAAAGCCTCAACCTTTTATTCATATAAACCAAAAGTAGAGAGTGAAGTTTTGAACTATTGGAGCGAGGAATCCCCATGGTTGACCCCCAGAACTATCTAGCAGTGATCAAGGTAATCGGCGTGGGCGGCGGCGGTGTCAACGCGGTTGACCGCATGATCGAAGCTGGCTTGCGCGGCGTTGAGTTTGTGGCAGTGAACACCGATGCCCAGGCTCTGCTCATGAGTTCAGCTGAGGTAAAGCTTGACATTGGTCGAGAGCTGACCCGAGGGCTGGGCGCGGGCAGCGACCCCGAAGTCGGCGCCCAGGCCGCCACCGATCACCGCAAGGACATTGAAGAAGCCCTCAGCGGTGCCGACATGGTGTTCATCACCGCGGGCGAGGGCGGTGGCACCGGCACCGGAGCAGCTCCGGTCATCGCCGAGATCTCCAAGGGGATCGGCGCACTCACCATCGCGGTGGTGACCCGTCCGTTCGGCTTCGAGGGCCGCCGCCGCTCCGTTCAGGCGGAGAGCGGCATCCAGGCTCTGAGGGACAAGGTGGACACCCAGATCGTCATTCCCAACGACCGCCTCCTCAGCATCTCCGACGATCACACCTCGGTGGTTGAGGCGTTCCAGAAGGCCGACGAGGTGCTGCTGCACGGCGTGCAGGGCATCACCGACTTGATCACCACTCCCGGGCTCATCAACACCGACTTCGCCGACGTGCGCATGGTGATGCAAGACGCCGGGTCTGCGCTCATGGGCGTCGGCATCTCCTCCGGTGAGGGCAAGGCGGTCAGCGCGGCTCGCAAAGCCATCGCCAGCCCGCTGCTCGAGGCCTCTATCGAAGGAGCTCGCGGGATACTGCTGAGCATCTCCGGCGGCCCCGGACTCGGGATCTTCGAGGTGAACGAGGCCGCCGAGATCGTCCAGGGCGTGGCTCACCCCGATGCCAACATCATCTTCGGCACCGTGGTAGACGACTCGATGGGCGACCACATCCGGGTCACGGTGATCGCGGCCGGATTCGACCGGTGGGAGGGCGAGCGGGCGACCAGGATGTCGGCCACCGACTCGATGGGCTCGTCGGACGTTCCCGATGTGTTCGGAGAAGGCGAAGACGACTTCATGTCATCTGAGGTCGAAGACGAGTTCGACATCCCCTCCTTCCTCCGGTAGCACGCCAGCAGACAGTGATCAGCCCCGCGGAGGTAGCTGACCGCTTTGGCGCCTTGCGGGAGCGGCTGTCCCAGGCTGGGGGCGACCAGGTCAAGGTGGTGGCCGTCACCAAGGGCTTTGGCGCCGATGCGGTGGCCGCTTCGCTGACTGCAGGCCTGGCCGACGTCGGCGAGAACTACGCCCAAGAGCTGCTCTCCAAGGCTGGCGATCTCACTGCTGAGCCTGGCGGCGCCGTTCAGCCCCGCTGGCACTTCATCGGCAAGCTCCAGCGCAACAAGATCCGCAAGATTGCTGGTCTCGTACACCTCTGGCAGAGCGTGGACCGCTCGGCGCTGGCCGACGAGATCGCACGGCGGGCACCGGGTGCGGGTGTGCTGGTGCAGGTTGACATCGCCGGCATGGAAGGCCGCGGGGGCTGTCCCCCGAACCAGACCGCCTCGCTGGTGCAGCACTGCCGCGACGCCGGCCTGCACGTTGCCGGTTTGATGGCCGTCGGCCCGCCTGGGCCTGCGGAACTCGCCCGCCCTGGGTTTCGCCTGCTGGCCTCCCAGGCCGCAGACATCGGCCTGGCCGAGCTGTCGATGGGGATGACCGCCGACATCGAGGTTGCAGTGGAGGAGGGCGCCACCATGGTGAGGGTGGGCACCGCCCTGTTCGGCCCCCGCCCCGGCTGACTACAGCCCTCAGGACAAGACCTGTCCCGCTGACTACAGCCCCCAGGAGAAGACCTGTCCCCGATTGGGGGGCTGGTTCGGGTACCATCAGCGACAGCAAGTGAATCACTGCCGAGAGGGGGATGAGCAAATGTCGTCCGTGTGGCAGAAAACCAAGTTCTGGCTCGGGTTCGGTACCGAAGAAGAGTTCGCTCCCGGGGGCCATGCGGAGCAGGACTCCGACATGCGGCTCGTTTCACAGGCGCCTGATGAAGGGTATGCAGCGGGTGCCGAGATGGGCTCGGTCCGGCCCATTCCTCCCACCGACTCGCCCGATGCCGATGCGACGGCTGAACAGCCTCGGACCAGCTTCGTCCGCCCCATTCCCTCTGCGTCGTCGAAGCCGTCCGTGGTCTCTCCGATGTCGTTCGACGATGCCAAGGATGTGGGGGACTGCTTCCGGGGTGGTCAGGCGGTCATCGTGAATTTGCAGCACAGCAGCCGCGAGGTGGCTCGCCGCCTCATCGACTTCGCCAGCGGTCTTTGCTACGGGCTCGATGGCCGCATGGAGCGGGTGGCCGACCATGTGTACTTGCTGACCCCCACCAATGTGGAGGTGTCCGCCGAGGAGCGGCGCCGCATGGAGCAGGCCGACTACCAGAACTCCTGACCCGCGCCTAGTCGGCCTTGGCCAAAGTGACCGTCAGACGACCGGCGTCAATAGAGACTTCGTCGGCCGCTTCGGCTTCAGCATCAAACTCGACGAGCTGAGGTTCGCCGACAGCCAGCACTTGCTCGCAGACATAGGTGATGTGCGCTTGAACCGCGTCGATGATCTCGGTCCCGGCGGTGATGGTCAGCGCGATCCGGTCAGTGACGTCTAGATCCTGATTCTTGCGCTCGGCTTGGATCGCTCGAACCACGTCTCGGGCAATTCCCTCGGCGGCCAACTCAGGGCCAACGGCGGTGTCCAGCGCCACCAGGGCATCGTTGGTGCGCAACGCCGCCGCAGTGGTTCCCTCGACCGGGTTCAAGGCCAACTCGAACTCGCTGTCGGCCAATGTGTGGCCGGCGGCGGTGACGGTGCCGTCGGGGTTTCGCTCCCACCGGTTCTCCCGGGCGGCGGCGAACACCCCCTGCACGTCCTTGCCCAGGCGAGGGCCCAGTGCTTGGCCGTTGGGACGGAGCACGAACTGCCCGTAGGCCGTGAGGTCGTCGCTGAGGAGAACCTCCTTCACGTTCACCTCGTCGGCGATCAGATAGATGAACGGCGCCAAGTCGTCCACCCCCCTGCCGGCCACCGTGAGCGATGGCAGGGGCTGGCGCACTCGGAGTCCCTCGTCCTCTCGAACCCGCAGCCCGGTTGAGCACACGTCGCGCACCCGGTCCATGGCGGCCACCAGTTGGGGGTCGGCCGACAGCTCCGCGGGGTCGGGCCAACCGCACAGGTGGACGCTGGACTCCCCGGTGAGGCCCCGGTAGATCTCTTCGGACACCAGGGGCAGAAACGGCGCCAGCAATCGGGCCAGGGTGGTCAGCACCGTGAACAACGTGTCGTAGGCATCTTGCTTGTCGTCCGCAGAGGACGGGCGCGACGGCGCCCAGAACCGGTCGCGGCTGCGGCGGATGTACCAGTTGTTGAGGGAGTCGATGAACCCCTCCAGCTCAGCGGTGGCGCCGGGCAAGTCGTAGGCCTCCATGCGCTGGGTGACCGCTTCGGTGAGCTGGCGGGTCTTGGCCAAGATGTAGCGGTCCAACAGCTCCTCGGAGTCGGCCCGGGGCTTGGCCTGGATCCCGTCGGCGTTGGCGTACAGGGCGAAGAAGTAATAGGCGTTCCAGATGGGGATGATCACCTGGCGCAGCACGTCGTCGATGCCCGAGTCGTCCAGGCGGAGGTCGCCGCCCCGCACAATGGGCGAGCCCATCAAGTACCACCGCAGGGCGTCGGACCCCTTGGTGGCGAAGATCTCCTCGGGCTCGGTGTAGTTCCTCAGCTTCTTGGACAGCTTCCGGCCCTGGGAGTCGAGCAGGATGCCGTGGCAGATCACGTTGTTGAACGCCGGCCGGTCGAACAGGGCGGAGGCCAGAACGTGAAGGGTGTAGAACCAGCCCCGGGTCTGGTTGATGTACTCCACGATGAAGTCGGCCGGGAAATGGTGCTCGAACCACTCCTTGTTCTCGAATGGGTAGTGGACCTGGGCGAAGGGCATCGATCCCGACTCGAACCAGCAATCCAGCACCTCGGGCACCCGGCGCATGACCGAGGCCCCGGTGGGGTCGTCGGGATTGGGCCGGGTCAGCTCGTCGATGAACGGCCGGTGCAGGTCCACCGGCCGCACGCCGAAGTCCCGCTCGATCTCGTCCAGGCTGCCGTACACGTCCACTCGGGGATAGTCGGGGTTGTCGCTGCGCCACACCGGGATGGGCGAGCCCCAGAATCTGTTCCGGCTGATCGACCAGTCTCGGGCCCCCTCCAGCCAGGTGCCGAAGCGGCCGTCGCGCACGTGGCCCGGCACCCAGTTGATCTGCTGGTTCAGCGCCAGCATCTTGTCCCGGATCTCGGTCACCCTCACGAACCAGGAGCTGAGCGCCCGGTAGATGATCGGCTCGTCGGTGCGCCAGCAGTGCGGGTAGTTGTGCTCGTAGGTGGCGTGGCGCAGGATCCGCCCCTGCTCCTTGAGCCGGGAGATGATGCCGCTGTTGGCCTCGAACACATTGACCCCGGCCCAGTCGGCCACCTCGTCGGTGAAGCGGCCCTGGTCGTCCACCGGCACCACCACGGGCACACCGTGGGCCTCGGCGGCTTGCTGGTCGTCCTCTCCGAAGCCGGGGGCGGCGTGGACCACGCCGGTGCCCTCGGCGGTGTCCACGAAGTCGGCGCCCACCACTTGGAAGGCACCGTCGGCGTCCAGGGAGGCGAAGTAGTCGAACAGAGGCCGGTAGCGCCGGCCGATCAGCTCGGCACCGGCCACGGTGCCCACCACCCGGCTCTGGCCCAGTTCGGCGCCATAGGCCTCCAGCGTGGCCGCGGCCAGCACGAGGTGGCCGCCGTCGTGGTCCACGATGGCGTATTCGATCTCCGGTCCCACGATCAGCATCAGGTTGGACGGGAGGGTCCACGGCGTGGTGGTCCAGGCCAGGATGCGCATCGCCCCCGGGTCGCCCGCTTCGGGGACCAGATCGAAGGCCACGGTGATGGCCGGGTCTTGGCGGGGGCGGGTGGCGTCGTCGAGGCGGATCTCGAAGTTGGACAGCGGGGTTTCAGCGGCCCAGGAGTAGGGCATCACCCGATAGGCCTCATAGACCAGGCCCTTGTCCCACAGCGACTTGAAGGCCCACATGACCGACTCCATGTAGGGCAGGTCCATGGTCTTGTAGTCGTCGGCGAAGTCCACCCAGCGGGCCTGGCGGGTCACCGTGGTCTCCCACTCCTGGGTGTAGCGCAGCACCGATTGGCGGCAATAGTCGTTGAAGCGGTCGATGCCGTAGCCGGTGATGGCCGCCCTTCCCGAAACCGACAGCTCCTTTTCGGCCTCCATCTCGGCCGGCAGGCCATGGCAGTCCCACCCGAACCGGCGTTCCACCCGGCGGCCTCGCATGGTGTGGAAGCGGGGGATCACGTCCTTCACATAGCCGGTGAGGAGGTGGCCGTGGTGGGGGAGTCCGTTGGCGAACGGGGGCCCGTCGTAGAACACGTACTCGTTGTCGCCGTCGGTTCCCGCCGGCCGTCCCTGCACCGATCGGGCAAAGGTCTCATCGGCAGCCCACGACTCCAGCACCCGGCGCTCGATCTCGGGGAAGAAGGGCTTGGGGTCGACCTCGGGATAGGGGGTGGACGGATCAGACAACGGGCCTCCAGAAGAAACTGGGAAATCACAAAATAACCCGTCCCCAATCTGGTTCAGACATCGTTAAGCCTCTCTCAGCCCTTGATGGGCCATATGGGAGTAATTCGCGGCGGCGGCGGCTACACTCCCGCCTGCAATGGCTGCAAAGAAGACCGCACCGAAACAGTCGGCCCCAAAAAAGACGGCTCAAAAAACGACGGCTTCAAAAGGGTCGACCCAGAAGAAGGCCAGCAAGCCGAAGTCCACCGCCAGCAAGTCGACTGCCGGCAAGTCCGCGGCCAAAAAGCCGCTGTTCGACAAGAAGTACCTCGACAAGCAGCGGCGGCTGCTCATGGAGGAGCGCAGCCGCTACGTCACCTCGGCTACCCGCCTCAAAGCTGAGGCCGACTCCTTAGTGGAGGAACGAGAGCCGGGGGATGTCCAGTTCGACGAGGAATCGGGTGAGGGCGACACCCTGGCTGTGGAGCGCGAGCGGGACTTGGCCCTCAGCGCCCATGCCCGCGCCGCGGTCGATCAGATCGACGCCGCCCTGGCCCGGATCGACAACGGCACCTATGGCATCTGCCTGGTCTCGGGCAAGCCGATTCCCCGGCAACGGCTCAACGCCATCCCATGGGCGGCGGAGCGGGTTGAGCACAAAGCCGGTGGGTTCTAAGGCCTCCGAGGCAGAGCTCCGATCTCGCCGCCACAATCTGGTCTTGCTGGGGGTGGCCGCCTTCGTGGTGGCCGTTGACCAGCTGACCAAATGGTGGGCGCTCGAAGCGCTTGACGACCAGGACATCGATCTGTTTTGGACTCTGCGGCTGCATTTGGTCCACAACACCGGTGCGGCCTTCGGGCTGGGACAAGGCCTAGAGGTTGTCATCGCGATAGTGGCCCTGCTGTTCGTGATTGTGGTGGCGTGGGCCAGCTGGGGTGGCCGCCGATTGTCCCTGCCGCCGGTGCTTCTGGGCATGATCCTGGGCGGCGCAATCGGCAATCTGGCCGATCGGGCCGTGCGGGCCGGTGACGGGTTTCTCGGCGGGGCTGTGGTCGACTTCATCGATCTCCAATGGTGGCCGGTGTTCAACGCCGCCGACTCCGTCATCGTGGTGGCCGGAGTCATCCTGGTGTTGACCGCCCCCCGCTACCGCCAACCGCTGCCGGTTGACGAGCCTGATGAACTGGTCGACGAGCCCTGAGCGTCTGGGCATCTGATGAGTCCTGATGGGGTAGTCCCCGAGGCATTGGCCGGCGAGCGCCTCGATCGGGTGGTGGCGCTGGTGTGGGAGTGCAGCCGGGCCGAGGCGGCCAGGCTGATCGACCAGGAGAAGGTGGCGGTCAATGCCGTTCCCGCCGGCTCCCGGTCCCAGAGGCTGGCCGCCGGTGATCGCATCTCCCTGTCCGAGGAGCCTGCGGTCGGCTCAGCGGCGCTGGAGCCTGATCTCTCGGTGGAGTTGGATGTGGTCCATGCCGACGAACACGTGATCGTGGTGAACAAGCCGGCCGATCTGGTGGTCCACCCCGGGTCGGGCAATGCCGCCGGGACCATGGTGAACGGCCTGCTGGCCCGCTATCCCGAGATCGCCGGCGTGGGAGACACAGAGCGCCCCGGCATCGTCCACCGCCTCGACCGGGGCACATCGGGGCTGCTGATGGTGGCCCGCACCCAGGCCGGCTACCAGGCTCTAACCGCGGCGCTGGGCCGACGCGAGGTACACCGGGGCTATGTCGCCCTGGTACAGGGGATGCCGGGCGACGACCGGGGGGTGATCGACGCCCCAGTGGGCCGGTCCACCCGCCACCCCACCAAAATGGCGGTGAAAGCCGACGGCCGCCCAGCCCGCACCCACTACGAGGTGACCGACCGCATGCCGGCCCGCACCGAGTCCCAAGACGAGCCGGTGCCATTCGACTCGGCTCGTCTGGAGCTGCGGCTGGAAACCGGGCGCACCCATCAGATTCGGGTCCATCTGGCGGCCATCGGCCACCCGGTGTTGGGTGACGGTCTCTACGGAGGCCCCAGTGCTCCCGGCATCAGCCGCCCTGCCCTCCATGCCCACACCTTGGGCTTCGAACACCCGGAGAGCGGCCAGCCGCTCCGATTCGAAGCAGAGATACCCGAAGACTTCTCCCTCCTCTACCGGCTCCTCAGGGGGTAGAGGCGATACGCGTCAGTCCGATGCGCGTCAATCTGATCCTGGCCAGGGGAGGAGGCCGCGTGAGGTTTTGGCTATGTCATCCAGGGTGTAGTCGCTCAGCAGGTCGTGCATGATGTCGCCCACATGGGTCCAGATGGCCAAAAGCACGCATTGGCCCTCGTGATCGCAGGCGCCGTCTCTATGGGGCTCGCCAAAGTCGCCCAGCACAATGGGCCCGTCCACCGCGCTCACTATCTCGCTCAGCTTGATCTCGGAGGCCGGTCGAGCCAGGGCGTAGCCGCCCCCCGCTCCCCGCTTGGAGCGCACCAGCCCGGCGCCCTTCAGCGCTTGGAGGATCTGCTCCAGATAGGGCTGGGGGAGTCCGGTGCGCTCGGCGATATCCCGCGCCGAGGTGGGACCGGACTCGTCGGCGTGCAGGGCCAAAGACAGCAGCGCCCGGCTGGCGTAGTCCCCTCGAGTCGACACCCTCACGAGCCATCACACTACTTCTCAATCTTCTCCGCATGGTTGAGCCGATAGTTTGAGTGCTGAATGGGAAGTCCCAGCCAGCCCGACACCTCAACAGCCAGCGGTCCAACCACCGGCTTTCCGATGCTGCCCGACTACCGGGGGTCTTGTCTGAGCAATGTGGTGCCAGCCCTGCTGGGTCCACCCGATGCCGCCCAATGGCTGCCCGCCCCGATCCAAGAGGCCAAAGCGGTGGTCTTGCTGTTGGTGGACGGGATGGGCTGGGAGCAGCTCCAGGATCGGACCGAGCTGACCCCGGTGCTGTCGGCCATGGAGGGAGGCCCGATCACCACGGTGGCCCCAACCACGACCACCACCGCGTTGACCTCCCTGGTAACCGGAGCGTCGCCGGGCGAGCACGGCCTGATCGGCTACCAGATCTACACCCAAGGGCAGGTGCTCAATGCCTTGCGGTGGACCGCGGGTCCCAAGCCGTCGGATGCCCGCAAGACAATCGTTCCCGAGCAGTTCCAAACCCGACCGGCATTCTTCGGACGACGGGTGCCGGCGGTGGGCCGGAGCGAGTTCGAGGGAACCGGCTTCACCCGGGCCCACCTCGACGGAGTGGACCACAAGGGGTACAAGCTGACCAGCTCCATCGCGGTGGAGGTGCAGAAGCTGGTGGACGGGGGTGAGCCCCTGGTGTACGCCTACTACGACGGGCCCGACCGGATCGCCCACGAATACGGATTCGGCCCCTACTTGGACGCCGAGTTCGCGGAGGTAGACCGGTTGGTGGCCCAGATCCTGGCTGTGCTGCCCCCCGAGGCGGCCCTGCTGGTGGTGTCTGACCACGGCCAGGTCATGGTGGGCGACAACAAGGTGGAGCTGGCCCGCGACGTGCTGGGTCTGACGGCGGTGACTTCGGGGGAGGCCCGATTCCGCTGGCTCCACGCCCGTCCTGGCCGAGCCGGCGAGCTCCTCGAAGCGGCCGCCGAGCACTACAGCCGCCATGGTCTGGTGGTCGACCGGCAACAGGTACTGGACGAGGGGTGGTTCGGCCCCCACGTGGGATCGGAGGCCCGCTCTCGGATGGGCGACGTGGCCCTGGTGCCCTGCGACCCGGTGGCCTTTGTCGAACCCAAGCCCGCGTCCCGGGGCATCGGCGGCGGAGGAGGCCGGCCGCCGTTTGAGCTGCTGGCCCGGCATGGATCGCTGACGTCGGCCGAGATGCTGGTTCCCTGCCTGGGCGCGTTCGGCACCAGAACGTGAGGGCGTTGCCTGACTCTGGCGGCTAGCCGGTAGATTTCCAGCCATGGCAGAAACTCCTCATCCGCCACCGGCCGAAACCGTTGAGGTTGTCCACGAGGGGCCGCAGCCCGACGGCGATCCCGCTGACCTGCCGTCGGCCCGCGAGGCGATTGAGCAGCCGGCCAAGGTCATGAGGGTCGGCACGATGATGAAGCAGCTCTTGGAGGAGGTCCGCCAGGCCTCCCTCGACGAGTCGAGCCGCGACCGGCTGCGGGAGATCTACGCCACATCTATCGAGGAGCTGGGCTCGGCGCTGTCCCCCGACCTGCGCGACGAGCTCGACCGCCTGATACTGCCCTTCCCCGAGGACCACCCTCCCAGCCAAGCCGAGCTTCAGGTGGCGAAAGGCCAGCTGGTGGGCTGGCTGGAAGGCCTCATCCAGGGCATCCAGGCCGCCCTGTTCGCTCAACAGGTCTCGGCCCAGCAGCAACTGGCCAACATCCGCGCCGAACTCCCTCCCGGTGCTCACACTCAAACCGAGCGCGAGCCGGGAACTTATCTGTAAGAGCCCGCCAACCAGGGGAAAGGCGCCAATTCGGCGAGGGACAGCATGTGTCTCCCAGTCTTGGTATGGTCAATACGAGGCCAAACCACAAGCCTGTAAGTTATCCACACGCAGGCCACAGACTGTCCACAGGAGAACCGTGTCCAGTTCCTTTACCCATCTCCACGTCCACACCGAGTACTCCATCCTAGACGGCGCCTCCCGGGTGAGCGAGCTCGTCCAGGCCGCCGCCGCCGACGGGCAGCCTGCGCTGGGAATGACCGACCACGGCAACATGTACGGGGTCGTCGACTTCTACCGGACTTGCCACGCCGAGGGGATCAAGCCGGTCATCGGCACCGAGGCCTACATGGCCCACGAAACCCGGAGCGAGCGGCCCGCCCGGCGGGGCAAGCTCGACGACAGCGGGGGCAGCACTGAGGGAGGCCAGAAGCTCTACTACCACCTCACACTGTTGGCCGAGAACAACGCTGGCTACAAGAACCTCATCCAACTGTCCAGTCGGGCGTTCCTCGAGGGCTACTACTACAAGCCCCGGCTCGACTGGGAGCTGCTGGCCGAGCACAGTGAGGGGCTGATCTGCTCCACCGGCTGTCTGGGCGGCCACGTGCTCCAGGCCCTGCTGCGCGACGACTACGACGACGCCGTGGCCAAAGCGGCCCGCCTCCAGGACATCTTCGGGAAGGACAACCTGTTCGTGGAGATCCAAGACCACGGCATCGACGCGCAGATCCGCACCAACCCCGAATTGATCAAGCTGGCCCGCCAGATCAATGCCCCCCTGTTGGCCACCAACGACAGCCACTACACCCATCGGCACGATGCCGAAGCCCACGATGCCCTGTTGTGCGTGCAAACCGGCTCGCTGGTGAGCGACACCGACCGCTTGAAGTTCGACGGCAGCGAGCACTACCTCAAGACGGCGGCGGAGATGCGCCATGTGTTCTCCGACCTCATCCCGGCCTGCGACAACACGCTGCTGATCGCGGAGCGGGCCAATGTGGAGATCGAGTTCGGCAAGCCGCAGCTCCCCGACTTCCCCATCCCCGACGAATACGAGAACGCCGACGACTACCTCCAAGCCCTGACCTTGGCCGGGGCCGAAGCCCGGTGGGGGAGTCCCCTCACCGACGAGGTGGCCGACCGCCTGGCCTATGAGCTCAAGGTCATCTCCGACATGGGCTTCTCGTCGTATTTCCTGATCACCTGGGACCTGATCCGCTATGCCCGGGAGCGGGGCATCCGAGTGGGCCCGGGCCGAGGCAGCGCGGCGGGGTGCGCGGTGGCCTACTCCCTGCGGATCACCGACTTGGATCCAATCCGATACGACCTGCTGTTCGAGCGCTTCCTCAACCCGTCCCGGATCTCCATGCCCGACATCGACATGGACTTCGACTCCCGCTACCGGGACGAGATCATCCGCTACGCCTCCCACAAGTACGGCGAGGACCATGTGGCCCAGATCATCACCTTCTCCACGATCAAGGCCCGGGCCGCGGTGCGCGACAGCGCCCGGGTGCTGAACTACCCCTACGCGCTGGGCGACAAGCTGGCCAAGGCCATGCCCCCCCTGGTGCTGGGCCGCGACACCCCGCTGTGGGCCTGCCTGGAGAAGACCGATGAGTACGCCGACGGCTACACCGCGGCCGCCGAGCTGCGGGCGATGTGCGACAGCGACGAGGACGCCCGCAAGGTGGTCGATGTGGCCCGGGGCTTGGAGGGTCTGCGCCGCCAGGACAGCATTCACGCCGCCGCCGTGGTGATCACCAAGGACCCACTCACCGAGCACCTCCCCATCCAGCGCAAGGCCTCGCCGGGGCAAACCCTCGAAGAGGCCCCCATCGTCACCCAGTACGAGATGCACGCGGTGGAGGACCTGGGGCTGCTCAAGATGGACTTCTTGGGCCTGCGGAACCTCGACGTGATCGAGGACACCGCCGGACTTATCAAGCAGTCCCACGGCGTGGACTTCGATATCGACAACGTGCCGCTGGACGATGCGGCCACCTATGAGCTGCTGGCCCGCGGAGACACCATCGGGGTGTTCCAGCTGGAGAGCGGTCCGATGCGCTCGTTGATCCGATCGCTGAAGCCCACCTGCTTCGACGACGTGGCCGCCCTGGTGGCTCTCTACCGGCCCGGCCCGATGGCGGCCAACATGCACAACGACTACGCCGACCGCAAGAACGACCGCAAACCGGTACAGGTGTTCCACGAGGACGCCGCCGACATCCTGGGCGATACCTACGGGCTGATGATCTACCAGGAGAGTGTGATGCGGGTGGCCCAGCGATTCGCCGGCTATTCCCTGGCCGATGCCGACAACCTCCGCAAGGCCTGCGGCAAGAAGGACCGGGTGCTCATGGCCAAAGAGCGCGACTCCTTCGTGGCCGGTTGCGAGAAGAGCGGGTACGGCTCGGACTTGGGCACCCAGCTCTTCGACATCATCGAGCAGTTTGCCGACTATGCCTTCAACAAGAGCCACTCCTATGGCTACGGGCTCATCGCCTATCAGTGCGCCTACCTCAAGGCCAACTACTCGGTGGAGTACATGGCCGCCCTGTTGACCAGCGTCAAGAACAAGCTGGAGAAGGCCGCCGTGTACTTGGCCGAGTGCCGCCAGATGGGGATCACGGTGGCGCTGCCCGACGTGAACCTCTCCGAGTCGGACTTCGCCGCCATCGGTGCCCCAGACGGGGAGAAGGCCATCTCCTTCGGGCTGTCGGCCATCCGCCACATGGGCACGGGCACCGCCCAGATGGTCCTCGACGAGAGGAGGGAGAACGGACCGTTCGGCGACTTCCACGACTTCTGCTCGCGGGTCGATCCGATAGTGCTCAACAAGGGCGTCGTGGAAGCCCTCATCAAGGCAGGCTGCTTCGACTCGTTCGGCCATCCCCGACAAGGGCTGCTCAACGTGTCGGAAGACATCGTCCGCCGCAGTATCCAACAGCAGCGGGAGCGCAGCCAGGGCATCATGAGCTTGTTCGGCGGGGACAGCGAGGAGAGCTTCGAGGAGCGCATCGATGTCCCCGACGTCGAGTTCGACAAAGTCCGCAGGCTGGCCGCCGAGAAGGAGATGCTCGGGCTCTATGTGTCCGACCATCCCATCATGGGCATGGAGGGGGTGCTGGCCCGAAAGACCACCCATCGGATCGACCAGTTGGCCGAAGTGGAGGAAGGAACATCGGTCAAAGTGGGCGGGGTGGTCAGCAATATGCGCAAGCGATGGACCCGCAAAGGCGACCAGATGGCGTCGTGTGATCTCGAGGACATGTACGGGAGCATGGAGGTGACCCTGTTCCCCCGAGCCATGGAAGAGCACGGCCACAAGCTGGTCGACGATCTGGTGGTGGTGCTCGAAGGGCGCCTGGACCGGCGCGACGACGAGCCCGGCCTGATCTGCTTTGCAGTGGAGCCGATCGATCCGGCCTCAGCAAACGGGCAAGCTGCTCTGAAACTGAATCTTGGATCCAACGGCCTGTCTCCTGAGCGAATCGACTCTCTGAAGTCGATTTTTGCCTGCCATCCAGGCAAGTCCGAGGTGATCTTGATGCTCGGAGAAGGCAAGGGGATCAAGCTCTCCTCGGCCTATGGAGTGGACGCGGGGAGTGGGCTAATCGGCGAGTTGCGAGAAATGCTGGGAGAGCACGCGGTAGCGGTGTAGCCCGACTAGCTGGCGTTTTGCCGGGGGAATTCAATCCCCAAAAACCCTTGTGTTCCTGCGGGTTTGCGCGCCTACCGGGGCGATTGATGGACTATAGGGGTGCCCACGGGCGGATATCTGTGGGGGATCAGTGAGCAAGGAGGGCGAGCGGCGCATGGCAATCGACGTCGAAACCAAGGACTGCACAGC
Organism: Candidatus Poriferisocius sp.; assembly: GCF_965204145.1. GTDB lineage: Bacteria > Actinomycetota > Acidimicrobiia > Acidimicrobiales > Bin134 > Poriferisocius. The sequence goes on along the minus strand of NZ_OZ241977.1, from coordinate 1,650,282 downwards.
GGTCACCGACGCTGAACTGGCCGAAATGGCCGACATGTGTGCTGACGGCCCCAACCCGTTTTCGGTGGGGCTGCTCTCCAAGCAGACCGAGGAGTGGGTGCTCATCTCCACCGCTCGGGAAAACGGGAAGCTCCGGGGGTTCTCCTTCTCCACCCTGGAGCGCATCGGCGGCACGCCGAGCGTGCTGGTGGGCCTGGCCTCGGTGGCTCGCACCTCAAAGCGCAGCACCGTTCTCCGCCAGCTCACCGAGGCGCAGCTCCATCGGGCGCTCATGGCCTTCCCCGATGAGGACGTGCTCATGGGCACCCAGTTCGACAACGCCGGCGGGTTCGATGCCTTCAAGCCCCTGGTCGAAATCGTTCCCCGTCCCGGACACAAGGCCTCCGGGGAGGAGCGGGCGTGGGGCCGCCGATTGGCGAAGCGGTTCAGCATCAGCGCCTCCCGATATCTCGACCGGGACTTCCGGGTGGTGGGAGACGACGGTCAGGCCTGCCTGCTGGACTACGAGACCACCAAGCCCGAGAGCATCGACCCCGATGTGGAGGCCCTGTTCGACAAGGTGGACCGCGCCGGCGGCGACACCATGATCGCCTTCGGCTGGATCATGGCCGAAGACCTGCTCAAGTACGCCTGAGCGACACACCGCCCATTCGGCGGCCGATGTGCCGCAACTTTCTCCCCGATCCGCTTCCCGACGGGCTGGTACCCGAATTGCTCGACCAGGCTCGCCGGGCCCCGTCGGCGGGCAACGCCCAGGCTGTTGAGTTCTGCGTCGTCACCCACCCCGAGGATTACTGGCGGCTGACCCTCACCCCTGAACGCCGAGCCGAGTTCCCTTGGCCCGGTCTGCTGGTTGCTCCCGTCCTTTTGGTGGTGCTTACCGATCCCGAGCGCTACGTCCAGCGCTACGCCGAGCCCGACAAGGCCCACACCGGCCTCGGCGATGGCCCCGACTCCTGGCCTGTTCCCTACTGGTGGGTCGATGCCGGCATGGCGGTACACAGTCTGCTGTTGGGGGCCAGCGCGGCCGGTTTGGGATCGTGTTTTTTCGGCGCCTTCGAGCACGAAGCCGCCGTGGTCAAGGGCCTCGGCATTCCCAGCGACCGGCGAGTTGTCGGCATCGTGGCCCTGGGCTACCCCGCAGCCGGTCGCCCCAGTTCCTCCGCCGCCCGCCCCCGTAGGCCTCTGGACGAGGTTGTCTACTACGGTGACCCGCTATGAACATGCCTGATCCCGTCGACCGCCTGGCCATTGAAGACGTCATCGTCCGCTACACGATTGCCATCGATGAGAAGGACTGGGACCTCCTCGACACGGTCTTCACCCCCGACGCCCATCTGGACTACTCCTCGTCGGCCCCCGGCGTGGACGACGCCAACGCCGACTACCCCACGGTCAAGCGGTGGCTCCAGGCCGCCCTGTCCATCTTTCCCATGACCCAGCACATGGTGGGCAAGACCTACATCCGCTCCTGGGACGGCGACACCGCCCAATGTACGACGCTCTTCCACAACCCCATGGGAATGCCCGTCGACGACGACAAGAAGTTCGATCCCAGCGGATCGCAGTTGCACTTGTTCTTCGTGGGCGGCTGGTACCACGACACTGTCTCCCGGACCCCCGACGGCTTCCGCATCGTCAAGAAGGTGGAAATCGGGGGCTACATGGAGGGCGGGTTTCCTGACGGCTTCGACATTCCCCAGTAGCCGTTTATCGCCTCGCCCGGCCAGCGCAGTTGGGCCGCGGCAACAGCCGCTGAGGTAATCTGCCCGTCGTGCAAATCCCACTGGTGGACTATCTCGTCTTGGGCGATGAGCCCCATCTGCAAGCCAACGAGTGCACCAATTGCGGTGCCCGCTTCTTCGGCCGGCGCAACGCCTGCTCCCATTGCGGCCACCGGGAGTTCAAACCGGTGCGGGTGAGCGACACCGGCACGCTGCGCACCTTCAGCATCGTCTACCGGGCTGCCCCCACCATCCCCACGCCCTACGTCTCGGCCATCGTGCTTACCGACGACGGCACCTCGGTCCGCTCCAATCTCATCAACATCGAGCCCGATCCCACCAAGATCTCGCTCGGCATGAAGGTAAAGCTCGACACCTATGTGGTGGGCACCGACGACGACGGCCAAGAGGCGGTCGCCTTCGGCTACGCCCCGGCATGACAAGCTGATCAAACCCAATCAACAGGAGGCCGAAAATGGCGCAAGATATCTGGGTTCTGGGAACGCACATGACGGCGTTCGGCCGCTACCCCGACCAGGATGCGGTGGATCTGGCCTCCACCGCCGCCTTGGGCGCGCTCGACGACGGCGGCGTGGCCATCTCCGATATGGATCTCTTGGCCTGCGGGACCCTGTTCCAGGCGAACGCCGGCATGGGCCAGCAGGTGCAGAAGCAGATCGGCCAGACCGGCATCCCGGTGTACAACGTGTCCAACGCCTGTGCCACCGGGGCCACCGCCCTGCGCACGGTGATCATGGCCATCCGGGCGGGCGAGGCCGACATGGGCCTGGCCATCGGCGTGGAGCAGATGGGCAAGATGGGCCTGTTGGCCGGCGGCGCCCGCAAAGAGAAGAACGTGTACGAGCCGTCGGGCCGCTACGGCGCGGTCATGCCCATCGACGGCATCTTGGGCACCGACACCATGCCCGGCGTGTTCGCCCAGGCCGGCATGGAGTACGCCAACGACAACGACGGGGTGGGCTTCGAGCAGTTCGCCAAGGTGGCCCAGAAGAACCACGCCCACTCCACGCTCAACCCCCTGGCTCAGTACCAGAAGGAGTTCAGCCTCGAAGAGGTCATGGGCTCGCCGATGCAGTCGTACCCCAACACCTTGCTGATGTGCTGCCCCACCGGCGACGGGGCCGCGGCCTGCGTGCTGGTGGGCGAGGAGCGCTTCGCCACGCTCAGCCGCGAGCAGCAGTCCCGGGCGGTGAAGATCTCCGCCTCGGTGCTCACCACCGATCCCTACGTGGAATCCGGCGCCATGCAGCCCGATGTGAACACCCTCACCCGCAACGCCGCCCAAGCCGCCTACGAGCAGGCCGGGGTGGGCCCCGAAGACCTCAGCCTGGTGGAGCTGCACGACTGCTTCGCCACCGCCGAGCTCATCCACTACGACAACTTAGGGCTGTGCGAGCCGGGGGGCGCGGGCGACTTCATCGACCGGGGCGCCCCGTGGCGCGACGGCGACACCCCGGTGAACGTGTCGGGCGGCCTCATCTCCAAGGGCCATCCCATCGGGGCCACCGGCGTGGCCAACGTCTACGAGGTGGCCACCCATTTGCGGGGCGAGGCCGGCGACCGCCAGATCGAGGGGGCCAACGTGGGGTTGGCCCACGTGATCGGCCTCGGCTCGAGCTGCGGCGTCCACATTTTGGAGAAGAGCGGGATCTAGCAACCCGAAGCCCCCGAGAGAGAGGCGGCGACCATGAGCAGCACTTGTCGGGGCGTGGTCTTCAACGGCGACGGCACCTTCCAGATGCGGGACGACTTCCCGGTGCCCGAGCCGCCGCCCGGTGGCGGCGTGCTCAAGGTGGAGGCCGTGGGCATGTGCGGCAGCGACGTGGCCCAGCTCCACGGCCACAAGCACGTCCCCGGAGAGAAGGCGCCGCTGGTGCCCGGCCATGAGATCGTCGGCCGGGTTCATGCCCTGGCCGACGACGCCAACCTGGGCGTGGCGGTGGGCGACCGGGTGGCGGTCGATCTGGTTGTGCGGGCCCCGGTTTCGGAGAACAACCCGTTTGGCCTGGGCGAGGTGTACGGATACACGATGGGCCTAGAAGACGGCCACGGGCTGTGGGGCGGCTACGGGGAATACATGGGCGTGTTGCCCAACACCCATCTGGTGAAGCTGACCGACGATGTTGATGCCGCCGAGTTGACCCTGTTCGAGCCGCTGGCCAACGTGTGCAACTGGCTCAGTCGGATGCCCGTGGGCGAGGGTGAAACCGTGGTGGTGCAGGGGCCGGGCCACATGGGGCTGGTGTACGCCGCGGAGGCCAAGCGCCGGGGCGCGGAGACGGTGATCGTCACCGGCACCGATGCCGACGCCCTGCGCCTGGAGGTGGCCCGTGAGGTGGGCGCCGATGTGACCGTCGACGTCACCGCTACTGACTTGGTGGCATTTGTGGCTGAGATCACCGGTGGGGCCATGGCCGACATGGCCGTAGACCTGGCTGATACCACCGCCACTGTGCCCCTATGTCTGAGCCTGGTTCGCCAAGGGGGCAAGGTGCAACTGGCCGGATTGAAGAACTTGGCGCCAGTGGAGATGATCACCGACCTGATCGTGCTCAAGGGTCTAACGGTCCTGGGGGGCAGCGGTTCCACTCCGAACTCGATGAAAGAAGCAGTGGCCATCTTGAACAGCGGGGAGTTCCCCACCGGGCCGCTGCTGGGCGAGGTGTTCGGACTCGACCAGATCGACGAGGCCATGGCCCTGCTCCAGCGCACCGCCGATCACGACGCGGTGCGAGTCGGGCTCCGGCACAGCTAGCGCCACGCGAGGATGAGCGTCGAGATCGACCACTCTGGCAAGGTGGCGCTGGTCACCGGGTCGGGAGCGGGCATCGGCCGGGAGATCGCCCGGTGGATGGCCCGTGCTGGTGCCTCGGTGGCGGTGAACGATGTCCGGGCCGAACAGGCCGACGAGACCGTGGCCCTCATTGCCGATGAAGGGGGCACGGCCCTGGCGTTCGCGGCTGATCTGCGCGATGACGCGGCGGTGGATCAACTAGTGGCTGATGTGGTCGCTTGGGGCGGGAGCTTGGACATTGCCGTCAACAACGTCGGCATGATGGCGGGGCGGTCCCCAACTCGGTTTGTGGACATGGACGGAGAGTTCTGGCGGGATCTTGTCGATCAGAATCTGGTGCTGACCGCGTTGTGCGGGCGGGCTGAGGCGCTGGTGATGATGGAACAGGGCGGCGGGGTGATCATCAACGTCAGCTCGGGGGAGACCACCCGGCCGTCGCCCATGATGTCGAGCTATGCCGCGGCCAAGGCGGCCATCAACCACCTGACGTGGTCGATGGCGGTGGAGCTCGGCCCCCACAACATCCGGGTCAACGCCATCGCCCCCGGCACCACCCCCACCGAATTGGTGAGGGAAGCGTTCCCTCCCGACCACTACGAGGCCATCGTGGCCGCCACGCCGCTGCGCCGGGAAACCCTGCCCGAGGAATTGGGCCGCCTCTCGGTGTATTTGGCCTCCGACCTGGCCCGCTGCACCACCGGCCAGCTCATCCTGGCCGATGCTGGCGCGTTCTTGTCGCGGACTCGGCCCCCGAACCTCGGACAAGACGCCGGTTAGAATCCGTCGCCATGGACCAAGCCCTGTTGGACGAGGCTGTCGGTGAGTTGCGGGCCCTGGTGGCCCTCGACGGCGGCGACGTGGAATTCGTATCAGCCCTCGAGGGCACCGTGGCCTTGCGGCTCATCTTGGAGGGGGCCGAGTGCCGCGAGTGCGTCATGCCCAAAGAGTTCCTCGAGCAGATCGCCCTCGACATGGTGAGCACCCGGCTCACCGAGGTCAGCGCAGTAACCATTGAGGATCCCCGCGGGTAGCGGGGATCCCCACAGTTTTACGGGTTGCTGTCAGCCCAGGGGCTGCTGCCCTTGTTGAAGTTCGCCCGCACCCGCCACTTATAGGTGTAGTAGTCGAGCAGCCTCGTTATCTCGTACGAGGTCGGGGTGGGGTTGTCCACAGTGTTCCTTGCCGTGGTGTGCTGGCGGCTCGATGACCAGCTTTCACAGGTGATGCCTTCGGGGCCGCACGAGCGCCACTGCACCGTGTAGCTGGTCAGCGTCAAGCCAGTTCCAGGCGAAACGCCGCTCCAGCTCGCCGTTGCGGTGCTGGAGCCGGTGATGGTCGTCGGGTCAAGTCCCGTTGGTGTCAACGATGCACCGGGGGTAGCCGCGGTAGAGGCTTCCGACCATGGCCCGGTGCCGCCGGCGTTCCTGGCCTGCACTCGCACTTCGTAGGAGGTGCCAGCGGTCAGCCCGGTCAGTCTGTAGCAATAGGCGCAACTATCGACCGTGGCTTGCGCCAGACTCACGCCCCGTGAACTCCATCTGGTTGTCTCGGTCGCCCGCCACTGGATCGTGAACCCGGTCGGGGTGATTCCCGAATTTGTCCAGGTGATGTCTAGGACTCGCGGATCCTCGTCGGTGTTTGCGGCAGCGACGCCGGTGGGAGTGAAGCTCGTACCAGGGGTTGCCGCCGTAGACGCGTCAGACCATGCGCCCTGGCCATTCCTGTTGCTGGCTCGCACCCGGACCTCGTAGGCGGTCCCGGCGGTCAGTCCGGTGAGCAGGTAGGTGTAGCTCGGAGGACTGGTGGTGTCGAGCCCAGACGAGGAGAGCGACAGGGTGCGGGACGAGCCCCAATTGGTGGCGCCGCTGACCCTGGATTGAACAACGAAGCCGGTCACCGGCAGGGCAACGCTATCTGCGTCGACGCCCCAGGTGTCCCGGGTCCACTCCACGGTCAGCGCCCTCGGGTTGGCGGTGCTCTCGGCTGCGCTCACGCCGGTGGGTTTGAAGCCATCACCCGGTGTTGCCGTGCTGGTGGCGGTGGTTGCCGACCATGGGCCGTAGCCGTAGGCGTTCCTGGCCGAGACCTGCACTTCGTACTCGGTGCCGCCGGTCAGTCCGGTCAGCGTGTAGCAGTAGTCGGTGCAGGAGTCGTCGCCGCCGCCCGCTTGGGTCAGCGTCAGGGTGCGAGAACTCCAGCTTGCATTGGTGGTCTCAGTGGGGCGCCACCGCACTCTGAAGCCGCTCTGAACCGGCCTGTTGGCCTTTGAAGCATCAGTCACGCTCCACGTGAGGGCGAGGTTCCTCGGGTGTCCGGTGACCTCTGCAGCGGCGAGGTCACCGGGGGCGTCGATAGCACCGGGGATCATCGAGACGGTCGGCGACCAAGAGCTGGGATCGTCGTTGGTGTTCACCGTCCGGATTCGCACGTAGTACGTGTCGTCGATGACCAGCGGGCTGCCGAAGTAGTCGGTAATGCTGTGAGTGGCCGTCGTGCTGGTGGTGCTGTCGGGAGAGGGGAAGCTGCTGGTGGTGCTCACCTGGATGAAGTAGTGCCTCACTCCCGGCACGATGGTGGGAGCGGTCCAGGTCAGATCGATTTGGGTGACCCCCGGGTCCGTGTCCCAGTTGATGTTGGTCGGTGGTTGCGACCGGCCGAGCGTGATTCGAGCCAAGCGCGACCATCCGCTTCCCACGGTGCTGTTCACCGCTTGGACCTGCACTTCGTAGACCTCGTATTTGAGGCCGGTAATGGTTGCCGTTGTCGCCGGGGGGCTGCCGGCACCGGTAGTCGGCACCCGCTGCTGGCGGCTGATGGCCGACCAGCCCTCGCAGTTTCTGCCGGTTGAGCCGCACGAGCGCCATTGCACGAGGTAGTGGGTGGGGACCGGATCTCTGCCGGGAACGACGGCCGGCGCGTCCCAGTTCACGGTGATTTCCTTGCCGGTTGCTCCCGCGGCGACCAACTTCACATTGGTGGGCACTCCCGGGTTCTGAAGATCGCTGGCCACGCGCAGGGACTCAGTGAGCGACCAGGTGCCGGGTCCTGATCCGGGCGGCACTCCTTGGATCCTCATGTAGTAGGTGCGGTTGTTGGCCAGGCCGGTGATGTCGCAGTAGAAGTCATCGCCGGTTGCCGTGCTTGCGGCACAGCCTTCGGGCAGACTGGAAGCGTCAACCCGCAGTTGCTGGCTGTTCGACCAACTGCTGGCGCTGGTGCTCCATTGCAGGTGGTAGTAGGCGGGGGTCAACGAGCTGCCGAGCGGCGCGTTCCATGTGGCTCTGATCGTGCCGAACTCCGTGCTCGCCAGCGCGGCGACATCGTCGGCGACCCGGGGGTCGTCTGATGCCCAGATGGGCGGCCCGGCGAGACCGGGGGTGATCGACGGGGTCGTTCTGGAGTTGCCGGAGGGGGAGTAGCGGTTGTTGGTACCCCGCACCGCCTGAACACGGACGTAGTAGGTGTCGAAGTTGGTCAGGCCGGTAATCACGCACTCGAAGTCGGCGTCCGTGTCAGCCGAGGTGGCGCACGGCGCAGTGGGCGAGCCTGCCGTCACGATGATCCTCTGGGTGGAGGGGAAGCTCGAAGCGCTGGTGCTCCACTCCACGTGGTACCGGAACACGTTGGTTCGGTCGGCCAGCGGCCGGCTCCACTTCACGGTGATCTGCTTGTTCCCGGTCTCCAGGAGAACATTCTGCGGGGCGCCCGCATGGTAGGTGGCCGGACTCGAGGCCGTCGGCACCGTCGGCGCAACGAAGGGTCTGCCACCAGTTCCGCCTGTGCCGCCGGTACCCCCAGTGCCGCCGGTGCCACCAGTACCGCCCGTTCCACCGGTTCCGCCGGGGATGCCTGTGCCGTCGCGGTGCGGGGCACATTCGTCTTCTTTTTCCGCATCGGGGTTGCCGAAGCTCGCGGGCACTCTGCGGCACTCGATGGAGAAGAACACCTCGTAGAGGCCGTCTTGCTCCACAGCCAGGCGCTCAAAGGCCTTCTGCCGGGCCACCGTGGCTCGGCGGGTGGTGGGCAGCGAGCAGATATCGGCCACACCATCGTTGTTGGTGTCGAACGGGTAGGTGACCGGGCCCCCGAAACTCAGGTTCAAACAGAACGAGGGGCCGGTGATGACCGGACCGGAGAAGAAGAAGGGATTGGTCGTCTCCACCACGAAACTGGGACGGGGCACCGGCGGGATTGCTCGGTCGCTGGCCCGAGCCGCCCGCGGCTGTGCGCATTCGTCTCTCGGCTCATGATCGGGCTCCCCGTATGACTCATTGACCCGGAGGCACTCATCAGCCCACAACTGGCCGAAATACAGGGGGAATTCGCTGCCGAGCTGTTCCAGCGCGTTCTGACGGGCCGCGGTGGCGCGGCGGGTTGTGTTGAGCGAGCAGATGTTGGCCACGCCGTCGCCAGTGGAGTCGAACGGGTAGGTAACCGGGCCGCCGAGGCTGAGGCTCAAGCAGAACTCTTCGGTGATGGCACGGGGTGTGCTCTGCTCCAGGTTGCCGGTTTGAGCTGACGCGAACGCGGTGATGCTGGCCATGAGCGCGACAACCGCAACAAGTGCTCCGCCCAACTGCATTGCCCGCCTGGGTTTGCTCGTGCCGTTGGACATGCTGCCCTCCAATTTCACATTCGGCGCGCCAATCAATACGCGGCCCCGAAGTTTATCCCAGGCTGGGAGGCATCTGGTGAACCCCAAGCCCTAACCAGCCCATTTTCACTACAGACGAGACAGAAGCTCTTCTTTGGTGGCAGCAGGGGCCTCGCAAGTGTAGTTATGACAGATGTAGGCCAGACCCTCGGTGCGGCCCTCCCAGAGGGGGGAATCGTAGGGCTCTCCCCAGGCCAGCACGGTGTTGGGCCGGTAGTCCTCCCGCACGGCGTCCACCAGATCGGGGCGGTCGCCGCCGATCACCACTTCGGTGAGCCCGGTGGCGTGCATGTCCACCGCTTCGAGCAGATGGCCGAAGCCGCTGGGGTGGTTGGCGGCCACCTCGCCCAACAGCGCCAAGATGTCCTCGGCCCGGTCGAGGTAGTGGTTCTGCCCGGTGAGGGCGCCCAGCCGCAACAGCGCCACCGCCGCGGCGCTGTTGGCCGAGGGGACGGCGTTGTCGGTGATCTCCTTGGGCCGGCAGATGAGCTCCTCGGCATCCGACCCGGTGGTGAACACCCCGCCCCGCTCGTGATCCCAGAACAGCTCCAGCAGCCCGTCGGCCGCCTGGGTGGCCTCGTCGATCCAGCGGGCCTGGCCGGAGGCCTCGCCCAGGCGGGTGAAGGCGTCGGCCACCGCGGCGTAGTCGGCGGCATAGGCCAGGTGGCGGGCCTGGGCGGGGCGGTCGCCGTCGCCGGCCTGCCAAGAGCGCAGCCAGCGGCCGTCGGGCCGGCGCAGCCGGTCGAGCAGGAACCCCCCGTTCTTGACGGCCGCCTCCATCCACTGCTGGTTGCCGGTGGCCGCCGCGGCCTCGGCCAGGGCCGCCAGCATGAGGCCGTTCCACTCCAGCAGCACCTTGTCGTCCAACCCCGGCGGGATGCGCATGTCGCGGGCCGACAGGAGCCGCTCCCGGCTCAGCTCCACATTGGCCGGGCGCAGCAGGTCGCCCCGCACCGGTCGCCACAGGATGTTGTGGCCCTCGAAGTTGCCGCCCTCGGTCACCCCGAACCATGCCATGAACTCCGCGGCGTCGTCGCCCAGCACCGAGGTGATCTGATCGGGGGTCCACACGTAGAACCTGCCCTCCTCGCCCTCGGAGTCGGCGTCGAGCGCCGAGTAGAAGCCGCCGCTGTCGTGGCGCAGGTCTCGCAGCACGAAGCCGATGGTCTCGTTGAGCACCTGCCGGAAGCGGGGCCGGCCGGTCACTTGCCAGGCGTGCAGGTACAAGCGGGCGAACAGGGCGTTGTCGTACAGCATCTTCTCGAAGTGGGGCACGATCCACTGGGCGTCCACCGAGTAGCGGCTGAAGCCGCCGCCGAGGTGGTCGTAGATGCCCCCCGAGGCCATGGCGTCCAACGAGTTGATCACCATGTTGAGAACGTCCTGGTCGCCGCTGTGGAGGTACGAGCGCAGCAGCACCTCTTGGCTCATGGTCTGGGGGAACTTGGGGGCCCCGCCGAAGCCGCCCCAGGCGGCGTCGTACTGCTGGCGCAGGGCGGCGGTCGCCTGGCTCAGAGCCTCGGAGCCGTCGCCGTCGGGAGCTCGGCCGGGGTCGGGCTGGATCAGCGCGGTGCGGTTCAGCGACTGGGTGAGCTGGTCGGCCTGGTTGTGTACGTCGTCGCGGCGGTTGACCCACACGTCTTGGATGCGGTGCATGATGTCGGTGAACGACGGCATCTGGCCCCGGCTGACCTTGGGATAATAGGTGCCGCCGTGGAACGGGCGGCCGTCGGGGGTCATGAACACGGTCATGGGCCATCCCCCCCGCCCGGTGAGGGCCTGGACGGCCTCCATGTAGATGGTGTCCACATCGGGGCGCTCTTCCCGGTCCACCTTGACGTTCACGAACAGCTCGTTCATGACCTTGGCCGTCTCGGGGTCCTCGAACGACTCGTGGGCCATGACGTGGCACCAGTGGCAGGCCGAGTAGCCCACCGACAACAAGATGGGCTTGTCGTCGTCCCGAGCCGCGGCAAACGCCTCGGTGCCCCACGGGTACCAGTCCACCGGGTTGTCGGCGTGCTGGCGCAGATAGGGGCTGGTCTCAGCGCCCAGTCGGTTCATGCCTCCGACACTAACGAACTCCGGCGATGGGCAAGACTTGTGGAGTGATGCTTCGATGAAGCTCTGGGTCCAGGGGGCGCGGCCTCGGACGCTTCCTGCCGCGGTGGTGCCGGTGGCGGTGGGCACTGCGGCGGTGGCGCCCGATGTGGTGTGGTGGCGGGCCGCGGTGGCGCTGGTGGTGGCGGTGGCCCTCCAAGTGGGGGTGAACTACGCCAACGACTACTCTGACGGGATTCGGGGCACCGACGCCAACCGGGTGGGCCCGGCCCGATTGGTGGGCGGCGGCGTGGTGGCGCCCGCACTGGTGAAGCGGGCCGCGTTCGGGGCCTTCGCGGTGGCGGCGGGGGCCGGTTTGGCCTTGGCAGTGGCGGTGGCTCTGTGGTTGGTGGCGGTGGGGCTGGCCTGCATCGCTGCGGGTTGGTACTACACCGGCGGGCGACGGCCCTACGGCTACGCCGGCTTCGGCGAGGTTTTCGTGTTCGTGTTCTTCGGATTGGTGGCCACCGCGGGCACGGCCTTCGTGCAGACCGAGGAACTCACCGCGCTGGCTGTCGTTGCCGCGGTGCCGGTCGGGCTCATGGCCTCGGCGCTGTTGGTGGCCAACAACCTTCGAGACATCCCCCAGGACCGGGAATCGGGCAAGGCGACCCTGGCCGTGCGCCTGGGAGACCGGCGGGCCGCCTGGCTCTACGTTGCCCTGGTGGCGGCGGCCCTGGCGGTGGGCCTCACCATGTCGGTGGCTGTTCCGTGGTCGCCTCTGACGCTGGCTTCGCTGCCACTGGCTGTTCCCGCCGTAGGGCTTGCGCTGTCCGCGGGACCCAAAGCCCCCCTGCTCAACCACACTGCCCGGCTGCATCTGCTGTTCGGGACGTTGTTGACGGTGGCTCTGGCTGTCTCGGCCTAGGCCTTCCAGAAGGGGGCGCGCAGGGCCTGCTTGTTGACCTTGCCCATAGCGGAGCGGCCTAGAAGCTCCTCGCTGATGAAGTCCACTGTGCGGGGGCACTTGTAGTGGGCGATGCGGTCGCGGCAGAAGGCGATTAACTCCGCCTCGGTGGGTGGCTTCCCGGGGTCAACAGGCACCACCAGGGCTTTGAGCTGTTCGCCCATTTCCTCGTCGGGCACGCCGATGCAGGCTGTGTCGGCCACGGCGGGGTGCTCCACCAGTACCTGCTCGGTTTCGGCGGGGTAGATGTTCACCCCGCCCGACACCACCATGTCGGAGAACCGGTCGGTCAGGTACAGGAACCCCTCGTCGTCCACATAGCCGATCTCGCCCAGTGTGAACACCCCCGGTCGCAGGTGGGCGGCCGCCGTCTTCTCCGGGGCGTTGCGGTAGCTGATGCCCCGTCCGCTGGTGTCGATGAAATACACCCGCCCCTCTTGTCCTGGCGGCAGCTCGTTGCCGTGGTCGTCCACGATGAGCACTTCAAACGGAGGCACCGGCTGCCCCACCGAGCCGGGGTGGGCCAGCCAGTCTTCGGAGTTGATGTGGCACGAACCGCCCACCTCGGTGGAGCCGTATCCCTCGGAGATGATGGGACCGAGCCAGTTGATCATGGCCCGCTTCACCGATACCGGGCACGGCGCGCCGCTATGGGTTATCGACACCAGGCTGTCGGTGGAGTAGCGCTCCCGAACCTCGGCGGGCAGTGCCAGCAGTCGGCTGAAGTGGGTGGGCACCATGAATACCCCGTTCACCTGGTAGCGCTCGATGGCCGCCAGGGTGGCCTCGGCATCGAAGCGGCCCATCACCACCACCGGGGCGCCCCCCATGAGGTTGCGGGTGGCCGAGAATGGCCCGGCGTGGTACATCGGTCCCACAACCAGATGGGTGCCGATGGCCGCGTTGGGGGTGGCGCAGGTGGCGAAATACTCGGCCACCGTTTCCCCGCCCCGGAACAGAGCGGGGGGCGCGTCCACCCCTTTGGGCCGACCGGTGGTGCCCGAGGTGTAGAACAGGTGGGGGGCCGGCGGGGTGTCGGTGGGCGGGGGCTCAGCGGAGGCTAGGGCTAGGCCCTTTTCCCAGGAGGACACCTTGGGGTGGTCGGAGCAGCGCCATCCCATCACTGCAATGGGCGGCCTGCCGGTGGTATTCGACGTCGCCTCGGTGGCCAGCAGGCCCCGCTGGGCGGTCTCGGGGCCCACCAGCAGCAGGGCTGAGGCGGAGTCCTCCACGATGTAGGCCAGCTCGTCGGGGGTGAGGTGGAAGTTCACCGGCACGGCGGAAACTCCGGCCAAAGCAGCGGCCACGTAGACGATCACCGTTTCGGTGGAGTTCTCGGCGAACACCGCCAGCCGCCGCTCCGGGCCCAGTTCGAGCGAGTGCAGCAGGTTGGCGGCCCGGTTCATCACCAAGTCGAGCTCGGCCCAGCCCAAAGTGGTCTGCTGATCGGTGAGCGCCATCTGGTCGGGGTCGTCAGCGGGTATGTGCTGGGCCAGCAGGGACATGGGGTGTCGGTTCTAGGGCCTTCGAGTTGCGGTTATCAACTGGGCGATGCCGCCGGAGAGCGCCGTGTGGTTCACGGCGTCGAACCCGTGGCCGGCCAACAGCTCGAGCACCTCGGGTACGGGGGGCAGGTAGGCCACCGATTTGGGGAGGTACTCGTAGGCGGACCGATTCGACAACAGGCCGCCGATTAGGGGAATGACCTTGCCGAAATACAGCCAGTGCCCGGCCCGCATGATCGGGTTGGACGGCTCGGACACCTCCAACAGAGAGATCCGCCCGCCCGGGCGCACTACCCGGGCCAGCTCGGCGAACAGCCCGTCTAGGTCCACCACGTTGCGCAGGGCGAATCCGCAGGTGATCCCGTCGGCGCTCTGGGCCGGAACCGGGAGGCAGAGGGCGTCGCCCAGCACCAGCGGGGCGTGCAGCTTGGCCGAAGCCCGGTATTTGTGGGCGACTTGGAGCATTCCGGCCGACAGGTCGAAGCCCACCGGATTGAATTCGGCGGCTTCTAGGTCTCGGCACAGGTCCCCGGTTCCGCAAGCCAGGTCGAACACCAGCGATCCCGGCGGCAGACGCAGCTCTCGCACCGACCGCCGCCGCCATCGACAGTCCATGCCGAAGGTCAGCAGGCGATTGAGCAAGTCGTAGCGGGGGGCGATGGCATCGAACATCGAACGCACCGCCGCTACTTTGTCTTGACCCTGGGGGAGCGAGGGATCAGTGCTCATGGGGCGGTGAGCCGGTAGGCCCGGTTGGTGGAGTGGTGGTTGAATCCCAGGCTGCGATATGTGGCCACCGCGGGGTCGTTGTCCGACTCCACGTAGAGGAACCCCACGGTGAGGCCCTGGTCGGCCAAGTGATCGAGTCCGGCCAGGGTCATGGGTTTGCCCAGTCCTTGACCGTGGAAGTCGGGGTCTACCGCGATGGCGTAGATCTCGCCCCCTGGCGGGGTTTCGTGGGGGTGGACTTTGGTCCAGCAGAAGCCGGCCAGACGGCCATCGCGCTCGTGGAGCCGGAACCCCTCGGCCTCGAACCACTCCTCCGCCATGCGCTGGGCCAAGTCGTCGGGAGTCAAACCCCCTTGTTCGGGGTGCCAGTGGAAGGCTCGATTGTTCACCCGCAGAAAATCCTGGTCGTCGGTGCCGGGGGCGAAGGCCCGAGTGGCGATGGAGGAGCGGTCGGTGGGCAGAGGGCGCTGCATTCGCCAGAGATCCCGATAGGGGGCAAAGCCGAGATCAGCGGCGAATTGATCGTCGGTATCGCTGGCCTGCTCAATCCACAGTTGCACCGATTTCCCGGCCTCGGCTTGGCCGAGGACTGCCTTGATCTGGCTGGCTGTGTCGTCGTTTCGGGGCTGGTCGGGGCCTGCGGTGATCGACCAAGCAAACTCTCCCTGGTCGGGGCGGACAACCGTGAGCGTCACGGGAACCACGGTAGCGGCCCCAACTTCCCACGCCGGGGTCGCTACCATCCCGTCGATGGCGAAGCCGCGCACACCCAAGGGCCGGGCCAGGCGCACCCACGAGCTGCTGGCCGAGGAATACCCCGAGGCGGTGTGCGAGTTGGACCACGAGAACCCGTTCCAGCTTCTGGTGGCCACCATCTTGTCGGCCCAGTGCACCGACAAGCGGGTGAACATGGTGACCCCCGACCTCTTTGCCGCCTATCCCACCCCTGAAGACCTGGCCGAAGCGCCCTTGGCCCATGTGGAAGAGCTAGTTCGGTCCACCGGTTTCTATGCCACCAAGGCTCGCAACATCGTGGGCATGGCCCAAGACCTGGTGAACCACTTCGACAGCCAGGTGCCGGGCAAGATGTCCGATCTGGTGAGCCTTCCCGGCGTGGGCCGCAAGACCGCCAACGTGATTCGCAGCGTGGCTCTCGGCTTGCCCGGCCTGCCGGTGGACACCCATGTGGCCCGCATCACCGGCCTGCTGGGCATCACTGAGCACAAGGATCCTGTGAAGATCGAGTTGGAGCTGAACCCCATGGTGCCCGCCGCCGAGCGGGGCGAGTTCTCCCTGCGGCTCATCCTTCACGGCCGCCGGGTGTGCATCGCCCGCCGCCCTCGCTGCCACGAGTGCGTGCTGGCCTCGTTCTGCCCCTCGGCCGGGGACTGAGGGGCAGCCGCCCAGGTCCGACCATTAGAGTTTGGTTTCGCACCCAGAATTGAAGGACAGGAGATGTCAGCATGCAAGCGGCACGATTGGTAGAAGGAACTCTTCAGATTTTGGACGTACCGGCACCTGAACCGGGGTTTGAGGAGGCACTGATCCGCATCAGCTCATCGGGGGTGTGCCACTCCGACCTGCACTTGGCCCGAGGCGACTGGATGGGGGTCTCCGGCATCGAGGTGCTGGGCCATGAGGCCATTGGCGTGGTCGAGGCGCTGGGGCCGGGGGCGGAGCGCTACAGCCAGGTGGGCGACCGGGTGATCCTCGGGCTAGGGGGCACCGGCGGCGGCTACTGGTGCGGTGCCTGCGAGTTCTGCTTGCAGGGCGAGCCCCGGCACTGCGCGCAGACCCAAGGGATCATGGGCACCTTCGCCGAGCAGTTCTGCGTGTGGGCCAAGTCGCTGGTGTTGCTGCCCGACTCAGTGGGCGACGAGGAGGCCGCCCTGGCCTGCGGCGGGCTCACCGCCTATGGGGCGGTGAAGAAGCTGTTCCGCAACCAGGTGCCCCCCGGCCGCTGGGTGGCCATCATCGGCGCGGCCGGCGGGCTGGGCCACTACGCGGTGCAGATCGCCAAAGCGCTGGGCTACAAGGTGGTGGGCGTCGACGTCGGCGCCGACCGGCTGGGGTTCGTCGAGTCGCTCGGGGCCGACGTGGTGGTGAGCGCCGACGACGCCTTGGAGGCAGTGCCAAGGGAGATCGGACGCGGCGGGGTGGATGCCAGCATCGTGTTCTCCGCGGCGATGGCCGGCTTCACCCTCGGATTCCGGCTGCTGCGCCCCAAGGGGCTGTTCGTGGCCGTGGGGCTGCCCCCCACCAGCGAGGGCAATATCGAGTTGAACCCGTTCGAGTTCTTCATGAGGGATGCCACCCTCATCTACTCCGCGGTGGGCACCGTGCAGGACATGCGCGAGCTGGTGGACATGGCCGCCGCCGGGCAGGTCAAAACCCACGTCGGGCGCACCGGCGCCCTGTCGGAGCTCGACGACATCTTCGAGGAGCTCCAGTCGGGCAAGTACGTCGGCCGGGCCGTGATCAACAACCTGGCCGGTTAGCGCCGTTCTGATTGCGGGATTATGCCCCCTCGGCGAGGGCGGGCATGACCTTGTTCACCACCAGCTCCAGCGTCTCCCAGCCGATGGCGGGGTCGATGCCGCCGCACAGGGGGTGGAGGGTGGCCGCGCCCTTGGTGCGCACCAGCTCCACGCACTCGTCGGGGGTGAGCACCTCGAATTGGCCGGAGGCTTTGAGTCCGGCGATGTCCTCGGCCTCCACATGCCAGCCGGAGCGCTGGTCGGGGTACTGCCAGCTGGCGTAGGCCGCCGCGTCGTACAGCATGTTGGGGCCGATCTGGGCCCACAGCGCATCGGGGTCCTCGGTCACCAGCACTAAGCCGGGGCCGTCGGGGGCCATGGCGAACGCCCCCTCGAAGCCGATCTCGGCGGCTTCGGCGTAGTAGAGGTCCACCAGTTCTTGATCGCCGATGGGCGGCATGTAGGGCAGCCGCAGCCGGGCGGCCCGCTTGGCCGACGCCGGCACCGAGCCACCCACCATCACAATGGGGTGGGGCTGGGTCACCGGCTTGGGGGTCACCCACACGGTGCGGCCCTGGTACTCGAACGGCTCCCCGGTCCAGGCCTGCTGCATGACCTTCAGGGCTTCCTCGGTGTCGCGGCCCCGCCGGGTGCGGTCTCTGCCGAACATCTCGAACTCCGACTCCCGGTAGCCCAGCCCGGCGATGGTGATGAGCCGGCCCGGCGCCATCAGATCGATGGTGGCGATGTCCTCGGCCAGTCGCAGCGGATCGTGATAGGGCACCAGAAGAGCCGACAGCGTACACATCAGGTTGTCGGTTGCCCCCAGGATGGCGGCCGAGATGGCCAGCGGCGCCGACATGAAGCCGTCCTCGGTGCCGTGGTGCTCGCTGGTGATGGCCCCGGCGAACCCCCGGGTGTCGGCCCACTTCACCATCTCCAGCATGGCGCGGTACTGGTCGGCGTGGGTGACCTCGGTGAACGGAGGGGTCCGCAGATCAAAGCGCAGATTGAACATTTCTTCTCCCGGTGGGCTCGATGGGTACAGGTAGATTTACAGACTTCGGGTCAGGCGGTCGAGACGGCGGGTCGCCCCCCGCAGACCCCGCTCCACCTCGTACAGCTCAAAGGCCACGTCCTCCCGGTCGGTGCCCTCATAGCGCCGGGCCACCTCCGCCACCCGCTCCCCGAGATCCCGCATCACACTGCTCAGCGAACTGAGCTCCGCCCCATCCGCCGCCAAAGACCTGTCGTCCACAAAGAGGTTCTACCGCATAATCAGGCGGTGGGTTTCTTTGAGGACCGGGCAAACCCTTCGTAGTTCGGACATATCGGCCTGTAGTTTTGGGGGTCGTGCTAAGCCGAGTGGATCTGCGGGGTGTGGCCGACATCTCTGGCCGCCTGCCCCGGCCTGAGCCCGTTTCTGAGGGCTCGGTGGTCGCGGTCCGCGAGATCATCGATGCGGTGCGGTCTGAAGGCGATGCCGCACTGGCCCGCTATACCGAGCAGTTCGACGGGGTCATTCCTGCTGCTTGGCAGGTGCCTTCGACCGAGGTGGCCGCTGCTCGTGGTCGAATCGACTCTGATCTGCGCTCCGCCCTTGAGACGGCTGCTGATTCGATCGCCGAGTTCCACCAAGGCCATGTGTCACAGGAGCAGGTCCACAATCGCCAGGGCATCACCATTCGCAGCTGGGACCAGCCGGTGGGCCGGGCGGGCTGCTATGTGCCCGGCGGGCGAGCGGTCTACCCGTCCACTGTGCTGATGACCGCGCTGCCCGCCCGAGCCGCTGGAGTGGACGAGGTGGTGCTATGCATGCCCCCGGATTCGGATGGCCGGGTGGCCGACGTCACTCTGGCCGCCGCTGCCATCGCTGGAGTGGACGAGGTGTACGCGGTGGGTGGCGCCCAGGCCGTTGCCGCCATGGCTTATGGCACTGAGTCGATTGGCGCGGTGGACGTGATCGTGGGGCCGGGCAACGTGTACGTGGCCATCGCCAAACAGCTTGTGGCCGGGGTTGTCGGCGTGCCGGCCGCGTTTGCCGGACCGTCGGAGGTGGTAGTAGTGGCCGACGGCACCGTTCCGGTGGAATACGCCGCCATCGACCTCATCGTGCAGGCTGAGCACGGCCCTGATGGCCTGGCTTGGCTGATCACCTGGGATCCCGACGCCGCCGATTCTGTGGAGAAGGCCGTGGCCGAATTGCTGTCAGATGCCGCACGCCGGGATGACATCGCGGCAACGTTCGACCGCAGCGGGCACATCGTTCTGGTCGACGGACCTCAGGCCGCGGCCGAGGTGGTGGACTTCATCGCTCCCGAGCACCTGCAAGTCATGACCCAGGCACCCGGGGCAGTGATCAGCCGGGTCCGCAACGCCGGGGCTATCTTCCGCGGCCCGCTGGCCCCTGCGTCCATTGGCGACTATGTGGCTGGACCTTCCCATGTGCTGCCCACCAACGGCACCGCCCGCTTTGCTGGCGCGCTCAGCGTGCGGGACTTCACCAAGCCCATGCACGAGATAACGGTGGACTCCGAAGGATTGGCCGCGGTCGGTCCCCATGTGGCGGCAATTGCCGAGGCTGAGGGGCTGGATGCCCATGCCCAGTCGGTCCGCCTTCGCGGCATCGGCGACAAGGTTCAGGAAGGATCTGATGATGAGTAGCCCCGACCGCCTGGCGGTGAGAGAGAACCTGGCCATGATGTCGGGCTACCACTCGCCGCAGCTCGACGTGGCCGTGCGGCTCAACACCAATGAGTCGCCGGTGCCGCCTCCCGAAGGGTGGGCCGAGGCACTGCGGGCTGCCCAGACCGACATCGATTGGCACCGCTATCCGGACAGGGGGGCCCACGAGCTCCGCGCCGCTTTGGCCAAGCACGAGGGGGTCGCTCCCGAGCAAGTGTTCGCCGCCAACGGCTCCAATGAGGTGCTCCAGTGCCTGATGCTGGCGTTCGGAGGGCCGGGCCGGGCCGCGCTCACGTTCGAGCCCACCTATGCGCTTCACTCCCACATCTCCCGACTGGCGGCCACCGAGGTGGTCACCGGCGAGCGGGAGGAGGATTTCTCGCTGGACGCCGACTACGCCTCGGCCATGGTGGCCGAGCACCGACCGGCCGTGACCTTTTTGTGCTCGCCCAACAATCCCACCGGTATGGTCGAGCCCCCTGAGCTGGTGGAGAGGCTGCTGGCCGACGTGTCGGCGCTGCCCGGGCTGTTGTTGATGGACGAGGCCTACGGCCAGTTCGATCCCCACACCGCGGTGGACCTGGTGGACGAGAGCCGCCCGCTGGCGGTGGCCCGCACCTATTCCAAGACATGGTCGATGGCCGCAGCCCGGCTTGGCTATCTGGTGGCCCCATCCTGGGTGGTGGCCGAACTGGAGAAATCGGCGTTGCCCTATCACCTCGACACCATGAAGCAGATCGCCGGACGCCTGGCCCTCGACTACGAGGACGAGATGAATGAGCGGGTGGGCATGCTGGTGACCGAGCGGGAGCGGATCGCCGCCGGACTCGACCAACTCCCGGTTCGTCACTGGGAATCGGGGGCCAACTTCATATTGCTCCGCCCTGATTCCGGAGACGGCGACGCCGTTTGGCAGGGTCTCGTGGATCAGTCGGTGCTCGTGAGAAACTGTTCTTCTTGGCCCCGGCTGTCGGGCTGTCTGCGGGTTACCGTGGGAACCCCGGCCGAAAACGATGCCTTCCTGTCTGCTCTCCGTGAGGTGCTGACATGACAATCTCATCTCGAACCGCCTCTGCCTCTCGGAGCACCGCCGAGACAAGCATCGACATCGCCATCGCCATCGACGGCAGTGGCCAGGGCACCGCAACCACCGGATTGCCGTTCTTCGACCACATGCTGAGCCAGCTCGGCCGCCACGGCGGCTTCGAGTTGCGGGTGGACGCCTCCGGCGACTTGGAGATCGACGCCCACCACACCGTGGAAGACGTGGGCATTCTGCTGGGCTCGTGCTTTGCCGAGGCGCTGGGCGACAAGGCCGGGGTTCGCCGGTTCGCGTCGATCGCGGTGCCGCTGGACGAGGCTTTGGTGGAGGCCGTGGTCGACCTGTCGGGCCGCCCGTTCCTGCACTACGACGTGAGCCCTCCGGGCCAGAAGATCCTGGGCGATCCGCCGTTCGACCCCCAGCTCTGCGAGGAGTTCTGGCGGGCGTTCGCCACTTCCGCCGCTCTGACCCTGCACATCACCATGGTGCGGGGGAAAAACACCCACCACATCATCGAGGCCAGCTTCAAGGCGGTGGCTCGGGCGCTGCGCGACGCCGTGCGGGTGGAGGGCACTGGCATCCCTTCCACCAAAGGGGTTCTGTGAGCAGAGGAGTTCGGTGACCAGGCCGCTCATCGCGGTATTGGACTACGGCATCGGCAACCTCCGCTCGGCCCAGAAGAGCCTGGAGCGCATGGGAGCCGACGCCCGGCTGACCGCGGATACCGGGCTGATCGCTGACGCGGCCGGGGTAGTGCTGCCCGGCGTGGGGGCGTTCGGACCCTGCATGGCCGCGCTGCGCGACACCGGACTCGACGAGCAGGCCCAGGCGGCGGCGGCCGATGGCCGGCCGTTTCTGGGCATCTGCATCGGCTTGCAGCTTCTCTACGAGGGCTCCGAGGAAGCGCCGGGCGTGGCCGGGCTGGGCATTCTGCCCGGCACGGTACGCCTGCTGCCTGGCAACGTGAAGCGACCCCAGATGCAGTGGAACCGCTTGGAGGTGCGAACCCCCGGCCCCCTGCTGGAGGGACTGGACGACGCCTGGGTGTACTTCGTCCACTCCTATGCCGCGCCGATGGACGACAACGTGGTCGCCACCTGCGAATACGGCGGTCCGGTGGCGGCGGTGGTGGCCGACGGCAACGTGGCAGCGACCCAGTTCCACCCCGAAAAATCGGCCCGCCCCGGCCTCCGGCTTTTGAAGAACTTCGTGAACCAGGCCCGAGTCGCGACCGTGGGAGCGTGAGATGCAGCTCTACCCGGCCATCGATCTGCGGGACGGGCGCTGCGTGCGGCTCTACCAGGGGTCGTACGACGCCGAGACCGCCTACAGCGACGACCCTGTTGACCAGGCCCGGCAGTTCGCCGACGCGGGGGCCTCGTGGCTGCACGTGGTGGATCTGGACGCGGCCCGCACCGGGGAAGCGGTCAACCTGTCGGTGATTGCCGCCATCGCCGAAGCCGTGGGCGTGCCGGTGCAGACCGGCGGCGGGGTTCGCACCCTGGACGCGGCCGCCGCGCTGGGCGACGCCGGGGTAGCCCGGGTGGTGGTCGGCACCGCCGCGGTGGAGAACCCCGGCCTGGTGGAGCAGATCGCCGCCCGTCAGCCAGTGGCAGTGGGATTGGACGCCCGGGGGCGAGATGTGGCCACCCACGGATGGGAGCGAGGCGGCGGGGGAGACTTGCTGGAGCTGGCCGCCCGCTTCGAGTCCTCGGGGGCCGATGCGGTGGTGGTCACCGAGATCAGCCGTGACGGAACCATGAGCGGCCCCGACACCGACGGCCTAGCCGCGGTGTTGGCCGCCACCCAATTGGCGGTCATCGCCTCCGGCGGAGTGGCGACGCTGAACGACCTGGTGGCACTGGAAGGGGTTTGCGACGGCCACCGGCGCTTGGCTGGGGTGATCGTGGGCCGGGCGCTGTACGAAGGGCGCTTCACCGTGGAGCAGGCTTTGGAGACGCTGACCTCATGAGCGCGTCGGCGACCGTGCCCAGCAACGCCCGGATCATCCCCTGCCTGGATGTGGACGCTGGCCGGGTGGTCAAGGGGGTCAACTTCGTGGACCTCACCGACGCCGGCGACCCGGTGGAACTGGCCGCCCGCTACGACCAGCAGGGGGCCGACGAGGTGGTGTTTCTCGACATCACCGCTTCGTCGGACCGGCGGGAGACCACCGTGGAGCTTGTACACCGCACCGCCGAGGAAGTGTTCATCCCGTTCACCATCGGCGGGGGAATCCGCACCGTCGACGACGCCCGCCTCCTGCTAAGGGCCGGGGCCGACAAGGTGTCGGTGAATACCGCGGCGGTGAACCGCCCCAAACTGGTGGCCGAGATCGCCGACGAGTTCGGCAGCCAGTGCGCGGTGGCGTCCATTGATGCCCGCCGCACCAACGGCGGCTCTTTCCCCTTCGAGATATTCACCCACGGCGGTCGCACTCCCACCGGGATCGACGCCATCGAGTACGCCATCAAGGTGACCGAGCTCGGCGCGGGGGAGATCCTCCTCACCTCCATGGACCGCGACGGCACCCGCGACGGCTTCGACATCGAGCTGACCCGTGCGGTGGTGGAGGTGACCAACGTGCCGGTGATCGCCAGCGGGGGAGTGGGCACCCTCGACCACCTGGTAGAAGGCGTGATCGAGGGCAAGGCCGACGCCGTGTTGGCCGCCTCCATCTTCCACTTCGGAGAGCACACCGTGGCCGAGGCCAAAGCGCACATGGCCGCCGCCGGCATCCCCATCCGCCCCGCCGACGCCTGACCGGGTGCGGAGCCGCTCCTAGAGATCGGCCAGAAACCCGTCGATCAGGGTGTTGAGCCGGTCGGTGCGGCCGACGAGAAAGTGGTCGGCACCGCCGACAGGATGGATCTCGGCGTTGGCCCAGTCGGCGGTGGTGGCCTGGGCCTGATCGGGAGGGTTGAACTGATCCCGCTCGGGCACGGCCAGCCACTTGGGCCGGGGATCGGCTGCGGCCTTGAAGCGGTCGGCGTTGACCACCCGCAGCGGCGGGGCCACCAGGAACCAGCCCGCCAGCTCCGGGGCATCGCAGGTCAGGGCCATGTCGGCGCCGAATGACCAACCGGCCAGCACCAGTGGGCACTGCTCGCTGCCGGCCGCGGCCATGGCCTCCACCGCGGCCCACACATCGAGCTGTTCGCCCTCGCCGAAGTCGTGCTCGCCCTCGGAGCCCCCCACCCCTCGGAAGTTGAACCTCAGTACCGCACATCCCGAGCCCACCAGGTGGGTGAACAGGGTGGAGACCACCAGCGAGTGCATGTTGCCCCCGTACTGGGGATGGGGGTGGGCGATCACTATCCGGTTCCGGGGTCCAGCGGGCAGCGCCCACTGGGCCTCGAGGCTGAGGCCGTCAGCGGTGGTCAATGTGGTGGCGGTCGCTCCGAAGTCGTCGGTCATATTCCCGTCACGGTAGCGTTGGCACCCCATGGCCAAGGCAGCAAACTCCGCAAGCAAGGTCGCGCCCGAGGACAAACTCCCCATCAAGATGCTCAACGACCGTATCTTGGTGCAGCTCGACATTCCCGAAGGAGAGCGGCGCTCCACCGGCGGCATCCTCATCCCGGCCACCGCCCAGGTGGGCAAGCGCCTCGCCTGGGCCGAGGCCATCGCGGTGGGTCCCAACGTCCGCACGGTGGAGTCGGGCGACCAGGTGCTGTTCAACCCCGAAGACCGCTACGAGGTGGAAGTGCGGGGCGCCGACTACCTCATTCTGCGGGAGCGGGACATCCATGCGGTGGCCGCCCCCCGCCTCGACGAGGGAAGCACCGGCCTATACCTCTGATCAACCAACATCTCTGATCCCGGCTCGCAAATGGCTCTAACCGGGCCGGAGTCTGCTCCTACGATGGGGCTATGCCAGCAATCACGCCCATAGAAGCTGCCCCGGGAACGCTGGACCAGGTGACGTACAACAGCGACGGGCTGGTTCCGGCCATCGTGCAGGACCATGACGGGGGCCGGGTGCTGATGATGGCGTGGATGAACCGGGAATCACTGGAGCGCACTCTGGAAACCGGGCGCACCTGGTTTTGGAGCCGATCTCGCCAGGAGTACTGGTGCAAGGGAGAGACCTCCGGCGATCGCCAGTACGTGCGGGAGGCGTTCTACGACTGCGACGGCGACACCCTGCTGTTTATCGTGGAACAGGAAGGCCGCGGTGCCTGCCACCTCGGGAAGTACTCGTGTTTCTTCCGCTCGTTCGACGAGCCGTTGCCGCCTTCCGAGTGATTCGGCCCGCATGACCGCAATCAGCCCCGACCGCGGCGAGTTCCACCGGCTGGCGGCCGAGTGGACGGTGGTGCCGGTGTGGCGGGAGCTGGTGGCCGACCTCACCACCCCGGTGGCGGCGTTCGTCCGCACCGTGGGCGACGAGCCCGGTTTCCTGCTGGAGTCGGTGGAGCACGGCGAGCGCTGGAGCCGGTTCTCCTTCATCGGGCGTCGCCCGCTGGGCACCCTGGTGGCCCGCGGCGGCCAAGTGTCCACCACCGGGGAGTTCCCCGAGGGAACCCCGCTCGACCAGGGAATTCTGGCCGCGATAGAGCACATCTTGTCGCAGTGGCGATCCCCGGCCATCGACGAGCTGCCCCCGCTGCACGGCGGTCTGGTGGGCTATCTGGGCTACGACGTGGTCCGGGAGGTGGAGCATCTGCCCGACATCCCGGTCGACGACCAGGAACTGCCCGATGCGGTGATGTCGGTGATCGGGGAGCTGGCCGTGTTCGACCACTGGCGCCAGCGGGTCGTTTTGATCCACAACGTGATCATCCCCGCCGGTGCGTCGTCGGCCGAGGTAGACGCCGCCTATGACCGCGCCACCGCCGCCCTCGAGCAGCTGGCCGCCGATGGGGCCCGACCGGTGGCCGAGCCGCTGCTGGAGCCCCCCACAGAAGACGAGGAGCTGCCCGAGGTGGTGTCCTCCATGGGCTCGCAGAGCTTCTGCGACGCAGTGGAGGCGGCCAAGGAGTACATCCTCGCCGGCGACATCTTCCAGGTGGTGCTGGCCCAGCGGTACGACTTCGACCTGGAGGCCGAGCCCTTCGACGTGTATCGCTCGCTGCGCCAAGTGAATCCCAGCCCCTACATGTACTTCGTGCGCCTGCCCGAGGTGTCGCTGGTGGGGTGCTCGCCCGAGCCGATGGTGCAGCTTCTCGACGGCAGGGTCATCTCCCGCCCCATTGCCGGCACCCGTCGCCGGGGCCGCACCGAGGCCGAGGAGCGTCGGATGGCCGCCGAGCTGTCCGAGCACCCCAAGGAGATCGCCGAGCACATCATGCTGCTGGACCTGGCCCGCAACGACGTGGGCCGGGTGGTGTCCTTCGGCACCGAGACGGTGGACGAGATGATGACCTTGGAGCGCTACAGCCACGTCATGCACCTGACATCGCAGGTGTCGGGGGATCTGGCACCGGGGCGCACCTCGGTGGACGTGCTGCGGGCCACCCTGCCCGCGGGCACCGTGTCGGGTGCGCCCAAGGTGCGGGCTATGGAGATCATCGACGAATTGGAGCCGGTGAAGCGAGGCCCCTATGCCGGCGTGGTCGGCTACCTGGATTTCTCGGGGAACATCGACACCGCCATTGCCATCCGCACAATGGTGATCCAGGGAGGTCGGGCCTCCGTGCAGGCCGGGGCCGGCATCGTGGCCGACAGCGTCCCCGACCAGGAAGACCTGGAGTGCCGCAACAAGGCCCGGGCCCTGCTGCTGGCCGTGCCCGCCGCCCGGCGAATGAACCGGAGCCGTCGATCATGAGCGGCGCATCATGATGGACTCAGTGGACTTGTCGACCACCGTCGGGGCCGGTTCGACCGACCGTGGCGTGCTGGCGGTGACCGGTCCCGACGCCGAGGAGTTCTTGCAGGGCCAGCTCAGCCAGGACGTCGCCGCGCTGATCCCCGGCCAGTCGGCCTGGTCGCTCATCTTGCAGCCCCAAGGGCGCATCGACGCCTTCGTGCGGGTCACCCGCCAACGGGACGACCGGTTCGTCCTCGACACCGACGGCTCGCTGGAGCAGGTCATCGCCCGGCTCCAGCGGTTCATGCTCCGCACCGATGTGACCCTGGAGCCCCTCAATTGGCAGTGCATCGCCCTGCGCGGCCCGGGCGCGGCAGAGGCTGCCGTTGCTGGAGAGGTCATCGGCCCGGTTCCCACCGGCGGGGTCGATGTGCTCGGCCCGGCCCCTGCGGTGTCAAAGGACGTGCCCACAGTCGACTCAGAAACCCTGGAAGCTCACCGCATCAGGTGCGGATTCCCCCGTATGGGGGTGGACATCGACGACCGCACCATCCCCGCCGAGGCCGAGGTGGTCGCCTTCACGGTGAGCTTCACCAAGGGGTGCTTCACCGGCCAGGAGCTGGTGGCCCGCATGGACTCCCGGGGAGGCACGGCCCCCCGGTACCTGCGGCTGCTGAGCATGGAGGGCCGGGTTGGCCTGGCCTCCGGCGAGCCGATCACCGGCGCCGACGGCGCCGACATCGGCACCGTCACCAGCGCAGCCTGGGACGCTATCGCCGGTGCCACGGTGGCCCTGGGCTACATCAAACGGGCTGTGGAGATGCCCGCCGAGGTGCGGGTGGCCGGCTGCTCCGCCCATGCCGCCGCTGTTCCCCGCTGACAATCCCAATCCCGAAGGAATCAGCCGGTAGTTTTGGAAGCAGTGTTCATCAAGATCTGCGGCATCACCAACGCCGATGACGCCCTGTTGGCCACTGCATTGGGCGCCGACGCGGTGGGCTTCATCATGGCCCCGTCACCCCGGCAGGTCGCCCCGCCTCGAGTAGAGGAGATCGCCCGGCGGCTTCCCGCCGACGTGCTCACCGTGGGCGTGTTCAAAGACGAGGCCCCCAGCAGGGTGATCGAGATCGTCAACCGCTGCGGCCTCAAAGCCGCTCAGCTTTCTGGTCGGGAGAGCATGGAAGACACCCGTTTGATTCGAGGGAGTGTGCCGACGGTGATCAAGGCCTTCCCTGGCGGCAGCCCTGCCTTGTCGGTCGCCGACCGGTATGGCGCCGACATAGTGATGGTGGACTCCGACACCCCTGGATCGGGCCGGGTGTTCGACTGGTCGCTGGCCGAAGGGGCGCCCGGCGGGATCCGCCTGCTCATGGCCGGGGGGCTGACTCCCGAGAATGTGGCCATGGCCATCGCCAAAGTCCGCCCCTGGGGGGTGGACGTGGCCACCGGGGTGGAGCTCTCTCCCGGTCGAAAGGATCCGGCGAGAATGCGGGCCTTCATCAATGCCGCTCGGGAGGCCCAGCCGGCCCGCCCTGAACGAGATGAACCAGGGGCCGACGAGGATGGCCCCTACGACTGGCGGGGGGAGGGGCTCCAGTGACCATGGCCGAGCCCGTGGGCGGGCGGTTCGGCGAGTTCGGCGGGCGCTACGTTCCCGAGCCCCTGGTGCCGGCCTGCGAGGAGCTGGAGGCGGCGTTCCGCTCCGCCTGGACCGACGACGGCTTCCGAGGCGAACTGAACAAGCTGCTGGCCGACTATGCCGGACGGCCGTCGCCGCTCACCGAGTGCCACCGCCTGTCTGAGGAGCTGGGATTGCGCCTGCTGCTCAAGCGGGAAGACCTCAACCACACCGGCTCCCACAAGATCAACAATGTGCTGGGACAGGCCCTGCTGGCCGTCCGCATGGGCAAGACCCGGCTGGTGGCTGAGACCGGCGCCGGGCAGCACGGCGTGGCCACCGCCACGGCGGCAGCCCTGTTGGGCCTGGAGTGCGTGGTGTACATGGGCGAGGTGGACATGGAGCGCCAGGCCCTCAACGTCTTCCGGATGAAACTGCTGGGCGCCGAGGTGCGATCGGCGGTCTCGGGCAGCCGCACGCTGAAGGACGCCATCAACGAGGCCATGCGCGACTGGGTGGCCACCGTGGAGAGCTCCCACTACTGCCTGGGCTCGGTGATGGGCCCCCACCCCTACCCGTGGATGGTGCGCGAGCTGCACCGGGTGATCGGCGACGAGGCCCGCGAGCAGTGCCGGCAGCTTCTGGGCACCGATCCCGATGTGGTCACCGCCTGCGTGGGCGGCGGCAGCAACGCCATCGGCATCTTCAGCGGATTCGTGGACGGCGACGCCGCGCTGGTGGGCGTCGAGCCGGCCGGCGGCGCGGCTATCGGCCGGGGCGTGCCCGGCGTTGTCCACGGGTCCAAGTCGTTTCTGATGCAAGACGAGCACGGCCAGGTGCTGGAGGCCGAGTCGATCTCCGCCGGCCTCGACTATCCCGGTATCGGTCCCGAGCACTCCCATCTGGCGGCCATCGGCCGAGCCCGCTATGAGTCGGTGACCGACGATGAGGTGGTGGCCGCCTTCGAGCTGCTGTCGCGCACCGAGGGGATCATCCCCGCGCTGGAGCCGGCCCATGCCCTGGCCTGGGTATCGCGGGTCCGCGAGGAGCTGGCCGGCCAGGCGGTGCTGTTGAACTTGAGCGGGCGGGGCGACAAGGACGTCGACCAGATGATGGGCCGACTGGTGGTGGACGCCAGCTCCAACGGCGATGACGGGCGTCTTGGGTGAGCGCTGAACCGGGAGCTTTGGAAGCCGCCTTGCGGGCCCGGCGCTCCCAAGGCGGCAAGGCACTGGTTCCCTACCTGACCGGGGGGCTGGGCGACTGGCAGGCTGGGCTGGCCGCGGCCGCCGACGCGGGGGCCGATGCCATCGAGGTGGGCATCCCGTTCTCCGACCCGGTGATAGACGGCCCGGTCATCCAGGAGGCCAACGACCGGGCGCTGGCCGACGGGATCACGCCGTTGGCCGTTCTCGACGCCCTCGGACGCCTCGACGTGGGCGTCCCGCTGGCGGTGATGACCTACTACAACATCGCCTTCCGGTTCGGGCTGGAGCGGTTCGCCTCCGTTCTCGCCGAGCGGGGAGTGGCCGCCGCCATCCTTCCCGATCTGCCCCTGGAAGAAGCGGGCCCGTGGACCGAGGCGGCCGACGCCGCCGGAGTGGAGACCGTGCTGCTGGCCGCCCCCACCGCGTCTGATGAGCGGCTGGGCCGCATCTGCGCTCGAACTCGGGGATTCGTCTACGGCGTGGGGCTCTTGGGGGTGACCGGCGTGCGAGACGAGCTGGCGTCGTCGGCGGCGGTGATGGCCGGGAGGCTCAAGGAGATGACCGACATGCCCGTTCTGGTCGGGGTGGGGGTGGGCACTCCCGAGCAGGCTGAGGAGGTCTGCCGAGTGGCCGACGGCGCGGTAGTGGGCTCCGCGGTGGTGCGCCGGATGCTGGACGGCGGCCCGGCCGCGGTGGGAGATCTGATCGGGCGGTTCCGCCGAGCGCTGGATTGAGTTCGAGCTTTCCCTACTTGAACTTTGCATTTCCCGTGCGGGCTGCTTGACTCAGGTGACTTTGTGTCTAATCCCATCTGAATTACACTCTCGTAATTCACTATTCAGGAGGATTCCATGAACAAGTCAGAGTTGGTCAGCACCATCAGCGAGCGCACCGGCGAGAGCAAGAGCTCTGTCGAGGCCGTGATCAACAGTTTGGAGACGGTGGTCACTGAGCAGGTCATCTTGGGTGACAAGGTGTCGATCACCGGCTTCGTGTCCTTCGAGCAGACCTCGCGAGGGGCTCGCACGGGCCGCAACCCCCGTACCGGCGAGACCATCCAGATTGCCGCCGCCAAGGGCTGCAAGGTCAGCGCCGGCGCCCGGCTGAAGGCGGCCGTCAAGGGGACCTGATCGGCTAGGGTCCACCGCATGGCTGATTGGCTGCTGTCTCCCGGCGATCCGGCGCCGGATTTCACGCTGGCGGATCAAAACGGCAACCAGGTGTCGCTGGGCGACTTCGCCGGGCGGAAGCTGGCGATTTTCTTCTTTCCCAAGGCACTCACCCCCGGTTGAACCAATCAGGCAATCGGCGTTCGTGACATCGCCGCAGAACGGGGTATCGCCGCGGTGGGAATCAGCGGAGACAAGCCCGACCGCCAGAAGCGGTTCGATGAGAAGTGCGACTTGGGCTATTCCCTGCTGTCCGACCCCGACCATGAGGCTGCCGAGGCTTTCGGGGTCTGGCGGGAGAAGAAGATGTACGGCAACACCTATTTGGGCATCGTCCGCTCGGCCTTTCTGGTAGATGAGAGCGGTCGCCTAGAGCACGCCTGGTACAAGATCAGCCCCAAGAACACCGCGGTCAATCTGGCTGCGGCACTGCCCGAGGGATAGCGGAGCAATAGCGTTTCCCATGAGGCCTCCAGCCGAGGTCCTTCCTCACCGCCCCCCATTCCTGTTCCTCGACGAGGTCACGTCCATGGTGGCCGGGGAGCGGGCGGAGGGCTACTGGCAGCTCACCGGCGATGAGCCGTTCTTAGCCGGCCACTTCCCCGGCCGTCCCACGCTGCCCGGCGTGCTGATGGCCGAGGCCATCGCCCAGCTCGGGGCCTACATCGTGCTCCACGACGAGCGGTTCGCGGGAAAGCTGCCCTTGTTCGGCGGCCTCGACAGCGCCCGCTTCCGCCGCCAGGTGAACCCCGGCGAGCGCTTGGACCTCGAGGTGGAGATGACCCGCCTGTCGGCCCGGGCCGGTCGGGGCGCGGGACGGGCGTCGGTGGACGGCGAGCTGGCCTGCTCGTGCGAGCTGCTGTTCGTGGTGGTCGACGCCGGTTAGCAGCGCCGGGCCGGCAGTACCCGATTATTCGGGCGGAGGGGGACCGATCACGATGGCCCCGTTGTGCCCGCCGAAGCCGAAGGAGTTGGACAGCGACGGTCCCGGGGTCCACGGGGCGGGTTCGGGGGCCACGATGCGGATGGGGGCCATGTCGGGGTCGGGGGTCGCATACCCGTAGGTGGGGGGAATCAGCCCGTGCTCCATTGCCAGCAGCACGGCCACCGCTTCGATGGCCCCGGCCGCGCCCAGGGCGTGTCCGGTCACCCCCTTGGTGGAGGTAACCTGCGGCCCCGGGGTGCCGAACACCTTCTGGATGGCCTCGGCCTCGGCGGCGTCGTTCAGCGGGGTAGACGTGCCGTGGGCGTTGATGTGGACGATGTCGTCGGGTTGCAGCCCGGCGTCGGCCAGGGCCAGCTCCATGCACCGCACGGCCCCTGCTCCCCCCGGCGATGGGGCGGTGATGTGGTAGGCGTCGGCGTTGCTGGCCCCGCCCAGGATCTCGCCCAGCACCGTCGCTCCCCGGTTCTGGGCCGACTCCAAGTCCTCCAGCACGAGCACGCCTGCGCCCTCGGCCTGGATGAATCCGTCTCGCTCCAGGTCGAAGGGGCGGCTGATATGGGATCGGGAGACGGCGGTCATGTTCCAGAAGGTGGCCTCGCCGGTGATGGAGTTGGACGCCTCGCTGCCGCCGGTGATGACCGCATCACAGCGGCCGGAGCGGATCAGCATGGCCGCGTTGGCAATCGAC
This sequence comes from Candidatus Poriferisocius sp., assembly GCF_965204145.1. GTDB lineage: Bacteria > Actinomycetota > Acidimicrobiia > Acidimicrobiales > Bin134 > Poriferisocius. The sequence goes on along the minus strand of NZ_OZ241977.1, from coordinate 1,618,263 downwards.
TGGGTGCCCGCCGCGCAGGCGGTGACCGTGTTCTCACACGGCCCGGAGAAGCCGTAGCGCATGGAGATGGCCGCCGAGGCCGCGTTGGCCATCAGCATCGGCACCAGGAACGGCGACACCCGGCGCTCGCCTTTCTCGATGCGGACCTGGATCTGGTCTTCCAGGGTTCGCAGGCCGCCGACGCCGGTTCCCACCCACACGCCGATGCGGTCGGGGTCGGCGCTGAGCTCGCCCGACTGCTCCAGCGCCTCGGCCGCTGCGGCCAGCGCCATTTGGGCGAATCGGTCGGTGCGGCGGGCGTCTTTGGGGGAGTCGAAATGGGGGAGGGGGTCGAAGTGGTCCATCACCCGCCGGCCCTCGGCGGGCGCTTCCAGCAGCCCTTGCCAGAAGGCGTCCCGGCCGAGGCCGGGCCAGCCCAAGACCCCGATGCCGGTGACCGCCACTCGGCGCGGAGCGGTCATGTTCTGGTGCTCCGCGGCCGGGGCTCGATTTTCGTCTCGTCAGCGGGCTGCCAGGTCATCCCAGTTTGACGGTCACCAAGTCGAAGGCTTGGCCCACGGTCTCGATGCCCTCCAGCTCTTCCTCGTCGATGGTGATGTCGAACTCCTCTTCGAGGGCCATCACCAGCTCGACCAAGTCGAGGCTGTCGGAGTCCAAGTCGTCGGCAAAGGTGGCTTCGGAAGTGACCTGGTCGGCCTCCACCGACAGCACCTCTACGGTGCAGTTCTGGAAGCGAGTGAAGTTGTCGTCGCTCACGCTTGTTCTCTCCTATTCGTGGACGGGTGGTCCTTGGATGGGTTTTCCAATGCGTATCCGGGCATTCATCCTCCCATGCCCAAGCCACCGTCTACCGGAATTACCGCTCCGGTGACGTAGCCGGCGGCGTCGGAGGCCAAGAAGGAAATGGTGGCAGCAATTTCGGAGGGTTCGCCCAATCGTCCGAGGGGAACCGCGTCGATGATGGCCGAGCGGCGGTCCTCGTCGAGCTCGTTCAACATGTCGGTGCCCACTGGGCCGGGTGCCACCACGTTGACGGTGATGTTGCGGCTGGCCAGTTCCTTGGCCAGCGATCGGCTCAGCCCCACCAGGCCGGCCTTGGAAGCGGCGTAGTTGGCCTGCCCGGCCTGGCCCACGGCGCCCACCACCGAAGACACGAACACGATGCGGCCCCAGCGGTTGCGCATCATCGACTTGGTGGCCCGCTTGGCCACCCGGTAGCCGGCGGTCAGGTTGGCGTCGATCACGTCGGTGAAGTCGGCCTCGCTCATGCGCATCAGCAGCTTGTCGCGGTTGATCCCCGCGTTGGACACCAGCACTTCGACCGGGCCGAGCCGCTCTTCGATCTCGGCGAAGGCGGCTTCGATCTGGTTCTCGTCGGTCACATCGCAGCGCACTCCCAACAGATCGACTTGCCCGTTGGTTTGCGGGGGCTCGCTGCGGTAGGTCACCGCCACCTGATGGCCGCTTTGGGCGAACTCAGTGGCTGTCGCCAGCCCGATGCCCCGGTTCCCGCCGGTCACCAGGACAACCCTGGATGTGCTCACTGGCCCCAGCGTAGCAGCGCGGCGGCGACGCTCATACCTGCGCCGAAGCCCACCAAAAGCACCACATCACCGTCGTTTATGGCCCCCTTCGACACCGCCTCGTCCATGGCCAGCGGGATGGAGGCCGATGAGGTGTTGCCGGTGGTCTTGAGCACGGTGGCCGCCTTCTCCAAGGGGATGTCCAGGCGTTTCATGGCGCTTTCGATGATCCGGAAGTTGGCCTGGTGGGGGATCACTGCGGCCACATCCGATGCCTCCAGCCCGGCGTCGGCCAGCACTCTCTGGCTGGCTGAGACCATGACCCGCACCGCTTGGCGGAACACCTCTTTGCCGTCCATTTTGATGTAGTCGCCGAAGTCGCAGATCAACAGGTCGGCGAAGCGGCCCTCGGAGCCCATGTAGGTGCTGAGCACGCCCCGGTCGTCGCGGATGGCCGGCTCCAGCACCACCGCCCCGGCCCCGTCGCCGAACAAGATGGCGGTGGAGCGGTCGTCCCAGTCGGTGAACCGGCTGAGGGTGTCCACCCCGATCACCAGCACCCGCTCCATTCCCGCGGCGATCTGGGCTTGGGCCAGCGACACGCCGTAGGTGAAGCCCGAGCAGGCCGCATTCAGGTCGAACGCCCCGCACATTGCCCCCAGCTCGTTTTGGATGCGATTCGACACCGCGGGGAACACCTGGTCGGGGGTGCAGGTGGAGCAGATGATCAGGTCGAGGTCGGTGGCGTCGATCTCCGCCTGCTTGAGGGCGATTTTGGCCGCTTGACCGCCCAGTTCCAGGCAGCTGCCCCCCACACGGCGCTCGTGGATGCCGGTGCGCTCCACGATCCACTCATCGCTGGTGTCGAGGGTTTGGGCCAAGTCGTGGTTGGTGACCACTCGGTGGCCTGTCGCGGTGCCCAGACCGGTGATAGCCGCTCTCGTCATCAGCCTGTGTTCCTCAGTTGGTCCTCAGCCAGGCGATGGGCTGGCTGGCGGTGACCCGCTCGCCCTCCACAGCCAGGAATCCCATGATCACACCGGCCCAGGGAGTGCGGACCTCGGTGTCGCCCACATGCCCCAGGAGCTGTCCGGCGGGCACTCCGTTGCCCAGCAAGTTGTCGTCGGTGGGCTGGAAGACGCCGGCTGCGGGGCTCACCACCAGCCGCTCAGTGGCGAACAGGGCCTCGCCCTCCAGGGGGCCGGCAGCGGCTACTGGGGGCCCGGCCAGAGCCTCCAGCACCGCGTCGATGTCGGCGGGGGCGTTCACTTTGAGCGATTGGCAGTCCTTGGCGGTTCGCTTCACCGTCCCGGTGAGCACCGCGCCCGGCCCCAGCTCTACGAAGGTGGTGAAGCCGTCGTCGCACATGTTGTGGACCGACTGGCGCCAGCGCACCGGGCTGGTGAGCTGATCGTTGAGAAGGTCGGCCCAGACGTCGGCGCCGGTGTGGGCGGCGGCGTCCACGTTGGCGTACACCGGATGGTCGGGAACCCGGAACTCGGTCTTGCCGATCGCCTTTTGGAGCCGGTCTTTGGCCGACGCCATGAACGGGGTGTGGAAGGCGCCGCCCACGGGCAGGGCCATGACCCTTTTGGCCCCCAGGTCTTTGGCGATGGCGCCGGCTGCGTCCACCATCGGGGGGGCGCCGGCAATCACCACCTGGCCGGGGGCGTTGTAGTTGGCCACCCACACGCCGCCGTCGGCCTGCTCGCAGGCCTGCTCCACCAAGTCGTCATCGAGGCCCATGACCGCGGCCATGGTGCCGTCTTGTTCTTCGGCGGCCACCTGCATGGCCTCGCCCCGCTCCGACACGAGGCGAACGCCGTCGTAGAAGTCCACCACCCCGGCGGCCACCAGCGCGGAGTATTCGCCCAGGCTGTGGCCGGCGTGCCCGGCAGTCTCGATGCCCACCCGGGTTACCGCGTCCAGCGCGATCATCGACACCATGAACGTGGCGAGTTGGGAGTTGCGGGTGTGGCGCAGCTCGTCGTCCCCTGCGTCGAGCAGGAGCTGGCCCACATCGCGCCCCGCTGCTTCAGAGGCCTCGGCCACCAGCTCCCACGAGGGGTGGTCGACCCAGGCCGAACCCATGCCGGCCTTTTGGGATCCCTGGCCGGGATAGGTGAAGCAAATCATCAGGTGTCAGACCTCTCAGACGACAGTGGGGTTTCAACACTCTACGAGACAAGCCCCTCTGTCCAAGGTATCCAGCAAGCTTCCCTGCTATTGCACTGGGTAAACTGCCCTTCCCCCAGCCAGCATGCTGGCCCCCCGCCCGGGTGGTGGAATTGGTAGACGCGCCGGACTCAAAATCCGGTTCCCGCAAGGGAGTGAGGGTTCGAGTCCCTCCCCGGGCACCAGTGTGCTGGAGCGGTGTGGGTCTGCGCCTAAACGCAAACGCAGAGAGTTTAGGTAATAGTATAGTTGCCTAAACTTCTGGAAGGGGTGTTGAGGTGTCAGTGGAGGGTTGGCCGGCTGCGGATCGCCGGGCGGTGGTCGTCGACAATGAGCTGTACCGCCCCTGGATTGACGATAGCGAGCCGCGCATCACAGTCGTGCAGACGGTGCCCACAAGGATTGCGGGCCAGCCGGTGCCGCCGCCGGGGCGAGATGCGGCCCAGTCGGTTGAGGCGGCTAGGGATGAGATCGGCCGCTTGCGGGCACAGTCGGAGTTTGGGTCTGGGGTGCTGGGGCACCTGAGCGCGGTGTTGATCCGCGCCGACGCGGTGGCGTCGTCGCAGATCGAGCAGATCACCACCTCGAGCGAGGCGTTGGCGGTCGCACTGGCCGATCTGGGGGAAGAGGAGGCCGACCCGGTCCCCCGGGGCACTGAGCTGGTGGCTGCGAACGTGGCCACCGCGCTTCACGCCTTTCGGTCCGACGAGCCCATCGACGCCGAGTGGTTCCACCGGCGACACCGCAGCTTGCTGGCCGCAGATTCCGAGATACTGCCGCGGCACCTGGGAGCGTGGAGGGACTGCGCGGTGTGGATTGGCGAGAACCGCCAGACCGCGGATTTCGAGGGCCCGCCCCATGACCAGGTGGCGGCGCTGATGGACGACCTCGTCAGCTTCGCCGCCCGACAGGACCTGCACCCCGTGGTCCACGCCGCGATAGCTCACGCCCAGTTCGAGACGATCCACCCCTACGTCGACGGTAACGGCCGTGTCGGCCGCCTCTTGATCCACCCCCTCCTTGACGCCGGCCCGGCACCGGTTCCAGTGGCCCACGGCCTTTTGCACGACCCGGTGGGCTACGTGGACGGCCTCAGTGCCTACCGGGCCGGAGACGTCGACGCATGGGTGGCCGTGTTCGCGGCCGCGGTGGCCGACGGCGCAACCGCCGCCATCCGCCTCGTCGGGCGCGTCGACGACCTGCGCCAAGACCACCGAGCCCGGGTCCGCACCCGGGCCGGATCCGCGGTCGAGCACATCCTGGACTCGCTCATCCACACGCCAGCCATCACTGCCCGCCACATACAAGACACCTACGGCGTGACTCCGGGCCGGGCATCGCAAATACTCCACCAGCTCGCCGAAGCCGATGTGCTCCAACCCAGCGCACACCGCGCCGACAGATCCCAAGTGTGGGTGGCCCACCACGTCATCGACGCCATCGACACCATCAACTCCACCCTCCCCCGCCGCCACCTCCCCAGCCCTTGACTGGAGCCCTAACACGGAAGTGCAGGGACTTCAGCGGTTTGAATCTGCTGTCTGGTCTCGTAAGCATGGGGTCATGGAACAGGGCGATTTAGCTGATCAGCGTCGGATTCGGTTTGAGCCTGATGACAAGCCGCCGACCGCGCTGACGGCGGGGATGGGGCTTCAGTTTGCGATTCTGTCGATCGCGGGCATTGTGCTCACGCCGGCGATCGTCATCCGAGCCGCGGGTGGAAGCGACTCGTATCTCACTTGGGCGGTGTTCGCGGCGGCAGTGGTCAGCGGCATCAGCACCATCCTCCAGGCGGTCAAGTTCGGGCGCATCGGCGCCGGGTACGTGCTGCTCATGGGGACGTCGGGGGCGTTCATCGCCGTGTGCGTGGCGGCCTTGGTGCAGGGAGGCCCCGGCTTGCTGGCCGTGTTGGTGGTGGCGTCTTCGCTGTTCCAGTTCTTGCTCGCCTCGAGGCTCTCGTTGTTCAGGAGACTGATCACGCCCGTGGTGGCCGGCACCGTGCTGATGCTCATTGCTGTGACCGTGATGCCGCTCATATTCGACATGGTGACAGCGTCACCGGAAGGCGAATCCGACTGGAGCGCGCCGACGAGTGCCCTGGTCACCATTCTCGTGGTGATTGGCATCGCGCTGAAGTCTTCCGGGAGCCTGCGGCTGTGGGCGCCAGTGATCGGCGTGGTGGCTGGCTCGATTGTGGCCGCCGCCTCCGGACTGTACGACTTCGATCAGGTGTCCGACGCCGCCTGGGTCGGTGTTCCCGACAGCGGTTGGCCCGGTTTCGATTTCTCATTCGACTCGGCGTTCTGGAGCCTTCTGCCCGCTTTCGTGATCGTCACGATCATTGGCGCGGTCGAGACCATCGGCGACTCAGTGGCCATCCAGCGCGTGTCGTGGCGAAAGCCGCGAGCGGTGGACTACCGCGTGGTGCAGGGAGCAGTGGCCGCTGATGGCACCGGCAATCTGCTGTCGGGGCTGGCCGGCACAGTGCCTAATACCACCTACTCATCAAGCGTCTCCATTACCGAGTTGACCGGCGTGGCCGCTCGCCGCGTGGGTGTCGCCATCGGCGTCGTATTCATAGTGTTCGCATTCTTGCCCAAGTTCTTGGCGTTGGTGCTCGCTATCCCCGATGCGGTGGTTGCGGCGTATGTCACCGTTCTGATCTCGCTGCTGTTCGTGGTGGGTATGAGGATCGTCTCCGAGGAGGCTGCGGACTACCGAAAGGGCCTGATCGCGGGCATCGCCTTCTGGCTCGGCGTCGGATTCCAGAACAGCCTGATCTTCCCGGAATACCTGGAGGGCTTCGCCGGTGGCTTCCTGGAGAATGGCATGACCTCGGGCGGCCTCGTGGCCATCGTTCTGACGCTGTTCACCGAGGCCACCCAATCCCGCCGCCATCGGCTGCGCACCAATCTGGCAATGCCGGAGCTCCCTCGCATACAGGAATTCCTGAGCGCCTTCGCAAAGCGCCACGGCTGGGCGGCATCGATGTCGCAGAGGCTGGACGCGGTGGCTGAGGAGACAATGGTCACGCTGCTCGACGCCGAGCAGGCCGGAGACGCTCCAGAGGACCGAACGCTGCGCGTCACCGCCAGCAAGCAGGACGGGCGGGCCGTGCTCGAGTTCGTGGCTGCGGCCCGGGGGGAGAACATCGAGGACCGGCTGGCCGTGCTCGACGAGCCGACGGCAGATCGGCCCGTTGAGCGCGATGTCTCGCTGCGCCTACTCCAGCACTACGCGACCTCTGTGCTCCACCAGCAGTACCACGAACTCGAGATCGTCACCGTCCACGTCAACCCCCCGGCCGGTGGCGCATCGGATGAATAGCCGCAGGGAATTGGGATCTGTCGTTGAGACGACACATGGACCGGTTCGGGGCGCGGTTGTTGACACGCCATACGGGGCGGTGCGGCAGTTCTTGGGGATTCTCTACGGCAGGCCTCCGGTGGGAGACGGGAGGTTTTGCGCTCCGGAGCCAGCAGAGCGGTGGGGTGGGGTGCTGGATGCCAGCTCATTCGGGCCTGACCCCGTCCAGGCAGTCGATGGCCCGTACACCGGGGTGATTCCGGGAGCCGATGCAACCTCGGTGTCGGAGGATTGCTTGACGCTCAATGTGTGGGTTCCGGTGGGGGAAACGGCTGACTTGCCGGTGTTGGTGTGGATCTATGGTGGGGCGTTTCTGACGGGAGGGAGCTCGTTCCCGCTCTACAACGGGGCCAGGTTGGCGGCCGAGCAGCAGGCGGTGGTGGCCTCGGTGAACTACCGGGTGGGGGCGCTGGGGTTCATGGACCTTCGCCAGGTGCCGGGCGGTGAGGGAACCACCGCGAACTGCGGCCTGCACGACATCCGGCTCGGCCTCGAATGGGTGGCGGCCAATGCGCCCCGCTTCGGCGGCGACCCGGCGACGCTGACCGCTTTCGGTGAGTCCGCGGGAGCAGGGTCGATCCTGCATCTTCTCGGCAGTCCGGGCATCTCAGGGGTGCTGCGGCGGGCCATCATGCAGAGCCCCGGGGTCGATATGACCCAGTCGCCCGACGTGGCTGACACAGTGACGCAAACCTTCATGAAGCATGCCGGGGTGGGCGACGTCGCCGGACTCCGAGAACTGGAGCCAGAAGCAGTAGTCGAGGCCCAGCTTCCGACAATCATGGACATGTTTGCCACCGCGGGGGCCATGCCGTTCCACCCCGTGGTCGACGAATCGCTCATCCCGGCAAAGCCGTCGGAGCTGCTCCAATCGGGAATAGCGACCGACGTCGGTGTGCTGATCGGCGCGACTGCCCATGAGCTGCGCCTGTTCCACCAGGAACTCCCTGAAGAGAGCTCCGGGCAGATCCTGCATCACACGGTGAGCGGCCACATCGCCGACAGAACCGGCGCCGAGCCCTTGGCCGGTGAAGTGGCAGCAGTGGTGGGGGAGTACCGCCGGGCTGCCGGGGGCACTGCCTGGACCTCCGACTCCGACATCCTGACCGCCATCAACACCGATGTCTCTATGAGGGAGCCCATCCAGCGCATCGCCGACTTGCGGGCCGCCGCCGGAGCGAGCACCTACCTCTACGACTTCCGGTGGTGCTCGCAGGCCGACCCGGACAAAGGGGCATTCCACGCCATCGACTTGCCCTTCGTGCTCGACAGCTTCCACGTCGACGGCTGGCGCGAGTTCATCGGCGCCGACCATGCCGCCGAGGCGCTGGGCCGGGGCATCCGCACGGCATGGGCGGCATTTGCCCGCACCGGCGACCCGTCAACCGCCGAGCTCGGCCCCTGGCCCGGCTACGACCTCGACCAGCGCACGGCCATGATCCTCGACGCCACTCCAACTCTGGCTTCCGACCCGCTCCAAAAGGAGAGGTCCATGTGGCGGCCAACCGGCCGGGGGGACTCTCAGTAGACCTCGGGCACGAAGGTCTGGTCGGACATGGGAGGGCGCACGTAGCCGGTTCTGTCTTGGCGCTCGGGGAGCTCGACCTCCTCCCAGGGCACTTCCTCGTAGGGGATCATCGACAAAAGGTGCGAGATGCAGTTCAGCCGGGCCGCCTTCTTGGAGTCGGCGTTGACCACATACCAGGGGGCCTGCTTGATGTCGGTGTGGGCAAACAGGGTGTCTTTGGCCTTGGAGAACTCCACCCACCGGGTTCGGCCCTCGATGTCGATCGGGGAGAGCTTCCAGCGCCGCATCGGATCGTTGATCCGGTTGTGGAACCGGCGCTCCTGTTCTTCGTCGCTCACCGAGAACCAGTACTTGATCAAGATGATCCCCGAACGCACCAGCATCCGCTCGAACTCCGGACACGACCGCAGAAACTCCCGGTATTCCTCCTCGGTGCAGAACCCCATCACCGGCTCCACCACCCCCCGGTTGTACCAACTGCGGTCGAAAAGGATCATCTCCCCGGCGGCGGGCAGCTCGGCCACATAGCGCTGGAACCACCACTGGGTCTTCTCCCGGTCGCTGGGGGTGCCCAGTGCCACCACCCGAACCACCCTGGGATTCGTCCGCTCGGCGATGCGCTTGATCACCCCGCCCTTGCCAGCGGCGTCGCGCCCCTCGAAGATCACCACCACCTTGAGCCCCTTGTGGCGGATCCAGCGCTGCAACCGCACCAACTCCTCTTGGAGTCGAGACAGCTCCTGCTCGTAGTCCTTCTTCTTGATCCTCGGGCGCGGCTCAGGCCTTGGGGCATCCGCTCCGGCGATTCCCAGAACATCGTGCTCAGGTTCTGGACTCATGTCCTGAGGGTAGTTCCGGCACTATTTTCCGACAATAGGGTCAATTGGTCGGATTCGAGCCGCAGCGGTGGACCCGACCAGTAATTCAAGAGACCGGGTCGTAATATCCCGGTCGCGGGTGGGTCCGTCGGGGGCATCAAGAGTCTTCGGAGGATCGCAAACCTTGAATTACTACGTGATAGCCGCCGCCGTTGTGGTGGGAACGGCGACGGGAGCCGCTTCGGTCTATTGGATACACCGGGGAGTCGGCACCGGATGGATAGTCCTCGGTGCGGCGAGCGTCGGGGTTGGCGGCACCATGGCTTTTGCCGCGGTGGCTTTGCTCTTCACCGGTCTAGATCACTTCATGGTCGTCCATGTCGTATATCTGGTATGCGTTGTCGGCCTCCCGTTGGCCGGGGCGATTGTGTTGGCGTTTGGCCGCCCCTGCCCCCTGGTCATCACCACCCTCTGCCTCGTCTCGTTCACGGCGATTCCGGTTGGCGTCTACGCCACCCATATCGAACCGTTCTGGCTGCGAGTGGATGCAGCGACGCTGGCCGTTGAAGGCATCAGCGAGGATATCCGCATCGGTGTGATTGCAGATCTTCAGACCACCTCAATCGGCAACTACGAGAATGAGGCAATCGACCGGTTGATCTCCTTTGCGCCCGACATTGTGATGTTCCCCGGAGACTTGCATCAGATCGAAGCGGGCCAGTTCGAAGAGCGAGCGCCGCAATTCACGCAGCTCGTTCAACGGCTCGTCGACGCAGTGCCTGTTGTCTACTTGGTCAACGGGCACTCCGACACCGTTGCTGAACTTCACCAGATCACCCATGGGACAGGGGCCCAAGTGCTCGACAACGAGATTGCCACGTTGGAGTTGAAAGGGAATGTCGTCCATATCGCGGGAGTGTCGCTACTCGGCCGCGATTATGAACCTGCCGCTCAACTGGCTGTTGACCGGCTTTCCAATGACGACCTACCCGGCGTGCGGATCCTGCTGGCCCACGAACCAGACGTAATCAAGTTGCTGGAGGGAAGCACCGTGGACCTGCTCGTCTCGGGCCATACTCACGGCGGGCAGGTTGCGATTCCATTCTTCGGCCCTCCTATCACCGCGTCCAGCGTGCCCAGACATATCGCGGCCGGGGGTTTACACGAACTCCACGGCACCCCGACCTATGTGTCCACCGGAGTAGGACGAGAGCGGGGCAACGCCCCCCAGGTGCGTTTTGGCGTCCGCCCGTCGATCGGAATTATCGATTTGGTCGCTGAGAAATAGCCTGAGACCGAATTCGTCTAGCGCAAGCTCTCCAGGTCGGCGACGTTCATCACTCGGAGGGTAGGGGGGATGTCTTCGACCACTTGGTTGTAGCGCAGGCCCATGGTGCCGTGGCGATGGTGGGCGGTGTCGATCCAGTTGGCGAAGCCGGGGTCCTCGTCGGCCACGATGATGCGGGCGGTGCCGTCGGGCTCGTACACCGCGCTGTGCTTGTTGACGGTCACTTGGAGCCACTCGTAGTCAAGCGACTCCTCCCAAATGTTGTTGAGCTGGAAGTTCCAGTAGTACGCCTCGATGGGCGGGACGTCTATCACCATGGCCTGGCCCGGTTCGAGCGTCCAGTAGCCGTGGCGGAACAACTGGGTGGGGTCGCCCCAACCGCCCGGCTTGTCGTGAGTGGGTAGGAACTCAAGCGTGTTGGGCCGCTCCTGGAACATGTCCAGCCACTCGACGAACCGCCTGGCGATGCCGTGAACCTCCAACGCGGCCCGGGCCAGGCCCATGGTCAGCTTCTGCGCCGACAACGGGGGCACAGGATCGCTGGGGCCGTTGAGGCACTCGATTTGAAGCTCGGAGGGCCGTTCGGTGGTCCGATCGAGATAGAAGTTGCGAATGGCGATCTGGTTGGTCTCCGGCCCTGTCGGCAGCCACCGCTGACCGGGCTCCAGTTCGGGCTCGTTGATGCTGGCGATCACGTCCACGTACTCGTTCGGCTGGGGATGGTTGAACGCAAGGGCGCCCTGTCGGCCGGGGGGTGGCGCCCCTTGCCAGAAGCCGCCGGAGAAAGAGTTCAGGCTCAGGTAGTTGACGGTGCCTCGCGGTCCATGGATGCGGTAGTCGAAGGCGCCTTTGATGCCGACGCTCTGGTAGAGGGCATCGGGGTTGTCGCAGCCGATCTTCAGGTTGTGGGCTATCGGCAGGATCTGGGCATAGCCGGGCCCGTGGTTCTCAAGGCGCCCGAGGCCACCTCGGGTCAGACGGCTCAGATAGCGGAAGCCCTCCAGCCGGTCGAGGTCGTCGGTGCTGTTGTCGAGGATGATCTGGCCGGCCTCCTTCAAGTTGTCGCAGAAGTCGGCCCAGACCTTTCCGTTGACTGCGTTCTCCTGGATCTCATCGCTCATCGGTGTTCTCCTCCTGCCCTCGCTGTGCGCCAAAAGGCTAGTGGCGCTCCTAGATTTGGCCTGTAGCTGAAGCAGTGTGTCGCCGCGATTGGTGGATAGCATCGGCTCGTGACCCAGAGCAGGGCCGAGCGGAGATTGGCCGAGTTGGCCGACCGGTTGAAGCGGCTGCGAGGCGACTTGGAAGTGGCCGAGGAGCAATGCCTCCACTTTGAGGATCTGGCCGAAGATGCCCGGCTGCGGGCCCTGGTATCGGAGACCCCCGCCGCTGAACGCCAACACCGCGACGCCGCCCGCCAGGCCGAGACCATGGCTCGGCATCGGGCCCGGCTCCGGGAGGAGATCGGCAGCTTGGAGGAGCAGCAAGACGATCTGCTGGACAGGTTCTATTCCGATGTCTGACCCGTCGGCCCAGACCGACTCCACCTCGGCGGCCGATCCGTCGGCCCAGGCTGCCCCCACCCCATCGACCGATCCGGTGCGGATCGTGTTGGCCGAGGACGAGGCCATCATCCGCCTCGACTTGCGGGAGACCCTGGAGGAGGAGGGCTACGTGGTGGTGGGGGAGACCAGCCGGGGCGATCAGGTGCTCGACCTGGTGCGGGAGAAACGCCCCGATGTGGCCATCTTGGACGTGAAGATGCCGGGGACCGACGGGATCACCGCCGCCGGTCAGATCCGCGACGAGCGGCTGTGCGCGGTGCTGCTGCTGACCGCTTTCAGCCAGCGGGACCTGATTGCCCGGGCCGCCGACGCCGGGGCGCTGGCCTATCTGGTGAAGCCCTTCGAGCGGGCTGAGCTGGTGCCCGCGGTGGAGGTGGCCCTGGTGCGGTTCCGAGAGCTGGTGGCGCTCAACCACCAGGTGGAACGGGCTGAAGCCCGGTTGGAGGCCCGCAAGGCCATCGACCGGGCCAAGGGGCGGCTCATGGACGTGGTCGCCATGTCGGAGTCCGACGCCTACAGCCACATTCAGCACCAGGCCATGAGCGAGCGCCGTCCCATGGCCGAGGTGGCTGCCGAGATCGTCGAGATGGGTGACGACGAGCTGAGAGCATTGAGCGGAGTTCGCGCCGATGGCTGAGGGGGGTGCCGCGGGCCAGGAGCCGGGAACCGTCATGCTGGTGGACGGGAACTCCCTGGTCTATCGGGCGTTTTTCGCCGTACCCGAGGACATGACCACCGCCAGCGGGCAGGTGACCAACGCGGTGTACGGCTTCACCAGGATGCTGTTGACCCTGCTGCGCGACCACGGTCCCGACCGGGTAGGGGTGGCCTTCGACCGGCGCGAGCCGACCTTCCGCCACGAGCGGGAGCCCAGCTATAAGGCCAACCGCGAGGAGACTCCCGAAGCGCTGCGCCAGCAGATGGGCATTGTCCGCCAGCTAGTGGACACGCTGGGGATTGCCGCGGTGGACCACGTCGGGGTGGAGGCTGACGATGTGATCGCCACGCTGGCCACCCAAGCCCGCGACCGGGGCGAGAACGTGATCGTGGTGACCGGCGACCGGGATGCCTATCAATTGGTGGAGGACCCCCACGTTCGGGTGCTCTACAACAAGCGGGGGGTTTCCGACTACGCCCTCTACGACGAGGCCGGCATTGAGGAGCGCACCGGGGTGAAGCCGTCGGACTACGTGGCCTACGCCGCCCTGCGAGGCGACCCCTCCGACAACCTGCCCGGTGTGACCGGGGTGGGGGAGAAGACCGCGGCCAAGCTCATCAACGCCTATGGCTCCATCAACGAGCTGTATCAGCACGTGGGCGATCAGACCCCGAAGCTCCAGCAGAACCTGGACGAGGCTCAAGAACGGGTGAAGCTCAATTTGGAGCTGATGGAGCTGGTGCGAAACGTCCCGCTCGACCTGGGGGTGGAGGATCTGGGCTTGGCCCCGCCGAAGACCGCCGAGATCGAGGAGCTGTTCGACTTTTTGGAGTTCAGGAGCCTCCGCGACTTCGTGACCGAAGTGCTGGATGTGGATCTGGGCGATGACGGCGACGTTGGTGGGGTGTTGGAGGCCGAGGTCGAGACCATCGCAACCGCAGATGCCGCCACCGAAGCGCTGAATCGGCTGGCCGACAGCGGCGAGCCGGTGGCCCTGGCCGCAGGCTGGGGCGACCCGTTCGACCAGAGCCAGCCCCATCGGCGCCGCCTGCTGGGCCTGGCCCTGGTTGCCGACTGCGACGCCGGCCAAACGGTGTGGCTGCCCTCCGAGCTGTTGGAATCCTCGGGCCACGACGCCCTGGCCGCATTCTTCAGCGCCGGGACCCCGTTCATGGGCCACGACATCAAGCCGTTTGTCTTGTGGCTTGTGTCGCAGGGCATCGATGCCGCTGGGCTGACCCTGGACGCCCAGATCGCCGCCTATCTCCTGGACCCGGCCAGCGGGCGATTCGGGCTCGACGATCTGATGCGGACGCACACGTCGATGGAGTTGCCGGGGATCGACCAGCCCGACGAGGGCCGGCTGTTCGACGACGAATCCGGCGAATCGGTGGAGCCGGCTATGCAGGCCGGCCTTCAGGCCCTGGCCGTGTCCCATCTGGCTGCTCCACTCCTGGACGCCTTGGACGCCCAAGGCCTGAGAGGCCTCAACGATGATATGGAGGTGCCCCTGGTTCGGGTGCTGGCCCGCATGGAGCACGTGGGCATCGGGGTGGACGTGGAGGGATTGACCGGCTTGCGCGACCGGCTGGTGGCCGACGCCGAGCGGCTTCGGGCGCTGGTGATCGATGCCGCGGGCGAGGGGAGCTTCAACGTGAACTCCTCCAAGCAGGTGGGCGAGTTGCTGTTCGACAAGCTGGGCCTTCCCCCTCAGAAGAAGACCAAGACTGGGGCCTACTCCACCGACGCCGGCACCCTGGAGAAGCTGCGGGGCGAGCATCCGGTGGTGGATGCGCTGCTGGACTACCGGGAGGTGGAGAAGCTGCGCTCCACCTACGGGGAGGGCTTGGTGGCCGCCGTGGGGCTCGAGCCCGACAACCGCATCCGGGCCACGTTCAACCAGACGGTGGCCCGCACCGGGAGGCTCAGCTCCGACGCCCCCAACCTGCACAACATCCCGGTGCGCACCGAGACCGGGCGGGTGTTCAGGGAGGTGTTTGTGGCCGCCGAGGGCTGCGAGCTGCTGGTGGCCGACTACAACCAGATCGAGCTGCGCTGCATTGCCCACCTGGCCGAGGATCCCGGGTTGATCCACGCGTTCGAGTCGGGCCAGGACGTACACACCTCTGTGGCCTCCCAGGTGTTCGGCATCGAACCCGGCGCGGTGGGGATCGAGGAGCGGTCCACCGCCAAGATGGTGTCCTACGGTCTGGCCTACGGCATGGAGGCCTACGGCTTGGGATCGCGGCTGAACATCCCCACCGGAGAGGCCGCGGTGATCCTCGACGCCTACTTCGGGGCCTTCCCCACGCTGCGGGAGTACATGGATCGAGCGGTGGCCGAGGCCCGGACCCGGGGCTACACCGAGACCCTGTTCGGGCGGCGGCTTCGGATTCCCGAGATCAACTCCTCCAATTTCCGGCTTCGCCAAGCAGCCGAGCGTCAGGCCATGAACGCCGGCATCCAGGGCTTGGCCGCCGACATCTTCAAGGTGGCCCTGGTGAGGATCGACCACGCGCTCCAAGACCGGGGGTTCGCCAGCCGCATCATCCTCCAAGTACACGACGAGGTGATTCTGGAAGTTCCAGAGGGCGAGCACGACGGCGTGGCCGAGCTCACCGTGGCAACCATGGCCGAGGCCTACAACTTGAGGGTTCCCCTCGAAGTGCACCTCTCCTCGGGGCACACTTGGGCCGACGCCAAGTAGCCCAGTACAAGGCGTGCTGTTAGCATCAACGGGCCGGTTCAGGCTGCTGCGCCGCGCCCATTGTCCTATCCATTTCCTCCTGTGAGGCTCAACTCAACGTGTCCGACCTCGATACCGCCCCATCCACCCAACCCGCACCGCCAGCCGCCACGGCTGTGATCGACGCCCCCGACGGTGTGGGAACCTTTGACGCTGAGGGCAACTACATCCCCCGTCAGATCACCGACCAGGACATCGAAGACCAGTTCTTGGACGACGCATACACCGCCACCATGGTCCAGGTGGAAGACGGCCAGATCGTCTCCGGCAAGGTGGTGAAGGTTGACCGCGACGAGGTGCTGCTGGACATCGGCTACAAGTCTGAGGGGATCATCCCCACTCGGGAGCTGTCCATCCGCAACGTGGTGGACCCCGGCGAGATCGTCACCCTCGGCGAGGAGATCGAGGCCCTGGTGCTCCAGAAGGAGGACAAGGACGGCCATCTGATCCTGTCGAAGAAGCGGGCCCAGTATGAGCGGGCATGGGGCAACATCGAAGAGGTCAAGGAGAAGGAAGGAACCGTCTCGGGCCCCGTTATCGAAGTGGTCAAGGGCGGCCTGATCGTGGACATCGGTCTGCGGGGCTTTCTGCCTGCCTCGCTGGTGGAGCTGCGCCGGGTGCGCGACCTCCAGCCCTATATCGGACAGACCCTGGAGGCCAAGATCATCGAGCTCGACAAGAACCGCAACAACGTGGTGCTGTCCCGCCGGGCGTGGCTGGAGGAGACCGAGAAGGAACAGCGCGAGGCCTTCCTGGACAACCTCAAGCCAGGCGAGCGCCGCAGCGGCGTGGTGTCGTCGGTGGTGAACTTCGGCGCATTCGTGGATTTGGGCGGCATGGACGGCCTGGTGCACGTGTCCGAGCTGTCGTGGAAGCACGTCGATCATCCCAGCGCGGTGGTGCAGGTGGGCGACGAGATCGAGGTGCAGGTGCTGGAAGTGGACCTCGACCGGGAGCGCATCAGCCTCTCGCTTAAGGCCACCCAGCAGGATCCCTGGCAGGAGTTCGCCACCAGCCACCAAGTGGGCGAGCTGGTGTACGGCCGGGTTACCAAGCTGGTGCCGTTCGGGGCCTTCGTGCAGGTGGGCGAGAGCATCGAGGGCTTGGTGCACATCTCGGAGATCTCCTCCCACCACATCGACTTGCCCGAGCAGGTGGTTACCCCCGGCGAGGAGCTGTGGGTGAAGATCATCGACCTCGACATCAACCGCCGCCGCATCAGCCTGTCGATCAAGCAGGCTGCCGAGGGCGGTGTGGTGGCCGCTGAGTTCCAGGAGCACTTCGGCGAGCACGCCTACGACGCCGAGGGCAACTACATCGGCGCCGTCAACGAGGATGTGGCCGCCGACCAAGACGAGGCCTGGGCCCAGTACTACTCCGAGACTGGCGAAGGCCTAGAAGCCGCTCCCGCCGAGGGTGAGGGCGTCGAAGCATCTCCCGTCGAGTACGAGACCGCCGAAGCAGGCTCAGAGGTTCTCGAAGGGCCGGTAGAAGAACTGGTAGGAGAACCGGTAGAAGACCCGGTCTAGTTTCAGGCGTCGAAGGGCATCCCCTGTCCAGGGGGTTTTGGGCGCCAGCATCCACGCCGCAGCATCCCCAAAGTCTGTGGGGCTGTTGCCTAGCCTGAACGAATGCCGCAAATCGGTCGTTTCGCCGTTGCCCTGCTCGCTGCCGCCACGCTGGTTGCCTCACTCTGCGCATTGCAGGCCAGCGCCGAGGAACATGAGAACGAGGCGGACTCCGCGAACGACCGCGAGGCGCTGGTCGCCCTCTACGAGGCCACCGGCGGAGACGACTGGAGCGACTCGAGCGGCTGGCTCGACGACGGGCCGCTGGGCGGCTGGTACGGCGTCACCGTCGACGAAGACGATCGGGTCACCGGCCTGTCGTTGGCGTCCAATGGATTGGTGGGGGAGCTTCCGGCTGGGCTCGGCAGCCTCGAGTACCTTGAATCACTCGACTTGGGGAACAACGAACTGGTAGGCGAGCTGCCTTCCGAGCTCGGTGGCCTTTCCAACCTCGTCGAACTGGATCTTCAGAACAACCGTCTAGAGCGCAACATTCCCGCTGAGTTGGGCGAGCTTTCCCAGCTCACGGTGCTCGACCTCAAGTACAACGGACTTTGGGGGCCGCTCCCGGCAGAACTCGGTCAATTGAGCGAGCTTCGCATCCTGGACTTGCGGGGCAACGTGTTGTCGGGCGAGATCCCCGCCGAGTTCGGCGATCTCTCCGAGCTCACCCACCTGATGATGCGGTTCAACGGACTGTCGGGGGAGATTCCCGGGGAGTTGGGCGACTTGGGTCGGCTGGAGTGGCTGGATCTCAGCAACAACCGGTTGTCGGGGGAGATTCCCGGGGAGTTGGGCGACTTGGGTCGGCTGGAGTGGCTGGATCTCAGCAACAACAAGCTGTCGGGGTCGATCCCGGGTGAGCTTGCCGACCTCTCCCGACTACGGCATCTGAGCTTGACGGCCAACGGGTTGTCGGGGGCGATTCCGGCTGCGCTCAGTCGCCTCACCGAGCTGAGGCACCTGTCGTTGTCGGCCAACCAATTGTCAGGGGGGATTTCCTACCGGCTGGGCCGGCTCGAGAACCTTCAAGAGCTGCGGCTCGGCCACAACAATCTCACGGGCCGGATCCCACCCGAACTGGGCAGATTGGGAGGCCTTCGCCAGCTGTGGCTGGAGGACAACGACCTGTCAGGGGAGATTCCCGCTCGATTGGGCAATCTGGTCGGGTTGAGGCAGCTGGATCTGCAAGGCAATCAGCTGTCGGGGGGCATTCCTGCTGAATTAGGCAACCTGACAAAGCTGAGGCAGCTGGATCTGCATGGCAATCAGCTGTCGGGGGGCATTCCTGCCGAACTGGGCAACCTGGTGGCCTTGGAGGATGTCGACCTCAGCAACAACTGGTTGTCGGGCCCGATTCCTGAGGGCATCGCCACGATGACCGGGCTGGAAAGCCTGTTGCTGCACGACAACGTGTTGTCGGGGGAGATTCCTTCGGACATCGGCGGTTTGGGCCGGTTGGAGGTGTTGGATCTCTCCAATAATCGATTGTCGGGGGATATTCCGGCGAGGATCGGCGGCTGGACCCGGCTCACCGTGTTGGATCTGTCCAACAACCGGCTCACCGGGGAGATTCCGGAAGATTTGGGAGGGCTGAATCGCTTGGAGTACCTGGACCTGCGGAGCAACCGGCTTTCCGGCAATGTGCCGGAAGGCTTCGCCCATCTCTGGTCGCTGACCCACCTGCTGCTTCGGGACAACCAGCTGTCGGGGGAGATTCCCCCTTCCCTCGGAGGACTTGAGAAACTCCAGTGGCTCGATCTGAGCATCAACTTCTTGTCGGGGGAGATCCCCGCTGAACTGGGGCAGCTTGCCGACCTCCAGGCGCTGTATCTGAGCTACAACCGGCTCACTGGCGAGCTGCCCCCTGAGTTGGGCGAGCTGTCGAATCTGAAGCACCTGATGATCCGCCGCAACCAGTTGGAGGGGGAGATCCCCGCTGAATTCGGCCAGTTGGCCGATCTGGAGCGGCTCAACCTGTGGGCCAATCAGCTCTCGGGGGAGATTCCCGCCGAGTTGGGCCAGATCGCCAACCTCACAAGACTGGACCTCGACGACAACGAGCTTTCGGGAGAGATTCCCGCCGAACTCGGCAACCTCGTCAAGCTGCGGGAGCTGTGGCTGAACGGCAATCAGTTGACGGGAGAGATTCCCGCTGAATTGGGCAACTTGATCAACTTGAGGCGGCTGTTCCTCGACGGCAATGAGTTGACCGGGAAGATTCCCGGCGAGCTGGGCAATCTCAGCAGCCTCACGCGCCTGTGGCTGAACGGCAATCAGTTGACGGGCGGGATTCCCGGCGAGCTGGGCAATCTCAGCGAGCTGGCGTACTTGTATATCGGCGACAATCAGCTGATGGGTGGGATCCCCGCCGAGTTGGGCAATCTCAGCAACTTGACGCATGTGTACATTGGCGACAACCAGCTCACCGGGCAGGTTCCCGCCCAGCTGGGCGCTCTTGGCAAGCTTGTAAATCTGTTCATCAGCGGCAACCAGCTCACCGGCTGCCTACCCGCCGCCTGGGAGTCAGCCGACCTCAAAGGCAGCGATCTAGAGCTACTCGACCTGGCGTTCTGCGAGGAGTGAGCCCAGAGCGGCTCTATTCCAGGGGGGGATCGACGCAGGGGATTGAGCCTGAGTGCGGGTTGAACGTGCGCGGCTTTTGGATGAACCCGGAGCCGGAGCGATCGGTTTGCAGGTAGGCGCTGATGGCATCGGCGGTGGCTTGGGCCGCGATGCGGATGTACTCGTCGGTGGCGAACAGTGCGGCCTCTGAAGGATTGGAGAGATACCCGTATTCGACGAGGGCAGCGGGGACAGCGGGGTGGCGCAACATCCCGTAGGTGTCTTCGCCGCTGGGGAGCAGTACTCGCAGCACGCCGGCGTCGGGCAGGCGGCTCCAAGAGACGTTGTCGAAGGCTGATAGCGCGGTGGTGATCTCCTCATAGAGCAGACCGCCGAGGCGAGCGGAGTCGGGGCGGGTCTGCTGGGTCGTAGCTGACTGCACGAACACCTCTGTGCCGGGAACATTGCTGCGGCTCCAGGTGGGGGCGTTGTGGTGGATCGATATCAGCGCTTCGGTTCGAAGGGCATCGGCGAATGCAGCCCGGACCGAGAGCAAGATGCCGTAGTCGCCCGCCCGCGTGGTTGCGGCTGGGATCCCGCGTTGGGAGAGCTCTTCAAGCACGGCGCGGCTGAGCGTCAGGTTCAGGTCGCGCTCAATCAGGCCGTTGGGAGCGACGGCACCGGTGTCCCACTTCCCGCCATGGCCGGGGTCGATGACTACCCGCGGCCTCTCGATTGGCACGCCCGTAGAAATTTCAGCGGTCCTGCCGCACGGGGTCCGCACCACGTAACCGGCATCAGTCTGTCTTAGGACTGCCACCGGGATTCCCAACGCGGTGAGCACCGCCGACGGAACGCCGCTATGGGCGCCCGCCGGCGGTGCCTCCTCTTCTTCGGGGGGAAATGGTGCCGTCACCGCGGTGGGCAAGGCCTTCGGCGGAGGAGCCCCCACCGCGTCTTCGCGTGTCATCCGAGTTGATGCCGGATCGTCAATATTGATCCCGCACGCTGCGAAGAACACGAGACAAACGACCACAGCGATGGCTGGCACTGTTCGGGGCTTTGATCAGTGAGTGTGGTCGTCGTGGTTGAAGGGGTGATCGTCGACGTGGTTGTCGTCTTCGTGATCGGCGTGGTCGGCGTGGCTGATGCCGCAGCTGGCGTGGTCTGAGCTTTCGGTGCTGTGGTTTTCTGCGCAATCAGCGTCGTGTTCAGGGCCTGCTGCGCTGTTGGCATGTGCTTCGTGCTCTGGGCCTTCGGCCGCGTGGCTGGTGCCGCAGTCGGCGTGGTCTGAGTCTTCGGTGCGGTGGTTTTCCTCACAGTCAGCTTCGTGCTCTGGACCTTCCTCGCTGTCGGCATGGTCGTCATGCGCTTCTGTCTCAGGGTCTGGCGTCGGAGTTGCCGGAGTCCCGGCATCTTGTCCACTGGCCAGGCCGACCGGCAGGAGAAGGGCTACGGCCAGCGACACCGCAGCCATAACTCCGGTAGCGGCAATGATCGCAAGCCACTTGCGCGGGCCGCTGGGCTCCGGTCTGGTGCTGATCTGACCCGCGTCTTCCGGGTGGTTCCGTTTCTGTTCAGCGCTCATTTGTTCCGCCTTTCCGGGGGTTGTCGATATCTGAGCGCTGCCAGAATCTCGAACGAGTGTGAGCAGACGGTTAGGCCCCGGTCAGCGTCGCGCTATGGCAAGACAGGAATCTCCACGGTGAATCGAGTGCCCGAAGGCTGACGGGCGGCCACGCCCACCTCGCCTCCCATGGCCTCGGTCAGCTCGGCCACGATGGCCAAGCCCAATCCTGAGCCCGCCTCTTTGGGCTGGGGAGTGTGCCGGGCCACGTACAGGCGTTCGAACACGTGGGGGCGGTCTTCCTCGCTGATGCCCGGTCCATCGTCTTCCACCGTGATGACGGCCCAGGACTCGTCGCCCCGGTTCTCCAGCCGGGATTCAACTTTCACGTGAGAGTCAGCAAACTTGAGCGCATTCTGAACCAGATTGGCAATCACTTGGGCTACCCGTCCGGGGTCGCACCAGGCTGCGACCGGCTCGTCGTTGATCACCTGCAAGTTGATGTCACGGTCGGCCGCGCTCTGGGCGAATCCCGCGCAGACCTCTTGTCCCACGACACCCACGTCGGTCTGGCGGTATTCCAGCGGGAACTCCTTTGCATCCAGTCGGGCCAGGTCCAGCAGATCGCCTACCAACCGCTCGAGGCGGATGGCCTCAGAGACGATGACTTCGGCAGCCTGCACCTGATTGTCGGCAGTGCCGTCGGAGATGGCTTCTCCGTAGCCCCTGATGGAGGTGAGCGGAGTTCGCAGGTCATGGGATATGGACATCAGGAACTGGCGCTCCAGGTTCTGGGAGCGCTCCAGCGATGCGGCCATCTCGTTGATGGAGGTCGACAGGTCTTTGATCTCGTCTTGGCGGCTCTCGTCCACCGGAACCCGGGTGCTGAGATCACCGCCGGCGATTTGTTGGGTGGCGTCGCGGGCCTGGCTGAGAGGCCCGGCCAGTCGACGGCTCAGCACTACCGCCACCCCTGCTCCCAGAGCAAGTGATATCGCCGCCGACACCCCGAGCCAGCGCAGAACAGCACCCAAGAGCTGATCGGCGGTGTCGGTTAGCACGACGGCGATGGTCAGCGAACCAGTTTGCTCGGCGGCAGCCGCCCACGCGGTGGATCCCCGGATTCCGCTGATCGACTCTTCTGTGCCCGAGGCCAAAGGCAGGAGGTCTTCGGTTTGTACGTGCTCCGGCAGCCTGCCCGTGAATACTCCGTTGTCGAGGAGTAGGACGACAACGTCTTTTCGGTCGAGGTTTTCGGCTGCTTGGACCAGGTGGGAGTTGAGATGCGAGCGGTCGCCGTCCTCGTCGAAGTGGACCGTGGCCATCAAGCTGGCCAGCACATCGGCCTCTTGTTCCAGCACCTGTCGGGTGGCTTGGTGATCGGCCCGCCGCACCAGCACAAGGGTGACGATGCTGGCCAGCAGCAGGGCCACCGCCACGGTCCCCACGACGGCAAAGGTCAGGCGCCGCTGCACGTCTGCTCCCCTCAGTCCAGCCGGTAGCCCACGCCGCGCACCGTGGTGATATTCAGGGCGTCGCCCAGCTTCTTGCGGAGCTGGAGCACGTGGACGTCCACGGTGCGCTCGTCGCCCACCCAGTCGTATCCCCATACGCCGTCCAATAGCTGGCGGCGGCTGAGAGCCAGTCCGAGGTTCTCGGCCAGGTACTGGAGCAGGTCGAACTCCCGAGCAGTGATCGGCACCGGGTTGCCGCCCAGCCGTACTTCGCGGCGGGCGATATCCACCTCGACGTCTCCCACCTCCAACACTGCGGGCAGCGCGGCTTGGGGCGCGCCGTCGGTGCGCCGCAGCACGGCTCGGATTCTGGCGACGAGCTCCCGGGGGGAGAAGGGCTTGGTCACATAGTCGTCGGCGCCGAGTTCCAGCCCGAGGACCCGGTCGACCTCGCTGTCGCGGGCGGTGAGCATGATGATCGGGATGTCGGAGGTGGCCCGCAACTCCCGGCAAATCTGGATGCCGTCGAGATCGCCGGCCAGTCCGATGTCGAGGATCACCGCCTTGGGCCGGTGCTGCTTGAGGCGGTCCAGTCCGGTTTTGCCATCGGCCGCTTGGTACACCCGGTAGCCCTCTTGCCGCAGGTACATATCCACCAAGCTGGCGATATTGGGATCGTCCTCCACCAACACGACCACTGGATCCTCTGAGCCCGTCACAGCCGCCCATGCTCCCACGGAATTATGAGCATTTGGTTAAGGGCCCAAAGGCTGGGTTGCAGGCGGAATAGGGTGAGGCTGTGACTTTCAGCTCTTACGCCCCCGCGAGCTCGGTCTTCGAGATCAAGAAGGTTCGACTTCCTGGCTTTCGCAACGCCTTGCGGGTGTTCTGGTCTCTCGTACTCGGACTGTTGGCGCAGGGGGACACGGGCTGGCACCCGTCAAGCCACAAGTTCCAGGTGCTCATGATTGAGTCTGGCGAAGTGCTCAGTGAGCGCAGCTGGGCGGAGGGCGCGGCTCTTCTCCAGGATCTGGAATCCCTGACCGCGCGTGAGTTCGCCGAGCTGTGGGTACCGACGTCAGTGCCCGCCGTCGATGCGGGCTGATCTCAGACCATTGCCCGCAGGTCGCGCTGCAAGTCTTTGATCTCGTCTCGCAGGCGGGCGGCGTACTCGAACTTCAACTCGGCGGCGGCGTCGTTCATCTCCTCAGTGAGAGTGTGGATGAGGCGCTCGATGCCGCCGGTATCCAAGTCGATCACCTCCGGTCGGCGCCGAGACTGATCCATTGAGCGGGAGCGCTGGGCCCCACCGGGAATGGGCACGCCGTCTTCGGCCGGTCGCAGCTCGGCCAGGATGTCGCTGACTGCCTTGCGGATGGTCTGGGGGTTGATGCCGTGCTGCTCGTTGAACGCCTGCTGCAGTCCCCGCCGCCGGTGGGTTTCTGAGATCGCCCGTCTCATGGAATCGGTCACCATGTCGGCATACATGACCACCTGGCCGTCCACGTTGCGCGCTGCCCTGCCGATGGTCTGGATCAGCGAGGTCTCGCTGCGCAGGAACCCCTCCTTGTCGGCGTCGAGTATGGCCACCAGCGACACCTCGGGCAGGTCCAAGCCCTCCCGCAAAAGGTTGATGCCTACCAGCACGTCGAACTCGCCGAGCCGCAGGTCGCGCAGAATCTCGATCCGCTCGATGGTGTCCACCTCGCTGTGCAGGTAGCGAACCCGCACCCCAAGCTCCAACAGGTACTCGGTGAGATCCTCGGCCATCTTCTTGGTCAAGGTGGTAACCAGCACCCGCTGGCTCGCCTCAGTGCGGTCCTCGATCAGCTTCATCAAGTCGTCAATCTGGCCCTTGGTGGGGCGTACCTGCACCTCGGGGTCCACCAGCCCAGTAGGACGCACGATCTGCTCCACCACTTGATCGGACACGTTGATCTCGTAGTCGCTGGGGGTGGCCGACAGAAACACAACTTGCCCCACTCGCTCCATGACCTCCTCGAACCTCAGCGGGCGGTTGTCCACCGCGGAGGGCAGCCGGAAGCCGTGGTCCACCAGGGTATTTTTGCGACTGCGGTCGCCCTCGAATTGCCCGTGGAGCTGAGGCACAGCCACGTGGGATTCGTCGATCACGGTGACGAAGTCGTCGGGGAAGTAGTCCAGCAGCGTGTAGGGCCGCTCGCCTGGAGCCCGCCCGTCGATGTGGCGGGAGTAGTTCTCGATGCCGTTGCAGAAGCCGATCTCCTGCATCATCTCCAGGTCGTAGGTGGTGCGCATCCGCAGCCGCTGGGCCTCCAGCAGCTGCCCTTCTTTCTCGAAATAGGCCAGCCGCTCCTGGAGTTCGGCTTCGATGCCCTCGATGGCCTGGCGCATCCGCTCGTCCCCCGCCACATAGTGGGTGGCCGGGAACACCACCACCTCGCTCAGGGTGTGGAGCCGCTCCCCGGTTACCGGGTCGATGGTGGTGATCTGCTCAACCTCGTCGCCGAACAGCTGGATGCGAACGATGTATTCCTCGTAGGCCGGGTGGACTTCGATGACATCGCCCCGTACCCGGAACCGGCCCCGCACCAGATTGGTGTCGTTGCGCTCGTACTGCATGTCCACCAGCCGGCGCAGCAGGTCTCGCTGGTCGTAGCTCTGGCCTGTCTTGGCAATGCACAGCAGGTTCTTGTACTCGTCGGGGCCGCCCAGCCCGTAGATGCACGACACTGACGCCACCACGATCACGTCTCGCCGAGTCAAAAGCGCCTCGGTGGTGGAGTGGCGCAGCCGGTCGATCTCGTCGTTCACCGACGAGTCCTTCTCGATGTAGGTGTCGGAGGCCGGCATGTAGGCCTCGGGCTGGTAGTAGTCGTAGTACGACACGAAGTACTCCACCCGGTTGTCGGGGAAGAACTCCCGCATCTCGTTGGCAAGCTGCGCGGCCAGCGATTTATTGGGGGCTAGCACCAGAGTCGGCCGCTGCACCTGCTCGATGGTCCACGCCACCGTGGCGCTCTTGCCCGATCCCGTGATGCCCAACAGCGTCTGGAACCGGTCGCCCCGCTCCAACCCCTCTGAAAGCGCAGCGATGGCCTTGGGCTGATCCCCCGCAGGCTCGAACGACGACACCATCCGAAAGGCTGCGTCCCCCGAACTGCTCACCGAATCGATGCTACCGATCCCACCACCGCGTCTGTTGCTGTGTCGGCGTCATCGGTGCAGTCCAAGAGGTGTATGCTTGGTGTATGGTACGCACCAACATAGAGATCGACGCCAAGGCCTGTACCGCCGTCATGGCTCGCTACGGGCTGAAAACCAAGCGAGAGGCCGTCAACCTGGCTCTTCGTCGACTGGCCGCTGAGCCTCTTGATCTCGATGAGGCGCTTTCGTTGCGCGGCAGCGGGTGGGACGGCGATCTGGAGGAGATGCGCGCCAGCCGGATTCCATGATCCTGATCGATACGTCTGCATGGGTCGAGTTCTTGCGGGATACCCCCGGCGAACCTGCCGATACCGTTGCCGCCGCGCTGGAAACTGACGCTGCCATCTGTGACGCAATCAGCATGGAGGTGCTGGCCGGCGCCCGCGACGAACGCCATCTGGCGATGTTGCGCGGCATGCTCGCCCGGGCCTCCGTGGTCCCGACAGAACCCGCCGACTACGACCATGCTGCCCTGCTTTATCGAACATGCCGACGTCGCGGCGAGACCGTTCGCAAAATCACCGATTGCCTGATCGCCGCACTGGCGATCAAGGCGGACCTTCCCCTGCTGTGCTGCGACCGGGATTTTGCGGCACTTGCCCGTCACACCGACCTGGAGATTCATCCAGCCTCCAACTCCTGACTCGCTCAGGGCTTTTATGGAGGGAAATGGCCTGAAGGGGATTTTGCTTAGATTTCCCGGCCTACTCGGGCGCCGGCGTGGATGGCGGCCATGATGCTGTTGGTGCCGTTGACGTCGCCCACCAAGTGCATGTTGAAGCGGGGTGTGCCGGATCGCTCGTCCATTTCAGCGCGCAAGTAGTCGGCCAGGTCGCGGTTGCAGTCGTGGTAGCTCACGATCACCACGGTGTCGGCCTCGAAGCTCCTCTCGGTGTAGGTGCCCAGGTCGCGGGCCACAACGGCCTCGGGTGTGATCTCTCGGAGCGCCACCGCGGGGGTGAAGGAGAACGGCCCGCTGAACAGCCGCTCCCGGCTGGCCTCAACGGTGGCGGCCGGGTACAGGATCGTCGCCCCCAGCTGTTCGTGGCGGCTGAGAAAGATCACCTCCGCACCTGCGGCCACTAGCGCATCGCACACCGAAATGGCCTCGAACGTGCCGGTGTCGTCGAACACGACTGCCTTTTGGCCGATAGTGGCCCGGCCACCGAAGCCCAGCACATCCCAGCTGGTGAACACGTGGGGAAGGTCGGCACCGGGGACCGGTTTGGACGGCGCGGAGATCTGGAAGCCCAGGCGGGGGGTGGTGCCGGTGGCGATGATCAGCTCGTCGGGTTTCTCTTCAGCTACGACGTCGGGATCGACGGGGGAGCGGAGCTTCACGGTCACGCCGAGGCGGTCGAGCTCGTCGGCCAAGAAGGCGGTGATCGCCCCTAGGTCGGACCGGGGAGGGGCCGAGGCCGCCATGCGCACTTGGCCGCCCAGTTCGCCGGTCATCTCGTAGAGGATCACATCGTGGCCTCGCAGGGCCGCGGTGCGGGCCGCCTCGAGGCCGGCTGGGCCGCCCCCGGCCACCAGCACTCGCTTGGGCTCGGCCACCCGGTCGAGCGGGTCGAACGGCACCTTGGTCTCCTGGCCGGCGGCAGTATTGACCACGCAGCGCATCTTTCCGGCCACCATGAAGCGGGCCACGCAGCCCACCGACGTGCCGATGCAGGGGCGGATCTCGCTCTCCCGGCCGTCGCGGGCCTTGGCCACCAGGTCGGGGTCGGCGATCATCCCCCGCACGATCGACACCAAATCGGCCACACCGCTCTTGATCAGGTGCTCGGCGTGGTCGAGGGTGGTGATACGGCCGGTGACGATGGTGGGCACATCCACTGCCTTGGTCACCACCTCGCTGGTAGGAACCTCATAGCCCAGACCCTCGTCCAGCGTGGACAGCAGCCGGTGGAACCGCCAGTACGACGACAGCGACACATCCAGGAAGTCGAGGTCGGGTTCCACCAGCTTGGCGATGGCGGCGGCTTCTTCCGGCTCGACCCCGCCCTCGATCTGGTCGTCAGCCGAGATGCGGATTCCGATGGGGAAGCCTGGGCTGGTCTCGTTGCGGATAGCGGCCAAAATCTCCCGCAGGAATCGGGTGCGGTTCTCCGAGTTGCCCCCGTAGTCGTCGTCTCGCAGGTTGGTGGCAGGGGACAGGAATTGGCCGATCAGGTAGCCGTGGGCGCCATGGAGCTCTACCCCGTCGAGTCCGCCCTGTTCGCACCGACGGGCCGCGGTGGCGAACGCCTCCACCAACTCGTCGATCATGGCCTGGGTCAGCTCCTGGGGGACTACCCCCACCATCGGGCTGGGTATGGCGCTGGGGGCCAAGGGCTGCTGGAAGTTCTGTAGCGACCGCTGCTCGATGGCCGCACCCCCGTGCCAAAGCTGCTGGAAAACCTTGCAGCCGGCGGCGTGCAGGCGGGTGGCCATCTCCTCGTAGAACGGGAGCACTTTGTCGGTGAACACAGGGATGTCGGTGGGCGATGAGGGATGGACCCCGGCGATCTGGAGAATGGTGAGCGCCGCGCCACCTTGGGCCCGGGCCTCGTGGTAGGCGATCAGGTCCTCGCCGACCGCGCCGGTGCTGTGGGCGGCCCGGACGATTCGGTTGGGCAGCGTGCAGCCGCCGATGTCGAGCGGCTGGAACACGTTGGGGTAGGGCATGGGGCTATTCGGGTCCCTTTTCTCCGACTCTTTCCATCTCTCCTGTCTCAATTGTCAGCGCGGGCCGATAAGTTCACTGCGTGGCCGACGAGATCGTCATCCATGGTGCGCGTGAGCACAACCTGCGCGACGTCCATCTGACGATACCCCGCGACAAGCTCATCGTATTCACCGGCATATCCGGGTCGGGCAAGTCGTCGTTGGCCTTCGACACCATCTACGCCGAGGGGCAGCGCCGCTACGTGGAGTCGCTGTCGGCCTACGCCCGGCAGTTCCTGGGCCAGATGGACAAGCCCGATGTGGACTTCATCGACGGCCTGTCGCCGGCCATCTCTATCGATCAGAAGAGCGCCTCCCGCAACCCTCGCTCCACGGTGGGGACCATCACCGAGGTGTACGACTACCTGCGGCTGCTGTTCGCCCGCATCGGCATCCCCCACGATCCCGAGACCGGCGAACGCCTGGTGCGCCAGACCCCCCAGCAGATCGTGGATCGGGTGATGGAGATGGACGAGGGCGTCCGATTCCAGGTGCTGGCCCCGGTGGTAAGGGGGCGCAAGGGCACCTACGACACGCTGTTGGCCGAGTTGGCCTCCGATGGGTTCGCCCGGGCCATCGTCGACGGTGATCTGATCGAGCTGGACAACGGCATCGACGACCTAGATCTGGCCCGTTATGAGATGCACAGCATCTCGGTGGTGGTCGACCGGCTGGTGATGCGGGAGGGCATCGAGCGCCGGCTCACCGAGTCGATGGAGACCGCCCTGGGCCTGGCTGAGGGTGTGGCCGAGCTGATGGTCATGCCCAAGGATGCCGACTCCGACGAGGAGCCCCAGACGATCACGTTTTCCCAGCACCTGTCCCGACCTTCCGACGGCAAGTCGTTCGAGGAGCTGGCCCCCCGCAACTTCTCCTTCAACTCGCCCTACGGGGCGTGCACGTCGTGCGACGGACTGGGGTCGGTGTTCGAAGTGGATCCCCAGCTGGTGATTCCCGACCCCGACTTGAGCCTGGAAGACGGCGCCATCGCCCCGTGGGCCAAGGGCCACAACCAGTACTTCAAGCGCCTGGTGGAATCGGTGGCCGAAGATCGGGACATCCCCATGGACCAGCCGTGGGGAAGCCTGGATCGCCAGCACCACGATCTGCTGCTGTACGGCAAGGGCATCTCCGGCCAGCGCACTGAGGTGCGTTTCCGCAACCGCTATGGGCGGGTCCGTCGCTACAACGCCCGTTACGAAGGCGTGATCCCCTATCTCCAGCGCCGCCACAGCGAGTCGGACTCCGACGCGGTGCGGACCCAGATCGAGGGGTACATGCGGGAGGTGGCCTGCTCGACATGCCAGGGTGCCCGGCTAAATCCGCTGGCGCTGGCGGTGACCGTGGACGGCCGCACCATCGATGAGGTGTGCGGGTTGTCGATACGGGACTCGGCGGCCGCCTTGGCCACGCTGGAGTTGTCTGAGCGCGACCAGGCCATCGCCGGACAGGTGCTCAAGGAGATCAACGCCCGACTCAAGTTCCTGCTCGACGTGGGGCTGGAGTATCTGACTCTGGGCCGCTCGGCGGGAACTCTGAGTGGGGGAGAGGCCCAGCGCATCCGGCTGGCGTCGCAGATCGGCAGCGGCCTCGTGGGCGTGCTTTACGTGCTGGACGAGCCCTCCATCGGCCTGCACCAGCGGGACAACCGCCGCCTCATCGACACCCTGGAGCGGATGCGGGATCTGGGCAACACCGTGCTGGTGGTGGAGCACGACGAGGAGACGGTACGGGTGGCCGATCACGTGGTGGATATCGGCCCCGGCGCCGGTGAGCACGGCGGCACCGTGGTCCACTCCGGGACGGTGGCCGGCCTGATGAAGAACAAGGGGTCGCTCACCGGCCAGTATTTGTCAGGGAAGAAGTCGATCCCGATTCCCGAGCAGCGGCGGAATCCGGGAGACGACTGGCTCACCATCCGGGGCGCCCGGGAGCACAACCTGGCCGACATCGATATCGACATCCCGCTGGGCTGCTTCGTGACCGTGACCGGGGTGTCGGGCTCGGGCAAGTCCACCCTGGTCAACGACATCTTGTACCGGTCTCTGATGCAGCGCATCTACAAGTCCAAGATCCCGCCCGGCCTGCACAAGGGCATCGACGGCACCGAGGCTCTCGACAAGGTGATCAACATCGACCAGCAGCCCATCGGCCGCACCCCCCGGTCGAACCCGGCCACCTACACCAGTGTGTTCGACCACATCCGCAAGCTGTTCGCCCAGACCCCCGAGTCCCGGGTGCGGGGCTACATGCCGGGCCGGTTCTCTTTCAACGTGAAGGGCGGCCGCTGCGAGGCTTGCTCGGGCGACGGCACCATCAAGATCGAGATGCACTTTCTGCCCGACGTGTACGTGCCGTGCGAGGTGTGCAAGGGGGCCCGCTACAACCGAGACACCCTCGACATCGAGTTCAAGGGCAAGACCATCTCCGAGGTGCTCGACATGTCGTGCGCCGACGCCCTGGAGTTCTTCGGCAACCAGCCAGCCATCACTCGCCACATGCAGACCCTGGTGGACGTGGGCCTGGGATACATCCGCCTCGGCCAGCCCGCCCCCACCCTGTCGGGCGGTGAGGCCCAGCGGGTGAAGCTGGCCTCCGAACTGGCCAAGCGCCCCACCGGCCACACCATCTACATTCTCGACGAGCCCACCACCGGCCTCCATTTCGACGACGTCCGCAAGCTGCTGGCGGTGCTCAGCCGCCTGGTGGACCAGGGCAACACCGTGCTGGTGATCGAGCACAACCTCGACGTGGTCAAGACCGCCGACTGGATCGTGGACCTCGGCCCCGAAGGCGGCGACAACGGCGGCACCGTCGTGGCCGAGGGACCTCCCGAGCTGGTAGCCCGCTCCGACCACAGCTACACCGGCAAATTCCTCCGCCCGGTGCTGGGCGTCTGATTGCCCCACCGCCCCCTGTTTCACCTAGCCCACGAGCGGCTTGCTAGCCGAGTCATTAGGCTCCGCCCATGGATAGGCGTGACTTTTTGCGGGCCGCTGTTGTCGCCACCGGGGGCGCCGTCACCGTTCCCCTGGTCGGCAATGCAGTGGGTGCCCAACCCGGCTCCGGGCCCTACGGGGCTCTCGACGGCATAGAGCCTGATGAGAACGGCATCCTCTTGCCGCCCGGGTTCACGTCTCGAATAGTGGCGATGGCTGGTGAGCCGGTGGGGAATTCCGACTACCGGTGGCTTGTCTACCCCGACGGGGCCGCCGTGTTCGACGACGGCGAGGGCGGCTGGTACCACACGGTCAACAGCGAGGTGTTCCGACCCGGCTTCGCGGGAGTCTCGGCCATTCACTACGGCCCCGACGGCGAGATCCTCGATGCCTACCGGCTGCTAGGCGACAGCAACGCCAATTGCGGCGGCGGTCCAACCCCGTGGGGCACCTTCTTGTCCGGCGAGGAGGACTTCACCGGCTACGGAGTGATCTGGGAGTGCGACCCGACCGGCGCCAAGCCGTCGGTGTCCCATCCCGCGATGGGGATCTTCACCCACGAGGCAGCCGCGGTCGATCCCGACCGCCAGCAGGTGTACATGACCGAGGACCAGTTCGACGGGCTGTTCTACCGGTTCACCCCCACCAACTACCCGGATTTGAGCGAGGGCTTGCTCGAGGCCGCCCGCGTCGAGGACGACGGGAGCGTCACCTGGGTAGAAGTTCCCGACCCGTCGGCCGCCGAGACGCTTACCCGCCAGCAGTTGCCCGGAGAGGCGACGGCCTTCTTGGGCGGCGAGGGCATCTGGTATCACAACGACGTCGTGTTCTGGTCGACCAAGTACGACAACATCATCCATGCGATCAATACCGCCGACCAGACCTACAGCCGGATCTACGAGGCCGACCCCGCCATGGTGTCGGAGGGAACCGCGATCCTCTCGGGGGTCGACAACCTCACCGTGGACGCGGGCACCGGCGACGTGTATGTGGCTGAAGACGGCGGCAACATGGAGATCGTCATCATCACGCCCGAGGGCGAGGTCGCCCCGTTCTTGCGCGTTCTGAACCAGGACGGGTCGGAGATAACCGGGCCGGTCTTCAATCCCCGGCGCGATCGCCTCTACTTCTCCAGCCAGCGCGGCCAAGCCCCCAACAATGCCGAAGACGTCCTCCCCGAATCTGAGATCACCGGGAACTTCACCGGCATCACCTACGAGGTAACCGGACCCTTCCGCGGCATCGTGCCCGATGAGCCCGAGCCAACCCCCACCGCAGCTCCAACCGTCGTTACAACCCCAACCCCGACAGCCGCTCCGACTCCCGCGCCCACCCCGGCCCCCACAGCAGCGCCCACCCCGGCACCAACCCCGGCCCCCACGGCCGCACCAACCAGGGCAGCCACCCCCGCACCAACCGAAACCATCGCCGCCGCAGCTAGCACCGGTGGCAATGGCGGCGGAGGCGGAAACACCGGAGTCTTCGTAGGCATAGGCGTAGCCGCCGCAGCCGTAGCAGCCGGCGCCCTAGTGGCGATCCGAAGAAGGCGCCCCGCCGAGTAACCAGCCCCGACCCGTCGCGACAGGGTCAATCCCCGCCATCAACATGGTTGTCCTCCTTCGTCCAGTCCATCGTGAAGCCTACGGCGCACTGGCTTGCAATCTGCTCGCAGCGTCTCTGGCTGCTATTCCTTTACGCAGTGAACGCACAGTCCGACTACCTCAATCCTGAGGCCCGCGCTCGTATGGCCATCGATGAGCAACTGGTGGAGTGTGGTTGGGTGGTTCAGGACTATCAGCACGCCGCAGTAGCCGCCACCAGGGGAGTGGCAGTGCGGGAAGTTCCCACCGAGGCGGGCCCGGCCGACTATGTGCTGTATGTCGATTCGCAGGCGGTGGGGGTAATCGAGGCCAAGAAGGAAGACATCACGCTTACCGGGGTTGAGCCTCAGACCCGCAAGTACCAGGCCGCCTATCCCGAGCAACTGCCTGCCTTCCTCGTGGATGGCTCGCTGCCGTTCGGCTATGAGGCAACCGGCACGGTTACCCGCTTCACCTGCGGACTCGACCCGACTCCGACTTCTCGTCCCGTGTTCGCCTTCCACCGCCCCGAGACGCTGGCCCGCTGGCGGGACGACTACAACGAATTCGACGGCAACGCCACTCTGCGCTCCGGCTTCAACGAGCTGCCCGATTTGGGCATCGATCCGGCCGGGCTATGGCCGGCCCAGGCCGAGGCCATCCGCAACCTGGAGGCGTCGTTCAAGGCGAACCGCACCAAGGCGCTGATTCAGATGGCCACCGGGTCCGGCAAGACGTTCACTGCCGTCAACGCCAGCTATCGCCTGCTGCGCCACGCCCGAGCCAACCGCATCTTGTTCCTGGTTGATCGGGCCAACCTGGGCCGTCAAGCAGTCCGGGAGTTCGAGGGCTTCGAGGTACCCGGCGACCGACGCAAGTTCACCGAGTTGTACAACGTCCGCCGCCTCACCTCTTCCCAGCTGGATATGGCTAATGAGGCCGCCGCCAAAGTCCACGTAAGCACCATCCAGCGCCTCTACTCCGTCCTGCGGGGCGAGGAGCTCGACGACGACCTTGATGAGCATTCAGTCTTCGAAATCCCTCTCGAACAGCCGGTTGAGGTGGCCTACAACCCGAAAGTGCCGATTGAGTCGTACGACCTGATCATCATCGACGAGTGCCACCGCTCGATCTACGGCGTGTGGCGCCAGGTGCTGGAGTACTTCGACGCCTTCCTGGTCGGCCTCACCGCCACGCCCGGCCTCCAGACGTTCGGCTTCTTTGACCAGAATCTGGTGATGGAGTACGGCCACACCCAAGCAGTGGCCGACCGAGTGAACGTGGACTTCGACATCTTTCGCATCCGCACCGAGATCACCGAGACTGGCGGAACCGTCCCCGCCGGCTTCGTCACCGAGTTCCGCGACCGGGAGACCCGCAGCACTCGTCTCGAACAGGCCGAAACCGACATCCCCTACGACTCGGCCGAACTCGACCGCCGGGTAGTGGCCCCCGATCAGATCCGCACGATCGTTCGCACTTTTCGCGATTCCCTGCCCGCGATGTTCGAAGACCGGGAACGAGACGACGACGGCCTCTTGGTCAACATCCCCAAAACCCTGATCTTTGCCAAAGACGACAGCCACGCCGACGACATCGTCCAGATCGTGCGAGAGGAGTTCGGCCTCGGCAACCAGGGAGCGGTGAAGATCACCTACCGCTCCGGCCAGTCGGGCGAGAGCGCCGAGCAACTGCTCCAGAAGTTCCGCACCGACTATCCCACTCGCATCGCAGTGACCGTGGACATGATCGCCACCGGCACCGACGTGAAGCCCATCGAGTGCGTGGTGTTCATGCGCATGGTGAGAAGCCGCAACTTCTTCGAGCAGATGAAGGGCCGGGGAGTGCGTGTGATCGACAGCGACCAGCTGCGCACTGTCACCCCCGATGCCCAGGCCAAAGACCGATTTGTGATTGTGGACGCCGTAGGGGTGACCGAGGCCGACCTGCACGACACCGTCCCGCTAGAGCGCCAGCGCCACGTGAGCTTCGACAAGCTGCTCAATCAGATCGGCCTCGGCTCAAGAGACCCCGACGTAGTGTCATCAGTGGCATCCCGCCTAGCCCGCCTCAACCGCCGAATCACCTCAGAACACCGCACCGAGGTGGAGTCCGTAGCCGGGATCGAGCTGAACGAACTTGTCCGCCAAATCACCGATGCCCTAGACCCCGACCGCCAACACGAAGCAGCCACAGCCGAGACCGGCACCGATGACCCAACCCCCGAGCAACTGACGGCGGCCACCCAACGGCTAATCGCCGAGGCAGTACAGCCCCTAGCCGGCAACCCCGAACTTCGGGAGAAGCTGGTAGACATCCGCCGCAGCTACGAGCAAGTGATCGACACTGCCTCTGCCGACCAGGTGATCTCCGGCGAGTTCTCTGTTGATGCCACTGCCCGGGCCCACACCCAAGTGGAGTCATGGAAGCAGTTCATTGAGGACCACCGGGACGAGGTCACTGCATTGGAGGTGCTGTACAGCCAGCCCTACGGCGGCGGCCTCACCTACGACGATGTCAAAGAGCTCGTCAGCGCCATCAACCGCCCACCACACCGCTGGACCCCCGACATCCTCTGGCAAGCCTACGAAACCCTCGACAAGTCCAAAGTCCGGGGTTCCGGCCACCGCGTAAGTACCGACCTCGTAAGCCTGGTCCGTTACGCACTTGGCGAGACCAATGAGCTTGTGGCCTACCCCGACCTAGTAAACGAACGCTTCGAGATTTGGTTGAACCAGCAGCAAACGGCTGGCACCGAGTTCACCGATGATCAGATCGCCTTTCTCGATCTCGTCAAGGGCCGCATCGCTTCCAGCCTCAGTATCACCCCTGCCGATCTCCAACACCCGCCCTTCAGCGCCCACGGCGGCCTTGGCAAGGCCCGCCAATTGTTCGGGACCGACCTGGACTCCCTGCTGAGTGAACTGGTTGAGGTCTTGGCAGCATGACGAGGGAACTGCCTTCAGGATGGGAATCCGTGAGGCTAGGAGATATCTGCAGAGTGGAGTACGGAAAGGGGCTCTCAAAGAAGCAGCGTGTTGAGGCCGGATCGGTTTATGTCTATGGATCTGCCGGGAGGGTCGGCCGTCACGATTGTGCGCTCGTAGAGGAGCCGGTGATCATTGTCGGGAGAAAAGGGAATGCCGGCAGTGTCTGGCTGAGCGACGGTCCATCTTGGCCTATCGATACGACCTTTTTTCTTCGGCCTCCGGATGGGCTGTCACACAGGTTCCTTGCTCTTCAGCTTGGTAGCAGAGATCTCGTACAGAAGGATTCCTCGACCACAATTCCGAGTCTACGTAGACCGGATTTGGAAGAGACTCGAATCGATATCGCTCCTGTTAGAGAGCAGGAGCGGATTGTGGAAGCCATCGAAGAACACTTCTCCCGCCTCGATGCTGCAAATCGGTCTCTGCTTGCTGCGGAGGGCAAGCTCCGCGCTTTGCCTTCAATACTGGCCAATGCAGCTACTCGAGGTTGGGCGTCTGAGGAGCTTGGAAGGGTAGCGGAGGTCTTCGTCGGTTCGACACCAAGTCGGAGCAGGTCCGAATTGTGGAAGGGTCCAGTTCCCTGGGTTTCCAGCGGTGAAGTGCAGTTTTGCCGCATCAGAGAAACAAGAGAGTCCATCTCAGTTGGCGCAGTTAAGGCTGATCGAATCCATCCACCAGGCACTGTGCTCCTGGGAATGATCGGAGAGGGAAGAACGAGAGGCCAGGCGGCGATCCTTGACATTGCTGCTGCTCATAATCAGAATTCTGCTGCGATTAGGGTCGATCGATCAAAGCTCATCCCAGAATGGCTTTTCCATGTATTTCGCGCCCAATATGACGCAAATCGAAGTGTTGGGTCTGGAAATAATCAGCTGGCTCTGAACAAAGCTCGGGTGCAAGAACTCGCAATTCCACTTCCCCCGCTCAAGGAGCAAACTCGACTGGTCAGGGAGCTTGGGCGTGCTGGGGGAGCGGTAGATCATGCGCGAGCGGAAGTGCAGCGTGCCCAAGAGCGATGCGTTGCGCTCCGAAAGGCCGTTCTTGCCGAAGCCTTCTCAGGCCGTCTCGTACCTCAAGATATAGAGTCCGAACCAGCTTTAGCCCTGCTGGAGCGCATCTCGTCCCCTTGACAATCCGCCCAATTGGCAGAGGTCGAGAATGTGCAAAAACGTTTCGGCCTAGAGCGCCAGCCGCCAAGTAGCTCGCTTGCTGCTACGTTTCAGGAACCTGGCGGTGTCGGTTCCAAGTTGCGGCGGCAGGCCGATTCACCCTTTTCCACCGCTGGGGACTGCAGCTACATTTCCGAACCCTTCGCCCGTGTTGCCACGAACTGCGGTCGGTTGGCCGGTCTTCGTCGAGAGCACTATTGGGATCTTATGTACGAGACACTACCGAGCAGTCTTGGAAGTTCGTCGATGTTGTCGAGAGTCCCATGGAGATCGAAGTGTGACCACCCTGCAAGCTCCGCCGATTGCCGGTTCTCTATTGAAGACGACCCAAATAGGAATCGTGCCCACCATCCAGTCGGCTGGACTTCCGAGATGACTTCGATCATCTCGGTAGGAAGCCGGGCACCTCCTCCCGTATCGATGCCCACATGGACCACCGGCAAGCGCTGCTTACGCTCGGCGCGCGTGTTTTGATCAGATGCAAGGCACTGGCCGTAGGCCTTCTGGAGCACGACGGCGTGTTCATCATCGACTAGCGGTAGCACCACAAGTCCATTCTCGTTGGCGTCGCCACACACGAGAAGCGGCTCGATATTCAGCTCTTCGAGTGCCGTGATGAACGGCGAGAAATCCTGGGCGAGAACCTCAAGCCAGGACTGACCCGAACGCGGGAAGGCCGACTGAAGTCCCACGCCGAAGACACCGCTCAACGAGGTCGCCCATCCCTCAACGGCTCCGGAAATTGCGTTACGAACGACAGTTTCAGCAAGGTTGCCGGCATCGGCAATTGCTTCTACGACGACAAACCGTTTCTGTGTCCTCCTTGGACCGGTTTGTTCAACACCCTTCGATACCGCCTGAAGCCGGTTCAGTATCTGCATCTGTCCTTCCGACAGGGGTGCGATGCCACGGGATCGCTCTACGGCGGCCTCTAGGCGGTTCACCGATTCGACCAACGTCTCCTCGACGGGAAGGAGCACCGACTCGCTTGCGATCGTCGACGGCGGATAGGCCACGTCTTGTGACAACAAGTAGAACTGCGCTGGCACGGACTCGGAGACCGCTGTACCAGCGTCGTCCCCAGCCTCTTCGGATTCGATCTCAACTTCCCCGGCTTCCTCCTGAACAGCACGATGACGTTCCATTCGGAGCAGCATTCGCTGGACGGCGTCTCCAACACCGGCTTCATCCTCATCTGACAACGACTTGACGAAGCGTCCGGGCAAGTCGTACACGCCGTCCTCAGTTACGACGACCTCGTGGCCCTCCAGCAGGGCGACTGCCACAGCGTGAAGGGACTCCCACAGAGCTCTGTTGTAGAGGGCTTCTCCTTGCCCGGAGCGTCGTGCTTCGTCGTACGCGACACCGACATGCTTTTGGAGGGCTGCTTTTGTGAGCCAGTCGGTTGGGAGGTTTCCTTCCTTCCACACGCCGTCAACTTCGCCGCTCCGTGTAGGAGCGAGCACTGCTACTCCGTTGTGGTTCTCTACGAACGCGCCCAAAACCTGAATGGCGTCGAATGCATGGTTTTTCGACTCCCAGCACACGAAGTTCTGGAACCGGTCGTAGTCCTCCACATCCGGTCTCTCCTGGATCGACTGATCGATCAATTCTTCGAGCTCGGAATAGTGGAGCGGTCCGAGGTATATGCGATCGCTGAAGATGGTGTGTGATAGCGGATAGCTTCCGCCCCGCTGTTCAAGCGATGCTCGTTCGAAGAACTCGTCGTCGGTGATGAAGACATAAACGGCGTTGCCGAGCATGAAGAAATTCTTCAGAGACGTCAGAATTGCAAAGACTGGCGAGTTCTCGATGTGAGAAGGCTCATCGCCATCCAAGTTAAGTTTGTCCAACTCATCTAGCACGAAAATGACCCGGCGACCATCGTCCGCCAACTCGGCCAGCGAACGCCGTAGCTCGAACTCAAGAGTCTCGTCTGACAGGTCGAACTTTCCGAGCTCCGTCCTCCCGTCCTTCTTCACAAGTTCCGTGGAGATGTCTGTTTCGTCCTTTCTTGTCCGCTCGAACGCAAAGCAGCCAGCCACCGCCATCGCCACGACAAGTGCCGCGGCGGCGATGTCCCAGCCGTTCCCGAGACGATCGCCAGCCAGCACTGCCGCTCCGACGCCCAGGGTTCCGACGAGGCCCATTACCAGTCCACCCATTAGCAACCGAACAGACGCCGAAACATCGATCAATGTGCGGACAATCGTGCTTTGCCGTTCAGCCACCGCCGACGAAGCGACGCTCTCTACCACGCTGTGCTTCTCAAGCTCGGTCAAGTAGGTCTTCTCATATGTCGCACTGAGGAGGGAGAGCGCACCCTTGGAGAGTCCCTTGGCCTCCAGAGCCTTGAAGTAGAGTCCTCGCGCCAGCGAACGGAGCACTTGCGATCGGATCTTGGGGGGATCTGTTCCTTCATCCAGGTGCGGAGGAGCGATGCGCACCACGAGTTGCTTCGAGCCCGCCTCGGCCCGTCGAATCGCCTCGTTCATCAAAGCTGTCTTGCCGGCACCACGAAACCCGGCCAAGAGAACGGTCGCGGAATCCCGCTCAGTGAGAATCTCTTCGAGTTTGTCTAGCTCTCGTTCCCGCCCGACAAATCGGCCGTGCGCGAGGGGCTCACGGAAGCCGGAATTGAGCTTGGCGCGAAACAGTTCGAAATCGGTCACGGGCCAAGTCTTCCATGGCGGTGTGACAGTTTCGGAGAGTTGGTCCCCATGCTTTCGCCTCGGGTGGGTGAGTGAAGGTCGGCTTGAGAGCGCCGTCCACTCCGGGGGGGGGGGGCTATTGCTAGCTGACCGCTATGGCATCTGGGCAATACCATGAATCGATGGCTATGACGCTGCGGTTGACGAAGGAGGAGCAGGACGCCCTGCGTGAGCGAGCGGTGCTCGA
Organism: Candidatus Poriferisocius sp.; assembly: GCF_965204145.1. GTDB lineage: Bacteria > Actinomycetota > Acidimicrobiia > Acidimicrobiales > Bin134 > Poriferisocius. The sequence goes on along the minus strand of NZ_OZ241977.1, from coordinate 1,577,974 downwards.
CGGCATGTCGATGCAAGAGGCAGCGCGGCAGGCAGTACGTGAGTACATCGCCAAGGCCGAACATCGCGACCGAGTCGCGGCGGCCACCGAACATGTCAAGCAGCGCCATGCCGACGCGCTGCAACGCCTGGGCGAGTGAGCTTCGGCGATGCAAATGGCCGCGTTGGCCTAGACAATCGTCGACTTGCGACACACCTTTCGTGTGGTTGGAAACAATCTCTTTGCTCTGAGATGGTGAGGGGCTGATGAGCGCTGATCCCAAGGCCATGGTGCAGAAGCTGTGGGACTTCTGCGATGTGCTCCGAGACGACGGCTTGTCGTACGGCGACTACCTGGAACAGCTCACCTATCTGCTGTTCCTCAAGATGGCCGATGAACAGCACGAACTGTTGGGGGCGCGGGTCGTACCAATCGGCTTGGATTGGCCGACGTTGTTGAATCGATCGGGAGAGCAGCTGGAGGCCCAGTACAACAAGACCCTTGCCGAACTCGGATCAGCCGACGACATGCTCGGCGTGGTATTCCGCAAGGCCCGCAACCGGATTCAAAACCCAGCCAAGCTGGAACAGCTCATCAAGGAATTCATCGATCAGCACGAGTGGATGAGCTACGACGCCGACCTGAAGGGTGACGCCTACGAAGGCTTGATTGAGAAGACTGCCCAAGAAGGAGCCAAGGGAGCGGGGCAGTACTTCACTCCTCGGGCACTCATCTCCGCAATTGTCGATGCGATGCTCCCCGAGACCGGCAACCGCATCTGCGACCCCGCCTGCGGCACCGGCGGGTTCTTCCTGGGTGCATATCAGTCGATTGTCGAGCGTTTCCCGAACTTGAGTCCCGACCAGGCCGCACACCTGCGGTCTGGGGCATTCACCGGCTGGGAGATCGCTGACCTGCCCGCCCGCCTGTGCGCCATGAACCTGCTGCTCCACGGTATCGAGAGCCCCGAGTCCGATTCACCCATCAACGTGGATGACGCCCTTCGCGACGACCCCGGCGAGCGCTTCGACATGGTGCTCACGAACCCGCCGTTTGGCCGGTCGTCATCCGACAGCTACGAGCGAGAGGACTTCTGGGCCACCACCAAGAACAAGCAGCTCAACTTCGTACAGCACGTAGTCAGCCTGCTCAAGATTGGCGGCTCCGCCGCGGTGGTCGTCCCCGATAACGTGTTGTTTGAAGCCGGTGCTGGTGAGACCATCCGCCGCCGGCTGCTGCACGACTGCGACGTTCACACCTTACTCCGACTCCCCACCGGCATCTTCTATGCCCAGGGCGTCAAGGCCAACGTTCTCTTCTTCCGCCGCCGAGAAGGTGCCGAGCAAGCCTGGACGAAGGAACTGTGGGTCTACGACCTCCGCACCAACAAGCACTTCACCCTCAAGCAGAACCCCCTGACCAGAACCGACCTCGACGATTTCGTTTCCTGCTACAACCCCGGCGACCGTCACCAGCGCCAAGAGTCCGAGCGCTTCAAGCGCTACACCTACGATGAGCTCGTTGCCCGAGACAAAGTCAGCCTCGACCTCTTTTGGCTCCGCGACGAATCGCTGGAAGACATCGACAACCTCCCCGCCCCCGCCGTCCTAGCCGCCGAGATCGCCGAAGACCTCCAATCCGCCCTAACCGAAATCCAAGCCCTCGCAGAGAGCCTTTCAGGTAGCGGTAAACCCTTCGAGGTGGATGTTCAGTGAGATGGAGCTAGCGCGGGTCAATCATGTCAATGAGGTCAGTTATCCATTGCACGGTCTCGTCGGTTAGCCATGAGAGCCCGTTCCATTGGTGGAACAACCGAAATACTTCAGGGGGGTCGCTGATCTCGTCATATACGACTTTCTGGTACTCGCTAGTGAATACTTCTACGTCAGTCGTTGGGCCTTCCCAAGATCCCGTACGCAATTGAACCGCCGAGGCAACGGTAAGTAGTACCACCTCCAGCATGATTAGGTCTTTACTGTTGACTGCTGCACGGCCTGACCCTTCTGGTGTGAGCGCTTTGCGCGCCGCAGCGATGGCCTCAAATCCATCAATTCGGCCTGCCGCTATGTTGCGGTAGGCGGACCGATCAAGGGTTCTGAGCACGATCAGGGCCACAAAAACCTCCAAGTAGCTCTCCCGGATAACCAGGTTGCGCTCAGAACTGAGCGAGGCGGCAATGGCAGCAGTGTGGTGAGCTACCTGCTGGATATCACGCAATCCGCAGCCTGGAGCCGCGGATACCAACCACAACATCTTCCTGACTGACCCCCTGGCCTGAATCCAAACTCCGGTCGATTGCAGAAGCTCGCTGAGGAAGTTGGTGAGATCCGGCTCACTAGGCGAAAGAAGTTGCGTGTGTAGGTCGGCGAACCGGTGCAGATACCGGTCTGCACTGAACTCAGGTCCGAAAATTGAATGGATGCTATGAATGAGTTCGCCGCGGTTGATGGCCAGAACGACGATGACACCGTCCACATCGAACAAGTGCCTCACGGTCGCGAGGACTTCCAGGGCATAGGTCGGCTGACATCGATCCAGCTCATCGATGACGACCACCAACGGCTCTTCCTGCTCAGCTGCAACCTTTGCTAGCTGAGCTTTGAAGCGCCCTGTCTCTCGCTCGGACTCTTCCCAGGAAGCAGTTAGGTCGCGATTCTCATCACTCCCAACTTTTTCCAGGTCAACTAGTCCGCTGGTGCCTGCTCTGACCGTCTGGACAGCCACGTGCGCCATTATCTTACCTGCTGCCTTGATCAACTCCTTTTTGGTGTTGTTGCCGAGTTCGCTGGAAATGGCCGATACCAAGTCAACTAGCGGGACGCCGGTATGGCCCTGCCGCCAGGCGTTGAAATCGACTACACGAACCTCTTGGGCGCGCAAGTGCGCCGCGCTCATCTTGACAAATGCTGTCTTGCCGGAACCCCAAGGTCCGTCGAGCAGCACTCCCGCGTGCCCTTCGATTCCCAAGAGCATTCGGCAGAAGCCTTCGACTTGCTGCTGTCGGCTCAGTCGGTCGTTTGCGAACGGGTCCTCGGGGTCAGCCTCAAACTCGGGTGGATGTAGTCGCACTAGCTCAGCCTAGGAACTGTCAGGCGACGGTTTGAGACTCTTCGGCTCTGTCTGACAAGAAGCCCACTCCTGGATAGCCTTCGACCGGCACAGCCCCCGATCCTTCAAGAGACCGGCCAGCGGCTTGGTCGGATGTGTTCGAGCGTGGAATAGGAAGGGATGTTGTCGCACCCGGTGGCTAGTCTGCGTCTCCTAAATGGCCTGTGGATAACTCCACTGCGGAACGGCTGCGGTCAATATTGGCCGAACCGGTATCGGGCGGGCCAAGACAACTACGGAGAGCGGCAGTCGGCGGAGACCATGCACATCAGACAACTCGACCTATGGAACTTCAAGGCCTTCGAGAGGTTTACGATGACTCTTGGGAGCAAGGCCTTCTTGGTAGGACCAAACAATGCCGGGAAGTCAACCCTCGTTGCAGCCGCAAGAGCAGCTGCAGGAATGTTGGAACACGCAACCAGAAGGCAGGCGACCGGACATCGGGCACACGGCAAACGGCGACCGCGAACGCATTCGCTCCGCGCTGATCAGTATGGTTTGGTGACTGAGAATCTTCGTCATCAGTTTCGCTCCCTAGAGTCGGCGGTATCGGTTCGCACGGACACCGATCTGATTCTCACTGGGGTTTGGCCCACTGACGAGGACGACAACCCGGAGCCGTTTTTCTACCTGCGCCGCTCCGACGAACGATCGGTCTCGCAGCCAAGCAAGGTTAGAGAACTGACCGGCCAGATTGGGATCATCCCAGGCCTCTACCCGATGAACCACTCCGAAACGGTCCTAGGGGAGTCATATCTAAGGTCCAACTTCCAGAGCAGGAGGTCCAGCCAGCATGCCCGAAACCAGCTGCACTTGATTCAGGGAAGTGGGGAGTTTGGGGAGTTCCATGACTTTGTGACCCACTGGCTCCCGGAAATTGAGGAACTCTCGGTCACGAAACGTCCAGGCAGAGATATGGGCGAATGGGAACTCGACGTGCATGTGCGAGAGCGTGGTGACAGCACGGAGAAGGAACTCTTTTGGGTCGGCGACGGAATGCAGATCTTCGTGCAGATCCTCGCCCATCTCTGGCGACTTAGGGAGGCAGATGTAGTGATCCTTGACGAACCTGATCTCTATTTGCATGCTGACCTCCAGCGGCGTCTAGTGAGATTGCTCGACTCAACAACGGCGCAGACGATCACTGCAACCCACTCGTCGGAGATGCTCGCGGAGGCTCCTTCCGATTCGGTGGTGTGGGTGGATAAGTCCCGCCGAAGAGCCGTTCGCCGGCCCAAGCCGGCAACGCTCGAAGACCTGTCGACTCAGATCGGCTCAAACTTCAACTTGCGGCTCGCAGCAGCGCTCCGTGCCCGAACCGTGGTCTTTGTGGAAGGGGACGATATGTCCATCATCCGGGAGCTGGCGAAGACCATCGGTGCCGATCACCTGGCTGGCGAGCGCAATTGTGCAGTGATTGAGATCAAGGGCTTCAGCAACTGGGTCAGGGTCGAGCCGTTCAAGTGGTTCCTCTCAGACTTCCTCGATGGTGCCGTTGATGTATTTGTGCTGTTGGATCGCGACTATCGAGCCGATGCGGATGTTCGCGAGGTGCGCTCGACTCTTGAGGCAATCGATGTCCGCGCTCACATCTGGCAGCGGAAGGAACTCGAGAGCTATTTGCTCAACCCGAATGCACTGGCCCGCGTGTCAAACTCATCGGCTAATGACATCTCGTCTCTACTGGAGTCGATCACGGACGACATGACTGAGGACATCCTGGGGCAGTTCGCAAAGGAGCGTCATTTCTATGGCCCGTCTAGCGAGAGGGACTTCGCTCGCACTTTCAAAGAGACCAACGAGGAATTAAGGCCACAAGCTATGGACCCCGTGTGGCGCCTCCACAGATATCCGGCCAAAGTAATTCTGAACGCACTGAACAAGTCCCTCCAGCAAGCCGGGGGCGCGACCGTGTCGACCAAGCACCTCGCTCGCCAACTGCGCCCATCCGAGATTCCCGACGAGATGCGCAACTGGCTTTTCGAGGTCGACTCCAGCATTGGACGATAGGCCAAGTCTTTTACTGCGGATCGGCCACTACACCCGCTATGGCTAATCCCCCATGTTTGACTATAGAGCAGGTTCGAGGAACATACGTATTGGTTTGGCGAAGTCTGACCGTATTTGCTCGTATCGCACCCTGAATTTGATGTCTTGGTTGCGGAAGTGGAGTGCCTGGTCCCTTGTGATGCTTCTGCGGTTTGCATTGAGGCCGAGTCGGCGTGCGTCAAGCACTACGAGATATCCCATGACCACATGTGAAGGCGAACTTGGCTTGTCGAGGTCAAGATACTCCGCGAGTTGTTCCGCTCCGTCTCGCGCCCGCTGGTCTCGGTACGAAGTTAGACGCGTCCCGGTACGGTTAAGAGAATCGCCTAGCCACTTAAGCTCGATGTATGCGATCCGGTTCGTGAAGGACCATGTGATCTTGAGATCGACTGGATGACTGTGATCGACTGCCTGCTCGGTTCGGACTTCTATTTCGTCTCGACCGCGGAGCGTGCCTACGAGGAAATTCTCCAAAGAGGCCCGCATAGTAGACTCAGGTCGGTTGCGCAGTACCAGGCGTTTGTCGTCGTCCCAACATGAACGGAGAATCTGGCATCGCGAGCGCAACGCAAGATGAACCTTGTAGTGTTCGAGCGCAGTTTGAAGGTCAACGAATGTAGGTGTGGCGAATATGGACCCGAATGCTGGCGAGGCTGGGAGGTCGATCACACCATCTGGCGTCACGAAGTGGTCAGACCCATCAAATCTGTACACAATGGCAGAGCTGGCGAGTTCTTCTGCATCTACTGAATCGAACCAGCAGGTCACAGATGATGCATTGGTCGTGGCTATAGCTTGAGGTGGAGGGTCAAGGGAAGCGAGCTCGCTCTTCGGGATTGTCCTTCCTTGTCCTAGTGGGGGTGCTGCATCGGTGAGGGGGAGAAAGATCGTAATGCCGGTGGTCAGAGTCTCAGGCGCTAGGTATGTGAAGACTTCTCGTATAGACGCGAGAAGAATTTGCACCTTCTCATCGCCGTAACGGACAACTAGACGAGGTACGAAATCGGAGTCGGCGAGTTGTTGCATCAACTCAAAGTTAAAGGCGCGCACGAGACTACTCTTGAAGCGTCTCCGCTCGTAGATACCTGAGCCACAAAACGGCGGTTGCGAAGAGACTGGTATCTCCGGCTTCTCCGTGCTGTTCAACGGCTAGTGAGCGCAGACCATCGAAATGCGGCTCGAGAACTGCCAGCCCCGCTGCATCAAGCAGCGTCCGGCGCTGCGCGAGTTCAACCGCTGTCCGAAGTTGTGGCTCTTTCATGACCGCTGCGGTAGCCACCGGCAGAGCAAGCGCAAGTGTCGTGTTGGCGGCCGCGTCGAGGTATGGCAGCCTCGATGACGGGTCGCTATGAGTAGCTGTGCTGTCTCGCATGGTCTTTCCGACCGTCGACAAGCGATGGGTGCCGGCAGCGGACTCGATCATTCCTGATGCGGCAAGACGTTCGATGGCCGTATCGATGCTCTCGGCGTAAGGCGCGCCGGATCCCGTCACGGCAAACCTGTAGCCCCACATTTCAGCCGGTTGCTCGCAGAAGACGCTAAGGATGCACGCGAGATACGCCAAAGCGTGTACTTCTTCGGTCTTCGCGTGCATTGATGAATTAGCAATCCGCCAGGTGAGATGTAGCACATCAAATGTGGACGTGGTGACCAGGCTCATCGCGGCTCGTTCAGTCGTTCCTCTATCTGGTGGAACGCCTGATCGAACGCATCCCTCTCATTGACTTGAACGTCGCTCAGTGTTGCCCACTCCGTCATGCGTTGTAGCCGCATGTGCGAAGAGGTGCATGTACGCGCCAAGTTAAGCAAGAGCTCCGACGTGTTGATATTGGCAGTCATGAGAAGTTGTCCTCCCTCCTCAACGAACTGCCCAAACATCGACCCGGCCCGTCGCTCGTAGGCGATGTCGAGTGAGCCTTCTGGAGTGTCGACATACAAGACAGGCAAGGAGTCGTCTGCCGAGAGTTGACGCGTCAGAGCCATGCGAAGAGCAATGTCCACGAAGAACCGCTGACTTTCCGACAGATTAATGGACCCTCGACGCGGCGCTCCATCAACCGAGAGCACCAGCCGAGAGACATCCACACTGATTTCGAAGTTGAGGGCTAGGTCCAGGCCCAGAAACTCCCGTGCGAGATCAGTGAATTTCGGCACGAACTCAGACTCTGCCTCCTGGTAGCTCACTGCGAGGGAGTTCTGAAGGGTGCGCAGATCACTCCGGTAGGCGTCACGCTTCCGTCGCTCGTCCTTCTTACGGCGCATCCGATCTTCGATGTCGCGCTGGTAGCTCTGGATCACTTGCTCCAGCGACTCGCCGGGTTCGCTCTCCAGCGCCATCGCCGCAGCTACATCGTCCTCATTCTCCCGCAGGCCGTCTCTAATTGCATTGAGCGAGTCCTGCTCAGCTTCAAGTTCTGCTAGGAGGCGCTGAACTTTTTGGTCAGCGTGCTCAAGCTCCTGAGCAAGAGCTTGCATTGAAGCATCCAGTTGGGACAATGCCTCAGAGGAGCCGTCTGCGGCAGCGATCGGCTTGATGCAAACTGGACATATTCCCCCCTGAAGACTGGCCACGACATGGGCAGCAACATCTTCTTCAGCGCATCCACACACAGGGCACTGGGAAGCATCAAGGATCGATTGCACTACAGGATGAACCTTAGGGTCTCGTCGACCGAACATGGCTCTGTCATAGGCCTGCTCATACGCAGCGCGTATTGACCTTAACTCCGCAGCTACCTCGGCACGGTGCAGTTCTGCATCTTGGTGCCGTGCTGATGCAGCCTTGACTCTCTTACTTGCTTCGTCCTCTTGTTCCTGTAGTGCCAAGAGCTTCTCGTTTGCGTCGGTCTCACCATCCGCGAGGCTCTCCAATCGTTCGGTCAGGTCCGCTAGGTTTTTTTCTGCTGTAGTGGCGGCAAACTGATGATTGCGAGCCCGCGAATCAGCGCGTTCGGCTTGTCGGCGGAGGTTGTCTGCCTTTTTCGAGTCGTCTGGATCCAACCCGAAAGCAAGGAACAGAGCAGCTTGCGACACCTTGTCATCCCAGAACAGCAAGTGTCGCCGCTCGTCAAAGGTCTGGACGAGATGATGAAGCATCACGAGCTGTGAGAAGCTTGAGACACCCACATCTTGCAGGATCATCTCCTCGTACTGTTCGTGCCGCTCTTCGTCACTTCCCTTGTCGAAGGCAGTCACTGTCTCAGGGTCGCCACGTTTGACCTCCAAGGCGCGTAGCGCCATTGGCTCAAACATGTTCCTAACGATCCGGTATTCGGCACCTCCGGCGAGCATCAGCAGTTCGACTTCTGCGGTCTCGCGGTCCTCCTCGGATATGCGCCCCTCGAATGCTGAGGCGGAGTACGAGCGACAATTCTTGAGGTACTCATCGGCCGAGTTGAACGCACGTCCGGGCTCGGCCACCACTCCAGTCACTGCAAAGCCGACAGCAGCTAGGAACGTGGACTTTCCAAGGCCATTCGCACCCGCGAGGCAAAATACACCGGTACCGAAGTCAGCTCTGATCTCCTGGGCATGATCGTAGAGAGAGAAGCTGCGAATACGCGCCCATACCGGTCTAGGTAGACTAATCCCACGCGCCCCCATGCCCTAGCGCCCTTCTCGCGTGATGAAGCAGACACTCTCTCGCAGATAAGCCGAACCGTGCTTTCTGCGTGTCAGATTGCGAGCCACAGCAATCCTCTGGGGCTCGAACCCAGCAATACGGGCGGCTGCCAGTACTAGAACGTCGGCAGCGACAACAACGCCAGTCCCAGGGGCCCCGTGTACAGAATTGCCGACGGCGCACGCAATGTAGCCCCCATCACGCAGTCTGCATGCCAATGATTCGAAGAGCTCAACTAGATCCAACACGTATCCCTGAATCATGTCAGCCAGCCCAGCCGCGTAACGGCCAGGTTCGATACAAGCAAGAATGGGTGCAACGATCCCGTCAATTGCGATGCAACTGTCGGTAGGAACCGGTCGGCGGATGCTCGGATGGCTGTGGACCGTGCGCAATCTCTGTAACCGGAACTCATCACGGTTGGAGATCATCCCCAGCAGCCAGGCCTCTAGTTTGTAAACCTCGGTGTAGTCGATGTTGTTCGGGTAAGGCGGCGAGAAAATCGCTAGGTCAAAGGACAAGTCCTCGGGGATGCATGACATCCGCCGCCCATCACCGAGAAGTTGGCGTCCGTTCGCTGCAGCGCTGCATAAGTCAATGTCGTCAGCCATTTCCTGTGCTCGTCGAAGGAACTCCCTATACGCGTGTGCGCGATCTTTTCTCGGCCAATAGCGGAGCGCTCGTCCGTCTCGCCGGAGATTGCTTACCGGCTCCACCGAAGCTGCCGCGGCGAGCCGCAGGAGATCAACCTTCAGATCGTCGCCGATCTTCGCAAGCGAATCCAGCTCATCCACCAGCGCAAGCAGTCTGCGGAGCTCGTCTTGGGGAAAGTACTTCTTGTTCTTGAAGGTAGACAGAGCTGGTCGCGAGAACCGCTCGGGTGTCGTGGTACGCGAGTCAGCACGTATCGTGACCTCCTCTGCCAATGAAACCAGCCCGCTGGGCCGCACCTGCATGGCTTCGTGCTTGACCGACGCAAGTAGATGCAAGAACGGATTGCATTCCACACCCCACACTGCGGGAGTGGGCTCAAGTTTTGCCGCAGAGACCGCAGTGGTGCCGGACCCTGCGAAGGGATCGAGGATTCTCAAGCCTCGGTGTACATCATCGAGCCCGCAGTCCTTCACAACCTGTTGGAGGAGCCCCGCGGAGTAAGCCTCCTTCATGTGAAACCACCGGTGGAATGGCTCAGACGAGTTCGAGTTGGGAGTTACAAGTTTCGCGTAGTCCTCCGCCGCGTCAAAAGCAATGCCATCTTCGACCCTCCTGTAGTGGCTCTCTAATGCCTCTACAGCAATGCTCTCCTGCGTCAGGGTTTCATTCATTGTTGAGGCCAACGCCAGTCTCAATCGCCTTCTCGCAGGTACGTCTTCCTGAAGGGAGTTCTCGCCTCGGCATCTCTCTACATGACGCGCTGAGGCAGGAGCGGGACACTGTGAGGCTTCGGCCCCGGTGTCTTCGTGGGAGCGTCGACATGATCTCAGGATTACAGATCCTCTACCCTCTCGCCACCCGCCAAAACACGGATGCCGCACCAGACACAAGTCCAAACAGATCTCGGTTCAGGCAACACTTCCCTTGACTTGATTCGCCGTAGCATGGCCTCTTGCCAAGAAAACTCAGGGCAAAGGACTGAGGAGAGCCTCCTGGTCATGATCAATCCCCTGAGCAGCTCAAGGACTTCCGGGGTGGGGTATTGGCACCAGTTCTAGACCGGAGATGGCCGTGTAGTCGTCGGGGTTGGCGGTGTAAAGGGGGAGTTGTTTGGCGATGGCGGTGGCGGCGATGAGGGCATCGTAAGCCCGTGCGGCGGGTTTGCGGCCAGCGCTTCGGAGGTCAGAGGCGACTCTGCCGAATACGCGGGCTGCGGTGGCGTCAAAGGGCACAACATCGAAGTCCGCTTCAGCTTGCTGTAGGTGGGCTTGGCGGCGGGCTCGCTCAGTGTCGGTGGATGCCACAAGCGGCCCAACGGACAGCTCAGCCAGCGTAACCGCGGTGATCGAAGAGTCTTGGGGTAACAGGTCAGGATCGGTCAGCTGCGGAAGCAACAGCACGACATTCGTGTCAAGGATGCCTCGGCCCTCTAGTTCAGCGGTCATAGTGAGGGGTCGATGATCTCGTCGATGTCCCGGCGCATTCTGTCGGGGTCTACCGGGGGCAGATGGCGCCAGCGGTCAAGCAGAGTTGCCGGGTCTGGGCCCTTGCGACGCAGAGGCTGAAGTTCCGCCACTGGTCGCCCAGATCTGGTCACTATGATGCGCTCGCCCTTCTGTACGCGATCGATGACGCCGCCTCCTTGATTGCGCAGTTCCCGAATCGTGACGTATGCCATAGGCCATACTGTATCACCCGTGAGACAATTCACGGACTCAATCTGCTCATCAAGCATTCCGTTCTCCCGGCTGCGCTATTGACTTATACAAAGTTACCTGTAATATCACTATATATCAAAGACTATCGCACCCGGTCAACAGGGCGCCCAGGCAAATCGCACAACAAGGAAGATTCGTTATGGGTGCGGTCTTGACGGCGGTGGTGGTCAGTTCTTTTGGGTTGATGATGCTCAACCTGGGGTTGTATTTCCCGGTTCTGAGGAACAAGTGGTACCGGCGGAAGCTGAAGAAAGTGCGGGTTGTTGGGCCTGATGGGACGGCGGTCACCAAAGACGACATTCGGCATGAGCTCATGCGCGATCCGGTGGCGTCTGATTTGTTCGCTAGCGACGACACTCCGGATGACGTGGCCCGCTACCTGTTCTTGGAGGCGGAGCGGCGGGCGATGCTGCGCAAGTGCAACCGGCTCGACGACGACGAGAACGACTTCTTCGCTCCGCCCCGGCGCTCCGGCCCCGACCCGGGCTTCCGAGGTTGCAATGAACTGTGAGGACTTGGATTGGCGACCTGATGCGGCAAATGGAGGAAGCTCAGAACTGGCAAGTGGGTAGATTTAGGCACATGCGGTCGGAGCAACGGCTTGAATTTGAATAGCGTTGGGATGAGATCGAGGCGTCATTGGGGTCGATCTCCGACATTGGGCATGAATGGGACGATGATCCTGCCGCCTGGGTACGTGAGCAGCGGCGGGGAAAACGGGGACAAAACGGCTAAGGGTGCCCCTCCATTCCAGATTGGCTATTGATCTGGGCGTAATCTCACTCAGTCAGATTGAACTGCCGAGGAGCAAGCCACGCATGTATCCGGGACAGCACGCTCGCACCACGCCGGACAAGGCGGCGCAGATTATGGCTGGTACGGGGGAGGTCACTACTTATCGGGAGCTGGATGAGGCGGCCAACCGGCTGGCGCTGCTGCTGTATGACGGGGGGTTGCGGGAGGGCGACCACATCTGCATCTTGGCGGAGAACCACCGCCGCTACTACGAGGTGTTCTGGGCGGCGATGACGTCGGGGCTGTACTTCACCACCATCAACCGCTATCTGTCGCCCGAGGAGGCGGCTTATGTGGTGAACGACAGCGGGTCGACCGCGCTGATAACCACGCAGGCGATGGCCAATACTGCATCGCAGATGCTCGACCTCATTCCCGACTGCCGGCACAAGCTGATGATGGACGGTGCCGTGGACGGCTTTGAGTCGTATGAAGATGCCGTTGCCCCCATGTCGTCTGAGCCGCTGTCCCGGCTGCCCAAAGGCGAGGTGATGCTGTACTCGTCGGGCACCACCGGCAGGCCCAAGGGAATCAAGCGCCCCCTGACCGGCGTGGAGGTACATGATGCCAGCCTGTCGGGCATCGGCATGCTTGAGCACCACCTGCTTGGCATGGACGAGAACTCGGTGTACCTGAGCCCGGCGCCGCTCTATCACTCCGCCCCGCTGATGTACAGCGCCGGAGTTCACGAACTGGGCGGCACGCTCGTGATCATGGACCGGTTCGATGCCGAGCGCTTCTTGGCCTATGTCGAGCAGTACTCGGTGACCGACACCCAGATGGTGCCCACCATGTTCATCCGCCTGCTCAAGCTGCCCGAGGAGGTCCGCAACCGCTACGACCTCTCATCGTTGAAGATGGCGGTCCACGCTGCCGCGCCCTGCCCGGTGCCAGTCAAGGAGCAGATGATCGAGTGGTGGGGTCCGATCATTCAGGAGTACTACGCCGCCACCGAGGGCAACGGGCTGTGCTTCATCGGTGCCGAAGACTGGCTTGAGCACAAGGGGTCGGTGGGCAAGGCGATGATGGGAGTCCCCCACATCTGCGACGACGAAGGCCGCGAGCTCGGCACCGGGGAGCCGGGGGTGGTCTATTTCGAGCAGGAAACCCCAACTTTCGAATATCACGACGACCCTGAGAAGACAAGGGAATCCCGTCACCCCCAGCACGACAACTGGTCCACGGTGGGCGACGTGGGCTACCTAGACGCCGACGGCTACCTCTACCTCACCGACCGGGCGACGTTCATGATCATCAGCGGCGGGGTCAACATCTACCCCCAGGAGATCGAGGCCTGCTTCGCCCTGCACCCCCAGGTGGCCGATGTGGCGGTGTTCGGCCTTCCTGACCACGAGATGGGGGAGTACGTACACGCGGTGGTGCAGTTGGAAGAGGGGATCGAGCCTTCCGACGAGCTGGCCGAGGAGTTGCGGGCCTTCGCCCGCCAGAACTTGGCCGGCTTCAAGGTGCCCCGAGTAGTGGACTTCCGGGCCGAGTTCCCCCGGCTGCCCACCGGCAAGCTCTACAAGAAGCCCCTGCGCGAGGAATACCTGGCCCGCCAGCAGTAGCTGCCCGGCCCCTCCCACCGCAACACTCCCAGTTCCAGCCGGAATTACCCCGAAAGTTAGAGTAGGCAGATGGCCTACACCGACGACGCGATCCGGGACTTGACCCGCCGGGTCTTCGAGCTGTGGCAGGACAACACCACCGACTTGGCCCCCGACGTGATGCGCCAGTCGGTTGACGCCTACCTCGACCAGGAGCGCTTCGAGTACGAGGTGGAGCGGATCTTCAAGCACCTGCCCCTGGCACTAGCCCTCAGCTCCGAGCTTCCTGCCCCCGACACCTATAAGGCCATGGACGTCATGGGGGTGCCGGTGCTGCTCACCCGGGGGGCCGACGGCGCGGCCCGAGCGTTCCTCAATGTCTGCCGCCACCGGGGGTCGCCGCTGTGCGAGGCCGGATCGGCGGGGTCGGCACAACGGCTGAGCTGCCCCTACCACGCCTGGTCGTACGACACCGCCGGCGACCTGGTGGGCATGTTCGGCGCCCACACCTTCGGCGACGTCGACCGAGACCACCTCTCGCTCACCCCGCTGGTCTGCGCCGAGAAGGCCGGTTTCGTGTTCGCCAGCCTCACCCCCGGCATCACCTTCGACATCGACGCCTTTCTGGGCGACTTCACCCCCTACGTCGCCGCCCTCGACCTCGACCAGTGGCACATCTTCGAGCAGCGCACCCTCGACGGACCCGGCTGGAAGGTGGCATGGGACGGCTATTTGGAGGGCTACCACCAGGAGCGGCTCCATCCCAAGACTGTGGGGCTGAACACCATCGGCAACCTCATGGCCCACGACACCTGGGGGCCCCACCAGCGCATCGTGTTTGGCCGCAAGTCGCTGCCCAAGCTGGTGAACCAGCCCGAGGATGAGTGGGATCTCGACGAGCACATACGCCTAATCCACTCGATCTTCCCCAACCTGTCGATCTCCGGGATACTGGGCGACTACTGCCTGGTGAGCCAGCTCTTCCCCGGCTCAACCGTCGATACCAGCCTCACCATCCAGACGGTGCTGTGCCGCCACGAACCGTCCACCGATGAGGAGCGCGAAACAGCCGAGCAGTTCAGCGCCCTAGTGCTTCAAGCAGTGCGAGACGAGGACTACTGGGTGGGTTTCCAGATCCAGAACGCCCTCAAGAGCGGGGCCACCGCCGAGGTGCTGTTCGGGCGCAACGAGCCCAGCTTGCAGCACTACCACCACGCGGTGGAGCGCTACGCCGAACTGAGCGTGGACCGAGAGGGCTAAGCGTGCCGGGTAGCTAACCCCCGCTGCCCAACAACCAGCTAGGTAATGCTCAGCATTCGGTCAAGGGCGATACGGGCGTCAGCCGCAATGTCCGGCTCCACAGTGATGCGGTTGCGGACCTTGCCCTCAACCAGACTCTCAAGCGTCCAGGCCAGATGGGCGGCGTCGATGCGGAACATGGTCGAGCACGGACAGATCAGCGGGTCGAGCGACACCACCGTCTTGTCCGGGGTCTCGTCGTTCAGCCGGTTAACTAGATGGATCTCAGTGCCCACCCCGATCACCGAGCCGGCCGGGGCGGCGGTCACCGCTTTGATGATGTAGTCGGTGGAGCCCACCTGATCGGCCACCGCGCACACCTCTCGGCTGCACTCGGGGTGGACCACTACGATCCCGTCGGGGTGCTCCGCCCGAAACGCAGAAACGTGGTCGGGTTGGAACCGCTGGTGTACCGAGCAGTGCCCCCGCCACAGCAACAGCACCGATTCCTTGCACTCGGCCTCGGTCAGCCCGCCCAGCTCGAAGCGGGGATTCCACACCGCCATGTGACTCTCGTCGTAGCCCATGTCAAACCCGGTGTTGCGCCCCAAGTGCTGATCGGGGAAGAACAGCACCTGATCGCCCCGCTCCAGCGCCCACGTCAAAACCGCCCGGGCATTAGACGAAGTGCAAACCGCCCCGCCGTGGCGGGCCACGAACGCCTTCAGGTTTGCGGCCGAGTTCATATAGGTGATGGGCACCACCCGGTCGATGTCGGTCACCCGGGCCAGCTCGTCCCAGGCCTCTTCTACCTGGTCGATGTCGGCCATGTCGGCCATTGAGCAGCCCGCGTTCAGGTCGGGCAGCACCACCTGCTGGTGGTCGCCGGTCAAGATGTCGGCCGACTCGGCCATGAAGTGAACGCCGCAGAACACGATGTACTCGGCCTCGGGGCGCTGCTGGGCCAGCACCGACAGCCGGAAGGAGTCGCCCCGGGCATCGGCCCACGCCATCACCTCGTCGCGTTGGTAGTGATGCCCGAGAATGAACAGCCGGTCGCCCAGGGTTCTCTTGGCGTCGCCAATCCATTCCGCCAACTGCGGGGGCGATGCCGTTGTGTACCGCTCGGGGAGCGGTCGCTGAACGCGCAACATGTTTTGGGAACCTCCGTGAGGTACGGGAACTCCAATTAGCAGCCGGTGGGGACAGCCGGGTCGCCTCGCCACGGGGATGTCGGCCTTGGAGTTCGATATGTCGCTGGATACCCGGCCAGCGTGAATTGAAATCATAACCGCCTTGATCGGGCAATGAAAAGAGGTGGATTGAGTGTCTTGAAGGGAGGCAATCCGGCCGCTGTCCGACTCGTAGGATGGGAAGGGCATGTTGAACCGCCCGCCTCCTGGCACCATTCCCGACGCCGCGGGGTCGTACCAGTTCAAAGACCGCCACGGACGGCTCATTTACGTGGGCAAGGCCAAGAGCCTGCGGTCCCGGCTGGGCAGCTACTTCCAGAACCCGGCCTACCTGCCGCCTCGCACCGCTCAGATGGTGGCCGAGGCCGAATCGGTGGAGTGGATTCAGGTGGACACCGAAGTAGAGGCGCTGATGCTGGAGTACAGCCTCATCCAGCAGCATCAGCCCCGGTACAACGTCCGCTACCGCGACGACAAGAGCTATCCGTTCCTGTGCGTGACCATGGTGGACGAGTGGCCCCGGGCCATGGTCATCCGGGGTCGTAAGCGCAAGGGCAACCGCTATTTCGGCCCCTACGGCCACGCCTACGCCATTCGGGAGACCCTCGACCAGCTGCTGCGCACCTTCCCCATCCGCACATGCAGCGACAACAAATTCAATCACCACGCCCGTCTCGGCCGGCCGTGCCTGCTGTACCACATTGAGAAGTGCGCCGGGCCGTGCGTGGGCGAGGTGGAGCGAGGGCGCTACGACGAGATGGTGGACGACCTGCTCTCGTTCTTGGGCGGTGACACCGACGAAGTGGTGAAGCGGCTGGAAGACGACATGGCCCAGGCCTCGGCCGCTTTGGAGTTCGAGCAGGCCGCCCGCTGCCGGGACCGGCTGGCCACCGTGCGCAAGGCGATTGAGGGCCAAGAAATGGTGGGGGGCCGCTCAGAGGACTACGACGTGGTCGGCCTGGTGGACGACGAGCTGGAGGCGGCCTGCCAGGTGTTCTACGTCCGCAAGGGCCGGGTGATGGGCCGCCGGGGCTTCATCGTGGACAAAGCCGGTGACCTGGACCGCGACGAGTTGGTGAGCCGGGTGCTGGAGCGGCTGTATTTCGAGGAGAACCCGCTGGGCAGCCCCAAACAGGTGCTAGTTCCCGATCTGCCCCATAATCAGGAGCTGTACGAGGAGTGGCTGCGGGAGCAGCGGGGGTCCAGGGTGGCCATCGCCGTGCCCCAGCGAGGGACCAAGCGCAAGCTTCAGGAGACGGTGGCCCGCAATGCGGCTGACGCCTTTGCCCGCCACCGGCTCAAGCGGAGCACTGACCACAACAGCCGGGCCCGGGCCCTCAACGATCTCCAGGAATGCCTGGGCCTGCCCGAGGCCCCTCTGCGGATCGAGTGCTACGACATGAGCCACCTTCAGGGGTCCGATTACGTGGGCTCGATGGTGGTGATGGAGGACGGCTTGCCCCGCAAGTCGGAGTACCGCCGGTTCAAGGTGCGAACCGTGGGGGGCAACGACGACTACGCCGCCATGGAAGAGGTGCTCACCCGGCGGCTCACCAACTACCTGGACGAGCGGGACCGCCCGGTGGAGGAGAAGGGCAAGTTCGCCTACCCGCCGCAACTCCTGGTGGTGGACGGCGGCAAGGGGCAGCTCGGCGTGGCCGAGCGGGTGCTCGCCGAGTTGGGCCTCGACGGGGAGATCTTCCCCGCGGGGCTGGCCAAGGAGTTCGAGCAGGTCTATGTGCCCGGCCGGGCCGCTCCGGTGGAGATCCCGAGGCCTTCGGAGAGCCTGTACCTGCTCCAGCGCATCCGCGACGAGAGCCACCGCTTCGCCAACGACTACCACCGCCAGCTCAGGGGCAAGCGGATGACGAAATCATCGCTAGACGGTATTGCCGGCCTCGGCCCCACCCGCCGAGCCCGACTGGTGAAGGAGATGGGAGGGGTGCGGGCGGTGGAGCGGGCCTCGCTCGACGACCTGCTGGCCCTGAGCTGGCTCCCTGATGCGGTGGCTCATTCGATCTACGAGAAGCTCCACGGCCCACGAGCGGATCGGTAGCCTGAGGTCGTGGCCGAGTTCGTGGTGATCACCGGGATGTCGGGAGCGGGCCGGTCGCAGGCCGCCAACCACTTTGAAGACTTGGGCTGGTATGTGGTGGACAACCTGCCCCCCGCCCTGGTGCCCAAGGTCCAGGAGTTTGCCGATGCCCCCGACAGCGGCATCTCCCGAGTGGGCCTCGTGCTGGGGTTGAACCTCTACTACGAGGATGTTGCCCCCGCACTGGTCGAGCTCAAGGAATCAGCTCAAGGATCGGTGCGCATACTCTTCCTCGACGCTTCAACTCCGGAGCTGGTGAAAAGATTCGAGAGCACCAAGCGTCGGCATCCGTTCTCCAGCGTCCCGCCGATGGGAGTGTCCGACGCCATCGAGGCCGAGCGGGAGGCTCTGGTCAACTTGCGCAGCCAGGCCGACGTGGTGGTGGACACCTCCGAATACAGCATCTACCAGCTCAACCACTTCATCGACGAGGTGTTCGAACTGGACGCCGGACCGGAATCGATGACCACCCGGATTATGTCTTTCGGCTTCAAGCACGGCATCCCGCTCGACGCCGACTTGGTGTTGGATTGCCGTTTCCTGCCCAATCCCCACTGGGTGGAGGAGCTGCGCCCGCTCACCGGTCAAGACGAGGCGGTGAGGGACTTCCTGCTCAACGGCCAGCCCATGGCTGAGACCTTCCTGCAAAAGACCGAGGACCTGTTGACAATGTTGGTACCGGCCTATGTGCGGGAGGGCAAGTCGTATCTCACTATCGCTTTCGGCTGCACCGGGGGCCACCACCGCTCAGTATTCGTGGCCGAAGACATCAACCGCCGACTCATCGAGAACGCAGATCTCGGCGTCCGCCCCCTCGTCGTCCACCGAGACATCGACAAATAGCCCGGAGAGGCAGCAGCACCGGGTTCAGGTGGCGTCCCCGTTCCCATGTTTCGCCACCATTGCTTCGCTGGCCTCCCACAGCCTGGCCCCGTTTTCGGGGTCGGCGGCGCTGTCCGACACCGCCTTGCGATTCATCAAGTGGAGGTACATCCCGGTGGACGTTCCTGCCTCAGGAGCACAGCAGAGATAGATGATCGGTGCGATTGCCTTCTCAGGGGACCGGAAGAACAGCCGCAGGGCCGGGTTGACGATCGGCTTCAGCAGCGCCGGCGCATCTCGGGCGATTCTCGTGGACACGCCTCCAGGACACAACCCGTGTACGGCTACGGCGGTCGTTTCACTCGGGTTCACGCGGCGCGACAACTCGGTGGCATAGGTACTCAACACCAGCTTGCTGTGGCCGTAGTGCCGCATGCTCTCCTTGATCCCGAATTCGGTGTATTCGCCGAGGCGATCGAACTCGATGGTGTCGGCCGACCGGTGCGATTCCGATGACACGAACACGATCCTCGGTGGCTCTTCGCCAGGCCCCGCGGGGCGGATGACGCCATCTTTCAGCCATCGGTCGATCATCACCCGTTTGGACAAGAAGTGGACCGCGAACATGGTGTCGTACCCCTGAGGGGTCTCCCTCGCGGTGGGGGTCATCAGGCCGGCGTTCATGAGCGCAATGTCGATCCTGACGCCTCTTCGCCGGAGCTCGTCGCAGCAGCTATGCACCGAGCGGACATCGGCCAGGTCCACCTCGACCATCTCAACGGTCTCGGATCCAGACGCCTCCTTGATCTCATCGCGGGTCTGGTCGTGGCCGGGTCGGCAGGCCAGGATCATGTTGCCTCCCCGCCGAGCCAGTTCGATGGCAGCTGCTCGGCCCAATCCGCTGTTGGCCCCGGACACCAGGCACGTCTTGCCGTCGATCCTCACATCATCGGGAACCGGTTCGACATCGGGGGTCTTCAAGTTGCGGAAGTCCCGAACAGCCCCAGCGATCGAATTGACCACGGTGCGCTTCTTCGGTGCTTGTGTCATGGCAAAAGGTACCTCGTTGATCGTGGATGAATTGGCGCTCGGTGAGCCCTGTTGGGCCTATTCGAGGGGGCCTATTCGAATGGAATGGCATAGGTATCCCTATACGCCGCGAAGGTCTCGTCCATGACCTGTTCGCTCAGCCCGAAGTGCTCGAGTCGATAGTGGTGCCTTCCGAACCGGTTCTGGGGGTTTGCGGCCAAGTACTGCTCGGCCAGCGCGGTGGCTTCGTCGTCGAAGTGGATTCCTGCCATGTCGTAGATTCGCCGAAGCTGGCCGATCGGGTTGCTGATCAGGTCGTAGTACGAGACGTCGACGAATCGACCCTCCGGCGCTTCGGATCGGGTCTTCATGGCCCACTCAACCATCCGGTGCGTCTTGTAGTGCCAGTGCTGGCCGATTTCGGTCGGGTCCACGTGATCGCTGAACATGCCCCGGCCGTGGGCGACCATGCTGCAAAAGGAGGGCACGGCTACCCGGGGATCGCGATGGGTCTGCACCACCGTTGCCCCAGCGAACACCTGGAGGAACACGTCGAGGTACTCCAGGTGGTGCGGGGTCTTGAGCACCCAGGCGTGTGCTGGCCGCTGCCAGGTCAGTACTTTCAGGACCCGGCGGAAGTACTCGTAGGTGGCTGTATGGTCCTGCTCCATTAGCCAGCGGGAATAGCTGGGCACGTGCAAGATGGCCTCGGCTGACTGGCTCATGAAATTGAGATCGAGGAGCAGTACGTCTTCTTCGGGCTGCTCTCGGTCGATGGGATGGACCGCCATGAAGTCGGGAGCCAGGTAGGAGATGGTCCGCTCGGCCAGCACCGCCCGCCGTTTGCGAGATCGCTCGGCGCGTTCGGCTGTTTCGGCCGCTGTCACTGGCAACAGCGCTTCGTTGCCGGAGACGCCCCGGATCTCCGGGTGGGAATACAGCAGGCGGTGCAGCAGCGTCGTCCCGGTGCGCTGCAAGCCAGTGATCATGACGACGGCGCCGAGGTCGATGTCGTCGATCTCAGGATGCCGCTTGAGCAGGTCTTGGATCCGAAGTCGCTGAACCAGCGCGCCGGCCAGCCTGGACTTCTGAACCAGCAGGCCGGTGGGAGTCAGTTGAGCCTCGTCGTTGATCGAATCCACGAGCACTTGCAAGGCCTCCAAGTGCCCGTTGTCACCGAAATCGGAGAGCCCGGTCTTGCGCTTCGCGTACTTGACAAGTCTGTTGACCTCTAGGTGGCCTGGGAGTCCGAGGCGCTGGCCAGCGCGACCGAGCCGATTGAAGGCCCGGATCGGGATCGGCCGATGGGGATTCTCGTAGTCCGTGGACGTCAAACCGCTAACCCCGCAGGCTGCTCAACGGCACGACACGACACTGGGGCTGAGGGTGTTCGGAGGCTCGCACCCAGCGAAACGACATAGTGCCGAGCGAGTGGCCTGCGGTTTCGATCCAGTTGGGCAGGCCGGGATTCTCATGGGCCACGATCAGGCGCACCGACCCATTGGCTTCGTAGTGGGCCAGATGGCTGTTGGTGTGGATGGTGAAGTGGCGGTAGTCCAGCGATTCCATCCAGTAGTTGCTGAGCTGGAAGTTCCAGTACTCGCATTCCGGGGGTGTGGCTTCGATCACCAGCGCCTCGTCGGGTCCGAGCGCCCAGTGGCTGTGGTAGTAGGTGATGTTGGGATCGCCGCCCGCGTTCAGAGACACGTCTGGGTCGAACTGGGGAAGCTCGTTGCTGTGCTTGGAGAAATCGCGGGCCCACTTGGTGAACAGCAACGGCGCGCCCATCACCAGCGCTCCCACGTTTTTCAACCCGTCATCCAAGGCCTTTGGCGTCAGGTGTGAGGGCTGGCGCTCTTCGGGGGCGCAGTTGATGCGTTCGATGCTCAGCTCGGCGGGGATCTCCGTACTGCGGTCGGCAAAGGTCTGACGCACCACCAGCGTGCCGGTCTCGGGGGTCATCGGCAGCCAGTTGCCCTCTTGGGGCGTGCTGCTCAGGATCAGCTCGAAGCACCCGTCAGCGTCCATCTCGATCTGATCGGCTTCGATGTGCCCCGTGGGGGGCAGGCCGCCGCCCTGGCCGTAGTTGCCCGATTGGGTGCCGATGCTCAGGTAGGCGATGTTGTTGCGCCGCCCGGCGATCTTGTAGTCGTAGCTGCCGTCCAGCGCCGCGGTGTAGTAGTAGTTGTCGGGGTTGTCGGCACCCAGCTTGGTGGTCTCGTTGGCCACCCGGTGCATCACCGGCGCCTTGGGGTCGGCGTGTTCGATGAATGCCATCAGACCGGCCCGGGCGAGGCGGCTCAGGTGCCGGTAGCCCTCGGCTTGGTTAAAGGGATCGCGCGGCGCGCCGGGGAAGTTCATCGCCGCTCCGGCCGCTTTCAAGGAATCGCAGAACTCCTCCCACGCCTTGCCACTCACCACCCGCTGTTCGGCCACATCATCGAGCGTCTTGCCTCGCATCTTCCGGATCAGAAGGGATATCCGTCGAAAGGCACCGAGCACTCGAATGGCAAGCCGTCGCATGGCGAATGTCTAGTGACGGCCTCGGCTCGACGGCAACATGGGTCCGGCACTCAGCCACCCCGTTGAACCATGATGGACCGGTGAGATTCGGCCTGCTCCTGACCTCGGTTCACGGCCGGTCGGTGCCCGCCCACCAGCAGATCGCCGAGCACCACGAGCTGATCTCCGTGGCCGTGGATCACGGGTTAGACCTGGTGGTGGCGGGCCAGCACTTCGCGGCCCCGACCCTGCGCTACCTCCAGCCCATCCCGTATCTGACCTCGATCGCCATGCGCTTCCCCTCGGTCAGCGTCGCCACCGGCATCCTGCTGCTGCCCCTGCACCATCCCCTGACCATCGCCGAGGAGATGGCCACCATGGACGCGGTGACCGGTGGGCGGGCGATTATGGGCGTGGGCATCGGCTATAGCCAAGACGAGTTCGACGCCTTCGGCATCGACCGCACCACCCGGACCGAGCGGTTCGAGGAGGCGGTGGAGATCATCCGAGCACTGTGGACCGGCCAGCCTGTAACCCACCAGGGCCGGTTCTTCCAGCTCGACAGCGTGGAGGTGTCCACGCTGCCCGTCCAGCGGCCTCATCCCCCGATCTGGGTCGGGGCCCAGGTGGAGGCATCGGTGCGGCGGGCCGCCCGAGTGGGCGAGGCCTGGTATGCCGCGCCGTTCCCCACCCACCGAGAGCTCATCGACCTCTACCAGGCCTATCTGGAGGAGCGTGCGGCCCACGGCAACCGAGCGCGGGCTGCCATCCCGGTCCGCCGGGAGGTATACATCGCCGACAGCCCCGCCGAGGCCGAAGCAGCTGTTGCCGCGGGAGCGTCGTCGCGCTATGGCACGTATCGCTCGTGGGGTCTCGACATCGACGACGGCCTCGGGCGCAGCGATTGGCTGGACAACCGTTTCGTGCTCGGCACCCCGTCCGATGTTGCGGAGGGGCTCACCCAGCTCATGGCTCAGGTGGAGCATTCCCACTTCGTCTACAAGCCGCAGTGGCCCGGATACGACCATGCCCACGCCCTCGCGCAGCTCGAGCGGTTCGGTTCCGAGGTGATCCCGCTATTGTCCGGCTGACACCGAGAGCCTCTACCACCGAAGGCAGGATCTATGGGATCGGACAACATGCCCTACCGCGGCCCAAAGATCGGTCTCTGCTTGCCCTACGAGGGCTCGGCCACTGCTCAGGACATCGTGGATGTGGCTCAAGCGGCCGAGTCGGCCGGTTTGGACTCGGTGTGGGTGGGCGACCACATCGCCTTTCCGGTGGAGTTCACCTCGCAGAACCCGACGATGGCTGACGGGAAGTACCCCTATCCCACCGACAACCCCCGCCTCGAGGCCCTGACTACCTTGGCCTTTGTGGCCGGGGCGACGTCCACCATCAGGCTGGCTGTCAACGCCTGCGTGCTTCCCCAGCGAAATCCGGTGGTTGTGGGCAAAGCCGTGGCCACGCTCGACTACCTGTCGGGGGGAAGGGTGATCTTCGGGGTGACCCTCGGATGGCTTCGCGAGGAGTTCGACGCCCTCGGTGCCGACTTCGGCCGCCGAAGGGAACTCCTTGAGGACGGCATCGAGATCCTGCGTGCCCTGTGGGAGCAAGACCAGCCCTCCTATGGGGGGGAGACCCATTCGTTCTTGCCCCTGAACATGCGGCCCAAACCGGTCCAGTCGCCGGTGCCCATCTTTGTGGGTGGTCACTCTCGCCCTGCGCTCCGCCGGGCCGCCGCGGTGGGCGACGGTTGGTCGGCCTCCCGGATGACTCCGGACAACCTGCAGCAATACGTGGCCTTTCTACAAGAGGAGCGAAAGCGGTCGCCGCGGGCTGATCAACCCTTCACCGTGGCCACCACCTGCCCGGCCGCAGTGGGCGCCGGCCCTCCAGGAGTGCTCGACCTCACCGATGGCGATACCACGCGGAGCACGCTGACGGCTCTGGGGGAGGCAGGGGCCGATGTCGTCAACGTGGTCGTCGGCTCCTATGACCCTGGCGAGACCCTAGAGGCGGCCCTGGCCCTGGGCCAGCACTGCCATTCAGCTCTATAGGGGCTCTCAGGCCGTGCCCGCCACCCCGGCCTTGATCATGGCGGCGATCTCCTCGGGGCTGTAGCCCGCTTCGGCCAGGATCTCCTCGCTGTGCTGGCCCAGCACCGGGGGAGGTCCGGCAATCCCGCCGGGGGTGTCGTGCAGCCCGATCACCGGACCCATCTGGGGGATCTCGCCCAAAGTGGCGTGCTCCACCGACTGCACCAATCCGGCCTGCTTCACCTGGGGGTGGTTGAGGATCTGCGAGAAGGTGTGGACCGGTCCGAACAGCGCCCGGTGCTGGTTGAACGACTCCTCCCACTCCGCGCTGGTCCGGGTGATGAAAATGCCTTGCAGATATTCGGTGAGCTCGGCACGGGCATCCACCCGCTGCTGATTGGTCAGATAGCGCTTGTCGGTGGCCAACTCCGGCTCTCCGATGGCCCGGCAGAACCGCTCCCACCCGTCGGCGCCGCCCCACACGCCAGTCACCACGTGTCCGTCGGCGGTCTGGAACGCCTCATAGGGCACCACCACGCTGTGGGCGCTGCCATGGCGCTCGGGATCCTCACCGTCTACCCAGTGCGAGGCCAGCCGGGTGGTGAGCGACGACATCAGGGCGAAGAGCATCGAGACGTCGATGAGCTGGCCCTTGCCGGTTTGCTGTCGGGCGAACAGGCCGAGCATGGCGGCCTGGGCGGTGACCAAGGCGCCGGTGAAATCGGCCATCGGGACCCCCACCAGGTTGGGGCCCCGATCAGGCTCTCCGGTCACCGACATGACCCCCGAGACCGCTTGGACCACCGGGTCGGTTCCCGGATAGGGGGCCAGCGGACCGTCCGGTCCGAAGGCAGTGAGGGAGATGTACACGATCTGGTCGTTGATGGCCGACAGGGCGTCGTAGCCGATGCCGATCTCGTCGGCCACGCCGGGCCGGTAGCTGGTGACCACCACGTCGACCGTGGCGGCCAGGCGATGGACCACCTCGAGCCCCTCGGGTTTGCGCATGTCCAATGCGAGGCTGCGCTTGCCTCGATTCCAGATGAGGAACAGGGCGCTCTCGCCGTCGATAAACGCGGTGCCCACGCCGCGGGCGCCGTCGCCATAGGGGAGGCTCTCCACCTTGATGATGTCGGCCCCGTAGTCGCCCAGAATCATGGTGCCGTAGGGACCGGCCATGTGGCGGGTGAAGTCGAGCACGCGGATTCCATCGAGGGGCTTGGTCATGCCCGGCCTCCCGACAGGTCTTCTCCGATCAGCTTGTCCAATCCGATTTCGGCGAGGATCTCGGCGGTGTCGGCGCCCAGGTCGGGAGGCGACGGCAAGTCGGACAGGTCGGGCTGGGCCGCCTCATCCGGGCTCGATGAGAGATGCACCGGCGAAGCGGCCATTTGAACTCGCCCTCCGGGAAGCTCGGTACCCCGGAGCACCCGGTTGACGGCGGCGTGGTCGCTGCTGACCGCCTCGTCGAGGGTGAGTATGGGGGCGAACGGTATCTCGGCTTCGTCGAGGAGGCGGTTCCAATCGTCGAAGGTGCGCCGGCTGATGGCCTCGGCGATCAGCGGGAACTCGTCGTCGTATCCGAAGTCCATGCTGTGGGTCCACTCTCCCCGCGCCCTGAGCTGGTGCAGGTTGGTGAGGTCGCAGAACCGCTCCCAGGCCACCTTCTCCAGAGGGCAGATGAGCAGGGCGCGGTGGTCGGAGGTGGCGTACATGGCATAGCGGGATCCCAACGAGCGGTACTCGTGCCAGGGCTCGTCGTTGTTCACCCAGGTATTCACATCGCGCCAGTTCCACCACAGTGCGGTGTTCCAAATGGAGGTGTGTACGAACTGGGGTCCGCCGCCTCGGTCTCGCTTGACGATGGCGGCCAGCACTCCCATGGCGCCGAAGACCCCGGCCAGCAGCACCCCGGCCGAGCGCCACCCGACTCTGGTCTGGGGCTGGCCGTCGTTCCACTCCACCTCGACCCGGCCGGCCAGCGCGTCCATGTTCTGACCGTGGGCCTTGTACTCGGCCCACGGTCCGGCCAGCCCGTAGCCCGAGATCACGCAGTACACCAGCTGCGGGTTGGCCTCGAGGAGGGTGTGGAAGTCGAGGCCTCGGCGAACGGCGTCTTTGGGGCGGGCGCCAACGATCACGGCGTCGGCCCAGGCGGTGACCCCGGCCACTACGTCGGCCCAGTGGGGCGAGCGGGTGCTGACCGCGATGCTGCGGGTGCCGGGGTTGAGGGCCAGGTGCAGGTCGCTGATCCCGGCGATTTTGGGCTCGTTGCCCCGGTTGCCGTCGCCCTGGGTGGGATGTTCGACCTTGATGACGTCGGCGCCCATTTCCACCAGCAGGTGCGAGGCCAGCGGCCCCGACATGTGGGTGGAGAAGTCCACGATGCGGATTGGCGCCGGCTGGGTCATTGTCCGGTCACCCCAGAATGGCCAGTATCTGGCGGGACTGGCACAACAGAGCGCCGTCTGGGGCCCAGATGTCGAGGTCCCAATCCAGGTAGCCGCCGCGGACCAGCCCGGTGCGGGACCGCAGCAGCACCATGTCGTCGGCCTTTGCCTGGGACAGGTCGGCTCGGAAATAGGTGGTGTGGTCCAGGGTGGCGGTGGTGTACATGCGGTCGAGGCGCACCCACCACCCCATCATCCCGATATCGCCGATCATCAGCAGACCGGGGGCGTCGATGGGGCGGGCCTGGGCGAAGCCGGCCCATCCCACCCGCTCCATAGGGCCATCCGGCGCGGTGAACGGTTTCGGTCCGAGGCGGTCTTGCATGACCACGTTGTCGCCGTAGGGGAATGCGAACTCGGGCACATAGCCGTCGTTCTCCCGTCCCGGAGTGGGCGGGGCCACCTCGGGCATGGGCAGTTCGTCGAACTCAGGGCTGGGCCGGTCGGTGGCGAAGCTGGCCAGCGCGGTGGCGATCAGCTTGTCGTCTTGCACAACTCGGGCCGCAGTGCTCACCAGCGTTCGGCCCGTGCGGAGCACATCGGTCTGCACCTCGTAGTCGCCTTCGCCCGGCGCTCGCAGCAGATGAGCGGTGAACGACAGCGGTCGGTACTGGGGGTCGGTGACCGTGGCGGCTAGTCCGGCCATCAACTGTGCCTCCACCAGCCCGGCGGGAACGCGGCCCGAGGCCATCCACGACGGGGGAGTGGAGGCTCGATAGCGCCCGTCGCCCAACGGCGTGTGGGCGATGGCCTCGTCGAATGATGCTGCGGTCACATGGCCTCCAGTGCTTCGGCCACCTCGTCGGCCACGGGGGCCAATGAGGCGGGGATGTCCTCGACGGGCATGGGTGGGACTTCGGCCAGCGCGGGGATGACCTCTCGCCCCATTGTGTCGAGGTAGTCGATCACCTCGTCGATGTGCATCTCGGGCCATTGGGGCTTCACCACGAACGGGTCTATCGGGAGCTCGCGGGCCACTTCGGTGAAGTGGTCGATCACCTGCTGGGCCGTGCCCACCGCCACCGAGTCCTTAACCTCCTCGAAGAAGTTGCCCATGAGCGCCTCCTCGTCCAATACGTCGAGCTCTTTTCGGGCATACGCGAGGTAGCGCTCCTTGCTGACATCGACGAATCTGGCTCGTGCCTCCTCGTTGGTGGCGCCGACGAAGGCGTTGCGCCGCAGAGGCTGGTGGCCCATCGGCTTGCCCCGCTCGGCAAATCCGGCGGCCATGATGCCCAAGCGGACCCGCATCTCATGGATGTCGTACTCCGGCGGGATGATGAACCGGTCGCCCACTCGGCCCGCCCGTCGTGCACCCTTGCGGGAGTGCGCTCCCAACCAGATGGGGGGATGGGGCTGCTGCACGCATCGGATGTGGGGGGTGGCTCCGCGAATCTGCCAGTGCTGGCCGTGGTAGTCGAAGTCCTCCATGGCCCAGCACAGCTTCATGATGTCGAGGCACTCGTCGAACAGGCTGACCCGCTTGTCGATCGGGATATTCATCAGGTCGAACTCTTCGCTCCGATATCCGAGCCCGAGACCGACGTCGAGGCGGCCCCGGGTGACGATGTCGAGGGTGGCAAGCTCCTCGGCCAGGATCACCGGGTGGTACTTGGGGGCCAGCAGCACGGTGGTGGCCAGCCGCACGTGGTCGTCGATCTCGGCGGCCAGGCGGGCGAGCAGGGGTACCGGCTGGAGCCAGCGCAGGTCGCCGTACAAGAAGTGCTGGCCGATGACGAAATGGCTTAGGCCGTTGCGCTGTCCAGCCTCTACTTGGCGCAGGATGCCGTCGAACTGCTCGATGGGGTCCACGTCCCGCGGCACGTCGCTGATGATCATGCCGAACTGCATGGGCGCCCTTAGACGTTGATGCCGTAGAGCTCGGCGGCGTTGTCCTGGAGCACTCGGCGGCGGATGTGGGGATCGACGCCGGCCAGTACCCGGGCGAAGTGCTCTCGGGCGCCCGGGAACAGGCATGTCGGATGGGGGACATCGGTCTCCACCAGCACGTTGTTGACCCCGACGTCTTCGATGAGCTTGGCCGGGGCCGACTTCTCGAACCAGAACATGACCCATATGTGGTCGCTGAAATACTCCCGGGGGCGGCGGGAGTTGAGGGCCAGCTCGTGGGCTTCGGTGACCATCTCGTCGTATTGGTACTCGAGGGCTTCGAGGATGAAGGGGACCCAGCCGATGCCGCTTTCGGCCGAGACGATCTTGAGGTTGGGGTAGCGGTCGAACAGGTTGCTCATGCACAGGTTGACGATGATGCGCACGTTGCTCATGTACATCTGGGTGGCGTGGATGGCGAGGCGACGCTGGTGGTCGAACTGCCCCCACCAGGTGCTGGGGGACACGGGAATGGGCCGGGGCAGGTCGTCGGGGCCGGCCTCGCCGCCCACCCGGGCCTGCTGGAAGCGGGCGCCTCGGATGCTCTCCATCTCGGCGCGGCTCATGCCGGCGCCGATGTGGAAGTTGGCCACCGCTCCCGACTGGTTGAACAGATCCCACATGGGGGCGAAGTAGGGCTCCCAGAGCTCGGGTAGGCCCACCATCTCGGGCTTGTCGGAGAGGGTGAACCCGGTTATGCCCTTGTCCAGCAGCCGGTTCATCTCGGCCACGGTGAACTCCATATCCCAGATCGGGAGCATGGCCTGGGGGAACAGCCGGCCGTTGGACTCGTGCTGCACGTCTACGAAGAAGTCGTTGTAGATCTCCAGCACCATCCGCCGCTGGGCCAGATCCTCGATGGCGAAGACGTGGTTGGAGGAGAAGCCGACGCCATTGGGGTAGAGGATCTGGGCGTGGACCCCGATCTCGTCGCACAACTCGAGACGTTCCTTCACAGCCCAGGCGCTGGTGTCGATGACATCGAAGGGCTGGACCACGTGGCTGCCCAGAATCTTCTCGTGCCCGGTTTGGATGGTGTTCCCGCCGGTGCTGGACCACAACTCGCCGTCCAGATACCACGCGGTGATGCCGTCGACCGTCTTCTGCACGGGCACTCGGTTGTGCATGGCGGCGGGGACCCGGGCCGTCCACAGCTCGGGCGGCTCGGTGAAGTGGGAATCGCAGTCGATAATCTTCAGGCCGTCAAGCGGGTCATGTGCGTTCATGGCGTTCTTTCTTTGCTGCGACGGCTAAATCGGTCATCGCAAATGTAAGAGTTCTTGCTCACGGGGGTTTCAATGGGAGTGCTCGATGGAAGAGTAGCGGTCATAACCGCTTCCGGTTCAGGAATGGGTCGGGCCGCGGCCAGGCGCATGGCCTCCGAGGGCGCTCATGTGGTGGTGGCCGATCTTCGCGCCGATGCCGCCGCTGAGACCGTGGATTTGATCGCCGCAGCCGGGGGCGCGGCCAGCGCCTTCACCGTTGATGTCAGCGATGTGGCCCAGATCGAAGGGTTGATGGCCGAGGTTGGTTCCACTCACGGCAAAATCGACGTGCTCTACGCCCACGCCGGCATACCCGGTCCGGCCGGACTCGACATGAGCGAGGCCGACTACGACGAGACCGCGGCCATCAACATGAAATCGGCCTTCTTCACCGTTGCCCGGGCGGTGCCCTTGTTGGAGGCGTCGGGCAACGCGTCAATCATCCTCACCGCTTCCACATCTGGGGTGGTGGGCTCGCCGTTCTCGCCGCTGTACTCGATGACCAAGGGAGCAATCGTGACGTTCGGCAAGTCGCTGGCTCTGGCCCTAGCCCCCAAGGTACGGGCCAACGTCATCTGCCCCGGCCCAGTGGACACACCCATGCTTCCACTGTTCTTCGGACGGGAGCCCGGCACCGACGTCAAACCCCTGATGAAGGACTTTCTGGAGACTTCGGTGCCTTTGCAGCGCCCATCGCAGCCCGAGGAGATCGCCGAAGTCGCGCTGTTCTTGGCCAGCGATGCCAGCAGTTTCGTGACCGGTGTCGCACTCCCGGTTGACGGCGGCTACTTGGCCCGATGACCCCCAAGAGCATTTCCATCGGCAGCGGGTCGGCGTATTCCACCGATCGGCTGGACTGGGCCCAGGAGCTGGCCGACAGCGGCCTGGTGGATTACATGGGCTTCGACTGCCTGGCCGAGCGAACCATGGCGCTGGCCCAAGTGCGCCGCCTCGATGACGAGACCGCGGGCCACGATCAGCGCATCCCCGAGCTCATGCGCCGTTTCGCCGGCTTTCTGCGCCGCGGCGGAAAGATGGTGGGCAATTTCGGCGCCGCCAATCCGGCCGCCGCGGCCGACGACGTGCTGCGGGGGATGAAGCTCAACGGCGTCGCCGGGGTGAGGGTCGGGGTGATCCACGGCGACGACGTGCTCGACCATGTGCTCGACCAGGATCTGGAGCTTCCCGAAATGGGGGTGACCGCCCAGGCCATCGCCGACCAAGTGGTATCGGCCAACGCCTACATCGGCGCAGATCCCATTGTGGAGCTCCTAGACGAGGGGGCGCAGTTCATCCTCGGCGGCCGCATCGCCGACCCTTCTCTCTATGTGGGGCCGATCGCGTATGAGATGGGCTGGGCGCTGGACGACTGGGAGAAGATGGGCATCGCAACCCTGGTGGCCCATCTTCTGGAGTGCGGCACCCACGCCACCGGGGGCAACTACGTCGATCCGCCCTACCGGGTGCTGGACGACATCGTCCACCTCGGCTTTCCCCTGGCCCACGTGAGCGAGGACGAGCTGATCATCACGAAGCTGGAGGGCACCGGCGGGGCGGTGGACATCGGCACCATGAAGACGCAACTGGCTTACGAGATCCACGACCCGGCGGCCTATCTCACCCCCGACAGCACCGCGGACTTCTCCCATGTGTGGGTGGAGGAAGCGGGCCCAAACCGGGTGCGGGTCGGTGGTGCCTCGGGCCGCCCCCGTCCTGACTCCCTCAAGGTGCTGGTGGGGGTGGATCAGGGGTGGAAGGTGGTGACCGAGATCTCCTACGGCGGCGCGGGCTGCGTGGAACGGGCCCATCTGGCCGCGGAGGTGGTGGCCAAGCGCCTGGAGCCGTACCAGTCGGGCATCGACGAGATCCGCTACGACCTTCACGGTATGAGCGCACTGTTCGACGGCCAGCTTCCCGGCGGCGACCCAGCTGAGGTGCGGCTTCGCATCGCGGCTCGCTGCGACGATCGGGAGACCGCCGACGCGGTGGCTTTCGAGGGGCAATTCCTGTGGATGGGACCGGCCGGGGGTGGTGGGGTCACCACACAGATGGCGCCGGCCATCGGGGTCACCCCGGCACTGTTGCCCCGCGAGGATGTGAAGCTGATCACCGAGGTCATCGAGGCATGAAGCTGCGGGAGTTCGCCTACAGCCGCTCCGGCGACAAGGGCGACATCGTGAACCTGTGCGTGTTCGTGTACGACGACGACAACTGGGATGTGCTGCGGCGCGAGCTCACCGTGGAGAAAGTGCGGGACAAATTCGGCAGCCTCGTCAAGGGCGAGATCACACGCTACGAGCTACCCGGCACCAAGGGCCTGAACTTCGTGATGACCGAAGCCCTCGGCGGAGGAGTATCCATGAGCCTCCGAACCGACCCCCACGGCAAGTCCTATCAATCCCTAATCCTAGAAATCGACATCGACGCCGACGAGGAGATCAAACCCCGGCTCGGCTAGAAGCCCCGGCCGCTGGACTTGTCCCGTCAGCCGGCGGCTAGGTGTTCTCGGAGTTCTACCTTGCGGATTTTGCCCGTGACGGTGCGGGGAAAGCTGTCGACGGCGATGAATTCGTCGGGGACCTTGATCTTGGCCAGGCGCTGGCGGCACCAATCCGCTAGTCCGTCGAGCGACTCTTCGGGTCGGAGCTCGACGAAGGCCACCGGGCGCTCGCCCCATTCGGGGTCGGGGCGCGCGACCACCGCTGCTTCGGCGACGGCCGGGTGGTCGTAAAGCACTGCTTCTATCTCGCTGGGGTAGATGTTGACGCCGCCGCTGATGAGCATGTCTTTGGACCGGCCGACGATGTAGAGGTAGCCATGGGCGTCCATGCGGCCCAGATCCCCGGTTCGCAGCCACCCGTCGACCAGAGCTTCAGCCGTCTGGTCGGGGTTGCGCCAGTAGCCGGCCATCACCTTCTCGCTCTTCACCCAGATCTCGCCCACCTCTCCGGGAGCGGCCAAGACGCCATTGTCGTCGTGGAGTTCGATCCGGACCCCGGGAACGACGCGCCCGCACGAATCGAGCAGTTCGGGGCGTCCGGCCATGGCGAGGTCGTGGTCTTCGGGCAGCAGCCCGGTGAGGTTGGTGACGCACTCGGAGATGCCGTAGCCCTGGTACAGCCCGCACCCGAAGCGCTCATAGGCCTGTTTGATGAGGGGCCCGGCAGTGGGGGCTGCGCCGTAGACGATGAGCCGCAGGCTGGACAGATCGGCCTCCGCAAAGCCGGGATGGTCGAGAATGCGGCGCAGCTGCGCGGGAACCAGTATCGAGATGGTCACCCGGTGCTCGGCCACCGCGGCGAAGAACGACTCCGGCGAGAAGGAGCGCAGCACCACGTGGGTCTGGCCGTCGGCCAGCATGGAGCACACCCGGGTGCCGGTGGCCGCGTGGTACAGCGGCGTGGTGGACAAGAACACATCGTCGGGCCGGAACCGCTGCACCAGGGCCATGGTCAGCCCGTTGAAGGCCAAGCCCCTCTGCGTGAGGCACACCCCTTTCGGCTGTCCAGTGGTCCCGCTGGTGTAGATGATCAACGCGGTGTCGTGTTCGGTAGAGCGGTCCAAATCGGCGAAGGGCTCCGACGCCAGCAAGCTTGCGTAAAAATCGCCGTCGGCATCGATCACTGGGCCGGTAGCTCCGATGGCCTTCAGTCGTTCGGCGTAGGGAGGGGTTGCCACGGTAAGGGCAGGCTCGGCATTGGAGAGGATGAAGGACAATTCGGGATCGGTGAGCTGGGTGTTCAGGGGCACTGCCGCCGCGCCCAGGTAGGCCACCGCCAGGTAGACGTCGAAAAAGACCAGCCCGTTGTCGGCCATGAGCGCCACCCGGTCGCCAGTCCCCACCCCCGCATCCTCCAGTCCGCTGGCCAGCCGGAGAACTCGGTCGTGCAGCTCCCCAAAGGAAGCAGATGGTCCTCCGGCAACCGCTACCGCAGTCCGCTCGGGGTAGAGCGCCGCATCCCGCTCCAACAAGTCAACGATCCGCATTATGCGAGATTCAGGTTGCCATCAGACGGGCACGATGTCGACAATCTCATTCAAGCCTGCAAAGTCGTTGGGGTTGCGAGTGTAGAGGGGCAAGTTGGCGGCGAGGGCGGTCGCAGCGATCATCAGATCGACTGCCCTTGCCCCGCGGGGTTTCCGCTCGGCGCTGAGGACCGCGGAGAAGACTCGTCCATAGGCCCGGGCGGCATCGACATCGAATGGCAATGGATCGAATGCAGCCTCTGTCCGCTGGAGACGATCTTGCCTCCGGCCTCGCTCCACTCCGTCGTTTGCGGCATGCGGGCCAGCTGCCAGCTCAGCCAAAGTCATGGCGCTGATGGCGACCTCGTACGGGAGGGCCGATGCCTCGATGTGTTCAAGATCGATGATCACCGAAGTATCCAGCAGCCCACGGGGCGGTCTTGGCGTCTCAGGCACGAGGAGATGGATCTTGGTCGGCAACGGCGTCAAGGTCGGCCCGAAGATCCCAATAGTCAACACTGGGGGCAGTCCGGAAGAGCTCCACCGCAGCTTCAGCGGAAATGAAGCGGTGGCGGCGCAGCGGACCCAGCTCGCCTACCGGCACGCCATTGCGAGTCACCGTGAACGTCCTGCCCTCGTCGAGTTCGAGCATGATTTTCCCGCTGTTGTTCCGCAGCTCCCGCTGGCTGATCTCACGGCTCACAGTCTCACCGTAGCACGCCGTGCGACACCTATGCGGCCTGTATCCATCAAGCCAAGTTCGTCAGAAGGCAAGAGGGTATGGGTCAGACTTCCACCAGTTGTAGGGGGGTGTGCTCGGCGATGTGGCCGTAGTCGCGGTCGTGGTGGAGCACGGGCACGTTGAGGCGGATGGCGACGGCTGCAATGAGGGCATCGGTCTGCGAGCGAACGGTGATTCCCCGCCACCTGAGTTCCCGATAGATCGTTGCAGCGTCGAGCCAGTCGAGCTTGGGGGAGAGCGCCTCGTGTTGCTGGGCCTCCAGCAACCGTTGGGTTCGGGCAACGGCATCTTGGCGGGCACCGGCCATGACCTCCAGCAGGATCGGGTCGAGGGTGACCACTTCTTGATCGGATATCGCCCGGCGCATTCTCTGGGCCTGAGGCGAGCCAGTCGCAGACAAGAAGTCGACCCAGGCGGAAGTATCAGCTATCAGCACTGCTGCCCCAATCGGCGAACCGGCTGGCGCGCATGGTGTCGAGGTCGCCGTCCCAGCCGACCCCTTCCATTTCCAGTTGCTCTTCAATGGTCATCGGCCCGCCACCCAGAAGGCGCTCCAAGGCAAGATTCACCGCCTGGCGCTTGGTGCGAAGCCCGAATGTCTGCATGGCGCGCTCGATGAGTTCATCGTCGATATCGATGTTGGTCCGACTCACAACACCATCATACACAGCAATGTGTAAACTGCGCTGCGAGCCATAGGGAGGACACTGTGGAGTTGAACGGCAAGAGGATCATCGTCACAGGGTGTGCGAGTGGGATGGGGGCGGCGACGGTGCGGGCTTATGTGAAGGCTGGGGCTCGGGTAGTGGGGATGGACATTGCCGATGACGCGGGGCGGGCGGTTTACGCTGAGGCGGGGGCAGATGGGCCTGACGAAGTCATGTACGTGTCGGTTGATGTTGCTGAAGAAGAGCAAGTGGATGCGGCGTTTGCGGAGGCAGACAACGCTTTGGGCGGGCTAGATGCGCTGGCGCACCCAGCGGCTATTCACGCACCGTCCGCAGCGGAAGACGTGACCATAGGTGAGTGGGACCGGATGTTCGCAGTGAATGTGCGGGGCACGGTGCTGACCAATCAGGCCGCGTACCAGCGGCTCAAGGCTGGCGGGGGAGGTGCCATCATCAATTTCGGGTCGATTTCCGGCCAGCGGGCTGAGCCGGGAGCGGCGGCCTATTCGGCGTCCAAAGGAGCGGTACATGCCTGGACGCGCACTGCGGCCGGGGCTTGGGGGGCCGACGGCGTTCGGGTCAACGCTGTTCTACCGGCCATCAGAACTCCTATGTTCCAAGCATCCTGGGATCGGGCTACCGATGAGGAGCGCACCGAGAAGTTCTGGCGGAACATCCACAGCATCGCGCTGGGCCAGGACTACGGCGACCCGGATCGGGACCTGGGGCCGGTGATGGTGTTTCTGGCCTCGGATGCGTCGCGATTCATCACCGGCCAGCTCATCCCCGTCGATGGAGGCCAGGGGAACGTGCGCTAGTCCAGGCGGTAGACGCGGGTTGCAGTGCCTGAGAACAGATCGTCCTGCTCGGCGTTGGAGTAGGCGTCGGCCATGATCTGGAATGCGTTCCACAAGACCGGATAGGTGAGTGTCTCGCGGTCGACTGGGTAGTTCGACTCGAACATGCATCGGTCCGGACCGAAGGCGTCGATGCAGAAGCGCACCGCGTCGGACCAATAGGCGGCCACTTCCTCGGAGCCGGGGGGCACGAGCAGGTCGGCCCACCCCATCCCAAACATGAAGTCCATTCCGATCCCGCCCACTTTGACCACGGCATTCGGTTGGGCGGCCACAGCCTGCATCGATGACCGCCAGTCGGCCCACACCTGATCGCGAATGTCGCGGTAGGGTCCCACACCTAGGGGAGCGCCGAGGTGGCCGACCACCACCCTCAGCTCTGGCATGGCTGCCGCCAATTCGGCCACCTCAAGCAACTGCGGATGGTAGAGCCAGGCGTCGAAGGACAAATCCCGCTCGACGAGCGTGCGCAGCCCGGCCCGGAACTGGTTTGTTCCCATCATCTGGTGGGAGGGGTTGCCGTGGCCTTGGGGGACTTCGGGGCTGGGATCTATACCCGTTGTGTGGCGGATGCCGCGCAAGCGACCGCTGCTGGTCGCATCGTGGGCGTCGAGCACCTCTTCGAGGGCGTCGCCAAGCGTCAAGTCGGCGAAGGCGACAATGCCGGCTAGGGGCGGTCCGTCGGCCGCATCGATGGCGTCGGCCTGCGACACGGCGAAGGCGGTCTCGCCGACCGGCTGCATGTGCTCGGGAAGCGCCATGTCGTAGCACGCCGCCGTCTCAACAAACACCGTTTTTGTGATGTTGTGCGAGCCCGTGATGTTGTCCAGGTGATCGGCGGCGAGATAGGTGAGAAACCCCCCGTCGTAGAAGTGGTGATGGGGATCCACGATCTCCCTATGGGGATCGATAGCCTCCTCGACCCGTTGGGCCAGCCAGTCAAAGCGATTGAAGTCCATCGGATTGAGCTCCCCTTTGCTCAGGAGTTTTGGGGCTAGGTGCGCATAGCCACAACGGGCCTAAGTTAGTCTCAGCCGCATGAGCATTCGCGTGGGAATCAATGGGTTCGGCCGCATCGGGCGGAACTTCTTCAGAGCGGCCCGGCAGGCTGGCGCCGACCTGGAATTTGTGGCCGTAAACGACTTGGGCAGCTTGGAAACCATGGCCCATTTGTTGCAGTACGACTCGGTGATGGGCCGGTTCGCCGACCCGGTTGCCGTGGTGGACGGGGCACTCGAGATCGGGGGCAGCACTCTGCAAGTGCTGTCGGAGCGCAACCCGGCCGACCTTCCCTGGGGAGACTTGGGTGTGGACGTGGTGGTGGAGTCCACCGGGTTCTTCACTGCTCGGGACAAGGCGGCGGCCCACCTTGAAGCTGGGGCTCCGAGGGTCATCGTGTCCGCGCCGGCGTCGGGGGCCGACGCCACCTTCGTGGTGGGGGTGAACGACGGCGACTTCGACCCCGACAACCATCTGGTGGTGTCCAACGCCTCGTGTACTACCAACTGCTTCGTGCCGATGGTGAAG
This sequence comes from Candidatus Poriferisocius sp., assembly GCF_965204145.1. Taxonomy (GTDB): domain Bacteria; phylum Actinomycetota; class Acidimicrobiia; order Acidimicrobiales; family Bin134; genus Poriferisocius. Next base: position 1,540,218 of record NZ_OZ241977.1, on the reverse strand, counting down.
GTGCTCGACGATGCCTTCGGGGTGGAGCGGGGCCTCATGACCACCGTCCACGCCTACACCGGCGACCAGGCGCTAGTGGACGGGCCCCATTCCGACCTGCGTCGGGCCCGAGCTGCCGCGGTGAACATCGTGCCCACATCCACCGGGGCCGCCCGAGCCACTGGTCTGGTGCTTCAGGCCATGAACGGCCTGCTCGACGGCATTGCTCTGCGGGTGCCGATTCCCAACGGCTCCCTCACCGATTTCACCGCCGTGGTGCAGGGTGAGCCTTCGACCGACGACGTCAACGCCGCCTTTGCCGCTGCGGCTGCTGATGGGCCGCTGTCGGGAGTACTTGACTACAGCGAAGCCCCGCTGGTGTCGGCTGACATCTGCGGCTCGCCCGCTTCCTGCACGCTCGACTCCGGATTGACAATGGCCCTGGGAAATCTGGTCAAGGTGTCCGGTTGGTACGACAACGAGTGGGGCTACTCCAACCGGCTGGTGGATCTGGTCTCGATCGTGGGCGCGGCGGGCGGCTGAGCACCGGGGTGCTTCCCACACTCGAAACGCTAGGCGAGGCTCTCGGCGGCCTGGACGGCCGCAGGATCCTGCTGCGGGCCGATTTCAACGTTCCGCTTGACGCTGACGGCCAGATTGCCGACGACTTCCGCATAAAGGCCGCGCTGCCCACCATCCGCTGGCTCACCGGCCAGGGGGCCGCGGTTGTGGCGTGCAGCCACTTGGGACGACCCGACGGCAGGCCCGACCCCCAGTATTCGCTGGCTCCGGTGCAGGTCCGGCTGGGGGAACTGGCCCCCGGAGTCGAACTGCTGGAGAACCTGCGCTTCGACCCGGGCGAGACCGGCGATGACGATGATTTCGTGCAGCGGTTGGTGGAAGGCTGTCACGGCTACGTGAACGACGCCTTCGGAGCGTCTCATCGAGCCCATGCCTCCATTGTGGGACCTCCCCGCTATGTGCCCAGCGCGGCGGGTCGCCTGCTGGCCCAAGAAGCCGAGGTGCTGTTGGGGCTGCGGGCCAAGCCCAAGCGGCCGTTTGTCGCCATGTTGGGCGGGGCCAAGGTGAGCGACAAGCTGGGGGTGATCGACGCCCTGCTGGAGACCGCCGACGAGGTGGTGATCGGGGGCGGCATGTGCTTTACGTTCCTGGCCGCCCAAGGCCACAGCGTGGGTGACTCGTTGCTCCAGCCCGACCAGATAGAAGCGTGCGGCCGTTTGTTGAGTTCAGGCGCGCCCATTCGGCTCCCATCCGACATCACCGCGCTGGCCCCGGGGGAGCGGGTAGTGCAGGCGGGGGTGGATCTGCACCCCGACTGGAAGGGACTGGACATCGGCCCGGGCACCGCGGCCGAGTTCAGCGACCTCATCGCCGAGGCCGGCACCGTGCTGTGGAACGGCCCCATGGGGCTCTTCGAAGACCCGAGATTCGCAGCGGGCACGAAAGTCGTGGCCCAGGCGCTGGCCGACAGCCGCGCCTTCACCGTGGTGGGTGGGGGCGACAGCGCCGCCGCGGTCCGCCAATTCGGCTTGGATCGAGAGATGGACCACGTGTCCACCGGCGGCGGGGCGTCGTTGGAGTTGATCGAGCAGGGCGACCTGCCCGGGCTAATGGCACTGAGAGAATCAGTTGGGACTCCCGAGGAGGGACACGATGGCTGAGCGCAAGCCGCTGATCAGCGGCAACTGGAAGATGCACATGAACCATCTGGAGGCCATTCAGCTCATCCAGAAACTCTCATATGCACTTGACCATGCCGATTACGGGTCGGCCGACGTGTCCATCCACCCCCCGTTCACCAACCTGCGGTCGGCCCAGACGGTGCTCGACGCCGACAACATCCCTATCGCCCTGGGGGCCCAGCACTGCCACTGGGAGGAGAGCGGGGCGTTCACCGGAGAAGTGTCGCCCGCCATGTTGGCCAAGCTGGCGGTGAGCTATGTGATCGCCGGCCACTCCGAGCGCCGGCAGCTCTTCGGCGAGACCGACGAGAACGTGAACCGCCGGCTTAAAGCGATTCTGGCGGCTGGGATGACCCCGATCATGTGCTGCGGAGAGACCCTGGAGGAACGGGAAGCCGACCAGACCGAGGCCCGCATCACCACCCAAGTAGAAGCTGGCTTGGCCGGGCTCAAGCGGGACCAAGTAGGGGCCATGGTGATCGCCTACGAGCCGGTGTGGGCCATCGGCACCGGCCACACCGCTACTCCCGCTGACGCCCAGGCGGGCTGCTCCCTCATCCGCGACCGAGTCCGGGCCAACTTTGGCGCCGACGCCGCCGCAAGCGTCCGAGTCCAATACGGCGGCTCGGTCAAACCCATCAACGTCGCCGAGCTCATGGCCCAGCCCGACATCGACGGTGCCCTCGTCGGCGGCGCCTCCCTAGAAGCCGAGAGCTTCTCCCGCATCGTCCGTTTCCGACTCCAATAGGCAGAAGCGGGACCCTCGCCAGTCGAGGCTAGGCCCGGCGGGCCAAGCCTTTGAGGGTGGTCAGGTGATCTCTAGGTCGTCCCACTCGACTTCGGTGCAGAGGCGGTGGTATTCGGGGCCGTACCAGGGGGCGCTCATCTGAAGCCGGTTGTGGGTTGAGTTGACGTAGTAGTTGTTGCCCGGTGACCCCATCTCGTGCATGAGCAGGAGCTTGGAGGCCTCCTTGTCCAGGGCCTCGTTGTAGCGCTCGTAGGCGTCCATGGTCACCTCGACGCTGGACTTGCCCTCCTCCAGCATCCGCACGATCAACTGGCCCGCGTAGCCCGACCACACCTGATACCAGATGGGAAGGCCCGTGCCGCCCGAAAGCGGCTGGGAATTGGGGCCGTAGAGCATGAACATGTTGGGGAAGTTAGGCACCATCATGCTGATGTAGGCCCGGGGGCCGTCCTTGGCCCAGAAGTCGTGCACGTTGAGGCCGTCTCGGCCGATGTAGTCGGCCGGGTACAGGAATTGGACGATCTCGAAGCCGATGGCGGTAATGGCGGTGTCCACCTCGTAAACGGTTCCATCCTCGGTCTCGATGCCCTCGGGGGTGAACCGGACGATCGGGTCGGTGATCAGCTCCACGTTGTCGCGGGTGAGGGCCCGATACCAGCCGTTGTCCACCACAGGGCGCCGGGAGAAGGGCGCGTAGTCGGGTATCAGCCGGTCGACGAGGTCAGGGTCGTTGTCGGTCTGCTCGTGGATGTAGTTGGTGAGGAAGGAGCGAAGCTGGTCGTTCACCTCGTTCCAATAGCCCCCTTGGGCCTGCCATTCCTCGTCGGGAATCAGCTGGTCGTGGGTCTTGAACAGCGCGGCGATGGCCATGTATCGCCACCAGTTCCAATAGCCCGGGAAGTTGTCGAGCAGCCAGCGCACTTCCGGCTCGATGGGCTGGCCGTACTTGGGCCGAGGGCTGATCCACTGCTTGGAGCGCTGGAAGACGTACACCTGCTCGGCCTCTTCGGCGATGGGGGAGAGCAGCTGCACCCCGGTCGAGCCGTTGCCGACCACGGCGATCCGCTCGCCGCGGTAGTCGTAGTCCTCGGGCCATTGCGACGGGTGGATGGTCCGACCGGGGAAGTCCTCGAAGCCCTCGAAATTGGGGGTTCTCTGATTGGCGAAGGCGCCGACCGCGTTGATCACCACGTTGGCCTCGATGGTCTCGATGCCGTCGGGAGTGCCGGCCTCGAGCACCCAGACATCACGGCCCTCGTCGTAGGTGGCCCGCTTCAGATCGTGGTCGAATCGGGTGTTGTCGTACATGCCGTACTTGCGCGAGATGTGGAGCAAGTACTCCCGAACCAACTGGCCCTTCCCGAAGTACTCGGGCCACGGGTAGTTCTTCTCGAAGGCGAACTCGTAAGTGATCGAGATGGTGTCCACCCGGATATCCGGGTAGCGGTGCCGGCTCCACGTGCCGCCGGGCTCGGATCGACGCTCCAAGATCACATAGGGGATCCCCAGCAGCTCCATCTGGATGCCCGCGGCCAGTCCGCTGAACCCGCTGCCGATGATCGCCACTTGGAACCCTTCGGGCAGCTCGGGCTTGCCGTCGGTCCAGTCCACTGTCCAGGGGAATGGCTTGAAGGCCATCAGCTCGCGCCGCGACTCAAACTCCAGGTCGCCCATCTCCTCTTTGGTGGCGAAATTCATCAGCTGGCGCAGTCGGGGCTGGGGCGGTTCCTCGGGCATCCCCGGAGCAGCGTTTTCTAGAAGCCACGCCACCGTCTTGGACACCAGCAGCTCGCGTTGGTCGTCGTCGAGCTCCAGCATCCGCGGCAGTGCCTCGATCTCCGGATCGTCGGTGTGGTGGAACAGCGCCACCCGCACGGCGTCCAAATCGGCCAACTCCACGGCGCGGCGGATGAATTCTGGGCCCACCGGCTCCGCGGTCGTCTCAGGGGAAGATTCCACAGTCACGTCCTAAAGGTTCTCAGAATCGGCGGGGTAGTGCTGAGTCCTGGCGGCACCTCGCCGAAACGAGCCTGCCTGACTCAGGCAGCCGGATCGACGGTGAGGGGTACTGACTTGTAGCCCCGAACGGTGGAGGTGTGGATCCACTCCAGGTGGTTGTCGTCGACCTCCCAGTCGCGGTAGCGCCGGAGCATCTGCTCGAGGCCGATGCGGCCTTCCAGGCGGGCCAGCGCGGCGCCGATGCAGAAGTGGGCGCCGTAGCCGAACGACAGATGGCGGTCGATGTTGCGGTGGATGTCGAATCGGTCGGCATCGGGGAAGTGGCGCTCGTCGCGGTTGCCGCTGCCGTTGATCAGCAGAATGTTGGCCCCGGTGGGCACCACTTGGCCGTGCAACTCCACGTCTTGCATGACCCGCCGTCCCTGCACTGGGGAGGGGGCCTCGTAGCGAAGTATCTCCTCTAGGGCATCGGGCACCAGCGAGAGGTCATCGCGAAGCTCGGCGTGCTGATCGGGATGCTCAGCCAGCAGCACCACCGCCCAGGCCAGGAAGCGGGCCACTGTCTCGGCCCCGGCTCCGCCGATCAAGGCGACGTAGGAGGTGATCTCGTCCAGGGTGAGGGGGCGAGTGGATCCGTCCAGCAGCTCTCGCTCGTGAGTGGCCAGGATGGTCAGCAGGTCGTCGGCCGGCTCCTTCCGCTTCTGCTCGCACAACTCGGGAACCAGGGCATACACCTCGTGGGAGAGGTTGCCGGTCTGGTCGACCAGGTCTCGACTGCTGCCCGCGGTGGCCGATTCTTCGATGTGCAGCCCTTTGTCCATCGATTGGCGCAAGTCCTGTTCGAGCCCTTCGGGAAATCCCAGCAGGGCCAAGATCACGGTGGGAGGCATGAGCGCGGAGAAGCGGTCGACGAAGTCGAAAACAGTCAGACCCTCTAGAGGATCCAGCAAGTTGTCGCAGATGGATTCGATCCGGCTCTCCAAGCCGTTGATGGCCTTGGGGGTGAAGGCCCGGCTCACCAGTTTGCGCAACAGCGTCTGCTCCGGTGGATCTCGGAAGATGAACAACGGTCCGGTCCACTCCTCATCGCCCATGAGGTCGAGCGATGTGGCGTAACGAGAAGAGTAGGTCTCGGTGTCGAGCAGCCCGGCAAGTACGTCGTCGTACCGGGTCAACGCCCAGAAGTTGTGCACGTCGTTGTGATAGAGAGGGGCCTCGTCGCGCATCCGCCGCCAAACATCATGGGCTCGAATATCGATGTCGTAGTCGAACGGGTTGTAGTCGATCGAACTCATGGCGACGTTCTAGCCGGGATTGCCTGCGGATCGCTAGGAAGTCTCGGCGAACAGGGTGGTGTAGACGTAGCGCGTTTCTTCCGCTGATAGGCCAGCACCCAAATACTGGTTGTCGATGTGCAACTCCCAATGCAGATGGGGGTCGGTGTAGAAGTCGCCGTTAGCGGCCGCGTGGGTTCCTCGATTGCCGATTTCTCCCACCCTCTGTCCGGCTTGAACTGCTTCGCCGACCCGGATGTCGGGGTCGACACTTTCCAGGTGGGCGTAGACGGTGATCACATGGCCGACATCGGGGACGACGCCGTGGTCGATGACCACATAGTTCCCGTACAGCGTTAACAGGGTGTAGGGGGGCGTGGCGTCGAGCTGGGCGGCGACATCCAACAAGAGATCCCGTTTGTCGGAATCCGGGTCCTCGTAGTTGCCAACCACCAGCACTGCCCGCCCGTCCAGCGCGGCTACGGCGGGGTGTCCCCGGGCAAAGCACTGGAAGTCAACGCCCTGGTGTATTCCCGAACGGTAGGCCCGGGGTGCGTTGGGCATCAGGTCGGGGTAGGGAAGGGGCGACATGCAGCCGCTGGGCCAGACAATGTCAAGCGACAAGCGGGCGGCGTCTTCTAGCGCTTCTTGGTACGTCTGCGGCTCTTGGTCAAGCACCAGGAAAACCGGGGTGGGGGTGGGCACGGGGTCGGCATCGGCATTGTCAGGCGGGTTGCCGAGCGATGAACCGTCGTCCGGGTTTGAAGCAGGAGTTGCTTCCGGTGTCGTCGCCGGATCGGTGGATGATGGCTCGTCACCGGTCCCTGAGGCAGAGGAAGCCGGCTCGGAGTCAGCCTCGGAAGGGCCGGCCGATGACGCCGGGCTGTCGTCAGAACCGTCCGATGACCATACCTGGGCAACCACGATTCCGATCACGAAGGCCACCGCCAAGGCAGCAATCGAAAGCAGGACTCGGCCTGACTTGAGGCTGCTTAGGATCTTGCCAGCCCATTTCCCCAACCAGCCTATGGCCGCTCTGACTCCGCGTCCGAGGCTCTTCAGGCTCCGGGCGGACGTTCTTCCACACCAGCGGACGGCCGCTGCTGCACTCCGAAGCGGCTTCATGCCCGTTTCCGTGCGGCAATCAAAGCTGCGGACAAGTGATCTCTCCTGGTGCCGGAATCTCCTGACCCAGCACGTTCATGCAAACCAGCCGGTGTTTCAGCAGGGTAATGGGTAGAGAAGCAGGTTTTGCGGACCCCGCCATCATCCGGGTGTCGGGTGGGTCAGCGGGGGAAGTCAGAGGGTAGAATGAGCCGCTGTGACTATTGCGCTTGTGGTGATCGACGTGTTTTCCGCGTTGGCGCTGCTGTTCCTAGTGCTACTGCACAGCGGCCGAGGCGGCGGTCTCTCCGACATGTTCGGCGGTGGCCTCGGCACTCAGGCCGCCGGGTCGACCGTCATCGAGAAGAACCTCGACCGGCTCACCATTGTGGCTGCTTTGATCTTCTCCTTCTCCACTCTGGCGCTGGCCCTGCTGCTGGATTCCAGCTAGCAGCTGACCTCTTTCCGTAGGTTGGACTTCGCGCTCAGCCCCGAGTTGCTGGAACTTCGCGACCGGGCGCGGATCGTGGCCGCAGAGGGGGTGGCCCAATTCGGGCGGCACAACGACTCGTGGATCAACGGCTACTCCAAGGAGTTCGCCCGGGTTATGGCCGACGAGGGTTGGATCGGCATGGGGTGGCCGAAAGAGTACGGAGGGCGGGCCCGACCGCACATCGAGCGGTTGATCGTGGCCGAGGAGATGATCAGCGCCGGTGCTCCGGTGGCGGCGATGTGGTTCGCCGACCGCCAAATGGGGCCGACACTTATCGCCTACGGCACCGAGCAGCAGAAAGCCGAGTTCCTGCCTCAGATGCTGGCGGGGGAGAGCACCTGGTGCATCGGGATGAGCGAGCCCGACGCGGGCTCCGATCTAGCCTCTATTGGCACTCGGGCGGTCCGCGACGGCGACCACTTCGTGATCGACGGCCAGAAGATCTGGACCAGCTTCGGCAATTTGGCCGACTTCTGCTATCTGATTTGCCGCACCAGCGACGATGGTCCGCCCCACCGGGGGGTCAGTGAGATCATTGTGGCGATGGACACCCCCGGTATCGAGGTGCGCCCCATCACCGACATGATCGCCAACCGGCACTTCTGCGAGATCTATTTCACCGACGTGCGGGTGCCGGCCGAGAACCTGGTGGGTGCCGAGGGCGACGCCTTCAAGCAGACCATGGCGCAGTTGGCCCACGAGCGGGGCGGGATCGACCGCTTGGTGTCCAACCGAGCGCTGTTCCTCCACGCTCAGTCAAAGGCCGACCGCGACGACCCCCGGGTTCGCCAGGAGATCGCCCAACTGGAGAGCGAGTACCGGGTGGGCCGCCTGCTGGTGTACCGAGAGGCCTTGGGCCAGGCCCCCGCCGGTTTCAGCGCGGCCACCAAGGCATTCTGCACCGAGCACGAGCAGCGAGTGGCCCAGTTCGCCGCCGCTTCCCTCGGGCCTGCGGCCTTGCTCGACGACCCCTGGAGTAAGGCGATCTGCTACGCCCCCTCGTACACCATCGCCGGCGGCACCTCCAACGTTATGCGCAACATCCTCGGCGAGCGCGTCCTAGGCCTGCCCCGAGAGCCCCGCTGAATTCCTCACTACCGACTGGAATTCGGCATTAGCTCGTTGTGCTCCTTCTACGACGGCGCGGGGGGCCGCGGTCGTGGGTTTCGGCGTCCACTCCTTGCTCGCGCAGCACCATCTTGCGGACCTTTTCCGACGGCGTCTTCGGCAGTTCATCGACCACGCGGAGATAGCGGGGCACCGCGAATGCCGGTAGCTGCTTGTCGGCGTATGCCCAGACCTCTTCGGCGCTGATCTCGGCGCCCGGTTCGGGTACCAAAAAGACCATTACCTCGTCTTCTCCGGCCTCCTGGTCGGCGGGGACGCCGATGGCGGCTACCTCGGCAAGGGCTGGATGGGAAACCAGACCCTGTTCAACCTCGTACGACGAGATGTTCTCGCCCCGCCGCCGGATTGCGTCCTTCAGGCGATCCACGAAGTAGTACCAGCCGTCGGCGTCGCGGCGGAGTCCGTCGCCGGTGTGGAACCACAGGTTTCTGAAGGCTTCGGTGGTTTTGTCGGGCATGCCGAAATACCCCTGGCAGGTGGTCCACGGATAGCGGCCTCGGACGACGAGCTCTCCCACCTCGCCGACCGGCACCTCTTCGTCGGTGTCGGAGTCCACCAATCGGATATCGAACCAGTCGGCGTTGAGAAGCCCGGCGGCGCCCGGTGGGCGGTCGACGCCATAGGGCGTGAGAATCGGCATACAGGTCTCAGTGAGTCCGAATACCTCCACGAAGGCCTCGACGCCGAAACGCTCCTTGAACTGATCGAGGATGGAACTGGCCGTGGGCGCCGCGAAGATGCAGCGCAAATGGTTGTCGGCATCGTCAGGCCGAGGCTCCTGCTGCCAGACGAAGTCCATCATCACGCCGACGAAGTTAGTGACCGTCGCGTTTGCTGCTCGGATCTGGTCGATCCACTCCGAAGCGCTGAAGCGCTCGTGCAACACGTAGCGGGCACCGGCGATCAGCGCCGGGTAGGCCGCCAGGAACTGGGAGTTCCCATGGAACAGCGGGCCCACCGACATGTAGGTGTCGGCTTCCGTCAACCGGGTCAACGACACGCACTCGTCTGCGAACAAGTACATGTGGGCGTGCGGCATCATGACGCCCTTCGACAGCCCGGTCGTGCCCGACGTGAAGAAGACCGACGCAAGGTCGCGAGCCTCAACATCGGGCAACTCGGCTCGTGCGGCGGTGAGAAGCGAGTTCCACAGGCTGGCCTCGTAGCCGGCGGCCGCCAGCTGGGAGATTGCGGCGGCAACCGCAGCATCGTCTCCGACGACGAAGTAGTGGCGGATGGACGTCACCGCGTCGGGAACATCAACGATGCGCTCCACGAACTCGGGCGCGATAACGGCCAGCACTGGCTCTGTAGTGCGGACCTGATGGGCCAAGAACGATCCTCGATAGGCCGTATTGATCGGTACCTCCACGAGGCCGGCGACCGACGACCCCAGCCAAGCGAGAATGTACGCGGAGCAGTTCGGGATCATGATCAGGACCCGGTCACCCGGCTGGGCCCCAGCAGCCAGCATTCCCGAGCCGACACGCTCGGCCAGATCGAGGGTTTCGGCGAACGTGTAAGACTCGCCGGACCACGGCACGTCGAGATAAGTGCGGTGCGGATGCCGAGCGGCGCGGTCCCGAAGCACCCGGGGAGAGCTCCACGACGCCCGATCTGGATAGGAAGGCGTGTACTCGTCGTAATACTGAGTCATAAGAGGTGGCCCACTCGTTTACGACTGTACGAGGGCACAAGGCCGGAGCACATAATTGCCGTATGCTCCAGCGGATCAAGCGGCGTCCGGTCCTATGGTCGGTGGTGGCTATCGCTCTCGTGCTGGTGGTATTGCTGGCCATCGGCCTGTGGTGGTGGTTGAGGGACGACGCTCCAGCCAGAGTCGACCTTGGAACGGCTGTTTCCACGCTGGAAGATGACGTAGTCGAATCAACCGCCACACCCGCTGCGGCTCCCACGGCAATGCCAACCACTCCAGAGGCTGGCGCAGAACCAGCCGCGGTGCCGGATCCCACCACGACGCCCTCCGCAGCGGCGTCAACTCCCGCCGAGCCTGAGGCCCAGCCCAATGAGGAAATGGTCAGCGGGGGAGTCGATGGCCAATGGATTGTCGACACGTCCATCGCCGAGTTCGACTACGACGAGTCCGCAGGCACATTTGTCGGATTTCGAGTCGAGGAAGAGCTGGCCAGCATCGGGTCGACAACAGCGGTGGGACGCACGCCCCTCGTTAGCGGCTCATTGACCATTGACGGCGAAACCGTGACTTCGGTCACGGTTGAGGCTGACATGACCGGCATCATCACCGACGACAGCCGCCGTGATCGCGCTATCCAATCGGCGCTCAGCACCGGCAGCTTCCCCACGGCGCTCTTCACGCTCACCGAGCCCATCGACTTGGGCACCGATCCCGGCTCCGGCGGCCCCGTCAATACCACCGCAGTCGGCGAGCTCACCGTAAAGGACATCACCCGCACCGTCGAGATTGCATTGGAGGCCCAACTAGTCGATGACACCGTTGTCGTAGTCGGCACCGCCGAGGTGGTCTTTGCCGACTACGACGTGACCGTGCCCCAGGTCCCCATCGTGTTGTCAGCCGAAGACCACGGCATCATCGAACTCCAGCTGTTCTTCACCCGGGGGTCTTGAGCGGTAGTATCTTTCTACCTAATTTGATATATTGGTACCTATGGTGCTGAGTATCAAGAGTGAGAGAGCCGATCAACTGGCCCGCGATTTGGCCGAGTTGACGGGAACATCAATCACCGATGCAGTTACTGCGTCGCTGGAAGCCCAGTTGGAACTGGAGCGTCGGCGTCGGCGTCGACCGGCACTGGGGGACATTGTTGAGAGGTTTCGTGAATTGCCCGTTCTCGACGAGCGTTCGCCCGACGAGATCATCGGCTATGGCGAACACGGTCTTCCCGCATGAACGTGGTCGACACCTCAGCGATTGTTGCGGTGCTTTTCGGTGAGCCGGGCAGCGAAGACATCGAGCGCAAGCTGATGGGTGCTCCGTGCGTGATGTCGGCCGCCACTCAAGTTGAGCTTGGAATCGTGGTGGAGGCCAAGACTGGGGCGGCTGGCGTATTGCTCCTCGAAGAGCTCTTGTCGCGCATCGAGATCCAGATTGAACCGGTGGATGCCGGTCTGGCCGAAGAGGCGCTGGCCTGCTGGCGGCGCTTCGGCAAGGGACGGCATCCCGCGGCCCTCAACTACGGAGATGTCTTCTCCTACGCCCTCGCCCGCCGCCTGGGCCAACCCCTGGTGTTTGTGGGCGACGACTTTTCTCAGACCGACGCGTTAGTCGGCTGAAGGCTGCTGATCCACGACCTGTGGGGCGCAGTTCTGGAATACTCAGGATGTGTTTCGCGTCACCCAGTTTTCAGATACGCACTTCAGCACCAACCCAGAGGGGGAATCGCGCAATACCGACGACACCTGGGATGCCGTGTTTGCCGACGCATTCGATGAGGCTCGGCCGCTTCCTGATCTGGTGGTGATCACCGGCGACATCGCAAACGATGGCACTGAAGCCGAGTACATGAAGATTGCTGAAAAGTTCGACCGCATCCCGGTTCCCGCCGTGGTGTGTCCGGGAAATCACGACCGGCAGGTACCCTTCGACGCCATTTTGCCCCGGCCGGGGCTGAGCAACGGGCGCACTTGGAGGGTCGAGAACTGGCTGTTCCTTTTCGCCGACTCCAATGCAGCTGGGCGAGAGCGTCGCCCAGATGGCTCTCTGGTAGACACCGAGGATCGGACCATGCAGCACGGTCTCTTCGGAGACCCCGAGGTTGTGTGGATGGCAGAGACCGTCGGTCGGAGTGATGCCGACCACGCTTTCGTTTGGACCCATCACCCACCAGGGGTTGCCGGCTTCTTCAAGAGCGAAGCTCAAGATGCCGAATTCGCTCATCTGATCGACAAGGCCCCCACCATCCGCGGGGTAGGAGCTGGCCACACCCACACCAACACGATTCTGGAATGTGCGGGACGCCCCATCCACCAGTGCCCGTCTCTCTCGGTCAACTTGAACATGAAGGAGTACACCACGCTCCCGCCCGGATACCGCACCTACGAATTCTCCGAAGACGGCTCGATCACAAGCGAAGCACACCTGGTGGGCGAAGAACGGTGGCCAAGGAGTTCCCTAAACGAGCCCGCTCGCCGCATGCTCCGCGGAGAGATCAGCTATGAGGAGATGAAGGCCGAGCTGGCTGGCGAGAAATTCTTATAGTCCCGCATACATCGGACCCCTTAGCCGCAAAACGAACTGTGCTGTTTAAACATATGAATTCTTAGATTTTGATTAACACAATTTTGGAATAAGTCCAGAGTCATGTTACGGTGGCTCCATGGCGTCAAGCGAGACTCCGGCCCCCGCCGATCTGTTGCGGCAGCACGGCTTGCAGGTAACGGCTCAGCGAATTGCCGTCATCCGTGCCGTTTCGGCCTGGCCTCACGGTACCGTTGAGGATGTGGCCGAGGCGGTCCACAATGAGATTGGCGCTATCTCTCGCCAGGCGGTTTACGACTCGTTGGGGATGCTCGCCGAGAAGGGACTGATCCGCCGGATCCAGCCCGCTGGATCGCCAGCCCGCTACGAGGACCGGGTCGGCGACAACCACCACCACCTGATCTGTCGCAGCTGCAATCAGATGGTCGATGTTGACTGCGCGGTGGGCTACACCCCCTGTCTGACCGCGGCCGACGACTCCGGGTACGAGATCGACGAGGCCGAAGTCATCTACTGGGGCCGCTGCCCCGAGTGCCTTGCCGCTGACAAGGAGCCAGTGGCCCAATGAACCAACCAACAATCCACACAACTCAAAGGAGATTCCAATGACCGAGAGCGCGAGCCAGTGCCCGTTTTCTGGGGCCAATACCGCCAAAGGAACCTCGGCCACCGAGCAGTGGTGGCCCGAGCAGCTGAACCTCAAGATCCTGCATCAGCACTCACCGGATGCCGACCCGATGGGGGAGAGCTTCGACTACGCCGCCGAGTTCGAGTCGCTTGACCTGGTCGCGGTCAAACAGGACATCGCCGATGTGCTGGTCGACTCCAAAGACTGGTGGCCTGCCGACTACGGCCACTACGGCCCGCTGATGATCCGCCTTACCTGGCACGCCGCCGGCACCTACCGGATTGGCGACGGCCGCGGCGGGGGAGGCACCGGGGCGCAGCGGTTCGCCCCGCTGAACAGCTGGCCCGACAACGCCAGTCTGGACAAGGCCCGCCGTCTGCTGTGGCCCGTCAAGCAGAAGTACGGCCGCAAGCTGTCGTGGGCCGATCTGTTGATTCTGGCCGGCAACGTGGCCCTGGAGTCGATGGGCTTCAAAACATTCGGCTTCGGCGGCGGCCGTCCCGACATCTGGGCCCCCGAAGAAGACATCTACTGGGGCTCGGAGAATGAGTGGCTTGGCGACGAGCGCTACACCGGCGAGCGCGAGCTGGAGACCCCGCTTGGGGCAGTGCAGATGGGCCTCATCTACGTCAATCCCGAGGGTCCCAACGCCAATCCCGACCCGATCGCGGCCGGCATCGACATCCGGGAAACGTTCGGCCGCATGGCCATGGACGACGAGGAGACCGTGGCGCTGATTGCGGGCGGCCACACTTTCGGCAAGGCTCACGGCGCGGCCCCCGACACCTACGTCGGGGCTGATCCCGAGGGTGCCAGTCTTGAAGAGCAGGGCCTGGGGTGGAAGAACACCTTCGGCACTGGCGTGGGCGGTGACGCCATCACCAGCGGCCTGGAGGGGGCATGGACCAACGACCCCGCCACCTGGGACAACGGCTTTTTCGACAATCTGTTCGGCTATGAGTGGGAGCTAACGCAGAGCCCTGCGGGCGCGCACCAGTGGCGCCCAACCGATCGGGCCGCTGATAACACCGTGCCCGACGCCCATGATCCGGCCAAGCGGGTGGCACCGATGATGCTGACGACGGATTTGGCGCTGCGGTTCGACCCCATCTACGAGCCGATCTCGCGGCGGTTCCATGAGAACCCCGACGAGTTGGCCGATGCCTTCGCCCGGGCCTGGTTCAAGCTGACCCACCGCGACATGGGCCCGGTGTCCCGCTACCTCGGGCCCGAGGTTCCCGACGAGGAGCTGATCTGGCAAGACCCAGTGCCTGCCTCTCAGGGCGAGCCCATAGGCGCCGACGAGATCGCCGACCTCAAGGCCCGGGTCCTGGGCTCGGGGCTGTCGGTGTCCCAACTGGTGTCCACCGCTTGGGCCTCGGCCTCAACGTTCCGAGGCACCGACATGCGTGGCGGGGCCAACGGGGCTCGCATTCGGCTCGCACCGCAAAGCGGCTGGGACGTCAACGTCCAGTCCGGCACGGCCGAGGTGGTAGCCGCGCTAGAGCAGGTGCAGGCCGACTTCAACGCGCAAGGCGGCAAGCAGGCATCGCTGGCCGATGTGATCGTGCTGGGCGGTTGTGCCGCAGTGGAGAAGGCGGCCGGTGATGCCGGCCACGACATAACGGTTCCGTTCTCGCCGGGGCGCACCGACGCCACCGCCGAGCAGACCGACGTGGAGAGCTTCGCCGTGCTCGAGCCCACCGCCGACGGCTTCCGCAACTACCTGGCCGACTTCCACAAGCGACCCGCCGAGGAGCTGCTGGTGGACAAGGCGTTCTTGCTCAACCTCACCGCACCGGAAATGACGGTGCTGGTGGGTGGGATGCGGGCGCTCGACGCCAACGCCGGCCAATCCCAGCACGGTGTGCTCACCGACCGGTCGGGCACCCTCACCAACGACTTCTTCACCAACCTCCTCACCATGGACACCGAGTGGCAGGCCTCAATCGACCAGCCCGGCGTTTACGAGGGCCGGGACAGCGCCACCGGCGAGCTCCGCTGGACGGCCACCGCGGCCGACCTGGTGTTCGGCTCCAACTCGCAACTCCGGGCCATCGCCGAGGTGTACGGCTGCGACGACGGCGAGGAGAAGTTCGTCAACGATTTCGCCTCAACCTGGGCCAAGGTCATGAACCTGGATCGGTTCGACCTGACCTAAGCCCAGCCACGGCCAGCCGGCCAGCGGGATCCCCCTCTCCCGCTGGCCGGCAGCTCCGTAGGCTCGCTGGCAATCTCATAGAGCCCCGGGCATCGGGCGCGATAGGGCGCCCCCTGCGTGGGCAGATTCCCGGTCGACTAGAACGGCCGAGGGCTGTCGACTACCCACGGCTCGGCAAGGACGTACCAGATCAGCTGCCCGCAGAAGGCGAGGAAGAAGCCAGTCGAGATCGCGGCGATCGCGATCGTTGTGTCTCTCCAGAACCGTTCTGTGCCGACGTCAAGACGACTCGCCAAACTCGGGATCGCCCACCGGCGGAGGAGTCGCATCATCGCGTAGCTCAGCAGGATGAGATGGGCGTTGTACCAGGCGTTCGACCATGCGACCCCGTTGAGCTTGAACGCGTCCCGCTGGTGGTATTCCCAGACACCCTGTGACACGAAGATCGACTCGAAGATCAACACGTAGACGGCGGCAACGACGTAGAGAATCGGCCATTGGCGGGCCCCGAAGCGGTCATCGAGTTTGGGCGCGAAGTGGGCGAGCGCGTAGAACACGAACGAATAGAACCCCACGTACGCCAGTACAGCGAACAAGGGTTGTTCGACATCACCGACCCGCCATAGGGCCAGCAACCGTTCGTCGTAGGACACGTTGAAGAACCAGGCGGAGTTGAACACCCAGTCCCAGAAGACCATCAGGTTGCAGGCAACGAAAATCCCTACGAAGTAGGGCTTCCGAGTGCGCAGAGCCACGGCGAGTGCCGTGATGTACGTCACGGCACCGCCGAGCTCAAGCACACGGAGCAGTTCCAAGCTGAACTCAGCCAGCGGCGTTGAGGGCGTCGACGTGACTGCCGTAGACGAGCGCGCCGTCCTGGACCGTCACGATCCACGAATCCGACCGTGCGAGACGCGGGGCCAGCGGGAAGAACCCAGTCTCGAGGTCACCGAGTTCAGGCACCGTGAGGGGTGTCGGATCTTGGATGCGGGCGAGGACAGCCTCGCGGGTCAGATTGTCAGGGCCGAGTGCGACGAGGATCTCTTCGAGGGTCAGTCCGGCGAAGTACCCACCGAGCGATGCGTCGCCGATGTCGTCGGGATTGGCCAGGTTGGCGCGATAAGCCTCGATGACCGCGGAGCTGCCACTGGGATCGGGGAAGTCAGCGGTCAGGACGAAGCCGTCGACCTCGAGCAGCGCTGGGTCGAACCCGCCTCCGATGAGTGAGACGGTCCCGTCGAAGCCGAGTGACTGCGCATCGAGAGCGACCCTCGCCGCGGCAGCGCCTTGGAGGCCTGTGGCGATGTAGTCGGGGTCCTGCGACAGTGCGTTCTGCACGGCCGGCAGGAAGTCGGCGGCCTGTTCGTTGACCGGAACGTCGATGAACTCCCACCCGGGGATCTGGGCTTGGAAGATGGTGAAGATGCCGGCGGCTTGGTCGCCGGTCGCGAGATCCGTTCGGATGAAGGCGATTCGTTGGTTGCCGCTCGCGACCGCGTCGGCCAGGAGGTTTGCGTAGCCGCCGATTGCACCACCTCCGATTGCGAGGAAGTTCGGAGCGCTGAACTCGCCAAGCGTGGTGGGAATGCTCGTGATTGCGCCGACCCCGCCTTCGGTGAGGATCGGGATCCAGGTTTCGAGCGGTGCGAGTCCGCCTGCTACGGCGATGATCGTGTCGTCGCCGACGATCGAACGGGCGCACTCCTCGTTCAACGCGGGATCGAGTTCGTCGTTGCAGCTCATGACTTCGACCGGGCGCCCGTGGATGCCGCCTCGACTGTTGACGTCCGCGACCCAGGCGTCGAATCCTGCCGGTGTGAAGTGAAGATCGAGCGGGCCTGTCTGGGAGAAGATGTTGGCAACCCGAATCGGCTCGCCGGAAGGTACAGGTGCTTCAGGCTCTTCTTCGGCTGGCTCTTCTTCGGCTGGCTCTTCTTCGGCTGGCTCTTCTTCGGCTGGCTCTTCTTCGGCTGGGTCCGCTTCTTCGGCTGAGTCTTCTTCGGCTGGGTCCGCTTCTTCGGCTTCCGTTGCCTCTTGTTCTTCGATCGCAGGACCATCTGCGGTGTCGCCATCCGACACCACGGCGTCGTCATCGTCGGAACCGCACGACGCGGCGACAAGTGCTAACAGCATCATGACGGCGATAGCGAGTCTCGTCCACTTGAACATGGCCTTCCACTGGAACATGGTCTTCTCCCTAGATGCTCGTCAAGGCGACTCTCACCTCCGACGATGAGACCATAGTTACCTAACACCGCTAGATTATCAAGTAGCTTTTAGAACACGCAGCACGGCAGCCACTGGGAAGGTTTGCTCGCCTGCGGTCGCGTCTCTTGGCGAGGTCTGGCGTCCGAAATCAACTGGCGTTAGGATAAGCCGACCCCGCCGGCGAAGGTCGAGGCGGTGAGACAGGGGGGAGATGAGCGGCATCTGGGAGGTACTGGAGCTTGACCGCCGCCGCGCGCTCACCATCCGGAACCTGGATGTCGCCTATGGGTCGACACTCGTGGTCCACGATGTGACCCTTGTCGTAGAACCGGGCCGAGTCGTGGGGCTGGTCGGTGCCAACGGAGCGGGCAAGACCACCCTCATCGACGCGGTCACGGGCTTCACTCCGGTGCGCGCGGGCGAAGTCTTGCTCGGTGAAGAGTCGCTGGGTGCGATGAAGCCGAGCCGGCGAGTGCGAGCAGGCCTCGTCCGGACATTCCAGAACCTCGAGCTGTTCGATGATCTGACGGTTGGCGAGAACCTAACGGTCGCGGGTGCGGGGTCTCGGCGCGATGGCTCGTTCGAGCCTACTACGGTGTTGAACCTCCTGGGGGTCTCGCACCTCGCGGACACGCCCGCTGCTGACCTGTCAGCTGGTGATCTCCGGCGAGTGGCCCTCGCTCGGGCTCTGATGTGCCAGCCCTCGTGTCTTTTGGTCGACGAGCCCGCGGCGGGTCTCGATCACGATGAGACGGCAGCCCTGAGTGAGGTGCTGCGAACGATCGCCTCGACAGGGGTAGGGATCTTGCTGATCGATCACGACATGTCCCTCGTCCTCGAGGTCTGCGACGATCTGTTCGTTCTCGACTTCGGCGAGCTCATCGCCTCGGGAAATCCCACAGAGGTTGTGGCCGATCCCCGGGTCGTCGAGGCGTACTTGGGATCGGACGCATGAGCCTGCTCGAAGTAACCGGTCTCGTGGCGGGCTACGGGAACAACGCCGCGGTCCACGAGGTCGACATCGATGTCGAGGCCGGAGAGATCGTGGCGATCCTCGGGCCGAACGGCGCAGGAAAGACGACGTTGCTCTCGACCATCATGGGCTTCATACGCCCGATGGTGGGCTCGGTCCGCTTCGATGGCCATGACCTCCGTGACACTCCGCCGCATCGGCGGATCAGGGCAGGGATGGCCCTAGTGCCCGAGGGACGGGGCATCGTGTCGGGGTTGGCCGTCGCGGACAACCTGCGGCTCGTTCGTCGAGGCGACCGCTCGATCGTCGACCTGTTCCCCGAACTCCACGACAAGCTCAACCGACGGGCCGGACTCTTGTCGGGTGGCGAGCAACAGATGGTGGCGCTGGCGAGAGCCCTGGCGACGCGCCCTCGCCTGCTCTTCGTCGACGAGCTCTCGCTCGGGTTGGCGCCGCGGGTCGTCGATCGATTGCTTGAGCGGCTTCGGGAAGCAGCAGCAGATCGCGACCTCGCCGTCGTGCTCGTCGAACAACATGTCCGGCAAGCGCTCCACACCGCCAACCGGGCCTACGTGCTCTCGCTGGGAAGGGTCACCATGGAGGAGACGGCGCAGTCGCTGTTGGCCAACCGTGCCGCCTTGGAAGCCAGCTACCTCGGAGGGTCCTCATGAGGTTCGATCTTCAGATCGCGTTGGCGAGCGTGGGTGCTGGTGCGGCCTACGGGCTGTTGGCTCTCGCCCTCATCGTCATCCACCGAGGATCGAAGACACTCAATCTGGGGACTGGGGCGCTAGCTGCGCTCGGCGCCTATGTCGCGGCGTGGGTTCACGAGGACGGGGATCGCCTCGGCGCCGTGCCGGCGGCGATCGTTGGCACAGTTGCCGCAGCGCTCGCTGCCGGTCTCTTCGGCTGGCTCGTCATGCGTCGGCTGCGGTCAGCGGCCATGTTCGTCCGAGTGACGGCAACGCTCGGGTTGCTCGTCGTCGTGCGAGCCGTCGTGAACCTGTTCCTCGTCGACGGTAGCACCCCCCAGGTTCGGCTCTTCGAGCGTGGGACGTTCACACTCCCCGGGGACTATGTCCTCACGAGAGACCGTCTCTTCATTCTGGTGACGGCGACGGTCGTCGTGCTCGTCGTCGCCGCGGTCTATCGCTACACGCCCTTCGGCCTTGCGAGTCGCGCCATGGCAGACGGCGAGGCGGGGGTCTCGCTGAGCGGTCGCAGCCCCGACGTAGCCTCGACGTCGAACTGGATGCTCGGTGGAGCGCTGTCGGGATTCGCCGGGGTCCTGCTCTCGAGCATCACGACCGTTTCGGTCTTGGGCCTGACCCTGCTCGTTGTCGTGGCGCTCGCCACCGCGGCGATCGCCGGCTTCCGATCGGTTGTTGCGGCCCTCTTTGCGAGCCTCGCCGTCGCAGCAGTCCAGTCGGTGGTCAGCGGCCGGATCACCGACATCTCCGAGTTCACCGGCTTGCCCGGGTGGCCCGAAGCCGTACCCTTCATCGTCCTGATCATCGTCATTGTCGCCACGGGTACCGCGGTTCCGACTCGTGGGGTCTCTTTCGAGAGCGGTCTCCCGGCCGCACCACCGGTCAAGAAACCGACCTGGTTGCCGGCGGCCGTCGCGGCGGTGGGGGGTGCGGCCATGGTTCTGGGCCCGTCCGCAATCATCGATCCGCTGACTCGAAGCGCCATTCTCGCGATCGTCGCCGTGTCGCTCGTGCTCGTCGTGGGTTTCGTGGGGCAGCTCTCGCTCGCCCAGATGACCTTCGCCGGGCTGGGCGCGGCATTCGGGTCATGGGCGGCGATCAGTCTTAACCTCCCTTTTCCGCTCCCGGTCCTCGTTGCGGTCGTGCTCGTGTTCCCGATCGGTCTCGTCCTAGGCGCACCGTCGATTCGGGTCCGCGGAGTGAACCTCGCCATCGTGACGCTCGGTGTTGCCGTGATGTTCGACGAGATGTTCTTCAGCGACCGTGATCGTTTCCCCGAAGGGATCGAGTTTCCGCGACCGAGCCTCGCCGGTTGGAGCCTCGACAGCTTCGAGCATCCACGGCGATTCGGCGTGGTGGTGGTGATCGCACTCGCGTTGGCCTGCCTCGTCGTTCAGTTGATCCGGAGCAGGCCGGCCGGCCAGTCGTTCCTCGCGGTACGGATCAACGAGCGAGGGGCCGAGGGCGTCGGCATCTCGGTCCCTCGAGTAAAATTGCTTGCCTTCTCGATCTCAGCGTCGATGGCGGCCGCCGGCGGCACTCTGCTGGGCTATCGATCAGGCCGAGTGTCGGCCGCCTCCTTCGTCTCGCTCCAGTCGGTGTTCCTGCTCGTCGTGGTCGTGATCGGTGGTGTTGGCGCCGCTGGGGGCGGGGTCGTCGCTGGGTTGCTGGTCTCCGGTGGACTGCTCATGTATCTCGCCAGTGAACTCGGCGCTTCCCCCGATGTCATCGATCTGGCAAGCGGCCTCCTGGTGTTGTTGACCCTCACCCTCATGCCCGACGGCCTCACGAGCTTGCCGGCGCGTATCAAGCAGCGCCTCGAAGAACGGCGCGATGGAGGCGGTGCCGACATCGGCATCGCGGGGTGACGCCATGCCGCGTGGCCGGATCCCAAGCGGTCGCTGGCGCTTCTTTCAGCCGTCGACGATGACGGCGGTGCCGTCGTTGCCGTTGACTTCGATCATGGCGCCGTCGGGAATCGCGGCCGTGCCATCGATCGTGTTGATCACGCACGTCACGCCGAGTTCCCGCGCCACGATCGCACCGTGGCTCATCGATCCTCCAGTGTCGATCACCAGAGCGTCAGCGATCAGGAAGAGCGGAGTCCAGCTCGGATCGGTCGTCCGGCAAACGAGTATCTCGCCTGGCGCCAGTGGGCCCGAGGTCGGGTCATCCAAGACTCGAGCGCGCCCCCGGACTGTCCCACCCACGACGCCGATCCCTTGGACGCCGTTCCCCGGCGGCTTGGTTCGCGGCGCGCCGGCCTCGCCCGCGTCAGGGTCTTCGATCGGGTCCGGGTTCCCAGTCCATGCCTGGGCAACGGTCAGCCCTTCGAAGTGGCGATGGTGTCGTTTGCGGGACTCGATCGTTGCGGGGTCGATCTGACCCCCGCTCGCCAGTTCGTCGAAGGTAACGAAGAAGATGTCGTCGGGTTCGTCGAGCGTTCGGGCCCGCGCCATCTCACTACCGGCGCACCGTGTGGCGCAGCGTGCGCCATCGATCGCCATCAGGAAGCCGGCCTTGCCGACTTCACGGCGGGGGACGAGCGTGCGCGCGAGGCGGAGCACGATCTTGGCGCGCTGGCGTCTGAAAGGGTCGAGCGCATCGAGCAGCTCCCGCTCGACGACCTCGCGCTTGGTGGTCCGCTCGCGTTCCCGCTCCCGTGGGTCTCGGACCTCTGCATCCTCATAGTTGGCGACGAGGTCGCGAACCGGGCCGTCGTCCTCTCGCCACGAGACGCTCGTCACGTTTCCCTCGTCGGGTCCGTGGAAGCCGAAGGCGGCGATGATCGAGGCGATGTCGCTTTGCCCCTGCGCTGCCTCCCAGATAGCGGTCATGAGTCTTGTCTCCTCCATGCCCCCGAGGCCGGTGAGGACATCGGAGGTTCGAGTTCGGTCACCGAACGCTTGCTCGACGACGAGCTCGACTTGTTCGACGAGGGCTTGACCGATCAGCGACACCGTCGCGTGATGCCGTCCAACGCGGATGAACCACTCGGCCGCCTCGGCCAACAGCCGCTGGGCTCCGGCCAAGTCGTCCGGCGGTTGCTCGAGCACCCTTCGACGCCACCAGTCTGCGACTTGGTCGTGGACGGTGACGACCCGCCGAGTCGAGCGGATCGCAGCTGCCGGCATCTTAAGTCCCGCTATGACCGGTCGGAGCAGGCTCCCGCGGGCGCTGGGGGTGACGACCCCGGGCTCCTCCCCGAACATCTGCTTGATGACGACGTCGCCCGAGGTTCCCGGGAGTGACTCGCCGATCGAGTGGAAGAAGGTGACGTTGCCGGCCGGGAGACCGAAGAACGACGCATTGAACTTGAGGTTCGGGTCGGCCGGCGGCGGGGCGTCCTTGGCCGCGATACCCCCGATATCGGCAAAGCACTGGCGCACCGAGGTCTCGGCGACGTGATCCCAAAATGTCCAGCCCAGGGGAGTCTGGACTCCTTGGACCGCTTCGGCGAAGTTCGCCCGCGACCATCTTGTGGTTGGGTGCGATCGGGTGTGTACGGGGCTACTGTCGAGGTCCATCTCGTCTCCTCCGTTTCTCATCGGATTCGGTGCAGTCCGTTCTCGATGTAGCCGCCGATTGCCCTCCGCGGTTGATGGGACCCTCGAAGTGCGTTGTTGGTCATCTCGAAGTCACACATTCCGACGCGGTCGCCGAGCGTCACCCTGCACATCGTGTCGACGCAGGCGATGCCATGAATCCAGGAAACGGTTCCCTTCTGCAGGGCGTCGCACTCGAGCACGAGCGTCTCGCCTGTCGTCAGGGACATCGTCACTCGACCACCTCGGTGGGTGAGACCGTCGACTTCGAGGTACGCCACGATGTCGACCTGGGCGTAGAAAAGGACGCCCTCCCGTATCACGCAGCCGAAACCGACGATTTCATCATCGGTGGTGTGGAACGACACCGCGAAGAAGCTGAAGTCGGGCGCCAATGCGCCAGCGACCCAGCGATGGCTCAGCATCGTATCCCACTGACGCGTCCCCCAGCCATGGTCGCGAAAGGCCAGTCCATCGATGTCGCAGCGGTGCCCATCGATGGTGCACGTTCCCCGTACCGTTCCGCCGACCTCCATGTGATTCGGCGCGAAGTCCCGGCCGAGGGTGGACTGCTTGGGATAGATGTCGACCGGCGTGTGCGCATCGGTCACGTGCAGCTCGGCCTGGACCTCCTTCTCTGAGATCGTCCAGATCGCGTGGTCGGTGTATTCGAACTGGCAGGTGCCATCGCCCGAAGAAAAGACCGTGCCGGTCGGGTTGACGTCCGTGAGGGGGATCGTCGCCGAACGCTTGAAGACTGCATCGGCAGAGAAGATGTTGTTCCACAGTGAGACTTGCCCGCCGTCGCGCCAGTTCGGCTCGTAGCCGATGCGGTGCATTCCCCCGACCTCGGCAGCGAGGTCCCACCAGACGAGAACCACGCTCTCCTGCCAGGTCTCGTCGTCCCCGATTGGGTGGTGCCCTTCGTCCTCGGGCCCGAGCTCGGGCGCCGTGCCCCCTCCGTGAACTTCCATTCAAATCCTGCCTTGTTCGGGCGGTCGTCGGCTTGCCGTCGACTCGGTGAAACCGTACGGCGTTAGGTTATCCGTGTCAATCGAGCTGGAGGTGGTGGCAGGCGATCGCAGGCGACGTTGACACGACGGAGGTGGACGGCGGATGGTCAGGGTCGATTGCTTGACCGGGTGATTAAACACTGTTAGGCCATTGTGCGTCCGGCTGCTTAGGGGAGACGCGTGATGATCGCTACGGTAGGTGTGAGGGTGGTGGAGGCTGGGTTTCTTCTGGCCTTCCTGGCGGGGCTCTGGCTCGTCTGGACCCAGACCAGGCGCGGGCTCATACTCGGCGTCTACTTCGGCGCTTTCCTGAGCTGGCAACACGACTGGGTCTACGCCGGGTCGGAGATGTGGAATATGGAGTTCCAGCCGGACTCCGTATGGATTGCGACATGGGGCGGCCGCGGCGAAGCGCTCTGGGCACCGCTCTCCTATGGTGCCTTCTTCGGCATCTTGACCCTGGTCTGGCTCAAGTACCTCGAGGAGCCGCTTCGGGATCGTCTCGGCGTATGGCGCTATGGCGTCGCCATGGTCGGGGTCTACGTCGCCAACGTCATCGTCGAGGGTGTGATGATCGAGCTGACCGAGGCTAACGTCTACGGGCTCGATGACAAGTGGCTCTTCTTCAACATCCCGTGGCTGCACTTCGTGACGACGGGCCTGATGCTCGTGGTCACCCTGTTCATGATCTCGCAAGCTCGACACATTCTCGATCAGCTCGGCTGGGACGACCTTGACGTCGCCGACGATGATCGCAAACACCCACCACGCACTCGGACGGCGATCCTGTTGATCGGGGTGGCCCTGCCACATGCGGCGTTCGCCACCGCCATGATGGTCGGGTTGTACGTCTATCAGCTGCTCGGCGTGCATGCGTGACAGCGCCGACGCGATAGCCGCGAAGCTCGCCGTCTGTCTAGACAGGCCGGATGGGGTCGGTCTTGAACTCGGGCCATGCGTGGTCGCCGGAGCCGAATGATCGGCCGGGACCGTAGCTGATCGGGAGCGTGAGGTACGAGCGGGCGTGCGGGATGCTGGTCACCATGTGGGCGGCGGCAACGTCCACCTCGAAGTCGGGCATCCTGCTGAGCAACGTCGTGAGGAAGAGTTGGGTGTTGCTTCGTGCGAACTCGGAGCCGATGCAGTGATGGGTGCCGGTGCCGAAGCTCATGTGTGGGTTGGGCGAGCGGTCGATCACGAACTCGTCGGCCCGGTCGAAGGCCCGCTCGTCGCGATTCGCGGAGGCGATCGCGAGGTAGACGCGGTCGCCACGCTCGTAGCATTGGTCCGCGAACGTGGTCGGCGTACGTATGGTACGACCCATTCCGGTCGCCGGCGTGTAGAAGCGCAGCACCTCTTCGACGAACGACTCGATGAGGTCGGGACTCTCCTGCAGGCGCGCTCGATCCTCTGGTGTGTCGTGGAGATGCCGAACCGCGAGCCCGACCGTCGCGATGGTGGTGTCCATCCCTCCGAGCAAAAACATGAGAATCAGCTCGGTCACGAGCTCGGGGTCCAATCGTTCACCTTCGAGCTCACTCGACGCGAGGACGGCCAGCAGCCCGTGGCCCCCTTCGGTAGTC
This sequence comes from Candidatus Poriferisocius sp., assembly GCF_965204145.1. Taxonomy (GTDB): domain Bacteria; phylum Actinomycetota; class Acidimicrobiia; order Acidimicrobiales; family Bin134; genus Poriferisocius. The sequence goes on along the minus strand of NZ_OZ241977.1, from coordinate 1,514,811 downwards.
TGCCGCTCGATCTCATCGAAGATGTCGGCGAGAAGCCACTGCATCCCTTCGAGGCTCGACTCTTCCTGGGCGACCTCCTGGTCGACCACTTCCTTGTAGCGCGGCCACTTCTCCAGAGGAATCCCCAGGAGGTCCATGATCGAGACGCACTGGAACGGGGTCACGAGATCGGTGACGACATCACACTGGCCCTTCTCCGCCACGTTGTCGAAGGCCCAGTGCATGATCTCGCTCAGGCGGGGCCGAGCTGCATCGATGGTGTTCCGGTTGAACCAGGGATTGCAGAGCCGGCGCAGATTGAGTGACTGGGGCGGGTCCATCTCGAGGAACCCGATCCGGAACACATGGGCGGGAATGCCCACCCCGCCCTCCATCTCGATCCCATTTTCGTCGAGCAGCCGCTCGGAGGCGAAGGTCTTCCAGTCGCGAAACGCCGCGACCACATCGTCATAGCCGAGGATGGCGTCGAACCCTCCATGCTCGTCGGAGTGGATCACCGGGCATTGGTTGGCCCGGGCCTTGCCGTACACCTCGGCCCAGTGGAGGGCGAAGTCCGCGGATTGGTGATCGAAGTCATCGAGTAGTCGATCGACGGTGTCGTCGGTCTGCGGATTCGCCGTCTTCGCGAGCTCGGTCATTGGTCTCCTCAGGTCTTGTCTGCGTGCCCGCTCTCAATGCAGTAGGTGCGGTACTTCGGGAAGGCAGGCTTCATGGCAGGAAGCAGACGGAGCGCGTCCTTCATCGAGCCATGGATCGTGACTTTTCGCCGAGCGATCGCTCCGGTGAGGTTGAGGTCGCCGAGCCAGAACCGGTGCCCCGCATCGGCCTCCATGGTGAGGGTGATCTCCGCATCCGTGTCGGGGCTGGCCGGGTAAATGACCCGGTTCTCGTCACCCGTGCAGTCCACGAGGATGAAGGCCTCGGGGTCGGTGTACTTCACGAGAAACGAGGTGTCGGAGGCCGCGAACTTGGGACCGAGACTTGAATCGACGGTGATGAGGTCGAAGAAGCCGCCTTGGACGGCGTACAGCTCCTCGGCGTCTCGGAACATGCCCATTCACAGAATCCTCTCACTACCGGTAATCAAACATTGTATGGTAAACTCATGCGGGCTGCAAGTCGGATCGGATCCCGAGGAGTCGCTCGGCAGCGAGTTTCCCCGACACAGCGCACCCGTTGGTCGAGGAAGCTGAGAAGTAGTCGCCAGCCAGTTGGATCGGCGACCGGGCGTCGATGCGAGAGCCGAGTTCTCGCATGAGCGCATACGTGCCCGGGCGACTTCGGACGACGCCGCGCGGCCAGCGATCGATACGCGAGGTGACGGTCAACGCCTCGACATCGGGCACTACCTTCCGAACGGACGGAAGCATCTCGGCGAGAAGATCCCCGTCTTCGCGATCCATGCGGCTTGAACACCAGTGGTGGTGCCAGTAGGTCGCGAGCTTCCCCTTGCCCGGGGGAACGATCGACGGGCTGGCGTTGTGGTCGAGGGTCACCACGCAGAGCGCCTCGTCCTCGGCCCGGGGCACCTGGATGATCGATGCTGGCTCCTCGGGTCGTCCGTCGAGTCCGAAGTGGGCGTTGAACACCGACGCATACTCGAGGTCCCTGCGCAGTATCTCCGACGCTCGTGGGTCCAAGTCGGGGTACAACTCGGGGACGACGGCTCCGACGGTGGCGATGACGGCAGCATCGGCTACCGCGACCTCCTGCGTGCCGTTGTGTTCCCAGGTCACCTGCGCGCCCTCGCCGGTGCGGCTCACGTTCTCGACGCGACATTCAAGGCGAACATTCAGCGTCGCGGCGAGCGCTTCGGCCAAGAACCCGATGCCACCCGGGTACTGCATGAACCCGGAGCCGATGAAGTTCACTGCTGCGAAGAAGAAGTCGACCACCGACAGCCGCTCCGCCTCCGAGACGAAGAGGGCCCGGACCACTGGCTCGACGACGTACTCGCGAAGCTCGGGGGTGAGCCGCCGGGCACAGTATTCGGCGACAGTTTCAACGTCGAAGTCGGCGGCCGAGCCGAGGTTCTCGTAGCTCAGGCTGCCGCGCATGCGTAAGGCGTCGATCAGGATCGGGATTGCTCGGACTTTCGTCCGCCACGGCACCAGCCGCGTCCGGAGGACGTCACGAACGAGCTTGTCTGACCGCAGTCGATGGACGTGTCCGTCGCGCAGCGTCGCGATGATGCCGTCCGTCACGCCGAGCTGGTCGCCGATGCCGACATCGGCGGCGAGCTGCCGGATGGCGTCGTACGAGCCGGGCAAGATGTTCGCGGCCCGGTTGCAGATGAACCCGTCGACTTCCACACTGCTCATGCGACCGCCGACGTGGTCACCCGCCTCCAGGACCGTGACCCGCCATCCGGCTTCATGCAGCCGGAACCCCGCGCTGAGCCCGGTGATCCCCGCTCCGATGATGATCGCGTGCGGCGCGTCGGTCATCGATCTGCGCTCTCCTCATCCGTCCGGCTGACAGTGTCGAGATAGTCTGACATAATCCAATCAGTGATGGATAAATTCCGGGAAATCGAGTGCCTCGAGCGATAGTCGTCGGCGCCGGTGCCGCGGGCATCTCGGCAGCGTTCCGTCTTCATCAGGCTGGTTGGTCGGTCCGGGTGCTCGAGGCCTCTGAGCGCGTTGGTGGACGCTGTCGCACGATTGAGGCGGATGGCTATCGATTCGATGTGGGCGCCGGGGCGCTGCCGGACACCTACGACGCTGTGGAGCGCCTACTGGCCGACGCGAGCGTCGGCGCCCAGGTGGACCGCTTGCCGCCAGTCATAGGCACGCTGCACGATGGGGCCGTTCACCGTATCGACCGCGCGCGTCCGTGGACGTTTCTGTCGGCGGGTCACCTCAGTGCGGGGGCGAAGCTGCGGATCACGACGCTGCTCGGTCCGTTCCTTCGGATCTATCGATCGGTGAACGACTCCGACCTCGCGAGTGCGGCGCCATTCGACGTCGAATCCGTCGACCACTGGTGCCGCCGGCGAGGCGTTGACGAGCAGGTGGTGACCATGTTCATCCGCCCCCTGTGCCGGGCCCTGTTCCTGGTCGAGCCTGCCGAAACGTCGATCGTGGACCTGTTCGGAGCCATGAAGTCGGTGCTGCTGGCCGGTCGTCTGCTCACGCACTCCGATGGCGTCGGCTTCTTTCTTGATCGAATCGCGCAGCGACTCGACGTGGAGGTCTGTGCCGAGGTCAACCGGGTGTCACCCGCAGGTGGGGGAGCGAAAGTGGAGTGGACCTCCGGCAGCCTCCCGCGATCGGAGACGGTCGACGGGGTCGTGGTGGCCACGCCTGCGTCTCGGGTGCCCGACCTCGTCGAATGCCTCACACCCGCGGCGCGTCAGTACTTGTATGCGTTGTCGCACTCCAGGACGATCGTCGTCAGTCTCGGGCTGGCAACCGCCCCTGACGAGACGTCCTCGATGGTGCTGATCCCCCGCGAGATCGATCCATCCCTCCCGGTGGTCGGCCTGACTCACAACATGGCCGACGGTCGCACGCCCCCGGGTGGGGGAATCCTGACGGCGTTCTTCATGACCGACTGGAGCAACGAGCATTGGGCCGACGAAGACAACAGATTGGTCGACGGTTTCGTCGACACCCTGCGGCTCCGCTTCCCCGCCTGGCCCCTCGACTCGCTGCAAACGGCGGTCGTGACGCGATGGGATCCCGCGCTCGTCGCCTCTCGGGTGGGGACCTATCGGGATTTGGTGCACCTTCGGGAGGCGACGGGCGAGCGCTCGTCGATCCAACTTGCCGGCGACTACTTTGCCCGCTCGAGCGTCAACGCCGCAGTCACCTCAGGCGAGCTTGCCGCCGGCCGCCTGGCCCGGTGAAGGCCCGCTGTGGCCCGCCTCCGATCTCCTCGAGTATCCCAACAATGAGGGATCGTGGTGAATCGAACGGAATACGGTGACCGGTGATGGGTGAGTTCAACGCTGGGCCGCTGGATGGTATCCGGGTACTCGACATGAGCGCACTCGGTCCGGGTCCGTTCGCGACAATGATGCTCGCCGACTACGGCGCCGAAGTGATCCACGTGCTTCGGCCGGACGCGTCCGGGCCCGATCCTGCGGCGTTTCTCCGCCGGGGGAAGTCCGAGTTGGTGGTCGACATTCGCGCGCCCGACGGGCCCCACGTGATCCGCCGCCTTGCTGACGAATGCGACGTGCTGCTCGAGGGGAATCGGCCGGGCGCGATGGAGCGACGTGGGCTGGGCCCGGACGTGTTGCTCGCCCGCAATCCCGGGCTGGTCTACACCCGCCTCACGGGCTGGGGCCAGCAGGGTCCCTACGCCCAGCGTGCGGGACACGATATCAACTATCTGGCGACTTCCGGCCTGCTCGGGGCGATCGGAACCGACGAGCCTGTCGTGCCACTCGCCTTTCTCGGCGACCTTGCTTCGGGTTCGTTCATGGCCGTGATCGGGACGATCCTGGCTCTGTTCGAGCGGCAACAGACAGGCGAGGGCCAAGTCGTCGATGCATCGATCGTCGACGGCGCGACGTTGCTGTTATCAGCCGCGTTCGGCGAGCGGGCGAGTGGCATGTGGGACGGACGCCGCGGCACCCACCTGTTGTCGGGGACTGTCCCGTTCTACGGTGTCTACGAATGCGGTGACGGCAACTGGTACTCCGTCGGTGCGATCGAGCCGCAGTTCTACGCGGCGTTGATCCACGTAGTCGCTCCAGGCGAGGACCCCACCGCACAGTGGGACACCACTCGCTGGCCAGCGTTGCGCAGGCGGTTCGCTGTTGAGTTTCTCAACCGGACTCGACCCGAGTGGGACGCCGCGTTTGCGGGGGTCGACGCCTGCGTTGCTCCGGTTCTCGGTATCGACGAACTAGACGACAACGAGCATCTGGTCGAGCGACGGACCGTGCACCGGCACGGCGATCGGCTTCATAGTGGACCGGCCCCAAGGCTCTCCGCACACGTCGACACCACCTCGTCTATCGAGCCTCGTGGAGTCAACGCCGCCCAGGTGCTCGCAGAGCTCGGCGCGTCGAGCGAGGAGATCAAGGCCTGGATCGACGCTGGCGTCGTTGCGGACGCATCGTGACCGGACTTCCGTCGCTCGCACGCGCCTACGTCACCGCCTGGCCTCACTAATCAAACAGTGATAGATTTGCAGTTGCACTCGGTTGGAGGAGGCCGCTGAATGACGGATCCAGTGCAGGACTGGTTGACCGATTGGGACCACGCCGATCCGGCTTGGGCGCGGGACCCGTTCTCAATCACGGCCACGCTGCGCGACACCTGTCCGGTGGCGCGCACCGAGCGCTACGGAGGGGCCTGGTTGGTTACGACCCACGAACTGATCAGCGCAGTGGTACGGGATCACGAGGCCTTCAGCTCGCGCGAGACCGGCGTCCGCCCGCCAGGTACGAATACCAAGAAATCACCTCCAATCACCAGCGATCCGCCCGACCACGGTGAGCATCGGCGTGTCCTGTTGCCGAGCTTCGCGCCACGCTATATCGCAGGACTCGAGGACGAGCTTCGCCGATATTGCAAGAGTCTGATCGCAGCTTTGCCGGCGAACGGCCGTTTCGACGCAGCCGGGCGCTTCGCCCAGCACATTCCGACTCAAGCGGTGGCGATGTTGCTCGACTTGCCCTCCGCCGATGCCGCGACGTTCCGCGGATGGGTACGGGCGATCATGGTACAGGGACATGCCGATCCAGGGGCACGACACGATGCCATTGCTGCGCTGCAGCAGTACCTCCGCCCCCTGCTCGAAAACCGCCGAGGAGGCGACGGCACAGATGTCTTGACGATCGTCGCAAGCGAGCAGATCGACGGCGAGCCGCTGTCCGACGAGATGGCGGTCGGTATGGCGTACCTCCTCGTCGTGGCCGGTATCGACACGACGTGGAGCGCCTTGGGCACCGCGCTCTGGCATCTCGGCAGCCACCCGGCAGATCTCGCTCGGCTGGTCGCTGAGCCAGAGCTGATCCCCGGTGCGGTCGAGGAGGTGCTGCGGTTCTACGCCCCTGTCGCCGTCGGACGGATCGCCGCCAACGATGTCGACTTCGCCGGCTGTCCGATTCGGGCCGGCGAACGCCTCCTGTTGCCCTTTGTCTCCGCCAACCGGGATCCATCAGCGTTCGACCGGGCGGATGAATTCGTCATCGACCGTGCGGCCAACCGCCACGCAACGTTTGGCCTGGGGATCCACCGTTGCCTGGGCTCCCACCTCGCCCGCCTGGAGTTGCGGGTCGCGCTCGAGGAGTTCATCGGGGCGTTCCCTACGTTCCACGTGCCGAACCCTGAGGAGGTCGAGTGGACGCCCGGCCATGTCCGCGGACCGGTCGCGGTCCCGGTTGAGACCACGGGAGCAGCGCAATGACGACCGCCTTCGATTTCACCGGCCACGTCGTCGTCGTGACCGGAGCAGCGCAGGGGATCGGTGCCGCGATCACCGAGCTGTTCGTCGACGCCAATGCCTCTGTGGCTGCGATCGACCGGAACGCCTCGATGCTGGAAGAGGCCTGGTCGAGCAACGAATGCGTGAAAGTGTTCCAGGTGGACATCACCGATGCAGCAGCCACTGCCGCGGCCATCGATGCGACCATCGACTGGGCCGGAGAGGTCTCCGTCGCGATCAACAACGCTGGGATCACGCGGGATGCGGTGGTTTGGCGAATGGAGGATGAGCAATGGTCGTCGGTGCTCGACGTGCACCTCACCGGCACGTTCAACGTCACACGCGCGGTTATCCCATCGATGCGGCGACGCGGCAGCGGCCGAGTGATCAACGTCACCAGCTACACTGGGTTGCGGGGCAACATCGGCCAAGCCAACTATGCGGCAGCGAAGGCGGGAATCGTCGGTTTCACCAAGACGGTAGCCCGCGAAGTCGCAAGATTCGGCATAACCGCGAACGCGGTTTCGCCGAACGCATTGACGCCGATGGTGGAAGCGGTGCCCGAAGACGCACGAGCCAGGCTGGCCGCAGACATCCCGTTGGGACGGTTCGCTGACCCAGCCGAGATCGCTCCGGCGGTCGGCTTCCTCGCTTCCGACGAGGCCGCCTATATCACCGGTGCGGTCCTGCCCGTCGACGGCGGTATGGCTACGTGAGCGCCGCAATCGTCACCGGAGCGAGCCGCGGGATCGGTGCCGCAGTCGCTCGCGCCCTCGCGGTCGCCCAACACCAACCCGTGGTCCTGGCGGCGCGAAGCGGCGAGGCGCTCCAAGAGTTAGCTGCCGACATCGCCGATGCCGGCGGCGAGGCGCTCGCGGTCCCCACCGATGCGACGGACCATCGTGCGCTCGACCGGCTCGTGGATGTGGCGATGGATGCCTACGGGGCCGTTGGCGTGCTCGTCAACAACGCCGGAGTCCTGCCGCCACCCTCGCGCGCCGAGCAGATCGATCTCGATGTGTGGCGCCGTACGTTCGACCTGAATGTGACCGCACCCTGGTACCTGGCCTGTCGTTGCAGCGAGGTGATGCGAACCGGTGGGGGCGGTGTCATCGTGAACATGACCAGCACCGCCTCGATGTATCCGTCGGTCGGCTTCGCTGCCTACAACGCTTCGAAGGCGGGGCTTACGATGTTGACACGGACGTTGGCGTTGGAGTGGGCTAGCTACGGGATCCGCGTGGTCGGGGTGGCTCCTGGAAAGGTCGACACCGTCTTGGTCGAACCGATCGTTTCGTACATCGAGCGGAACGACCTGGCGCTCAACCCGCTCGGCCGGATCGCTCAACCAGACGAGATCGCCGACCTGGTGGTCTACCTCGTGAGCGATCGCGCTTCCTACATGACAGGCGAAGTCGTCGTCATCGACGGTGGCGAACTCCTGCGCCCGAGTTGAGCGGCGACATGCCGGGCCAGATGAGGAGAGACCAATGAGTGAGCGAGGATCCATTAGAGCAGCGGTACTCACCCAGACCCCGGGCGAATTGCGGATCGAGGATGTCGAGATCGCCGCGCCGCGCCCAGACGAGGTGCTCGTCCGCGTGGCGGCGTGTGGGCTCTGTCACAGCGATGTCCACGTGCTCGACGGCCACCTGCCAGCGGCGTTGCCGGCCGTGATCGGCCACGAGTGCGCCGGGATCGTGGAAGCCGTGGGTAGTGAGGTCACCAACGTCGGGGTCGGCGATCACGTGGTCACATGTACCTCCCAGTTCTGTGGATCGTGTCCTCGCTGCCGCGATGGCGAGACTTGGTTGTGTGCTCGCCGCCGAGCCATCGGGCGCGGCGCGGGTGACCCGCCCCTGAGCTGGTCGGACCAACCGCTCTACCCGCTTGGTTCCCTCGGCGGCCTCGCCGAGCAGATGTTGGTTCACCGCAACGCTGTCGTTGCTGTCCCGAAGGAGGTGCCGCTCGATCGCGCTGCGTTGTTGGGCTGCGCCGTACTCACCGGCGTGGGATCGGTGATCAACGGTGCGCGTGTTCGTGTGGGTGAGACGGTTGCCGTCATCGGGTGCGGCGGTGTGGGCTTGAACGTGGTCCAAGGGGCGCGGCTCGCTGGTGCGGAGCGCATCTTCGCTGTCGACACCGAGCCGGCCAAGCTCGAGCTGGCTCGTCGGTTCGGTGCGACCGACGTCGTCGATGCCAGCGCCGGACCTGGCGCCGAGGCGGTTCTCGAGGCGTCGGGAGGCGGTGTCGACCATGCATTCGAGGTGGTCGGTTTGCCGGCGACGATCGCCCAGGCGGTCGACATTGCCGCGCCCGGGCGTACCGCATACATCATCGGTGTTCCCGCGGCCGATGCTACGATTGAGATACCCGGCGGCCCGATGGTCTTCCGCCAGAAGGCGATCAGAGGGTTGATCATGGGGTCGAGTCGGTTCACCGACGACATCCCGATGTTGGCCCGCTTGTACCTGCAGGGTCGCCTCGAGCTCGACGCATTGATCGAGGAGCACATCGCATTGGATGACGTCAACGCGGGATACGAGCGCCTACGCGCGGGGACCCATGCTCGCTCCGTCGTGACCTTTGATTTCTGACGCTGTCTTGAGGTGGGTTGGCGCAGCGTAACCAAGCATTGTTAGATTCTGTCTTTGGAGGTTGGAGGATGCCCGTACACCACTTGGCCGTCGCCGCAAAGAACCTCGAGGACGTGCACCGATTCTACACCGAGGCGATGGGCTTCGAGTTGGTGAAGGTCGTGAAGCGCGAAGCCCTAGGCGGGGGCTGGACGAAGCACATCTTCTATAACATCGGCGACGGCACACTCTTTGCCATCTGGGATCTCCGTGGGCTCGAGGGGGAGCAGCTGGAGGCAGACGATTGGTCCGGAGGCATCTCCACAGGCGCGGGCCTGCCCTGGTGGGTGAACCACGTTGCGTTTCAGGTCGACAGCCGAGCCGAGCTCGATGCCAAGAAGCAACGCTGGCTCGATCATGGCCACCATGTCGTCGAGGTCGACCACGACTTCATCGTCAGTATCTACACCCGTGATCCCGACGGTTCGCTGGTCGAGTGGGCGTTGCCGACACGAGTGCTCGGCCCCGATGATCGCAGCGAGGCTGAGCGTCTCCTCGGGGACGACTCCCCGGCAACCGAGCCCGACTACGAGGGCATCGTGACCCGTTCCGCGGTGAAAGACGCTGCCCGCGCCAGCAGCTGACTCAGACGAAGCGGGGCCTCACCACGCGCCCTACCGTATCAAACAACGATGGATAATCTGGATGTGGGCTAATGCAGGCATCTTGGGTGATCTGCGTGGTACCGTGAACCCTCGTAACCAAACGTACCACGACGAGGAGCAGCCTGTGGCCCGACCGAAAGTTTCGCTGGTCTCGCAGCGAAAGACGCTGGATGTCGCACTGGCGATCGCAGACCGCGAAGGGTTGGAAGCGCTGACGATCCGCCGCTTGGCGGAGGAGTTGGGCATCAACGGTGCCTCGCTCTACCACCACTTCCGGAACAAGGACGAGATTCTTGTCGGCGTCGCGACGCTCGCCCTCGAGGGAGTGCGCACGCCCACAGATCCCGCTGCCGATTGGCAGGAGTGGCTGCTGCAGAACCTACTCGAGTTCCGTCGTGCCTTGTTGGCGCACCCGAATCTGATGCCGTTGCTCGTACGACGCCACGCGATGCGTATCGGCCTCCGTGAACACAACGCGACAGCCGCGCTCCTCGCGGTCCAAGGTGTCACCCGCGAGCTTGTTCTCCCGTTGCTCGAAAGCCTCGAGGCGTTGGCGATTGGCACCGTCATGTATGCCAGCCCAATCGATGCTGCCGAAGACACCGACGATGCCCCCGACTGGCAAGAGGACTACCCGCATCTCTTCGCGCTCGCCCGTCAGGCGAGCATGGACCACGACGAGACGTTCGACCTCGTGGCGCGATCGATCATCGCGGGCTTTGCGGCGCTCATCGACGCGACGAACGGAGAACCGACGCCGGCCGGCGCATAGCCCTACCGATCAGCGCTCCCATAGCGCTCCCGAAGCTCGACCTTGGCCACCTTGCCGGTGACGTTGCGAGGCAGCTCATCGACGATCTCGAGCGCGTGCGGCAGTTTGTATCGAGCGACTCGGTCGCCGATGGCCTCGTGGATGTCTTCCAGTGTGGGTGCCGCGCCGGGTGCCGCGACCACGATGGCAAGACCGACCTCACCCCATTTCTCGTCGGGGATCCCGATGATGGCGACTTCTGCCACCGCTGGGGAGTCGAGAACGAGTCGCTCGACCTCCGAGGGGTAGATGTTCTCGCCGCCCGATTTGTACATGTCCTTGGCGCGGTCGGCAAGGAAGTAGTTGCCCGCTTCGTCTTTCCATGCCATGTCGCCGGTCTTGAACCAGCCGTCAGAGAAGAACTCGGCGTTGTCGAGACCCCAGTAGCCGGGTGTGACGCTGGGCCCCTTCACCCAGATCTCGCCGATGGCACCGTTCTCCACGTCGTTCCCGCAGTCGTCGACGAGGCGGACGGCCTGGTGCAGTACGGGACGGCCGACCGAGCCCGCGAGCATTAGTTCGGGGTCAGGGGGTGATATCGCCAAGGTTGCGGGGCCGAGCTCGGTGCTGCCGTAGTGGGCTTCGAGCTTGATGCCCTTGGCGAGGAAGGTCTTGACGAGGTCGGCCGACGCCGCCCCGCCACCGACGACCGCGATGCGGACCGCGGAGAGGTCGGCATCGCGGAACTCCGGCAAGGCGGCGATCTCTTGGTACATGACCGGCACGGCGGCGATGTGGGTGGCGGGGTTGGCGGGATCGGTCATGGCGGCTAGCGCCGCTGCGGGGTCGAAGCGAGCGGCCGTCGTGACCCGGGCGCCGTTCATCAGTGCGGGGTTCGCCGTGGAGTTGAGCCCGCCAGCATGGAAGAGCGGGAGCGGGTTGTAGACGTTGACTCCAGCGGCTGTCAGCCCCTTGGGTTGGACACCGTTCGCCATGTTCCACGTCAGCGTGCCGAAAGTGCAGATCACACCCTTCGGGAGGCCTGTCGTTCCCGAGGTGTACAGCAGCTGGCACGGGGTTGCCATGGTGTTGTCCGTCCCAGGCGGCATCGGCTGGTGGGCCGCGAGAAGCTCGTCCAGTCCAGTGGTGTCGAAGACGAGGTCTGCGGGGGAGCGGGTGAGGATCTGGTGGGTGCGCGCCGCCCAGACCTGGTCATGGATCATCGCCACCGGCGCGGCGTCCGCGCAGATGGTGACGAGTTCGTCGACTTGGAGCCTCCAGTTGAGCGGCACGAAGATCGCGCCGAGACGGAAGCAGGCGAACTGGATCTCGAAGATGCTGGGGTGGGTCTCGGCAAGCACGGCGACGCGTTCTCCACGTTGCACTCCAGCCTGTCCCAGCGCGGTGGCGAGGCGTCCGACGCGGTCGTTCAGTCGCTCCCAAGTCCACTTCTCTCCGCTGTCGGCGTCGACGAGGGCGACGTTGTCAGGAGTGCGACTCGCGTGATGGTCGACCCAGTCATGGGCGATCGTGTCTGAGGTCAAACCGCTGCCTCCAGTTCTGCCTCCGGGCCATGGTCGGCGAACAGGTTGCCACAGAACGAACCGGCGATGATGTGGCCAACCTCGAGGATGCGCAGCCCGGGGAGCGCTCCGCCCGTCGTGTTGGACTCCTCAGGCACGACCGGCTTCGACTTCGTCGCGGCGGGTTCGCCCGGCCAGACGGATGAGCTCTTCATGGAACTCGAACCAGACGGTGTGATAGGAGTCGAGAAGCGGGTGTGCCATGTAGTTGCGGTCGCCTCCCTCGAGCCGCGAGAGGGCGCGGGTGAACCGTCTCGTGTAGTCCGCCATGTGCTCGGCGAGCGCAGCGGTTTCCTCGACGATGGCGCTCACGGCCGGGTGGACATCGTCACGAAGCGTGCGGATCAACGACTGGTCATAGGCGGTGTCTGCGTGGTCGTTGACCACGGTTTCGCCCCCGATCGTGCGCATCTGCCAGCGGGTCACGAGTTCTTTGAATTCGAGGTTGGGAACATGGAACCGGTCGACGATGGCTCCGAGTGCTGCTCGTTCGGCGGGGCTGGGCGATCCGGCCATCGACGCGGTGGCGCTGGCGGCGTGCTCGGTCGGCTTCCACACTCCTGCACCTTCGGTTACCAGACCGTTCGCTTCGGCCTGACCCAAGACGGCCGCCGTCGCGGCCTCGGTGGCGGCGAGGGCGTCGGCGAGGACCGCGGCCGTTGCCGCGCCCTTGATCGAGAGGAGGCGAAGGAGCGACTCGAGCTCGGGTTGTTCACCGTCGATCAGCTCGGCCTCGTCGGCGCCTGGGGTTGCGCCCTCCTGGGCCCATCGCTTGATGATCGCGACCTCTGGGAGGGGAGAGAGGTCGCCAGCGTGTGCTCCGAGCAGGAGCTCGCCGGAGGACCCGTCGATGGTCACCGTCGTGCCGATCTCGACGTGTCGACCGGCACAGATGATGCCGGTGGCGGTGACGTCGACGTCGTCGGCCCCGACGACGGCTGGCAGTCCCCAGGCGCGGGCGACGACGGCCGCGTGGCTGACCATGCCTCCGAGTGAGGTCAACAGGCCGGTGGCGATTGCCATGCCGTGGACGTCTCGCGGAGAGGTTTCCGGTCGAGCGAGGATGACGGCTGTGCCTCCCTCGGCCTCGCGGATTGCCCGATCGATGTCGGTGTGGAGTACCCCGGTAACACGGCCGGGCGACGCGGGGAGTCCGGTCGCGAGCACCTCGGGTGCCCAACCAGCCGCGGTGGGCATCGATGCGCGCATTGGCGGGTTGTCGAACAGAGGGCGACACCGCTCCACGGCTTCGTGCCGCTCGAGCGGGAAGCTCGGATCCTCCGCCATGTCCAATGCGGTTCTGAAGACTGCAGCTGGGCTGCGCTTGCCGACCCGAGCTTGAAGGAGCCAGAGCTTGCCCTCCTCCACAGTGAACTCCAGGTCCACCATGTCGCGATACTCATACTCGAGCTCGCTGGCGAGCTCGACGAGTTGCTCGTAGGCATGGGGCCAGATCATTGCCATCGCGTCGAGAGCCTCGGTCCGGTAGGTGCCCGAGACGACGTCCTCGCCTTGGGCACCGACGAGGAAGTCTCCGGTGATGCCGGATTCGCCGGTGGACGGGTGGCGAGTGAAGGCGACTCCGGTGCCGGAGTCGGGGCCGAGGTTGCCAAAGACCATCCGTTGGATCGAGCAGGCCGTACCGAGATCCTCGGCAATGCCTTCGTGCTGGCGGTAGGCGACGGCTCTCGGTGCGGTCCAGGAACCGAAGACTGCCTTGACGGCCTCGATGAGTTGGCGGGCGGGGTCCGTCGGGACCACGTAGTCGGCATTGGTGAGTGCGTCGCGGAGCTCCTGAGCGGTTGGGGCGGGCTCGGAGCCGGCTGCCGGTCCAAGAGTTCCGTCCGGCACACCTTCGACGATTTCTGCGTAGGCCAGCACGAAACGCCGATGGGCATCGGCGGCGAACTCGCGATCGCCCGTCTCGGCGGCCAGGGCGGCCTCGACCTCGTCGTTCATGCCGACGTTGAGCACGGTGTCCATCATTCCTGGCATGGAAACCGCTGCCCCGGAGCGAACGCTCACGAGCAACGGTCGATCGATGGAGCCGAGTCTCCGCGAGGACCGATCCTCGAGGTCGCGGAGCCCGGCGCTCACCGCGTCCTCAAGTGCACCGGACCAACCTGAGGCACGGTAGGCACGGCATGCCTCGGTGGTTAGGGTGAAGCCCGGCGGTACCGGAAGGCCGCGCTGGGTCATTTCCGCGAGACTGGCACCCTTCCCTCCGAGGAGCGCGTGGCGTTCCTGTCGGTCGACTTCAGGCGGCTCAGCGAACGGGTGATGAATCGGTGTGGGCTTGCCCCCGCGCGACAGCACCTTTCCGATCTTGCGTAGCCCGTCGTGTACTCCCATTAATCTAACAGTGTATGGTAAGTTCTTGAAAGTGTCGAGACAGGAAAAGGGCATCGTGTCGCACTACAAACGGGAGCCTTATCTGATCGTCCACACCGAGCAATCGCAACGAAAGGACGTCTACGGCGCGATCGGGAGCAACGTGGTCCTGCAGGCGCAGCACCTTCGAGGGGAGACCCAGGCCGACACGGCCATCATCGGCATGCATCCGATCGGAGCTCCGGGCTACCTGCCGATGTTTTCGCAGCTGGGTCGCTCGGGCTTCGACGTGGTCGCATGCGCGACACGGTTTTCGACCGGTGACGCTTCTCTGCAGATGGAGAGTGTGTTGGCCGATCTCGGGGCCTGTGTGCGCGATACGCGGGAGCGCCTCGGGTACGAGAAGGTCGTCCTTGCCGGCTGGAGCGGTGGTGGCGCGGTGATGGCGGGGTACGTCGCAGAGAGCACGCAACGGGTTATCACCACAACCGCCTCCGGCGAGCGGACCCCGTTGGTCGACGCCGAGCTCCTGCCGGTAGACGGTCTTCTACTCATGGCCACGCATCGAAGCCGCCACCATCTCCTCACCGGCCAGCTCGACGCCTCGATCACAGATGAGCAGCGTCCCGATGTGGGACGTCGACCAGAGTTCGATCTCTACGATCCGGACAACGCGGCTCAACCGCCATACAGCGATGGGTTTTTGAGCGAGTATCGCGAAGCGCAGCTGGAAAGGAACCGTCGGATCACGTTCTGGGTCAAGGAGCAACTCGCTGCGTTGGTCGCCGAAGAGCGCTTCGCTGAGGAGCGAAGCTTCGTGGTCCATGGCACCATGGCGGACCCTCGTTGGCTCGATGTCACCGTGGATCCGAATGACCGCAAGCCCAACATGACCTATATGGGCGAACCTGGCGTGGTCAACAACTCACCGGCCGGGCTGGGGCGTTTCACGTCGCTCCGGAGTTGGCTCAGCCAGTGGAGCTATGACGACGCGCAGGTAGACATCGTGGACGCGGGGCCACGGATCCACATCCCGACGTTGCTCATCACCGCCGGTGCCGACGATGCGTGCCCAGTGGAACACACAGCGCAGATCGAAGCCGCCATCGCCTCCTCGGACTTCTCGAGTTACACAGTGGCTCACGCCGACCACTACTTCGCCGGCCCCGACGGACGCGCCCACCTCGCAGAAGCCCTTGGCGAGATCGGCTCGTGGATGAGTGATCGCGGCTTCCGGACTCGGGAAGCATCGGCGTGAGCACGTGCACGTGCACGAGACTCGCCGAGCTGAGCTCATCGACGCCCTCGGGCCGTTGCGGATGCAACATCGGTCGGTGAACCCACCGACCCGAAGTAACACGCGGCCGGCTTCAGGCGACCGCGAGCACGATGCCACGGTCGCCATCCACTCGCAGAACCTGTCCGTCCTTGATGGTCTCGGTGGCCTTCTGTACGTTCAGCACGGCAGGAATTCCGAACTCCCGAGCGATGATCGCGGGGTGGCTCATAGGGCCGCCCGCATCACACACCAATGCCCCGATCTTGGGGAATAGCATCGACCAGATCGGCGAGGTGATCGGGCACACCATCACGTCGCCGTCCTCCAGCTTGTTGAAGTCATGCTCGCCGCCGATGATCCGGGCCGGACCCTCGTAGACGCCGGTGGACGCAGCGACGCCATCGAACCGGAGCGCGCCCGGCTCGGTCTCCACCGCCGCGGTCGCTGCGGCGGCTGCGGCATCGCCGTCGTCTGACGCGTCCGCGCCGGCACCGCCCTTCTCGACCAACCAAAGCAGAGCGCCCATCGTTTCTGCCACCCTCGGCGGGAAGAGTGCAACGTCAGGCGGCTTAGCGGGTTTGCCGAACTCGCGCGGCGGCTCGGGTGTGTCCGAGGTGCGGTGCTCATAGCGGGTCGCAGCCAGCTCACGAGGGTTGTCCGGGACGGCGGGGCTCTCTGGGCCGGCGGTCAACAAGGCGGCGACTTCTTCGACCTCGAGGTCGAAGGCGTGTTCAGCTGTTTCGAGATGTCCTCGGGCGACCAGACGGCTGCCCAACTCGAGGCCAATGAAGCGAGCGGCGGCCGCGGGAAGCGCGACTGTCGCGGTTTCGTTGCCCTCACGGATTGGGGCCGCCTTCTGTGCGAGAGCGATTCGTGCCCGTGTGGAAGCCGTGTCGCCGAGGGCATCGAGGACACGGGTCTCGGCCGCCTCTCGCTGTCGTGTCTGTTGCTTCCGGTGATCCGGCGTGCCGGACGGGCTGTCGAGCTGGGTTTGCAGCGCCGACAGGATCCAGTCCGGTCGCTCGCCGACGGTCGGGAAGGCGACCTGGTAGCGGATCGCTCGCCGGCCCCAGAAGGAGAGGTACTCCTCGAGGGCATCGCCCACGGCGGGGTCGATGTCTCGCACATCGTCGAGCGTCGTCGCGTGGCGGAGCAGGTCCTCTGCGGCCGCAGCACGTACGTGATCCACGATGTTCTGCTGTGCAGCGGCGGGGCCCGTCGTCGCATCACTCAAGCCGACGAAGAGCCCGGCGAACTCCGCCGTACTGAACCCGTGGTCCGCCGTGAGCTCTCGCCCAAGGATGGAGATGGCGTGGATGCCCGCGCCATGCAGGTGGAAGTGCACCTTCATGCAAGCGCCTGCGTGGTCCATCGCTTCGACGGCGAGGCTTGCGAGGTCGGCATCGCTGAGGCCGGGGAGGTCCGCGGAGAGCAGTCGGTCTGCTTCCGCGAGCAGGGCCGACTCTCCTTCGGTGATCCAGTCGTCGATGACGCCTGCCCAGTAGTTCGTGTCGTAGTCCCAATCGAGGGCCTTCACCCGCCGGCGGAATTCGGGAATGACCTTGAGCGCAAGCGGCATTACGATCCGCGCGAGCCATCGCGGCGGCTGGGGCAGGTTTCGCCCGCCGATCGGGATGACACCGAAGTACACGCACCCGTCGATCTCACGTATCCCGACGCCTTGGATGAGCCAGCCCCGGTCTCGAGCGAGCTCTTCGATACCTCGCGCGTAGTCGTGCACCATGATGCGGCTGCACCACCGCGAGAGCCTGCCGGGCCAGTGCACGTCCTCGCGTTCCCAGTGAAGCCCGCCGGGATCCAGCGTCTCCCAGTTGTCGATTGCCCCCATGTGGCCCCCTCTGGCCCGTTTGACTTGCCCGTTACTTGTCAGCGAGAGCTGGCAGGACCTCGTCGCCCAGCAGCTGCACCATCTCGAGGTATTCGCCAGCGGGCAGCCCACCCATGTCGACATAGCAGAGGTGGAGCGATGCGCCAAGCATGTCGCCGAGCTTGTGGAGCCTCTCAGCGACCTCTGCGGGGCTTCCGACCACGGCAGGGCCGCTGGCACAGAGCCACTCGTAGTCGAACCCCTTCAACAGGAACTCCGGAACGTTGGGGTTCACCTTCTTCAGGAGGTCTTGAGTCCACGCGTGGTAGCCGCGATAGCGCGGCTCCCAGCGCGCACGCGCTTCCTGGCTCGTCTTGGCGACGTTGAGATGCCAGCTCGCGCCGATCTCGGGCTCGTGGTGGTGACCAGCGTCGGAGAAGGCCTCGAGGTAGACGTCGACGGCCCCGCGGAACTTCTCTGGGGGCCCGAACGCGCTGGGCAGCATGATTTTGAGGCCGAGCTGGCCGGTGATGCGGGCCGTATCCTCCGAGCTGCCGCCTCCGACCCAGATCGGTGGGGTGCCCTGCTGAAGCGGCTTGGGCATCAGCGGCTCGCCGTTGATCGGCGGCCGGAACTCGCCCTGCCAGTGGGTCTCCTCGCCGCTCCACAGTCGGCAGAGCAGGTCGAGGTTCTCGTCGAAGCGAGCCCGAGACTCGTCGACGCTCTGGCCGAAGAGCTCATATGTGGAAGCGAAGAAGTTGCCACGCCCGACGACGATGTCGACCCGGCCGTTCGAGATCACGTCAACGGTGGCATAGTCCTCGGCCAAGCGAAAGGCATCGAGGTTGGCGAGCAGCGCGACGGCCGTCGACAGGCGGAGCTGGGTGGTCTGGGTTGCAATCGCGCCGAGCACGACAGGTGGGGCCGAGAGTTCGTAGCCCAGGCCATGGTGCTCTCCGAGGTTGATGCTGTGAAAGCCGAGTGCATCGGCGAGGACAGCCGAGTCGAGCAACATGTCGTAGCGCTCTTTCGGCGTCATCGTCGTGCCGGTGACTGGGTCTGGCAGACGATCACCGAGGGTCATCAGGCTGAGCTTCATGTCCGGCTCCCGAACGTCTCGCCGGCCGCGTGTCGAACCGGTCTGGCGACAATTTAACAAACGATGTTTGGTTTTGCAATGTCGAGCTGACTAGTCTCTTGCCAGAGTCACCAGCGGGAGCCGTGTGTTGCCTTTGGCAAACGACTCCCAACCGTGCCCGCCACTGTTCGGTTCCGCTGCGAGGTACCCATGACGATCACAGCACACCACCATCCCGACGGCGTACTCGAGCTCGTGATCGAGCACCCACCCGTCAACGCACTCTGCATCGCCGATCTGCACGATCTCGCCGATCGGCTCGCTGAGGTCGAACGCCGACCCGATGTCTGCGCCGTGCTGCTGCGTGCAGAGGGGAAGGGGTTCTGCGGTGGCGGCGATGTAAAGGAAGTACAGGCGTTGTCGGGCCACGACGGCATCCTTGGCCAAGCCAGCGGGTCACAAGAAGCTAGCTTCGCGGCAGCCGAATGCGCCGTCCCGGTCATCGCCGCGGTCCATGGGTACTGCATCGGCGTCGGTGTCTTGATCGTTGCGATGTGCGACATCATCGTTGCCGCCTACGGCACACGCTTCGTCCTGGCCGAGGTGGACAACGGCGCCACCAGCGGCGGGGTTCAGGCAGCGGCCTTGTTGCCGGAGAAGCGATTGCGCGCCGCAATGCTGACTGCTGAACCCTTCAGCGCCGAGGAGCTTCAGGCATACGGGAGCGTCTACCGGCTGGTCGAGGAGTCGTCGCTGCGCGAGGAGGCGATGGGCCTGGCCCAGACGATCGCGAACAAATCGCCCATTGTGGTGCGGCACCTCAAGCGGGCGCTGAACGGATCAGCCGGGTTGGCCGAGATCCTAACTCGGTACCGCGCCGAACTCAGCTACACCTACGAGCTCAATCTGCTCGGCGAGGCCGCAGAACGCCGAGGCGACTTCCTATCGGGTCACCGCGCCGGCTACCTGTCCGACACAGAGTCCGACGCCGCGGAGGGCGAGTAGTGGAGCTGATACTCATCCGTCATGGGGAAGCCTCCCCGATCGAGTTCGATCCGACGGGAGCAGACCCTGACCTGAGTGAACTAGGTCGGGCCCAGGCTGCAGCCATGGCGGACTACCTCGCCCGCGAACAGATCGATGCGCTGTGGTCCAGCCCGATGAAGAGAGCTTGGCAGACCGCCGAAGCGCTCTCGGCCACCATCGGTGTCGCCCCGAAGACCGATGATCGGCTGGCAGAGTTCGACCGTGACGACCCGTCCTATATGCCGCCAGATCGCGGCCGCATGACAGCGGAGTACCGAGACCACGTCCAGTCGAAGCTGGAGGACCCAGGGTTCATCAGCCAGGTCGTCGAGTGCACCGATGCACTCGTGGCCAACCACCCCGGGCAACGAGTCGCTGCGGTCTGTCACGGCGGCGTGGTCATGCATGCCATCGCCCATCTGGTGGGCGCCCCGCAGGTGGCAAGCGCGGTCGCGGCGGACTACACCGCGCTCGCACGCGTCATGGTCAGTCGTTCTGGCCAAGTGTCGTTGAAGACCCTGAACGAGGCGCCGTGGCTTCGATCCGCAACATGACCGTTGAGCCCGGCGCAGCGCAGCCGAACGAGGCGGTCGCACGACTCGAAACACTGCGGCAGATCGAGCAGCGCGTGCTCTGGCTCGCCACCCGAATCGTTGATGTGGCGAACCGACGCGGCGGCGGGCAAATCAAGGTCGGAGGTCACCAAGCTTCGTGCGCATCGATGGTCTCGATCATGACGGCGCTGTGGTTCGACCACCTCCACAGCGCCGACAAGGTCGCCGTCAAACCGCATGCGTCGCCGGTGTTCCACGCCATCCAGTACCTGATCGGGGAGCTCGATCGGTCCTACCTGCCGACCCTGCGACAGCGCGGCGGCCTCCAGGCCTACCCGTCGAGGACCAAGGATCCCGATGTCACCGACTACTCGACCGGCTCGGTGGGGCTCGGCGCCGTTGCCCCGTTGTTCTCGGCACTCACGCGGCGCTACGTCAACTCACACTTCGGTGAGCGCGAACGGTCGCGGTTCTTCGCGCTCGTCGGCGATGCCGAGCTCGACGAGGGCAACGTGTGGGAGGCGATCGCCGATCCTGCCACCGAGGGCCTGGCCGATTTCACCATGATCGTCGACCTCAACCGGCAGAGCTTGGATCGGGTCGTACCCGACATCGCCGCGCAGCGGCTGAAGCGGTTCTTCGCCGATGCCGGGTGGTATGTCGCCGAAGCAAAGTACGGCTCTCGGCTGACCGCGGCGTTCGCGGAACCCGACGGAGACGCTCTCCGCGCCCACATCGATGCCATGTCGAACGAGGCATACCAAGCACTCTTCACGCTGCGCCCGGCTGAGGTCCGGGCAAAGCTGTGCAGTGAGGCAGACACGGCGGTGTTCAGACTTGCCGACCGACACAGCGATGAGGAGCTGGCGACGTTGGTCACCGACCTCGGTGGTCACGACCTCGAACTGCTCTCGCGAAAGCTGCGCGAGTGTGACGGTGTCCGCGACAAGCCTGCAGTGCTGTTCGCCTACACCATCAAGGGGTGGGGCTTGCCCATCGCGGGCGACCCGCTGAATCACGCGAGCCTGCTCACCGCAGATCAAATCGACGCCCTCAGGGCCACAGTAGGTCTCGAGCCGACAAACGAGTGGGATCCATTCCCACATGGATCGGGCCCGGCCGAACTGTGTGACCGCATCGGACGAGCGCTCAGGAACTCGCGAGACCGTCGCCGGTGCAAGTACGACGTGCCCCAAAAAAGTCGTCCTGTGGTTACGAATGGTGAGGTATCGACCCAAGAGGCCTTCGGTCGTGTCCTTGCGTCGCTTGCCGAGGTCGAGGAGCTGGGTCCCAGGATCGTGACGACCTCGCCCGATGTGTCGATTTCGACGAACCTCGGCGGATGGATCAACAAGACCGGCGTTTATGCACCCACCGTCCGCGACGACCACGGCGGCGGTGACCGCCTGTTGAAGTGGGCGCCGACGCCCGGCGGTCGCCACATCGAGTTGGGCATCAGCGAGATGAACCTCTTCATGCTGTTGGGCCAACTCGGCCTGAGTCATGAGCACCACGGAGAACGGCTCTTTCCGATCGGGACCGTGTATGACCCATTCGTGCTACGAGGGCTCGACGCCCTCATCTACGGGATTTACAACGATGCTCGCTTCATCGTCACTGGTACTCCGTCGGGCGTCACGCTGGCCCCCGAAGGGGGAGCCCACCAGTCCACTATCACTGCGTCGGTCGGCGCGGAGTTGCCCGGGCTCCACTACGCTGAGCCTGCGTTTGCAACCGAGGTCGATTGGCTGTTGTGTGACGCGCTCGACCAGCTTTGGAGAGCAGACGGGTCGAGCACCTACCTCCGCCTCTCCACCCGTCCCATCGACCAGGGACCCTTCGCTGCCGCCCTGGACCGCATTGGCGAGGAGCAGCTGCGCCGGAGCGTCCTCGCGGGGGGCTACCGACTCATCGACCCGGAGCCAGACGACCGGCCCGCGGTCACCTTGGTCAGCACCGGCGCCGTAGTGACAGAAACGATCGCGGCCGCGGCCGAACTCGATGAGGAGGGCGTCACCGCCACGGTCGTCCACCTGACGAGTCCAGATCGCGTGTACCGAAGCTGGCGGGGGACCTATGCCGGTATGGTCCGTGACGTCTCAACGGTTCGCGAACCGAGCCATCTGCATCGGCTCGTGCCCTCCGGCGAGCGTTTGCGGCCGATCGTGAGCGTCCACGACGCGGCCAGCCACAGCCTCGCCTGGATCGGGTCGGCCCTCGGAAGCCCCCAACTCGCCCTTGGGGTGGATCGATTCGGTGAGTCGGGAACGATCGCAGACCTGTACGAACTGGTCGGAATTGTCGCGGGAAGCATCGTCAACGCAGCACTGATCGCGATCAATGAGGCAGTCCCACGAGTCCACGATCCCCTTTCGTGGGTGGACCGTGAGCGCGATGGCTGAGGGTCCGGCGGCGCCTATCCGGCGCCTACCGCGGCCTGGCGGTCGTGGGTGACTGAGGAGCGCTCTGGTTGCTCGGTGTCGGTCGCTGCGGCGATGGTGATGATCTTCACCACAAACAATGCGAGCGCGAGCATGACGAAGAAGGCGGGGTAGGTCGCCTTGAAGCCGAGGTTCGTGTTCAGCGTGATGTACAGCGGGAACGCTGTCGCCAAGTTGACGGTGCCGTCGGCCATCGGCACGAGTGCGACCACGCCCACGACCCGCCAGCCGTGTAGGTACGGCCGCAACCGGTAGATGGCGGTCGCGGCGGCGAGCGGCATCAGCGCATTCACGATGGGCCACATCAGGGGTAGGCGGAAGGGAGTGAACGGTTGCGCTCCGTAGTAGGTGTAGAGGTCCATGTAGAGACCTGGTGTCTCGGTCGGGATATTGATGATGGTGAAGGCGAGGTACATCAGCCATATCTCTCGCGTCGAGACGCCTCGTTCCATCCGGTGCCAGACCAGGAACGTCTGTCCGCCGACGAACCACACGTAGACGATCAGGAAGACCGGGAGGGGTCGTCCGAAGACCTCGAGGAGCACCCACTGACCCTCGCGGGGAAACCACACCAGGCCGAGCACATCGACGATGGGTTCGATGAGGATCGCCACGGCGCCGCCCACCAGGCACAGCAGCGGGATCGGAGTGCTGTACCGGCGCAGCATCCGCACCGCGATGATGATCATGATCGTGGCCGGAATCGCCTGACCGATGGTGAATACCGCCTGCCAGGTGGTGTCCATCTCCATGCCCACGGGTGGCTGAGGGAACGAGTTGATGTCCATGGCGACCTCCTCGGCATTCAGCGACAGCGTCAAACTAACACTGATCGATTACTCTTCGCCAGAGTTGCCGCAGTGCCGGCGGGTGCCATGGACATCAGCTCGTCCCGAACCAAACGTCGCTAGATTGCGGAACGCGACTCGGCTAGTCTCGCGTGGGTGAAAGACCCCCGGACTGAGCCTGGCTGCACGGAGATGACGCCATGACGCCCGCGACGGCCACGAGTGAGCGCGGCCCAACCGGCAGGGGCCAGACGGAATCTGCCAGCTCGGGGTCGCTGGCCTGGTCGATGCTCGGCCTGGTCTGGATGGCGCTCGTCGTATATGTGCTCGGACGGTGGGTCGCTGACAGTGAAGCGTTTTCGCCGATGCCGATCGCGGGACCCGACGAGATCAGCCCCTACAAGGTGGCGGCGCTCCGGCTAATCGAGTTCGTCAGCGTCGTCCTGATCGTCTGGACGTTCTATCGCTACTTGTATCTGCCGTGGCGAGAAGCGGGTCGACTGACCCTGTCCGGCATGTTGGTGGTCGGCGGGTTGCTGGCGTACCCGATCGACACCATGATCAACTACTCGGAGTACGCGTTTGCGTGGAGCCACCACGCCATCAACCTCGGGGCGTGGGCCGAATACGTTCCCGGCCACAACGGGCCGACCCGATTTGCAGAGGGCCTGTTCTGGGCGCCGTCGCAATACCTGTACCTCGGCATCGGTCTCGGATCGTTACAGCTCGCCGGTATTCGATGGCTGCGGCGCCGGAATCCCTCATGGTCGTTCGCTCGGGCGATGGCTCCGACCTTCGCCGTCTTGTGTCTCATTGACCTCGTTGTGGAGTGGTCGTTCATCGGGCTCGAGATCTACTCCTATCCGCGCAGCTGGGAGGTGCTGACGCTCAATGCCGGCAGCCAGTACCAATTCCCGTTATTCGAGATGGTGTTCGTCGCGACCTACGCGAGTTTCTACACCTTGGTCCTGCACTCTGAGGAGGTGAACGGGGCAGGCCGGTCGTTCATCGAGCGCGGGGCAGCCCGGCTGCCCGCGGGCCTGCAGCAGCCGGCTCGCTTGTTCGCGGCGATCGGGTACGCCCCAACCGCCGCGTTCGTGGGGTTCTTCGGACCGTGGATGGTGGTCGCGGAGACTGCCGATGTCGTAGCTCCGGTGCCTTCATACCTTGGCTTCGGGTGATCGGCGTCGGGTTCGCCTGCTGCGGTCCGAGCGTCCGACGCGACGGGGATGTCGCCGAGCAGACCGACGTGGAAAGCTCCCCCGTCTCCTCACCATGGACACCGAGTGGCAGGCCTCAGTCGACCAGCCCGGCGTCTACGAGGGCCGGGACTCCGCAGCCGGCGAGCTCCGCTGGACGGCCACCGCGGCCGACCTGGTGTTTGGCTCCAACTCGCAGCTCAGGGCCATAGCCGAGGTGTACGGCTGCGACGACGGCGAGGAGAAGTTCGCCAGTGATTTCGCCTCAGCCTGGGCCAAGGTCATGAACCTGGATCGGTTCGACCTGACCTGAGCCCAGCCACGGCCAGCCGGCCAGCGGGATC
Source organism: Candidatus Poriferisocius sp. (assembly GCF_965204145.1). Classification (GTDB taxonomy): domain Bacteria; phylum Actinomycetota; class Acidimicrobiia; order Acidimicrobiales; family Bin134; genus Poriferisocius. The sequence continues at coordinate 1,489,984 of NZ_OZ241977.1, read as the reverse complement.
CCCCCTCTCCCGCTGGCCGGCAGCCGTATAGGCCCGTTGGCAATCTCATAGAGTCCCGGGCACCCGCCGCGATAGGGTGCCCTCTGCGCCGGTTTCCCGGCGTCCACGTCGGAGTGGCGGAATTGGCAGACGCGCTAGCTTGAGGGGCTAGTGCCCAATACGGGCGTGGGGGTTCAAGTCCCCCCTCCGACACCGAAAGCTCGGGCCCTTCGTGGCGCCGCATGACATAGCACCAATCAGTTGTGCCCATGCCCTCTTTTGACGCTGACGCTGATCGAAACCACTGTGCATTGTGGGGTAGCCGTGGTAGTCTACTTTTATAGCGCCTTCGAAGACGACAACTTTGCGGGTCCCGAGCGAGTTGCGGGACGAAATCGCGTGGATCGCTGAACAGCGAGGAACGTCCATGGTTGACGTTGTGGCCGACGCGGTACATCAGCTCGGCCGTGACGAGTGGTGGTCGTCGGTGCGGGATGCGCTCGATGATCTGGCCCCGTCGGAGGTTGACGCCTACCAGATGGAGAGCAGGCGGTTGGATGCTGCCGCAGTAGACGGTTTGGATGAACACTGAGGGGCGGTTCGCTCGGGGTGATGTGTGGTCGGTGGATTTTGGTGCCGACCACGAGCATCCCGAGCAGGCTTTTCGTCGTCCGGCGCTGATTGTCTCCGACGACCGCTTACACCATCCGAATCTGAAGATGGTGATCGTGGTACCGGGCACGTCCACCATTCGCTCGGTGCCGCTTCATGTCGTGGTTGAACCTGATGTAGGCACCGGCCTTGTTGCCGCCACTGCGTTCCAGGTCGAACAGGTTCGGGCGGTATCGACTCATCGTTTCGTGGAACGGCTAGGTCGGCTCGATCCCATGTACCTGCGAGCGATAGACGAGATCCTGCGAAACGCTCTCAGCCTGTGATGGTCGACCAGCGACCACCCGCCGACTGCCGCGGTGGCAGCGTGGGCCGGCAAGCACAGCTCAGGTGTTGCCTGGGCTTGGTCTCGGAGCGATTCAAAGTATGCAGTGTCGGTTTTTGCCGCAATGGGGGAGTGGGCGCCTTCAAGGAGTGCCTGTCGAAGTCGGCCACGGTGACCGTCGGGCAGTGGCACGTTCATCGTGGCCATAGCCCCAAAATCTAGCGTGTGGGCCAACCTTGCCGATACATGCCTGTTGACATGGAGATTGACCGTCCTGGGGATCGATTGACTTAGAGCAGAGCAGTACGCCAGCACAACCATGGTTGAAGTAGGTGATGCTCTTAGCTAAGCTAAGACTATGACTACTCGGGTGGTTAACACTCATGAGGCGAAGTCGCGGCTATCGGAGTTGATCCGTGAGGCCGAGGCGGGTGTCGAGGTGATCGTGGCCCGCAATGGGAATCCGGTTGCCAAGATCGTTGCATGGCGCCCCGATCGTCCGGCACGGGTTGCTGGAGCATGGGCTGGGCGGGTTGGCTACCGCGGCGATGTGGTCGGCTCCGATGCTGAGATCGTGGCCATGTTCGATAAGTCGGTTGAGGCAGATATGTCGTGAGGATCTTGGTGGATAGCCACGTTGCCCTGTGGTGGCTCGAAGGCAGCGAATCCCTGGGCTCGCAGTGCCGCCAATTGATCGAAAACGCCGATGAGGTCTACTTCTCGGCAGTCACTCCGTGGGAGCTTGGGATCAAGCGAGCGTTGGGCAAGCTGACCATGCCCGATGGTCTGGTCGCTGCGCTCCAGTCAGGGGGGTTCGTTCCCCTAGCCATCTCAACTGACCACGCCGAACATGCCCCGGCGCTTCCCACCCACCACCAAGATCCCTTCGACCGGATGCTCATTGCCCAGGCCCAACTCGAAGCGCTGGCACTCGTGACTGCCGACCAGTCTCTGGGTTCCTACGACATAGAAATCATCGACGCCCGACGCTGACCCTGATCCGTACGGACCGCGAAAGGTCAGATTCCTTAGCTGCTTGGGGTGCTTTGCTTCTAAGAGTGTCGCCTCGAAGGGTCGGGGATTAGTTTGAGCGCATCAAGCTGTAAAGGAGCCCATTGTGGAGTTGCGGAACAAAACCATTGTGGTGACGGGGCCGACGGGGATGGTGGGGCCGCCGCTGTGCAAGACCCTGGCCGCCGACAATCGGGTGATCGCGTTGGCCCGGTTCTCAGACCCTGATGCCCGGGCTGATCTAGAGGCCGGGGGAGTGGAGTGCATCGCGGTCGACTTTGTGAACGCAGACTTCTCGGCGGTTCCCCGCGAGGTGGATGCGGTGGTGAACCTGGCGGTCATCAAGACCGGCGACTGGAAGACCGACTTGGCAGTGTGCTCGGAGGCCACCGGCCACCTGATGAGCCACTTCCGTGACGCACAGGCGTTCCTGCACTGCTCTTCGGGGGCGGTTTATCAGCCCAGTGGCGGTGAGCCGTTCACCGAGGACAGTCCCCATGGCAACCATCACGCCCACATGATGCCGACCTATTCGATCTCCAAGATCGCCTCGGAGTCGGTGGCCCGGTTCGCAGCCAGAGAGTTCAATCTGCCCACGGTGATCGCCCGGCTGAATGTGCCTTACGGCGACACCAATGGCTGGCCGCTGTTCCATCTGCTGATGATGCGAGCTGGCATGGCCATCGAAGTTCATACCGACGGGGCCCGCTACAACCTCAACCACGACGAGGACATCGCCGCCGACATCCCCGTGCTGCTGGATCAGGCCTCGGTGCCGGCCACCACGCTCAACTGGGCCAGCCCCGGCTTAGTGTCGGTTGCCGAATGGTGCGAGTTCATGGCCGAGATCGACGGCTGCGATCCGCCCCAAATTGTCGAGTCGGAAAACGCCATCCCCAGCACCGTCATGGACACGAGCCGCATCGAGGCCCTGCGCCCCGACCGCATGGTGAAATGGCAAGACGGCATCCGGCGCCTGGTGCTGAACAATCCGGCCTGATCGACTGCCCTTTAGAGTTACTTGGCCGCCTCCGTCTGTGACGGGTTCCAGCAGGAATAGGCGCAGCCCACGATCGGAATTCAGGGGATGACTCCCGCGGTCTTCAGTGTCTGGATGTCGTCCCAGCTGCGGCCCAACTCCAACAAGACGGCTTCGGTGTGCTCCCCATGTTCTGGCGCCCGCCGCAAAGGTGGGGGCTGCTCGTCGAACTGCACCGGTACGGAGGGCAGCACGTAAAACTCACCGCTGTCAACCTGGACCTCGCCGATGTAGTCGTTGGCCAAGACCTGTGGATCGTCGACCAACTCCTCCACTGACTGGACCGGGGCCCAGGGCGCATTAATGCGGCTGAGGAGCGCTTTGCACTCCTCGAAGCTCCGCTTGCCGAACTCGGCGTCGAGTTCGGCCAGGCACGCTTCGCGATTCTCGGCCCGGACGGTTATGTCGGCGAAACGGGGATCCTCGGCAAGGTCGAGGCGGTCGAGGGCATGGCATAGATCGGCCCAATAGCGGTCGGGCTGAAGGAACACCAGCGACACGTGGCGGTTGTCTTTGGTTCGGTAGGTTTCGGTCAGCGGGTTGAAGAAGGTGCCGCGGCTGGCCCCTCGAGATATCTCACCGCCGTTCAGGGCCGCCAACAAATCCGACGACAGCGTCCACATTGCAGTGGCAAGAAGGCTCACGTCGACCACCGATCCTTCTCCGGTGCGGTGGCGGCGCAGCAGAGCGCCAGCGATGCCGAAGGCGAGCGCCATAGCGCCGCTGCGGTCGCCCATTGCGCCTCGCTGGGTGACTGGATAGTCCAGATCGGGTGGCGACAAGACGTGGGCGAGTCCGCCTCGGGCAAAGTAGGCGGAAGAGTCGTAGCCGGGCTGATCGGCGTCGGGACCCCTTACGCCGAAGCCGTGGCCGCGGGCGTAAACCAGGTGGGGAAACCGCTCCCTCACGGTACCGGCATCAAGCCCGAGACGTTCCAGCGCCCCGGGCCGGAGGTTGGTGATGAAGACGTCGGCGTATTCAAGAAGCTCGAGAAAGACGGCCATGCCTTCTGTTCGTTGTAAATCGATGGCAACGGAGCGCTTCCCCCGGTTGGCCAGTGCCATCGACAGGTTTACTCCGGCTCGCTCGGTTCCGATTCCCTGTGTGGCCAGGCCCCGATAGGCATCGCCCTCAAGCCGCTCGACCCGCACCACATCGGCGCCCCAGTCGGCCAGAATCGCTCCCGCCACTGGCACGAACACCCACTGGGCCAATTCCACGACCTTGACTCCGGCGAACACCTCGTCGTTCATCTGGCCTCCTGACCGGCGGGCCCCTCCAGCAACGAGCCCGGCCCACCCACTCGCCGACCGTGATGATTCCACATGGACAACGATCCAGTCTCACCTCGGGCGCCGATTGAGGCAGTTGGGCCAAGCCACTACCCTTCGGGCGCATCCAACAGGTACCGGCGTTGAAGGAGGACCTGTGGCTGCCATCGAACCCGACATCTTGTCGCCGACGTTTTTTGAGGACCCCAATGTGGTGCTGGAGGTCATGCGGGAGGAATACCCGGTGGTGTACCACGAGGCGACTGAAGCCTGGCTGATCTCGCGCTATGACGACGTCGAACGGGCCTTCAAGGACAAGGCGTTCACCTCCAAAAACTATGAGTGGCAACTGGAGCCCGTTCACGGCCGGACAATCCTCCAGATGGAGGGCCGCGATCACTCAGCGCACCGGAATCTGATCGCGCCCGCGTTCCGGGGCAGCGAGTTGACGGCCAAGTTCGTCCCGGTCATCGAGGCCAACGCCCGCGAACTCATCGACGGCTTCCGCCACGACGGCAAGGTCGACCTCGTCGACCAGTTCTCCATCCGCTTCCCGATCAACGTGATCGTCGACATGCTTGGCCTCGACAAGTCGGATCACGAGCGCTTCCAGAAGTGGTACCACTCGATCATGATGTTCCTGAGCAACCTCACCGGGGACGAGGAGGTCATGGCCCAGGGGCTCCAGACCAAAGATGAGCTCGAGGCCTACATGATGCCGATCATCGCCGAGCGTCGGGCCAACCCCGGCGACGACCTGCTCAGCACCCTGTGTACTGCCATCATCGACGGCGAGCAGATGACCGACCTGGAGATCAAGGCGTTCGTGTCGCTGCTGTTGGTGGCCGGGGGAGAGACCACCGACAAGGCCATGGCCAACATGATGATGAACCTGATCGCCAACCCGGATCAGCTCCAGGCCGTTCGTGAAGATCGCAGCCTCATCGACAACGCCTTCGCCGAGACGCTGCGGCACTCGCCGCCGGTGCAGATGATCATGCGCCAGCCCGAGGTAGACGTAGAGATGCACGGGGTGACCATCCCGGCCGGCTCCACGGTGACGTGTCTCATCGCCGGGGCCAACCGCGATCCCCGCCATTACGCCGATCCCGACACCTTCGATATTTTCCGCGAAGACCTAGACGTGTCCAAGGCATTCTCCGGGGCGGCCAACCACACCGGATTCTGCCTGGGCCGGCACTTCTGCATCGGAGCGATGCTGGCCAAGACTGAGGTGGACATCGCCACCAATCAACTGCTCGATGCCATGGAAGACGTTGCATTCGACGGAATGCCGCCCAAGCCCCAAGGCGTGTTCACCCGGGCACCCAAGACCATGCCGCTTACCTTCACCCCGACCGGTCGCTAGAGAACTACACCGGTGACGGTTCCAGAAGGTTCGATGAGCCCTTCAGCCCCCGTTGTCGGTGACGGGTTCAAGCTCGAACAGGCGCAACTCGCGTTCGGTCACGGCGTCGTACTCGGTCCAAAGCGGATACCAGGCCACCGCGGTTTCCCATCTCGAGTCACGCTCGGCGCCGGTGAGGAGCCGAGCCCTCACGGGTATCCGCTGGCCGCGGAACAGGATCTGGGCATCGGGGTTGGCCAACAAGTTTGCCGTCCACGCGGGATGATCTCCGCGGGCGAAGTTGCTGCCTACCACCAAGAAGCGACCTTCCTCTAGGGGAACCGCGCCGAGCGGCGTCTCCCTGGTCAGGCCAGATTTGGCGCCAGTTGAGAAGAGCATGAGCATCGGCTGAGCGGCGGAATCGAGCAGAGTGCGGCCTCGGGTGAGCCGGTTGATCGCACGGTGGACCCGCGGGACGACGAGGGGGCCGAGGGTCCTGAAGGGCCGCGACAGCACCACGCGGGGCGGCATCCGGAACCCCTTGGGCGGTGTCGGCGCTTTGCTGGGGTCAGGAGAGGGGAGTGCTTTGCCGATCTGGCGGTTGGAGAGGAGGCCGGCTTTGTGCCAAGCAGCCAGGCTGTCGGCGAACGTCTCTTCAATATTACGGAACTCAACCCCGTACACGGTGAGATCGCTGTCTTCTGATCCTTCCCATTGGGTGAGCACGCTCATGCTGAATCGATTCATGGCCGCATTGATCGGCACGACACGCCGGATCGAATCAGCCATTCGGCCAATCCCTCGGAGCGCCGACGGAGGAAGCGGCATCATGGGGAATCTTCGACCCGTGATGTCGCGGTGGATGCGGGCAAAGTCGTTCATGTCAACCAAATGACCGCCGCACATGATTCGGCGGGGCCCATGGCCCGGTTCGAGCAGCGCCACGAGGAGCGAGGCCATGTCTCGGACATCGGAGATCGCCACCGCGGCCCTTCGGGTGGGAATGATGCCGGTTGCCGTGAATCGGGCCATGTCTTCGCTGGCCTCGCCGAAGGCCGAGCCCGCGGGCGGCCCGATCACTGCGCTCGGATACACGATCGCCAAGGGAGCACCATCGGCCTGGAGCTTGCGGGCCACCATCTCCGCATCGGCTTTGGCTTGGCCGTATGTGTATCCGGCTGACGAAGGCGGGTGGTCAACCGTGAGGGAGCCAGCACCGGGGTCAAACAAAGCGGCCACGCTGGAGAGATGGATGATCGGGTCGAGTTCCATTTCGTGAGCCTTGTGGAGCACAAGCCGGGCTCCGGCGATGCTGTTCTCGATCCCCTGGGCGTTGCCCCGCGCGTCGAGTGACACGACTGCGGCGCAGTGAATCACCGCATCGGCGCCCTCGAGAGCCGCGGCGACGGCCTCAGGATCGGTCATGTCGCCCGCTATGTGGTCGATGGTAGGTATATCGAAGGCTGAGCAGAGGCTTTCAAGCTTCTCGGGCGACCTGACCAAGGCGCAGACCTCGTGACCAGCCTGAATCGCACGCGCCACGGTGTGACCGCCGATGAATCCCGTTGCCCCCGTCATCATCACCCGCACGGGTCACCACCCTAGTGGCGATCCCCTCGCCTCCAAGCACAATGTCTGGTAGTGGTCTTGGTGGGTAGCCTTCCCAGTGCTCGGCAACGCATGGAGGAGCAGATGACTGATCGATCGGGACAGGTTTGGGATGAGCTCGTCGAATTGATGGGCGAGATAGAACGTGATTGGGGGCGCGAAGCCAGGGCCATGCCGACTGCGGACGAACGGGCCGAAGCGCGGATATTCGCGCTCAACTCGCTTCAGCACGCCCTGGAGTTTTGGTCGCAGGCCGACCCGGCTCGGCCTTGGTTCTACCGGTGGTTCTCTCCCACCAAGAAGCTCCTGGGCGACAATCCCGACGCCATCTACTACGGCTCGGTGATCGATCCCGAGCGCGACTATGTGATCAGGGGAAACCTGGCTGGAGCGGTTTATACGTCCTTTACTGTCGAGGTTGGGACAGCCGGTGGGGGCATGTCGAAAGCGCTGGGGGCCACGCTCAACGACGATGAGATAAAGGTGGGTTCGGATGGGAGCTACGAGCTGCACCTGAGTCAGAACCCCCAGCCCGACAACTGGCTGGCGCTCACCCCAGAATCAGGCAGCGTTACCACCCGCCATTATTTTGAATGGGATCGTCCGGCGGCGACCGACCCGAACATGCACGTTCCACTGTCCATTGAACCGACGGTCGATCCCGGACCTCCACCCATCCCCGACGACGAGGCCTGCGCCCTGGGTCTCCAGAGGGTCATCACATTCCTTCGCAGCGTGACCGTGGACTGGCCCACTGGTCCTCGCGACATTCCGCTGGACTGGGTGTCCTCCGAGCCCAATCGGTTTACCAACCCCCCGCTCGACGAGGGCAACCGCGCTATCGGCTACGCCGCGGCCGACAATGCCTACCGCAGCACCCGCTATGAGCTGGGGCCCGATGAAGCGCTTGAGATCCGCGGTCGGTTCCCGAACTGCCGTTTTGCCAACGTCGTGCTGAACAACCGGTTCATCCAGACCCCTCCGTATCGGCAGCGCCGGGTCTCGCTCAATCGTCGCCAGACCGTCTTGGAGCCAGACGGGTCGTTCCGCATGATCCTCGCCCATCGCGATCCCGGCGTACCCAACTGGCTGGACACCGCCGGAGCACCCACCGGCACCGTCTTCTGGCGCTATTTGCTCCCCGACGAACAGCCCACCCAACTCGAAACCCAGGTGCTGTCTGTGGACGATCTGTAGGCGAGGTAACTGCTTACCTATAGGTCGCGTCCTAGGAGGCTGAAGCACTGGCCGGTCGGGCCATCTTGTGGTGAACGGGTAGCGAGAAATGCCACGTACTCCGCAACTTCGCTGGGCTCTTTGACCCGATCCCCGCCGAGCGCCGGCTCAAGTTCGTTGAGGCGGTCCATTGGCAGCCCGACCGTCCAGCTCAAGAGCTCGGTGGCAACCGCGCCGGGCACAATCTCGTTGACCGTGATTCCCCGGGGACGAAGCTCCTTTGCCAGCGTGCGGACGTACATCGAGACGGCGGCCTTCGCCGAGCAATAGGCGGCGGCCCCTGGTGAGGGCGAATGACCCTGTCCGGAGCCGATCACGATGATATGGCCGCCTTCGCCAGCAGCCAGTAGCTCGAGTGCGGTGTCGCAGCAGAAGTGCACCCCATGCACATTGACGTCGAAGCAGCGGTCCCAGTCTTCATCAGCGAGTTCCCCGACGGGGGTAAGCGGCTGCATGGCACCGGCATTGTTCACCAGGATGTCGAGGCGACCAAAGATCTCTTCGGTTCGGTCAAAAAGATGGCGGACTTCGGAGCGCGAGGTCACATCCGTCGCAATCACCTCGGCCCGCCCGCCAGCTTCCTCAATTCCGGCCGCGGTCTCGTCAAGTTCGTGCGAGGAGCGAGCCGCCAGCACGACCGAGGCGCCTTCTATGGCCAAACGCTCAGCAGTTGCCCGCCCAATACCACGTCCCGCGCCGGTTACGACTGCGACCTTTTCTGTGAATGGTTTTGTCGACATTAGACCTCCCTTGCGGCCCTCCCCGTCATGTCCGGTATCGCCAGGCGATGTGGGAGGAGCGGCGGGCGATTTGGGCTTGGCGATCTGCTGAGGGCAAGTTGAGTTCGCTGATGGGGACGACGTAGGCGTCGACCACGGGGGTGTCGGGCGGGTGCCACCAGCGGATGGTGCACAGCACTGAATCCCGGCCCTCGGTGTCGAGCCAGTTGGCGCCTCCCGGGTCGGTGCCGGCGATCACTATGGGTCCAGGCTCGATGAGGGCGTGGTTTAGGCAGGTCAGCCGGTTGGTGAAGTCGAGCGCCTCGTACCACGGCCGGTTGTAGAGCTGGATGTCCCACATGGTGGCGCCCCGGTGGCCGATCTCGACCACGAGGGCCTGATCGGGGTCGAGGGCCACGCCGGCATGGCTGTAGATGAGGGTCTTGACGCCGCGCCCCATTCCGGCCGGAGGCAGGAACATGTTGGGAGGCTGGTCGCCAAGCATGCGCTCCTGGTAGCCGTTCCAGAACGCGAAGGAGTGCTCGATCTCGCCCAGGGCTGTCCCGAGGATGGCGGCGGCATCAATCTCCGGTTTGGGTTCGCCCACGGTGTCGAGGCGCTCAATGACGAACGTGGCCGGCTCGGAGGGCTGCCAGTCGAAGTAGTAGTCGCGGATGTGCACAAACGACCCCTCGGGGTCAAGCGGCAGCCAGCTTTGGGTCTCGTCGTCGGGGTCCTCGCCGCCGAGGAGGATGTCGATCTCGTCACCCGGCCCTAGCCCGAGGCTGGAACCGGTTACCTCGAGACCCACTCCCGCGCCGCCGCTTTGGGTGGCACCGAGCTTGATCTGGAGCACGAACTCTTCGCAGGCCCCCATGTGGCCCGAGATTCGGTATACCCCGTCACCGTCGATCGCGGTCCGGCGAGCCACCTGATCCGCATTGGGCCCACCCCACTGGTACACGGGATCGCTGCTCCGAAAAAATGCAGGGTGGCGGGGGTCGTTGTGGCCGATCGCATAGGTCAGCCAACAGGCCACTTGGTTGGCCAGGTGCCGCTGTCCCTCATCATCCAGCCCTTCGCCAAGGACCTCTATCCGTTCGCAGAATTCGCTCCAGGTAGTCATAGACGTATTGAAAAATAGACCACCCTTGGCCTGGTAGCGATCTTCCGGGTAGTGGTAATTCCGCTGAGAACTCCAAACTCAATGTGGAATTGTTGAAGAGTGAGCGTTCTGCCCGAGCTAGTCGTCGGCCCCCGCCTGGTCTTGCGGCGCTGGCGGGTCAGCGACATGGAGATCTTGCGGGACGCTATCCAAGACAGCATCGATCATCTGCGGCCGTGGATGTCGTGGATCGAGTTCGAGCCTCTGAGTGATCGCGACCGGAAAGCGCTTATCCGTCGCTGGGAGGATGACCGGAAAGCCGGCAAAGAAGTCGTGTTCGGAGCCTTCGAGGGAGACCAGGTGGTAGGCGGTTGCGGCCTCCACCGTCGCGCTGGCCCCAAGACACTGGAAATCGGCTATTGGGTTCACGTCGATCACCTGCGAAAGGGATATGCCACCGAGATGGCCCGCATCCTCACATCTGCCGCGTTCACCGTTCCCGACATCGAACGAGTCGAAATCCACCACGACAAAGCCAACACCCGTAGCGGGGCCATACCTGAGGCTCTCGGCTACCACCTCGACGGAGAGTCGAAAGTCACACCCCACGCCCCAGCCACCACCGGAATCGACGTCGCTTGGTCAATGACCAAAGAAGCGTGGGATGTCTCCGTCGCCACTTAGGTTCGCTTGAAGCCGCCCTTACGCAGCGAGTGTGGGAATGGGGTAGGCGAGGATTTCTTTATCGGCGGTTACGAGGGTGCAGCCTTCAGTGCTGGCTTGGGCGATGAGGAGCCGGTCGAACGGGTCGGCATGGAGCAGGGGGAGTGTTCGTAGTCCCATGGCGTGGGCGGGAGTCAGGTCGAGCCAGGCAGCGCCGAGCTTTGCGGCCAGGGTGTAGCAGCTATGTTCCATTGCCAGCTTCCTGAGCTTCCGTTTGATCTCGATCTCGGCAACCGAGACAGACGACACCAATAGTCGGTTGGTCGGATCTTCCAGCGCGTCGACTGCTTCGCCGGAGAGACGTTCTGGTGCCTCATTGGCCCAAAGCACTACATGAGTGTCGAGCAGCAGGTCCCCCATCAGATCGGGTCGCTAAGGGAGGCGAGCACTTCTTGCGGCGTCTCATCGAAGTCGTCAGCCACGGTGATTGATCCGCGGAGCTGGCCGAGCTGGCGGCGCGCTGGGGGATCGGCCGCCAGCCTGAGCCCTTCTGTCAGTAGCTCGTTGATGACTTCTCCGAGTGTTCGGCGGGACTCGAACGCCATGCGTCGCGCTTCCTCGTAGACTTCGTCGTCAATCGACACTGTTGTGCGCATATGCGCATCATAACATCAATAGGAGATGTATGGTTGACTAGTTTCGGGAGGCCATCAGGATGCGAATCGAACCGCTTACGGCGGCGCTTGGGGCGGAGCTATCGGAGGTTGACCTGCGAGAACTCGATGCTGACACGACGGCGGAGCTGCGGAGAGCGCTCTTGGAATACAAGGTGGTGGGAATTCGCGACCAGTTTCTCGATGATGCCGACCACATCCGTCTGGCTGAGTCGCTGGGTGAGCCGTGGATCCATCCGATGGACCGTCTTGCCGGAGTCGACAAGGCCGAGCCGTCGGAGTTACGGGTCAAAAGCGACCACCAGCTGCTGACCGACCGGTGGCATTTGGATGTGCTCTATGCGCCCAACCCTCCTGCTTTCGGCATCTTGAGAGCGATCGATGTTCCGCCGGTGGGCGGCGACACCATGTGGGCCAATCTGGTGTTGGCCGCTTCTTGGCTGCCCGACGAACTGCGGAAGCAAATGCAGGGAAGTTCCACCGTACACAGCGTGCCCGACACGCTCATTGGACTGAAACAGCGGTTGTTCCCAGAATTCGATCCGCAGATCTGGCGGGACAATCTCCAAGGGGTGCGCCAGCCCCTGCTGCGACGGCATCCCGAGACGGGGGAAGAGACCATCTTCTGCGTGGGGGAGGCAACGGTCGACGGTCTTGACGATGATGCCGGCCATGACCTCATGGCCGCGGTCACCGAGTACGCCACCAATCCCAGCGTGACCTGCCGCTGGCGCTGGCGAAACGGTGACGTGGTGATATGGGACGAGCGTTGCACCGCTCACTTCGCCGTACGCGACCCCTGGGAAGGGGAGCGCGTGCTGCGGCGGCTGCTTGTGGAGGGCGATTGCCCGGTGGCGGCCGAATAGCTATCCGGGGTGGCGATGACAGATTCACTGGATGACAGGATTCAGCGGCTGCTAGATCGCGACGAGGACCTGCTGGCTTCGCCTTGGCAGCTCTTCGACGACGTGCGGGAGGCCTCGGAGCCGGCCTTCTATAGCGAGGCAATGGGGGCCTGGGTCATAACCGGCTACAAGCTGCTGCACGACATCGTTGTCGACCCGGAAACGTGGTCGAACCGGTCACCAACCGCGACCTATGACTTCCGGAATCCGGTGGCAGATCACACCGCAGCTATTGCTGGGGAGCCGGACATGGCTGAGGCGGTCAGCCGTTTTCGAAGCCGCAATCGGGGGCGGGTGCTAAACACCGCCGATCCGCCCGAGCATGTTCGACAGCGCCGGGCGCTGAATAGGGCGTTCCGTCCTGCCCGCCTCCGGGCGCTGGAGCCCGAGGTCATATCGGTATCTGAACAGCTGGTTGCTGAATTCGCCCATCGGGGCCGGGCTGACCTGTTTCGCGAGTACGCCGTCTTGTTGCCCATGGTGATGATCTCTCGAATGCTCGGCGTCCCCGAGGAAGAGCTCGGGAAGTTCAAAGGATGGTCGGATGACTTCGCCATTCCCATCGGACGGGCCAACCCAAGCCGGGACGAAGTACGCAGCTACATCAGGTCTGAGTCCGAGTTCGAGGACTATTTCTCGGCCATGATCGAACAGCGTCAGACCGAGCCGCGAAACGATTTGATTTCGGATGTGGCCAACGCCGAGGTCGACGGCGAGCCCTTGACCCACGAAGAGCGGATAACCGCGTTGAGACAGTTTCTGCTGGCGGGCAACGAGACGACTACCACGCTATTGGCCAACATCGGCCATCGACTGGCCACCGATCATGAGCTGCGCGACCGACTGGCAGAGAATCGGGATCTGGTGCCCGCCTTCGTGGAGGAGGCCCTCCGCCACGAAGCACCGGTGACCGGGTTGTTTCGAGTTGCCACCCGAGACACCCAATTGGGCGATAAGCCAGTGGCCAAAGGCGAGTTCGCATGGGTGGCATTCGCGGCGGCCAATCGAGACCCCGAGTTGTGCCCGATGCCCGGTGAGTTCGACATTGACCGCGACCCCAATGACCACGTTGCCTTTGGCTATGGCGAGCATTACTGCATCGGCCAGGGCCTGGCCCGCCTTGAGGGCAAAGTGGGCACCAATGCCCTGTTGGATTTGCCCAACCTGACCCTCGCCGATGACCACACCTACAACTACATGGACAGCTATATCCTCCGCGGCCTCACCCAGTTGTTGGTCACCTTCGATTCCCCAAAGGAGCATGAAACATGAGCACTCGCAGCGACAGAAGGGTTGCCATCGTTACCGGGGCACGGCCCTGGGGAGTTGGTGGGGTAACGGCGCGAGCCCTTGCCCAACGTGGCTACGACATCGCACTGGTGGACATTCGCCAGGACTGGGGGGAACAGAGCGTCGAGGCAGTCATGGGAGAGACCGGCCAGCGGGCGATCTGGGTGCGCGCCGACGTGTCGAATCGAGATGATGTCGCCGGCATGGCCGCCACGGTGCTCGGGGAGTTCGGCCGCATTGACGCCCTGGTCAACAACGCCGCAATCGGCGGGGCCAGCAGCACCGAGAGCTTTGAGGTAGAGGAATTCAACCGGGTGATCGGCGTCAACTTGCTCGGTCCGATGCTGTGTACTCAGGCAGTGGTTCCGGCCATGAAGGAGGCCAACTACGGCCGGGTGGTCAGCGTGGCCTCGACGGCACCGTTCAACCCGCCGCCCGCTGACATGAGCCCAGTGTCCCTCTACAACGCCGCCAAAGGGGGGTTGATTGCCTGGACCAAGTCGGCCGCCGCTGAGCTCGCCCCCTACGGCATCGTGGTCAATGTCGTCGCCCTCGGGGGGATTTCGACTGGGGGCATGGGCAGCGAGAATCCTCCGACTCCCGAACAGGACGAGCACATGTTGAATGTCGTGCATCGCGGCTTGCTGCCCTGGGGCCGGGTACTGAGGGTTGACGAGGCAGCCGATGTGATCGCCTATGCCGCCTCCGCGCCGAGCCACGCCATGCTCGGGGCCACAATTCACGCCAGCGGCGGACGGGTAATGCCGCTCTGAGTTCGGCTACAGAAGAACCCCAACAACAAGGAACGAGGCAGAAGATGGACAGCGCCCACACGATCCGCCGCGTGGTCACAGGACACGATGCCGACGGTAAGTCGGTTGTCGTCTTCGACGATGTTCACGACTACAAGCGCCGAGTGCAGATCTGGACAACGGAGGGTTCTCCGGCAGACAACTCCGGGGAGGTGGCCGATGCCGCATTGCGGGAGACTCGCCTTGAGGCCCCGCCCCAGGGATCGTTGTTCTGGATGGTGGAGCTTCCCCCCAGTCGGGAACTCGCCTCGGGGGCAGCTGCCGAGACAGCGGAACGGCTCGCCGCAGAAGGAGCCGTCACCCACCGTGATGGCCACCCAGGGATGCACACCACCAGGACTATCGACTACATGGTGGTTCTCGACGGTGAAGTCACCCTGCTGCTGGACGAGGGCGAGGTGACCCTGCGCAAATACGACACGGTGGTCCAGCGCGGGACTGCCCATCACTGGGAGAACCGAGGCACCGAGCCGGCCCGCCTAGCCTTCGTTCTGCTCGATGCCCAGCCATTGCCGTGAGCAGCTTCGCCTCATCTATCGCCCGCTCAAGCCCTTCAGGGAGACCATCAGATGAGATCCCCGGAGTGCTGGCGCTGGGGCGCGGCGACGTTGCGGAGATGTTCGTGTCGCTGTCGGCCCGCCACCCAGAGGGCCGCGATGCCGAGTACTTGGCTTGGCATACGCTCGACCACCGAGCCGAACAGCATCGGCTGCTTGAGGTCCGCGGATCGCTTCGCTTCGTGTCCACGCCGGCATGCCGGTCAGCGCGTGTTGCGGCCGACCCCCGCTATGAGGCCACCGACCACTTCATGGTGTACCTGTTTACCGACCAAGCGGCAATGGACTCGTTTTATGGTCTCGGGGAAGAACTCTTCAAAGCCGGCCGAATGCCGCATCGGCTTCCCGCCGTGGAGGGAGACCTCTACACGCTGGCCGGCAAGGCCGCTGCCCCACATGCCGTTGCCGGAGCAGACGTCCTCCCGTGGCGTCCGGCACTCGGGGCGTATCTGCTCGTCGAGCTTGGAGTCGCCGCCGCTGACCGTCTGGTCGACATCGATGGCGTCGCCGGTGTGTGGTGGGCCGTCTCCGATCTAGGAAGATCCATGGGCTATGACTGGTTTGTCACCCCCACATCGCCCGACGAGGGCCCCAAACAGGTCAGCCTCTGCTTCATTGACGGTGACCCGGTCGACGCGGCCCGCCGACTCCAGCCGATATTGGAGAAGCGATGGGCAGACGGATTGGCGAGGCCGCTGCTGGCTGCTCCCTTCTACTCCGTCGTCCCCTACGAGTGGGACCGCCACTTACCCTAATGATTCGCCTATGTCCTCGTATGTCAGCAGTTAGACCGTGTTGATAGGCCTCGTTACGGTTGGCAGATGACTAGATCACGTCAATGGCTGGCCACGCTGGTGGTCGTAGTTCTGGTGGCTGCGGGGTGTGGTGGGGGAGAAGACAAGACCAATGTGACCACGATCGGAGTACTCAGCGCAGCGCTCGCCGACACTGCTGAAGCCTCTACCTATCGGGTGTCGCTCTTTGTGGGCTCGACGTTTGCGCTGCCCGCCATGGGCTTCGAATCCGAGACCGGCATCGACGGGCAGGGGCCGACAATGGTTGGCGAGATCAGCACCGAGCGGGAGCACCTCGTCATAGACATCGGAACGATGTTGGAAGGACTGCTGGGCGACATTGGTGACCTCGGTGACCTCAGGCTTGAAACGTGGGTTGACGGCGAGTGGATAGTCATGGACACAAGCAGCTATCAGCGACTAGCGGATGCCAACCCAGAAGTCGACCTTGGCCCGATTGCCCCCGGAGTGTTCTCAATTGACCTCGCCGCTATTGGGGCAGAGAGCCCTGAACTCTTGAGAGCGCTGGTGGGCTCCTCACCGCCAGATCTGAGTGAGCTGGCGGTGAGTCTTCCGACAGCCCTCAGAGAGATCGAACAGACTTCGACAAGCCCCCAAATTTTTGTCGGGACAGCCATTTACGCTGATTTGCTGGCAGCCCAAGGTATCGATGTGATTGACAGTGCCCGTTCTCAGGCCGCTGGTCAGGCTCTCGCCCAACCAATAAGCGTTGATGCGCTGACCGACTTCTATGTGGACTTCTTTGAGAACCTTGATGCTGAAGTGGTCATTGAACTCGATGAGCGCGGGCTGTTGCGTGTCTTCACGACTAGAGCGGACATGTCAGATATCTTCTCCAAAATGCTCGACGCCGAGGGCTTGTTGCCGGAGACGAGCGAACAAGGGAGACGAGAAGCCAAAGAGATGTTCAAGGACGCCGTGCTGGTGTTGGAGACCCGGTCAGTTTACGAGGCTGACATCAACCTCGAAGTGCCGCTACCCCCGGAGACAACTGAAGACCGCACCGAGCAGTGGCGCCAATTCTTGATCGACGCCGGCTTCACAGGCTGAGACATAACACCCGGGGCTCAATTTGGAGAGCGGTGCGTTCAGCTGACCTCGGCCGTTGTGACGATGATGGACCGCCGGTCGTACCGAGCGGTGTTGCCGGTCAGGTCGACCGGGATCTCTCGCATGGCAGGGTCGTGGGACCCGCCACCTACTCGGAAGGTGAACGTTCCGGGCTCGGTGGCAAGGGCCATGTCGAGGCCGTGGAAGGCCAGTCGGCTGGGGTGGATCGTGAAGGTGACGGTGCGGGATTCGCCCGCGGGGATGGCCACCCGGGCGAAGCCGATGAGCTCGCGGATCGGCCGGGCCACTGAAGCGACCTCGTCGGTCGCATAGAGCTGCACGATTTCGTCGCCGTCGCGATGGCCGGTATTGGCAACGGGCACCGCGATTGTGGTGGCCTCAGCCGTCGATCCGAGAACCACCGAGGGCTCGCCGTATTCGAATGTGGTGTACGACAGGCCGTGTCCGAACCAATAGAGCGCGTCGGTGTCGCGGTCAACGTAGCTGCCGTAGAACTCCGACCGGTCGCCCCGCCGCCGCATGTCATGGTGCAGTGGGATCTGTCCGACGTGTTTGGGCAGAGAGACCGGGAGCCGGCCCGCCGGGTTGACGACGCCGACCAACACATCGGCGATGGCCGTGCCACCCTCCTCGCCGGGAAGGATTGACCAGAGCAGGGCGTTGGCAGCCCCAGCCTCGGCTTCGAGCGTGTGGACCCGCCCGCTGATCACAACGACGACGGTCGGAGTGCCGGTGGCCGCAACCTGGGCTGCCAGCTGCGACTGCACGCCGGGAAGGCCAAGGTCGGTGGCGTCGCGGGCCTCGCCCACGGTCGCGTCGGCAACCAGCCCCGAGCGGGCGCCCACGCACACAATGGCGACATCGGCTGACGCCGCCGCCGCAACGGCGTCTTCGATACCCGACGCGTCGTCGCCGGAATCGGCGCACCCCGCCGCATGGACGATCTCGGTGCCGGGCAGCGCGGCGCGCAAGCCGTCCAATGGCGTCACATGGGGAGTGAAGTGCGGACCCGGGGAGAACGTCCCTCCGGACTCGGGCAGCTGATCCAGCCCCTGTTCGATGCCGAGCGCTTCGATGGCTTCGATCATTTCTGCGCTGCGATTCTGGTAGATGATCTCCAGATGGGCGGGATAGTGGTAGTCGCCCTGGAGAAGACGAGGATCGTCGGCGTGAGGACCGATGACCGCCACCTTGGAGATCGATGAGCTGAGGGGCAGCACCCCGTCATTCTTCAGCAGGATCACCCCCTCGGCCGCAGCCCGGCAGGCCAACGCTCGCTGGTCGGGGGTGTCGAATACGTCGGGCGCAGAATCGGCGTCCACATATGGGTTTTCGAACAGCCCGAGTTGAAACTTTTGGGCCAGCACCCGAGCACAGGATTCGTCGATGATCGACTCATCGATTCGGCCTTCTTGGATTGCGGTGGGCAGGTGTTTGTAGCAGTCGAGCGCCGGCAGCTCGATATCGAGTCCCGCGCTGAGCGATTGGATGGCCGACTCGGTGGGATCTGCCGCAGTCATGTGGTTGAAGTGCAACTGCATGACCGCGAAGTAGTCGGCCACCACCGTTCCCTCGAAGCCCAGCTCACTTCGCAAGAGATCGGTCAGCATCGCTCGGCTGGCCGCCACGGGCACACCGTCGATCGACGAATAGCTGTTCATGATCGACGCTAGGCCCGCCTCGCGGATGGCGGCCGCGAACGGCTCGGCATACACCTCGCGAAGCTCTCGATGGCCGAGGTGGACAGGCGCTTGATTCCGGCCGCCGAGGGAATACCCGTAGCCCAGGAAATGCTTGCCGGTGCATACCACGCCATTGGCCAAATCGTCGGTTTGGAGGGCCCGGACGTAGGCAACGCCCATCCGGGCGCACAACTCCGGCGACTCCCCGTAGGTTTCCTCGACCCGGCCCCAGCGGGGATCCCGGGCGACGTCCAAAACGGGGGAGAGGTTGTGGCGGGCGCCGACGGCGGTCATCTGGGTGCGGATCACCTCTGCGACCTCGGCCATGAGATCCACATTCCAGGTAGCCGCCAAACCCAACCCTTGGGGAAATGTGGTGGCGCCGCGGTGGAGGAAGCCGCCGACGCCCTCCTCGTGGATCACCGTGGGAATCCCCAGCCGGGTGCGTTCCACCAACACCTTTTGAATGGCGTTGCCGAGCTGAGCCGACTCGTTGGCCAGCAGTCCAGTGCTCGCCCCGATGCGGGTGACTTGGCCGATGCCATTGACCAGCGTCTCAGCCACAGCGTCGGCGTCGAAGGTCTCGTCTTGAACCAGAGCAGTCAGCCAAATCGCTCCTAGCTGAGCCACCTTCTCTTCCAGTGTCATCCGCCCCAGAAGGTCGGCAACTCGGTCGTTGATGGCCGCGTTCGGATCGCGATAGGTCTCAGTCATGGTGTCTCCTCTGGTGGCCTTCTCTGCTTAGCACTCCCATGAGCGGGGCCTCATGCCCTGGTACGGCTGGTGAAGGCTGCACTCACACGACCTGGCGGAGAATGAGGGCGAGTCCGCCAGCGAGCGCGACGAGGAGCACGGCAGGGCGGAACCAGGCTCGATCGAGGAGGGGGCGGACGAAGCGGGCCAAGCCCAGACCCAAGAGGATGCCGGGAATGAGCCAGCCGATGAGTTCGACCTCGTAGAGGCCGAACTCGCCGGTGGCGATGAGCCCGATCATGGCGGCGACCGCCACCATTAGGAATACCGAGCCAACTGTGCCTCGCAGTGTTGCTGGCTTCATATCGCTGAAAGTGAGCACGAATGCGGGGCCCGGCAAAGCGGCGGTCATGCTAGAGAATCCAACCCCCATTCCGGTGGCAACTTCCACCCCCGGCGTCCGGGCAATCCGAAATCCGCAGAGGAGCGATAGGGCACCGGCCGCGGCAAGGCTTCCAACCAGGAGCGCGATGACCTCGTCACTCACCATGGAGAGCACGACCAGTCCAGCAGCCAAGCCGAACGGCAGTCCGAATGCACAACGTCGGACAGCCTGACGGTCGGTGTGGCTGCGTTCGACGATGACATTGCGGATGCCGACAACTTGGCCGACGACGATGAGCGGCCCGGGGGCAAAGCCCGGATCGATGGCCACCAGAGCTGGTCCGGCCACGAGGGCCAACCCGATGCCCAGGCAGCCCTGGGATATGGCCCCAGCGGCCGAGAAGCCGATGATGACGAGGATCTCAAGCGGGGTCAGGACGCTGTTTCCCAACTAGGGGAGTCGGTCATACCTTCTTCGGGTCGGGGATGCCGGGGCGGGTGCCCTCTTTGTGCTCGACGAACTCGATGAGATAGCCGTCGAAGTCCTTCACATAGGCCATGATCACCGGCCAACGGTCGAGATGCGTGGGCTCCATTACCGATTCACAGCCGGCGTCCATGGCTCGCTGGTAGAGCCGATGGCAGTCCGACGTGTTGATGTAGATCTTCCACATGGCGGTGCCCATATCGATAGGGCCCTCATTGTCGAGGTGCTGCGCCAACTGGAGGCGTGATCCGCCGTGGGGCGACTGGATTACCGCCTCCAGCGCACCGGGAATCTCGAGGCGGTGCTGGAGCTCGAGTTCGCACACATCCACCCAGAACTCCAGAGCCCGGTCCATGTCTTCCACGTTGATGCAGTACTGGGCAAGGATTTGAGTCATACGTCCTCCTTGAGAGCGCCATTAGCGAGCTATTGCCGGTGTGACAGTACAGTGTGATCAGCGCTCTAGCTGTTGTACTCGCCCAATATTCGAGAGGGAGCTGACCAATGCCCAGCCCTGTCGCCGGTGTTGACCAAAGCAACGCCCCATACATCATCGTCTCGTCCGATACCCACGCCGGGCTGTTTGTCGAGGACTACCGCGAATACCTGGAGTCGTCGCTGCATCCCGAGTTTGACGAATGGCTGGTCACTCGCCACCAGCACCGGGCCATGGTGGAGGAGATCAACGGCGAATACGTCGAGCAGTGGGAGCGCGAGAACGAGATCGGGTTGAAGGGGGCCTACGACCCCGAGATCCGCGACAAGACCCTCGATGCCGACGGCGTGGCCGGCGAGATCATCTTCGCTGACGGCGATGCGGTCACCGGAATGGAGGCTCCGCCGTTCGGGGCTGGTCTGTCAGCCGGGCAGATCACCGACTCCCGTCAGGCCTGGGCCGGTGCCCGGGCCCACAACCGCTGGCTCGAGGAGTTCTGCGCCACCAACCCGCCTCGCCGCGGCGGGGTGGCCTTGGTGCCGATCACTCACGGTGTCGAGGAGTCGGTGAAGGAGATTGAGGCGCTGGCCGGCAAGCCCGGCGTGAAGGGCATCATGATCCCGACCATGTGGCATGAGCACCCGTCGTATGGCCACGAGAGCTACGAGCCGATATGGGCGGCCTGTGCCGAGGCCGGGCTAGTGGTGCACACTCATTCGGGCGAGGCCGATAGGCCGTCGTACAACGAGAACATGGCCCAGTACATGCTTGAGGTGGCGTTCTGGACCCATCGGCCCCTGTGGCAGCTCCTCTTCTCCGGGGCCTTCGACCGCCATCCAGGCCTTCGCTATGTGCCGGTGGAATGCGGCTCATGGTGGCTCGGCGACCTGCTGTTCAAGGCCGACGCCATGTTCGGCGGGCGCAACTGGAAGGTGAAGAAGATGAGCTCGCAGACGAAGGGCCTAATCCAGCGCCTGCCGTCGGAGTACATCGGCACCAATGTGTTCATCGGGGCGTCCACCATGAGCAAAGTCGAGCTGCGCCGCCGCTACATGAACGGCGTCGACGCCCTGATGTGGGGCACCGACTACCCCCACCCCGAGGGAAGCTGGCCCAACACGATTGAGCGCCTGGAGACCGACTTCCAGCAGATTCCTGTGGAGGAGACCCGCCTTTTGCTCGGGCTCAATGCCGTGCGGTGCTACGACCTCGACGTCGACGGGCTGTCGAACATCGCCAGCCAGATCGGCCCGACCCCTGAGCAGCTTAACCAGGACCTCGGCCTGCGGACCGACCCGAACGCCATCCGCGAGGCCCGGTTCTGGTTCGACGACTACAACATCGAGTGGCCTGAGTAATTCGCCAGATTGGACTTTCATGAGCGACAACTACGTCTTGTACAGCACTGCTGGAACTACTGCGACGATCACACTGAATCGTCCTGACTATCTGAACGCCATTGTTCGGCCCATGTGGACGCAGCTCGACCACTTCATCGCGGAGGCGAACCGCGATCCGGAGGTGAAGGTGATCGTGTTGCGGGGTGCCGGTCGGGCCTTTTGCGCCGGGTTCGACTTCGGTGCCGACGGCGACATCGCCGCAGTGCGGAGCGAGGGCCGGACTTGGGATCCAGGACGAGACGCCATCGGGGTCACGAATCGCTGGGATGCACCGGTCCCAAATTTCATGGGCCTCTGGTCGAGCCCGAAGCCGACCATTGCCCAGGTGCACGGATGGTGTGTGGGCGGCGGTTCCGACATGGCCCTCTCAGCCGATCTTGTTGTCGCGGCTGAAGATGCGCAGATCGGCACGCCTTATTCCCGGATGTGGGGCTGCTACCTGACCGCAATGTGGGTGTACCGGCTTGGGCTCGCCAAGGCCAAGGAGTACGCCCTGACCGGCAAGCCGCTCTCCGGTACTGAGGCAGCTCGGGTGGAGCTCATCAACCAGGCAGTTCCGCCCGACCAACTCGATGACGCGGTACAGGAGTTGGCCGAACAGTTATCGAGCATCCCATCGTCGCAGCTGGCCGCCATGAAGTTGGTCGTCAATCAGGCTTACGAGGGGATGGGGCTGCGCAATTCCCAGGTGCTCGGATCGATCCTCGACGGTGCGATGCGCAACACCCCCGAAGCGCTCGCGTTCATTGAGACGGCCATGACCGAGGGTGTCCCAGCAGCAGTTGCCCAACGCGACGGCCCCTTCAGCGACTACAGCCAGCGCAAGGCTTGACCGGGGGCGGATCTTAGGGATCAGCGCTGGTGTCGAGATCGAGAATGCTCTGGTAGGCGTCCACGGTTTCCTGGTTGAAGGCGACGAGCCGAACTTCGTTCACCTGGGTAGGAGTGGTGCGGAGAGTCTCCACCGCGACGGAGGCCGCGGCGTCAATCGGATACCCAAAGACCCCAGTAGAAATGGCCGGGAAGGCAACCGACTCCGCCCCAACCTCGTCGGCCCGAGCCAGGGACTCCCGATAGCAGGAAGCCAGCAGTTCCGGTTCACCGCGCCCGCCGCCGTGCCACACCGGCCCCACCGTGTGTATGACCCACCGAGCGGTCAAGTTGAACCCCGGCGTGATCTTGGCTTGCCCCGTCTCACACCCGCCCAAAGTCCGGCAGTACTCGACCAACTCAGGCCCCGCCGCCCGATGAATCGCCCCATCCACCCCGCCACCCCCCAAAAGCGTGTGATTGGCTGCATTCACAATGGCGTCCACGTCCTCAGCCGTTATATCCCCAAGCACCAGCTCCAGGCGGGAAGTCACACGCTGTATCCAGGGTCGCTCTGGACGTTCACTCGACGGATGGTAATGGCTGTAGGTTGAGGCTCCTATGGCGGGGGAGAGGCATTACTACATCGAGGCGTTTGACACGGTCGAGTTCAGTTCTTTTCGGCAGCATCAGTCGCCGTTTGCTGATCGGTATGCCACTGAGTCGACGATCTTCGGCTTGTACTGCGGTCGCCTTTATCCGCTGAAGGCGTCCCACGATGAGGATCCGATTCCCAACTATTGGAAGTTGCGCAATGGCGTCCTGTTGTACGACGTTCCCGAGCAGCCCATTGAGATTGTCGGCCCTGATGCCGTTCGGGTGCTGGAACAGGTGCTCGTTTGCCGGGCGGAGACGCTTGGAGTGGGACGGTGTCGGTACGCGCTCGCCTGCCATGAGGACGGCACAATCGTGATGGATGGCGTGATCATGCGGTTGGAGGCCGATCGTTTCTGGTATGTCAAGGCCAATGGGGAGTTCATCAGCTGGCTCAAGGCGGCCGCCATCGGGCTTGATGCTGAAGTGTCCGATCCCGACTCACGCGTACTCCAGATCCAGGGGCCGAAGTCGCTGGAAGTGCTGAATGTGGCGATCGGCGGCGGCTTGCCCGCCGACTTCAAGTACTTCCGGGCCGGATTCTTCGACATCGGCGGCCAGGAACTGTGGGTGTCTCGAACCGGATGGACTGGGGAAGTGGGAATCGAGGTCTACTGCAACAGCGGCCCAGAGCCCACCGACCACGATGCCCTCTGGGACCACCTGCTTTCTAGCGGCGAGCAGTTCGGCATGGAGTTCGCCACGTCATCTTCGATGGGGATACGCCGTATCGAGGCAGGCATCTTGGACAACGGCAGCGACATTGAGCCAGATCTGACTCCGTTCGGCGCTGGCCTCGGACACTTTGTCAACTTCGACAAGGGAGATTTCATCGGGCGAGCCGCGTTGGAGACCGCCGACCGCAGCCTGCTCTTGCTTGGGCTGGCTTGCCCGACCGCGACGCCAGAGACCCATATGACCGTGCACTACGAGAACGCTCCGGCGGGGCACATAACCATCGGCACATGGTCGCCCACACGGGAGGAGGGAGTCGGCTACGTGCGTTTCGATCGGCCGCTGCCCGGGGACGAGTGGACGGGCAAGACGGTTCAGTTGCAGGACTATGACGGCGAACTGCACGAGGCGACCGTGGAGTTGCTGCCCTTCATCGACAAGGAGAAGCAACTGCCACGAGCCGTGTGGAACCGGTGAGCGCCGGTACAAGGGAGGAGCTGCTTTGCGACTAGGAATCCATCTTCCCCAGTACGGTCGAGCGGCTTCGCCGGATGCTATCGCCCAAGTAGCGGCTCGGGCCGAGGGGATTGGTTTGGCCGACGTGTGGGTGAGCGACCACCTCGTCTACCCAGCAGACCAGGGATACCCGGCTTCGTACTTGTTCGATCCGCTGCTCACTCTGGGATGGGCCGCGGCGGCCACTGAGCGAATCGGACTGGGCACCAGCGTGATGGTGGTTCCCCAATACCACCCGCTGCACTTGGCCAACAGCCTGGCCAGCCTCGACCAGCTGAGCGGCGGGCGTCTGACCGTTGGCGCCGGGGTGGGATGGTCGGCGGCCGAGTTCTCGGCCCTCGGGCAGGATTTCCATACCCGCGGAGCGCGCACGGACGAGGCGTTGGAGATCATGCGCCTGGTGTGGGCGGAGTCTCCTGCCTCCTACCAGGGGTATCACTATCAGTTTGAAGACATCAAGGTGCTGCCCCAACCAGCCCACCCGATCCCCATCTGGGTCGGCGGCAGCAGCCAACCGGGATATGACCGGGCCGCCGCGGTGGGGGATGGCTACCAGGGACTGAGCAAACCTCCCGAAGAAATGGGGAAGATCGTGTCTGATATTCGGGCACAGCTGGCCAAGAGCCGCCCGGAGGCCGAATTCACCTTCTCATACCGCACCGGTTGGGATCCCCAGGGCATGGATCCCGCCCAAATCCGCGATGAGCGGGACCGCTATGTCGAAGCTGGAGTGGAGCACGTGGTATCGGCACCGTGGAGAACCGACGCCGACGCTTGGACCCGATCGATGGAGATGCTGGTAGATGTCGTCGAGCCAGAACTCGTCACTCCGTAGCTGCCACTTGAATCCCGCTCACGTCGAAATAGCATCGGCAGCAAGGTCGAAGAGCGGTTCGGGCCGGCCCTGCACTCCAACATCGAGGGCCAGCAGGTCTCCAGGCTCGAACCCGTCGCGACCGGGCCCAGAAGGTGTTGTGCCCCCCATTCCGATAGTGGTGACGAACAGCGTTGAGAGGTCGGAGCCACCAAAAGCGGGCATCGATGGCTTCTGCACCGGAAGCTCGATTCGGCGGTCAACAGCTCCTTCAGGGGTGACCCGGATAACAGCCCAACCGTAAACAGAGGCAGACCAATAGCAGCCGTCAGCATCGACGCAGCCGCCGTCGGGCTTGCCGGGCAAGTCCGTGTAGTCCAGGAAGACCCGCTCGTTGGATATGTGGCCGGTGTCCAAGTCGTAGTCGAACACCAAGACCCGGTCGGTGGGAGTATCGGCGAAGTACATGCGTCGGCGGTCGGTATCGAAGGCCAACCCGTTGGTGACGCCGATGTTCGTGCGGAGGTTGGTCGACTCTCTGGAGCTTTCGATGCGATAGAGGGCTCCGGTGGACTTTCCGGCATTGGTGTCGGCGTACATCGAGCCCACCACATACCGGCCATTGGGATCGCAGCGACCGTCGTTGAGCCGGTTGCCGGTACCCGCCTCTTCGATTTGAAGCCAGCTTGCGACCGCGCCGGTATCCCAATCGAGGATCACCAGCTCGTGCTCGCAGGCCACGAGCAGGCGGTTGGGGTCGGAGGTGAGGACGAATGACCCTGGCCGACCAGCGAGCGACCTTGAAGAGGTTGTGCCAGTGGCTGGGTCCAGGCGGTGGACAGCCCGCCCGTCGATGTCGGCCCAGTACAGCACCTGTTGGGGCACACTCCACACCGGGCACTCTCCCAAGACCGCGGGTGCGTGGCTGACCGACTCGATCGTTGTCATGGCGTACTCCGGCGTTGACAAATTGACCACGTATTCATAACCTCCGATCCGACCTGTCAGCAAGCGCCGGAGCACGCGTGAAGGGATTTGATCCGAAGTTCAAGGACCTGCCCGACTACATCCTCGGGATCACCAAGGAGATCTGGGAAGAGCGCGGTGTCGACTCGCTGTATCGCTATTACGCGCCGAAGATCGCGGTGCGGTCGCCCGATGGGGTTGTCGTCGGCAACGAGGGAGTGGTCAAGGCCACCATTGCCACCCTGGCCGAGTTTCCGGATCGCCAGCTCCTTGGGGAGGACGTGATCTGGAGCGGCGACGAGGACACTGGTTTTTTGTCGTCTCATCGCATTTTGTCCACCGCGACCCATCTTGGCGACGGGGTGTACGGAAAGGCGAGCGGGAGCAGTCTGAGATACCGAATAATCGCCGATTGCGCTTGCCGGGGGAATCAGGTCTACGACGAGTGGCTGATAAGGGACCAGGGGGCAGTCGTCCGCCAGCTCGGGATAGACCCCAAGCGCTATGCCTCAGACCGGATAATCGAAGAAGGTGGCTTTGGAAAGGCCAAAAAACCGTTTACCCCTGCGGCTGACGTAGATGCCGTTTACCAGGGAACTGGGAATGATCACGAGGTGGGCATCCAATACGCCGACGCTTTGAAGCAGGTGATCGACGGCCGTCTGGCGGTGATTCCCGAAGTCTATGACCGGGCCGCGCACCTGGAGCTGCCCGGCGGCCAGACCGGGCACGGTTGGAGCGATGCCGACGGCTTCTGGCTCGCGCTGCGGAGCGCGTTCCCCGACGCCGAATTCCGCGTCCACCATGTCATTGGTCGCAACGACCCCGGG
This sequence comes from Candidatus Poriferisocius sp., assembly GCF_965204145.1. Taxonomy (GTDB): domain Bacteria; phylum Actinomycetota; class Acidimicrobiia; order Acidimicrobiales; family Bin134; genus Poriferisocius. Next base: position 1,462,597 of record NZ_OZ241977.1, on the reverse strand, counting down.
ATGTCGCCGAGGGCGGCACTGCGCTGGTCGCTCGACGGCAAGCACGATGGGTGGGGGATGTTCGGAACGCCGACGAGAGCACCTGTTCACATCATGGGATTGAGCCATGCTGAGTTCGGTCAGTGGGGACTGCGGCGCGAGTACGTGCTGTTCGACGAGACCGCCATCTGGAAGCAGATCCTGCTGCACTCAGGCTGAGCGGAAGCAGATGATCCTGATGGCGTGTGCGGTTTGACATAATGACTACGTATTCATAGTGTCGCACCCGTGGGGGGCAAAGCCGGGGCGGCATCCTCTTCTCTAACGCGGAACCAATCGCAGGCCAACCATCGCGTTACCTCGGTCGATGTGGCTGCCGAAAGCGGTGTGTCGCAGACGACAGTCGCTCGGGTGTTCTCGTCTCCCGACAAGGTTTCGCCCGCCACGCGCGAGAAAGTGCGGGCGGCCGCAGAACGGCTGGGATACGTGCCCAATGCCATTGCGAGGAGCCTCAAGTCGCAAAGGACGAACATCGTGGGTGCCGTGGTACCTGCCTACGGTGAGTACTGGCAGAGCGTTCTGGCCGAGTTCTCCCGCCAGTTGGCCGAACGTTCGTATCAGCTTCTGGTGTTCAGTTTCGGCACGCCGAGAGACGTCGATGGGGCGTTGGCCTCTGTTGCGCAGTACCGCCTTGACGGTGTCGTATTGGCATCGGCCACCATCGGGCAAGCCCAGCTGGTGGGGATGCGCTCCTCAGAACGGCCCTCGGTTGCCTTCAACCAACCGGCCGCAGAAGGGGTGGTGCCTTCGGTATCGGTTGACAACGAGGCGGGAATGGCCGAACTGGCCGAGCATCTTGTCAAGCTGGGAATTGACACTGCGGCGTACATCGGCGGCGTGTCTTCGGCCTCGACCGACCAAGTGCGGTATCGAGGAGCTGTGCAGACCCTGGCTGAGCACGGGGTTGCTTGCCCCTATATCGAAGCAGGTGCCTATACCTACGATGCCGGCTACAAGGCCGCTGCCCAGTTAGCGCAGCGGGACCGATTGCCCGACGCGGTGATGGTGGGCAGCGATGAAGTGGCTTTTGGCGTTCTCGACGGCCTTGCCAATGCGGGTATCTCTGTACCAGGTGACCTGTTGCTCACCGGCTTTGACGGGCTTCCTCAAGCGAGTTGGGCCGGATACGACCTGACCACGTTGGTGCAGACCACCGACGTGCTCGTGGCCCGGGCAATTGACGTGTTGACGGGCCCTGGTGCCGACCCGCAGGAAAAGCCCGCATCAATCGTCGTTCCCGGATCTATCCGCGTTGGAAAGACAACGAGGAAGTCCAGTGCCTGAGATCCTCAAAGCCGCGGCGGCCAAAACCTCTCACGGCTCCGACCCAGAGCTTTCTGAGCGGGTCCGTTCCTTGATCGCCGAGATTGAGGCCCGGGGCGAAGCCGCGGTGCGGGAGATGTCGAGCCAATTCGACAACTGGTCCCCGGAGCATTTCCGACTGAGCCCAGGCGAAATCGACAGGATTGTCTCCGGAGTCGATACGAGCACGGTAGAAGACATCAAGTTCGCCCAGTCCCAGATTCGGAACTTCGCCCAAGCCCAGCTCGAATCCATCAGCGACACCGAGATTGAGACAATGCCCGGGGTTGTCTTGGGGCACAAGAACATCCCAGTCGAGTCTGTGGGGGCGTATGTCCCGGGCGGACGCTATCCAATGGTGGCCTCTGCCCACATGAGCGTGCTCACTGCCAAAGTGGCCGGCGTGGCCCGAGTGGCAGCCTGCACCCCGCCGATCGGCGGAGCGGTACCCGCTGAGACGGTGGCGGCCATGCATTTTGCCGGAGCAGATGAGATATATCTGCTGGGCGGGGTTCAAGCAGTGGCCTCACTGTCACTGGGAACCGAGTTTGTCGATCCCGTCGACGTGCTGGTCGGACCAGGGAATGCCTACGTGGCCGAAGCCAAGCGCCAACTCTACGGACGAGTCGGCATCGACCTTCCGGCCGGACCCACCGAGACTCTCTTGCTGGCCGACGACACGGTGGACGGAGAGATCTGCGCCACCGACCTGCTTGGGCAAGCCGAACACGGTCCAACCTCGCCCGCGGTGTTGCTCACCACATCCCGCCAACTCGGTTTGGACACCATTGAAGAGGTCGAGCGCCAGCTGAAGACCCTTCCCACCGCGGATGTTGCTTCGACGGCTTGGGCTGACTACGGCCGAGTGGTGGTCTGTAAAGACAAGGAAGAGATGCTGGAGATGGCCAATGAGCTGGCCTTCGAGCATGTCCAGGTCATGACCTCGGATGACGACTACTTCTTGGAGCGTTTGACCAACTACGGCGCCCTGTTCCTGGGCCCGATGACGAACGTGTCCTACGGAGACAAGGTGATCGGGACGAACCACACCCTTCCCACCCAGGGCGCAGCCCGCTACACCGGTGGCCTCTGGGTGGGGAAGTTCATTAAGACAGTGACCTACCAGCGAGTCACTGAGCCGAGTTCCAGCGCTCTGATTGGGGAATACTGCAGCCGGCTGTGCGCCATTGAGAATTTCGCCGGACACCAGGCTCAAGCCGATATCCGCGTCAAGCGGTACGGGGGAGTCCGAGCATGAAGACGGCGGTTGTCACCGGGGCAAGCGGCGGAATCGGATCAGCCATTGCTCATCGCCTGGCCGCCGACGGCTTCTCCGTGGTGGCTGGATACCACCGCTCTGCCGAGCGGGCTGAATCTCTGGTGGCCCAACTACCCGGCCACGGCCATCAGGCAATGAGGATCGCGGTGCTCGAACCGGAGTCGCTCGTCAGTCTTGCCCACACGCTGGCGGAATCGCCGGGCTCGCTGGACGTGCTCGTCAACTGCGCCGGCGTGACTCGACCAGTGCCCCACGACGACCTCGACGCGCTGGACGACTCGACAATCGACGAGATCTTCGCGACCAACTGGCGCGGTTCATTCGCCGCCATCCGGGTCCTGCGTCCTCTGCTGGACAAGGCCGACGGAGCGGTCGTGGTCAACATCTCATCGGTGGCCGCCGTCACCGGTCAGGGGTCAAACGTCGCCTACTGCGCATCCAAAGCGGCGCTCGACAGCATGACCCGATCGCTGGCGCGGGCATTGGCCCCTTCGGTTCGCGTGGTGTCGGTGTCCCCCGGGTGGGTTCTGGGGGAGTACGCCGACAAGATGCCCCCAGAATTCATTGATGCCCAGCGTGTGGCCACACCCCTGGATCGCCTGGCCACTGTCGATGATGTGGCTCGTGCGGTGAGCGCGGTGGTCAGCGATCTGCCTTTCACTACCGGCGCGATCATCAGCGTCGACGGTGGTCGGCCCCTGGGGGTGGCATGAGCGACCATCGCACCTCCGAGGCGGTGATCGAGCCGCAAGACTTTGCCCGTCGGGTGATCCAACCGGCTGATTTCATGGCCGACACCGAGGCATTCGTCGACGTTCGGCTTCCCCGGTCCAGAGGCAAGGCTAGCTACTCCTTCATTGGTCCGGGCGTTTCGCAAAACACCGACCAGACGGTCAATCTCACTGAGCCACACGGCTTCCAAATCGGCGCGGCCAGCATGGGCCACGGGGTGGTCAACAACCAGCACCTGCATTTCACCGCTGAGGTCCTGATCTGCACTAGAGGCCAATGGCGGGTGAACATCGGCGAACACGCTGAGCAGCAATTGGAGATCTCACCCGGCACCGTGTTCTCCGCTCCGAATTGGGTATTCCGAGGATTTGAGAACATCGGCCCCGACGACGGCTGGCTCTTCACCGTGCTAGGCGGTGACGACACGGGCGGCATCATTTGGGCGCCCGACGTGCTTCGCGATGCGGCTCAGACCGGCCTGTATTTGAAGGCCGACTACTCGCTGCTCGATGCCAGCAACGGGGAGCCTCCAGAGGACGTCATACTCCCTCTGGATCCCGAACTGCTCAGCGGTGTGGATGACTACTCCGATGACGAGCTCGCGGCCCGAACTGTGGCGAAGGAAGACCTCCAATGGTCAGCTAGCGCGTTGTTGTCAAGCGTGCTGTCGGGTCACGACACTGCTCTGGCGCCGGTAATCGGCTACGGCTTGACCGAGGATCGTCACCATAGGGCACCCATCGCCACCCCCCATGGCTTCTCCGTGGAGTGGCTCCGCGTCGAGCCCGGCGCCTCCACCGGAATCCATCGCCATGGGCACAGCCAGGTAGTGCTGATCGACGAGGGCCATTGGGAGATTGCTGTTAATCGCGGCGATGACGCCATTAGCGCCTCACCGGCAGAGGGTTCAGTGGTTTCCATTCCCGCCGGTGTGTGGCGAGATCTGAAGAACTCCGGAACCTCCCAAGCGCTCGCCCTTGTGGTCTGTGCCACCGACCAGAGGGCTGGCATCGAATGGGATCCAGACATTGTGACCGCGGCCGAACTCTGCGGCTGGAGTCACGACGCCGCGGGCTATTTGGCGCCAACGGCGCTGCTTGGAAGGCCGCCGAAGTGACCACGTCAAAGATCTACCTACGTAGAAAAACAACAACCAAGGAGGGGTTACACCCATGAGTACACAACATCGCAGGTGGTGGCGGATCTTCGCCATCTTCCTTGCCTTCACCCTCGTTGTCGCGGCCTGCGGCAACGACGACGATGATGATACGGGCACGGCATCTGGTGATACCGGCACTGAGGAGCAGGCACCTGCCCCGGAACCAGAGCCGGAGCAGGAAGAGGCGCCCGAGCAAGAAGAAGCACCGGCCCCTGAACCCGAGGATGAGCCCGAGCCTGAAGAGCAGGCCCCGGAGCCGGAGATGATGATCATCTCCGACGAATGCGCCATTCCGGACCCGAGTGATTCCATCGAAATCGACGTCATGGGCTGGGAGTTCCCAATCATCACCCAGTATGCCGACGAGCTCGACGACTGTGAAGAGGGCAACTATTCCTTCAACTATCAGTTCCTCGACTCGGTTGAGGCCCGCAACGCCATGACTCAGGATGCGGCATCGGGCTCGCCGAGCTTCGAGCTCTACCAGGGTTCGAACGCATTCATCAGCGAACTGGCCAACCAGGGATTCGTCCGGCCGCTGAACGACCTGGTGGACAAGTACCGGGACGAGTACAACCTCGACCAGATCGATGAGGCCTTCTGGAATATGGCGTCGCTCGACGGCAACATCTACGCCATTCCCATGGTGTCCAACACCATGCACGTGTTCTACAACGAGCCGGCTCTCTCCGAGCTGGGCCTCGATGTGCCGACCACATTCGACGAGGCGTTCCAGACCTGCGCTGCCATCCAAGACGCCGGATACGACATCGGCTTCTTGTACATGCTGTCTGCGGGCTGGGCCTGGCAGATCGAGTTCGACAGCGTTCTCGGATCACTGGGCCAGACCTCAATCGATCCCGTGACCGGCCAGCCGAACTTCAACAGCCCCGAGGGCATCGAGGCGGCAACCCTCTTGCAGCGCATGTGGCAAGAGTGCGCGCCAGACGCAGCCGGCTCCTACAGCACCGATGACGTACAGGCTGCGTTCCAGACTGGCGAGGCCATCCTGGGCCATACCTGGGCTTCCCGAGCTGGTGCCATGGACGATCCCGAGGCCTCAACAGTGGTCGGCGAGATCCAGTTCGCCCCCGCGCTCGGCACCGGCGGCAGCACTCTGGCCGCTCCGGCCTACATCGACGGTTGGATGATCCCCGCCAATACTCCTGAGGACAGGGTCGAGGCGATTTTCCTGGCCATGCTGGCCGCCACCGACCTGGAGAGCCAGGAAGCTGCTGCTCAGTTCGGACTGGTAACCCGCACAGGTGTGAGCCACCCCGAAGGCCCGCGCGACGCTGCCGCCGCCGAGGCCAGCCTTGTGAATGGCCGGGGTGCTGATCTCACCCACCCGGCCGCGGGCATCGCCCGAGCCAAGCTGGGTGAGGCTCTGGTCACCATCCTCGACGGCGCTTCTGTCGAAGAGGCATTGGCGGCTGCTGAAGAGGCTTACCTCGCCGAGGCCGCAGAGCAGGGTCTGCTCTAAACCTCGCAGCGTTGTCCTAACGGGCAACCTCAATTCCCCCTCCTGCGGGGCGGCGTCCATGAGGCGCCGCCCCGTACGGGGGTGGGGGATCATCCGCCGTACCATCGGCAAGAAACTGGGGGAAGATGAATAGACGCACCTTCTGGGGATTCACGGTACCCAGCGTGATCGTGATGCTGGCCTTGATGGTCTTTCCGCTCATCACGACGGTGTGGCTGGGCTTCCAGAAGCTGCTCTTACGCGACCTGAACAACCCCCAATGGATTGGTTTCGACAACTACACGGACGTGTTGACCGATCCGGAGTTCTGGGCCGCGTTCCGGTTCACGATGGTGTTTGTGGCCGTCGTGGTGCCGGTCACAATGGTGATGGGCTTGGGCGTCGCTTTGCTTCTCGACCGGGTCGGCAGGGGCCGCAGCCTGTATATGGCGGCCCTTCTCCTCCCGTTCATCGTCACACCTGTGGTGGGATCGCTCGTCTACAAGGATTTGTTCGAACGAGGCGGTTTGATTGCCTGGCTTTGGGAGGTGATCACCGACGATCCCTTCGCGGTTGACGCCAGCAATGTGAAGTGGCTGATCATCATCCAGTCGATCTGGTACGTCATGCCGTTCGCCATGATCACCTTCTTTGCCGGGCTCCAGACGCTCCCCGAAGAGCGGGTGGAAGCCGCCGCCATTGACGGGGCCAACTTTCTGCGGAATTTGTGGCATGTGATCTTGCCCCACTTGAGAGTGCTTATCTTGTTCGTGGGGCTGATCACCATCATGGACGCCTATCGGGTGTACGACCAGGTGTTTGTCTGGACCGGGAACCGTTTTACCGATGCCCACACCCTGTCGGTATACAACGTGCGCGTGGCCACGGCCTACGACATCGGGAGGCTGGGGAAAGGTAATGCCATCGCGGTGTTGAATGTGATCGGCATCTTCGTGGTTCTCATCCCGTTCTTGTGGCGCAGCTATAAGGACCAGATTGAGGAGAGGACCTGATCGGAATGCGCCGGTCAACGCGCCTCTCCCGAGTCGGCCTCCACGCCACGATGTTGGTGCTGGTGGCGTGGAGCGTCCTCCCGTTCTTGTGGACCTTCCAGACTTCCATCAAGTTCACCCGCGACGTAGCCGCCAAAAAGCCCGTGCTTTGGGGCTACGAAACCACCGCCAACGCCTACCGGGCATTTTGGCTGGACGAAGACGACATCAACATGTGGAGCGTCTTGGTCTACATATTGGCGGTTGCGGCGATCTGCCTCATCCTGGGCCAAATCGGCAAGCGCGTTCGGCACAGTTGGCCCTGGTTCAGCGCGGCGGTGGGCGTGATTTTTGTCGCCCTCTGGCGATTTCCGAGGATCTGGGAAGTCAACGACGAATACGACTTCTTGATCAACAGCATCGTGGTCACCGTGCTCACCATGCTCATCTCCCTGTCTATCGGGCTACTGGCCGGCTATGGGTTGGCTCGGTACACCGGTATCTCGGGAGCAGTGATTCTGATCGTGGCCCTAGGATTTCGCGCCCTGCCTCGCACTGCGTTCGTCCTTCCGTACTTCTTCGGCGCCAAAGAGATCGACGACTGGCTGGCCAGCAGCGGCGTCGGTTCATGGGACTTTCCCTTTATTGACTTCCCCGGGATCGACACCCTCCAGATACTCGATACTCGCCTCGCCATCGTGTTAGCCCTGGTTGCGGTCAACCAGCCGTTCACCATTTGGATGTTCCGCAGCTTTTTCATGGAGGTACCGAAGGAGATCGAGGAAGCGGCGATGATGGACGGGGCCACCCGGCTCCAGGCGTTTCGCAGAGTGATCATCCCGATGATGTGGCCGGCGATCATCGCCACTGGCCTGTTCACCATGCTCTTGGCCTACAACGAATACTTGTTTGTACGGGTGCTGGCCCCAACAGAATGGACTTTGCCCGTGGCGATCGTGTCGCTCACCGGTGGCGAGAGCTCTCGCACTATCACCGAGGCCGCGGCGGCCTCGGTGTCAATCACGCTGCCCATCGTGGTGGTCATCATCTTGTTCCAGAAACATCTCGTGAAAGGGCTCGGCGCGGGCGCCGTGAAGGGCTGATGTCGGAGAACTTCCAGCAGGCCAAACGCGTCGTGCTCGACTACTACGACGCTCTCGATGGCGCCGGCGAGAAGGAAATCGAAGAGGTGCTGCGCGCGCACACCGCCGAGGGCTACCACTGGCGGGGTATGCACCCGTTCAATGAGATAGCGGGTGCCGAAGAAGTGGCCGAACGCTTTCATATTCCGCTGCGCCAGTCGTTCGCACCCATCCAGCGGCGACCCGATGTCTTCCTGGCCGGTGCCAATACCCGGGGGGAAGTGGGAGATACCTGGGTCTGTCAGATGGGTCACCTGCTTGGACTGTTCGACCAGCCTTGGTTGGATATTCCGCCAACCAGGAAGATGTGCTTCATCCGCTATGCCGAATTCCACCGGGTGGAAGATGGGCAAATAGCTGAGACCGCATTCTTCACCGACATCATCAGCGTGATGCGGCAGGCTGGCCACTACCCACTGCCGCCCCAGACCGGCTCGTCGCACATCTATCCCGGCCCCCGCACCCACGACGGGCTGCTGTTCGATGCCCAAGACCCAGCTGAGGGCAAGGCCACCATGGCGCTGGTTGACCGGATGATCGACGACCTCATCTGGGCAAACGAAGTGGGCAACGCCAGAGGCGAGAACATCATGCCCCGATCGGTGCTGGCCGAATGCTGGCACGAGGACATGATCTGGTCGGGATCGGAGGGCATCGGCGCGGCCTACACCATTGACCGCTACCAGCAACAGCATCAGCACCCGTTCCGGGTGAATCTCTCGGAAAAGACCTTCAACGGTCACGTGGCCCGTTTCGCCGAAGGGAACTACGCCTGCTTCTTCGGCTGGCCCAACCTCACCGTCACCGCCGATGGGGGGTTTATGGGTCTGCCCGGCTCAGGAATGCCAGCCGACATGCGGGTGGTGGACGTCTACCGTTGCGACGGCGACAAACTGGCCGAGAATTGGGTGTTCCTCGACCTGCTGAACTGGCTCAACATGCAGGGGCTCGACCCGCTAGCCCGGATGCGCCAGCTCTTGGGTATCGAAGAATTTCGAAGCGGGGATGCAGAAGGACTCGCATGGATCCGACCGGAGTCGCCGGGCTCTGTCGGAGGGGAGTGAAAATGTCAACCGTCACCCTTGACAAGATCACCAAGATCTATCCCAACGGGTTTCAAGCCATTACCGAGCTGAGCCTTACGCTGGAGGAGGGGGAGTTCCTGGTACTGGTGGGGCCGTCGGGCTGTGGCAAATCAACCGCGCTGCGGATGATCGCGGGATTGGAGGACATCAGCTCGGGAGATCTGTACGTGGGGGACCGCTGGCTCAACGATGTCCAGCCCAAAGATCGGGACATTGCGATGGTGTTCCAGAGCTACGCGCTCTACCCCCAGATGACGGTCGCGGAGAACATCGGGTTTCCCCTGAAGCTTCGCAAGATCAGCAGGAGGGAGCGCCAAGAGCAGGTGTGGCAGGCGGCCGAGATACTGGAGCTCACCGAGCAACTCGAGAAGAAGCCGGCCCAGCTGTCGGGCGGGCAGCGCCAGCGGGTGGCGATGGGCCGGGCCATTGTCCGCCGTCCGGCGCTGTTCCTCATGGACGAGCCGCTTTCAAACCTCGATGCCAAGTTGAGGGTTCAGATGCGAGCCGACATTGCCGGGATTCAGCGGGAGCTGGGCGTCACCACCTTCTACGTGACCCACGACCAAGTCGAGGCCATGACCATGGGGGATCGAGTGGCAGTCATCAAAGACGGGATCCTCCAACAGGCTGCGGCGCCAGAGGCTCTCTATGACAATCCCGACAACGTGTTTGTGGCCGCTTTCATCGGCTCCCCGTCGATGAACCTCTACGAAGCGACCTTGTCGGAGGTTGACGGCCACTATCAGTTGCAGCTGGGCGACCAGTCTCTCGCAGTCCCTGAGCAGATTCTGGCAAGTCGTCCGGCGCTGCGGGACTACTTGGATCAGCCTGTTGTCGTCGGTATCCGCCCCGAGGATCTTGAGGATGCCGCCGTTGCTTCCGACCACCCGAACGATCAGCGCCTGGACGCGGAGGTTGCGGTGAGGGAGGCACTCGGCGCTGAGACTTTGGTTCACTTCTCCATCGCCGCGCCCAGCGTGGACAGCGGAGACCCCGATGCCCTCGATGAGCTGGGCGACGAGGACGTCAGTCGGTGCACGGCCCGCTTCAGTGCCGCCACAAGAACCCGAGTCGGTGATCGCATCAGAGTCAATGTGTCAACCGAGAAGCTGCACTTCTTCGACCGCAGAACCCATTTGGCGATCCGCACATGAACACAAGAGTCCGTGCCGCCTCCGGTGGCGGTGTATCCGCCAGGATCCGTGCACGATGAGGACCAGCATCGACCGCATTCTCACAACCCATGTCGGCAGCTTGCCCCGGTCCGAGGCCGTTACGCGAGGGGTGTTTGCGATCGAGAGAGGCGAGTCCATTGATGTCGACGAGCACAATGCCGTCGTCGCAGCCGCGGTGGAGGCAATTGTGGCCCGACAAGTGTCGGCTGGGGTGGACGTAGTGAGCGATGGCGAGATGAGCAAGCTCAGCTATGCCACCTACATCAGATACCGCGTCACTGGATTTGAGGGCGACAGTCCCCGGCGGGCGCCTGCTGATCTGGAGGACTTCCCCTCGTTCCTCGAGCGCCAGGCCGCTACCGGAGGCACGCCGACCTATACCCGGCCCCAGTGCGTCGGCCCCGTGGAGGTGATGGACATGGGGCCTTGTCAGACAGACATCGCCAACTTCCGAGCGGCCACCGAGGGGCACACTCCGGTCGAGGGTTTCATCAACGCCGCTTCTCCAGGGGTAATCGCCCTCTTCCAACCTGACGCCTACTACGGAGACCACGAGGCCTACCTCTATGCCCTTGCCGATGCCATGAGAGCCGAGTACGAGGCCATCGTGAATGCCGGCTTCCTGCTGCAACTCGACTCGCCCGACCTTGGGCTGGGTCGGCACATGATGTTCAAGGGCAGGCCCGATGACGAGTACGAGCGGCTGGCAACCGTCCATGTTGAGGCGTTGAACCATGCGGTGAGGAATATCGATCCCAGCAGGATGAGGCTCCACATCTGCTGGGGCAATTACGAGGGTCCCCACACCCACGATGCGCCGATGTCTCAAGTGCTGCCGATAGCGCTCAAGGCCAAACCCCAAGCCCTGCTGTTTGAGTCGGCCAACCCAAGGCATGCCCACGAGTGGAGAACCTTTGCGGAGGCGACCATTCCTGAAGACAAGGTGCTGGTTCCCGGCGTTGTTGACACCACGACCCACTTTGTCGAACACCCGGAGTTGATCGCTCAGCGCATCGAGCGGTTCGCGGAGATCGTGGGCCGCGAGCGGGTGATGGCCGGCACTGATTGCGGGTTCTCGTCGTTTGCCGGATTTGAGGGGATCGATCCTGAGATTGCGTTCGCCAAGCTCGAAGTGCTCGCCCAGGGAGCGGAGTTGGCTTCGGAGAAATTGTGGCGAGCCGCTTGACGTCTACATCTGGTTGAGGAGCATGGCATGACCACTCACGATGACAACAAGGTTGCGCTCGCCCCGCTTCGAGAGGCGCTGTACCACTGGACGGATGCGGATGTGCGGTCGGTGCTGAGGGATGCCTTCACCCCCGAGGCTCAGGTGCATCTGGCATTTCCATTCGAAGATCTCGACGGTCCTGAGGGCCTCTGGGACCAGGCTTTGAGCAAGTTGGCCTTGGCGATACCCGATGTCGAACGTCGCGACTTCATCGTGATGGCCGGAGACGATGATCAGGGGGACAGCTGGGTAGGGTGCTGCGGCCATTACACCGGTACCTGGCAGGGGCCGTTTCTCGACATTCCCCCAACCGGGCACCAGGCGGCAATGCGCTACCACGAGTTCTTCCACATGGTTGAAGGACGCGTGGTTGAGATGCAGGCCCTTTGGGATATCCCCGAAATGATGATGCAGGCTGGTGTGTGGCCAATGGGCCCGAGCCTTGGCCGCTATTGGCATGCGCCCGCACCCGCCACCCAAGACGGCGTTCACCGCGGTTTGAGGGATGCCGCGGTATCGCAGGCCAGCGTGGACTGGGTCACTGGGATGCTGACAGACATGGGTCGTCATCCCGCCGAGCCTGAGGAAGTGATGCGCCTGGCGCACTGGTGGCATCCGAAGTTCAGTTGGTATGGCCCTGCCGGTATCGGAACAGGACGAGGGGTGAACGGTTTCCGCAACTGGCACCAGATCCCGTTTCTTGCCGCCATGCCTGACCGCCGGGTCGACTTCAGCAGCGTGAGCCATTTCTTCGGCGACAACAACTACGTCGGCGTCACCGCCTGGCCGGGAATGGCGATGACGGTGACTGGCGACGGCTGGCTTGGAATCGCTCCTTCAGACCGGGAGATCACCATGCGCAGCCTCGATTTCTGGCGACTGGAAACCGACCCGGCCACGGGCCGGCGGTCGATACGTGAGAACTGGGTGCTCGTCGATCTGCTCCACGTGTGGAACCAACTGGGGGTGGATGTCTTTCGCCGAATGAGAGAGCTGACGGGCCCGCAAAAGCTTGCTCCATGAGGCGGATGGCTACATAGCTGAGGTGAAGCCGCCGATGTGGTTGGGGTCGGTGTCGAATGACCTCACCATGGCATGACAGGAGTAGGAGGCGACGAGGCGTCCGTCTTGGGCGAAAATTCGGCCTTGGCCCTGCACTTGGCCCCGGCCGGCGTAGACGGCTGGATTCTCGTAGAGATGCCAGTCAGATACGTCGGCCTCGTCGTGGAAGGCGATGTCGACCGCCATAGGACCAGTTGACAGGGTGACGTGGGCCAAAGCCTCGGTGATGCCCTGGTGGGGCCGCATCGACGCCCCGATGGTGTAGTGCGTGGTGGCCTGGGCCAGCAGAGCAGCCTGCATGACGGGGGAATCGGGCCGGTCGCGGTAGCGCATCCACACGTACAGCTCGGGGGGACCCACATCATCGGGATCGAAGTTGTAGGCACCGTCCACCACCCGGATGTCGCGCCCGATCACCTGGAAGTCCCGCAGCGGGCAATCCAATGGATCGGGAACCTCAGGCATCTCCGCGGTCACCCGGTAAACGTCCTCGGCACCGCTGTCGAGCAGGACCAAGCCCACAGCACACAGCTTGTCGTGTTGGACGATACGGGTCTCCACGGTGGAGTAGGTCCGGCCCTGACGCAGCAGGTCCACTTCGACGGCCAAGGGAGAGTCGAACCGGGCCGCTCTGGTGAAGACCATCGAGGCCGACACCACCCGCTGGTCGGGGACGGTCTTGGATGCCGCCACAATGGCCTGGCCCAAGAGCTGGCCGCCCTCAATCACTTGGCGGGGTCGCCGGTCATCAGGGAGGTCGATGAAGGTGCCCAGGGGCGGGTCGGGGAACGACGGACTGGTGAACCGCCGGTCGCCATCGGGTACCACGTTGATTAATCGCGCCAAATCGGCGGCGGTGCCCCAAACCGGAAAGCGGTAGGCCACGATGTCGCCGCCATCCTCTGCCACCTCTTCAAGAAGCTCGACTTGGACCCGATCGGTGTAGAAGGCCACGTGGCCCTCGAGGCCGGCGACTTCTGGGAAGGGCCGGCGGTAGGCCCACATCACGTTCTCCTCGGTGTCGCCGCCGACCGCCAGCGTCCAATAGTCGGCCTCACCTTTGAACGGGCACACCGTGTGCAACTCGGTCTCGGTGAAGTGCTCCCAGGCCACGTCGTCCATAGGGAAGTAGAGCTGGTCCTGGTGGTCCGACTCCTTGACAATCAGGCATGAGTCGCTTTCGGCCACGGTGGCTCCGTTGAACGTCGACCGACCCCGACCCGACCACGGGATCAGATCAATGGCATAGCCGGGGTACCGGCCCCACGCAGACTCAATCTCGCTCACGCTGAGATCGTATTGGTAGCGTCGCCTCGACGGGGGAGCAGGAGGAAGAGGAGCTCATGATTCAACCGATGGAGGGCATCCGCATCCTGGATGTCTGCGATCACACCTTTGTGCCCGCGGCTTCAGCGGTGCTGGCCGACTGGGGTGCTGATGTAATCAAGATCGAGCACGCCCAGCGGGGAGACGCCGCTCGAGGCCTGGCGTCCAGTGGGGCACTCGACCTCAAGGGGCAAGTCCACGCCATCATGGAACACGCCAACCGAGGAAAGCGCAGCCTCGGGCTTGACCTCCAAGCCGAGGAGGGGATGTCGATTCTGCACCAGTTAATCGCCATTTCTGATGTCTTTCTCACCAACAAGCCGCCGAATGTGCGAGAGCGGCTGCAGATAACCGAGGAAGAGGTGCGGCCCCATAACGAGAACATCGTGTACGCGGCAGGCACCGCATGGGGTCCCAAGGGGCCGGAGGGCAATCGGGGCGGCTACGACATGACGTCGTTCTGGGTGCGGTCGGGGGCGGCCATGGGTACCTGGTACACCGACGATGATCGCATGCCCACTCAGCCGGGTCCGGCCTTCGGCGACTCAATCGGGGCGATGACCATCGCCGGGGGGATTGCCACCGCGTTGTTCCATCGAGAGCGAACCGGAGAGGCCGTCGCCCTGGAGGTGTCGCTGCTGGGCACCGGACTGTGGGCTATGGGTGCCGGTGTGGCGATGTCGCACGTCAACAACACGCCGTGGCGACCGGTCGATCTCAGCGGGCTCACCCAGCCGCTCCTCGGCAACTACGTCACCGCCGACGGCTACACCATCAACATCACCTGCCTCCAGCCCCTCCCGTACTGGCAGGAGTTCTGCCGGGTAATCGGGCGCCCAGGACTGATCGAAGACGAGCGATTCGCCACCTACGAAGCGCTGATGGCCAATGCCTCGCCGGCTCGGGACGTCGTCGAGGAGGTGGTGGCGAGCCGCACCCTCGAAGAAGTGCGGGAGCTGTTTGCCGACTTCTCCGGCCAGTGGACGCCGGCTCTGGACACCCTCGAGATCATCGACGACCCGCAGGTAGAGGCCAATGGCTACGTCCAGGATGCGGTGACCGAAGACGGGATCCCCTTCAAGCTGGTGGCGGTGCCCGTCCAGTTCAACGGGGAGCCGGCCCCACCGGGACGGGCACCGGGATTCAACGAGCACGGTGACGAGATCCTCACCGAGAACCTGGGCATGGACTGGGACGACATCATCGACCTGAAGGTAAAAGGAGTGGTCGCATAGTGAGGGCGGTCAACGGCGCCGTTATCGGCGTCGTCGCCCTGGGCGCAGCTCTACTGATGGCATGCGGGTCGTCTGCTGATCAATCGGACGGGGCTGCAAGGGATGCCGCACAACGCGACGCCACCACACAGCCAACTCCTGCGGTGGAGACAACTCCGGTTGAACCAGCTGGTGATGGCCCGGCCGGAACCCCAGCCGGAGACGTTCCATTGGTATCTGCTGAAGCTGTCGCAAGTGAGCCAGACCCCGTTGCCTCTGGAGTCGGCTACATCGAAGAGGTCTACACCGATTATGGGCGTGTGACACCGCCGAGCGGAGGCGATCCCGGTAGGGATAGCCGGACGCTTCGGACCCTGATCGTCTACCCGGCCGCGGTTAATGGCGCGTCCGCCCCGGTCGAGAACGCTTCACCTGCCGGTGGCCCCTATCCGCTGGTGCTATTCGCCCATGGTCTGGGCGGCTATCCGGAGGGATATGGAGAGTTTCTGGCTGCGGTGGCTTCAGGGGGATACGTGGTTGTCGCCCCCGAATTCCCCCGCAGCTCGCGTTTCAACCCTGGTGGCCCGGATGCGGGCGACACAGGTTCCCAACCGGGGGACCTGAGCTTTCTGATCGACACCGTTGTCGAACGGGCCGCCGATCCCCAATGGCTGTTGGCGGGCACGGTGGACAACAGCCAAATCGCGGCAATAGGGCATTCCAACGGGGCGATCACCGTGCTGGGAATCAGCGCCAACAGTTGTTGCCGCGACGATCGAGTAGACGCGGTGGTGGCCATGGCAGGTCCACCGGCCCCGTTTGAGGGGGAATACGACTTCGCCGCCACTCCGCCCATCTTGATAGTCCACGGCACCAAGGACCCCTTGATCCTCTATGCAACCTCTCCGAAGCTGTTCAATGACATCTCGGCGATAAAGGGCCTCTTGACCCTAGAAGGCGCGGACCACGGTTCTTGGCTAGGTCAATCCAGTGATCTCTTCGACGACGTGATCACCACCATCATGGACTTCTTGGCCGTGGCCTTTGTAGGGGATGAAGAGGCCGCCACCCGCCTGCAACAGCCCCGCTCCTCTCCCGACGCCGAGTTGGTGTTCGCAGCCGAAGCGGATTCCGGCTTAACGGTTGAATTCGAGGTCCCCGAGCTCAGCCGTCAAGCATCGGCCGAGCCGACAACCGGGCTAGTCGACGGGCAAATCGTGGTGGTCACGTGGAGCGGCTTCCTCCCCGAGCAAACCGTGAACATCCTCCAATGCTCCCAGGGGGGCACGGAGGGTTCGGGAGCCTGCGACTTCACCAACGCCAGGATCTTGCATCCCAATCCCACTGGCGAGGGCTCGGTGGAGTTGGCGGTCATCGTCGGCGCGGTAGGCAGCGGTATCTGTGATGCCACTGTCGACGACTGCGTGATCGCGGTCAACGACTCCGGACTCCAAGAACCCGAGGCCACCATCCGAATCCCCCTCAGCTTTGCCCCTTAACCCCGAACTTTGATGGACGGTGGACATAGGATTTCAGGCGCGCAAGAGGTGGTTGTATGAGACTTGAAGGCAAAGTTGCGATAGTCACTGGTGCGGGCGGCGCCGGTGTCGGAGGGTTGGGGGTTGTGTATGCCCGGGCGCTCGCCTCAGAGGGTGCCGCAGTGGTCGTCTCTGATATCGACGGCGAAGCAGCAGTTCGCACCGCCGAGAGCATCGCCTCAACCGGGGCCCAGGCCGTCGGAGTCCGCTGTGACGTGACCTCCGACGAAGGCATCAACGCAATGGTGAAGACTGCCGACGATGCATTTGGCGGCGTCGACATCCTGGTCAACAACGCCGGGCTGGCTCGGGGGAAGTGGAGCGAGGCGTTGATCCTCTCCGCCGATGAATGGATGGAGATCATGGCTGTGAACACCGTCGCCCCCATCATGTGCGCCAAGGCCTGTGCCGAGTCGATGCGCGGCCGGGGCGGTGGCGTCATCGTCAATCAGTCATCCAACGGCGCATTGATCGATGCCGGTGCCTACACGGTTTCGAAGTTGGCCCTCAACGGTGTTACGAAGGTGCTCGCCGATGAGCTTTCTGCCGACAACATCAGGGTCAATGGCATTGCTCCAGGTGTGATGACCGCAAAGCTCCCTGAGGATCAGGTGCAGAGGCTGCTGGCCCGCCAAACCATCAGACGACCAGGCCAACCCGAAGACCTTGTCGGTTTACTGCTGTATCTGTGCTCGGACGAATCAAGCTTCATGAACGGCCAGACCGTGGTGATAGATGGCGGCATGGCCCGCATCACGAAATAGGGGTCAAGTACCTCTGTCCGACATCAGTGGGGCAGACTGGAGGCATGCCCACCACTGAGCTCGTCATCGACGTCGACACCCATGTCACCGAGCCCCCCGACACGTTTGTATCCCGGGTTCCCGCCAAGTTGAAAGACCGTGTACCCCGGGTAGAGCGCTCCGAGGAGGGAAAGGATCATTGGTTCGTGGGAGGCGAGGTGTTCTCCTCTGTGGGAATGACCGCGGTGGCCGGATGGCCGGAGCCCTTTCCTGCTGGGCCCTCAGTGTTCGAGGAGATCCACCCGGCGGCCTACGACTCCAGCGAGCGGCTAAAGCTCATGGACGAGCAGGGAATCTGGGCTCAGGTGCTCTATCCCAATGTCGGGGGGTTCGGAGCCCAGCATTTCTTGAAGCTGAAAGACCGCGAGCTGATGCTGGCCTGCGTCCAGGCGTACAACAACTTCCAGCTCGACTGGATTTCTCCCGATCCGCGGCGATTCGTAGCCGTCATCTCGACCCCCTTCTGGGACATCGATGACACCGTGGCGGAGGTCGCCCGGTGCGCCGAGCTCGGCCACCGCGCGGTCCTGTTCACTGGCGAGCCGCAGCGGTTCGGGCTGCCCCTCCTCGGTGACCCCCACTGGGATCCACTGTGGTCGGTGGCCCAAGAGGCCGGTCTTCCCATCAGCTTCCACATCGGCAGCGGTGACACCACCACTGGGTTCACTCCAGAGCGGATGGCAGCCCACGGCAAGCCTTCCACCTACGCCTACGCGTCTCTGGAGATGTTCCTCAAGAACGGCATCCAGCTCACCGATCTGCTGGGGTCCGGTGTGCTGCCTCGGTACCCCGACCTCAAGTTCGTGTCGGTGGAGAGCGGCATCGGCTTCATCCCGTTCGTGCTCGAGGCTGTTGACCACTCCTTCAATGAGTGCGGAGGCCTCGAAAAGGCCTCGAACTTCGAGATGATGCCCAGCGAGTATTTCCGCCGCCAGGTGTACGCCTGCTACTGGTTCGAGGAGACGGCCCCGCAGCGGCTGCTCGACAAGATCGGCGTCGACAACGTGTTGTTCGAGACTGACTTTCCCCACCCGACCTGTCTCTATGGCAATGTCCGGGAGCGGATCGAGGCCTCGCTCGCTGGCCATTCCGAGGAAGTCCGCCGCAAGCTGCTATGGGAGAACGCGGCTGCCCTTTACCGCATTGAGGGTCCTGAGGGATAGAGATGCTCGACGCGGATGGGATACCGCGAGCAAGGCCTAGGCGCTGGGGGCAATGACAGCGTCGAAGTGCTCCAAGACCATCTCTTCAAGATTGCGGAGTCGGGTCTCGACGTTGGTTTGGTTCTGAGGGGCGCTGGCTAATGCCAGGCTGCCCAGACCGCTGGCCGCTGCATCGGTGAGTGCCATCAAGCGGTTAGCCGTTGCTCGGTCAAGCTGGGAGCCGAAGAACTCTCCACAAGCATCGGCGAGTCCGCGAAACTCCCGAGCGTCGTACCACTCGGCCTGCTCGTCGGAGCGTTCCTCGATTGCGTAGTAGGAGCTGAAAGCCGCGCAAAGGCGAAAGGCAGATTCTTGAGATGGATATGCCGTGAAGAGAGCCTTCAGACAGTGGCGAGCGGCGTCAAGGCCGCTGACCCCTGATGGCACTTCTGCTCTTGTGGCTTCGAGGATGGACTCGAGCATTCGGTTGTATACCTCGAAGGCAATTGCGCCGCACTCGGGGAAGTGGCGATACACGGTCACCCGGCTCACGCCGGCCTGGTCAGCGATTTCTCCCATCGTCGTGGAAGCGATTCCCTGCTCCAAGAACAACACCTGTCCCGCCTCAATAATCGCTGAACGGCTGCGAGTGTTCAGGTCTTCGTGGTCGGAGCGGTATTTTCTAAGTTTGCTCGAGGCACCCATCAGCGCAAGCTTACCCGTGAAGAATCAGCTTGTCGCACTCCGGACATGATGCCGTGTGGGACTAGAGTTTCCCGGTCATGGAGATTCGACCGCTGGCGGGGGCGCTGGGCGCGGAAGTCATCGGGCTCGATCTGACCAACGGAATCGAGGAGGCCGATTTCTCAGCCGCACGCGATGCACTCCACCGAAGCGGTGTGATCTGCATTCGCGACCAGGGCGCCATGACTCCTGAAGACCAACTGGCGTTTGCCGCCAGATGGGGGGAGGTCTCCATCCATCCCTATGTGCCCTCGATCGAGGGGTACCCGGGGATCATGAAGATCTACGACCCGAACCCCATCACCCAGACCTGGCACTCCGACTCGACCCACATGAGCGAGCCCCATGCCTACACCCTGTTGCTGGCTCGAATTCTGCCCGAGGTGGGCGGCGACACGATGTTTGCCAGCGCAACCAAGGCGTTCGAGTCATTGTCGCCTGGATTCCAGGCCATGCTCCGTTCGCTTTCCGCCGTCCACGAGGGCACCAGCCTGGCCGCTGAAGCCGGACTGGACCACGAGGCGGTCGTCGCCGTCCATCCGGTGGTGCGGTCTCATCCCGACACCGGGGCCGAGGCGCTTTTCGTCAACGACAACTACGTGACCCGTATCGAAGGGTGGACCCCCGAGGAGAGCCGCCCGCTGCTGGAGTACCTCTACGGGGTGATCGGGCGCTACGAGAACACCTACCGACATCGCTGGCGCGGCGGCGATCTGGTGATCTGGGACAACCGGTCGACCCAGCACGCTGTCGTTGGGGATGTGGCCGGCGAGGAGCGCGTGCTCCACCGGGTGACCATTGCCGGAAGCGCCCCCGTCTAGTCGGTGAGGCGGGCCAACTGCTCCAGATGCTCGGCGGTGCTTCCCCCTTGAGTCTGGAGGACCCAAGCTCGACGAGTGAACGGGGCGAGATAGTGGTCGTCGTAGTAGCCGTCGGCCCCGTGCAGCTGATGGGCGCCGGCCATCACATCCAGCAGGCACTCGTTCCCTGTCACCTTGGCTGCTGACACCAGATAGTCGCGCTGGGGGCCGGAAGGGACGAGGGCGGCCTCCGCAGTGGTCAGCTCCATGGCCTCAACCGCGATAGCCATGTCCACGAAGCGATGACGGGCCGCCTGGAGGTCTCCCACCTGCTTCCCGTACAACGGGCGCTGGAGAGCGTGCTGAGCAGTCAGGGCCAAGACTCGGCGGGCCTGCGCTGCCTGCTCGGCGCAAGTAGAGAGAACAGGGTCGTCGGAGGTTGCGGACGGGGGAGCGGCCACAGACAGGTCGCGGCTCAACAGATCGGCCGCAATCATGTCCCGATGAGTCTCGTTCGCTCCGACCGACACGGTGGGGTGAATGGCCTCAAGAACGTCATAGGCATACGACGGGCCGTCCTCGAAGATCGGAGTCCAGTCGGTTTCGCCCCGCTGCGCTCCCGATCGGGCCGTGCGGGCGATGTCCTGGAGAAGCTCGGTGGATGCCACCTTCACCACCGATGCCTCATAGCCAACGGGCTGGCCAGACTCTTCGTAGTCGATCAGTCTCTGGCCGAAGGCCCGGACTCGCGCCGCGGCCGCGTGCAGCCTGGCCCGCTCCGGCTGGGCAACTCCCGCTGGCAGCCGCTGCAACCACTGCTCGGCCCATCCGTAGTGGGCCAAAGAGCCCCGTTCCGCGGCCACCGCGGCCATCACTTGCGACCATCCCTCGCCAACCTCGCCCAGCACGCAATCGTCGTCGAGTCTCACCTGGCGAAGGTCGATTTCGCCGAGAGTCCAGCGGTTGATGGTGGGCCTTCGCTTTACCTCGACCCCGGGAGCATCCAGGGGAACCAAGAACATGGCCATCGAAGAGCGGGCCCTCTCCTTGGAATCAGTTACTGCAAGCACCACGGCCACGTCGGCCTTGTGGGCACCTGTCACGTGTGACTTGGTTCCCGACAGCACCCACCCGCCAGAGTCCCGTACCCCGGTCGTGGAGATGGCCGCCAAGTTGTTGCCGGCTCCGGCCTCGCTATAGGCGATGGCGCCCAGCATCTCCCCGGAAACCATGGGCGTCAGCCAGCGGGCCTTCTGGACTCGGGTCCCGAAACGAGAAAGCACGAAGCCGCACAGCGTCACGCCGGTGTCGATGGAGGGTGCACCGTGGAAGGCGGCCTCCAGGTCGTACACGTGCTTCCAAGCCCGAGACCGGCCCTGGCCGCCGTCGGCCGCGGGCAATGAGACAGCCAGCATGCCTCGGCGAGCAGCCTCCTGCTGGTGACGCCGCTCGAACCCCTGGTCGAGGCCGGTCAGATCAGTCAGGTCGATATGGCCAGCCACCTTCTCGGGCGCCATCTCTGAGTTCAGAAACTCCCTAATCTCATCGCGCCATGAGAGCAACTCTGGGTTTAGCCGGAGTTCGGTCAGCCGCATTGCCCGGGGCGAAGGCTCGGCAAACAGTTCAGCAATGGGCGCAATGCCCGTGAAGGTCGAGGCAGTGCTGGGTTCGGTAGTGGTTGCCCAGTCATTCGTGTTCTCTATTTTAGGGGCTTACATCGGATGGAACCGACGCGCTCCTGGATCAACGCGCCGGCAAGGACATGGATCCACTCGGTTCAGCAGCAGGCCCGGGACACTGCTCACGGCGGGCGCACCGGCATCTCCACCAGTACCGACAGCATTCGCACACCACCAGGGGGAGGGCGAATACCACCCCCATGATCGCAATGAGCTGGCCGATGATGTACAGCGCGTGGACTATTGCTGCCATGGTCTTCCCTTTCCCGAAGTTTGATGAGCGTGAAGCCGGTGGTCGGCTTGCCATTGGAGTTCTCCCCAAAATAGGTTTTCAGGAATGAGACTCATTATCAATTTGCGGCGAGCGGCATTTTCTTTGGGGTGCTTGCTGGCTGTGTTGGCATTGATTGCTGGGGGGTGTGGGAACGATGACGCGGCGGATACCAGTGGCACCCCGACGGTGGTGCCGACAACTCCGATTGATACCCCGGCGGTTGTAGTCACGACTTCGATATGGGGTGATGTGGTGGCGAACGTAGCCTGCGACGGGTTGGCAGATGTGACGACTCTGATTCCCCCAGGGGGCGATCCGCACGCATTCCAACCCTCGTTGCAGGATCGGGGTCGCATGGAAAGCGCCGCACTGGTTGTGACCAACGGTCTCCACTTGGAAGAGGGTTTGGAGGACACTCTCGAAGCGGTCGAGGAATCCGGCACCCCGGTTTTTCATATGGCAGACCACATCTCGACTATTGAGTACGGCTCGATGAATAGGGACGAGCACGAGGACGAGCACGGCCACGAGGACGACGAGCACGAGGACGAGCACGGCCACGAGGACGACGAGCACGAGGACGAGCACGGCCACGAGGACGACGAGCACGAGGACGAGCACGGCCACGAGGACGACGAGCACGAGGACGAGCACGGCCACGCCCACGGTGGTGCTGACCCCCACGTGTGGTTTGATCCCATTCGAGTCGCCGATGCGCTGCCAGCGCTCAGCCAAGCCCTGGCCACGCAAGCAGGCCTCGATGCTGGAGCCCTGCAAGAGTGTGTAGCGGCATATCGCAGCGAGCTGATTGCTCTGGACGCCGAAGTTGAAGAAATCTTGGCCCCGCTGCATTCCGAGGATCGCCTATTGATCACCAACCACGATGCCCTCGGCTACTTCGCCAATCGCTATGGGTTCCAACTGATTGGGACGGTCATTCCGGGTGGCTCAACCTTGGCCGAGGCCAACCCCGCGGGTCTCCAGGAACTGGTTCATTTGATCGAAGAAACCGGTGTGGCCGCCATCTTCTCGGAGACAACGCACAGCACCGATGACGCTGATGCCCTGGGCCGAGCAGCCGGTGTGAAGGTGCTCTCATTGAATACCGGGTCGCTGGGTCCCGCTGGCAGCGGCGCTGACACCTACATAGGGTTCATGCGCACCAACGCACAGGTGATCATTGAAGGGCTCGGTTGATCTATTCGGGTAACTAAGTTGGGGTAGTGGAGTTTCTGACCAGTCCAATCGACTGGTGGATCGAGCCCTTCGCCGACAACATCTTCATGCGAAAGGCCCTGTGGTCGGGGCTGCTGGCAGTACTAGCCACGTCCACGGTGGGAACGTGGGTGGTTCTTCGGGGCATGAGCTTCTTCGGGGAGGCTCTGGCCCATGGGGTGATGCCCGGGTTGGCCATCGCCTTCGTCATTGGGGGCGACACCACACTGGGCGCGCTGATCGCCGCGTTGATCATGGTCTTCGGCATCAATCTCATCCGCGTCCACTCCCCGTTGCCCGACGACAGCTCCATCGGTTTGCTTTATGTGGGGTTCTTGGCCTTGGCGGTGGTGATCATGTCCAGCAGCTCAGGGGCCTATTCAGGCGACCTCAGCCGGTTCTTGTTCGGCTCCATTACCGGGGTGAACGACGGTGACCTCTATCGCCAACTGATCATCGCTGGAGTCACGTTGCTGGGAGTCATGTTTTTCCACCGGGCGTTCCTGGTGATGACCTTCGATGAGGTCCAGGCTCAGTTGCTGGGGCTTCGGCCCCGCCTGGCCCACGCTGCTTTGTTCGCACTTTTGGCTACCTCCATTGTGGCGTCATTTCAGGCCGTCGGGAACCTGTTGGTGTTCGCCTTCTTGGTGGCTCCGCCATCAACGGCGGCAATGCTGGTTCGGCGGATCCCAGTCATCATGACCACCGCGGTCGTTATCGGCGCCGTTTCCGTGGTAGTCGGCTTGCTCATCAGCTATCACCAAGACACTGCGGCTGGCGCCACCATGGCGCTCGGCACAGTCGTACTGTTCATGCTCGCCCTGCTGATCCGGTCGCTCTCTGGCAGCTACAACATGAGGCTGGCCAGCTAGTCCACCAACAACAGGGAGGCCGTTCCGGCCAGTACCGGGTGGGTGCCGTCTCGTGCCAGCCAGACATCGCACCCGACGGATGTCGGATCAGCAGTCGGCGCAGTGGCCGTGAAGGTCGAGGCTGTGATGGACAGGGGTGAATCCGGTTTGGGAGGCAATATCGGACAAACTTTGGTCCACCAGCATTTCCACTTCGCTGTCAAGGTGGATGTCCTCGATGCCACCGCAGCTGATGCAGATCAGATGGTGGTGATGTCCCAGCAGGGGCTCGGCCAGTTCGAAATGGGCGTGATCGCCTCCGGCGCTGATCCGTCGGATGAGGCCGCTGCGAACCAGCACGTCCAGGTTTCGGTATGCCGAACTCTGGACGAGGTCTGGGTCGGCCGCCACGATGTCCGGCAGCGTCATCGGTTGCCCGGCTTGGGCCAGCACATCCACAAGTTGCCTACGGCCGGTGGTGTAACGATGACCCTGCCGAGCCAATCTGGCTCCTATTTGCAGATGAATTTCCGCCAAATGGTCCTTGTCGCCAGGCACAGCAAGTGATTCCGCAGTCATCTGGGTTCAGTATTCCATCAGATATCTATGAATGACACTCATTCCTAAGTATTGTCACGGGTGTGGGAACGATTATTGATACCAAAAAGGTCCTGAGGCGTGCCATGTGCATTATGGCTGCTGTGGCTTTACTTGTTTCAGGGTGCGGCAATGACGACGACGCAGGCGCTGATGGCTTGCCCACCATTATGGCGACGACCTCTATCTGGGCCGATGTGGTGGCCAATGTGGCTTGCGACGACCAAGCCGAAGTAATCACCCTCATTCCTCCCGGCGGTGACCCCCATGCCTTCCAACCCTCATTGCAGGATCGGGGCCGAATGGAAGGCGCCGTCATGATCGTGGCCAACGGTCTCGACCTCGAAGAGGGTCTGGGCGACACCCTTGAGGCAGTGGAGGAAGCCGGCACGCCGGTGTTCCATATGGCTGACCACATCGAAACCATTGGATTCGCCCCCGGCATGGAACTCGAACACCACGAAGAAGAAGAAGGCGAAGGCGAAGAGCACCACGAAGAAGAAGAAGGCGAAGGCGAAGAGCACCACGAAGAAGAAGAAGGCGAAGGCGAAGAGCACCACGAAGAAGAAGAAGGCGAAGGCGAAGAGCACCACGAAGAAGAAGAAGGCGAAGGCGAAGAGCACCACGAAGAAGAAGAAGGCGAAGGCGAAGAGCACCACGAAGAAGAAGAAGGCGAAGGCGAAGAGCACCACGAAGAAGAAGAAGGCGAAGGCGAAGAGCACCACGAAGAAGAAGAGGAAGGTGAGGACCACGGCGACGAGGAAGAAGGACACGGGCACAGCGGCGAGGACCCCCACGTGTGGTTCGACCCAATCAAGGTGGCCGATGCGCTTCTTCCCCTCAGCGAGGCTCTTGCGGCACAGGCAGGGCTTGACGCCGATGCGCTAAGCGCCTGTGTGGCCGAGTACCGGGGTGAGTTGATTGCCCTCGACGCCGAGATCGACGGGATCTTGGCGCCGCTTTCCCATGAAAAGCGCCTGATGCTCACCAACCACGATGCCCTCGGCTACTTCGCCAACCGGTATGACTTCGAACTGGTTGGGACGGTTATCCCCGGCGGCTCGTCTATAGGGGAGGCCAGTCCGGCTGCACTCCAGGAGCTCATCGGCCTGATCGAACAGACCGGGGTGCCTGCTATCTTCGCCGAGTCCACGCACAGTTCCGATGACGCCGAAGCACTGGCTCGACAGGCCGGTGTTGAGGTCGTCGTGCTGGATACCGGGTCCCTTGGTCCATCGGGAAGCGATTCCGACACCTACCTTGGCTTCTTGCGCACCAACGCGCAGAGGATCGCCGGCGCCCTCGGGTAACGCCGTCGAGGGCTCACCGCTAGGGTTCGCGGCGTGGAGTCATTGGCCAGCCCGTTCGACTGGTGGGTCGAACCCTTCATCGACAACATCTTCATGCGCAACGCCCTGTGGTCGGGGTTGCTGGCGGTGCTGGCCACGTCCACGGTGGGAACGTGGGTGGTCCTCCGGGGGATGAGCTTCTTCGGGGAGGCATTGGCCCACGGGGTGCTGCCCGGCCTGGCCATCGCTTTTATTCTCGGGGGCGATACGACGCTGGGCGCGCTGATCGCCGCGTTGGTCATGGTTTCCGGCATCAACCTCATCCGCAACCACTCCCCCCTGCCTGACGACAGCTCCATCGGGTTGCTCTATGTGGGGTTCTTGGCCTTGGCGGTGGTGATCATGTCCAGCAGTTCGGGGGCATACTCGGGCGATCTCAGCCGGTTCTTGTTCGGTTCGATTACCGGCGTGACCGACAGCGACCTACTCCGACAGCTCATCATCGCCGGAATCGTGTTGTCGGGGATTGTGGTCCTCCACCGGGCATTTCTGGTGATGACCTTCGACGAAGTCCAGGCCCGACTGATGGGGCTTCGGCCCCGGCTCGCCCACGCCGCCTTGCTGGCGCTGTTGGCCGTCTCCATCGTCGCCTCATTCCAAGCAGTCGGGAATCTGCTGGTCTTCGCTTTCTTGGTAGCGCCGCCGTCCACTGCGGCCATGCTGGTCCACCGGATTCCGCTTATCATGATCACCGCGGCCATCCTCGGCACAGTTTCGGTTGTGTTTGGCCTACTCATCAGCTATCACCACGACACGGCGGCCGGGGCCACCATGGCCTTAGGCACGGTGGTGCTGTTTTTGATCGCCCTGATTATCAGGACTCTGGCCGGATCGGGAAAGGTCCGATTGGCTGTTTAGAGCCTGCACAAATGTCTGAGAGCCCAACGGACGCCACCCATGGATGGTCATCCATTCGCGCGGCCCCTTAGTGGGAGTGCATGAGGAATTTGGTGAGCTTCGACTTCTGGCGGATCTCCCGCTCGGTGGCAAACAGATGGTCGACGTGGTGGCTCTCCTGGTCGCAACCCTCCACCGAGTGCTCAAGCTGAATGGTGGTGTGCTGGATTCCGTAGCCCTTGACAATTCCGCGGATTCTACGGAGCTTCTCATCCGCTTCTTGGACATCGCTGCTCGGCTCGGCCAGCACATGAGCGGTCATAGACAGATAGCCCGATGAGATTGTCCGGACATGCACATCGTGGACGATGGTGACACCATCCACCTCTTCGATGTCATGGCACAGCTTGTAGACGTCCACGTTCTCGGGTGTGCCATCGATCAGCACGTGGAATACCTCGGACACGAGGTTCCAAGAGCTGAACAGGATGAGCACGCCGATGAACATGCTGAGGATCGGGTCGACGATGTCCCAGCCCGCGCTGATGATGAAGATGCCCGAGATCACGACGGCCACCGAACCCAACAAGTCCGCCATGACGTGTTGAAAGGCGCCTTCCACGTTCAGGCTGTGTCCGGATTGGCGATGGAGGACATAGGCCACCAACACGTTGATCAGTAGGCCGGCCGAGCCCACGCCGAGCATGAGCCCGCCTTCGACGTGGGCTTCTCCATCGAACCTCCGAATGGCCTCGTAGAAAATCCATCCCACGATCACCCAGAGGGATAGGGCATTGAACATTGCGGCCAGGATCTCGGTTCGGTAAAAGCCGAAAGTCCGCTTGGCCGAGGCGGCGCGGTCGGCGGCCCACATGGCGAACAGCGCGAGGCCGATGGCCGCGCTGTCGGTGAGCATGTGGCCGGCGTCGGAGATCAGCGCCAGGCTCCCCGACGCGAAGCCGCCGATCACCTCGATCACCATGAACGTGGTGGTCAGTGTGACCGCGATGATCAGGCTCTTGCGGCTGGCCTCCCGCAGATCATGGTGATGGTGCCCGTGGTCGTGATGGTCGTGCCCGTGCCCGTGGTCGTGCCCGCAATCATCATCATGGGCATGGCCGTGGCCATGCCCATGACCATCATCAGCTTTGTCCACTACGCCGCAGCGGTACAGCACTCTTCGGTGTGGACGTGTACCGGGATATCGCAGTGGTCTTCGTGGTCGGCGTGGGTGTGCTCAGGGGTGTCGCAGTGGTCGGCGTGGGTGTGCTCAGGGGTGTCGCAGTGGTCTTCGTGGTCGGCATGCGTGTGCCCTGGTTCGTTGCAGTGGTCTTCGTGGTCGGCGTGGGTGTGCTCAGGGGTGTCGCAGTGGTCGGCGTGGGTGTGCTCCGCCGTGCTGCAGTGATCGGCGTGGTCGGCATGCGTGTGCTCCGGGTGGTCGTAACACGCATCAGTGTGAACGTGGTCAGCCATGAGGACTCCTTGGTTGAAGAAGAAGAATTACGGGCCAGACTTTAGACATAGTCAATGGCAGTCATCAACCATTCTCAACTATCAGTAATAGGACTAATAATGAGACTCAAAATGATGGGTTTCCTGGCAAAATATACGGAGATCGCCCCCCTCTTTTTGGCCCGCCCTTAGGCCAAAGACAGGGTGGCGGTTCCGGCCAGTACCGGGTGGGTGTCGTCTCTTGCCAGCCAGACATCGCACTCGACGGTGCCGTCATCGCCGATTGCGGTGACGGCACCGCCGGCCTCCAGGCGATCACCAGCGAAGACATTGTCCAGAAAACGCACTCGGATCTTTTGGATGCGCTCAGCGCCTCCGGCCCATTCGCCCAGCATGTTCATCACGTACCCCAGGTTGTTGGGCCCTTGATTGACCGGCTGGTCGCCCATACCCAGCTCCCTCACCGTGTCAACATCCCAATGGATGGGGTTGGAATCGCCGAGCAGAGCCGCCATCGTCTTCATCTTCTCGGCATCCACTGCCTCGATAACCAGACGGGGCAGCTCGTCACCCACTGATGGACTAAAGACCGTGCTCACTGGGGCCTCCTGGGAAAGATGAAGGAGTTTGAAACCACGGAAGAAACTTCGCCATCAGGGGCGACCACCTCTAGCTGAAAGGCCACGATGTCAAAGGTGCCGGTGCGTTCACCTTGCTTGCGGACCGCGCTGGTGATCTTGCCCCGCACGGTGTAGGTGGCGCCGATCTCCAAGGGGCGAAGCTGCTGGATATCGCATTCGCCGAACATCGGGCCATCGTCGGCCGACGCGTAGCAAAGGGTGAACATCTCGTCGATGGAGATGCCCAAACCGGCCATTGCCGCGTAGTAGCAGAACATGGGATGGGCGATGCCGTCGGTTCGCTGTGGGGCTCCAATCACGTCGTTGGTCAGCCACACCCGCCACGGTTCCACGGCGTAGGTGCCACCTGGGAACTGCCTTCCCACCAGGGACTCAAGGTCTTCAAGAGTCGGAATCTGTGTCGCCGAAGTCATCGGTTCACCACCGGCAGGCTTCGGGGATGGCCGGATGGTCGGGAGCGGGATACTTGCGGTGCAACGGCTGCACCACCTCTTCACCGAAGCGCTGGATCTGCTCTCGGGTCGCTTCGAAAGAGGGTCCGGTGACCATGCGGAACTGCACGGTGAAATACTGCACGCCCAGCTCTTCGTGGTACTGCTCCAAGCGCTCTCGGCATTGGGCGGGAGAGCCCACCACGATGTGCTCGCGGGCCGATTCGGTGGTGATCTTCTCGGGGGAGTCGAACTCGGGATGGTGGGCCAGGATTCCCTGCTCGCAGTAGAAGCGCATCTCGGGCACGTAGTGGGTGCCGTACTGCTCAGCAGCCTGCTCGAAAGTGTCGGCCACCCACGCTTTTCTCATCAAGACGATGAACGGCTCTTTGCCGTATTCGATGGCTTTGGCCCGATAGGCGCCGGCCTGCACATCCCAGGTCTCTTTGAGGATGGGAAAGTCGTCACAGGTCCACGATTCGGCGTAGACCCCGCACCGCTCGATGGCTGCGGGAAGCTGACCGCCGCCCCAGAACGGGAACCGGGGCTGCTGGTAGGAGTTGGGAGACAGCAGGCCGTCGTTCACCTGATAGAAGTCGCCGTGGTAGGTGAAGCGCTCGCCTTTGGATTGCAGTGCCTTGTCGATGATGGCCACGTTCTCCAGGTAGCGGCCCAACATCCGCTCGGGGGGAACTCCGAACTGGCCCCAGTAGCCCGCGTGGAAGCCCCGGCCCCAGGTCATGTACAGCCGGCCCCTGGAGATGTTGTCGATGATGGCGCACTGCTCCGCCACCTCCATGGGGTGATAGAGCGTGTTGACCAGGCAATAAGAGCCGATAGCCACTCTGCGGGTCTCCCGGGCCAAGATCATCAACAGGTTCAGCGGCGAGCCGAAGTACGACTCCGTGCGGCCGTGGCGGTCGGGCACTTGGATGGAGTGAAACCCCGACTGCTCGGCCAGGATGCCCTCTTCGATCATGGCGTCGAGGGCATCGGCCGCGTTGTCCGGTTGGGGCAGGGGCTGGTCGTAGTACCCGTGGTTGGTGTCGATCAGATAGCCGATGCGCAAGATGAGCTCGCTTTCGGGGGCAGTTGCTTCGCCTAGAAGGTAGTGGCTGGCGCCTGGCGAGCCTACGCTGGCGGGCGAGAGGCAAAGGAGCGCACAGTGGCCATTCACACTGAGATCGACGAGCAGGGCATCGCGGTTGTCACCATGGACAATCCGCCAGTTAACGCACTCAACATCGCCGACACCTACCGGCTGGCCGAGATCTTCCGCAGCTACAAGCACGACGCCAACGTGCGGGTCGCCATCCTCACCGCGGTGGGGCGGGGGTTCAACGCCGGGGTGGACATCAAAGAGATGCAGGCCATGGAGGGCTTCGAGGGGGTCCTCGGCACCGGGGACGCCTGCTATGAGGCCTTCGGGGCGGTGTACGACTGCGCGGTCCCTGTGATTGCCGCCGTTCAGGACTTTTGTCTGGGGTTGGGCATCGGCCTCGCGGGGAACTGCGATTTGGTAGTGGCCGCAGAAGGAGTGAAGTTCTCCATGCCCGAGGTGGACAATGGGGCTTTGGGGGCCGCCACCCACACCGCCCGGCTGGTTCCCGAGAAGGTGATGCGCTGGATGATGTACAGCTGCGAGCCGGTGGCGGCTGAAGACCTCCAGCGATGGGGGACCGTGCTCAGCGTTGTTCCCGGCGATCAGCTCATGGACGAGGCCCGCCGAGTGGCGGGGGTGATCGCGTCCAAACCGCCCGGAGTGGTCCGCAAGGCCAAGTGGTCGATCAACGGCATCGACCCGGTGGACGTCCACCGCAGCTATCGATTCGAACAGGGGTTCACCTACGAGCTGAACCTCATGGGCGAAGGCGAAAAGGCCCGGGACGCCTTCATCCGAGGCGAGCGGGAGTCAAACAAAGCCGCCCAGTAGTGATTGACACCGTCATTGTCGGGGGAGGATCGGCGGGGTCGGTCTTGGCGTCCCGACTATCAGAGGATCCAGCCCGCGAGGTCCTGCTGCTCGAGGCCGGTCCAGACCATGGAGCCCGCCTGCCCCCTGCATTGGCCGACATCACGGTCTCCTCGCATCCAGATCATGACTGGGGCGATGAGGTGCGTCTTCCCGGAGGCAGAACTCAGCCCTACCCCCGAGGAAGAGTGCTCGGCGGCAGCTCTGCGGTCAATGGCGGTATCGCCATACGGGCAATGCCCGCAGACTTCGACGCCTGGGGGTTTCCCGAGTGGCGGTGGGAAGCGATGCTGGACAGTTTCC
Source organism: Candidatus Poriferisocius sp. (assembly GCF_965204145.1). Taxonomy (GTDB): domain Bacteria; phylum Actinomycetota; class Acidimicrobiia; order Acidimicrobiales; family Bin134; genus Poriferisocius. The sequence continues at coordinate 1,430,772 of NZ_OZ241977.1, read as the reverse complement.
GACGACTGGAGTCGGATCTGGACGGTGAGGAGCGCTGGCATGGCCGCGACGGCCCGCTGCCCATCGTGCGCACCCCTGACGCTGAACTGCTCCCAGTTCATGCAGCGTTCTATGAGGCGTGCGAGGCGACGGGCTACGACTACATCGCCGATCACAACGCTCCGAATTCCCACGGCGTAGGCCCACTGCCCCGCAATCGCCGTGGATTGCAGCGTGTGTCTGCTGCCGATGCCTACTTGACGGCCGAGGTCAGGGAGCGGCCCAACCTGGAGGTGAGAGGCGATTGCCTGGTGTTGGCGGTGCGCTGGAACGGCAATCGGGCCATTGGCGTGGAGGCCGTTGACAACGGCCGCGTGGAAACCATCCCTGCCCAAGAGGTGATTGTGGCCGCTGGTGTGATCCAATCGCCGATGCTGCTGTGGCGGTCGGGCATCGGCCCGGCGGCGGAGTTGGCCGGATTGGGAATCGATGTCGTTGTCGACCGCTCGGGAGTGGGTGCGAATTTCTCCGACCACCCCGCGGTCTATCTCTTTGCGGCACCCCAGCCGAAGACGGTGACCCCTGAGGATGTCACCATCCAGACCCTTTTGCGGTTTACCAGCTCATCGGGGCCAGCCAGCGACCTCCAGCTGTTCCCTGTGGGGAGAATCGATCTCACCAACAGTCCTCGGCGCCAGAAGGAGGCCGGCGGCTTGGACACTGTCTTCGCCTTCAACGCGGCGCTGCAACGGGTGGAAACCCGGGGGTCGGTGCGACCGGTGTCAGCTGATCCCGCTGATTCCCCAGCGATCACCTATCCGTTTTTGGCCCATAAGCCCGACTTGGAGCGGCTGGTCGAGGCGGTTGACCTTGGTTTGGAACTGCTGGCGACCTCTCCGTATCAGAGGGTGGCCCGAGGGCCGCTGTTTCTGCCCAGTCGGCTCACTCGAGACGAGCTCTTGGCCTATGTCTTCGCCCGTCATGTGGCCTTCTACCACGGCGCGGGCACATGTGCGATGGGCCCGGCCGACGACCCGGCTGCGGTGGTCGGCCCCGACGGCCGGGTTTGGGGGACCGAAGGGCTCAGGGTGTGCGACGCCTCGATCATGCCGGAGACCCCGAGAGCCAACACGAACCTGAACGTGATCGCGGTGGCTGAGCTGATCTAGCGTCGGGCTGCTTCAGGCCGCGGTTCGGCTGAGGCCGAGGACCTCCTCTGGAGGGGTGAAGCTGAGACCAAGCGATTCCGCCACTGCTGGCTCGGTGACCTGCCCTTGGCAAATCGAAAGCCCGGCGCGCAGTCCGGCGTTCGTCCGCATGGCCTCCTTCGGCCCCAGGTCGGCCAGCATGGCGATATAGGGGAGGGTGGCGTGCTCCAACGCGAACGTCGAGGTGCGGGGTACGGCTCCGGGCATGTTGGCGACGCAGTAGTGGACCACGTCGTGGGCCAGATAGGTGGGATTGGCATGGGTTGTGGGTCGGGAGGTTTCGATACAGCCACCCTGGTCGATGGCCACGTCCACTACAGCTGATCGGGGCCGCATCTGCTTGACCATCTCAGTTGTGACCAGATGCGGAGCTCGGGCCCCTCGCACGAGGACGGCGCCGATCACCAGATCGGCCCCGAGGACTGCCTCCTCCAGGGCGCCTCCGCTGGAATGAAGGGTGTGCAAGGCCGAGCCGAAGCGCGAGTTCAAGTCCTCCAAAACGGAGACATCTCGGTCGATCACCGTGACGTCGGCACCAAGGCCGACAGCCATCTGTACCGCGTTGCGGCCGACCACGCCTCCGCCGAGGATGACCACTCTGGCAGTAGCAACGCCCGGTACGCCGCCGAGGAGCACTCCTCGACCCCCTTGCGATGACTCCAAACAGTGCGCCCCGGCTTGAATCGACATGCGCCCCGCGACCTGCGACATGGGGGCCAGCAAGGGCAGACCTCCGCTGGGGCCGACGACCGATTCGTAGGCGATGGCCGTGACGCCCCGGTCAACCAGCTCAGAAGTCTGGACCGCGTCGGCAGCCAGGTGCAGGTAGGTGAAGAGGACCTGGTCCTCGTTCAGGCGGGCTCGCTCTTCGGCTTGGGGCTCCTTGACCTTGACGATCAGATCGGCTTGATCGAACACCGATTGGGCAGAATCCGCGATTGCCGCGCCGTGGGTCACATACTCCTCATCGGTGAAACCCGCTCCGGCACCGCATCCACGCTCGACAAGAACGTGGTGGCCGCGACTGACGAGATCGGTTGCACCCCCCGGTGTCAACGCCACTCGACGTTCTTCGCTCTTTATTTCCTTCGGAACCCCGATGCGCATCACTGCCTCCACCGCAATCCAATGGCTACAGTGACATTTTATCCGCGATAGGGGTGGAAAATTCTTGAAAACATGCTGTAGCAGCGCTATAAATCGAAAATATTATTCACTTTCTTTCTTGATTTCGATTATTTTATGTTTCACTTCATTTTGCTTCTCGCGGCGTCTACAGGGAGTCAGGCCGGTGTCGGACTTGGATTCAATTGATTGCTCAATCCTCAATGAGCTCCAGAGCGATGCGCGGATCTCCAACGCAGAGCTCGCGGAGCGGGTAGGCCTGTCGCCCTCCGCGTGCTACCGACGAGTCCGGCGCCTCGAAACCGACGGTGTGATTGCCGGGTACGTGATGATCCTCGATCCCGAAGCCATCAACCGCTCTCTCGATGTCTTCGTTGAAATCTCCTTGGTGAGCCAGAGCGAGGCGAATCTCCGCCAGTTTGAGAAGGAAGTGGTGGAGTGCCCCGAGGTCATGTCCTGCCACTTGATGGCCGGTGACGCCGACTACCTCCTCCACCTTGCTGTGGCCGACCAACGCGACTTTGAGCGAATCCACAACCAGTACTTGTCCCGCTTCAGTGGTGTAGGCCGACTCAGATCCAGTTTCGCTATCCGTTCTGTATGGGAGACCACCCGCCACGAGCTTTAGCATCAGAGCATGACGACGGCCGCCCAGCACGCCTATGACTCCTATGAAGCCTTGGTGGAGGACTATTTCGAAAAGGGATGGACTGATGGGCTGCCCATCATGCCTCCGACGCCGGAAAAGGTGGCCGCCTTTCTGGAGCGCGCCGGCCTCTCCGGGGACGAGGTGCTTGGCACCGTGCCGACCCGAGAGGTGACGTGCACCGCGCAACAGGCCGCGGCGAACGCGGTCATGGCCGGTTGCTTGCCCGAGTACTTCCCCACCGTGGTGGCCGCGGTTCGGGCGCATCTCCATCCCAAGGGCAACTGCCACTCGACCACCGGCACACTGTCGGGCGCAGCTCAGGCTGTCATCATCAACGGACCAATCCGCAATGAACTGGGTGTGGCCTCGGGGGCAGGCTGCTTCGGACCTGGATTTCGGGCCAACGCCACCATCGGCCGGGCCCTCCGCCTCGTGATCCGCAACGTGTGCCGTGGTATCCCCGGCTTTTTGGACCGGGCCAGCTACTCCACCCCAGCTCGCTACTCCTTCTGCTTCGGAGAGAACGAAGAGGCATCCGAATGGGAGCCGCTGCACGTCCAGCGGGGTTTAGCCCCTGAGCAGAGCGCGGTCACCGTCCACTCCCTGATGAAGATGGTCGAGGCCACCGATTTCACCAGTCGCAATGCCGAGGGGGTCTGCGACACGCTGGTCACCAATATACGGGCCAACGGCATAGCGGGAGACGCCTGGTTGGGGGAGGACGGCAACGTGGTCATCGTGATCGGCCACGAGCACCATCGGTTCTTCGTCGAGGATGGGTGGTCGAAGGCCGACATCCAGCAATATCTGTGGCCCCGGCTCAACGCGCCGGCCACCAGTGCCACCGACCGCATGGCCCGCATCGGGAAACCCGAGGGCATCTTGATCGTCGCCGCCGGGGGAGCGGGCATGGGAGCGAGCTGGCTCCTGCTGCCTCACCTTGCCCTCGCCATCACCGAGCCCGTGTCCTAGCCGCTGCTCGGACGCACGCGGTGGGCTAGTCTGAAGCCATGACAACCCTCATTGGCCTCGATCCAACGTCGGGCCCGTTCGATCGCACCGACGATCACGATTTCTCTCCCCGGCCAGCCAGCTTGGACGGAGCAGTCGTGGCCTTGGTAGCCAACGGCCTCGGCGAGGGGGAGATCTTCCTGGATGCCCTCTACGACGAGTTGACCAAACTGAGCGACCTGCAAGCGCCGCTCAAGGTGGTCAAGAGCTCGGTGTCCATTCCGCCGGACCCGGGAGACTGGAGCCGGCTGACCGAGGAGGCAACCGTCGCCATAACCGGCTTCGGGGGTTGAGGCAGCTGTAGTGCCCGCAGTTTGCGGGACGCAGTGGAGTTGGAGTGGGCCGGCGTTCCCAGCATCGCCATCGTCCACGAGGAGATGAGGGGATCGGCTCAGGCCATTGCCCGGGTGAGCGGCTGCGCCGACTACGAGTTCCTCACCGTCGACTATCCATGGGTGCCCATCGCCATCTGGTCCAAAGAGGAGTGCCTCGAGCTGGCCGAGATCATGGCCCCCAAGGTCTTGGCCGCACTGACTGGCCAGAGCTGACCACTACTTCGCTGAAGCGGAGTTGGTCGAAGAAATAGCAACAGCACCGAAAACTCCGACTGCGGCAACCGCCGCGCCCAGCCAGAAGGCGTTGGCGAAAGCCGCCCCGGTGGTTTCCTCGCCTACGGCGAGCACAAGTACCTGGATACCGGCAGCCGTCCCCAAGCTGGTGAGCGTCTGGAACATGCCGGTTGCTGCCCCCAGATTGGCCATCGGCACTGCTCCTACTACTGACACCTGATAAGCCGGTCCGGCCACCCCCAGCCCTCCGCCGGCCAAGGCGAGGCCGAGCACGACCAGCACTACGGCGTCTACCAGCGATCCCGCCGCGAAAGACACCATGGCCAGCACCACCAACACGCTGCCCAGACACGACGTCCATCGCTCACCCCGGATGGCGGTGAGTCTTCCGCCCACCGGAGAGCTGATGCTGTAGGAGATCAGCCGGATCACCAACAGCACGGTTGCCGCGGTCAGCGTGTAGCCGTAGCGCTCCTGCAAAAGTTGCGGTGCAAGGATGAACCCGCCCATGTAGGCCGCATTGGCCGTGGCCGACGCCACCACCGGTCCGGCGTAGTTCCGGCGGCGAAACCACTCCAGTGGGATCATCGGATGGGCCGTCCGCTGCTCGATGGCCACGAATGCCCCGACGGCCACGGGCACAAGAACCAAGAGGGCCAATGCTACTGGGTGCTCGAAACCCAGGGTGGCCCCCCGGTCCAGCGCCACCATCAACACCACCACGGTGGCCACCAAGCTGAGCGCTCCTGCGATATCGACCGGTTTGGCCTCACCCGTGCGGGTTGGTCGCACAACGATGATCGATGCCAGCAGTCCGATCGCGGTGATGGGGGTGTACACCCCGAAAATGGCCCGCCAGCCCAGCGCATCCACCAACGCACCGCCGGTGACCAGGCCGATGGCCGGCCCGCCGACGGCTCCGAACTGGAACCAGCCCATGGCCCGGGCCCGTTGGTTCACCGGGAATGCGGCCATCATGATGGCCATTCCGTTGGGGATCATCATGGCCCCTCCCAACCCGACCAATGCTCGAAAGGCAATGAAGCTGAGGGCATCCCAGGCCAGTCCGCACACCCCGGTAGCGGCGGTGAACACCGTCAGACCGAGGATCAGCATCCGCCGGTGGCCCCACAGGTCGCCCAGCGTTCCGAATACGGTTGTCCCTGCGGCGAGCCCGAGGAACGGGGCGGTGACCGCCCACGACAGTGTGGCGTTGGTGGTGCCCAGGTTCTCCGCGATGTCCGACAGCGAGGCTCCGATGATGGTCATGGTGGAGCCGAACACCACCTGGCCAGCGAGCAGGGTTACGAGCAGCCGCCAGGCGTACGCCGCATCGTGCGGCTGTTGATGAGTTGTTGGGGAGCTCAGTCTTTCAGCTCGATCAGGATTTCGTAGTAGGGCTCGGTGCCGGTATTGACCGCAGTCTCGATGCCGCCCTTGGAGATGAACATGGGCTGGCCGGGGATGACGTCGCCTTCAACTAGGCCGGAGAACTCCCCGGCCGTGTCCGGCTCGAAATCTCCCGCGATCTTGTCGCCCGACACTTGAACCAGCACATAGTCGTGATCGTGCCGGTGAAGATCCGACCGCTCGCCGGGGTCCAAGCGCATCTCCCAGATTCGCACACGGTCGTTCTCCATCAGCAGCTTGGTGGCCACATCGCCGAATACCCGCTCTTCGCTCATGGATCGCAGCATAGACGTGCTAAGCCATCAGGATGGCTGAGGAGTTTGCAAACGATCTGCCCGAGGGGATGACCGACTGGATCGCCGAGGCGGGTGGCGGTCGCATCACCCATCTGAAGCGCCACATCGCCCGAAGGGAGGCGTGGGTGGTGGACGTCACCCGTCCCGATGGGTCGGTGGCGGAATACTTCCTGCGGCTGGACCGCGAAGGGGATGGCAGCGGCACACACTCGGTGAAGAGCGAAGCCAAGGTGCAGACCGCGTTGGTCGAGACTGGCATGAAAGTTCCCGCCATCTGCGCTTGGAGCGAGGATCTCCAAGCCGCGTTGCACCAGCGGATGCCAGGTCGGGCCGATTTGGACAACGCCGACCCCCAAGAGCAGGCCGCGGTGCTCGAGGACTTCATCCAGCAGCTGGTGATGCTTCACTCGCTGGATCCCAACTCGCTGGGGCTTGACCACATGCCCATTCCCACCACCTCGGCCGAGTGCGCGCTGGGCGAGATCGACTTCGTGGAGCAGTTCCTCGGCGGCATGGTGACCGATCCGCTGTACACCTATTCGCTCCGGTGGATCAGGAACAATGTTCCCGAGCGCCTCGAAAGGGTGAGCCTCTTGCAGGGCGACACCGGACCGGCCAACTTCATGTTCCACGAAGGGCAGGTAAGCGCCATCGTCGACTGGGAGTGGGCTCACTTCGGCGATCCCATGGAAGACTTCGGCAACATCTGCACCCGAGAGTTCTACTGTCCTTCGACCCCCGAAGAAGGTCTTGGCCCCCTCTTCCGTCGGTACGAAGAGCTGTCCGGAATCCCGGTACACCTCGACTCGGTTCGCTACTACCGGGCGCAGCAGTTCGTGCGATCCATCGTGTCACTGGCTCGCATAACGGTGATCAATGACCCCCAGATGCCCAACGCCATGAACTGGGCCTACCGCTACATCTGCGAGCGGGCTACCTGCGAAGCGCTGGCCGACGCCATGGGAATCGAATTGGAGCGGCCCGAGCTTCCTGATGTTGAGATGGCCAGCTCTTTGGAGGGTGTCATCATCAGCAACCTGCGGGAGGAAGTCCTGCCTGCGGTGGAAGGCGACTTTCCCCGCCACCGGTTGGAACACGCCACCCTGTTGGTGGAGTGCCTAGACCGGCAGAAGCAGATCGGTCCCCAACTCGCCGACATCGAATTGGACGAGATCGCCGCTCTCACTGGCCACCGGTCCGACACGCTTGAGGATGGGCTGATGGCTCTGGACAAGGCCATCCAGAGCCAGGGTGCAGGAAACGAGGAGGACGTGCTCCGCTATCTGGCCCGCCGGGCCTGGCGGCTGGAGTATCTCTGGAAGCCGGTAGTGGACCTGTTCCCTGGCCGCGAGTTCTCGCGAATCGACTAGCGCCGGCTCATCATCTCGATCGCCTGAACGAGGTAGCCGTTGGGGTCGGCTCGTTTGGCTTGGGCGGTCTCCTTCAGGGCGGGGGCAGCGAAACCTTCGAAGTCATCGTTGCCGAGCTTGGCGATCAGCGCTTTAGCCACGTCAACCGGGTCCATGAACGCGTCAGGCGGCTGGGGGAACGGGTCGTCGTTCCCTGGTTTGGGAGTGGAGAACTCGGTGGCGGTGGAGCCGGGGGTGAACAGATGGGCCCGAACGCCGGTCCCGGCCAGATCAAAATAGAGTCCTTCGGTGAACAGATTGAGAGCGGCTTTGGCCGCGGCATAGGCCCCCGTTCGAAACGCCATCGACTGCGTGCCCATCGATGACACGTTCACGATGGTTCCCGAGTTCCGCTCCAACATGTAGGGCAACAGCGCCAAGGTGAGTCGAGCAGAACCGGTGAAGTTCACCGCCATCGTCTCGTCTAATTCCTCCGGGGTGAGCCGTTTCATGGACCGCCGCCGAGGGGCGCCGGCATTGTTCACCAGCACATCAATGGGCCCCATCTCGGCCCAGGCCCGATCGGCGAACGGGGCCACGCTGTCCAAGTCGGCCAGATCCAGCGTCCACCAGCAGCCATCACCGCCGGCGTCTCGCACGTCGCCCAGAACCTGTTGGAGGCGGTCGCCCCGGCGGGCGGCCAATCCCACGAACGCCCCTACCCGGGCAAGTTCAACCGCCAGGGCCGCGCCGATGCCCGATGAGGCGCCGGTGATCAGCACCCTTTGGCCGGATGGGTTCCAGCTCATCCCGCGGTCATGCCCCCGTCGATGCTCAGCACCGAGCCATGGATTCGGCGGCCATCGCCAGAGGCGAGGTAGGCCACCAAAGCGGCGATGTCATCGGCCTGGGCCATGCCCCGCATCCCCATGTACCGGCCCATCAGCTCCATGTCGGGATTTTCGGGAAAGCCGAATGAGGTGGCCAGATTGGTTTCCACCCCGCCAGGGGCGATGGCATTGATCCTGATGCCGGTCTTCATCGTCTCCATGGCCATGGCCTTGGTCATCAGCACCACTGCTCCCTTGCTGGCGCAATAGGGCACGGTGTAGGCCTGTCCCATCAATCCTGCATTGGAGGCGATGTTCACGATGCAGCCTTCCGATGACTCCAGGTGGGGGAGCGCGGCCTGCGACATCCAGAACACGCCCTCGACGTTCACCCCCATGATCAGATCCCAGACTTCCTGATCTACATCGCCCACCCGGTGGCCCCGGGCCACACCGGCGACGTTGCACAGCACATCCAGGCGACCGTGCTCGGCCACCACTGAGGCCACCAGCTCATGGCAGGCGTCTCGGCTGCGCACGTCGGAGACTGCCGGGTGGAAGGCGGCTCCTTCGCCCATCATTTCCGCGGTTTCCCCCAGTCCCGAGCCATTGATGTCGCTGCCCGCCACCACGGCCCCTTCAGTGGCCAGTCGCACCGCGGTGGCCTGGCCGATTCCCGATCCTGCTCCGGTAACCAAAGCCACCTTTCCGGAAAACCTCATGATGAAACTCCTTGATCTTCTAGGGAAGCCCGACGCCGGGAATTTCCACCGGCACCGAGTCAATGCGGCCCTGCCCAAGTCCCTGGACCTCATCGGGGTGAGAACCCGGTGCAGTGACAAGGAAGAGCGTGCGGCGGTCGTCGCCTCCCAGCATCACCGCGAAGCAGTTGAGCTCTGTCTCTACTCGGTGGGTGATCTCGCCGCCTTCGATCACCCGCAGGGCGGCCCGGCCTATGGCGTCGGCGTACCAGATGCCTCCTTCGGCGTCGTAGCAACAGCCATCGGGAATGGTGCCGGGCACCGCGGCCCACAGCCGTCGGTTCTCCAGCCGTCCATCGGGTCCGAAATCGAACGCGGTGAATTGGCTGGCAAAGCTCTCTCCCACGATGAAGGTGGCACCGTCCGGCGTGATAACCGCCCCGTTGGGAAACGCCAGGCCGTCGGCCGCAGCCTCCGTCGTGCCGTCCGCCTGCACCAGCCCAAGAGCGGCGGGAGCAAAATCCTCTCCGGCGTGCAGGTCGAACCCGAAGTTCCCCACGTAGGCCCGACCCTCTGCATCTACTGTCATGTCGTTGCAGAGCGACGTAGCGATCTCGGAGAGGTCGCCATGCTCATGGAGCGCCACGCCGTCGTAGCGCATGACCCGGCGGTCTCGCATCGACACCACCAGTAGGTCGCCATCGGGCATCCACCCCAACCCCGAAGGCTGGCCGGGAACTTCGACGATCACCTCGACGGTTCCGTCCGGCGAGGCGGCGTTGACGGAGTACTGGTAGAAGTCCGAGTACCAGAGGCGGCCGTCGTGCCACCGGGGGCCCTCGCCGAAGTCGATTCCGCCGATGAACGGCTCGGGACTGGGAAGCATCTCCATGCCGGGGGACAATAGCGACTGTGAACGAACTCGCTGTTGTAGACCTCACCGATCCCGGCTTCTGGTCGAACCCCTATCCGGTGCTGGCCGAGGCCCGGAACCGGCACCCGCTGGCTCGAGGAGTCGATGGAAGCCTGATCGCGTTGAGCTTCGACGCGGTGGAGTCGGTGCTGCGCGACCCGCGTTTTTTGACCACCGACCTCTTGGCGCCTCGGGGGATCACCGAGGGTCCAATCGCCGAATGGTGGGGGCAGGTCATGTTCTCGGCCAATCCACCGGAGCACACTCGGCTGCGCCGACTGGTCAGTCGGGCGTTCACCCCTCGGGCGGTGGAATCCCTTCGACCCCGCGTGGTGCAGATCACCGAGGACTTGTTGGGCGGTTTCCACGGCCCTACCGCGGATTTGGTGGCCGAGTTCGCCCACGAGCTGCCGATCAGGGTGATGGCCGCCATGCTCGGGGTTCCCGCCGGCGACCACCATCGCTTCGCGGCCTGGACCGCAGACCTGGGCTTGGTCTTCTCCTCAGTCCATACCCCTGAGTTGCTGGATCGCTTGGAGGCGGCCATCAACGGCCTCAACGGCTACGTGGCCGAGCTCATAGTCGATCGGAGGGCTAACCCGGAAGAGGATCTGCTCAGCGGCCTGATCGCCGCAGAGGCCGACGGGGACGTCCTCAGCGAGCCCGAGCTGGTGGCCATGGTGGAGAACTTGCTGTTCGCCGGGCACGACACAACCCGCTCCATGCTGATGATCGGCGCGGCGCTGCTGCTGGCCCATCGAGACCAACGGGCATTGCTCTCCGGCAATCCCGATCTGGCCGTCCAGGCGGTTGACGAGATCCTCCGCTTCGAGGCGCCGGTGCTGGGGTCGGGTAGGGATGCTGCCGAGTCCTTGGACCTGTTCGGTGTGCCGGTGGAAGCCGGAGAGACGGTCACGACAATGTCCCTGGCGGCCAATCGCGACCCAACTGCCTTCGACGATCCCGACCGCTTCGACATCCGCCGCCCCGGAGGCAAGCTGATGAGCTTCGGCCAGGGAATCCACTACTGCTTGGGAGCGGCCTTGGCTCGCCTGGAGGGCCAAGTAGCCTTCCCGATGCTGTTGGAACGCTATCCCCGCATGGAATTGGCCGCCGAGCCCGAGTGGGTTCCCTATGCCTCCATCCGTTGCTTCGAACATCTCATGGTGACAACCACCTGACCGACTCACCCCATCTGAAGATATGGTGACTACCTAGCCATGCTGCACTGGGCCAAGACTCGAGTCATCAACTCGGTGAGCGGCATGTTCGCCCATGCGGAGATGCCGCTGAAGCACACCGGAGAGTTCCCAGGAGATCCTGGACTGTGCGGTCCAGGTTCGATCAGCTGGCAGGTGATCGGCGATGTCAGCGTGTTCGTCGGCGGCATCCGGGCGCTGTTGGTCCAGGCAGCCCATCCGGAGGTGGTCGCCGGAGTCGACGATCACAGCCGCTATCGAGATGATCCGCTGGGCCGGCTGAGTAGGACATCCTTCTATGTCACGTCGGCCACTTTTGGCGCGATGCCCGAGGTGAACGAGGCGATCGGTCTGGTCAATTCAGCTCACCAGGGCGTGAGCGGCACCTCCCATCGAGGTCGGTCGTACAGCGCGTCGACTCCGGAGTTGGCTGCGTGGGTCCACAACTCCCTGACTGATTCCTTCCTCGAGGCCTACCAGCGGTTCGGCGGCAGGCTCAGCCCTCCTCAAGCCGACCAGTTTGTGGTTGAGCAGACCAGGGTGGGGGAGATGTTGGGCGCATCGCCGCTGCCGACAACCGCGGCCGAGTTGCGGGAGTGGATCACCGGACACCCGGCGTTGGCGCCGAGCCCGGGAATGCAGGCCGCCGTCAGATTCCTTCAGAATCCCCCGATTCCTACGGCCCAGAAAGCGGGGTATCAGATTCTGATGAACGGGGCCATCACCACGATCCCTCGAGAGCTCACCTCGGTGTTGGGAGTGACCGCGGCTCCTGGAACCCGCGTCAGCAGCACGGCAATGGTCCTAGGGCTGCGGCGCATCATGAAGAACAGCCCCGCCTGGCAGGCCGCCCTCGAGCGATGCGGCGCGCCCTACGACTCCCGGCTGTTTCGCGAGAAGGTCAACTAAGCAGTCAGCGCCGAACACGCCATCCAGCGGATCGGTTTAGCCGTCTTCGTTGTTGCCCCAGCAGGCGATGGTGCGGTCCGCTCTGATGGCGCACGAATAGTCATGGCTGGCTGACACGGCGGTGAACTGGCCCTCCGGCGCAGCGGTTTGGCTGTCCGAGTTGTTGCCCCAGCAGACGATGGTGCGGTCCGCTCTGATGGCGCACGAGTGCGCCCGGCCGGCTGCGATGTCAGCGAACTGGCCCTCCGGCGCATCGGCCCGGCCGTTCCGGCTAACGCCCCAGCAGGCGACGGTCTGGTCGGCCCTGATGGCGCATGAATGAAACATACCGGCTGCGATGTCAGTGAACTGGCCGTCGGGCGTATCGGTTTGGCCGTCTTTGTTGTCGCCCCAGCAGGCGACGGTCTGGTCGGCCCGTATGCCGCACGAGTGATTCCCGCCGGCGGAGATGTTGGTGAACTGGCCGTCGGGTGCAGTGGCCTCGCCAAGCCAGTTATCCCCCCAGCAGGCGATGGTCCGGTCGGCCCGTATGCCGCACGAATGCGACGAGCCGGTGGAGATGGCGGTGAACTTCCCGTCGGGCGCGTAGGTTCGGTAGCCCCAGCAGGCGACGGTCTGGTCGGCCCTGATGGCGCACGAGTCACCCCCGCCGGCGGAGACGGCGGTGAACTTCCCGTCGGGCGCGTCGGCCCGGCCGAACCGGTTCAAGCCCCAGCATGCGACAGTGCCGTCGGCCCGTATGCCGCACGAATGAAATTGGCCGGCGGAGACGGCGGTGAACTTCCCGTCGGGGGCAGACGTCGTTGGCGCATCGTCGTGGACCGATGAGAATGTTCCGCACACCCCGGCTGAGGGGATGTTGAAGTAGGTGACGTAGAGGTGGTCGGCGACGCAGCGGAAGATGTCGTTGTGCCCGCACACCTCCCAGTAGTCGTGGTCGGAGGAGCTCCAGCAGCCGACGACGGTCGGGTGGCCGTAGGTGAGGGCGTGGGCGATCTCGTGCAGGAGCGTGAAGGTGTGCAACTCAGGCAGTGTGATGTGGTGGTAGAAGTAGGCACCGGGCCGTCCCTCGTTTACAACGAGGGACGGCGGGCTGGGCGGCTTGTCCTCCACATCCACCTCGGCCCATATTCGCTCTATCAGCGCTTCGGCCTCGGCCTTGGTCAGGACGAGGCGGTCTTCGGGCGGCCCGTACCCGCTCGGTACGTTCTGTGCGCAGGGCTCCCAGGCGTACACGCGGGCCGTGAGATGGGCAGCGCATCGGCCTGACGGGGCTTCCGATGGCACAGTGATGGTTGTCGCGGCGGGTGCGGCTGGCGGTTCGGGGTCGGTGTCGCCGCATCCGCCGGCGACGAGTTGGGTGTCGACGCCGAATCGGCAGCGGTAGGCGTTCAGCAGGTTCTCTTGGGCGGCGATGAGCTGGTCGCGCCCATCGAGGTCGTTCTGTGTCGGGTTTTGGGGGGCGGGACCAGGTGCGATGGTGTCGGGACTATCGCATCCGCCCCGGACCTGTTCGGTGTCGGCGTTGAACATGCAGCGGTAGGCGTTCAGCAGGTTCTCTTGGGCGGCGATGAGCTGGTCGCGGGCCGCGATGTCTGAAGCCGAAACCGCGGGCTGGGCCGACACCGACACGGGAACAGCGGCGACCGCGGCGACAAGAAGGGCCAACACGACAACGACAAACATCGTTCTCATGGCCGACTCCTTAGAAGGCCAACTAAGCAGCCAGCAGGCCAGCCAGGTTGTCGCGCATGATCATCCGCACTTCGTCGTCGGGCATGCCAACCAGAGATTCTGTGAAATCCAACGGCTCGGCCAAACCCTCGGCGTGGGGCCAGTCGGAGCCGAACAGCACTTGCGAGGGCCCGATGGAGCGAGCCAACTCGGCGATCGGCTCCTCGTGGTAGGGGGACACGAACACGTGGCGGCGGAAGATGTCGCTGGGCTTTTCGGTTAGGGGGCCTCGCAGCCACGGCCCGTTGCGGCCCATGCGATTCATCTTGTTCATGGCGGCCATCAGGTAGTCCACCCACAGGCTGCCGTTCTCCACGCTCATCACCCTTATGTCGGGGAATGCGGTGAACAGGTTGGCGTAGATCAAGGCGGCGACCGTCTCCATGATCGGGCGGTCGCCGTAGAAGCAGGTCCACTGCAAGGCCGACTGGCGGTGTGAAGGGGGATTGGGATCCTCTCCCCAGTGCACCGACATCGACTGGTTGTAGCCCGATTCGCCGATATGAAATCCGACCACCGCTCGGGCCTCGTTGATGCGGGCCCAGAACGGGTCGAACACTGGGTCGGCGATGTTGCGGCCCGCGGCAGGCCCGGGGCGAAGCGAGACGATTCGAGCCCCCCGGTCCAGCGCCCATTCCAGTTCGGCTACGGCCCGGTCGGGATCAACCAGCGACAGCAGGGGAGGGGCATGGATGCGCCCATCCCGATTGAGGCCCCATTCATCGTCCAGCCAGCGATTGAAGGCACCCAGATTGGCGTACAGCAGATCGGGGTCATCGACCATGAAATGCTCCACGCACACGGCCAATGTGGGGAACAGCACAGCGGCCTCCACATTCTGAGCGTCGAGCACCTCGATCCGGGCGGCCCGGGTCACGTATTCGGGGCGGTGCGGCTCGGACACCTGGCTGCGCTTGACCGCTTGGCCTCCGCCCTGGCCCTGCTTCATGGCTCGGAGCATCTCCCGCAACATCCCGGGCTTGGGGGCGGTGTCGAAGCTGCGGTGCTCCAAGAAGGTAAACCGCCGGTCGCCGATGTACACCTCCTCGGAGCCATCGGGCTCGATCACTGGCCGCACTGCCCGATCAGCGAACGACGGGTCGATGTATCGGGTAAAGGCGTCTCGGGGTTCGTAGTAGTGGTTGTCGGCATCGAACACCCGATATCCCAGTTCCATGCCCACAGGTTAGGGCGGCTTGGGTATGCCAAGTAGGGTGACGGCGGCAAGTACCGCCCGATCAATGAAGGAGACACCGAGATGGGACGGTTGGACGGAAAAGTTGCGATCATCACCGGAGCAGCCCGGGGCCAGGGAGAGGCCGAAGCCCGGCTGTTCGCCTCGGAGGGGGCCAAGGTCGTGCTCGGAGACGTGCTCGATGACGACGGCGAACAAGTAGCGGCCAGCATCGGCGAGAACGCCCGATATGTACACCTGGATGTGGCCCAAGAAACCGACTGGGCCTCCGCCGTTGAAGCAGCCGCCGACATGGGGATCCTGAATGTTTTGGTCAACAATGCCGCCATCCTGCGGCCCGCGGCTATTGAGGACACCTCCCTGGACGACTACATGGAGGTCATCAACGTCAATCAGGTGGGGACCTTTCTGGGCATGAAAGCGGTGCTGCAGTCGATGAAGATGGCCGGCGGCGGTTCCATCGTCAACATCAGCTCCATAGACGGCCAGCAGTCCAAGAACGGCCTCATCAGCTATTCGGCGTCGAAATTCGCCATCAGGGGCATGACCAAGACCGCGGCTATCGAATGGGGTCGTTTCGACATCCGAGTCAACTCCATCCATCCCGGCGGGGTGAACACCCCGATGGGCAATCCCATGAACGACCCTCGGGCCGAAAAGGAGCCCTACATCTACCAGGCCATCCCTCGGGTCGGCGAGCCAGTCGAGATCGCCTACGCCGCCCTGTTCCTGGCCAGCGACGAGTCGTCCTACGTAACCGGTGCCGAGCTGAACGTGGACGGCGGCTGGCGGGCCGGTGCGGTTACCCCTGGCCTTCCTGGCACCGATTACGTGGTCGAATATGGGTACGACCCAGCCTGACGCCCGCGGTTCCTGCCTCACTTGAGCGAACAGCCTCTCTGGGAAGCCCCCAGCGCAGCGCCTGGCCCCGATTACGGTGCCGGACCCGACCGGCTGGCCTTGACCGAAGCGGCTCGTCGGGTGTTGAACGCGGTGCGGGTCACCACGGTCACCGGGGATTCCCTCACCGAGGCCACTGAACTGCTGGAACGGGCCGCGGCCTTGATTGAGGCCGAGCAGATGACGGGGCTCCATCAACAAGGGGTGATGGGGGAGTTGACGCCCAACTTCGATTCCCGCGACCCCATGGCGTTTTTTCCCTTCAGCCCGATCGTCGGCCGTTTGAATCCGGCATCGCCCCCGGTTGAGCTATGGGCCGAGGGGGAAGAGGTCCACGGGAGGATGAACCTGTCTCCGGTCTACGCGGGCCCTCCCGGCTTGGTCCACGGCGGGATCATCGCGGAAATTTTCGATGAGCTTCTGGGCGTGGTCAACGTGGTCAACAACAAGGGCGGCTACACCGGTACGTTGACGGTGGTCTATCGGCGGCCCACCCCGTTGTTGAGGGAGATCAAGCTCCGAGCCTGGACCTCTGGCGCAGAAGGCCGCAAGCTGTACGCGTCCGGGGAGATGGTGTGCGACGGAACAGTGACCGCCACTGCTGACGGTGTCTTTATTCGGGCCGACCGACAGCTCTATGACGATCTATAACCGGTACAGGAGAAACCATGACTGAAACCCGCTTTGAAACCAGCACTGCGGTCCACACGCTGCTTGACACCATGAAGGGGCTTGACCAGGAGTTTCTCGCTGGTCCCAAGGCGCTGGCCGACGACCAGGCCGTGCTGGAGGGCTACCGGTGGATCTTCTCCATCACCCAGGTGGCGCTTGACGTCTACGTGTGGGCCGACACCAACCGGCCTCGGTTCACCGAGATCGTGGGCCCGTACAAGAAGTGGGGCGGGGACAACTCCGATGCGTTCTACTTCATGACCCGGGTCGACCCTGCCCGCACCTACCGGGTGACCGTGGACCCCGGCGACGCGGTGTACCTGTCGCTCACCGTGTACGGGGGCCCTGACGACGGCCGCTACTCGGAGCGCATCGTCGGAACGCTCAACACCACCCAGATGACACCCAATCCCGACGGCACCTACGAGATGATGGTCAGCCCGAACGACCACGACGGCAATTTCGTGAAGCTCGCCCCCGACGCCGTGGTGGCCTGCACCCGCGACTACATGAACGACCCAGTGAGCGGGGAGAAGGCCCGTTGGCGCATCGAGTGCTTGGACCCGGCCCCCGCGTGGAGCGACGTACATACCGATGCCGAAGTGGCGAAGCGCTTCCAGGCTGCCACCACCTGGGTGAAGGAGCAGGCCGCCATGGTTCCCATTCCGCTGGGCACCCTCAACCACATCGATGACCCGTTTCCGGTGCCCACCGAGACCTTCGGCTGGGCCGCCGGGGACGCGTCCTACGCCATGGGTGCGTTCGAGCTGGCGGACGACGAGGCGCTGGTTTTGAAGGGCAGTTCACCGGAGTGCGTCTTCTGGAACATGTGCTTGTGGAACCAGTTCCTGCACTGCTTCAACTACGACTACGACGACGTCACGACCAACGGCTCCAAAGTGCAGCTCGACGACGACGGATCGTGGACCATCGTGATTGCGGCCAACGACCCGGGTGTGCCCAATTGGGTGTCCACCCAGGGCCGACCCCATGGTCGAATCTGGTTCCGGTGGTTCCTTCCCGAGCAAACCCCCGACCCGATCAGCGCCGAGGTGGTGAAGCTGGCCGAGCTCAGCTAGTGCTCTAGCTCCACTGCGAACCGGTCGGTATAGAAGCTGAGCGCCTCTCTCCGTTCGGCCGGGGTCATGCCGAAGTCGGCCAGGTCATAGATCACCCGGCCGTGCTTTCCTCGAGGATGGTCAGCCATGTAGGTGTCCATGGCGGACTTGACTTCGGCGGTGAACGGTTGGTCGGCCAGCTTGTAGATGCGTTCCACCATGGCCACGTCGTCGGCCATGAACTCGTGGAACAGCACATCGATGGACTGCTCGGGCGGTACGAGATCGCGGTCGTCAGTGCAAGATTGGAGCATGTCCTGGATGAGCTGCGCCCACCACTGGCCGATGCCGCAGACATCCACCGGGTGGGTGGCGCTCATGCGGGCCGAGTAGCAGATCATGGTGGCAAATGAGGCGGTGATCGACACCGGATCGCGGTGGGTGAACACCACGGTGGCGTCGCCGAACACATTCATGAGCGGGGCAATCTGCTCCAGGTGTTGCGGCGACTTGAGCACCCAGCGCTCCCGGGGTGGCCGCTGGTGGGTCAGAACTTTCAAGATGCGCTTCAGGTACTGATAGTGGGGGGTCTGGTCGTGTTCCTTGTAGTAGGCCCGCCACGTGGGCAAAACGGCCAGGCAGTCGAACAGCATGGTGGAGAAGTCGATCCCCAGCAGGTGGATCTCCTCGTGGACATGGTCCCAAGTCATCTCGTGCATACGGGCATAGTGGGGCATGGCGGTGTTGTGAATGACCAGTCCGTTCTTCGCCCGTTCGATGCGGCCTTCTACAGTTCCGGCCTCATCTGGAGGTGGGACCGGCTCCATGGCCTCCCACCAGGGCAATGAGCGCAACGCGGGGTCAGCGGAGATGAGGTTGTGCAGATGGGTGGTTCCGGTGCGGGGCAGCCCGGCGATCACGATGGGCCGCTCGATGGGCACATCCAGGGCATCCGGGTGGTCTTTGATGTACTGCTCGATGCGCAGCCGGTTGGCGGCAAACGCGGTGAGCTGGCTGAAACCGCCCACCCGGCCCATGGGGGAGTGGTCGGCTTCGGTGTCAAGGGAGTGGCAGAGCACCTCGAGCGGGGCCCGGAAGTCGTCGGGACCAAAGTCGCTGAGCCCGGTCTGGGCGGAGGCCGCACCCAAAATCGCCTCGGGGCTGAGCTCGATCTGATCGGCCATCGGAGCGGTCTGCTCCATCATCTCCGCGATCTCAGACGGAAGCACCGGATCGACGAGATCCTCTATGCGGATGGGGGCAGGACGGTCGCTCACGCCCGGCAGGATAGCGGCGCTTGTCTGCGGCTACGACAGCCAGAGCCGCTCGGTCGGCTGTCCGGTGACCTCGGCGATCAGCTCGTAGTCCTTGTCCACATGGAGGACGGTCAGGTTGGCCATCTCGGCGGTGGCGGCAATCAGCAGGTCCGGGACCGCGGGCGCCCGATGCTGGCCGATGTCGGCTAGCTCCCTTTGCACCGCGAGTGCTCGGTCTTCAATCGGCGGCGTGATGTACTCCACCGGCATTTCTGCCAGCGGGCGCTCCTCAAGGCTTATGCGGTAGTCCCTGGATGAGCGGGCAGAGAACCCAATTTCAAACAGGGTAATCGTAGTGATGCGGACAAGACCCCGCCGCGCTCTTGTCGCCCATTTCTCAGCGTCGGGGCTGCGCGACACTCGCACATAGGCAGACTTGTCAATCAGCCAAGCATTCACGACCAGGCTTTGGCCATGACTTCAGGATCGGCAAGGTCGGCGCAGAGTTCTGCGACCCGTTCAAAGTCAGCCACGGTTGTCTTGCCCTCCGCTCTGGTGTGCTCTCTGGCCAGAACTCGCCGCAGGTGCTCAGCACGAGACAGACCTAAGCGCTCGGCTCTGGCGTCGATCTCCACAACCAATTCGTCGGGAACGCCTCGAATCAAGATGTCGGCCATCTTCGCCTCCTCGGTGTAGCTGCGATATCGCCGATATCATAGCGGTGCCGATCGACTGCGCTGCCAGCATGGCGTGGTCGCCGCAGGATTTTGGACTTGGTAGCCTGCCAAGGAATGGTGGGTCCCCAGCAACCGCATGATTCACCCGACAATTCTAAGGCCACAGAGCTCATTGTCTTCCTGACCATAGTCGGGGCTGTTCTGGGTGGAGTGTTGGCCCAGTTTGCTGGGGTGTTTGCCGGTGGTCTGATCGGATTTCTCTTAGGCCGAGACATCGAGAACCGGCGACGGCTCAAGAATGTTGAGGGAAGCCTTACCAGAACGACTCAACGCTCCGCGCCCCCTGACCCACCGCCTGTGGCTCCTCCTCCGCCGGGAGCACCCACTCGGCCTCCTGTTGGACCCCCGTCCCCGTCGCCGGTGGCACATCCGACCCCGGCATCTCCCACCCGGGTCGAGCGCCGAGAAGTGGTCGAGCAGAATGTTGAAGTACCGCTTCCGCGACGGGCCTCCCTGAGGGTGGTAGATGCGGTCAATAACTGGGTGTCCACTGGCAATGCGCCGGTGAAAGTCGGCGTTCTGGTGTCGCTGGTCGGATTGGGCCTGTTGATCAGCGAGGCGAATCGGCGAGATCTAATCACCGTGACGGTGGAGATGATCCTGGTCGCCGTGGCAGTCTTCGGAGCGGCACTGCTTATCGTGGGGGGCCGCTTCCGGCACAAGCGCCCCATCTACGGCTTGAGCCTTCTTGGAGGCGGGATTGCCGTGGAGTACTTGGCGACGTACGCCGCCTTTGCCGGATACGACGTGCTGGCAGCTCCGCTGGCACTCATCTTCGTCGTGGTCATCACGGTGGGAGCGGGAGCTCTCGCCATCGCCTTGGACTCGCGGGTGCTGGCGGTTCTAGGGATAATCGGCGGGTTTCTCGCACCTGTGCTGTCGTACACCCAGCCTGACGACCATGGGGCGGTCTTCACCTTCTACGTGATCTTGAATGCCGCGATCTTGGGGGTTGCCTGGTTCAAGGTCTGGCCAGAACTCACTCTTCTCGGATTTGGATTCACGTTCGGGGTCACGTTGTTTTGGCTGGTCAGCCGTCATCTGGAAGAAGACTGGGTTACCACGCAGCCGTTCGTCGCCGTATTCCTTGCCATGTACACAGCAATTCCCGTGCTCTTCGCCGCGAGGAAGACTCTCAATGTCAAGAGCCTCGCAGACGTGTCGTGGCTAGCCCCTTTGTTGTTCGGCACACCGTTTATCGGTTTGGGCATTCATCAACTCTTGTTAGGGCACACGGAGCATGGGATGTCGATCAGCACGTCGGGGTTGGCATTGCTCTATGCCAGCGCTGCCCTCATGGCCCGAAAGTTCAGCCGCCAGGACAACGAGTTGGCGATCGCCTATGCCGGCCTCGCGGTGGTCTTTATCGCGATTGCCGTCCCGTTCGCCTTCGATACCTACTACACCTCGACTGTTTGGGCTGGTCAGGGTGTTCTGCTGCTTTGGATTGGATGCCGCAAAGCCCAGTGGTTGGCAGTCAGCGCAGGAGGTGCCCTTCAGGTACTTGCTGGCTTCAGCATGGCCGTTCATTTGGGAGATTCGCTCCCTTATCCCTCAAGCGAACCCCCCATCGCCAACAAATTTTTCTTGGGGACTGCGCTGATCGCAGTCGCGGGCATTGTGTCCGGGCTCCAGCTTCATGGGAGAAGAAAGCAGACCGCCCTCGATTCAATCCCCGCGTGGGTGGCATTGGCATGGGGCTTCGGCTGGTGGCTTGTCGCCGGCAACCTGGAGGTTGACCATCACTTCTCATCCGCCCACCTTTCTGCGTCTCTCCTGTTTGTGGCCCTCTCGCTTTGGCTAGCTGCCTACTCGGCTCGAAAATTGCGGTGGCTGAACCTCACCGCGTTGGGAGCGCTGATTCTCCCCACCATGGCCGTGGCTCTGGTCGTCGCCCTTGGCACACAGTCCTACCCGTTTGAGCTATATGGATGGGTTGCATGGCCGGTGGTCCTAGCTGCCTACTACGCCCTGTTGCACAAGTACTCGGGTGATCATCCTCAATTCGAGCCGGCGCTGCATGCGGGGAGCTTTTGGGTGCTGTCGGTGCTGGCCAGCGCAGAGGTTTATTGGCGAGTTGGCCAAGCCGCTGACGAGGTGTGGCCGATTGTCTCTGCTTGCCTAGCCGGACTTGTGCTGGTAAGCGCGACTCTGTGGGGATCAAACGTCTTGAAGTGGCCGCTTCGACCTCATCAGACGGCATACCTGGTTCTCGGCGTTGGGCCGGTCTTGGCCGCGTTGTCGGTCGCGGTGGCGATCTTGCTGGTCATTTCTGATGGGGATCCCATGCCACTGCGCTATGTGCCGGTGCTCAACCCGCTGGAGTTGACCGCAATCGTGCTGCTGGCTGCGGCATTCAAGTGGCGAAGAGCGGTGACAACCGAGGGGCTCCGTGGACTCAAAGAGTTCGTCGAGGGATCATGGGTGCCTGGGTTGGCGGTGACGGGTACAGCGTTCGCGACTTTGGCCGCGGTCAGGACCATCCATCATTGGGGGGACGTGCCCTTCGATTCCGATTCGATGTTCGATTCCACAGCTCTTCAGACTTCGCTGTCCATTCTCTGGACGCTCATCGCGTTGTCGGCCATGGTCGAGGGAGTACGCCGGGCTCGCCGGTCGGTGTGGGTGACGGGTGCTTCGTTCATGGGTGTAGTGGTGATCAAGCTGTTCCTCTTCGATCTCCGAAACCAGGACACCGTTGGCCGTGTGGTGTCGTTCATCGCTGTCGGCATCCTCCTGTTGATCGTCGGCTATCTTGCCCCGGTCCCCCCAGCAGAGTCGGCCGCCGAGCCCCAGGAAGACTCTGCATGATCGGGCAGATGATCGTCGGCGCAGAGTAACCGGCAAGGGTAACGTCACCGCCCATGGATCTTGGACTCCAAGAAGCGCGGGTGATTGTGACCGGGGGGAGCCGGGGAATCGGGGCGTCCGCCTCTCGGATCTTTGCCGGCGAGGGCGCCCGGGTGGCGGTGGTTGCCCGGACCCCTTCCGATGTGGAGGCGGTGGCTGAGGAGATCGGTGGAGTCCCGGTGATCGCCGATCTGTCGAAGGCGGCGGGCGTGGCGGCGGCCATGGATGAAGCCATGGCGCAACTCGGTGGGGTAGATGTGCTGGTCAACAACGCCGGCTCCTCCACCGGGGGATCGATCCTCGACGCTGATGAGGAGGCGTGGCAGGAGACCATCGACCTGAAGCTCATGGGGTACGTGCGGGCTATGCGAGCGGTGTTGCCGGCCATGCAAGATCAGGGCTCGGGGTCAATCGTGAACGTGCTAGGGGTGGCTGGCACGGAGGCGTCCCCCGGCTATGTGCTGGCTTGCATCGTGACCGCGCTGACTCATGTGACCGCTTCAGTGGGGCAGCTCGTGGCCCCCGACGGGGTCCGGGTGGTGGCGGTACACCCCGGGCCGACAGCCACTGACCGGTTGATGGAAATGGTGGCCAACGCGGCCGACGCGCAGGGGCTGAGTCCCCAGGAATTCGCCGACAAAGTGCTCGGGGGCCGGATTCCCCAGGGCCGAGTGGGCCGAGCCGACGAGGTGGCCCGCACCATCGTGTTCGCGGCCTCGGAGGCCTCGGGATTCACCAACGCCAGCCAGCTGTACGTGGACGGCGGCTCAGCGGCCAAGATCTGAGCCGCAACAGAAAGGGAAGAGACCAATGCCCCAACATGTGCCGGAGATCGAGTGGACCGAGGACGCCCTGGAACTGCGGAAGTTCGTGTTCGACTACTGGGGTGAGAACAGGCGGGCCCCCAATCTGGCCGCCATGCATGCCGAGACGGGGATCGAACGGCGCCGTTTGGTGGAGGCGCTCAAGCTCCTCCAGTTGGGGATCGTGTTTGTGATCGACGAGACCTCGCCCAACTGCGACATCTTGAAGGCCCCGCCGTTCTCGGCCTTTCCCAGCCAGGTGGAGATGTATATCGATGGGGAGTTCCACAGCTATATCGGCTGCGCCCACGAGGGAATCGGAGTGTCGTGGACTCCCTACTTCCGGGGCAAAGAAGTGGAGCTGCGGACCTACGATGCCCACACCTTGGAGCCCATCACCTTGGTGTCAAAGGACTTCAAGCTGATCTCAGCCGAGCCCACCGAGCCGCTGATCCTGTGTACCGAGGTGATTTGGGACTGGGTTAACACCGACATGAAGCACATGTGCGACCACACCAACTTCGTGCTCAATCGAGAGAACGGGGCGGCCTACGAGGCATCCATCGGGCGGCGGGGCATTTACTTCACCGTCGATCAAGTGGCCGAATACATCGCCTTCGTGCTGAACATCCGCATCTATGACTACCACTGGCCGGCCCTGAGCATGGATCCTCCCATGATCATCGACCGCCTCCGGGAATTGGATGTGGACCTCAGTCCTTGGGGCTTGTAGGGCTAGTCCGCGGCCTTCTGGCGGCGGCGGTGGGCGGTGAGGATCGCCTCGGTGTAGCCGTTGGGCTGCTCACGACCCTCGAGAACCAATGCAAGGGCAGCGCTGAATGGAATGCTGGCCGCGAAGTTGCGGCTCATTGGCTCGTAATCGGGATCGTCGGCGTTCTGGAGGTCGACTACTCGGGCCATGCGGCGCATGGCCTCGACCACCTGGTCTTCGGACAACAGGCCATGGTGGAGCCAGTTGGCGATGTGCTGGGAGGAGATCCGCAGTGTGGCCCGGTCTTCCATGAGGGCGATGTCGTTGATGTCGGGCACTTTGGAGCAGCCCACTCCTTGGCCTACCCACCGGGTCACGTAGCCCAAGATGCCCTGGGCATTGTTCTTCAGCTCGCGCTGGACCTCAACGGGAGACAGCTCGCGATCGGGGGGGAGCACGGCGGGGCACAACATGGCCTGGACGGCCTCGTCTCGGTCAGGCGGCGATGCCGCCAACTCGGCCTGGCGGGCAGTCACGTCGGTGTCCAGATAGTGCAGGGCGTGCAGGGCGGCCGCGGTGGGGGAGGGGACCCACGCGGTCGACGCCCCCGCTTGGGGGTGGCCGATCTTCTCGTCCAGCATGGCGGCCATGTCGTCGGGGCGGGCCCACATGCCCTTGCCGATCTGGGCATGCCCCGGCAGGCCCATACCCAGCCCGACGGCGACGTTGGCCTCCTCATAGGCGTTGAGCCACCCCGATGCCTTGATCTCCCCTTTGGGGATCATGGGGCCGGCCTCCATATTGGTGTGGATGTCGTCGCCGGTGCGGTCCAAGAAGCCGGTGTTGATGAACACCACTCGCTCTGAGGCCTCGGCAATACAGGCGGCCAAGTTGAGCGATGTGCGGCGCTCTTCGTCCATGATCCCCATCTTCAGCGTGTTGGGGTCAATGCCCAATATGCCCTCAACGGCGGTGAACAAGTCGCGGACCAGTGCCGTTTCCCGGGGACCATGCAGCTTCGGCATCACGATGTAAACCGACCCGGCATGGCTGTTGCGATGGGGCCCTGCTCCATTCAAATCGTAGAGAGCGCACCAGGCGGCCACCGCCACGTCGATGATGGTCTCGGGGATCGGACGGCCGTCCAAGCGAACCATGTCGGTCTCCATATGCAGACCCACGCTGCGGATGAGCATGACACTGCGTCGACGCACCGCCATCGGATTTCCCGCCGGATCGATCACCTCAGTGTCGGGATTCAAACTGCGGGTAATGGCTTGTCCGCCTTTGGTGAAGGAGGCAGTGAGACTCCCCCGCATCAGCCCCAGCCAGTTGGCATAGGCCACGGTCTTGTCCTCTGCGTCCACCGCGGCTACTGAGTCCTCCAAGTCCATGATGGTGGTCAGGGCTGATTCCATCATCACATCGGCTACCCCCGCGGGGTCGTCTCGACCGATGGCGTGATCTCGGTCGATTATCAGCTCGATGTGGAGGCCCCGCTTGCGCAGCAGCACCGTGTCGGGAGCCGGGGCCAGGCCGGTATATCCGGCGAACTGCTCGGGATTGGACAGCTCAGTTGATGCGCCACTGGACAAGTCAACCCGCAGTCCGCGGTCAGACACCGCGTAGGCCACCGCGTCGGCGTGCGATCCGGCGGCTAGCGGGACATGGGTGTCCAGCAGGGCTCGAACCCGGTCAATCACCCGCTGGCCCCGCACTGGGTTGTATGGGCCGCCCCGCTCTGCACCACCCAACTCGTCGATGGCATCAGTTCCGTAGAAGGCGTCGTACAAGCTGCCCCAGCGGGCGTTTGCCGCGTTGAGGGCATAGCGGGCATTGTCCACCGGCACAACAAGCTGCGGCCCGGCCAGCGATGCGATTTCAGAGTCGACCCCCTCGGTGGTTACCTGCACTGGTTCGGGATCTTCGACCAGATACCCGATGGAGCGCAGAAAATCGGCCGCCTCTCCGGGTTGCGGCTCTCGGTCGCGAAGCCAGGCATCGATCCGAGTCTGCAAGTCATCGCGCAGGTCCAAACAGGCCTTCACATTCGGTGAAAAACGCTCCACAACCTCCTCCAAGGACGACCAGAAATGCTCGACACCCACATCGGTGCCCGGAGCAAGCTGATTGCCGACGAAGTCGGCCAGGGAGTGGGCTACTTGAAGTCTGCCGAATGTTTGATCGGTCACAGGCTCCCAGGGTAGGGGCGATCCGAGCCGTGTTCTCAGGCCAATGCACATTTCCCGCGAATAATGGTGCAGTTAGGCACAGCGCGGTTGCTAGCCTGCCAGCCAATAACATCCCTCTAGTCACCGAAGAGGTATCAGCATGGCCGCCAACGTTGCCGGTTCGTTCGATGCCGAGGTCCGATCCACCCAGGCGTGGATGGCCTCCCCCCGCTTCGAGGGGATAACCCGGCTGTACTCAGCTCGCCAAGTGGTAGAGCAACGCGGGGCGATTGGCCAGGACTACACCGTGGCTCGCGTCGCCGCCGACCACTTCTATGCTCGTCTGCGACAGCTCTTCGACCAGGGCCAGTGCATCTCCACGTTCGGCCCGTATTCGCCGGGCCAGGCTGTTGCCATGAAGCGGGCAGGGATCGAGGGCATCTACCTGGGAGGATGGGCTACGTCGGCCAAGGGCTCTCTGCACGAGGATCCCGGTCCTGATCTGGCCAGCTATCCCTTGGGCATGGTGCCCGACGAGGCTGCCGGACTGGTGCGGGCGCTGTTGACCGCAGACCGCAATCAGCGCTTCGCCCGGTCCCGGATGACCGCATCCGAGCGCTCGGCCAACCCGGAGGTCGATTTCACCCCCAGCATCATCGCCGATGCCGATACCGGTCACGGCGGCGATGCCCACGTCCGCAATCTGATTCGCCGCTTCGTGGAGGCCGGCGTTCCCGGCTATCACATCGAAGACCAGAAGCCCGGGGTCAAAAAGTGCGGACACCAGGGCGGCAAGGTGCTGGTGCCGTGCGATGAGCAGATCAAGCGGTTGAACACAGCCCGATTCCAGCTCGACGTGATGGGGGTGCCCGGCATCATCGTGGCCCGCACCGACGCTGAGGCGGCAAACCTGTTGGACGGCGGGACCGACGAGCGCGACCAGCCGTTCATCATGGGGGCAACCCAGCTGTCGGTTCCCTCGTACAAGGACGCCTACTTGGCGGTTCTGCGCCGGCTGGCCGAAGTCGGCATTGAGGGTGTGAACGGCCATCTGCTGTATGCCGTGCCCGAGAGCCGCTACAAGCGGGCTATGGGATGGCTTGATCAGACCGGGGTCAACCAGGTCATCGAGAAGACGGCGGTCACCTACCATTCCTCGCCCGACCCCCGGGCCGACGACGCGGTAGACCGGGTCTCCGATGCGCTGGCCGAGGCGTGGCACCGGGCATCAGGGCTGGCCACCTATGCCCAGGCGGTGGCCGACCAGCTGGTGATGCGGTCTGCGGAGGGGGAGGCCTTCGGTATGGACGCGGGGGAGTGGCTGAGCTACGCCCGCACGGTTGACACCGACACCGCCCGGGAGCGGGCTGTGGAGATGGGCCTGGATGTGGCCTGGGATCCCGAGGTAGCCCGGACCACCGAGGGGTACTACCAGGTGCAGGGCGGGATCCCCTACGCGGTGGCCAAGTCTTTGGCCGTGGCCCCGTTCTGCGACTTGCTGTGGATGGAGACCAAGACCGCCGACCTGGAAGATGCCCGAGAGTTCGCCGAGGCCATCCATGCGGTGAATCCCGAGAAGATGCTGGCCTACAACCTGTCGCCCTCGTTCAACTGGGACACCACCGGCATGAGCGAGGACGAGATGCGGCAGTTCCCCGCCGAGTTGGGACGCCTGGGGTTCGTGTTCAACTTCATCACCTATGGCGGCCACCAAGTGGACGGGATGGCGGGGGAGGAGTTCGCCGCCTCCCTCCAGCAGGACGGGATGCTGGCGCTGGCCCGGCTCCAGCGGAAGTTCCGCCTGGTGGACTCGCCGTATAGGACGCCGCAGACCCTTGTCGGCGGCCCCCGCTTGGACGCCGCCCTTATGGCCAGTTCGGGGCGCACCGCCACCACCCGAGCCATGGGCAAAGGCTCAACCCAGTTCCAGCATCTGGTGCAGACCGAGGTGCCCACCCGCGAGCTCGAGGCCTGGCTAGAGCGCTGGGCCACCCACAACACCGTCGACGCCCAGCTGAAAGTGAAGTTGCGGCCCTATACCGCCGGGTCGGAGATCCTCGAGTTGGTGGTGTACAGCGGCGACAACGATCTGGCCAACGTGGTGTTCGGGGTGCTGACCGACCGGCGGGGCCGGGCCATCCTCTCCGTGCGGGACCAGAACACCCACAGCCCTGCCTTGCGCCGCAAACGGCTGATGGCGCTCATGCACCTGTACCTCATCCGCCGCTACAACGCAGTGTCAATCCAATACCTCACGCCAACCGAGGACAACTATCGCCAGGCCGTGGGGATGAAGGAGCTCGGCTTCTTTGCCTCGGTTTCCGACGAGGTGGGTGAGATCATCGTCGCCGACGTGGACGAGGCGGTGGTGACCAAGCTGGTGAGCGAAGAGGATGCTTTGCAAGAGCTCATCCAGGGCCGGGGGGCGTAACCTCAAATCAGCGATGGCCTACTGCTCGGGCCATCGCTGACCGGAGCAGGACAGTGAGCAGCGCGGTGGCAAAGGTCACCCCGGTCAACAACACCAGCCCCGCATTCGACCCGCCGATGTCAGACAGGACGCCGAACAAGACCGGGCCGGCCACGCCGCCGGCTTCGCCAGCAGTGAAGAACAGACCACCGGCCGCCCCCATATTGCTGGGGGAGACGCCGGGAAGCTGCATCATCACCAAGAGGGCGACAGGCACGGCTAGCCCTTTGATGAGTCCGATTACCACAAGTCCGGCAAACGTCGTCGGTCTTGTGTCCACGTTGAGCAACAGAGTGGCCATGCCGAACAGCGCGAATCCCAAGGCCATCGCCGTGATTCGGCTCTTGTCGGGAACCATTCTCGGCCCCAGCAGCGCTCCCACAATGCCCAAAGCGGTGACTGCCCCTGCCAAGTAGCCGGCCACTGAGCTCGAGAAGCCCCGATCCTCGATAACAGTCGGCAGCCATCCGTTCAGGGCGTGGTTGTAGAAGAACATGCCCAAGGCGACGACCAGCATGATCTGAACGGCTTGATGCTCTCTTATGAGGTTCCAAGCGCCTGAGAATCCGCCCTCAGGATCGGTGTTGCGATCGGCCTCGGGGGCGATTCGCTCGGCAGCAGTGGCAACAACCAGCCAGACGGCGATCACCGCCACGGTGACAACTGCGTACACCATCAGCGTGGACCGCCAGCTCTGGTCGAAAGCAGGCATGAGCACGCTGTTGGCAGTGGCCAAAGCGACTACGCCGCCGATACCCGGTCCAGACATGGTTATCCCCATGGCCAACGGGCGCTCGTCGACCGCAAACCAAACGCTGACCAGCTTCGGCGCCCCCACTGAAACCAGTGGCCCGCCAATTCCGAATATCGCCACTGCGCCAAACAGCCCGATGAAGTTGTCGGCGATCGGGCGCAGCAACGAGGAAGCAGAGATAAGGACGGTGGCTATCGCCAGTGAGTGGCGCAGCCCGAGCCGATCGATCAATGTCCCGGCCGGAAGTGCAGCGACCAAGTACACCAAGGGCCAGGCACTCAGCACTGCACCCATGGCCCCTTTGCTCAGACCGAGATCCTCCCGGATGGTCTCCAGCAGCGGTGCCATGGAGAACACCGCCAAGCCGAAGGAGAAGTACACCATCCACAGCGCGCCGAGAAGCACCCAGCGGTAAGGGTGGCTGTGTTGCTGCACGTCGGGACCGTATCAATCGGCAGTCGCCGATCTGTCATGCTGACCCGATGGGAACAGCAGTAGTAACCGGTGCCGGCCAGGGGCTCGGGCGGGCGATTTCCAAGCGCCTGGTCGCCGATGGACACCAGATCGTGGCGGTGGACCAGAATCCGAAGACCGCCGCGGCCACCGCGGAAGAACTCGGCGGGCAATGGCGACAGTGCGATGTGTCCGACCCGGAATCGGTGGCCGCGCTGGCCGATTCCCTTGATCAGGTTGATGTGCTGGTGAACAACGCCGGCATCTGGATTTTCGCCGGCTTGGACGCTATGACCCCCGACGATGTGCGCCGGGTGCTGGAGGTGAACGTGATGGGAGTCTTCTATTGCACCCAGGCTTTGGCCCCCCTGATGGGACTGGGTTCGGCCATTGTCAACCTCTCGTCCAACGCCGCCTATTCCAACTCGCCGGGAGTGGGCATCTACCCGCCGTCCAAAGCAGCGGTGGAGAGCTTCACCAAGCAATCTGCCCTTGAGTTGGCCCCTCTGGGCATACGGGCCAATGCAGTTGGGCCGGGAATGATTCAAACCGAGGGCACCCAGGTCAACTATGAGGGTGAAATGGGAAGAAGGCGGGCGCGAGCCGTACCCCTGGGCCGAAACGGCTACCCCGAAGACATCGCCGATGTGGTGGGATTTTTGGCCTCCGACGACGCCCGCTATGTCACCGGCCAGGTCATCTACGTAGACGGCGGACTCAGCGCCGGGCGGGCCGCGTTGTAACTGCCGCCTACCGCGCTTCCTCTAGAGTTCGAGCATGTTCGAGTGGCAGGCCCGAAGGATCCAGAAATCGCCGAAACTGGTGCTTGCCGGCATCTTTGTTGCAACCATCGTGTTGCTCGCTGGCTTCCTTGTCCAAGAGACCTCCGAGGTGCCCGATCCCCTTGGCGCCTTTCTTCCCGAAGGCAGTGAGCTAGCCGAAGCGCTGGACGCGGTCCAAGAGAGCTTCCCGGGTTCAGCCGGCATCAAGAATGTCCAGCTTCTCGCCAAGGGAGACGTCCTCGACGCAAAGTCCTTCCAGGACATGAGAGAACTTCAGGCCAGGATGTTCAGTGATCCCGAGGTTGCGCCCTTCCTGGCCGATCAGCCCATTGCCGGCTACGTCCAAATCCTCGAGTTGGTGCTGCTGGCCCAGGGAACCGACCCGGCCGAAGCCACGGACGCCGATATAGAGGCCGCTGTCGGCCTGATGGCCGGTCTGCCGGCCCTGGCCGCCGAACACGACTTGTTCACCCGCATCGTTCCCCGGGACGCTGCCGGAGTGCCGATCGCCGGCTTGTCCTTGATCGCCCTCAAAGACACCGGCGACGACGTCGGCCTCCGGGATGCACAGCTTCGGCTCTATGACATCGGGGACACTGCGAACCTGGCCTCCCTGGAGATAGCAGCCGTCAGCCAGGCGCAGAACGAGGAGGAGATCAACGATGTCAATCGGATCAGCCTGCCCCTGCTCACGGCTATCGCCCTGCTGGTGATCGCCCTCTTGCTCACTGTCTTCTACCGCACACAGTCGGATGTCCATATCACGATGATCGGCCTCGGCATCATCCTGGCCTGGACTCTCGGGGCCCAAGCGTGGTTATCGCCTGGCGGCGCCGGCCTCCTCGACCCCGACAACATCTTCATCCCGATCGTGCTGGTTCTTCTCATCAGCTTGAGCGTGGACTACGCGCTCCAGGTCACCAGCCGCTACCGAGAGGCCCTCGCGAAAGAGGGTGTCGAACCAGATGAGGGCGCTCCTGGCCGGTCCATCGGCCACGCGGTCAGAGTGTCGGGGGTGCCGGTGATGCTCGCCGCGGTCACCACCGCGGTCAGCCTCCTCATGAACCTCACAAGCAGGTTCAGGCCCATCGCTGAATTCGGCGTGCTTGCCGCCATCGGCGTTGTCGCGGGCTGGATCGTGATGACCAGCTTCGTGCCCGCTGTTCGGCTGCTGTTGGACCGCCGGCGTGCAGCCAAGAGCCGGGAACTGGCCACCAAGCCGGTCGCCGATACCGTTCCCGGAACCGGAGCGATCCTCTCCCGCGCCGCGTCGGTTATGGCCCGCCGTCCGCTGCCGGTTTTGGGCGGTGCCGTTGTGGTAACGGTTCTGGCCGTTGTCGCGGCGACCAATTTGAACACGACGACCACCCCGACTGATTTCCTGCCGCGCGGCTCCGACGCGCTCGAGAACATCACATTCATCGAAGACAACTTCGGCGCGAGCGCTTCCACCGTCACGATCCTGGTCGAGGCCGACCTCGACACCGCCGCCTCCACGGGCCACTTGCTCGATTACTCCGAAGCCCTCAGCGCCGAGACACGCCCGGAGGGAATCGTCGGGCCTCCCATCGTCTCGGCGGTGGCGCTGCTCAGCGACTGGGCCACGCAGAGCGGGCAGCCGGGGGACAAGCACCACCCGGCCGTCGAAGCCGCTTTTGCCGGACTGGATTCCCGCGCCTCGCTAACCGACCAGAAGGCCCGCGACGCTTGGACGCTCCTGGAGAGCGTCGACCCGGCGGGCTTCGCGACGGTTGTGGACTGGCGCGCTGACGGCCTCGATCGCACCATTATCCAAATACCGGTGGCGGCGGACAGCGGCACCCTCCTCCCGCAGCTCCTCGACGAACTCGACGAGCTGTGGGGCGGCGACCCCAAGCACACCACCGCCACCGGCGGCGAGACCCTTCAAGCCCTCATCAACTCGGAGCTGGGACGCAGCCAAACCATCACCATTCCGCTCACGATTGCCGCGGCCATGGTGATTCTGCTGCTCTACTTCGGTTTCAGCGAACGCCGTCCGGTCCTCGGGGTGATCAGCATCCTTCCCATCGCGCTGGTCGTGACCTGGCTGTTGGCCGCCATGTGGATCTTCGGGGTCTCGTACAACCTGGCGACAGCCCTGGTGGTGGCCCTGACAATCGGCATTGGCGTTGACTACACCATCCATCTCACCCACCGGTTCATCGAGGCCGAGCAAGAAACC
The DNA here is from genome assembly GCF_965204145.1 of Candidatus Poriferisocius sp. Classification (GTDB taxonomy): domain Bacteria; phylum Actinomycetota; class Acidimicrobiia; order Acidimicrobiales; family Bin134; genus Poriferisocius. The sequence continues at coordinate 1,397,874 of NZ_OZ241977.1, read as the reverse complement.
CAAGACCCCGCCAAGGCCCTGAGGCTGGCGATGACGACCACAGGCGGAGCGCTCATCGCCAGCGCCCTGACCACCGCCCTGGGGCTTCTCGCCCTGCTCTTCTCCCCGCTCCGCCCGATTCAGGAATTGGGGGGGCTTACCTCGGCAACGATCGTGCTGACGCTCATCTCCACGTTCACCGTGCTCCCGCCGCTGCTGATCCTGTGGTCGCGGCACCACCGCCGAGTAGTTCTCCAACCAGGCTGAGACAATTCCGAGATCCCGGCTGAATCGCAACCGGAGAGGCTCACCAGGGGGTTGAGGCTGTGTCCTTGATGGCGTCGGGCATGCGGTAGCTGATCCCGGTGTCGTCGTACACCGATCGTTGCAGCATCCCGGCGAAGTTGTTGAAGTCGTGGGATCGCGCTCCCGGCATGATCTTGGAATAGAGAATCTTGGCTTTTCGCTGCGCCCGGACGAATGCCAGTGCGCCGACCGTCGACTGCTTCGGGAAATCGAGCGTGTCGGCCAACTCGTTCCCCATCAGGGCTCTCGACGTCCGGTACAGGGCATTGAACAGCCGCTTCTGCTTGGCTGGCTTGGTAACACCGAGCAGTTCGGGAACCGTTCCGATGTACCCGTGGGCGACTTCGGCGGCCATCTCGCCGGGGGGCCGCTCGCACAGGCGGGCGATCTTCCGCACCTCCAAGGCCTCTTTCTCCGTGCGGTACAGCAGCTCTTCAGGAACACCCAGCAGCCAGGTCACATAGTGCCAGATGTGCATGAAACCCTCGCTCTCCTCCTCGGTCAGCGGAACCCCCAGCTTGCGGGCCGAGTCGAGCAGGATGGCGGAGAACCCAGTGGAGGCTAGCGCCATGTGCGCCATATGAAGCGGCAGGCCCTCGCGGGGAACGTCCCATTCATCCGAGTCGAGCAGCATCTGCCGGACCTGTGCGTGGATCATCCGAATGCGAACCGTCAGCTTCCACCCATCGCCCTGGCGGTCCATTCCGCCGGGCAGAGTGATCTCCACGAGCTGCCTGGTGTTCTGCTTGACCCGGCGGAGATTCCCCGCGGTGCGCCCCGTGATGTAGAACGCCTTGGCCAGATCCTCGCTGAGCCCGGTGACCAATGAGTCCAGCACAAGCCCGACAAAGAAAAGATCTGAGTACTTGTAGAACGCGCGTGCTCCCACCGCGGCCTTCTCCGGGTCGTACTCGAACGGCGGCGGACGGTCGATCTCGCGGAAGAATGCTCGCAGCGCGTCCGGCGCCTTCCGCAGCGTCTCCTCGTCACCGTTCATCCCCGCCTCAATCAGACGATGTGACTCAGCCTGCGTGAAGTCGGCCAGCGAGGCCATGGCGGCATCGGCCGCAGGGTCGCCGACAAGCGTGTTCCTTATGTAGGCGTCGGCCAAAACTGGATCCACTGCCTTCGCCTTGTTGTAGCCGTCTACATACAAAGACGGCATCTGCGTGTAGTGGCCCCCCCCCCCCGCTGTGCTCACCATTTGCTGGACTCCTCGGCATAGACGTGGTCGGGCATGTCGTAGGTGATGCCCTCATCGTCGTATCGCGATCCCGACAAGAGCGTCGTGAAGTTGGCGTAGTTGCTCTTGCCGGCGATCTTCGGGAAGTACTTCGACGTGATGCGGTCGTACCTGGCCTGGATTCGGAACCAGTTAAGCACTCCGAAGGTGGACTTCTTGGGATAGTTCAATTGATCGGCGAGCGAGTTCCCGATGAGAGACCGCGACACCTTGTAGACGTACTGTGCCAGCTTTCGCCGCTCTTCGGGATCGTTGATGCCGACCACGAGGGGCGCCGAGTTGACCAGCGAATTCGCGAGGACGGCAGATGTGGTGTTGGGCGCCGGCTCGCACATGGTGCCGATCTCGAACAGCTTCAGCGCCTCGGCCTCGTCATGGAAGAGAATCGACTCCGGAATTCCCATGAGAAGCCCCGAGTAGCGCCACGTCGTCATGAAGCTCTCGGCTTCCTGATCGGTGTACGTCGCCCCCAGGCTCCTCATGTGCTTGAGAAGCCGAGCGGAGAACGCGGTGATCGCATAACCCACATGGGCTGCGCTGAGGGGAGTTCCCCACGCCTCGGCATCCCAATCCTCAGAGCTGTTGAGCAGCCGCCGCACCTGAGCATGGATAAGGCGGATCCTGGTTGAGAGCCTCCAGCCGTCCCCGTAGGGCTCCATCCCGCCGGGAAAGAAGATCTCCACCATATGGCGGTTGTTCTGCTGAAGGCGTCGAACGCCTTGATCGCGTATGCGGCCGGTGATGAAGAACGACTTGCTTATGTTGGTCGAAAAGCCCTCCACGAGCACACCGGCGAGCATCCCTCCCAGAACCATCTTTCTATTCCGATGGAACATGCGGACGCCGGATTCCAGCGCCGGCAGATCAAGCCATTCTGGCGGGGCCATAGCCTCATCGAAGAGAGCGTGAACCTCCGGTGGCGCCTTTGACCTATCCGTGTCTTGGGTGGGGGCGTTCATGAAGGCCGCGATGATCTGGCTCGATTCCGACCGTTTCATTGAGGAGAGGGCTTCGACGGCCTCGTCAGCCAGAGGATCGCCGATCACCGTATGCGCGAGGTAGTTGCCAGCCATCTCCGGTTCGAGGGCGCGGGCTCGCGCACAGCTAGGACTGTCGTAATCGGTGGGAATGTTCATCCGTTTGTGATTGAGCCCTGTGCCAAGCGGGATCAGGCCAAGGGCTTGAAGGTCTAATTGTAGCCCCACTCGAACGGGCGACAACTCATTCGCAACTTTACATAACATGTATTCTCAACGTTTTGGGACAGATTGCGGGATAGAGACTTATTGAAATTGACTATAGACATATGAAGGTTGGCAGACTAGAGTCGCCTTCACTGGCTCGTGCCAGGATTATCGGCCTCGCAGGCCCCCATCGAGAAGCGTCGAACGGAGGGCCGAATGGGCGTGGCCTGGCAAGCCAAAGTTCTCACCACTCTGCTCGCACTGCTGACCGCGGGCTGCGGCACGGCTGACAAAGGGTCGACAACTGGCGAGCTGGCGACTCCCACCGGGTTTGTGAGCGAGGCGAACGTCATTCTGCTTGCCCCTGATCATGAGCCAGCCAGTTCGCCTCCATCTGCCGTTGCGACCCCGGCGGCCACCCCATTGGCGGCTGTGGTGGTTCCGACCGAGACTCCGCAGGGACGTCCGAATGCCCCTGCCCATTCAAACGCCGCGGCAACGGCGACCCCGATTGCCAGCGTCGTTCCCAGCGTCGTTCCCCGTGCCTTGGCACCCCAGACGGAGTTGCTCGAAGCGGCCCAAAACAGTCCGTTTCATCAATTTGGCGACGATGTGTACACGTGGGATCGCCAACGGCGCGTGGTCGTGCTGGCGGTGCCGGCCTCCCACCCGTCGCTGAGGGAGCTGCCGGAGCACCGCGACGGGGCCATCGTGGACACCCCCGGTACACGCTCCTGGGTGCAGCAGTGTGCCCGCCGCCATGCTGACCAAGCTCTCGAAGCCCCCGCTGCGGTGTACGGTGCAATTACCGCTTGGGGCGTGTACTCCTGCTTGGGCGGGCTGGTGAGACTCTCAGATCTCTTCGCCCGTTACTGGTGGACCAAGGCGGGCATGAGCTGCGTGGCCGACGCAGTCACAGCTCATTCTCTACATGGAGATGCCCGACCCCGTCCGTTGTCGGTCTGCCCGTCGGTCGGCTACGACCCAACTGCACCCCGCCCTCCTGGATGGCTGGACCAACGGTGTGCCGAGATCGTGGCCGACAACCCCGCCCCGCAGTACCCGGCTACCCCTACGCAGTCCGGTCATCCGCTCCCCTCCTGCTGGGGTCCCGCCATTGATGTTGTGCAGGCCCACGCCGCGGAGCGTGTCGAGATCGGCCTCCCCGACAGCCCTCATGACTGCTACCACGCATTTCTGGGATATGTGTGGGCCCGGCAGACCGGACGGGAAAGCCGCCCGCCCAACGATCTGGCGATCGGCTGCCAGTACCGCGCCTTCGAGGCGATCCCATGACGTCGTTGGCCATAACCAGGGGGACCAGAACCGCAGTGGTTGTCAGCCTCCTCGCAGTGGGGCTCGCGCTGGGAACCCCCACAACCCAGCCTGCCTACGCCCACAAGCAAACCGAGTTGGTCGCAGTGAGCGGAACCGGGAGCTGTCCTTCTGGCGTGGAGAGCTGCACGGAGACATGGACACATGTCAACTATTGGACTCACTACACCTCCAGCGTGTCCCCGGGCTGCTCTGTCGAGATCATCGAGACGTGCGGGATTCATGTGACCTCCACTGCCGCGACCAGCTCGTGTCAGAACTCGAGCAACTGCGGCCACGGACCTCACGGCAGCACCCCACAGCCCGCTGGGCCCGGCACGTGGACGCAGTGGAACGGCCATCAGGACATCAACCACCGATGGTCGGGACAGCGAAGGGAGGCAGTTGAACACGAACACGAATGCCCGGCTGGGCTGGTGCCCGGCGCATTCGGCATCTGCTTGCTGGCGTGTCCCGACGGGACGTACGTCGTCTCCGGCGCCGAGTGCTCCGAAGAGGGCTCGACCCCCGCTATAGAGCCGTCCGATACCGGTTCTTCCCCAGAGCCCTTCTTCGAGCCCGGCGACAGAGAAGATGAAAAATCGGATCCCTGCGCCGATGGCGGCTGCCTGCCTCCGTGCCTGACCGACGGCATTGCCGGCAACTGCCCGTGGGAGAGCAACCCGGTCCCCGAGCCCAAAGTGTGTACCTCGGTGTGGGACGAGGCCACCCGCCAGGCATTGCTGAGCCGGCTGCGATGGGAATCGATCGTTCCCTATCCCCCTGGCTTCACCGGCCATCAGCATCCCGAGGTTCCCGGCGGACAGATCTTTCTGACTGCGGCGTCCACCGCCGGCAACCCGGCTCGCCATTGGATATCCCAGCAGCCGCAAACCACGCTCGATGTGTGGGACGCCCCGGTTGACGGGTGTCTTTGGACAGCCAATGCCGTCGGAGTGAAGCTCCGAGAGCTCCTCCCCTACGAAGCCTCCGACCTGGCCAAGCTCCGATCGCCGGGAAATGTCGCTGCTGCGGATGAGGCCCGCCAGGCAGCGGACCTGTGGGACCGGCTCGGCCCGGAGCGCCAAGAGTGGTTCCAAGCGGCCTTTCCCCGCAACGACCCCTCAATCGTCTGGTGCTCGCCGGCCGATCTCCCCCCGTGGACCATGCCCGCCAGCAAGGTGCTCTTACTCTCTTCCGAGTGGGAAGACAGCCATGGGAGATGCCGATGGGAAATCTCCCGCCGTGGTTTCTGGCGATGGTGGATCCAGGTCCGATACTCCTCTGAGCAAGGCGACCAGCACACTGCGACTCTGGCATCTGATCTGTCCTGGTTCCGTGAGCCGGCCGGGTACCTGGGCGAACAGGCGAGCCTGTGGTAGCCGACCTCCGCGGCAAGCAGTGGTCGCCGACCTCCTGGCCGGTGAGTTTCAGGTGGCGCCTGCTCGCCGCCGTCATTGTCCTCGCCGCCACTGCCGTGGCCATCATCGCCTTGTCCCGCGGCGACGATGCCGTCGCGGAGGCGCCAGTGGTCATCGCCGGGGAGCGGTGGCCCGCGGGGCATCCCCCCGGGAATCACGCCACGGTCAGCATGCCCGCTGACATGGCAGTGCTTTTTCTCCACCCCTCAGAGTTGGCGGACACTGTGGCGGCTGTAGACGTGCCCGAGGGGACCCTGGTCTCGGCCAAGATGTTGCGTCCTTATCGAGACAGAGACGACACCCGAACCACAGCTCTGATGCGGTTCACAGTGAGTGCCGATTTGTGGCCTGATCCCGGTCCAACCCCTGGAAGCCGCGCGGTGTTCTCCCCCTCCCCTGGCGGTTGTGCTGCGGCCCTGGTGACGCTGGTGGGGATTGCCGATGACGGCGCGGCCGCTCGCGTGACGGTGGAGGCTGACCCCGAACTGGCCGCGGTCTTGTCCGACAAGCAGTGGTGGATCTGGGAGTCACCTCCCGGGAGTTGGCCCCACTGTGAACGGGAGGACGTTCGCTGATGCTCTTGGCCGTAGGAGACCGGTGGCTTCGCGCTGAGGCAGTAGAGCGGGTGATGGACGGAGTGCTCGAAGGCCTGGCCGCCGCTGCCCCTGGCGTCGTTCTTGCTACTTCTCCCGTTGAGGTCGACCAGGCATCGTCAGCCGGCCACCCCACGGTGTTGTGCATGCGGAACGACGAACCTGAACTCCGCCTTGAGTCGGCGGTCGCCTCGGCTGCTGCGGTGCTCTGGATCACCACCGCCGACAGCACCGATGTGCGTTCTCTGCTTCGGCTGGACACCGGATCGCGCCGTGCCACGCCCATCGTGTCAGTGGTGGTCTCCGACGACCAGCCCGACCTCGACAGGTATCGCCGGCAACGAGTCGTGAGCCTGTGGATCTCCCCCGAACCCACCCGCCGCGACCAACGGCGACTGCACCGGTTCGGTCGCCGATTGGCGTGGGCTGCGGTTGCGCCCCGGCGGCTTGACCCGCTGGACCGCGAAACCCATCTGTGGTCGGCCTCTCAGGCGGCTCAAACCCGACTAGCTGATCTGCTGGAGGAGACCGGAGTCGAAGAGTTTCAGATTAGAGGCGGCGAATACATGATCGTCCACCGCGCCGAGGGTCAGCGGGAACGTCGGAATTCGCCATTCTCGTCCAACGATGAGTTGATCGAGACGGCCCGTCACCTGGCCAGCTTCTCCGGCGGACAGCCTCAGCGCTTCGACGTGCTGGACAGCCGCCTGGATATCCGGCTGGGCGACCGGTGGCGGCTCCACGCCGAGGCGTTCATGTGCCATCCCCCCACCATGGTGCTGCGATCGAATATGGCCGGGAAGGCCGCCTTGAGCGATCTGAATGTCGCGGCACCGGCGCTTCAGAAGATCTTGATCGGAGCGGTGTCCGGAGTGTCCAGGGCCAACACAGTGATCGCGGCCGCCATGGGCGGGGGCAAGACCACGCTGTGCCAGGCTCTTTTGGCCACCGTCGACGGTTCCGAGAGGATCGACACGATCGAGGACACCCCCGAGCTCAGGCTGGCCCAATACGGCATCCACGCCAACAGCTATGAGCGTCTCACTCGGGATGCCAACAACGATGGCGTGGGAAAGCTGGCCATGAGCGACCACATCCGCGACGCCAAGCGGGCCAACTCTTCCAAGCTGGTGATCGGCGAGACCAGAGGCGAGGGCACTCTTGCCCTGCTCGACGCCATGAGCAGCGGGCTTAACGGCTGCCTCGTCACCCTGCACAGCCAGCCCGGCCCCGGAGTGCTGGCCAAACTGCTGTCCTACGCGTGCAGCGAGGGCGCCGACCCCCGGTTCGCCCGCCAGCAGATCGCCATCGCGGTTCACCTGCTGGTTTGGATGGGTCGCAATGAGCTGGGTGAACGGGTGATCTCCGATGTCTCTCAGATCGTCAGCTACGACGACCGCGAGGACACCGTCGACACCCGCTGCCTGTGGACCCTCCGCCCCGGCCAGCGGTGGGCTGTTCCGGTAGGCCGGCCCCATGGCCAAGTCGAGCGGCTCTACCAATCGGTTGGCATCAATCTGGAATCGGCCGGCAATCGGCCTGCCGCGAGCCCCAGATATCAGACGGAGTCGCACCTGCCCGCGGGAGCTTTCCCGGCAGGGGCCCAATGACCGGCCCGGCCATCGTCGTTCTGGCTGGCGGAGCCGCGCTCATGGCCATCGTCTGGTGGCCGACGGCAGCGGGAAGCCCAGCGTCGCTGCTGATGGGCAGTGTGATCTTGGCCCAGCGACGCTCCGTTCGGGTCGGGCCGGTGGTGGCCGTGTTGGTGATGACCCTTGGCTTTGCGGCGGGCGTGGTGCTGTTCGGGGCGGTAACCGGAGCAGCCGGCCTGGTGCTTGTCGGGGTGTGCGTTTGGTCGGTGGCCGTGCAGTTCCGGTCGCGCCGCAGCCTGCGAGAGTCCGATGAGCTGGCCCAACTCACCAACAGCTTGGCCAATCAGGCGCTGGTGGCCCCCACCGTGGTAGAGGCCATCCGCCAGGCAGCACCGCTAATTCCCGGTCGGGTGGGGACAGCCGCTCAACAGATGGCAGCCGAGTGCGAGACCGGCGGCCTGGTGGAGGCCGCCAACCGCTTTGCCACCACCGTCCAACGTCCTATTGCTGAGATGCTGGCCACTGTGCTGGCTGAAGCCTTCCGGGGCGGCTCCCAATGGGTGGGTTTGGCCGGGGTATTGGCCGACGAGGCCACAGAAGCAGTCGAAACCGCGCGCCACTTCCACCGCTATGTGGCCGCCCTTATGCCCCAGATCGCTGCCACCGTCGTGATGGCCGTGGGCATGCTGGCCATCACCGGGTTTGCCGCCAAAGACGTAGGCGGATGGCTGACCTCCCCAGTGGGCCAGCAGTTCCTACTGCTATTGGCTGTGCTGACCGCCGCGCTCTGCGCCCGGGTGCTGGCGCCGGCCTGGAGGGCCAGCCGATGATCTGGGCCGCGGGTTTGTCGGGAGCAGCCGCTGTGGCCGTGCTGTTGCTGGCCCCGCCGAAAGCCACTCACCAGACCGCGGTGCAAGCCGCGGCCATGGGCTGGCCCCCCAACCACATCTCGATGACTGGCTGGACTGTGTCTGCGGCTGGTGTGGGGGCTGGTTGGCTGGCCGGTCTATCGGTGGCCGGTTGGGATAGAGGGTTGGCATTGGCGGTGGTGGCCGGTACCTGGCTGCCACGGTTGGTTCCTGGAGCCATCCGGGCACTTGCTGCCGCGGCCTACCGCCGGGAGCGGGATCTCAAGATGCTTGAGTGGATGCGCAAGCTGCGGCTGTTGACCTCGGCGGGCCAGCCCATCAACGCCGCCGCGGTCAACGCCGCGCTCACGGTGTCGGGCCGGGCTTTTGCCGTGGCCCAAGGAGCCATCGGCACCGCCTTGGAGGCGGGGCGCGATCCGCTGCCCGCGGTCGCATCGGCTATCGCTGACTCCCCTGCCGAGCCGCTGCTGGCCTCAGTGGTGGCCGCTGAGCGGGCTGGAGCGGCTTCTTCGGATTTGCTGGACAAGTCCTTGTCCCGATCGGTTCGGACTCTGGAGTCCGAGCGGCGCCTGGCGATCGACCAGCTCAGCCGGGCCATCGGAACCACGGTCACCCTGGTGGCCGCTATCGCTGGTCTCGTCGTCATGGCCGCCGTGATCTTCGTGCTCTGAAGCTCGCCGTGGTCCGCTAACCCCTGGAGAAACCAAATGCAGTCAGCCATCGTCCAAATGATCCTTATCGTGGTCGGCATCGCCGCCGCTGCCATCGTGGCCTTCATCGTCTACGCCCAACTCAGTACAAATGCCCCAGAAACCGGGGACAACATCGACAACACTCGGATCACGAGCCAGAGGCTGTGCGAAGCAGTAGGTGGAACGTGGGATACCAATGATGACACTTGCTCATAGCCACCCATGACCTCCTCCCTGGTCGTCATGCGCACCTCGGTGCTGCTGATGCTGCTGCTGGCCACCATTACCGGTTTGTACGTGAGCCACATCACCCGGCTGTCGGCCGATGCCGCCGCCCAGTCGGCGGCCAGCGCTGCGGCCCAGGCTGCGACCGCCGCAGGATGGCAGTGCCAAGCCACTCCCCCACCCGAGGCGTTCACCGCTGCCACCCGAGCGGCCTGGAGCCAAGTGAACCACCTCGCGGTACAGCCGGTGGCGGTTGAGGTGTTCGCCGACGCCTGCAACCTGATCGCCGCGGTCACCGCCGCGCCGCTGGACACCAGGGTGTCTTCACTGCACACCACTGCAACTGCCTGCCGCTCAGCAGTTCGCGCCGCTACCCTCAGCGTCCCTGGATCGTGTTGAGGGCAGACCCATGAGCGATGCCATCTCGTTCCTGCTGATCCTGCCCGCGCTGGTGCTCGGCGTCATCCTGCTCGACGCCGCTGGGACGCTGGGAACGGCCCGGCATCGAACGTCGACCTTTGCCGAAACCGCGGCCGCGCATGCAGCCGACACGCTGGCCCACTCCCCCGCTGTGGGCATCGAGCCATCGACCCGGACTCGGTGGGAAGAGGTGGCCGACACTGTGGAGCAATCCGGGCTGGCCGCCACCGCCGGGGTCTGCGATCAAACCGATGCCGCGTTCAACGTCAGCTTGGTTTCCCAGCCAACTCCTCCCTGGAATCCCGGCGTGCCCCCTTCCGTGGCTGCGGTGGTCAGCTGCCCGGTCTCGCTGGGCAGTTTGCTCACCACCACCCGGGTTCTGGTCGCCAGCGTGGAATCGGTGCGGTAGAGCGATGCACACCCCGGTCGTGCTGTTGTCGCTGGGTCTGGCTGTGGCGGTGGCCGCCGGATCGCTGGCCGACCATGCCGACTTGATCACTGGCCGAAATCTGGCTGCGGCCAGGGCCGAGCGGGCCGCAGCCGCGTTCATCGAAGGCTGTAGCTCTCTGGGGTGCGATTCCGGCGATGTCAACGCCACTCGCCTTGACGGCACCATCCTCTCCGGTTGCGTCCGCCAGGCCGGAGGAGAGTCCGTTCTTCAGGTGCGAGCTCGCGTCCCCTGGAATCCTCGGGTGTTCACTGGTCTCACTCCAGCCACCGGCATGGTCGTCCTTGACCTTGGGGGCTTCAACGTCCCCGCGGCCGCCGTGCTGAGACCATGCTGAGGTTCCGCCACGATCATCAACAGCAGTTCTGCACGCGAGTGCAGATGCGGTAGCGTGACCGCCGGTGTCTCGGAGGATAGAAATAGAGTTGACCAGCCAGCGGCCCGATGGCTCATGGACTTGGAGGGCTGCGGGGGCACGCGAGCCCAAGGGCGAACTAGCCGGAGATCTGATCACGTTCGCTGCCAGCGTGGGTGACGAGCTCACCGTCGAGGCAGAGTTCCACATGGACGGCATCGAGATCATCGAGGCGTTCGAGCCCAAGAAGAAGCGATCCATGCCGGAGACGCTGGAGGTTCTGGGATCTGGTCGGGATCAGCCTCTGGTCACAACCCAATTGGTGTCCAACCGCAAGAACCGGGACCGAGGCGACCGAAGAGACAGACAAGACCGTCGAAACCGAGGCGACCGAAGAGACCGTGATCGCCAGGAATCCCGCCGGGAAGACGATCGCCCCAAGGCGAAACGACTGCGCCCGAGCCGAACTCACCGCCAGGCATTGATAGAGGGCTTGCCCGAGGACCAGAAGCCGGTGGCTGAGAAGATGATGCGCGACGGCACCACCTCAGTGGAACAAGCACTGCGCGACCATCGGAAGAAGGCCCGCGACGCCGCCAAGGCCAAGAGGGAAGCAGCCGAGAAGGAGGCCGCAGAAAAGGCTGCCCAAGCCGAGGAATCTGGCCAAGCTGATGAAGAGGCCCCTGAGACCGAACCTGCCGCTGAAACCGCCCAAAAGGCCGTCGAAGCCGAACCTGCCGCTGAAACCGCCCAAGAGGCTGCCAAGCCAGAAGCGACCCCAGCAGAGCCAACCCAGCCGGAGCCTGCCGACGACTTCTTGACCGTTGCCGGCAAGCTACTTCCCCGAGTGCGGGCTGCGGAATGGCGGGACCGGGTTGATGCGGCCCTAGCCGATATCGATGAGATCGACCTGCGCGATCTCCGATCAGTGGTCGTGGCTGCGGAATCCGGGGCGTCCGACGATGATGCCAAAGCACTGGCCGAAGAACTGCGCACCAAGCTCACCCAACGCGTCGACCGGGAACACGCCGAGTGGCTGGCTGAGGTGGCGTCGACGCTGGCCGATGGTCGAATGGTCCGGGCGCTGCGGCTCAGCGCCCGGCCCCCAAAGGCCGGAGTGCCCCTCCCCCAGGACATGGTGACCCGGCTGACCGAGGCCGCCAGCGCGGCGCTGACCAGCGATACCCCGTCGAAGCGCTGGACCACCGTGCTTGGCGCAGTGGCATTCTCGCCGGTGCGCCGGACCGTGCAACCCCAGGGAATTCCCGAGAACCCCGACAAGGAACTCCTTGCCGAAGTCACGAAACTGTCTGAGCGGGTACCCCACATTGCCGCCCTGTTCGGCGTGGAGCCCACCCCGCCTCCAAGGCGCGGCCGTCGGAGCGCAGGTGCCTCGACCGCTACTCGGGCGGCGAACTAGGAATCACCCGGTGATCGGCCAAGAACTGGAGCAGGCCGTCCACCAAGTCCCATTCCTCTAGCTCTTCGAGGGCGACCCATGCGGCGTCAGAGGCATCGGTGCCAGCCGTTGGCGCCGCATCGGATGCCACCGTGACCCAGAAGTCCACCACCACGTAGTGACGGCGGCGGCCGATGAGCTCGATCCAGCCCACGGCCTCGCCCACCTCCCCTTCCAGCCCGGTTTCTTCCCACATCTCTCGGCGGGCCGCTTCGGCCAGGGTCTCACCTCGCTGGACCCGGCCCCCGGGCACCGACCAGAGCCCTTGACCCGGCGGAGTGCCTCGACGGATGAGCAAAATGGCGTCGTCGCGCACCGCTACGGCACCCACGCACAGCTCCGGGCCGTCGATCATGCCTCTTGGTCTGGTTCGAGGCGGGTATGCACGATCAACGCGTGGGCCGTCATCTTGAATGTCTCGAAGAAATTCTTGGCCTCGCGGTGACCCGGCAGCACGAAGGCGTCAATCGCCACCAGCTGTTGTTCCCGGGCCCACTGCTTCAGAGCATTGAAGAGCGACTCCCCCACGCCGACTGACCGAGCATCGGGGGTGACGAACAGTTCTTCGATCCGGGCAATAGGCGATCCATCAAGGCGGTCGAGCCGGCGAGCCCATCCGTAGCCCACCACTTCTCCCTCCCAGATACCGGCCACCAAGAAGGTCGCTGGGTCAGCCAACAGCTGGGTGAGGTAGTCCTCCAGTGGTTCGGGAGCAGCATCGGTGGCCATCCAGCGCTCTCCTCCCCGGTAGTTCAGGGCCTCTCGACGGGCCTCGCGGGCCAAATCAGCGACGGTGCCGATTTCTCCCCGGTCGACTGGTCGGGCTGCGCCCTGCTTTGCCATCGCTCAACCTGGCTTCGGATCAGCAGAGTCGTCGCTGGACGCCGGCTGGGCCGAGGAGTGGCCCAAGGCCATGCGACCGAGCAGCCGGGCCGCCTCGACATGGCGGCGACCTCGGGAGGCCAACTCTGAAGGGGGCGCGTCCACCGAGAGCAGCAGCCCCACCGGGGCGTAAAGGACCGCGTCAAGCACCCGGTCTAGGGCTTCCCGGGCGGGCTCAGCGCGATCGGTTGAGCTCACAGCCGGGCCAACGACGGGCAGGGCTCTTCCCCGGATGGGCATCGGGGGTTTTCACGGGATCCGAATTGACTGGAGCTGACGATCAGGAAGCACCCCTCGCAGGTCCACTCATTGTCACGTTTGGGAGCGACTTGGCCTGAGGCTTCCGGCGACGGGTCGGGAGTCTCCTCGTCCTCATCCTCATCGTCACCGGCAGCTAAGCGATCCTTCAGAATGGTGTCGAGATCGGCCTCCACATTGTCGGGGTCGATGTCCTCCCCGTCGCCGTCCTCGTCTTCGGACATGGTTGCATTGCGAACCGGCCCGTTCTTGCCGCTCTCTTCTTCTTCCTCGGCTTCCTCTTCGAGCTCTCCGTCGAGTTCGTCATCGGCAAGCACGTCGTCGAACTCACCATCCAGGTCTTCGCTGAGATCTTCACCGAGATCCTCGATGTCGCTCTCGTCGAACTCTTCGTCCGGCATCTCGTCGCGTTCGTCAGGGTCTGTCATGCTCCCCTGCTACCTCCTCTGGCAAACCGATCAGCGCGGATCATAGACACCCTTACCCCCACCATGTGCGGACTTACTGGTTCAATCTTCCTATTGCGCTTCTCGAGCTCACGCCTGCTCTCGAACCTGGCGCCGTTCTTCGGCTCGGCGCTCGGCGTCTAAGCGCCCCAGCGGCAGTTCTTCGCTGAGGTCCACGAACCTCATCATCTCCGCCACCGCCCCATGCCCTGCCTCATCGCGGATAAGCCGCCACATCTCCTGCCCGATCCCCCGGTACACCGAGTGGCCCTGGGGAGTGGTGCGCAATTCAATCAGGTGCATGGCTGCCCGCGCGTTGATGCTCATGACGAAGCGCACCTTGTAGGCGAAGCTGACTGCGTAGGACGCCTGCTCGGGAAAATCCCGGTTCAGCAGGTCGTACAGCGCGGCCGACCTCTCCATGACCTCGTCGAAGACCGGTGCACAGCCCGCGGCATCCACCGACTCCGGGAGGGTATAGCCGTGTCGAGGACTGAGTTTCTGCCACTCCAGTGTCAGCATCCGATGGCGCTGGAGATCCCGAAAGGCGCCGTAGTCGGCCAAGACGTCGAACCGGTAATACGGTCGCTCCAAGGCACGCCCCGGCTTGTGTCGGCGGTTGTTCCTGTTGCCCACATAGGCCCGTACCACCGACAGCCGGTCTTCGGCGCCCATCGCGCCAACCTCCCGCTCCAGCTGCTCCTCCGGCAGGTGGGTATAGGGGTACAGCATGGAGGCCACCATCTTGAGCTCGGCCTTCGGGTCGAAATCCACCAGCCGAACGGTGGGAGCCTCGTCAGCCGGCAGGTCGGCGGGCACCAAGTAGTCGGCCACGCTCTCCATCGACTCTTGGACATCGCCCATATACCGGCTCCACTCCATCCCCCGATCCTCCAAGTCCACCCGCTTCAAGAAGGAGGGGATCACCTTGCGGAGCTCGGTCAGCATCAATTCGGCATAGGCCTGGACCTCGGGCAGTTCGTGAGCCCGCATCCGCAACAGCAGGAGCTCATACGACTGGCCGGTGCCGTAGATGCCCACGTTGGACACAGTGGCGGCGGGCAGCACCCCCCGAACAGAGTCCAGCGCCTTGGCCTGAATGGCCTGTCGGTAGGCGAAGTCAGAGGATTCCGAGTCCCTCAGAGTGTGTTGGCGGTAGAAGTCGGTCATGGCCGGCAGCAGATAGCCGTAGGACTCGAACATCCGGTCCATGTCGCTCACATAACGGCCCGAAAGGGGTGAATCTCCGACTTGGGGATCCCGGTAATAGCGATAGCGGCCCCCGATCCTGGCCAGATAGTCGATGTATCGAGTGGACTGCTCCAGGTACGACATCAGCCGACCCCACTCCAGCACCTTGGTCAAGATGTTGGAGGCCTGCTCGCAGGCCAAGTGGACACCGCCCAGCTGGGCCACCGAATCGTCGCCATACTCGAAGAAGACCCGGTCGTACAGCTCCTCTGCCCGGCGCAATCCCACGGTGGCGTCAATGGTCACGTCCCCGCTGATGTCCAGCTCTCCGACGAATTCGTCCAAGAAGAGTCGCCTCAGCGATTTGGCCGATCGGCTGTAACGGGCGAACAGCGCGCCCTTGACCACCTCAGGCAGATTTACCAGGGCAAATACTGGTTGGTCCAGGTTGGTGAAGTACCGGCGGAGGACGTCCTCTTCGTCGGCTGTGAACTGTTCGGCAACGTACTGGCTCATTGCCGGTCGACGGCCAGTTCTTCAGAGGCCCGATCCAAGGCGTCGGGGTCAAGCCAAAGGTCAGCCACCGTCATGGCCATCATCTTCGCCCCGTCGAGCACGGCCTGGTCGCCACTCTGCGATTTCGCATAGTCGGCGAACTCCGGGGAATGGATGGCCACATTGTCGGGAGCCACTTTGATCATGGGATGGATCGATGGCACCGCGTGGCTGACGTTTCCCATGTCGGTGCTGCCCACCACTGCGTACGACGATCGGGGCTCGCTTGCCGCTCTCCCAGTGGCAGCTGCATTCCTCGTGTAGAACTCCAGCATGACTTGGCTGTCGATCATGTCGGCATAGATCGGCGCTTTGCACTGACATTCGATTTCGACTCCGGCAGCGGCGGCACCGGCCTCAAGACAAGACACAACTCTTTCCCGCAGCTCCGTGAGGCTGTCGAGCTTGGGGGATCGCACGTACCACTCCGCAGCCGCCTCGTGGGGAACGATGTTCGGCTTGTCCCCCGCCCGGGTGAAAATGCCATGGATGCGCTCATCGGGCCGAATGTGCTGGCGGAGCGCAGCCACGTTCATGTAGCCCAAGACCGCTCCGTCGAGGGCGTTGCGGCCCTTGTGGGGCGAGGCGGACGCGTGGGCTGACTGGCCGGTGTAGGTCACCTCCAATTGCTCCACCGCAATGGTGCTCATCGAGGTGAGCTCGTGGTTGGCGGGATGAACCATCATGGCCGCGCTGATGCCGTCGAAAGCACCACGCTCCAGCATGTAGCACTTGCCTCCGCCGCCCTCCTCCGCAGGGGTGCCGATAATGCTGACCTGTCCACCGAGCTTGTCGGCCATAGCTGCCGCGGCCAACCCGGCGCCCAGCCCTGCGGCGGCGATTATGTTGTGGCCGCAGGCGTGCCCAATCTCGGGCAGAGCGTCGTATTCGCAAATGACCGCAATATGGGGTCCACCTCGGCCGGCTCTGGCCACAAAGGCCGTGTCCAGGTTGTAGGCCGACCGCTCCACCTCAAGGCCTTCTTCCTCCAAGACGGAGCAGAGCAGGTCGTGCGCGACGTGCTCCTCAAAGCAGAGTTCGGGGGTCTCATGGATCCGGTGGGAGACGCTGAGCAGACGGGCTGCCCGGGCGTCGACCTCCGAGGCCATCTGCTGCTTGGCCACATCGGGTGTCACGGGGCGAATGCTAGTGGTCTTTCCGGCCCCCATTGCGTATCTGCCAGCCCGCCCATCACACCACCACCGTGAGCGCGGCGGGCTCGACCCGGATCGACAATTTGGAGGCTCGCTGAACCGGCTGCCCGTCCAACTCCACCATCAGCGGCTCCTCGAACTCCGCTTGGAACGCGCCGGTGCGGTGGTAGCGAATTTGCGGGTGGGGCAAGTGATCCCCAGTGCCGACCCGTCGCCGGGCCCGCAGCCGATCTCCCATCGACAACCGCCCGTGGGAGATGTCCAGCAGTCCATCGCCCGGATGGGCCTTGGGACCCAGATTCCAGGTTCCCCGCCAGGCCGCGTTCATGGCTACGAGGGCCTCGCCGGCCCACCCCTTCCTCCGGGCCACAAGATGGGCGCAGAACCAGAACAGACGGCCGTCCAGCAATACCGCTCCCAGATCCACCTGGAACCGCCACGCCTCCGGCGAGCGAATGGCACCGGCATCACCCCGGCCTCCAAGCGTCCGGCACAGATCGCCTCCCAGCAGCCCGAGCTCGGGCAGTTGGCGGTTGGTTCGGCGGGCCTCCTCAATCAGCATCCGGGCCTCGGCATCGCTGTCAACCAGCACACCGTCGGGCCCTAGGCCACCGGTCTCGCCCCAGGCCTCTCCCCGCCTGACGGCCACGTCGCTCAGTCTTCGCCCGTCGGGGCGGCTGGTGACGCCTCGAGGGCATCCTCGGCGGCCTCATCGGCCGTCTCGCGGCGGTCACGGCGGTCGCGCAGCCAGCCGATGCCGATAGCCGCCTCGTAGAACAAGTACATGGGCACCGACAGCACCATCAGGGTGAACGGGTCTCCGCTGGGGGTTATCACCGCCACGAGGGCCACGATGCCGACAATGGCGAACCGCCGCCACCGTATGAGCTGTCGGTAGTGGATGATCCCCGCGAACTGCAAGAACACCAGCAGAATGGGGAACTCGAAGCCGATCCCGAACGCGGCCATCATCTTGATCACGAACGACAGGTACTTGGCGGGCGAGAAGCCGGTAACCAGGTCTTCGCCTCCGATGGCGGCCAAGAACTTGAGCGCTCGGGGAATGCTCCAGTAGGCCAAGCCAGCACCCAGGGCGAACAAGAGGGCGCCGATCACGGTGAAGGCGGCCGCGTGGCGGCGCTCACGGGGATAGAGGCCGGGCTGCACAAACCTCCACACTTGCCAGAGCACCACCGGTATTGCCAGGGTCAACCCGCCATAGCCCGCGACGGTCAGCCGCACTGAGAAGGGCTCCAGCGGATCGAGCACCAAGAGCTCGCACCCGCCGAAGAGGTTCTGTCGGGCGGCCTCCTCAGCCACCGCCTGTTCGGGAGCAATCTCGCAATAGGGCTGGACCATAAAGTCCAAGATCTGGGGATAGAGCACCCAGCAGGCCACCGCCCCGACCACTACCGCCAAGACGCACTTGATGAGCCGCGAGCGCAGCTCCACCAAGTGCTCCATCAAGGGCATGGTCCCGTCGTGTGAGCGGGCGCGGCCCTTCTCCGGGTCGCTCACGGGCTGCTTCGTGGTTGATCAGAGGCCTGTTGGCCGGCGTGCCCGCCATCCTGATCGCCTGCTTGTGTCGCCGGCTCGCTCGGCTGGCCGCCGGCCTCTTTGCCCTCTTCGACGGCAATTTGACCTCGCCGACGCGCCTCCTCCTCAATGGGCTCGTCGAGGGCATTCTGCAATTCCTGCTGGAACCCCGTGGAGATTTTGCGCACTTGTCGGATGACGTTGCCGATCTGGCGGGCTGCTCCGGGCAATTTGTCAGGTCCCAATACCACAAGGGCCACCACCACGATCACCGCGATTTCAGCCCATCCGAGGTTGCCCACCCCCAGAGGCTACCGCTCCACCTGCTTTCTGAGGTTGTCCGGGCCGGGGGCAGCAACCAATGATGAAGGGGTGCCTACCCGGATCTCCCCGCTTCGAATCCCGCCTCTGGGATTCGCCCATCGGGGCGCTCGGGCCCACGAACGGGAAAACACACTGGCTGCCTTCTCGCTTGCGCTGGAGATGGGGGCCGCCGGCCTGGAGAGCGATGTCTGGGTGACCGCCGACGGCCGGGCGGTGCTCGACCATGACGGCCTGGTTCGCTCATCCCGCTGGCGGAAAAAGCGCCCTATTCCCGACTGCCGCCGCGACGAACTGCCCGACCACATTCCCACCCTGACCGAGCTGTTCAACGAGTGCGGTACCGACTTCGAGTTGTCGCTCGATCTGAAAGACGCCGCCGCGGCGTCCGCGGTAGTCGACAGTGTGGACGCGGCCGCCGCCCACACCGGCGAGGCTCTTCGGGCACGTACGTGGCTGTGCCACCCCGATGTCGACACTCTGGTTGGTCTGCGGAGACGATGGCCCGACGTGCGCCTGTGCAACTCCACCCGGCTGAGCCGCATGGACGGTGGGCCGGAACGGCGAGCTGCGGTGCTGGCCGAAGCCGGGATCGACTCGGTGAACCTCCATCAGACCGACTGGACCGGTGGCCTGGTCACCTTGTTCCATCGTTTCGGAGTGTTGTGCTTCGGCTGGGACGCCCAGCAGCCCCGGGTGCTCAACGAGCTGCTGGACATGGGCATCGACGCGGTCTACAGCGACCATGTCGACCGCATGGGTGACGCCCTAGCGCACTGGTACCCTGACGGGCAATGACTGATCCAGCCGCAATTCAAGGGGTTTCAGCTGCTCAGGACAGAACTCCCGTGGAATTTGTCGGCGTTGCGGCGGAGTACAACAACGGCCATGTCGCTCTTCAGGGGATCACTTGTCGAATGGAGCACGCCACCTCGACAGCCCTGGTTGGGGCCAATGGCTCTGGCAAGACTACCTTGCTGCGATTGATCGCCGGCCTTGTCAGGCCTTCAGAAGGGACGATAAGCCCGGACCCCTCCAAGAAGTCGATGGCACTGGTGCCCCAGCAGCACGGTCTGCGGGCATGGATGCCGCTGACTGTTTCCGACGTGCTGCGCATGTCGCGCTTCCGCGATCGGGGTTTGGTGAAGCGATTCGGGTCGGCGGACCGGACCGTTATCGAGGACGCGGCCGAGCGCATGGAGGTGCTCGACCTGCGCAAGCGCCAGTTCGGAGAGCTATCGGGCGGGCAACGCCAGCGGGTGATGGTTGCCCAGGCCCTGGCCCACGATGCCGATGTGCTCTTGATGGATGAGCCCATAACCGGCTTGGACATGCCCAGCCAGGAGGCGATCGTTCGCATCATCGATGAGGAGCGCAGGCGGGGCCGGATCGTGGTCATCTCCACCCACCACATGGACGAGGCCGAGCTCTGCGATCAGGTTCTCCTCCTGGCGAACCGGATGGTGGCGGTAGGGGCCCCCGCCGAGGTTCTCACCAACAAGAACCTCCAGGAGGCCTTCGCGTTTCGGCTGGCTCGCGGCGATGAAGAACACGGCTTGCGCCACAGAAGCCACAGCGATCCCTCTGGCGACGTGACCCACGTGTTCGACGACCACGGCCATGGCCACGACCATCGCAACTGATGAGAAGAGTTAGAGCCGGCCGAAATCCGTGACCGGCCACAGCCGCAGGAAGGCGTGTCCCACGATCAGGTCTCCGGAGATGGGGCCGAACGCCCGGCTGTCGGTGGAGTTGGCCCGGTTGTCGCCCATGACGAACACCTCCCCCGCCCCGATCAAACATCCTCCGTCCTGGAAGGCCTCGCACTCGGAGGGCATCCTGCCGGTCGTGATGCCAGATGACTCCAGATAAGGCTCGTGGAGCCGCCGGCCATCGATATACACATCCCCCTCCACAAACTTGATCACTTCACCCGGCAGGGCGATAACCCTCTTGATGAGGTCGTCCTCCTGTCGACCGCTGACCCCCGGAGGCCTCTCGAATACCACGAGATCACCGCGGTTGGCGTCGTGGACGTCGTAGCCCAGCTTGTTCACCAGAACCCGGTCCCCGTTGTTCAGGGTGGGCTCCATGGAAGTGAACCGGATGTAGTAGGCCTGGAACAGCACCGCACGCAGCACCAGGGCCAGCGCGAGGGCCCCGGCCAAAACCACCGTCCACTCGGCAACGACTCGGGCAGTGGACTTCCTTCTTTCGCCGTCTGCGTCGCCTCCTCCAACCTCCTCACGGGTTGGCGCGGCCGCTGGACTTGCTGCTTCTTCCGGCTGATCGATGCTCATGGCTCGCGGTGCCCCTACTGGTATCGGGCCAGCACCCGCTGGGCGGCAAGCCGAGCTTGATCGGCGGCAATTGGCGGATCAGCGTGTCGCAAGTCGGCTTGGGGTCCCAACTGAAGCAACAGCCGCTCCAACCGGCTGATCTGGCTCACCGGCATGGTGGCGTCGATCTCACCGCTGTCCAGAGTCACTTGGTCTTCGGTTGGGTATTTCTCGATGGCCCAAGAAGCTCCCGGGGCCAGCCGCAGCACCACTCGGGGATCGCCTTCCCGAGCTTCGAAGGCCGAAGGCGTTCCCATTTCCTCCGGTGGGTCGAAGGGGGTCTCCAGCACTTGGAGAGTCCTGATGCGATCGATGCGGAACACTCGCACACCACCGGCCTGTTGGCAGTGGCCCCGCACATACCAGTTGCCCAACTCCGAGAACACCCGGAAGGGATGGATGATGCGGTCGGACTCCTGGCCTCTTCCGTAGCTGAAGTAGCGGATCCGAACTTGGCGGTAACCGGCGGCCGCGCCCAGCAGGGGCTCAACCCATTCGTCGGCCGACTCGCCCAAGCTCACCGCCAGATCCTCGCCGACGCTCACCCCCAGTCCCTCGGCCAGCTTGGCCAATCCCCGGCTCAATGGGCCATCGGGAGCAGCCCCGGACAACAAGGCCTCCCCCGCTCCAATCAACCCCAGCGCCTGGCCCTGCGTGAGCCGGAGCGGTCGGGAGAAATAATCCGCATTGCTGATTGCCACCCAGCCGCCATTGTCTTCTTCATCCAGGCCCATCACGTATATCAGCTCGTCGGGGGTGAACGGGTGCAGCCCCACTACGAACAACACCTTCACGAGGTCCTCTCGCAGCTCCGCCTCGGGATAGTCGAAACGCTGGGACACCTCGCTCAGCTCGGCTGCCCCTTGGGACATGACCCAGGGAACCAATTCCAGCATCCGCCGAAGGCGGTCCCCGGCGCTCAACCGGCTCATTGGCCGAACCCCTCAAGCCAGGCCACCATGTCTGCGCGCAGTTCGGGGGGTCCGAGAAGTTCGGCATGCTCCAAGAACTCCAGAACCAGCGATCGGAAGGCATCCGGGCTGCGGACTACCACCTCGAAGACCGCGGAACCGTCGGAGCCCTTCTCCGAAGGCTCTTGTCCGAGACGCCGCGCCGCCCAAACCGCTTGATCGGGGTCGACCCTCAACCGCGCGGTGACTGCTGGACCAGTCCCGAACTTCCACGGCTGAATCGGCACCCAGCCCGCGGTGCCCTCTGGCTGTTGGAAGCCGCCGGGGGGACCCAGTCCGACATCGCCTTCGATCCGGTCTACCCGGAAGGTGCGCTTGTCGTCGCGTCCCCGGTCATGGCCCACCACATACCAGTGGCCTTGGTCGAAGGCCAGGGTCCAGGGCTCCACCGCGCGGTGCTGCCCGCCGTAGGCGAAGTCGGCCACCCGCTGCTCGGTGACTGCTCGAAAGAGGTCCGCCAGCGCGGGATGAACGGGCACCGCCGCCAACTCGGCCTCCGTCCCCTCTCCCACTCTGCCGCCCAGCTTCCACAGCGCCTCGGATCCCGAGACCCCGTCGAAGCGGACCGCAGTGGCCGCCCGGTGCAGTGCCGCGAGCTCGTCTGCCTCGAAGTCCATCTCGGGCAGCGAGTAATCCTGTTTGCGAATGCGGTACCCCAAGGTCTCCCGCTCCTGGCCGGGCACCGGTCCGGAGAGAACGGGGATCTCGGCGTCGGCCAGCTCGTTCATGTCCCGGTGGAAGGCCCGCTTGGCGGCTGCCCCGTTTTCCGGATAGCCGGCCGAGTCGGCCCCCCGGGAAATGCCGACCCTCTTGTGGAGTTCCTCGATGGAGAGAAAGCGAGGGGTGTCGATCAACGCGGCGATGAGTCGAAGCAAGCGCTCCAATCTGACCTGCTCCGGCTTTCGCCTGGCCATCACAGGGATTCGATCAGCTTTTCCACCCGCTCGTCGTGGGCTCGGAACGGGTCTTTGCACAGGACAGTCCGCTGGGCTTGGTCGTTGAGCTTCAGATGCACCCAGTCCACCGTGTAGTCCCGCTTGCGCTCTTTCGCCCGCCGAATGAACTCTCCTCGGAGCCGGGCACGAGTCGTCGCCGGCGGGTTCTCCACTGCATGGCTGATCTCGTCGTCCACGCACATCCGCTCGGCCATCCCCCGGTTCTGCATCCGGTAGAAGAGGCTGCGCGACCGGTTCACATCGTGGTACTGAAGGTCGAGAAGAGCTACTCGAGCATCGCTGAGTTTGAGATCGTGGCGCTCGCGGTAGGCCTCAACAAGATGGAACTTCATCACCCAGTCGCATTCCCGGGTCAGGCCGAGCGGGTCTTCGGCGATCTGGGTCAGGCAGTGCTCCCACATTTGCAACGCCTGCTTGTCCTGGGGCTCCAGGTCTCGACTCTCGGCGTACTTGAGCGCCCGGTCGAGGTATTCGGACTGGATCTCCAGCGCGCTGACCTCGCGGCCGCTGGCCAGGCGTATCCGCCGGGTGCAGGTCGGATCATGGCTGATCTCCCGGATCGCCCGAATGGGATTGTCCAGGGTCATGTCCCGCAGGGCTACCGAGGGATCTTCCAGCATCCGCAGCAGAATGCTGGTCGCTCCGGCCTTGAGGAAAGTGGCGTACTCGCTCATGTTGGAGTCGCCCACTATCACATGAAGCCGCCGGTACCTCTCGGCATCGGCGTGGGGCTCATCACGAGTGTTGATAATCGGCCGTGAGCGGGTGGTTGCGCTGGAAACCCCCTCCCAGATGTGCTCGGCCCTCTGGCTCATGCAATACGTAGCCCCCCGAGCGGTCTGGAGCACCTTGCCCGCCCCGGCATAGATCTGGCGGCTGACCAGGAACGGAATCAACACCTCGGCGTACTCCGAAAAATCATCCCGTCGGCTGGTCAGGTAGTTCTCGTGGCAGCCGTAGCTGTTTCCCGCTGAATCGGTGTTGTTCTTGAACAGGTAGATGTCTCCTTGGATCCCCTCCTCCCGAAGCCGCTGCTCCGCGCTTTCGATGAGGGTCTCCAGAATGCGTTCTCCTGCCTTGTCGTGGGCCACCAGGTCGTACACCGAGTCGCACTCCGGGGTGGCGTACTCGGGATGGGAGCCCACGTCGAGATACAACCGGGCACCATTGACCAAAAAGACGTTGCTGCTGCGGCCCCAAGACACGACCCGGCGGAACAAGTAGCGCGCCACCTCGTCAGGGCTCAGGCGGCGATGGCCCCGAAGCGCGCAGGTGACGCCGTACTCGTTCTCGATCCCGAAGATCCGCCGCTCCATGCCTAGCCGTCCTCCATCCCAAGAACCTGCCGGTCCATCAGCTCAACAACCCGGCCAGCTCGTCGCCTTCGATTCTCTGGAAGGCCCTCCGCCCGATTTCCCGCACCAAGATGGCCACCTCAAGGTCGTCTGCTTCAAGCGTCCTCTCATCGCCGGACAGCGCCGCCGCCGCCGCTTGGACCGCCGCGCCCACTTCCCAGTCACGGTCATAGGCCTGCCCCAGCCGCTCGGCAATCGAGTCGGCTTCTCCCCCCAACACGGTGTACCCGGACTCGTCGTTCACCGTGCCGTCGTAGAGAACGTGGAACATCTGATCGCCGTCGGGATCCGTCGCCACCTCGGCCACCAGGATCTCCACTTCCATCGGCTTCATCTCATGGGTGAAGGTCTGTCCCAACACCTGGGCGTACTGGTTGGCCAGGCTCCGGGCGTCCACGTCTTCTCGGCTGTAGGTGTAGCCCTTGAGATCGGCGTGGCGCACTCCGGCGATGCGAAGCTGGTCGAACTCGTTGTAGCGGCCAACCCCGGCAAAGGCGATGCGGTCGTAGATCTCGCTGACCTTGCGCAAGGTGTTGGACCGGTTCTCCGCGCAGATCAAAATGCCGTCGCGAATGCTGAGCGCGGTGAGTGCCCGCCCCCGGGCGATGCCCTTGCGGGCGAAATCGGCCCGGTCCTTCATCAACTGCTCGGGAGCGACATAGAAGGGCATGGTCATTCTGGATCACCTCCTCGGCTCTCCAAACTGGCCAAGAGGTCGCGGAATCGAGACTCCACATCAGAATCGGCCACCCGCTCAAATCCGTCGGCGCCGATAACCGCCACCACCGGATAAATGCCTCGAACCAAATCGGGGCCACCGGTGGCTGAGTCCTCCTCCGCGGTGCGGAATAGGGCTGACACTGCCAGATCAATCATCTCGTCGGCGTCGGCGTCGGCCCGATAGCCCAGTTTGATCACCGTTCCCGCGTGGAGGCTCCCCGAGCCTCCTACCGCGTACTCCCGCTCCTCGTAGCGGCCGCCAGTCACGTCGTACTGGAACAAGCGCCCGACTTCGCGGCCGGTGTCGTAGCCGGCAAATAGCGGGACCACAGCAAATCCTTGCATCGCCGCGGGCAGGTTGTTGCGGACCATCATGCCGAGCTGGTTGGCCTTGCCATCCAGGCTGAGGGCCTTGCCCTCCACCTTCTCATAGTGCTCAAGCTGGAGCTGGAACAGCCGAACCATCTCCATGGCCGGCCCTGCGGCTCCGGCAATGGCAACCCCGGAGTATCGGTCGGCGGGGAAAACCTTCTCGATGGTCCGATGGCTGATGAGGTGTCCGGCTGTCGCCCGGCGGTCTCCCGCCATCACAACCCCTTGAAGGCAGCGAATGGCGACCACCGTGGTGGCGTGGGCAATGGCCACGTCGGTAGCCGGGACGTCGGGCACGGGCGGCACCAGCCCGGTGGAGCGCAGCAACTCCGCAAAGTTGGGGCCCGGGTCGCCCCCGGCTTCAAATAGGGGCAACGTCACAGTTTGCAGACTACCGCTACTGTCCGCCCTTTTGGATATATGACTTCACGAAGTCCTCGGCGTTGGACTCCAATACCTCGTCAATCTCGTCCAGCAGTTCGTCGAGCTCGGCTTTCAACTCTTCGCCTTGGTCCGAAGTCGCGGGGGCGTCCTCGACCTCAGACTGTTCTCGTTGAGGCGCCGGTTTCTTGATCTGCTCTCTTTCTGCCATCTCATTCCCCTCGTGCCCGAGTGCGTGCCGATCACGATATCGCGCTGACCCCGAAGTGAGGACAAATTGTGGAATCGCTTCAGCGGGAGCCCGGTTCCCGCAGGCGGGTTAGAAGTTCCGCCGCGGTGTCGCAGTCGGCCAGGAGTTGGTCGACATGGTCCAAGGTGCCCCGGGTGGGCTCCATCATGGGAACTCGCCGCAGCGGTTCGTCGCCTACATCGAAGACCATCGAATCCCAATTGGCGGCCACGATGCTGGGGGCCCAGCGCTTCAGGCACTGGCCTCGAAAGTAGGCCCGGGTATCCGTTGGCGGCTCGGAGATGGCTGATCGGGCATCTTCGGCAGAGATCAGCGATTCCAGATCCGCCCGAGCCGCCACCGAGCGCTCAGGCCGCAAGTCGTGGTATTGGAGGTCGAGAGCGGCCAGCCGGGCATCGTCGGGCCGCAGGCTGTGGCGCTGGGCCAACCCCTGGATCAACCGGTATTTGGCCACCCAGTCGAGCTGGTGGGCCAGGTTCATGGGGTCGGACTCCAGGCTGGTCAACACCTGCTCCCACCGCTCGATCACCATTTCGCCCACCGAACTTCCCACTGCGTCAAGCCCGTGGCTATCGGCGTACTTGCGGGCCTGGTCCAACAAGTCCCATTGGATCTCCAAGGCGGTGGCGGAAGTCCCGTCGGCCAGCTCCAAGGGCTTGTCCAGGCTCAAGTCGTAAGACACCTGCCGCATGGCCTGCACCGGCGTTCGAAAGCGGAATTCCCGGGGCAAGACGTTGTCCTCGACCATGGCCAGGACGATGGCAGTGGTCCCCACTTTAAGGAAGGTGGACACTTCCGACATGTTGGCGTCGCCGGTGATGACGTGGAGGCGACGGTAGTGTCGAGCGTCGGCATGGGGCTCGTCCCGGGTGTTGATGATGGGCCGCTTCAGCGTGGTCTCCAAGCCCACCTCTTCTTCGAAGAAGTCGGCCCGCTGCGTGATTTGGAACGGCACCTCTGCGGTTGTCAGCCCGGGGGCCTCGGAGCCGACCTTGCCCGAACCGGTAAAGATCTGGCGGGTCACCAGGTGGGCGGTGGCATGGACCACGATCTGGAAGAAGGGAGTGGAGCGGGCCATGAGGTAGTTCTCATGGCATCCGTAGCTGTTGCCCTTGCCATCGGAGTTGTTCTTGTACACCACCAAGTCTTGGCCGTA
The DNA here is from genome assembly GCF_965204145.1 of Candidatus Poriferisocius sp. Classification (GTDB taxonomy): domain Bacteria; phylum Actinomycetota; class Acidimicrobiia; order Acidimicrobiales; family Bin134; genus Poriferisocius. The sequence goes on along the minus strand of NZ_OZ241977.1, from coordinate 1,370,931 downwards.
GGGCAGCACTTGGGCAGCCGCCTCCATCGAGCGGATCAAGATCAGCTCGGCTGCCTTGTCATAGCGAGTCACGTCTAAAGCGTTGCTGCATTCGGGAGTGGACAGCTCGGGATGGGCATGGTCCACGTAGTAGCGGGCGCCGTTGGTGAGCACGGCGTTCACCAGATGGGTCTCGATCTCCGGGGCCAACGACCCCAACGGGGCGATACCGCGGATGTCGTTGCCGGGCATCTCGTCCTCGAAGTCCCAGTTCACCCCGGCCGCCGGTCCACCTTCCCCGGTGCGCTCCACCTCTGACAGATAAGAGTTGATGAGCAGGGATGAGGCCGCGATCGGATTGGGGTCCTCGGTGCCGGTGTGCGCGATCCCGAACTCGATCTCAATGCCGCAGATCTTGGGAACCGCCATGCTCGGCACGCTACATGACTTAAGCGGTGGGACTAGCGGTAATCGGGATTTGAGGTTTCAGCCCGCCGACTTGAGCGGGGGGCCTGATGGTTATCGAGGTCAGAGATACTGGCCGGGGCCGATTGCCTCGATAGATCGTCCGCCCTGGCTGGTCTCCTCATTCGACAGCAGCGTGCGGACGAATACGATCCGCTCCCCCTTCTTGCCGGAGATCTTGGCCCAGTCGTCGGGGTTCGTGGTGTTGGGCAGATCCTCGTGCTCCCGGTATTCCTGGTGCACGGACTCCAACAGGTCATTGACATGGATGCCCGGCGCGCCCCCCGCCAGCAAGCGCTTGATGGCCAGCTTCTTGGCCCGCCGGACCACGTTCTCGATCATGGCCCCGGAGGCGAAGTCTTTGAAGTACATGATCTCTTTGTCACCGTTCTGATAGGTGACCTCCAAGAACTGGTTGCGCTCTTCCTCCAAGAACATCTCTGCCACCGTCTGCTCGACCATGGCCTGGATGGCCTTGTCCGGGTCGCCGCCGCCAAGCCCCTCCACCATGTCTGCGGCAATGGGCAGATCGGAGGTGAGGTAGCGGGAGAAGATCGCACAGGCCGCATCGGCATCGGGACGCTGGATCTTGATCTTCACATCCAGGCGCCCTGGTCGCAGAATGGCCGGGTCGATGAGGTCCTCGCGGTTCGACGCCCCGATCACGATCACGTTCCGAAGCGCCTCCACCCCGTCGATTTCGGCGAGGAGCTGCGGCACGACGGTGGACTCCATGTCAGAGCTGATCCCGGTGCCCCGGGTGCGGAAGAGCGACTCCATCTCGTCGAAGAACACGATCACCGGCCATCCCTCAGCCGACTTCTCCCGGGCCCGCTGGAACACCAGTCGGATCTGGCGCTCGGTCTCGCCCACGTACTTGTTCAACAGTTCCGGCCCCTTGATGTTCAAGAAGTAGGACCGCGCTTCCCGATCGGAGCTCATGTCTGCCACCTTGCTGGCCAGGGAGTTGGCCACCGCTTTGGCGATCAAGGTCTTGCCGCACCCTGGGGGGCCGTACAACAAGATGCCCTTGGGGGCGGGCAACTGGTACTCAGCGAAGAGATCCTGGTGAATGAAGGGAAGCTCGACTGCGTCGGTGATCTGCTCGATCTGCTCGTCCAGCCCGCCGACCTGCTCGTAGGTGATGTCGGGCACCTCCTCCAGAACAAGATCTTCCACCTCGGGCCGAGGCAGGCGCTCGACGAGCAGGCCCGAGCGGGAGTCCATCAGCGCAGTGTCTCCGCTCTTCAGCGGCTGGTCGATCATCTCGGTGGCCAGTTCCACCACCCGCTCCTCGTCGGCCCGGCCGACAATCAGGGCTCGCACACCGCCGCTCAACACCTCTTTGACGGTCACCACCTCGCCGGTGCCATCGCCCACCCGCGACAGCACGACGTTGAGCGATTCGTTCAATACCACCTCTTGGCCTCGGCTGAGCTCCTCGGACTCGATCTCCGGATGGAGCGCGACACGCATCTTCCGACCACCGGAGAACACATCCACGGTTCCGTCGTCGTTCCGGCCCAATAGGGTCCCGTAGGCCGACGGAGGCTGGGTCAGCTTGTCCACTTCGTCCCGCAAGGCGGAGATGTGCTCTCGGGCCTCGCGCAGGGTGTAGGTGAGCTTCTCGTTCTGAGAAACTGCCTTGGCCAGCTGTCCTTTGGTCTCCAGCAGCCGCTCTTCCAGGGTGCGGACCCGCTTGGGGGCGTCCTGCAACCGCTGGCGGAGAACGGCCACCTCTTCTTCCAGCGCTGCCATCTGCTCTGCCGGAGAAGTCTCCTCCGGTGGGATTTCTGTTTCCGCCCCGTCGCCGTCTGCCATACCAGTCCGACTTTACACGCGCTTTGTTCAATTGCCGCTGTATGGCCAAGGTTGACTTCTGGTCGGTTACACTAAGAGTCCACCCAGCGTCTACCATGCTTGCCGTCCGCTGCCTGTCATGAAAGGGCCAGAGCACCGATGCAAATGAAGGTCTGGATCGATCAAGATCTCTGCACTGGCGATGGTCTCTGCGAAGAGATCGCCCCCGATGTCTTCACCCTGCTCGACGACGGTCTGGCCTATGTGAAAGAGGGCGACAAGGTTTTCAGCGAACCCGGCGGAGTCGAAGGACTCGCCATCGTGCCTGAGGGTCAAGAAGAGGCAACCATCGAATCAGCCGAAGAGTGCCCTGGAGAGTGCATCTTCATCGAGGTTTGAGCCCGGCCTCAAACCCTCCTGCTAATCCGCCAGTCTTCTCGCAGTCGTAACGAAGCCGGTGTGGCCCACCATTCGGTGCTCGGGTCTGACCGCGTCTCCTTTGATGTGCCAGTCCCGATGGAGGATCTCCACAGTGGACGCCGAGGCCCAGGGTCCCGACTGGCAAGCCTCACGCAGTTGCACCGCCTGCACGATGCTCGGGGTGTAGGCCACCAGGATGCCGCCGGGAAGCATTGATGCGGCGGCGTGGGGCACTACCTGCCAGGGTTCGGGCAAGTCCAGCACGACCCGGTCCAACCCGTCGATGTCAATCCCCTGATAGCAGTCTCTGACCTCCACCTGGAATCGATCGGCAGCCTCGGAGCCAAGAAAGCCCATCACGTTCTCGACTGCCCGTTGGGCGAAGTCCTCTCTGATCTCATAGCCCAGAACCTCCGCCCCGGCCCGCAACAGGCTCAGCGACAGCGCGCCTGATCCCACCCCTGACTCGAATACTCGGGCACCGGGAAACACGTCAGCCTGCATCAATATGGCCGCGCTGTCTTTGGGGTAGACCACCTGCGCCCCCCGGGGCATCTTCAGCACATAGTCGCAGAGGGTGGGGCGCCACACGGTCAGTTCGGCATTGCGGCTCGTCCGCACTTGCATGCCCTCGGTGCCACCGATCAACGCGTCGTGGTCCACCGATCCCGCATGGAAGTGGAATTCGCGGCCCTCCGCCAGCGTGACCATATAGTGACGGCCCTTGCGGTCGGCCAGCAGGACCAATTCGCCGGCTTGGAGCGCCCGGCTCACTGCGATTCGTCGGGAAGATGGGAGATGAGCAGTCTCTCGCCCGGGCGCAACTCTTCAGTCGACACCGTTCGCAGCCGGCGGGTGCTGGCCACCCGGCTCAAGAGCCGAATCGCCCAGGCGACACCGCCCAAGACGAGCCATCCCCGGCTCCCACCTACCAGGCCGCGGACAATGGCCTGGCGTCGCAGATACCCCAGAGGACCAGGCATTTTCCGTATCCGATCAGACCCTGCGGACTTCGACCACGGTCCGGCCAGCCCGACCACGCCGCCGCCCCAGCCAAAAGGCCACCACTACCAGAGCCGCCAGAACTGCTATGCCCCCGCCCAGCATCGGAGTGCGAGCCGCTTCCGCAGTTTGGTCGAAACCGCCCTTCAACTCTTCGAATTTGTCCCTGATGTCGTTCCGGCTGATGACCTCGTGGTCCAGATAGGGATCACTCACGAGCGGCCTCCTTTCGATAGCCGAGTCCTGATCACAACAGCGGCCGCGAGAACCACCACTACCCCGGCGAGCACGACCACATAGGGCAGAGCGCTCATGTTCCCGTCGAACACACCAGAGGCCTCGGTCTGCAACAGGCGCAGGCCGGCGATTACCAGGAAGACGAACCCCACACCGATGCTCAACGCGCCGAGCATGCCCAGCTTCAGCGTCTTTCCCAGCTGTGTCAGCGGTGTCAATATCTCTTGACGGGCATAGCCGACCAACAGGTCCTTTAGTTCTTCTGCCACCTCTTTGGGCGAACTGCCCTTCTTGGCTGCCTTTGAACGCTTCGGCAATTGTCCTCCTGCAAGTCTCTTCAGCAATCAGCCAGCCTATCCCGGCGGGTTCTGCTACCCCATCTCGATTCTGGCTCGGATGAGCTCTTCGGCGTCGGCAAGGAACTCGGCCAGCAGGTCCAACCGCTGAGCAGCATTGCCCGCGGTCAAGAGCCGCTGACGGTCCAAGGGTCCCATCGGAGACAAGGCGACGATCTGCCAAACCGCGGTCGAGAGATCCTCGGCGACCTCAAAGTTCGCCGGGAGTCCGGGAGCCCCCAACTCGGACTGCAATGCCAGCACCCGACGCCAGGTGGTCGTGACCGAAGAAAGCGCGGCGTTGATGTCGCTGCCTTCGTCGTCGCAAAATTCGCTATCGGGCCAGTCTGTGACCTCGGCTCGGGGATAGGGATCGTCCTCCAGCCATCGGCAGACCTGAACCCGGCGGGTGCCTCCGGCAACGAGGCCCCAGCGCCCGTCGGGAAGCTCCTGGGCTTCGATGATTCTGGCCACGGTGCCAGCATCGGTGCGGACGTCCCCGCCGCCCACCTCGCTGCCCCGCTCGATGAGCACAACTCCGAATTCCCGATCGCCGTCCAGGCAGTCCTGGGTCATTTGCCGGTAACGGGGTTCGAAAACATGGATGGGCACCACCATCGTGGGCACCAGCACCATGCCCAGCGGAAACATGGGCAAGATCGACGCGTCGCTCATTGTCTTCTCACCGTGGGGCCCCGTCAGCCCGCCCGAAGATCTTCAAGCTGGATGTCGTCAAGACTCGGCTTGGCCTCCAAGGTGGCCAAATGGCCCACGATGCGCCCCTCTAGCTCCCGGATCGCTTGGTTGGACTCCGCGCCCTGCTGGTTGGCGATAAAGGCGAACGTCATTTCCTGACCACGGCCGATGTCGATGTAGCCCATCATCACGGTGGTGTTCGATGACCCGCCCGACAGTGCCCTGATTCGCCCTGGGTCGTCGACGCCGGCGAACCTGCTTTGAAGCGGACCCGGTTCGGCGGCGGTGGGCAGCAACTCGTGGAAGAAGGGGCTGAACTCTTCGCTGCCCAACATCGAGGTGAACACCGGGCAAGTCGCGACACTGGCAGGGTCCTGTCCGGAACCGTCGAACTGGAGCAGTTGGAACTCCTCGTCATCCACGCCGACCCCCGCCAGTACCGTCTCGACTGCCCGAGTTCCGGCTCGGGTGCTTCCCGTGCCCGACGTAACCCGACCGATTTCCTTGAGGAGCAGCTCGGTGGTCTCGATATCCCGATTGTCGAGGATTTGCTGGTAGTGGTCCGACAGGGGCGCCGACTCGATGGACGCCAGGATGTACGCCTCCTCCTCGTTGGAAACCGCTTCGGATCGGGGGCTGCGGCGGATAACCACATCGCGGGCTTCGAGCATGTCATCGAACAGTGCCGCCGCATAGAACGGAGGATTCTCAGCAGCGAGATAGCCGACCTCTTCTTCGGAGGCCTCACCAGAAGCCTCTTCGTCATCCTGCGCCGGTTCCGGCATGGGGAACTGCACCCAGCCGTCATCGAATTGCAGGGCCAGCAGGGTGCCGATGTTCTCGGATTCGATCATCCTCTCCGGCCACGAGCCGACGTAGAGCAGATCGTCGTAGCGGGTGGCATCGCCCACCACCGCCCCGGTCACCAGGGCCAAGCCCTCGTCAACCAAGTCTTGAGCCAGATCTTCTACGGGGGTGTGGAGCCGGTTCTCGCTCTCGTCCAGCGTGGCGACGAATTCCGGGGTCAACAGCAGTGGGTCACCCCCGCCGACCAGGTAGATATCGCCGTTCACCACCCCGTCTTCCATGGGGACGACCGATTGCACGGTGGTGGTGAATGTGTGATCGGGGCCGAGTTCCTTGTGGGCGGTGGCCAAGGTAAGCAGCAGAAAGGCCTCGGAGGGCATCACCTGGATGTTGGCATTGCTCTCGTAAAAGGCCCGGTTGTCGAGGGTTACGTTCAAACAGGCTGACGCCGGCGCGGTGGCCATCATTCCGTCTAACGCGTTGAAGAAGCCGGGTTCGGTCAGCGGCGGGGCCAGCATGGCCGTGAGTCGGCGGGTGGAGACCAGAGGGGTGCCGACACCGGGGGGCACCGTGTCGTCGTCAGCCACCTCTCCGAGGTCTTCGTGCAGCTGATCATTCAGGTAGTTGGAGCCGAGGAGCGACGCGAGGGCAACCGCAAGCAGCAGAACGGGCATCACAATCCGGCGCACTGCGGTCATCCTAGTGGTGCGTCTATTTGCCGACTAGATGGCGTTGACGCCATCGGGCATACCACCACAGGTGGTGCAGAGCCCTCACCGCTCGGTCAGCAGAGGGGAGGCAGTAGCGGTGTTCACCAGCCATAGTGGCCGGGCCGGAATTGGCTGGTTGGGTGACGGCCAATTCGGTGGCCGCCAATATTGGCTTGCCGGTTCGATCCGAGGCCTCGGCCGCCGCTCGGGCAAAGCGGCTGTCCTGGCGCTCGTGGTATTCGCAGATGCGGGCCAGCTCGGCCGACTCGAAGTACGGGCCTGATCGCAAGTGGGATGCGGTGTTGGCCTGGATGCCCATCCCGAGATAGATCACCGCGTCGACCTCCGGATGGTCGGCAACCAGATTCATGGCCTCCGGAATGGTGTCGCGGCTCTCGCCCCCGGCCAGGTCGATCGGGTTACTGCGACTCCAGCGGGGTGGCACCAACCCGTCGATGGCCGATTTCAGATCAGCGGGAAGAGGGATCAGATCGAGGCTCGACTGCGACACCGCATCCGCGGCGATCACCCCCCAACCGCCTGCACTGGACAGCACCAGCGTCCGGGGGCCGGCGGGCAGCGGCTGGGTCGCAAAGACGGCCACCGCGTCGTACGCCTCTTCGATGGTGAAAGCGCGGACCGCTCCGCTCTGGCGAACCATCCCGTCGAACACTCGGTCGTCGGTGGCCAGCGCTCCGGTATGGCTCGCGGCCGCCTGGGCTCCGCGTGGAGTGGTCCCTCCTTTGACCAGTACTACTGGCTTCTGCTCCGCTGCTTCTCGAATGGACGCCGCGAATCGCCGCCCGTCGCCCACCCCCTCGACGTACGCGGCCATGGCCCTGGTGTGGGAGTCGCCCGCAAACCAAGTCAGATAGTCGACCACCTCGACCATGGCCGCGTTGCCCGCGCTCACCGCCCGGCTGATTCCCACCCCGCTGTGCGCGGCGTAGTTCATGAACGCCGACACCAGATTGCCGGACTGGCTGGCCACCGAGATGGGGCCCGGGGGCGGAACCGGGGCCACAATCTGGGCAGCCAGCTTGGCTGGGTTGGAGATCAGCCCCTGCCCATTGGGCCCGGCTAACACCATCCCCAGGGATTGGGCCAATTCGACCAGTTCTTCTTCGGCTCGAGCTCCTTCAGAACCTGCCTCCCGGAACCCCCCCGAAGCGATGAACGCCGCGCCAATTCCCCGATTTGCAGCCGACTTCAAGATGTCGGTGCAGGTCTGCGGCGGCGTGCAGACCATCACCAAGTCTGCTGTCCCTTGCGGCACCTCATCAACCGACGCCAGGGTCTCGACACCGAGGATGGTGGGCTTGTCGGGGTTGGTGGCGAACACCGGCCCGGCAAAGCCCCCGGCCAGAATGTTGTGCAGGGCGACAAAGCCGAACTTCCCCGGATGGGTGGATGCGCCGGCTAGCACGATTCCCCGGGGGTTGAACAGCAGATCGAACGGAGACCGACTCATGAGCCGCTCATCACCACAAGGGCATCCACCGCCACCGGCAGGCCATCCTTGATCACCAGAGGATTCACATCGATGGCGCCAATGCCTTCCCTATCGGCAGCATCGGCCAGTCCCAACAGAGTCTCCGCCAGCGCATCCCGGTCTACTGCCGGTTCACCCCGCAGCGGCCCCAGCAAAGCGGCCATGCCCAATTCGTCGATCATGTCCTGGCAATCAGGCTCGCTCACCGGAAGCAGCCGGAACACCACCTCCCCCACCGCCTCGGCCAGCACCCCTCCCAAGCCGAGCATGAGTGCCGCGCCGAATTGCTCGGTGAGCACCACGCCGGCGATCAGCTCCCGGTGTCCGGCCACCATCTCCGACACCAGCAGTGCCACCTCGCCGTCATCCTCAGTCGCGGTGGCCAGCAGTTCCTCAGCCGCAAACCGCACTCCATCGGGGTTGTCCAGCCCCAGCCGTACCAACCCGCGCTCGCTCTTGTGGGCCAGCGACCGGCCGCACAGCTTCACCGCCACCGGTCCGCCGATATCCGTCGCCGCGGCCACGGCTTCGTCCGCTGAGTGGGCCAGCTTGTCTCGGCTCACCATCACGCCATGGCTGGCCAGAAGCTGTTTCGACTCGAACTCCGACAGCGCCCCCATTCCCGGACAAGCTACCCGGCCATTCCGTCTCCCCTCACCCCAAGGGCTTTCGCGGTGGCGGGGCCACAACCTCATGTAACCTCCGTCTGTCCTCTAGGGTCACATCCGTGGCTGTCGCAGTCGGCAGTCGGCTGTGACCTGTTGGGAGTTCCACCAGTGCAGATAGTGATCGCGATCGCAGTAGGGCTTGCCCTCACCCAGTTGGCCAATCTGGCCACCACGGTGTATCTGCACCGGGACCTGGCCCATAAGGCGGTGCAACTCCATCCCGTGCTTCGCAGCGTCTTCAAAGTGTTCTTGTGGATGGCGACTGGGATCTGCGCTCGGCAGTGGGCGGCAGTCCACCGCAAGCACCATGCGTTCACCGACACTGATGAAGACCCCCACTCCCCGGCCCGGCTGGGCTGGCTGCGGGTACAGCTCACCAATGCCGCCCTCTACCGGCGATCAGCTCGAGATCCCCGCACCACGGAGCGCTACGCCAAGGACATCCCGGTGACCGCGCCCGATCGTTGGCTGCTCAACCGCGGGATCATCGGCTTGGCCCTGGGAATCGCCATCCTCGTTTGGTGGCTGGGCGTCGTACCGGGCATCGTGGCTGTGGTGGTCCATACCGTGGGCTACATCGGCCTGGGAGGCTCGGTCAACGCCGTGGCCCACACATTCGGGCGCCGACCGTTCGACAACAGCGCGACCAACGTCACCTGGCTCGCCTGGCTCACCTGCGGCGAGGGTTATCACAACAACCACCACGCCGCCCCGACATCGGCCCGCTTTGCCCGCCGCTGGCACGATTTTGATTTGGGCTGGTGGTTTATCAGCGCGGCCCGCAGTCTGGGACTGGCCCAAGTTCGCCATGCCGATGTCGACTCGCTGGCTTCTCGGGCGACCACCTCAGCCCAGGTATAACCCCCCTGTTTATGTAACATAACGTTTTTTCCACTGGCGGCGCGCCTCGTCGGGCTAGCGTGCAGGTAGTGAGCAGGTATGGGGCCGCTTTATCCGAGCATCCCGACTCGGCCAGCGCCGTCGGAGAGGTAATCGGCGAGATTCTCGAAGCAGTTGGCCCTTCGCCCGACTTGGCCGTGCTGTTCACCTCGGCCTCGCACCGCGAGGCGATCGGCGAAGTCGCCGATGCCATCCACCAGGTTCTGGCCCCATCCGCGCTTCTCGGAGCCACCGCGGTGTCGGTGATCGGCGGACCTCTCGAGGTAGAGGAGCGACCGGCCATCTCCCTCTGGGCTGCGGCCCAGTGCCCGGTCCAACCGATTCGACTCGAGGCGGTCAGAGGTCCCGACGGATGGGCGGTGGGGGGAATGCCGGTCAATGCCGAGGGAACCCTTCTGGTGCTCCCCGACCCGTTTACCTTTCCAAGCGATGCCCTGCTGTCAACGGGTTCGCAGATGACGGTGGTCGGAGGGCTGGCTTCGGCCGCCGGACGGCCAGGGGGCAATCGACTGGTCTTGGGCCAGCAGGTCTTCAACGATGGGGCAGTGGGTGTACTTCTCGACCCCGGAGTCGAGGTTCGCACCGTGGTCTCCCAGGGTTGTCGTCCCATCGGCCAGCCTTTCACCATCACCAAGTCCGAGGGCAACATCGTGTCCGAGATGGGAGGACGTCCCGCGGTGGACCGGTTGCGGGAGACGTTGCTGGGGTTGGACGAGGCCGAGCGTGCCCTGGTGTCGAGGGGACTGCATATCGGCATCGTCATCGACGAGCACAAGTCCGAGTTCGGCCGCGGCGACTTCTTGATCCGAGGGCTGGTCGGCGCCGACGAGGAAACCGGCGCGCTGGCCGTGGGCGACTCGGTCAACGTGGGCACCACGGTCCAGTTCCAGGTGCGGGACGCGGCCACCGCTGATGAGGACTTGCGCGAGCTGATGGCCGATGCCTCCGCTGCTTCGGCGTTGGTGTTCACCTGCAACGGCAGAGGCACCCATCTATTCGACGGCCCCGACCACGATGCCGCCGTGGTCCACGAGGCCCTGGAAAGAGTGCCGGTGGCCGGAATGTTCTGCGCCGGCGAGCTCGGACCGATTGGCGGCCATAATTTTCTCCACGGTTTTACTGCCTCGGTGGTGTTGTTCCCATGACTGACTACAGGCAATTTCTCCCATCCAGCCACCGCTTCAGTGGTGTTGTTCCCATGACCACCTGAAAGGATCGATCCTTCTATGGCTGCGTTTCCCGCCGCTCTCGAAGCCCAAGGCATCAGCGTCATTCGCGGTCTGGCCATGGATGCTCCCCACCAAGCCCGTTCCGGGCATCAGGGAACCGCCATGGCCATGGCTCCGCTGGCCCATGTGCTATGGACTCGCATCCTGCGCTACGACGCTGACGACCCGGCCTGGCCCGATCGGGACCGCTTCGTTCTCAGCGCCGGCCATGCGTCGATCCTGCTGTACTCCATGCTCCACCTGACCGGCCAGGGGCTCACCCTCGACGATCTGAAGGACTTCAGACAATGGGGCAGCCAAACCCCTGGGCACCCGGAGGCCGGCCACACCCCGGGAGTCGAGGTCACCACCGGGCCGCTTGGCCAGGGAATCGCCAATGCGGTGGGGATGGCAGTGGCCGAGCGGTGGCTGCGCCACCGCTTTGGCGCCGACGTCTGCGACCATCGGGTGTTCGCCCTGTGCAGCGACGGCGACCTCTCCGAGGGGATCAGCCACGAGGCGTCCTCCTTCGCCGGGCATCAGCGGCTCGACCGCCTCATCTGCTTCTATGACGACAACCGGATCACCATCGACGGCCCCACCGATCTCTCCCTGTCTGACGACGCCGCGCAGCGGTTCTCCGCCTACGGCTGGCATGTCGTGAACCTGGGCGAAGCGGCCGAGGACCTCGATACGCTGGAAGCGGGCATCCGAACAGCCATGGCGGTTGAAGATGCCCCCTCTCTGGTCATCGTACGCAGCCACGTCGCCTACCCCTCCCCCGGCCAGACCGACAACCACGAGGCCCACGGCTACTCGCTTTTCGACGAGGAGATCGCCGCTACCAAAGCAGTCATGGGACTGCCCGCCGACGAGTCGTTTTACGTGCCCGCCGAGGTGGTTCAGGCCTACCGGGCAGCCGGCCGACGGGGTGCCCCCGAGCGGTCGGCCTGGACGCAGCGGATGGCGGCTCTCGGCCCCCAGCGCTCGGAGTACGAGGCGTGCCTGGCCGGGCGGGGGCTGCCTGGCTGGGAGAACAAGTTGCCGTCGTGGCCGGCTGGCGAGTCGGTCGCCACCCGCAAGGCCAGTTCCGCGTGCCTCAACGCCATGGCCGACGTGGTCCCCGGCTTGGTGGCCGGCGGTGCCGACCTCACCGGCAATACCGGAACCAGCCTCTCTGACGCCGAGCCGATCAACCCAGCCCATCCTGCTGGGCGCCAGATCTACTTCGGCATTCGGGAGCACGCCATGGGGGCGGTGCTCAACGGGGCCGCCCTGCACGGCGGCCTGGTACCGGTCGGGGGCACCTTCTTGGTGTTCAGCGATTACATGAGGCCTGCGGTTCGCCTGGCCGCGCTGTCAAAGGCCCACAGCATCTTCGTGTGGAGCCACGACTCAGTGGGCGTCGGCGAGGACGGTCCCACTCATCAGCCGATCGAGCACGTCATGTCGTTGAGAGCCATCCCCGGCCTGCGGGTGTTCCGACCGGCTGACGGCAATGAGGTGGCCCAGGCTTGGCGGCTGGCCGTCGAACTCGATGGCCCCAGCGCCATGATCCTGACCCGCCAGAACGTTCCCGCCTTGGAAGGAACCTCCACCGCAGACGGTGTGGCCCAAGGCGCCTACACGCTGGTGGACTGTCTCAACCCCGATGTGGTCCTGGTGGGCACTGGCAGCGAGGTGTCGGTTTGCGTGGACGCCGCGGCTGCTCTTGGCGAGCAGGGCATCGCCGCCCGAGTGGTCTCCATGCCCTGCTGGGAGCTGTTTGCCGAGCAAGACCCGGGCTACCAGAAAGGTGTGCTGTTGCCAGGAGTGCCCACGCTGTCGGTAGAAGCAGGGGTGACACTGGGCTGGGAGCGGTGGGTGGATCTTCCCGTGGGCATCGACCGCTTCGGGGCGTCGGCACCCGGGTCGGAGGTATTGGACAAACTGGGTATGAACTCGGCCAACGTCGCCGCCCACGCGGCATCCCTGATCAAGAGTGAGGAGCAATGACGATGAGCAGTCTCCACGACTTGTATCGCGACCACGGACAGAGTCCATGGCTGGACAATCTCCGCCGTGAGTGGATCAACGACGGGGAGTTGGATCGCTGGGTAGAGCGGGGGGTGCGGGGGCTCACCTCCAACCCCAGCATCTTCCAGAAGGCCATGACCGCGGGAAACGAATACGACGATCAGTTCGCCAGGCTGCTGGCCGACGGCATGGGTGTTGCCGATGCCTACTGGGAACTCGTGCTCACCGATATCGTCGGCGCCCTCGACGTGCTCGCCCCCGTGTATGAGGAAAGCGACGGCCTAGACGGCTTCGTCTCGGTGGAAGTCGATCCCAAGCTGGCTCGGGACACCGAGAGCACCCTGGACGCGGCCCGGGCGCTCCACCAGCGGGTCGACCGACCCAACCTCTATGTGAAGATCCCCGGCACCGTCGAGGGCTTGCCCGCCATCCAGGCGATGACCGCTGAGGGTCGAAGCGTCAATGTGACCCTCTTGTTCTCCCTGGACCGCTATGCCGAGGTCATCGAGGCCTATCTCCGCGGTCTGGAAGATTGCCAGGGTGATCTTTCGTCAGTCTCCGGGGTGGCGTCATTCTTCATCAGCCGCACCGACACCGAGGTCGACCGCCGGCTCGAGGCTGTCGGAACCCCCGAAGCCCTGGCCCTGCGGGGCCAGACTGCGGTGGCCCAGGGCCAAGTGGCCTACCAGATCTTCAAGCAGAAGTTCTCCGGACCCCGCTGGGATGCCTTGGCTTCGCGAGGCGCCCGGGTGCAAAGGCCGCTGTGGGCTTCCACTTCCACCAAGAACCCGGCTTATCCTGACACCCTGTATGTCGACCAGCTCATCGGACCGGACACCGTGAACACGCTGCCCGACGCCACATTGGAGGCGTTCACCGATCACGGCACGCTGGCCCGCACGGTGGACGCCGACCCCGACGCTGCCCAAGCCATTCTCGATAGAGTCACCGACGTCGGCGTTGATCTGGAAGCGGTCGCCGACCGACTGGAGGATGAGGGAGTGTCGGCCTTCGTGAAGTCATTCGAAGACCTGTTGGAGAGCCTGACCGCCACCGCTGACCGATTGATGGAAGGCGCTCGCGCTGAATCCAATTGGCTGGACCAAATGGAAGGCCATCGGTGACGATTGCCCATACCGACAATCGTGACCTGCTGGAGTTGAGCCTGGCCGACCTGATGGCCCGGGCTCGGGCGATCCGGGACCGGGTGCATGGCACCCGGATCACCTACTCCCCCAAGGTGTTCATCCCCCTCACCATGCTGTGCCGGGACAAGTGCGGCTACTGCACGTTCGCCCAGCCACCCGCCCGCTTGGAATCGCCGTATCTGAGCGAACACGAAGTGCTGGCCATTGCCGAGGCAGGGGCAGCAGCCGGCTGTCACGAGGCGCTTTTCACCCTCGGTGAGCGCCCCGAGCTGCGCTATCCGGACGCGGCGAAGTGGCTGGACCGCCACGGCTTCGACTCCACGGTGGACTACTTGGCCCATGCCGCCCGACTGGTGGTGGACAAGACCGGGCTGTTGCCGCATGCCAACGCCGGCGCGCTCTACCCCGAGGAGCTGGCCCTCCTCCGCAAGACCGCGCCATCGCAGGGGATGATGCTGGAAACGCTGGCCGACCTGGACTGCCATCGGGGATCGCCCGACAAGACCGCTGAGCGACGTCTGGCCACCCTGGATGCTGCCGGCGAGCTGGCCATTCCGTTCACCACGGGCATCCTGGTGGGAATCGGCGAATCCCGAGCTGACCGAGTCGAAGCGCTGGAGGCCATCGCCGAGTCCCACCGGCGCTGGGGCCATGTCCAAGAGGTCATCGTCCAGAACTTCCTGCCCAAGCCGGGCACAGGCATGCATGCCGCCCCGCCCTGCGACCATGACGAGTACTTGGAGGCCATCGCGCTCGCTCGCCTCATTCTGCCGGAAGAGATCCATCTCCAAGCCCCGCCCAACCTTTCTGACGACTTCGGACATCTCGTCGATGCCGGCATCGACGATTGGGGCGGGGTCTCCCCGGTCACCGCCGATCATGTGAATCCCGAGCGCCCTTGGCCCGCCCTCGACCGCTTGCGGGTCGTCACCGAGGCCAAGGGGTTCTGTCTCGCCCCCCGATTGACCGTGTACCCCGAGTATGCCCTCGATCCAGCGCACTGGCTCGACGAGGACATGCGGTTCCCGGTGCTCGACCGCAGCGACGCCGAGGGACTGGGGCGGTCCGACGATGGTGGCTGGTACTCCGGTGCCGACGCCGCGCCGCCGATGCTGCTGACTCCTCCGCAACAGAACGGCGCCGCTGACGTGCGCGCCACAGCCGGCGGCGCGGTAGACGAGGTGATCGTCGGCGTGCGCGCCGGTCAGGAAGTCGGGGTGGACGAGATCGTCACCCTTTTCGGTGCTCGGGGACCCGAGGTCCGAGCGGTGGCCGCGGTGGCCGACGAGCTCCGCCAGGCCGCGGTGGGTGACGAGGTCACCTGGGTGTCCAACCGCAATATCAACTACACCAACGTTTGTACGTTCAAGTGCCGATTCTGCGGATTTTCCAAAGGGCCGCTGTCGCTCAACCTGCGAGGCGACCCTTACTTGCTGACCTTGGACGATATTGCCGAGCGCACCGCGGAAGCCGCCGAGGCCGGCGCCACCGAGGTCTGCCTGCAAGGCGGCATCCACCCCAGCTTCGACGGCGACTACTACATCGACGTCACCCGGGCGGTGAAGGACGCAGTACCCGACATCCATGTCCACGGCTTCACCGCCCTTGAGGTCACTGAGGGCGCCCGACGGCTGGAAGAGCCGCTAGCTGACTATCTGCGCCGGTTGATGGACGCCGGCCTTCGCTCGCTGCCCGGCACCGCCGCGGAGATTCTCGACGATGAGATTAGGGCGGTGATCTGCCCCGACAAGATCGACACCGGCGAGTGGTTGGATGCCCACCGCACCGCCCACGGGCTCGGCTTGCGGTCCAACGTGACCATCATGTTCGGCACAGTCGAGCAGCCGGTCCACTGGGCCCGCCACCTCGTTCGCACCCGCGAGCTCCAAAAGGAGACCGGTGGGTTCACCGAGTTCGTGCCCCTGCCTTTCGTGCACATGGCTGCTCCCATCTATCTGCAAAAGCGATCACGGCGGGGACCCACCTTCCGGGAGGCGCTGCTCATGCACGCCGTGGGCCGCATCGCCTACCACGGCTGGATTCACAACATCCAGGCGTCATGGGTGAAACTGGGCATGGCCGGCGCCGCCCAAATGCTCCAAGCCGGCGTGAACGACTTGGGCGGCACCCTCATCAACGAGAACATCTCCCGCGCCGCCGGTGCGTCCCACGGCCAAGAAGCCACCGAGGACGACCTCCGCGCCCTCTGTGCCCCGCTGGGCCGCACCCTCCGCCAACGCACCACCCTCTACGACGCGGTAGCCGTTTAACCCAAAATCTGGATCGCCTTCTCGACGGAGCGCCGGGCTCGGGCCAGCTTCTTCTCCTCTTCGGGGCGGCTTGTGGCTCCTTCTTCCACTGCATCGCGCAGCACTGACATGGCCAAGTCGTCCAGTTGCTCGGCAATTTGCTCCAGCTGTTCGCGGATGTGCTCAACGGTCATCGTGAATTGCCTCGTCCAGTATTTCCAGGGGGTGGCGCACGGCCACCCCGGCATTGGCCAGATGAATGGTGCAGCCGGGGTTGGCACTGGCCACGAATTCGGCACCGGACCGCCTGATGGCTTCCAGCTTGCGATCTCGAATCGATGCCGCCAGCTCTGGCTGCATGGCCGCATAGGCGCCGCCCGCTCCGCAACACAGGCCATCGTCGTCCAGGGTCACCACCGTGGCGTAGCGGGCCAGCACCTCGACCACCGGCTGGTGGGCTCGCTGCACATGGCGCAGGTGGCATGGGTCGTGGACGGCGATGGTCACGTCTTGACACCGCTCCCTCGCCGATGGCAGGCGGTCTCCGTGGACTGCCAGCCACTCATGGACGTCTAGCACTCGCTCGCTGAAGGCGACGGCTTCTGGGGTGCCCAAATGCTTCCCGTACTCCTTGAGGACGGCCCCGCAGCCGGCCGAGTCCACCAGAATCGGGGCTGAACCCTCCAAGGCCCTCATCGTTCGGGCGGCCAGGGCGTGGGCATGATCTTCCAAACCAGCATGGAGCGACAAAGCGCCACAGCACGCCGCGCCTGGGCCAGGCAGGGCTACGCCAGCGCCAGCCGACTCCACCACCCGCTTCACCGCGGCATGGGTTGATCGTTGCCAGGCGTCCATCACGCAGCCGGTGAACAGCCATACGTCATCGCCGGTGGCTCGAAGCCGCTCTTGCACCAGGGGAATCTTGGGCAATCCCAGCCGCTTGGAAGGCACTAACCGGAGCCGCTGGACCACGGCCAGCGCCCGAGACAGCAGGTTCAACAGCCTGCGATGGCCGAGAACCCGGAATCCCCACCGGCGCCAGTCCACGCGCCGCCGTCGGGACAATTCAGCTTGCGTGGCCTCCATCATCGAGCCGAAGGGCACCCCGGACGGACAGGCCGGCTCGCATCCCCGGCACTGCACACACGAATCCATCGAGGCCAAGAAGGACTCGTCCACGGCCATGCCGTGATCTTGCACCTGGCGCATGGCGCTGATGCGCCCCCGCGGCGAGGCCCACTCTTCGCCGGTCACCCGAAATGTCGGGCAATGGGGCAAGCACAGCCCACACGACACGCATGAGGCCAGTTCCTCGGTGTCGATTCCCAATGCGGATCTGGAAGCCATCTCCTCGGGACCGATTCCGAGCGGTGTCTTCGCCGTCATCCCGCCGCCAGCGGGTCGCGCCCGGGATTGAGCCGACCTCGGGGGTCGAACTCGGATTTCAACCGTTTGTGCAGGGTAACCACTGCCGGATCGGCATCGGGGTTCGGGCGGGGCTCAGACACATAGGCCATCCCGGTACCGACCTGCACCAGATAACTGCCCGTTGACTGCCCCGCCTCCAGCGCTCCAGTCGGCACCCGATAGGCCGGCAGGGGTGGCGGTCCATCAGTGGGCTCACACCCCAGCGAGCGGGCCAGTTCAGCCTCGGACTCCACATCGGAATCGTGACCCTCCAAATGAACCCACGTCATCTCGCCGTCCCACAGGATGGAAGACGGCCAATACAAACTGCGGCGCAAGTCCACTGGATCGCACGATCCCGCCAGCCATTGCTGCGCCGCCGGCCGGGGCCACGTGCGCAGTATCACTTCGCCGAGCAATCCCAGCGTGCCCAGCGATCCCACCAGCAAACGGCACAAGTCGAAGCCCGATACGTTCTTCACCGTCGGTCCGCCCGCGGTGACGAGCCGCCCAGTGTCGCCAACGTAGACCACCTCCAGCAGGGCGTCCCGAAGCCGGCCACGGCCGAGAGCATGCAGGTCATCGCGGCCCACGGCCAGCACACCGCCCACCGTGGCTCCAGGCAATACCGGCAAGTTGGCCCGTTGGCCTGCCTCGGCCAACGCAGCGTCGAGTTCCTCTACCGGTGTACCGGCGCCCACCCGAATGGTCATGTCTGCGGGATCGAAATCCCGCACTCCAGCCGGGGCCCGCACCAAGCGGGTCTCCTCCGGGCACCGGCCCCCAATCTCCCATTGAGTGCGCCCACCGACCACCGCCACCGGGCCGTCGTCCCCCACCTCGGCGGCGAACGACTTCAGCTCTTCTCCGGCCTCCTCGCCGGTCACCTAGCCCCACACCCCCTCGGGAACTTTCTCAAGAGCGTTCACTTCAGCGCAGCTTGCTCCGGTGGGCAGCACTTTGCCGGGGTTGGCCATTTCGTCGGGGTCGAACGCCCGCCGCAGCCGAGCCTGGGCGTCCAAGTCGGCCTCGCTGAACATAAGCGGCATGAAGTCGCGCTTTTCTATGCCGATGCCGTGCTCGCCCGACAGCACCCCGCCCGCGGCCAGTGAAGCCTCAATGATGGCCGATCCCGCCGCGTGTACTCGGTCCATGATCCCCGGCTCCCGGCGGTCGTACAGCAGCAGCGGATGGAGATTGCCGTCACCGGCGTGGAACACATTCATCACTTGGAGATCGTGCTCTTCGACGATCTCGTACACCTGGTTCATCACCTCGGCCAGTCGGGTCCGCGGCACCACCGTGTCGTGCAGGTAGTAGTTGGGTTTGATCTGGGCGATGGCCCCGAACGCGCTCTTACGCCCCTTCCATATCAAGGCCCGCTCGTCGTCGTCGGCCGCTTGGCGGACACTCCCGCCTCGCTCCACGGCCAACTCGGCCACCCGGTCGGCCTCCGCCGCCACTCCGCCGGGCAACCCGTCAACCTCTACGATCACCACCGCAGCTGCATCGGTGGGGAATCCAGCCCCCACAAAGTTCTCCACTGCCCAGATGATGTTCTTGTCCATCATCTCGATGGCCGCAGGCACAATGCCGTCGGCGATCACCGCGCTCACCGTCTGGGCCGCGGCGTCAACTGAGTCGAAGGCCAACAGCAGGGTCTGCACCGCGGGCGGGTTCGGGGTGAGCCGCACCGCAATGGCGGTCGTGATACCGAGCATCCCCTCAGAGCCCACATACGCCCCCCGCAGGTCCAACCCGGGGGCCCAGCCGTCGGGATCGCCCAGCACCACAGCCTCGCCCGACATAAGCACCACCTCGGCGGCCAACACATGAGCGCTGGTCACCCCAAGGGCCAAACAGTGGGGGCCGCCCGCGTTGGTGCCCACATTGCCCCCCAACGAGCACACCTGTTGGCTGGAGGGGTCGGGAGCAAAGTGCAGGCCATGAGGCGCCAAGGCCCGGCTGAGGTCCAGGTTGATCATGCCCGGCTGCACCCAGGCCACTCGCTCGTCGGCGTCGACCGACATGAGTTGGTTCATCTTGGTGGTGACCACCACCACCGGCTCCTCCAAGGGCACCGCTCCCCCGGCCAACCCGGTACCCGCGCCCCGGGGCACCACCGCCCGGCCATGGTGCCGAGCCGCGTCCACACAGCCCTGCACCTCGGCGGTGTTGATCGGAAAGCACACCGGGCCGGCCTGGCCCCCTTCAAAGATCGAGGCATCCCGGCCCATGATCGAGCGCTCCAACGGGGCTACCCTCACCCGGTCGGGGGGCAGCACCCGCCGAAGATCTCGCATCAAGGGGTCGGCCTTCCGAAACTTCATCCGCCAGTAGAATACCGGCAGTGAGTCACACAGGATGCAAGCTCTCCAAGCACTTCTAGGAGGAAGAATCGCAAGGTCGGGCGTGGAGTTGCTCGCCTCGTTCCGACCGCGCCGAGCTTTTCCCGCCGTAATGGTACTTTCCATCGTCACCGGCGCTCTCGTCGGATTGCTGGTGGCCGGTTTCGAGCAGCTCACCGTCGAAGTGCTCCTCAAACGGCTCTTGGAAGGACCGCTCTGGTGGCAAGCAGCGGCCCCGGCAATCGGCTTGTTCGCCGCGGTGGCCATTCTGCGCCATCTCGGGCGGGGTGCCTCTCCGTCGACGTCCGATGAGTACGTGCGAGCCTTTCACGAGCGCCATCCCCGGCTGCCCCTCTCCCAACTACCCGCCAAGCTCCTCGCCGGTGTGGCCACCATCGGCCTGGGGGGCTCGGTGGGACTGGAGGGCCCCTCGGTGTACGCGGGGGCCACCGTCGGCCACAGCACCCAAGGCTTGTTTGCCCGGTGGCTGCGCCGTGAGGAGGCCAAGATGCTGCTCACCGCGGGGGCGGCAGCCGGCATCGCCGCGGTGTTCAAGACTCCGGCCACCGGGGTGATCTTCGCGTTGGAGGCCCCCTATCGCGACGACGTGGCCCGCCGCGCTCTGCTGCCGGCTCTGCTGGCCTCGGCGTCGGGCTATCTGGTGTACGTGGCATTGCTGGGCACCGACCCGGTCATCGATCTGGGCAGCCACGACAGCAACCTCAGCATCATCCACTTGGGCGGAGGGGCCTTGCTCGGGTTGGTCGCCGGACTGGGGGGTCGGGGCTTTGCCTGGCTGGTGCGCCAGGCCAAGGGACTGGAGCGGCAGTTCCCCATCGGGGTCAGGATCCTGATCGGCGGGGCGGTGCTGGCCGGACTGGTGTTGGCCACCGAAGCGGTCTTCGACCAGCCCCTCAGCCTGGGACCCGGCGTGGAAGCCACCCAATGGCTAAGAGACGGCAATCACACGCTGCTGCTCATTGGCAGCCTGCTGGCCTTCCGAATCATCGCCACCCTCACCACCGTGGGGGCCGGAGGCACCGGCGGCTTGTTCATTCCCCTGGCGGTTCAAGGGGTGATCGTGGGCAGTTTCGTGGGCCAAGCCTTGGGAACAGCCGATATGGGGCTGTACCGCACCCTGGGGTTGGCCGCCTTCTTGGGCGCCGGATACCGGGCACCCATTACCGCCGTGATGTTCGTGGCCGAGAGCACTGGCACATCCGCGTTCGTGGTCCCCGCGCTCATCGCCGCCGCGGTGTCGCAGCTGGTGGCCGGATCCAGTTCGGTGGCCTCCTACCAGTTGGACAAACGGGAGGGTCTTGTGGAGCGCCGGCTCGCCCTGCCGCTCACCTCCGCGCTCACCACCGACACCCTTACCGTGCCCCCCGACGCCACGGTGAGCGAGCTGGTGTACATCCACCTTCTCGGCCGACGGGAGCGGGAGGTGCCGGTTGTCGACGGCGGGGCCTATCTCGGGATGTGCGGTCTCGAGCAGATGAGCGACCTGGAACGAGATGCGTGGAACGACACGCTGGTGGCTGACATCGCCCGGCGCGATCTACCCACTGCCCGACCGTCGTGGACCTTGCGCGATGCGGTGGCGCAGATGGATGCCAACGACACCGATCAGTTGCCGGTGACCGACGACGACAGCACGTTCATCGGCGTGGTGCGAGCCGACGACATCCTCCGCTTGGACGAGATCCTCGACGAGACCGAAGGAGTGTGACCGGGATCCGGTCACACCGACTCAGTCGGGAAACAGCTCGTCGACGCTGTCAGCGCTTGGGGTGTCCCGGTACTCGCACCAGGGCTTGGCCCCTACCTTGACGAGTCGGCATTCCTCTCCGGGGATGGCTCCACACTCCACGCATGGATCCTCGTTTTCTTCGAACATGACGTCGAAGTCGTCGCTTGTGTGCTTGAGCGCACGAGCCTCTTCATAACGACGGTGGCGTCCCTTTTTCATGGGCGGCTCCGCAATATCGAGCCGGGAGCGATCTGGCCCCGGCAGCAGGGGGAACTCCGCCCCCTAACGTCTCATAAAGGCCAGTCTAACCACTCTGTTCAGTTGTTTGGCACACCGCAAATTTCCAGACTGGCCCGCGCCGGCCGGCAACTCAAGCGTCGAGCACTTTGTGGCGGGCCTCCTCGGCGCTCACCAGCGGACGGTCCGTGGACCACGGGAAGTTGATCCACTGGTCGGTGCGCTTCCACACATAGTCGCACTTCACCAGCGAATGCGACTTCTCATAGAGCACTGCCGAACGCACATCGCCGACCCGGTCCACGCAGAAGTCGTAGACCATCTTGAGCGTGTGGCCGGTGTCGGCGACGTCATCGGCGATGAGGATCTTGGAATTCCGGTGATCCACCAAGTCGACGGCGGGGGGAAGCATCACCGGAACCGGGAGCCGCTCGTCCACTCCGGTGTAGTACTCGCAGTTCATCACGTAGATGTTCTTGATCGACAGGGCGTAGCCGAGCGACCCGGCACAAAAAAGACCTCCTCGGGCAATGGCCAGGATCATCTCCGGCCGGTACCCGTCGTCGGCCACCATCGCAGCCAATTCCCGCACAGCCCGGCCATAGGAGTCCCAATCAAGCCATTCCCGATCTGTCGCCTCGCCCATCAGTTTCCTTTCGCTGAAATCGGTCGCCCGGAACGCTCTTCGAGGGTGAGTTTGCCCTGGCTGTCGAAGGCTACTGCCGCGGTCCCCTCCAGAAGCTGTTGAACCGGCGCCGCGATGATGTCGGCCCGCCACCCCTTCGAAGCCCGACAGTCGGGATCACCCCGTAGCAGCGCCTCGATGTCGTTACGCGTGGCCACCAGCGCGGGATCGAGGTCCGCTTGAGCGGCGTGCTGGGCGGCCCACGATGTGATGAGGCTGATCGCCGGTTTCAGCGCCGGATCCAGCTTGGGCGGATTGCTAGCAGGTTCGACCGCCAAGTCGGCGTTTCTGATCTCGTCGAGCAGGGCCAGCAGCTCCTTGTCGGCGCCCTTGCGGAGGTTGCGGGGCTCCACTCCCCTGATCTCCCGCAGCTGGGCAATGGACTTGGGCATGCGCTGAGCCACGACGGCTACCCCGAGATCCGACAGCACATGGCGGACCGGCTGATTTTGCTGGGCGGCGTACTCTTCTCGCCATCCGGCCACCGCTTGGGCCAGAGCTCGGGGCCGGCCCTCCATGCGCCGCACCTCCTTGATCCGAAGCCACGCGGCATCGGGAGATCGGCCCGCATCGGCCCGCTCCAACAAGAGAGCACACTCCTCCTCAGCCCATTCCAGGCGTCCCCGGGCATGCAGCTCCTTTTGCAGGATGTCGCTGATCTCCAACAGGCGCTCCACGTCTGCCGCGGCATAGGCCAGCATGTTGTCGGGCAGCGGCCGTTGGAACCAGTCGGACAGGCGAGCCTCCTTCGCCAACTCCACTCCCAGCAGGCGATCATGAAGCGTGGCCAGCGACGGCGAGCTGTAGCCGATGAACCCGGCTCCGATCTGGGTGTCGAAAATCCTCCGAGGCCGTGTCCCGCACTCGTGGTAGAGCACTTCCAAATCCTGCTCGGCGGCATGGAGCACGGCGAGCCCTTCGCCGTCCAGCAGCTTGGCCAGCGGGGCAATAGGCACCGCCAGCGGGTCGATGACGGCCAACTGGTCATGCCAGGCGATCTGGACCAGCGCCAACCGGGGGTAATAGGTGCGTTCTCGGTGGAACTCGGTATCGAGGGCGTAGGCATCCGCGGCCGACGCGTCAGCCACCACCGCCGACAGCTTGCGCCGGGAGGTGACCGGCTCGGGGATTTCCACCCGGTTGAGATTAGCGGTCGGGCCGGAGGTCTTCGGGACTGTCGATGTCGGCCACAGCCGACGGGGGCGCGGGCAAGTCGACAACAGCAGCTTCATCCAACAGCGAAGCCACGGCCCGAAGGCCTGATTCGAACAAGCGCTCCGCCAATGCTGCGGCTGCTGTGTCAATGGCCAGCGGCAGGTAGTGGCGGCGTTGGTCGGTGAATACCGCCGCTGCTGGAGCCGTTGAAGGGGGCGCTTCCAGAACGGCCCGCACGAGCGCCGCCACATCCTCGGCGCTGATGGTGGGAAGATCGCAGGGCAATACCACGGTCACGGGATGGCGGGCCAGACCCAGCGCGGTGGCCACTGCTCCCAGGGGACCCTCCCCGGGCCAGCGGTCGGCCACAAGCTGGGCATCTGCAACGGCTGCGGCTCTTCCCAGCTTCGGCTCGGTCCCACCGACGATGAACCGCTGCGAAGCACCGGCCAACGCCTCCAGGGCACCGGTAATGAGCCACTTGCCCTCTACCTCGATGAACGCCTTGTCGGTACCCATCCGCCGGCTCTTGCCTCCGGCCAGCACTGCACCAGTGAACTCGGACGGGATTTCTAGCCCCCGTAGTTCATGCGGGTGTCCTCCATGCGCAAAACGGGGGTGTCCTCGTCGTGCTGGAAGCCGCAGTCAACCACTTCGCCGATGAACAGGGTGTGGGCCCCAGTGACCACTGAGTCGCGCACCTCGCAATCCAGATAGGCCGGTGCGCAGTCCAAGATGGGCGCACCGGTGACGCCGTCATGGAAGGCGAAGCCGTTCAGGGTCATGGCCGCCAAGTCAACTTCCACCGGCTTGGTGAACTTGCGCACGATGGCTCGGTCCTCTCGGGCGATGGTGCACAGGCTGAACACGCCGCCTTCGGAGATGAGCTCGTGGGTGTAGGCGGGATGCTCGACCCCGATGCCGATCAGCTTCGGCTCGAAGGCCAGCTGCGTGGCCCAATTTAGGGTCATGCCGTTGCGCCGCTCCCCTGCCCTCGACCCCACCACGTACAGCCCGTAGGGCAGGCTCCACAGGACTCGCCGGCGTAGCCGGTCATAGGCGTCTTGAGCCTCTGGGTCGTCTCCTACTTGTTCTGGGAACGGGCCAATGGGTCCGGTGCCGCCGGGCGCCGCCATGTCACTCTCTCCAGTCGGCCGAGGGCCACGACGGGTCGAGCTGGTACAAGAAGTGCAGGCAGCGCTCTTCTTCGTCTCGCTCGCCGATGGCTGCCGCGGTGGCTTGCAACCCGGCCAAGGCGCGGAGAAAGCCTCGGTTCACCTCGTGAGCCCAGCGCACATAGCCCGACCCCCGCCATCCGTTCTGGCGCAACCGGTCCAACCCCCGGTGATACCCCACTCGGAAGGCGGCATAGGCCTCCGCCTGATCGCGGGCCAACAGCCCCAGTCGGGCCCAGCCGTCCAGGAATCGGGGAAAGCGGGCCACCACTTCGGCCACGGCGTCTCTTCTTTGAGCCTCGGGCTGGCTCATCGCTTCAGCCAGTGCGGCCAGCGCTTCGGGGGGCTCAGGATCCAAAACCGTCTCAGGCGGCCCTGACCGGGTCAGATTCACCGGCGCATCGCTCATAAGCGCAATCCTTCTACGGTCAGTGGATGCGCACCAAGCGCAGCACGTCGGTGGCCTCCTCCATTCCCGCCAAGACCGCCACTACGTCGCCCGGCACCACGTGCCCGGCTTCTTTGGCCAGGCTCAATGCCTCAGCGACCCGGGCCTCATAGGTGCCCGGTTCGCAAGCCAGCATGGGCGTGACTCCCCAGCTCAAAGTGAGCTGCTGGACAGTGCGCTCGGAAGTGCTGAATCCCAATATGGCCGCCTGGGGGCGGAAGCGGGCCATCGACCGCACAGTGAACCCCGATGCCGAGATGCACACGATGGCGGCCAGGTTCAACTCGTTGGCCGCAGTGGCGGCGGCACCGGTCATGGCATCGGTGACTGAGGTGGGGGCGTCGGCATCGGTCATGCGCAGGCGGCGGATGTTCTCCCCCCAGCGGACGTAGTCGAACTCCTCGTCAGCCCGCTCGGCGATTCGGGCCATGGTGGCCACCGTGGCCGCGGGGTGAGCCCCGATGGCGGTCTCGGCCGACAGCATCACCGCGCTGGTGCCGTCGAACACCGCGTTGGCCACATCCGACACCTCGGCCCTGGTCGGAGTCGACGCCTGCACCATGGAGTCCAGCATCTGGGTGGCGGTGATCACCGGCAAACCCCCGGCAATGCAGTCTCGGATGATCCGCTTCTGGAGATGGGGGGTCTCCTCCAACAGGCACTCGGTTCCGAGATCGCCGCGGGCCACCATGATGCCTGCCGACGCTTCGATGATGTCGTCCAGGTTCTGAACGGCCGCCTGCGTCTCAATCTTGGCGATCACCAACGGGCCGTCGGGGTGTGGTTCCACGTCCACCCGGCGGATGTCATCTCCCGACCGCACGAACGAGACAGCCACCATGTCCACCGCTTCGCTGACGAACGCGTCCAAGCACTGCAAATCCTCTGACGTCGGCGTGGGCATGCTGAGCCGGTCAGAGGGGATTCGAAAACCGGGCCGGCCGTGGATCACATCGCCATGGAGGATCACACCGGTGGCCTTGTCGGCGGAGACATCGGCAACTTGCAGCCGGACTTGTCCGTCGCCTAGCGCCACTTGGTCGCCAACGGCGATGTCGTGGAGGAGATTCTCATAGTCCACTTCCACCACCGCAGCGGTGCTCTGAGTATCGCCCACCCTGATCTCCACCTCGGTGTCGGCCCGCAACGCCACACCTTCTTGGCCAAAACTTGCCGTGCGCACCTTCGGGCCGGGCAAATCCACCAGCACTCCCACCCGCCGGCCGGCCTCCTGGGCCACCTGGCGCACGAGGCGCATCCGCCCGAGGGCCTCGTCCAGCGTTCCGTGAGCCAGCCCGATGCGTGCCACGTCCATACCGGCGTCCACCATGGCCCGCAGCATCTCGGGCGACTCCGATGCCGGGCCTATGGTGGCGATGATCTTGGTTCGGCGGGGCACAAGGTTTAACGCTACCGCCCAATCGGGTTGATTTTGCGGTCTATAACGGGCAGTTCACCCGTGTTCTTCCGCTAGTTCATCCGGGCTCGAGCCAGAGTGGCCAGACGCTGAAGCTGCTCCTCGTCATCGTCTTCGGCAACCTGGGCCAACTCTTCGAACCGACGGGCCGCCTCATCGAATCGGCCCCGCTCCATGTTGATCATCCCCAGCTGTTTGGCCTCGCCAGTCGGGACCGACGGGCACATCGTCCGCAACTCCAGCACCCACTCCAGGTTGGCGTAGTCCTTGTTCTGCGCGTAAATGGCCCGAAGGTTTCCCAGCATCCGCTCCATAATCGACGAGTGGTCCACCGGGGCCAAGTAGGCGGGATGGAAGCCCTTGTCTCCCCCGGTGATCTGGTGAAACAGCTCTTCGCAACCCTGCGCGTCGAGAAGTGCTCCCCCGGCGAAAACGTCGATGAACGCGTCAGGCTCGCCGCGATCCCTGATCAGGAAGTGGCCGGGCAGGCCGATGCCCTCGAATTGGTAGCCGATCCGCCTGCCAACGGCTATCGCGAGCACCGAGAGGCTGATCGGGATCCCCGTGCGCCGGCGCATCACCTCGTTCAGGAAGGAATTGCGGGGGTCGTAGTAGTCCACCCGGTTGCCGTGAAAGCCCAGCTCGCTGAAAAGGGAGTGCAGCATTCGATCGCGGCTTGATTGATCGCAGCGGTCAGCCAGCGCGTCCAGCCTGACGAGTTCGGAATCGAAGTCCATGTCCGGGCAGCCAAGGGCGGCAATGCACAAGGCGCCCTCATGGAGAGCAAACTCGTCGTCTTGCAGCAATTGGCCGAATTTCTCCGCCGGGTCCCACGCCACGGATAGTGAATCTATCCCGACCACTACGCTTTCGCTGGTGTCTGGTTGGCCATTCTTGGACCACGACGGTCCGATCCCCATTGCCCATCGGGGTGGAGCTTTGGAGGGACCGGAGAACACAATGGCCGCGTTTGCCGCCGCCATCGACCTGGGCTACCGATATGTCGAGACCGACGTGCACGCTACCCGTGACGGCGTGTTGGTGGCGTTCCACGACGAGGGGCTGCAACGGCTAAGTGGACGACCTGAGTCCATCGCCGACCTCGACTGGAGAGATCTCGAAACAGTACGGGTCGGCGGAGGGCACGCCATCCCTCGCTTCGAAGAGCTGCTGGAGGCATGGCCTGACCTTCGGATTGCGGTCGACCCCAAGCACGACCAGGCCACCGTTCCGCTCATCGACATCCTTCAGCACGCCGCGGCCATAGACCGAGTCTGCGTCGGTTCATTCTCCGGTCGTCGTCTCGCTACCGCCCGGCGCCTGGGTGGGCCTCGGTTGTGTACAGGACTCAGCCCCAAGGAAGTAGGCCAGCTCCAGGCCGCGTCAGCCGGTCTGCCGATAAAGATCAAGGCCGGGGCCTGCGCCCAGGTTCCTCCCACGGCAAGAGGTGTGCCTTTGGTTCACAAGCGGTTCGTGGATGCTGCTCATGCCCAGGGCATCGCAGTGCATGTGTGGACCATCGACGACGCCGATGAGATGCGCAATCTGCTGGATCTAGGGGTGGACGGCATAATGACCGACCGACCCACCGTGCTGCGTGACGTGCTCGTGGAGCGCGGCGCCTGGAATTGAGGGGTCATTTCAGGCCCGAAATGAGGCTCGCTCCTGTGGTTAATTCAAGGTTTCTTGGGGATTTCTACTCACAGCGGTGGAAAACCCTGTGGATTTCATTTTTTCGCTTGACCTGGGTTTTCTCCGCGCTATGGTATGCCCACCTACCAGAGACAAGCGGGGTGACTCGAGAGAGCAAGCGCCCGAAAGGGCGAGGGTTCGCAAGAGTCCGCAGGGTCACTGGAACGGGCCGAGGAAGTCGGTGGCACCACCGAAAGCCAAGGGCCGGGAAGGAGGCCAGGTGCCGCGAGTGTCTGGGGGGTAGGTACCGGGGAACCGGGGGGCGCAAGCCCGCTGAGGCTCCGAAACCGCACGGGACGGCCCCGAGAAGTCGACCGGTTTCGACCGGGAGGCTACTCGGGGCCTCCTGCTTTTCTCTGGCGCTTCGCTACTCGCTCTTCATCCGTCGCTAGGGTGAGCGCGGTGAGCGGACCCGCGGTCGCATTGCTGCACGGACTGGCCGGCTCGGCCCGAAGGACATGGGGCGACAACGCCTGGTTCGACCTTCTGGCCGATGCGGGCCGAGAGGTGATCGGGGTGGACCTGATGGGCCATGGGGCCGCTCCGAAGCCCCACCATCCCGAGGGCTACGCGGGCTTTGAGCAGCACGTAATCGACCACTTCCCCGAGGCGCCCATCGACGCCATCGGGTTTTCACTGGGGGCCTACACCCTGTTGTCCATCGCCTCCAAGACCCCGGAGCAGTTCCATCGGCTGGTGGTGTCCGGGGTGGGGAAGAACCTCTTCGAGCGGGACGAGGACCACAGCCGCATGATTCTTCACGCCGTCACCGGAGAGCCCGACCCCGAGAACCCCGAAGCCCTCCACTTCTCCACCCTGGCCGACGATCCCGAGGCCGATCGTGAGGCACTGGCCGCCCTCCTGGCCAGCCGCACCGCCTTCGACACCGCTTGCCTTGTCGACGTTGCCGTGCCCACCCTCGTGGTCGTGGGCGACAAAGATTTCGCCTACCCCGCCGACCAATTGGTCGAAGCCCTCCCCGACGCCCGCCTGGTGGTCCTCCAGGGCGTCGACCACTTCGCCACCCCCAAGTCCTTCGACTTCATCGACGCCGCCCTCGACTTTCTCGACGCCCGACCGTTCTAATCGGGACAACAGCTAGCGGAGCTGCTGGGCAGTCGGAGCCAGGGGGGTGGGCAGGAGGGTGTCGCCGGTGAGGTATTCGTCGACCGCGGCGGCGCAGGCTCGGCCTTCGGCGATGGCCCACACGATGAGGCTCTGGCCTCGACCGATGTCACCGGCCACGAACACGCCGGGCACGGTGCTCATCCAGTTGTCGTCGCGGGCCACGTTGCCCCGGTCGGTGAGATCCACACCCAACTCGTCGAGCAGGCCGTCGGTCTCTGGACCGACAAAGCCCAAGGCCAGCAGTACCAGGTCAGCTGCGAACTCCCGCTCGGTTCCCTCAATCGGGTTGAAGGTCATTCGCCCGCCCTCGAACGACTGCTCTACATCCACCGTGTGCAGCGCCTCCACTTTGCCGCCCGACCCGGTGAACTCCACGGTGTTGATGGCGTAGATCTGGGTGCCGCCCTCCTCGTGAGCCGACGACGACCGGTACATGAGCGGCCAGGTCGGCCACGGGGTGGAGTCATCCCGCTCGTCGGGTGGCCGGGGCAAGATCTCGAACTGGTGGATGGAAGCCGCCCCGTGGCGATGGGCAGTCCCCAGGCAGTCGGCGCCGGTGTCGCCCCCGCCGATGATGATCACATGCTTGCCTTCGGCTGAGAACGGGTGCTCATCCAGATCGCCCTGCTGCACCCGGTTGGCTGGCGGCAAGTACTCCATGGCCTGGTAGATGCCCTCGAGCTCCCGGCCCGGAATGGGCAGTTCGCGCCACTGGGTGGCCCCACCGGCCAATACCACCGCGTCGTATTGCTCGGTCAGCTCGGCCGCGCTGATGTCGACCCCGACGTTCACCTCTGTCTTGAATACCGTTCCCTCGGCCTCCATCTGGGCCAGCCGGAGGTCGAGATGGCGCTTCTCCATCTTGAATTCAGGGATGCCATAGCGCAATAGCCCGCCTATGCGGTCGGCCCGCTCGAACACCACCACATCGTGGCCCGCCCGGGTGAGCTGCTGGGCAGCGGCCAGACCGGCCGGTCCCGATCCCACTACGGCCACCGAACGACCGGTTCGGTCATCGCACACCACCGGGGTGATCCACCCCTCCTCCCAAGCCCGGTCGACGATCTCCACCTCGACCTGCTTGATGGTCACCGGGTCTTCGTTGATGCCCAGCACGCAGGCCGCCTCACACGGCGCCGGGCACAGCCGTCCGGTGAACTCGGGAAAATTGTTTGTGGCGTGCAGCCGTTCGATGGCCTCCCGCCAGTTGTCCCGGTACACCAGGTCGTTCCAGTCGGGGATCAGATTGCCCAGAGGACAGCCGTTGTTGCAGAACGGAATCCCGCAGTCCATACAGCGCGACGCCTGGGTGCGCACCGACTCTTCGTCGAAATCCCGGTAGACCTCGTTCCAGTCCTTGACCCGCACCGGCACCGCTCGGCGAACCGGCAGCTCCCGACCGTGCTTGATGAACCCGCGAATGTCACCCATGGGCGGCCGCCATGATGGCTGCTTCGGCATCGGTGCCGGTGCGCTCGGCCTCGGCCAGCGCGGCGAGCACCCGCTTGTAGTCCTTGGGCATCACCTTCACGAAGCGGTCAGCCTCGGTGGCCCAGTTGGCCAATATCCGCTCGGCCACGGCCGAGTCCGTGTTCACCATGTGCTGGCTGATGCGGTCCCGCAGCCACTCCCGGTCGTCGTCGTCGGGCGCCTCCAAGTCCACCATCTCCGGGTTTACCTTGGCGGGAAACACTCCTTCGGGGTCGTGCACATAGGCGATGCCGCCCGACATGCCAGCGCCGAAGTTCCGTCCAGTGGGACCGAGCACCACGGCCCGGCCGCCGGTCATGTACTCGCAGCCGTGGTCCCCCACCCCCTCCACCACCGCGACGGCACCGGAGTTGCGGACGCAGAACCGCTCCCCCACCAGCCCCCGCAGGAAGAGTTCGCCGCTGGTGGCCCCATAGCCGATCACGTTGCCCGCAATCACATTCTCCTCGGCCACAAAGCGGGCCTGCGGGTAGGTGGTCACAATGATTCGCCCGCCCGACAAGCCCTTCCCCACGTAGTCATTGGCGTCGCCGGTCAGCTTCATGGTGATGCCCCGGGGTAGAAACGCCCCAAAGCTGTTGCCGGCCGACCCGGAGAAGTTGATGCGGATGGTGTCGTCGGGCAGGCCGTCGGCCCCCCATTTGGACGTCACTTGATGGCCGAGCATCGTGCCCACTGTTCGGTTCACGTTGCCGATGGGGAGGTCAATCTCCACCGGGAGGCCGTCTTCCAAAGCGGACTCAGCCATCAAGATGAGCTGCTGGTCGAGGGCGCGATCGAGCCCGTGGTCCTGGGGTTGCGTGCAGTGCCGGTCGGCCTCAGGATCGATATCAGGGGCATACAGGATGGGCGACAGGTCCAGTCCCGACGCCTTCCAGTGGTCCACCGCGTCGCTCACGTCCAGGCACTCCACGTGACCGATGGCCTCGGCCAGCGTGCGGAACCCCAGCATGGCCAACAGCTCGCGCACCTCCTCTGCGATGTACTCCATGAAGTTGATGACGAATTCGGGCTCGCCGGTGAACTTCTTGCGCAGTTCGGGATCCTGGGTGGCCACCCCCACCGGGCAGGTGTCCAGATGGCAGACCCGCATCATCACACACCCCGCAACCACCAAAGGCGCAGTGGCGAACCCGAACTCCTCGGCCCCCAGCAGCGCGGCGATCATCACATCCCGGCCGGTTTTCAGCTGGCCATCGGTCTGCACCACGATCCGATCCCGCAGCCGGTTCAGCAGCAGCGTCTGCTGGGTCTCGGCCAGGCCCAACTCCCACGGGGTGCCGGCGTGCTTGATGGAGGTCAACGGCGAGGCCCCGGTGCCGCCATCGTGACCCGAGATGAGCACCACGTCGGCATGGGCCTTTGACACCCCGGCGGCCACCGTGCCCACTCCCAGTTCCGACACCAGCTTCACGTGGATGCGGGCTTCAGGGTTGGCGTTCTTCAGATCGTGGATGAGTTGGGCTAGATCCTCGATCGAGTAGATGTCGTGATGCGGGGGCGGCGAGATCAGCCCCACGCCGGGGGTGGAGTAGCGGACCTCGGCGATCCACGGCCACACCTTGTGGCCGGGAAGCTGGCCGCCCTCGCCCGGCTTGGCCCCCTGGGCCATCTTGATCTGGATGTCATCGCTGTTGACCAGGTATTCACTGGTTACCCCGAACCGCCCCGACGCGGCCTGCTTGATGGCTGAGCGGCGCAGATCACCGTTGGGGTCGGGCACATAGCGGGCGGGATCCTCGCCCCCCTCACCGGTGTTCGACTTACCGCCGATGCGGTTCATGGCGATGGCCAGGGTCTCGTGGGCCTCAGCGGAGATCGACCCGTATGACATGGCCCCGGTGGAGAACCGGGTGACGATGCTGGAGACTGGTTCCACTTCCTCGATGGGAATCGGCTCTCGCCGCCCGGTTCGGAATCGGAACAGCCCCCGCAGGGTGGCCAGGCGCTCCGACTGGGTGTCTACTTTCTCGGTGTACTGCTTGAAGATGTCGTAGCGGCCTTCTCGGGTGGCGTGCTGGAGCTTGAACACCGTCTCGGGGTTGAACAGGTGGTACTCGCCCTCCCGGCGCCACTGGTACTCCCCTCCTCCTTCCAGGGTGCGGTGGGCCCGTTCATCGGGGTTCTCCGGGTAGGCGATGCGGTGGCGAAGCCGCACCTCCTCGGCAAGCTGGGGGAAGCCGATGCCGCCCAGGCGGCTGACCGTGCCAGTGAAGCACTCCTGGATGATGGGGTGCCCCAGGCCGATGGCCTCGAAGATCTGGGCCCCCACATACGACTTCACCGTGGAGATGCCCATCTTGGACATAACCTTCAGCACACCCTTGTCACATGCCTTGATGTAGTTGCGATGGGCCAGCGCCTTGTCGTCATCGGGCAAGAAGCCGCACAGACCCTCGTCGATCATCTGGTCGATGGTCTCGAATGCCAGATAGGGGTTGACCGCGGTAGCCCCGTACGCCAGCAGCAAGCAGATGTGGTGTACCTCGCGGGCGTCGCCGGTTTCCACCACCAAACCCACCCGGGTCCGGGTCTTCTCTCGAATGAGGTGGTGGTGTACCGCCGCGGTGGCCAGCAATGAGGGGATCGGGGCCGAATCGGGGCCGGCCCCCCGATCCGACAGCACGATGATGTTCTTGCCCGCTTCGATGGCCCGGCTCACCTGCTCTCGGATGCGCTGGATGGCGATCCTCAGCCCCGGCCCACCGTCGTCCACCGCATACAGGCAGGGAACGACCTCAGTGGACCAATGGCTGTGGCCTCCGGCCCCGTCCACCTCCACCAGGTTGGCCAACTGCTGGTCGGTGATTACCGGGTGGGGGGTGAAGATCTGGCGGCATGACTCGGGCTGGGGATCGAGCAGGTTCCCCTCGGGGCCGAGCCATCCACAGGTGGCGGTGATGATCTCCTCCCGGATGGCGTCCAGCGGTGGGTTGGTCACCTGGGCGAACAACTGCTGGAAGTAGTCGTACAGCAAACGAGATCGGTTGGAGAGAACAGCCACCGGGGTATCAGTGCCCATCGACCCCAGCGCCTCTTTGCCGTCGCGGGCCATGGGGGCTAGCAGGATCTTGAGCTCTTCGTGGGTGTAGCCGAACATCTGCTGGCGAACTAGCAGAGGAGTGTCGTCGGCCTCGGGCAGTGGCCGTTCGGCCAAGTCGTCGAGGTCCACCTGGTTTTCGGCCAGCCACTGCCCATAAGGGTGGGCCGAGGCCAGCCGCTCTTTGATCTCGGTATCCCGCACGATGCGGCCCTCAGAGGTGTCGATCAAGAACATGCGGCCGGGCTGCAAGCGGCCCTTCTCCACGATGGCCGCCGGGTCCACGTCCATCACCCCGACCTCAGACGCCATGATCACCAGGTCGTCGTCGGTCACCCAATAGCGGGACGGACGCAGACCGTTGCGGTCGAGCACCGCGCCGATCAGGGTGCCGTCGCTGAACACGATGTCGGCGGGACCGTCCCACGGCTCCATCAGCGAGGCGTAATAGCGGTAGAAGGCCCGAAGCTCTGGCGCCATCGACTCATGGTTCTCCCACGGCTCGGGAATCATCATGAGCACCGCCTGGGGCAGCGAGTAGCCGCCCATATACAGCAGCTCCAGCACTTGGTCGAAGCTGGCGGTGTCGCTCACCCCCTCGGCGCATACTGGGAACAGCCGCTCGAGGTCGCCGGGGAGATGGGACGAGTTCAGCAGCGCCTCTCGGGTTCGCATCCAGTTGCGGTTGCCCTGCACCGTGTTGATCTCGCCATTGTGGGAAATGAAGCGGTAGGGATGGGCCAACGGCCAGGACGGGAAAGTGTTGGTAGAGAACCGGGAGTGGATCATGGCCAAGGCGCTGGTCACCCGGGAATCGCTCAAATCGGGATAGAACTCGCCGAGCTGCGGCGTGGTGAGCATGCCCTTGTAGACGATGGTCCGGTTGGAGAGGCTGGCAAAGTAGCCATAGGTCAGCTTTCGGGTCTTCGACCCCAGTGCCCCGGTATCGGCCTGGTCGTCGGTCTCATAGGCAACCTCGTTGCGAATGCGGGTGCGCACGATGTAGGCCCGCCGCAAAAGCGCGTCGGCATCGAGCCCGTCGCCTGAGTAAAACGGCTGCCAGAACGAGGGCATGGTGGCTAGCGCCTGCGCCCCCAACTCCTCGGGACAGGTAGGCACCTCCCGCCAGCCCAGAGAGGTCAGCCCCTCTGAGGTCGCGATTGCATCCATGGCCTCCCGGGCGTGGGCCGCTGCCTCAGGAGTGTCGGGCAGAAAGCCGAGGCCGGTGGCGTAATGCCCCGCCGCCGGTAGATCGAAGTCGCACACCTGGCGGTAGAAGTCGTCGGGCACCTGGATCAGCAATCCTGCGCCGTCGCCGGTGTTCACCTCCGCACCCAGCGCCCCCCGGTGCTGGAGATTGCACAAGGCGCCGTAGCCCACCGACACGATCTCGTGCCGGGGCCGGCCCTTCAGGTCCACCAGAAAGCCGACCCCGCAGCCATCGTGCTCGTTTCGGGGGTCGTAAAGGCCCTGGGGGTGTGGCAGACCGGGAAGCTGCGGCCAGTTCCTCATTGCGTCCTTTCCAGCGTGTTTGCGGTGCGCGCCGAGACGACATTGGCCAGCGGCAGGGCTGCAATTTTACCGTTGAAACTCTGCTGCCTTCCAAGTCCGTTTCGCGCCGTAGGGGGCGGACGGGCATGATTGAGGGGTGGATGCGCCTGTGGCAGATGGGGCTGGAGTGGCTGTAGACGGCCAAGATGACGGCGTAGCGGGGCTTCTCGCTTTCATTGACGCCTGTCCGACGCCGTTCCACGTGGTGGAGCGGGCCGCCGCGGTATTGCAGGCGGCCGGATTCGCCCCGATGGACGAGGCCGCCGACTGGCCCGACGCCTCCGGGAGCCGCTTCGTATGCCGGGACGGCAGCCTGGTGGCTTGGCGTCACCACACCTGCGAGGCGGGTTTCCGCATCATCGGCGCTCACACCGACAGCCCCAACCTGCGCATCACCCCCCAGCCCGACACCGGCCAGGCTGGTTACCGCCAACTCGGAGTGGAGGTATACGGCGGAGCACTGATCAACAGCTGGCTCGACCGCGACCTCGGGGTGGCTGGCCGGCTGGCCACCCCGTCGGGCACCCGGCTGTTCCGCATCGACCAGCCCGTGCTGCGGGTGCCGCAGCTGGCCATTCACTTGGACCGAGAGGTCAACCAGAAGGGCCTGCTGC
The DNA here is from genome assembly GCF_965204145.1 of Candidatus Poriferisocius sp. Lineage (GTDB taxonomy): Bacteria > Actinomycetota > Acidimicrobiia > Acidimicrobiales > Bin134 > Poriferisocius. The sequence continues at coordinate 1,334,661 of NZ_OZ241977.1, read as the reverse complement.
TCAACCCCCAGACCCACCTGGCCCCGGTATGGGGGCTGGGGCTGCGGTCGCCCGGCGAGTTCGCCAACGTGGTCGCCGAGGCCGCTGGTTTGGCCGCCGACGAGGTGCTGGCCTGGGATGCCATGCTCCACGATCTCACTCCCTCGACCGTCGCGGGCATCGACGGGGAATTCATCTTCGCCCCTCGGATCGACAACCAGGTGTCGTGCTGGGCCGGGCTCCAGGCCCTGCTCGACGCCCCCGCCGAAGCGGTCCCCAGTACGGTGCTGTGCCTGTTCGACCATGAGGAGGTGGGCAGCGTGTCGGCCCAGGGCGCTACATCACCGCTACTGCCCACCGTGTTGGAGCGGATCGCCGGCAGCCGTGACTCGCTGCATCCCGCCCTCGCCCGATCGTTGTGCCTATCGGCCGACGGCGCTCATGCCACCCATCCCAACTATCCCGAGCGCCACGAGCCCGACCACCACATCGCCATCGGCGACGGCCCGGTGATCAAGCGCAACGCCAATCTGCGCTATGCCACCGACGCGGTGGGCGAGGCCGCGTTTGCCGCCGCCTGCGAGAAGGCCGGGGTAGGACACCAGATCTACGCCCACCGCAACGACATGCCCTGCGGCTCGACAATCGGGCCGTTCGCGGCGGCCACGACTGGGGTGACCACCGTGGATGCCGGAGTCGCCCAGCTCTCCATGCACTCCGCCCGCGAGATGTGCGGTGCCCAAGACCCCCTCGACTTCGCGCTCGCCCTCAGCGCGTTCCTCAGCGTCGCAGGTTGACTCGGGCCAGCCGACGACTCCGCTCGTAGGCCGACACCAACACCAAGAAGATGGCGAAGAACTCAAGTCGGCCGATGAGCATCATCGACATCAGCACCGCCCGGGCCGGGCGGGAGAACACCAAGTAGTTGGAGGTGGGTCCGGCGTCGCCCAAGGCCGGTCCCATATTGCTCAACGCGCTTATGGCCGCAGACGAGGAGGTGATCAGGTCTTGCCCCAACGCGGCCAGCACCAAGGTGGCCACAAGCGCCGACAGCGCGTAGAGGGCCACCAGCCCCGCCACCCGCTGGAGTATCGGCTCCGACACCACCATTTGGCCGAGCTTCACCCGTGCCACCACCCTGGGATGCTTCACTCGCAGCAGCCCGACCCGCATGTATTTCGCCATCACTTGGGCCCGCAACACTTTCAACCCCCCGGCGGTGCTCCCGGTCATGCCCCCCATCACCATGAGGGGCAGCAGCAATGCCTGTGCCCCCGGCGTCCATGCCGCGAAATTGCCGGCCGGATTGGCACTGGAGGCGTTGCCGAAACCGCCGCTGGTGCCCAAGGTCACCGCGCCGAAGATCCCGTTGCGGAGACTGTTGGCCAGATCAGACAGGTCGTTCAGCCAGTTCAGCAGGGACGCGAACAACGCGACCGCGAATATCACAAGGAGATAGGTGCGAAATTCAGAAGACCGTCCGTAAACCCCCGGGTTGCCCGACACCGCCCGCCAGTGGAGGGTGAAGCTCACACCTCCCACCAGCATCCCAACAATCATCACCGCTTCCACCGCAATGCTGTCGAAGTGGCCGATGGAGTCGTCATAAGGCGAGAAGCCCCCGGTGCCTGCGCTGGTGAAGGCATGGGCCACTGCGTCGTAGAGGCTCAATCCGGCGATCATCAGGGCGGCCGCTATTGCGAGGGTGATGCCGCCGTATAGTGCCCACAACCTCCGAGCGGTGGAACTCACCCGAGGCGCCAGCCGGTCGGACGTGGGACCGGGAGCCTCCGCAGTGATGAGGCTCAGCCCTCCAACCCCTAGGAACGGCAGAATGGTCACCGCCAGCACCACCATGCCCATGCCGCCGTACCACTGCATGATCTGGCGCCACATGAGCACGCCTCGGCCCGTCCCCTCTATGGGGCTGAGCACGGTGGAGCCGGTGGCGGTAACGCCCGACACCGCCTCGAACAGGGCAGTGTCGAAGCTCCCCAGCGCGCCGGAAAACCACAGCGGCAGCGCGGCGAATAGCGACAAGCCGATCCACGTCCATGCCACCGCCGCGAAGACCGATGCCGGGGGCATGTCCTCGTCGAGCCGAGTGAAGGCCACCAACAGCCCCCCTCCAACAAGCGTGACCAGCGCCCCCATTCCCAGGGCAATCTCATCGTCCGATACTGACGAACCCCACTCCACCAGGGTGGCCAACAGCATTCCCGGCACCATGAACAGCAGCCCTAGCCCCACCACGAACCCCACTCTGCTGGTCACATTCCAGGGGCGGTCCACCAGTAGTTGGGACACAGCCCATTTCACCGCTGCCTTTCCCCGACGGGCAGCAGTCACTATCGCCGTCATGGCCCCAGCCTCATCGTCCCATCCTCATCGTCTCAGCCTCATCCGCTGGATCTCGCCTATACCCCAGCCGATCACCACCACAACCGGGTAGATCGACAGCCGGCCCAAGAACATCAGGGCAATCAACACCCCTCGAGCCGGGGCCGCCAGCACCGTGGCATCGGCGAAACCCGAGAGATCGCCCAAACCAGGTCCGGCGGTAGCCAGTGCGGAGATCGACCCCGACACCGCGGTCGGCAGGTCTCCCCCCAGCGAGGCGATGCCGAACACCCCCGAGGCCGCGGCCAGCACCCACAGAATCTGGAAGTTGTGGACCCGGGTGAGCGACGCCTCTGAAGCCACCGCTCCCGACACCTTCACCGGCACCAATGCCCGGGGATGAAGTTGCAAAACCAGTTCCCGCCGCACGATGCCCAGGATCTCGACTACCCGGAGCACCCGGAAACCACCTCCGGCCGAACCCGCCATCGAACCCACCCCGATAAGCAAGAGCAGCAGAATTTGGGGCGCGGCCACCCAATGTCCCCAATCTGCGACCCGGAAACCAGTGGTACTGATCGACGAGGCAACGACGAAAAACGACTCCCGGATGGTGTCCTCGCCCCCTCCTGTATCGGTCCACGTCCATGCCGCCACCAACACCGTCGACCCAATAATCAGGCAGGTGTAGAGCTTGAGCTCGGTCGAACGCCACAAGGCCTGCACTTTCCCCCGCACCATCCATACCAACGCTGCCACCGACACGCCGGCAAGGGCCATGGCCCCGGCGCCCACCCACTCGATTGCTGCTGAGTCGAAGTGGGCGAATGAGTCTCGGTAGTTGGCGAATCCTCCGGTGGATGCGGTGGTGAGCCCGAAGGTGGCGGCGTCGAACACGTCCATACCCGCCGCGTAGTAGGCCGCAAACACCAGGATCGTGAGGCCCATATAGGTCAAGACCACTCGTTGGGTGTTGTGCGACCACGTCCTCGCCAGCACTGCCCGTCGCCCCCGGCCCTCGGCCACCTCGCTCAGCCGCCGCTGTCCTCCGAAGGCCGGCACCACCACCAAGGCGAGCACCAGGCCGCCCAAGCCGCCCAGCCACTGGGTCAAAGCCCGCCATGTGAGCAGCCAGGTGGGCAAGGCCTCGGGGTCCACCACAGTGAGAGAGGTAGTGGTAAAGCCAGCCACCGACTCGAAGATGGCGTCGTCCACTCCACTTATCTCTCCCGAGGCCAGGTACACCACGGTGGAAATCACCACAAGGGAGGAGGCCGTGACCACGACGGTGGTCAGCACCCTGACCGCGGAGCGGTGCCAGGGGAAGCGAACCCGAGACGGGTCGCTCATCGGCGACTCACCCGAAGAAGCGCTTCACTTCGTCAACCGTGTCAGGCCGGGCGAAAACCACGATGTGATCGCGGCTGCGGAGCTGGCTGCGACCCCGGCCGATCTGCGGCTTGCCGTCTCGCACATAGGCGCCGATGAGCACATCTTTGGGCAGGCCCAGCTCTCTCACCACGGTCCCATCGGCCTTCGACCCCGCCTTGATCTCAACCTCGATGACCTCGAAGTCGCCCGACAAGTAGGTGGCCACTTGGGCCACCTCGCCCCGCACATAGCGGAGCACTCCGTTTGCGCTGGCCGTGCGGGGCGACAATGCCACGTCGATCCCCACATCTCGCAGCAGCGTGCGCAGCGCCAGGTTGTGCAGCACAGCGATGCTCGCGCTCGCCCCCATCGACTCGGCGTACAGGCAGGCCAGAATGTTGGCGTCGTCCTTGCCGGTGAGAGCGATCACTGCGTCGAACTTGCCCACATCCTCGGATTCCAGCAACTCGGCGTCGGTGATATCGCCGTGGATCACCAGCACGGCATCCAGTTCCTCACTCAGCGTCTGGGCCCGCTCCAGATTCCGCTCGATGAGCACTACCTCGGCATGGCGCTCACTCAGTCGCCGGGCCAAGATCTCAGCCGTCCGGCCCCCGCCGAGCAGCATCACCCGGCGATGGGTGCCCGGTGCCAGGCCCAAGAGCGGCAGCAGCGTCGATCGGGCCCGCCGCTTGCACACCACCCGCAGAAGATCGTCGGGCTCAAGTGTGGTATCGGCCCGGGGAATCTGGGTCTTGCCCGCACGGGTGAGCACGGCCACCAGAAAGTCCCAGTCGGGCTCATACTCTTCGGCGATGTCGGCCAACCGCCGATTGGCCCAAGGTGCGTCAGCGGTGAGCTTCGCCCCCACCACCACCACCTCTCCATCGGCCATCACCGCAACGTCGGTGGCCCCCGGATATGACAGGAGGTCCATGATCTCGTGGGCGGTCTCCTCGTCGGGGTCGATGATGGTGTCGGCCTGCATCGCCTCCCGCAACTCCCGGGCGTCCTTCTCTCGCAGGTTGCGGTCCTGGATACGGGCGATGGTGCGTTCCACCCCGTGCTGCTTGGCCAGCAAGCAAGCCACCAGGTTCACCTCGTCATGGGCGGTGACCGCCACCAGCAGGTCGGCCTTGTTGATGCCCGCCTCGACGAGAACGTGAGGATGGGTGCCGCTCCCCTCCACCGCCAACACGTCCAGGTCTTCAGCCAGGCTGTGCAGCTTCTTGGCGTTCACCTCCACGACCGACACGGTGTTGCCCTCTTCGCTCAAAATCTGAGCGACGTGGGAACCCACCTCGCCAGCGCCCACGACCACGATGCGCACTGCTACATCCTTACTGAAAATCCACGAGGGTGCGAGCACTCCCCCGGTTCTGGGCTCCCACGCCGATCACCGGCGGGCCCGGCGCGACAACGCTTTGCTGAACACCCGCACCCGCTCTTCGGTGACCACCGCATCCATGGTCACATCGCCGGGGTGCGACGGCACGCCATCTACCAGCTGGCACTCATAGGCCAGCCCCACTACCAGCGGCTTGGCTGGACGGGGCCCGTTAAGCAAAAAGGACAGCGCCCGGTCGTAATAGCCCTGGCCCCGACCTGCCCTATGACCAGCGGCGTCGAACACCACCACAGGGGCGAACACCACATCAAGCTCCCGGGCCGACACCAAGAGTTGGACGTTGACATCGGGCTCGGGAATCCCAAACCGGTTGAGCACGAACGTAGTGTCCGGCCCGGCGGGGGCGAACTGGATGGGAGCGGGATCGCGCATCACCGGGAAATACACCTCGATGTCCCGCAGACGGCAAGCGGTCACCAGTGGGGCCGGATCGATCTCGCCGTCGTCGGCCACCGTGGCTGACACCCGACCCACACCGTCCAGCCAGCCAAGGGAGGTAACCGCGTTGCACACTGCTCGCGCCGCACCCTCGGGGTCAGAAAACGAGCGCCGGGCCTCCCGGGCTTCGGTCCGCAACCGGCTGAGGCTGACCACGGTTCCAGATTATCGCTAATGACCCGAAATTGGTTATCCCAAATGGCAACCTTGGCAGGTCATATTCTCGCTGGCTAACTTCGCCTAGTTCTCTCAAACAGGGGGTCAACGTGGACGCCGTACCGTATCTTGCCGGACTGAGCGCGATTCTTGCGCTCGCACTCGCCTTTCTCTTCTACAGGCTGGTGAAATCGGCCCCGCCGGGCAACGACCGCATGGTCCATCTCATGAACGAGATCCAGTCCGGGGCTCGGGCCTTCCTCAAGCAGGAATACACCTGGGTGGCCGGCTTCGTCATCATCATGGCCATCCTCATCCCCCTGCTCACCGGCGTTGAGCTCACGTTCATCAGCTACATCCTGGGAGCAGTGCTCTCGGCGGGGGCTGGGTACGTGGGAATGACAGTGGCCACCATGGCCAACGCCCGAACCACTCAAGCGGCCACAGAGGGACCGGCCAAGGCGTTGCCGCTGGCTTTCCGGGGCGGCGCGGTCATGGGCTTCTCCGTAGCTGGGCTAAGCCTTCTGGGTCTGGCCTTCACCTACCTGCTGTTTGTGGAGTGGCTTAGCGTGGACGACCCGTTCGAGATCTTTACCGCCTTCGGCCTCGGGGCCAGCTCCATCGCCCTGTTCTCCCGCGTGGGGGGAGGCATCTACACCAAAGCCGCCGATGTCGGCGCCGACCTAGTGGGCAAGGTGGAGGCCGGCATCCCCGAGGACGACCCCCGCAACCCGGCCACCATCGCCGACAACGTGGGCGACAACGTGGGCGACGTAGCCGGCATGGGCGCCGACCTGTTCGAGAGCTACAGCGGGTCAATCATCGCTCCCATCGCTCTGACCGCATTCTCATTTGCGGTAATCGAGGAGACTCAGGCCACTGGTGACGCCATCGGCGCCAGCGGCGTCGGCCTGGCCCAGCTCATGTTCCCGCTGGCCGTGGCCTTTGTGGGAATGCTCGCCGCCATCGTGGGCTCATTTGCGGTGCGGGGCAGCGCCAAAGCCGACGTGAAGAGCCTGTCCCGCCAACTTCACATGGGAACCAACGTGGCCATGGGCCTCACCGTGATCGGCACGATCTTGATCGGATTGTGGTTCTTCACTGGTGACGAATTCGAGAACTGGTGGGGACTGCCCATCTCAGTCATCGGCGGTCTAGCCGTCGGATGGGCCATCGGCAAGGTGGCCGAGATCTGGACCAGCGACCACTACGCCCCTGTCAAGAAGATCGCTCAGCAGTCCGAGACCGGCCCGGCTACGACGGTTCTATCGGGCATCAGTGCGGGCATGGTGTCGGTTGCCGCCTCGGTGATCCTGATCGGCGCTGGCGTCCTAGTGGCCTACTGGGGCGGCCAGCAGACATTGCTTGGCGACGACACGGCCAATGGCATCTACGGGATCGCGGTAGCCGCCATCGGCATGCTGGCCACCACCGGCGTGGTGGTGTCGGTGGACGCCTATGGGCCCATCGCCGACAATGCCGGAGGTATTGCCGAGATGTCCGAACTCGACCCTGAGGTACGAGAGGTGACCGATGCCCTCGACTCACTGGGCAACACCACCGCCGCCATCGCCAAGGGGTTCGCGGTGGGCTCAGCTGCCCTGACCGCTCTAGCTCTGTTCAAGACCTTCGAATGGGCATTGCGATTGGAGGACAGCGACTTCGCGCTTTCCTTGAACGTTGGGGAAGTAGACGTGTTCATCGGTCTGTTCCTAGGCGCCATGCTGCCGTTCCTGTTTGCCGCGCTCACCATCGACGCGGTGGGCCGAGCAGCCAACAAGATGATCGAGGAAGTCCGCCGCCAGTTCCGGGAGATCCCCGGACTGCGAGAGGGCGCTGAGGGGGTCAACCCCGACTCGTCCCGGTGCGTGGCCATCTCCACTAAGGCCTCGCTGCGGGAGATGCTGCTGCCCGGCGCCTTGGCAGTGGCCGTACCCCTGATTCTCGGTTTCATCGACGTGGACACCCTTGGCGGCTTTTTGGCCGGGGCCCTGGTGACCGGCTTCGCCCTGGCCATCTTCATGGCCAACGCCGGCGGTGCCTGGGACAACGCCAAGAAGTACATCGAGGCCGGCGCCCACGGCGGCAAGGGCTCTGAGCCCCACAAGGCTGCCGTGGTGGGCGACACCGTCGGCGACCCGTTCAAGGACACCTCCGGGCCGTCGATGAACATCCTCATCAAGGTGATGACCATCGTGTCCCTGGTGTTCGCCTCAGCGTTCGTCTAAAGCCATTGCCGAACGGGACCCCGATCTGCTTATAATCAGATCGGTCATACGACCATCCCAAGTGAGCCGGAGCGAGGGTGGTAGAACCCCTTTGAGGTGCCTCGCTCCGGCCCATGCTCAGCCAGCTAGCAGTGGCAACATGACTCGATGCCGATAGCCAAAGTCCGCGACCTCGACCTCTACTTCGAGCTGCACGGGTCGGGGCCGCCCCTGCTCAACATCAGCGGCAGCGGGGGCGACCTGCGCATGACCGCTCCCGAACTGAACCCGCTCAACGGAGCCTTCACCGTGGCCCACTACGACCAGCGGGGACTGGGCCAGACCTCTACCCCGCCCTTGCCATGGACCATGGCGGACTACGCCGCCGACGCCGTCGCCTTCTTGGACTTCTTGGGCTGGGATTCGGTACCGGTGGTGGGCACCAGCTTCGGCGGGATGGTGGGCATGAACATGGCCGTGCTCCATCCGGGGCGGATCAGCAAGCTGGTGCTCAACTGCACTTCGCCGGGCGGCCCCGATTACAGCTCATGGCCCCTGCACACCCTGGCCGACCTCGATCCCGACGAGCGGGGCGAGGTGGCGCTAGAGATCATGGACACCCGCTATGAGCGAGGCGGCCCGCTGCCCCCCGGCGTGGAGATATTCGTGGCCAACGCCCGCCCCGACGGCCCCGCCCTGCCGCTCGAAACCCCCGGCGCGCTCGGCCAGCTTGAGGCCCGCCGGGGCCACGATGTGGTCGACCGCCTGAGCGAGATCGACGTGCCCACCCTGGTGTGCGCCGGCGTCCACGACGGCATCGCCCCCATGCGAAACAGCGAACTCCTGCGCGACCGAATCCCCAACGCCCGCCTGGCCACCTTCGACGGCGGCCACATCTTCATGATGCAAGACCCCACCGCCTACCCAGCCATTCTGGAATTCCTCACCGAAGACTGAGGAGCAGCGAACGCCCTACGGTGTTTGCATGAACCGGGAGCGGGCGCTCAGGACGCTTGGGCTGGAAAAGGGGGCGCGGGCCGACGAAGTCAACCGGGCATATCGAGCACTGATCCGCCAAGCCCATCCCGATGCGGGGGGCAGCACCGCGGTGGCCGCCCGAATCACCGAGGCCTATCACTGGCTCCAGCGGGCCGGAGTTGAGCCTCCCCAAGCTCCCACACCCCCTCCCCCGCCTAAGCCAGACCAACCAGCCACCGACAAGGCCGACGGCAGCTATTCACTACGGCTCCCGCCGGGCGAGATATTCGCCCGGCTGGTCGAGGCAGGGCACCAACTGGGTGAGGTGAGCTATATCGACCGCGACGCCGGCATCGTGCAGGTCACTTTCACTGCCCACAACGGAGTTGTCTGCCAACTGGCAGCCACGGTCGTTTCAATACCGTCCCGAACCAGCCCGGGCGAAGCCAGAGTCGAATTCACCCTCGATCCCCTGGCCAGCGGCGAGGCCCCACCCATCGACCAAGTAGTCGCCCGATTCGCCCGCATCTTCCAACGCACAAGCCTCTAGCTCAAACTGTCACCGGTCGTCCGTAGAGTGGTCGGCCCATGTCAGCTGTTGCCCCACAATCCGAGCGACGCAATGCCATTGCCCAGCCCGCGCTGTGGAGTATGCAAGAGCCCATCGCACTCAAGTTGGCCCCTAACCGGGTCGACCTGGGCGACGAGGCATGGGTTGACACGATGACCGGTTTCGTCCGGGGCGGCGACTCCCTCTTGGGCACTCTGGTGAACACAGTGCCCTTGTCCACCGGAAGACGGCCCATGTACGACAACATGGTGGATGTCCCCCGGCTGTCAGGCCATCTCCCCACCGCCGTAGTGGGCTCTGCCATACCGGTGATCAGCGAAATCGCCACGATGCTGGGCGACCGCTACCAGAAAGCGTTCACCCGGGTGGGAATCAACCTCTACCGCAACGAACGCGACAGCGTGGCCTGGCACGCCGACAAGATCGGCTGGGTCATGCACCAGCCCGTCATCGGCCTGGTGTCGCTGGGCGCAGCCCGCCCCTTCCTGCTCCGCCCCATCGGCGGCGGCAAGTCCCGAAAGTTCGTCCTCGGCTCTGGCGACCTACTAGTGATGGGCGGCACTTGCCAGCACCGCTTCGAGCACGCCGTCCCCAAACTCACCCACCCCACCGCCCCCCGCCTCAGTATCACCTTCCGCCACGAATCCCCAGAAAGGAGCCCTTGAATATGCCGGACCCGCAAGCAGAATATTTTGCTTCCGAAGCTCATGACCGCTTACGAGCGTTGACTGCAAATCAGTCATCGACCTTCCGCCCTGGACAGCTTGAGGCCATTGAACGACTGGTCTTGCAGCGAAAGAGAGTTCTCTTGGTTCAGCGAACAGGTTGGGGGAAGAGCGCGGTTTACTTCATCGCTACTCGGCTCTTGCGCGATCGAGGTGCGGGTCCCACCCTGTTGGTGTCTCCTTTGTTGGCATTGATGCGGAACCAGATGGAAGCCGCTCAGCGCATGGGTGTCCGGGCGACCACGATCAATAGCTCCAACCAGGAGGAATGGGAGGCGGTGTATGCCGCCATTGCCTCGGACCAGATTGACATTCTGTTGATCTCACCGGAGCGGCTAGCCAATCGGGATTTCCGCACCGAGCACCTCCCGTCGCTCGCCCAGCGGGGCGGCCTCTTGGTGGTCGACGAAGTTCACTGCATTTCCGATTGGGGACACGACTTTCGGCCCGACTACCGACGAATCAAGAGAGTCTTGGACCTGCTTCCTCAAGGAATTCCCGTCTTGGGCTGCACTGCGACGGCCAATGATCGGGTCGTGGCAGATGTAGCTGAACAGCTTGGGGCTGAACTGGATCGCATTCGAGGTCCCCTGGGCCGTGAGGGGCTCCGGCTCCGCGTCTACGAACCAGCACCCCAGCAGAAACGACTGGCGTGGATGGCTGAAACAATTCCCAAGCTGTCTGGGACCGGCATCGTCTACTGCCTCACGGTCCGTGACGCTGAGAGAGTTGCAGCCTGGCTTTCCTCTCAGGGAATAATCGCTGTCGCCTACTCGGGCGATTCTGCCAATGACAGCCGATTGGAGATCGAACAACAACTGCTAGGCAATCAGGTGAAGGTCGTCGCTGCGACTTCCGCACTGGGAATGGGATTCGACAAACCCGACCTCTCCTTCGTCATCCACTATCAGGCACCGGGCTCCCCGATTGCCTACTACCAACAGGTGGGAAGGGCCGGGCGTAATCTGACCGAGTCGTGGGGCATCCTGCTTCAGGGCTACGAGGACGCTGCCATCCAAAGCCACTTCATCGACACGGCATTCCCGACCGTTGACCAAGCCCATGAAATTGTGGGGCTGTTGGAACGAACGGCAAGCCCCTTGAAGCTCACTGAGATTGAGCGTGCCGTGAACATCCGACGCTTGCGGCTTGAGCAGCTCCTGAAGATTCTGGAGGTCGACGGCGCAGTTGAGCGTGTCCCTGCCGGTTGGCAGCGGAGGCTTCAACCGTGGAACTACGACAGTGAGCGGGTTGAAAAAGTCACTGACCTGCGGTGGGCGGAACAGGCTCAGATGGCTGAATATGCCAGCACTGGCCAGTGCCGAATGAACCTACTCAGGTCGTACCTGGACGATCCACAGACGCATCCTTGCGGAATCTGCGACAACTGCCTCTCAGACCGCAGAGAGCTCGGGGTGAGCACCCAAGCGGTTCAGGCCGCAGTCGACTTCCTACGGGGAGCAGAGCTCGCGATTAAGCCCCGAAAACAGTTCGCTGGCGGGGGCAGTATCCCCACGGATCAACGCTGTGAATCTGGTCGCGTGCTGGCCTTGTGGGGTGATGGGGGCTGGGGAGCACTCGTCCAAGAAGGCAAGGCCGAAGGACGATTAGACGACAAACTGGTTGAGGCTTCAGCGAACTTGATCCTAGAAAACTGGAAGCCTGACCCTGCACCTGCCTGGGTGACCTATGTGCCTTCCCTCAAGAATCCTGAGCTTGTCCGAGGATTCGCCCAGCGCATCGCCCAGGAACTGGGGCTACCGTGCGATGATGCAGTTGTCAAAACTCAGGACACCCAGCCGCAGAAGTTCATGCAGAATAGTGCCAAGCAATACGCAAACATCGTGGATGCATTCAGGATCGTCTCAGAGATTCCTTCTGAGCCTGTGCTGTTAGTGGACGACATCGTGGACTCCCGGTGGACGTTCACAGTAATCGCTGCTCAGCTTCGGAGAGCTGGTGCCGGACCGGTTTACCCGTTCGCCTTGGCAGATACGGCGGGAAGGTCGGCGCGTGACTGAGTTCGGACGAATCGGGTGCGGGAGCACGGCTAACCAGGACTCGCTGGCCGCGCTGTTGCTCACCAGCAGGCTGGCTTCGGAAGGGGTCAAGCCGTTTACCTCTGCGGAGTACTGGCAGCGATCTGATCTTGCCAGCCGACCGAGCGCGCTCTTTGACGCACCGCCTGGAGCGCTGTGCAGCGTGCACGGTCTTGCCGAAGAGATGGCTTCCAGGATTGCCGCCCTCTTTGATCGAGCTATCGCGATGGCCTTTGAGGTCGACCGCTTGAAGCAATCGGGCATTCACACCATCACTCCGTTTGATGAGCACTATCCATGTCTGTTCAGGTACCGGCTGAAGGAGAAGGCCCCGGTGGTGTTACACGCTGCTGGCCCCCTTGATCTCTTCGACCGCCCAGGTCTCGGAGTGGTCGGAAGCCGAGATATTGGCGAAGAAGGCGCTGAAGTGGCCAAGAACGCGGCCCGGTTGGCTACCCGGCTGGGTTTGCCGGTGGTTTCCGGCGGTGCTCGGGGAGTGGATCAGCTGGCCATGAACGCGGCTGTTGGTGAGGAGGGAGCAGCGGGTGCCGCTATCGGCTTTCTGGCCGACTCGATGGAGCGCCAACTCAAACGGCCGGACAACCGACGGGTGATCCTCGATGGCCGCGCTCTGTTGTGTACTCCCTATAAGCCCGACGCCCGTTTCACTGCCGGGACAGCCATGGGACGGAACAAGCTCATCTATGCCGGTTCGTTGAACACACTGGTCGTGGCCAGCGACATCGAAACCGGCGGGACATGGGCGGGCGCGGTCGAATCGCTCAAACACGGTTTCGGGCCGGTCGCCGTGTGGCGGGGGCCGGGTGAAGGTCCAGGCAATGAACGCTTGGAGCAAATGGGAGCCATGCCGGTCGGCTCTTTGGATGAGTTGGGGGACTTGCTCATCAAGGCACTGGACAAGCCGATGCCTGACGGGCAGCAGATGCCACCTGAAGGAGAGGCTCGGCTTCCGTTCTCCTCAGAGTTCAGCAGCCAGAGCTGAGAGCAATTCGGAACCGACGACAGTTCAGCTCAGGTTGAAGACGGTTCTGATGCCGATGCTGGCTCGGAGGTCGTCTAGGCCGTCGTTGATCTCGTCGATGGGGCGGCGGGCGGTGATCATGGGTTCCAGGTCTAGGCGGCCGGCTTGCCAGAGGGCTAGTAGGCGAGGGACCTCGCGCTGAGAGTTGCAGCCGCCGTACAGGCAGCCCAGCAGCTTCTTCTCGGCGGTGAGGTACATGACCGCGGGGTTGATGGTCACGGTGTGCTCGACGGCAGGGGCACCAACCATCACCGTGGTGCCGCCGTTGCGGGTGGCGGCCAGGCCCGCCTCCACCAGCGGGCCGGCTCCGGCGGCATCGAAGGCGTAGTCGGCTCCAGTACCGGCGGTGGCCTCCTGAACATGGGCCACCACATCGGTTTCGTTGGGATCGAGCAGATCGGTGGCCCCAAAGGCCACTGCGGCGTTGCGGCGGTCGGCCACCGGGTCGGAGGCGAAGATGCGGGACGCACCGGCCAGGCGGGCACCCTGTACCACCGACATGCCCACACCGCCCAGGCCCATCACCAGCACGGTGGCGCCTTCCTCCACTTGGGCTGTGTTGAGCACCGCGCCGACGCCGGTCTGGATGGCACAGCCGATCACCGCGGCCACTTCCAGGGGCACGTCGGGATTGATCTTGACGGCGGCCGATTCGGCCACCAGGGTCAACTCGCCGAATCCGGCCACACCAAGACCCCGGTACACCGGCTGGCCGTCCATCGAGAACGGAATCGAGCCGTCGGGCATCGTGCCCATGAACATCGACGCTGCCGACGCGCACAGCGTCGTCTCCCCCCGCACGCACCAGTAGCACGTCCCGCACGGGCCGAACGGCGACAGCATCACGTGGTCACCCTCGGCCAGGGAGTCCACCCCGGGGCCCACCGCGTCGACAATCCCGGCAGCCTCATGGCCCAGAATGATCGGGGTCATCATCTCGGGAGCGTCGATCATGGTCAGATCGGAATGGCACAGCCCGCAGTGGGTGACCTGCACCCGCACCTGCCCTGGTCCGGGATCGACGCAGTCCACGTCGGCCATCACCAACGGCGTGGCCGGCGATGCCAAAAGTGCTGCCTTCATGAGAATCTCTTTTCTGGGTCTATTTCTTGCCGGCCTTCCAACCGGTGGTGGCACCGGAGACCATGCCGTAGGGGCCTGACGGCCACCGGAAGCAGTCCACCATGAGCTGGTCGACTTCCTCCCGGCTGGCCACACCCTCGGCCACCACCGCGTTGGCCTCCCGGATCATGGCCCCATACACCCGGTTGGTCACATATCCCCAGCTCATGGCCGAGTCTTTGATCACAACAGGGTTCTTGCCCGCAGCCGCGGCCAGGCGGCAGATGGTCTCGGTGGTCTCATCGGAGGTCTGGGGGGCCCGCACGATCTCGGCAAGCTTCATCACCGGTGGCGGCGACGCCCAGTGCCATCCAATCACCCGGTCGGCCCGATCGGTGGCCACCGCCAGAGCCTGCACCGGATACCCGCTGGAGTTGGACGCCAAGATGGTGTGCTCCGGGCATTCCTTGTCCAAGTCTCGGAATAGCTGGATCTTGAGGTCCAAGCGCTCGGGGACCGCCTCGATGATCACATCGACACCCGCGGCCGCGTCCCGGTCAGTAGTGAAGTCGATGCGGGCCAGCGCAGCTTCAGCCTCGGCCTCGGTCATCTTGCCCCTGGCCACTGCCCCCTGGATGCCGAATCGGCCCTCGGCCACCAGGCCGGGCGCGGCCGCAACAACGCCGGGATCTACGTCGAAGGCCACCACGGGATGGCCGGCGATGGCCATCACCTGGGCGATGCCCGAGCCCATCACCCCCGAGCCGATGACCCCGATTTTCTCTGAGCCGGCGACGGGCTGTCCCTGGTTGGCGGCCAACTGGCTGTCAGCGGTCACGACAGGTGTGTGCCGAACCAGGCTGTCATGCGCGACCACCCGTCGGCCGCGGCATCGGCGTTGTACGACGGGCGCTCGTCGCACAGGAATCCGTGGTCAGCATCGGCGTAGCGCACTATGTCAGTGGGCTGGGCGTTACCTTCGAGGTCGGCCCGAAGCTGCTCGACACCTTCGACGGGGATCATTCCGTCGAGGTCACCGAACAGACCCAGCCACGGGCACTGGAGGTCGCTGTGGCGGTCGGCCAGCTTGGGCATGCCGGGGGTGAACCCCTCGGTGACGATGGCCCCGCCGTAGTAGGTGACCGCCGCGCCCACTGGGCGGCTGATGGCGGTGAGGAACGTCACCCGTCCGCCCATGCAGAACCCGGTGATCCCCACCTTGTCAGACGAGATCCCCTGGCTGGCCAGATAACCGAGGGCGGCGTCCACGTCCATCAGGGAGTGTTCGTCGAGGAGATTCCCCATCATCTCGAAGATCTTGTCCATCTCGTCGTAGCCGGCCAGATTGTTCTCATAGCGGTGGTACAGGTCGGGCGCCACGGCCAGATAACCCTCAGCGGCCACCCGCCGGGCCACATCCTCGATGTGGCCGTTGAGCCCGAAGGCCTCCATGATGACGATGACCGCGGCCTGCGGATCGCCGTCAGGCCGGGCGACATACAGCCTCATCGGGCCGTCAGCGGTGGAGAGTTCTACGTTCTCGGTTTGCATGGCAGCCGATGGTAGTTCTCGGTTCGACCAGTGGCCTATTGGTCGGGCCGGGGAGCATAAACCGGATCGGAGCGGTCTCGGCTGCCCCGCAAGAAGCGCTTGTCAAAGGGGCGGAACTGCTCTTCTCGCACCCACTCGGTGGTGGCCACCCGCCGCGAGATGAGCCACGGGCCTCCATTGCGCCGAGACACGTCGTCGACAAAGCGGAAGCCCACCGACAGGTTCAGCTCTGGGGGGCCTCCCTCGGTCCAATGGCGGGCGATGCCGTGGGCTTCGGAGCGGGCCCACTGCACGGTGCCCCCATCGGCCGAGGCCGCCGACTCGGGGTCGACTTCTACGAGCACGTTCAACACGTTGTGGACCGAGCCGGTGTACCGGCGCAGCAGGCGCTCGCTCCACACCAGGTATTCGTCCACGGTGCCCTCGAAGGTGCCGTGGGAATCGGTGGCATCGGGGTGGTAGCACGATCGAACCAGATCCATGTCGAGGCGATCCACTCCCCGGCAGTACCGGTACAGCAACTCGGTGATCTCCTGTTTGGCCAGGATGTCGGCGAGTTTGGCCTGGTTGTCCACGCCCACCATTGTGCCCCGCGAACTTGCGGCCCGTCTGGTTAGACTCAGCCCGAGGTGGCTGCGAACCCCGAGCCCACGGCCTCATGGCACACCGACCCATTCGGGCGACATGAGGCCCGTTGGTGGAACGGCACAAAGTGGACGGAGAAAGTCCGCGACGGAGATCAGTCGGGGATAGACCCGCCCGGCATAGCCGTTGCCCCCCGGGGAGTGCCCCTCAACGAGCCCGCATCCCCCATACCCGGGCGTCGCACGATCCGGCTGTTCGGAAAGCGCCTGCCCGGGGCGATGCTTCTGGCCTCGGTGGCATTGGCTGCGGTGATCGTGCTGGTGATCGTTGTGGCTGTGGTGATCTAGCCGTCTTCGCGGCCCTCTGAATATCTCTGCCGATATCTCTTGCCATAGTGTCCTGCCCGTGGGCAAGAGAGAGATCATTCTGCACGAGTACGTCGACATCACGGGTCAGGCGGCATGGCCCTACATGGAGCACATCAAGATCCAGAACCGCGATGCCCGAGTCGGCTTCGAGCTGCTCGGTACCTGGTACACCATGGGGATCACCGCCCGCTGGCCCCAAGTGGTGAATCTGTGGGACTCCGGCGGCTGGGATGGCTGGCTGGAGCGGGTGGACAGACTCAACTTGAAGCGCAAGTCCAACAACCTGCTCGACGACTGGTGGGAAGAGGCCTACAAGCTCCGCACCGGCGGCTACGACCGGGTTCTAGGCTCGGTGCCCGAATCGCCCCCGGTGGCGTCGGTGCTTGCCGGTGAAGTGCGGGGCACGCTGTACATCCACGAGCTGACCGAGGTGCGGCCGGGGTCGGGCCGGGACTACCTGGCCGCCATGGCCGCCGACTACCTGCCCGCCGCCGCCGATTATGGCTACACCTGCATGGGACTCTGGGAGGTGCTGCACCACGACTACGAGGTGTGCACCGTGTGGGCCGCTTCCCCTGAGGCCTACATTCGCTTGAACAAGGCCGCCGACGCCGCCGCCGGCTTCGACGAGGGCACCGACGGTGACGACCGGTTGGTGGCGTGGCGGGCCACGGCCCAGCAGTACACCACCCGCTTTCGGGAGGAGCTGATGACCCCAGCCCCCGGCTCGCTCACGGGCCCCGAGGCCTACGAAGACGACACGTATATCAACCGGAATTAGGCATCGATCACTCGTAGGCGAGCGACTGGGCAGACTGGAGCAGAATTATGCGAGGCATCCTTTTCGACGGAGAGCAGACGTTTGTCACCGATCAACTGGAGGCAACTGATCTGGAACCCGATCAAGTGCGAGTGCGCATTGGTGCAGCGGGGGTGTGCCATTCCGATTTGTCGGTGGTCAACGGAACGTTTGGTCAGATGATCCCACCGCCATTCGTGATGGGCCACGAAGGAGCCGGCGAGGTTGTGGCCGTAGGCAACAGCGTAAGCACGGTTGAGGTTGGCGACCACGTGGTAATCGCCACCATCGACAACTGCGGCCACTGCTCGGTGTGCGCCACCGGCCATCCCACTCTGTGCCAGAACTCCAAGCTGGGAGCAGCCATCGCCCGACGCGCCCTGACTGGGGAGGATCCCAGCCCCGAAGACCTGCCGGCCTATTTCACCTATCAAGACAGCCGCGTGCTCGGCTTCGCCAATACCGGTGTGTTCGCTGAAGAGGTCGTGGTGGGCCAAGGCCAAGTGGTCGCCATCGACAAACGAGTGCCGTTCACCAGCGCCTGCCTCATCGGCTGCGGAGTGCTCACCGGCACCGGAGCCATCTTCAACCGGGCCAAGGTGTACCGGGGAGAAAGCGTGGCGGTGATCGGTGTTGGAGGCATCGGCCTCAACGTGATCCAGGCCGCCCGCATCGCCGGGGCCACCAAGATCATCGCGGTCGACAACAACCCGACCAAAGAGACCTTCGCCCGCCAATTTGGTGCCACCCACTTCGTGGACTCCAGCCAAACTCCGGCGGTGGAGACGGTGCAGGAGATCTCGTCGGGCGGGGTGGACTGCTCGGTGGAGTGCGTGGGCCACACCTCGCTGATGACAGAAGCCATTGAGATGCTGCGCCCCGGCGGGAAGATGGTGATCTTGGGAGTGGCCGGGATGGACGCGGTGATGGAGGTCGCCCCGTTCAAGCTCTACCAGGATAAGTCGATCATGGGTTGTCGCTACGGATCATCCCGCCCCGCGTTCGATATACCCGCACTGGTGGATCTCTATCTTGACGGCCGGCTGCTGCTGGATGAGCTGGTGTCGGAGCGCTACGACCTGACCGAACTCGACAAAGCGTTCGAAGACCTCGAGGCCGGAAAACTGGCCCGAGGCGTGCTGGAACTGAGCTGACAGCTCAGGCCGCCGGCGTCTCGGTGATGTCGGCGTCGAGGTCTAGATCGAAGTATTTGGCCGGGTTCTCCAGCAGCACCTTGCGGGAGATCGATTCGTCCACCTTGGTGAAGTTCTCTTCGATGAACTCCTGGGAGTCGGGGAACGACCCCACCGAGTGGGGGAAGTCGGTGCCCCACATGATGTTGTCCCACGGGATGATGTCGACCATGTCGAACACCACCGGGTCGCGGATCACGCTGAAGTGGAAGTGGTCGAGTATCTGCTCGCTGGGCTTGCGCTCGTAGCTCACCTTGAACCAGTCGCCGAACAGCTCGTAGTTGTCGTCCATGAAGTAGAGCGTGCCCGGCAGCCAACTGGCGTTGGTCTCGGCGAAATAGAACTTGATCTCCGGGAACCGCTCCAGCACGCCGGCGGCGATGAGCTGGGCCATGCAGTACACCGGGGAGTGGCTGCCGGCCCGCTGCACCAGCGCGCTCGCCCACGGGCTGTCGGACGTTCCCTTGGCCGCCGATTGGAGCGGGGCCTGCCCCGCGCCGAAGCCGAAGTGGGGGGCCAGCTTGAGACCCAGTTCCAGGCTCTTCTCCCAGAACCGGTCGTCCACCGGGTCGGCGTAGGGAGAGCCGTTGGGGAAGTTGTAGAACGCCACCGATGGCAGGCCAGCCTCGGCGACGAACTCCAGTTCCTCCACGGCATGGTCGATGCCGGTGATGGGAGTCACCGCGTTGCCGATGAGCCGGTCGGGGGCCACCGAGCAGTAGTCGTGGGCCAAGAAGGTGTTGTAGGCCCGGATCATGGAGCGGTACACGTCGGGATCCTTGATGCCCTCGAGGAATCGGCTGGCGAACACCGGCGGGAACAGCACCTCGGCGTCGATGCCATCGAGATCCTGCTCCCGGAGGCGCTGCTCGGCGGGGCCGGCACCCTCAGCCGGGCTGCCGTCGGCGTTGAAATAGGTGCCCCCAGAGAACTTCACCTTGTCGCGCCCGGCGATGTTCTGGCCGTTGCGAAGCAGCGGCTGGCCCTCGATCAGCCACCCCTCTCCCCCTTCGGGCAGGTGGATCAACCGGGGCGCCCGGTCCTTGTATTGCTCGGGGACATACTTCACGAATACATCGGGCGGCGTCTCCACATGCCCGTCAGCGCTGATTACCTTGTACTTTCGGCCCATGGACGGAGCTTATTCCTCTCAGTCGGAACCAAGTAAACCTGGACTGTTCAAGAACAGAGCGCTCGCGGCCTGGATCGCTCTTGGGCTGGCCTTGGCTCTGCTCGCCGCGGGGTGCTCCTCCAACGACGACGATTCGCAGCCCGCCGCGCCCACTGTTGACCAACCCACCGAGGCGCCAACGCCCGCCCCAACCGAAGCACCCACGCCAACGGCAACGCCCGACCCTGAGCCCACCGAAGCGCTGACACCCGACCCTGAGCCCACCGAGGCACCAGTATCAACCCCCGAGCCGCCTCCACCGCCCACCCCGGCACCCACGCCCGCGCCCCCACTGGTCTTCACCGAGTTCGGCGAGTTCCCCGTTGGGGTCAGGACCCTCGAGCTTGGAGGCGAACCCGGCCAGCAACCCCTGTCCGTTTGGTATCCCGCCGATCCAGACGCGGTGGCCGGTATGGAGACGGAGGTCTATGACTCCGCCCAGGCTATTCCCGCGGCTTTTCGAGCCTTGATCCCCGAGAGCATGCAGAGCGCGGTTGAAACCAACTCCTATCGCGATGCCCCGCTGGCCGACGGGAGCCCCTATCCGGTGGTCATTTACAGCCACGGCTTCGGCGGTCACCGTGACGTTGCCATCTTCTTAACCACCCACTTGGCTTCCCACGGCTTCGTGGTTGCATCTCCCGAGCACATCCACAGGAATCTGCCCGCCCAGGCTTTTGGCACCGCAGAGTTCAGCCCTGAGAAAGACCAAGCCGATGTCGCCAATACCCTGGCTGCACTGGAAGCTTCGTTCGGAGATGCCGCCGACACCGCCCGGGTGGGGGTGATCGGCCATTCCGCCGGAGCCAGAACCGCCCTGGACGCGTTGGCCAACGATGCGGTCTTGGCCGCCATTCCGCTGGCTGGCGGTGGAGTCGCTCCCCCGGAGGCCGTCGACAAATCGATTTTGGTGGTGGTCGCGGAATTGGACCTCACCGTGCCTACCGAGAGCAGCCTGGCCAGCTACGACTCGGCCCCCGGACCCAGAACCTTCGTCAATCTCGCCCAGGCCGGCCACAACAGCTTCACCGATAGCTGCCCCGTCATCCTCGCGGGAGGCGGGCTGGGCATGCTCGAGCCCCTCCTCGGAGCGGAACAGGTAGCCCGGGCCGAAGACGGATGCACGCCGGAAAACGCTGATCCCCTTGCCATGCAGGCTGCCCTCAAACACCTGGCAACGTCATTTTTCCTGGCAAGCCTGACGGGACGGCTCGATGTTGGGATCACCTCCGAGTTTTCCGACCTCATCGACGGTGTCGAACTGGCCGACTACCGCGGGGCAGGCTGAGCAAAGCAGCCAGGCTCAGTCCAATCCGAGGTGGCCTCGGACAAAGCGGCGGTAGCCAGCCGCACTCCAGTTGTCGTGGTCTTCGCCCCAGCCAACGGCGTCGCCGAACGTCCATTCGCTGAGGCAGTTCCACGTCCACAAGTTGGGATTGAGATGGACGCCGATGCGGTTCACCGACCGGCTGGTGGCCACCAGCTCCCGGCCCGACTCGTCCACCGCCTCGATGCGCACCACGGTGGGCGCGCCGGTGCCGGGGTCGCGTTCCAGCACGTCCCGCCGGCCCTGGCCGGGAACCAACCGGGAGTACTCGCCGTCTCGCAAGTAGTAACCATGAATGACCGTGCAGTCGGGGTCGTCTCCCTCGCCGTAGGCCATGGTCAGGGCGTGGAAGCCATCGGTGTTCGAAGCGGTGGCGTAGCTGTAGCCGCCCCGGACGGCACCGTGCAGCGTGGCGCCGAATTGGCTGCGCGGCCCCCACGATCGATCTCTCATTCCATAGGCGTCCACCTCGTACACGTCGTCGCCCAGCCGAATAGTGCCCTGGTAGCGGCCGGGCTGGTCGAGGTGGCCGTCGCCCAGATAGTTGGGCGGGCACACTGCAGTAAAGGTCAGGTCCACCTCGGCCTCACCGTCGTCTTGGCACAGGAATCTGATCCGGTACTGTTTCAAGGGCTCGATCACCTGGTAGCAGATTCCGTTGGGCAACTCGATGTCGCTCAGCGGCTGGTCGGGCAGGGGCAGATGCCAAAAGTTCTTGGCGTAGCGGCAGTTCCAGATCTGGTCGCCCCCGGTGTCCCAGAAGAACGCTCCGCCCGATGTGACCCCCTGGTTGGGTCGGAAGAACGGGTAGAGCTGGCCCGATAGCTTGTGCTCGGGAGCGGCGAAGGTGAACCAGCACGTCTCCGTCCAATAGGGGTCGTCGGAAGTCGGGGGATGAAACTCGTCGTCGGGATGAGTGGTGTGGCCAGTAGAGGGATTAGCGGACATGGGGTGCCATGCTATGGGAGTGACCCTCGGTCCTGACGATCTGGTGCTCAGCTCGGGTTCTGTGGAAAATCCCCCCATCGAAGTGCTGGTGGAAGCCGCGGTCGCTGGCGGATTTACCGGGCTGACCCTGTGGCCCGCGGTCTATCCCCCCGATCCGGCCATTGGTGAGCGAATCCGCAACGCCGGGCTGGTCGTAGTCGACATGGACGCCGCCATCGTGTGGGTGGGCCCCGGAGACCCTGGTGGGCCCTACTACGAGGAGGCCCCCCGAGAGGCGGTGTTCGAGGCCGCGGCCGCTCTGGGCGCCACCGGGGTGAACACGCTCTTGGTGTGCCCAGGTTCGGCGACCAGGGAGCAGGCGGTGGATGCCATGGCCGAGCTGGCCGACCAGGGGGCTTCGGTCGGGGTGGACGTGTATATGGAGTTCAGTCGCAACCGGCCCATCCCCGACCCGCTAACCAGCGCCGAGGTGGTGGCCGCCACCGGTCGGGCCAATTGCGGGCTCACCGTGGACTTCTGGCATGTGTTCTACGGCCCCGGCGACTTCGCCGATTTCGCCTCGATTCCCGGTTATCTGATCGGGGCCATCCAGCTCAACGACGCCCCCGCGAAGCCTCCAGATGACTTGGCGTTCGCCACTCGGTATCTCCGCAGTGTGCCCGGTGAGGGGGCGATGGACTTGGTTGGCGCGCTGCGAACTATTCGGAGTGCCGGCTGCCAGGCACCCATCACCCTCGAGGTGTTCGACTCGGGCCGCCTAGAGGCGCTGGGCCCGGTGGGCTTTGCCCGCATGTTGGGAGGCGCCACCCGCCAAGTGCTCGCCGAGGTTGACGGTTAGCTAGATCCCCACCCTCACCGGCAAGCCAGCAGCCTGATAGACCGCGTCGATCAGCTCCATGGTCTTGATCGACTCCAACGGGGGATACAGGTTGGGGCCGTCGTTTTCGACGCAGTCTCGGAAGGCCCGAAGCTGGCAGGTGTAGGTGCCCACCTGCTCAGCCGGTTCGTGGTGGACAGTGTTGCCGTCGCTGTCAGAGACGGTGAGGCCGCTTCCCCACATGGGGGCCAGCGGGTTGTCGACGAGGAGACGCCCCTTTGAGCCGGTCACCACCACCTCGGCCCGGAACTCGAAGTCGAATGCCTCGGGGTCAATGTCTTCGGGGTCGCCCAACTCAGCCTTGCGGTCGGTGCCGGTGAACTCCGAGAGTATGGACGCCGTGGCCCCACTATGGCGATAGCGCAGCTCGGCGGTAGTGCGCCGGTCGACGTTGGGAGCCATCTCCTCGCACTCAGCCCGCACCACGTCAAGCTCGCCGAAAGCCCGCAAGTTGCTGAGCGCATACGAGCCGGTGTCCATGAGCGCGCCACCGGCCAGGTCGTAGCGGTAGCGGATGTCGTCGGGGCCGTGCATCGATGGGAAGACCATGGCCGCCTCCACGTGGGTCATCTCGCCTAATGCTCCCGAGGCCACCAGCCCAATGGCTCGGTCGGCTTGGGGATGGAAGCGCCAGTGATAGGCCTCCATCACCACCAGTCCGGTTTGTTCAGCAGCCTCGGCCACTTGGCGGGCTTCGTCGGCATTCGCGGTGAACGGCTTCTCCAACAACACCGGCTTGCCTGCCTCCAGCGCCGCGATGGTCCAGCGGGCGTGATGGGAGTTGGGCAGGGGGTTGTACACCGCGTCGATCTCGTCAGAGGCCAACAGGTCGTCGTAGCTGTCGAACACCAGGGGGATGCCGTGCTCGTCGGCATAGGCCCGGGCCCGCTGCGGATCGCGGGCTGCCACCGCGGCCACTTCTACCCCGTCCGCCTCTTTGGCCGGTTCGATCAGTCCCATCGGCCCGATCCACGCCGCCCCCAATATCCCAAGTCTCATGGCAGGAGACTAGAGAGATCAGGCCGCGAATGCGGCTTGGAGGTCTTTGGCCAGTTCAGGGCGGCAGATCAGGATGCCCCACTGGGCCAGGTCGCCGCGGTTGTAGCGCAGCGGGGAGCCGTCGAGGTGAGAAGCGTGCAGTCCGGCGGCCAAGGCGATGGCCACCGGGGCGCAGGTGTCCCATTCATAGAGGCCGCCGGCGTGAACCCAGGCGTCGGCCTCACCGGTGACCACGGCCATCGCCTTGACCCCTGCGGAGCCCACGCCGTAGACGTCGGCATCCAGATGGCGGGCTAGGCGGTGGCCGTCCCATCGCACTCGGGATCGGGACATCACCACCAGCGGTCGCTTTCGACCAGAGTCAGCGGGAGGTCCGTCAGGGCTGATGGTGCTGAATGTGCGGCCCCAGGGAGGCACCGAAACCGCCCCGGCTGCTGGTTCGCCGTTCACCGCCAAACCGACGTGGACCGCCCAGGTATCGCTCCACTGGTCGGCGTAGTCGGATGAGCCGTCTAGCGGGTCGACGATCCATACTCGCTCAGAGTCCAAGCGAGCACCGTCGTCACGGCCTTCTTCGGATAGCACGATGTCGTCGGGCCTGAGCTGGGCCAGCGCCCCGGTGAGATAGCGGTGACTGAGCTGATCGCCCGCCATCTCCCGGTGGAGGTAACCGGCCCGGGATTGCTCCATCTCATCTGACAGAGCCTGGAGCTGTTCCCCAGCCTGCTGGGCCAACCAGTGAGCCAGCTCGTGGTCACTCGGTTCCGGGGTCTCGCTCACAGGGCCAGCACAATCGGCCGCCAGTCGAGCACAGGAACCGGATCAGCACCGCCTCGTTCGGCCCGCACAATCACCGTGAAGGCCAGCAGACGGCCATTGGCCACCGGCTCGGTCATATCGAGGGTGGCGGTCACGTCCACCACATCGTCTTCGAACACCGGGCCGGAGTGATCGCACAGATGCCAGCCCACCACGGTGGCCGCGGTGGGCAGCAGACGGACCAACCCGGCCTGGGCCAGTCCCACGGTGTGCCCGCCGTACACCAAGCGTTTGCCCCCCTGGCCGAGCGACGCATCTCGGTGGATCGGAGCCAGATTCTGGGTGAGCCGCACCAATGCGGGGGCGTCGGTGACGGTGTCGCGCAGGGGATCGCTCCGGCTCTCCCCCACAGGCCACTCCTGGGGCGCCCCCAGCGGGCTCAGATCCCAATCAGTGGGGGCGGCCTCGACAAACGGGGCCATGTCGAGCTCTTCAGGGGTGCCCCCCAAGTCATCGCGGTGGCCGGTAGCCGCATCAGAGCGGCGGCGGACCAGCGCGCACCGCTCGAAGTCCAGCACCAGTCGGCCCTGGTCATCGTGGGTTTGCATGCCGAGCAGCACCAGGCCCCGAGGGGGACGGTCGGGCCGGGCCGAGGCCTCTCGCAGGCCCCGAACGGTCACCACCGTGGTGAGCGTCTCTCCCACTCGCACGGTGCGGAGTTGGCGCACCCCCCGGTAGAACAGGTTGGCCACCACTTTGCGGGTGGCCACGGTGGACTGGCCGATGGCCACTTGCAGCACCAGGGCGGGGTTGACCACCGCTCCCGGCTGTCCGGTAACAGCCTCGGCCAGCGGACGGCTCAGGCTGATGGCCAGCGGATCGCCGCAGATGGCCTGATAAACGGCGGCTTCGCCCAGTCCGATGGTGATGGCCGGGGCGGGATCGAGTCGCTCGCCTACCGTGAAATCCTCGAACCAGGGACCGTCCCCTGCCGGTGCAACCACGCCCCGCAGTAAACCACGCCAGCCGCTGGTCACATGAACCGGCTCCCGTTGTCCATTAGGTTCAGCCCATGCCAGCAGCTGCACCCGAGGAAGTCCCGGCCATCATCGAAGTGGCCATCAACGGCATCACCAGCCCCGACATCAATCCCAACGTGCCCCTGAGCCCTGAAGCCATCACTGCCGATGCCTTGGCCTGCATTGAGGGGGGTGCGGCCATCATCCATACCCACAACCACGACATCAGCCTTACCGGCCGCGATGCCGCCGGCCCTTACATCGAGGCCATGGCCCCGGTGCTGGCCGCCCGGCCCGACGCGCTGTGGTATCCGACGCTCACCTCGGGGGACCACCAGGCCAAGTACGCCCACATGGCCATGATCGCCGCTGAGTTGCCCCTCCCTATGGTGGCCGTCGATCCCGGCTCCACCAACATCGGCGGCGCTGGACCCGACGGCCTGCCGGTCGGCGGCACCTACAAGAACGACTACGCCGACATCCGGGCCAGCTTCGACCTGTGCCGCGACAACGGCTGGGCCCCGGCGATGGCCATCTACGAGCCCGGGTTCTTGCAGTGCGTGCTCACCTATCACCGGGTTGGACAGTTGCCGACGGGATCGATGGCCAAGCTCTACTTCGGCGCCGAGTGGGGGCTCTCCCGCCGTTCCAAGGGAGTCACCTTCGGACTTCCCCCCACCAAACACGCCCTGCTGGCCTATCTCGACATGCTGGAGGGAACCGGCATCCCGTGGTCGGTGTCGGTGTGGGGCGGCGACCTCATGGCCACCCCGGTGGCCCGGCTGGCCCTCGAGCTCGGCGGCCACCTCCACGTGGGCATCGAGGAGTTCTACGACCCCGACCGCTCCCCCACCAACCAGGAGCTGCTCGCCGAAGCCGTGGCCCTGTGCAACGAAGTAGGCCGTCCGGTGGCCACCTGCGCAGAGACAGCCGAGATGCTGGCGTTGCCCTAGCGGCTTAGACGCAGGTGTTCTCCATCACGCCGAGGCCCTCGACCTCAGAGTGGATCACGTCGCCGGGCTTGAGGTAGAGGCCCTGGGCATGGCCGACACCCCCGGGGGTGCCGGTGAAGATGATGTCGCCGGGGTGCAGGGTGAGGATCGACGACAGGTAAGCAACCATCTCGGCCACCGGGCGCATGAGGAAGCTAGTGCGGCTGTTCTGGCGCAGATCGCCGTTGATGCGACATGAGATGGCCAGGTCGTCGGGGTCGTCTACCAAGTCGACGCTCACCAGCGCCGGGCCGGTGGGGCCGAACGACGGTCGGGACTTGCCCAGGTTGAATTGGGGCGGGGCGGCCGCGGTTTGCAAGGCACGGTCGGAGATGTCCTGTCCTATCATGAGTCCCACCACTCGATCCCAGGCTTGGCTCTCGTCGACGTTGCTGGTCTCGGGGCCGATCACCACCACTAGTTCGCACTCGTAGTCGCAGTGGTCGCCCACCAGTTGCACCGGCGCGCCCGGCCCAGTCAGACAGGTGGGGAACTTGGTGAACACCACCGGGGCCTCGCTCACCGTGCGGCCCATGGAATCCACCCGATCGATCTCCTCGATGTGGTCCATGTAGTTGAGCCCGTAGCCGAACACCTGCATGGGCGCAGGCACCGGCGGGCCCAGCTCGGCCAGGCTCAGCTGGCCGTCTGGGGTGCCCCGGCTGGCCCAGCGGTCGTGCAGCTCTTGGGGGCGGGTCAGGATATCCATCGGGTCGGTGCCCAGTGCCCAGTAGTCGCCTCCGTCCAACAGCACTGCTTGTCCGGCCCAGTTGGCCAGTCGAAAGCTCATCGCGATCTCCCCTTCGGGCACAGCATTCGGGCTAGAGCGCCGCGGCCAACTCCACTGCGGAGCGCATGGCCCCCTCCAGGAATCCGGGCTGGGCGCAGTCGCCCACCGCGTGAACTTCGACACCGGCCGCCCGAAACTCGTCGGCCAGCGAGGTGTCGGCCGCCAGCTCAGAGGTCACCACCACCAGGTCGGCGGCCGTGGTCTGCTCGGCGCCGTTTGAGCGCCACACCACTCCCTCGTCGGTGATGGCCACAACCTCGGCGCTGGCCACCAGGTTCACCCCGGCCTGGCCAAGATCATGAACCACTCGCCAACGGCCGGGCAGCCCAAGGGAGTAGCCAAACGCCGGACCAGACTCGATCAGCGTGACCTCCGCGCCTTGGTGATGGGCCACTTCGGTCACCCCGAGGCCGGGCAAGTCGCCGCCCAGTACCGCCACTCGGGCGGCATCCAGCGGGTTGCCGTCGAGCAGCCACGGGGCCAGGTCGTCCACCCCCCACACGTTGGAGCCGTCGATGCCGTCCACCGCGGGGCGCCCCCAGTGCGCGCCCACCGCGACCACCACCGCGTCGGCGGACAGCGCACTGGCGGCGGCCGCGTCCAGACGGGTGTCGAGCCGCACCTCCACTCCGAGCTGATCGAGCTGGCGCTCAAACCACTCCATTAGCTCGGCGTTGACATCGCTGGTGGCCGAGGCCAGCGCCCACCGGCCCCCGAGCCGGTTGGAAGCCTCGGCCAGAATCACCTCATGTCCCCGCAGGGCGGCCACTCGGGCGGTCTCCATGCCCGACGGCCCGCCGCCCACTACCAACACCTTTCTCGCCGCTGGCGCAGCCTCGGCGGTGAGCTCATCCTCCCGGCCCAGGAACCCGTTGCCCGCGCACCGGGTGCCCACCCGCAAGAAGATGTTGCCGATACAGCGGTAGTGGTACACGCACGGGCGCACATCCTCGGCCTGGCCCGAGGCCAGCTTGTTGGGCAGGTCGGGATCGGCCAGGATCTTGCGGCCCATGGCCACGAAGTCGTACTTGCCCTCGCCAATATGCTGGTCGGCCGCTTCGGGGCTGATCCGGCCCACCGCGATCACCGGCACATCCACCTCGGCTTTGACCGCGGCTGCGTTGGGCACCAGCAGCTCGGGCACGTGGGGGCCGTAGGAGTCGGTGGGGCCGGTGGCGATACCGGGGTCGTGGTAGGCCGACACATGGATGGCGTCGGCCCCGGCGGCGGCCGCAACCCGGGCGTTGTAGAGGGCGTCGTCGAGGATGATGCCGTCAATGCCCACTTCGGTGCTGTTGAGCCGCACCCACACCGTGTAGTCGTCGCCCACCCGCCGGCGGATCTCGGTGAGGGTCTCTACGAGGAACCGGGCCCGGTTCTCCACCGACCCGCCGTACTCGTCGTCGCGGGTGTTGATGGTGGGCGACAAGAAGGCGTCTATGAGGTAGCCGTGGCCGCTGTGCAACTCCACCGCGTCGACTCCGGCCTCCCGAGCCCGCACGGTGGCCGCCGCGAACTGGTCGATCACCGTGGCGATGTCGTCGTGGTCCATCACCCGGTAATGGGGGTTGGAGGTAGGCGCCATGAACGGCTCGGCCATCATGGCCCCCTCATCGGCGGTGACCATCCCGTAGAGCGGATCGACGGTCATCGGCCCCGGCTGCGACGGCACCCACATAGGCCGTCCGGCCATGGTGTCTTGGAGGCCCATCTTGCCGGCGTGGGTGAGTTGCATGGCGATCTTGCCGCCGTGGGCGTGGACCCGGTCGGCGGCCCGCTTCCACGACGGGATGAACCGGTCGTCGGAGATGGCGGTCTGGCGCTTGTTGGAGCAGCCCACCGGATGGGCCACCCCGACAGAACCCAGCATTACCACGGCCATGCCGCCTTTGGCCCGGGCCTCGAGGTAGGCGGCCTGGTCGTCGGAAACCTCGCCGTTCTCGTCGCCCAGCTCCTCGCCCATGGGGGCCATGATCAGCCGGTTGCGCAGCTCCATCGCGCCGATGCGTCCCGGTGACAGCAGATGCTCGTAGCTCATTGATGCTCCTAGCTCATAGATGCTCGTAGCTCTTGGCCCCATCATGGCCCATCGGTGGGCTGCTGGTCAGAACTGCCCGGCTTCGGCGACCGCCGACGGCTGGCCAGGATTCATTTTGACTCCTACCCGAAGTAGTCCTAGCCGTAACCTGCCTGAGTGTCTTTGATCGCAGCGTGGGGGCTGACCAAGCGGTTCGGCGATTTCACGGCGGTCGACGGCATCAACTTCGAGGTCGAACGGGGCGAGGTGTTCGGCTTCCTGGGGCCCAACGGCGCGGGCAAGTCGTCCACCATGCGGATGATCGGCTGTGTGTCCGACCCCACCGGCGGGGCGCTGCGCATCTTGGGCATGGACCCCGCCCGCGAGGGAACGAAGATCCGTTCTCACCTCGGGGTGGTCCCCCAGCAGGACAATCTCGACGAAGAACTGTCGGTGGCCGAGAACCTATACGTGTACGGGCGCTACTTCGACCTTCCCCGCGCCGTGCTGCGCCCCCGCATCGCCGAGCTGTTGGAGTTTGTGCAGCTCAGCGAGCGGGCCGACGACCATGTGGAGCCGTTGTCGGGAGGCATGAAGCGCCGCCTCACCATCGCTCGGGCCCTGATCAGCGAACCCGAGGTGCTGCTGCTGGACGAGCCCACCACCGGCCTCGACCCCCAGGCCCGCCATGTGGTGTGGGAGCGGCTGTGGACGCTGAAGCGCCAAGGGGTTACCCAGGTGCTCACCACCCACTACATGGATGAGGCCGAGCAGCTCTGCGACCGCCTGGTGGTGATGGACCGGGGCGAGATTGTGGCCGAGGGCTCGCCCCGCCAGCTCATCGAGCGCTACTCCACCCGGGAGGTGGTGGAGGTGCGTACCCACGGCCAGGTGACCGTGATGGCCGACGCGTTGCGCCGCTTGGGCGAGAGTCCCGAGGCCCAGGCGAGGGAAGAGCTCTACGAGCGGGTCGAGGAGCTGCCCGATCGGGTGCTGCTCTACACCGACCAGGGCGAACGGCTGGTTGCTTTGCTCGGAGAAGTCGAGCACGAGAGCGTGCTGGTTCGCCGCAGCACCCTCGAAGACGTGTTCTTGCACCTGACCGGCCGCTCGCTGGTGGACTGATGGCCCGCGCCGCGGTGGTCCCCAGTACAAGGCTGGCGGTGGAGTACTGGCTCCTTACGTATCGCCGCAACTGGAAGGGATCGATCCTCACCAGCTTCTTGAGCCCGGTGTTGTTTTTGGCCGCCATGGGCCTGGGCCTGGGTTCGCTGGTCGATGCCGAGGTCGGTTCCGGTCGTGACTTGGGCGGGCTTGACTATCTGGACTTCCTGGCCCCTGGGCTGTTGGCCGGCAACGCCATGATGCTGGCAGTCAACGAGTCCACCTATCCGGTGCTGGGCGGCTTCAAGTGGTACCGCACCTACATGGCCATGGCCGCCTCCCCACTGCGGGGCCGTGACATCCTGCTGGGCCACTTCGCCTACATGGCCTTCCGGGTCACGTTGGCCAGCTTCGTGTTCTTGGGGGTCATGGCCGCCTTCGGGTCGGTGTCGTCGCCGCTGGCGGTGTTGGCCCCGTTCTGCGCCGCCTTGTGCGGCATGGCCTTCGCCACCCCCACCGCGGCCTTCGTCGCCACCCGGATCAACGCCGACAACTTCAGCACCTACACCCGGTTCGTGATCATGCCCATGTTCTTGTTCTCGGGCATCTTCTACCCCGTATCTCAGCTGCCTATCGTCTTAGAGCAGATCGCCTGGCTCACCCCGGTGTGGCACGGCGTGCGGCTGTGCCGGGCGCTGAGCACCGGCAGCGGGTTGGAGTGGGAACTGGCTGGCCATTTGGCCTATTTGGTGGCCCTGATCCTGATCGGCACGCTGATAGCCAGCAAAACCTTCACCCGGAGGCTGTACGAATGAGCCTGGTGGGCCAGGGGCGCCGCCCCAACCGGCTGGGATTGGCCTCGGCGGCCGGTTTGCTGCCATCGCGGCGATTCGCCCGCGTCGTGGAGCGCAACATCACCGTGTACCGGCGCACCTGGGTCACGCTGCTCTCCGGGTTCTTCGAGCCGGTCTTCTACCTGCTGTCCATCGGGATCGGCATCGGCGAGCTGGTGGGCGACGTGACCGTGGGAGGGCGCACCGTGGACTACCGCACGTTCGTGGCCCCTGGGCTGCTGGCCACCTCCGCCATGAACGGCACCTTCTACGACAGCACCATGAACATGTACTACAAGCTCACCTGGGCCAAGATCTACGACGCAGTGCTAGCCACCCCAGTGGGCGTTGTGGACCTGGCCCTGGGCGAGATGGGCTGGTCGGTGCTGCGGGCCACCCTCTACTCCGGCGGGTTCCTGGGCATAATGGCTGGGCTCGGCCTGGTGGACTCGTTCTGGGCCATTGCCGCATTACCGGGGGCAACGCTCATCGGCTTCACGTTCGCCGCCTTGGGCATGGCCGCCACCAGCTACATGCGGAGCTGGAACGACCTCGACCTGGTCACCGTGCCCCTCATCGTCCAGTTCCTGTTCTCAGCCACCTTCTTCCCCCTCGACACCTACCCCCGCGCCGTCCAGTTCCTAGTGCAAGCCACCCCCCTCTACCACGGCGTCGCCATGGAGCGAGCCTTCATAGCCGGCGACATCAGCCTCGACATCCTGGTCCACATCGCCTACCTCCTAGCCCTAGCCGCCGCCGGCGCCGCCATAGCCAGCCGCCGCCTCGGCCAGCTCTTGACGCCGTAGATCTTTTCTGGGGCTTACTGGGGGAGTGTCAGATTGGACTCGGGCTGATCGCGCAGGCTCATCGCCTGTTCGCATTGGCTCTTGTGTCTGGCCGGCGGGTCGTGTGTGCAGTAGTGCTCGACGGGTTGTATGTCCAGCACGGTTGTGTTCGCGCCGGCTCTTTTGCAGAGGTGTATCTGGGTTTCATGGGGCTGCTTGAAGTTGCCGTGGCCGTTGTCGTTGAAGTCGGGCGGGGCTATCGGGTCGACGATGACCCGGTCTCCGGTGGCCATGGGGCCGATGGCGCCGTTCCACAGCGTCCCGGTGTCTTCGTCGAAGCGGACCTGGGGGTAGGGCAGATCCAACCGTACGGCGAGCGGTTGGCCGTCGGGTCCGGTGTACTTCCAGGAGTCGCCCCATAGCGGCGTTCGCTGCCCCGAGGCCGCTATGGGGTACAAGTACGCACACAACCGTGACCAGTAGTCGTCCTGCCCCGTGGGTTCGATAGTCAGTATCCCCACCAGCTTGGCTACTTCCAACTCCATGTCGGGATGGTACGGATGCATGTCCCAAAACGGAGGCGGATCCAGTTCTGCAACGGGTGGTGGGTCGCCGGGCTCCCAGCCGGCGGCGGGCGGTTCGACTACAGGTGCGAGTCCCTGTTGTTCTAACAGCTCTCGCTGATTCCTTGGCCTCGTGTCCTCCACGCAGATGGGCTCAAGGTCTTGCCCCTGGTGCCATTTCCACTCTGGCGGTTTCTTTGAGCAAAGCCACTCCACGGACGTCAAACCACCGTCAGCCACGGCGACGGCGTGGGCGGGGCAGACATCCCAGAAAAGATGCAGATCGTGGGGCTCCTTGCCGCCAATCGTGTCGAAAACCACTGTTGGGGCCGCAATGACTCGGTCTCCGTGGGCGATCGGGATGTCGTAGCTCCACAGTTTCGGTCGAGTCGGCCACTGAATCCACAGCGTCTGGTTGCTCTCATCAAAGCGGATCTGGGGATAGGGCAGCGATAGCGCCAGGCGCCTTCCCTCCCATTTCGCCAACGAGTCGTACACGAACTCTTCTGAGATATGGGTGAGGTATACGCAAGGCGGCTCTATCGATAAGACCGCATGCAACCATCCTTCAGTTAAGCCAAGATCTTCGGGGTGGCCCACGTACATTCCCGCCAACTGCGGCCGCAGCCAACCTCCACCATCCCACCCGCTACCCTCTTGACCCGTCACCTCGGTTCCCACGTGAGGTCGTTCCGTACTGCTCCGGTCAGCCTCGGATGTCGCCGACAAGGTGGCCGAAGGCTGCTCCACACGCCTCTGCGGCCTAGACGAACACCCTGCAACAGCCAACCCCAAACATACAAACACAACCCCGCACCGCACCGCACTCCCGCGGCGCCGAGCCGCGCGGCTCCGCGCCGAGCGCGTCTTGTTGTCGCGTATCTCTTGTTGCGGTGTGTGCTCTTTGCTGCGGTGTTGATCCCGCCGAGTCACTAGGAGCTACCAGGAACCGTCACGGCGCGTTCAGTGTGACCGGCTGGGTGAGCACCTCCACATCCAGAAAGGACTCGACCTCCCGGATACCAGAGAAGACAACTGACTCACCACCCGAATCGCAATCGTCTTCGTCGGTAACACCCGCCGTTATCCCGTAGGCTCTTCCGCCCCTATAGACTGGTCCCCCGCTGTCCCCACCGCAGCCTCTCAGAAATTGGCCGTGCGCCCTGACGAACACTGAGTCGCAGACCGTATCTGCGCCAGCGGAGTCGAGGCATATATTCCCCAGCGTGAAACTGATGCTAACGACCCTGCCGCAGGATATCCCGCTGTTCCTGCCAGTGTGACACACATAATCGCCTGGCATTTCGGCGCGGGGTGTGGTTCCGGTGACGTCGCAAGAGGGGTTTGGGTAACTGCCAGCTTGGCGGCACAAGTAGTCGTCTGCCACATAGTGAGATCCGCTGGAAGGAATAGGGATGCGGTGGAACTGGGCGTCAGCGGTGGCGCTCAGCCAGCCGTAAACAAACGGCAGCACGACACGCTTCATGTTCACCGATAGGGTGTCATTTGGGCCAGGGAAATTGCAGTGTCCGGCAATGATGACGCCGTAATCGTAGCCGCCGCTGCGGGCTCGCCGGGCCGTGAACCCCGAAGTGCATGGACCCGCTGTTTCGCCACCTTGGAAGTTCGCCGCTAGGACGAGGCCGCGGCCGTCGGCGACGGTGAAGGGCACTTCGATGTGATCGTCGAGCAGTTCCGCGACCACAGCCTTGCTTTGCTCGAAAGTCAGTTCAGATACTGTGGCCAGCGGGCCGATTTCAGGAGCGAGGCCGGGGTCTATGCCGACGCGAATAGCATTGCCCGCCATGTCGGGCTCCAAGAAGGTGACTACGTTGGCCAAACCAGCGTCAATCCCGCCGCCCTCGGTTTCGCCCGGCCCGCCGGGGGTCCCAGGCACACCAGGTCCGGTCTGCGTTCCTTGGCCGGTGCTGCCCACTGCGCCGCTGTTGGCGGAAGATAGTTCAGCCGCGAAGAGCTCTTCTGAAAGGCCGCGCTGAGCGGTCAGGAGCTCAGCGTAGCTGTGCTGGGCACCGGTGCGGATCTCCACATCGCTGTGGGCATCGGCCACAGCCGCCGTAGCTGCGCTCGCGGGCCCATCCCCGGTGAGCAGCACCCATCCCTCGAAATCGCCACGGTGGTCGATACCCCACCCCGCAACCCGCGCTGCCTCAAGACCGCGAATCGATGCCAGAGCCTCCTGGATCGCCTCAATACGTCCTAGGCGGCGGCTGGCTTCAGCTTGCGACACCGAGTACTCCAACGCATACGACTCCACGGCCACATCCACCGCTTCCACAGCCGGGCTTTTCTCTATTGCCTTAGACGGCTTGTCTCCGTCCTCGTACACGGTGCCCGCGATTGTCGCACCAAAGGCGAACAGTCCAACCGCGCAGAGCAAAACGACCCACCACTTCTTCCGCTTCACTAGAACCTCCTATTCGGCTTCCGGTTCTAGCACACATTGAGATCACGTTTAGAACATGACAAGATCACTTCCCCAGTTTCTGATCAACGCGATCCTGGGGTGTTCTCCCGCTGGCTTGGCCTCCAACCGTGCCCACCGTGGTTCTCGCCGAATCGCTCTCAGGACATCCCCGAACTGATGTGCCCGTGAGCCGGCTCATCAAGCTGTGCGAGGTCGACGAGCGAGTGCCCCGGTCGGCGGCGCGACGAGCAGGCGAGCTCCGTGCTCTGGCCAAGCGGGGTTCGGCGGTCGACGCCATCGTGGTCGCCCTCGCCGAGCCCGGCGGTGCAGTACTCACCGGCGACCTTTCCGACATGCGGGCACTAGCCGCCCACGCCGACAACGTCCACGTCTACCGCGTGTAATCCCGACGACAACCAGTCTCACAA
This sequence comes from Candidatus Poriferisocius sp., assembly GCF_965204145.1. GTDB lineage: Bacteria > Actinomycetota > Acidimicrobiia > Acidimicrobiales > Bin134 > Poriferisocius. Next base: position 1,298,812 of record NZ_OZ241977.1, on the reverse strand, counting down.
ACAACGCATCCAGCCAACTGGGCGGATGCTCAGGAGAAGTCAAGAAGTCGAATGCGAATTTGCGGGTGCCGCAGCCCCGTAGGCACTCAGGTGTTTGGCGGCCATTGACGCCGTAGTTCCCTCAAGCAGCGATTTGCCGTTCGGGGGGCGGTTCTCGTGGTGGTGGGTGGCTGGCTGGGGGTGGGGGGTTGGAGTGTGTACCTGCCGGTTTGGGGGTTGCGTTCGATGGTGTGGCGGTGTTTGTGGACTTTTCTATGGCATTTGGGACATAGAAGCACCAGGTTGTCGATGTTGGTGGGTCCGTTGTGCTCCCAGGGTTGGATGTGGTGGGCGTCGCAGGTCTGGGGTCTGATGCCGCATCCGACACAGCCCCGATCTCGACGGTACAGGGCCAATAGCTGGGTTTTGGTCACCGACCTTCGGGCTTGGCCTGCATAGAGGGGCTGGCCGTCGGCTGAGAAGATCATGGGGATGATCTCGGCGTCGCAGGCCAGGCGGCGGAGTTCGTCGAGGTCTATGGGCGAACCGTCTGCCAGCCCTGCGCTTATGAGCCGGCTCTCGATGGCGTCGTATTCTGCGGTCACCACCAGCACCGTCTTCTGTGGCCGGGTGGCGCAACCGCCAACTTCAGATCTTGGCATCGGCGCTTCGGCGGGTTGTTGGGTAATGAGCGCGACGAGGGCGTCGGCGTTGCGCTGCTCGAAGGTGCGCACTGGGTCGTGGGCGGTGTCGTCGATGAGCATCTTGGTGCTCATAGCGCCGAGGGCGGTCTTGACCCGGTCTCCGGCGATCTCGTCCAACTCGGCGTGCAAGATGACCATGCCGCCGCTGGTGTTGAACACTCTTGCCGAGCGGCGGGCCCTTTGGCGTTCGATGCGGCTCATCCCGTCATCCGCGCGGCGCTGGTCTTCTCGGGCTGCGACTGTCTTTTTGAACTCGTCGTGGCCCTGCCAACCTCCCAGCGTCACGAGTTCTTGCTGATCCTGCCCGCTCATCGGCGCCCGCTTATGCGATTGTGCGACCATCCCACCCTGGTCAGCGGAGATGCGCCCATGCTGCACCGCACCAAGCACATCAGGCATGGTGATAAGAGCCTCGGCGGTCTTCGCCAACTGGCGGGCCTTGTAAGCGCCGACACCGAATTGATGGCACACCGACGCCGCAGCATTCCAGCCCTCTAACTCGCCGTAACGGACAATCAAACCGACGAGATATCCTTCCGCCCGGCGGCGCAATGAATCGGCTTCGCCCATCAAACCAAGCAACTCAGCCGCACCTGCCTCAGAAAATTCAGGAAACCCGAAGGCCCCAGCAACACTGGGATTATTAGGGCTTGTTTTAGAGTATAAGCCAAATTCCATATATGAGATTATATCAACGTCAGTGACAGTTATCTTCCAAAAATCAAGAGTAATTTCACGAATTTACGTGCACCCACAAGAAGAAACAAGGCTAAATCACGTTCTGCTGTGACCGTTGGGCCTTGACGTCTATTCCAATGAATCAGATTAGGTCGTTGAAAGATCGATCCCGAATGCAGACTCGACAGCAGCGATGGTGTTCTCATCACGAAGTTTGCACGCTATCCACTGCGACGCGAACATTCCTCTCTCCCAAACGGCCTCATGGAAGGGCCGCTTGACGAGCCAATTGGTCGGGACGACCCTTTCAGCTAGGTCTAGGTCGCCTGAGAGTGCTCGCTCCTTGAATTCCGAACTTAGCTCTGGCTGGGCAAGAAGCGGCAGGTTCTCACCTGCGACCTCGACTATTGCATCGCGTGCCATGATCATCTCGCCAGTGACTCTGCCGATCCCCACGTATCCGGCACCACCTACATAGGCAAACACCCGATGTCCTGGCTTGAGATTCTGTAATGGCTTCCAGTACCTCGAACCCCCGCCTGCATTGAGAAGCCCGTACTCGCCAGCTATGGGCCAGCGGTAATCTCCCTCATCGGTGCGCCCGAGCACCACGTAGAAGTCCCGTCCGTTCCATGTTCCTCCAGCCATGAGTCCCCCTTCAAACAAGAAACATGATGCCATCCGGCAGTGACATTTGACCGAGCTGGCATGGGGATCCTCTAACCACCGAGCAACCCGCGTGCCATCGGGGACTGGTTGGGTCAAAATGGAGGCCGATGAATACCGTTCTGCCGTCCTCGGAGGTCAGGAACCGCCTGTCAGAGCTGGCTGATCGCGTCGAGAGGCAAAGTGAGAGGATTCTGGTGACCCGCAATGGTCGCCCTTCGTTCATGATGGTCAACTGCGACTATCTCGAGTCCTTAGAAGAGACCCTTGACATCATGAGCGATCCCGATCTGCTGGCCTCGCTTCGTAGATCTCAGGCTGAGGCCGAAGCGGGCCTAGTCTTTCCGCTGCGGGATTTTCTGAATACCAGCTAGCCCGGCTGGCGGATGATGGTTCCGGGCTCTACGCCGGAGTCGGGGCCGATGCCGTCGAGTTTGAGGACAAGGAGCATGTGGAAGTCGTCGCCGCCCTCGCCGCTGTCACCTTGCGCAGCGTGGTCGATGGAAACGACTCGGGTGGGCACCGGTTCGTCGCCGATGTCGACCACCAACGCGTCGCCCGCACGCAGGACCCGACCCGCGGTAGGCCGGCCGATTACGAAGAAATCGTCGGCTGACATGGTCTCGGTGCGGACCACCTCAAGCCGGAACAACTCCTTGCTGCGGCGCCAGCGCTTGAAGAACGTTTTCCAGTTGTGGGGCTGGTCGTCCCACTCCCCTTCCACGATGCCCGGCGACGTTCCCATAGAGGGCAAACTAGTGCAATGAGCGACCGCTACACCATCATCTCGGCTGACTGCCATGCCGGCGCCAACCACGAGACCTACCGCGGATTTCTCGAGTCGAAGTACCACGACGATTTCGACGCCTGGCGGGAGAAGTACCGCAACCCGTTCCGCGACCTCCAAGACGGCGGCCGGGTGCGCAACTGGGACAACGAGCGCCGACTGGGCGACTTGTACGCCGACGGCCAGGTGGGCGAGGTGGTGTTCCCCAACACCGTGCCCCCCTTCTTCCCGAGCTTCATCCTGTTCGCCCGCCCGCCCCGGGCCGATCAGCTCGAGCACCGGCTGGCCGGTATCCGGGCCCACAACCGCTGGCTGGCCGACTGGTGCGCCCAGTATCCCGACCAGCGGGCCGGCATCGGCCAGACCTTTTTGAACGACGTGGACGAGGCCATCAAGGACGTGGAGTTCATTGCAGCCAACAACCTCCGCGGCGGCGTGCTCATCTCGGCCATCCCGCCCGACTGCGACGACCTCTCCCCCCTGTACGACCCGGCGTACGACCCGTTTTGGGCCGCCTGCGAGGACCTCGGGGTGATCGTCAACAGCCACGGTGGCACCGGCGTGCCCAACTACGGCAAGTACTCGGTGGCCGACCTGCTGTTCATCACCGAGGTGAGCTTCTACTCCCACCGGCCCTTCTACCAGCTTCTGCTGTCGGGAGTGTTCGAGCGCTTCCCCAAGCTCAAGTTCGTGATGACCGAGCAGGGCTGCGCCTGGCTGGTGGATGCCTTGGCCCACATGGACGAGACCCTGGCCAAGATCCGCGACACCGGCCGCATGGGCGAGATGCGCTACGACGAGAGCCATATCCTGCCCCGCAGCGCAACCGAGTACTTCCAGCAGAACTGCTGGGTGGGCATCAGCCAGCCGGGCCACGACGACGCCGCCGCCCGCGAGGTGCTGGGGGTGAACAAGGTGATGTGGGGCTCCGACTACCCCCACAACGAGGGCACCGGCCCCTACACCCGCGAGCACCTGCGCCAGGTGTTCTGCGACACCGACGCTGTTGAGCTCCAGCAAATCCTGGCCGGCAACGCCGCCGACCTCTACGGCTTCAATCTCGATGCCCTGGCCCCGCTGGCCGCCCAGCACGGCCCGACCTACGAAGAGATCGCCGTCCCCCTCGACCAGCTTCCCAACGAGCCCAACGAGGCCCTGCTCAAGAACGCCGTCGCGGCCTAACGGCATTTCCGGCCTGGCACGGCCGGCAGCAACACCGCACCACTGGCCCACTCCCCATCGGTTTGCGCCCCGCGCCGCGACACAAGGAACCAAACAGCATCACCGGGCGTCGTTGTGAGGTGATGAAGACTATCTCTTGGATGGTTTCAGAAGTTCCCGAAGGCGAACTGTCGGTTTCCCCGGAAACCTCGCCAGTAGATGAAGCCATCGCGCTGGCCAGCTTCGACTACTTGTACCGGGACGAATACGAGCCGATGGTCCGGCTGGCCCGAGGGCTGGTGGACGCACCGGAGGTCGCCGAGGAGATCGTGCAGGACGCCTTCGCCAAGGTGTACGAGCGCTGGAGCCGTCTCGACCAGCCTGGCGGCTATCTGCGCACCGTAGTGGTGAACGGCGCCCGCAGCGAGTTGCGAAAGCGGGAGGTGAGGCGGCGGATCGGCCTTCGGCCGTTCATTCCCCCTCAGCCCGAGGATCAGGACTATCTCCTTGATGCCCTCGACCAGCTATCACCCCGGCAGAAGACCACCCTTGTCTTGAAGTTCTACGCCGACATGACCGAAAAGGAGATCGCCCAGGCCATGGGGGTACGGCCGGGCACGGTGAAAAGCGCCACCTCCCGAGGATTGGCCGAGCTGCGAAAGGTGGTCGAGCAATGAGCGACGAGCGTCGCACCCCTGAGAATCTGACCGAAGCCGACGATCAGGCCCTCGGCGAGGCTCTTGGTTCCGCCATCCGAGGACGCGTCGATGCCCCGGCCGCCCGGCCGCCGGTGTCCTCGATTGCCGAACGGGCTGCCGCCCGGGCCAAGGCTCGCAACACCCGCCGGACGGTGGTAAGCATCGCGGCCGCCATCGCCTTGGTGGCCGGTGGATTCGCGACTTGGAATGCGCTGGACGACGGCCAGCCCACTGAGGTGATTGTGGTTGACGAGTCCCCGATCACCTCCGAGCCGGCACCCACCGCAGCCCCGATCGACGAGCCCCCGGACACGCCCCCCGACAGCACCGGGCCGGCTACCCCGGAGAGCTTGTCCACTGGGCCGGTGCTCGAATGGACGGAGTTCGATCCGGCCTCCGTGTTTGGTACTGATGTTTCCTTCGTTCGCCGCGTCGACACGGTGGGCGACGGCCGGGTGCTGGTCGATGTCTACAGCCCCGAGAGCAGCCAGGTGATCCACCAGGTGATGGTTTCGGAGAACGGTGCGGATTGGACTGTGGTCCCCGTGCCGCCGGACTTCTCCCTGGAGCACTTCGACATCGTCGGCGACCGCTGGCTGGTCACCGGATGGCCCATATTCGGGAAGGCCGACTCAACCATCCGAGCCCTGTTCTCCGATGATGAGGGCGCCACCTGGACCGATCTGAACCTCCCGCTCGGTCCCGCCACCGAGAATGAGATCGCATCTGTGGCTACGGCTCTAGTGTCGGGCGAGAACATGGTGGTGGCCGTTATAAACCGCACTCGCCCTGACATCGCCTCGGTGATCGTAGGTCGCGGCCTGGTCCCCGACAGAGAGTCGATCCAGGGGTGGATAAGCGTGGAGAGCGACACGGTGAGCTTCGCCCGAGACCAGTCGTCGGCTCCCGAGTCGTTCGAGCTGACCGCTGAGGAGGAAGACCTGCTCTATGGGGGAACCCAGAGACACGTCCGCCTCTACTTCAGCGACGGTGGCCCCGCCGAGCTGGTGGCCGAATACCCGGGCTGGGCCCCGACGGGCTACGGCGCCGACGATGGATTCCACCTCACACTGATCAACGACCAGGGAGAGTGGCTGCTCACCTCCCCCGACGGCCGCCAATGGATCCAGTCACCTCTGGTTGATGGAGACGGTGTCTCCATCTGGCAGAGTTACACCTACTCCAGTTCGCACCAGCAAACCATCTGGACTGCGGGCCAAACGAGCGGCGATTACCGGGCTGAGCGCTCAGAAGGCGTCTATGCCCCTCCACTGGTTGCCGTGTATCCCGACGGAATCCGCCATGTCGACCGGTTGGCAGCGGGCCCCGCGGGCATCGCGGTCACAGCCGAGGCGGGAAACCGCCCTGATCTCGGCAATACTCCCGCATTGCGGTTGACCGAGGGCGGCTATGAGCTTCGGTACAACGAGCCGGTGGGCGGCTTCACCCTGTGGGACTTGGCCGAGGACGCCCCGGTCTATGAGTTTGACTACGAAGCTCTCCACGGCAACACCCCGCCTGAGGGCTTTCGTCCGGTCGAAGACGAGAGCGGTGATAGCAGCCATTTGATCTTCGAAGACCCGGATACCGGAGACGACTTGGTGACGTTCAACTTGGCCGACCTGGAAGCTGCGCTGCGCCAGTCGTTGCCCGATCCCGACAATGAGCCGACCCCGCCGTCAATCCAGCCCAAACAATCCGAGCGATGGGTGGGCTGGTCAATCGACGGCTCCGCCTGGGGCTGGCAGGCCATCTCCGATGCCTTCAACCTCGCCGACTCCGACACCAAGCACGCCAACGTGGATCTGGCCGTCGGCACAGACTTCGTGCTTGCCCAGGTAGAAACCTACGAGGCCGTGCCCTCCGATACCCCCAGCGACGGCGACGGAGCCGTCTCCCTCACCCCCCAACCTCCCCGCTGGTTCATCGCCCGAGTCGGCTGACGGCGGGACGACTGTGGGCGGTTGGTGCGTTCCCCCTCCGCACCAACCGCCCACAGTGCCGTACACCACCCTGCTGCATAGATCCGACATAGATGTGGCATCTTGTGTCCGGTGATCGCAACTTCAACCCGGTATGCCCTGCGGACAGCAGTTGGCGTTGCTTCGCTGATCGCAATCGCGATCAGCGGGATCACCGCGTGCAGTTCGTCGGAACCCAACGAAGTCATCGTGTCCAGCGAACTGACCCCCGTTCCTTCTCAGGCGCCAACCGCTGCGCCTGTCGCCGGGACCCCGGCTGTTCCAGAGCAAGAATCTGCTCAATTGGACATTTCTCAGGAATCGGGGCTCGTTTGGACCGAGGTCGACCTCAGCGGAGTGTTCGACCTCGATGTGGATGAGTCCCTAGAACTCGAATCGGTCGGAGACGGTCGCGTGCTTGCCGTTTCCGCCAGTCCCGACGTTGTGAACAATGTGCTTGTCACCGACAACGGGGTGGACTGGGCTGCGCTTCCCATTCCCAACGGATTCAGCCCCTGGAGTGTCGACATCACCGGCGAACGCTGGTTGATCCTAGGACGGGATCCAACCAAAGAAGCTCCCGGCACCCAGATTCTGTTCTCCGACGACCGAGGATCCAATTGGACTGAGTTGGCGGTTGAACTTGGCCCGTTCGATGGCACGGCTTGGATCGGCAACGCCATCGTGGCCGGAAGGCTCATTGTGGCGGCGGTCCAGAGCGACACCTGGCAACCCCAACTAGACGAAGCCCTTGATGATGACATGGCCTACGAGCCGAGTGAGAAGCATGTCCACCTCTTCTTGAGCGACGGTGGGCCAGCCGAGCTGGTTGCCGAATTCCAGGGTTGGTACACCGGTGGCCACGGGGCATCTGATGGATTCCACCTGATCATTTCTGGCCCCGCCGCCGAGGACTACTTGCTGCATTCCCCCGATGGCCGCCAATGGAGCAGCACCATTGTTGACGTTCACGTCACCGACAGCGCGCGGAACGAGCTCTGGACTGCTGATCCGACCGACGGGAGATTCAAACTCGAGCGCTTTGAAGGGGTCTTCGGGTCAGATCAAGTGTTGACGCTGCCCGACGGCATCGGCTGGATGCCTGATCTGGCCGTCGGACCTGCGGGGGTTGCCGCGGTGGGAGGGCCGGCATCGCCCAACGACGAGCTTGGCGGGGATTTCACCTTGCCCGACATCAGCATCGAGAAAAACGGCTACGAGCTCCGGTACAACCAGCCCGAAGGCGGCATCACGCTTTGGGACTTGAACGAGGACTCAGCCGTCTATGTATTCGATGCTGAGACTCTCCAAAGTGAGGGTGAGTTCCAGGGAGTGTCGGAAGTCGAGGATGCCTCTGGCTCAAATGTGGTATTCCACGACCCCGAAACCGGAGCTGAGCTCGTGGCTTTCTCCGGTGAAGAGTTGGCGGCCGCAGTCACGGAAGAGGTCTCGGCCGCCTACAGCGAATACGACCCCGACGAGTTCATAATCGGCTGGTCAACGGACGGCACCGACTGGGAATGGCAGACCCCCCAAGAGGCATTCGGCCTACCCGAAAGCACCCCTGACGACAACTCATTCACCCAAGTCCAAGTGGCTGTGGGGCACGACTTCGTGATCGCCATGGTTCAGACCTATGAGTTTCTCGGCTCTGACTTCGGCGAAGACGCCCCGATCGGAGTCGGCGACAGCCAGTCCGATTCAACCTCTGCCTACCTCACTACCACCACCTCCCCCTCACCCCCTCGCTGGTTCGTCGCCAGGGTGGAGTGATGCAAGGTCGCGGACCACGGAACCAACCACCGTTGAAAGGTGTTTAAGGTTTAGTGAGTAGAAACCTTGACCGATTGACACACTCAGCCTGGGCCGTCGCGGCCATTCTGAGCGTGTTGGCGACCGGCGCAATCACAGGGTGCGGCAAACCGGATGACTTTCAGGCGACTGAGCAAGCAACCGGCACCCTCGATAGCGCTCTCTTGAACCCTCCCGTTGCTGCTCCGACCGCCTCACGAACTGCCGCGCCTTCACCTCCGCCAGAGCCAACGACCCTGCCCCCTGCATCAACTCCATCTGTTGTTCCAGATTCCAGTGCGTCCGACAACAGTGTCGAACTTGCTCCGGTGAAGACATTCACCGCGCTTGGTCTGGAGTGGTCTCAATTCAATCTGGAACAGATAAATGGACTGCCTCTCGTTGATCTCACCGACCCGCAGCTGCTCCCTGATGGACGCGTCATGGCCCAGGCATCACCAACGGATAAGCGAATAATCGTCACAGAGAACGGGGAAGACTGGGAGCTTCTTCCCCTGCCATCCGGCGTCAGTCCAGACCAGGTCGAATTTTGGAGAAAGCGCTGGCTGATTAGCGACGAAGACCAGGTCTTCTTCTCCGATGACCTGGGAGCCAGTTGGACCAAAGTTCCCCTACCAGCAGGGATCGGCGCAGACCAAGTCGATATCTCAGACCTGGTTGAGATTTCAGGTGACCGGTGGATGGTCGCCGGAGACGACAAGGCATTTTTCTCTGATGATCAGGGGGCGAACTGGACGGAACTGCACTTGACTTTGCCCGCTGGTCCCGTTTCGGAGCTGCCGGGCATCACAAGACACTCGTGGATAAGCCTTATTCTGGTCTCGGGTCAGAACATGGCCGCTCTTGTACCAACTCTCCTTTTGCCAGATGCCGCGTCACTGGTGGTCTCACGCGGGCTTGTTCCAGAACGGGATTCTTTGCAAATGGCAGAACTGGATGGTGAAGCAGTCATGTTCCAAAGATCGGGCTCAAATGATGTCGAGCGTTTCGAAATGACCGAAGAGGAACTCAAAACCATTTTCGATAAGTCTGGTCAAGTACTGACCCTGGTGCTTGTGAGCGAGGGCGGCGCTCTTCTTGAACCTGCTGATTTCCCGTGGCGTAATGACCCAATGAAGTTTGGAGACACTCAATTGGCGTGGAGTTCAGATGACAGCTTCTACGTCCTAAGGGATACGCCAGACGGGCCGGCGTTGGTTGCTTCGCAAGACGGTACGAGTTGGAAGGAGATTCCCGTTAGCGACGAAGCCCTTCAAGACCCAACCGGTAATCCAGCCCTTGAAGATGCCTTTGCCGAAATAGCCGATCTTGGGGATCAGATCGGCGATTGGCCCATTAGCCAGCATGAGGGGCCGTTCTTGGTCGAGGAACCCGATTGCATCGGGGACCTGCGGCCATCTGTAAAAACGGATGAAGGAATCTTGCATGTGACGGCTCCAGAAGTTGGTCCCTCTGGTGTCTTCGCCGAAGCGACGCATGAAGACGAGCCAAATCTCTGCATTCGAATGGCGAAGGGACGCTACGAACTCCGCTCCGTCGACACGGGCGTCTTTCACTACCGGTTCGCATTGTGGGACCTCGATGCAGATGTCGCGCTCTACAAATTTGGACCTGAGGTCTTGTCTCCACAGCATGAAGAAATGCCCGATGGCATTCGACTCATCGTGGGAGACTCCCCCGAGCCTGATGTACCGACATTCGACCCAGACAAACCTGCGCTTGAGGTGAGTCCTGGCACTGACGGCGCCGAATCATACCTACTCGCATTTGCCGATCCGGAAACTGGCGCAGACTTGGTGACATTCTCTGTTGAGGAACTGCGTCAAGCTCTTGAGTACCCGTTCTCATCATTCAATGAGCCGGAGATCTGGGTGGGATGGACAACGAGCGGTGCCGACTGGGAATGGCAAACCTTGGCCGATGCGTTTGGCCAAGACTACAGCTATATCGACATTTCGCTATCGGAGGTAGTAGTCGGTCATGGTTTTGTGCTAGTCGAAGTCTCCTACTACCCGAGTATCAGCCGCATTATCAGCCGCTGGTTCATCGCCAGGGTGGGCTGAGAGCGGGGATGCTGGCTGCCCCATAGACTCAGCGAATGATCATCGATGTGGATACCCACTGGGAGATCACAGGGGATTCGGCGGGGGTTGACCCCATGAAGCAGTGGGCCGATCAGATTCCCGACAATCGGACGCATCTGGCCAACGCCATCGCGGGCGACCTCCTTCAGGTGCTGCCTGCGGACCGTTTGCCAAGCCCGGCAGAGCTGCTGCCCAGATTGTTCGAGCGGGCCAAGGACGCGGGCGGGCCGGTGGTGTTGCACCCTCGCCATGACTCCACCGCGGCTGAGCGGGTGGCGTGGATGGACTCGGTGGGCATCGACCACTGCCTGGTGAACCCCGGCGGCTATTGGCAGAAGCTCGACTACCTGCGGCCTGAGGATCGGGTGATCGCCGCCCAGCGGTGCAACGACTTCCTCACCGAGCAGCTTTGGGACCAGCGTGACCGGCTCCATTCGGTGGCCACTATTGACTTCTCAGACTTGGACGATGCGGTGACTGAGTTAGAGCGGTGCCGGGAGCGAGGCGCCCGGGCTTTCTTCCTCTACACCTGCCGGGGTGCGCCCGCTGGCGGCCCGCCCGGCCACCCCGATTGGGACAAGGTGTGGGCCGCGGCCACCTCCTTGGGCATGGTGGCGGTGATCCACGTGGGTAATACCGAGTCGGACTTCTCCAAGTGGGCTGACATCGGCTGGGACCTGCCCGACGGGGCCGGCATCGGCGGACTGATCCGGCTGGCCAACACCCAGCGACTCCACGCCGCCCAGAACCTCATCGCCAGCATGCTGTTCGGCGGGGTGTTCCACCGGTTCCCCAAGCTCACCGTGCTAGTAGAGGAGATGCGGGCCGGATGGCTCCCCTGGTATGTGGCCACCCTTTCCCGCCAGTGCCTGTCGTCGCCGTCCTTAGGCGACTGGCCCTGGCCCACGAGCGGCGAGGACATGCTGCGCCGCAACCTGCGGCTCACTCCCCTGCCCGGATTCGGCGACACCGACGCCCTCGATGTGCTGGCCGCGCTGCCCGACATGGTGGTGTTCTCCTCCGACTACCCCCATCAGGAGGGCAATGCCGACCCGATCGAGCTGTATCGCCCCGCTCTCGACGAGCTCGACAACGAGGTGAGGACCGCGTTCATGGGGGCGACCTCCGCCGATTGCTTCGCTCGCATCGGCGATCCGCTGCCTGCGGTGGGCTGAGAACTCAGCGCCCCACAGGCTGCATGTAGAACGTGATGCCACTGGGGGCCTCTTGCTCGGTGAGGGCGTCCCGAGCGGCAGCCAAGGTCTTGCCCGCCTCAGTCTCCTCGTAGAACCAGGCTTCCGCCTGCCGTGCACCCGGTGGCGGGCCGCTGGCCATCTCCAGGGCGGCCTCCTGGTAGTAGGCCCGGATGTCGTGGGCGATGGCGATGGTGTCCAGCCGGGGCCCGTACACCTCTTTCCAGTGTTCTCCGGCCGCCACCCGCTCGAGGTCGGCCAGCGCTGCGGCCACGCCGTCGGCGTCGACGGCCCGGCCCACCTCGGTGGCGCCCCGCCGGGCCACCGCCCGGTCGTAGGCGGCCCGCAGACCCTGGGCCTCATCAATTGACGGCGCGATATCGGGGTCATAGCGGGGCGGCAGCGCACAGGCCAGTGGCGTCTCCACCGCTTCCACTACTTCGGGATAGTCCACGAGCACTGGACCCGAAGGAGCTTGGAGCAGGTCGAATGCTGCGGCGAGCACGCTGTGTTGGAATTGGGCGTTGTCGGGCATGCCCAACGGGCGACCCAGGGGAAACTCGCAGTACAGCACCCTGGGGACGCTCATCCGCTCGGCCACCGGACGCATCGACGCCAGCACCACCGTGGCGATCCCGGCATCTTCCAGTACGTGGGCCAGCACACACACGGTGCGCGTGCACAGCGGTCAAACCGGGGTCAAGATGGCAACGTCCACCCCGTCGGCCCGCAACTCGGCCGCTGCGGCCGGGCCGGTGTCCAGACGCACCTCCGACACCGTGTCGGGTTGGTTGCCGGCAAATGCCACATGGCGAGGCGCCACTGCCCCGATGGTCCCGTCGGCGGCCAATTCCTCCAAGCGGTCGATGGGGTACACCACGTTGTGGTCTGCCACATACGCAGCCCGGTCGAAGTTCGAGCTCCAGTGGCCCAAGATCAGCTCCCGATCACCCCGGTCGAGCATCCGATAGCTGACGTCGCCTCGGCCCTCAAAGCGGTCCTGATCGGCCCGGTGCAAACCCGCACTGGTCACAATGGCCACCGTGGCCTCCGCCAAAGGCGGCGGTGTCGCCCACGGAGTGGACTCGAATTCTGGCACGGGCAGGTTGGCCATCATGTCGCGCATCGTCTGATCACTGGACATGCTCACACTCTCCCATAGGCGGGCCTTACCGGCCCGATTGAAATAGGAACGATTGCTGTAGTTGCTCGGAATAACGGGCCCGGATCTCGTCAACGGTGTCGAAGAAGTCAGTCATGGTGAGCCTCCGTCACTGCGTGCTCTTGCGATCGGCCGATTCCAAAGACCGCCCACCCATGTCGCCTTAAGGCAGGTACGTTCTCGTTGTGGATGTATCCCCAGACGAGGACCAGGCCGAGAGCCCGGCCAAGGTCCGACATAGTCGCTGGAAGTCGTTAGCCCCCATCGCGGCACTCGCCCTGCTCGCTATCGGTTTCGGCACTTGGCAGTTGTTGGACCGCGACGGGTCGGATAACGACATCCACGTCACCGGACCGGGAAGCGCCTCCACTGGGCCAGTGCTTGAATGGACCGAGTTCGACCCCGGCTTCGACGAAGATGCCCTGTTGGGGATTCTCGAACCGCTCGGCGACGGCCGGATCCTCGTCAAGGCCTTCGGCGAAGACTACGACGGCACGGAGCCTGGCTACCGGTTCCTGATCACCGAGAACGGCATCGATTGGTCTGAGGTGCCGATGCCGGAGGGCGCGTCACCGCTCTCCCATGATTTGTCCGGTGACCGCTGGTTGGTCGCGGGATACGACTTCGGCGCTGAGCCCCGCCCCGCGACGGGAGAACCTGATGACAACGGCAGCGAGGTTCTTTCCAGGTATCAGGCCTTCTTCTCCGATGATCAGGGGGCGAACTGGACTGAGGTGGAATTCAACTTTTCCTCGAGCTCGGTCGAAGTGCCGTCCCCCTACGAGCATCTCCCGTTATTCGTCACCGCGGCATTGACATCAGGAGAGCACATGGTGATAGTGCTCCAGGGCGAGGAAGCGGGCACGAATGCCGGACCCGACTCCAGCACTGAGATGTCCAGCGAGTCGGAGGAAGACACCCAGGAAAATCTCAAATCCTGGATCTTTGCCAGCGACGGCGGCGCCTTCGAACAGGTTGCGGAATTTCACGGCCAGATCGCCGGCGGTGGAATCGGTATGAGCTTCAGCACTCCTGCCGGCTTCTCTCTCCAGCTCTACGTTGAGGGCGGAACCGATCGGGAGCCTGCTCGGCTATCGACGCTCACTTCCCCCGATGGCCGCATTTGGAGTGAGAGCAAGTCTGCTTCTGTCACCTTCACCCCCGCGGCGCTTGGCCCCGACGGATCGCTGTGGAGGACAGTCTGGTTGGGAACTGGGTACGGCCTACACCGATTTGATCGAGAGGGGACGCTGACAACCAAGGTTGCTTTTGACAACTCGCTCCCATTCCTTATGACCGCAGGACCCTCAGGGGTTGCTGTCAACGCGATGACCATTCCCGGCACCGACCTCTTCACCCTCCCGAACAAGCGAATTGCCAAAGGCGGCTACGAACTACGGCTCAACGAGCCTGAGGGAGGCTTCACCCTTTGGGATCTGTCGGCAGGCGTCGCGGTCTATGAGTGCCAGCGTGAAGTTCTCTGGGCGCAGGGCGCGGGCCCGGATGAGGAAGCTGTTTGCGAGTTCACGTATCCAGAACACGACAACGCTGACATGGACGCGGTGGTACTGGTGTTTGAAGATGGGCAAACCGGTGACCGATTGGTGTCGTTCACTCGCAGAGAACTGCTGCCCTCATTCCCCGTGGGGAACGTTACCGGGCTGGCCGTCGACAGCCCTGAAGGGGAAGAGCATTGGCTCGGGTGGTCGGCCGATGGTGCTGATTGGTGGTGGCAGTCTGCCGCTGACGCATTCGGGCTCGATCCTTCCGAAGCCAACGAGGCAACCGTCTTGCTTACAGTCGGCGATGGGTTCGTGCTCGCCCGCGTGCTGCAGTATGACGACTCCGCCCCGTACTACGAATCGACGCGCTGGTTTATCGCCCAAGTGCCGTAGCACCGCGATTGCGCCTACGCTGTCGGGGTTGACAACGAGCAACGAGCATGAGAGGCGGGTCCATGTCTTTTCCCTCTGACCTCGAGATCGCCCGCGGGGCGAATCTCCGACCGCTGACCGATATCGCCGATGAAGCCGGCATCCCGATCGAGATGCTGGAGCCCTACGGGGCGGGCGCGGCCAAGATCAGCCTGGACGCCATCGAGGCGCTGGCCGACCGGCCCCGGGCCCGGTATGTGGTGGTGACTGCCATCACCCCGACCCCGCTGGGAGAGGGCAAGACCACCACCACGGTTGGCCTGGGCCAGGGGTTCGGCCACATCAACAAGCGGGCCACCATCGCTATCCGCCAGCCCTCCTTGGGGCCGACGTTCGGCATCAAGGGCGGCGCGGCCGGCGGCGGCTACAGCCAGGTGGTGCCCATGGAGCTGTTCAACCTCCACCTCACCGGCGACATGCACGCAGTGACCGCGGCCCACAACATGTGCTCGGCCATGCTCGATGCCCACATCTACCACGGCAACGAATCAGGCCTGGATCTGCACAACATCACCTGGCGCCGGGTGGTGGACATCAACGACCGGGCCTTGCGCAACGTGGTGATCGGCCTGGGCGGGCGGCTCGACGGAGTCCCCCGGGAATCAGGCTTCGACATCACCGCCGCGTCCGAGGTGATGGCCACCTTGGCGCTGGCCACGTCGCTGTCGGACTTGCGGGCCCGGCTGGGCCGGATCGTGGTGGGCTACACCAAAGCGGGCGACCCGGTGACCGCTGAAGACCTGAAGGCCGCCGGGGCCATGGCCGTGCTGTTGAAGGACGCTCTCAAGCCCAACCTGATGCAGACCCTGGAGGGCGGCCCCGCCCTGGTACACACCGGGCCGTTCGGCAACATCGCCACCGGCAACTCCTCCATCGTGGCCGACCGCATCGCCATCCGCACCGGCGACTTCTTGGTGACCGAGGCCGGGTTCGGCGCGGACATGGGGGCAGAGCGATTCTTCAACATCAAGTGCCGCTATTCAGGCATCGATCCCGACGCCGCGGTGATGGTGGCCACCGTGCGGGGGCTCAAGGCCCACTCCGGCAACCACCGGATCGTGGCCGGGCGGCCCCTGCCCGAGGCGCTGTTGGCCGAGAATCCCGACGAGGTACACGCCGGGGGTGACAACCTCCGCAAGCAGCTCTCCAACATGAAGGCCCACGGCGTGACCCCGGTGGTGGCCATCAACGCCTTCCCCGGCGACCACGACGCCGACCTGGCCGCCATCGCCGAGATCGCCGATGAGTACGGCGCCCGCTGTGCGGTCACCACCCACTTCTCCGACGGCGGCGCGGGTGCAGCCGAGCTGGCCGAGGCAGTGGCCGAAGCCTGCGAGGAGCCCAGCTCGTTCAAGGTGCTGTACGAGGACGATCTGTCGCTCAAGGACAAGATCGCCGCGGTGGCCACCACCGTGTATGGCGCCGACGATGTGGAGTACTCGGCCACCGCCAACCGCCAGCTCGACACCTACGAGTCGGCGGGCTTCGGCCACCTGCCGGTGTGCATCGCCAAGACCCACCTGTCGATCTCATCCGACCCCTCCCTCAAGGGAGCGCCCACCGGCTGGACCCTGCCGGTTCGGGAGGTGCGGGCCTCGGTGGGTGCCGGCTTCGTCTACCCCATCTGCGGCGACATGCGCACCATGCCCGGCCTCGGCCGCCAACCCGCCGCCATGGGCATCGACCTCGACGAAAACGGAGAGATCGTCGGGCTGAGCTGACCGCGGCGACCGCCCATTCTGGCGAGTATCGCTTCAACCGTTGGTCAGTCGCGCCGCAGACCGGGGAGGTCGGGGCCGAATCCCTGGCGGAAGTCGAAGTCCTCGGTCTCGACTGATGCCGCGCCCAGTTTCCGGCTGGCCTTCTCAGCCGAGATGATGAGGCTCTTGGGGCCGCACAGTGCGACGTGGCCGCCCTTGAGCCCTTTGGGGCCGAAGTGGTCGGCCAGCGTCGATTTGGTGAACCGCTGACCGTCGGCTGAAGCGATGATCTGGAGGTCGATCTTGCCGTCGCGGTGGGCTCGGTCGAGCAGCTCGATTCCCATCGCGTCGTCTCGGGTGCGCACGCAGTAGAACAGCACGGGGGGATTGTGCGAGTCGGTGGGCAGCACCGTGGAGTTCGACAGGAACGGCGTGATCCCCACCCCTCCGGCCACCCAAACCGTCGGAGCGTCCTGCTTGGTAGCCTCGAAGGTGCCGTAGGGGCCTTCGACGAGCACCTCTACCCCTTCGAGGTCGGCGTCGTAGAGCTTGGCGGTCCAGTCGCCGAGCCGGCGGATGAAGAACCGCAGATGTCCTGACCCCGGCGGCGCGGCGACCGTGAACACATGGGGTTCCGACAGGCCCCGTTTCTGGACTTTGATGACGGCGAACTGGCCGGGGTGGTAGTCGAGGTCCTTGCCCATCGGCTCGAGCACCAGATCGACGGCGGTTCCCACTCTGGTTGCCGACACCACCCGGTAGCGCAGGCCCCGCCGGATCATGTCGCGCCCGATCACCCGGTACAAGAACGCAAGCAGGCCCGCAGCCATGAGCACGTTCAGATAGGCCCCCTGCACCGACCAGTTCTGATAGGGCTTCTCCACGGTGTAGATGTGCCAGGCCGCGAAGATGTACACCACCCCGAACAGCTTGTGGGTCAGGCGCCACCAGCGGTAGGGCATCCACCGCAAGATGCTGAGCAAGAACAGAGCGATGCCCATGATCAACGCCACACCGGCCACGGTGAGGCCGGTGTTCGAAGCCGACCGGGAGAACTCGAGATAGCCGTCTGCGATCTCTGCGGAGCCGGCGTGGAACAGCATCATCGGTATCGACAGGGCGCCGGCCCACCGATGCACGCGATACGCGCTGTCGAGACCGCCGAAAATGGGCTCAATGAGCGGGATGCGCACGGCCAGAATGAAGCTCCACGCCATGAGCGCCATCGACGCAGCGCCAATGGTGAGCCCCGCGGCCGTCGCATCGCCCGCGGGGCCTGATCCGCCGGACGCGGCGATGATCGACGCGATGGTTGTCGCCAACACCAGCATCGGGCCGATCCAGCCGAAGTGGGGCCGCAGAATGCGGATGTTGGGGACCTTCAGCCGCCAGTCTTGGCGCCGGCCCAGCATGCGCCGAAGCCGTGATGTCCGAGAGCGGGCTGCTCGCGCCATGCCCATAGACAGACCTCCCGAGTGTGACCGGCCCCTTGTCCGATAGAAGCGTCACCGGATGACCGCCTCGCCGACCCTCAGCGCCTGCGGCCCCACCGGTGCCAGTAGCCAAGGATACCGGCCATGTTGAGCGGCGCGGGTGTTGGGCGGCATGCGGGTTCACACGGAAGTCCTGGGGGTTTCGGTGGCAAGGAGCCGTGCCGGGTTGGTAGTGCCGTCAAGATAAACCGGCCCGACCAAAGAATTGACTCCCCCCCCCCCCCCCCCCCCCCCCCAATAATTAAATTATCGGCATGCGGAAGATCATCACATCGGCGCTCGTTCTGGCTTTGGCCGCGGTCACCTTGACCGGGACGGCGGCGGCGGACGGCTCGGTCTGCCCGCCGGGATACGGGCATCACGAGTTCAACGGGATCGACAACTGCACCGCGCCGGGCAGCCTCAACGGGCAGTACCCCTGGGAGGCATGGCGGGACTACGGCCAGCCCCAGGACGACCCCCAGCCCGGCCCGGAGATCGAGCAGCCCCAGGGCGATCCCCAACCCGCGTTCACTGCCCTCGCAGGCGGCGGCGATCATTTGTGCGCCATCAGAACCGACCAAACCATCACCTGCTGGGGCGACAACGACGACGGCCAGGCCGACGCGCCCGACGGGCAATACACCGCCGTCACAGCCGGCAACCTGCATTCGTGCGCCCTCAAACCCGACCAAACCATCACCTGCTGGGGCAACAACGACGACGGGCGGGCCGACGCGCCCGACGGGCAATACACCGCCATCACAGCCGGCCTCTCACATTCGTGCGCCCTCAAACCCGACCAAACCATCACCTGCTGGGGCAACAACGACGACGGCCAGGCTGACGCGCCCGACGGCGAATACACCGCCATCACAGCCGGCCGCGGCGGGCATGCGTGCGCCCTCCGAGCCGACCAAACCATCACCTGCTGGGGCAACAACGACGACGGCCAGGCCGATGCGCCCGACGGGCAGTTCACCGCCGTCGCAACAGGCATCTCGGATTCGTGCGCCCTCCGAACTGACAACACCATCACCTGCTGGGGCTACGACTACGACGACGGCCAACCCGACTTATTCGACGGGCAGTTCACCGCCATCGCAACGGGCTACCTGCATTCGTGCGCGCTCCGAACCGACCAAACCATCACCTGCTGGGGCAACAACTCCTTCGCTCAGGCCGACGCGCCCGACGGACAGTTCACCGCCATCGCAACAGGCCTCACGTATTCGTGCGCCCTCCGAACCGACCAGACCATCGCCTGCTGGGGCAACGACTCCTGGGGTCAGGCCGACGCGCCCGACGGCGAATACACCGCCATCGCAACAGGCAACCTGCATTCCTGCGCCCTCAGAGCCGACCAAACCATCGCCTGCTGGGGCTACAACAAGTCCGTGGGGCGGGCCGACGCGCCCGACGGCCAGTTCACCGCCATCGCAACAGGTCTCGCGCATTCCTGCGCCCTCCGAACCGACCAGACCATCGCCTGCTGGGGCGATAACCGCTCCGGCGAGGCCGACGCGCCCGACGGCCAGTACATCGCCATTGCAGCAGGCATTGCGCACTCATGCGCCATCCGAGCCGACCAAACCATCGCCTGCTGGGGCTACGACTACGACGACGGCCAACCCGACTTATCCGACGGGCGGTTCACCGCCGTCGCAACAGGCGGCGTGTATTCGTGCGCCCTCCGAACCGACAACACCATCACCTGCTGGGGCGATAACCGCTCCGGGCAGACCGACGCGCCCGACGGGCAGTTCACCGCCATCACAGCAGGCAGCTCGCATTCGTGCGCCCTCCGAACCGACAACACCATCACCTGCTGGGGAAGCGACAACTCTTGGGGGCAGACCGACGCGCCCGACGGCCAATACACTGCCATCACAGCCGGCGGCGTGCACTCATGTGCCCTCAGAACCGACCAAACCATCACCTGCTGGGGCTACAACTCCTGGGGGCAGGCCGACGCGCCCGACGGGCAGTTCACCGCCATCGCAGCAGGCGACACTCATTCGTGCGCCCTCCGAACCGACAACACCATCACCTGCTGGGACTGGACCACCAACTTGCCCGCCGGGGTCTTTGGGCCGACACGGCTCTAGCCCCCGCATACCATCACCCACAGCACCTGCCGTTGGGCCAAGCCGACAATGTGCCGCCTTCAGCGTCGGCGGCAAAGAGCTGCGCCGGGGTTGGCGGTGTTGTCGAGATGAGCGGCCCGGCCAAAGACTTGACTACCCCCCCCCCCCCCCATAATTCCGGCATGCGGAAGATCATCACATCGGCGCTCGTTCTGGCTTTGGCTGCGTTCCTGGCCCCCGCGATGGCGTCGGCGGACGGCTCGGTCTGCCCGCCGGGATACGGGCATCACGAGTTCAACGGGATCGACAACTGCACCGCGCCGGGCAGCGTCAACGGGCAGTACCCCTGGGAGGCGTGGGCCGACTACGGCCAGCCCCAGGGCGACCCCCAGCCCGGCCCGGAGGTTGAGCAACCCCAGGGCGATCCCCAGCCCGGCCCGGAGGCCGAGCAGCCAGTGGGCGACCCCCAGCCCGGCCCGGAAGCCGAGCAGCCCCGGCAGCGGGGCGTTGAGGCCCAGCCCCAGGGCACCCCTCCCACGAGGGAGGTCGAGCAGCCCCGGCAGCCGGAGGCTCAAGAGGAGGATGCGGAGGCGTTGGCCGAGTTGCTGCGGTGCGCCCAGAACCCCGCTGACTGCGAGTTCGCCGAAGAAAGCCCGCAGACTGTGAATTGGGGCACTTGGGGAAATCCGCCCGCGAACGCGGGCGGCTGCAACAACGGGTGGCGGTACGAGTCCACGACTTCGACATGCCACGCCGACCTCAGCAACCCCAAAGCGGACGGGTGCCGCGGGCCGCACTGCCGCATCACGCCGATCAATTGCAACATCAACAGCCGGAGCGCCACGGAGAAGGAGGGTCTACGCGACCTGCACTTCTGGTGGGGCGGGGCCTGCACCGACGCGCCTGCGAGTTGGAACAATTGTTCGGGGCGGACTGCCCGCATCCATGGGTATGGCACTTGTTAGGCGTGGCCGGTGCGGGGTGGTGTGGCCCCCTCCCCCGGAGGGGACCCCGGCCACCCACCCCGGCCCGGCTACCCGTCGTCGATTTCGAGCGTCTCGATCTGCACGTCTAGGCCGTTGGCGAGGCCGGTGGCCATCGCCCGGACCGCGACGGCGGCGAGCTTGAGGGCGGCGGCTATCTTGTCGCATGGCAAACAAGGAGGTTCTGATCATCGCCGGCCCGAACGGCGCCGGGAAGACGACCTTCGCGTTCAGATATCTGCGCCTCAAGAATCGAGGTCTGCCGTTCGTGAATGCCGACCTGCTGGGTTCTTTTCGACAACAATGGTCTTGTTCCCAGAGTCATCGAGCGGGGGTGAGTTCCCAGTGGCCACCGACCCTGGACAGGTCCAAGCCAACGGTCAGCATGATTCGTCGTTTGACGATGAATGGCTCGAGGACGTGTTGGAGGCGCTGCGGATGGCGGCCAAGGACGCACATCTCAAGGCCTACCAGACAGGCACAGGGGTGGTGTACCGCCGTAACGGCAAGATGGGCGTGTACCCGCCTGATCCTGACATGTATGAGGATCTGATCCCGGCCCAGTTCGAGGACAGCTACGAGATCTGACGCTCCCGCCGCACTCGTCGGGCTTGAAACCCCTGGTGCCGCTGGTGTTCAAGCGCGCCACCTGGACGTCGGTGAGCAGGAGCCGGGTTTTTGACCGGCTCCGCCAACCCCCACCCCCGAACCCCCGGTCGAACTTCCCCCGTGGTCTGGACACAGCCCCCATGCCCATAGACAGACCTCCCCGGGTATGATCGGCTTCTTGGTTGATGGGAGCGCTCGCTGGATGACCGCCTTGTCGACTCTCAGCGCCTGTTGCCCCACCGATGCCAGTAGCCGGGGGTGCCGGCTGTGTTGAGCGGTCTGGCATGGATCGGCTTTCTCTTCGCCGGGCTTGTTCTGGGGACGATCGCCCGCCTGGTGCTGTGGAGAAGGGTCTCGCTGTCGTGGGCCGAGACCATCCTGGTCGGGATCGTCGGCGCCGGAGTCGGCACCACCCTGCTGTCGGCGTTCCAAGGCAGCCGGGCGTTCGACTTCACCCTCCTGTCGGCAGTCTCGGCGGTCGCAGGCTCGGTCGGCGTCTTGGCGGTCTACGCCGCGTTGGCGTCCAGGCTGGCCGGTCGTTCGGCCAAGCCCGTCAACGAGGTTCTCAGCGCGGGCGAGTCCAACAGCGTCGAGTTCAAGCAGACCGCCCGCCACAACGTCCACACCGGCGAGCGAGACGCCCGCATGGAGTTCGCCGTCGCCAAGACGGTCGCCGGCTTTCTCAACGGCAGCGGCGGGACCTTGCTCATCGGCGTGGACGACGACGCGGCGCCCGTCGGGCTCGACGCCGACCTCCAGCACATGAAACAGCCCGACCTCGACCGCTACCAACTCTGGCTGACCGATATGCTCGAGTCCACGCTGGGCAGCTCCGCGCTGGCGTCGATCACCGTGACCTTCCCGCCGTGCGGTCCCCACCACATCGCCCGCATCGATGTGAGCCCCCACTCCCGAGCGGTGTTCGCCAACCCGCCCGGAGGCCAGCGAGCCGCCGACTTCTACGTGCGCATCGGGAACTCCACCCGGCTCCTGCTCACCGACGAGGCCATCGCCTACGCCTCCGCCCACTGGGGCTGGCGGCGCAAAACCCTGCGACGAACCTAGATGCGCCCCCTTCGCTGCCGCTGTTGTCGCCTCGGTCGCCCGCGGGCAGCCATGCACTTTCTTTGACGGGGGTGCGGGTCGCCGGGTTTCAGGGGGTCAGCCAGAGGGCGGAGATGGGCAGGGCGTAGATGTCGTCGTCGAGCCGGAAGGAGCGCTCGCCGGTGTGCAGCACGGCACCGCACGCGAAGTCGCTGCCGATTTTGTTGCGCAGCCACTTGAGCCGGTGGGCGTCGCGGGGCGAGACGGCTTGCGCGGCCTTGACCTCCAATGCGACGACGCGTCCGTCGGCGGCCTCCGCGATGAAGTCGATCTCGCCTCCGTCGCGGTCTCGCAGGTGGTGCAGCCGCACCTCGCGTTCGAAAGCGCCACTGCGCGTTCCGTCGAACATCTTACTGCGCGAAACGTCGATTTCCTACTGCGCGTTCCGTCGAACACTCTACTGCGCGAAACGTCGATGCCATTGGCAGCTTCTAGGAGACCAGAGCCAAGCGCCGTCTCAAACGCCCTCGACCTCGCCGCCGCCATCCGCTCCCACGAGCCGCTCGAGCTTCTCACGTCGCTTCTCGTCATGGTCCACCGCACCGACGCGGGCCACAGCCGGGCATCGTGGGACATGGGCGACGGCCTGCTCTACACCGACCCCGACGACCTCACCGACGAACAGCGCCGCCGCCTCATCGACCAGGGGGCGATTGCCGCCGCCTTGAAGCTCGCCGCCGTCGCGGTCCGGGCGATGGCCACCGGCCACGCCTACTAGAACACCTGCAAGGTCGCCCAACTGCCTTTGCCAGCGTCGTTGTATGCCCTGACTGGGACTTATACACCTAACTAGACAGCCTGTTCTGGCTGGTCAGAGTGCTGTTCAGTGCCGCTTTCATCCATGATTCCAAGTTAGCCGGCGCTTGCGGCAACTGAGGACGGCACCGCTCACGGCAATATCTCGTGCCCGCCGATATCGTGCCAGACGATGTGATGCTTGCCGGTCACCTGTTCTGGACCGAATGTGAACGTAGCCCGCCCGTCGCCGTCCCAAGACATCTCTAACAAGCCCGGCGCTCCTTCAACCTTCGTCACTCTGAGTCCGGGCCTGAACCACGTCAGCCTGCCTGTCTCCATGTCGGCGAGATCGCTTATGAACTGATCCAGTTTCTTCTCGAACAGAGACAATTCGCTATTCGTCAGCTTCTTGTGGCCGCGCTTGAACGCGGGCATTGCCTCGTAAGTTGGCACGTTGATCCGTGTATCAGAGTGCTAGATCAGCGGGCCGTCCCCCACGGTCGGCCCACATCGCCTCAATGAAGTCCTCTGT
Organism: Candidatus Poriferisocius sp.; assembly: GCF_965204145.1. Classification (GTDB taxonomy): domain Bacteria; phylum Actinomycetota; class Acidimicrobiia; order Acidimicrobiales; family Bin134; genus Poriferisocius. The sequence continues at coordinate 1,274,768 of NZ_OZ241977.1, read as the reverse complement.
GCTGGCGTAGAACGTGCATTCATCGGGATCGTAAGCCGGGCCCTTGCCGATCGACTCTTCGATATCTGCCATTGTCAGATGGCCCATCACTGTGAAGTCGAGCGTGTCGCCCTGGCTGGCCGCTGCCATCGGCTTCGTCTCGTAGGCATAGTCCATGAGTTTCTCTATCTTCCAGTCGCCCTTCTCGGCCACTGTGGTCCGAATGTGGTCCGAGAAGTCGTCTGGAACGGTTATAGACGTGTCCACGGCTGTGAGGACATTGCGCTCTCCACCCTCCTCGCGCGGCGATGTTTCACGTCGTACCAATCCCCGCTTTACAAGATCGTCCTCGACCTCGCGCAGCACGTCGTCGTAGGGCCCGTAATCCATCCAGCGCCATGCCACCCCTGAGCCTGTGATCCTGTCGTGCTCGACAGATTGGACATCGGCAAGGTAGAGGAGTTTCACCATCTTGGTGCGCGTGATCTCCAGCCGCATGGTCTCGGCCGCTGCCAGAAGTGCCAGCACACACACCTCGACACGCTCTCGCTCGGATATATCAGCGCTCACTGCTGCTCCCCTAGCACCCTGGCCGCACAGCCAGTCTATATCAATAGGCCGTTCGGATATGCCTTCAGCCTTCCCTCCTTGAAAATCCCAAGTATCCGAATCCACATCATCTCTTTCTATTTATCGTAGCCGCAGCGCCCTAAAACCAAGCGCCTCTTTTTCACCAGACACGTATAATCGCAGGTCATAGCCTTATCTCATGGCAGTATCTCCGTGCCACGAAACGCGTCTAGGCGCACCTATTTTCCGTTTTTGAAGAGGGCTTGCAACTCATGGCTTCCTTCGGAACGGATGCGCTCGCGTTTCGTGGCAGAAAGCTAGCCCTCAATCCGAAGGGAGCCTCCTGCCATGAAACGCCTACCGGCAGTGATCGCCGCTGTTCTGGCACTGGCTGCCTGCGGCACTTCGGCTCCCCGTACTCGGGAGGCACGGGCAGCGTGATCATCGAGGACATGAGAGCCGAGTTCGGATACTCCGACGATGTGAGCCCCCACCCCCGGGCAGTGTTCGCTAACCCGCCCGGAGGCCAGCGAGCCGCCGACTTCTACGTGCGCATCGGGAACTCCACCCGGCTCCTGCTCACCGACGAGGCCATCGCCTACGCCTCCGCCCACTGGAGCTGGCGGCGCAAGACCCTGCGACGAACCTAGGGCGTGTCGATTCCACGCAGGCCGGCATTCACGAACGGCAGACCTCGATTCTCGAGGCGCAGATATCTGAACGCGGCAGCGCGCCCGCCTGGTCGACCAAGCGGGCCATCGCCGCCGCCCTCAAGCTCGCCGCCGTCGCGGTCCGGGCGATGGCCACCGACCTCGCCAACGGCCTAGACGTGAAGATCGAGACGCTCGAGGCCGACGACGGGTGACCGGGCCGGGGTGGGTGGTCGGGGTCCCCTCCGGGGGAGGGGGCCACACCACCCCGCACCGGCCACGCCTAACGAACGACGCAGGTATTGCCGCCGGTGGCGTAGCGGTCCGCCTCCTCGCCCCCCCTGGTCTGCACCCACTTGGGCGTGCATTCAACCTCGGGGAGCTGGCCGAGGTGGTCCATGTTGCGCCGCCACGCGACATCGACCCACCCATTGGCAATGCCATCCTCAAAGCCATCGACCTGGATCTGATCGATCGCAGCCACTATCGACTCATCAACGCAGCCAGTCGTCCCGTAATAGCCGACGTGGTCAGCGTCCCTGTAGTAGATGACCACCGCCGCCGTACAGCCGCCGCCGGTCTGCGGCACGTTCTGCTGTGCCTGCGGCTCCCGCGGCTCCCGCCGCTCAGGCACCTCGACGGGCTGGGGCACCTCGACGATGGCGGGCCCCTCATGGGGCTGGCCCTCGGGCTGGGCCTCAACGCCCCGCTGCTGGGGCTGGGAGTTGCCGGGCTGGGGATCGCCCTGGGGCTGCTCGGCCTCCGGGCCGGGCTGGGGACCGCCCACCGGCTGCTGCTGGGGCTGGGGCTGCTCGGCCTCCGGGCCGGGCTGGGGATCGCCCTGGGGCCGGCCGTAGTCCCGCCACGCCTCCCAGGGGTACTGCCCGTTGACGCTGCCCGGCGCGGTGCAGTTGTCGATCCCGTTGAACTCGTGATGCCCGTATCCCGGCGGGCAAACCGAGCCGTCCGCCGACGCCATCGCAGGGGCCAGAACCGCAGCCAAAGCCAGAACGAGCGCCGATGTGATGATCTTCCGCACGCCGGAATTATAGGGGGGGGGGGGGGGGGGGGGGGGGGGGGAGAGTCAAGTCTTTGGCCGGGCCGGTTCATCTCGACAACACCGCCAACCCCGGAGCCGGAACCAGACCGGGACCCGCCGGCCTGCACGGCAGAACCCCCGACAGAATCCACGGGTGTGCACCAGCGCGCAGAACAAATACCCTGTGCCGATGTCCGCTGGCCAGGACACGCCCGAACCCGCTGTCGGCCTCACCGAACCAGAGGTGCAGCAACGCATCGCCAAAGGCAAGACCAACGCAGCAGCCCGCGCGCTCACCACTCGCAGCGTCTCTGAAATCCTCCATGCCAACGCCTTCAACTCCGTCAACATCGTCTTGTTGGCATTGGGCACCGCGCCGCCTGTCCCTCCTATGGGCATGTCAGATGCCCATATATAGGCGTATTGATTGCCCATATATGGGCATCTGATACTGTGGTGTTGATTGTTGCCCGCTGTTGGAGGAAGAGGAAGAGATGGCGCGACGGCTGACCCCGGCTGGCTACCGGCCGCGGGTGGTGGATGCCGAGATGGAGGCTTCGCTGGCAGCGTCGCCGGCAGTGCTGATCGAGGGGCCGCGAGCTTGTGGGAAAACCTGGACCGGGAAGCGGTTCGCCCTCAGCGAGGCGCTCCTTGACGCCACGGCGAGCTCCCTGCTGGCCTCCAATATGGATCCCGCGGCGGTGCTGGAGGGCCCGACGCCGCGGCTGTTGGACGAGTGGCAGCTCGCACCGGAAATCTGGAACCCGATGCGCCGGGCCTGCGACGACCGGGCCAGAGCAGGCCAGTTCGTCTTGACCGGCTCCGCCAATCCCCCCGACGACATCACCCGCCACTCGGGGGCAGGGAGGGTGCTGCGGGTGAGGATGCGGCCCATGAGTCTGCTCGAGTCCGGCCTGTCCGATGGCAGCATCTCGCTCAACGGCCTGTTCGGCGCTGGCAGGCCCACCGCACGCGACGGCGGGCTCAAACTTGGCGACGTCATCGAGGCAGCCTGCCGGGGCGGGTGGCCGCGGCTGTTGGACACCGACCTGGGTGCCGCGCTGCGGGCCACCCGCGGCTACCTGGACGAGATAAGCCGAACCGACGTCTCCCGAGTGGACGGGGTGGCCCGCAACCCCGCCGGGGTCCGCAAACTGTTGTCTTCGCTCGGGCGGAATATCTCTTCGGAGGCAAGCTTCGCCACCTTGTCCAAAGACACCGCCGACGAGGAGGGCATCGTCGACCGCCGCACCGTGGCGTCCTACATGGCAGCCCTCGAGCGCCTGTTCGTGGTCGAGGACCTGCGGGCCTGGAAACCGCACATCACCTCGCGGGCGCAGCTGCGGAGCGCGCCGAAACGCCACCTCGCCGACCCCTCTTTGGCCGTGGCGGCCCTGCAAGCCAGCCCAGAATCGGTAATGCAGAACAGGAAATACGCCGGGCTGCTGTTCGAATCGCTGGTGGTCCGGGATCTGCGCGTCTACGGGCAGGCCAACAACCTCGACCTGTCCCACTACCGCGACAGCGACGGCTTGGAAGTCGACGTGGTCATCAAGCACCCCGACGGCCGCTGGATCGCCGCCGAAGTCAAACTCGGCAGCGAACAGGGCATCGAAGAAGGCATCCGCTCCCTCCACCGCCTCCGCAGCAGAGTCGACCCCGACCGCAGCGGAACGCCGTCCCGCCTCGTGATCATCACCGCCAGCGGCTACGGCTTCGAGCACCCCGAAGGGGTCTCCATCATCCCCATCACCGCACTCGCCCCCTGAACCACCTCACCGACGAACAGCGCCGCCGCCTCATCGACCAGGGCGCGATAGCCGCCTCCCTCAAGCTCGCCGCCGTCGCCGTCCGGGCGATGGCCACCGGCCTCGCCAACGGCCTAGACGTGCAGATCGAGACGCTGGAAGTCGACGACGAATAGCCGGGTCGGGGTGGGTGGCCGGGGTGCCCTCCGGGGGAGGGGGCCACACCACCCCGCACCGGCCACGCCTACTAAGATGAACTCCTGTTCCAACTGCTCGGCGCGTCGGTGCAGGCCCCGCCCCACCAATAGTGCAGCTTGCGTAGTTCCGCCTTCTCCGTGGCGCTCCGGCTGCCCTGGTTGCAATTGATCGGCGTGATGCGGCAGTGCGGCCCGCGGCACCCGTCCGCTTTGGGGTTGCTGAGGTCGGCGTGGCATGTCGAAGTCGTGGACTCGTACCGCCACCCGTTGTTGCAGCCGCCCGAGTTCGCGGGCGGATTTCCCCAAGTGCCCCAATTCACAGTCTGCGGGCTTTCTTCGGCGAACTCGCAGTCAGCGGGGTTCTGGGCGCACCGCAGCAACTCGGCCAACGCCTCCGCATCCTCCTCTTGAGCCTCCGGCTGCCGGGGCTGCTCGACCTCCCTCGTGGGAGGGGTGCCCTGGGGCTGGGCCTCAACGCCCCGCTGCCGGGGCTGCTCGGCTTCCGGGCCGGGCTGGGGGTCGCCCACTGGCTGCTCGGCCTCCGGGCCGGGCTGGGGATCGCCCTGGGGTTGCTCAACCTCCGGGCCGGGCTGGGGGTCGCCCTGGGGCTGGCCGTAGTCGGCCCACGCCTCCCAGGGGTACTGCCCGTTGACGCTGCCCGGCGCGGTGCAGTTGTCGATCCCGTTGAACTCGTGATGCCCGTATCCCGGCGGGCAGACCGAGCCGTCCGCCGACGCCATCGCGGGGGCCAGGAACGCAGCCAAAGCCAGAACGAGCGCCGATGTGATGATCTTCCGCACGCCGGAATTATGGGGGGGGGGGGGGGGGAGAGTCAAGTCTTTGGCCGGGCCGCTCATCTCGACAACACCGCCAACCCCGGAGCCGGAACCAGACCGGGACCCGCCGGCCTGCACGGCAGAACCCCCGACAGAATCCACAGGTGTGCACCAGCGCGCAGAACAAATACCCTGTGCCGATGTCCGCTGGCCAGGACACGCCCGACTCCGCTCACGGCCTCACCGAGGCTGAGGTGCAGGAACGAGTCGCCAAGGGCAAGACCAACGCGGCGGCGAGCGCGCTCGCCACTCGCAGCGTCTCTGAAATCCTCTATGCCAACGCCTTCAACTCCGTCAACGTCGTCTTGTTGGCATTGGGCACCGCGCTCACCGCGATGGACCGCACCCGCGACGGCGTCATCAACCTGGGTTTCATCGTCGCCATCGTCGCCATCGGCAGCTTCCAGGAGATCAGAGCCAAGCGCCGCCTCGACCACATCACGATCCTCTCCACGCCGGCGGTCGCCGTCCGCCGCGGGGGCCGCGACCACCACATCAACCCTGCTGAAGTGGTCCTCGACGACATCCTGGTTATCGGTCCCGGCGACCAGATCACCGTAGACAGCATCTTGATCGAGGGCGGGCCGGTGACGGTAGACGAGTCACTGCTTACCGGGGAGTCCGAGCCCAACACCAAGCGACTCGGAGACGAGCTCTGCTCCGGCACGTTCTGCACCAGCGGGGCCGCCCTGGCCCGTGTCATCCGCGTCGGACCGGCCTCGCTGGCCACCTCGCTCACCGCCACCGCCCAAGAGTTCACCGTCACCAAGACGCCGCTTCAGCGCCTCGTCGACGACGTGCTGCGCGTCCTCATCGTCACCGCGGTGTTCTTCGGCCTCCTCTTCGTGGCCCAGGGCATTGTCTCGGAGACCTCGGCGGTCCGCGTCGTCGAGACCGCAACGGTGACCGCGGCCATCATCCCCGTCGGCCTCTTTTTGATCTTCGTCGTCACCTACTCCATGAGCGCCGCCCGGCTCACCCGCCACGACCTGCTGGTGCAGCAGCTCAACGCCTTGGAATCGCTCAGCCATGTCAACGTCTTGTGTACCGACAAGACCGGCACGCTCACGGCCAATCGAATACGGCTCGCCGACATCAAGCCCCTCGGCGATGGCAATCACCTCGACGAACTGAGCGCCCTGCTTGGCGCCTTTGCCCACAGCACCACCGCTACCAACGCCACCAACGACGCGCTGCGCGCCGCCTTCCCCCGCCAAGCCCTCGCACTGGCCGACGAGATCCCCTTCACGTCGGCCAACCGCTGGAGCGCGGCCTCATTCGAAGGCGCCTCCTATGTGCTCGGCGCTCCCGAAGCCCTCCAACCGCACCTGGCTACCGGAATCGAGGGGCGCGACACCATCGACCGGTGGACCGCGGCCGGTCACCGGGTGCTGCTCTTCACCGCCAACCGCGACACCGACGTGCTGCACGACCGCGATGGCAACCCAGCCCTGCCGCCCCTCACTCCCCTCGCCCTGCTCAGCTTCGCCGACGAGCTGCGCGAAGGCGCCCGCGACACCATCGCCGGCCTGCTCGGCGAAGGCGTCACCCTCAAAGTCATCTCCGGTGACAACCCCGACACGGTCGCCGCGCTGGCCCGCCAAGTCGGCATGCACAAAGACATCAACGTCATCTCCGGCCCCGAGCTCGACGAGCTCAGCGAAGCCGAGTTCGCCTCGGTCGCCCAGCGGGCCGACGTCTTCGGCCGCATCGCCCCCCACCAAAAAGACCGCATCGTTGCCGCCCTCCAAAAAAGCGGCGACTACGTCGCCATGATCGGCGACGGAGTAAACGACACCCTCGCGCTCAAGACCGCCGATGTCGGCATCGCCATGGAGTCCGGCAGCAGCGCGGCCCGGGGCATCGCCGACCTCGTTTTGCTCAACGACTCGTTCACCGCCGTGCGGCCCGCCATCGAAGAGGGGCGCCGCATCATCTCAGGCATGCGCGACATCCTCCGGCTCACCGTCGCCCGCTCCGCCACCCTCGCACTGGTGGCGGTGGCCATGATGATCATCAACCAGGTGTTCCCGTTCTCCGCCGGCGCCCAAACCATCTACGGCCTCATCACCATCACCATCCCCACCGTCGGGCTCGCCCTTTGGGCCCGGCCCACCCGGGCCACCGATGTCGACGCCGCCGAGCTCGCCCGCTTCGTCGTGCCCGTCGCCCTCACAAACCTCCTTTTCGGCGCCGCCGTCTTCGTCGCCACCTACTACACCACGAGACACGGCTTTCGTTTCTTCGACGGCCAATTCGACAGCATCGTCGGCTTCACCCTCGGCGCCGACCAACAAAGCGCCCCCGAGGTGGCCGCCATCCTCGGCCGCACCAGCCTCGTCGTATTCCTCATCCTCACCGGCCTCATCACCATCTTGTTCCTGCAACCCCCGCTGCGCTTCTTCACCACCCCACACCAGCCCCTCCACCCCGACCGGTGGGCCGCATGGATGGTGCTCGCCAGCATCGCCCTGCTCGCGGTGATCATGGCCACCGGGCTCCGCTCCTGGTTGCAGCTCGCCGAGATCCCCGGATGGGGGTACGCCGCCCTCACCGCCGCCGTGGCGGCCTGGACCTTCACCCTGCGCGCCGTTTTGCGCCAAAAGATCCCACTCCTCAACCGCCTCACCCAGCCGCCCACCGCGTGACAAGCCAATGCTTGTGTCGAACCGGCAAGGAGTCGGCAAGCCCAGATAAACTAGAGCAGCCCTTGGGAACCTCCTTGGGGAAAGGGGTGCAAATGGCGAGGCGGGAACGTTTGACCGTGCCGATGGTGCGGGACAACGGGAGCCTGCGAGAAGCGACATGGGAAGAGGCTTTGTCGCGGGCTGCGGCCGGGTTCAATCAGGTGCTGTCTGAGCACGGGCCGCAGGCGTTCGGGATGTTCAGCTGCTCCAAGGCCACCAACGAGATGAACTACATCGCCCAGAAGTTCATCCGCACGGTGGTGGGATCCAACAACATCGACTCCTGCAACCGAACTTGACACGCTCCTTCGGTCGTCGGTCTGGCGACAGTGTTCGGAGCAGGAGGGGGCACGTGCTCCTATCAGGAGGTTGAGGAAACCGACGTGATCCTCTTGTGGGGATCCAATGCCCGCGAGGCCCACCCCATCTTCTTCCACCACGTGCTCAAAGGCATCGACAACGGTGCCCGCATGTACTGCGTCGACCCCCGCTACACCTCCTCGGCCCAATTCTCCGATGTGTGGGTGGGCATCGACGTGGGCACCGACATCGCCCTGGCCAACGGCATCGGCCGAGAGATCATCCGCGCCGGTCTGGCCAACCAGGAGTTCATCGCCCACTCCACCCAGGGTTTCGAGGCCTACGCCACCTCGGTGGAGCCGTTCACCCCCGACGCAGTAGCAGCCATCTGCGGCATTCCCGCCGAGGTGGTGGTGGAGATGGCCCATGCTTACGCCACCGCCGGCAAAGCCCAGATCCTGTGGACCCTGGGCATTACCGAGCACCACAACGCGGTCGACAACGTGCTGTCGTTGTGCAACTTGGCCCTGCTCACCGGCCATGTGGGTCGGTGGGGCTCTGGTCTGGTGCCGCTGCGGGGCCAGAACAACGTGCAAGGCGGCGGCGACATGGGGGCAATCCCCAATAAGTTCCCCGGATTCGCTGGCGTGGACGACCCTGACCATCGGGCCCGCTTCGAAACTGCCTACGGCCGAGAGCTCAACCCAGTGCCCGGATTGCACCTCACCCTCATGTTCGAGGCCATGGAGCGGGGCGATCTGCGGGCGCTGTACGTGATCGGCGAGAACCCGGCCGATTCCGAGGCCGATGTGATCCATGCCCGAGCCCAGCTCGAGAGCTTGGACATCCTGGTCGTGCAGGACATCTTGATGACGCGCACCGCGGAGATGGCCGACGTGGTGCTGCCCGCGTCGGTGGCTTGGGCCGAGAGCAACGGCACCGTCACCTCCAGCGAGCGCCGGGTGCAGCGGGTGCGCCCCGCGGTTTCTCCTCCTGGCCAGGCCCGCCATGACATCGACATCTTGTGCGACATGGCCGAGGCCATGGGTGACGAACTCGGCCCCCGCGACCCGGAAGCAGCGTGGGACGAGCTACGATCTCTGTCGGCCATGCACAGCGGCATGTCCTGGGAGCGTCTGGAGGCCGCCGGCGGCTTGCAATGGCCATGTCCCGACGAGGACCACCCCGGCAGTGCCTTCCTCCACGGCTGGCTGTGGGCTGACGATCTGGAAGGCCATGATCCGGCCCCGTTCTCCGTGCTGGAGCATGAGGGGCCGACCGAGGAGTTGAGCGAGGAATTTCCCCTCCGGCTCACCACCGGGCGGGCCTTGGACTCCTACAACACCGGCGTGCAGAGCGGAAAATACGACTCGCCGCTGCGGTTCGCCGGCCTGGATTTGAACTCTCGGGATGCGGCTGCCCTCGGAATTGCCGACGGCGACCGGGTATTGGTGTGCTCGCCTCGGGGTTCGGTCGAGATGAACGCCCGGCTGGTGTCGAGCCTGCCCTCGGGCCTGGCCTTCACCACCCTTCACCATCCCGAGTTGATCGACGTAAACGTGCTCACCAACCCCGACTGGGATCCGAAATCCGGCACTGCCGAGTTCAAGGCGGCAGCTGTCCGCGTGGAGCGCATCGGCTCTCCGCAAGACGCCGCGACCGCAGGCGCATCCGTTGGCTGACCTCCACTTCGGCGACGACCAGCCCACCCAAGCCGAGCGGGCGGCAATCGACGCCATCGTCCCCCAAGCCGACGCCGCCACCGTTGTCGAGACCGAGCGGCTCGTTCGCGGGGGCCGCAGCCGACGCCAAGGACTGCGCCATCTGCTCCTGCCGGTGCTGCACTCGCTTCAGCACGAGATCGGCTGGATCAGTCCCGGCGGTTTGAACGGGGCGGCCGAGCGGCTGGGGGTTCCCCCGGCCGAGGCCTATGGCGTGGCCACGTTCTACGAGTTGCTCCGCACCACCGACCCCGGCCACCGCGACGACGTCGTCCACGTGTGCGTTGATCCGACGTGTGCTCTCGCGGACAACGATGGGCTGCGGGCTTCGCTGGAGGCAGACGGGGCCAAAGTCCATGCCAGCCCCTGCCTCGGCCAATGCGATCGGGCCCCGGCGCTGTTCGTCCAGGGTGTTGGGCGGCCCGATCGGGTGCCGGCCGATGATGACGAGAAGTTCCGTTTGCCTCAAGCGGGCGACCCTGGTCTGCGGGTGTTGCGCCGAGTGGGTGTGGTCGACCCGACCTCGTTGGACTCCTACCGGGACCACGGCGGCTATGAGGCCCTGATAGCCGCCATTGCGATGGGGTCCGACGCGGTCATCGCCGCCATCTCCGACTCCGGACTGTCAGGCCGGGGCGGGGCAGCGTTCCCCACCGGGATCAAGTGGCGGGCAGTGGCCGACGAACCCGGGCCGGAAAAGCATGTGGTGGCCAATTGCGACGAATCAGAGCCGGGCACCTTCAAAGACCGCATCGTGTGCGAGCACGACCCGTTCGCGGTCATCGAGTCGATGACCATCGCGGGATTGGCCACCGGGGCGCCCCACGGCTGGATCTACATCCGGGGCGAGTACCCCCGGGCCACCGCCCGCCTGGAGGATGCCATCGCCCAGGCCCGGGCCGCTGGCCTATTGGGCGACGATGTGGCCGGCAGCGGACAGCGGTTCGACATCGAGGTTCGCCGGGGGGCCGGGGCCTACATCTGCGGCGAGGAAACGGCGCTGTTCAACTCCATTGAGGGCTTCCGGGGCGAACCCCGCAACAAGCCCCCCTTCCCCACCACCCACGGCCTGTTCTCCCAGCCCACTGCCATCAACAACCCCGAGACCCTCATCAACGTGCTCGACATCGTGGTCGACGGCCCCGACGCCTACCGCTCAGTGGGCACCGAGCGCTCCCCCGGCACTCGCCTGTTCTGCCTGTCGGGGCGGGTGGGAGTTCCCGGGCTTTACGAAGTGCCGTTCGGCACCACCCTGGGCGACTTGATCGACTTGTCCGGCGGACCGACCGGTTCGCTGGCCGCAGTGCTGCTGGGTGGCGCAGCCGGGGTGTTTGTCGGCCCCGACGCCCTCGACATGCCCCTCACCCTGGAAGACACCCGAGAAGCGGGAGCCACCCTGGGATCGGGAGTGGTCACGGTGTTCGACGACACCGTGGATATGGAGGCCGTGGTCGTCCGCATTGCCGAGTTCTTCCGGGACGAGTCGTGCGGCCAGTGCGTGCCCTGTCGAGTGGGCACCCAGCGCCAGCACGAGGTGCTGGTGGAGTTGCAGGCCTCCGGGCAGCCTCTCGCCCCGGAGCGAGCCGAGCTCATCGACGACATGGCCCTGGCCATGGTGGACGCCTCCATCTGCGGCCTGGGCCACACTGCGGCTTCTGCGGTGCGCTCCGCTTTGTCGCTGGGCCTGATAGGAAATAGCCAGTGAGCGGCGTCATCACCGAGACCGCGGTGACCATCCGGGTTGACGGCCAAGAGGTGGCCGTGCCCGAAGGCGCGACCATCCTGGACGCCTGCGATGCCACCGGCGTGGAAACTCCGACCATCTGCTACGGCCCCACCCTCACCCCGGTAAACGTGTGCCGGGTGTGCGTGGTGGAACTCGACGGCAGCCGGGCCTTGGTCCCCTCCTGCTCCCGCCCGGCGGAGGAGGGAATGGTGGTCCATACCGACAGCGAGCGGGTCCGCCATAGCCGCAAGATGGTGCTGGAGTTCTTGGCCACCGGAGTCGACGTGTCCCAGGCCGATGAGCTGGACCAGTGGGCCGAGCACTACGGCGCCGACCCCAGCCGCTACGTCCCCGGCGGCCAGACCATGGACGAGCCGGTGCGGGTGCAGGACAACCTCTACATCCGGGACTACGACAAGTGCGTGCTGTGCTACCGCTGCGTGGAGGCCTGCGGCGACGATGCCCAGCACACCTACGCCATCTCGGTGGCCGGCCGCGGCTTCGGCGCCCGCATCTCCACCGAGTTCGACGTGACCCTGCCCGACTCGGCTTGCGTTTACTGCGGCAACTGCGTAGCCGTATGCCCCACCAACGCCCTCCAGTTCAAGACCGAGTTCGACCTCCGCCAAGCCGACGACTGGCGCCCCGAAGACCAAACCGTCACGCAAACCGTGTGCTCCTACTGCGGCGTCGGCTGCAACCTCGAACTCCACGTCCAAGACAACCAAATCGTCAAATGCACCTCCCCCGACGACCACGACGTAACAAGCGGCAACCTCTGCATAAAAGGCCGCTTCGGCTGGAACTACGTTTAGTTCGGAAGACAGGTAGAGGGCGACAGTCTTTGACGGGTTGGCGGATCGGGGGGGGGGGGGGGGGGGGGGGGGGGGGGGAGGGGGGGGACTACGTTTAGCCCGGATGCTAGGTAAAGATCGATCTCTGGTGGCGAGAGTCGTGGCATTGGCTCTGCTGGCCGGGTCCGTGCTGGTGGCCGTCGGCGCCCAAGGGGCGACTGCGGAGTCGGTTGAGCGGAGCGCAGCCGAGCGTTGCTCGGAGTTTCATCGCTTCGGCGCCCAGCCGGTGGATGTGGCCAAAACCGGCGACGGCCAAACCGCGCTGGCGCAGGTCCGCTGGGGGTACCACGAGAGCATCGGCTGCTTCCTCGCCCTCGACGACGACGCATTGGCCGCCCTGCGGGGCGCTGGTCCGCCCGGGAGCCTGCCTGGAGGCGAGACCGATGACTCGAGGCGCTGTTTTGAGCACCACCGGTTCGGGGCAGAGCCGGTAGATGTGGCCAAAACCGTCAACGGCCAAACCGTGCTGGCCCGCCTTAGCTGGGGGTATGACGAGAGCATCGGCTGCTACCTGACCCTCGACTCGGCCGCAATCAACACGCTGCGCGCCGCCGACCTCGCCGCCACCGCAGAGCCATCCCCCGCGGAGAAACGCATCGAGTGGACTAACTGCGGCTCCAACCTCGAATGTGGCTCCTTGGACGTACCCGCCGACTACCGGTCACCCGAGGCCGACACCATCAAGATCGCTGTTAACGTGCTCCGGACTGCCTCCCCCGAGCAGCGGATCGGCTACCTCCTGGTGAACCCCGGAGGTCCCGGCGGCAGCGGCGTGGAGCTCGTCGCCAGCGGCGAAGGCTTCGCTGATCAACTGCTCGAGCGCTTTGACATCGTGGGGTTCGACCCCCGCGGTGTCGGTGAATCCGAGCCCGCCTTCTCCTGTGGGGCCTCCGGCGAGCAACTCAAACTGCTCGCGGCAATAGACATGCCCATCGACAGTCCCGACGACATCGCGGCCGGAGAAGCCGCCGCCAACCTGTGCATCCAGTCGATGGGCCCCGTCGGCGGCCTCCTGCACAGCGAATACGTCGCCCGGGATATGGACGAGATCCGCAAAGCCCTGGGCGCCGACCAAATCTCCTACCTGGGTTTCTCCTACGGCTCGACCCTCGGTGTCTGGTACGCCACGCTCTTCCCGCAATCGGTTAGGGCAATGGCGGTGGACGGGGCCGACAACCCGGTTGACCCGGCCAGCACCCGGCAGGAACGCATCGAGGAGGCCATCGAGGAGGTCGCCCCCTTCGCCGACTCGCTGGATCAGGCATTGGCCGCGTGCGACGATTGGAAGCAGTGCCCGATCTACAACCGGGGGAACCCGGTCGCGTATTTCCGGGAGGCCGTCACCAAGCTTGACCTGGTAAACCAGGCAGCCAACGGCAATCCGCGAGCCGGTGGTTTGGGAGTGCTCACCACGCTGTACAGCCAAGACTACTGGCCTTACTTGTGGCAGGGGCTGTACCGGCTCCGAAATAACGACCCGTCGGTCTTGCTGGAGTTCGCATTGCTGCAATTGGGCGAGGACCCCGCCGCGGCGAGCTTCACCGAGCACGTCAACTGCCTGGACAGCCAGACCTTGTACCCGGAACTGGACCGCGACACACTGCTGGCCGACGCCGAGGCCGCCGAGGCCGTTCTCGAGGAGCGGTTCCCCCTGCTGGCGCTGATGTTCCCCCCTCTCCCCAGCGCCTGCCTGTTCTACGACCAATTCGCCCCCGACCCCCTCCAAGGCCCCCTCGACGGCGGGAACGTGCCCATCCTGGTCATCGGCAACCACTCCGACCCCGCTACCCCCTTCGGCGAGTCCGAAGAACTCGCCACCGACACCCTCACCAACGGCTACCTAATAGAAACTTCCCACATCACCCACGTCGTCTACCCCAACAACGAGTGCGTCAACCACCACATCCACCAAGCGCTTATCAACCTGGTGTACCCCGATGAGCGCCGGGTCGTCTGCGAGTCACAAAAATAAGGGGCAGCGACAGCTAGGTCCCGTTACGTCATCATCAGATGCACCAGCTCCGACGACAATGACGCAACCCAGAGCAACCCCTGCATCAGCCGCCGCTTCGGCTTGAACTACGTTTAGGGCAATGACTGGATTGGCCGATACGAAGCTGCTGACCGCCGACGACCTACTTCGCTTGAGCTCCCAAGGCGTGCGCGGCGAGCTGGTGCAGGGAGTGCTTCACGAGACGATGGCATCAGGACACCGACACGGCAAGATCGCCGTCAATCTCGTCACCGAGTTGAACAACTTCGCAAAGCCCAGGAAGCTAGGCACGCTTGTCGCCTCCGATTCGGGCGTGTGGCTGGAGCGCGACCCCGACACCGTACGCGAACCCGATGTGGCATTCACCTCAGCAGAGAAGATCCCACTGGACGCGGAGATCGACGGCTACGCCGAAGTCGTCCCCGACCTAGTAGTAGAAATCGTCTCCCCTAGCGACAGCCACCGCTGGGCCCGCGACCGGGCGCAGATGTGGCTCGGCCACGGCGCGCCATTGGTCTGGATCGTCCACCCCGACACCCGCACCATCGATGTGTACCGCCCCGGCACCGATCCCACGACCCTGCAAGAAGACGACTCCCTAAACGGCCACGAAGTCCTCCCCGGCTTCACCTGCTCTGTAAGCTCCGTGTTCGCCTGAAGCCATAGGCGGGCTACCCCAAGGAATCCTCGTATGGGACACCGCAAGTTCAGCGACATAGCGAGTGAAATCAACCCTGAGCGTCGCGCCCGCATCGACGCCCTAAAGAAGGAGGCCAGGGTCGATGCCGCCGGTTGCGTCCTGCCATCTCATGGAGATACGGACTCTGGGCCGGTCTGCCAGGACAACTGATCAACCAAGTGGGGCAACACTGAGCTGCTTGGCTGCTGCGTAGAGCAGTTCGTCTAGCACCACCTTCGCCGCTCAGTGCCGTCTACGCCGTCGAACCGTCCGCACCTCGTCTACTGCCATCTGCATTGCCTCAACCTCTGACAACTCGGCGTTGGCATTGGCATTGTCCGCCAGTTCTTGTCGAATTCGAGCAGTGAAATACTCCCAAGCCGACTGGCGGCTCACTGCAAGCGCATCGCCAACCTGCTCCCAAGTGGCTCCGGCAGCTCGGGCCGCCCGAACCTTGTCACGGCGCAACCGCTCCAATTCTGGCTCACTGCGAGCAAGCTCCCGCAGTGCCTCTAAGGGGTCAGCCGATAATGCATCAGCAGCGATCACACCCATGAGTGTCAGGATCACCTGACAGCCTCACGATGCCAACAATCTTCTGGACTCTCAGACTGTCTATAGAACCCCCGCAAGTCTCCTGCTGACCCCTGAGCAGGTCAAACTACTGCTCCGCAGAGTGCTCCTCTATGAGTTGCTCCAAGAGTCTCTGCGTATACTCCGCCCACTCCTCGTCGGTTTATTGGCTTCTCTGCTCCCGAGCCTGTTCTCGGCGAAGCGAAAGTCCTCAAGGGCCTGCCCCAGCCCCTCAAGCTCGCCGCCGTCGCCGTCCGGGCGATGGCCACCGACCTCGCCAACGGCCTCGACGTGCAGATCGAGACGCTAGAGATCAACGATGGCCAGCCGCCGCACAGCTAGCAGCCACTCTTGCTCGTCGGACACGTCCCCCACCACGCCGGCGCGTCGGTGCAGGCCCCGCCCCACCAATAGTGCAGCTTGCGTAGTTCCGCCTTCTCCGTGGCGCTCCGGCTGCCCTGGTTGCAATTGACCGGCGTGATGCGGCAGTGCGGTCCGCGGCACCCGTCCGCTTTGGGGTTGCTGAGGTCGGCGTGGCATGTCGAAGTCGTGGACTCGTACCGCCACCCGTTGTTGCAGCCGCCCGAGTTCGCGGGCGGATTCCCCCAAGTGCCCCAATTCACGGTCTGCGGCACGTTCCGCTGTGCCTGCGGCTCCCGCGGCTCCCGCCGCTCAGGCACCTCGACGGGCTGGGGCACCTCGACGATGGCGGGCTCCTCATGGGGCTGGGCCTCCGGGCCAGACTCGACCTCCGGGCCGGGCTGGGGATCGCCCTGGGGCTGCTCCACCTCCACGCCGGGCTGGGGATCGCCCTGGGGCTGGCCGTAGTCCCGCCACGCCTCCCAGGGGTACTGCCCGTTGACGCTCCCCGGCGCAGTGCAATTGTCGATCCCGTTGAACTCGTGATGCCCGTATCCCGGCGGGCAGACTCCCTCGTCAGCCGCGGCGACAGGAGCCGCAGCTAACGAGAAGAGAGAGAGAGAGAGAGAGAGAGATGAGCTTCTTCACCCACCCAACATACCCCACCGGCGAGCCCCGTCGGCAAATGCGCCGGACCCTGCCCAATCCTTGATCCAAATGGCGATTTGGCGGGAAGTGATCGCACCGATCCACCTTATGTTCTGATCATATATGAGCTATTCCAGGGGATACTGTCACTGGCGTCGGTAGACTGAGGGCATGGATTTAGGGGCTCTCACCAGGGCAAATGCCACAACAACTAGGGGTGAGCCACGGGGCTGTGGAAGCGCAACCGTGAATGTTCAGCTGGCTAAATTCGACGGGCTGGGGTCCGGTGATTTGGTCAAGTTGATCCTCCAGGCCGACAGCGCCCGGCGGCAGTTGGATGGCTATCTGACGGCGTTGTTGGGCCGGTTTGGGGATCTGGAGGGGCAGGATGCGGTTGAGGAGTTGTGCCGTCAATTCGGGCTCGGTCGCCACAAGGCTCGCCAGCAGGCCAAGACCTCTAATGCCCTTAAGGCGTTGCCCGACACGTTGGAGGCTGCCAAGCAGGGGTGGATTTCTATCGATCACGCTCGAGTGATGGGCGAGTCGCATCTGCGGGCGCCGTTGTCCAAGGACGAGGAGTTGGAGCTGGTCGTCGTGGCCATTTCCGAGGACCTCGACGAGTTCAAGAAGACTGTTGCCCGCAGCGAAGACCAGCGCCGGGCCGACGACGGGTTGACCCGCCATGAGCGCCAGCGCGAGCGGCGCAACGGCAAAGTGTTCGACGGCGACGACGAAATGGTCGTTCTGCATGCAGAGTTTGATCGCATCGCCGGGGAGCGGGTCAAGACCGCTCTCTACGACCTGAGCGATCGCCTCTTTCGCGAGGATGCCAAGTCCGGGAGCGACCGCACTCACGAGCAGCGCAACGCCGATGCCCTGGTCGCGCTCATCACCCAGCAACCGGCCCGAGCCGATAATTCCGATGCCAACTCCAACGGCAACAGTTGCTCCCCCGTCGACGATTCGGACGCTGTGTCCAGCGATGATTCCGAGGATCACCACGTCGGCTCCGAAATTGCCCCCCAGGCCACCACGCTGATCGTCTCCGTCGACTACGACACCCTCACCGGCCAACTCAAGAATGCCGGCCTCATCGACGGTACCCCCATCGACATTGACGACCTCCGCCATATCGCCTGCGACGCCGGCATCGTGCCCGCCATCTTCGCCGCCGACGGCCAACCGCTCTACATGGGAAGAAAACAGCGGGCCGTCACAGCCGCCCAGAAGCTCGCCCTGATCGCCCGCGACAAAAAATGCATCGGCTGTGGCATGAGAGCCAGCGCCTGCGACGCCCACCACATCATCTGGTGGGACAACAACGGCCCCACCGACATCACCAATCTGGTGCTGCTATGCCCCAAGTGCCACAGGAAAGTCCACAAACAGGGCTACACGGTGATCAAGGACGGCACCGGGCGGCGCAAGCTGAAATCCCCCCACCGCGCAATCGACCGAGATCGCGCTCGAGGTCCAACGGAAGCTGTCGCCGCCTAGCGCATTGCGCTTGCCAGCGTCTGAGCCGACCAGCCTCCAACCCTTAACTTCGCAAGAGCCAGCATGGTTACGCGGGACGGGCGCCGAAGAACTCAAGACTCCTTGCCGTATACCCAACTGGCTAGCTCAGAATCAGAGCTCATAGCCACGAACAGCACAAGCGGCCAAAGGTGCTCGTGGTTGGCGACCATCCTGAGCCGGTCCTCCCAGTCTTCCGAATACTCACGGAGGGCCCTCATGAATTCCTCGACGGCCTCCTCAAAGTCGGCCCCATCGGCTGCAACTGGGGTACCGGGCAAAAAGACAGACCACCCGTCTGCTTCAGCCATCGCCTCCGGCCTGCCCAACTGCCGAGAATCGGCCAATAGTCCGTGCAAACGGTCTCGCTCTACCAGCGCAACCCGACTACCCCGGCGCTCGACCCCCGCTGCCTTCCCTGCTTCGGCAGCATCGAGCACCTCGCGAAGTCTGCGGCTGGTTTCAGAATCGGCAAGGAATTGCACGGCCATACCCTGTTTCGAGTCTTACGTACTCCTAGGACATAACGTACGTCACAGCGTGACCTAGAACAGGCTTCACTTACCGAACTCCGTCGGCACCGCGAGATGAATCAGGTCGAACTGGCCCAGAGAAGCGATTGATCTACACAAGATCTTGGAGTGCCCGAAAGAATTTGGTTCTGCGGGAATGGTCGTCTGCTCCTGGTCGGAATATCGTCCCTTGAGAGTTGATGGAACTCAAGAGGTCACCGGGGACAACCACCCGTGATTTCCTCTTGGCCAGCCACTTAACTGGTCGATATAGGCGGGCACCGGGATCCTGACTCCCGTCCCGTTCCGCAGCACCGGTCACTTCTCCGATGGCGATCCACCTCTCCCCCTTTGGAGGCAGCACGACGATGTCGCCGATGTAAATCTCGTTGCAGAACCGCCAGATGCACCATGGGGCTTCCCTCTTGAACGATTCTTTCCAATCTGGCTCCCAATTGATCGCGCTCCATTGTTGGGTGCATCTGTCGAGCATCTCCATATCATTGAAGGCTGCGACGGGGGCATCGACAGCCCAGTCCCCCCACCCAAGGGTCACGACATCATTGTCAAGGTTGAAATCCACGAAAGACGTACCACCCTCCAACTCACCACCCCCAGGCTCACCTCGCACCACCCAGGCACAAGCTTCCCCGGATCCTCTCCTTTGACCCGTTCCCACTTGTTCCGCGCTCATGTCGCCATCGTACGGTCCGATCAACCGATAGCTAGAAGGTCATTGTGAAACCGCAGCGTTTGCGAGAGAATTCCGGACGATGACTGCTATCAAATTGGACGGCGAAATGCTGTCGGCTGAGATCAAGGAAGGCCTGCGGGAGCGGATTGCTGCGCTGGCCGAGAAGGGCAAGACCCCGGGGTTGGGCACATTGCTCGTGGGTGACGATGGGCCATCGGCCAATTACGTGGCCATGAAGCACCGCGACAGCGAGGAACTGGGGATGGGCTCTCGAGAGGTGCACCTGCCTGCCGATGCCACCCAGGAAGAAGTGGACGCCGTGGTGGACGACTTCAATGCCGACCCGGCGGTGGACGCCTACATCATGCAATACCCGTTCCCCGGCGACCTCGACTACGAGACCGCCTTGTTGCGGGTGCTGCCGGAGAAGGACGCCGATGGGCTGCACCCGGTGAACTTGGGGCGGTTGGTGCAGGGAGTGGACGCACCGCTGGCCTGCACGCCGCGAGGTATTCAGCTGATGTTAGAGCGCTACGAGATTCCCATCGCCGGCCAGCATGTGGTGATCATCGGCCGAGGTCTCACCATTGGGCGGCCGCTGGCGAACTTGCTGTCGCTGAAGCGGCCCAATGCCAATGCCGCGGTCACTGTGGTGCACACCGGGGCGGGCGACATCTCGCGATATACCAAGAACGCCGACATCCTCATCGCTGCGGCCGGGGCGCCCCGCATGGTGAAGGCTGACATGGTCAAGCCTGGTGCCGCGGTGGTGGCTGCTGGGGTGAGCTTCGCCGACGGCAAGCTGGTGTCGGATGTGGACGACGACGTGGCCGAGGTGGCGGGCTGGCTTTCGCCTCGAATCGGCGGGGTGGGGCCGATGACCCGTACCATGCTGATGGCCAACACCGTGGCCGCTGCTGAGCGGGCTGTGGGCTGAACAGCCCCGGCCCAACAAGGAACAGCAACCAAGGAATCCGGAAGAAGAACCAGGAAGCACAGACATGGCCGACGCCTACATCATCGACGCAGTTCGCTCCCCCATGGGCCGATTCGGCGGGGGGCTGAGCCACCTCCACCCGGCCGATCTCGGCGCCAACATCCTGAGCGGGCTGATCGAGCGCACCGGCGTGGACCCGGCCGCGGTAGATGACTGCATCATGGGCTGCGTGGGCCAGATCGGCGCTCAGGCGTTCAACGTGGCCCGCAACGCGTGGCTGTCGGCCGGTCTGCCCGAGCACGTCCCGGCAGTGACCATCGACCGCCAGTGCGGGTCGTCTCAGCAGGCAGTTCATTTCGCAGCCCAAGGCATCATGTCGGGCACTCAAGATCTGGTGGTAGCCGGCGGGGTGGAGGTCATGAGCCTCATTCACCTCAACAGCCAGGGCGATGTGGGCCCCGATCTGGGCATGCGCTATCCCTTCGACGGCGACGGCTGGGCCAACCGCTTTGGAGACGAGGAAGTCCACCAGTTCCGAGGCGGAAATCTCATCGCCGAACGGTGGGACGTCACGTTGGAAGACATGAACGGCCTGGCCCTGCGCAGCCATCAGAACGCGGCCCGGGCCTGGGAAGAAGGGCGTTTCGAGCGGGAGGTCCTAGCGGTGGGCGAATGCGCCCGCGACGAGGGCATCCGGCCCGATACCTCTATGGAGAAGATGGCCAAGCTGCGCCCGTTCTCCGAACATGGCCCCCTGACTGCGGCCAACTCCAGCCAGATCACCGACGGCTCAGCTGCGTTGCTCATCGCCTCCGAGAAAGCGGTGGCGGAGCATGGCCTCACCCCCCGGGCCCGGATCCACACCATGGCGGTGGTGGGCAGCGACCCGGTGCTCATCCTCACCGGCCCCATCCCGGCCACCGCCAAGGTGCTGGAGCGCGCCGGCATGGAACTCGACGACATCGACCTGTTCGAGTGCAACGAGGCCTTCGCCTCGGTAGTGCTGGCCTGGGCCAAGGACACCGGCGTCGACATGGACAAGGTGAACGTCAACGGCGGGGCCATCGCTTTGGGCCACCCGCTGGGGGCCAGCGGCGCTCGGATCATGACCACGCTGCTCAATGAGCTGGAGCGCTCCGGCGGCCGCTACGGGCTCCAGACCATGTGCGAGGGCGGCGGTCTGGCCAACGCCACCATCATCGAGAACCTGGCTGCTTAGCCAGGGAGATCCCCAAGGAGGCCGAGAAGCAAATGGGCATCCATATCGACCACATCTCATTGCTGGTGAAAGACCTGGCCCAGGCGGAGGAAGACTGGCGACAGATCCTCGAGGTGCTGGCACCGGGCCATACCATGAAAGTCACCCGGGGAGAGGGCGCCGACGACATGGACGGAACCCCGATGGCGTGGGTCACCTTCCAGAACCCCGACCCCACCGGCGTGTCCATCCAACTGTGGTCGCCCGCTGAGCCGGGACACTGGCCCGACAAGGTGTTGGCCAAGAAGGGCGAGTACGTCCACCACATCGCCTTCTGCTCTGACGATTTCGACACCATGATCGACGGAGTGCGCGACGCCGACATCCCGCTGGTCATGGAGGAACCCAGCCATCCCGACACCCAGCCGTGGCTCAAGTGGAACTTCATCCCTCCCAGCAAGGCCCACGGCCCGCTGATCGAGCTGGCCACCCGCTACCTGTCGGTCGGCGAGGAGTGGCTCCCCCACCCCGACAACGCCGAGAACCAGCCCCTGGCCGACGAGCTCCACGGGCGGTACTCCGGATAGTCCCCAGTTTCCGGCAGAACGCAGTAGGCCACTACTCGCCATGGCCAGATCTCCCGTGGCCATCACCATGCCGGTGGAAGATGGGTTGCCCGTCGGATGGCTTACCGATCTAGTGGTGGACGCAGAACAGGCTGGCATCGACACTGCGTTGGTGGGCGAGGTGGCCGGTCCCGAGGTGTTCGCCACCCTGGGGGCAATGGCCGCCCGCACCGAGCGCATCCGGCTGGGCTCGGGCATTGTGGCCGCCTACACCCGCTCCCCCGCCCTCACGGCCATGGGCTTCGCCACTTTGGCCTCGCTGGCCCCCGGACGGATAGTGGCCGGCATCGGGGCCAGCAGCCCGATTGTCGTCGGGCGCTGGCACGGCGGCGACTTCGAGCAGCCTCTGGCCACGGTGCGGGAATTCATTAGCCTGCTCCGGACTGCACTGGCCGGGGAGAAGCTGAACCACGACGGCCCCCGGTTCCGATCCCGCGGCTTCCGGCTCGATTTGCCCGCGGTGGATGTACCCGTCTGGCTGGGGGCCATCAATCCCCGGATGCTGGCCGTGGCCGGCGAGGTCGCCGATGCAGTGTTTATGACGTGGTGCCCGCCGTCTGAGGTAACTCCCAAGCGGAACATCGTCGAGGCCGCGGCCACAGACTCAGGGCGCGATGCGTCCGACGTTGCCACCATGCTTTCGTTTTGGGCCTACGCCGGTCCTGATCCCGAGCAAGCCCTGGAGCGGATGCGCCGCCAAGTGCTCGCCTACTCCATGGTCCCCACGCACCAGCCCGCCTTCGTCGGCACGTTCGACAACCTGCCCGAAGTCGCCGAGGCCTGGCAGAAGGGCGACCGCGCACGAGCGTTGTCGCTGGTGCCCGATGAGGCCGTCCTGGCTCAATGCGCCCTCGGACCCGACATGCTCGCTGAGCGAATCGACGCCTACCGGGCGGCGGGCGTCGACCTGCCCATCGTGCTGCTCACCGGCGCCCATGTGGGCGACGACGTCGGCCCACAGGCCACAGTGGATGCGCTGAGTCGGATGCTGGCCCCTGAGCGGCTGACTTCATAACGTGCCTCCCAACACCGTCCGCTCTTAGTATCCCCCCATGACCAAATGCGACGTTGTCGTCATCGGCGCCGGCGCTGCCGGGCTGAGCGCCGGGGCTCTTCTGGCGGCTGAGGGCAAATCGGTCACCCTCCTGGAGCGGTCCCCTTTCTTGGGGGGCCGAGCGCTGGCGGTGGACGACGAGGGCTTCAAGGTGAACCTCGGCGGGCACCTCATCGAGGATCCCGGCTCGGGTCTGACCAAGGTGTTCGAGCACGTCGGCAAGGAACTCATCCACGGTGAGGTCTCTCACGACATGCCGATCTGGGACAACGAGACCCAGACTTGGGGGTCGATCCGCGACCGCTATCCCGACAAGACCGAGGTCAAGAAGGTCATCAAGGCCATCACTGAGAGCACATGGGACGAGCTGGAGGAGTGGGACGACCGCCCCATGCGGGAATGGCTGGCCCAGTACACCTCCGACCAGGGGGTTTACGACCTCTACGAGTTCATCGCTGTGCTGGAGTGTATGACCGACGAGTGGTACGACCACTCGGCCAGCGACAACCTGTGGGTGCGCAAGATGCACTACGAGGAGCGGCACATGGCCGCCTACTCGTGCTGGCCCGGCCAGGGCTGGGACGGCATGTGGCAAGACCTGGCCGACGGGTTCACCGAGCACGGCGGCGAGCTGCGAATGCAGACCGCGGCCGGCCGGGTGCTGATCGAGAACGGGGCGGTGGTCGGGGTGTCCATCCCCCATGAGCCCACCGTGCCCAACGACTGGGACATCGGCGAGGTGATCGAGTGCGACGCGGTCATCTCAACCCTGCCGGTGTGGAACGTGTTCAACGTGGTGCCCGAGTGGGAGCTGCCCGATTGGTACACCAGCCAGATCCGCTACCTGGCCCAGGACCAGTACCGGGTGACCATGCTCAACCTCTACTTCGCCACCGAAGAGCCGGTGACCATGTTCGACCCCCGGGAGCTGGCCACCTGGCTGGAAACCCCCCACAGCCCCACGCCGGGCTACATGTACGACCAGGCGGCCATGGACCCCCAGGGCATCCCCAACGGACTCCACCTTTACTGCACCGGCGGCATCGTCCCCGGCTCCAAGGGGCGGGACCGGCGCTACATCGAGGACATGTACAACCGCCTCGAACAGGGCCTCTACGTGATGTACCCCGGTCTGGCCGAGCATGTGTGGAAGAGGCGCCTGTTCGTGTTCGACCCGGCGTTCGGCGTCGCCCAAAAGCCCATGCTGGTGGGCAAGTTCCGGCCCCATTGGCGGGCCCCCACCGTGGACGGCCTGTACTTCGCCAGCGAGACTTTCCGCAGCCGGGGCATCGGCACCGACCGCTCGGCCCGGGCCGCCCTCACCTGCGTGGAGGACATCCTGGGCCGCCGCATCCCCACCTTCGGAGACGGCTGGCGGTACTGAATTAGCTATCGACCCCCACCACTGACCTCAGACTGAGACACTTAGACGACAGGAATTACAAGGAGCAACCAAGCACATGGAGTTCACCCTCACCGACGAGCAGACGATGTTCCAGGAGACGGTCCGCAATTGGGTCGAGAAGGAATGCAACAAGGATGCGTCCCGCGACTACGAGGCCCAGGAGTTCGAGTACCCGTTCGAGCTGTGGGACAAGATGTCCGACGCCGGGTTCCACGCCATCGGCCTGCCTCCCGAACTGGGCGGCCAGGGCGGCGACGTGGTCACCCAGATGATCCTCACCCGGGAGCTGGCCCGCTCGCTGGCCGGGCTCACCTGGATTTTCGGCATCTCCTCGTTCTGCGCCAAGTCGATCAACAAGTTCGCCACCGACGTGGCCCGCGAGGAGCTGATCCCCCAGCTGGCCGAGGGCAAGATCCGAGTGGCCATCGCCGTCACCGAGCCGTCCGGGGGCACCGACCTGATGGGGGCCATGAAAACCCGGGCCACCAAGGTGGACGGCGGCTGGAGCATCACCGGCCAGAAGATCTGGTCGACTGCGGCCCACGTGTCCGACTACCTGTTCTTGATGGCCCGCACCGAGGACATCGCCGACAAGCCGGCCCGCGGAGTGACCCTGTTCTTGGTGAAGAACCCTGCGGAAGGCTTGGAGTGCCACCAGATCCCTAAGGTGGGCATGAGGTCGGTGGGATCGTGCGAGGTGTTCCTCGACGACGTGTTCGTGCCCGACGAGTACGTGGTGGGCCAACCCGGCCAGGGCTTCTACCAAATGCTGTCCACCCTCAACAACGAGCGGATCATGGTGGCCGCCCTGTGTACCGGCATCATCGACGGCTGCATCGAGGAGACCCTCAGCTATCTGATAGAGCGGGAGGCGTTCGGCAAGAAGATCGGCTCGTTCCAGGTGTGGCATCAGAACCTGGCCGACATGGCCATGATGCAGAAGCAGGCCGAGTTGATGACCTACTACGCGGCCTGGAAGTCGGAGTCGGGTGAGGACTGCGGCCGGGAGGCCAACATGGCCAAGGTGGTGGCCTCGGAGTACGCCGGCAAATGCTCGGACATCGCCATCCAAGTGCTGGGCGGCATGGGCTACGCCCTCGAAACCCACCCCCAGCGCTATTGGCGAGACAGCCGCCTCTACCGCATCGGCCCCATCACCAACGAGATGGCGAGGAACAGCATCGCCGAGACCTTCGGGCTGCCCAGAAGCTTTTGATGCCTCGCTTGCCCAGGTTGTTGGCAGTGTCCGGGCCGGCGGGTCCTGTCACCTACGGCGGCCTGGCCGTCGGAGCGGCCAGGTCCGCCTGCGGCGCCACCCCCCGACCCTCGTCGGTCTTGTCCTCGGATGGGTAAGCGATGTTGAGAGAGAGGGTTGCGCTGGTAACCGGCGCTGGTCGAGGCATTGGGTTAGCGGTGGCGGCTCGTTTGGCCCGCGATGGCGCTGCGGTGGTGGTCAACGATGTAGACGGCGAAGTCGCTGAAGAGGCCGTCTCGGCCATCGTTGCTGGCGGCGGTCAAGCCGTGGCCGCGCCAGGTTCAGTCGTTGACCACAACGACGTGGCCGCCATGTTGAGCACCGCCCAGGACTCCTTCGGCAGCCTGGACATCTTGGTGAACAACGCGGGTATCACCGCGGATGCCATGGCCCACAACATGACCGACGAACAGTGGGACTTGGTGTGCGATGTGGCATTGAAGGGCACGTTCAACCTATGCAGAGCAGCGTTCCCGCTGCTGCGGGGTAGCCGGGACAACCCGCCGGTCCACCACCGCAAGGTGGTCAACATGGCCTCCATCAACGGGATCTACGGCATCGCCGGCAATGCCAACTACTCCGCGGCCAAGGGCGGGGTGATCGCGTTGACCAAATCACTGGCCCGAGAGTGGGCCCGACACAGGATCAACGTCAACGCAGTGGCCCCGGGCTACATCGCCGGCACCCGCCTCACCGGCGCCCGCGACGATGACACCGGGCTAGGCATCCCTGAGGAGATCATCGAGCGCATTGAGGCCCAGATCCCCATCGGGCGGGCCGGAACTCCTGAAGACGTGGCCGGAGCCTGCGCTTGGCTGGCCTCGCCCGATTCCGACTATGCAACCGGACAGGTGATCGAGCTCCACGGAGGACGAGAGATGGTAGAGCTGCTATGAGCGCAGAGAAGCTGACCACGCTGCCGGAGGCCGCCGCGCTGGTCCGCGACGGCCAAACCGTGGCCATCCAGAACATGGCCACCCAGGCCGCGCCGATGGCCCTGGTGCGGGAGCTGATCCGCCAAGGACGACGGGAACTCGGTGTGGTGTGCCTGGTAGGAGGCATTCCGGTGGACTGGCTGGCTGCCGCTGGAGCCATGAACCGCCTCATCGGCGCGGCCGTGTCGATGGAGCAGTTCGGGCTGTGCCAGCGCTACCGCAAAGCAGTGGAGGCAGGAGCGATCCGGGTCGAGGAGCTGTCAGAAACGGCGCTGAACGCCCGACTGGGCGCGGGCGCTCGCAATCTGCCGTTCCTGCCCACCAGGGGTCTTATCGGCACCGACCTGATTGACGTGAACGACAACCTGGTCATGCTCGACGACCCGTTCGGCGGACCGTCGGTGGTGGCCTGCAAAGCGCTGGTACCCGACGTGGCCCTGGTACACGCCCACAAGGCCGACCGGTTTGGCAACATCGGCTACGAGCCCACCGCGCTGTGGCCCGACCTGGGGATCATGCCCAAAGCAGCCACCACGGTGATCGTCACCGTTGAGGAGATCGTGGACTCTGAAGTGCTGCGGGCCGATCCCGACCGCACGGTGTTGCCTGGCTTCATGGTGGACGCGGTGGTGGAAGCCCCGTTCGGCGCCCACCCCACGTCGTTCTACCCCCGCTACGGCTATGACACCGCCATGCATCTGGAGTGGATCGGTGCAGCCCGCGATGACGAGGCGGTGGCCGGGTTCATGGAGAAGTACGTGACCGGTCCCGCTGACCACGCTGCCTACCTGGAGGCTGTGGGCGGGGCGAAGCAGCTGGCCGCAGTGGAAGCCTGGGAGCAGACGTGAAGGTACTCGTTGGCGAGAGAACGTCCGGAAGGTGCGCATCGGGAGGAAGAGCATGAGTGACTGGCAGAACAGTCCCCCGGCTGACGACTGGACCATCGACGAGCTGATGATCGCCCGGCTCGCCGCCTGCTTCACCGATGGCGACCAAGCCTGCAACGGCATGGCCTCGTTCGTGCCGGTGAGCGCCTTCTGGCTGGCTCGGCTCACCCACGCCCCCGACCTGGTGTGGCTGGCCGGAGCGGTCGGCCTCGAACCCCGACCCGACCGAGTGCCCGCCTCCACCCTCGAGGCCCCCCTGTGGCGGGACTCCATCATGTACGTGGAGCAGTACGGCGACTTCTGGACCATTGCCCTGAACGGCCGGTGGCTCACCAAGTTCTGCGTCGGGTCGGCTCAACTCGACCGCTACGGAAACGGCAACAACTCGATCATCGGCACTGACTATCACGCTCCCCGAGTGCGGCTTCCGGGCACCGCCGGTTTGGGCGACATGGGATCAATCGGCAAAGCGCTTTACTACTGGAATCCCAATCACAACCCCCGCTCGCTGGTGGAGAAGGTGGATTTCATCTCCTGTGCCGGCTACCTGGGCGGCGGATCGGAGCGATCTGATGCCGGACTGGAAGGC
Organism: Candidatus Poriferisocius sp.; assembly: GCF_965204145.1. Classification (GTDB taxonomy): domain Bacteria; phylum Actinomycetota; class Acidimicrobiia; order Acidimicrobiales; family Bin134; genus Poriferisocius. The sequence goes on along the minus strand of NZ_OZ241977.1, from coordinate 1,246,601 downwards.
GGACCAGAGCTGGTGATCACCAACCTCTGCGTCATGGACTTCCACCCCGAAACCCGTCACATGCAGGTGGCGTCGCTGCATCCTGGTGTCACCTTTGAGCAAGTGCAGGAGGCCACCGGCTTCGAGCTGCCCGCCCCTGAGGGGCAGTTGCCCACCACCGCGGTGCCCACTATCAAGCAGGTGCGGTTGATCCGCGAGGTGATCGACCCCGACAACATGCGCCGCCGGGAGTTCGGCGGATGAAAGACCTCGAGATCGGCGTTCCCGGCCAGATCATGCCCCCGGCCCACCGGGCGGTGGAATTAGGACAGCGGGCTGAGGCCGATGGATACGACGCCCTGTGGTGGCCCTGCCACCTGATGGGCTGGCACCCCGACTCGATATGGACCCCGGACATGAGCCCGCTGGCCGCAGTGCAGCCCAGCGGCCACGTGTACTTCGACCCGCTGGTGATGATGGGCGCAGTCGGTGCCCAAACCGAGACCATCAAAGTGGGGGCCGTGGTCACCGACCTGATCCGCCGCCACCCGGCCATGGTGGCCAACATGGCCCTCACCCTCGACCACCTCACCCAGGGCCGGGCCATCTTGGGGCTGGGCTCGGGCGAGCGGATGAACGTCACCCCCTATGGCATGGACTTCGACCGCCCCGTGGGCCGACTGGAAGAAGGCATCGAGATCATTCGGGCACTGTGGGGCGCCGACGGCCCCATCAACTACGAGGGGAAGTTCCATCAGCTGAACGACGCCGTGCTCGGCCTGTCGCCCTACGGGGACACTCCCCCGCCCATTTGGACTGCGGCCCATGGCCCCCGGATGCTGCGCATCACCGGCAGGCTGGCCGACGGTTGGCTTCCCACCAAGCTGGCCCCCGACGTTTACGCCGATTCGCTGGCCACCATCCGCCAGTCGTCGGTGGAAGCGGGCCGAGACGCCGAGGCAGTCACCCCCGGATTGCTGGCCTACGTGCTGGCCGCCCCCGATGAGGCCACGCTGCGGCGCATGCAGGAGGCCCCGCTGCTGCGGGCCATCATGGTGATGCTGCCCCCGCAGATCTTCCGTGAACTGGGGGTGGAGCCGCCCGAGGGATTCCACGATCTGATCCCCGCGTCGGTGCCCCGGGAGCAGGCCGAAGCCATCATCGACGGCATCCCGCCCAAAGTGGTGGACTACTACTGCTTCTGCGGCACTCCCGAGCAGATCGCCGAAGAGGTCAGCACTTACTACGACGCCGGTCTGCGCCACCTGATCATGTGGAACGTCACCGCCTTCGGCGACCCCGAGCTGGCCGGCTGGTCATTCCGGGCCATGCGCGAGGTCAAAGACATTCTGAGGGCCGGCTGATGAGCGCTGAAGGATCGACCAAAAGCCCGCTTGCGGTGGTGAAGGACTACTTCACCGCGCTCAACGACGAGGACTGGGACCTGATGGCCTCGGTCCTGCACCCCCAGCTCGACTTGATCCCCTCCGGGTCGCGCCCCCGCATCGGATCTGACAAAGCCATCACCATGTTCCAGAAGATCTTCGAGCGATTCCCGGTCCACCAAGACAACCCCACCCGGTTCCTGGAAGCCGGCAACACCGTGGTGGTAGAGATCACCTTCAACGGCGCAACCCAAGACGGACAAGTGGTGTCGTTCGACGCTGTAGACATATTCGACGTCGAAGGCGGCCGTATCTGCCGTCTGTCCCAGTGGTTTGACACCGCCGCGCTGGCCGCTGCCTTGCAGGGCGAATAGCGGTTCCGCTACCCCGCTGACGTGGCTTCAGTAGTCGTCGTCGGGTCGGGGGCCGCCGGGTTGACTGCGGCGGTAGCCGCGGCGCAAGCGGGAGCCGAGGTCACCGTGGTAGAGCGGGCATCGGTGCTGGGTGGCACTACCGCACTGTCGGGGGGTCTGGCGTGGATGCCTGCCAACCGGATGATGGCGGACGAAGGGGTGGACGACTCCCCTGCCGAAGCCCGCCGGTACTTGCAGGCGCTGCGGCTGGGCGACGTGGACGACGAACTCGTGGGCTACTTCGCCGATCAAGCACCGGTGGTGGCCGATTGGCTGGAGTCAGCCACTGGATTGTCATGGCAAACCGTCCCCTACCCCGACTACCACCCAGAACTACCCGGCGGGAAGCCAGGACATCGTCCCCTGGAGCCCCAGCCCCGTGAGGTGCCACCCGACCTTGACCAGCGAATCCGGACCGCCCCCAATGTGACCGCGCCCATCACTTACCGGGAGCTGGCCACCGGAAACATCGACTGGGACGAGGTGGCCGACCGGTCCCGCCGCGGCATGATCACCATGGGACGGTCGATGATCGCCTCCCTGACGGAGGCTGCCGAGGCCGCCGGAGCAGTGATCCTCGCCGGCATCGGCATGGACGGATTGGCTCAGTCGGGCGGCACGGTCAACGGGGTGCGCATCGGCCCTGATGTGCTGTCCGGTCGGGTGATCTTGGCCTCCGGGGGTTTCGAACGGGACCCTTCCCTGGTGCAGGCGTTCCTGCGGGGGCCGATGACCAGCCCGGTGGGTGCTCCCGGCATGGATGGCACCGCGCTCCGCCTGGCGCTGGCCGCAGGGGCCGAGTTGGGCAACATGGCCGAGGCATGGTGGTGTCCGGCCATGACCGTGCCGGGCGAGACCATCGACGGCGAGACGTTTCACCGGCTGGTGCTCACCGAGCGGGCCCGGCCCGGTTCGCTAATGGTGGACTCTCGGGGTCGGCGGTTCACCAACGAGGCCCGCAACTACAACGACGTGGGCCGAGCCATGCAGGACTTCGACCCCACCGGATTCCAGTATCCGGCGGCCACCGCCTGGCTGGTATTCGACGCCAGCTACCGCCGCCGCTACCACCTGGGCCCGCTGCGCCGAGACGACCCCGATCCCAAGTGGCTGTACCGGGCCGACAACCTCGCCGAATTGGCTGCCGCCATCGGCATAGACGGCGAGGAGTTCACCGCCTCGGTCGCCCGCTTCAACCAATTGGCCACCAACAGCGACGACCCCGACTTCGGACGGGGCCGCTCCATCTACGACCGCTTCGTCGGCGATCCCAATGCTCCTCATCCCACACTCGGCCCAGTAGACGAGCCGCCGTTCTACGCCGTCCACCTCCACCCCGGCTGCCTCGGCACCAAGGGCGGCCCCCGAACCAACATCCACGGCCAAGTCCGCCACCAAGACGGCAACCTCATCGAAGGCCTCTACGCCGTAGGCAACGCCGCGGCAAGCCCCCTCGGCGCCGCCTACCCCGGCGCCGGCGGCACCATCGGCCCCCTCCTCGTAGCCGCCCACGCCGCTGGCTCCGCAGCAGCCAGCTAGCTACCGCAGGGGTTTGACCGGCTCACCGCCCATGGCAACCTCTGTCTGCACATCCGGCATCACCATCGTGAATTCCGTGATGCCCTCATCCTCAGCCCATTCATGGATCAAGGACTCCAGCTGAGGCAACGTGTCAGCGACCGCAACAAAACCGCAACCGTCCTCGCTCCACCAGCTCGACCCCTCCTCGTCAGTCTCAACATGGACCCGAAACTCGTGCATCAGCTGCTCCTCTCCAACTAGGCCACCGAAGCCATCCTAAGGATTGGCAATGAGCCCTCGTGCGCGATGGACACTCCATCCTTCGCCTCTCCTGTGGATATGTGGACATCACTGTGGATTCAATCATTTTCAATAGTTTTCAATATACCGGGAAGTTTGCAGTCGGACCACTAAGATTGGAAGAGATGGGCAAAATCGTCTTCGGCGACAACCTGCCGGTGTTGCAGGGCCTGCCCGACCGTAGCGTTGACCTCATCTACATTGATCCGCCGTTCAACACCGGCAAGCGTCAAGAGCGCGACCGGATCAAAACCGCTCACGACGAGGCCAACGGAGACCGAATCGGCTTCGCTGGCCGCCGCTACCAGACGATTCGCCTCGGCAAGTCAGGCTATGAGGACGCCTTCGACGACTACTTGGGCTTCCTCACCCCTCGATTCGAGGAAGCTCATCGAGTGCTCACCGACAACGGCAGCTTTTTTCTGCACATCGACTACCGCGAGGTCCACTACTGCAAAGTGCTGCTCGACCAGATCTTCGGCCGAGACTCCTTCATGAACGAGATCATCTGGGCCTACGACTACGGGGCCCGCTCCAAGAAGAAGTGGTCGGCCAAACACGACAGCATCCTCTGGTACGCCAAAGACCCGTCCGACTACACGTTCTGCTACGAGGAGATGGACAGAATCCCCTACATGGCCCCCGGCCTGGTCGGCAAAGAAAAGGCCGCCCGGGGAAAGACCCCCACCGACGTGTGGTGGCACACCATCGTGAGCCCCAACGGCAAAGAGAAAACCGGCTACGCCACCCAAAAGCCCCTCGGCGTCCTCGAACGCCTGGTAAAGGTCCACTCCAAGCCCGGCGACCTCCTACTCGACTTCTTCGCCGGCAGCGGCACCCTCGGCGAAGCCGCCGCCAAGCACAACCGCGACTACCTCCTCATCGACAACAACCCCGAAGCCATCCAAACCATGATCCACCGCCTAGCCCCCACCAACCCCGATCTCATCGGCTGCGACGACCTATTCGAGAAGAGCTAGAGCTCCTCTCCCAATTTCACTATTTTGCACGGACAAGGGTTGTTGACGGACAGCTGCATCAGGGCAGGAGATCGAAGGCATCGCAGTGGCGCGGCTTCACCACTGTAAAATGCCGTCGATCCATCGTCGCAACCGTCGTGATTCCGAGGCGCTCGGCCGCAACCACGACCGATGCATCGACCGTACCCAGCGGCAGATCGCGGTAGTTGTGGACAAGCTCTGCCATGCGAAGCCAGTCGCCTGCCGCCACTGGCTCCACTCCAAGCTGGCCCGAAGCGAAATCGCCCAAGAATCTCACTTCGGCTTCGGCACCTAGACGAGTTGCTGCGAGGTAGCTGACCTCGGTGATCACCAAGGTGGGCACAACGAGAGGACCCGGATGCGTCAGCAGTAGTTCAAGGCTGGATTCGTGGTGCCGGTCGTCAGCATCGATGTAGGCGTAGAGCGGACCTGCATCGACGATCAGGGCGATGGCGTTACCTCTTTGGCCAGAATCTCTTCGATTCGCTCCGAGATGTCGCGGCGCCCGCTCCGCCCAGCAGCGGCAGCACCAAGAGTTCTCTGGGCACCCAGATGCGCCTGAATGGCTTCACGAGTCAACTCGGATATCGTGATGCCACGCCGCTCTGCCTCATGGCGAAGCCGGGCATCAGTCTCGTCAGGGAGCTTCACCGTGGTGCGCTTCATGTATGCCAGCATACCATTGCCTTGAGCACTCTCTCCAGAGCAATATGTCGTTAAGTTAAGTCAGGTTTCGACGACTCCTTGGAAGACGTGCTCGTGATGCCAAGTGAGATATGGATCCCCCGGGCGCTCGGCCTGCTCTGGAATGATCAACTCGCGCTTGAGCACTTGGCCGAAGTACTGATCAACACCAGGATCGGCGCGCGTGCTGGTTTCCAGGTTCGGGGCCCGATGGACCCTCAATCCGCCATTGACCGTGATGAGACCCGAGTCGAAGGCCGCGTCATGTGTCGGGCAGGCTGCCACGCCGTTTAGGACATCTACACGCTCTTTGTTGTCGCAGACAGACCAGGGCTTGATGTGGGATGCTACGAGCAGCTTGTTACCGCGAAGCGCATTGGGCGCAAATCCGCAGAACCCACAGGTGTACCTGAAATTCTCAAGCACCTCCGTCGCGAATCTGTGCTGGCCGATGCGAACCTTCTGTTCAACAACTCGCTCGGTGTCTCCTACGTCTCCCAAACGGCGACTTCGCTGTTGAGCAGCCATGTTGGTCACCACTCGTGACAACTCCTGATGATCCAGTTCCTCTTGGCCCAATAGGTCGGAGTAGTCGACCCCCTCCAGCATCAGGAAGTCCGGCAGATCCAGAGGACGGACTCCCATTTCTCGAGCAGCCGAGAGGGCGATGTTGTAAAGCTGAGTGAACCGGCTGGGATCTCTCCTCATCTTGGCGTAGAAGTCTGGTTCGAACTTTCCACCCCGGTTTCGAGCACCCCCCTCTAGGTTCATCATTTTGTGAGTGATCGAGGTCGGAGGCCGGACAAACAGCTCTGCGAGACGGAGCACGATTGGAGGCGCGTTTCGGATCGAGGCGCTCCCGTACTTGTGGGGCTCATCCACAATCTGGAAGAGCCCGTAGCACAAGATCGCTTCCACGGGAGTAAACGGCTCTTGGCGTGGCTTCGGCTGTCGTCGAAGTATCTGGCTCCACTGCGACCGGGCTTGCTCAACGGTGAGGTCGAGGTAGTCGCTCAGCGATCGCACCCTGCCAACGTAGCCGGCTGTCGCTCGTGGTCACACGATGCGCCTCTCTGTGCCTCTGAAATAACCAAAATGCCTGTTTAGCCGGCACGTGGGGCCGGGTCGCTCATAGGAGCTGAACTTGCCGCCATCGTGCTCCCGGCCATCGAGCAGATGGACAAGTTTGCCGGACCCGCGGTGTTCATGCCTGACACTGAATACGGACTCGGCGGCCTCCTGGAAGCCCGCCATGCCCTCAGAAGCGGCCAGGCCACCGCGTCGGCATCCGGTCTCGCAGCCCTCGACGAGCTCATAGCCACCCACGGCGAGCGATACCGTGAATACCTCGGAGGAAAGGACGCCTACGGGCTGAGAGTTCGACTCTAGATGCTCGGCGGGTGCCTACCAGGGGCGGCGTATTTCAATCCGGGAACTGGAGACTTCATCTGAGGCAGTGAACAACGGCAGGTCAAGATGTTCGGCGAGTACGAGGGCGGACCATGAGTCAAGAACATCCACTGCTCCTATACCGGCCCGCAAGATGGTCTCTGCCACCAGAGTGCGAACCGTGAACCACTCGTGCACTGCGGAAAGAGCAAGCCCGATCTCTACTTGAACCCTCTCCGGATTGCCCTCATGGCGAGCTGCTACAAAACGACCAACGGTCATCGCCGACCAATCCAGAGCCAGAAACTCTGCGTCAACTGGCACCGTCCCATTCAGCACACCGGCCACCGCCAACACTCCCCCGGCGTCGCAGACGACGCTACTGGGCATCTAGGTCGCGCAGTTGCTGGCGGATGGATTCGAACTCTGAACGGTCCATCGGCGGGTAATCGCCGGACAATTCAGCAGGTGACAAGCGTGACGCGATGCGAGTCAGCTCGTTTCGCAAGTACTGCTGCACTGAGAGACCAGCTGCCGCCGCCTGTTCTCTCAGACGTTGGCCCACGTCATCGTCGAGGTCTTTGATGTTCAGATCCATAGACAGATTCTACCATAATGGTAGAACTTTGGCGCGATCCGCATCGCTACTTGACACTTTTCGGCGAAAAGTGATGGGGAGGTGTGCATTTTTCGTCGGGTGGGAGGGGGGTGCGCGAAGCTACGGGGATGAGTACTTGGGTTGATGTGACCACGTACGGCGATCTGGTGGTGCGGGGGTCGGCGCTGTATGGGGATCAGGACGCGGTGGTTTTCCCGGACACGCGGCACAACTTTGCGTCATTGGAGGACGCGGCCCGGCGGTCGGCTCGGTCGCTGTTGGGACTGGGGGTTCGGCCCCAGGACCGGGTGGGGATCCTCATGCCCAACTGCATGGACTTCATCGAGGTGATGTTCGGCGCCTCCCTCATCGGCGCCGTACCGGTTCCCATCAACGCCCGCTTCAAGGGGCGGGAGCTGGCCTATGTCACCGAGAACGCCGATCTGAAGGTGCTGGTGACCAGCGACATCATCGACCAGTTCACCGACTATGTGGTGATTCTGCACGACTGCCTGCCCGGCTTGGCCGAGGCGCCCGACCCGGCCAATCTCGATCTCGACGTCGCCCCTGAACTCAAAGCAGTGGTGCTGTTGGGCAGCACCTCCCCCGCCGGGATGGTGGACCGAGGCGCATTCGAGGCACTCGCCGAGCAGGCTGCCGACGACGAGGTGGAGCTGCTTCGCAGCCAGGTGGCCATCCGGGATGAGGCCCTGATGATCTACACCTCGGGCACCACCGCCGAGCCCAAGGGCTGCCCCCTGAACCACGAGTCGCTGGTGCGCACCGCGGTGACCGCCTGTCGGACCCGGTTCGAGCTGACCGACACCGACGTGTTCTGGGACCCGCTCCCCCTGTTCCACATGAGCTCGATCCTGCCGCTCATCGGCTGCCTCGACGCGGGGTCGTCCTATGTCACCATCACCCACTTCGACCCGGCCCAGGCCATCGCCCAGATGCGCGACGAGAAGGCCACCGTGTGCTTCTCCACCTTCCCGCCGGTCACCCAGGCCATGATCAACCACCCCGACTGGGACTCCGACGAGTTCCAGCGCATCCGGCTGGTGAACAACGTGGCGCCCCCCGACGCGCTGCGGGCCATCCACGCCCTGCTCCCCTGGGCCCGCCACATGAACGCCTACGGCCTCACCGAGTGCGGCGGCGTGGTGGCCTTCTCCGGCCCCGAAGACCCCCCGGAAACCTGGGCGGTGTCGTCGGGCCGCCCGTTCCGGGGCATCGAGGTCAAGATCAAGGACCTCGAGACCAGGGAAACGCTCGCCGAGCCCCACCAAGCAGGCGAGATCTGGGTGCGGGGCTACAACGTGTTCGAGGGATACCACAAAGACCCGGAGAAGAACGCCGAGTGCTTTGACGACGAGGGCTGGTTCTTCACCGGCGACATCGGCTCACTCGACCCCGACGGGCGCATCAGCTATCTGGGCCGCACCAAGGACATGCTCAAGGTGGGCGGCGAGAACGTGGCCGCGGTGGAGATCGAGAGCTACCTCCAGACCCACCCGGCGGTGGCCATCGCCCAAGTGGTGCCCCTGCCCGACGAGAAGTACTCCGAGATACCGGCCGCCTTCGTCGAGCTCAAGCCCGGGGCCGAGGCCAGCGAGGACGAGCTGATCGAGTTCTGCCGAGGCCAGATCGCCAGTTTCAAGATCCCCCGCCACGTGCAGTTCGTGGCCCCCAACGAATGGCCCATGTCCGCCACCAAAATCCAAAAATTCCGCCTAGCCGAAAAACTCCAAGCCGAACTGGGGCTCTGACCCGCCGCCCACCGGGGAATCATTCGCTATAGCCGTCGGGCAGTTGGTCGACGTGCCAGATTTGGCTCCTCCACCAGCGCCACTTGCCGGCTATCACGTCTTCCACCGTGCAGTGCGGGTGGGGATTCATCCAGTCGATGGTCGAGTCCACGATCTGGAACAGGCAGCCGTGCCCTGATCGGGGGCGCACATAAGTCTCCCGCCAGTGCGGTTCGCTCAGTTCTGTGTCCACCACCTCATAGCCGGCGGCCTCCAAGTCCACGATGGTGGCCTCCACGTCGTCCACGAAGATGGTCACGTGGTGAAAACCCTCCCCGTGCTTTTCGATAAAGCGGTGCAGGTAGCTCTGCTCGTTCAGCGGCTCCAGCAGCTCCACCTTCACGGTGTCGGGCAGCTTGAACATGGCGGTACGGATGTCCAGCGGTATGTCATCGCCCCCCATCACGAACTGCCCGCCGAATACATCCCGAAACAGCGGCACCGCGGCCTCAATGGAGCGCACCGCGATCCCGATGTGATCCCAGCGTTGAATGCGAGGCGGCACGGCCGGATTGGCCTCCAAACCGGCCGGATACCCGGCCTCGCCCATCGTTCTCCAGCCCATAGTTCGCCCCTTCCGGTGCTCTCACATTCTTTGGGAAGCTTCCAAGTGTGCTATCTAGCAGGGAATGGGCAAGCTAGACGAAGCCATCGCCGGACAAAGCGGATTTCCCCGGGTGATGCCCGGACTCGACCAGCCGCTCACCGTGCCTCAGAAGATCGCCTGCGCCGCCCGCATCCTCGACGCCGAGGGATACGCCCTGGATGTGGCCGGGCACATCACCGTGGTGCGGGACGACGCCGACGACGGCTCCATGTGGTGTACCCCCTATGGGTTGTGGTGGAACGAGATCACTGCCTCCGACATTTTGATGATCAATGCCGACGGAGAGGTGCTCGAGGGCCGCTGGGACGTCACCCCGGCGGTGTTCATCCACACCGAGATGCACCGGGCCCGCCCTGATGCACGAGTGGTGATCCACAACCACCCCTACTACGGCAGCCTGCTGTCCACCATGCACAAGCTGCCGGAGATCACCGACCAGCAGGCCTGCATGTTCGACGGCGACATCGCCCTGTTCGGCACCTACACCGGAGGGGTTGACAACGCCGCCGGAGGCCAAGAGATGGCCGACGCAGTAGGCAGCGCCACCGCGGTGATCCTGGCCAACCACGGGGTACTCATCGCCGGGGAGACCACCGAGCAGGCCGTCTACCGGGCCTCCAACTTCGAGCGGGTATGCCGCCTCAACTACGACGCCATGCAGGCCGGTCAAACCCCGGTGCCGGTGCCCCCCGACCAGCGCCCCACCCTGAAGGCCGCGGTCAACAGCCACCACATGACGGTGCGGTACTACTGGGAGGGGGCGGTGCGGCGGTTGCTGCGCGAGGCCCCCGAAGTGCTGAACTGACGGGACCAGCCATGAGCGCCAACCCCAACACCGCCGCACCGCGCACCATCGGAGCGTGGATCCGCCACAAGGCCGAAGCCAACGGCGACCGGCTGGCCCTCACCGTGGAGGGTCGGGACAAAACCTACGCCGGGGTCGACCTGGATTCCGACCGACTGGCCGCCGGTTTGGCCTCGCTCGGGTTGGGGAAGGGCGACCGCTCCTGTCTGATGATGCAGAACTCGCTGGAGTGCATCGACGCCTGGTTCGCCATGAACAAGGCCGGGGTGGTGGAGGTGCCCATCAACCAGGCCTACCGGGGTCACCTGCTGGAGTATCTGATCAGCCAGTCGCGCTCCTCGGCGGTGGTGTGCGACGCCGACTACCTCGACCGCATCGCCGAGGCGGCCCAAAGCCTCCCCGGCCTCGAGCACGTGGTGGTAAACCGGGCCGAGGGCACTGAAGACTCAGGCACCCCAGGCTTTCCCGGCCATGTCACCGTCCACGAGTTGGCCGACTTGTACCTCGACTCCCCCGCCCCCGAACCCGATGTGGACTACCGGGACACCGCGGTGATCCTTTACACCTCGGGCACCACCGGCCCGTCCAAAGGCGTGATGCTGTGCCATGAGGCCAACCTGAACCTGGCCCGCCACACCGTGGATCTGGTGGGCTACGACGCCGACGACGTGCTCTACACCGCTTTCCCCCTGTTCCACATCAACGCCAAGTACACCAGCGTGATGTGCGCCATGGAGGCCGATGCCCGGCTCATCATGGACCGGCGGTTCTCGGCCAGCCGGTTCTGGGACCGCTGTCGAGCCGACGGCATCACCGCGTTCAACTACCAGGGCGGGCTGATCATGATGCTGTGGAAGCAGCCCGAGCGGCCCGACGACGCCGACAACCCGGTGCGCAACGGATTCGGCGCCCCCTGTCCGATCGAGATCTGGGAGCCGTTCGAGGAGCGCTTCGGCGTGCATCTCAGCGAGGTGTACGGCATGACCGAGGTGGCCATCACCACCGAGAACCGTCGGGGCATGCGCAAGATCGGCACCGCTGGTCGGGAGTCGGCGCTGTACCACGTGCAGGTAGTAGATCCCGAAGATCGACCGGTACCCCCCAACACCGCGGGCGAGATCGTGGTGAGGCCTAAGAAGCCCCACATCATGATCGACAGCTACTTCGACATGCCCGACGTGACGGTAGAGACTTTCCGCAATCTGTGGTTCCACACCGGGGATCGGGGCCGCCTCGACGAGGACGGCTACCTCACCTTCATCGACCGCATGAAGGACTGCGTACGCCGCCGAGGCGAGAACATCTCCTCCTACGAGGTGGAGGCGGTGATCAACACCTGCGACGCGGTATTGGAGTCAGCGGTAATCGGCGTGCCCTCTGAGCTGGGCGAGGAAGAGGTGATGGCCGTGGTGGTGCTCAAGCCCGACCACCAATTGGCCGAGACCGAACTGCTGGACTTCTGCGTCCCCCGCATGGCCCACTTCGCCGTCCCCCGCTATGTGCGCTGGTGTGACGACCTGCCCAAGACCCCCTCCGAGCGGGTGCAGAAGTTCAAGCTCCGTGAAGAGGGCATCACTCCCGACACCTGGGACCGCGACGACGCGGGCTACGTCGTCCCCCGCTAGCCAGCCACAAAATCCGGATTCGGCGTAAACGTCAGCGGCAGCGAGGTCAAGCCCCGGGTATAGACCCCGGTCTCCACCTGCTCGTAGCCATCGGCGTAGGCAATGTCGTCCATGGCATCGAGCAGGGCGTCCATGGCCACGGTCAACTCGGCCCGGGCCAGCATTGAACCCACGCAGAAGTGGCGACCCAAGGCAAACGCGGTGTGGTCGGCGGCGGCGGAGAAGGCCTTTTCGAACTCCATGTCGGTGCGGTGGATATCGAACCGGTCGGGCTCGTCGAAGGCCTCCGGATCGCGGTTGGCTGCACCCAGCAGCAGCTCGAGGGTGTGGCCTGCTTCCACCGCGCCGCCGGAGAACTCAACGTCCTCGTCGGTGTGGCGCATGATCATCTGCACCGGACCGGTGAACCGCAGCGTCTCTGCGAAGGCTGGGCCGATGAGCTGGCGGTCGGCTCGCACCTCGGCCATCTGCTCAGGGTTGTCCAGCAGGTTCCGCATGGTCAGGGTGATGGCCTTCTCGGTGGTCTCTCCCCCGGCGGTCAGCAACAGGCTGCAAAAACCTCGTATGTCGTCGTCGCTCATCTGCACGCCGTCGAACTCCTTGGTCACCATGGCGGTGAGCAGGTCGTCGCCGGGGTTGGCCCGCCGCTCGGCGATCTTGGGCATGAGGTACTCCCCCATCTCCGCCCGAGCAGCCATGCCCCGGCGGTTCTTCTCCTCGTCGCCGGTGATGTTGGACACGAAGTCCATGATCATCGTGTACCACTCGTAGAACTGGGGCACGTCCTCCATGGGGAGGTCGAGGAGCTGCACGATCACCCCGATCGGGTAGTAGGTGCTGAACCTCTTGCACAGGTCCACCTCGCCGTCGGCCAAGAACTCGCCGATCTGCTGGCGGGCCGCCTTGGTAATGGCCGGCACGATGCTCTGCTCCAGATAACTGCCCCGGAAAATCGGGTTGACGATGCCCCGGTAGGAGGAGTGTTCTTTGCCCTCCATCTGCAAGATGGTGCGCCCGTGAACCGGCTCGGTCTGCCATTCGTAGTTGCGGCTGGAGATCTGAGGGTTGCGAAACGCCCCGGCCACATCCTCGTAGCGGCTGATCACGTAGGCCTGAGTGCCCTCGTGCCACATCACCGGGTACTCGTCGCGTAGCACCTCGTAGAAGGGGTAGGGATTGGCGTCGTACTCGGGCGAGAGGATGTCTGGGGCTTCGGTCATGGGCCGTATAGTACGGCGGGCTGCAAGAACTTCAAGAATGGCCAGTCAGGGGGAAGCGGAAGATCTCATGAGCAAAGTCACGACACTGCAAGAGGCGGCAGCATCGATTCCCGACGGCTCCACCGTGGCCATCGGCGGCCTGTCGATGAACAGCGCCCCCATGGCCCTGGTGCGCGAGCTGGTGCGCCAGCAGAAGAAAGACCTGGATTTGGTGGCCATTGTGTCCGGTATGGCGGTGGACTGGCTGGTGGCCGGCGGCTGCGTGCGCCGAGTGCTCGCCGGGCTGGTCAGCTTCGAGGGCCTGGGCCTGGCCCCCAACTTCCGAGCGGCGGTGCAGTCGGGGCAGGTGGCCATTGAGGAGTACAGCGAGCATCTGTTGATCTGCCGACTCCAGGCCCAGAGCTACAACCTGCCGTTCATGCCCACCAAGGCCGGACTGGGCACCGACGTGCTCGGCCTGCACGCCGAAAGCGGCGCGGTGCGCGAGGAGAAAGACGGCCCCACGGGCGAGCACTACGTGGCTTGCACTCGCCTGCCGGTGGATGTGGCCCTGGTCCACGCCCACGAAGCCGACGAGCGGGGCAACACCAGGGTAAATCCCAAGTTGGTGTGGATGGACAACGAGATCGTGAACGCGGCCAGTCGCACGGTGGCTTCGGTAGAGCGGGTGGTGGACACCGCGGCGTTCACGGCCGAGCCGGAGCGCACGACGTATCCGAGGTTCATGATCGACACGGTGGCCCCAGCCCCAATCGGCGCCTACCCCTGCTCGTGCTTCCCCGACTACGGCCATGATTCAGGGTTCTTCACGGAGTACTCCCAGGCGGCCCGAGACCGGGAGACGTTCACCCAGTTCTTCCAGGAACGAGTGGTGGGGCCGGAGACCTGGGAAGACTTCTTGGCCGTCAACAGCGTGGCGACGGGGGCCTCGGCATGAGCACCCCGGTTGCCGGCTACGACTGCACCATGGACGAGTTGATGGTGGTGACCTTCTCCCGGGCCATGTCCAACGACACCCGGGCGTTCAACGGCGCGGTGTCGTTCATTCCGGTGTGCGGCTACCTGCTGGCCCGGCGCACCCATGCGCCCGAATTGGTGTGGGGAGCCAGTTCCATAGCCGTCGACGCCGATCCCGACGAGATAGGCGACTCCACCCTCTCGGACTCGCTGTGGGGCGGGGCTTCCATGCTGAGCAATTCCCCCTTCGACTTCTGGAGCTACGCCCAAGGGGCCCGCTACAACACCTTTGCCTTCCGAGGCGCGCAGATGGACGCCTACGGCAACGTCAACAACACGGTGATCGGCCCCTACGACGCCCCCAAGGTGCGGCTGCCGGGCGGGGGCGGGATGGCCGATCTCGGGGCCATGATCCCCCGCATCTACTTGTGGTCGTCCACCCATGACCCCCGCACCTTCGTAGACCAGCTCCACTTCCGCTCCGGCATCGGCTGGGGCGACGGCGGCGACCACCGAGAGCGCATGGGCATGCCCGGCGGGCCGCAGCTGTGCATCACCAACCTGTGCGTGTTCGACTTCGAACCCTCCAGCAAGCGGATGCGCCTGGCCTCGCTTCACCCCGGCGTTACCGCTGAGCAGGTTCAGGAGGCCACCGGCTTCGAGGTAGTGATGCCCGAAGACGACATTCCCACCACCGCGGAGCCCACTGCTGAGGAGCTGCACATCCTGCGCACCGAAGTTGACCCGACCAGCGCCCGCCTCCGGGAGTTCTAAGCGATGCAGGTACCTGGATCTGTTGCGTTGGTAACCGGCGGGGCCTCCGGTCTGGGCGCCGGGGTGATAAAGACCCTGGTGGGCAAGGGCGGCCGGGCGGTGATCTTGGACCTGCCCTCCTCGGCCGGAGAGGCCATGGCCGACGACATGGGCGAGGCGGTGGCTTTTGTCCCCGTTGATGTCACTGACTCTGATGATGTCGAGCGGGCCGTGACCGCCGCGGCCGAGGCTCACGGCCAGGTGGACGTACTGGTGAGCTGTGCGGGGATCAGCTCCGGTCAGCGGGTGGTTTCCCGCGACGGCACCCCCAACTCCATGGAGCACTTCCGCCAGCACATTGAGGTGAACCTGATCGGGCTGTTCGACGTGGCCCGCCATGCGGTTTCGGCTATGTCGACCAACGAGCCCAACGAAGACGGTGAGCGGGGCCTCATCGTGAACATCGCCTCCATCGCCGGCTACGAGGGCCAAGTGGGCCAGTCGGCCTACGGGTCTTCCAAGGCCGGTGTGATCGGCCTGACGCTGCCCATGGCCCGCGACCTGGCGGTGTGGGGCATCCGGGTGATGACCATCGCCCCGGGCACCATGGACACCCCCATGTTGGCCACCCTCAACGAGGACTTCATCGCCAAGCTGGTGGAAGACAACGTGTTCCCCCACCGCCTGGGCACCCCTTCAGATGTTGGAAACCTCGTCGTCCACTTCATGGAGAACGCGTTCCTCAACGGCGAGGTGGTCCGGCTCGACGCCGGACTGCGCCTCACCAGCAACTAGGCCAGCATTCCGCCGTCGATAACCAGAACTGCGCCGGTGATGTAGGAGGCGGCCGGGGAGGCCAAGAAGGCCACCGGCAGGGCCACTTCTTCGGCGGTGGCCCAGCGGCCCAACGGGATGCCGATGCCGGCCTCGGCTACTACCGCGTCTTTGTCGTAGCTGTCCCAGCCGCTGGTGTCCACGAAGCCGGGGGCTACCGCGTTCACTCGCACGCCGTGGGGGGCCCATTCCCGGGCCAACGCTTTGGTCTGCTGGAACAGGCCGCCCTTGGCCGCGGAGTAGGCCGCCATGCCGGGTAGATGGCGCAACCCCGACAGCGAGCCCACGTTGACGATGCTGCCCCCGCCCCGCTCGATCATCGACCGCCCGAACGCCTGCGACACCAAGAACGGTGCGGTCAGGTTGAGGGCCACGGTCTTCGACCAGCCCGGTTCGTTGATGTCCAGTACCGGAGCGGTGAACCGGGCGCCGCCCGCGTTGTTGATGAGGATGTCTATGGGGCCGATTCCCTCGCTGATGGCCTCCGCGGCGGCTGAGACTGCGTCAGAATCAGTCACATCGCATGGAGCCACGGAGACATCTGTGCCGCCGCTTTGCAGTTCATGAGCCAGCTCTTCCAAACGCTCGGCTCGCCGGGCGATGAGGCCGACTCGCGCCCCCTGGCCAGCCAGCACCCGGGCAATGGCCCCGCCGATGTCGCCGGTGGCCCCGGTGACCACGGCGCCCAATCCCTCCAGGGGCCGCGGGGAGCTCATGTCAGGCTCACCGGCAAGTGCTCCAGTCCCCGGCTCAGCATGGTGGGCACCCACACCTCGGGCTCAGGCCCCAGCTCTAAATTGGGCAGGCGGCGCACCAAGGCCTCCAGGGCGATCGTCCCCTCCAGGCGAGCCACCGACGCCCCCAGACAGAAGTGCAGCCCGAAGCCGAAGCCGATGTGGTTGTTGGGGTCTCGAGTTATGTCGAATCGGTCGGGCTGATCGAATACCCCGGGGTCGCGGTTGGCGGCGTGCTGCACGAGGTACACCATGTCGCCCGCGGGGAGCGTCTTGTCCCCCATCTCCACCTTGTCGGCCAAGGTGCGAACCTCCATCTTGGACGGCCCGTCAAACCGCAGGATCTCCTCCACCGCTGGTTTTATCAGCGAGAGGTCGTCCCGCAGCTTCTGAAGCTGGCCGGGATGGTTGAGCAGCACCCGGATGCCGTTGCCGATCAGGTTGGTGGTGGTCTCGTGGCCGCCGAAGAGGAAAAGCACGCAGTTGGCCACGATCTCGGGGTCTTCCAGACTGTCGTCTCCCTCGGAGGCCTCCACCAGGTTGGAGATGATGTTGTCGGCCGGATGCTGCCGGTAGTGGGCCACCAACTCGCCCAGATAGGCGGCCAGTTCGATCAGCCCCTGCTGGGCCCGGGCCCGCCGGTCGCCCACTCCACGGGCACCGAACACCAGAATCATCACGTCGTCGGACCAGTCTTTGAACCGGTCGCGGTCTTCGGCGGGCACCCCCATCATCTCGGCGATCACCACCGCAGGGATGGGATAAGCGAAGTCCTCGATCAGATCGAAGTGCTCCTTGTCGGATAAGCCATCGATCAGCTCGTCGACCACGCCGATGACTCGATTCCGCCAAGCCTCCACAGCTCGAGGGGTGAAGGCGCGGCTCACCAGTCGACGCAGCCGGGTGTGGTCGGGGGGATCGCGAAATACCAACCAGTCCATCAAGATGTCATAGGTGGGTTGGCGCTGAGCCTTCTGCTCGTCGGTCAGACGGTCGTAAGCCGCGCCGATGCGCTCGGAGGAGAACCGGGGGTCTCGCAACGCGTCGAGCACATCGTCGTAGCGGTGAATGAACCACGCCCGGTACTTCTCATTCCAATGAACCGGATCGTGCTCGCGGAGCACAGAGAAATAAGAATGGGGATCGGCGATCCGCTCCGGCGACAAGACCTCATCGTCGATGGCCAAAGTCTGCCGGTCGCTCATTGAGTCAGCCCACCTGCTCCAGCACGGTCACCACGCAGGCGTTGCCATCGATCCCTGCGGTGCCCCCGCCCATGGTCTCCACAGCGCCGAGGCGAGCCCCGGGCACCTGGCGGTCAGCGGCCATGCCCCGAAGCTGCCATGCGATCTCGGCGATCTGAGCCAGACCGGTGGCTCCCAGCGGGTGGCCTCGTGACAAGAGCCCGCCCGACGGGTTGACTGGCTGGAGGCCGCCCAACGAGGTGTGGCCCGACTCCACCAGCCGCCCGCCTTCGCCCAGTTCGCACAGCCCCAGTGCCTCAGTGGTGATGATCTCGCCGATGGTGAAGGCATCGTGCACCTCGAACACGTCGATGTCGCCTACGCTCACCCCGGCCTCCTCATAGGCCCGGGCCGCCGTGTCGGCCACGATGTCCCAGCCCCACACCTTGTCGGTGGTGTGGTCCCACAGTCGGCCCGAGCGCAGTGCGCTGGAGCGGATGGCCACTTCTCCACGCGGGTCTCGTGAGCCCCCCAACGGCCCAACCACCGCAGCCGCCGCGGCATCGGCAATAGAGCAGCACTGGAACAGGGTGATGGGGTCAGCCACCATGCGGCTGCCCAATACCTGCTCAACGGTCACGGTCTTGTGGTGCTGGGCCCGGGGGTTGCCTATGGCATGGCGGCGGTTCTTTACCGCCACCTCGGCCATCTGTTCGTCGGTCACGCCGAACTCGTACTTGTAGCGGGTGGCCGACATTCCGTAGATGCTGGGCATCGCATAGCCCTGGGCACCGTCGGGATCAGAGGCAATGGGACTGATGGCCCCGTCGAAATGGGCAGTCATGGTCTCGATGCCGAAAGCCAAAACCCGCTCGTAACGGCCGATTTCCACCGATTCGCGGGCTTCGTGGAACGCGGACGTGCCGCTGGCACAGGCGTTCTCGATGGTGATAACCGGTACTTCCACGATGCCGATCTGCTGGAGGCACCGGGTAACCGTCCCCGGATCGCCGAATACCGTCCCCGCGTAGACCGCGTCGATGTCGGAAGCCTGCAACCCAGCATCGTCCAGCGCCTCGACCGTGGCCTGCCAGGCTAGGCGAGGACCGCCCAGCGAGGTCTGCTTGCCGAATGCCGAAGTCCCAACCCCCCAGATGGCCGTGCCCGCGCCAGTCACGGCCCAGACCTCCGCACGACGGGGTCGCCGTGCTCGCTCCATCCCGACAGCACCACCTCGCTGCCGGGAACCAGAGCCTCATCCGGCCCGTCCACGTGGGCGAGGATCCGGGGACCCTCGTCCACATCCACATAGGCCAGGGTGAACGGCGGTGTGCGGTCTGGCACAGGGATCCGCAGCACCGTGGAGCTGAACACCGTCCCCTTGGGGCCAAAGGTCGCAGGCGCCACGGAATGGCTTCCGCATATCGGACAGCGCGGCGGGTTCACCGCCTGCGGATAGCCGCAGTCCCCACACCGGCTGCCGGTCAAGAGCACCCGTCCCTCGTGAATGGCCAACTCGGGGCGGGGGTCGGCACCGGCCCGCTCCGGCGGCGTGGTGATCAGCGAGGGCACCGGCTAAACCTACCAAGAGACCCTTGTGGCCCTGCGATTCGATGTGGCTGGCGGCTTTGTTTTACAGCCACCAACCAAGCCGCCTACGCTGCGGGCCGTATCTCGCACTAGGGGGCATAAATGGGCATCGAAGGACTGCGATTCGTCATCACCGGATCAGCGACCGGCATCGGGGCGGCCACCGCCCGAGTCGCGGCCAGCAAGGGCGCCAAAGTGATGGTGTCCGACCTCAGCGACGAACAGGGACAGGCGGTCGCCGACGAGATCAACGCATCGGGGGGCACCGCGGCATACCAGCACTGCGATGTGACCGATACAGATCAGGTGGAAGCACTGATGGCGGCCGCCGCTGAGGCCTTCGGCGGCATCGACGTCTTGCACAACAACGCCGGCATCCATGAAAGCGGGTTGGCGCCCGCCGACCAGTGCAATCTGGAGCAGATGTCCCTCGACGTGTTCCGGAAGGTGGTGGAGGTCAACGCCGTCGCCCCGTGGATCTGCTCAAAGGCGGCGCTCCCCTATCTCAAGGAGAGCGACTGGCCGTCGATCGTCAACGCGGCATCCACCGGCGCCCAGTCGGCCTATCCAAACAATGCGGCCTACGGCACATCCAAGGGCGGTATCCGGCTGCAAACCCAGAACCTGGCTGTGGATTTGGCCCCGCTGGGGATCAGGGTCAACTGCTATGGCCCCACCGCCATTGCCACCGACATGGTCACCGACTTCGTGAAGCAAGCCGACGACCCGGCGGCGTTCGAGAAGGCGCTTATCAACACCTCGCTCATCCCCCGCCTGGGACTCCCCTCGGAGGTCGGTGAGCTGGTGTGCTTCTTGGCCAGCCGAGAGGCCGGCTTCATCAACGGCGCGTACATTTTGATCGACGGTGGCTCGCTTGCGTGGCGAGGCACGGTAGAGCAACTGGGAATGGAGTAATCCAATGGCAGACAAGCAAGCAGTAACCGAGCTTTTGAACCACGCCGGGGTGGCCTATGACGTGGGCGACAGCGACTTCCTCATCGGAATGTTCGCCCCCGACAACCCGGTGTTCGCAATGACCATCGCCGGGGGCGATCCGATCACCTTCGAGGGGTCGGAGGCCATCGCCGGGCTTTTCAGCGGGGCCATGGAAGAGCAGACCGACCAGCGCCGCCACGTGGTGACCAACCTCTACTTCGAGAACGAGACCGAGGACACCATCACCGCCATCAGCTATCTGGTGCTCATCACCGTGGAGAACAGCCAGCTCACCGTCCTCTCCAGCGGCGTGTACACCGACGACTGCGTGCGGGTGGGCGACGACTGGAAGATCCAGAAGCGCTCCTTGGCCCTTGATCTGCCCTACTAGGGACGGTCGGCCATAGGCGGCCATGAACATCTCTATCGGTCTCTAGAAAGGAGCCGCAGATGAACATCGGCCAGATCCCCGCCAAGTGGGCCCGGCAGACGCCGAACCGCGAGGCGATCATCGACTCCACCACCGGCCAGCGGGTCACGTTCGCAGCCTTCGACGAGCACGTCCGCCGACTGGCCAACGGGCTGATTGGCCTGGGACTAGAAAAGGGCGACCGGGTCGGCATATTGAGCCAGAACTCAGTGGAGTACGCCGCGCTGTACTTCGCCTGCGGGCGCTCTGGCCTGGTGGCCCAACCCATGAACTGGCGACTGTCGGCCCCGGAGTTGGCCAAGATCGTCAACAACGGCGAGCCCCGGGCCTACATCACCCAGGGCGCATACGCCGCTGAGTCGGCCGAGCTTTCCGGGCTGGTGAGCTCGGTGGAGCACTGGCTCCAGTACGGCGAAGGCGGCGATGGCTCCTACGAAGAACTCGTGGCCTCCTCATCAGATGCCGAACCCGAGGCTTCGTCCGAGGTGGGCGACACCGACCCGCTGTTCATCCTCTACACCGGGGGAACCACCGGAGAATCCAAGGGCGCGCTGCACAGCCACCGCAGCGTCTATTTCGGGATGCTCAACCAGACGGTGGCCGAGCGCATCGTCCCCAGCGACGTGTACATGCTCACCGGGCAGATGTTCCACATCCCGGTGGTGCTGGCTATGAACTATCTGGCCCACGGCTGCCCACTGGTGCTGATGAACTTCGACGCCACCCTGGCCCTGGAGCTGATCCAAGAGGAGGGGGTGTCGGCCTTTTTGGGCGTCACCACCATGTTGAACTGGATGATGGCCGTGGAGGGATTCGACAACTACGACATCTCCAGCCTGCGCAACATCCAGTACGGCGGCGGCCCCATGCCCTCTCGGGTCATCACCGAGGCCATGGACAAGTTCCCGTGCACCCTGATCCAGGGCTACGGCCAGACCGAGGGCACCACCATGTGCTTCCTGGCCCAGGAGGACCACATCCGGGCCATCCGCGACGACCACCGCCCCGAGCGGCTGCGGTCGTGCGGCCGGGAGGGGTTCGTCACCTCGGTTCGGGTAGTGGATGCCGACGGCGTGGACGTTCCCTGCGACGGCAAGACGCCCGGCCAGATCATCGTGAAGTCGGAGGCCAACATGCTGGGCTACTTCCGTCGCCCCGACCTCACCGCCGACACCATCAAGGACGGGTGGATGTGGACAGGCGACATCGCCACCTGGGACGACGAGCGGTACGTGTTCATCGTTGACCGAGCCAAGGACATGATCATCTCCGGCGGGGAGAACATCTACTCGGTGCAGGTGGAAGAGGCCATCGCCACCCACCAGGCCGTGCTAGAGACCGCGGTGATCGGCGTGCCCGACGACACCTGGGGCGAGTCGGTCATGGCCTATGTGGTGCTCAAGCCGGGCATGTCCGCCACCGAGGACGAGATCATCGACGCCGCCCGCCAGAACCTGGCCTCATACCAGAAGCCAAGGTCGGTGGCCTTCGTGGACGAGCTGCCCAAGGCCCCCACTGGCAAGATCCTCAAGCGGGTGCTGCGCGACCCCCACTGGAGCGAGCAGGAGCGCCAGGTCTGACCCCGGCGGCGGGCCCGACCGGCCCGACCGGAACACGCCTACGGGAGCACTCGGACGATCTGGATGTGCTGATCAGGATCGAACAGCAGCGCAGCGAGCGCTTGCACGTCGCCAAGCTCCAGTGCCTCCAGCTCGTCAACGAGCCGCTGAGGTGTGGGTAATTCATCGTCGCTGGCATAGACCCGGCGGATGAGTACGTTCACCAGGTCGCCGTTGTCGATCAGCTCCAAGTCGTCGCCAACCACGGCCCGGGCCTGTTCGAACTCCTCATCGGTGATCTCACCTGCATGCACCTCGGCCAGAATGCGGGCCATCTCCGCTTCGATGCTGTCCATTTGGTCGGGAGGACCGGTAGCGGCAACCCTGCCGGTGATCCTGGGCTCAGGTGTGAAACTCTGGCCTAGGGAGGCACCGACGACGTAGGTATCCCCCAGGTCTTCTCGGACGTCCCCGACGAGACGCTTGCTGAGGATCACATCGAGCACCCTGATCGCCACCTGCGTCGCGGGGTTCACGTCCAGGGAAGCCTCGTAGGTGTAGGTCGCCTTTGTGGATTGAATATCGGGGCCGAGCACCACTTCACGGCGCACAACACCACCGGGCACCGGCGTACGCCGGTTCACGTAGCTGTCGGCCTCTTTCGAGGGAAGCGTTCCCACATAGGTTCGGGCCATCCGCTCCACGAGATCGCGTTCCACATCGCCGACCACTACCACTACCAAGTCATCCACCCCGACCAAGCGCTGCTGGTAGATGTCGAGCAGTTCTTCGGCAGTCAGCGAGTCCAATCTCTCCTGGGAGGGAACCAGGTTGAACCACTCGAAGGCATCCCCGTAGCGCGCATCGAAAAGCGCCACCGCCTCCTGCCAATCGGGATCGGAGAGCGACAGCGAGACCATGATGTCGCCGAAGTTGGCCGCCTCGCCGAAGGCCTGGTCATCCACTTGGGGGGCGGTCATGTACAGATGCATGAGTTGGAACATCGTTTCCACGCCTGCGGTGTCAGACACCCCTGAGAGTCCCTCAGTGGTCTCGGCGATATATGGCCGGACTTGGGCGTTGCGACCGTCCAGATAGCGGGAAATCTGCGCCGGGCTCAGATCGCCCAGTCTGCTGTTGCCCACTGCCCGGGTCGCCAGGTACTGCGCCAGAGGCCGCTCACCCTCCTGGAGCGCCGACCAACCTCCCCACGAGACGGCGTCCAACCCAACCTCGTTCTCCGAGATGTCTGAGTAGGCGTACATAACCCGGGCTCCGTTGTCGAATGCCCACTCATAGGCGTCGTCAAGCTCATCGGCAATTGCCTCAATCGGCCCCTCGCTCACCGGGTCGACCGCAGCGGGAACGGTCAGCAATTCGGTCGCCTCGCCGGTCTGGGCAGGCAGCTCACCCGGCGCGGCCGCGTCGAGCGCGGCCCGCATTTCTTCGACGCTGGGGACCTGGGAGGGATCGGGACCCACGGCAATCAGGATCAGCCCGCTCTCTTCCAGGATCTCCCGATAGCGGTCGGTGAGGTCGTCGATTTGCAACTCTTCAAGCAGGGCATCGACCCGCGCCGCGGTGTCCTCCACCCTTCCTATGTCGCGGCCTCCCAAGAAGTGCGCTGTGTACTGACCGGCGCGTTGGGCATCCTGAATGGTGGGGGCTGCCTCGATCGCCGACTCCAAGTCGGCCTTGATGGCCTTGGCCGCCCGCTCCAAGTCAGCATCGCTGAAGCCATGCTCGGCAAGACTCAGCAGCAAAGACCAGTAGTCGGTGAGGGCGGCTGGGAAATCATCCGCCCGCAGGTTGGTGCCGTAGTACCGCAAGCCTCGCGTATAGGAGAACGCCGACCAGTGGGTTGGATCGATCTGCGACAAAAAGCCCTGTTCATAGCCGTCCTGCAAGCGGTTCCCCACCATGATGCTGATGATCTCTTCAATCCACAGTTGGCGGTCGCCATCAACGGTGTTGGGATCCCAAGACGGCAGGCGGATGTCCAGAGAGAGGTAGGAGTAGGACTGTTCTGGCGACGTGGCGATGTCGAAAGTCGCCTCTGGATTCAACGCCGACCAGTTGTCAGGTGGCGCAGGGTCCTCCCCGGCGGGAATACCGCAGAAATATTCCTCAACCAGATCCTCGAGGGTTTCGACGGGGAGATCGCCCACCGCTACCACTGCCATGTTGGAGGGCACGTACCACGCCTCATAAAAAGCCCGCAGATTCTCAGCGGTGGTCGCCTCGATGCTCTCCACCGTCCCGATCGGCGGGCGGTCCTCATAGGGGGTGCCCTGGCTGTACATTCGTTCGAATACCTGCTGGATGACGCCCCGGCCGGTCTCATCCCTCCAGCGGTACTCATCCCGGACGATCCCCCGCTCTTCCTCCAGATCCTCGGGGGTGATGGTGGCGGCATGGGCCCATTGGGAGAGCACGTCGAAGGCGGTGTCCACCGACCCCTCTTCTTCGTCGATGACCAGGTCAAGCATGTACACGGTCTCGTCGTATGAGGTGTAGGCATTGCTGTCGGCACCAAACTCAATACCGATGCTGTGCAATGCATCGTCGATCTCGTTGCCTGGATACTTCTCGGTGCCGTTGAACAGCATGTGCTCCAAGAAGTGGGCATAGCCCGCGCCCACAATCGGCTCATTGAGCGATCCCGCATCAACGACCAGCCGCAGCGACAGGGCACCGCCCGGGCTGTCGTTGGACCGCAGGTAGTAGGTGAGCCCGTTGTCGAGTTCCCCGATCTTCACGTCCGGGTCAACTGGCAGCAGGCCCTCCGCGGCCCCTGATGCGGTGTCGCCCGCTGACTGGCACTTGTCGCCCTCCTCGACTGGGGCCTCGGGCTGAGCGGTCGGCTCGGGCTCTTCGTCGGGCTCAAGCTCCTCCGAGGGCTCGGCGGTGGCTTCAGCGGAAGGGGCCGCTTCCTCCATCGTCGTGTCTTCGCCCGGACCCATAGATCCGGTGATCGGCACATCGGAGCCGGCATCCGAGCATGCAGCCATAACCAATGCCGCGCTCAGCAACAAGATCAGAAGCTTCTTCATACCCGCCTCTAGTTATCGGTATTCGCCTCGGCTCTCTAAAGCCCGTGGCCGCACAGTACCGACCCCCGGTGACAGTCCCCACACCCAAGGCCCACAAACCAGAGGTCAGATGGCGGATCAGTGCTGGCTGTAGCAGATCTCCACAATGGCCGGCTCGGTGACGGCGTCGCCCTCCAGTTCGCCGACGATGCGGCCCTCGTGGAGCACCAGCACCCGGTGGCACACGCCGACCAGTTCGGAGAACTCCGAGGAGATGAACACTACCGCCTTCCCTTCAGCAGCCAGCTCCTCCATGATGTCGTAGATCTCCTCTTTGCCGTCCACGTCCACCCCGATGGTGGGCTCATCGAAGATCAACACATCGGCCCCCTGCTCCAGCCATTTGGCGATGACCACCTTCTGCTGGTTCCCGCCCGACAACAGGCGCACGAGCTGGCGGTCGTGAGGGGTGGCGATGCTCAACCGGTCGATCCGCCGGTCAGCGGATTTCTTCTCCGACCGCGGCGATGGCGCCGGCACCCGGGGTCGAACCCGGTGGCGGTCCAGGGAGGCCAGCGTGATGTTGTTGCGCACGCTGAAATCCATGATGTTGCCCTGGGTCTTGCGGTCTTCAGGCAGCAGGGCCAAGCCCGCCGACATGGACTCTGAGGGATGGTTGCCATGAATCTCACAGCCGTGCACCCGCACTGAGCCCTCCTGACGGTAATCGGCACCGAACACCGCCCGAACCAACTCGGTACGGCCACTGCCCATCAGCCCGCCTAAGCCCAAGATCTCGCCCTTGCGCACGTCGAAAGTGCAATCTCGTACACCGGTGTCGGCGCTAATTCCCTCTACCTCCAAGACGGCCTCCGTGTCGGGGCGTCCTCCCACTTCCTGGCTGGCTCTGCGCTCAGTCGCGGTTTGAGCGTGCTCGTGGCCGGTGATGTGGGAGATCAGCGAGGCCCGATTCAGCGCTGAGGTGGGCTCATCGGCCACCAGCTGTCCGTTGCGCATCACGATCACCCGCTCGGTGAGCTCGAAGATCTCCTCCAACCGATGCGACACATACACCACGGTGATGCCGTCATCCCGCAACCGACGGACGACCGCAAACAGGTGCTCGATCTCCTCATCGGTGAGCGAGGCGCTGGGTTCGTCCAGCACGAGAAGCTGGGCCTGCTGAGCGAGCCCGCGGGCAATCATGACCAGCCGCTGTTTGGCCACGCTTAGCTCTCCCACCGGCTCGCGGGGATCGATGCCGGCCTCCAGCCGGTCAATGGGCTCAGCGGCCCGGCGGTACAGTTCGGCCCAGTCCACGAACAACCCCATCTTGCGGGGATAGCCCAGACCCATCATCACGTTCTCAGCCACCGACAGATCGCCAACGTCTTGCAAGTCTTGGTGGACGAAGGCCAGCCCGGCGTCGGTGGCATCGTGGGGACGGTGGAGCTCTAGGGGCTCGCCGTTCAGCTGCAGATGGCCCTCGTCGGCGTGTTCCGCCCCCGCGATGATCTTGATGAGCGTGCTCTTGCCCGCCCCGTTTTTGCCCACCAGTCCGACGATCTGGCCAGACTCCAGCGATACGGTCACATTGTCCACCGCGAGCACGCCCGGATAGCGCTTGGTGACATCAGAGACTTCAAGCAGAGGTGCTGGCTCCGCCAGCGGTGTAGCGGTCATCGCCGGGAGGCGCCGATGCGGGTGAACGCCATGGCCAACAACAAGATACAGCCCTTGGCGATATCCCGAACACCGGTGCTGTATCCCTCCAAGATCAGCCCTCTGTCAACAGCTTGCAAAAAGATCACACCCAACACGGTTCCCGGCACATTGAACAGAGTCCGTTTTGAGGCGGCCGCTCCCAAGAAGGCTGCGGCATAGGCTCCAAGTAGCGTTGAGAAACCGCTGTCTGCCACCGACGAGGCAGTTCTTGCCGTCGAAGTAACGGCGGCGAACAACGCCATGAAACCAACGGCAGAAAACCCTAGGGCTCGTAGAGCTTTGACGTTTATCCCCGATAACCGTGCTGCCTCGGGATTGCCGCCAATGGCATACATGTAGCGCCCTGCCTCGGTCTTGGCCATAAGAAGCCACATGAGTATGGCCAGCCCTGCGGCTATCCATACCGGTGTATGCAACTCCAACCAGGGATCCGGCCTGCCGACTCCGAAGTCGCGATAGATGGCAGGCAGGTCTTTTGCGCCAGTGATGTTGCGCCCATCAGCTGCCTCATATCTGGTTCCTATCAATATGAGGCCGGTGGCAAGAGTCGTGATGAATGAGGGCATCCCGGCATAAGAGACCAGGAGGCCGTTTATTGAACCTGCCACCAGGCAGAACAGCAGGCCCACCACAACAGCGAGCAACCAAGACCAATCATGGTTGACAATGAGAATGACCACGATGGCCCCAGCCGCCGATTGAATTCCGGTTACGGACAAATCGAAATCGCCCATGGCTAAGACGACAGTGAGGCCTAGAGCCAACATCAGCAGTGGAGAGGCCAGGTTGAGACTGGTTCGGATCCCGTCGATCTCCACGAACCGATCGTTGAGAATGGCGAAGATCAGGATGCTGGCGAGCAGCGTGATGATCACCCCAAAGCGTGAGATGACCTTCAGCAGGTCAAAATCTTGAAACCTGCCACCTGACCCTGGGGAAGGGGCCTGGATTGAATCTATTTCAGACACGTCTAGAGCCTCCTAAGGCCAAAGTAGCAGGTAGTACGCGCTGGGGCCGGTGGCAGGCATGCTGCCACCGGCCCCAGCGGATCAAGTCACCTACACCAAGAGTGCAAGTTCAGATTCTCAGCCGCAGTTGGCGACTCCGCTGAATTGACCGCACCACTTGTTGCGGAAGTACTCCTCGTAGTCACCTGGGGGATCCGGTGCTGGAACCTCAGTGCTGTCGGCTGGCATGGCATTGACGGTGTCAATGGTGACCACCTGCCGTACGGAGAAGATTCGGCCGTCATAGCTCGGAGCACGCTCTTGGCTCGGCTCGGTGCCAAATACCAGCATCTGGGCAACGGCATCCACCTGCGCCCAACTCTGCCACTCCAGCTTCTCGTCTACCGCAGCATCTACTCGGCCGTCGCGGATGTCATTGACCGTGGTCGGATTGGCGTAGAAGGTGACCAGTAGCGGTCGATCTGGATCGTCGCCATCGGGATATAGGGCTCCAATTGCCGAGGCAGCGCCGATGGAAGCAACCGAGAAGTTGATCCAAACAGCGTCAACATCGTCATACTGCTGCAACTTGGTGGTCACATCAGCCTCGGTACCAGCCACCAGGTTGGCGAAGTCGCCTTCCCACTGGTCGACAACCGTGATGCCGGTCCCCTCGATTACCGAGTTGAGCCCGGTAATGCGCTTGTCGCTCCATGCGGTGGGCACCGTCTGCACAATGATGTTGCCCCCGTCAGGAAGCTGCTCAACCAGATAGTTGGCAAGCTGCACACCGAGGTCGGTGTCATCGGAGGCGAAGCTGGCGATGTAGAAGTCGCGGGGATCGACCTCGCCGCCGGCTGACAGAACCGGCACGCCCTCGTCCGCGGCCCGCTCGAGCACGTCGGTGATGAACGCCTCGGGGATGCCGTCGGTAAGCATTACGTCGATGTCGGCGTCAAGCAGCTGGTTGCCGCACACCGGCATCTGCGCCGGGTCGCCGGCGGCGTCGCAGGTCTCATAGCCCCAGCCGAGGAAGTCCACCGCTTCTTTCGCAGCGTCCTCAATGCGCTTTCCGGCCTCATCGGCGTAGATCCACTGGAGGTACCCAATCGTGATGTCGGGCAGCTCCGGAGCCATTTCTTCAGTGGGCTCGGGAGCCGGAGCCTCAGTGGGGGCCTCGGTCGGTTCTGGGGCCGGAGCCTCAGTAGCCGGGGCAGGCGCTGGCTCATCAGCGACATCGTCGTCATCGTTGCCGCACGCGGCGGCAATCAATGTCAATGCCAGCAGTGCTGCCAGCAACTTCCACAAAGAGCGTTTCATAGTTGTCCCCTCTCTGGACGACTCAGAATCTGTCCAACGCTTGAAGTCGCAATAGTAGGAAACCCTTGAATCGGGTACCAATTCCCTCAAGAACTAGCCGCCCTACGCCGGATCGAACTCCACTCTCAATTCAGCAGGAGCCCGGAGGAAAACTCCAACCTCTTTGGCCTCGAATCCATCGGCGAAACGGAGGTTCTCAGTGCAGTCCAGCACGATGTTGAGCGCGGCCTCGATCTCGGCCTTGGCCAGATAAGAACCCACGCAGTGATGCCGGCCAAAGCAAAACGTGGTGTGCTCGGCATTGGCCGCGAAGGCACTGGACGCCGGCAGATCCTGACGGTTGATGTCGAACAGCTCGGGGTCGGTGTGGGTGTATTTGCGCTCGTCCCGATTGGCCGCCCCGATGATGCCGGTCACGGTGGCCCCCGCCGGAATGGTGCCAGTGCCCGACGGCAGCTCGGCCTCCTCGTGGGGCAGACGCTGGATCCAGTGGGCCGGCGGGCTGTAGCGCAGGGTCTCGGCCACGGCCATGGTGACCATGGAGCGGTCATTGCGCACCTGCTCGAGCTGATCGGGGTGCTCCAGCAGGTTCTTGAACAGGCTGGCGATGGCCTTGTCGGTGGTCTCTCCCCCGGCGGTCAAGAGCAGGCTGGTGAACGACTTGACCTCGATGTCGGAAAGGCCGCTGCCGTCGATCTCGGCGGTCACCAGGTTCGACAGCAAGTCGTCGCCGGGGTTGCGGCGGCGCTCGGCGATCACCGGCATCAGGTAGTCCTGGAACTCGACCCGGGTCTGCTCCCCTTCCGCGATGATGTCGGGGTCCTGATTGATGTTGGACACGAACCGGTTGATCGACTCATACCAATCCTGGAACTTGGGATGGTCCTCATCGGGCAGGCCCAGCATGGCCACGATCACCTTGATGGGCAGGTACCTCGACAAGCCCTCAACCAGATCGCAGCTCCCGTCGTCGATCCACTGATCGATCATCGAGCGAGCCTGGGTCTCGATCATGGGCATGAAGTCGGCCTCCAGCAATGCCCCCCGGAAGAAGGGCGCGACCAGATTGCGGTAGCGGGAATGCTCAGCCCCATGCTTGGACAAAAGCGTCGGGCCGTGAGCCGGCTCGATCATCCACTCGTACATGTCGGTGCTGAAATCCGGGTTCTTGAATACGTGCTCCACATCGGCGTAGCGGCTCACAAACCACGTGTCGGACGCCTCGTCGTGGAAGCACGGGTAGTCGTCCCGGTACACCCGGTACACGTCGTAGCGGTCTTCGTCGGAGCTGAGCAGATCAGGTGGCGCCATGGCGGGCACTCTAGCCAGAGGGCGATCCCCAGTACCGAGAACCGGGCGAGCGGGTCAGCGGGTGCAGATCACTGAGGAGCCGTGGCCGAACATGCCATGGTTGATCGACAGGCCCACTCGGGCGCCCTCCACCTGGCGGTGCCCGGCCTCGCCCCGGAGTTGCCACACCATCTCGCACACCTGGGCGATGGCCTGGGCGGGAACGGCCTCCCCGAAGGCACCCAGCCCCCCCGAGGGGTTCACCGGGATGCGTCCGCCCAGCGCGGTGTCTCCCGCCCGCAGCAGCTTGGCCGCGTCGCCCCGCTCGCACAGCCCGATGTGCTCGTACCAGTCGAGCTCGTAGGCCGACGACAGGTCGTACACCTCGGCGAAGTCCAGATCTTCGGGCGACACCGAGGCCTCCTCATAGGCCCGGGCCGCGATGTTGTCCTTGAAGGTCATGGTCTCGTCGCCAACCGCGGCCCACGAGTCCGACGCCAGATAGGGCAGTTCGATCACACTGTTGGGGTAGGTGGGGCTCACCGTGGAGATGCCCGAGACCCTTACTGGGTTGTCCACCCCCCGGCTGGCCGCCCATTCCAGGCTCGACACCACCAGGGCGGCCCCGCCGTCGGAGGTGGCGCAGATCTCCAACAGGCGCAACGGGTCGGCCACCATTGGCGAGTTGGCGATGTCGTCAACGTCGTATTCCTTGGTGTAGCGGGCATTGGGGTTGAACACGCCGTGGCGGGAGTTCTTGACCTTCACCGCAGCGAAGTCCTCGGAGGTGTCTCCGTACAGCTCCATACGCCGCCGGGCGTAGAGGGCGAAATATGTGGGGTTGGTGGCTCCCACCAAATGGAACCGGAGCCAGTCGGGGTCTTCGTGGCGTTCCCCGGCGTTGGGAGCGAAGAATCCCTTGGGGGTGGACTCGGCTCCCACCACTAAGGCCACGTCGCACACACCGGACAGGATCTGGGCCCGGGCGATGCTCAGCGCAGTAGCCCCCGAGGCGCACGCTGCATACGAACTGGCCAACTGGCAGCCGGTGAACCCCAGAGCGTTGGCAAAGGTAGACGCCGACACGTAGCCGGGATAGCCGCAGCGCACGCTGTTGGCCCCCGATACGAACTGGATCTCTTCCCAGCCCACTTCGGCGTCGGCCAGCGCGTCGCGGGCCGCCTGTTCCCCGTACTCCACAAAGTTTCGGCCCCATTTACCCCACGGGTGCATCCCCACACCCAAGATGGCGATCTCGTCCATTTGCTACCTCACCCGCTTCCCTTCTGACCGATCTCGTCCATCAGTCTTCTCCGTTCTCGCTCATCCCCATCGGCGACCACTTCCACACCAGGTAGTCATGCTCCTCGTCGGAATACAGCACATCGATCACCAACTCCATCTCCATGCCCACCGAGAGATCCTCCACCGACACGCCTTCCACCACCTGGCCCAGCACCACCAGGTTCTCCTCGGCCAGCCGCACCGCAGCAACCACGTAGGGCTCGAACTCGTCGCCGGGAATCACGTAGGGCGCAGGCGGGGCGTACTCACCAGTCGTGAACGACCACAGCCGCCCGGTGCGGCTAAGCGACACCTCGTCGATCTCATCGCCCAAACACGCCGGGTCGGAGCCGGCCAGAGCTTTGGGAAAGAAATAGGAACCGCGGCTGCGAGCCCGCCCCCCGATCAGCCGGGGCTCATCGGAGTCGAGCGTGAACAACCCCTCCACCGCGGCCACTTGCGTCCTCGTCATGGTCGCAGCATACGCACTGGCTGCTATCGGTTGAGCATCCCGCCGTCGACCACCATGGTGTCGCCCGACACCCAGCGCGCTTCGTCGCTGCACAGCCATACCGCAGCCTCGGCCACCTCCACGGGCAGCCCCAAGCGTCCGCCGGGCATCATCTGGACCACCGCTTCGGCCATCTCCGGACTCGACTCCCGCCACGACGCCACCATCGGAGTGTCGATCATCCCCGGGCAAATGGCGTTGACCCGGATGCCCTTGTTGTTGAGCTCGTCGGCGGCGTAGGTGGTCAGCCCTAGCACTCCACGCTTGGCTGCGGTGTAGTGGGGCTGGCCGGGCGCAGGAATGATGGCCGCGCCCGACGCGGTGTTCACAATGGCTCCGCCGCCTTGGGCCAGCATCTGGATGATCTCGTGCTTCATGCACAAGAACACCGAGGTCAAGTTGACCGCGATCATCTCGTCCCACTGGTCCAGCGTGAGTTCGTGGAACAGCCGGGAAGGGTGGGTGATGCCCGCGTTGTTGAAGGCGTAGTCGAGCTGGCCAAACGCCGATACCGCAGAAGCCACAAGGGCGGCTACTTGGTCTTCGTCGGTCACGTCCGTCTCGAAGAACTGGCCTTGGCTTCCCTCGGCCTCGATCAGGGCCACCGTCTCAGCGCCGCCCTCCGTATTCCGGTCGGCCACCACGACGCTCGCCCCTCTCCGGGCGAACAGCACCGCGGCCGCTTGGCCGATCCCGCTGGCACCTCCGGTCACCAAAGCCACCTTGCCCTCCATCGTGTTGCTCATGATCATCTGCTTTCTATTGCCATTGCTACGAGGACATAAGGTAGGCCACCGCGCAACGGTTACTGAAAGGACAACAATGGCCATCTCCTCATGGGACGAGTTCCCGGTCCACCAGTCCCCCGACTGGATCCGCCACGCAGGCACAACCGACCGGAATTTCTACGATCGCAACTACTTCTGCCTGCACGGCTCCAGCGACGAACTGTTCGCCATCTTCGGCATGGGCCAGTACCCGAATCTGGGTGTCCAGGACGCCTTCTGCTGCGTCCGCCGGGGCGACAAGCATCATGTGGTGAGGGGTTCCCGGCCACTCACCGATCGGATGGATATGTCGGTCGGCCCCATGCGCATCGAGGTCATCGAGCCTCTCAAGAAGGTGCGCTTCATCGTGGAGCCCAACGAGCACTCCATCGCCATGGACGTGACCTGGGATGCGTCCATCCGGGCTATGGAGGAGCCCAACCAGTACATCCGCAGCGAGGGCCGGGTTGTGTTCAACACCCAGCGCTTCGCCCAGCTCGGCCGGTGGGAGGGAGCTCTGTCGGTAGGCGGCGAGGACTTCGCGGTCACTCCCGACCGATGGGGCGGCGCCCGAGACCGCTCCTGGGGTATCCGCCCGGTGGGCGAGCCCGAAGGTGACGGCATCCGCCAGGGTGTCAACGTCATGTCCGGGATGTGGAACTACTTCCCCATGATGTTCGACGATCATGCCATCTTGTACATGAACAACGAGGCCGACGACGGCACCCGGCGGTTGGTCGAGGGCAAGCGGGTGTGGGTCGACGGCCGCCCCGATGAAGATCTGGGCCGATCCGAGCACGACCACACCTTCGAGTCGGGAACTCGGGTGCTGACCCACTCCACCATCTCCTTCCCCGAGGCCGGGATCGAGATCGATTGCCAGCCCCTCTTGGTGAACTTCGTCTCCGTGGGAACCGGATACGGCATGGACGCCGACTGGCGGCACGGCATGTACCAGGGTCCCGGCTTGGTGGTGCAGGGCAAGGTGCTGGATGTCGACACCGAGGTCAAGCCCATCGGACAGTACGGCGTGGTCGACCATGTGGGCCGCTACACCTACGAGGGCAATGTGGGCTACGGGCTGTATGAGCACGGCTTCTTCGGGCCGTTCCACCGCTACGGGATGGCCGACGGGGCCGCGGGCGCCCCGTAGACGGCGAGAGCGGCGAAAGCGCCGGTAAGCTAGACCACCGTGTCATTGCCGACCGCGCGCTCAGTAACCACTCCCCCCAACAGCCTGAAAGATCTGGAGAACCCCGACGAGTTCCAGGCCCGCCACATCGGCCCTGGTCCCGAGGATCAGGCCACCATGCTGGCCGAGATCGGTTTCGACAGCCTGCAAGGGTTGGTGGACGCCGCAGTTCCATCCAACATCCGCTCAAACACCCCCCTGGAGCTGCCGCCCTCCATGACCGAGGCGGCCACCACTGAGGCGCTGCGGGAGCTGGCCGACCGCAACAGGGTGGTCACCTCGCTGATCGGCATGGGCTATTACGACACCATCACCCCGCCGGTGATACGCCGCAACGTGCTGGAGAACCCCGCCTGGTACACCGCATACACGCCGTATCAGCCGGAGATCTCCCAAGGCCGTCTGGAGGCGCTGATCAACTTCCAGACCATGGTCACCGACTTGTGCGCCATGGGCATGGCCAATGCCTCGCTTCTCGATGAGGGCACCGCGGCGGCCGAGGCCATGACGCTGCTGCGGCGGCTCAACCGCAAGGCCCCTGACGACCGGTTCATCGTCGACGCCGACACCCATCCCCAAACCATCGACGTGGTGGTCACCCGCGCCGAACCGCTGGGCATCGAGGTGGTGATCGCCGACCTGGAGCAGGCCAACATCGAAGAGCTCGCCGATGGGGCGTTCGGAGTACTGGTGTCGCACCCCGGCAGTTCGGGGCGCATCGGCGACCTGAGCGGGATCGTCGCCGCCGCCCACAACGTCAACGCGCTGGTGGCAGTGGCCACCGATCTGCTGGCGCTCTGCCTGTTGACCCCGCCCGGCGAGCTGGGCGCCGATGCGGTGGTGGGATCGTCGCAGCGCTTCGGGGTCCCCCTCGGTTTCGGCGGCCCTCACGCCGGGTTCATCGCCGTGCCAGAGTCGGCCATGCGGTCGCTGCCCGGCCGGCTGGCCGGGGTGTCGATCGACAACGCCGGCGCGGTGGCCTACCGGCTCACCCTCCAAACCCGGGAACAGCACATACGCCGGGAGCGGGCCACCAGCAACATCTGCACCGCGCAGGTGCTGTTGGCGGTGATGGCCGCCATGTACGCCGTGTACCACGGCCCCGAAGGGCTGGCCCGCATCGCGCAGCGGGTCCACCGCCTGACCGCCATTGCCGCCGCCGGGCTCCGTCAGGGCGGCTTTGAGTTGGCCGCCGAGCACTTCTTTGACACCGTCACCGTCCGAGTGCCGGGCCAAGCCCCAGAGATCGTGGCCGCGGCATTGGCCGAGGGGCTCAACCTGCGCCCGGTTGACGACGACACCGTGGCGTTCTCATTGGACGAGACCACCACCCGGGGCACAGTGATCTCTTTGTGGCGGGCCTTTGGGATTGCCGCCGATCCCCAGGACATCGACGACCTTGACGCGACGACCCCCGACGCCCTGGCTGCCGACAGCATCCGCACCAGCGAGTACCTGACCCACCCGACGTTCCACCGCTATCACAGCGAGACCGAGATGCTGCGCTATCTGCGCCACTTGGCCTCCAAGGACCTGGCCCTGGACCGCACCATGATCCCGCTGGGGTCGTGCACCATGAAGCTCAACGCCACCACCCAGATGGAACCGGTGAGCTGGCCCGAGTTCGCCGCCATGCATCCTTTTGCCCCCTCTGATCAGACCGAGGGGTACCGGGCGCTGATCGACGAGTTGGAGCAGATGCTGGTGACCATCACCGGCTATGCCGCGGTGTCGCTCCAACCCAACGCCGGCTCCCAGGGCGAGTTGGCCGGCCTGCTCGCCATTCGGGGCTACCACGCCGCCCGAGGCGAGACCCAGCGGGATGTGTGCCTTATCCCTGCCTCCGCACATGGCACCAACGCGGCCAGCGCGGTCATGGCCGGCATGCGAGTGGTGGTCGTGGCCTGCGACGACGACGGAAACGTGGACATGGACGATCTGAAGGCCAAGGTGGTGGAGCACGACGACCGGCTCAGCGCCCTCATGATCACCTATCCGTCTACCCACGGGGTGTACGAGGCCACGGTGACCGAAGTGTGCGACCTGATCCATGCCTACGGCGGACAGGTTTACTTGGACGGGGCCAACCTCAACGCCCTGGTGGGGGTGGCCCAACCCGGCCAGTTCGGCGCCGATGTGTCCCACCTGAATCTCCACAAGACGTTTTGCATTCCCCACGGCGGCGGCGGACCCGGGGTGGGCCCGGTGGCGGTCGGCCCCCATCTGGCCCCGCACCTGCCCAACCACCCGGTGGTGGCCGAAGCCGGCCCGTCCACGGGGGTGGGGGCGGTTTCGGCCGCTCCTTGGGGCTCGGCCGGCATCTTGCCCATCTCTTGGGCCTACATCACTGCCATGGGCGGCGAGGGGCTGACCGACGCCACCGGCGTGGCGCTGTTAAGCGCCAATTACCTGGCCAAACACCTCGACGGCATGTTCCCGGTTCTCTATACCGGCGAGAACGGCCTAGTGGCCCACGAGTGCATCATCGATCTGCGTCCCCTTCACAACCAGACCGGAGTCACCGTGGACGACGTGGCCAAGCGGCTCATCGACTTCGGTTTCCACGCCCCCACTGTGTCGTTCCCGGTGGCGGGGACGCTGATGGTCGAGCCCACGGAGTCGGAGTCCAAAGCTGAACTCGACCGCTTTGTGGCCGCCATGGCCGCCATTCGAGCCGAGATCGACCAGGTGGCCGACGGGCTGATCGCCATCGAGGACAGCCCGCTGCGCCGCGCCCCCCATACCGCCGACGCCATCACATACGGCAACTGGGACCGCCCCTATTCCCGAGAGCAGGCCGTCTTCGGCCTACCCGAGTTCCGCGACCGCAAGTATTGGCCCCCTGTCGGCCGGATCGACGGGGCACACGGCGATAAGAACGTTTTCTGCGCCTGCCCACCCATTGAGGACCTCCAGGAACTGGACCAGTAAAGGGCTACCCGTTTCGCCCCATTTGCCACCGGCCCACTAGTTTTCGGGGGCTGCCGGATATTGCAGCCTCGAACAAAGGAGATCAGCCGGTGCCCGACGCCATCGTGGAACGAGACGGCCATCTAATCATCATCACCATGAACCGCCCCGAACGGTACAACGCCCTATCGGGAGCGATGATGGTGCGGATGTTAGACGCCTACGAAGAGGCCTCCGACAACGACGACATCCGCTGCATCATCGTGACTGGCGCAGGAGGCAACTTCAGCTCGGGCGCCGATTTGAAGGCCATGAGCGGCGACGCCGGCAACGCCGACCCCGAGATCGACGTGGCCGCCCGTCAGGCCGCCGACCCCGAACTCCACTGGAAGGCGCTGCTGCGCAGCTACCGGCCCACCAAGCCGATCATCGCCGCGGTCGAGGGGGTGGCCATCGCGGGGGGTACCGAGATCCTCCAAGCCATGGATATCCGGGTGGCCGGAGAGAGCGCCCGGTTCGGAGTGTCGGAGGCCCGGTGGTCGCTCTACCCCATGGGCGGCTCCGCAGTGCGGCTGCGCCGCCAAATCCCCTACACCGTCGCGGCAGAGATCCTGCTCACCGGCAAGCACATCACCGCCGCCGAGGCCAAGGACATCGGCCTCATCGGCCATGTGGTACCCGACGGACAGGCTCTGGACAAGGCCAAGGAAATCGCTGAGGTGATCTGCGAGAACGGCCCGCTGGCTGTGGAGGCCATTCTGCGCACGCTGCACGAGACCGACGGAATGACCGAGGAAGAGGCCCTAGCCCACGAATTCGAATACGGCTGGAAAGTGTTCCAGAGCGATGACGCCAAAGAGGGGCCGCTGGCGTTCAGCCAGAAGCGAAAGCCGGAGTTCAAACGGAGATAGCGATGGGCGCCTCGTCGGGCATATCTGTCTTCGACGTCCACCACCACGTGGGCGATGCTTCGGGGGCGCTGGGTCTACCGCCTGAGGAGGCCCCTGACCCCGAGGCCTACGCTGCCCTGGAACTGGCCAAGCGCATCGAGATCATGGACAGCGGCGGAATCGAGCAGGCCGCGGTAATTCCCGGCCACGGGTATCTGCGACCCAACGGCCATGCCGACACCCAGGCCGAGAATGACAAAATCGCTGCCTACCGAGACGCCACCCCCGACCGCTTCCCGGTGGCCATCGGCATCGTGGAGCCGCGCGACGGCGAGGTCAGCCTGGGCGAACTGGAGCGGGCTGCCGGGCCGCTGGGCTTGGTGGGCATGAGCTTTCACACCCGTTTCCAAGGGGTGAGCATCGACAATCACTGGGTAAACACCTATGTCGGGGCGATGGGCGAATTAGGACTGCTGCCGGTGATCCACGCGCTGGACGAGACTGCGGAGGAGTCGTTGTGGAAGGTCGGGCAACTCGCCTCCCGCCACCCTGATCTCACCATGCTGGTACTCGACGGGTACTCCACCCATGAAGGCACCAAGCACTGCGGCCACCTGGCCGCCACCTATCCCAATCTGGTGTTCGATTGCAGCCTTTCGTACAATTTCGACTTCATCGCCAACCATGTGCGCCAGCACGGCGCCCACCGCTATGTCTATGGAACCGACCTGTACTCCTGGCCTCTGGGCCAACGCATCAGCCACATCCTGGGGCAGCTTCTTGAATCTGATCTGCCAGACGACGACAAGGCCGCGGTAGCGGGAGACAACGCCCGCAGACTATTTGGATTGGAAGAGTCATGAAGAACACCAACCGCATCCGATGGGTTGTCGGAACCCTCATGGCGCTGGCCCTGACGGGGGGCGCCTGTGGGACCGCACCAGACAGCGACTCCAACAGCGTCGTCACCACCGACTTGAGCGAAGTCCTCCCCGATGGCCTGTTCGATGCACTGGAGAACATCGCCAACCTCCCAGCGGTGCCAATCCCTGAGCCGGTTCCAGAAGAATCGGAACAAGAAGACATCTACGAAACGCTGGTTCCTGCCCAAGCCGACACCGAGGAGGGACCATCCGAAGAAGAGCTCCTGCGGATGCGCGACGAGGCCTTCGTGGACTTCTCCCGCTGCATCCGCGACGAGGGATTCCCGGATTTCCCCGACATCGATAGCTCGCAGATCGTGGACCAGGCTTCGTTCCTCAGAGCCATGCAGGAGGCCGGAGTGAGCTTCACCCAGCCCGGTTTGGCCCCAGCCCTCCAAACTTGCGCCAGCGTTTTCAGCGAATTGATCGCTCTCGCGCCCCAGCAGGACACCAACGTGCAGCAGGTGGAGCAGGAGGAGAACGCAGTGGCGTTCTCCCAGTGCATGCGCGATCAGGGATTGGACGAATTCCCCGACCCCGACTTCGGCCAGTACCCCAACACCGGCTTCCCCGGACAGGGCGACGGCGGCACCGCCGGCCTCGCCCCGGAGATCCAGGCCGCGTTGAGAGTGTGCCTGCCGGTCTTCGGCGGGGGGGAGCCCAACCAAGCCGCTGCGCAGACACCCTCCGCAGAACCCGATCCGCCCACTCAGACGGCCGTGCAAGCCACCGAAACCAGCACCAGCACGCAGACTCCGGAGCCGGAGGCTGCGACAGAAACGGCGTCCCCCGCCCCATCGGTCAGCGAGGAGATCCTCCGCGAAACCGAGGAGCTGAACACCGCGGAGGTGGTACGGCGCGACCTCGTCGAAACCGAGGAGTTCCCCGGCACCCTGGGCTTCGGCGATCCCGAGCCGCTGTACACCAATACCTCAGGGATTGTCACCGGGCGCCTCCCAGAAGAGGGCGACATTCTTGATGTCGGCGACACCCTCTTCGAGGTCAACAGCTATCCGGTGGTGCTGTTGAGGGGCGAGCGTCCCATGTATCGCCCCTACACGCGATTCATGGAAGACGGGCCCGACGTGCAACAGCTCGAACAAGCCCTGGTCGACATGGGCATACCCGGCGCCGACAACATCACCGTCGACGAGAACTTCACCATTGCCACCGAGAATGTTGTGGAGGAATGGCAGAACCGCTTGGGGGTGGAGGAGACCGGCGAGATCGCCATGGGCTTCATAGTGTTCATCGAGGAGTCCTTCAGAATCTCGTCGGTAAACGCCATCGTGGGCCAGCCAGTGGCAGCCCAAGCAGCGGCGTTCACCACCACGGGCCAACACCAGCAGATCGTGAGCAATATCGACCCCGGTGACGCCGAGATTGTGAACCGCTTGGACCGGGTGGAAGTGGAACTGCCTGATGGC
The DNA here is from genome assembly GCF_965204145.1 of Candidatus Poriferisocius sp. Taxonomy (GTDB): domain Bacteria; phylum Actinomycetota; class Acidimicrobiia; order Acidimicrobiales; family Bin134; genus Poriferisocius. Next base: position 1,206,071 of record NZ_OZ241977.1, on the reverse strand, counting down.
CGAATCACTCCTGGGGTGGTGTCGGAAGTGGCCCGGGTGGCTACCCGACTGACCAACCCGCAGACCGGTGCGGCCAGCGATCCCACCATCGAGGTCATCATCCTGTTGCTGGACGATGAGGCCTCCTCCCGCTTCGATGCCGCACCCGTGACGTGGACCATCACCGAACAAGTAACGCCCAATGCCCTCGTGGTTCCCGCCTCAGCGCTCATTGCCACCGTGGATGGAGGCTTCTCAGTGGAAGTGGTCCGCGACGGATCGACGACATTGGTCTCGGTAGAGGTGGGGACGTTTGTCGACGCCTTCGTCGAGATCACCGGCGGCGACCTCGAAGTGGGCGACTTGGTACGCATCCCCTAGTGGCGCGACCCCCAGCAGTACCAAGACTGGGACGCTCTCGAAGAGCATTGCGATGGTGACCGAGCCCCGCAAGGTGCTGGAACTGCACCAAGTGGTCAAGCATTACCCAGGCTCGCCTCCGGTAAGGGCCTTAGACGGTGTTGACCTCACTGTTCGAGCGGGCGAGTTGGTGGCGGTGGTCGGTCCCTCCGGTTCAGGCAAGAGCACCATGTTGAACATCATGGGGGCTCTGGACCGTCCCAGTTCGGGCGAAGTGGTGGTGAACGGCCAACCTCTCTCACGGATTCGGGATGGCGCAGTGGCCGAGGTCCGGGGACGGCACATCGGGTTCGTCTTCCAGCAGTTCCACCTGCTGGAAGGGTTGTCGGCGCTGGACAACGTGGCCACCGGCTCCCTCTACCAGGGAATCAGCCTCCGGTGGCGGCGGCAGATGGCCCGCGAAGTGCTGACCCGGGTCGGCCTGGGCCACCGGATGGACCACCGGCCGGGGAAGCTCTCTGGAGGAGAGCGTCAGCGGGTGGCCATCGCTCGGGCCTTGCTGGGCGACCCGGCGATCGTGCTGGCCGACGAGCCCACCGGCAACCTCGACTCCCAGACCACCGAGGAGATCATCGAGCTCTTCTTGGAGCTCAACCGGGCGGGGTCCACCATCGTGATCATCACCCACGACCGAGACCTGGCCGCCAGAATGCCCCGGTCGGTCTCCATCCTCGACGGCCTCATCAGCCACGACTCGGCGGAGGCTTGAGATGGCTCGCAGCAAGCTGCGATTCCGCGACGCCGTCTCGCTGGGCACGCTGGGGCTGCGGACCCGCAAAGGCCGCACCGCCATGGCCGCAATCGGCATCGCCATCGGCGTGGCTGCGCTGGTGGCCCTGGTGGGAATCATCAATTCCGGTGAAGAAGACGCCCAGCGGGAGCTGTTGGAACAGGGCATCGACGTTCTCGAGCTGACCCCTGGCACCTCTTTCGCCGACGATCCCGAGCTCCTGCCCGGTGCAGCCGCAGCCATCGACACCCACATGCGAGACCTGGTGGATGTGGTTGCCTCCATACGCCGGGTGCCGGCCACCGTCCGCAAGACCGACTTCATCCCCTCGGTCGAGACCGGGGGCATCCGGATGTTCGCCGTAAACGAGGACGACTTGGACTTGCTCATCCCGCTGCGGGGCGGGGTGGCACATGGCCGGTTCCATGATGCGGCCACCTTGCACGTGCCCACGGTGGTTCTCGGCTCCGACACCGCGGAGGTTCTGGGGTTCGACGAGCTGTACGCCAACCCCACTGTGCATGTCTCCGGACACGAATTCGCGGTGATCGGCGTGCTGGACCCGTTCACGATCAGCCAGGGGCTGACCTTGAATCGGGCCGCGCTCATCGGATTCCCGGTCGCCGAGGAACTCTACGACGCTGACGACAATCCCGAGCGCATCTGGGTCCAAGCAAACCTGGACGTGATCGAACAGGTACGGGAACTGCTCCCCCGCCAGGCCAACCCCGAGGCCCCCGGCGAGGTGGCGGTGTCTTCGCTGGATTTGGAGGCCCGGGAGATCATCAGCGAGAACTTCGAGTCGCTACTCAGCCTGCTGGTGGTGGTGATCATCGTGGTGGGCGCCATCGGGGTGGGCAACATCATGCTGATCTCCGTGCTCGAGCGGCGGGGCGAGATCGGAGTGCGACGGGCGCTCGGCGCCCGAAAGGTCCACATCGCGGTGCAGTTTCTCATCGAGTCGATGCTGTTGACCCTGCTCGGCGGTCTAGCCGGCATTGGGCTCGGGATTGCTGTAGTGGCCGTGGCCACTCAGGTGCTGGACTGGCCGATGATTGTGGAGTTGTCGTTCATCGGCATCGGGCTGGGAGTCACGCTGGGAGTGGGCCTAGTGGCCGGCATGTACCCCTCATGGCGGGCATCGCGCATGGACCCAGCCGAGGCTGTTCGTCCGGTGGCCTAGCAAACATCAGTGTCTTGCGTCGTAGGCTCTCGCTATGACTCTCACCCTCGATGAGTTCCGGGAGCGGACCAAGGAGTTCCTTGCCGACAACGCCGTTCCCCGTAACGAGCCACCCGTGGAATGGAATGAAGAGTCCTTGGTGGCGGAATGCCGCCGGTTCCACGGTGCGCTCGCCGACGCTGGGCTGGGGGGCATCACCTACCCGGAGGAATACGGCGGGCTGAGCCTGGACAAGAGTTATGTGGAGGTGTTCAACCAGGAGCTTTCCCAATACCAGGCTCCGCTGGTGCCCGCGGCCATCTCCCATGGGATGTGCCTGCCGGTAATGAATGACTTCGGCACCCCCGAGCAGCGGACCCGACATCAGGCCGCCATCATCCGGTGCGATGAGATCTGGTGCCAGATGTTCTCCGAGCCCGGTGCCGGCTCCGACGTGGCCTCCCTGGCCACCCGGGCGGTGCGCGATGGGGACGAGTGGGTGCTGAACGGCCAGAAGGTATGGACCTCGGGCGCCCAGTACTGCGACTACGGCCTGTGCGTGGCCCGCACCGACCCAACCCAGCCCAAGCACCGGGGGCTGTCCATGTTCATCGTGGACCTCTCGCTTCCCGGGGTGGACATCAGGCCATTGCGCCAGATCAACGGGAGCTCTCATTTCAACGAGGTCTATCTCACCGACGTGAGCGTGGGCCATGACTGCCTGGTGGGAGGCGAAGGCGAGGGCTGGAACGTGGCCGTGGCCATGCTCATGTACGAGCGGGTGGCGATCGGGGCCGGAGGAACCGGGGCCATGGCCGGGCGGAAGGGCAGCAAGCAACTCATACGTGAGGCCCAGCAACGGGGTCGGGCCGGCGATCCAGTAGCCCGTGAAGCGCTGGCCGACCTCTACATCCGCGAGCGCATCCAGTCGTTCATCGGCATGCGGATCCGCCAAGCGGCCGAGTCGGGGCGAGCTCCGGGACCTGAGGGGTCAATTGCCAAGCTGAACGCGGCCATTTTGAGCCGTCAAGCGGCCGACGTGGCCATCGAGTTGGCCGGACCGTCGGGCCAGGCGTGGGAGGCTGAGGACGGCGACGGGGGCCAATGGGCCGACGCAGTGATCAGCTCGCCGGGAATGGGCATCGCCGGGGGCACCAACGAGGTGCAGCGCAACATCATCGGCGAGCGGGTGCTGGGCCTGCCCAAGGAGCCCGACCCCTACAAGGGCCAACCCTGGGAAGCGGTCCCCCGCTCATAGCACGCCAATGCTGGCTGGCTAGCTCCCGGTCAGCTCAGCCCATACTCGATCGACGCCCGAGGCCAACTCTTCCGGGGTGCCGTCGTTCACGATCACATGATCGGCAATTGCCCGGCGCTGGGCGTCGGTGGCCTGGCTGGTCATGCGAGCGCGGGCCTGCTCTTCGGTGAGGCCCCGCTCGATCAACCGGGACAAGCGCACTGCTTCCGGGGCCTCGACCACTACCACCTTGGTGTAGCCCCGCCCCGACTCCAACTGGCCGAGACGGCTTTCGGTCAGCACCGCCATATCGAGCACCACCATCTGGGCTTCTCCCCTGGCGGCCAATGCGTGGAGCTGCCCATCCAACTCGGCATTGATGGCCGGGTGGCTGACCGCCTCCAGGGCGGCGAGCCGGTCGGGGCGACCGAACACCTCGGCAGCCACCTTGGCCCGGTCGATGTGTCCGCGGTCGTCTGTGATTTCAGGGCCAAAGGCGTCGATCACCCCCTGTTCGGCCCGCCCCCCGGGAGCCAGCACCTGCCGGCCAATGGCATCCACGTCGATCACCGCTGCTCCCAGCTCGGCGAAACAGGCCGCCGCAGTGGACTTGCCCGCCCCGATTCCCCCAGTGAGTCCCACCACCAGCATCAATGTGAGGCTACCTGTCTTGTATGGCCGCACTCTGTCTGGGGCTGCCAGACTTGGGCCATGCGCGTCGAATTGACCGATGACCAGCTTGAGCTCCAGCAGGAGCTGCGGACGTATTTCTCCAATCTGATGACCGACGAGGTGCGCGAGAAGATCCGCCACACCGAGACCGAGGCCAACGAGGACTACAAGGCGCTGATCCGCCAGATCGGCAGCGACGGCTGGCTGGGCGTGGGCTGGCCGGTGGAGTACGGAGGCAAGGGCTTCACCCCCATCGAGCAGTACATCTTCTTCAACGAGTCCTGGGCCGCCCAGGTTCCGGTGCCGTTCCTCACCATCAACACCGTGGGCCCGACTATTCGGGACTACGGCACCGACCGCCAGAAAGACTTCTTCTTGAAGAAGATCCTGGCCGGCGAGATGCACTTTTCCATCGGCTATTCCGAGCCCACTGCGGGCACCGACCTGGCCGCGCTGAAGACCCGGGCAGTGCGCGACGGCGATGAGTGGATCATCAACGGCCAGAAGATGTTCACCAGCCTGGCCTACGACGCCGACTACGTCTGGCTGGCCGCTCGGACCGACCCCGACGCTCCTGCCCACAAGGGCATCACCATGTTCTTGGCGCCCACTGACGACCCCGGCTTCGACATCCAGCCGTTCGTCACCATGGGCAACAGCCACACCACCGCCACCTTCTACGACAACGTTCGGGTGCCCGACTGGCTGCGGGTGGGCGAGGTGAACGGGGGCTGGGGCCTCATCACCAACCAGCTCAACCATGAGCGGGTGTCGCTTTGTGCTTCCGGGGGCATCGCCAACCTGGTCGACCAAGCGGTGGATTGGGCCAAGGAGGCCAAGCTGCCCGACGGCCGCCGGGTGATCGACCAGGAGTGGGTGCAGGTCAAGCTGGCCGAGTGCCGGGCCCGGGTGGAGTTCTTGGACCTGTTGAACTGGAAGGTGGCCTACGAGTCCACGGTGGGCAACAACGTGAACCCGGCTCTGGCATCCACCATCAAGGTGTGGGGCTCGGAATCGATGCACCTCATCTACTCCGGGTTGACCGAGGTGGTGGGGGCTACCGGTCACCTCAAAAAGGGCTCACCCCACGCTGATTTCTCCCATCGGATGGAGGAGTCGTACCGGGGCTGCTGGGTGCTGACCTTCGGTGGCGGCACCAACGAGATTCAGCGGGACATCATCGGCATGGCCGGTCTCGGCCTGCCCCGCGAGAAGCGCCGCAAGTAGCAGCGGCAAGTAGAAGGCAGGAGGCAAGGCGATGGATTTCACCCTGAGCGAAGAGCAGCAAGCCGTATCTGAACTGGCCAACCGGATCATGGGAGACCGGCTCGACATGGAGCGGCTCATGGAGATCGAAGCCGCCGAAGAGTGGTTCGACCGGGACCTCTGCGGCGAGCTGGCCGCGGCGGGGCTGGTGGGCATAGGTCTGGGCGAGGACGTGGGAGGCGGCGGTCTGGACCTGATTGCCGTCGGCCAGGTGCTTGAAGCCCAGGGGCGCCATGTGGCCCCGCTTCCGTTGTGGAGCGGGATGCTGGCCGCGCTCGCGGTAGACGCCTTCGGCTCCGACGAGCAGCGCCGGCGAGAGCTGCCCGGGTGCGCCGACGGGTCCAACCTGTTGACCCTCGGCCTTCAGGAGTACCTGAACGACGACATCACGAACCCATCGGCCCGGGTGGTTGACGGCAAGCTGGTGGGCGCCAAAGAGGTGGTTGAGTTCGCTGCTGAATCTTCCAAGATGGTGGTGGTGGCCGGGCTCGACGACGGCTCCGACAACGGAATCATCAGCGGCACGGGGCTGTTTCTGGCCGACCTGTCCGACCCGGCAGTGGCCATGGAGGCAGGGATGTCCACCCGGCTCCAGCCCGTGCATCAGGTGAGCTTCTACGGGGTACCGTGCGAGCCTTTGGGCCCGGCCGACGGGGCAGCAGTGGCGTGGCTGGCCGATCGCGCGGTGGCCCTGCTGTGCGCCACCCAGATTGGCGTGGTTGACCGGGCACTGCGCCTGGCCGCCGAATACACCTCAGAACGTGAGCAGTTCGGCCGTCCGGTGGCCACCTTCCAGGCCGTCACCCAGCGCCTTGCCGACCAGTTCATGCATGTGGAGGCCGTGCGGCTGTGTACCAACGCCGTGCTCTACGACTTGACCGAGGGCAACGACGCTTCGCTCCGGCTGCCCATCGCCAAGTGGTACGCCTCACACTGGGCCCACGACGTGGCCCACGCCACCCAGCACGTCCACGGTGGCATGGGAGTGAGCATCGACTACCCCCTCCATCGCTACACCCTGTGGAACAAGCACATCGAGTGCAGCCTGGGCGCCGGAACCCAACAGCTCCGCACCCTCGGGGCGCGCTTGGCGGCTAACTAAGTCTTCTCCGCGATGTAGGCAGCCAATTCAGCGATGCCCTCTTCGGCTTCGGGGGCCACGCTTGCCAAGAGGTGCCAGACGTGCATCATGTCTTGCCAGGGACGGAACTCCACGGCGCCGTTGGCGTTCTCGATGCCCTTGACCACTCGGGTGCTGTCGTCGTAGAGCACCTCCTCGGTGCCCACCTGGATCATCATGGGAGCCAGGTTGTCGAAGGTGCCGAACACCGGTGAGACGTATGGATTGGTGGCGTCAACGCTTTGCGCGTAGGCCATGACCATCCCATGCAGGGAGTCGGCACCGGCGAGCATGGGGTCGCGGTCGGCCCGCTCGATCATGGAATCGCCGGAGAACGTCAAGTCAGTCCACGGCGAGATGGGGGCCGCGCAGGCGGGCTGTTCCATACCCTCGTCGCGCAGCTTCATGCACAGTGCGATGGTCAGTCCCCCACCGGCGGAATCGCCGCTGATGGCGGTGTGGGCCGCCTCTCCCCCGTTGTCCAAGTGCCATTGCCACGCGGCCATGGCATCGTCCAAGGCAGCAGGGAAGGGATTCTCCGGTGCGAGTCGATAGTCCACGTTCAACAGCCGGGCCTTGGCCCCGACCGCCATGCGACTGACCACGTGGCGATGGGTGTTCAGGTTGCCCACCACATAGCCGCCGCCGTGCAGGTAGATGATGGTCCGGTTCCCATCAACCTCGGGGGGCGTCACCCACTCGGCGGGAACCCCGCCGGCGTCCACCGGAGTGAAGCTCACCCCGTCGGGGACGGGCATTGAACTGTAGGCCGCCTCAAAACCGGCCCGGGTCGTGGCCAAGTCAGCCGGCGGACCAGCAGCGGCATCTTGCATCTGCTGCCTTAGAGCAGTAACAGCGGCGTTGTAGGCATCTGAAGGCATCATTTTCTCCCTGTTCTCAGTATCCCCGGTCGGGGTCTACCACGTTGCGAAGCGGCTCGTTGGCCAAAAAGCGTTCCAGATTGTCGCAGAACAGCTCCATCAGCGCTTCGTTGTAACCCTCTCGGGCGGTGGAGCAGTGGGGCGACAGGTACATGTTGGGCGCATCCCACAGCGGGCTGTCGGCGGGCAGCGGCTCTTCTCGGGTCACGTCTAGCACCGCGGCGCCCACTTGGCCCGACTCCAGCGCGGCTACCAGCGCGTCCTCGTCGATGATCGACCCCCGGCCCACGTTCACCACCACCGTGCCCGGCTTGAGCCGCCTAAAGCGCTCGGCGTCGAACAAGTCAATGGTCTCGGGGGTCTGCGGAGCACTCAGCACCACCGCGTCGCAGCGGGCCAGCATCTCATCGAGCCCGTCGAGGCCGTACAGCTCATCGACGTCGGGATCAGTGTCGCCGGGTTGCGCCGAGCGGCGATTGCCCAGCACGGTGGTTTCGAAGGCCTTGGCCCGGCGGGCCACATCCCGGCCTATGGCCCCCAACCCGACGATGCCGATGGTCTTTCCCTTCACCAACAGCCCCTGGTGCATCTGCCAGTGGTGGTCCTTCTGCTGGCGCTCCAATAACCGGATGTCCTTCCACACCTCCAGCAACCGGCCCACGGCGAATTCGGCAATAGGGGCCGAGGCCACCCCGGCGGCGTTGGTCAACGCGATGCCTTTGGCCTTCAACTCGGTCGGTTCCAATTGACCGATGCCCGCCCCGATGGCCTGCACCCAGCGCAGCCGGGTGGCCCACTCTCTGATCCCCTCGGGCAAGTCAAGGGCCATCAGCACGTCGGCGTCGGCGATAGTTACCCGCTCCGCATCCGACAGGGGCGGCGCAGTGGCCAGCAGCTCATCGGTGACTCGACCCTTGGCCTTGGCATCCCGCAGCCCGTGGGGCTCGAAATAGGGAATGTTGTCGAACTTCACGCCGGGGAACCGTCGATGCAGATCGTCGAGCTCTGCCTCATCCATCGCCAAGGGGTACATCACAACCGCGTTGACTGTGCTCACCGCGGGAACCCTAGTTTCCGACACCGCTTCCCACCGCAAACAGGCGATAGCGTCGGCCCATGGACACTCTTGAGGGCAAAGCAGCAGTCATCACCGGCGGGGCCAGCGGGATGGGCCGGGCCATGGCCGACCGATTCGGCGCAGCCGGGGCCCGCATCATGATCGCCGACGTGGAAGGGCCGGCCATGGACGCCGCGGTGGCCGAGATGAATGACGCCGGAGTAGATGCGGTGGGCGTGCTCACCGACGTGAGCTCCGAGCGGGACATGGACGAGCTGGCCGAGGCTGCTCTCGCCCGGTTCGGGCAGGTCAACGTGGTGTGCAACAACGCCGGGGTGGGCGGCGGCGGCTTGATGCACGAGCTCACCACCGCCGACTGGGAATGGATCCTCGGGGTGAATCTGTGGGGGGTGATTCACGGTATCCGGGTGTTCTTGCCCCACTTGATAGAGCACGGCGACGGCCACATCGTGAACACCGGTTCCATCGCCGGCCACACCTCGTATCCCAACATCGGTCCCTACAACGCCACCAAGCACGCGGTGGTGACCATCTCCGAGACGCTCTACAACGAGCTTCAGGAGAGCGGCTCGACCGTCGGCGTGTCAGTGCTGTGCCCTGGCCTGGTGACCACCAACATCATCAACTCCGAGCGCAACCGCCCCGAGTCGCTGCGCTCGCCGATCATCCCGCCCGACCCCACCCCTGAGGATGAAGAGCGGATGCAGTTGATGATGGCCATCTACGAGGACGCGGTAAAGCCGCCCGAGGTGGCCGAGCTGGTGTACAACGCGGTGCTCAACAACCAGTTCTACATCTGGACCGACTACGTGTATGCGCCAGCAATCATGCAGCGCCACGAAGACATCCAAAAGGGCCGAAACCCCAGCTTCCGGGGCCAGCTCATCGACGAGGACCAAGCCGCCAAAGGGCCTCCCCGGGACAGCTGATCCCGCCTATGGCTGAATCACCCGTGCAATTCGACCTGGTGGTGGTGGGCACTGGGTCGGGCAATAGCGTCCTCACCCCTGATTTCGACGACTGGCGGGTGGCGCTCATTGAGCGGGATGTGTTCGGGGGCACCTGCCTCAACCGGGGCTGCATCCCCTCCAAGATGTTCGTGTACGCCGCCGACATGGCTCACCAAGCGGGCCACACCGGGCATCTCGGGGTGGATACCTCGTTGGACGCAGTGCGCTGGCCCGAGATCGTGGACCGGGTATTCGGGCGAATCGACCCCATCGCCCAGGGTGGAGAGGACTACCGGCACAGCTTGGACAAGGTGACCGTATTCAAGGGCGATGCCCGGTTCACCGGCCACAAAGCGCTTGAGGTAAACGGACAGCAGATCACTGGCGATCACATAGTGCTGGCCGCCGGGGCCCGGCCGTACATCCCCCCGATCCCTGGCCTGGACGAGGTTCCCTACCACACCTCCGACACCGTCATGCGGCTGGAAGCGCTTCCCGAGCGGCTGGTGATCTTGGGTGGGGGCTATATCGCCGCCGAATTGGGCCACGTGTTCGACGCCATGGGCGTGTCGGTGTCGATCGTGAACCGCTCCGAGCGGCTGCTGCGGGCCGAGGACGAGGACGTGTCGGCTGCGTTCACGCAGATCGTGGGCCAGCGCATGGATTGCGCTCTCGGCTCTCCCATCGTCGACGTTTCCCAAGCAGGGTCGCAGATCACCGTGCGCACCGAGGCGCAGGACGTGACCGGCGATGTTCTGCTGCTGGCCACCGGTCGGGTGCCCAACGGCGAGCAGCTGGGCGTGACCCGCTCAGGGGTGGAGCTCGACGATGCCGGCTATGTGGTCACCGACGAGTATCTCCGCACCGCAGTGGAGGGGGTATGGGCGTTGGGCGATATCTGCCACGCTGCCCAGCTCAAGCACACCGCCAACGAGGACACCCGAGCCGTGGCCCACAACATCGCCCATCCCGACGATCTGCGGGCGCCCGATCACTCCGGCATTCCCCACGCGGTGTTCGCCCATCCCCAAGTGGCCGCGGTGGGGGCCACCGAGCAGGTGTTGCGAGCCGAGGGGCGGCCCTATCTCCGAGCCGTTCGCCCTTACAGCGATACCGCCTACGGCTGGGCCATGGAGGACACCACCAGCTTCACCAAGGTGCTGGCCGATCCCGATACCCGGCTCTTGCTGGGCGCCCACATCATCGGCCCTCAGGCCCCCACCCTGATCCAGCAGCTCATCCAGGGAATGCAGTTCGGCCTCACCGTCGACGAGATGGCCCGGGGGCAGCTCTACATCCACCCCGCGCTGACCGAGGTGGTCGAACAGGCGCTGCTGGAGCTCTAGCTACGCCGTCGGCGTGGCCGCCGCCGGGCCCGCGCCGGAGGGGTCGTAGATGGTCACCCGATGGATGCGACGGTGGTCGGCACCGTAGTCGTCGATGGCGTAGTGCATGGTGCAGCGGTTGTCCCACAAGGCAGCGTCGCCGTCGCTCCACCGCCATCGCACGGTGTACTCAGGGCGCTCCATGTGGTCGCACAGCAGGGTGAGCAGGCCTCTGCTCTCCAGATGGCTCATCCCATTGAGCGACGATGTCCATCCCCGGTTCACGAACAAGATGCGATTGCCGGTTTCGGGGTGGACGGTCACCGCCGGGTGGTCGGTGAATTCGGTGAGTCCGGCCCGACCGTGGCGGGCGGTGATCCCGTTGATGGCCGCCTTGATGGGATCGGACAGCCCCTCGTAGGCGGCCTGGGTGTTGATCCACATGGTGTCGCCGCCGGAGGGCGGGGACTCCTTCATCGACAGCAGCGACCCCAGCGGAGGCTGGCGGGCGAAGGTCACGTCGGTGTGCCAGAAGTTGGCCCGCGAATAGGCATTGGAGCTGTCCAGCACCAAGATCTTGCCCTCGTCGTCCACCGTGTGGTGGTCGCGATGGTCGGTGTCGTCGTTGCTCACCGCAGCCAGGTCGCCGAACAGCGAGCCGAGCGCCACATGCTGCTCATCGGTCAAGTGAATCTGAGGGAAGAACAGCACCTTGTGGGCCCAGAATGCCTCTCGCAACTCGGCCGCTACTCCGTCGCCGAGGTGATCGGCATCGAGTCCCTCCACTGTGGCGCCCAAGGCCGCCGGTAGCGCAGTCACTTTGATGCTCATGGCTCTATGTTTTCAGAGTTCCCGAGAAAATCAATCAACGGCTAGGGATTCGAGGGCGAACTTCTTGGCCCACTGGTAGTCGGGCTTGCCATTGGCGCCCCGCTGGACGGCATCGGCCCGGATGAGTGACTTGGGAAGCTTGTAGCCAGCCAATCGTGTGCGGGCATCGGCAATAACCTCGTCGTCGCTGGCTTCGACTGCCATCTGCACCACCGCGGTCACCGCCTCGCCCCACTTCGGGTCGGGCACTCCCACTACCAGGCAGTCGGCCACTGCGGGATGGGCTTTGACGGCCTCTTCCACCTCTTCGGGGTAGATCTTTTCCCCCGCGCTGTTGATGCAGGCCGAACCCCGGCCCAACAGCGTGATGGTGCCGTCGGCTTCGACGGTGGCCCAATCGCCGGGCACCGACCAGCGCCGACCGCCGATGATACGGAACGTGGCCGCCGTTTTCTCCGGGTCCTTGTAGTAGCCGATGGGGATGGGGCCGCCCACAGCCACCATGCCCTGCTGTCCTGAGCCGGGTTCCACCGGCTGACCGTCCTCGTCGAAGACCGCGGCGTTCTCCCCCAGTGTGAACCGGGCGGTGGCCGATCCGCCCTTGCGATCGCTGATCCTCATCCCCGTACCCGTGCCCTCGCTGGAGCCCAAGGAGTCCACCAACTTCACGTCTTTGTGTACCAACAAGGCTTCTTTAGCAGGCTGGCTCCAGATCACCCCCGACGACATGACCATGAACACCGACGACAGGTCGTAGGGCTCGCCTCGGGCCTCGGCCGCATCCAAGGCCTCGGCCATGGGCCGGCCGAAGGCATCGCCCACGATGGTGAGCACGGTCGCCCTGTCTCGCTCCACGCAGCGCCACAAGGCATCGGCATCGAAGCTGCGCTCGGGCATGGTGATCACCGCCCCACCCTGGGTGAAAGTAGACAGCGCCACGATGCTGGCCGTGCCATGCATTAGCGGCGACGCCGCCAGTTGACGGGTCACCCGGTTGCTGTCGTAGATGGCGGCGATGTTGGACTTGACCTGCCCCAGGTTCTCCGGAACCGGCAGCCTCAGCGCCCTGAAGTTGGGGGCCATGGCGCCGATCAGCGAACTGTGAGGCCACATGACCCCTTTGGGATTGCCGGTTGTGCCGCCGGTGTAGAGGATCCACAGGTCGTCGGGGCTGCGGTCGATGGGAGGTGCCGGATCGTGGTCGGCGATCAGAGTCTCGTAGTCCAACGCCCAGTCGGGCACCGGGTCGCCCGGGTCGCCCACACAGATGGCCGCCCGTAGCAGGGGCAGGTCGCCCCTGGCCTCCTCCACCCGGTCGGCCAGCTCGGGAGAGAAGAACACCGCCTTGGCGTCAGCGTCCTCCAGCAGGTGGCGCAACTCGCTCCCCAGATAGCGGTAGTTCACATTGCAGGGAGCAGCCCGGGCCTTGAACGCCCCGAATGTCACCTCGCTATAGGGATTGCCGTTGTAGAGGTATAGCCCCACGTTGTCGCCCGCGCCGATGCCGAACTCCCCCAGCGCCGCCGCCAGCCGAGCTGCCCGATCCTCAAACTCTTGCCAGGTTCGGCTGACCGGATGACACACCACCGCATCCGCGTCTGGCACCACTTCCGCAATTGTTTCCCACGCAGTGGCCAGGTTCAGGGGCACGGCGAGTGACATTATCGTGAGTCGTGAGCACTGCCCGAGCCGATGCTGTCCACTTTCCTAGAGGCATAGACCCCGATGACGTGGACTTGCTGGACGAAGTCAGCCTTCCAGCGGCGTGGGCCAAGCGGTGGGCATCCGGGGCGACCAAACCGACGTTGTGGGACCCGGGGACCGGGTGGATTTCAAGGGGCGACTTGGCTAGGCGCACGAAGGTCGCAGCCGGAAGGCTCTTCGGTGCAGGGCTCCGCAAAGGCGACCGAGTCATCCTCTCGGCAGCCGCGTCGGTGGACTTGGTGGTAGCTCATGTGGCTGCCCTGCGGCTGGGCCTCATCGTGGTACCGGTGAACGGGGCCTATCAGCGAGCCGAGCTAGCCCACATTGTGGATGACGCCGATCCCCGTGCTGCGGTGGTGGACAGGCCTGAATGGGTGCGGTGGCTGGCCGAGCTTGCCCCGGAGATGACCGTGGTCTCCCCCCGACTGGACCTGGACGACGCGACGGCCCCCAGCCTCGATCAGCTTTCCAGCGGCGATCCCGCGCTGCTGGGCTACACCTCGGGCACCACCGGGGTTCCCAAGGGTGCGGTGCTGACCCACGGGAATCTGCTGGCCGGAGCTGAATCGGTGCGCATTGCCTGGCGGTGGACCTCCGACGATCGCCTGGTTCTGGCCCTTCCCCTGTTCCACATGCACGGGCTGGGCGTCGGGCTGCACGGCACGCTGCTGACCGGTGCCTCTGCGGTGCTGTTGGACGGGTTCTCCCCCGACGCCGTGTTAGATGCGGCCCAAGCCCACGACGCCACCCTGTTCTTCGGTGTGCCCACCATGTACACCCGGCTGGCCCAGTCGCCCAGGGTTGGAGAACTCTCCCGGCTTCGGCTGTGCGTGGCCGGCTCCGCTGCCCTGTCCGCTGATCTCCACCGCCGCCTGCAAGAGGCCGCCGGAGTGCGAGTGCTAGAGCGCTACGGCATGACCGAGACCATCATGCTGGTGTCCAACCCCTACGACGAAGAGCGCCGGGCTGGCACAGTGGGATTCCCCCTCCCCGGCGTGGAACTGCGATTAGCCCCCGACTCCGATGAAGTGATGGTGCGGGGCCCCAACGTCTTTGCCGGATACTGGCGCCGCCCCGAGGCCACCGAGGAGGCCTTCGACCAAGACGGCTGGTTCCACACCGGCGATTTAGGCGAGTTCGACGAGGCGGGCTACCTACGACTGCAAGGCCGGGCCAAAGAGTTGGTGATCTCCGGCGGCCTGAACGTCTATCCCCGCGAAGTGGAAGACGCCCTGCGCTCCCATCTCGACATCGACGATGTAGCCATCACCGGCACCCCCGACGAAGAGTGGGGCGAGCTCGTCACTGCTTGGGTCGTACCTGCCTCTGGCAAGACACCCAATTTGGATGACCTGCGCTCCCACTTAGAGGGAGTGTGCGCCGACTTCAAGCACCCCCGCATACTTCACCTGGTAGATGAGTTGCCTCGCAACGCATTAGGCAAGGTGCAGAAGCATCTCTTGGGCTAGAGCGGCTTCAGGTGTACGCAGAGAGGCCCGAGCAAAGCCTCCACAAAGGCGTCATCGCAATACAGCTTCTCGCCGGTCAATAGATCACCGGCGGCGGGCATCATCGACATCACCATATGGCGGGTCTGGCCGTCGATCTCGATCCAGTACTCCTGGATGGCGCACTGGTCGTTGGTCCACTCCCCCAGCACGCCGAAGTCGGTGACCCGTTTGGCGAACTTGGGATACTGCTCCAGATAAAACGTCCGAGCCAGATCACCGCCGGTGAATCCCTTGCCCATCGGCCAGAACTCGTAGGTGGGCTCGTCCACCAGCGTGGCCAGCGTCCGCTCGGCGTCATTCTCTGCTTCGGCCGCGGCGTGCTCGCGAGCCAGGTCCAGGATCTCTTCTGGTGTCATCGCCGGAGCCTATCTCTTGGTCGTTTCAGCCCATGCAGGGGTACGTTGCTGGAGTGAGCTCGGCCAAGCCTCTGGATGGCGTGCTGGTGGTCTCAATCGAACAAGCCGTGGCCGCGCCGCTGACATCGTGTCGGCTTGCCGATGCCGGGGCCCGAGTCATCAAGATCGAGCGAGCCGAGGGCGACTTCTCCCGGGGCTACGACGCGGCGGCCGACGGTCTCTCCAGCTATTTCGCCTGGCTAAACCGGGGCAAGGAGTCAATCGTCCTCGACCTCAAAGACAGCGAAGACCAAGCACTGTTGGGGAGAATGATCGAACGAGCTGATGTCTACATCCAAAATCTGGCCGTGGGCGCCGCCCAACGGCTGGGGTTCGGCTCAGAATCCCTGCGGAAGCAGTATCCCGGCCTGGTGACCTGCGACATCTCGGGCTACGGACCCACCGGACCCTATGCCCAGATGAAGGCCTACGACCTGCTAGTGCAGGCCGAGAGCGGCCTGGTGTCGGTCTCGGGAGCGCCGGGTCCGCTCGGTCGAGTCGGGGTGTCGGTGGCCGACATCGCCACCGGTGAAGCCGCTGCCCGAGCCATCAGCCAGGCACTGGTCCGCCAAGCCCGCACCGGCGAAGGCGCAAACATTGAAGTCTCATTGTTCTCGACCATGGCCGAGTGGATGACCGTACCCCTGCTGCACCACGACTACCTGGGCCAGGGACCTGAGCGAGTGGGATTGGCCCACCCGTCCATCGCCCCCTATGGGGGCTTCACCACCGCTGACGGCACCATCCTGCTCATCGCCGTTCAGTCCGACCGCGAGTGGCGCACCCTGTGCGAAGAAGTGCTCGACCGACCAGACCTGTCCCACGATCCCCGCTTCGCCACCAACAAAGCTCGAGTCATAAACAGGACCGAGACCGACGACGCCGTCGCCGAGGTCTTTGGCCGCCTAAGCACCGACGAACTCCACGGCAAGCTCACCGACAGCCGCATGGCCTTCGGCGCAGTCAACGACGTCGCCGGACTCTCCTCTCACCCCCAACTCAACCGCATCACCGTCACCCACCCCAACGGCACCATCGATATCCCCGCCCCGGCCACCACCGCCGACTGGGACGAAACTGGCGACGCTGCCGCCCACTCCCTCCCTGCCATCAACCAGCACGGCCCCCAAATCCGAGCCGAGTTCGCCTAGCTGAAGCGCTGGCGGAGGCGGAACTTTTCTACTTTGCCGTTGCCGGTGCGGGGGAGCTCTTCGATGGGCTGAATGGTGGTGGGCACCTTGTAGGGGGCCAGAGTGCCTTCGGTATGGGTCCGTAGGTCGTCTTCGGTGGGGAGCTCGTAGCCGTCGGCCACCACGATGAATGCGGCCACTGTCTCGCCCAACACCGGGTCGGGGCGGGCTACCACAGCGACGTCGCCCACTGCGGGGTGGGTGCGAAGCGCGGTCTCCACCTCGATGGTGGACAGGTTCTCCCCGCCCCGGCGCACGATGTCCTTCTGGCGATCCACGAAGTACAGGTAGCCCTCGTCGTCCACGTAACCCAGGTCGCCGGTGCGGAACCAGTCCCCCGATGTGGCGGCTTCGGTGGCCTCGGCGTCTTCGATGTAGCCGTTGAACCCGATGGTGGACCGCAGAAAGCAGATCTCCCCGGTTTCACCCGTCTGCGCCTCTGAGCCGTCGGGAAGGAATATCCGCAGCACTGACCCCTCGAACGGCTTGCCCACCGAGCCGGGCCGGCGGGGCTCGTCCAAGCGGGTGTAGGTGCCCGACCCGGCCTCGGTCATGCCATACCAGTCCATGCACGGCACCCCATAGCGCTCCTCGATCTGCTCGATGATCGGGGCGCAGCCCAACGGGATCATCACCCGCAGCGAGTGCGATTTCTCATGGGGGCCGGGGGTCTGGGCCATCAGGATGTTGATGATGGGCACCAGGGTGAGGAAGTAGGTCGGGCGGTACAAGTCGACCAGCGCCCAGAACCGCGACGCCGAGAACTTGCGCTGCATGACCACGCTGGCTCCCCGGCTCAGCGCTGACATGGCCCCGCCCATGGCATTGCCGTGGAACAGCGGGGTTACCACCAGCGAGCGGTCGGTGTGGCTCAGGCCGAACATCTCCTCATAGGGCACCGCCCCTCCGGCGAACAGCTCGGGACTCATCGGCACCGCCTTGGGCCGTCCGGTAGTAGTGCCCGAGGTGTAGAGCACGTTGCCCTCCACAAACCCGTCCACCGGGGGCAGGTCCAGGCCCGCGCCCTC
Source organism: Candidatus Poriferisocius sp. (assembly GCF_965204145.1). Taxonomy (GTDB): domain Bacteria; phylum Actinomycetota; class Acidimicrobiia; order Acidimicrobiales; family Bin134; genus Poriferisocius. The sequence continues at coordinate 1,188,592 of NZ_OZ241977.1, read as the reverse complement.
CGGTGACTCGCCGATGAGATCGGCCAGCAGCAACGCCCCGTCCACCGGCTCGTCCACGCTCACCACCGCTTCCACCATGTCCATGCCTGTGGTTAGAGCCACCGCCCGCTCGGCCCGCTCGGCCTCAGCGAACACCAAGCGGCACCGGGAGTGGTTGAGCACGAAATCCAGTTCCGGATCGGTCCACTCCGGGTTGATGGGAACGCCCGCAAGACCGATGGCCTGCATACCCAGCTGGCACTCGATGTACTCGGGGCGGTTCTGCATCCAGATGCAGGCCCTGTCACCCAGGCCCAAACCGAAGCGGGTTTGGAACTGGTGGGCTAGAGCCCCGCCGTGGGTCGCCAGCTCTCGGAATGAGCGGTGTCCGTCCCGCTCGGTGAGCACTGCCAGCTTGTCAGGCCAGGTGTGGCTGAAGTCGCGGACGACGTCATACAGGGTCGGCATCGCCGGGCAGCCTACGTCACCACGTCGGCCGCGCCCCCGTCGATGCGGAGGTGGGCGCCGTGGATCTGGCGGGCCCGATCGCTGCACACGAAGGCCACCAACTCACCCACGTCAGACACGGTGGCGATGCGCCCGGTCAGCGTGGGCATGATCTCGGTGGTTACGTGGCGCTCGATCTCGGCCCAATCAGTGGAGCGGCCCTCCCGCTCGGCCTGACGAGTCCACATTTCCACCAGTTCTGGAGTGGCAATAGCCCCCGGGCTGACGCAGTTCACAGTCACCCCAGTGCCGGCCAATTCCCGGGCCAGACTCACTGTCATCGCCGGTAGCGCGCCCTTGGCCGCGTAGTAACCCGGGATGCGGTCGCCTGGTCGGGTCGCACCCACGGTTGACACCAGCACGATCCGGCCCCAACCCCGCTCCATCATGGCGGGAACCATGAGCCGGGTCATCCGCACCGCACTCAACACGTTGCGGTTGTAGGCATCCACCCAGACGTCCGTGCCGTCGTCCTCCCAGGTGCCGCCCACCGCCACCCCGTAGTTGTTAACCAAGACGTCCACTGGGCCGCACTGGCTGGCCACCGCTTCCGCCCCCTCATCGGAGCAGATGTCTCCCCACACCGCCCGAGCCGGCGGTCCCAGCTCATCGGCCAACCAATCGGCCTGCCCCTCCTCAAACCCGTGAACCACCACCTCAGCACCCTCAGTCGCCAGCACCCGGGCAACCCCGCTCCCCGTCCCCCGATAGCTCCCCGTAACCAACGCCACTCTTCCTGATAGCCCCAAATCCATGTCGCGACACTGCCACAGGAAGGCCGATCAAGGCATGACTGCCACCGTCAACAGGCCAATATGACCCTCAGAGCGGCACTGCCCGGTCTGTAGTGTTGAGGTGCAATGAGCAGTTCGACGGGGCGGTTGTTCCGGGTCACGACGTTTGGGGAGTCCCACGGCGGCGGCATCGGCGCGGTGGTGGACGGCTGCCCGCCCCGGCTTTCGCTGAACGAGGAGATGATCCAGCACGATCTGGACCGCAGGCGACCCGGACAGAGCCGGCTCACCACGCTGCGAGACGAGGCCGACAAGGTGGAGATCCTCTCGGGCGTATTCGAGGGCCAGACGCTGGGATCGCCCATCGCCATGTTGGTGGGCAACACCGATGCCCGGCCCAGCGCCTATGAGGACTTCAAGGACGTCTACCGGCCCTCCCACGCCGACTACACCACCGAAGCCAAGTACGGTATACGCAACTGGCAGGGAGGGGGCCGGGCCAGCGCCCGGGAAACCATCGGCCGAGTGGCGGCTGGTGCCATCGCCCGCCAGCTCCTTCGGACCGCAGCCAGCATCGAGGTGCTGGCCTGGGTCCGACAGGTGGGCACCATCGCTGCCGATGTCGATTTGTCTGCGGTGACTTTGGCCGATGTGGAGGCCGATGCCACCAGATGCCCGTCGCCCGAACACGCGGAGGCCATGACCGAGGCCATTGAAGCCGCCCGCCGCGACGGCAACTCGCTGGGCGGGATAGTCGAATGCGTGGCCCGAAGGGTGCCTCCAGGCCTAGGCGAGCCAGTGTTCGACAAGTTAGAGGCCGATTTGGCCAAGGCCGCGCTGTCGCTGCCCGCGGCCAAGGGCTTCGAGATCGGCTCGGGCTTCGCAGGGGTGACCATGACCGGTCGAGAACACAACGACCCCTTTGCCCCTGGGCCCGACGGCCGGCCCCGCACTGCTTCCAACCGCTCCGGCGGAGTACAAGGCGGCATCAGCAACGGCGAGGACATCGTGATCCGGGTGGGGTTTAAGCCCACCGCCACTATCGCGTCGCCCCAGGAGACGGTCGACCGCGATAACAACCCGGTCACGCTGGCCGCCCGCGGCCGTCACGATCCGTGCGTGCTGCCCCGAGCGGTGCCGATGGTGGAGGCCCAGGTGCTACTGGTACTGGCCGATCACTGGCTGCGCCAGCAGGCCGTGGACGTGATCGACGGCTGCTGACGACATGGCCGAACTCGCTGAGAAAGCCGTCACCCCCGAAGACCAGCGCCTGCTCGTTGACGTCAGCGACGGCATCGCCACCATCACCCTGAACCGACCCGAGGCTCGTAACGCCATGACCAAGCGGATGCGCAACGACCTGTGCGCCGCGCTGCAGGCAGCCGACGCCGACGGCCGGGTGGACGCCGTCATCTTGACCGGAGCCGACCCGGTGTTCACCGGCGGCGTAGACCTGCGAGAAGTGGCCGCCGACGGCCTGTCAGAAAACCCCGACGGGAACAAGCGTCAAGCTGAGGATCCGGCCCAAGCTTGCCGAGACACCGCCAAACCCTTGATCTGCGCGGTAAACGGTACCTGCGTCACCGGAGGCCTGGAGATCGCCCTGAGCTGCGACTTCATTGTGGCCTCCGATCAAGCCCGATTCGCCGACACTCACGCCAAGATCGGGGTCATCGCCGCCTGGGGAATGACCGCGCTCCTACCCCGAGCAGTGGGTAAGCGAATGGCCAAAGAGATGACCGCCTCCGCCCGCTTCGTCTACGCCGAAGAGGCCCTACGCATCGGCCTGGTCAACCACGTCGTCTCCCACGACGACTTGCTAGCCAAAGCCCGAGAACTAGCCGCCCAGATCGTGGCCGCCACCACCCCCGCCACCGCCGCCACCATGCGCATCTACGACGACACCGACGGCATGAGTTTCGCCGAAGCCAAAGAGGTAGAAGAGGAGGCCATGCGCAACTGGACGGTGGACACCGACGACATGCAGCGACGCGGCCTCGGGAAGGGAGGCTGAAATGACCGATGCTCCACAGTTCAGCGTGTTCATGCCGCAGATGAGGATGGACATGGCCATCATCGAAGAGCGGGTGCGGGCGGCGGAGGCGTGCGGGTTCCACAAGATCGACCTCATGGACCATTTGAATCCGCCCTTGTTGTCCGCCGCTCCCATGTACGACGCCTTTGTGACCGCTGCAGCGGTGGCGGCGTGGACTGAGCGGGTGCGCATCGGCCACATGGTGTTGTGCGGGCAGTTCCGCCATCCAGCGCTGCTGGCCAAAATGGTGGTGAGTCTGGATCACTTCAGCGGTGGGCGCTTCGATCTGGGTATCGGCTGGGGCTCGGTGCCCGATGAGATGGAGCGATTTGGTCTCGGCGACGAGCCGCCGGCGGTGCGGGCAGCCCGCCTGCGGGAGACGCTGGAGGTGGTGCAGGCTCTGCTCGCCGGTGAGCTGGTGAACTACGAGGGCCGGTTCTTCCAGCTGCACGACGCCCAGCAGCAGCCCACCCCGGTGAACGGCCATATCCCGATCGTGATCGGCGGGGCGGGGCGCACGTTGACCATGCCTTTGGTGCGAGACTTTGCCGACTGGTGGAACTGCCCGGTGTACGGCATGGCCGAGTTAGCTGATTTGCTGCCCCTGTCGGGCAACGCCCGGCTGTCGGTGCAGCGGGCCATCGGCCTAGCGCCTTCCTCGGCCTCCCGGGACGAGATAGTGGCCACCGCCCAGCGCCGGTTCGGCGACTGGGCCCTCGTGGCGGGCACCCCAGACGAGGTGGCCAAGGGCCTTCAGGCCGACCGGGAGATGGGCGCTGAGCAGTTCGTGCTCCAGTTCAGCGACTTCGCCACCCCTGAGACGCTTGAGCTGTTCGCCACCGAGGTCATGCCCGCGGTGGCGTAGCCACCCGTTTCTGCTTTCTCCGGCAGCAGAACTCCCCCGTATCATCCGACTCATGGGAGCTGACGAGCGGGCCAGTCGAGCAGGGCGCTTCAAGCAGGCTCTCTTGGCCAGCGACGACGTGGCCATCATCGCGGAGATCAAGCGACGATCCCCGTCTCGGGGCGATCTGAACACAGACCTCGACCCAGCTGAATTAGCAGTGGCCTATCGCGATGGCGGGGCGGCCTGCTTGTCGGTACTCACCAACGAAGCAATGTTCGGAGGCAGCGGCGACGATCTGGCCGCGGCATCCCGATCCTCTGGGCTGCCAGTTCTCCGCAAGGACTTCATCACGACCGTCGAAGACGTCCACGAATCCCATGCGATGGGGGCTGATGCGCTGCTGCTGATCGTGGCCGACCTCACGGGCACCCAGCTGGCCGAACTTCACCAGTTGGCTTTGTCGTTGGGGATGGACGTGCTCACCGAGGTGAAATCGGAGAGCGAGCTAGACGTCGCCCTCAAAGCCGGGGCGGACATCATCGGGGTCAACCAGCGGGAGAAGCCCAAGAGTGAGGCCTTCACCATGGACTATCAGCGGGCCGAGCGCATGGCACCACTTCTTCCTGACCATGTGGTCACGGTGGCTGAGTCAGGTATCGCTGTTCCCGGCGGCACCACGATGGCCGCTGTGCGAGATGCCGGCTACCACGCCGCCCTTATTGGCGAGGCTTTGGTGATCTCTGGCAACCCGGTCGAGAGGCTCCAAGAGCTACTGGCCTGATCAGGCTTACTCTGCGGCCAGCCTTCCGGCCGCGGTGCCCCGCAACACCTGCGTGCCGTTTTGATCAGTGGTGGAGATGTCAACCTCCACTGAGCCGTCGGCGTGGACCGCGGTTACCACAAGCTCAGTGGTGAGGGTGTCGCCGGGCCAGACCGGCTTCAAGAAGTCGGCCCCGTAACGGTCCAGCCCCTCTTCCCCGAACACCGCAACCAGAGCCTCCCCGGTAATGCCCATGGTCAGCATGCCGTGGGCGAAGAGCTGGTCGAAGCCGTGGGTGGTGGCGTAGACCTCGTCGTGGTGGAAGGGGTGGAAGTCGCCTGACGCCCCGGCATAGGCCACCAGTTGGGTCCGGGTGAGTCCCTCGGCCACCACCTGGCGGTGTCGAACACCTACCTCGGGTCTCATTCCCGCACCTCGTTGGCGGCCCTCACGTTGATCCACCGGGCAGTCACACAAGGCTGACCATCGGCATCAACAAAGGTGGTGACGATCTCTCGAAACCGCAAGGCACCGCCCCTACGCCCTTGCTTGGTCCACTCCTCGCCATCAGCCACCGTGGCAGTGAGCACCTCACCTGCTCGGGGATGACGGTGGTACTCGAACACCATTCCAGCGTGGAAGCCCGATCCCGACTCGGGCGCCACCGGTGGCCACGGGCGGTCGGAGCGCAGTCGGCGGTCGTATTCGGGGTCGTAGCGGTCAGCGGCCACCATGAACGTGGGTGGCGCAGCCGCATAAGGATCGAACGTTGCGTCGTGGTCGCCCACTGCCCGTTTGAACTCCTGAATGTGGCCCGCCTCAATGGGGAACTGGAATGAGCGCATCTACATCTCCTGGCTAGGGAACGAGCACGATCTTGCCGAAGAAATCGGAGCTTTCCATCAGCTGGTGAGCATCTGCGATCTCCTCTAGGGGGAATGTTGCGGCGATCTGCGGCGTGACCTGTCTCTGGGCGATCATGGCCAGCAAACCCCGCATGGTGGCCGCGATCCGCTGATTGTCGGGGCGGCCCACCCCCATGAGGGTGATGCCCTTCACGAACAATTGGCCCAAGTGCAGTTCTCCCATGTGACCGGCGGTGACCCCGCAGGTCACAAACCGGCCCTCGGGGGCCAGCGACCGGATCGCGGCAGCGAACACCGGGGTGCCCACATGGTCGAGCACCACGTCCACCCCCTTCTCGTCGGTGGCCTCCCGCACCGCCGCAACGATGTCGTCGTTGTAGTGGTCGATGGCCAATTCCGCGCCCAACTCCATCGCTCGAGCCCGTTTGTGGGCTGAGCCCGCGGTGGCAATCACCCGACAGCCCATGGCCCGGGCAATCTGCACCCCGAAGCTGCCCACTCCCGAACCAGCAGCCATCACCAGCACGGTCTCCCCCGACTGGATCTGGGCCTTCTCGATGAGGGCCTGATGGGCGGAGCGGCCTGCCGTGGGGGTGGCCCCTCCAGCCTCGAAGCTGATGCCATCAGGGAGGGGAAACGTCAACTCCGCGGGAGCTAGCGCCAGCGAGGCGTGGGTCCGCTCGCCCGACGCCACCACCCGGTCGCCAACAGCCACCGACTTCACTTCCGCCCCCACAGCCGCCACCAATCCGGCGATGTCGCGCCCGCCCACGTGCTGGGGCCAGCGCAGCTTCATGCCGTGCGAGCCCTCCCGCCAATACACGTCCACCCGATCCATCGACGTCGCCTTCACCTGGATCAGCACATCATGGGGACCGGGCTCGGGATCGGACAACTCCCCCACCCGCAGCACATCCAGCCCGCCCTGGGTCTCGTGGTAGGCGGCCCGCATGGTCAGCGCACTCGCACGCTGGGGAGCCCTTCGGCGTTGCCCCGCAGCCAGATCAGGAACTCTCCCACCGGCGCCGGTTCGGCCACATCGGCGGCCTCGTCCAGGCGCGATTCCCAGAACTCCCGATAAGTGGGCCAGAACTCGTGCCACGCCCCCTCGTAGGGCTCCTCGTCGGGCCAGCGCATCTTGTCGTCCCCGATCGGCGGTGCGTTCAGGTCGGTGGCGTACCAGTACAGGGGCAGGCGCCGCCGGAAGTACCACCGGCCGTCGATGCGCTCGTAGTCGTCCCAGTACATCATGGTCATGATCACCCACTCGTCGCCGGTCTCATGCTCGTTGCGGGAGTAGACCACCCCTCGAGCCCGGTCGGGCCCGTCGAACTCGATGATGTGGTTACCGGTCACATGGGCAGTGCCGGTGAACTGGCCGCTCATCGTCTCACGGAACCACTCGGCCAGCGCGGCCCGCCCGGAGCGGCCCCGGCCCACTTGCACATCGGCGGGGAACAGGCTGACCCAGGCATCGGTTGCCCGCATATCCAGCGCCAGGCAGTAGCGGGCAGCCAGCCCCCGGATCTCCTCGATGGACTCCAGCCGCTCCAGCCGCTCCTCCAGCGATTCGGTGGACTCCATGGCGGCAACTTAGCGGGGACTACAGTTCGGCCCCATGACCGCAGGAGTTGTTTTGGCCCATGGGGCGTTTCACGGACCGTGGTGTTGGGAGCGGGTGCAGGAGTGCTTGAGGGATATGGGCATCGCTGTCCACTCTTCCGACTTGTGCCGTCCGACTACCGCAGAGGACATCGCCGCATTCCAGGCCGATGTGAGCGGCATGAGGGAGCATTTGGGTGGTGAAGGGCCGGTGGTGACTGTGGGCCATTCGCTCGGCGGCCTGTCCATCTCCGGGCTCGATCCGGCCACCGTGGACCATCTGGTGTACCTGGCCGCCATCCTGCCCGGCGATGAGAGCGGTGAGACGAATCCCCCCGATGTGGCCGAGGCGGTGATCGCCGAGAACTTCTTCCCCGCCCTTGAGCACGGCGAAGACGGCTACAGCTCGGTGAAGCCCGGGGCCGCAGGCGACCTCTTCTACCACGACTGCACCCCTGAAGATGTCGCCTGGGCCGAGTCGCAGCTCCGCCCCCAGCCGCTGGGCCAAGCGCCGTACAGCTTCGCTCGGGCGGCCTGGCGGGACGTGGAGTCCACCTACATCGTGTGCGCCGACGACCGCACTCTGACCGCCGAGTTCCAGCGGACATGCGCGGGACTGGTCGGCAACTCCGTGGTGATGGAGGGCAGCCACTCCCCCATGCTGGCCCAGCCTGAGGCCGTGGCCGCGGTGATTGCCCAGGCCACCAGCCAGTAACTCCAGTTCGTCGAGTCACTCGAAAGGAATCCCCATGGAATACCGCACGCTGGGAGGATCCGGGGTCCAGGTGAGCACCCTGTGCCTGGGGGCCATGATGTACGGCCCCGCGGGCAACAACGATGAGGCCGAGTGCGCGGCCATGACCCACAAAGCCCTCGACGCCGGGATCAACTTCATTGACACCGCCGACCGCTACAGCATGGGCATCTCCGAGGAAATTGTCGGACGGGCCATCAAGGGGCGGCGCAACAACGTGGTGCTGGCTACCAAGTTCTACGGCCCGATGGGCGATGACATAAACATGCAGGGAGGCTCCCGCCGCTGGGTGACCCAGGCAGTGGAAGACAGCCTGCGCCGCCTCGACACCGACTACATCGACCTGTACCAGATGCACCGCCCCGACCCCCGCACCGACTTTGGCGACACCCTGGCCGCGCTCACCGATCTGGTACGGGCCGGCAAGATCCGCATGATCGGCACCTCCACCTTTCCGGCTGAACTCATTGTGGAGGGCCAGTGGGCCGCCGAGCGCCGAGGATTGGAGCGGGTCCGCTGCGAGCAGCCCCCGTACTCCATCTTCACCCGAGAGATCGAGCGAGCCGTGCTGCCCAGCTGCCTGGCCTACAACATGGGCGTGATCGTGTGGAGCCCCCTCAACGGTGGCTGGCTCACCGGCAAGTACCGCAAGGACGCCGAGTGGCCGGAGAACTCCCGAGCCACTCGCAACCTGGTCAGTGCCAAGCGCTGGGACCGAGAAAACCCCGTGGTGGCCCATAAGCTCGATCTCGTGGAGGAACTGGACGCCCTCGCTGCCGAAGTGGGCTGCTCGATGGCCACCTTGGCCTACGCCTTCACCCTGGCCCACCCCGCGGTGACCTCCACCATCATCGGTCCCCGTACCCCCGAACAACTCGATGCCGCCCTCGAAGACCCCGACCTACGGCTGTCCAACGATGTCCTCGACCGCATCGACGAACTCGTCCCTCCCGGAAATGACCTAAACCCCGACGATGCCTTCTACATCCCCCCAGCAGTCTCCAACCCCGCTCTTCGGAGGATCTAGGTCGTACGCTCCCCGGAGCGCTCAATAGCCCGCACATCGGTGCCCAGGTACGAGGCAATGACCAGCGGATCGTTCCGCACCTCTTCCGGCGACCCCCCAGAGATCACTCGCCCTGCCTCCAAGCAGTAGACCCGGTCGCTGATGCTCATGACTAGCGGCATGTCGTGCTCGATCACCACCACCGCGGCACCCAGCTCGGCCTGGATGCGCCGGATGAGCGGGCCGAATGCTTCGCTCTCCCGCTGGGCCACACCCCCGGTGGGCTCGTCCAGCAGCAGCACCTTGGCGTCCACCGCCAGCAGGCTGGCCAGTTCCACTATCCGGCGCGTCCCGGTGGACAGGTTGGAGATGAAGTGGTCGGCATAACGACCCAGCCCCACAAAGTCCATGAGGCTATCGACGTCGGCCCGCTTGCGCCGCTCCTGACCCGGCGATGGCGGCACTCCCAGCAGCGACGGCACCAGCAATGAGCGGTCGCGGGCCTCCATCGCCACCATCAACGCTTCTCGCACGGTGAGGTCCGGGTAGATCTTGGCGTGCTGGAATCCCCGGCCCAGGCCACCCCGGTGACGTCGGTACGACGGCAAACGCGAGATGTCCCTTCCCAGCACTTCCACTTGGCCCTTGAACGGCACGAAACCGCTGACCGCGTTCATGAGGGTGGACTTGCCCGCCCCATTGGAGCCGATCAATCCGACCAGCTCTCCCTGGTACACGTCGATGGAGACCTCGTCCACCGCCACCTTCCCGCCGAAGTGGACGTGTACGTTCCGCACCGCCAGCCACGGTTGACCCTCCTCAACCGAAACCGTGCGCTCGCTGGTGATCGGCACCGGCTTGTCCAACGCCGGCACTGGCATTGCCGCGTCGCGCGCCGCCATGCGCTCATCGGCCAGCCCCAACAAGAAGTCGCGCAGCTTGTAGAGGAGCTGCATGAACCCGCCGGGGAAATACATCAACAACAGCAGAAGGCCCACACCGGAGGTGAGCAGCCGCACCTCGTCGCTGGCCCCGAAGATGGCGGGAATGCCCTTGACCCACAACACGCCCAGCAGCGGCCCGGCGATCGACCCCAGTCCGCCGATGATCGCGATGGCGATCACGTTGATCGACTCATTGGAGTTGAACAGGACTTGGGGGTTGATGGTGGGCTCGCCGGTGATGATCAACCCGCCCCCCAGTGCGGCCAGCCCCCCGGCCAGGGTGAACGAGATGAGCTTGATCCGGCTACCCGACACGGTGGAGGCGGCGGCCATGTCCTCGTTGTCGCGCACCGCGATCATCATTCGGCCGATTCCGGTCTTGCGCAGGTGGGCCACCATCCACACCGCCAGAGCCAGCAAGACAAGCACCAAGAAGAAGAACGACTTGCGGGACGCGGTGAAGTCGAACGGACCCCACACCGGAGGGATGACTTTGGGCGTATTGGTGGCCCCCTGGGTGAACACGTCCTGCACGAAGATCCACGACATGGCGGCGATGGCGAACGCCAGCGTGGTCACCGCCAGCATGAGCCCCTTCACCCGCAGCGCGGGCACGCCGATGATGAAGGCGGTGACCATTCCCGCGGCCACCGCGATCACCATGGCCACCCCCCAGGGAAGGTCGAACGACCAATCCCACCAGTCGAACGGTATCGGGATGTCGCCGTTCTCGGTCAGCGCCACCACCGTGAGGCCGCCCACTCCGGCGAAGGCGAACTGGCCCAGCGAGAGCTGCCCGGCCCAGCCGGTGAGCATCGACACCGACAAGGCGATCAGCGCAAAGCCCAGGATGCGGGTCCAGGTGTAGAGGTTGGAGTTCTTGGTGAGGAACAGCCCGAGCAGCACCAGGGCACCGAACAGGGCGACGAATCCGAACCTCGACAGGTTCCGGACGTACCACAGGCCTCGGAGCCGCTCGGGGATGGCCTTCACCTTGGGCGACAGCGACCACTCTCCCTCGTCCTCGGTGCCCCGGCGGGCGAACATCACCGTGATCACCAGGATTGCGATGAAGAAGATCACATCCACCGCCTCGCGGATCTCCCGGTCGACGTTGCCCTGGAACAGCCGCTGGAAGATGCCCACGCCAATGCCAGCAAACAGCGTGACCCACAGCGACCGCATTCGGGCGATGAGTGCAACAAGCAGCACCCGAAGGAGCAGGCCCGGCCCGAGGCTGGCAGTACTCACGTCGGCGGCGCTGAACCCCCGCAATGGTGCCAGCAGAATAAGAGTGACCCCGGCCAGCGCGCCGCCGATGGTCCACACCATGGTGGACACTCGTCGCACGCTGATTCCGAACAACCTCCCGGTGTCGGCGTTCTCCGCTGAGGCCCTGATGGCCAACCCGAATCGGGTTCGGCCCAAGAACAGCGCCAAGGCGGCGATGACCAGCGGCACCACAATCACCACTAGGAGTTCCCGTCCCCCGATTTGGAGATCGTCAGTGACTTTCCACCGGTACTCTTGGACAGTGAGCTTCGGGGGCAGGGGGAACGGCCCGGGCCGGGACACGTCGGGAAGTTGGATGGAAGCGAAGATGGCCAACTGGGCCACCCCCAGGGTGGCGATGAACAACACCAGGCGCGGCGAGTTGAACAGGCGCCGCACCACCACCAGCTCAGTGACCATGGCGAAGCCTGCTGCGGCCCCGATGGCCAGGAAGAACGCCAACCAGTAGGGCACGTCGTAGCGGAATGTGAGCATGGCCATGAGGGCAACGCCGAAGCTCCCGATTTCGGCGTATGCGAAGTTGAGCACTCCGGTCGAGCGGTAGATGAGCACGAAGCCCGCGGCCAGCGCGGCAATAATCAGCCCCCGCACGCTGCCCGAGAACAAGTCCTGTTGGGAGATCTCCCAGCCGATGTCGATCACAGCACGACCATCCGGTCCCGGCCTGCGTCAGCTCGCCTCACCGCTCAACCGCCCTCGGCACCGAGGAACACCGCCCGCACGAGGTCGTCTCTCTCGGCCAGCTCTTGGGCCGGACCCTCGAAGCGCACCCGGCCCTTCTCCATGAAGACCGCCCGCTCGGCCACGCTCAGGGCCACGTTCAGCGACTGCTCCACGATGATCATGGTGAGCCCGGTCTCCTTCAGCTGCTCCACCACCTCCAGCAGCTCTTGCACCACCACCGGGGCCAGGCCCAGCGAGAGCTCGTCGATGAGCAGCACCTCGGGTTCGTGCATCAAGCCCATTCCGAAGGCCAGCATCTGCTGCTGACCCCCGGAGAGGTCTCCAGCGGCTTGGGTGCGCTTCTCCCGCAGCGCGCCGAACACGTCGTACACCCGCTCGACTCGCCGGAAGATCTCGGCCTTCTCCTCTTTTGTGCTGAGCATGGTGGCCAGAAGGTTTTCCTCCACCGTTAGGCCGGGGAACACTCCGGCGCCTCCTCGCACCTGAACGATGCCCTGCTTGAAGCGCAGCTCGGCATCGGCGTAGGTGATAGTGCGCCCGTTGAGCCGGATGGCCCCCCGGTCGGGAACACCCAAACCGCTGACCGCCCGCAACAAGGTGGACTTGCCAGCGCCGTTGGTGCCTAACAGGGCCAGCGTCTCGCCACGGCGCACCTCAAGACCGCAGTCGAACAGCACCTGAACCGGGCCGTAGCTGTAGTCCAGTCCCCGCACCTGGAGCACCGGGATGTCGTCGGGATGCTCCGACATGCGTCGCATCTCCTCCTGCTCCTCAACCAGTTCGCTCACCGCCAGCGAGATGTCGCGTTTGATGTAGCGGGAGCCGTAGGCCACCAGCAGGCCGCCGATGATCGAAGCCGGCGGGGCCACGATGCTGATGGCCAGGCGCTCTCCGTGGGCATCGCTGATGGAACCGGCGATGATGCTGCCCATGAACCCGCCCATCAAGAAGATGAACACCGGCAACAGCGCGAACGCCTGGGCCCGCATCCGGTAGGGGGCCACCGCACCAATGGTGGGGGCGGCGGCCACGAAGGAGGCCGACGTGCAGGCGTTGGCCAGGCTGATGCCGAAGATCATGATGGCGGGCTGGTGGAATCGCATGGCGATGAGCACCAGCACGCCAGACATGATGATGAGCGTGCCCGCGGTACGCACCATCTTGGCTGGGTCCTCCCGGAACAACCCGTCGAACTTGAAGCCCGAGATCGGAATGGCGACCAGGCTGGCCAGCCACACCAGCGACGTCACCCAGCCCCGCTGGAAGGCCTCATAGCCGTATTCATCTTCCAGCATCAGGTTGAGCTGGCTGGGCAGCGTGACCAGAGCGAAGCCGAGGGTGCCCACCCCCACGGCCAGGAAGTAAAAGGTCTTGACCTTCTTGAGCCGGGCGAAGGCCGTGGACATGGAAACCGGAAGATCCGACCCGATGGGGGGCATCTCGTACTGCTCGCCCAAGATGGCCTGCTGCTCGTTGCCCGCCCGAGGGGGTTCTTTCAGGATCAGCGACACCAGCGCGAGGACAATCGGCGGGATGGCGAAAATGTAGAATGCCCAGCGCCAACCGTCATCCCCGCCGGCAATCGAGGCGATGGCACCGGCCAGCACCGGCCCGATGAGCAGGCCAATGGGCCGGCCCATGCCCTCAAAGGCAAAGATCCGAGCCCGAGCGGGAATGGGATAGGTGTCGGTGAGCAGCGAGGAGTGCACTGGCAAGCGGTTGGCCTGGCCCGCCCCGGTGAGAACCCGGGTCCAGAAATACTGGAATGGGTTCCTCACCAACCCGGTGAGGAACACGCTCACCGCCCACCCCGCAGTGGCCACCGGCACAATAAGGGTGCGCTTCACCCGGTCGGCCAGCCAGGCCAGCGGCACCGCACCCAGCACCAGGGCCACGCCGCCGAACGAAGAGATGCCCAGGATCACCGTGTCCGACACTCCGAAGGCGTCTTGGAGGTCGGGCAAGAGCACGGCGATCGCCACCCGGTCGAACTCGTCGATCACGTTGAGCAGAAAGAGCACCACGAGCATGCTCGCCCCGCCCGCCCGGATCCCCTGCCGCAGGGTCATGGGCGCTTCGCCCACACCGGGCAGCAGGTCGTCGGGCAGCACCACCACCTCCGACTTGGCCGCCTGCTCGGCTAAGCGCTTGGACTCCTCCTCGAAGACCGCCGAGGCCAGGCTGGCCGGGTCGTCCAGCTGCGAGCCGTCGACGTCCGGTTCTACCGAGTCGTCCATTTGGTCCCCCATCGGGCCGCGAGACTAGGCCATTGCAACAGGGCAGCGCATCACCTGATCCCTATACACCCTCAATCACCATCGGCTACTGTTCGTCGCCATACGACGGAGAGGGGTAACCGTGTCTCACAAGATGCTCAAGATTCTGGGGGCGCTGCTGGCATTGGCACTCATCGCCGCGGCATGCGGAGGCGACGACGATGACGGCGGCGCACAACCAGCCCCGGCAGAAGAGACCGAGGCGCCGGCCACCGACGAGCCCGCGGCCCCGGCCGACTCTGGTGATGGGGACGAGCCAGCCCCGGCTGAGGAGGCCACTGCACCGTCGCCCGACGAGCCGGAGCCCTCTGAGCCGTCCGACGAGGCCGACGAGCCCTCGGAACCAACCGAAGAAGAGATGGTGGACATCGGTTTCGACGAGCCCCGGGGCGACTTGTTCATCGATTTCCACAAGACCTTCGACCGCTCCCACCCGTTCCAGCCGCTGGACGTGTTCTGCACGGCCACGCCCGACCCGGATTCGCCGCCCCAGGCCACCGACGTGGGCATCACCGAAGACTCCATCACCATCGTCCACCTCCGCACCAAGCTCGAGGAGCTGGAGGGCATCGGCTTCGCCGTTCCGGTCGGCGACCCCAAGGACATGTTCGAGGCGTTCACCAAGGCGATCAACGAGGACTGCAACGGGATCTGGGGCCGCCAGATCGACCTCCGCCTCGTGGAGGTATCCGCGCTCGGCGGCGGCGGCGAGGACATCGACACGCTGCGCAACCAAGCCTGTATCGAAGCCACCGAGGATCACAACGCGGTGATCGTGACCAACACCACCGGCTTCCAAGGCAGCGCAATCTTGTGCATCGCCGCCGACCACGACACCCTGTTCCTCACCACCCAGGGCAACCCCCGCGAGTTCCACGACCAGGCCAACGGCCTGCTGTACTCGCTGAGCCCCGTGGCCGAGGACTCGGTGGTCAACATGACCCAGGCGATCATCGACACCGGCGCCTTGGACGGCAAGACCATTGCGGTGATCTGGCCCGACACCCCCGGGCAACCCGAGACCGTACAAGCCGGGATCATCGATGTCATAGAGGCCGCTGGCTACGACATCGCGGTGGCCGAGCAGATCGGCTGCGGCGGAGCCACCACCTGCCGTGAGGGCAACGACATCGCGGTGGAGCGGATGCTGGAGGAGGGCGTTGACGTGGTCTTCCCCGGCCTCAACGTGCTCAGCCTGCCCCAATTCATCAATGAGATGGTCAACCAGGGCTACGCCCCCGGCGACGTGCAGTTCTACAACTCCGACTTCAACAGCCAGGCCGGTGACCTGGTGTCGGGCAAGGTGGCCCAGTTCGGCGGAGACACTGCCGCAGAGCTGTACAACGGCACCATCATCATCGACGATGCCCCCACCGGGAACTTCCGCTCCGACGACCCCGTGCTCAGTTTCAATGCACCGCTGAACATCATGTGCAACGAGACTTATGCGGCCCATAGCGCTATCGGTGCCAACCACACCCGGGAGATCTACGGGAGCTACGACAGCGCCTACGGCATGACCTCCACGGTGTGTACCGAGATGCGCATGGTGGCCAGGGCCATCTACGACGCCGGGCCCAATCCCACCCGCCAAGACATCTACACCGCCTTCCAGAACCTGGGTTCAGTGGACATCCAGCACCAGCTTCCCGCCACCTTCGGCCCCGACAAGTTCGGCGCTCCCGACGTGGTGACCGAGTTGGCGTTCAACTTCCCATGTCCTGGCGATCCCGATATTCCCACCTGCGTCCAGCAAACCGCTCCCTACCGGCCAATCGATTAGCGATTCAATGACCCCCCGATAGCTGTCGCTGCTGCCACTTCCAAGGCGCGGCGATAGCATCGGGAGGGTGAGCACTCGGTCTTTCCAGCCCGGAAACCGGACCAGGGGGTTTGCCGTCGCATTGGGCATGGCGCTGGCGTTGAGCCTGATTGCGGTGTCCTGCGGGGGCTCCCAGACATCGGTGAGCGACAGTGCGAATGCAACCACTGCGCCCACCCGGGCTGAGGCCACGCATCAACCCGCCCAAGACGCCGAGCCGACAGCGGGTGCGCCGACGGAGGCCGCGCCCACTGCTGGGCCATCGGAGCCGACTACCCAAGAGGACAGCATGGGAGCGTCGCCGGGGTTGCCTGAGCCCGAGGATGCACCTTCTCCCGCTCCAACTGAGACTGAGCCAACCATCGCTCCCGAAGTGCCGACCACCACTTCCACGCCAGCCGCCACATCGGCGCCGGAATCCACTCCCGCCTCGACGCCAACAACACCAAGGCCTACCCCCAAGTCCACGCCAGTCGCGACTCCGGAATCGACCCCCGTGTCAACTCCAGAACCGACCCCGAAACCCACTCCAGAGCCGACCCCCGTTTCAACGCCGGTTCCCGACTCGGACTTGCCATCGGTTGAGCTAGTGAACGTGGCCACCGGAGCCACCGTCAATTTGGCCAGCTTCGCCCCGTCTGACCGGCCCATTGTGCTGTGGTTCTGGGCGCCCCATTGACCCACCTGCCGCCGGGAGGCCCCCGGCCTTGAGCAGTTGGCTCGAGACAACACCGACAAGTTCACCATGATCGGGGTGGGTGCCCGAGACAATCTGGGTCAGGCCGAAGACTTCGTTCGGAGAACTGGAACCGGGAATTCGCTCCAGATGCTCTGGGATTCGTCCGGTGCTTCCTGGAATGGGCTTGGAATCACCAGCCAGCACCGTGTAATCGTCCTCAACCGGTTTGGCCAGGAAATCGACAAACGGGCCAGCCCATCGGACAGCTGGATATTGGACACGGTGGCCAGCATTGGAACAGCCTGACGTGGGTGCATTTATGAAGTCGAAGATCAGAGTTCTTGCCATTGCCGTCTGCTTGGCACTAAGCGCCGCCGCTTGCGGAGACAGCAGCGACAGCCCCGAGACCGCCCCCATTGAGTCGCCGACCTCAACAGAGGCGTCGGCGACTCAGGAGTCCGCGACCGAACCGGCACCGGAGAGCGCGGCCCCGGCCCCGGCGTCGGACCTGCCCTCGGTCGAGGTGGTCGACGTGGCCACAGGGGCCACCGTGAATCTGGCCAGTTTTGCCCCGGCGGACAAGCCCCTTGTTCTTTGGTTTTGGGCGCCCCATTGAACCATCTGCCGCCGGGAAGCCCCCGGCGTCGAGCAGTTCGCTCGAAACAACGCCGACAAGCTCACCGTCATCGGAGTCGGAACCCAAGACAGCCTCGGGCTGGCTGAGAGCTTTGTGGAATCCACCGGAACCACCTTCACCATGCTCTGGGATCCGACGTTCGAGTCATGGCGTCAACTCGGTATCTCGGGCCAACCGGCAGGAATGCTGCTGGACGGCAACGGCACGATCCAGACCTCGTGGCGAGGCGGCATACCCGAGAGCCAGGTGCTTGAGGCCGTCAGCGCTTTGTAACCTGCTAGACGAACGGGAGCTTCACCACTGTGGCCAGCGTGGGTGTGCCCCGCATATCCACGGCCAGCACGTCTCCGATGCCGGCATCAGGAGGCACGAAGGCCAGGGCGATACCCGTCTCCAACATGGGTGAGAAGTTGCCTGAGGTGACCTCTCCCACCACCTCGCCGTCCCGAAGCACCGCTTGGCCCTCCCGGGGCGGGCGCCGGCCCTCGACTCGCAGTCCTCGAAGCCTTCGGTGAATGCCCCGCTCCCGCTCGGCGGCCAGTGCCTCCCGTCCCCGAAATGACGGCTTGTCCCAGCGCACCACCCAGCCCAGTCCGGCTTGTAGCGGGGTGATGCCCGGGCCGAGCTCATGGCCGTGCAGCGGCAAACCGGCCTCCAAGCGCAAGGTGTCTCGGGCGCCCAGCCCGGCAGGGACGATCCCCGCCTCGACAACCGCATCCCAGAGGAGCTCAGCCGCGGCCGCGGGCACTGCGATCTCTACGCCGTCTTCGCCGGTATAACCGGTGCCGGCCACCGTCAGCGGAGTGCCCGACCACTCCACCGGCGCCACGCAATTGCGGGCCACCTCCGACGCACCGAGCGAGACTTCGGCCAGCCGGGTGCGGGCTTCAGGACCCTGCACCGCCAGCACCGCCCGGCTGCCAGTGACATCGTCGGCCTGGAAGCCAGCGTCAGCTAGCGATCCGCCCAAGGCGTCGCGCACCCGGTCGGTGTTGGACGCATTGGGCATGACATCGAAGCCGTCCGGCTGCGTCCACCACACGATGATGTCGTCCAGCACCGAGCCGTCGTCGTCCAGCAGATGAGTGTACTGGGTGCGCCCGGGGCCGATTCGAGCCAGATCATTGGTGAACGCCTGCTGGAGGCGGTCATAGGCGTGAGAGCCGGCGACCCGCAGAGTGCCGAGATGGCTCACATCGAAGACCACCGCGTCAGTCCGGCACGCCCGATGCTCGGCCAAGGTGCCCGACGGATACGAGAGCGGCATCTCCCAGCCACCGAAGGGCACCAATTTGGCACCCAGGCCCCGATGCCGGCTCTCCAGCGGAGAGGAACGCACGTCGACCTCCCTGTTCGGCTAACCGGTTCCGGCGCCCGCCCCGGTGTGGGTCAGGTCGCCGTCTTCCCCGGTGACGTCGTCGAAACCGTACTTGCTCAGCAGGCTGTGATAATCCCGCTGGCACAAGACGACCACGTCAATGCCGGGATAGCGCTCCCGCAAACGGCGGACCTTGCCGTTCTTGCGGGTGATGTACTTCTGGCGCGCGGTAGTGATCTCCACATAGCGGTCGAACTGGGGAAGGTAGAAGTCGGGGGTGAACGCCTCGGTCACCTCGCCGAACCCGTTGCGGGAGAGCACGAAAGTCTGGGGCTCATAGCGCCACTCGACGCCGTAGAAATCGAGCAGCTCGGCGAACTGCCGCTCGGAATCGTGGGCGAACACTCTCTCGCAGGCCTACCTACGTGCCGGTTCGGGCGGCGCTGACGCCAGTTTGGGGCTCGGAAGTATCCACAGGAAGGGTCTCCTCCACGGGAAGCTCCCGCACCGCGGCATCCACCTCTTCGATCAAGCCGTCCATGCGAAGGTAGAGCGCCCCCTGTCCTTGGCGGAGCGCATCCAGAATCTGCTCGTCGGTGCGGACCAGCAGCGACTTGTTGCCGTTTATCACCAGATCGGCGCTGGCCACATCCTCGCCCAGCTCATCGCGCAGATAGTCGAACACCTCGCGCACCCGCTGAAGGGCGATCCCCTCGTCCAATAGCCGCTTGATCAGCTTTAACTCCAACAGATCGTTGTAGGAGTATCGGCGGCGGCTGCCGCTTCCCACCGCTTCCTGCGCGGTGGAGGTGACCAACCCGGTCCGGGTCCAGTAATCCAACTGGCGGTAGGTGATTCCGACGATCTCGATTGTGTGTGGGGAACTGAAGTCGCTGGCAACTTGTCCTCGATCGCTCATCTGACTCTCCAGTGCCGGGGCGCGCTTCCAATTCGGCATCTTACACCGGGGAAACTACGCCAATGAGTTTCCACAGGGTAAACCTCGCCCTGTGGATTGTCAAGGGAGGATTCCGGGGCTGGAGAACGTCAGCCGTTGAAGTCTTCGGGGGTCACCTGGTCTAAAAACTCACGGAATTGGTCCAGAACCTCCTCGGCTGGAGGCTCTTCGCCTTCAGGCTCATCGGGCTCCACCGTATGCCCGGCGGCTTGCAGCACCGACTCGTCGGCGAAGATAGGCGCTCCAGTTCGCACGGCCAAGGCCACCGCGTCTGATGGGCGGCTGGAGATCCGGCGGGCCCCATTGCTCCCCTTCAACTCCAACTCGGCGTAGAAAGTCCGGTCCCGCAACTCGGTCACTACGATGCGCTCGATTCGAACCCCCAAGTCGTCCAGCACGTTCTTGAACAGGTCATGGGTCATTGGGCGGGGGGTTTCCACCTCTTCCATGGCCAGGGCAATGGCCTGAGCCTCCGCTCCTCCGATGAAGATGGGCAGCAGCCGGCCTTCACCGTCGGTCTCCCGCAGCAGCACGATCGGGGCGTTGGACGGCAGTTCGATCCGTACCCCGATCAGCTCCATTTCCTTCATCGTGTCCACGTTAGTAGAGCATAGGGACGTAAGCGTCGGGATCGTCGGCCAGCAGGTCAGGATTCCCGATTACCAGTCTGTCGAGGTTGCGATAGCGGCCGTCCCAGTCCAATCCATAGCCCAAGAAGAACTCATCGGGGGCCTCGAACCCCACGTAGTCGGGCTCAAGGGGCAGAATGCGGCGAGCGCTCCGGTTGAGGAGCGCGGCCACCGACACCGACGCAGCCGAGCGACGGCGCAGCTCCCCCACGAGATAGCCGAGGCTCAGTCCGGTGTCCACGATGTCCTCTACCAACACCACGTCGCGTCCGGTCACGTCGCAGTCCAGATCCTTCACCAGCCTGACCCGTCCCGAATCAGCCGCGAACCGGGACAAAGCCATGAAGTCCACCTCCACAGTGATGTCTACCGCCCTCACCAAATCGGCAAGAAACGGCAGGCTCCCCTTCAACACCGACACCAGCACAACCCCATCCGAGCACTGTTGGGAGACTTCGGCGGCCACGCGTCCCACCGCCTGTTCGATGGCTTCCCGGCTTGCAAACAGCTCGGGCGCCACAGGGTCCATGGGGCTAGCGATTCCCGGTGTGGTTGGCCAAGGCGCCCCGGAGCAGCGAGAGCCGCAGCTCCGAGCCGAGGTTGATCAGCTCCACCAACACGTCCTGAGACTGCTTGCGGGACTTCGCCGTGCGCTGCATCACCAAGGGCATGATCCGCTGCTCCAACAGCCCCGCCTCACGCTCGGCGGCCGATTTGTAGGCCCGCAGGTGGCGGGGCTCCAGACCGTGGGCCAGGAATCCGGCCGCAACCTTGGCCACGATGACTGCCTCATCGCCGTATTGCGGCAGCGCTCCGCCGTCGATGGGCTCGATGAGTCCGAACTTCTGGAGCTCCATGATGTCGACCTGGCTCAACCCGCTGGCCGACGCCAGCTCGTCGAGGGAAAGCGAAACCGAGACCGACCCCGAGTCCAGCGGGTTCGGGCGCCTTCTGTCCGGGGAGCGTGGGACGGCTTCCTCTTCGCCGGGCGCCCTGTTGCCATCGGTCTCGTCGAAGGCTTCGAAGTCGATGCGCTCTTTGATGACTTTGAGAGGAAGGAAATGATCCCGCTGCTGCTCCAGAATCCACCTCAGGCGGTTGATGTCGGCTTCGGTGAACTTCCGATAGCCCGATTGGTTGCGCTCAGGATCGATGAGCCCTTGGCTCTCCAAGAAGCGGATCTTGGAGATGCTGATGTCGGAGAACTCGTCCTTCAGCAAGTCGAGAACCTGCCCAATCGACCGGTACTGGGCGCTCATTCGCTCGTCCCGTCGTAATACACCAGCTTGAAGCGGCCGACTTGGAGCTCGTCGCCGTTCTTCAGCCCGGCATCCTCCACCCGCCGACTGTTCAGATAAGTGCCGTTCAGGGAGCCCATGTCTTTGACGTGCTGCACCAAGCCCTCTCGATACACCTCCGCGTGCCGACGAGACACCGTGATGTCGTCCAAGAAGATGTCGGACTCGGAATGGCGGCCCACGGTCACACGAGCCTTGGATAGCTCGAACCGGCTCCCTGCGGCCGGTCCCTGGGTGACCACCAGCACCGCCGGGTACCGGATCAGATCAGCTTCAAGCTCCAGTTCCGTGGTTGGCTCGTCCACGGAGCCAGCCCCTTCCAACTCGCCGGTCGGCTGGAGTCGATATCCGCACGAGGAACAGAAGTTGTCGTCGGGCCCGTTGGGGTGGCCGCACCGCGGGCAATAGACAACCGTGGTCTCATCGTCCTGGGGCTGGGAAGTCAATCGATGCTCTCTGTCAGATCGGTGTAGGCCGCCGCGTCCAAAAGACCGTCCAGTTCCGCCAGGTCGACGGCTTCGATAACGCAGATCCACCCCTCGCCGTAGGGATCCTCGTTCAGCCGCTCGGGGTTGTCGATCAAATCGGTGTTTACCTCGACGATGGTCCCGGTCACCGGCGAATAGATCTCAGAAACCGACTTGGTGGACTCGACCTCGCTGAAGGGCTCGCCACCGGCCACCTCTGTCCCCACCGGGGGAAGTTCGATGTAGACGACGTCGCCGAGAGCATCTTGGGCGTAATCGGTGATGCCCAAGCAGACCCGGTTGCCCTCAACCCTGGTCCATTCGTGGTCTTCGGAATAACGCAGTTCTGCCGGAACGTTCATTAGCGACACCGTACCGGCTCTCGCCGAAACTCTCAACCTCAGCTTGAGGCTCCGGCTCGGTCCGCTCTCCCGTCGGCGAGGGCCTGGCGGGCCCGGGGGATGTATTCCACCGCCGCGTAGTAGCTGAGCACCAGCGAGGGGATGCCCAGGCCCCAGCCAATGCCGCGAAGGGCGGTACCACCGCCCACACTCGAGTCGCCTAGCAGCAGGAATGGCAGAGCGAACATGAGACCGAACGTGGCCGTTTTTCCAGTCCAAGTGACGTCGATCCGGCGAGCTCCCATTGCCGCCAGCACCACCACAACCAGCGAGACCGCAGCTTCTCTCACCAGCATGGTCACCCCGAATGCCAGGTTGAGGGAGCCGTCCACCATCATGGCCACCACTGCGGCCAAGAACATCAGCCGGTCGGCAGTGGGATCCAGGATCTTTCCCAGCTCGGAACCCTGGTTGAACCGCCGGGCGATGTAGCCGTCGACCCAGTCGGTGGCCCCCAGCACTCCGAGCAAGATGGCGGCCCCGGCCCGATTGCCCATGCCCAACAGCAGCACGCAGAACACCGGCACGCATCCCAGCCGGAGCACCGACACGAAGTTGGGAACCGTCAATATCCGAGATTCGTCTGGAGCCGGCTGGGACTCTCCCATAAGCGGAGATGTTACGGCCTCAAGGCATTGCCCCCTACGATGGGGCTATGGCCAGCGTGTTCACCATGATCATGAACGGAGAACTCCCCGGGCACTTCGTGTGGGAGGACGATGACTGCGTGGCCATCTTGTCCATCAACCCCATCCAGACGGGGCACGCCCTGGTGGTGCCCCGAGCCGAGATCGACCATTGGCTCGACGTCCCCCCAGAACTGGCCGCCCACCTCATGGTGGTGGCCCATACGGTGGGCACCGCTCAGATGGCCGCCTTCGAGCCGT
The DNA here is from genome assembly GCF_965204145.1 of Candidatus Poriferisocius sp. GTDB lineage: Bacteria > Actinomycetota > Acidimicrobiia > Acidimicrobiales > Bin134 > Poriferisocius. The sequence continues at coordinate 1,165,209 of NZ_OZ241977.1, read as the reverse complement.
CTCGTGTGGGCCTCATCATCGCCGGCCTCGAAGTGCCCCACACCCATCTGCACGTGATCCCCATGTCCGGCATGAGCGACTTGGACTTCGCCAACGCAAAGGCCTCAGTTCCCGCCGACGAACTGGCCCAAGCCGCTGAGACCCTGCGCTCACACCTCCCGGCCTAGCTCTGGATCACGTTGCGCAGGCGATAGACGCGCAGGGAGAGCCCTCCCTCCTCCAACTCAAGCCGCTCAAAACCGGTTCGCCGGACATCCAAGTCGAAGCTCTCTATGTCAAGAGGGCTCCAGTCGGGTGCCGATGCTGGGTCGAACACGATCCACTCCACCTTGGGCGTGGCCGCCACCGCGGCGCTGTCGGGATCGTCCCCGGTGTGCAATTGATACAGGCGAGTGCGGTCCGACAGCAGGGGAAGCACCTGCTCTGAAGCTCGCACCGACGCATCTGCGGGGATCAGATCGGCTGCCTCCTGGCGGGCGATGTCCATTGTGTCGCGCTGGCCCCAATCCCAGGGCCTCTCATAAATGGAGCTGGGAGCATCGCGCACAAAGAAGAGACCAGCGGTGAGCACAAGGGCGGTGAGCAGGCGGCGGTCGACGTTCACCCGCTCCACCAGCACCCGCCCCGAGCGGGCCAGGGCAAACACTGTGGCTGCAAAGACGAACGGAATCATCGGCACCGTCTGGGAAGCCTCGACCAGCTGGCCGGAGGGCACGTCGGCCACCAGGTACACCGCAAACAGGGGCAGCACCGGCAGCACATAGCGGGGCGCCACCAGGGGCAGCAGCATCACCGGGGCGAGCAGGAAGACGACCATCTGGAAATTGGCCTGCGACACCGCGTCGGCCACCACTTGGTGGGGGGCGGAGATGAAGCCCCACAGCACCGAGCCCGGGTGCCCGCTGCCGAAGTCGGAGAACGCCTCGATGTGGGGGAACCGCCCGGCGTTGAACCGAGGCTGGATGGCGGTCATCGCCACCAGCCCGTAGGCCAGGCCACCGAGGGAGATATAGGTTCCGGGGCGACGGCGCCCTTCCAGCAGCACCAGCAGGCCCAGTCCGGAGAGGGCGAAGGCCAGATCCGACCGGCAGGTCACCACCAACAGCGCGAACACGGCGAACCAGTTCCACCGCCCCTTGAATGCGGTGAGCACTGCGGCGAACAGTGCGGGCACCGCTAGGGCCTCAGGGTGGAAGTCGGAGAGGTTGATCGTGTGGATCGCCGGGTAGGCGCAATAGGCGAATACCACCGCAAAGGCCGCCCCCGACTTGAGGCCGCCTACGTCACGGGCAATCCGCCACAGCGGTACCACTGCCAAGGCCAGGGCCGCGGCTTGCAAGCACAACAGCGTGGGCTGCTCGGGAAACAGGGCAGTCAGCCCCGCCACCGGGTACAGGATGAAAGCGGCTTGCTCCCACAAAAGATTGTGTCCAGCCACGCTGGCCCGGGGCTCGTAACCCTCCCCGATGAGCCACAGACCTTGAAGATAGGCCGACAGATCGGCCCCGGCATCCAGCTGATAGGCCCGGGTCAAGGCCAAACCCGACAGCGCCCCTCCCAAGAATATGGCGACAACCCAGGGAACCGCCCGGTCGACTTGCCGGGTGTCCAGACGGGCCTGCCAGCGCAGCGAGAAAATCTCCAGCCGACGCCGCCACTGGGCCAACGTCACCTTGCTCTGCTCGAGATCCACTACCCGACCAGCACAGTGTCGGTATCACGCCCCGAACGCAAAAGAGTGCCGGGGCGGGCTTCAGTGGCCCGTCCACCGCTCACGATCGACTGGCCGTTCACCAGCACATGGTTCACTCCGACCGCGTCGGCAAACAGGCGAGGCGAACCGCCCGGGAGGTCCTCAACCATGCGCATGGCACCGGAATCAACTGTGCCAGGGTCGAATACGACCACATCGGCGTGCCACCCCTGTTCGATGCGGCCCCGCTCCCGTAGGCCGAATAGCCGGGCGGGAGCATCGGTGAGCATGCTGATTGCCGTCTCCAGGGATGCCAGCTTTCTGCCCCGCAGGCAATCACCCAGAAACGCGGTGGTGTAGGGGGCACCGCACATTCGGTCGAGATGGGCACCGGCATCCGAGCCGCCGATAAGGGTGTGCTCGCTTTGCCATGCCTCAGCTCGAAGCCTCCAGCTCTCGTCGTCGTCGTCAGTGGGTGCGGGCCACAAAACGGTGCGCAACTCGTCGGATAGCACGATGTCTAGCAGAGTGTCGAAATGCCCGGTGCCTCGCTCGGAGGCGATGTCGGCCACGGTCCGCCCGGTCATCTCCTCGTTTGCCGAGCTGAAGGTGTCCCCGATCCGGTACCCGCCCCAGCCCGTGAGCCGGGTGAACACACCGGCATCGGGCGACGCGGCCCGCTCGGCCAAATGGGCTCTGGTCTGGGGGTCGGCCAGACGGGCCATCCGCTCGGGCACCGGCAAACCGAGCACCTCCCCCCAGTCGGGAAGCATGTTGAGGGCGCAGTAGTTCAAGAAGCTCATGTTCATGCCCACCAGCACCGGCATAGTGAGCGCCACCACCCGAGCTCCGCGTTCGGCCGCCCGCACCGAGGCGCCCAGCTGGGCCCTGTAACGGTCGGGATCGGCCGAATCGATGGTGAGCACGTTCCAGTTGAGCGGGCGACGGGCTGCCCGGCTCATGGCCACCATCAAGTCGAGCTCTTCCTCGGTGAAGCCCTGCATGCAGCCATCGGTGACGTACTCGAGAGTAGTGCCCTCGTGCTGTGCCACCACCGAGCACAGCGCGATCACCTCGTCGTTGCTAGCGAAGCGGGAGGCCACAGGAGCGCCGTCGCCATCATTGTGGGTGTAGGACAGCGAGGTGGAGAATCCCAGGCCCCCCGCTGAGATGCCTTCAGCCAGCAGGGATTTCATCGCCTCCAGCTGGTCGGGATCAGCCTCATTGCCCGTGGCCTCAGCACCCATGACCACTCGGCGGACGGCGCAATGACCTACCAAGAACCCGGCATTCACTCCGAGGTTGCCGTCGAGGCGGGCCAAGTAGTCACCAAAGGTGCGCCACGACCAGTCCAGGCCGGCCTCCAGTGCCGACAATGGCATGCCCTCCACCTTGGCCATCATCCGCTGGAGATAGGGGGCGTCGCCGGGGTTGAGGGGCGCCAGGGTGAAGCCGCAATTGCCCCCGATGACAGTGGTAACCCCGTGCAGGTTGGAGGGAGAGGCCGCTGGATCCCAAAACAGTTGGGCGTCGTAGTGGGTGTGGGGGTCCACAAAGCCGGGGCACACCACTTGGCCAGTGGCATCAATCTCGTTGCGCCCAGATTCGGCTACTTCACCGATAGCGGCTATGCGCCCGCCAGTGATCGCCAGATCGCCGGCAAGACCCGGGCTTCCCGTGCCGTCGACAATGGTGCCGTTGCGAATCACCAGGTCCAACACGGACCCAATCCTACTTATCCAGGTAGGGCGCCCCCACGCCACCGCACTATGCTCACTCCGTTACGGGCTGTGGCGCAGCTTGGTTAGCGCGTCGGTCTGGGGGACCGAAGGTCCCGGGTTCAAATCCCGGCAGCCCGACCACTGGGATTTCAGAAGATCCCCCTCAGAACAGAAGGCCGATGCCTTGGATGGCGCGCCAGGCTAGGTAGATGCCGGCGGCGGTGATGGCTACCCAGAAGTGCCAGGGGACTTTTTGGCGGGGCAGGGGTTCTGCCTCGGGTGGGGTCTCCACCGGGGTGCCGCAGGTGGGGCACTCCCCCTCCTCGGTCACTGAGCCGGGGTTCCAGAAGCGGTCGCAGGGCTCGCACCAGGGCACGGCCATAGCTTGCCACCACGAGGCGCCGAGACCCCGAAGCAGGAAGCGCCGAAGTCGTATCCGTCGGCCAGCGACCCCCGGCGCTTGGAGAAGATGCGGGTTTTGCCGGTGGCGGTGATAGCCTGGCCTTACTCGGTCGAAGATTTCTGCCGAGCGGGTTGCCTCCGAGTTTCTTTCTCTGATTCCGGGCAAGTTGCCCGATGCTGTATTGCGCCACGCTGACGATTTCAGGCGCCAATCATCCCCTAGCCGCCCGCCCCACGCGGGCAAGGAGCCCCAATGCCCCCCACTTTCGCCCAGTTGGGCGTGCCCGAATCCATCTGCCGCGCGCTCGAGCGCAACGGCATCCACAAGCCATTCGAGATCCAAGCCGCCGTAATCGCCGATGCCATGGAAGGCCGAGACATCTGCGGTCGAGCGCCTACCGGGTCGGGCAAGACTCTTGCATTCGGAATTCCACTGGTCGCCAACACCGCCCAGGCCAGGCCTCGACGGCCGCGGGCGTTGATCTTGTCCCCCACTCGCGAGCTCGCCGACCAGATCGCATCGGAGCTGCGCTCGATCTCCGGTCCGATCAGCGTTGCCGCCGTCTACGGGGGGGTTGGCTACGTAAACCAGCGAAAGCAGTTGCAAAAAGGAGTGGACATCCTGGTCGCATGCCCCGGTCGGTTGGAGGATCTGATCGACCAGAGAGCGGTGAGCCTCCACGAAACCGACCAAGTTGTTATCGATGAGGCCGACCGCATGGCCGATATGGGGTTCCTGCCCGCCGTTCGGCGCATCCTCGACCAAACCAACTCCGAGCGCCAGACAGTCATGTTCTCGGCCACTCTTGACAAGGACGTGGCCAAGCTCACCCGGGACTACCAGGATCGCCCCATCACCCATGAGGTAGGCGATGCCACGCCCGACGTCAGGTCAGCCGATCATCGGTTCTGGACTGTTGAAAAGACCGAGCGGGTCAATGTGTGCGCCAATGTGATTTCTTCGGCAGGACCGACGATCGTGTTCTGCCGGACGCGGCATGGATCAGATCGGTTGGCCCGACAACTTTCCCAACGCGGGGTCAGCGCCGCCGCCATTCATGGCGGTCACGCTCAGAACCGCCGCACCCGAACGCTTCGGGAGTTCACCGACGGCCGGGTGATGGCCCTTGTCGCCACCGATGTTGCCGCTCGGGGAATCCACGTGGATTGCGTGGCAGGCGTCATCCACTTCGATCCACCGGAGGATCACAAGGCGTATCTGCACCGCTCAGGCCGCACGGCTCGTGCCGGCGAGACGGGCCTCGTGGTGTCGCTGATCCAACAAGGCCAGCATGCCGACGTAAAGCTGATCCAGCAACAGCTCGGGCTGAATCAGCCCATCACCAGTCCCACCTCGATCGAGCAGAGAGAGGCGCCAGTCCGTCGTAGCAAGCCGACCCAGCCCAAGGGAGCTGGCCAAAACAACCGGAAGCGAAGCGGCAAGAACCAAGAGCGTCGCAACCGGCCCGACCGAGACAATAACCGCGGCAGAAAGAAGTCAAACGGCAACTCCCGAAGCCAGCGCAACCAATCCGGCCGACAAGACAACAACCGAGGCGGAAGGAATTCAAACGGCAGGCCGCAGGGTCGCCCGCACCAGCAGGAGCGACGCAAGACCCAAAGCGGCGCTTCCTCCCGTTAGTGGTCTGTCTGCCCGCCAGTGCGGGTGTGCGCAAATGGATCAGGCCCGGCGGACGGCGAGGATGGCCACATCGTCGGTGATGGTGCCGTCGGCGAAATCCCGGGCGGCCTCCAGCAGCGTCTTGCACAGCACGTCGGGGGAAACGGTGGGGTCGCGGCGCAGGTGCTGGGCGATGCGGTCCTCGCCGAATTGGGCGTCGCCATAGCGCACCTCGGCCAACCCGTCGGTGTACATGAGCACCATGTCGCCGGAGTCCAGGGGGATCTCCCGGCTGAAATAGGTGCTGTCGGGGTCGAGCATCAGCAAGGCCCCGGTGGCCCGCAGCGGCTGCACCTCGCGCTCGTGCCACAACCAGGCCGCCGGGTGGCCCGCCGACGCGTACCGCATGGACTGGGCCTCGGTGTCGAACACCACGATCACCACCGAGATGAACTCTTCGGCCCGCTCGATGGACGACATCTGGGCGTTCAGCTCCTCCAAGGCCTGTGCCGGATCGCGGAACTGGCGCAGGAACACCCGGAGCAGATACTTGGCCTGAAATGCGGTGATCGACGACTCGATGCCCCGGCCGGCCACATCGCCGATTACCGCGGCCACCCGGGTTGGGCCCACCCGGAACACGTCGAAGAAGTCCCCGGCCATCACGCCTTCACCCGCCTGGTACACCCGGCCCATCTCGTAGCCGGCGAAATCGGGGAGGTCGTCGGGGGCCAGCCGTCCCGCCCAGGCCAGCGGGGCGAGATCGCCCTGGCTCAGCGTCTCCTCCGCTCGGCGCTCCATCTCGAACCGCTCTTGGGTGAGCCGGGCCTCGGCCACGGAGCGACGTCCCCACCACAGCGGGAACAGAGCAGGCACCACCACCAGGGCCAAGACGGCGGCCACCGCCCGGGACTCCAAGACTGCGGTCAGGGTGGCCACCACGGTCAAGGCCGCGTACAGAAGCGCGGCATGGGCGTCCCGGCGGAAGCTGGACTGGGCCAGCGTGTGGGCCGCCTCGTAGGCGCTCTCGCCCTCCTCGTCGTATCCCTCGCCCGCGTGGGTGTGCTCCACCCGCAGCAGGAACCGATGGCGGTGCCGGGCTGCTCGGACGAAAACGCCAGCAGCAAATGCGCAAACCCCCGCGGTCAGGACGAGGAGGAGGGTTTCCATCGCGGAAGGTTACCCCGCAAATGGGCCTAATTCCTGCCACATTCGTGCTACTGGACCCTCGGATGGGCCACCAGCTAGTCGCCGGATCGGCGGCGAACCCGCAGTTTCACCGGCACCGATCCCAGGTCGAATGCCTCCCGCAAACGGCGCTCCAGATAGCGCAGATAGGTGCGGGGCAGCGTCCGATTGGCGAACAGCGTGAAGGTGGGAGGGTCGGCCGCCCCCTGGGTGGCATACAGCACTCGGGCACCGTCGGGGGCGGGATGGGCGGCCTGGGCGTCGCGCAGCACCCGGTTCACCGCCTGGGTGGGGATGCGGCGCCGGTACTCGGCGATCACCCCCCGAAGCTCGGGCAAGAGCCGGTTCAGCCCCTTTCCCGACAGAGCGCTGACCCGCAGCACCGCCGCGTCGCCCAGAAAGTGCAGGCGGCGGTCGATGTCGAGGACAATCGCCTCGCGGGCCTCGGTGTCGAGCAGGTCCCACTTATTGAGCAGCACCACGATCGGGCAGCCGGCGGCGTCGATGCGCTCGGCCAGGCGCTGGTCCTGGTGGGTGACCCCCACCGTGGCATCGACGACCAGCAGGGCGATGTCGGAGCGGTCCACCGCGGCCAACGCCCGCAGCAGCGAGTAGTACTCGGCGGCCTGATCGATGCGGGCCCGGCGGCGCATGCCCGCGGTGTCGACGAACCGGATGTGCCCCAGCTCGGTATGCACCACGGTGTCGATGGCGTCTCGGGTGGTGCCCGGCTGGTCGTGGACCACCGACCGGTCGTCGCCGATCAGGCGGTTGAACAGAGTGGACTTCCCCGCGTTGGGCCGGCCCACGATGGACACCGACACGGTGACCAACTCATCTACAGGCCCAGGATCGTTCTCCACCTCAGCTTGGTCCCCTGAGTCCTCGGGAAGCGATGCCATCACCGCATCCAGCAAGTCCCCCACTCCCCGACCGTGAAGGGCGCTGATCGGGAACGGATCGCCCAACCCCAGCCTCACGAATTCCCAAATGAGATTCTCGTGAGCGTCGTCGTCCACCTTGTTCACCGCCACGAACACCGGTCCGGGCCGTCCCCGCAGCCTCCCCGCCACCCCCTCGTCGTCGCCGGTGATGCCCGACTGGGAGTCCACCACCATCACCACCACGTCGGCATCCTCCATGGACTTCTCGCTTTGCGCCGAGACCTTGGCATCCATGGAGGCGTTGCCGCCCCCGCCCTGAGGCAGCCAGCCGCCGGTGTCCACCACCGTGAATTCCCTCCCCTGCCAGCTGGCCCGCATCTCCTTGCGGTCCCTGGTCACCCCGGGCTGCTCGGCCACGATGGCCTCCCGACGGCCCAGGATCCGATTCATGAGCGTGGACTTGCCTACATTGGGCCGCCCGACGATCGCCACCGTGGGCAAGGGGCGGGAGAGCGACGGGGAAAGGGCCTCGACCACGGCGCTAGCCGCCGATCGCCTTACGCAGGGCGACGCCGTCGGCGGGCACCACCTCCACCGGGCGGGGAAGATCGCTCGGCCGAGTTCCGTCCAAGAACATGCCCTGCGACAAGCACACGTCGGGCAGAAGATAGCGGTGGCCCTCGGGTTGGGCGGCCAGCGTGCGGGCGATGTCCTCGCCCACCAGCAGCCCGGCCACTGCGGTGGTCCCGCCGAAGAAGCGGTTCTCCACCGGAACCACCCGCACATCCACGCGGTCCAACGAAGCCACCAGCGGCCTCAGCACCGCGGCCCCGTACTCCCCGGTGATCACACCCACGGGAGCTACTGTGCGGGGCCGCAGACCGATCGGCGTCGAACCATCGGTCCTCGGCGCCCGGTAGCCCTCGGCGGGGGCCCCTTCCACCCAGGCGAAGAATCCCGGCCGGGTTCCGGTCACATCTTCGGTTTGACCCGAGAACTCCAACTCCAGCGTGGCCGCCATGCCCACTCCGTCCTCGTGCATGGGAAACCCCTCGTAGGCCTCCGGGTCGGGAAACTCCATCCCGGCCAGCAGGTAGTACTCGTCGGCGGCGAACACCAGTCGGCGGCCCAGCATCTGTCGGTTGATCTCCTGCCACTCGTGCACCGCCCCGACTACTGCAACCGCCTCGGACTTCGTGTGGGGCCTCAACCGGGGTTCTGATGTGTGCCGTGACACGCCCAGAGGGACGACGCACACGCTGGCCAGATCGGGGTATTCATCGGACACCCCGGCCAGGGTGTCCTCCAGGACATCGCCGTCGTTGACGTCGGGGCACACCACTACTTGACCGTGCACCTCTATCCCGTGGTCGAGCAGCGCTCGCAGCCAGCGCAGGCTGGTGGCCCCGCGGCGGTTCCGGAGCATGTCAGCCCTCACGTCGGGGTCGGTAGCGTGGATGCTCACGTTCAGCGGCGACAGTCGCTCGGTCACCACCCGCTCCAGGTCGGCTTCGGTAAAGCGGGTCAGAGTGGTGAAGTTTCCGTAGAGGAACGAGAGTCGATAGTCGTCGTCTTTCAGATACAGGCTGGGGCGCAGGCCCGGCGGAAGCTGGTAGATGAAGCAGAACTCGCAGTGGTTGTCGCAGGTCCGCACCCGGTCGAACAGCGCCGAGTCCACCTGGGCGCCCAACGGCTCCCCGGCCCGCTTGAGCACCTCGAGCTCCAGCACGACCCCGTCGCGGCGGACATCCAGGCTCAGCTCAGGCTCGTCCACCAACTGCTGGTACTCGATCACGTCCTTGGGGACGCAGCCGTTCACGGAAAGGAGCTCGTCGCCGGCCCTCAAGCCGTACTGCTGAGCCACCGACCCTTCGGCGACCGCTGTCACCCGGGGAGCGGACATGGCAAGAATGATACGAGGGCAAGAATGCCCCGGCCGACCACTAAATTGACCTTGTGGATGTCGAGAAGGTGATCCTGGCCGCTCCCCGGGGGTTCTGCGCCGGCGTGGAGATGGCCATCAAGGCGCTGGCCTGGCTGGTCCGAACCTTCGACGGGCCGGTGTACTGCTACCACGAGATCGTCCACAACAAGCTGGTAGTGCGCCGATTCGAGCAACTCGGTGTGGTGTTCGTAGACGACATCTCCGAGGTTCCCCCCGGATATCCGATCATGCTCTCCGCCCACGGTTCGGCGCCCGAGGTTGTGGCCGCGGCCACCGAGCAGGCCAGCTACATGGTGGATGCGGTGTGCCCGCTGGTCACCAAGGTCCACCACGAGGTCAAAGTGCGGGCCAACAAGGGGTACCGCATCATCTACGTGGGCCACGAAGACCACGAAGAGGCCGTGGGCACCATGGCAGTAGCCCCCAAGGCCATCCATCCCGTGGAAGACATCGCCGGCGTGGAGGCACTGGCCGACTTCGAAGAGCCAGTAGCCCTTTTGGCCCAGACCACCTTGTCGCACCGAGACTGGGAGGGGGTGCTGCACGCGGCCCAAGACCGGTTCCCCGACATGTGGACGCCAGGGCGCAGCGATCTGTGCTTCGCCACCACCAATCGCCAAGCTGCCCTGACCGCCATCGCCGAGCGATGCGACACCGTCGTCATCGTGGGCTCGGCCAACTCCTCCAACACGCGGGCGCTGGAGAAGCTGGCCGGAGAGCTGGGCTGCCAGCGAGTTTTTCGAGTCAACCGGGCATCAGAGCTGCCCGACGACATTTCCGGCGTCGTAGGATTGACCGCCGGAGCCTCCGCTCCCGAGGAACTGATCAACGAGGTATTGGATCGACTCGACCCAGCCGAAGGCATCGAGGAGGTTTCGATCACCGATGAGGACGAGTACTTTCCTCCGCCCCGCAATCTTCGCGACCTGATCGAGGCTTCCGGGTCTCTAGCCTCCTTCAGCTTGGGGGGTCCACCGTCACCCACCCCGATAGTGGATCGTAAGGTGGCGGCCAGCGATGTGCTCGACGGCCTTATTGCCAGCCATTGACCGCGACCTGAAGTCTTACTCGGGGTCGCCAGGATCCCAGCCGGGAAGGCCCAGTTCTTGCTGCACTTCGTCGAACATGCGCTGGAGGATTTTGTGAAGCTCTGCGGAGTATTGGATCAAAGACTCTCTGCTCTGGCGACCCCGGTCGTCCACCGCAGGCGGGGCCAACGGCTCGCCCCACACAATCCGGACTGTGCGGGGCCGAGGCATGCGGACGCCGATACCCATCGCCCGCTCGGTGCCCCCGATGGCCACCGGCACCACCGGCACCTGGGATTTGGCCGCCAGCCAGGCCACACCGTCCAACAGTGGATGGATGCGGGTTCCAGACTTGCGCTCCCCCTCGGGAAACACCACCAGCGGCTGCCCGGCTTCCAGCACGGTCAGCGCGGCTCTCAGAGCGCTGCGGTCGACCATCTCCCGCCGAACGGGAAAAGCGCCCATGGCCACCATGAACCATTTGGCAACCGGCCCCCGGAAGAGGCCGCTCTTGGCAAAGTAGCGCAGATGGCGACCGGCTGAGGCGCCGACGAGTGGGGTGTCTAGGTTGGATCGGTGAGTGGGGGCGATTATCACCCCGCCCTTTGAAGGCAAGTTGCGCCGCCCGCGGGTGTAGCAGCGGAAATACGCACCGAATACCGCCCGGGCCAGCCGCTGCACAAAGAAGTGGAACACCACACCCGCCGCTCGCCCCTTGACCTCCAACTCCTCGGGGCGCAGGTCAGGTGGGTTCACCTGACCTCCAGTTCCTCGGGGCGCAGTTCGACTTGGCTCATCCCAATCGGGCGATCAGCTCGTCCACCACTTCGTCCACGGTTAGGTCGGTGGTGTCGATGTGCACCGCGTCGGGCGCCTGAGTCAGCGGGTCGTGTTGACGGGAGGAATCGGCCGCATCCCGGGCCGCCAGGTCGGCGGCCACCGTTTCGTAGTCGAGCGCGCTCACCTCGCCTGCCCGCCGCTCGGCCCTGACTGCGGCCGACGCGCTCAGATACACCTTGAGCTCGGCATCGGGAAACACCACGGTGCCGATGTCCCGACCCTCTAAGACCCCTCCGCCCCGTTCCACCACCCAGGCCTGTTGGCGCACCCGCAGCACCTCCCGCACCCCCGAGATGGCCGCCACCGTGCTCACCGACCGGGTGACCTCCGGGCCTCTGATCTGAGTGGTGGCGTCCACCCCGTCCACGATGACCGAGGTGTCGTCCACCTGGATGTCGCTGGTGCGGGCCACCTCGACGATGGCGTCGCTGTCGGCCAGGTCGACCTCCCGGGCCATGGCGGCGAAGGCCACCGATCGATACATCGCCCCGGTGTCCAGATACTCCAGGCCCAGCCGCTCAGCCAGCCGCCGGGCCACCGTGGACTTGCCCGATCCAGCCGGGCCGTCGATGGCGATTACCCTCACACCCTCGCCCATCTGCCCGTCGGCGGTGCTCATGGCGTCCATCCGGTGCTGTGCTCCAGGTTGCGGGCAAAGCTCGGGTAGCTCGTGTTCGTGGCCTCAAAACCTTCGACTGTCATCGAACCGCGGCCCACTGCTCCAGCGATGGCCGCCGCCATGGCCATCCGGTGGTCTCCACGGGAGTCCACAGTACCGCTGCCCATGACTTCGGCGCGGCCGACTCCGGTGATCGCCAGCGTGTCGCCGTCGATCCGGCGTCCTGCGCCGAGGCAGTCGAGCAGTCCGGCGATGGCCGCCACCCGGTCGGTCTCTTTGACCCGCAGTTCGTCGACGCCCTCGAAGATGGTATCCCCCTCGGCGGCCGCGGCGGCCACGGCCAGAATGGGCACCTCGTCAATACAGCCCGGCATCTCTTCGGCGGTCACCCGGGTTCCCTTGAGCTCACTGGATCGAGCCCGGATGTCACCCGAGTCCGAATCTACGGATATGTCGGCACCCATGCGCCGCAAAACCTCGATGAACCCTCCCCGGGCCTGTCCGAGGTAGACGTTCTCCACCACTAAGTCGCTGTCGGGGGCCACGCAGGCGCCCACCACCCAGAATGCGGCTTGCGACGGGTCGCCGGGCACCTCGACATCGGGGGGTTCCACCTCTCCCGGCCACACGGTCACCGAACAGGCCCCGCGCTCCAGCCTCACTCCGGCGGCGGCAAGCATTTCCTCGGTGTGCGCTCGGGTGGGAAGCGTCTCGTGCACCGTGGTCGGCCCCTCGGCCCTCAGGGCAGCAAGCAGCACCGCGCTCTTCACCTGGGCCGAGGCCACCGGCAAGGTGTACTCGATGCCCCGCAGCGGGCGGCCCTCGATGGTCAGAGGTGCCAGTGAGCCGTTCTCGCCGCTGCCCCTGATTGAAGCTCCCATCGCGGTCAGCGGGTCGATGATCCGGTCCATCGGCCGCTGGCGGATCGATGCGTCTCCGTCCAGCGTGGTGGTGAAGTCGAAGCCGGCCAACAGCCCGGCCAACAGCCGGATGCCTGTGCCGGAGTTCCCCAAGTCGATAGGGCCGCGGGCGCCGCGCACTCCCCCGGTGACGGCCACTTCGCCCGATTCCGCCACTTCCACTTGAGCACCCAGCGCCTCAACAGCACGGCGAGTACGGACGACGTCGTCACCGTTGGACAACCCCCTAATGGTGCACGGCCGCTGGCCCAGCGCAGCGATCATCAGCGCCCGGTGGGAGATCGACTTGTCGCCCGGTACTTGGAGCCGTCCGGTGAACCGGCACTTCCCCTCTATGGTGATGGCGGTCACGACAGGCCCCCCGCACCCCGGCGCTCCCCTAGAACGGTCACGACAGGGCTCTCGACGACGGGGCGTAACCCTGCTTCCGGAGGGCCTCCAGAAGGCCGTCGGCTGCTTCTGCATTGACCACCAAGATGGCCACGCCTTGGCCGCCCTCCACCGAGTGGGCGATCTCCAGGTCGAAAATGTTCACCCCGATATCGGTGGTCAGGCTGGTGATGCGGGCCAACTCGCCGGGACGGTCGAACACCGGCACCCTCACCTCAGAAAGCGAGACATCTCTATCCAGTCCATAGGGCAGATGGGCTCGGGCACTTCGCGCCTGTTCCAAGAGTTCCAACAGCCCGCCCCGATTGCCCTCTGCCACCAGGGTGCGCACGTCGCCCAGCGCGTCGATGAACCGGTCGAGCACCGAGCAGATGGCCTCGGAATTCTCATCGCAGATGTCGGGCCAGATTCCAGGATGTCCCGAGGCGATGCGGGTCATGTCCCGGAAACCGCCCGCGGCCAGCCGCAACATCACCTGGTGCTCCTCGGAGCGCTCATCGGCCAAGGCCATGAGCGTGGCTGCGGTGAGATGGGGCACGTGCGAGACCACCGCGACCAAGGCGTCGTGGCGCTCCGGGGCCAGCGACACCACGTCAGCTCCCAAAGAGGCCACCACCGAGCGGATCTGAACCAGGGAATCATCCTCGGTGTCGTCGGTGGGAGTGAGCACCCACACCGCGTTCTTGAATAGGTCGGCCCGAGCGCCAGCCACCCCCTCCTGCTCGCTGCCGGCCATGGGGTGGCCACCCACAAAACGATGGTTGGCCACTGCGGACACGATGGGGGCCTTCACGCTGCCCACATCGGTAACCGGCCCGCCGCCGGACGCCAGCGCCTTGCGGGCCTCTGCCGCCGCTGAACCCACCGGGGTGGCCACAAACGTGATGCCGGCATCGGTCGCCGGCCCCACCGCATCGAGCGCACCCCGGCTCAGCGCTTCGGCTGCGACCGCTTCATCCTGATCGGTGCCGGTAACCCACCAGCCCCGCTCCCTCAATGCCAGACCGATGGAGCCTCCGATGAGCCCGGTGCCGATAATGGCTGCTCTGCCTGAACCTCCCGGCAGCCCGGTGCCGATAATGGCTGCCCGCTGAGTGGCCATCACTCGGGAAGGTCGTCGCGCAGGCCTTGTGCGCCTTCCAAATAAATGTGATGGAGCTCTTCTCGTCCCCGCTCGGTGTTCAGGTGGACGAGCACACGCAAGCACAGCGGCGTGCCGCCTTCGATGTCGAGTTCCTGGGCACACAGCAAGGGAACGTCGCCCAAGCCGAACGCCCGAGCCGCCGCCGCCGGGAAGGCCGAATCGATGTCAGCGGTAGCAGTGAACACAACGCTGATCAGATCGTCGTGGTGGATGTCGTTGCGGTCCATCAGCTCGCTCAACAGCGCGATGATCCGCTCCTCGATCTGTTCCGGAGTGTCGGCGTCAATGGTGGTTGCACCCCGCAGGGCGCGGACAGCGCTGCTCACGGCCGAAATTGTACCGACCCCTCGTGATTGCCCTGAACTCAGTTGACGGTGGATCCCGAACCGCCGCGCTCCAGCTCCCTAACTTCGCTTCGGCTCAACTCCCGCCACTCCCCCGGAGAGAGCTTGCGATCAGCCAGCGGGCCGATCCGCGTGCGGACCAAGCGGATCACGGGATGGCCAATGGCCTCGCACATCCGCCGGACCAGGCGGTTGCGGCCCTCGTGGACCACGATGCGGATGACCGACGGCTCGGGCAGCGAAACTGCCACCGCCTGAGCCGTACCATCCTCTAACTCCACCCCATCGCGCAGTTGCCGCAGCGCGCCGCGGCGGGGCTGTCCCTCCACGTGGGCCAAGTATTCCTTGTCGATCCCGAAGGACGGATGGGTCAGCCGGTGGGTCAGGCCGCCGTCGTTGGTGAGCAGCAACAGCCCTTCGCTGTAGGCGTCGAGGCGACCCACCGGAAACACCCGGGGTTCGCCAGGCACCATGTCAACCACGGTGGGGCGACCCTGGGGGTCGGACGCCGTGGCGACCACGCCGGTCGGCTTGTTCAGCAGGTAGTACACCAGATCGGCCCGCAACCCCACGGGAATGCCGTCCACCTCCACCGTGTCGCATTCAGGATCGACCCGCTGGCCGAGTCTGGCGGGCTGCCCGTTGACCGCGATGCGGCCCTGCACCACCATTTCCTCGACTGCCCGGCGGCTGGCCACACCGGCGGCGGCCAGGACCTTTTGAATCCGCTCAGCCTCGCTCACACTGTCGGTACATCGCCGTTGCCGCTCTCGGGCTCCAGCATCGACACGGGAGGGCCATGTTCTTGCCCTCGAGCCGGCATGTCTTGGCCGTCGGTTCCAGATGACCCGGATCGGTTATCGGCCATCAGACTGGTCTCCAATGCCTCGATCACCTCGGCGTCGGGCACGAAGTCGACCAGCGGGGGCAGGTCGTCGATGGAGTCGAGCCCCAGCCGCTCCAAGAATGCCGGGGTGGTGGCGAAGAGGCGGGCGTTCCCCGGACCGGGATCCCGGCCCACTTCCTGCACCAGTCCCCGCTGTTGGAGCGTGCGCATGGCCCCTTCGGCATTCACTCCCCGTATGGCCGACACCTGGGCCCGCGACAGCGGCTGCTTGTAGGCCACGATGGCCAAGGTCTCCAGCGCGGCCGACGAGAGGCGAGAGCTCTGGCCGCTGACCACGAACCGCTTGACGTACGACTCGGCCTCGGGACGGCTGCGGAAGCGGTAGCCACCGGCCACCCGAACCAGCTCGAATCCCCGGCCCTCGGCCTGGTACTCCTCAGCCAACTGGGCGCAGATAGCCTCCACCTGACCAGTGGGAATCTCAATGAGCTGGGCCATGAGCCCCGGCGGGACCGGCTCCTCGGCCACCATCACGATGGCCTCCACCGCCTGACGGACTTCAATGCTCTCATCCGTCATAGGCGTCCACTCCTATCAGCGGTTGGTCGAAGTCGGCTTCCCCGCTCCAGGTGATGGCGATGCGGCCGAACGTCGCGGCCTGCAAGACGTCCACCAAACCCCGCTTGTAGAGCTCCAGAACAGCCAGGAAGTACACCACCACCTCGATGCCGGTCTCCAGGTCGTCGGTCAGCTCCCGGAATCCCACCGTGCCGATCTCGGGCAGCCGGGCCATCAGGTCGGCGGTCACCTCGTCCACGCTGATCGGGATGTCGGTGATGTGCTGTACGTTCACCCGCGGCGTGGGCCGGGCAGCGGTGGCCCGCAGGAACGCGGCTCTGAGATCATCGGGGCCGATCCCCTCCAGAAAATCGGGCACCAATTCGAGGTAGCGCTCGTCGGGTCCCGCAGTGCGGGGAACGCCCCGCCCCGCGCCCGCGGCCAACTGCTCCAGGGCTTGGGCAGCCGCCTTGAAGGTCTGGCACTCCAGCAGGCGGGCCAGCAGCAGATCTCGCTCCGACCACAGGGCCAGCTCCTCGTCCAGATCCAGCGACTCGCTGTCGGGAAGCAGGCGGCTGCTCTTCAGCTGCACCAGCGTGGCCGCGATCAGAAGGAACTCGGTGGCCACCTCCAGGTTGAGCTGCTCCATCCGGTCGAGCTCGGCCAGGTAGGCATCCACGATGTCGCCCACCCTCACTTCGTAGAGGTCCACCTCTTCTCGCAAGATGAGGTGCAACAGCAGGTCGAAGGGGCCCTCGAAAACCTCGGTTCGCACTTCGAACGGCCCTTCCGACACCTCCGTTCTCACCTCTGCGACCACCCGCCAAGTGTAGAACTCGCCTATTCGCGCATAGGGGTTTTGCGATCGGGGCGGGTAGTTTGACCGGCGTGGCTCGAGTGTTCTCGGGAATCCAGCCGTCTGGCGGCATGCACCTGGGCAACCTTCTGGGCGCGCTGCGCAACTGGGTTGCCTATCAGCACGAGCACGACGCGGTGTACTGCGTAGTGGATCTCCACGCCCTCACCACCGCCCCTGATCCGGCCGAACTGCGGGATAACACCATGGCGGCGGCCACCATGCTCATGTCGGTGGGCATCGACCCCGAACAATCCACGTTGTTCGTGCAGAGCGCGGTGAGCGAGCACGCCGAGCTGGCCTGGATGATGGAGTGCACGGTGGGCTTTGGGGAACTGCGCCGTATGACCCAGTTCAAGGACAAGTCCGACCGCTCCGACTTCGTATCGGCCGGCCTGTTCACCTATCCCGCCCTTCAGGCGTCCGACATCTTGCTGTACGACACCGACTTGGTGCCGGTGGGCGATGACCAGCGCCAGCACATCGAGCTGTGCCGCGACATCGCCGAGCGCTTCAACCGCCGCTACGGCGACACCTTCGTGGTGCCCGCGCATGTCATCCCCACCGCAGGTGCCAGGGTCATGGACCTCCAGAACCCGGACGACAAGATGTCTAAGTCGCTGGAGTCGGCGGGCACCGTCGGCGTGTTGGAAGAACCCGAGGCCGTCACCCGCAAGTTCAAGCGGGCGGTGACCGACAGCGACAACGAGGTCCGCTACGACCCCGAGGCCAAAGCGGGGGTGTCCAACCTGCTTGGCATTCTGGCGTCGGCCACTGGCCGAACCCCTGAATCGGTGGCCGACGATTACAGCCAATACGGTCCGCTCAAGGCCGATACCGCCGATGCGGTGAACGAGCTGCTCACCCCGATCCGGGAGCGCTACCGTGAGCTGTCGTCCGATCCGGCCGAGATCGCCCGACTGCTGGCCACGGGCGCCGACAAGGCCCGTGCGGTGGCCGCCGCCACTCTGAAGCGAGCCCGGGACAACGCGGGTCTGATCTCCCGCGCCCCCGCCTAACGACAAGAACCGACCTGAGGAGTCCCATGTCCGAGATCACCCCGTTCACCGTCGAAATCTCCGACGCTGCCCTGGAAGACCTCCACCGCCGCCTGAGGGATGCCCGCTGGCCCGACCAGCTTCCCGATGCCGGCTGGGACTACGGCGCAGAGATGGGCTACATCCAGGAGCTGGCCCGCTACTGGGCCGACGAGTACGACTGGCGGGCCGCCGAGGCGGAGCTGAACCAACTCGACCACTACACCACCACCATCGACGGCCAGAACATCCATTTCATCCACCAGCGCTCCCCCCACCCCGATGCCTATCCGCTGATCATCAGCCACGGGTGGCCGGGATCAGTGGTGGAGTTCCTCGACATGATCGGCCTGCTGACCAACCCCGACGACCCGGCCGACGCCTTCCATGTGATCGCCCCCTCGCTGCCGGGCTACGGCTTTTCGGGCCCGACCGCCGACCGAGGATGGGACACCTTCCGCACTGCCAAGGCATTCGCTCAATTGATGGAGCGCCTGGGCTATGAGCGCTACGGGGCCCAGGGCGGCGATTGGGGGTCGATGATCTCCCAGAACATAGGGCGCTGTGACCCCGACCATTGCGAGGCCGTCCATGTGAACTTCTTGTTCGCCACGGCTCCTGAGGATGGGCCCGGCGAGCTCACCGAGGCCGAGCAGGCCGGGTTGGGCCGGGCCAACCTCTATTTCACCGAGGGCGCGGGCTATATGCAGATCCAGAGCACCAAGCCCCAGACCCTGGCCTATGGGCTGACCGACTCCGCTGTCGGGCAGCTGGCCTGGATCGCCGAGAAATTCTTGGCCTGGACCGACAACGACGGCACCATCGAATCGGCGGTGAGCCGAGATCGACTCCTCACCAACATCTCGCTGTACTGGTTCACAGGCACCGGGGGGTCGTCGGCCCGCATGTACTACGAGACTTTGCGCCCTGGTGCAGCCGGGCTGGGCGACCCTCTCAACACCCCTCTGGGGATGGCCAACTTTCCCATGGAGATCATGCAAGCCCCCCGGAGCTGGTTGGAGGACAACTACAACATCGTCCACTGGTCCGACATGGCTGAGGGAGGGCACTTCGCGGCCATGGAGGAGCCCGAGGCCCTGGCTCAGGACATCCGCGAGTTCTTCCGCCGCTTTCGGTAGTAATACATCACTATGAGGATGCCGTCGCTGCCTCAGGGATTGGCCGCCAGAGCGGCCCGTGGAGCAGGACAGCTATCCCAGAAGCTCGGACGGGGCGGCGGTACCACCATTCCCGGCCTGCTGCTCAACCGCTTGCGGCCGGAGGCCACCGCAGAGATGGCCCGCTCAGTTTCCGGCGGCGTGATCCTCCTTTCAGGAACCAACGGAAAGACCACCACCGCCCGGCTGGTTCGGGCCGCACTCGATGCCAACGGCGCCCGCGTGGTGGCCAACACCGCCGGCTCCAATCTGGAGCGGGGGGTGGCCACCGCCCTGCTCAACGCCGATGGGGCCGAAGTGGCCCTGTTCGAAGTCGACGAGGCGGCTCTGCCGGGGCTGATGGCCCAAACCAAGCCGCGGGTAGTCACCCTGATGAACCTCTTCCGGGACCAGCTTGACCGCTATGGCGAACTCGAACACCTGGTTGACCGCTGGCGAACCGCAGTGGCCGAACTCGACCCAGCCGCAACCGTGATCTACAACGCCGACGATCCCGCAGTAGCCGAGATCGTCGCCCGGCACCCCAACACCGTGTCCTACGGCATCGAAGACCCCCGCGTGGGCCGCGACCGCTTGCCCCACGCCGCCGACACCACCGAGTGCCGCAACTGCGGCGCAGCGCTGCATTACGAAATGGTCACCATCGCCCACCTCGGGAGGTGGTCCTGTCCGGAATGCGGTTTGGCCCGCGTCCAGCCCGATGTCCGGGCCACCCGGGTGGAGTTGCACGGGTTGGACGGCCAGCGACTCTCCATCGCCACCCCCCAAGGTCCGATTGAGTTGTCGCTCAGGCTGCCGGGCATGCACAACTCCTACAACGCCCTCGCCGCCACCGCCACCTCTGTCGCCCTCGACCTTGCCCCAGGGGCCATCGGTCCCGCGCTGGCCAAGCGGGAGGCGGCCTTCGGACGGGCCGAGCGCACCCAGGTCGGCAAGGTGAAAGTGACCACGCTGCTGGCCAAGAACCCGGCCGGGGCCAACGAGAACATCCGCACCATGCTCTTGGAAGACCACCCTCTCCACCTGCTGGTGCTGCTCAACGACCGCACCGCCGACGGGCAGGACGTGTCGTGGATCTGGGACGTGGACTACGAATTGCTGCTGGACAGCGACCGGCTGGCGTCGCTCACGGTGGGCGGCGATCGGGGCTACGACATGGCGCTGCGATTCCGCTACGCCGGATTCGACCCCGAGCGCCTCTCGGTCGTTCCCTCGGTGTCCGCCGGGCTGAATGCCGCCCTGAAGGCCAGCGAAACCGACGGCTACCTCTACGTTCTGCCCACCTACACCGCCCTGCTCGAGTTCCAGGCGGTGCTGGCCGAACGAGGCCTCGTCCCCGCCTTCTGGGAGGACGAATGAGCACCGGGAACCCACCAGTCAGGCTCTGTCATCTGTACCCGGACCATCTGAACATCTACGCCGACCGGGGAAACATCGCAGTGCTCTCTCGTCGCCTCGAATGGCGAGGATTGTCACTGGAGATCACAGAAGCAGGGCTCGGCGACCCCATCGCGGCCGACTGCCACTTCTACTACCTGGGCGGTGGCCAAGATCGCGACCAGATGCTGGTGGCCGAAGACCTCGCCCACAAGGCCGACCCACTTCGCCTTGCGGCAGAAGACGGTGCGGTGGTGCTGGGGGTGTGCGGCGGCTACCAGCTCTTGGGCCACGGTTACACGGCGGCCGACGGCCGGCGAATGCCCGGCATAGGGCTGCTGGATTTGGAGACCACCGCTGGAACGAGCCGCCTCATCGGCGATGTGGTGCTGGACGTGACCCTCAACGGCCAGTCCCGCACAGTGGTCGGCTATGAGAACCACGCCGGGCGTACCTATCTCGGCGGGGGGTGTACGCCGCTCGGGCACCTGCGCCGAGGCCACGGCAACAACGGACACGACAGCTGCGAGGGAGCGGTGGCCGGCCGTCGGGTGGGCACGTACCTGCACGGACCGCTGCTGCCCAAAAACCCCTGGCTGGCCGATACCCTGCTGGGCTGGGCCCTGGACCACGCCGGGTGCCCGGCGGACTTGGAACCCCT
Organism: Candidatus Poriferisocius sp.; assembly: GCF_965204145.1. Taxonomy (GTDB): domain Bacteria; phylum Actinomycetota; class Acidimicrobiia; order Acidimicrobiales; family Bin134; genus Poriferisocius. The sequence goes on along the minus strand of NZ_OZ241977.1, from coordinate 1,143,956 downwards.
GGACGACGACCTCGAATGGTCCGCCCATGCCGTTGCCGCCACCAGAGCAGGACGAAAGCGATGAGCCCGACACCAAACAGCGCCCTCCGGCCGATCATCATCGACACCGATCCCGGCCAGGACGACGCCATCGCCATCCTGGCCGCACTGGCCTCCCCCGAGCTAGAGGTGCTGGGCATCACCGCGGTGGCCGGCAATGTGCCCCTGGAGCTGACCGCCCGCAACGCCCTCATCCTGGTCGAGCTGGCCGACCGCCCCGAAGTCCCGGTGTTCGCCGGCTGCGACCGCCCGCTTCGCCGGGACCTGGTCACCGCCGAGCACGTCCACGGCAAAACCGGCATCGACGGCGCCGACCTGCCCGATCCCGTCACTGCCCTGCAAACCCAGCACGCGGTGGACTGGATTGCCGAGACGCTTGTGGCCGCCGGAGAGCGGGAGATCACCATCTGCCCGGTGGGGCCGATGACCAACGTGGCCACCGTGCTGGAGACCGCCCCGGAGACGGCCCGCCACATCCGGGAGATCGTATGCATGGGCGGCGGATTCTTCGGTGGGGGCAACACCACCCCCACCGCGGAGTTCAACGTGTTCGTCGACCCCGATGCCGCCGAGATCGTTCTTCACTGCGGCGCCCCGGTCACCATGCTCCCCCTCGACGTGACCCACAAGGCGCTGATGACCGACGCTTGGATCAACCAGGTGCGGGGGTTGGGCACCCGCACCGGGGCGGCCGCCGCCGGGATGCTGGACTTCTATGAGCGCTTCGATGTGGACAAGTACGGCACCTTCGGCGGCCCTCTCCACGATCCCAATGTGATCGCCTACCTGCTGCGCCCCGACCTCTACCGCGGCCGCCACTGCAACGTGGAGGTGGAGACCGATTCCCCCCTCACCTTGGGCATGACCGTGGTGGACTGGTGGGACGTCACCGACCGGCCTCCCAACTGCCAGTTCATCACCGAAGTCGACTCCGACGGCTTCTACGAGCTGCTCCTGACCCTCCTCGCCCGCCTGCCCTGATCCGGAGTCAGTGGAAACTGTGGACCAGCGCGTCGGCCTCGGCGTCGTCATAGCCCAGCTCGGCCAGGATTTCGCGGGTGTGGTGGTCGGGGTGGACGGGGCCGGCGCCCACCGCGGCGGGAGTCTCAGAGAACGTGAGCGGGAGCCGAAGCACCGCTAGCTCGCCGCCATCGGGGTCGGGGACCACCGAGAAGATGTTCAGGTGATCCACCTGGGGATCGGCGAACGTCTCGTCCACCGCCAGCACTGGCCCGCACGGGCACCCTGCGGCGTTGAGCCGTTCTACCCACTCCGCGGTAGTGGCAGTGGCCAGGCGCTGCTCGATGATCTCGTCCAGCTCCCTGCGGTGAGCCGTGCGGGTATCGCGGTCGGCGAACCGGGGATCGGCCACCAGCTCGGGAGCGCCCAGCGCCTCGGCGAACGTCTCCCACCGGGACATCGGGGCCACGTTGACGTGCCCGTCGGCAGTGGGGAACATGCCCATCGGCACGATAGTGGGATGGTTGTTGCCCTCCTGGGGTGGGACCTCGCCGTCGATCAGCCAACGCACTGCCTGGAAGTCCATGAAGTTGATGGCCGCCTCCAAGAGCGACGTGTGGACCCACTGGCCCCGCCCGGTGCGCTCCCGGGCCAACAGCGCGGCCAGCACCCCCTGGGTGAGGAACGTGCCCGCCGCCGTGTCGGAGATGGCGATCCCCACCCGCCATGGCCCGCTCCCCGGCGGCCCGGTCACGCTCATCAGCCCGCTCAGCCCTTGGGCGATCTGGTCCACCCCCGGGCGGTCGGCGTACGGCCCCTCTTGCCCGAACCCCGACAGGCTGGCGTACACGAGCCGGGGGTTGCGGGCCGACAGCACCTCGTAACCGATGCCCAGGCGATCCTTGACCGCCGGCCGGTAGTTCTCCACCACCACGTCGGCCCGTTCGGCCAACCGGAGGAAGGCATTGCGCGCCTGATCGTCGGTCAGATCGAGCACCATCGACCGCTTGTTGCGCTGGAGGTTGTAGGTGTCCGATCCTCCCAGGGCGTAGGGGCGAGGCTCGACGACGCGGATCACCTCAGCCCCCATGTCGGCCAACTGCCGGGTGCAGGTCGGGCCGGCCCGGGCCCTGGTGAGATCGATCACCCGGAGGCCATCGAGTGGCCCGTTTCCGGCCTCGGCTCGGTCGTACATGGCCATCGTGCTACTACTACCCCATGGCCCAGAGCGTGGATACCGAAACCGACAAGCTGATCGCCGAGGTCGAGGGCGCGGTCGGCCGTATCGTGTTCAACAATCCCGAGCGGCACAACGCCATCACCACCGACATGTTCGCGGCGCTGGCCGCCGTTGTCGACGCCTACGAGCAAGACGCGAAGATCCGGGTGGTGACCATCTCCGGTGCCGGAGGCCGGGCGTTCGCATCCGGCGCCGACATCGGAAACCTGGACTCCGCTCGGGGCCCGAGCCGCAACCCCTCCCCGGGTGATGCCCGAACCAGTCGAGGACCAGCCGCCCTGGGCCGCCTCACCAAGCCGCTGATCGCCGCGGTGGACGGCTACTGCCTTGGCGGCGGGCTCCTAGTTGCCCTGCACGCCGACCTGCTGGTGGCCACCGACCGGTCGCAGTTCGGCATTCCCGCCGCCCGCCTCGGGGTGGGGTATCCCATCGAGGGCGTCGAGCAGCTGGTATGCCGGGTGGGTGATGCAAACGCGGCGCGCGTCTTGATGACCGGGGACCGGATCAGCGCCGAGGAGGCCGCGTCCATGGGCTTGGCCCACAAGGTTGTGCCCGCCGATGAGCTGGACCGCGAGGTCGAGCAGCTCTGCGCCCGCTTGGCGGCCAACGCTCCGCTCACACTTCGGGCCGTCAAGCTGTCTATCGCCGCGGTCACTGGCCGGGGAGATCGCCAGGCGGCCTTGGATGCCATCGCCGACTGCTGGGCCAGCGAGGATTTTGCTGAAGGACGGGCCGCTTTCGTCGAGCACCGCGACCCCCGTTTCCAGGGTCGCTAAGCATAAAATCCACCTACCGGCCCTATGTCCTCGATTGCCATCTTCTTCGTCTTTTTGCTGATCATGCTGGCCTTGGCCACTCTGGCCATCATCTTGGACTGGATGGGAAAGCCCATCCGCCGCACGTTCCGCCCCCGCACCACCGGCACCCCCGGATGGCTGACGGTCGACGCCCCCCTTCCCGAGGAGGGACCCGACACCAGCTTGGCCCCGGACTCCGGCGACTACCCCCCGGAGATCCCCCCCGCCGCCGTCGAGTATTCAGAAGCCTCTGTCGAACCGTACGAAGAGCAGCCCGCCCTGAACCCCGCCTCCCAGCACGGGGAACTGCCCGAGGAGCCATCGTCGGCGGGGCCATGGCAAGCCGGGGATTCCATCTTCAAGCTCACCCCCCGGGGAACCCCGCCGTCAATCACCGCAGTGCGCCGCCGCTATTGGAAGAACCTGTCCGAGCGCCGCTCCTCGGCGGTGTTCGGCGAGGACAACCGGACGCTGATGGCCGTCGGACAGGCGCCCCAGCGCTTCAATCCCCGTTCCGGCACCATTGAGGAGTTGAGCCTGCCCGAAACCATGCTGCGCTATTGCTGGGCCACAAAGAGCAAGCCCACCCCCACATGGGGCGACCAAGGCCTCGACCCCTTCGGCCGGCCATGACTGCCAGTCCCACGCTCAGCGACCACTTTGCCGACGGCGCCGAGACTGTTTCGCACGGAGGGCGCGACGTCCGGCCGCTGCTGCGGTTGGCGGTGTCGGAGGGCACCAAGGTGCGGGTGGAATGGATCGCCGCCCGACCCGATCGACGCCAAGCCCTCAAGCTGGCTGCGGTCAACGGCCAGCTTGAGGTGAATGATGCCACCGCCGAGATCATCACCCTGTGGTCGGACACCAGTCCGGTCGCGGTGGAACTGACCGTGCGCGGGGCCCACACCCGGCGCCTGGAAGTGTGGAACGCCTGGGACCTGGGCGGGCTCGAGACGGCGTGGCTGGGCAACGCCGGCATGATCGTCGAGCCCAGCGAGCGGTATCTGGCCCTGCACGCCAGCGACGGCCTCGGCCCTCCCAGCTTCACCGACCTCCAAGTGCGCCTCTCAGTGGCCCAGCCGGGCTGATTCGCGGCAAGCTAGATCATGGCCATCTCGCTCGACGATCTCGCCGCCGACAGCTCTTTCACCCAGAATGTCAAGGGTCAGGTGACGTTCTTGCCCGAGCCTGAGCGAGCCGATCGGTGGACGCCGGTGGTCTCGGTGGACGACCACATCGTGGAGCCTCCCGGCGCGTTCGTCGACCGGTTCCCGGCCAAATACGCCGACGACGCTCCCCGAGTGGCCACCCTCGATGACGGATCGGAGACCTGGCTGTATGCCGGCCACTCGCTGCCCAACGTGGGCTTCAACGCGGTGGCCGGGCGCCCCGTCAGCGAGTACAGCTTTGACCCCACCCGCTTTGCGGACATGCGCCGGGGAGCATGGGACATCGAGACCCGGATCGTCGACATGGACCTCAACGGCGTCTACGCCTCGCTGTGCTTCCCGTCGTTCTTGCCCGGCTTCTGCGGACAGCGGTTCCAGCAGCTCACCGACGACCCCGACCTGGCTTTGGCCGCGGTGCGGGCCTGGAACGACTGGAACATCGAGGAGTGGTCCGGGGCCTGTCCCGACCGCATGATCCCCTGCCAGCTCACCTATTTCCTCGACCCCGAGGTGGGCGCGGCCGAGGTGTACCGCAACGCCGAGCGGGGCTACAAGGCCATCAGCTTCTCCGAGGCCCCCCACTCTCTGGGGTTCCCCAGCCTGCACTCGGGCCACTGGGACCCGATCATGGCCGCCTGCGAGGAGACCGACACGGTGGTGTGTTTGCACGTGGGCTCATCGGGCACCTCGCCGGCCACCTCCCCCGACGCTCCGTCCGACACCGTGGGGGTGCTGTTCTTCGGCTACGCCATGTTCGCCGCGGTCGATTGGCTGTACTCCAAGATCCCGGTGCGGTTCCCCAACATCAAGATCGCCCTCAGCGAAGGGGGTCTGGGCTGGGTGGCCGGGCTGTTGGACCGCCTGGAGCACGTCCGCAAGTACGACTCCATGTACGGCACCTGGAACGACGTGGAACTCTCCCCCGCCGACACCCTGCGCCGCAACTTCTGGTTCTGCGCCATAGACGACCCCTCGGCCTTCGACCACCGCCACTACATAGGCCTGGAGAACCTGATGGTGGAGTCGGACTACCCCCACGCCGACTCCACCTGGCCCAACACCCAGGAACTGCTCCGCAAACAACTCGCCGGCATCCCCGCCGACGAGGTCGCCCGTATCTGCTGGGCCAACGCCAGCGACCTCTTCCGCCACCCAATCCCCGACTCGGTGATCGCCGACCCCAACAGCTTCTAGCGTTCTGCGGACCCGACATTTGCGGGGCAAACCGAGCATCGGCCCGCGCCCGATCTACCGGTGTGCGGTATGCAGGGGTTGGCGCGGCGCCTCCAGCCAGCGTGCTCCCCAACCGCTGAATGGGTGCCTGAAATCTGCTGGGATGTGTGGCAACCTTTCCGGCCATGTACAGCGGTCTCTACAAGTTGTCTATGAGATGCGTGCAAAGAATCGGGGCGGTTCTCGCAGCGAAGAAGCGGCACGACGAATGTTGGGTGCGGCGGCAGACCCGGCGGACTAAGGGCTCCCGGGCGATTGCCATGTTATGGATCGCGGCCCTCTTTACGCTCACAGCCTGCGGGGGGTCGCGCCAAGACCCCGGTGCCACCGCGGACCCCTCAGACCACCCTTCGTCGCCCACCCCCGAATCAGGCCAAGAGCTCATCGACCTTGGCGTCACCGTGGACAGCGACACCACCTGGCAGCCGCTGTTCGACACATTCACACCCTTGGAGCAGTCGTGCATCCGCGAACGCCTAGGCGACCAGTCCCTGGAATCGGCCATGTCCCAGCCAATCGCTGCCCTCCTCGATCTTGATGAATATGCGGATTTTGACGAATGGGAGATCGTCATATTCCAATGTCTGTCCCCAGAAACCGGAGGCGCCGCTCTCTTGGCTGTGATGGCCGCCGTGATAGCCAAAGACGCAATAGTCGATGTGGAACTAGAGAATGCGAGCGAGAACGAGAGAGCTTGCTTTTGGGAATGGGCCCAAGACGTCTCTGCTACCGCCGCGGCAGCTTGGGACACTGAAGACGAGCCCAACGCCAATGCCATGATGACTGTCCTCTTATTCGGCATGATGGGCTGCATGCCTGACCAACTCCACAGCACCAGCAACGATTTACTGGACACACAATTCAACAGCAAGGAAAAAACGTGCCTGCGGCAGTGGCTCAGCGGAATTGACCTCGACGCCTGGGTGATTTTGAACCTCGACGATCCTGACAACGATACTTCGCTCTCCGAAGTGAGGGACAAAGGGCAGGAATGCACGCTCAGGTATCTAGTCGATTCGTCGGTCGCTCTCCTGGGGGGAGACCCAGCCGAACTCAGCGACGAGGAGAGAGAGTGCGCGGAAGATTGGTTCACCGGAGACGCGTATTTCACCGGAGACGCGTACTTCCCCGGCTTCGGTATGTTCAATTGCGTACCCGACCTATTGTTTGACACGGTGGTCGGTCTAGCGGGTGCAGACCCGGCCGAACTCAGCGACGAGGAGAGAGAGTGCGCACGAGATTGGCTCGTCAGCGCCGGGCCAGAAGTCCTAACCCCATTGGCCACCCAAGATGATGAAGAAGACGATGCCGACGAGGCGTACTTCGCCGGCCTGATCACCTGCCTGTCCGACCTGTCGATCGGGGACATTCCCGACGAGGCCAACGAGGAGGATGGCACCGACGACAATATGGTCCCGCCGGCGACCGAGGCGCCTTGGCCGCTCCAAGACAGCTGTAACGCCGGATTGGATGGCGCGGTCGCTGCTGACGATCACGCCAACACGATCGCTGATGCCACCCCTCTCACGGTGGGTGAGGCCGCCCAGGGTGCGATCGACTACGACGTCGATTGGGATTTCTTCGTGTTCGAGGCAGAAGCAGACGAGTCTTACCAAATCGATGTCGCTCCGGGCACCATGCGTGATCCAGAAGTCGCGCTATGTGACGGCGACGAGGAACTGGCATACAGCGACGACTACGATGACCTGGCCCCGCGCATCCTCTGGGAAGCGCCGAGTGCGGGCCCGTACTTCGTGAAAGTTGCGGGATGGGACGAAGGCACTTACACGCTGACGGTCGAAATCCAATAGAGCTGGACAACCTCAGCGCCAGCCCTGAAACAGCCGCGGCCTATGTTGCCGCAGGTTGGTGGGGGCATGAGACTCCTACCGATCTGATCCGCCGCAATGCGGTTGAGCGGCCCGGCGACACCGCCTATATCACGTGGAGCCGACCATCTGAGGAGGGCTCTTTGGGGAGCATCGACCGGACCACTTGGGTGGGCTACGACCAGCTTTCGGATCGGATTGCGGCTGCGCTGTTGGCTGCGGGTCTGGACCGGGGCGATCGGGTGGCGGTGATCTTGCCGGATGGCGCGGCGGTCCACGCCTCCCTCACCGGCGCCGACAAGGCCGGAGTGGTGGTCATGGGGATCGGCCACCGGGCTGGGCCGGCAGAAATCGCCCATTTGGTAGAGAAATCCGGGGCTCGGGCTATCGTCACCGGGGGGGAGCTTCGAGGCCGGCCGGCAGCCGACGCGGTGGCCGAGCTGCGACGCGACCTCCCCGATCTCGCCCATCACATCGTCATTGACGGTCCAGGCCAGGGTGCCGCCATCACGCTCGACGATCAGCCTGCCCCCAGGCCGGCGTCTGTCGAGGGATTCGCCGAGGCCGTCGAGGCGCGTCGTCTGGGGGCATCAGAGCTGTGTTTGCTGAACTCCACCTCAGGCACCACGGGACTGCCCAAGTGCGTGATGCAGACCCACAACCGGTGGTTCTACTTCCACCAGAAGGCGGTGGAGTACAGCGGGCTCGGAACCGACGAGGTGTTCTGCGTGCCGGTGCCGGCCCCGTTCGGGTTCGGGCTGTGGACCGCCCACTACACCCCGACCATTCTGGGCGTGCCCACCGTGGTGATGGCCGACTTCGATGCCGCCGCGCTGATCCGGCTCATCGAGGCCGAGCGGGTGACCGTGCTGTGCGCGGTCACCACCCAGTTCATCATGATGCTGAACTCACCGGTGTTCGACGACCACGATCTGTCGTCGCTGCGGCTGATGTTCACCGGCGGCGAGGCCATCCCTTATCAGCGGGCTTCCGAGTTCGAGGACCGCACCGGCTGCACTGTCCTGAACTTCTACGGATCCAACGAGACCGGGATGCTGAGCGGCACCCGGCTGAGCGATCCTCGGTCGGCCCGGCTGCGCTCGGGCGGGAAGTGCGAACCCGAAATGGATTGTGCCCTTTACGACCCCGACGACGGTTCTTTGCTTCCCGAGCTGCGGGGCCGGGGGCAGCCCGCCTGCCGGGGACCGGCCACCGCCTTGGGGTACTACGACGATGCCAAGGCCAACACCGAGCTGATGACCGACGATGGCCGGATGCTGATGGGCGACATCGTGGAGATCGACGACGACGGCTATCTGCGGGTAGTGGGGCGCACCTCGGACTTCATCATCCGAGGGGGCAAGAACATCAGCGCCCCTGCGGTGGAAGACGAGGTGATGACCCATCCGTCGGTGGCCATGGTGGCCGCGGTAGCCGCCCCCGACCCGGTATTCGGCGAGCGGGTGGCCGCCTACGTGGAGCTGGTGCCCGGAACCACCCTGGACTTGGACGGGCTTCGAGAGCACCTGGCCGGGCGCGGCGTGTCCCGGGAGTGGTGGCCCGAGCACCTGTTCGTGGTCGATGCCCTGCCCCGGTCCTCGGGGGGCAAGGTGGCCAAGGGCCAACTCAAAAAGGACGCCTCCGACCGGCTCGGGGCCGGGGAGGAACAGGCCTAGCGCTGAGTCAGGATGAGCGCCTGCCAGCGCCCGCTGAGTGGGAACTCCACGAGCTGGGCCATGGCGTCAACCAGGAACTCCAACGCCACTCGCGGGTCCTGGCCCTCGGGCAGTTCGTACACCAAACCCCGCTTGATGTGGTCTTGGCGGCGGTTCCAACCGTCGGGCTCGGTCACCCCCCGCTCCTCCAGCAGCTTGGAGGCGTGTCGCCCACCGGCATGCTGTAATCCCACTGAGGCGGGCTGCCACTTGTCCCGGTAATGGTGGCCCGGCACCCAAGTGCCGAGCGGGACGGCGGGTCCCTTGGCCGTGAACAGCTTGAACACCATCGACTCATAGGGCCGGTCGTCGTCGGCCACCAGCGGTTGAACGTTCATCCACCCCGAACCGTCGCCCAGGGCGGCCAAGGTCAACATCTCGTGGACCACTTCCTCCAGGGCCAACCGCTCAAACCGGATAGGCCGCCTATCGAGCGCCATCTCCGCTCCTGTATTGCGGAGGCGCGTCGGCCCGGACGGGAATCACCCCCGCGGCTCCCCCATCAGACCTGCCCGGGTATAGGTGATGTCGGAGCGGTCCCGGTAGCCGATGGTGAAATCGTCGTCGTAGGGGAACGAGTAATTCAGCTCCAAGGTGTAGCGCCACTCAAAGGCGCAGATCCGGGTGGCGATCAGCCAGGGACCGCCGTCGCGCCGTTCGAAGCGGTCCACGTAGCGCAGTCCCATGCGCATGTCGGAACCCGACCCTTCCTCGGTGGGATGCACCACGTGGTGGGCGTTGCAGTACGTCTCCACGAAGGCCACATCACCCTCGAGCTGGATGCGGGACTGGCCCAACAGGTGCTGGGTGTAGTCGAAGTGCACCAGCACCTCCAGCACCCAGTCGGCAAACTCCACCGGACTGCCCCGGAAGTTGTTGTGGTCGTCGAAGCCGTCGGGGTGATAGCCGGAGACGATCAGCTCCTTGTCGAGCCGGTCGGTGCCCCGGGCCACCCGGTGGATGGTGTCGGTGATCTCGTCTTTGTCCAGCAGCGCTTGGAGCCTCGGATCGAGATCAGCCATCCCCCACCCCGATCATCACCGCCGACAGCGTGAACGGGCCGTCGCCGGTATTCCGCCAGGCGTGCTCGGTGCCTCGCTGAATCACACAGTCGCCAGCCACCAGGTGCGTTGGCGGCTGGCCAGGCAGCTCGAGGTCCACCGTGCCCTGGGCGATCCGCACGAAGTCGATGGTGGGCGTTTGGTGCATCAACGCCGCTTGGTCGGCCATCGACGCCGGGATGGTGACCTGCTTCCAGGTCACTCCTCCGCCCGGCGGGTTGAGCTGCATCTCCGACTGGGGGGCGTCGCCGCCCTGGAGCTCGCTGACAACCGGGGCGAAGGTGTGCCACAGCTCGGCGGTCAGCAGTCCGCCGTCGGATTGTGATGCAGTGGCCGGAGGGCCGTCCGCGCACACCCCGTCGCCGTCGGTCACGATCCTGCGAGGTCCGACGGTGCCAACGGATGCCCCAGCGAAGCCGGGATCAGCACCGTCGCCCACTCCCAACATGGTGGCGCTGAACGTGCAGGGATCGTCGCCGATCACGATCCACCGATGCCACGTACCCCGCTGAATGACACAGTCACCGGCAGCCAACTCCACCCAATGCTCGTTCAACTCCAACCGGATCTGCCCCGAGATGATCTCGATGAAGTCGATGGTAGGAGTGACGTGAAAGCCGACCCGGTCTTGGTCGAATCGGGGATCATCGAGCGGGCCGATCGCCTTGCCGCCCGAAGGCTTCAACGTGAACAGCCGCCACGAGATCCCACCGGGCGGGGGAACAAAGTCCTTGCGGTCGTCCGGCTCCTCTCCGCCGTCGTCCACTGTGGCGGGACGCTGTCCCACGTACCACATACTGGCCGTGCTCCGCCCCAAGAAGCTCGACGGTGCCTGCCCGTCGGAGATGATGACCGGTGCCCCGCTGTCGTTGTGCCCGGTAACGATTCGCCGCCATGTGAATGCCATCCGGCAACCGTAGCCACCTGTTGCCGCGCCGAACATCGCCCAACCCGAAATAGGCACTTCGCGCTCGGTAGCCTCAAACCAGATGTTTGACCCGCCCGATGAAGTGATTGCACCGGATCGCCCCCTGCGAGTGGCTGTTTTGGCCAAGCAGATCCCGGTGTTCGAGGACATGGTTCTCGGGCCCGATGGCCGCATGGTGCGAGACGGCATCGACATGCACATGAACGACTACTGCCGCCGCGCCGTGGCCAAGGGCACCGAGGTGGCCCGGGCCAGCGGGGGTACGGTGACCGTGTTGACTCTGGGACCGCCATCGGCCGAAAACGTGTGCCGGGAGGCCCTCCTTTTCGGGGTGGACGCTGGAATCCATATCTGCGACCCGGAGTTCGCCGGGTCCGACACTTGGGCCACCGCCAAGGCCCTGACCGCCGCCCTGGAGCGGTTTGGACCTTTCGATCTGGTGATGATGGGACGCAACTCGGTTGACTCCGACACCGGCCAGGTGCCACCGCAGCTGGCCGAGCTGATGGGCTTGCCGTTCGCCACCGGGGTTCGGCACTTCTCCCTTCACGGCGACCGCTTGGAGCTGCGGTTGGAACACGACGACGAGTGGGTGGATGTAGAAGTGCAATTACCCGCGGTGGTGTCGTGCGCGGAGCGTTTGTGCGACCCGTGCAAGATCAAGGACCCGGAGGCCTGGGCCACGGTGGACAGCTCCCACATCACAACAGTGAGCGCGGCTGACCTGGGTTCCGGTCCGTGGGGTCAGGAGGCCAGCCCCACCACGGTCGGGCCCGTTCAGATGATCGACGTGGAGCGCGGCCGCCAGATGATGACCGGCACGCTGGACGAGCAGATCGATCAGGCGGTGGCGATCTTGGCCGAGAAGGGGGCGCTGGCCTCCGGTTCGAGTGCTGAGCCTCCTCTGGTGCCCGGGCGCGTTATGGCTGGTGATGATGGTCCCGCCATTGCCGTGCTGGTGGAGCCCGGACGCGAGCGGGTGAACCGGGAGCTCCTCGGAGCCGCCGCCGATCTGGCCGCAGAGATCGGCGGTTGGGTGGCCGCCCTCGGTCCCGACCTGGACGACCCCGACGAGGATCTGGGCCCATGGGGAGCCGATAAGCAGATCAACATCGTGGACCGCGAAAACGGGGCATCGCTGGTCGAGGAAGATCTGGCGTCGGCCATGTCGGCCTGGGCAGCCGAGACCCAGCCATGGGCCGTGCTGGCACCGGGCACCGCTTGGGGCCGCGAGGTGGCCTCCCGGATGGCGGCAACACTGGGCGCAGGACTCACCGGCGACGCCGTGGGGCTAAAGGTGGATGACCACGGGAAGCTGATCGCCTTAAAGCCGGCCTTCGGGGGATGGCTGGTGGCCGAGATTCTCTGCGCTTCTCCCATCCAAATGGCCACGGTGCGCCCTGGGGTGCTGCCCTTCCCCCGGCCCAATCCCGACCGCCCCCCGGCCCGCCGATTGTCGCTTGACTCTCCCGGCCACAGCCGCCTCGAGATCATCAGGCGCTACCGAGACGACGACAGCGATGAGCTGGCCAACGCCTCAGTGGTAATCGGCGTGGGTCAAGGGGTGGACCCGGCCGACTACCCCAAGCTGGAGAAGCACCAGGCCGCCATCGGCGCCGCCCTGTGCGCCACCCGCAAGGTCACCGACTACGGCTGGATGCCCCGGGCCCGCCAAGTGGGCATCACCGGCCACAGCATCAGTCCCCGTCTCTATTTCGCCATCGGCATGAGCGGGAAGTTCAACCACACCGTGGGCGTCCGCAATGCCGGCACAGTGGTGGGCATCAACCCCGACCCCGACGCTCCCCTATGGGAGATCGTGGACATCGGCTTCGTGGGCGACTGGGCCGAGGTTTTCGACGCGCTCATCCCCCGCCTCGCCGAAGCCCAGGCCGGCTGACTCGCTCGCTGATGGGCGCTGACGAGGCACCGTCGGCTGCTGCTGAGAGTTGGTTCACGAGGGCCGTTTCCCTGGCCAAGCAGTCCGTTTCGTGCTGGCGGGAGGGCGAAGGCGGCACCGGAGCGGCGGAGATCGCCTTCTGGTCGGCGGTATCACTGTTTCCGGCCGCAGTGGCCGCCGCCGCCATCGCTTCCACAGTTCGGGCGGTATCGGACCGGATAGCCGACCGGTTCAACGAGTGGCTGGCCGACGCCGGCCAGACCGCGCTCAGCGATGTGGACAGCACCATCGGCGAGGAGTTCGCCGATGTGGTCTCCGCTCCCCCGGCAGCCACATCCATCGCCGCAGTGGTTGCAGTATGGGGCACCATGCGGGCCGCGGCCGCCGCCTGCCGGGCCGTACGCCGGGTGCGAGGCGCCCCCCGCCGCTCGTGGTGGCTGGAACGGTTCACCGGATTTTGGCTCCTGGTGGGCGCGCTTCCGCTGATCGCCGGGCCCACCGCCATAGCGGTCTGGGTCGACCCCCGGCTGGCCCCAGTGGTCGGCTTCATATCTGCATTGGCCGTGTTCTCCCTGGTGCAGAAAATGTCCTGCCCCCACCAGCCATTGCGCCATCACCTGATCGGCGGCTTGGTGTCGGCCCTCTGGTTCTCAGTGGTATCGGCCATAGCCGCAGTAGCCGTGAACTGGACCATAGGCGGCACCGCCATCACCGTGGCCACCGCCGGAACCCTGGCCGCCCTCAGCTGGCTATGGGCCGCAGCCTGCGGAGTAACCGCCGGCGCCGCAGTCGCCGGCGCCCTCGATCAGCGCGACTGGCCTACACCGGCTCCCACGGATTGACGACATCAATCCCATAATCGGCGAAGTCGCCAACGTTTCGGGTTGCAACATCAAGCCCGTGAACAAGAGCCGTACCCATGATGAACCCATCGGCCAAGTGAATTGTCCTGCCTTGTTGACGGGCCTGGCCCCTCAAGGCTGCCGCCTGTTCAGCTTCTCGTCGCCCTACCGGCAGAATCTTGTCGGCAAAACTGTCGACAAACGCCATCAGAACGAAATGGAGCCGGCTGCGGCGATAGCCCTCTGGAAGTTGATGCAAGCCGAATTGGAGCTCGTGAACGACGACGGCCGAAAACCATAGGACGGACTGGCTATTCAAGAAGGCGACGACATTTGAGTCCGGGTCAGGCGCCACCAATTCCGATACCACGTTGGTATCGACGAGGTATCCGCTCACCCCTTATCCCAATCAAGAAAGGGGACCTCACGATCAGGTTCACTCCTATCGGGCAGTTCTAGATCGAGACCGCGCGGCATATTCTCAACAAGCCAGCGGCCCATGTGCTTGTGCTCCGGGGCACGCTCCAGCCAAAGGTGCTCAGTCACCACGATGCACGGCTTCCTGACCCCAATGCGCTGCGGCCCTTCCTCTTCAGCCAGACGCAGCACCTCCGACAACCGCGCCTTCGCCTCAGCCACGGTCCAGGTACTCCCCAAATCAGCTTTGACCATCAGACATCTCCTTAAGTAATCTAGTTTATATTAGACCATATCTTAGTCTCGCCTGGTCCACACGATTTCGTGCCGGGCAAAATCCGCTGGAGCAGCGTCGAAACCGCAGGTAAGGCACCACAGACCAGCAGAACTAAGTCAATTTACAATTTAGCTGGGAAGTACGAACAGAACGCCGAAGTGGAATGTGCCCCCGGAGGCAACGTCCTCTCCACAGTCACCGTCAAGGCGCCAGCTCAGGCCACTCCTCTTGCCTCCGCCCATACCCCACCCGTATCTCCGCCTCCCGATGGCAGACAAGAAAGAGGCAGCCTCGACGCAAGTCCCTTTCGCCACACCTGCCCCACATCCCTAGTTGCTCTCCTCGCCATACCCAAACAATCTTCCCATTTTCTTGACAGCAGACTACCCTGCCATCGTTTTCGCAACGGCTTACGCTCCACAACTCACCTCCGTCAACTCTTCACATCTAGTGGCCACCGAAACGAAAGTTAATACTTTGGCAAACCACATCCAGGTGATATACAATCATCCTTCCTTAAGGACACACACCCAGATTCTCAACAGAAACACAAATACCGCCATCGGGCAGTCCACAGAGGTCGCTTGTCGCCCTGCTGCCTACCCCCAAGAAGGCATAACTCATTTGGAGCCGTAATGTCCATTGATTTCACAAGGTTGCAAGCGTCTCACGAGCACACTGTAATCAATCCAAGAGATATCTTTACATCCCTAAATAGTCGTTCAGTTGAATTCGAATACCTGCGGGATGTGCAGGGACAAGTATTGGATTCCTGGTATGAGAGAAGACAAGAGCGAGACATTGTCATCAAAATGAACACCGGAACCGGAAAGACTGTCGTGGGCTTGCTCGCTCTACAAAGTAGCATGAATGAAGGTTTCGGGCCATCTCTCTACGCTGCTCCAGACAACTTCCTTGCCGATCAAGCAGCACAGCAAGCTACCCAACTGGGCATACCCTGGACCGATGATCCAAAATCAACACAATATCTGTCTTCACAGGCAATAGGCATAGTAAATATATATAGGATAGTCAATGGGCGATCGATCTTTGGAGGGCCTGGCAGCACGCGGACCGAACCTGTACCAATTGGCTCCGTTGTAATTGACGATGCCCACGCCTGCGTCAACACTGTAGAGCAGCAGACTACTGTCATCATACCGAACGATCACGAAGCATACACCGAGATTTTAGAAATCTTTCGCACCGAAATATCAAAACAGCATGCCGCGCTCCTTGCCGATCTCGAAGATCAGACCGTTGGCGTCACTATCCGAGTTCCAATAGCGTCTTGGGCAGACCATCATGCCCGTGTAATGGCAGTTTTGCAGAGCCATAAGGATGACGATGAGTTACGTTTCACATGGCCTTTTGTAAAGGATATCTTGCCTGCTTGTCAGGCAATATACTCGTGTGATTCTTTAGAAATTAGGCCCTTCTGCCCGCCAACAAACAAAGTCATTAAACTCGAAGATGCCAACAGACATATATTTTTGACAGCCACTCTCGCAGATGAAAGTGTTCTCGTGACACATTTTGGGGTCCTCGAACAGGCTGTCCTCGACCCCATTACACCTAATAGTGCCGCAGACATTGGAGACCGTTTCATTCTCTCTCCCCTTGAAGTGAATCCTCAGATAGACGAATCTGAAATTCAAGACTTAGTCCGGTCCCTGGCTAATCGCTACAATACCGTTGTCTTGGTACCTAGTTACAGACGGTCCATTGCTTGGCACGACTACGCAGACGTAATTGCAAAAGCGGATGAGATCGCAGACGTAGTGGATAGATTAAAGAGCAGCCACGTTGGTTTAGTGGTACTTGTAAACAAATACGATGGCATTGACTTACCAGATGATGCTTGCAGAATATTAGTCGTCGACAACTTGCCAGAAGCTCTCAATAACTCTGAGCGGAGACTGTCCGAATTGCTTGGAGGAAGTCCCACACTAGCCCACCGTAAACTTCAAAAGATTGAACAAGGTATGGGCCGTGGAGTGCGAAGTGCTAGGGACTATTGCGTTGTCCTTCTTCTCGGCTCAAGCCTATCTAGTACCTTAGCCAGGCCTGAAATGCGTGCGAAGCTTAGTCCTGCCACTCGTGCACAATTCGATCTATCGATGAATGTAGCAAAGCAGATACAAGGTTGCAGCATTGATGATATTGAAGGTGCCGTTGAGCAATGCCTGAACCGCGATGAAGGTTGGCTCACTGTTAGCGGCAATTGCCTAGTTGGTGTGACCTACGACGACACCGGTACAACGGAACCCTTTTCGCTTCACTTGCGAAATGCATTTGAAGCTGCATGCATTGGTCAATATGATGTCGCTTGCGAACACTTGAGGGACGGCATTGAGGCCACTGAGGACCAAAAGTCCAAAGGCTGGTTGCAGGAGCAACTCGCCACCTTTATGCACCCGATTGACCCCGTGCAAGCACAACAGGCACTAGCTGGTGCCATTCGACTCAATCCAAGAGTCTTGCGACCAGTACACGGAGTTAGCTATAAACGTACGCCGGCTGCATTAAATCAAGCCGCGGCTGCATATTCCTATTTGTCTACCAATTTTCCAAGTCAAAATGATCTATTGTTGTTTTATGGTGACTTACGAGATCGCCTTCAATTTGACCCCGAACGAGTTAACGAATTCGAAGATGCTGTTGAAGAATTGGGCTTCCTGCTCGGATTCAATGCGCAACGGCCTGAAAAGGAATATGGAATCGGACCGGATGTGTTATGGAGCATGGGTGCTCTTAAGTTCCTTGTAATTGAATGCAAAAGCGGTTCCATATCGGAATTGAGGAAGCGCGACATGGGGCAACTTTCCCAATCCATGAGCTGGTTTGCTCAGAATTATGATAACACTTGCAAGGCCACCCCAATGAGCATTCATCATTCCGGTCAACTAGCAACGGATGCCACACCTATCGCAGGCATGCGAATACTAGACGCCGCGAATTTGACTAAACTATGTGCCGCTGTAGAGCAATATATTACTTCGATTGTTGCCAATTCAATCTTTCCAAGTGAAGAAACGATTGCTGAAGCCCTTGTTTTCCATGGGTTCACTGCTTCTTTGTTTGTATTGAGATATTCCGCTCATGCGCGTCAGTGATCTTCAAGATTGTATCGGACAGTGGTGCGATGTCATTAAGCGAACAGATAAAGAGAGATAATGAGAGAATGAGGTTGCGATGGCAAACAAGATCCTAGGCTATCCAGTCATCGACTTGGCCGGGAATGAGGGGCCCTGCTTGCACGGGACGGGGAAGCCGGCACCAAAAATCTCCTGGAGTGCCTGCTGATAGCGAACGTGGACAATCCCAATTGCGTGAACAGCTATGAATAAGGGCGTCAGTCGTTCAGGAGGTGGATACCGTCTACGAGCCTGTTGATGATAATGAGTTTCGCTTCTTCCCGCTTGGCTTCCTCTAACGTGTCGCACTCCTCAACCACGAACGCCCTGTCCGGTCCCTTTTGCCGGATTGCCCTGCCCACGGGGGTGTCTTTCTTTTTGTGCTCTGTATATCGCACGTTCAGTGATCTGCTGGTGCGGCCTATAGGGCTGCTGTGGGTTATCCCATATTCGAGATCTTTGTCAGCCTTGTGGGGGACATGGAAAAGCAGGAATCCGAGGTTCCGGCTGCGGCCCACACGGTTTCGTAGACCAGCAAGTCCTCATCTATCCAGGTAAACAGTTGAGTGAGATACCCGAACGGCGGAGTTCCTCCAATGGCAAAGCCGGTGGCTGCTCGCACCGACTCTGGATCAGCCAGGGTGATCTCCTCACCAGCAGTTCGCCTAGGTGATCGGTGTCCACTCGGTTGGCCCCCGAGGTCAGCGCCAACACCAGCCTGCTTGGAGTGGCGAACACCAGAGACTTCACAATCTGTCCGACTTCACAGCCCCCCGCGGCGGCATCTGCCGCAGTACGAGTCCCCTCTGGATACCTCACTGGCTCCACCTGAACACCTAGCACTTCGGCTGCCGCCCGAAACCGCCCTAACCCGCTGGCCATCGGCGTCACCTTATGAGATGGGCCATCGCAAACAGGCGTGGAGTACGGTCGGGCTATGACTGAACCTCGCCAGCCTGATGTGCTTAGCCGCCTGCCGATTCCCGAGGAAGTTCGCGATGACGTGATGGACATGCTGAGGGTGGGGCCGTCGGCGGTGTGGGGTCGGCCTGTTCTAAGCCGCCGGGAGCGCAGCTTGGCCACCATTGCCATGATGACCGCCTTGGGCAACGAGTTTGCCATCCGCGAGCACGTCATCATGGGCTTGGACTCTTTCGGCCTGAGCCGGGAAGAGATCTGCGAGGTCATGATCCAAGCCGCCATTTACGCCGGCTTCCCCGCCGCCATGAAGGCCTTCGATATCGCCACCGACATATTCGCCGAGCGCGACGCCGCTGATTGAGAGAAGACCTATCGATCACAATGGCATCCATACGCCGCCACTCCGTTGGTCCTCGGGTCATGCGACGGTTGCCGGAGGGCTGGATGCCAGCCCAGTTCCGGCGTTTCGAGGTCTCACCGGTGGCCCCCACTATCGGGGCTGAGCTGTCCGGCTTGTCCCTGGAGGATGTGGACGACGAGCTGTTCGCGGAGCTCGATCAGGCATTGCTGGAGTGGAAGGTGCTCATCGTGCGAGGTCAGCCCATCGATGTCGCTGCCCAGGGAGCGCTGGCCCTTCGCTGGGGACCGCTCACCGACGATCAGCTGATCCCCAATCCCGGCACCGCCGCCCAAACAGATGCCATCACCTTCGAGCGCAACGACACCGTGGTCGGCTTGGAGAACATGTGGCACACCGACGGCACGTTTCGAACTCACCCGCCGGTCTGTACCATCCTGAGAGCCATCGAGATTCCCTCTGTGGGGGGCGACACCCTGTTCGCCGACATGGCCGCCGCCTGGGACAACCTCGACCCTGATCTTCAAGACCGACTGACCTCCCTGTCAGCCCGCCACGACTGGAGCATCGGGGCCTACGCCGACAAGTACGGGGACGATCTGGACAAGCTGCGGGCCGAAGTTCCGCCCGCTGTCCACCCGGTGGCCCGCCCTCATCCCCGCACTGGACGACTCACCCTGTTCGTGAACGCCGGCTTCACCACTGATTTGGTTGGCCGCGACGGTTCACCGGTTGACAACAGCGACGAGTTACTCAACCTGCTCTGCCGCCAAGCCGAGATCCCCGAATACCATTGCCGGGTCCGCTGGTCCCCTGACACCGTGGTGATCTGGGACAACCAGGCCGTGCAGCACTACGGCATCAACGACTACCACCCTGCCCGAAGAGTGATGTCCCGCGCCTCCGTAGCCGGAAGTTGAGATTCCTGGCTACGACTTGACGGTGAATACCCAGCGGCCGTCGGCGTTGGACAAGTGGCCGCAGCTGGGGCCGGCGAAGTGGGTGCCGAAGATGAGGATGCCGGAGTCGGCGTAGCGATCGCGGAAGGTTCTGCGGGTCTCGGAGGCTCTTGACGGGTCGTCGTCGGCGGTCATAACCCACTCGGGAGCGGTGAACTGGATCGGGTGGTGGACTAGGTCGCCGGTGATCACGGCCTCTTGGCCCGCCGATGAGATGCGCACGCTTACGTGGCCGGGGCTGTGGCCCGGTGAGGGCTCCAGGCTTATCTCGCCGGTGACTTGGTGGTCGCTGTCCACCAGGTCGGCCAGGCCGGCGTCCAGCACTGGGCGAACAGCATCGCCGAAGGTGATGGCCGCTCCTTCGGCACCGGAGTCCCAGTATTCGTACTCGGTGCGACCGAACAGGTACCGAGCGTTGGGGAAGGTGGGCACCCACTCCCCGTCGACCAGGATCGTGTTCCAGCCCACGTGGTCGAAATGCAGGTGGGTACACAGCACGATGTCGATGTCGCCCGGTTCAAAGCCGGCCGCGGACAACTCGTCGAGGAATCCTTCGCCCAGATGGCTCATCTGGGGGACCATCTCGATGGGGCGGTTGCCGATGCAGGTGTCCACCATGATGGTCTGGCCCTCCGACTCCAGCACCAGAGCATGGATAGACAGCGGCATATTGCCCTCGTCGTCCAGAAAATAGGGCCGAAGCCAGTCGGCATTGGCCTCGAACACCGCCATGTCGGGTTCCACATACATTCCCTCGGCCGGAACCGGTTGCAGGGTTTCCCGCACCAGCATCACCTTCACATCGCCGACCTGTGTGACTAGCGCCATGGCTATCCTCCGATCTTGTCCAGCACTTCGGCCTGGTAGCGGCCGACGAAGCGGCGGATTTCGTCGATGTCGGTGCTGCCCGACTCGGCGGCCGACACGATCAGCCGGTCGAGGCCCGACTCGGCGTACCTCTCGATGAGGCCCAAGTCGAACGACCCGCCCAGCTGGTAGCTGCCCGGCCACACCGTCATCTCAATGGCGTCGGGGTCCCGGCCGTGCTCGATGGCGGTGGCCCGGATGGTGGCCACCCGGTCGGCATAGTCCTCCGGCGAGATCACGTAAGGGTAGAAGCCGTCGCCAATTCTCCCGGCCCGACGGGCGGCCCGGCCGGTACTGCCCCCGATGACGATGGGCGGGCCGCCGGGCTGGGCCGGGTTGGGCAGGCTCTCGCACTCGGTGAAACTCACGGCGTTGCTCTCGTAGGTGCGGTAGCCGGGGGCCCACAGCTCCCGCAGGGCGCCAATGCACTCGTCGAGCCGCTCCCCTCGGCCCTCATAGGGCACCCCGCAGGCGGCGTACTCCTCGATCTGCCAGCCGCTGCCCACCCCGAGGATCACCCTCCCGCCGCTGAGGGCATCGAGAGTGGCCACCCGCTTGGCCATCACCGCGGGCGGATGCAGGGGCAGCACCACCACCCCGGTGCCCAGCCGCACCCGCTCGGTGACCGAGGCCATGAACGCCAGCATCTCCAGCGGGTCGGGCATCACCACGCCGGGGGCGCCAGGCATACGGCCCGACTCCGAGTACGAATAGCGGGGCTCGTAGTTGTTGGCCACCACCACGTGCTCCACCGTCCAGATCGACTCCACTCCCTCTTCGTCCATCGCCTGAGCGAATTGGGTGATCCAGCGGGCGTCGGTGACCACCGACTCGTGCATGTGGGGAAGGACTCCAAGACTGACCATGGGCAGCAGACTACGCCCTGCCCGCCCGGCGCGGGCCACTGTCTGGCTGACGGGTTAGCTTCATGGCATGCCGGAGCATCTGGTGATCGACGTGGACGGCCACGTGTTCGAGCCCGACGAGCTGTGGGAGCAGTACCTCCCAGCCCGGTTCCACGAGCGCCGGCCCCGGATGATCACCGATGAGCGGGGCACCACCCGCTATGTGATCGAGGGCAAGGTGATCCCCCCGGGCACTGGTGTGGGGGCCTGGGCCCCCGAGGGCATCCGGGAGTCCACCACCCTCCGGGAGGGCGGGGTCGACTCCTCGCTCCGGCTGGCCGATATGGACACCGAGGGCATCGACGTCGCCGTGCTGTACGGGGCGATGTCCCTCGGCCTGTATGCCGGAGCAGACCAAGAGCTGACTGTGGCCTGCTGTCGGGCCTACAACAACTGGCTGGCCGACTGGTGCTCGGCCGACCCCAAGCGTTTGCGGGGCACTCCCGCGCTGCCGCTGAAGTGGATGGGCGAGGCGGTGGCCGAAGCCGAGCGGTGCGTAACCGAGCTGGGGTTCGTGTCGCTGACCGTTCCCTGCGCGGTGGGCGACCGCAATCCCGATCACCCCGACAACGACCCGCTCTACCACCTGGCTGAGCAGCTCGACGTGCCCTTGGGCTTCCACGCTGGCGGCTGCCGGTTCGCCAATGGCCGGTTCACCGACGCCTATGCCCAGCTCCACGTGATCGAGTTCCCGTTCAACCTGATGTTCGCGGCCACCACCCTGATCTGCGGCGGGGTGTTCGAGCGGTTCAAGCGGCTCCGGATCGCCTTGCTGGAAGGCGGCGTGGGCTGGGTTCCCCACACCATGGAGCGCCTGAACGAGCACTATGAGTACCGAAGCCACGAGTTCGACGCCATCACCAAGCCGCCCGGCGAGTACCTGGCCGAAGGGAGGCTGTTCGTATCCACCGAGGGCGAGGACGGCCTGCCCCAGGTGATCGAGCAGATCGGCTGCGACATCATCGTGTGGGCATCGGACTACCCCCACTGGGACAGCGATTTCCCCACTAGCGTGACCGGCGTGACCAACCGCCCCGACCTGGCCGACGCCCACAAACAGGCCATCTTCGAGACCAACCCCAAGCGGCTCTTCGGGTGGGATTGAGCACATGAGCCTGATCACTACTGCCGACACCGTCGAAGAGTGGGTGGCGCTGGCCCACGCCGAGGGGCTGACCGACGGCTTGCCGGTGTATCCTCCCACCCGGGCCACAGTTGATGCCCTGGTGGAGGCGTCGGGCCGGGACCCCGGATTGCTCTTGGGGGCCATCCCCCCGAGGGGCGGGGCGGCCACCGTCGAGGTGGTAGCGGCCAACGCGGCCATGGCCGGCTGTCGGCCCGAGCACTTTAAGGTGGTACTGGCTGCCGTCGAGGCCATGATGGAGGACCGCTTCAACCTGCGGGGGGTGGTCACCACCACCCATCCGTGCTGGCCGTTGGTCATCGTGTCGGGACCAATCGTGGGGCAGCTCGATATGGCCCATACCGAATCGGTGTTCAGCGGTGGCGGGGCCCACGCCAACGCGGCCATCGGTCGGGCCGTCAAGCTGCTGTTGTGGAACGCCGGCGGCGCCACCCCCGGTGAGCCGGTCAAAGAGGTGTTCGGCCACCCCGGCCGCTACGCCTTCTGCGTAGCCGAGTCGCCGGCCAGCCCGTGGCCCCCTCTGCACCAGGCCCGAGGCGTCGACGCGGCCAGCGGGATCACCGTGTTCGCCTGCGAGTCCCCTACCAGTGTGGCCATGTGGGGCACCGACGACACGCCCGTCAACCGCCTGGCCCAACTGGCCGACGCCATGGCCATCAAGGGGTGCAACAACACCCACACCATGGGCGAGACCCTGGTGGTGCTCACCCCCAACGAAGCCCGCCACATGGCCGAGAACAGCTACGACCGGGCCGCCGTGCAAGAGCAACTCTGGCAGCAGGCCCGGCGGCGCATCGGCGACCTCCTCTCCCCCAGCGTTCCTCCCTATGCGTGGTGGCCCGACTGGGTGGATACCGACAATCCCGACACGCTGGTGCCGATCACCGAGCGGCCCGAGGACATCCACGTGATGGTCACCGGGGCGGAGTCCATCCCCTGGATGGCGGTGTGCGCCGGCTGGGGCAACCTAGGCGGCTACGCGGTGAGCCGAGCGCTGGATGGCTAGAACTGGCAGGATTGGAGTGTGAAGTTGAGCGGTGAGCTGGTGGATCCCCGGGGCCAAGTGGTGATCAACGACGGCGCGCTGGCGTCCCGTCGGGGCCACACCCAGGGGCCGCTGACCATCGGTTTCCTGGTCAACGAGTACAACCCCTCGTCTGGCCCCGACTTCACCCGCTACACCGAAGTAATGGAGCAGGAGTTCCGCCACCGACTGGACGTGACCGCCGTGGTCCGCCAGCACAAGCCGGTGCTCAGCCGCCCCGCCGGCGACGACATGCTGGCCTCGTTCCGAGCCTGCGCGGGGGTGGTCAACGGCCTGGCCAAATGAGGCTCATGCACGTCGGGCAGTGTGCTCGACGCCGTCAACCTGGAGAGGCTCGGCATCCCCACTGTCACCGTGGTCACTGAGCCCTTCACCCTGGCAGCCGACACCGTGGCCCGCTCCTTAGGCATGCCCGACGTCCCCCGGGTGGTGATCCCCCACGACTACCTCAGCGAAGACACCGACGCCATCGCCAAAAAACTCGAGCCCCACTTGGAGGAAATAATTTGCCAACTATTTCTCGATTAGTTTAACCTTTTGTCACCTTATATTTTATTTCCTGTTGCTTGAGAATAGGGCGTATAAAAAGAAGCAAGGCAACAGCAACTGCCAACATTATTGGGGTGTCGCGGTAAAGGAATTCTCTTACTCGACCCTCTTCATCAGATGTCTTTGCTCCGTTCAAGCAAAAGAACATGAACATTGGAAGTACAAATAACGGTGCCTTCCAATTGTGTGTGTAAACGTCGGTTCCTTTAAGCGACATGCCAGCTAGAACCGCAAAGGATAACGCACCGATAAGTCCCAACAGCAGCACAAACAAGCTGAGTGTTCCACTATTGATCTGAACGGCATACAGCACTCCAAAGAACACAGCTGCCGCGGACATGACCAAGTGTGTCAGGTATGGAGGTCTTCCTATGTTGTGTCGACTGACGTCATAGTACTGTGCGGCAAAAAGTGCCGCACCAAACAAGAGCAGAGCAAATCCGAGTCCCATGCCATTCGATTCCGTAACATGCCAGCCATACCCAGCCAAAGCGCTCAACCCTGTCAACATAATCGCAAAAGCCGCAGTCAGCCCTTTACCCACGAAGCCAGTTATTGGATTCCACTCAGCCATATCGGTTACCTTCAACGCGGGCTCAAGCTACATGGGTTGCGGCATGCTTAGCTGTTCTGCTCTTGGAACTCTTCGGGGCTGAGGATGCGGCCGCCGTCTTTGAAGAGGATGTCGTTGTAGCCCTGGCCGGGGGGGATGAACTCGGCCCAGATGGGCTTGTGGTAGCCCACGTAGATGGTGCGGCGGCCACCGGATTTGGGGGCGGCGGTGGGGGGCGGGGCACCGTGCATGGTGTGGCCGTAGTGGACGGTGACATCGCCCGGTGAGGCGTTGATGGCCACCGTGGGCCAGTCGTCACGCACGTGTCGAGACCGACTGGAAGAGTCGCTTGAACCGGCCAGATAGTGGAGTTGGCCGTTGGCCTCAGAGCACTCGTCGAGCTGGATGCCAATGCTCACCGTGGGACAGGTGATGGAGTGCCCGCCGGTGCCGCAGTCCCGGTGCCAAGGCAGATCGGCCATGCCCTCCACGATGCTGGGCAGCTTGATGACCACCGAGACGCCGTCGCCCCGCTCGGGATAGGCGGCGAAGTCGTCTCCTCCCAGGGCACCGATGGCGTCCAAACGGCGGTCGCCAATCAGGCTCAGCATCAGATCGCTGCGGTCGTCCATGTGGGTCACCCGGCAGCACACCTCCTCGCCGTCGGCGTTAATGGCCCACCAGGAGCGGTGGTCGTCGGGGGTGGCCTCGCCGCGCTGACGCTCCACCTCGGCCCGCAAAGTGTCGATCTCCTCGGCGCTGAACACGCCACGGATGTGGAGGAACCCAGCCTCATTGAGATACCGGCTCATCTCCTCGTGGTCGTCGTCCAGAGTGAAGCTGCGGGACAGATCCACCGTGGGCTCCCATCCCTCATACAGGGGACGGCCGTGGTACATGGCCAACAGCACCGGCTCGAAGTCCTCGAACAACCCGAAATCGCCCCGGACCATCTCGGCGGCCTCGGAATACAGCAGGCCGACCCAGGTCCACAGCTCGGCCACGTAGTTCGACCAGTTCTGCTCGCTGACCTCCACCACCAGCTCGGCGTCGTCGCCGGGCCGGACCTCAACCTCACCGTCGCCCACCACATAGGTCACCGACCGGCCATCGGTCAGCCGCCAGGCGAAGCTCTTGACCAGGGCCCCTGCGCCGATGCTCGCGGCCAGCGCCCCGTTGCCCTCAGCCAAGCGCCGGGGCAGCTCATCAGAATGGAATTGTTCGAAGTCCAGGGTGTCGAACAGCGGAAGACGGGGAGCGTGGTCCACTACAGCCATGACGAGAATTTAGCCCAGCGCTGGCGAAGGACCCCGAAGCGACCGCTAGAACTCCATTCCCGCATAGGGGTCAGTGGGATTGCGACGGGCCTCGATGTCGGTGAAGCGCACCGCGGCCGCCTCCGGGGTGATGTCGTGGGTGAACACCCAGAACCGATCCTCCACGATGGCATCCAACACGTTGGCGGCCACTTGGGAGGGGGCGATACCCCGGGCGCTGAGCATCTCCCGCATCGGGGTCAAAATGGCGTTCTGGCTGGCGGTCAGCTCGGCGTCGTAGGGTCGGTTCCGCTCCGACTGGAAGATCCGTGTGTCCACCAGATTGGGGCACAGGCACGACACCCCCACACCCTGGGGGTGCACCTCTCGCCACAGCGACTCGGTCAATCCCACCACGGCGTGCTTTGTGGCGCAGTACATGCCCAGCGCGGTGTTGGTGACCAAACCGGCCTCCGACGCAGTGTTAACGATGTGGCCCTCCCCCGCTTCGACCATGAGCGGGGCAAACGTGATCACACCGTGGGCCACGCCCATCACGTTCACCCCTACGATCCACTCCCACTCCTCAGGGGTGGTCTCCAACATCAGCCCGGCGGGTCCCACCCCGGCGTTGTTGCACACCACATGCACCCCGCCGTATGAAGACAGCGTTTGCTCGGCCAGGTCGTTCACCGAGGCCGCGTCGCTCACATCGCACAGCACGCCCAGCACATCGGCACCCTCGGCCTGAAGTTGGGAAGCCGACGCCGCCAACGCCTCCTCCTCCACATCGGCCATCACCACCGGCATGCCCTCGGAGACGAACTGCTTGGTCATGGCCAAGCCGATCCCGCTGGCCGCCCCCGTAACCACCGCGACCTTGCCCTTGAGCTCCTTCATAACTGCAACTCCTCTCTCCGGCTTCCCGACGCCTCATATTGCCAGGGTCGATAACCGGCCAATGACTTGTAGCCATATCCCATGACAAGGCTGCCGAGGCGACAGGCCATAGTGTGAGAGGAATGGCTGTCCCTGTTGCCGACCTCACCGGAGCCACCGTGATCGTGGCCGGTGCCGGAGGAGGGGGAATCGGCACTTGTTCCTGCGAGGCGGCCCTCGCGGCCGGAGCCAACGTGGTCGCTGTGGAACAGTCTCCAGAGGAGTTGGACAAGCTCGACTTGCTCCCCCGCCCGGTGGTCAAAGTCCAGACCGATCTCACCGCTCCCGACGCTCCGGCGGCCATCGTGCAGGCCGCGCTCGACGCCCATGGCCGCATCGACGGGCTGATCAACGTGGCCGGCGGCACCGGCATCGATGATTTCGGCCCCTTGGTGGACATCGACCGCCAAGGCTGGGACCGGGTCATGGCCAACAACCTTCGCTATGTGGCGTTCCTCAACCGAGCGGTGGCCCGGGCCATGATCGACGGCGGCGCCAGCGGGGCCATGGTCAACGTCTCCTCGGTGAGCAGCCTGGCCTCCCAGCCCTTCCTGGCTGCTTACGGAGCGGCCAAAGCCGGGCTCAACTCGCTCACCCGCACCATGGCTGTGGAGTGGGGCGGCCACGGCATCCGGGTCAACGCCGTCGCCCCCGGCACCATAACCACGCCCCGGGCCGGTGATCATGAGTCGCTCGAAGCGACCAAACGGGCCATCCCCCTGGGGCGTCGAGGCCATCCCGCCGAGATCGCTGCCGCCGCGGTGTTCTTGCTCAGCCCCCAGGCCAGCTACATCACCGGACAGGTGTTGGCGGTAGACGGCGGCATGTCGGTGAAACTGGCCATGCTGGGCGACGACAATGCCCCGGTGTTCGTCACCGACCCCGAGGTCAGAGCCCGGATGATGGGAAGCGATTCCCCGTGAGCGACGAGAAAAACAGCAGCAAGCGCCATCGGTTCTCCGACTGGGCCGGGCAGGACGACAATGCCCCGGAGTTGGTGGCCGCAGCCACCGTGGTGCTGCTGCGCGACGCCCCGGGAGGACTGGAGACCCTGATGATGCGGCGCAGCTCCAAGCTCAGCTTCGTCGGCGGGATGTGGGTATTCCCCGGCGGCCGAGTCGACGACGACGATTATCCCGCCGACCGGCCCGATGACATCTACGCTGCCAGCCTGACCGCGGCAGTACGGGAAGCCGCTGAGGAGGCCGACCTCGCCATCGCCATCGACGACTTGGTGCCCTACTCCCACTGGGTGCCCCCCACCACCATCAACAAGCGGTTTGCCACCTGGTTCTTCTTGGCCCCTGCGCCCGCCGGCTCCGTCACCGTGGACGGCGGCGAGATCAAAGAGCACGCCTGGTGGCGACCGGCCGACACCCTGGCCCGCCACCAGGCGGGTGAGGTCGAGATGGTCCCCCCCACGTTCATCACCCTGATGGAGCTGGCCGAGCACCCCACCGTCGACCACGCCTTGGCCGCCGCCCACAGCCGGGCCGACGACATCCCCCACTACGAGACCCACATCGCCCTCGACGGCAAAGTCCCGGTGTCGCTGTGGCACGGCGATGCCGGCTACGACACCCATGATGCCGGCGCGCCCGGCCCCCGGCACCGTCTCACCCTGCACGAGGGGGGCTGGCGGTTCGAGCGGACATGACCGGAGGTGTTCTCCGTCGAGCTGCGGGAGTGAGATGGGCACTGGCCGTGGTTGCTTTTGTGGTCGCGGCGGCCATCGGCGCCTGCGGATCGGGCTCCAACGGCCCCGCTGCTGGGGATCGCCCCACCGCCACACCGGCCGACTCACAGCCCCCCGCCACCGCCACTCCTCCCCCCGACCTCGGCCCGGTGATCTACGTCGATCCCGTCTACCAGCCCAACGGCAACCGATTGGCCACCGGCTCGGGGCTGGGCACCGGGTTCATCCAGCAAATCACCACCAAGGACATCAACCTGGGCGATGTCCCGACCTGGGTCACCGGCACCAGCACCCCCGACGGGGACGTCTGGGCAGTTGCCCTGGCCGACGGAACGGTGTACGGCTATCAGATCCCCATTGGGGGCCAGCCCTCCCCCATCAACATCCCCGGCGACCGGCTGGCCCCCGGCCAGCCACCGGTGTTGGCTGTACAGGGCAATTCGGTGCGACTGGCCACCACACCGGCCAACGCGTCACCCAACAGCGTGCCCGTGTACCTGACGGGCAATCGAGCTGCCTACGTGGACAACCTCCAGCGGCTCACCGTGCTGGAGCCCGACGGCACACTGTGGCGTCCCGAGCTCAAAGTGCTTCCCGACACCCGGGTGGTCCAAATCAGCCCGGAAAAGGTGCTGGTGCTGGCCGAGCCCACCGACCGCTTCCCCCATTCGGCATTGGGCGACAATCTGGAGGCCACGGCAGTGGTGGTGGTCACCGTTGGAGTGAACGAGGTGGACACCATCTACCAGTCTGGAGACGACGTCATCGAGTCCATTGCACCCCTGCTGGCCGATGTGGATGGCGATGGGATCCACGATGTGGTGCTCACCGTCAGCAATGACAGCGAAATCTGGTTTGAGGTGGCCTCTAGCACTGGCGGCGGTGTGGTGGCGATCAGCGATCCGGTGGACCGATTGTTGGGCTGGCGCCACCTGGTAGCGGTGGGGCCGCTCAGTCCCACCGGGCAAACCGAGATCGTCGAAGTCCTCTACCCCGACGCCCAGGGATCGGTGAGGTTCTTGAGTTTGAGCGGAGGCAGATTAGGGGTTGTGGCAACTAGAACGGGTTACCAGTCCCATGAGTTCGGCGCCCGGAACCTCGAGCAGGCCGTGGCCGCCGACGTCGACCGGGACAGCTATGTCGAAGTGATCCTCCCCACGCTCGACCGGCAGCACATCGCCGGCGTGCGCCACGGCCCCGACGGCGCTGTGGACATGTGGAGCCGCCCGCTCGGCGGCACACTGGCCACCAACATCGCAGTGCTCACCCGTCCCGACGGCACGATGTCAGTAGCCGCCGCCACCATCGAGGGCTCTTTGCGCATCTGGCAGTGACCGGTTCGGTGGTCAGCCTTCACATTGGCGAATCGTCCCATCTCGATTCCCAGCCGGTAACTTCGGAGCCTGATGGCTCCTGACACCGCCGCAACCTCGGCCACCGAAGTCGACCCGGCGCGGGGCCTCACCGCCGAGCAGGTGGCTGAGCGGGTGGCCGCCGGACGCACCAACCAGGTACCGGATGCCCCGGTACGCACGCTGTCCCAGATTCTGCGAGCCAACGTGTTCTCCCCGGTGAACGGGATCATGCTGGCCCTGTTCGCCGCCATCTTGGTGGCCGGGTTTCCCCGCGACGGGCTGTTCGTCGGGGTGGTGGTGTCCAACGCCGTCATCGGCGTGGCCCAGGAGATCCGGGCCAAGCGCGAACTGGACAAGCTGGCGGTGCTCAGCGCCCCCAAGGCGCGGGTGGTGCGCGATGGGGAGGTCGCCGAAGTCGGGGTCAGCGAGGTCGTGGCCGACGAGGTGCTGGAGCTGGCCCCGGGCGACCAGGTGGTGGTGGACGGGGAGGTGCTTACCTCCTCTGGCCTGGAGGCCGACGAGTCGCTGCTGACTGGGGAAGCCGACCCCATCGAAAAGGAGCCCGGCGATGAACTGTTGTCGGGCAGCTTCGTGGCCGCGGGCAGTGGTCGCTACCAGGCCACCCGCATCGGGGCCAAGTCCTACGCCAGCTCGCTGTCGGAAGAGGCCAAGCGCTTCACCCTGGTCAACAGCGAGCTGCGCCGGGGCATCGACACCGTGCTGCGCTGGCTGATCATCATCATTCCCCCCGCCTCGGCTCTGCTGATATTGGTGCTGCTCGACACCGAGGACCGCTGGCAGAACGCGCTTCAGGGCACGGTGGCCGCCGCGGTGGCCATGGTTCCCGACGGGCTGGTGCTTCTGACCAGCCTCTCCTTCGTAGCCGGGGTAGTCGCCTTAGCTCGCCGCCGGGCGTTGGCCAAAGAGCTGGCCACCGTGGAGTTGCTGGCCCGCACCGATGTGCTGTGCTTGGACAAGACCGGCACCATCACCACCGGCCACATCAGCTTCGGCGACGTGGAGAGCTTGCCCGGTGTGGATCCCAGCCTGGTGGCCACTGCCCTCGGGGCCATGGCCCACGCCGACGAGGCCCCCAATGCCACCATGCTGGCGGTGCGTGACGCCTACCCCGCTCCCGACGACAGCGATGCCGGTGGCTGGTCGCCGGTGGGGACTATCCCGTTTTCGAGCGCCCGCAAGTGGTCGGCTATGGAATTCCGCAGCCATGGAGCCTTCTATTTCGGAGCCCCCGACGTGATTGCCGGCGACCTCCCCGCGGTAATGGACCAGGTGGCGGTCCACGCCGAAGCGGGACGCCGCACCCTGTTGTTGGCCCGAAGCCCTGAGCCGCTGGCCGATGAGACCCTGCCCGAGAGCCGGACCCCGCTGGCCCTGATCTTGCTGGAAGACACCATCCGCCCCGACGCCCCCGAGATCCTGGCCTTCTTCCGGGAGCAGGGGGTGAACCTCAAGGTGATTTCCGGTGACCACACCGCCACGGTGGCCGCCGTGGCCAAGCGGGCCGGCATCCCCAATGCCCAAAACCACATCGACGCCCGGGAGCTGCCCGAAGACACCGACGAGATGGCCGCCGCCCTGGCCGACAACGCCGTGTTCGGCCGAGTCACCCCCCAGCAGAAGCAGGCCATGGTGGGCGCGCTCCAGTCGAGGGGCCACACCGTGGCCATGACCGGCGACGGCGTCAACGACGTGCTGGCCCTGAAGAACGCCGACATGGGCATCGCCATGGGCAGCGGCTCGGCCTCCACCCGGGCGGTGGCCCAACTGGTGCTGCTCGACAACTCGTTCGCCACCCTGCCCGAGGTGCTGGCCCAGGGGCGCAAGGTGATCAACAACGTGGAGCGGGTGGCCAACCTGTTCGTGACCAAGGCGGCCTACGCCGTGCTGCTCACCGCGCTGGTGGGCATCTTCACCGTGGAATACCCGTTCCTCCCCCGCCATCTCACCCTGGTGGGCACCTTCTCCATCGGCGTGCCCGGCCTGTTCTTGGCCCTGGCCCCCAGCACCGAGCTGATCCGTCCTGGATTCTTGGCCCGGGTGCTGCGGTTCTCCATCCCCGCCGGGGTGTTGGCCGCGGTGGCATCCTTCTTCGTCTACGAGATCGCCCGCCGCCACGGTGAGGGCGATTACGTGGACAAAGTACTGCCCGAGGCCCGCACCGTGGCCACATTCACCCTGTTGGGAGTCGGGCTGGTGATCTTGGTGGTGATCAGCCGCCCGCTGCGGCCGTGGAAGATCGGCCTGGCCGCGGCCATGGGCGGGTCGTATCTGATCGTGATGGTGTGGCCATGGGCGCGGAATTTCTTTGAGCTGGACGTGCCCCCGGCATGGATGTGGATCCCGACCATCGCAGCGGTGGTGATCGCCGGCGCGGGCGTGGTCACCATCCCCCGGGCCTTGAGGAGATACCAGGACCAGTGACTGACGACTACCAAGACATCGCCTATTCGGTGGACAACCGGGTGGCGGTGATCACGCTGAACCGTCCCGAGAAGCTCAACGCCTTCAGCACGCTGATGGGCACCGAGCTTGCCGACGCCCTGCGCCGCAGCGATGGCGACGAGGAGGTGCGGGCGGTGGTTATGACCGGCGCCGGCCGCGCCTTTTGCGCGGGGGCCGACTTTTCCGGCGGACCAGGAGTGTTCGGTACCCCCAACCCCGACAGCTTCCGCTCTGACGCCCTGGAGTTCCACCCCTGGGACGTGCGCAAGCCGGTCATCGCCGCCATCAACGGCCATGCGGTGGGCCTGGGCATGACTATGGCCCTTCAATGCGACATCCGCTACATCGCCACCGACGCCCGCTGGGGCATCGTGCAGAACCGCCGGGGAGTGCTTCCCGACTTTCGCTCCCACTGGACCCTGCCTCGCACCGTGGGCCACGCCAAAGCGCTCGAGATTCTGCTCACCGGCCAGATGTACACCGGCGAAGAGGCTGCCCAAATGGGGCTGGCCACCGCCGCCCTGCCCGCCGAAGAGGTATTGCCCACCGCCCTGGAGACTGCCCGCGACATCGCCGTCAACGTGGCCCCAGTGTCGGTGGCCCTCAGCAAGCGCCTGCTGTGGACTACCTCACCCGGCGACCAAGGAGTGATCAACGAGCTGGAGCGCCGCATCCACCTCCACGTCATGGGCCAGCCCGATGCCACCGAGGGAGTCATGGCCTTTCTGGAAAAGCGCCCCCCGGAATGGTCACTCACCCTGGCCGACCACTGGCCCGACTGGATGCCCGCTGCTACTGAGGACGAGTAGAGGCACCCAAGACGAGTAGAACTGCTGAAGATCAGTAGGGTCGGGCCATGCGCATCGGCATCTACATGGACCTGCGGAACCCACCGGAGTGGCAAAAGCCCTGGCCCGACTTCTATCGGCAGTCGCTGGAGCTGGCCGTGCAGGCCGAGGAGTGGGGGGCCGACTCGGTGTGGCTCAGCGAACACCACTTCTTCGAGGACGGCTATCTGCCCCAGCCCCTCACCTTCGCCGCCGCGGTGGCGGCACGAACTAAGCGCGTCAGGATCGGCACCGCGGTGCTGCTGGCTCCGCTTCGTCTCGCTCCGCAGATCGCCGAGGAGGCCGCGGTGGCCGACCAGATCAGCAACGGCCGGATCGATCTGGGGCTGGGCGCGGGCTACGTGTACGACGAGTTCGAGGCCTACGGGGCCGACCTGTCCAAGCGCTACACCACCACCGACCAACGGGTGCGGGAGGTACGGGAGTTGATGGACGGCGGCGTCGTCACCCCGCCGGCGGTGCAGCACCCCTTCCCCATCTGGTTGGGCTACAACGGTCCTCAGGGCGCCCGCCGAGCCGGACGGCTGGGCTGCGGCCTGCTGTCGATCAACCCGGCTTCGCTGGAGCCCTACACCGAGGGCCTGACCGAGGGCGGTCACGATCCGGGTATCGCCAAGATGGCCGGGGTGGTGAGCATGGTGGTGGCCGACGATCCCGAGGAAGCCTACGAGCGCATCCTCCCCCACCTGGCCTGGCAGCTCAACACTTACCGGGCCGCGGGGGCATCGGGCACCGGCAAGACCCCCAGCCCGCTCACGGTGGAAAAGCTGCGGGAGCGGCGCAGCACCATGGGGGTCATCTCCCCGATGGAGGTGTTGACCCCCGACGAGGCCATAGCCCATTTGGGCCGCTTGTCGGAGGGCATCCCCATGGTGGAGGCCTACTGCTGGACCAGCATCGCCAGCATGCCCGACGACTTGGCCCATCGCCATACCGAACTGCTGTGTACTGCGGTGCGCGAAGGAGTAGCCGACCTATGAGCAACCCGTCTGAGAATCTGCCGCTGGCCGGTATGGCCGCCCTAGTCACCGGGGGTGCCGGCGGCATCGGCCGATCCACGGCTCGGCTGCTGGTGGCCGACGGCGCCCACGTGGTGATCGCCAGCCGCAACGCGGGCCATCTCCAGGAGGTTGCCGACGAGCTCGGGCCGCTGGCCGCCGAATCAGGCGGCTCGATCCGCTGGACGGCCTGCGACGCCACCGACAGCGATCAAATCTTGGCCGCGGTGTCGCTGGCCGCCGAGCCCGCCGGTCGGCTCGACATGGCGGTATCGGTGCCCGGCGGAGGGGTCATGGCCGCGGTGCTCGACTACGAGCCGGAGCAGGTTGCCGAAACGGTCAGCTTTAACGTGGTGGTCCCATTCATCATGATCAAGCACGCCGGACGCCACATGGCCGACGCCGGAGGAGGCTCTATCGTGGCGGTGTCGTCCACCTCTGCCATCCAATCCTGTCGCTTCTTGGCCCCATACTGCGCGGGCAAAGCTGGCGTGGACGCTCTTGTCAGGGTGGCCGCCGACGAACTAGGCGACCGGAATGTCCGAGTCAACGCGGTGCGCCCGGGGTTGACCGCAACCGACACTACCCAGGGCTTGGCGAACAACGACTCCGTGGTGGCCCAGTACCTCGAACAGCAGCCCCTCCAGCGCATCGGCCGTCCCGACGACATTGCCGGGGCCATCCGCTATCTGGCCGGCCCGGAGTCGAGCTTCACCACCGGCCAGTTCATCACCGTTGACGGGGGCCACACTCTGCGCTCGTTCGTGGACTTCACCGACGTGGTGGCCGCCCGCGCCCAGAGCTGAGCACAGGCGGTCAGCCAGGAGCCGGGTAGCCTGTCGGCCCATGCGAGCAGTTGGAGTCATTGAGTACGGCGGGCCGGAGGCTCTGGAGGTGGTGGAGTTGCCCACCCCCGAGGCCGGTCCCGGCCAGGTAAGAATTCGGGTACGAGCCACCGCGGTCAGCCCCACCGACACCCATGTGAGGGCCGGCACTCGGGCCGAGCAGCAGGCCAAGACCGGGCCGCCGCCTTATATCCCGGGCATGGACGTGGCCGGGGTGCTGGACCAGATCGGAGAGGGCGCCCAAACCGACCTACAAGTGGGCGATCATGTGATGGCCATGGTGGTGCCCATGGGATCGCACGGGGCCTACTCCGAATATGTGGTGCTGTCGGCGGAATCAGTGGCCCGGATGCCAGCAGGCTCATCGTTCGCCGAGGCCAGCACCCTGCCCATGAACGGCCTCACCGCCCGGCTCAGCCTCGACCAGCTCAACCTCCAGCCCGGGCAGACGCTGGCGGTCACCGGGGCGGCCGGGTGCTACGGCGGCTACATGGTGGAGCTGGCCAAGGCCGACGGCCTGCGGGTGATCGCTGACTCCTCCGAGGCAGACGAGGAGTTGGTGGCCTCGTTCGGCGCCGACGTGATTGTGCGCCGGGGCGACGACGTGGCTGACCGAATCCGGGAGCACGCCCCCGACGGCGTGGACGGCCTGGCCGATGGGTCGGTGCAGATGGAGCCGCTGGTGGCCGCGGTGCGCGACGGCGGAGGCTTCGCCTCGGTGCGGGGATGGCCGGGCAACGAAGAGCGAGGCATCCAGTTTCACATCACCTGGGTGTTCGCATACGACAAGGACTACGCCCGCCTCGACCGCCTTCGCCAACAGGCCGAAGACGGCCAGGTGTCCCTGCGGGTGGCCGGCACCGTTCCCATGGAGAACGCCTCAGAGGCTCACGCCCGCTTGGAAGCCGGGGGCACTCGAGGCCGCTGGGTCATCGAGTTCTAGCTGGCCCCTCGGAGCCCTTGGCGTTAAGCCCTTAGCTCAGCGCCTTGATGTCGCCGATAATCACGGCGGCGTGCTCAGCCAAGTCCTGACCCTCAAGGTCATAGGCCTTGGCCACCATGCCGTCGGGTGAGATCAGGTAGCTGATCCGCCGGGGCAGCCCATATTCGAAGTAAGGCTCGCCCTCGGCCCTCTCGGCGTCATAGGCCCGCCCGACAGCCCGGTCGGGGTCGGAGATCAGCGCGAACGGGAAGCTCTCGCCATCCACAAAGCCCTTCTGGTCCTCCACGGAGTCGAACGATGCCCCCACCACTACGGCGTTCAGGGCCTCAAACTCGGAGATTCGATCACGGAATCCCTGTCCCTGAATCGTTCAACCCTTGGTAGAAGCCTTCGGATACCACCAAAACGCCACCCAATTCCCCCGCAGATCAGCCAGCGACAGATCGTTCCCATCCTGATCCGGCGCAGTGAACTCTGGAGCCTTCGTTCCTTCACTCAACATGAGTGGCGACCCTAGTACCGGCGGCCAGAGACAGGGCAGTTGGAAGCGCCTCACTGCGAGGTGTGAAGGCCTGTGAACTTAGGATGCTCGCCATGAATCGATTCGAGGGCAAAAATGCCATCGTCACTGGAGCCAGTCGGGGTATCGGCAAGGGCATCGCCAAACGACTGGCTGCCGAAGGGGCCAATGTGGCCATCACCGCCCGAACACTGGATTCCCATCCCACCCTGTCCGGGTCGCTCAACGAGACCCTGGCCGAGCTCAACGCCCATTCCGGCACCCACATCGCCATCCAGGCCGACTTGGCCGATGCCGAAAGCCGAGCGACCATCGTGCACCAGGCTCGAGAGGCGCTGGGACCAATCGACATTCTGGTCAACAACGCCGCCGCGGCCATTTACCAGCCCATGGTTGGCTATCCGCTGAAGCGGCGCCGCCTCATGCTGGAGATCAACCTGCTGGGTCCCCACGACCTGATCGACGCGGTGCTGCCCGACATGGAAGCCTCCGGAGAGGGCTGGATCGTGAATCTCTCCAGCGCCACCGCCAACCTGGCCGTCGGCCCGCCGTTCCCCTCTGATGGCGTGAAAGGCGTGTTCGGGTTCTACGGCACTACCAAAGCGGCCCTGAACCGCATGACCAGCGCACTGGCCGTGGAACTGCACCCCCGCAACATCCGCATCAACACCATCGAGCCCCAAGCCGCGGTGTTGTCCGAGGGGGCCGATGAATTGGTGGGAAATATCCTACGACCCGACCAAATCGAGTCGATGGAGGCCATGGTGGAGGCGGCCGTGGCCCTGTGCGACTGCCCCATCGACCGCTGCGGGGAAATCCTATCCAGCCTTTCCCTACTCGACGAACTAGGCCTCACCGTCATGACCCTCGACGCCACCACCCCGTACCCCGGCGGCCACCGCCCCGTCTAGGAGCCGTTCAAACCACCCGCCTGTGGCAATTTTCACTCGGCTGCTCCGAGTGGCTCTGTCTACTCAATGGCCTCCGTGCCGAGTTCGATGGAACGGTCTCCGACGCGCACCTCGATGTGCAGGGTTCCTCCGAGGGCTTCGGTGAGCTTGCGCATTGTGGAGAGCTTGGGGTCGGTGGACCGTTCTAGCTTGGAGACACCAGCCTGGGATATGCCTAGCCGCTCGGCCAGATCGGTCTGGCTAATCCCCAAATCTTGGCGCAGATCGACCAGCTTGCACGCGAATAGCTCGGCTTCCATGTCCCGCTTGTGCCGCTCGATTTGCTCCCGAGACTTGGGATCGGCGTAGAGGGGTGCCGCGAGGTCTTTGAATTTCTTGGCCATCAAATCAATCCTTCGTCTCGCAGGGATACCAGGTGCTGGTCATAGAGGTCATCAGCTCGACGGATTGCCCGTGGGTACCACCTGGTCCATTGCCCGGACTTGTCCCCGCCCAACAAGAGGATCGCTTTCCGCAGCGGGTCGAAGGCAAAAAGAATCCGAAGTGTACTTACCCGCAGTTCCTTCATGTTGGAGTGCCGACTGCGGGCGACGGTGTCCACATAGGGGCGACCGAGGCTGGGGCCGTCGCGTATGAGCAGATCGACAGCCGCTGAGATCCGGCGCTGTTGGCCTACAACCAGTTTGCCCCACCAAATCTCGAACTGGTCGGTGTACTCGACCTCCCACATTTGGACCCTACTTCCGGATAATACAACCTACAAGTTGTTATTCGAGGGGCCGGATAGGCCGAAGCACGGGCCTCACAAGGCCGATAACCCCCCAAGCCTACTGGCCCAGGCGTCGGCCACTAACAGGAGCTAGCTAGACACCCAGCTGAGGGCTTGGAGTTCGCTGTAGGCGTGGAGGCCGTAGACGCCTCGGTCGCGGCCGATGCCGCTCATCTTGAAGCCGCCGAAGGGGGCGTGGATGTGGGGGGCCAGTGAGTTGATGCCGACGTTGCCCGACTCGATGCGCTGGCCGATCTCGAAGGCTCGGGCGGGGCTGTCGGCGAACACGTAGCTGAACAGGCCGTAGTGGCTGTCGTTGGCCAACTCCACAGCGTGGTCGTCGCCGTCGTGGGCCATTACCGCCACCACCGGCCCGAAGATCTCCTCGGTCACCACCCGCATACCTGGCTCACAATCCGCCAGCAGGGTTGGGGCCACGAAGTAACCGGGCAAGTCCGGGCGCTCACCGCCGCACAGCATGGTGGCCCCTTCGGCCACGCCGCCGGCGATGAAGTGCTCCACCCGGTTGCGATGCAGTTCGGTGATGACCGGTCCGACGATCGTCTCCCGGTCGAGCGCGTCGCCCACCTTGAGCATCCCGGCCACCGCGGTCAGCTTGTCCACCAGCTCGTCGTAGCGGGAGCGGTGGACTATAACCCGGGTGGGCGCGGTGCAGATCTGCCCGCTGTGGAGCCCCCATACCGAGGCGATGGCCCCCACCGCGGCGTCAACGTTGCAGTCGTCGGTGAGCACGCAGGCCCCCTTGCCGCCCAGCTCCATGAGCAGGCGCTTCATGGTGGCTGCTCCGGCCCTCATGATCTTGACCCCCACCGCGGACGAACCGGTGAAGCTCACCATGTTCACGTCGGGCGATCCCACGAGTCCGGCCCCCGCCGCCGCCCCCGACCCGGTGATGATGTTGACCACACCGGGGGGAAATCCGGCCTCCTCGATGATCTCCACCACCTTGATCATGGCCAGAGGATCCTGAGGCGCCGGCTTGATCACCACGGTGTTGCCCATAGCCAGCGCAGGGGCGACCTTGCCCGACACGTTGACCAGCGGGAAGTTGTACGAGGTGATGCAGGCCACCACCCCCACCGGCTGGCGGATGACATGGGCACCGGCCAAGCCGCCCGGTCCCAGCGGGTTGGCCTCCACCGGGTAGGGCGCCATTGACTCGTCCAGGTCCACCGGAATCTCGTACTGGCGGAACCGGTCACCGCACGCGGGTAGCTGCACCGCCTCGGTGATGTTGATGGTGGCCCCGGTCTCCCCCTGAAGCAGCCCGGTCAGGCCGCCGATCCGCTCGTCGATCAGGTCAGCAGCCCGGCCCAAGAGGGCACACCGCTCGGCCATCGGCGTGTCCCGCCAGCCCGGCAGGGCCGCCTTGGCCGCGGCGGCAGCGTCGTTCACCTGGGAGACGGACGCCTCGGGGGCGTGGCCGATCACCTGGGTGGTGTTGGGATCGACGATCTCGTAGGTCCCCGCCTCCGGGGTCACCCAGTCGCCTCCGATTAGCAGGCGATACTCCTCGTCGACGTTCAGCGGTTCCATTTCGGCCAGCGCCATGGCCATCTCCCCCCTTGCCGGAATGCTCGCTGCTCCAAGCGGCTAGCTTGGCTACGCGGCGATTCCGTACTTCTCCAGGCTGTACAGCTCGATGGCGTTGCCCCGCAGCAGCTTGTAGGCCTCCTCATCATCGAGTCCGGCCTGGGTGACGATCCTGGTGGCGATTTCTTTGGTGTGAGGGAACGTGGAGTCGGCATGGGGGTAGTCCACTTCGAAGGTGATCTGGTCCATGCCGATCAGGTCGCGATTCCGCAGCCCCACCTCGTCGTCGAACATGCAGCCCCACACGTGGCCCGCGATGTAAGACGACGGCGGGTTGGGCAGGTTCACCCCAAAATCGCCGTCATCGTCGTTGATCCGCTCTTCCCACAGCTTGTCCATGCGCTCGATCACATAGGGCATCCACCCCACCTGGCCCTCGCTGTAGGCCACCCGCAGGCCGGGATACCGCTCGAACACCCCGGAGAGGATGTAGTCGCACATCGAGCCCATGGCGTTGCTGAAGGTGATGGTGGAGCTGACCGCGAACGGCGCGTCGGGCGACGTGGTCGGCATCTTCGAGGAGGAGCCGATGTGCATGTTCACCACCGTCCCGGTCTCCTCGCAGGCGGCGAAGAACGGCTCCCAGAACCCGCTGGGGTCGTGGATCGACGGCAAGCCCAGGTGATAGGGGTTCTCGGAGAATGCCACCGCGAAGCTGCCCTTGTCAGCGCAGCGGTGGATCTCCTGGGCGGCGAGGTGGGCGTCCCAAAGCGGGATGATGGTCAGCGGGATAAGGCGCCCTTGGCCGTCGCCGGCACACCACTCGTCGATCATCCAGTCGTTGTATGCCTTGACGCACAAAAGGGCCAGCTCCTTGTCCTCCCGCTCGTGGAAGGTCTGGCCGCAGAACCGGGGCAGCACATTGGGAAAGCAGATCGAGGCTTCTACGTGGTTGGCCTCCATATCCTCGAGGCGCTCCTTCTGCTTCCAGCACCCTGGAAGGATCTCGTCGAACGTGACCGGGGTATTGGTGAGCGGCTCGAATCCGATGGCCGCCGAGAGCTTGGGGAACGGGTAGATCAGATCGTCGTAGAGCCACCAGTCGCCCCATGTGCCGTCGGGCGACCCCTTCTCGTAGCTGAACACCCCGCCCTCGAAGTGGAACGTGGCCTTGTCGCGCTCCACCCGGGGGCAGCGGTCGTGGTACTTGCGGGGCAAACGCTCAGTCCACAGGTCGGGCGGCTCGACCACATGGTCGTCCACGGAGATGATGCGGGGGATCTCTGCCATGGGGAGGAAGCTTACCGATGCTTTGGCTCGGGCCGTTCACTCAACGACCGGTTCTTCGCCAACGAACCCAGGCATCGCCTAGATTATTTGCCGAGCGTGCGAACCAGCGCGCACTAGGGGCGAACCATGTTTGACACCATCATCACCGGCGGAGACATTGTCGACGGCACCGGCAGCCCTCGCTATCGGGGCGACTTGGGCCTGCAAGGAGGTCGAATCTCCGCCATCGGCGATCTGAGCGCGGCTGAGGCCGCCGACACGGTGGACGCGGCCGGCAAGGCCGTGTGCCCCGGCTTCATCGACGTGCACACCCACCTCGACGCCCAGGTGTTCTGGGACACCACGCTGAGCCCGTCGCCCCTGCACGGGGTGACCAGCGTGATCGGGGGCAACTGCGGGTTCACCATCGCACCGCTCACCGATGATCCCGCCGACGGTGAGTACCTGATGCAGATGCTGGCCCGGGTGGAGGGCATGCCCCTGGAGTCGCTCCAGGTGGGGGTGCCCTGGAATTGGCGGTCCACCGCCGAGTACTTCGACGCATTCGACGGCACTCTTTCGATCAACACCGCATTCAAGGTGGGCCACTCTGCGCTCCGCCGGGTGGTTATGGGACCGGAATGCGTCAAGCGGGAAGCCACCCCCGAGGAACTGGCCCAGATGCAAGACCTGCTGAGGGCTGGCTTGGAGGCCGGCGGCTTGGGGTTCTCCTCTTCCTACGCCCGCACCCACAACGATCCGTTCGGCAACATGGTGCCCAGCCGCTACGCCAGCCGAGAGGAGCTGGTGGAACTGGCCCGGGTTTGCTCAGAGTATCCGGGCACCTCATTGGAGCTGATTCCCTGCGTCGGTCCGTTCGACGATGCCGCCATCAACTTGATGACTGACATGTCGGTGGCGGCCCAGACCCAGCTCAACTGGAACGTGATGACCGTGGCTGAGGGCAACCTCGACGAGTGCTACACCAAGCTGGAGGCCAGCGATCACGCCAAGGCCAACGGCGGCAAGGTGGTGGCCCTCACCGTGCCGATGGCCTTCTCGATTCGCCTCAGCATGGCCGGCGGCTTCGTGCTCGACGCCCTGCCCGACTGGGAGGGCGCCATGCTCGCCCCGCCCGCCGAGAAGATGGCGCTGTTGGCCGACCAGGCCGAGCGCGATCGGCTCGACGAGCTGGCCCAGCAGCCCGGGCCCCTCAAGGGACTGGCCGATTGGTCCACCAAGATCATCTTCGACACGTTCGCTCCCGAGAACGAGCAGTACCGGGGCCGCACTGTGGGCCAGATCGCCGAGGACGAGGGCAAGAAGCCGTTCGACGCCCTGTGCGACATCGTGGTGGCCGACGAGCTGAAGACCTCATTCGGCACCCCGCCGCCGGTGTCCTCCACCGAGGACTGGAAGGCCCGCATGGAAATCTGGCGGGACGGCCGGGCGGTGATCGGCGCCTCCGACGCCGGGGCCCACCTCGACCTGTTCATGACGGCCAACTACGCCACCTCGATGCTGGGCCAGTGCATGCGAGAGCGAGAACTCATCTCCATGGAAGAGGCCGTCCACCTGATGACCGACGTGCAGGCCCAGCTGTACGGCCTGAAGGATCGGGGCCAGCTCCAAGAGGGCTGGCACGGCGACGTCGTGGTGATCGACGAGTCCCAGGTGGGGGCCAAGCCCCTCACCGTGGTGGCCGACCTGCCCGCCGGCGCCCCCCGCCTGTACGGAGAGGCCGACGGCATCGACCACGTGTTCTGCAACGGCGAGGAGATTGTCCGAGACGGGCAGTTCACCGACGCCCGACCGGGCAAGCACCTCCGCAGCGGAACAGATACCGAGCGGGTAGACCTCTCCTA
The DNA here is from genome assembly GCF_965204145.1 of Candidatus Poriferisocius sp. Lineage (GTDB taxonomy): Bacteria > Actinomycetota > Acidimicrobiia > Acidimicrobiales > Bin134 > Poriferisocius. Next base: position 1,100,880 of record NZ_OZ241977.1, on the reverse strand, counting down.
GACTCCAGACTTCCCCTCCCGATAGGCCCTAGGGCCCCAATCCCAATCGACCAAAAGCAAACCAGGAGCAACCATGCCCGAAGCAGTAATCGTCGCCACCTCCCGCACGCCCATCGGACGAGCAGTCAAGGGATCGCTGGTCGACGTCCGCCCCGACGACATGTCGGCGTTCATCATCGGCGACGTTCTCGGCAAAGTCCCCCAGATCGATGGGGCCGATGTCGAGGACGTGATGTGGGGCTGCGCCCAGCCCGCGGGCGAGGCCGGCTACAACATCGCCCGTTTGTCGGGGTTGTTGGCCGGCCTCGACGTGCCCGGCGTGACCGTCAACCGCTACTGCTCCTCGTCGCTTCAAACCATCCGCATGGCGGCCCACGCAGTGCGGGCCGGTGAGGGCGACGTGTTCGTGTCCGGCGGAGTGGAGTGCGTGAGCCGCTTCGCCGCCGGTGCGTCCGACCGCGGTGGCAAGAACGACAAGTTTGCCGACGCCGAGGCCCGCTCGGCCGAGCGCAGCGGCGAGGGCTCGCCAGCGTGGGAGCCTCCCGAAGGCCTGCCTGATATCTACATCGCCATGGGCCAGACCGCCGAGAACGTGGCCCAGGCCTGGAATGTGAGTCGCGAGCGCCAGGACGAGTTCGGGGTGAGGTCGCAGAACCGGGCCGAGGCCGCCCAGGAACGGGGCTTCTTCGAGCGGGAAATCACCCCTTATCCCCTGGCCGACGGCACGCTGGTGACCAAGGACGACGGCATCCGGGCCGGCACCGTGATCGAAAAGGTGTCCCAGCTCAATCCGGTGTTCCGCCCCGACGGCACCGTCACTGCGGGCAATGCCTGCCCGCTCAACGACGGGGCCGCTGCGGTGGTGGTCATGAGCGACACCAAGGCCGCCGAGTTGGGCGTCAAGCCGCTGGCCCGGATCGTGGCCTCCGGGGTGGCTGCGGTGAACCCCGAGATCATGGGCCTCGGCCCCATTCCGGCCATCACCCAGGTACTGGACCGAGCCGGCATGACCATCGACGACGTCGATCTGGTGGAGATCAACGAGGCCTTCGCCGCCCAGGTCATCCCCAGCGCCGACGAACTGGGCATCGACTACGACAAGCTCAACGTGAACGGCGGAGCTATCGCTCTGGGTCATCCCTTCGGCATGACCGGCGCCCGCATCATGGGAACCCTGCTCAATGGCCTGGAAGACGCCGACAAGACCATCGGAGTCGAGAGCATGTGCGTGGGCGGCGGCCAGGGCATGGCCATGATCGTCGAGCGGCTCAGCTAGACCCCACACCCATCAGCCGGGCCTGGTAGGCCCTCAGGCGAAGGGGTCGGTTGCCCCCGTGCGAGCCCCAGGCGTAAACGCGACCGGCATCGACACCACGCCGGTCATCAGCAGGTTGCCCGGATAGGGCTTGAACCCGTCGAGGTCGATCTCGTAATCGCCGATGCGGGCGAGTACGTCTCTCAGCATGAGCTCCGACTCGATGCGGGCAATCGACGAGCCGATGCAGCGGTGGCCGCCCAGCCCGAACGCCAAGTGCTTGTTCACCTCGCGGTCGATGCGCACCTCGTCGGGGGCATCGAACATGGCAGGGTCGTGGTTGGCCGTCACCCAGCTGATGAACACGATGTCTCCCCGCCGGATCTGACGGCCGCCCAATTCCACGTCACGGGTGGCGGTGCGGGTGAGGGTCTCACTGGGGCTGTAGTGGCGCAAGAACTCCTCCACCGCGGCAGGGATCAGGCCCGGATTCTCGATGAGCCGGGAGCGGTCCTCGGGATGGGTGCCAAGGTGGTGCAGGCCCCACGACACCAGCGAGGTGGTGGTGTCCAGGCCGCCCGCCACAAGGTTCCACATGATGGCGGTGATCTCGTCGTCGTCCAGCATCCGGCCATCCAGCGGGGAAGACACCAACGCAGTGGTGACATCGTTAGCTGGGTTGTCTCGACGGAACGCGGCGAAGTCGCGAAGCTCCCCCCACATGTCCGGTTGATGGGCGATCGCACTGAGGTACCGCTCGTCGGTGGGCTCATACGACGAGGTGGCATGAAAGAAGTCGGCGTAGTGCTGCCAGTTGGATGAGACCATGCCCATCATCTCCAGCGTCAGCACCGCGGGCACCGGCGTGGTGTAGTCAAGCACTAAGTCGGCTTCGCCCGACTCGACGATCTCGTCGAGGAACCATGCCGACACCGCCTCCATGCGGGGGCGGTTGCTCTCCACTGCGTTGATGGTCATGAGCGGGTTCAGCACCCGCCGCAGGTCGGCGTGCTCGGGGCCATCGATCTCAGACACCCCTTGGCGGGGGATGTAGCCCGGGCGGGGCACCCCGCAGATGCCCATGTAGGAGATGCCGTCGGGGGCGTCGGGCTCGTACTTGTGGGCGAACGTCTCGTTGTCTCGGGCTACTTGGGCCACTGACTCGTAGTCGGTGACCATCCAGAACCCGCCGTAGTGCTCGTTGAACACCACCGGACAGCGCGCCCGCAACTCGTCGTAGCGGCTATGGCGACCGGCAACGAACTCCGGTGTCTGATGATCGATGTCGATCGTGACCTCTGCTGCCTCGGCGTCCACGCCCGCAGCGTAGTGGCCCGCCCGGATGGTCCGGACAGCTACGAGCCGTAGACCAGCACCCCTTCGGCGTACTGTTCGGCGAATAGCTTCAGCACCTCGCCGACATCGGCGTGTCGCATGCAGTCGTCTTTGGAAAAGAGCATCTCACCGTCGACTTCGACGTCGAAGATGCCCGATGCGCCGGTCACCAAGGTCAGATCCTCGATGATGTGCTGGTAGCTCTGTAGCAAGTCCTTGGCAGCGCTCACGGCGTGCTCGGAAAAGTTTCAAGGAACTCAATAGGTGATCTTGATGCGGTGCTTTTGCGCCATGGGTGCAGGCTATCGCTGGGCTGACGACAACCCGCACATTTCTGCGACCGCTACTGTCGGAGCCCATGAACCAAGCAGCCGCCGAGGTCGGCGTGTTCGAGGCCATGCACACCCAGCGGGCGGTGCGGCGCTATTTGCCCGATGCGGTGCCCGATGAGCTGATCACCAAAGTGCTGGACGCCGCCATCCGGGCCCCTAGCGCCATCAACGGGCAGTTCGCCCGATTCGTGGTGGTCACTGATCATGAGAAGCGCCGCCGTTTGGCCGAGCTTTATCTCGAAGCCCAGCAGGAGTCGTACAACAACCCGTCGGCGGCGGGCACTGAGTGGTTGCGGGGCCAGGAAACCGGAGTCGTCGAGAAAGCCGCCAAATTCGCCCGTGAGATCGGCGACGTGCCGGTGTTCATAATCGTGTGCTCCACCCAGCGGGGGGTGAGCCATTCGATTTACCCCGCGGTGCAGAACCTCCTGGTGGCGGCCCGCAGCCTGGGGTTGGGCACGGTGCTGACCACGCTGCACACCTTCCGGGCCGACGAGGTTCGCGACGTGCTGGGCATCCCCGACGACGTCCACATCGTGTGCGGCATCCCGATGGGTTGGCCCGCGGTGCCCTTCGGCCCCGTCCGCCGTCGGCCGTTGTCAGAAGTGGCGTATTGGAACCAGTGGGAGGATCACAATGAGTGACCAAACAAGTGGGCAGAGTTTTGGCCCCTTCTCTTTGAGAGTTACCGATGGCGTCGGCTGGGTGGTTATCGACCATCCCCCCAAACAGCTCGTTGACGGCCTCTTGATCGGCGGGCTCATGGGGCTGCTCGACTCGGTTGAGGCTGATGAGCAGGTTCACGTCTTGGTGTTCGAAAGTGCCGACCCCGAGTTCTTCTTGATGCATGGCGATGTGGAGCAGATCTTGGCCATGGAGGCACCCGACGAGGTGCCGACCGAGCCCAATTTCGCCGCGGCCACGTTCGACCGCTGCCGCACCATGGGGGTGGCCACCATCGGAATGATCGACGGCGTCGCCCGGGGCGGCGGCTCGGAGTTCCTTTTGTCGCTCGACATGCGCTTTGCCGGACCTCGCACCGTGTTGGGCCAGCCCGAGGTGGCCATGGGCATTATTCCTGGGGCGAGCGGCACCCAGCGTTTGGCCCGATTGGTGGGCCGCAGCCGGGCGCTGGAGATCGTCTTGTCGGGCAACGACGTAACCGCCGAGGAGGCTGCCGCCATCGGTTACGTCAACCGGGTGCTGCCCTCCGATGAGCTCCGGGCCCACACTGCCCAAGTGGCCCGTCGCATCGCCGCCTCGCCGAGGTTGTCAATAGCCAAGGCAAAACAAGCCGTGGACGCCGCGCTGGGTCCGGTGGAGCCGGGGTTGTTGGCCGAGACCCAGGCCATGATGGCCTGCTCAGCCACCGGTCAGCACGTACCGCTGATGCAGCGATTCCTCGACGCTGGCGGCCAAACCCGCGAAACCGAGCGCGACCCCGCCGCCATGGCTGCGGTGATCGACCAGATGCTGGGGATCGACTAGCCCAGTTCCGGCCAAAGGGCCAAGGCAGTGCCTCCCAAGAATTGGGCCTGTTCGCTCTGAGTCATCCCAGCACAGGCCGCCCGGGCTTGATCAGCCAGTTCCCTATAGGGCCGGTCGTGGGTCTGGGAGTAGTCCGATCCCCACATGAGCCGGTTGAGGCCGAACTGCTCGGCCAGCCGCTCCAGCATGACTGTCGGATCGCCCGCATCCAGCACATGAGGAGTGACTTTGAGATAGAGATTCCCCAGGTGGGCATAGTCGCCGATGGTCTCGGGGGCGAACCCGCAGTGGTCGAGAGACAAGATCACATCAGGATGGGCAGCCAGAGCCTCACCCAGTGCAGGCAGATACTCAGGCACCGTGGCCGCGCTCACCCGCAGGCCGAGTCGTCGCGCGGTGTCCCAAGTGGCCTCATCGTGCAGCGGTCCTCCTCCGCCAATGGCGAAAAACCGCACACCGCCCGCCCCGGCTGCTGCCAGCCGGTCGAGCTCGGCAGGTTCGTCGACGATCACCACCGCGCTGAACGAACCGGGATAGGCCGCCCGTGCGTCCAGCGCATAGGAGTTGTCCGTGCCATAGCCACCCTGGGCCTGCACCAGCACCGCCCGGTCCACTCCGGCCGCGGCCATCTCGGCCAACAGCTCTTCGCCGGTCACCGGAGCCTCGTACACCCACTCCACCCCCGGATAGTCGGCAACCTGGAGCGGATACTTCTCAAGGTCGTCGGAGATCACGTGAGTATGAGTGTCCACTACGAGCACCCGGCTAGTTTGCTCGGCAACGCCCCCGAACGCCGATCCAAGTCGAGCGGATTGGCTACGAAAGGAGGACAGGATGTCTAACTCACAACAGCAACACACCTGCTTCGAGATCGATCTTGACGACGGGGTTGCCCATCTACGGCTCAGCCGGCCCGAGGCCAAGAACTCGATGATTCCGGAGTTCTGGTCCGAGCTGCCCGCCGCGGTAAACGAGCTGTCGGACTCCGGTGACGCCCGGGCGCTGGTGATTTCCTCCACCGGACGCCATTTCACTGCGGGTATGGACCTGTCGGTGTTCACCCAGCCGGACTCGCTGTTCTCGGGAGGATCAGAGTCCAGTGAGGCACCGGAGTTCGGGAGGGTCCGGGCCGAGACTCGCAACCTCGCCCTAACCCTTCAGGAGTCGTTCAGTTGTTTGGAGAAGGCCCGCATGCCCGTACTGGCCGCTGTGCAGGGGGGCTGCGTCGGAGGAGGGGTGGACATGGTTTGCGCCGCCGACATGCGGTACTGCACCGCCGATGCCTTCTTCTGTATCCAGGAGATCAACATCGCCCTGACTGCTGATTTGGGCACCTTGCAACGTCTACCCCGGATCATTCCCGACGGGCTCGCCCGAGAGTTGGCCTATACCGGCCGCCGACTCACCGCCGATGAAGCAAAGGCAGCCGGGCTGGTCAACCAGGTTTATCCCGACCACGACGCCATGCTGGAAGGCGTGCTCGCCATCGCCCAGGAAATTGTCCAACGCTCGCCGCTGGCCATTTGGGGCTCAAAGGAGATGCTCAACTACACCCGTGACCACAGCGTTGCCGACGGCCTCAACTACGTCGCCACCTGGCAATCCGGAATGTTCCACCCCGACGATATGGCCGAGGTCTTCGCGGCGAGAACCGAGGGACGCGACCCGGTCTTCCAGAATCTTCTTCCCATTCGGCGCACGCTGTAGTTCAGGACCATTGGCAGCAGGCAGCTAGGTTCAACCCATGGCTTCGATTGCTACCGACCGCTACGTCGACCGGGCTGAGATGGAGGACTTCGTCCGCCCCCGCCACCGGGGCGTGCTCCTCACCACCCGCCGCGACGGGCGACCTCAGAGCTCGCTGGTAACCATGGGCCTCGACACCAGCGGCCGGGTGGTGGTGTCCAGCTACCCCGAGCGGGCCAAGTCGATGAACATCAAGCGCAACCCCAACGCGTCAGTGGTGGTGATGTCGGATGAGTTCGGCGGCGAGTGGATGCAGCTCGACGGCACGGCTGAGTGCCTCGACATGCCCGAGGCTCTCGACGGCCTAGTCGAGTACTTCCGAGTCATCTCCGGCGAACACCCCGACTGGGACGAATACCGCCAAGCCATGGCCCACCAGGGAAAATGCCTAATCCGCCTCACCATCGACCAATGGGGCCCCATCTCCAAAGGCGGCTTCCCCGCCCGCCTGGTCCAAGACGACTGAGACGGCCTCAAGCCTGGTGTCGCCCTCAGCCAAGCCGCTCAAGTTGGCGGCGTAGCCAGTGTTCTCGGTGGGTGGCGTAGCGGTGGGCTATGGCGGTTTGGGGGAAGAGGCCTACTCCGTGGGGGGCGCCGGGGTAGACGTGGAGTTCGGTGGGGACGCCGGCGCCGTAGAGGCGCATGGCGTAGATGATGTTCTCGTCGCGGAAGCCGTCGGCGCCGCCTACGCAGACGTAGGCCTCAGGGAGGCCGGAAAGGTCTTCGGCTCGGGCGGCAGCCGCGGTGTAGGGGACGTTGTCGGTTCCGTAGAGATCGCCGAGATAGCTCTGCCAGCCAAAGGCGTTCGACGCTTTGTTCCAGATCACCAGGTCTTCATCCTGGCTGGATGGGGTGATCTGGCGGTCGTCGATCATGGAACAGTCCAGGAGCTGGAACTGCAACGGGACCTCGCCCCGGTCCCGGGCCAGCAGCGCCAGAGCGGCGGATAGTCCTCCCCCGGCGCTGACCCCGGTGATGCCGATCTTGTTGCGGTCGATGCCGATCTCCGCGGCGTTGTCATATGTCCACTTCAAACCGGCGTAGCAGTCCTCCAGCGGACCGGGGTAGGGCGTCTCAGGGGCCAACCGGTATTCCACCGACACGCCGACGATGCCGTACTTGGGACACCACCGGTCGAACTTGGCGTCGTCCATGTCGTAGGTGCCCCGGATGTAGCCCCCACCGTGGATGGAGTATACGCAAGGCACCGCACCCTCCAGTCCCACTGGCCGGTGTACCCGCACCACCACGCCGTTGGCCTCATCCACCACATGGTCTGACCGCTCCACCGCGTCGCTCAGCTCAGGAAACTGGACCGGCAAGCTGGCCCGAACCTCGGGCAGCAGCGCAGCACTGAGATCACGGGTCGGCACCGTGTGCTTGAGCTGTTCGATCTCCTCGTCCAATAAGACCATCGCAGTAACCGCTTCTCTGGTGCTGTTTGGCTGGTAAACCCTCAGCCGAGCCGCTCAAGTTGTCGGCGGAGCCAGTCTTCCTGGTCGGCGGAATAGCGCTGGGCAATCTCGAGGTGGCCGAACATGGCCACGCCGTGGGGGGCGCCGGGGTAGACGTGGAGCTCGGTGGGAACGCCGGCGCCGTACAGGCGCATGGCGTAGGTGATGTCCTCGTCGCGGAAGCCGTCGGCCCCGCCAATGCAGACGTAGGCGTCGGGTAGGCCGGACAGATCCTCGGCCCTAGCCGCCGCTGCGGTGTACGGCACGTCATCAGAGCCGTAGAGGTCGCCGAGATAGCTCTGCCAGCCGAAGGCGTTTGACTCTCGGCTCCAAATCAGCAGGTCGTCGAGTTGGCTCGACGGGGTGATTTGGCGATCGTCGAGCATGGGGCAGTCGAGAAGCTGGAACTGCAACGGCACCTCGCCCCGGTCCCGGGCCAAGAGGGCCAGGGCGGCGCACAAGCCGCCACCAGCACTGACTCCGGTGATGCCGATCTTGTCAGGGTCGATGCCCAACTCCGCCGCGTTGTCGTATGTCCACTTCAAACCGGCGTAGCAGTCCTCTAGCGGACCGGGATAGGGCGTCTCCGGCGACAGCCGGTACTCCACTGACACTCCGACGATGCCGTACTCCTGACACCACCGGTCGAACTTGGCGTCGTCCATCTCATAGCTGCCCAGGATGTAACCTCCGCCGTGGATCGAGTACACACACGGCACGGCACCCTCCTGGCCCACAGCTCGGTGTACCCGCACCACCACACCGTTGGCCTCGTCTACCACATGGTCGGTGCGCTCAACCGCGTCGCTGAGCTCGGGAGGCTCCCCCAGCGGTGTGGTCCGCAAATCGGGCAAGACTTCCGCATTGATCACTCCCAGGGGCACCATGTCCCTAAGCGGCTCGATCTCCTCGTGCAGCGGCACCGTTGCCATAGCAACTCCTTCTCTCAACCGGGTCGGCAGGCCAACCGGCGTCAACGGCGCAAATCTAGCGGCCCATCAGTTGCCCAGAGGACTTAGACGCTGGCGTGACCGGAGCTACTTCGCCCGTCTGATGGCTCGAACGGCGATGGTTCCGAACACTGTGATGATCCCGGCCGACCAGGCCAGCGATCCGAGGATCGGTTTGACGAGATCGCCGCCGCGGGCGAGATGGTCCATGGCGGTGACATAGGCGGTGGCGGGATTGAACCTCACGACCGGCTGGGCCCATCCCGGATAGGCGTCAATGGGAACCATGCCCCGGGAGAAGAACAGCAGCACCAGGAAAAGCGACCCCAGCGGCGGACCCAGCGCCTCTTGGGAGCGGGCCACGGTTGCCATGGCCAGGCCGATCCATACGATCGACACCGATGCCAGCATGGCCATCAGACAGAACCCGATTGCGGGCACAATGCCGTTGGTGAATCGGAACTCGAATCCGTATCCCACGGCCACCAGCACCGCCAAGGCCACCGCGGCCCGGCCGATCTCCCCGAGCACCGCTCCTACCAGCGGCCCGGCCGGAGACACCGGCATGGTGCGAATGCGCTGCATATAGCCCTGACCCAGGTCGGTGAAGAAGCCGACCGCGGTGCTGAGCGATCCGAACATCAGCCCTGACACCACCAGCATGGGCACCAAGCGCTGGGCATACGGGCCCTCGTCGAATCCCTCGACTGCGGAGGAGAACACCGCCAACATCGTCAACAGCAACAGCAGCGGGAAGCCGACGGTGCTGACCACGTTGTCGGGTGAGCGGATGAATCGCTTGAACGACCGCCCCGCAAAGACAGGACTGTGGGAGAGCAGGCTTCGCACCCCGGCGCTCATGACGTCCTCTTGAATGCCCGGGCACCCAGCGCGGCAAACAACAGCGCGAGGCCGCCCATCCACGCCGCGGCCACCGGCAGAGTCGAGCCGATATCGCCCTCGCCGGTAAAGGCCCGCAGGGCGTCGATCACCGCGGTCACCGGCTGCCACTCCACAAAAGGCTGCAACCAGCCGGGGAAGTTCTCCACCGGGACGAAGCCCGTCGACAGCATAAGAAGCGGCAAATAGGGCATCGAGGCGATCGACACCGCCGCGTCGGGCGACGACGCCACATACCCGATCAATCCCATGCCCAGGGAGGCCACCAGGCCGAAGGCCAGAGCAACGAGGGCGAACCCGACGACACCGAGAGCATTGTCGAAGCGCATCCCGACGATCACCCCGACGACGGTGATGGGCACCAGCGAGATCAGGCTCCGAATGAGGTCTCCGACCGACCGGCCGAGGATGGGCGCCGCTCGGTGCAGCGGCATCGAGCGAAGGCGGGCGGTTATCCCGGACAGGCGGTCGGCAGCCACGTAGTAGGCCGACGACATGCCGGCAAACAGCATCGCCTGGGCGACGATGGTCGGCGGAAGAAGCTGGACGTAGTCGAACCCCTGGGCGGCCATCACCCTGCGCATGACGACGAAGAACAGGGTGAAGAACAGCAGAGGGAGGACGAACGCGCTGATCATCGTGGCCGGGTTGCGCTGACTGCGCAGCACGGAGCGGGCCCCGAGAATCAAGGTGTCCGCCGCCAGCATTCTCACGTCGAGATCTCACTCTCCGTCGACGTGTGAGTACCGCCCGGCTGGTCGGTGACCTGGAGGAACACCTCCTCCAGAGTTGGCCGTCGCAACGAGATATCAGAAAGATCGATGCCCTCGAGGCGGGCGATGATGCCGCTGACCACGCCGGGACCGGCATCGGGAATGGTCACCGAGCCGATGTCGCGGTCGATCACCGGGGTGCCGAACGACGACAACGCCGATGCACACTCATCGAGCTGGCCGAGATCCACTGGCATGATCACACAGGCCTGGCCGCCGGCCATCTGCTTCAGCTCATCGGGGGTGCCCTCGGCCACAACCCGACCGTGGTCCAGCACCACGATCCGCTCAGAAAGCTGGTCGGCCTCCTCTAGGTATTGCGTGGTGAGCATGATCGTGAGCCCGTCATCGCGCAGTTCGCGCACCACCTGCCACAACTCGGCCCGGCTGCGGGGGTCGAGTCCCGTGGTGGGCTCGTCGAGGAACAGCACCGGCGCAGCCACCACCAGGCTGGCCGCAATATCGAGTCGGCGGCGCATGCCACCGGAATAGGCGCCGACCCGCTTGTCGGCAGCATCGGCCAGAGAGAACCGTTCCAGCAGCTCGTCGGCCTGACGGGTGGCGTCGCGCTTGGACAGCGACCGCAGGCGGCCGAACAAGACCAGGTTCTCTCGACCGGTCAGAACGTCGTCGAGGGCGGCAAACTGCCCGGTGAGCGCGATCATCTCCCGAACCGCTGGGGCTTGGGCAACGACATCGTGACCGGCCACCGAAGCCCGTCCGTGGTCGGGCACCAGCAGGGTCGACAGCACGTTGATCATGGTGGTTTTGCCCGCGCCGTTGGGCCCTAAGAGCCCGAGCACTTCACCGGCGGCCACCTCAAAGCTCACGTCATCGAGGGCCACCGTGTCGCCGAAGCGATGCGTGATCTCTTCGATCTTGATCATCATCCAGCAACCTCAGCTATACGAGGAATCCCTCCGGGATTGTTAGGTAACCTTAATAGACGTATTGGGCCCCAGGCATAGCCAAGGCAAACCCGCCCTTCGCTAACCTGCCGGGCGATGCCTTGTGCCGACGGCCTCCGCCTCCAATGATCCTCGAGCACCTACGGGTCATCGAAGTAGGGGGCGGCATCTCGGGTCCCTATGCGGGAAAGCTGTTGGCCGACGCCGGAGCCGACGTAATCAAGGTGGAGCCCGTTGGCGGGGAACCATTGCGCCGGTGGTCAGCGTCGGGTGCCGAACTGGGCGACAAGGACGGGCCGCTCTTCCAGTTTCTAAATACCTCCAAGCGCTCGGTGATTGGCGATCCAAGCGACCCGGAAATCGCTGACTTGTTGGCCAGCGCCGACATCCTTATCGACACCACCGATCAGGGGCTGCCCCCGACCATCATCGACGCGGCAAGAGAGGCCAACCCCGCGCTGGTGGTAGTGACGATCTCCCCCTGGGGACGCACGGGACCCTACGCCCAAAGGCCAGCCACCGAGTTCACTTTGCAGGCCGAGTGCGGCGGCATCGGCAAGCGGGGCAATCCAGAAAGACCGCCGGTTCAGGCCGGAGGGGCCATCGGCAAATGGACCGCAGCGATCTACGCCGGAGTGGGAGCGCTGGCCGCGGCCCGAGCCGCCGGTCGCAGTGGCCAGGGCGACCACGTAGATGTGTCCATGTTCGAGACCATGGTCATGACCATGAATACCTACGCATGGATAGCGGCCGAGTTGAGCGGCGACACCGACCCCCAGCGACCCGGCCGCAATGTTGAGCTGCCCTCCATCGAGCCCACCGCCGACGGCCATGTGGGCTTCTGCACAGTGGCCCGCCAGCAATTCTTGGACTTCTTGGTGATGATCGGCCGCTCCGATTGGCTGGAGGACGAGGAGATGTGCGGTTACGGAGGCCGCTGGAAGCGAAGGGATGAGTTCCGAGCGGCCATGCACGCCTGGACCACCCAGCGGACCACCGCCGAGGTGATTGCCGAAGCCTCAGCTCGTCGCATTCCGGTAGCCCCCATCGGCACCGGGGCATCCGTGCCCACTTTGGAGGCGTTCTCCGGGCGGGATGCCTTCACCACCAATCCCTCGGGCGGCTTCACCCAGCCCACCGTCCCCTACCAACTGCACGGCGCCGAAATCCGGCCCTTCGAGGCAGTCCCCGCCGCAGGTGAGCACACCGGACAGATCGAGGCCCGCACCCCCCAGCCCAACCGAGGCGACCCCGCCGCACTCCCCCTGGCCGGCGTGCGGGTGATCGACTTCACCGCCTGGTGGGCCGGGCCCATCGCCAGCCACTCGCTGGCTCTGCTCGGCGCGGATGTGGTCAAAATCGAGTCCACCCAGCGGGCCGACGGCATGCGCTTCGCCTCCGCCCGCCCGCCGTCGGAAGACCAGTGGTGGGAATGGGGCATGGTCTTCCATGGGGCCAACACCAACAAGCGGGACGTCACCCTCGACCTCCGCTCCCCGGAAGGTGTTGCCGTGGCCGAGCGGCTCATCGCCGACGCCGACGTGGTGATCGAGAACTTCACACCCAGGGTGATGGAGGGCTTCGGTCTCACCTGGGAACGGCTGTCGGCGCTCAACCCGAGGCTGATCATGACCCGGATGCCAGCGTTCGGGCTCAGCGGCGCCTGGCGCAACAACACCGGGTTCGCCCAGACCATGGAACAGCTCACCGGGATGGCCAACATCACCGGCTATCCCGACGAAGATCCCCAGATTCCCCGAGGGCCGTGCGACCCGCTGGCCGGCATGCACGCGGTATTCGCCACCCTCACCGCCCTCGAGGAGCGAGACCGCACCGGCAAGGGCCGGCTGGTGGAGGTGACCATGGTGGCCGCCGCCCTCAATGCTGCTGCCGAGCAGTTGGTGGAGTACTCGGCCCTCGGCCGCCAACTCCCCCGAGAGGGCAACCGGGGGCCACGGGCCGCTCCCCAAGGGGTGTACCCCGCGGCTGGCTTTGAGCGCTGGGTCGCCGTGGCGGTAATCGACGATCCGCAATGGAAGGCCCTCTGCGACCTGCTCGACCGCTCCGATTGGGCCGACTACGACACTGCCGACAAACGCCGGGCCGCTGCCGACGCCATCGACTCCGGAATAGCCGATTGGGTGGCCCCCCAGACCGACGCCGACGCGGTGGCGCAGCTGAACGCGGCCGGGGTCCCGGCCAGCGTGGTGGTGCTGCCCGCCGAGGTCGGCAAGCATCCCCAGCTTCGAACCCGCTCGTTCATCGAGCCGGTAAACCACCCGGTGTGCGGCGAGGTTTCCGCGGCCAGCCTGCCCTTCCGGCTCGAATCGTCACCCGGCCCCTGGACCAAGACCCCGGCCCCCACCCTCGGACAGCACAATCACGAGGTGCTGGGCAGCGAATTGGGCCTGACCGATGACGAGTTGGCCGAATTGGAGGCCAAGGGCGTCATCGGCACCCGCCCTGCCGGGCTCTAGCTGACTACCCTTTGCCCAGAAAATCTCGGAAGGAAACGAAGATGCGGCGATGGATTCTGGCTCTGGTTCTCGCCTTGGCGCTGCTGGCAACAGCTTGCGGGGGCGATGACGATGCCGAGTCGGGGGGCGATGCCCCATCGGTGAGTACCGAAGTAGCTGAGCCCGAGGCGCCCGCGGCCCAAGACGCTGAACCGGCTGAAGCCGAAACCGAGGCCGATCCTCAGACCGCAGAACCCGAAGAGGGCGAGCCCGAACCCGCAGAACCGGAAGAGGCTCAGCCCGAAGAGGCTGCACCTGAAGAGGCGGCCCCCGAGGAGCCCGAACCAGAACCGGTCGTGCTCACCGCGTCGTTCCGCGGGGTCACCGAGACCGAGATCAAGATCGGCGTCGGGTTCGTCGATGCCACCGAATTCGGCATCGACAGCGGCGATATCGAAGCCCAGTGGAAGGCTGCGATCGACAGGGCCAATGATGCCGGAGGCGTCAATGGGCGACTTCTGGCTCCGGTGTTCGCCAGCTATTCGCCGGTCGACGACGCCGCCATTGAGGCGGTATGCGTGCAGTTCACCGAAGATGAGGAAGTCTTCGCGTTTGTGGGCTTCGTCCTCTGGGATGGAGTGCTCTGCTACACCGAACTGTACGGGTTCTTGGCAGTGAACACAGCAGATATGGCGCCCGATGTCCTTGAGCGGAGCGGCGGGCTGCTCTTCACGGCGCAAGCGGGCCTCATAGAGAAGGTCTCCGGTCTCATCAACGCCGCTGCTGCCGATGGGCTGATCGACGGCAAGAAGATCCAAATTCAAGCGGCGGGTGATGACCAAACCCTGCTTGGGCCGGTGCAGGAATTGGTTGAAGCCGCTGGCGGCATCGTGACCCGGGCGGTGCACGGAACTGCTCCCCCCGGTGATCTCCCGGCTGGGGAGGCGGAAGCCGGCGTCTGGGTCGAACGCGCCGAAGCCGACGGGGCCGACGCCATCTTGGCCTTCAACACCGCCGGCTATATAGCGACTGGAGCCGTAGAGCGGGCTGGTAGCGATCTGGTGGTCATCACCGACTCGATCGCCCGCGCCGGCTATGTCGACCTCGGCTACGACCCGGGCAAAGTCAACATATACGCATACGGCGTCCCCACACTCCAAGACCTTTACAACGCCGGCCAGGCTGGCGTGGCAGAGTGCGTCGAGAACTACGAATCCCGCAGCGGAAACGTGGTCAACGTCAATGTTCCCAGCCCGAGACCCAACAATCTCCCCGCCACAATCCGGGCGTGTCGCGGCGTTGATCTCTTCGTCGCAATCGCCTCTGCCGCGGGGCCGGTGCTCACGCAGGATTCGTTCCTCGAGGCAGCCCGTGGGCTGGGATCATTCGACCTCACCGGCACCACTTCCGCCTCGCTCGGCGACGGCAAGTACAGCGCCGACAACGCGCCACTCGTTCGGCTCTTCTGGGACTCCGAGAGCAGCAACTTCGTCAGCGGGAACTGATCTCGGTCAAAACCAGAGACGAGTCCGCAGCCCCTACGACGAGTCCGCCGAATCAGGTCGACTGGGGTCGATGCCCAGGGTGGCCGATTCGACGAGCTCCACCAGGTTGTCGGAGTCGCAGTCCATGGTGCCCTGGGTGGCGGGGTGACGACGGATCCAACCGCTGGGGGTGGGGCTCATCAGCAAGAAGCACGGCGACGGGATTCCCTCCGCGGGGTTGGTCGGCCCGTGCAGGCCTCGCCCATCCCATTCAGTGATCGTGCGTGCCGACTCGATCACCAGCTCACGACTAAGTCCCCCACCGCTGGAGAACATCGCCCGATTGACCGCTTCCTCAAACAGCAGCGCCGATGCCCAACTGGACAGGCCGATCAAGTCCACTTCGGCCTCTTCGTCTACTTCTTCTCTGAGGAAGAGCACGTATCTCACCAATTCGACGTTGTCGCCCGGCTCTTCGAAGGGAAGCATCCCGATGCTCACCCAGAGGTCCGATCCCAGTTCAGCGACTTCGGCCGCCCAGCTCTGGGAGTAGCAGTCGACGCCGCAGAGAACGAAGGTCGGCCCTTCGGCAGGTTCTTCAACAGCCCCCTCGTCCAAAGGTCCCTCTAGGGCGTCGGCGGTGGGCTCGGTCTCGCCAGCATCGGCAGCGTCCTCCGCGTCAGTCTCAGAAGTGTCTCCCTCAGGCGTCGCGAGAGGACCATCTCCTGGCTCTGGGAACTCGAAGGTCGGCAGCTGTTCAAACAGGTCTGCCCGAGCTTGGAGGAGCTCTGTCAACCGATTGCTGTCTGCCGACCAGATAATCCCCAGAACATTGGCTTCCAGCATGGCCGAGGCCAGAGCATCGTAGTCCTCGTCGATCACGTCGGCGGTGGCCTCAAATGCGAAGTTGAACCCTCCTGCGGTAGCCGCCTCGATATCCCGCTGGGCCCGGTAGAACGACACCGGCAGGTCGAGCACCACCGTGCCCACTGCCCCCGCGGCGTCCGGGAAGCGATCGCTCAAATACTGGGCCGGACCGGCCTGCCAGACGGTGTTGGAGGTTGGGTTGGAGACGAACGTCACCGGCGACGCCCGCCGGTCCGGGCTCAGTGCGGCAGCCGGGAAGTCGGGCAGGCGGCAGGACTCATCGTTCAGAATGTCCACCCCGTCGCCGTCGAACAGCGCATAAGACCCCACGAGGGCAAAGATGTCGCTCTCACAGGCCTTCCGCATGGCGGCCCGGTGGTCGAACACGTTGGTGTCAAACAAGACGACCTCAACGTCGCGGCCGCCAAGGCCGCCGCTGCTGTTCACTGCTTGGGCCCAGGCCCGCATGGCCAACCACGCCGCCTCGCTGCCGCCGGTCACCGCATTGCCGGTGCTGCCGTCGGCGATCACCCCGATGCGAATCACCTCGTCGCTGACCCCGGACCGTACCGGCGCGACCGTCGGGCCGGGCACCACCGTGTCCAGGGGCTCAGGGGTGGGGGTGGGGGTGGCCAATTCGGGCGACGACACCACCGGCCCCCGGAGATCGGGGGTCTTGCAGCCCGCGACCACCAAGGCCAAGGCCACCGTCAGCACGAACGGCGCAATTGCAATCCTGAGGATGCGGGCGAGCCCCACGCCCTTATCGTCGCACGAATCTGCTGCTATATGGGCTGCGGGGTTAGGCCCGAGCAGCCGCGAATCCCTGCTCCAGATCGGCGATGATGTCGTCCACCGACTCCAAGCCGACCGACAGGCGGACCAGCCCGGGGTACACACCGGTGCTGACCTGCTCCTCTTCGGTTAGCTGAGAGTGGGTGGTGGAGGCCGGGTGGATTACCAGGCTGCGCACGTCGCCGATGTTGGCCACATGGCTGTGCAGGGTGAGCGCGTTCACGAACTTCTCCCCGGCGTCGCGCCCGCCCTTGATGTGGAACGCGGGCACTGAGCCGAAGCCCTTTCCGTCGGTGTAGTGGTTCATCCGCTCGTGCCACGGGCTGGACGACAGTCCGCCGAACTGCACCGACTCCACCTGGTCGTGGCCCTCGAGGTACTCCGACACGGTCTGGGCGTTGGAGCAGTGCCGCTCCATGCGCAGGCTGAGCGTCTCCAACCCCTGGAGGAAGTAGAAGGCGTTCTGCGGGGAGATGGCCGCGCCGATGTCCCGGAGCAACTGAACCCGGGCCTTGATGATGAAGGAGCCATTGCCCAAAGCGGGCCAGAAGGCCAGGCCGTGGTAGCTGGGGTCGGGCTCGGTGAAGTTGGGGAAGCGACCGCTAGCCCCGTAGTCGAAGGTGCCACCGTCGATGATGACCCCGCCGATGGAGTTGCCGTGGCCGCCGATGAACTTGGTCATGGAGTGGACCACGATGTCGGCGCCGTGCTCCAGCGGGCGGATCAGGTAGGGAGACGGCACCGTGTTGTCCACCATCAGCGGAATGCCCTCGGCATGGCCCACCGCGGCGACGCCCTCGATGTCGAGGCAGTCGTTCTTGGGATTGCCGATGGTCTCGGCGTAGAGCACCTTGGTGTTCTCCTGGATGGCGTTCTTCCAGGCACCCAGGTCGTCGGGGTCTTCGATGAACGACACCTCGATGCCCATCTTGGGCAGGGTGTAGTGCAGAAGGTTGTACGTGCCGCCGTACAGCGACGCGGACGACACCACGTGGTCGCCCGACTCGGCCAGGTTCAAGATGGCCAGCGTCTCGGCGGCCTGTCCCGAGGCCATGGCCAGCGCCCCGGGAATCCCGATGGCGGTCTCGGTGCCACCCTCCAGCGCGGAGAGCCGGGCCTCCAGCACCATCTGGGTGGGATTCATGATCCGGGTGTAGATGTTGCCCACCTCGGCCAGCCCGAACAGGGCGGCAGCGTGCTCGGTGTCGCGGAACACATAGGAGGTGGTCTGGTAGATGGGCACAGCCCGCGATCCGGTGGCTGGATCGGGCTCCTGCCCAGAGTGGATCTGCTTGGTCTCGAAACCCCAGTTTTCGCTCACGGCTCTTCTCTCTTCCTTCCGGAGTTGCCGGATAGATACTAATGAATTGCTGCCGTTTGGCAGCTATCGAAGGCGGGCCCGGGAACTAATCCTTCCCTTGGCCCCCGGATACTGCCTGGACGCTCTGGCGGCCCTCGGAGATCCACGGCATCATGGCCCGCAGCTCCGCCCCTACCTGTTCGATGGGGTGCTCTTGGCCCTCGGCTTCCAGGCGCAGGAAGTTGGGCCGGCCACTGCGACTCTCGCTCATCCACTCATCGGCGAACGATCCGTTCTGGATCTCGCTCAGGATCCTCTTCATCTCGGCCCGGGTGTCCTCGTTGATGATGCGGTCTCCCCGGCTCAGGTCGCCGTACTCGGCGGTGTCGGAGATGGAGTAGCGCATCCCGCCGATTCCCTCCTCGTACATGAGGTCGACGATGAGCTTCAGCTCGTGGAGGCACTCGAAGTAGGCCACCTCGGGCTGGTATCCGGCCTCGCACAGGGTCTCGAACGCCGCGGTCACCAGCGAAGTGAGCCCGCCGCACAGCACCACCTGCTCGCCGAACAGGTCGGTCTCGCACTCCTCGGCGAAGGTGGTCTCGATCACCCCGGCACGGGCACCCCCGATGGCGTCGGCATAGGCCAAGGCCAGCTCTCGGGCGCTGCCGGTGGCGTCCTGTCCCACCGCAATCAGACAGGGCACTCCCCCGCCCTCCACATAGGTGCGCCGCACCAGGTGGCCGGGGCCCTTGGGGGCCACCATGGCCACATCCACGCCCTCGGGGGCCGAGATCAGGTCGAACCGCACGTTGAAGCCGTGGGCAAAGAACAGGGCATCACCCGCCTGGAGGTGGGGCTCGATGTGGGCCTGATAGATGTCGGCCTGCTCGGTGTCGGGCAACAGCAGCATGATGATGTCGGCTTCGGCCGACGCCTCTGCCATCGACATCACCCGCAAGCCGGCCTCGGCTGCCTTGGCCGCCGACGACGACCCGTCTCGCAGTCCCACCCGCACGTCGATCCCCGATTCCTTCAGGTTCAGAGCATGGGCGTGGCCTTGCGACCCGTACCCCAGGATCGCCACCTTGCGGTCGGCGATGTGGGAGCGGTCGACGTCTTTCTCATACAACACGGTTGCCATTGGTTGTCCTTACAGTCGGTATTGGCTTTCGATCTAGTTCTGATCAGGGGGCCAGGGGGTCGGGGGCGGCTTTGACCAGCTTGGGCAGCGCCACCTTGCCGGTGCGCTGCACGTCCACGATCCCATAGGGTCGCAGAAGGCCTTCGAAGTCATCCACTCGACTGGGCGATCCGGTGAGCGACACCATGATTTCGTCGTAGCCCACATTCAACACGGTGGCCTGAAATATCCGCACCAGATCCAGAATCTGGCCCCGGATCTCGGGCTCGGCCCTCACGGTGACCATCATCAGCTCCCGCTCCACGCTGGCCGATGGGTTCAGTTCCTGGATGTCCACCACGTTGACCAGCTTGTCGAGCTGCTTCACCACCTGCTCCATCGGCGCGGCGTCCACCCCCACCACGATGGTGAGGCGGCTGAAACGCTCGTCGTCGGTGGGTGCCACGGCCAGCGACTCGATGTTGAACCCCCGCCGGGCGAACAGCCCGGCCACCCGGGCCAGCACGCCGGCCTTGTTCTCCACGCGCACCACCAGCGTGGTGGTGCCCCCGCCGTCGGCGGCGCTCATCGGGGCTGGTCCCGCTGGGAGGGATCGACCACCACATCGCTGTTGGACATGCCGGCCGGGACCATGGGGAAGACGTTCTCCTCGGCCTCACAGCGGAATTCCACCACCACCGGCTGATCGTTGATCTCATTGGCTTGGGCGATGGCCGGACCAACCTCTTCGGGCGACTCCACCCGAAGCCCGACACAGCCCAGCGCCTCAGCCCACATCTTGTAGTCGGGCACGTCGCGGGTCAGGTACACCTCGGAATAGCGCTCCTCGTAGAACATCTCCTGCCACTGGCGGACCATGCCCAGATACGCGTTGTTGATGAGGGCCACCTTGATGGGGAACCCCTCGGTGGCCGCGGTGACCAGCTCTTGGGCGGTCATTTGGAAGCATCCGTCGCCGTCCACCGCCCACACCATGCGGTCGGGCCGTCCCGCCTTGGCCCCGATGGCGGCGGGGATGGCGAACCCCATTGTGCCCAGGCCGCCCGAGTTCACCCACGTGTAGGGGTGGTTGAACTTCCAGTACTGGCTGGTCCACATCTGATGCTGGCCCACTCCCGAGGCCACGATGGTGTCGGAGGGGGTGGAGTCCCGAAGCTGCTCCAGCACGTACTGGGGCTTGAGCAGCTCGTCGTTCTTAGACTGCTCATAGGTAAGCGGGAACCGCTCCTGCCATCCGCTGATCCGGGAGCGCCATTGGTTCCGGTCGGGCTGGGCCTCGCTGCCCCCCATCTCCTTCAGCGCCTTCACCATCTCCTCAATGACCACCCGGCAGTCGCCCTGGATGGCCACGTCCGGGCGGCGGACCTTGCCCAGTTCGGCGCTGTCGATGTCCACGTGGATGATCTTGGCCAGGGGGGCGAACTCGCCCACCTTCCCGGTCACCCGGTCGTCGAAGCGGGCGCCCAGCGCGATGAGCAGGTCGGCCTCCTGCATGGCGGTGACCGCGGTGTAGTTCCCGTGCATGCCGGGCATGCCCAGACACAGCGGGTGGTCGTCGGGGAAGCCTCCCCGGTTCATCAGCGTGGTGACCACGGGGATGCCGGTCATTTCAGCCAACTCCAAGAGGGCTTCCGCTCCCCGGGACTTCAAGATGCCGCCCCCGGTGTAGAGAACCGGGCGCTCAGCCTCGCAGATGAGCTTGGCCGCTTGGCGGATCAGCTCGGCATCACCCGCCTGGTTGGGGAGGTAGCCGGGCAGGTCGTGGCTGTCGGGGGTATACCACTCCATCGCCGAACGGGGATTGTTGGGGTCGACGATGTCTTTGGGGATGTCCACCAGCACCGGGCCGGGACGGCCGGTGGTGGCGATGTAGAAGGCGTCGTGGATCACCTGGGGGATGTCGGCCGCCTCGGTCACCAGGTAGTTGTGCTTGGTCACCGACATGGTGATGCCGGTGGTGTCGCACTCCTGGAAGGCGTCGGTGCCGATGGCCGCGTAGGGCACCTGGCCGGTGACCACCACCATGGGGATGGAGTCCATGTAGGCATCGCACAGCGGGGTGACGATGTTGGTGGCCGCCGGACCCGAGGTGACCATGGCCACGCCGGGACGGCCGGTGGCGTGGGCGTACCCTTCGGCCATGTGCCCGGCGCCCTGCTCGTGGCGCACCAGCACGTGGCGGATGGACGAGTCGATCAGCGGGTCGTACACCGGCAGGATGGCCCCGCCGGGCAGCCCGAACAAGATGTCCACGCCCTCGTTCTCAAGGGCCTTCATCAGGGCTTGTCCGCCGTTCATATTCATGTTCGGATCAACCTCTCGGGCTTGTCCTAAAAGGAAAGACCTCCCGGTGTGGGAGGTCGGAAGCGCTCGGTCTCCGGGTCAGCCGGGACCGTGCGCTATAGGCGTACTACGAGAATCGCTCCAGTGTGGGGATGGCGCTTCATAGGATGCCACCAGTATGAACGCTAGGGCCTGCCTGTGACAAGACGATTAGGGGTGTACCCCGGCTCGTTCAACCCGCCCACCATCGGCCATCTGGCCGTCGCCGAGGCGGCCAGGGACCAGCGGGGGCTTAACCGGGTGGACTTGACGGTGTCGCGGGTGGCGCTGGGCAAGGAGTCGGTGGAGCAGCCCTCCTTCAATGATCGCATCGCCGTGCTGGAGACGTCGGTGGCCGACATCGACGGTCTGGAGGTGGTGGTGACCGACCATCAGCTCCTCGTCGACATCGCCCAGGGATACGACGTGGTGGTGATGGGCGCCGACAAGTGGGCCCAAGTGCTGGATCCGGCGTTCTACGGGGATTCGGTCGAGGACCGCGACCGGGCGGTAGAGGCCCTGCTCGAGCTGGACCTGGCCATCGCTCCCCGGCCACCGTTCCCGGTGCCGGCTGGCGCGGCGCTGGACATCAGCTCTGAGATGATCGCGGTGTCGTCCACCGGCGCCCGCCAAGGCCGGTTGGAGTGGATGACCGCCGCGGCCCGTGCCTTCGACGACGCGACCGGCACGTGGTCGAACCCCGATCCCTAGGGGGCTCGGCTAGGCCTCGGTGATGGCGCCTTTTTCGGCTCCCTGGGCCAAGCGAGCGTATTTGGCCAGCACGCCCTTGGTGTAGCGAGGCTCAGGCGGCTTCCAGTTGGCCCGGCGTTCGGCCAGGGTAGCCTCGTCCACCAATAGGTCGATGGAGTGGTCCCGCACGTCAATGCGGATGGTGTCGCCCTCGGCAATGAGCGCAATCGGCCCGCCCTCGGTGGCCTCGGGGGCCACATGGCCCACGCAGAAACCGTGGGTGCCCCCCGAGAACCGGCCGTCGGTAACCAGTGCGGCATCTCCTCCGCGGCCCGCGCCCTTCATCGCACCGGTGATGGCCAGCATCTCCCTCATGCCGGGGCCGCCCTTGGGCCCCTCATAGCGGATCACCACGATGTCGCCGGCTTCGATGCGGCCGTTGAGCACCGCGTCCATGGCCGCGTCCTCGCCGTCGAAAACCCGGGCCCGGCCCTCGAAGTGGTCGAAGTCGATGCCCGCCACCTTCAACACCGCGCCGTTGGGCGCTAGCGAACCGGTGAGCACTGCGATGCCGCCGATGTCGTGGAGCGGATCGTCCAAGCCGTGGATCACGTCTCCATCGGGGCCGGGCGGGTCGAGCAGGGCCAGGTTCTCGGCCATGGTCTTGCCGGTGACGGTGATCTCGTCACCGTGCAGCAGACCCTCGTCCAGCAGCATCTGCATCACCACCGGAACCCCGCCGATGCGGTCGATGTCGGCCATGTGGTATTTCCCATGGGGCTTGGTGTCGGCGAGATGGGGAACCCGGGCCGCCACCTTGTTGAAGTCGTCGAGCTCCAGCTCCACCCCGGCCTCCCAGGCGATGGCCAGCAAGTGCAGAACTGCGTTGGTCGACCCACCCAGGGCCATGGTCACCGCGATGGCGTTCTCAAAGGCGCCCTTGGACATGATGGTGCGGGGCCGGATGTTGTCCCGCAAAAGCCCGATCACCGCGGTCCCGCTGGCGTAGCTGTAGTCGTCGCGGCGGCGGTCCACCGCGGCGGCCGAGGCGCTTCCCGGCAGCGACATCCCCAGCGCCTCCCCAATCGAGGCCATGGTGTTGGCGGTGAACATCCCCGCGCACGAGCCCTCGGTGGGACAGGCGTTGCGCTCGATGGCGTCGAGCTCCTCGTCGTCGATGTCGCCCACCGCATGAGCCCCGACTGCCTCAAACACGCTCACGATGTCGAGCACTTGGCCGTTGTGCTGGCCGGGGAGGATGGATCCGCCATAGACGAACACCGACGGCAGGTTGAGCCGGGCCGCGGCCATCAACATGCCGGGGAGCGACTTGTCGCAGCCCGCGAAGCTGACGAAAGCGTCCAGCCGCTCGGCGTGCATCACCGCCTCTACCGAGTCGGCGATGATCTCCCGGCTCACCAGCGAGGCCCGCATTCCCTCGTGGCCCATGGAGATGCCGTCGGACACCGCGATGGTGTTGAACTCGATGGGGAAGCCGCCGGCGTCGCGAACGCCCTGCTTGGCCCGCTTGGCCAGCCGGTCCAGCGGCAGATTGCACGGCGTCACCTCGTTCCACGACGACGCCACCCCCACCTGGGGCTTGTCCCAGTCGTCATCGGTCATGCCCACCGCCCGCAGCATGGCCCTGGCTGGCGCCCGCTCGGCCCCTGTTGTCACCTCGTGAGAACGTGGCTTCATATCGCTCATAGCGACAGGCTATCTAGCAACATGGCGCGAATTAGAGGGCTAATGGGATTGCACAAGTCGCCCTTCGACCGGGAGATCGCCCGCCTGGCCGTTCCCGCCCTGGGCGCGCTGATCGCCGAGCCTCTCTACACCTTGGCCGACACCGCGGTGGTGGGGCATCTGGGCACCCCCCATCTGGGTGGGCTGGCGGTGGCCTCACAGGTGCTGTTGGGGGCGTTGTCGCTGTTCATCTTCCTGGCCTACGGAACCACCGCGGCGGTGGGGCGGCTCATCGGCGCGGGTGACCATCGCCGGGCCGCCCAGCAGGCGGTGCAGGGGCTGTGGTTGGCCGGGGCCGTCGGCGCGGTGCTGGCCGCGGCGGCCTATGTGTTCGCCGACCCCCTGCTCAGAGTCCTCGGGGCCGACGGCGAGGTACTGGCCCAGGGCCGGATCTACTTGCGGATCAGCCTCTTCGGCCTGCCGGGCATGCTCATCACCTTGGCCGGGGTGGGCTACTTGAGAGGCCTGCAAGACACACTGCGACCGCTGAAGGTGGCCGTGTTCACTGCCGGGCTGAACCTTGCCCTGGAGCTGGTGCTGATCTACGGACTCGGTTTCGGTATCGGGGCCTCGGCGCTGTCAACCGTGGTGGCCCAATGGCTCGCTGCGGGGGCCTACGTGTGGTGGATTCGGGAGGCCGTGAAAGTCCACGGGGTGACCATGGCCCCCGACCGCTCGATGATTGCGCGTTTGGCGGTAGTGGGATTGGACCTGTTCTTGCGCACCGCGGCACTGCGGGCTTCGTTCACCATGTCGGTGGCGGTAGCCGCCCGCTTGGGAGACATCGAATTGGCCGCCCACGAAGTGATCTACCAACTCATGTTCTTCTTGGCCCTGGTTCTGGACGCGGTGGCCATCGCCGGGCAGGCCATGATCGGGCGCTTCCTCGGTGCCAACGAACTGGACCACGCTCGGGCCGCTGGCCGCCGCATGATCGAGTGGGGATTGGCGACTGGATTGGCGGCCACCATTGTGCTGCTGGCGACCAGACCGTGGCTCCCCTTGGTGTTCTCCAGCGATGAGGCAGTGCTCTCCCTCGTGGGATTCTTGATGCTGCACCTAGCGTTCATCCAGCCGGTAAACGGAGTGGTGTTCGCCCTCGACGGCGTGCTGATCGGCGCCGGTGACATGCGCTTCCTGGCCGTGGCCATGGCCGGCGCCGCCGCGGTGTTCATTCCCCTGGCCCTGTGGGTGATGGCCGCCGGCGCCGGCATCGGCTGGCTGTGGGGCGCCATCTGGGCCCTCATGGCCGCCCGCTTGGTCGCCCTGCTTTGGCGCTTCGCCGGCTCTCGCTGGCTAGTCCCCGGCGCCGTTCGCTGAGCTATTGCGAGCTAGCGGGAGGACGACTCCACGTGGGCCTTGATGCCGTTCACCACTGCCTGCATGTTGGTTCGGTGGACTTTGAGGCGGTTGGCAATGATGCGGGGTTCTTTGTCGGGGTTCTGCTCGATGAACATGTTGAGGCCGGAGGGGCCGGGGCCGAGGAGGAGGCGGTAGATGAGGCGGGTGCCGCCGCCCATGAGGGATTGGAGTTCGAAACGCCACCTTGCGCCGGGATTGTCGGGGTCGGAGGTACACCAGCCGAAGGCCACCGGCTCCTCGCACACGTCCACGAAGCAGGGAACCTCCCAGTCGCCCATTACCTCGAGATGGTTGCGGCCGGTGAACACAGCCCCCAGTGCGGGGCCGTCGAAGCCGTCGTCCCAGGTAGCCCCGGTGAACTCGTCGGAGAACTGGGCAGGTAGGTCGATGTCAGTGACCGCGGCCCACACCTCGTCAATCTCGGCGGCAATGTCGACTTCGACCACTGTGCCGGGGCCATCAGCCATCGCCACGGAAGTTCCCGGACCGGACTCATAGGTGCGGCCGTAGCCGTCGAAAAAAGTGATGTTTCGGGCCGGGTCGCGGCGGGCGGGACGGAAATCGGTGCCCTTGGTCCACGCCACCGGGAACATGGCAATCTCGGTGATCTCCTCGGGGATGCCCAGCAGCTCCTTCAGCTCGGGGGCCTTGGCCAAAACGGCAGTGGTCCAGGCGGTGCCCAACCCCCGGGCCCTCAGGGCCACGCAGAAGCTCCACCCGCTCTGGATGACCGAGTCGAACAACCCTGGAGCCCCGCTGCCGTCGTGGCGGCCCACGATGGTGGGTATGACGATCACGGGCACTTCGGCCAAGTGCTCCACCAAGTAGGCCGACGAGCTCACTGTCCGAGCCCGGGGGTGGTCGGTGCCCTCCAAGCGGTCGCGAGCCTCCAGCATGAAGCCGCCCACAACCTCGCGGTACAGCCGGGCCAGCTCCTGTTTGATCTCGGGATCGCGCACCACGATCCACCGCCGGCTGGTCTGGTTGCCACCGGTGGGTGCCTGCTCGGCGATGTCGATGCAGTCGAGGATGATCTGGTCGTCCACCGGCCGCTCCAAATCCAGCCGCTTCCGCACCGCCCTCGTAGTGGTCAACGCCAGATCCACCGCTTCAGTGTCGATACTCATGTCTTGCTGGCCTCGTTGTAGATGCCGCGGGACATCAGGGATTGCTCTTGATCTCTCCGCTTCTGGTACACCGCGGCACGCTGTTCGAGCACGGCAGGGGAATCGGGCGCGGCTTGGGCGGCCCATTCGGCGAGATGGCAGGCGAGACGCAGGTCGCCGGCTTCGGAGAGCTCGATGGCCCGGCTTGCCAGTTCGGAAGCTCCTCCGGCTAGCCGGGCGACTTCCGCAGCCACCGCCTGATCCGGGGCGGGCTTGAGGCGGGCGGGGTTGCCGTCGTACCAGCCGCCGTAGAGGCGCCAGATGTTGCGCACCACGAACTCGGGCTCGTCGTAGCCGGCCCGCAGGTAGGGCTTGGCCATCAGGTCGTCGGGAACCCGCACCTGGTGGATGATGTCGTCGAGGCGGGCCCCGGCGTTCATCATCTCCAGAGTGTCGGCCACCAAGCCCTCCAGCGCGGTGGCCACATCGTCGAGCACCATGGCGATGCGCTCCTCACCCTCGATGGGCAGGCCGTGGGCCGGCAGCAACAACGCGGGCCGCAGATTGATTATCCGGCGAAGGGCCGCGGCCCACTCCGCGGGATACCGCTGCACCTTCTGGGGATTGCCCGCGTTGGGGAAGTACCAGATGAACAGGTCGCCGGCGAACAGCGCCCGCTGGTGGGGAAGCCACACCAGGGTGTGGTCGTCGGTCTCCCCTTGGGCATGCCAAAGCCGCAGCGACGTACCGCCCACCTCCAACTCCAGTTCGGCGGCATAGGCGGTGTCGGGGCGCACCCAGTCGTCGGCGAACATGTCCATCACGCCGCTTCGCCCGAACTGGCGGCGGTTGATAAGCCGGTTGTAGTCCTGGGTGAGGGTGTAGCGGTCGAACCGGCGATCCACAGCCTCGTGGGCCACAACCTGGGGAGCGGCCCTCCCCTGCTGCAAAGCGTCCTCGACGAAGGCGGGGGCCCCGCCCACGTGATCCATGTGGCCATGGGTGTAGACGATGGTGTGGACCGGCAGGCCCTTCCACCGCCGTAGGTGGTCCAGCGCGATGGGAGCGAACGCCGGGAGCGAGGTGTCGATGGCCACCAACCCCTCTTCGGTGGCCACCGACCACACATGCGAGAACGCGCACACTATGGATACGTCGTCGGCAATCTCGTGGAACGATCCGTCCATGGGGTGGATCGCCTGCTGCCCTTCATCGACGCCCTCGTCGATGATTCGGGCCGACCGTTCCAGCAGCGTCATACCGCCCTGCACCCTATCCAATCCCCTGAAAACCAGCCCTCTAGCCGCGGCGGGAGTTGAGGAGTTGGGTGACGGCTTTTCCGTCGGCTCGGCCCTGAGTGGCCTTCATCACCTGGCCGACGAAGAAGCCGGTGAGCTTGTTGTCTCCGTCGCAATATCGGGACCACTCATCGGCGTGCTCGGCAATGAGGCTGTCGACCAAAGACTCCAGCTCGCCGGTGTCCATGGCCTCGAATCCCAGTGTCTGGGCCGCGTCTTGAGGCGATCCCCCGCCCTCCACCAGCACAGCCAGCACCTTCTTGGCCTGGGTAGCGGTCAGATCGCCCGCGTCCTCCATGCCAACCAGGTCGGCGAGCGCTTCGGGGGTCAACTGGCCAGACCCGTCGGCCAAGTTCTGGACGATGTGGGTCATCACCCTCTCTGGTTCCCCTCCCCCGCTGATGGCCGCCAACGCCAGCTCGTCCATCGAGCGCTCGACGGCCAGCGCAATGTGGTCGATGTCCACCGATGGGGTGGCCTCCGCCAAATTCATCCGGCGGTCCCGGGGCAAGGCAGGCAGCGCATGGCGGATCTGCTCCACCCACTCAGTGCTGGGGTCGAGCGGCAGCAGATCGGGCTCGGGGAAATAGCGGTAGTCGTAGTCCTCTTCTTTGGAGCGCAAAGCGTGGGTGCGCCCGTCATCCTCGTTCCAATGCCGGGTTTGCTGCTCTATGACCTGCCCGCTGGTCAGCAGGTCGATCTGACGGCGGGCCTCATATTCGACAGCCCGGCCCAACGAGCGCAGCGAGTTCACATTCTTGATCTCGCACCGGGTGCCCAGCCGGTCGCTTCCCACCGGCCTAACCGAAACATTGCAGTCCACCCTCAGGGAACCCTCCTCCATCTTGCCGTCGGACGCCCCCACCGCCACCAGGATGGACCGCAATTCAGAAACGTACTGGCGGGCCTCCTCGGCTGAACGCAGCTCGGGATGGCCCACGATCTCAATGAGCGGCACCCCGGCCCGGTTGTAGTCCACCAGCGAGTACCCGGCCTCGTGGATGCGCCCTCCCCCGCCAATGTGGACGGTCTTGCCGGTGTCCTCCTCCAGATGGGCCCGCTCGATGCCGACCCGCTTGCCCGAGGGAAGCTCCAGCCAGCCGTCCACGTTGATCGGCTGGTCGTATTGGCTGATCTGAAAGTCCTTGGGCATGTCGGGGTAGAAGTAGTTCTTGCGGGCGAACACCGATGGCTGGATCCGGCAGTTGAGGGCCAGGCCCACCCGAATGGCCAGCTCCACCGCTTTCTCGTTGAGCACGGGAAGCGAACCGGGCAAGCCGAGCGACACCGGGTCGATGTGGGTGTTGGGCTCGCCGCCGAACCGGTTGGGGCTGGCGCTGAACAGCTTGGTCTCAGTGGCCAACTCGGCGTGGACCTCCAATCCCACCACCGTCTCCCACTCGGTATCGGCCGGGGCACCGAGCCCGGGCACGTCGTGTGCTTCTGCGCCCATCACAGGCTCGCTTCCAGCACCGCCGCGGCCCGGAACATGACCGGCTCGGCCAGAGCCGGTGCCAAGATCTGCACGCCCACCGGCAGGCCGTCGTCGCCCACCCCGTAGGGCACCGACATGGCGGCCTGTCCGGTGAGGTTCACCGGCACGGTACACACGTCGCTCATATACATGGCCATAGGGTCGGCAGTGCGCTCCCCCAGCGAGAACGCGGTGGTGGGCGACGTGGGGCTCACCAACAGGTCGAACTGCTCCCACACCGAGGCGAAGTCGTTGATGATGAGCGTGCGCACCTTTTGGGCCTTGCCGTAGTAGGCGTCGTAGTACCCGGCCGACAGGGCGTAGGTGCCGATCATGATGCGGCGCTTGACCTCCTCGCCGAACCCGGCAGAGCGGGTGGCGGTGTTCATGTCGGGGGTGCTGGATGCATCAACCCTCAGTCCGTAGCGAACCCCGTCGTAGCGGGCCAGATTGCTGGAGGCCTCGGCTGGCGCGATCAGGTAGTAAGCCGACAGCCCGAAGACCGCCGCCGGGACGCTGGCCTCGGCAACACGGGCCCCGGCTGATTCCAGCGCTCGCACCGCGGCCCGCAACCGAGCGGCCACATCCGGGGCGATGCCGTTGCCGCTTAACTCGGTCAGCACCCCCACCCGCAGCCCGTCCACCCCGTCGTCCAGCGTGGCGGAAACCAGGGGTTGGGATTCACTGATGCTGGTTGAGTCTTGGGAATCGGGACCGCTGATCACGTCCAGTACGGCAGCTGCATCGGCCACCGTGGTGGTGAACGGGCCGATCTGGTCGAGCGAGGAGGCGAACGCCACCAGGCCATAACGGGACACCAAACCGTAAGTGGGCTTGACTCCGACCACCCCGCACAGCGCGGCGGGCTGGCGGATCGACCCGCCGGTGTCGCTGCCCAGCGCCACCGGGGCAAACCCGGCGGCCACCGCCGCCGCGCTGCCCCCAGATGATCCGCCCGGCACCCGGCTTGTGTCGCACGGGTTGCGGGTGGGGCCGAACGCCGAATTCTCAGTGGAGCTGCCCATGGCGAACTCATCCATGTTGGTCTTGCCCACCATCACTGCGCCGGCATCATGGAGATGCTTCACCACCGTGGCGTCATACGGCGGCTCCCAGCCCTCCAGGATGCGGGAGGAGCAGGTGGTGGGCACTCCCCGAGTGCATAAATTGTCCTTGAGAGCGACGGGCACCCCAGCCAGCGGGCCGGGGTCTTGGCCTGCGGCTACCTCGGCGTCGATCTCGTCGCTCCGGTCCCGGGCCCGTGCCGCAGCCACCAAGTTGAAAGCGTGGATGTCGGATTCGCCGCCGTCGATCGCGCTCAGGTACTCGTCGACCACCGAGCGCGCCGAACGCTGCCCCGACCGCACCGCGGCGGCAATTTCCACCGCTGTCACGGAGCTTCTCCCAAGACCGGAGGCACCCGAAATTGGCCATCCTCAGCGAACGGCGCCTGATTCAGCACCTCGTCGCGGTCCAGCACGTCGCCGGGAGTATCCGGCCGGAGCTGGTTGGTGATGGGAAGGGCGTGCATCGTCGGGGGAAGCGACTCCAAGTCCAGCGCCTCCACCTCGGCCACATGGTCCAAGAGCTCGTCGAGCTGGCCGGTGAATCGGTCTAGCTCCTC
This sequence comes from Candidatus Poriferisocius sp., assembly GCF_965204145.1. Taxonomy (GTDB): domain Bacteria; phylum Actinomycetota; class Acidimicrobiia; order Acidimicrobiales; family Bin134; genus Poriferisocius. The sequence continues at coordinate 1,070,071 of NZ_OZ241977.1, read as the reverse complement.
GTCGGTCAACTCCAGGCGGGCCAACGCGGCCACGTGGGCGCACTCAGCTCGGGTGATGCGTTGCTGCCCCATACCGAAGCGACATCGTACCGTTTTCCCAGGGGGTTTCCGGCGCTGGATAGCGATACGTTGCCAGGATGAGGGTGCACCGCTTTCTCAGCCCAGAGTGGATTGAATCGGCGATGGCGCTGCGCGAGGAACTGGCTTCGGCTGCCCCAGGCTCCGGGCACACGGCCCGGGTCAATCTGGTGGTCACCGACACCCCCTTCGGCAATGGCCAGTTCCGGGCCTCCATTGACACCGATGCCGGAGGCCCGCTGCCGGTTCCGGGCAATCTAGAAGACCCCGATGCCACCGTGTTCCTCGACTATCCCGCGGCTTTGGCTGCCTTTGTCACCGATGACCCCGACATCGTGACCCACGGCTTTCTCACCGGCGCCTTGCGGGTGGACGGCGACTTGGCTCTTGTCCTCCTGCTGTTCGGAGAGGGGATGACCGACGAGCAGGCCGACTTTGCCCGGCGTGCTCAGGATCGGTTGCGGTCCATCACCGCTTTGGAATGACGCTTAGCCCTCTTCGGAGCTCTCTCCAGCCTGCTCTTCGGGGCGGGTGAACAGGTCCACGCACGTTCCGAAATCCACGACGGCATCGGCGGGCGGGTTGGACGCCAGGATCTCGGAATCGAGCGGACCCTCGACTTCGCCCAAGCACAGGCCGGCTTCTTCAAGAACCCCGGTGGCATCTGCCACCCCAAGAGTGGCCATAGCGGGCACCCGGACCTGTTCGGGTCCGGCTGAGATCACCACGGTGATCACTGTGTCGGCCGCCACCTCCGTTCCGGGCGGAGGCTCCACCCTCACCACGTGGTCGGCCTCAACCAGATTGTCGTGTACTGGCCACTCCAGCACTCCCAAGCGGAGCTCTTCGAGCCTCTCTCGAGCCACGGCCAGCGACGAGCCGGTGTCGATGTCGGGCACGACTCGGGGCGACGGCCCAAGTGAAACCACCAAGTCCACACTGGCCCCTGGTTCAACCTCGGAGAAGAGTTCGTCCACCTCGACGACCACCCCCTCGATCATTGTTTCGTCGTAGCGCTGGCTGATCTCCCCCAGCGACAACCCCGCCACATCGAGCGAGACCCCGGCGTCTTCGACGGCCAGCCCGACAATGTTGCTGGGAATGGCTACCAGCTCGGGACCCAAAGACACCCACACCGTCACGGTCTCCCCCTCCTCCAGTCCGGTACCCGGCTGGGGGGCTTGGCCGAGCACTTGGCCGGCCACGGTCCCGTCTTGGCGCTGCTCCAGGCGGTTGAGGACCCAGCCGAATTCGCTCTCAATGCGGAGCAGGTCGGCCTCCTCGGCCCCGGCCAGATCCGGCACCGGTTGGGTTTGTGTGCCGAACTGGCTCTTCCATAGGGCATACGCCCCGAAGCCTGCTCCCCCCAGCAATACCAGTGCTATCGCGGCCGCTAGCAGCCGGCGGAACGCCGGACGACCCGCCTTTGGTTGGGTGCTCTTCTCCGGTGGGCGCTTTGCGGGCGCGCCAGCCACCGCCGTCTCGTCGGTATCGGGGATCTCGGGTCTTGCCTTTGTCAGCGGGAGCGGGCCTGGCCGGGGCAGCGTCTCAGCCGCGGCCAGCAGGGCGGCACTCAGATCATGGGCACTCGGACGATCGTCTCTCTCCGGCCGTCCCGCCATCTCCAGAACCCGGCCCAAACGGTCGAATTGGCCAGCCAGGTCGAGTTGGCGGCTCATCTTGGCCATCTGGGTGTACTCGGGGTCGTCCGACTCGAACGGTACCCGCCCCGACAGCGCCTCGGTGAGCACCAATACCAGGGAGTACACATCGCTCTTGTGGTCCGGAGACAAGCCCTGGGCCTGCTCGGGCGAGGCATAGCGCACCGCGTCGATCGCCGAGAAGACCGACCGCGCCGTCAGCACCCCTCCTGCCTCGGAAGAGGTCAGGATCCAGGACGTACCCAGGTCGGCCAGGCGGGAACGGCCGCGGCTGTCGAACAGGATGTTGGAAGGTCGGACATCTCGATGGACGAGCCCCCGGCGGTGGATGTGCTCCAGCCCGCGGGTCACCTCCAAGCCGACCATCAGGGTCTGCGACGGCGAAAGCAGATGCCCAGCATCGAGCATCCCCTGAAGGCTCCCGCCCTCCAAGTAGTCGCCCACCACATAGAGGCCGATGTCCGAGTCGCCCCAGTCGCGTATTGCCGCCAAGTGGGGATGGGCCACCGCAGCGGCCTCCTCGGCCGCCTCCAGGAAGCGGCTGGCGAAGACCCCGTCTCGGGTCCACCCGTCGGGCAGGACTTCGTCGGCCAGCAGCTTGACCGCCACCCGGCGCGACTGAGACAGGTCATAGGCCAGGAAGACATGGGTGAACCGACCTGCGCCAATGTGGGTCACGAGCCGATAGCGCCCTCCCAGAACTTGGCCGATCACCCCAGCTTCCCCGCTGCCTTGGGACACGCTCTGAGGGTACTTGGCGAATCAAGCAGTTCCGCGCCACCCAGGGTGTCTCCAAGCCCTGTCAGCGGGCACACTGGGTGTGTGCTGGAGTCCATCGCGCTGCGCCGGGTGTTGTTGGCCGTTGCGGCCCTGATGGGTGCCGCGGCCATACTTCTGGCCTTGTTTCTGGCCGACACCGACGACAACGACGTGACCGTCACCGGAAACGCCGCGGTGGACGAGCTCATTCCTCCCCGCAACGCCGAGGTTCTCTCCCAGGAAACCGTGGGCATCGACTTGGCCGCCGGCTACGACGCCCGCCTGTCCATCAACGGGGTGGACATTCCCCCCGGTCAGATTCGCCATCTCCCCAACCTCAACCGATTCACCTTCCGACCCGATCAGGGAAAGGTGATCGAGAGCCTCCGAGCCGAGCAGAACTGCGCCCTGGTGACCTATTGGCGCCAAGAGACCGGCTCCGCTGAGGCCGCCACCATCTCTTGGTGCTTCACCGCCTCCTAGCTGTCGTCTCGCGTCAGACCGTCGAAAGACCGCAGAGAAGCCTCCAGCGTGCGCAAGTAGCCGGCGAAATCCGCCGACTCTCCGTCCTGCAACCACTCCAACCGGTCACGCTCGCGATCCAGGTGCTCGCCCATGAGCTGATCGATCAACTCTCTGCCCTCTGGGCTGAGCTGGGCCATCATCACCCGGCGATCATCGGGATCGGGCACCCGGCGGACCAGATTCAGCTTCTCAAGCTGGTCCACCCGCCCGGTCATTCCCCCAGAAGTGAGCATGGTCATAGCCGCCAGCTCACTCGGCTTGGCCTGAAATGGCTCGCCGTTTCGCCGCAACGCCGCCAATACGTCGAATAGGCCAAGAGTGAGGCCGAACGGCCGGAGGAACTCGGCCATGGACTGCTCGAACAATCGGTCGATGCGAGAGATTCGCCCGAAGATTCCAATGGGCGAAGCGTCCAGATCAGGCCGCTCGTTGGCCCACTGCTCCAGAATCGAGTCCACTCGGTCGTAGGTCACGACATCTCCTCCAGCACCGTCCCGATGGTGTCGACTACTCGGTCCACCTCAGTGGCGGTGAACGTGAACGGCGGGTAGATGCCCAAGTGGTCGGCCTGAGCCCGCACCAGTAGCCCGGCTGCCTGGATGCGCCTCTGGGCCTCGGCTACCAGGGGCTCCGGGCTTTCCGCGTCTAGTTCCACCGCGGCCAGCATCCCCTCGCCGCGAACCTCTGCCACCACTGGCAGGGAATCCAGACTGCGTATCCGCTCCTGAAGGTGCCGACCGGTCTGGAGACTGTGATCCACCAGTGCTTCCCGCTCGAGGATTTCGATCACCTTCAGCCCGGCGACGCAGGCGGCGGGATGGCCGCTGTAGGTATAACCGTGCATCAGCTCGATTGAGCCTTCTGGATCGATGAACACCTCGTGAACCCGGCTGCTGGCGATGGCCGCCCCCATGGGGATGTAGGCCGATGTCAACCCCTTGGCCACAGTCATGATGTCGGGAACCACTCCGTAGCGGTGACCCCCGAACCAGTAGCCCAGCCGACCGAAACCGCAGACCACCTCATCCAGAACCAGGAGTACATCGTGGCGGTCGCATATCGCCCTGACCTCGGACAAGTAGTGCTCTGGAGGAGGGTAGACCCCTCCGGCGGCCTGCACCGGCTCCATGATCACCGCGGCGATGGTGCTCGGATCGCGATAGGCCAGCTCCCGTTCCAGAGCATCGATTTCGTGGGCCGGAACCTGGGTGCAGCCCTCTAGGAGCGGACCGAATCCCGACCGGTTCTCGGTGAGGCCGCCTACTGAGATCCCCCCGAAGTTCATACCGTGATAGCCCCGATGCAGCGACACGAAGCCGGTCTTGGATGCCTGCCCGATCCGGCGCCAGTACCCGCGGGCTATTTTCAGAGCGGTCTCAACCGCTTCGGAGCCCGAGTTGGTGAAGAACACGTGGCTCAGATCGCCCGGCGTGCGGGCGGCGACCGCCTCGGCCAGCTCCTGGGCCCGAGGGTGGCTATAACCGAACAGGCAGTGGTACTCCAGCGTACGGAGCTGCTCCGCCACCGCCTCGGCGATCTCGGTTCGGCCGTGTCCCAGGATCACACAGGCCACTCCGCCAGCAGTGGCATCAAGCAGCCGGGCACCGTCGTCGGTCTCCACATAGTTGCCGTCCCCGGCCATCACTACCGGCGGCCTGCTGCCACCCGCCGGGGTGAACGGCATCCACAATGGGGCGGTGGCGCTGCTCACGCCCCGCTCCGGGCATCCCGCCATACCAGCAGGGATTCCAGTTCTTCTATCTGATAGTCGGGGCCCGACCGGACCAAGATGAGATGCTCAGCGCCAGCCGCCGCATAGTCGTCGTAGGTGGAATCGCTGGCGGTCTCGAACAGCGCCACCGTTCGCTCCACCCTTGCCGGATCGCGTTCGGCCCGCTCGCACCATCGGTCCAGCACCCCGTTGAGGTGGGCGATCTCGTCGGGAGTGCCCCATCCGTTCCAGGCATCGGCCAGCCGGGCGCACACGTCCAGGGTCATCCGCTCCCCCAGCCCGCCGACCAGAATGGGAAGCGGGCCCACTGGGCCGGGCCGGAGCTGTCCCAGGCGGTGGCGGATGCGGTAGATGGCCGCCTCCATCTCGCGAATGCGATCGGCGTCGCGGGACATGGCGAACGCGTAGGACTGGTAGTCCCGCTCCAACCAGCCCGAGCCCAGGCCGAGCACCAGCCGGCCTCCGGAGGCGTGGTCCACCGTGCGGGCCATGTCGGCCAGCAGGTCGGGGTTGCGGAATCCGGTACAGGTGACCAGCGGGCCGATCTGCGCCCTGCTGGTAACCGAAGCCATGGCGGCCAGGGTGGACCAGCACTCAAAGGCAGTGCCGTCGGGGTCGCCGTCAATGGGGAAGAAGTGGTCGAACGTCCAAATGCTGTCAGCCCCGGCCTCGTCTGCGTACCGCCAAGCGGCCGCCATCTCGTCCCAGTTCACATGATTGGGCCGGATCTGGACCCCCACTCGCGGCGGCATCTCATTCTCCCTCGTGCGACGCAGCCAAACCGGTGATGAGCGACACCAGCCTTTGGGCATCGGTGCTGTGGGCGTCCAACAGTTCGATGAGCTGGCCTCGACGCATCACCGCGATCCGATTGGCGAGGCGGAACACCTGGTCCAGGTTGTGGCTGACCACGATTATGGTCAGCTTGCGCTCGCGCAGCGTGATGATGAGGTCCTCCACCCGGGCGGTCTCGGCGATGCCCAGCGCGGCGGTGGGCTCGTCCATGACGATCACTTCGTTGCCCCAGTTCATGGCCCGGGCAATGGCCACTCCTTGACGCTGGCCCCCGGAGAAGTGCTGGACCGGGATGCGGGCCGATGGGATCTTGATGTTGAGCCGCCGAATGATCTCTTCGGTGTCGCGGCGCATGGCCCGACGGCGCAGGAAGGTGAACGGCCCCCACCCCACTTTCAGCTCCCGCCCCATGAACAGGTTCTGGGCGGCATCCAGGTTGTCGGCCAGCGCCAAGTCTTGGTACACGGTTTCGATGCCGGCCGTCCGAGCGTCCAGCGGGGAGCGGAACCGGCGGATCTCGCCGTGCAGCACCACCTGCCCGGAATCGGGCTGCTCTGCCCCGGAGATCACTTTGAGAAGGGTGCTCTTCCCGGCCCCGTTGTCACCCACGATGGCGGTGAGCGTGCCAGTGGGGAAATCCAGTGACACATCTCGAAGCGCAACCACACCGCCATACCGCTTGTGAATGCCCGACACGCTCAGGGCGATGTCCGGCGATTCCGACCCCTGGGAGCGAGGGGCCTCGGCAATTGATCCAGATTGGGTTGCGGTCATGATCGTGCTCCGTGCAATTGGTCGAACAGATAGTCGGGCGAGACCGGTACCCGGTTCACCTCGATGCCGAGGCCGGCTAGAGCATCTTCGATGGCGTTGGCCACCGCGGCTGGAGGGGATATGGCTCCGGCCTCGCCCACACCCTTGATGCCCAATGGGTTGAGCGGCGACGGCGTCTCCAGATGGACGACAGCCAGTTCAGGCACCCCGGCGGCGTCGGGCACCAGATAGTCGGCCAGGCTGGGGTTCTGGGGCTGACCGTCGGCGTCGTATGCCGCTTGCTCGAACAGCGCCGCTCCGATCCCCTGGGCAACTCCCCCGGCGATCTGGCCGTCCACGATCATGGGAGACAGCAGCGGTCCGCAGTCATGGGCGACCGCGTAGTCGAGGATCTCCACAGCTCCTGTAGAGGGATCAACGGCAACACGCGCTACGTGCACTCCGGCGGCAAAGGTGACGGTCGCCGGCTCGAAGCAGACCATCTCGTCAAGGCCGGGGGTGTTGCCGTTGGCAAAGATGCCTCCGGGGGCGAAGCCTTCAGCGACCTCAGCCAGTTCCATACACCGGGTGGGCGTTCCCACCACCTCCACCATGCCGTTGTGGATGCGCAGGTCGGCAGGGGCCAGTTCCCACTGCTGAGCCACTGCGTTGACAATCCGGTCTCGCAACACCCCGGCAGCCTCGTGGATCGCGCTGCCGGCCACCACCGCACTGCGGCTGGCCAGCGTGCCCCAGCCGTACTCGACTGCGGCGGTATCGCCCCCGACCACCGTCACGCGTTCGGGGTCGGCCCCCAACGCCTGGGCGCACACCTCGGCGAACACGGTCTCATGACCCTGGCCCTGCGAGCACGCGCCAGTGGCCACCTCGACCCATCCGGTCTCGTCCACCCGCACTCGGGCGCTCTCGAACGGTCCGACCCCTGTTCCCTCCACATAGGTGGACACGCCGACCCCCACTAACCGGCCGGCGTCGTCGCGCGCCCCTCCTCGAAGGCCGTCGGCAATACCGCTCAGGGCCATGGCCGCCTCGAAGCAGCGGGAAAAGTCGCCGCTGTCGTATGTCATAGGGGTGCCGTCCCGGTAGTTGAGGCCGACGGTATAGGGCATTTCCTCGGCCCCGATGAGGTTGCGGCGGCGAAGTTCCACCGGGTCGATGCCCATCTCTCGGGCGGCCACATCGATGATGCGGTCCATGGCAAAGACGGCTTCGGGTCGGCCCGCTCCCCGATAGGGCGAGATCGGGGCTTTGTTGGTCACGACCGCCGTGGCCTCCACATCCAGCGCCGGCACCCGATAGCACCCGCAGAGGTGGGCCAGCGTGTTGTAGGGCTGGACCACGCCCAGCGGATTGGCCGCTCCATTGTCCACCACGAATCGGTCGCGCACCCCCAGTATGCAACCATCGCCGTCGAGAGCCAGTTCGATGTCGTGGATCTGATCTCGGGAATGGATGGCGGCCAAGCCGTGCTCGCTCCGCTGCTCCACCCATTTGAGAGGGACTCCCATCTCCAGCGCCAGAAAAGCCATAATCAGTTCTTCGGCGTAGGGAATGGCCTTGACGCCGAAGCCGCCGCCCACGTCGGGCGCCACAACCCGGATTCGGTGCGCCGGTCTGCTCAGAGCCTTGGCCAGAGCGGTGCGCAGCGGATGGGGAATCTGAGTGCTGCTCCACACCGTGAGCAGATCGGTGCGGGGATCGTGTTCGGCCACCACGCCCCTCGGCTCCATCGGGTGACAAGCCAGTCTGCCCGAGTGAAGACGGCGTCGGCTGACATGGGCGGCTTCGGCAAAGGCACTGCCTATGTCGCCAAAACCGGCGGCGACGAACAACGAGCGGTTATCAGGCCAGTGGTCGTACAGCCGGGGAGCGTCATCGGCCAGCGCGGCGAACGGATCGACTACCGGCGGACGGGGAGCCAGGTCGAGGAGCACCCGATCAGCCGCGTCTGCTGCGGCATAGGGGGTGTCGGCGATCACCACAGCGATCGGGTCGCCCACGTGCCGTACCCGGTCTACCGCCAGCAGCGGCCGACCCTCATGGCGCACGAACAGCCGCTCGTCATCCAGAGAATCCAGCAATTTGTCCTGGTAGACGCCGCCATCGGCCTCGTTGGGCGCCATTGTGTCGATCCGCCCGATCAGATCTGCGCCAGTCCAGCCGACAACGCCCGGGGGCAGCTCTACCCCGTTCACGTCGGCGTGGGCCACAGGGCTGCGCACGAAAGCGACGTAGCGCATCGACTGAAGCTCGATGTCGGCCACATAGCGTCCGCCGCCCCGCAGCAGACGGGGATCCTCCCGCCGCAGTGTTTTCACCGGGCTAACTCCACAGCCCAGTAGTCCCACTGGGTATGGGTGTATTCCTCCAGGGTCAATCCGTCGGTGAGCAACTCGTCGGTCAGCTCAGACGGGTCGATGGCCGCTATGGAGCCCAGGCCTTGGGCCATGATCTGCAATCGAGCCGAGCGCTCAAGATTCACCGCGCTTACCGTGGCCTCCTCGATAGAGGATCCCACCACAGTGAGCCCGTGGCCCTTCAGCAGGATCCCCTTCCGGCCTCCCAGGGCTGCAGCCACTGCTCGGCCGCGCTCGGGGTCGTCGATCTGCACCGCGGAGTCGTACACCGGGACGCCGTCGGCGAACAGCGTGCACAGGTGCCAGACCGGGGCAAGGGGCACATTGGTCATTGAGAACGCGATGCAGTGCATGGGGTGGGCATGGATCACCGACCCAACGTCGGACCGGGACTTGTATATCTCGGTGTGCATGAATCGCTCGCCAGGGGCCTCCATCGACCCCTCGACCACCTCACCGTTCAGGTCCATAACCACCACATCTTCGGGGTCGGTCTCGGCCAGGTCTTTGACGTCGTCATGGGTGTGCCCCAACACGGCCACCAGGTCGGTTCCCGGAACCCGGGCCGAGGGGTGGCCAAAGGGACCGATCAGCCGCTCTCGGACCAGAATCCGGGTCGAGGTGGCGATCTTCTTCTTGAGGTCGGCAATGGCCTCAGACTGTTGGATGCTCATGGTCGCGCTCCGATGTCGAGAACGTGGACGACTTTGGTCCGGGTGTAGCTGAGCAGCGACTCCATCGACCCCTCCGCTCCCAGCCCTGAGTCCTTGTAACCGCCGAATGGCGTCTCCAGGAAGTGCTGGCCCCGCCCGTTGATCCATACGCATCCGGCCTGCACCCGGCGGGCGGCGTCCATCGCCCAGTCCAGATCGTTGGTGATGATGTTGGCCGTCAGCCCGTAGCGGGTGGCATTGGCCTGGGCGATGAGGTCGTCTCGATCTCGCCATTCCAGTACCGACAGCACCGGACCGAAGATCTCCTCGATGGCGATGGTGTGGCCGGACTCCACCCGGTCGAAGAGTGTGGGCGCCAGGTAATACCCGCCCTCGGGCACGCCGTCGGGAGCGGCGCCGCCCCTGATCAGCCGGGCACCCTCCGACCGCCCAACATCCACATAGCCCTGAACCCGGCTGAGCTGGGGCTCGGACACGAGCGGCCCCATGGTGGTTGCCGTATCGAGGGGGTCGCCCACCCTGATCTGATCAAGCCGGGCGGCTACCGCATCCACGATCTCGTCGCGGAGGGCCGCGGGGGCGTAGAGCCGAGACGTGGATCCGCATGACTGCCCCTGGGAGGACTCGAAGTTCATCCCCCCCACGGCCTGCTCGGCCACAAACGCGGGGTCGGCATCGGGCGCGACCAAGAGGGGGTTCTTGCCCCCGAGCTCAACGGTCACATGCTTTACCCGGCCCGAGGCCGCGGCAGCCTCCATGACTCGTAGCCCGGTCGTCCCCCGTCCGGTGAACCCGATGCGACCGATTGCCGGGTGGGCCACCAAGGCCTCGCCGGTGGTAGCTCCGTTTCCGGTCAGCACAGTCAGCACGCCGGTAGGCAGGACCTCGGCGGCCAGATAGGCGATCTCCAATGGGGAGATGGGGGTTTGGTCGGGGGCCTTCACAATAACGGTGTTTCCCGCGGCCAAGGGGGCGGCTGCATGAAAGAGGGTGAACATCAGCGGGTGGTTGAAGGGCAGGATGCGGGCCACCACGCCGTAGGGCTCTCGCAAGGTCAAATGGAGGCTGTTGGCCGACGCTGGCAGGGTCTTGCCGTGCAGTTCGCGGGCGATGCCAGCGAAGTAGTCCAGGGCATCGGCCCCGTAGGCCACGTCGTTGCGCATGGCAGCCAGGGGGTTGCCGCTGTCCATGGCGTCGATCCGGGCCAGACGCTCGGCCTGTGACCGCACGGCGTCGGCCAGGTCCCTCAAATGACGGCCTCTCTCAGCGGCCGACAACGCGGCCCACGCCGGCTGGGCCCCTTCTGCTGCCGTGGCGGCCCGATCCACCGCCGCGGCGTCGGCCAGCGGCACCTCAGCCACCATCTCACCGGTGCCCGGGGCGATTGCCGCCATCATGTCGCCATCGGCCACCTCGCGGTCCCCCACCAGCAGCGGATAGCGGTCGCGGAGTTCGACTCCTGACAGGTCGGAAGTCATGGGACGATCACCGGCTTCATCTCAGCACCGGCTTTCATGGCGGCCAATGCATCGGTCACCTGATCCAGGGAATAGGTGTTGGAGCACACCGCTGATTCCAGCCCCAACTCGACGCTGTGCCGGTCCAAGAACCGGAGGGCGTCGTGGAAGTGGGAGATGTCGGCCGAGAGCGAGGTCCGCACCGTGAGCTGGCGGACTTTCATAGCCGTGGTCGGCACAGGAACGGTTTTGCCATGGGCTTGGCCGACGACCATGAGCGTGCCGCCGGCTCGCACCATCTCCATTCCCTCGGTAAAGGCGTCGGGAGGCCCCGCGCATTCGATCACGAAGTCAGCACCCCGACCCGCTGTCATACTGCGGACCGCTTCGATTCTCTCTCCGGGCTCGGTTTCATCGATGTCGATACGGGCAGCCAGATCCCATGCTTCGGTGGCGGCCAGCCGGGATCCGGGTGCACCGATGAGGATCACCTGGTTGGCCCCGCTTCGCAGGGCCGCCGCTGCGGCCATAACCCCGACTGGGCCTGCCCCGAGAACGACCACCGTGTCGCTAAAGCGAATGCGGGGCATGCGGTCGAGGGCGTGCATGACTGTGCGCAAGGCACAGGTGGCCGCTGAGGCCAGCGGACTGGTCACGCCCTCGGGCACCCGTAGTACCCGAGAATCGGGCGACACATGGAGGTGCTCGGAGAACGTCCCGTTGACCGCACCCTCCTCATAGGGACCCCACCCGTATCCCATGGTGTTCTCACACAGAGTGGGCTGTTTGGCCACCGCGCAGAAATAGCACCGCCCGCACCAATTGTGAGCCCAGACGATGCGGTCGCCGGGTCGAAGCGGTTCGCCCACAGCGTCGCTCTTCAGACCCGCGCCCAGTTCCACCACAGTTCCGGTGCCCTCATGGCCCAATATCAGCGGCAGACGGGCCAGCTGATCGAAGACTCCGTCGCAGATGTGCACGTCGGTCCCGCACACGGTCGCGGCGTCGATCCGCACCAGGGCGCCTCCCGGGAGAACCGGTCCGAGCTCCAGGGTCTCCACCGCGGGACCGTCGGCGTAGTCGGCCAGAACCACAGCCCGGCTCATTCGGGTACCTTTCGCCAAATCGGGCCCCGCTCGACAACCGGGTCGAGCAGCCCTTCGGCGACCCATTCGGTGTAGGCGAAGGGATCGTAGGTCTTGGCCACCTGGCCCGGATAGCCGATGCGGTCGCGCACCACCGGGCTGAGGTAGTAGCAGGCCGCCACCACCGTGGTGAGGGCGGTGTAGGCATCTTCATCCTCGGCCAGGAAGGCCGACAGCCTTTCCACGGTGAACGTTGCCGGATCGAGCGCGGCCAGCGCCTCGACCAGCGGTTGGCGCAGATCGTCGCGCCATCCCAGCACCTCGTCGAGATAGGAGTTCACCGCCCCCACTTCGGAGGCCGAGGGCATGCCGTGGGCCGCGGGCAGCATGATGTCGGCCATCTGTTCCAATCGGTCAACGTCGATGATGGCGGTGTTGTCGGCAACCGTCATGCTGGCACCTTCTGTTCGCTTCGGTTCTGAACCAGCAGGTCGGCAGTCCGAAGGGCCAGCGCGGTGATCGTGCAGGTGGGGTTGACCCCGGAGCTGGTCACGAACACGCTGGCATCGGCGATGTACAGGTTGGGCACATCGTGGGCCTGCTGGTGGGAGTTGACCACAGAGTTCGCCGGATTCTCGCCCATGCGGGCAGTGCCCATGAGGTGCCATCCCGAATAGGGGATCATGCTGGCCACCGCGGTCTCCTGGCATCCCGAAGCCTCGAGCGATTCTTCGGCCCGCTCTTCTTGGAAGGCCATAAGGCGCCGCGAGTGCTCGGAGATCCGATAGCTCACCCGGGGTGCGGGGATGCCGTGGCTGTCGGCGCGATCCGGATCGAGCTCTACCCGGTTGGTCTCCTCGGGAAGATCCTCCCCGAATATGGCCCAACTCGCCCCCCGGCCGAAGGTCTGGCCCATGAGGACGTGATGATCACTCCCCCACACCTCGTTTCCGGCCCGCATGGGCAGGATGTGGTTGAGGGGACCTCCAACCGGCGAGAGCGCCCACTTGGCCCCTCGGACGAATTCCCGGTGTGGATCGGTCTCGTAGAACTGATAGCTGGTGATGCTGGCCCCGAAGTGACCCTGCCAGCCCTCCACCTGGTCGTCCCACCACCCGGTCACCACCGAGAACGGGTGCATCATCAGGCGGCGGCCGACGAGGCCGCTGGAGTTGGCCAGACCATCAGGACAGTGGCGGTCGTCGGCCGACAGCAACAGGAGCCGCGCCGTGCCCACCGCGTTGGCGGCCAGGATCACCACATCGGCTTCTTGGTGGTGCTCGACTCCGGAGCGGTCCAGCCAGACTGCTCCGGTGGCCAATCCTCGAGGTCCCAGCGTGATCCGGCTGACCCGGGCCCCGGTGATTAGCCGGGCTCCAGCAGCGGTTGCCTTAGGCCAGTGGGTCAGATCAGTGGAGGCCTTGGCCCCCTCGGCGCACCCCGAGGTGCAAACGCCTCGCTGCACGCATGGCCGCCTCCCGTCGTAGGGCGCTGACAAGATGGCGTTGGGCTCGGGCCACCAGTGCCATCCCAGCCGGTTGTGCCCCTCGGCCGCCCGCCGGCCCGCCACCCCCAGGGGCAGTGGCGGGAGCGGATAGTCGTCGTGGGGTGGATAGGCTGGATCCCCGGCCAGCCCGGACACGCCGATCTGCTGGTCGATGGCGTTGTAGTACGGAACCAGTTCTCGGTAGGCGATGGGCCAGTCATCGGCCACCCCGTCCAGCGTCCGCACCCGGAAGTCCGACGGGAGCATCCGGGGCCACGTCCCGGCGTAGATGATCATGCTGCCCCCCACCGCGTTGTACATGAGGGGCTCTATATCCGAATCGTCGTGAACCACCGGATAGTCCTCGGGCCTCATCCGCACGTTGGGGCTCATGGCCCAGTCCTTGCGGATGGCCAGCTCCCAGTCGGGCCGGGTGCCGGGGAACGCGGACCTATCGGGCCAATCGCCCTGCTCGAGGCAGACAACATCGAAGCCGTGCTCGGCCAGGTGGCGTGCAGCCACCCCACCGGAGGCACCGGCGCCGATGATGAGGACGTCGGCCCGATAAGTCACGTTCGCTAGCAGTGGTTCACCGGAGGGAGAGAATCCCTATCGGAGGTCGGCGTTGGTCATGCCTTCGATCGTGTCGGCATCCACCACGAAAGTGGGCGCCTGGATGAAGTAACCCTGGCCGGTGCTGCCGGTAGTGAGGTACTGGTGGGCGACCTCGGCGGTCTGCCAACCCCACTGGTAGCCCCTCAGGGCGATGGTCATGTCAACACCGGTCCCGGCCCGGATCTGGTCGAATACGGCCGGCTCGCCGTCGGTCCCGCTGATGAGGATGTCGGCGTGGTCGATGCCAGCCTCTTCCACAGCGATCGCCGCGCCGAGGGCCAGAGCATCGCTGTCAGCCCAGATGCCGTCAAGGTCAGGATTGGCGGTCAACGCGTCTTGGGCCAAGCGGAGGCCCTCCTCAGCGGTGAAGCTGTTGGCGCTCTGGTTGAACACCACCTCGATACCGGGGTTCTCGGCCATGGTGTGCTCGAAGCCCTCGCGTCGCTTCTCCACGTATTCGCTGGCCCCCGGGCCGCCGATCCGGGCGATCTTGCCCGATCCGCCGAGCTGTTCGACCATCCACTCGGTCTGCTTGGTGCCCTCAACACCCCAGTCGGTGCCGATGAAGCCGATCTCCGGAGCAGCCTCCTGCACGCTGTCACCGGTAGACAGCATCGGTATGCCGGCTGCCGCCGCAGCTTCATAGGCGGGAATGAGCGCCTGACGGTCGCCCGGCGAGGCGATGATGAGGTCGACCCCTTGCGTGACGAAGTCCTCTATCTGGGCTACCTGATCCTCGATCACGTAGGCAGCATCGGCTGCGGCAAAGTTCCAGCAGTTCTGGGCGCCGAATTCAGCCAAACCGGCTTCGAGGTCGCGGAAATACAAGATGAAGGTCGCCAAGTTGGCGTACCGCACCTCGTAATACTCCATGCACTCCCCGTCGCCGCTGTCATCGGGCGCGGGCGCTTCAGTTGGCTCTGGCGCAGGTGCTTCAGTCGCCGGCGCCTCGGTGGTCGCCGGCGCCGACCCTGCGTCGTCATCGTCGTTGCCGCATCCTGCGGCCACCAGACCCAGCGCCAAGAACAGCGCCAGCAGCTTGAACAACAGGTTTTTGGTTTTCATTGTTCCCCTCCGGGTTGTTTTGGTTGCTCCGCTACCGGATCGGCTGATTGCTCAGCAGGGCCGGCGGCAAGGAGATCTCCGGGTGCTGTTGTGATGGCCGATTGCTCAGCTATCTCAATGGCACGGCGTTCTTCGTCCAGTTCGTGATCAACCTCGACTTCGATGGCGGTGTCTTCGCTCCGATTGGCCCACCGCTCCAAGTAGCGGCGCAAGAATTGGGATGTCATGGCCAGCACGAACACCACGCCCAACCACACGTCCTGCATGTTGGAGGACACACTGAGCAGATTCAGGCTGTTCTTGATAACGCCGATCAAGAGCACGCCAGCCAGGGTGCGGGGAATCGATCCCCGCCCTCCGAACAGGTTGGTGCCTCCGAGCACTACCGCGGCCACTGCGAATAGCTCGGTGAGTACCGCGGCATTGGGCTGGCCAACATGCACCCTTCCCAGCAGGGTGAATCCGCCAACGGCAACGGCGAAGCCCCCCAACACGAATACAGTGACTCGCACCCGAGTTACGTTGATGCCCGCGCGTCGAGCAGCTTCGGCGTTGCCCCCGACAGCGTAGATCCGTAACCCAAATCGGGAGTAGCGCAAGATTACGTGGTAGACGACACCGAGGCCCAAGGCCACCCAAACAGGCATCCGTAAGCCAATGAAGTCCTCACTCCACCATGCCTTCCAACCGCCGGGGAGGTTGCCCACGGTATTGCCCGCAGTGATCTCACGAGCCAAACCCCTCGCCATAATGAGAAGTCCCAAAGTGGTGATGAAAGAGGGGACCTTGAGCACCGCGGTGATGAACCCGTTGAACAGTCCGGCAGCAATGCCCACACCCACTCCGGCCAACAGCCCCAACAGAATGCTGTTATTGCGCACCATGGTCTCAGCCGCCACAACCCCGATCAGGGCCACGACCGATCCCTGGGAGAGATCCAACTCGGCCGCAATGATCACCAGGGTCATTCCGAATGCCGCGCAAGCCAGGACGGAGGATTGCAACAAAATGTTGTGGAGGTTGCCGGTCGTAAAGAACACGTCGGACTTGTAAGTCATCACCGCACCCAGAATGACGACCACGAAGCCAGCAAAGCTGGCCTCCACTACCCGGGGAATAGCAACCTGGATTCTGTCCCAGACACTGATGGTCGCCGGCTCGCTCACTGGGCCACCTGCTGCTTCGACCGGCCGCGATGGGCTGCGATGCCTTCAACCACCAGGCCGACCAACGCGTCGAGGTAGATCTCTCCAGCGTCGGCCGAGGCCCCGCGGGGATCGCCGATGATGCCCACCGGAGAAAGGGCGGCCATGCCCTCAGAGCGCAGCTTGGCGCTGGCCGACGCGGCTGGCCCCACATGGCCGGCAACTGCCGACGCCATGTCCACCCGATCTGGGGCGATGGCCAGCATGATGCTGGTCTCGAAGTGCCCGCCGTGGGTTCCCACGAGCTCCCGGTCCAAGCCGAGTTGGGCTTCGGCCACTTGATGGATGGCTTCACGCTGGGCGGGCCAGTCGTCGAACGACACCACTCGGGAGCGATCTGTGGCATCCAGCTCGCCCATTGCCGCGGCCATGGCCCCTACGTTTCCGGCATGTCCGGTCACCAAGTAGGCACCCCGGAAACCGTGGCCCACCAGGGTTTGGATTACTTCCACCAAGACGCTCCGGAGAGTCGCATCGCTCAGGCTGGCCGTACCGGGAAACGCCAGGTGGTGGCTGGAGGCACCAACGGAAATGCAGGGCGCCACCATGCAATCTCCCACTCTTTGGGCCGCCCGGTCGGCCACTGCGTCTGCGATTAGGGCATCGGTGTCGAGGGGAAGATGAGGACCGTGCTGCTCAAAGGCGCCCAGCGGAATCATCACATCCAGCGGACCCTGCTTGAGCCGCTCCTCCAGAGCAGTCCAGCTCATCTCCCCCAGCCGCACGAGTGCCTCAGAGGTTGGTGAGGGTGGCGTCGAGATAAGTGGGCTTCTGCGGGCGGCCGACGCCAATCACCACCTGCACCAGGGCTTCCTCATCTGTGTGGTTCCGCAGTCCGTGCATGATTCCAGCAGGGCTGTAGATCATTTCCCGCTCCTTCAGCACGGTGTCGACGATCCGCCCACTGTCGTCCTCCCACCATGCGGTCAACTCTCCCTTGACCACGAAGAAGACCTCTTCCACTTCATGGGCGTGCGACGGGGCCACAGCCCCCGGGGGCATCATCATCACCGACAGCGTGAAATTGTTGGCTGTGACCGTTCCGGGCTCGTAGTGCTTGCCGGTGATGCTCGCCCCCACCATCCGCACATGGGCCCGCCGGTACTCCTCTTTCAGGTCTCCTTGGGCGGCAAACGGCTCCCAGTCCAGTTCCTTGCCTCCGTACCTCTGGATGTGTTCGGAGAACTCGGCATCAGTGAACTGACTCGCCATGCTCATCCCTCCCCCTCATTTGTTTCAGCGCTCGGTATCTTAGTCTCAAAGTTTTGCTGGTGCTCAGGGGGTCTCATTCCGGGGGATTGGCCAGCCGCTAGACAAGCTGGCGTTGGCGGGCAAGGGCGATGGTCTGACCGGGGCGGGAGGGGGCAATCAGGATTGCTCCGGCCTGCACTTCTTGATTGCTGCTCCTGCGCTTCGCCGGAGGGGACAGAGTGATCGGTTGACTCAGGGACAATTCCAAAAGCAGTCCGGCCGCGCCCTGGCTCAGGTCTGAGGCATCGGATCCCTGCTTGGCGGGACCGAAGCTAGCCACCGATCGGCGGCGGAGCAGCACGGGATCTTGCAACGCCAGGTGGTCGTGGACCACCACGCCCGTAGGCACGAACACCAGCCACCGGCGAGTGAGCGAATAAAGCGAGCGAGCGGCAAGGACTGCCAAGGGCACGCCCACCGCCGTGATCACCCCGCCAGCAGCCCAGTGCTCGGCAGCCAGTAGCAGCGGGCCGCCGACAGCGCCGCCGACAGTGATCACAGCCGCCGCCGGCAGAGGGCCCGCCAGCAGCACCGCCGGAGGTCGCAATAGAAGCCGGATTTCATCGCCATAGGAAATGCCGTTCACAAACACCTGGCCCACCGGCGCGCTGAGCGCCACGGCGGCCAATGCACCTGAAATGGCTGCCACTAGAGCAACCTCACCCCAATCGGCGTCTGCCCTTCCGGCCCACAAGAGAGCCGCCACCGCTGAAGGCAACGCCAGCCGGATCAGAACCAGCGTGGCCGGATGGGCCAGCAAAGATCCCACCAGGACAAGGCCCCACAGCACCCACAGCCCCACCGATGCCGTGGACCGCCAGGCCGCGGAGGTCTCGTGCAGACCATCGGCCAATACCGGCCCCGCGGTAAACGGCAACGCCGCCCACCACACTCGCACGACCCACACCCACACTCGGTCCCCCCGAAGACCCCTCACCCACCCCACTACAGCACTTCTGGCCACCGGCGTACCCACCCTGAAGCGGAATCCCCCTGCTCGCCAGTACAGTGCAACAGGTGACGACGGGAGCCGAGAATCGCATCTCGGATCTGATTGAGCGCATCCGCTACCACAATGATCGCTATTACGTCGACGATGCCCCAGAGGTCCCCGATGCCGAATATGACGAATTGGTCCGGGAACTGGTTGAACTAGAGGCGGCCCACCCGGAGCTAGTCCGACCCGACTCCCCCACTCAAATGGTTGGTGCTGATCCGTCCACTCTGTTCACGCCAGTAGAGCACCAAGTGCCGATGATGTCGCTGGACAACGCCTTCGACCGGGGCGAGCTAGTTGCATGGGCAGATCGGGCACAGCGTCGTCTGGCTACTGAGGAGCTTGGCGACCTGGTGTGCGAGCTCAAGTTCGATGGACTGGCCGTGTCGCTGCGCTACGAGAATGGCGTTTTAGTCCAGGGTGCAACCCGAGGGAACGGCAGGGTGGGTGAGGACATCACGGCGAACATTCTCACCATCAAGTCCGTACCCCATCGGCTCCCTGAAGGCGCGCCCAGGGTTCTGGAAGTGCGGGGGGAGGTCTACATGCCTCTTGTTGCCTTTGAAGCTCTGAACGCTCAGCAAGAGGCCGAGGGCAAGCCCCGCTATGCCAATCCCCGCAACACAGCGGCCGGCTCGCTGCGGCAGAAGGATCCGGCGACCACCGCCACCAGGGGCTTGTCGATGTGGTGCTACTCCGTGGGGGAAGTTCAGGGAGGCCCTGCTCTGAATACCCATAGCGCCACTCTGGAGTACCTAGACAGCCTCAACCTGCCGGTCAATCCAGAGACCACCACGGTGGACTCGCTTGACAAGGCATGGGAGTTCGTGGAGCGCAGTGAAGGCATGCGCCATGACCTGCCTTATGAGATCGACGGCGCGGTCATCAAGGTAGACCGCCTCGACCTCCAGCAGGGACTGGGGGCTACCAGTCGGGCGCCCCGTTGGGCCATCGCCTACAAACTTCCCCCTGAAGAGCGGACCACAAAGCTCTTGGACATCCACGTCTCCATCGGCAGCAAAGGCAAGGCCACCCCATTTGCAGTGTTGGAGCCGGTGTTCGTCGGCGGCTCCACGGTTGCAATGGCAACTTTGCACAACGAGGACCAGGTCAAGGCCAAAGACGTCCGTCCCGGAGACACCGTGGTGGTCCGCAAGGCCGGCGATGTGATTCCAGAGGTGCTGGGATCTGTTCTGGCCGACCGCGCTCCTGATTCAGCGGAGTGGGAGTTTCCGGAGGTCTGCCCTTGTCTCCACCAACAGCCGTTGATCCGCGAAGAGGGAGACGCCGCCCACTATTGCCTCTACCCCCGGTGTCCCGAGCAGCTTCGAGGCTGGATCGAGCATTTTGCCGCCCGCAACGCCCTCGACATCGAGCACCTTGGCGAGCAAAGGGTTCGCCTGTTCATCGACCTCGGATTCATATCCGACGTGGGCGACATCTACGCCCTTCCCTATGAGAGCATCCGCGAGCTCGAGGGGTTCGGCGAACTCTCGGTGGCCAACTTGACCGCTGCTGTCGAGGCTTCCAAGCAGCAGTCTTTGGCCCGGCTGTTGGTGGGGCTCAACATCCGCCATCTGGGCGACACCACTTGTGAGTTGCTGGCAGATGCCTTCGGTTCTTTGGACCAGATAATGGAGGCTTCGGTTGAGGAGTTGGCCGAGGTGGACGGGATCGGGCCGATCATGGCGGAGAGCGTGCACGAGTTCTTCCAGTCGGAGGTCAACCGAGAGATCATCGAGAAGCTGCGGGCCGCGGGACTCAACTTCGCTGGACATGCTGACAACGTCGACGAAGAGGCGCTGCCCCAGACCTTGGAGGGGATGACCATTGTGGTCACCGGCGGGGTGGAGGGGTACACCCGAGACGGGGTGGGGGCGGCCATCAAGGCCCGGGGCGGCAAGTCACCTAGCAGCGTGTCGTCCAAGACCACCGCGCTGGTGGTGGGTGAAAACCCCGGCACGTCGAAGCTGGACAAAGCTGAGAAGCTGGGCATCCCGGTCCTCGATGAGGCACAGTTCCAGCGGCTCATCGAGACGGGGGAATTGCCTTGACCAAGGGACTGAAACGGCTCTCGGCCTGTCTCTTGGCGGCCGCGTTGTTTGCCACTGGTGCGGTCGCCTTCGGCAGCTCGGTCGCGGCGGCGCAGGACAGCGGGGCAACCCTCCAAGACATCACGGTCCGTGATCAGCTGATCGCCAATCAGGAGACCTTGCTCAACGTCTACCGCTGCATGTTCGACATCGACACTCAACAAGTGCCCGGAGGCTGTGCCAACGGCCAGCCCAGCCGAGGTCGGACCGAGCCAGGCACATTCCCAGGCACGCCCACCAACAACGACGTCGCGGTTCGCGACAACCTGATCGCCAACCAGGAATCGCTGCTCAACGTGTACCGCTGCCGATTCGACATCGACACCCAACTCGTGCCGGGCGGCTGCGCCCCCCAACCTGTCGAAGAACCCACTCCACAACTGATCGATGTCCCCGTCTTCTATTGCGTCCCCGCAAACGCTGGATTCACCCTCGCAAAACTGCAATCTGAGGCTGAACGGCTAACTCGAGTTGTCGGCGGCTTTTATTTGAGGGAATCGTCTGGAATGGTCGGAGTTGAGTTCTCACCAAGTGGAATAGTGTCGCCAGACTTAGATTGGGACCGCCAGGTTATCGGCTACCGCCCAGAGCATATTGAGGATGACCCTTGCGCATCAGAAGTAGCGCAGTTAGGAGACTTTCAGAATATACTCATTCTCTGGCACGCTGTCCCAGGAGGCGGTGCAGCAGGTTACGCCACCGAAAACGTTGCTGTTGTTCCTACTCTAGAAGCTTACGGCAGCGAGAGATGGCATTCCTTGACAACCGCGCACGAGATGGGGCACTTGCTGTTTGACTTAGACCATTCCTCGCCTTACCCGTCCATTATGCCCTCAACACCTTGGTTCGCTCTTGAAGAAAACCGCTTGGGATGCGATGAGCTACAGGACCTCGGCTGGCCAATACACGATCGATGCGTCCTCGGACACTTGCAAACTCCCGACGGTTCATTCACCGGCATAACAACAAATGAATTCCATTCTTGTGGAACGCGAATTGACAAATCTGTGGAATGCTGGGGTAGCAACTACATCGAGCCATTGAGTGCCCCTACGGGTGAGTTCGCCTCCGTCGTTGCGGGCTTGTTCCATAGCTGCGGGTTGCGAGAAGACGGCACTGTGAAGTGCTGGGGGCGCAACCACGATGGGCAGATAGATGCGCCTGACGAGAAATTCGCATCGATCGCCGCCGGCAATCATTACACCTGCGGAATAACCGCTCGGGGGACCATCGCATGTTGGGGTGACAACAGATACAGACAAACAGGGGCACCAACAGGGTCGTTCGAGTTCCTGTCGGCTGGCGACCGCCATGCCTGCGGACTGAGAACCATTGGCACTGTCAGATGCTGGGGACAAAATGACCAAGGGCAGGCATCTCCCCCATCCGGGACCTTCAAGGCCGTTGCCGCTAGCGCACATCACTCCTGCGGAATTCGCATGAACGGGAGCATCGAGTGCTGGGGAGCACGAGATGACGGCCACAGCAGTCCATCTTGGGAGCCCGAGGGCCTGCCCCCAGGCCCATTCACAGCCATTACCGCAGGGACGCGGCATGTTTGCGGACTCAGCGAAACCGGTACTGCCACTTGCTGGGGTAGCGGCAGTGGCGCAATCGACGACGCTCCGAGCGAAGCGCTCACAGCGTTCGACGCCGGCGGAGAATACACATGCGGCTTGAATCTTCGAGGTGCTGTCCAGTGCTGGGGCGGTGACTACTACACCGGCCTCAGTGTTCCTGGAGGTTCCTTCTCCGTCATTGAGGCTGGCAGGGACCTTACCTGCGGCATTCGAGAAGACGGCACCATCCGATGCTGGGGTATTGGAGGTCACGGCTCGGACATAGCTCCCACGGGCAGATTCTCGGCAACCTCCTCCGGCCACATCCACACCTGCGCTATTCGACAAGACGGAACCGTCACTTGCTGGGGCTCCAATGACCGTGGAGTCGTAACCGGTGCACCCGAAGGCCGCTTCACCGCCATCAGTTCCGGTCTGTTCTTCAGCTGCGGGCTTCGAGAAGACGGCACAGCTTTGTGCTGGGGCCACGAAGGCTTGAAGGCCCCTGATGAACAGTTCAGCTCGGTAGCCGCCGGTGATTCATTTGCTTGTGGATTGCTCGTTGACGGAACTGTTCTGTGCTGGGGTTCCGATGCTTTTGGAGAGGTAAGCGACTCTCCCGAGGGTCGCTTCACCGCATTGGCTTCCGGCGGCTTTCATGTTTGCGGGCTTCCGGAAGCTGGCGGCATCAAGTGCTGGGGCGATAACCACCACGGGCAGTTGGACAACATCCCTGAAGGTAGCTTTACTGCCATCTCAGCAGGCTATTACCACTCCTGCGCCCTTCGAGATGATGGAACGATCATGTGCTGGGGATCGAATCAAGACTTCGATGGAACCGTGATTGGCCAGTTGGATGGCATTCCCCGCGGAAGCTTCACCGCCATCACCGCTGGCGACTACCACACCTGCGCGCTCAGCGAGGACGGCTCGGTCCGCTGCTGGGGCAGCCAATACGCTTCGGCCTGAACCTAAGGGAGCGACTGATGATCAAGGCAGTGTTTTGGGATTTTGGCGGGGTGTTCACTGGCTCGCCGTTTTATCTCGACGACTATGCCCGTTCGCTGGGCACCACCAACGAACGGCTGTTAGAGCACGTCTTCGGACGGTACGAGGCCGACGGCGATCATCCCTGGCACCGCTTGGAGCGGGGCGAGGGCACCCTGGCCGAGGCACTGGAGGCGGCCGATGAGGCTTGCCGGGCTGACGGCGTCGAGGGGTTCACCTCCGAGGGCTTCTTCAAGGCCATGAGCGGCACCAGCAGCGAAGAGCGGCGCGACAAGGCTGTGGCCAAAGTCCGGGAGTTGAACGAGGCGGGCATTCGACAAGCGATCATCACCAACAACGCCAAAGAGTTCGGCGACATGTGGCGCGGCCTTATCCCGGTCGATGAGCTTTTCGAGGCCGCGATCGACTCCAGCGCGGTGGGCATGCGCAAGCCCGATCCGAGGATCTATCAGCTCGCCCTTCAGCAATTGGAGGTTTCCCGCCCGGAAACGAGCGCCTTTCTGGACGATTTCGAGCCCAACGTGATCGCCGCCCGAGAACTCGGCATGCACGGCATCCTGGTCGAAGACGACATCTCCATCGCCCTCGCCAATCTTGATCGGCTTCTCGAGACTGGTTAGGGGCCGCAGGATGAGTGGTCCTGAGAAGAGAGTCCGCATCTGGATCGACCGGACTCCCCCGTCCGAAATCAAGATCCCCCCTGACGTGGAGCTGGTTGACGGCCCAGAGCACGCCGACGGCGTGGTGGTGGCCGCCGACCAGCCGTGGGACGACGAAGCCTGCCGTCGCCTGCCCAACCTCAAGGTGGTAGCCCGCTCCGGCATCGGCTACGACAACGTGGATGTCGCCGCTTGCGCGGCCCACGGCGTGGCCGTCTGCAACACTCCCGATGCCCCCACGGTCTCTACTGCTGAGCACGCACTGGCGCTGATGCTGGCGGTAGCCAAGCGGCTCAAGAGCTCCGAAGTGCGCTTGGCCTCTGGCACCGCCGGCGGACCTGGCAGACTCACTGGCCCCGGTGCGCTGGAGCTGGACGGTCGCACCCTTGGACTGGTGGGCTGTGGACGGATCGGGAGCCGTCTGGGGCGCTACGCCGAAGCGTTGGGAATGATCGTCCTGGTCTACGACCCCTACCTCGATACTGCGCCCGTGGGCGAGCTGGCCGGTCTGGACCAGCTTTGGGCCTCGGCTGATGTGGTCTCGCTGCATGCCCCGGCCACCGCGGAGACCCGACACATCGTCAACACCGACTCACTGGCTGCCATGCGCCCCGGCGTGGTGATCATCAACTGTGCCCGGGGGGCGCTGGTGGATCAGGAAGCGCTGCTAGCTGCACTCGATTCCGGCCATGTGGGCGGCGCTGGTCTCGATGTCACCGAACCTGAGCCGCTGCCCCCGGACCACCCACTCCTAGGCCGCGACAACGTGGTTGTCACTCCCCATGTGGCTTCAACCACCACCGCAGGCATCGTACGGCTGATAGGCCAGGCGTTGGAACAGGCTCTCATCTGGCTTAGGGACGGGACTCCCGAACACCTACTTGATCCTGCGGCCGCCCACCCTTCGGTAGATCGCCGAGCCAATCACTAGAACTGGCCCGGATCTGACGCCAAAGCCGCTAATCATCCCAGTCAAGCCGCTACCGCACCGCCTACCACCAGATCACCCTGGTAGAAGACCACCGCTTGGCCGGGCGCCACCCGGCGCTGGGGCTCTTGCCAGTCAATTCTCCCGGCTGGGTCTAATACTCCGACCGCGGGCTTGCCGTGTGCGCTCACCTGGATGTCCACTGGACCGTCGACGGGCTCATCGGCCCACTGGATATCGATCACGTCCTGGGTCGGGGAATACAGATCGTCGCGTCGTCCCACGATCACCCGGCCCGCGGCGATGTCCACGTCGGTCACATAGCGGGGCTCGTCGGTACCGCCCAGGTTGAGGCCTCGGCGCTGGCCGATGGTCACCGCCTGAACGGCCTCGACGGAACCCAACTCCGTGCCGTCGGCGTCCACCACGGTGGCGGGCGACTCTCCCAAGCGACGGGACAGAAAGCCTTGCCGTCCCCCGGTCCGATTGGCGATGAAGCACACGTCCTGGCTGTCGGGCTTGGCCGAGTTCCGCAGGCCCAGACCAGTAGCCCGCTCCCTTACCTCGGCCTTGGTCAGATGGCCGATGGGCAACAACATCCGGGCCATCTGCTCCTGGCCCAACATGTACAGCACATAGGACTGGTCTTTGGCCGCGTCTACTCCCCGCCGCACCCGAAACCCTTCGCCCGCCGCCTCAAGCCGGGCATGATGGCCCGTAGCCACCGCATCAAATCCCAGAGCCTCGGCCCGAACCATCAGCTTGTCGAACTTGATGTGGCGGTTGCATTCGATACAGGGGTTGGGCGTCAACCCCACGGCATGGTCCTCCACGTAAGGCGTCACCACTCGCTGGTCGAAGGCGTCGCCGAAGTTGAACACGTGGTGCTGCAACCCCAAGCAGTCGGCCACCCGACGGGCGTCCTCCACATCCGACACCGAGCAGCAGCCGGTATCCGATTCCCCTCCCCAAAGCTTGAGGGTCACGCCCACCACATCGTGTCCCTGCTCGGCCAGCATGGCGGCAGCCACCGAGGAGTCCACACCCCCCGACATGGCCGCCAATACCCGCATCTCTCAGCCCGTCTCGTAGTCCCGGAGCCGGGCCACCGCATCGGGAATGACTGCCAACGCCTGATCGATATCGACATCAGCGGTCTCATAGCCCAGCGAAAGCCGCAGCGATCCCCCGGCCAGCATTCGGTCGTAGCCCATGGCGGCCAGCACGTGGGACGGATCCTGCGCCCCGCTAGAGCAGGACGAGGCCGCCGATGCGTACACCCCGGCATCTTCCAGCAAGAACAACAGCGCTTCTGACTCGATGCCCTCGAAGCACAGGTGGGCCGACCCGGCCACTTTGCCCGACCGCGCTCCCGTCTCCACCGTGTCTGGCACCGCAGCCAGAATCCCGTCCACCAGCCGGTCCCGCAACCCGGCCAGCCGGACTACCTGCTCAGACCGGCTTTTCAGCACAACCTCGGTAGCCGCAGCCATGCCCGCGATGCCCGCCGCGTTGTGGGTGCCGGAACGCAGCCCTCGCTCCTGGCCACCCCCCAGCATCAACGGAGACAGCTCCACCCCGTCGCGTACTACCAGCGCGCCCACCCCCTTAGGACCGCCGAATTTGTGGGCGCTGACCGAGATCAGATCGGCATCAGCCGCCAGCGAAGCCACGTCCAACCAAGGGAAGGCCTGGACCGCATCGGTGTGGAGTACGGCACTGGAGGCCGACGAGCGGACCACTTCGGCCACCTGCCCCAAAGGCTGGACCATGCCGGTCTCGTTGTTGGCCAGCATCACCGACACCACGGTGACGCTGTCGTCGAGGGCCGCGGCCAGCGCGTCGAGGTCAATGACCCCGGTGGCGTCAACCGACACTACGCGGCCCCCCAGATGCTCCACCGGCTCCAGCACTGCGTGGTGCTCGATGGCCGAGCACACCGTCACCCCGCCCACCTGCATATGCCGTCCGACCACTGCCAGATTGTCGCCCTCGGTACCCCCGCCGGTGAACACGATCTCTCCGGGCGCCGAGCCCAGAGCCTCAGCCATCACATCGCGGGCATCGTCAATGCAGCGGCGGGTGTCGCGAGCCATGCGATGCGCCCCGGTCGGGTTGGCATACAACTCCCGGTGCAATGGCGCCATCGCTTCCACTGCCTCGGTACACAGCGGGGTTGAGGCCGCGTTGTCGAGGTAGGCAATCCTCTCGGGGGCCATCGCCGATCCTCCCGCTTCCCTCTATACCTTGGGGAACACCAGGTCGTCGCGCTTGGAGCGCTTGAGCTCGGCAAATGACGGCCACTCGGCCAGGGTCACCACTGCATCCCACAGGCGCACGGCCTCCTCCTCCGGTGGAATCTGGCTCACCACCGGCCCGAAGAACGACGTGGCCCCCCCGTTGTGGTGGAAGGTGATGATCGGGGTGCCCACGTCCCGGCCGGTGCGGCTCAGCGCCTCCATGGTGGACTCTCGCAGGGCATCATCCAGCGACTCGTCCTCAGCCCGGTCGGCAAGCTCACCAGATAGGCCAGCTCGCTCCAATGCGGCCTTCAGATGCTGGTCTGAGGCCACTTCTCCCATCTCCGAGCGAATGTCCGCATCTGGATTCCAGATAGTGGTCCCATAGGCGGTGTACAGCTCGCCGGCCGCGGCTGCGCCATGCTGGTCGCGAACCGCCTGGGCTACCCGCAGCATGCGCCGGCCCTTGTGGTGCAGCTCCTGGTAGCCCTCGGGGAAGTTCTCGTAGTCGCTGTCCTCGTTGAGGATCGACAGGCAGATCAGCCGCCAGTCCACTTCGTAGTCGCGCTGGCGAGCGACATCGGTCACCCACCGAGAAGTGAGCCAGGCGAACGGGCAGATCGGATCCCAGAAGAACTCGATGTCGGCATCGGGCATCCTCCAATCCTACGGCCCTCCAGCAAGACCCACGAGTCGCTTTAGACTCAGGTTGTGGCCAGGATCAGGGTTTCTACCACCATCGAAGCGCCCTTGGACGCTGTGTGGGAGTACGTGCGCCGTATCGACTCTCACACCGAGTGGATGGCCGACGCCGAGTCGATCTCCTTTCGAGGAACTCAGACCGAGGGGGTGGGCACCGCCTTCGAATGCCTCACCAAGGTCGGCCCCCTTCGCCTCAACGATGCAATGGTGGTCACCGAATGGGTCGATCAGAAGGCCATCGGCGTGCGCCACACCGGACTGGTCACCGGGGAAGGGCGCTTCACCCTTATCCCGGCGGGCACCGATCGCACAGAGTTCTGCTGGACCGAGGAACTGCAATTCCCCTGGTGGATGGGGGGCCTGGTGGGCGACATAGTCGGTGCCCGCATTCTCGAGTGGGTATGGCGCCGCAACCTGCGCACGCTGCGCAGTCAGTTCTAGCCCCGTCTACAGCGTTTCAGTCCAGCGGGTTGCAGCCCACAAGGAGCCAAGAAACGATCCGGCAGCCACCGCGAAGGCGGTGACCACGGGGAAGGCCGTGGGGTATTGCTGCCGGCGGATGGCATACGCGGCAGCCGCCCCCACGAGAAACCCACCGATGAGACCGCCGATATGGCCGCCCAGCGAGATCGACCGGACGGTGAAGCTGATCACCAGGTTGATAACAAGAATCAGCCCTATCGGGGTCTGGAATAGTCCCACCCCTTGGGTCAGCGACAGGGCGACATAAGCGCCCATCAGTCCGAAGATGGCCCCTGACGCCCCGGCAATCAGCGAGTTTGGCGCCTCGACCAACGCTCCGAACGACCCGCTGACCAGCGAGGAGAAATACACCGCGGCGAACGGGATTCTTCCCAGCGATCTCTCCAGGACCAGACCCAATACATAAAGCGAGTACATGTTCACCGCGAGATGGAATAAGCCGTGGTGTAGGAAACCGCCGGTGAACACCCTCCACCATTCGTTGGAGAAGTCGATGGCAGCGCCCCAGGTCGCGGCATCGAAGACGAGGCCATCGACGCTGCCCCGGCCGCTGAGACTGTCCCCCATTGCCATACCGACGATGAACACCGCCACGTTGGCGGCGATCAACCCATAGCTGATGTACCAGGTGTCGGTTCGCTGCGGGATCATGCTCGGAGTGTGCAGCTACAAGCCCACCGGTGAGCCGTCACTCAACAGGTTCTGGCCCACATTCACCACCTCGGTGACCCCTTCCACCCGGTCCTTGAGGATCCGCTCCACCCCCGCCTTCAGCGTCACGGTCGACGCCGGACAGCTCACACAGGCGCCCGTCAACTCCACGGTGACCACCCCGGTGTCCTCGTCCACCCCGCGCAGATAGATGTCCCCATCGTCGGCCTGCACCGCGGGGCGGATGGCCTCGATCACCTGGGCGACGGCGTCTTCCACGCCCCCATTGTCTCAACCAAATCCCGATTCGCCAACCTTCCCGCCGATCTCTTCCCTCAATCCCGCGGTCGTCTGGCAGACTCCAACTCATGGAAGTGCTGGCCCACCAGGGAGGTTGGGATGAGATCCTCTTGGTGGCCGCACCGTTGGCCCTGTTGGCCGGTTTGCTGTATCTGGCTAACCGTCGGGCCTCTCGCGGCGGACGTCGGCCCCAAGCGCGCTGAGCTTGCCGGCGAAGTTCTCATAGCCCCGGTCGATGTGGTGGGGATCGGACACCACAGTCACACCGTCGGCGGCCAGCCCGGCTACCACCAGAGCAGCCCCCGCCCGGATGTCGGACGCCCGCACCGGCGCGCCGCTGAGGCGTTCCACCCCCCGGATCACCGCGTGGTGGCCCTCGGTGCGGATATCGGCGCCCATGCGCAACAGCTCGTCCACATAGCGGAACCGGCCCGAGAACAGGTTCTCGGTCACGATCCCCACTCCCTCGGCCACCGACAACATGGCCACCAGCAGCGGCTTGCAGTCGGTGGGCAGACCGGGATAGGGCAGCGTGGAGACGTCAGCCGACCGAAGCCGACCGGTGCACATGGCCCATATCCCATCGGGGTCAGATGAGGTCCGCACTCCCATCTCCCCGAGCTTGCGGCACAACATTGCCATGTGGTCGGGTCGAGCCCCCACCAAGGTGATCTCCCCGCCGGCCACCCCCAAAGCAGCCATGAACGTGGCCGCCTCAATCCGATCGCTCACCGCAGTGTGCTCCACCGGGTACAGCTCCTCCACTCCTTCCACCACGATGGTGGAAGTTCCCGCTCCGGTCACCTGGCCGCCCATGTGGTTCAAGAATCCGGCCAGATCGGCGATCTCCGGCTCCCGGGCGGCATTGTCGATCACCGTGGTGCCTTTGGCCCGAACCGCGGCCATCATCACGTTCTCGGTGGCCCCCACACTGGGGAACTCCAACAACACCGAATTGCCCACCAAGTTGTCGGCGGTGGCGTGGACGTCCCCACCGGAAATCTCGAACCGGCAGCCGATGGCCTCCAGCCCGGCGATGTGCATGTCGATTGGCCGGGGGCCGAAATCATCGCCACCGGGAAGGGCCACCCGGGCGTGTCCGATACCCCCCAACAGCGGCCCCAGCACCGCGGTGGATGCCCGAAGCTGGTCGGTCAGCGCATAGGGGGCGTCGGGGGTTATGGCCTCGGGGCGTTCGATGGTGAGAACGTCGGCCGAACGGCTGACCGAGACTCCCATGGCCCTCAGCACATCGGCCATCACCGCCACATCCTCAATGTCGGGCACATTTCGGATGACGAACGTCCCCTCGGTGAGCAAACAGGCAGCCATGAGCTTGAGCACCGAGTTCTTGGCCCCGCCTATGACCACCGGGCCCTCCAGAGGACCGCGGGCCCGCACCTCGATGCGATCCTTCTGCTTGGCGGGCTCCACCTGACAAGTATGGTGCCCGCGCTCCCTTCAGTGTGGACATGGGGCGCAGGTGACCCAAAAGTAGAATGCCCTCCAATACATGCCCCAAGTGATCTCTCGTCGCGTCCTGAGCGCCGACGCCGCCGAAGGCGTTCTGAACGGCCCCGACGGCCTTCTGTCCCCCCGCTCCGACATCGTCTTGGAGCGGGCCGAGGGCGAAGCCGTCTTCACCGCAGCCGAGGGGCCGGTCGAGCACTACCGGCGCACGGTCGCCGCCGAGCCGCTCGACGGCGATCAGGTGCTGATCACCGAGAAGTTCGACTTTCGACTGGCCATTCCGGTGTGGTGGGTGCTGTTCACCATCCCCTACGGACGGGCCCTGCGCCGAGGACGAGATTGGCCCTGGTGGCATCCCCCCGACCGATTCACGGAACGACAGGCTCGAGTGGTGGCCCTGCTGGCCACCCTGGCCGTTGCCGCCGGGTTCCTGGGCACCCTGCTCGGCCAGACCATCACCTTCGCAGCCGATGAGTTCGAGGTAGGCGAGTCAGCGCAAGGGCTCGCCCTCTCGCTGGTCCGCCTCAGCATTCTGATCACATTGGCGGTTGCCGCCCTCGGCGACCGCAAAGGGCGTCGGCGCACACTTCTCTACGCCGCCGCCGGTTCGATCTTGGCGGCGGCCGCCACCTCTTTGGTCCCCAATCTGGCCACCATGGCCACTGTCCAGGCAGTGTCCCGCGGCCTGTCCCATGCCATGGCCCTGCTCATCTTCGTGTTCGCCCTCGAGGAGGCGCCGGCCAGTTCAAGGGCCTTTGTGGCCTCCATGCTGGCGCTGGCTGCCGGTCTGGGCTCAGGCCTGGCGGTGGGGTCGGTGCCCTTTGCCGACCTCAGCGCGTCGGGATGGCGCTTCTCCTTTGTCGCCGCGCTGGCCGGTCTGCCCTTGCTGGTGTTCGTAGCCCGTCGGCTTCCCGAATCCCTGCGCTTTGAAACGGCCCGGCGACAGCCGCGCATCCGGCCGCCGAAGCAGTATCGCTTCCGCCTGATCATCTTGGCGGTGACCTCCTTCGCTGTTCTGGTCTTCTCTGCCCCGGCATCTCAATTGCAGAACGAGTTCCTCAACGAGCAGCGAGACTTCAGCGCCACCAAGATCGCGGTGTTCACCCTGCTCACAACCTGGACAGCAGGCCCTGGCATGCTCATTGCCGGCAAATTGGCCGATCTGCGGGGTCGGCGGATGATCGCCGCAGTGGGCGTGAGCGGCGGGGCCCTGTTCGTTTTGTGGCACTTCACCCAGGCCGGTTGGCCGATGTGGGTCTTGATCGCCGTGGGCGCGCTCATGACTTCCTCCACCGTTCCGGCTCTGGGGGTATACCGAGCCGAGATGTTCGGCACCATGCGCCGGGCGCAGTCCAATGGCCTGCTCGGCGTGGCCGGGGTGTCGGGAAGCATGGTCGGCCTGGTGGCCGGGGGGTACATGATAGAGGCCTGGGGCTACGGCACCGCGTTCTCGATCCTTCTCGCCGGACCGCTATTGGTGGGGGTCCTGGTGCTCCTCTTCTACCCCGAGACCACCAGACGATCACTGGAGGAGCTCAACCCCGAAGACGCCTAGAGGCTCTCCAGCCAGCCTGAAACTGCGGTCACAATGTCAGCATCGGCCTTTTTCGGGTCGTGGCCCTCGCCTTCAAGCCACACAGTGGTCACCGGGCCGTTGATGGCGGGCAGATGGGCGCCGAACTCCTCGGGACTGCCGAAGGGGTCTCGGTCGCCGGAGATGAACAGGCAGGGCACGTCGACAGAACCGAAATGCTGGATCCGCAGGTTCTCGGGCTTCTTCGGCGGGTGCAGCGGATAGCTCAACAGCACCAGGCCGGCGGCGGGCATCCCATCGGCCACCGCCATGGAGCACATCCTCCCGCCCATCGACCGGCCTCCTAGCACCAGGCGCCCCGAATCGGTTCCCAGACGGGCGGCGATGGCCGGAATCTCCTCGCTGAGGAAGGCCAGCAGCTTGGGGGCCCGGTCGGGGGGCCGGCGCCCCTGGTTTCGATAGGGGAAGTTGATGCGCTCCACCGGCAACGGGTCCAGTGCCTCGGCGATGGCCACCAGGGTGTGCTGATCGCGATCACCGCCCGCGCCGTGGGTCAGCACCAGACCTTCGACGGTGCGGAAACCCATTACATATACCGGCGCAGCAATTCCCGCAACGCTTCCGCGGCTTGCTCCGCGGCCGCATCGCCCTCGATGGGATCGGGTCCGGCCACCAGGGCCTCCCGCAGCTCATCGGCGGCGTCCAGCATCGACCGCCAGAAATCGGCGTCGTATCCCCACGGAAGGCTGAGCTGCACCACCTGGTCGTGGGAGATCGCGAAGTCCTCCACCGCCTTGCTGTCGGAGGTGTTGCGACGAAGCCGGTCGGCGGAAAAGAACAGCGCCTCCAGCACCTCATAGGGCTCCACTCCCGGCAGTCCCGGACCGAACTGGCGCTGGGCCACTGCGCTGGCCAAGCGGTCGAACAACGCGTCTACCGCCTCCTCGTCGGCCTCGCCGACCTCCAGGTTGCCGGCGTAGTCCACCTCGTGGGCGATGCCCTCGGTCAACAGCTCGCTCAGAATGTCGGCCTTGTGGGCGTCGTCGTAGTCCCCAAGCTCGTACACCACCGCGGGCTTGCTCTTGTCGAGTCTGGGAAGTCGGGCCCGCAGCACCCCCTCCACCGCCTGGTCTACCGCCTCCTCGTCGGCCTCGCACACGATCAGCGTCGGGCCCAGCCAGGCGTGCTCCAGCCCGAGGGCCCGCAGCTCGGCCTCCAGACCGTTGCGGGCATCATAGGCCCATTCGTGGAACTCGTAGGCGAGCTGCTCTTCGTCGGGGCCGCCCACCTCCTCGGCCGGCTGCGGCGGCGAGGGAAAGGTGGCCACACCGCACTCCGCGCACTCCGACACGTCCTCGTCGTAGGGCGCACCGCATTGGAAGCACCAAACCATGCCGAACATGGTTTCAGACCACATCCACCTGGTCGCATCGTCGCAGCATCAAGGTGCTGGAAACATGAAGTCGGCGGTGGGTAGCGCTACGGTTGGGCAACGTGAACGCATCGCCCGAGACACCCGACCGCAACCTGGCGATGGAGCTGGTCCGAGTGACCGAAGTCGCCGCGCTGGCCGCCTCCCGATGGATGGGCCGAGGCGACAAAGAAGGGGCCGACGATGCCGCCGTCGAGGCCATGCGAGTGCTGCTGCGGACCGTGCCGATGGACGGGATCGTGGTGATCGGCGAGGGTGAGAAGGACGAAGCCCCCATGCTCTTCAACGGGGAGTTGATCGGCGATGGGACGCCTCCCGAATGCGACATCGCGGTCGACCCCATCGACGGCACCACGCTTACTTCGCTGGGCCGGGGCAACGCCCTCTCGGTGATCGCGGTGTCCGACCGGGGGACCATGTTCAACCCCGGACCCTGCGTGTACATGGAGAAGATCGCCTACGGCCCCGAGTGCATCGGCTACGGCATCTCGATGGACAACTCGCCCACTCGCAACCTCGAGCTGGTGGCCGAGGCCAAGAGCGAGCCCGTGCGGGATGTGACCGCAGTGATCCTCGACCGCGACCGCCACTCGGAGCTGATTGCCGAAGTGCGCGATGCCGGCGCCCGCATTCGGCTCATCCCCGACGGCGATGTGGCCGGGGCCATCTCCACCGCCTGGCCCGACTCAGGGGCCGACATACTGTTCGGCATCGGGGGAACCCCCGAGGGCGTCATCTCTGCGGCCGCCCTCAAATGCATGGGCGGTGAACAACTCGGGCGGCTTTGGCCCCGCAACGACGGGGAGCGCAAGGAGGCCGAGAAACTGGGCCGGGATGTGACCAAGGTGCTCACTGCCGACGACTTGGTTCAAGGCGACAACTGCTTCTTCGCCGCCACCGGGATCACCGACGGTGAACTGCTCAAGGGCGTCCACTACTACAAGAACCACGCCAGCACTCAGTCGCTGGTCATGCGGTCGAAGTCGGGCACCGTCCGCCTCGTCACCGCCGACCACCAGCTGGACAAGCTGAACAGTTTCTCGGCTATAGAGTTCGGCTAGCCGTCCGTCCCAGGAGGCGGCAGGGTTCGTCGACTACTGATCAGTGCGGTACAGGTAGCGCAGATCCCAGTAGCCGTACAGCGTCGGGGTGGTATTGCCGAACACGTTGCGAACCGCTCCCAAACGCTCGGACTGTGTGGTGTAGATGAGCGGCACATTCTCGGCGACAATCGCCTGCGCATCCCAGTAGTGCTGCACGCGCTGCTCGTGGTCGAGCTCTTTGCTGCCAGCGATGTACAGCTCGTCGATCTCGGCCTCCCACTCCGTGGCGGGCTCGGGCTGATTCGGATGCCAAAGGTGCAGGTCTTCGCCGCTGTGCCACACAGTCATTCCGCCGAAGGGGTCGGGACTGCCGGTCAGCCCCAACACCATGGCCTGCCAGTCGTAGGTGGCGGTGAGCTGGGCCACCATGGCACCGAAGTCCACGATGCGGAAATCAACGTCGAGGCCGATTGCCGTCATCCCCTCGTGAATGATGCCGGTGATGTCGGCGCGCACGCTGTTCCCCTCGTTGGTGACCATCGTGAACGAGATGGGGTTGCCCTCATCGTCCTCGCGGATGCCGTCGCCGTCGGTGTCAACCCAGCCCATCTCGTCGAGAATCTCGTTGGCACGGTCCAAGTCGTAGGGGTATCGGCGCACTTCGGGATTGTGAAAGTCGCCGGACGCCGGGCTCACCGACGACCATTGGGGGTAGCCCAGACCATGCTGAACGCTTTCGATCATGGCGTTCTTGTCCATGGAGTGGGCAACGGCCTGTCGAAATGCCACGTTCTGGAACCAGTGGAGTTGAACCGGATCGACATACGGCTCGCCGGCATCGTTCGATCCGGGGTTCTGATTGAACGCCAAGAAATTGGTGCCGAACCCGGGGCCGCGGCGATGCAGGGTGAAGTTCTCCGCCTCGGCCACCGGGTCGAGCAATGCGAACTCCTCACCCAAAACGCCGTGAATGTCGGTGGTGCCGTCGCGGAACAGCGCGAGTTCGGCCTCCAAGTCCTCCACGATCAGCCGCACTACTCGGTCGAGATAGGGCAGTTGCCCGCCAGCGTCGTCGGTGAGCCAGTAGGAGGGGTTTCGCTCGAAGACGAAGCGCTCGCCGGGTGTGTACTCCCCGATGGTGAACGGGCCGGTGCCGATTATCTCGGTGGGATCAGTGTCGATGCCCCAAAACTCCGTGAAGGCGCCCGCCTCGATAGGACCCTCGACAATGTGCTTGGGGTAGATGGCGGTGCCCATTGAGCGCAGGAACGGCGCGAACGGCTGCGGGAGGACGAACTCCACGGTGTGGTCATCCAGGGCCGTCACCGTCATCTGCGACTGCTCCCACTGGCCGGTCTCGTCATTCAGGGACCGGAACTCGAAGGCTGCTCGGCTCGCCGCTTGGAAGTCGTCGTTGTAGATGACCCGGTTGAACGTGAACTCCACGTCGTAGGCGGTGAACGGGGTGCCGTCGTGCCACTGCACGTCGTCGCGCAGATGGAACACCCAGCGCAGGCCGTCGTTGGAGCGCTCCCACGAAGATGCCAGCAGCGGTTCGATCTCATCATCCAGCCACGAGGTCTGGGTGAGTCCCTCGAACAGGTACCCGAGCACGCCTGACGATCCGGCATCCCTCGCTAGCGCAAGGTTGAGCGTGAGGGGCTCGGAGATCGTCGCCACCGTGAGCGTGCCGCCATGATCGCCGATCTCATAGGAGAACCCCTCGGCATTCCGGTGCAGTTCCTCCACGATGACCATGGAGGGAACAAGTCCCCCGAACTGAGCCGCCGCCGCCATGCGACGACGGAGTTGCTCTAGAGCTGACTCGCCCACCGGGTCGATTGCCTCGCTGTCATCGCTCGGGACAGCAGTCGGGACGGCGTCATCTGGCTCAACACGATCCGTGTCCGGAGCGACGGTTGCCTCCGGCGTCGACGAAGTGGGTGCCGAATCATCGTTCGAGCAGGCGAAGGCAAAGGCGAGCACGAGCAGTACACCAAGCCACCGTTTGCGGTTCATTCCAATGGTCCTTACGGGAATGGCTAGTTGCGGCGGGCGGCCCATCCGATTATGGACCGCCGCAGACGCCGCGGGGACTTACTGGAAAGCAAGGCTAACACCTTGTTGTGCCAGCCAGTCACAACCTCGGGCCGGGATCGAGCCGCGGTGCGCAGCGCCTCGGCGGCCACCTCATCGGCGTCTTGCCATCCCACCGAAGGCCACTTGTCCAGATCCCACCGACCCCGCTCGTGGAACTCGGTGCGGGTCAGCCCCGGCAACACGGTGGTGACCGTCACCCCCGTGCCCTTGTGCTCTTCGTAGAGGGCTTCACCCAGGCTGGTGATGAATGCCTTGGTAGCCGAGTACACCGCGGTTGTGGGCATGCCCTGGAGCGAGGCCATCGACGACACCAGGATCACCTGGCCTCGGCCCCGATCGGCCATCGTTCTCAGAGCAGCATGGGTGAGCCGCGTCAGTGCCACAACGTTCACCCCGATGGTCTCCGAAACCTCAGCTCCGTCTTGGGCGTAAAGCGGCCCCTCGTACCCCAAGCCGGCGTTGTTCACCAGCAGATCGATGGACACCTCCTCGGAGACGACCCGCTTCTCCACGGCGGCCAATCCCTCTGGATCGCACAAGTCGGCCTCCATCACCTCAACGTCCAATTGCCCCCCGCTGGCCTGCAACTCAGCAGCCAGTTCCTCTAGCCGGTCGCCGCTACGGGCTACCAACACCAAGTCCACCCCCGCAGCGGCCAGCTGCTGGGCTATGGCCCGCCCGATCCCCTCCGATGCACCGGTCACCAGCGCCCGTTCCCACCGGGTTTTGCGCGATGTTCCCAAAATCATTCCAAACAGGCTTTACAGGTCGGTGCGGTACAGGTAGCGCAGATCCCAGAAGCCGTACAGCGTCGGCGTGTAGTTGCCGAGCACGTCTCGAACCGCGCCCAGCCGCTCGCCGAGCGTGGTGAATACCATCGGCACGTTCTCGGCAATCACCGACTGGGCCTCCTGATAGAGCCGAACGCGCCGATCGTGGTCCAGTTCCGCACTCGCCGCCACGTACAGCTCATCTACTCGGGCCTCCCACTCGGTGGCAGGCTCGGGCTGGTGCGGGTACCACTCGTGGTACTCACCGCTGCTGTGCCAGGTCCCGATGCCGGAATAGGGGTCTGGTCCGCCGCCGTGGCCTAAAACCATGGCTTCCCAGTCGAAGGTGAAACTCAGCTGGGACACCATCTGGCCGAAGTCCACCAATTCGACCTGCGCATCCAGGCCCAGAGCAGCCAGCCCCTCCTGGATGATCTGAGTCGTTCCGACCCGCACACTGTTGCCCTCGCTGGTGACGAGCTTGAAAGAGATCGGGTTGCCCAAATCATCCTCACGGATACCGTTGCCGTCGGTGTCCAGCCAGCCCAGCCCGTCGAGAATCTCGTTTGCCCGGTCCAAGTCGTAGGGGTACCGGCGCACTTCGGGATTGTGGAAGTCGCCGGCCGCGGGACTGATCGAGGACCACTGGGGATACCCCAAGCCGTTCAGGACGCCGTCGACAATGCCCGCTTTGTCCACTGTGTGGGCGACGGCCTGCCGGAATGCGACATTTTGGAACCAGCGAAGCTTGACCGGATCGAGATACGGCTCGCCGGCGTCGTCCACGCCTGGATTCTGATTGAAGACCAGGAAGGTCGTGCCAAACCCGGGTCCCCGTCGGTGCAGGGCGAAGTCCTCGTCCTCGGCCACTGAAGCCAGCAGCGTGTACTCCTCGCCGAGGACGCCGTGGAAGTCGGTGACGCCGTCGCGGAACAACTCAAGCTGTTCCGCGAAGTCGTCAACTTGCAACCTCACCACCCGGTCGAGGTAGGGCAGTCTCCCGCCGGCGTCGTCGGTGAGCCAGTAGTCGGGGTTTCGCTGGTAGACGATCCTGTCTCCGGGCGCATATTCCGCGATGGTGAACGGACCGGTACCGATTATCTCGATGGGATCGGTGTCGATGGTCCAAAACTCTTCAAATGTGCCCGCGGCGATGGGACCCTCCAGGATGTGCTTGGGGTAGATGGCGGTTCCCATCGACCGCAAGAACGGTGCAAAGGGATGAGGCAGCACGAACTCGACAGTGTGGTCGTCGAGGGCCGTCACCGTCATCGGCGACTGCTCCCATTCGCCGGATTCTGAGTTCAAGTGTCGGAACTCGAATATGGTTCGACTCGTCGCCTCGAAGTCGTCGTTGTAGATGACCTGGTTGAACGTGAACTCCACGTCGTGCGCAGTGAACGGGGTGCCGTCATGCCAACGCACGCCGTCGCGCAGATGGAACACCCAGCGCAGACCGTCGTCGGAGCGCTCCCACGACTGCGCCAGCAGCGGCTCGACCGCGTCGTCCAGCCATGAAGTCTGGGTAAGGCCCTCGAACAAGTACGACAGCGCGCCCGATGAGCCGCCCTCAACGGCCAAGGCCAGATTGAAGGTGAGCGGCTTGGAGATCGTTGCTGTGGTGAGAGTGCCTCCGTGGGCGCCGATCTCATAGGAGAACTCAGCGGCGTTGTGACGAAGCCCTTCTACGATCTCCTGGGTGGTCAATGGAGCAGACTCAGAGTCAGCCGGCCCAGAATCGTCATTGCAACCAGCGAGAATCGCAACAAGCGCAAAGACAGCCAAGCATCGCCGTGCTGTTCCGAGCATCCTCTTACGACCCAAAACTGATGAATTCACCCCCGCCAAGCTAGCGTCTGGCCGAACTCCATCCATTGCAGTGGCGGCTCAGCGGCCTTCTCGCACGACACGGGTTGCAGAGTGCCGCTTTTTGATATCATAATGCAAGCATGGCAAATGTGCTGGTCCGCAACCTCCCCGACGAGACGCACACGCTGCTCCAGCAGCGCGCGGCCCGCGAGGGCAAGTCACTCCAACAGTTCCTAGTGGCAGAATTGCAGCGGCTAGCCGAGCGGCCATCAGTCCAAGATGTTCTGGAACGGGCCAGGCGGCAGAGCGGCGGACGGATCGGTCTCGCCGAGGCCGTCGAGTATCTGGCCGAAGAACGCCAGCAGCGTTGATAGTGGTGGATGCGTCGGTGGCGGTCAACGCCCTCGCCGACAATTCATCCGATGGCGACCGAGCGCGGGCCGCACTGCTGGCAGACCCCGACCTCGCCGCCCCTGACCTCATGAATGTGGAAGTCGTATCCGTGCTCCGCCAGTGGTGGCAACGGGGACAATTGAGTGACCAGAACATGCGCGAAGCCATCGCAAACCTGGCCGCTCTGGATGTTGCCCACTACCCAACCCTGCCGCTCATGGCTCGCGCCTACGAGCTTCGCTCCAATCTCACCCCTTACGACGCCGCCTATGTAGCCCTCGCTGAAACGCTCGACTGTCCCCTCCTAACCGCCGACATCAAACTGGCCAAGGCACCGGGGCCCCGCTGCCAAATCGACATCATCGGGCAGCACGAGATCAGCTCCTAGCCTGATTCACCGCTTTTGATTCATGTTGCACTTGTGAATAATGTTCAGCATGTTCAATATGTTCAATTGCGGGAGTCTTCGATGAGCTCAAGGTCTTCGCAAACATCCCGGGGGTGTCGAAGGCAGTATCTCCGAAGGGTGGCGCTGGGTGCCGCCACAGCGCTCGCGGTGGCAGGACTGGCGCTGCTCCCAGGGGGGGGGGGAGGTTGCCGCCGCACAGACCAGCACGCTGCCGGGGCTGCCCACGATATGGCAGGTAGCGCCCGGCGACGGGGCTTTGACGGTGGTCTGGACGCCCCCGGAGACGTGGGGCACCGGGACCCCGGTCGGCTACAACCTCGCTTGGTACCAAACGTCAGACCTCGGCACCAAGGTCGGCAGCGAGGCGATCAGCGATACCGACGGCACCCACTATTGGAGCCATACGATCACTGGCCTGAAAAACGGCGTCGCGTACACGATCAACCTCAACGCGCAAAGCACGAGCGCCACAGGCCACAGCTCGGTCGCGTCGGGCATCCCCCACGACCCCCTTGCACCGTCGACGGAGAAACCGATCTGGTCTGCCATGCTGACGGTCACCGAGTCAGCCGAGGGCGCCGGCTGCCAGGGGTCGGCCGCGGCGGCCTGCTCATCGGCGCTTTCCAACGACTCCTTCTTTGACCGGGGCACCGAGTCCACCGTCAATGAGCTCATCCTCAAACCCGACGGGGAACTGAGGGTAAAGTTCGACGCCCGCCTGCCCACGAGCTGGGTAACGCTGCGCGTTGCCTCGGCCCAGAAACACCGGGATTTCCACCTAGTCGACTCCAACCCCTGCAAGCCGGTCGCAGAGGCCTGCGACGCTCCTGACATCGGCAGCCACCACTGGCCTGCCAGCGGCCTGGCCTGGGCAGATGGCGATGCCGTCGAGGTCAGCCTCCTGCACACCGCCCAGCTGAAAAGCCCCCGCTTCATCAGGGAGGGCATGGGCAGCGCAACCGTATACGCCCGTCTGCACGCTAGTGTCGTCGCCAGCCCAGCCGAGGTGCCCATCACGCTGGCTGTCCACCCCTCCTCCACTGCTGAGGAGGGACGCGACTTCACCCTGGTCCCGCAAATCATCACCATCGAGCCCGGCAACAGCACGTCCAGCAGCGCCCGTCTCCATCCGCGGCTTGACAGCGTGACCGAATCCACCGAGACCATCATTTTGACCTGGCAGTGGACCGACCGGCCCGAGGGACGGGGACGGAGCGTGACCGAATCCACCGAGACCATCATTTTGACCGCCAGCACCACCGCGCCGGGCGTGGCAGTGCGAGGCACCAAAATCAACCTCCTCGACAGCCACCACTCGTTCGGTATCGACGTCTACTACTCGTCCGGGTCCTCAGGACAGGCAGACCAACAGACTGCAAGCACCCGGACAAGAACAGGGGGCGTGCCACCTCGACCCCAAACCCCAACCGACTCAACGCGTCCTGCCCAGCCCCCAACCGACTCAACGCGTCCTGCCCAGCCCCCAACCGACGACACCGAGGAATACTGGATATTTCGGAGATCATTCCTGACGCCACCACCAGCGGGTCAATGTTTGCCCGACGGCGCCCAGTATGAGGGCGACAGCGCTTGCTACTTCAAACCAGTACACCCCGGTGGGTGACTGAAATGGACAAGTGCCGGACTTGCTCCTGACCTGCGACTCGCAGGCTGCCTGCGCGCTCAGCTGACGGTGTAGGGCTCATTGCACGAACCCCATCGAGCAGATCACCCGAGGCTCGCGGCGGGCAAAATCGGTATCGGGATAGGCGCAAAGCAGGTTGTCTTTGTGGAGTTTGACGATCAGATCGGCCAAGTCAGCCAGCGACCGCTCCCTTAGGGCACCAGAGAGGGTCTGCATGGTGGTGGGGAGCAGGGGAAACCGGCGCAAGTCCTCCAGCGCGGCGTTCAAATCGCCTTCAGACACCAGCAGATTGAGCTGGGAGTGGGAGGCATGGGCTTTCAGCTTGTTGTAGCACTGGCCCCGCACTCCGGTTGGCACTACTGCGGTCTTCTCCGGTGGTGCGGTCAATGGGCCATCAAAGGCGGCGGCCACCATGTCGTGATGGTCATCCTGGGGCGGGCGTGCCGGGGTGTCGGGCTCACAGCGGGCCAGCCGGAGGGCTTCTTGGGGGCTGATCCGGTGGGCCTCCCCGCTGTGGCGCACGAAGGCGAACGCGTCCGATCCGGTCACGGTCTGCGAATGGACCACTACCCCCGGCGAGCGAGATTCCCCTTCTCCGTTGTCAGGCTCAGCCAACTGGGTGGCGTAGACCACGTCGGGCATGGACTCCACCCTCTTGGTTATTTCGGGGTGGCGCTGCTCAGCAGTCCGCCAGATCTCGTAGGCCATTGATACCGGGTCCACATCTTCGTAGCCCCCCAAGTCCCACTCGGAGTGCTCGTCGTAGAGGCCGGCGACCACCTCCCGCTCTCGTTCGTCGCCAAAAAACTGCTCGTCGGAGCCCAAGAGCTTGGCGTTCTCCCCCAACCGCTCGCGGATGCGCTCTCGCAATTCAATCTCCGACTCCAACGAATCGGCGGGCATCAGCGAGTACAGCAACACAGTCTGGGACTCCTGCCCGATTCGATCCACCCTGCCCGCCCGCTGCACCAGTTTTACGATGGCCCACGGAAGGTCGTAGTTCACCACGATGCGCGCATCCTGAAGGTTCTGACCCTCAGACAGCACGTCGGTGGACACCAGTACCCGCAACTCCCCCTCTCCCTCGCGAAGCCCGAACGGGTGGGACCCTGGTGAGAACTTCCGGGCCAATTCCGTAGCCGCGCCGGTCTCACCGGTCACCACCTCCACACCTTCCACCCCCCGCTGGCGCAACGACCGGGTCACATAGTTGGCCGTATCGGAATACTCGGTGAACACCAGTACCTTCTCGTCGGCATGGTCCTCCAATATCAATCGAGCCAGTACATCGATCTTGCCGTCGGCGGCCTGCTCCCACCGCCCAAATCGGGCCAGCATCTGATCGATCACGGCGATGTCGTGCTCCAAATGGGAAGCAAACTCATTCTTGAGACACTCGGCTCGCAGCCACCGCACCGGCTTGGGGTTCTTGGCGGCCAACCGGGCGTAGGCATCCCCCGGTGAGATGTCGATGTCCTGGTCGCCGAACATACCGTCGTCTCCTTCGTCTTCCCCGACAACGGCCCGACCAGCCCACACCGCTTTGTCCACCGAGCCCACCGGCACTGGCATCTCATTTTCGACGGCGTGGAGGGTCGCCTGGTCGCGCAGACGGTGGCGGCGGAGAGTGGCCAAGAATGCCGGACCGGACGACGACAGCCGCTTGAACATCATCACCCGATTGAACCCCGCCACACTTCCGTGGCCTGAACGCAACAGGTCGGCGATGAGTTCCCGCTCGGCGTCGTCGGCCGCAGCGGCAAGGGCATCTGAGATCAGGTGGTCGTATATGGCGTAGCGGGGCAGGCGGAGCGACCTCACTGCGTCCAGAGTTTCGTCCGAGAGCATCTGGGCCACCGGGTCGCCCTCGGCCACCGCTCGCTCGATGGGTCGGGCCAGCCGCTCGGGGAAATAGAACCTGCTCTTGTCACCAAAGGTGAGGTACTTACGACCCGAGCGGTCGGAGCGGGCGTAGTTGTCCTCGATGAACCGCCGGGTGCGGCGCACCATGTACTGCGACATCAGGGACTGCCAGTCCTCGGAATACTCCGACTGCCGGAACGCGGCCAGCGATGCCATGCGCCCCTCGCAGCGAATGGAGAACTCATCCTCTCCAATCGCCCTGATGGCCTGCTCGGGGCGGACGCTCAACTCCGTAGCATCGTCCAGGAACAGCGAGAGCTGCCCGTCCAGGTCTTCCAAGCTCTTGTTGTAGGGAGTGGCCGACAACAACACGGCCGCGGAGTCGTTATCGGAGATATACCGACGCAAGGCCTCGTGGTCTTTGCGTTTGGGATTGCGGAGGTTGTGCGACTCGTCCACTACCACCAGCCGATGCCGTGGAAGCCGCTCCAGGTCCCTGGTGACCATCGACAGCGACATCACCTCGCCGTGGAGCCGGTACTTCCTCATGTACGCCTCCCACATGGGTACCAAGTTCTT
This sequence comes from Candidatus Poriferisocius sp., assembly GCF_965204145.1. GTDB lineage: Bacteria > Actinomycetota > Acidimicrobiia > Acidimicrobiales > Bin134 > Poriferisocius. The sequence continues at coordinate 1,025,885 of NZ_OZ241977.1, read as the reverse complement.
AGGACACACAACCAGCGTCTCCCACCCCTTGTCCTCTTGGAGTAGTCGGGCGATAGCAGTTGCGACCATGGTCTTGCCCAGACCTACCACGTCGCCGATCATCACCCCGCCCCGCTCGGTCACGATTCGGGCCGCGATCTTGACCGCGGCCTCTTGGAATTTCAGCAATTCGCGAGCCATCGACGCGGGCAGACCGAATTGGATCAGCCCCTCCCGGGCCTCACTGGAAAGGTGATAGGCCATCTTCAGATACACCAGATAAGGATCAAGCGGCGCCTCGGCAGCCCAAGACTCGTCCAACAACGCCACTAGTTCGGGGTTGACCGGCACCGTGAACGGGTCGTCCCACCGTTCGGCAAACCAGTCGGCCAACTTCTTAGTGGAGTCGGTGTCGGTCACGTCCACGTTCAACTCGCCCTGCTCACGCAGGCCCGCCCGAGTGAGGTTGGACGATCCCACATAGCCGATGCGGGGAACGGGCACATCCTCTCGGTGGGCCAAATACAGCTTGGCGTGGAGCCGATCGCGCAGATACAAGCGCACATCCACGTCGCCGCTTTCGATCTGGTGCCTCAGCGTCCGCAGCGCAGCCTCATCACTTGGAGTGGGAAGACCCACCTGAAGCTGAGACCGGAACTCTTCCACCGTGCTGTCCATCCGCTTCCCTGCCATCTCGCTGTCGGGCTCAGAAGAGGGCATAGTGCTCACCAGGCGGCGCATCTCCTCCTGGGGATTCTCGGTCATTCCCACCAACAGCCGCGTCTTCTTGCCCGCATCCCGACCCGATTCCCCCCGCAAGGCGGCTACCCGATCAGCAATCAGCCCCCAACCCCGCAAATTGAAGTACCCCACCGCCGCGTCCAAAGACCGAGAAGTTGCCAACGTAGCCACAAGCGCCGCTTCCATTTGCGAGTCATCGTCATCAGCGGTGAGATTGTCCAGAATGCGCGGCACGGCTCAGTCTTCCCTTTGCCCGAACGTCATCCGATCCCGGAGATTGCCCGCGGCCTCGTATTGCTCCTGGGTCAACCCCCACGCCTGCGCCAACAACCAATCGGCCTCGTCGGTGATGTGGCGCAACTCCCCAAGGTCATACCTACCCACATCAACGCCTGCCTTCACCATCCACCGAATGTGATTAGGCATCTCGGCTTGTAGCGCCTCTGAACAGGCCAAAAGCTGCTCGACTAAAGTTACGAGTTCCATGTCACACGGGGGGTCGGAGGGCAAGCCCCCCGACGCTGCCGCAGACGCCAGCCGTTCGATGTCACACGGGAGTGCGGCCAGCACACCCCGTGTGACATCGAACTCGTCTCCGTAGGCCAGCCACCATAGATACGCCCATCGACCTGTCAAGACCATCAGAGCCAGGTGCTGCTGTGTGGAATTGTCAAAATAGAACCACCCCGATCTCTGCGATGATGTGTAGGCAGGTAATCGCGTGACGGGATCGACAGTTGGTGGCTCCTCCACATACACGCCGAGTTGGTAGAGCGCTGTGGTCTTGTAGCCCAGCTGGAAGTCACCTCGCCTTTGCAAGACATCTTTCAGTTGATTGCAGTTTTCAACGAGCGAGGTAAGAGATTCGAGAACTGGTCCTGGTCCGACAAATGGCCACATCGGCGAAGGGCCAGCGGAAAACAACTTCAGGGAAGGATGGGCGTATTCCAAAGTAGGGAATAGCGAATCTCTTCCCTCCGTTAACCATCTTCTATACGTCGTTGTATAGATTCCCTCTTCCATGCCCCCGAGCTTGGCAATCAAGATGGAGTTTCTCACTCCGGCTGAGCCCGCAAACAAGCCACTCCTCCCTCCCCAATATGTGGAAACCCAAGTAGTTGGGAATTGCCGTTCCAAAAATTCCCGCAGTGATAAGAACCTCTTGTGGAAGCAAATGGAGTGCATGACGATCATGGCGAAGCGGCCTTGATCGTTGAGCAGGGTGGAGGCTCGCTCGGTACATACGGCGTAGAGGTCGGGGCAGTTTTGGGTCTCGTAGCCCTGCCAGGTGTAACCGTCTACCGCGCCGGGTTTGACATAGGGCGGGTTGCCGATGACCACGTCGAATCCGCGGCCGTGACCGCGGTCGCGCCACACCGAGGGGAACTCGGCGAACCAGTGAAACGGCTGGTGCGACTCACGCCAATGCTCGAAGCCGACCAACTCGTCCCGCATTTCGTGCAAGGCACTGTCGGCCAGATTGCGGGCGGCGTCGATCTGAGCGGTTAGTTGTTCCTTGCCGCTGTCACCCCAAGGATGAGAGATCCCATCTGCCGTCTCAGCCAATTGGGCGGCGGCAAATTCGTCGTAAGCCTCAGCGGCTTGTTGAGCGGCCTCCTCGGCTGTTGCTAGGCCTGGCGCCGACAGCAGAGAGGCACCAAAGCGTCGCTGGGCATCGTCGGGGTCGGCTATACCCACAAGCAGGTTGCCCGACTTGATGTTGAAGTCCAGGTCGGGCAGAGGCTCCATGAGCGTGGCGTCGTCGAGTTGGGCGGCCAGCTTCAAGAACAGGCGTAGCTTGGCGATCTCCGCGGCCTCGCCCATCAGGTCGACGCCGTACAGGTTGTTGAGGCAGATGGTCTTCAGCAGCCAATAGCGGTCGCTGCGATGGCCTCGGGCCTCCTCCAGGAATTGGGCATTGACCCCCCCCCCGCGGCAATTTCATCTGCGCGGTCGAATACCGCGGTGTACATGGGGTCGAGCACGTCGAGCGCAGCCAGCAAGAACGCCCCTGATCCCACTGTGGGGTCGCACACCGTGAGCCCTTGCAGCACCTCAAACGCCTGCTGGCACTCATCGGCCGAAGCCAGTGAGTTGAAGTAGTCGGTCATCAGACCGGCCATGTCCAGGTTGGCAGTCACCGCGTCGTCGATACCGGTCACCCCGTCGCTGTCCACAAGCTCCACCAACTCGGCATGTCGCTTACGCCGGTGAGTCACATCGCACCAACGCTCCCCGGGCAAGGCAAGATCCAAAGACTCGTCGGGAAACTCGGACGGCGGAAGTTCCCCTTCGGGAAGGGGCTTGCCCACCCCGAACCCGAGGCTGTCATGCAGGTAGCGCTCGCCGGAACCGGGCAGGAGCACACAAGGGTCTTCCAAACCAGCCGCCACCAGTCGGTCGACCACAGCGGGAATAATGGCCGTGGCGCTCATGTATCCGGTGACGTCGGGCTTGGTGTAGTAGGCGCCCTTTTCCTTCTGGCCCTTGTCGGTGTAGTTGATGTACTGCTCGAAGATAAACCCCAAGATGTCGGGGTTGATTTCGTTGTTTTCCCCGGTTGGGCTCTCGTCAAGATGCCAACGCCACTGGTCAAAGAAGTCGAACAACTCCTCGAACACAGTGTCGGCAATCTGCACGTCGTAGTCGCGCTCAAGCGCATGCTGCTCGAACAGCCCCCCGTTCACATAGGGCACGTCACCGGCAATCTGCTCCGCCACCGGATCGTCCCAGACCCGCTCAGCCGGCGGCGACCCCAACCCCTCGTAGAACAGCGGCAGCAGGAACTGGCGGAAGAAAGCGTAAAACTGGTCAGCACCGAAATGGTCACGCACCTTGCCCAGACAGGTCCGCAGATAGCCGGGATCGCCGGCCATGAATCCCTTGTGCTGGATGAAGTAGATGAACATCAGCCGATCCAACAGCACCGACGCATACCAGCGCCGGTCCCGGCTGCGGCTTTCGTGGATACCCTCGATACCGGCGGTAACGCGCTGATGATGCTTCTGGAATTCCTTGTAGAAGCTCTTGGTCACCTTCTCAACGTTGAACGACTGGCGGACCCGGTTGAGCACCTGCGGGCCGGTGAGCGTGCGGCCCTCGGCCACGGTGAACCGAACCCGCTCCAGCCGTTGCAACAAGGCGTCGTTGCCCCGGCCCCTCCGGTAGTAGTGGTCCACTAGCCGATGGCCGGTGCCGGAGGGCCGCTGTTCGGGCCACAGCCAAAGCTGCTCGTCTCCGGCGATGAACACCACCAACCGGTCGCCCGACTGCTTACCCAGGTCACGAACCACCCGATGCTGTCCCGCCCGGGTAGGGATCTGCACACAGGTAACTGCCCACACGGTGACCCCGCGCATCTCGGCCACCGCTCGAGCAACCATCCCGTCGTCGTCGCAGTCTGCGGCCGGGTTCACCCCCCTTAGCGGACGGTCCTCCCGCTGCCCGTCAGGAGGACCATGCCACAGCAGCACCTCCCGAAACAGTCGCCCGAAATTGCCAGAGTCGAGCAACCGTCGCATGTCCTCCCACTCGACTGGCTCTGGCATTTCGCAACCAACCCTCTACCTCTGCCTTGCTGCCAGGGAAAACACACGCATCGTTGCGCCCAGCACGAGATCACATTCTAGCCAGATTTAAATCATGAAATGCTTATCTAGGTCGAGCAGGCCGACGGGTTAGAGATGAATCAGGGTTGATCGAATATATGGTGTTGGATCGAGGGTTAGGGCTGGTCAAACCCGCTCATGTGTTCGGTTCACGCCCGTGGCATAGGTCGGTGAGGTAATCGGCGACGAGTATCGACCTCGCCTCAAGGAAGCTTCGATACGACCCTGCCACATCATCCCCTGAGGAACTGACGAACTCGTCCCAGGGAATGAGGTGTGACTCGAGCCGCCGGCGTACTTCACCTTCTCCGAGCGACCCGAGCTCGATGCGCTCCTTAAGGTAGGTAAGTGGAGGTTTAGCGCCGATGCGGCGGTTTGTGGTCCACGTGATGAGCGAGCAATTCAGCGCTCGGTCAATCTCGCTTGACTCAAGGTCACCCTTTTGTTCGAGATAGGCGTCAGGGAAGAGATGATGGTATTCGCGGGAGTTCATGTTGCCGGGTGTTGCTTTGGCACCGTCTGCAATATCAAATGCACCTCGCCGAAGGCTTGCGCAGAGCATGGCTCGCGCGAGGGTTTGGCGCGTTTTCGGCCAGCGGGCTCTGACAAGCTCTTCGGGCTGGGGCAGGTGGTATAGCTCCTCATCAAAGATCGGGGCCGAGTTGTCACCACCTCTGAGCGCATCGATCAGCCCGCGGAGGTCCTGAAGTGCTCGGGTGGCTGCCGCGCCCTCGTATCGGCCCGTGGTGAACGAACGCCACAGGTAGGCGCGAATCAGCGACATAGCGTTGCCTCGTTCGTCCCCCCCTTTGGGTACGTGCGGCTCGAGTGCGCCGAGGATAGGTAGCACCGCGACGGTCGGAAGACGATCCGAGTCAAAGATGCTTTCAGCTTCTAAGACTCCGACAGCAAATGCGGCCCCCCTTGTCAGCTCTTCGAACTGTTCTGAAAGGTGTCGCAGATCAAGTCGGTGGTAAGAGGCCTGGCTGGGAGTTCGGTCCTCCCTGAGGGCTGCGACATCGAGGAGTAGGTTCTCAGCTTCTCGATAGGACGCGAGTCGCGGTACAGCAGCCTCGAGTTCAGCCACCTGGTCATGAAGCGACTCTCCAGTCGCAGCCTCGTATTGTGCAACGACGATGTCGTAGGAACGCAGCTTCACTGAACTCGTGTTCATGTTGATAAACACGTCGAGTGCCGTTTCTCTTGGAGTGCCTGGGGGGAGGCTCAGAAACGGAATATTGAAGGCTCCGATCGTCGTGGAGTAACGACTGATCGTCTTGTCGATTGCCCAGGCCTCGCGGCTGTCGCCGTCCGCTGCTGCGTACGCCCACGCATTGACATCGTCATCCGGAATACCTGGCCTACACAACGACAACGGAATCCAATCTCGCTTCCAGCACTCTGCAGGATCCTCAAGCCAAAGCGGATACCTCTGGCCCTTCTTGTCGTAGGTGGGCTCGGCGCGCACGATGGTCGTCGCGTTTCCGTCATTGTCGTCTTCGATGCCCACGAGGTAAGTCCGATCGTCGTAGTCGTCATGCAGTGCGCGCCACAGTGCAGTCAAGCGCTGCTGTCCATCGAGAAGGTGCTCAGTAACTCGCTCGGTTGGAGCCGGTGCACCCACGAGGGTTCGCGCTATGAATGGCGGGTCATCTCCGATTTCAAGCGTAAGCGCAGCTCCGGTAGGCAGACCACGCAGCACGCTCTCAAGCAAAGATGTAATTTCACGATGACCCCAGGCCTCGTGGCGCTGGAACCTCGGCAGCAAAACCTGACCGGTTCGAACCCGGGTGAACCAGTCTGTAAGCGTCCGGTTACGCGCTTCCACGTCCACATCTCCAAGCGGACCCGACCGCCGACCGCAGCCAGTGAGTCGAGTTCGATCCCTGTTGCGGCACCACGAGGCTCGAGACTAGAGGCTAGGACAAAACGGCGGAGTCGCTTAGTAGGGCGACGTTGTCGTGGGAGACTTCCACGAAGCCGCGCTCGACGGCGATGGTGGTCTTGGCGCCGTCGGTGGTGTACACCCGCACGTCGCTGGGCACCAGGACACCCAGGAAGGGCACGTGGCCGGGCTGGAACGCGATCTCTCCGTCGGTGGTGCGGGCCACCACCATCTCGGCTTCGCCGGTGTAGACGATCTCCTCGGGGGAGACGAGCTCGACGTTCATCGCCACGATCAGGCTGCCTGGGCCTCGAGTTCGGCGGCTTTGCGGTGGGCGTCTTCGGCACCGCCGACCATGAAGAAGGCCTGTTCGGGCAGGTCGTCCAAGTCGCCGTTGACCAGCGCCTCGAACGAGTCCACCGTCTCGCCGACGGGGGTGAACACGCCGGGCAGGCCGGTGAACACCTCGGCCACGAACATGGGCTGGGACAAGAACCGCTGCACCTTGCGAGCCCGGGACACGATCACCTTGTCCTCTTCCGACAGCTCGTCGAGGCCCAAGATGGCGATGATGTCCTGAAGCTCCTTGTAGCGCTGGAGGATCTCCTGCACCCGGCGGGCCACGCCGTAGTGGCGGTCCCCCACCACCTCGGGAGTGAGGATGGTCGAGGTTGAGGCCAGCGGGTCCACCGCCGGGTAGATGCCCAGCGCAGCGATGTCACGGCTCAGCTCGGTGGTGCCGTCGAAGTGGGTAAACGAGGTGAACGGCGCCGGGTCGGTGTAGTCGTCGGCGGGCACGTACACGGCCTGCAACGAGGTGATGGAGCGGCCCCGGGTGGAGGTGATGCGCTCTTGGAGCTCGCCCATCTCGTCGGCCAGCGTGGGCTGGTAGCCCACCGCCGACGGCATCCGGCCCAACAGGGTGGACACCTCGGAGCCGGCCTGCACAAAGCGGAAGATGTTGTCGATGAACAGCAGTACGTCCTGGTTCTGCACGTCGCGGAAGTACTCGGCCATGGTCACCCCGGCCAGGCCCACCCGCAGCCGCACGCCGGGAGGCTCGTCCATCTGGCCGAACACCAAAGCGGCCTTGTCTAAAACGCCCGACTCCTCCATCTCCAAGAACAGGTCGGTGCCCTCACGGGTGCGCTCGCCCACCCCGGCGAACACCGACACGCCGCCGTGCTGGGTGGCCACCCGGTTGATCATCTCGGTGATGAGCACGGTCTTGCCCACGCCGGCACCGCCGAACAGGCCGATCTTGCCGCCCTCCTTGTAAGGGGTGAGCAAGTCGATGACCTTGATGCCGGTCTCGAACATGCGGGTGGACGGCTCCAGGGAATCGAACGACGGGGCCGGCCGGTGGATCTCCCACTCTTCGTCCACGTCCAGGGTGCTGCGGTCGGTGTCCAGGCAATCTCCCACCACGTTCCACACATGGCCCAGGGTCACGTCGCCCACCGGCACGGTCATGCCCTGTCCGGTGTTGCGCACCACCGTGCCCCGGGTGAGGCCGTCGGTGGGCTTCAGGGCGATGGCCCGCACCCGGCCCTCGCCGATCTGCTGGGCCACCTCGGCCTTCACGGTCACCGTCTCTCCATCGACGTTCACGTCGAACTCGAGGGCGGTGTTGATCTCGGGCAGGGCGTCTGGGGGGAACTCGGCGTCGATGACCGGGCCGGCGATTGCGACCACCCGGCCGTCTTTGAGGTTCTCCGACATCTGTGCTTCTTCTCCTACTGGTTGGCGGTGGCGAGGAGATCGGCGATGTCACCGTCATCGTCCTCTTCTTTGAGAGCTTCGGCACCGCCGACGATCTCCATGATCTCGGTGGTGATGGCGTCTTGGCGGGCCCGGTTCATGGCCCGGGTGAGCTTGGTGATCAGCTCCTCGGCGTTGTCGGTGGCCGCCTTCATGGCCCGCTGGCGGTTGGCGTGCTCGGAGGCGGCCGCGTCCAGCAGCGCCGAGAACAGCCGCGACTCCACATAACGGGGCAAAAGCGACTCCAGCACTCCCTCAGGGGAGGGCTCGAACTCGAAGGCGGCCCGCAGCTCGCCCGTTCCGGCGGCGGCGATCACGTCGATGCTCTCCAGCGGCAAAAAGCGCCGCACCGCCACTCGCTGGGTTCCGATGGTGAAGAACTCCATGTAGGCCAAGATCACCTCGTCGATGTGGCCCGACTCGAACCGGTCGGCCACGATCTCGGCCACCTGGCGGGCGTCGTCGTAGGTGGGGGTGTCACTCATGCTGGTGAAGGCCTCGTCGATCCGGTAGTTGCGGAACCGGAAGTAGTCCTGGCCCTTCTTGCCGATGAGCATGAGCGAGTAGTCCTGCCCCTTGGTTTGGGCGTCCATCAGCTCCCGCTCGGCGGCCTTGATCACCGAGCTGTTGTACGGCCCGGCCAGACCCCGGTCGGAGGTGATGACCACGAACCCCACCCGGCGCACCGGATCGCGCCGCTCCAGCAGCGGATGCGAGGCTTCGGCCCCGCCGGCGGCCACGTCTTCGATGACGCTGGTGAGCTTCGTTGAATAGGGCCGGGCGGCGTGGGCCCGCTGCTGGGCCTTCACCACCCGGGTGGCGGCGATCAGCTCCATGGCACGGGTGATCTTCTTGGTGGACTGCACCGACGAGATCCGCCGGCGAAGCGCCCTCTCTTGACCACCCGGCATAGATCAGTCTTCCTCGGGACGCTGGATGTCGGTCTCGGGAAGCGTGTGGTCGGCGTCCACCACACCGGATGCTGCCTCGGCCTGCGCCTCGGCGTCGGGCTCGTCGCCCTCGGGCTCGGCCGATGACTCGAACTGGGCGGCAAAGGCCGACACCGCGGCCTCCAAGGCATCCTCGTCCACCGCGCCGGTGTCCACTACCGCCGACATCAGGTCGGCATTGCGGGCCCGGACCCACTCCAGCAGCTCAGACTCAAAGCGGGCCACGTCTTCGACGGGGATGTTGTCGAGGTATCCCCGAGTGCCGGCGTACAGCGAGACGACTTGCTCTTCCACCGGCATGGGCGTCTGGATGCCCTGCTTGAGCAACTCGGTGAGGCGGTAACCCCGGTCGAGCTGGGCCTGGGACACTGCGTCCAGGTCAGAGCCGAAGGCGGCGAAGGCCTCGAGCTCGCGGAACTGCTGGAGGTCGGCTTTGAGCGTGCCCACCGCGGTTTTCATGGCCTTGATCTGGGCGGCCGATCCCACCCGGGACACCGAGATACCCACGTCCACTGCGGGCCGCACTCCCGACTTGAACAAGTCGTCCTGCAAGAAGATCTGGCCGTCGGTGATGGAGATCACGTTGGTGGGGATGTAGGCCGACACGTCGCCGGCCTTGGTCTCGATGATGGGCAGCGCGGTCAGCGACCCCGCCCCCCGCTCGTCGCTCAGCTTGGCCGCCCGCTCCAGCAGCCGGCTGTGCAGGTAGAACACGTCGCCGGGGTAGGCCTCCCGTCCCGGCGGGCGGCGCAGCAGCAGCGCCATCTGGCGGTAGGCCTCGGCCTGCTTCGACAGGTCGTCGTACACCGCCAGCGCGTGTCCGCCGTTGTCCATCCAGTGCTGGCCCATGGCGCAGCCGGCGTAGGGGGCCAGATACTTGAATGGGGCCGGATCGGAGGCGGGGGCCACCACCACCACCGTGTACTCCATGGCACCCCGCTCGGCCAGCGTGGCCACCGCCTGGGCCACAGTGGAGGCCTTCTGGCCAATGGCCACGTATACGCACTTCACCCCTTGACCCTTCTGGTTCAAGATGGTGTCCATGGCCACAGTGGTCTTGCCCGTCTTGCGGTCGCCGATGATCAGCTCCCGCTGACCCCGGCCGATGGGGATGAGCGAGTCGATGGCCTTGATGCCGGTCTGAATGGGCTCATGCACCGGCTTGCGGCCGGTGATGCCGGGCGCCTGCACCTCCATGCGGCGGGTGTCGGCACCGACGATGGGTCCTTTGCCGTCCACCGGCTCGCCCAAGGCGTTCACCACCCGGCCCAAAAGGGCATCGCCCACTGGAACCGACAAGATGTCGCCGGTGGAGCGGACCGCCTGGCCCTCTTCAATCTCGTCCACCTCGCCGAGTACCACCGCGCCGATGGAATCCTCGTCCAAGTTCAGGGCCAAGCCGATGGTCCCGTTCTCGAACTCAAGCATCTCGTTCACCGCCGCGCCGGGCAGCCCGGAGATGCGGGCGATGCCGTCGCCCACTTCGGTGATCCGCCCCACCTGGGCCAATTCGACCTCAGGTTGGAACCCTTCCAGGTTTCGGCGGATGGCCTCGGCGATGGAACCGGTGTCGATGGTCAGCTCTGCCATTGCTCTCCTCGGTAAGAAATGTTCTTCACAGTCATGCTCACAGGACTAGAAGGTGTCCCGGAGCTGGCTCAGGCGGTGGCGCACCGAACCGTCGATCACCTCATCGCCGATGGTGGCCACCACGCCGCCCATGATGCTGGGATCGACGATCACCTTGATGTCCACCTGATGGCCGGTGGCCGCGCTCAGCGCGGCGGCCAGCCGCTCGGCTTGGTCGTCGGACAGGGCCACGGCAGACCGCACTTCGGCCACTGAGCGGCCCCGGTCGCGGGCATTGATCTCCACCGCTTCCCGGGCGATGCCGGCCAGATCGGACGACCGCCCCGCGGCCACGATCATGGACACCATGGCGGTGGTGGTGTCGGAGGCGTGGCCGCCCAGCAGGTCTTCCACGATCTGCTGGCGGCGAGCGGCGGGCACCTGCCGGTCGGACAGCGTCATGCGCAGCTCGTCGGAGCCCTCCAGCGCCCGAGCGACGCGGAAGAGCTCGTCGGCCACCAGGTCGAGGTTGCCCTCGGCCCGGGCCACTGCGGCCACGGCATCGGCGTAGCTGGCAGATCGCTCAGCCATTAGCTCAGTCCTGGCCCGCGCCCACGCTGGCGATGTAGTCGTCGACCAACTGGCGCTGCATCTCGGGGTCTTCCAAGCTGCGACCAATCACTGCCTCGGCGGCTCCGAGGGCGATGTCGGACACCTCCGACTGCAAGTCGGCGATGGCCTGGCGCTTGGACGCTTCCACGTCGGCCGCGGCCCGCTCCCGCATCTCAGAGATATCGGCCTCGGCCCGAGCCTGGAGGTCGGCTCGCACCGCCCCCGCCTGCTCCCGGGCCTCGTCCACGATGCGAGCGGCCTCGGTCTTGGCGTCGGCTAGCTCGGCCTCATAGTTGGCCTTGACCTCGGCGGCCTCGGCTCGCTGACGGTCGGCGTCGTCGATGGCGTCCTGGATCCGCTGGGTGCGCTGGTCCATGAGGTTCTTCACCACCGGGAACAGCTTCCAGTACATCAACGCCAGCAGCACCACAAATGCCAAGCCGCCCCAGACGATCTCTTTGACCTCCGGGATGATCGGGTTGGGTGCATCAAAGCAGCCCTCAAGGTCGTCGCCAAGGGCCACTTTGAGTTCTTCGGCGTGCTCGTCGCCCGCCGCGGCCAGCGTCTTCAGGTTCTTGGCCGCGGTAAAGCCCTCTCCCTCGATCCCTTCGAATTCGGCCGCAGCAATCTCATCGAGAATGCACGATCCCACCGTCTCCGCGGCACTTGCCGCCGACGCGCTGAGCGCCACCACGGCCACTATCACAGCAGCCGCGGCCCAAAGCCGCCGGCTCATGCTGAATAGAGGAGGATGAAGACGACGAATCCGATGAGAGCCAGCGCCTCGGTAAAGGCGATGCCCAAGAACATCGTGGTCCGAGCCACGCCGGCTGACTCCGGCTGACGGGCCATGGCGGTGATGGCGTTGCCCACCACGATGCCGATACCGATACCGGGTCCGATGGCGGCGAGGCCGTAGCCGAGCCCAGCGCCGATGGCGCTCAGGCCCGCCTCACCGTCGCCGGTCAGCTGGGCAAGGATGGTGGATATGAGTGCTAGCAAGGTAAATGTCTCCTAGTGCTCGGGGTGTAGTGATCCGCCGATGTAGACGGCGGTGAGAATGGTGAAAATGAAGGCCTGGAGGGCTGAGACGAAGATCTCGAACGCGGTGACCAAGATCAGCGCGGCAAACGGCAGCACTGCGGGCACGTAGAGGGTCCCCCAGAGGGCGGCCGACAGCACCGCGAAGGTCACCAGCAGCAAATGGCCGGCCACCATGTTGGCCCAGAGCCGGATGGCCAGAGACAACGGGCGGATGAGCAGAATCTGGAGCAGTTCGATAGGAGTCACCAAGACGTAGAGCGCCTTGGGCACTCCTGGAGGGAACAGTGCCCCCTTGAAGTATTGGTAGAAGCCCTGGGCCCGGATGCCCACCACGTGGTAGATGGCCCACACCACCAAGGCGAGAGCCAGCGGGATGGCCATGCGGGAGTTGGCCGGGAACTGGATGAAGGGGATGACCTCGAAGATGTTGCTGAAGAAGACGAAGAAGAACAGCGTGGTCAAGAAGGGCAGATACCGGCGACCGTCGGGGCCGATGGTCTGCATGATGATGCTGTTCTCGACAAACTCTATGCCCGCCTCGGCCACAGTCTGCGCCCCGGTGGGCACCAGCGACCGGCGCCGGCCCGCCGCCCAAAACAGCCCGGCGGTCAGCAGCAGCGCAGCGATATAGATCAACCCGGTCTTGTTGAGGCCGATGTAGTCGTTGCCGGCGAACAAGATGTCGGGCCACTGGAACAGATGCGATACCGGGGGGAAGTCCAAGGCGAAGATGTTCACGAACGGGCTCCTTGCGGCTTCAAGCCAGGGTGAGCGAGGGATAGGGAGACATACCGGGTCTCCCAAACGAGCAGAACGCTATAGGCCACGAACAGTGTGATGGCAAACGGCAGCGTTTCAAACCATCCGGTATTGCGCACCAGGAAGTAGGCCCCGATGAGAATCCCCAGGCGGATGAAGTACCCGCCCATTACCCCGGCCATCAACATGGTGGGAGAAATCCGCACCGACCAGGTGATGAACGAGGCAGCCAGCCAGAAGTGGACCAGGACCAGCCCGAGGGCGTAGCCGCTCGACCACAGACCGTCGAGCCCCCATACCCCGGCGCACACCCCCACCAGCACCGGACCGCCGATCAGGCCTCGGCGAACCATGTCGATAGCTATTGCTCGCTCCGGCGCCTCCTCGCCCATCGCCGGTTGCTGGGCAGCTTGCTCAGCCATCGCCACCCTCCGAAGTCGATTCAGCTCGGCGGCTGGGCAGGTTGCGATCGTGGGCCTCCATGCGATCGCTGTAAGTTCGAAACGCCTTCCATCCGGCATAAGCCGCAGTCAATAGGCAGAGCACCAATGTGAACAACGGCCTTGTTCCCAGCGCGCCGTCGATGAGCCAGCCGAAGAAGGCGAACACCGCCGGGGTGGCCACCAACTCGAAGGCGATGGAGAGGGCGTCTCCCGCGCTCTGGCGGTCGTGTAGCTGGCGATTCTGCGTCATTGCAGTTGGCACGGATTGGGCCCCTATGGCAAGCGGATTGGCCTCGCCAAAATGGTTTCGCGTACCAGGCTACCGGGCCAAATCATCAGACCGGCCCAGCAAGAAATCAATTCAGGGGGTGCGGCGGCGCAGGATGGGGTGGAAAACGGTGTAGAGCACCAGCACCAGCACTGCGGCGGCCGGGACCATGATCACCTCCCCCTCCCCGGTGTAGGTGGGATACAGCACCAGGGTGGACATCAAGGCGGTGAACAGCCAGAGGATCAACACGCTGCGGCGATGACCGTGGCCCAGGCTCATCAGCCGATGGTGCAGATGCTCCTTGTCGGGGGTGGTGATGCTGGTGCGGGCCCGGGTCCTCCGCAGCACGGCCCACAGCACGTCCACCACCGGCACGGCCAGGATGATGAGCGGGATGAGCATGGGGGCGAACAGAAAATAAGTCTGGCCCGCGAACGGCTCGCTGCTGCGACCACCCACCGAGACCGTGGAGGCGGCCAGCAGCGTGCCCAGAAACAGCGCCCCGCCGTCGCCCATGAAGATGCGGGCCCGGTGGAAGTTCTGGGGCAGAAAGCCCACCGCCACCCCGGCGGCGATGATCGCCACTAGCGGCCCGATGTTGTTGGGCAACAGCACCTCTTCATCGGTGAGCTTGATGGAGTACACGAAGAAAGTGAGCCCGGCTATGGCCACGATGCCCGCGGCCAGACCGTCGAGGCCGTCGATCAGGTTGATGGCATTGGCGATGGCCACCAGCCACAGCACCGTGACCACAAAGGCCAGGTCCTGGGACAGGATCAGCGCGTCCAGCACTGGCAGCCGCAGGTTCAGCACGGTCACTCCGGCAAACGACAGGACGCTGCCGGCCAGCACCATGGAGGCCACCTTGGCCGGTGCCGACATCTCTTTGACATCGTCGTAGGTGCCGAACACGATCATCACCAGTGCGGCGATCACAATTCCCACCGGTTCTGAAGCGGTGGCGAACACCACGTCGAAGTCTCCCAGCAGCCAGGCCACTCCCATGGCCGACAGAAAACCGATGAACATGGCCACACCGCCCAGCACGGCCGTGGAGCGCTCGTGGACACGGCGGGCATCGGGTTCCACCATCAAGCCCCAGCGCTCGCTCAACCGCCGCAGCACCGGCGTGGTCACAAAGGTGACCCCCGCGGCTACGGCGAAGACGACCAGATAGCTGTCAATACCGGGGGCCATGGCGTTCGGAGGCGCCCTGTTCCGCGCCTATCCGGCCAGGGAATAGGGGGTGAACCGTCCGCAGAGGTCGGCAACCTCAGATCGGACCTCGGCGACGGTGCCTTCGTCGTCGCGCTGGCGCAAGGTGCGGCCGATCATGTCTGCGATAAGGCCCATCTCCACCGTTCCCATGCCCTGGGTGGTGGTGGCCGGAGTGCCGATCCGCACCCCGCTGGCCACAAACGGGGAGCGAGGATCATCGGGCACGGTGTTCTTGTTGAGGGTGATGCCCGCCCGGTCGAGCACCTCTTGGGCCACCTTGCCGGTTAGGTCCTCGTCAAAGGTCCGCAGATCCACCAGCAACAGGTGGTTGTCGCTACCGCCCGACACCATGCGGAACCCCTCCTCAGCGAGGCCTTTGGCCAGCGCGCCGCTGTTCTCCACGATTCGGGCGGCATAGTCGGCGAATTCCGACGTTGCGGCCTCGCCGAAAGCCACCGCCTTGGCCGCGATCACATGCTCCAGGGGGCCGCCCTGAAGGCCGGGGAACAGAGCCTTGTCTATCGCCGGGGCCAGATCCTGGGTACACAGGATGGCCCCGCCCCGGGGGCCGCGCAGCGTCTTGTGGGTGGTGAAGGTGACGATGTCGGAGTGGGGCACCGGGTTGGGGTGCATGCCCCCGGCGATCAGCCCGGCGATGTGGGCCGCGTCGAACATGAACAGGGCGCCCACCTCGTCGGCGATGGCGCGGAACGGCGCCGGATCGATGATGCGGGGATAGGCGGTGGCGCCGGCGACGATGAGCTTGGGCTGGTGCTCGAGGGCCAGATCCCGTATCTGGTCGTAGTCGATGCGCTCATCGCTGGGGGTCACGCCGTAGGCCACGAACCGGTAGGTGCGCCCGCTGATGTTCACCGGTGAGCCGTGGGTGAGGTGACCGCCGTGGTCCAGGCTCATGCCCAGCACGGTGTCCCCCGCCTCCAGCACCGCCAAATAGGCCGCCAGGTTAGCGTTGGCCCCTGAATGGGGCTGCACATTGGCGTGGTCGGCGCCGAACAGGGCGGTGGCCCGCTCCCGGGCGATGGACTCAACCTCGTCGATCACCATGTTGCCGCCGTAGTAGCGGCGACCGGGATACCCCTCGCTGTACTTGTTGGTGAGCACCGATCCGGTGGCGCTGAGCACCGCGGGCGAGGCGAAGTTCTCCGAGGCGATGAGCTGCACAGTGGTGTTCTGGCGCTCCACCTCCCGGCGGACCATGTCGAACACCGGGTCGTTGCTGCTATCCGGCCAGATCACGGGGCTACCTCTTCATTGGGCAATAGGGCATCGATCTTGGCTACCCGGGGCACATGACGGCCCTCCTCGAATGACGCCTCCAAGAAGGCATCCAGCGCGTCTTTGGCCAGCTCGGGGCCGACCAGCCGCTCGCCCAGGCAGATGACGTTGGCGTCGTTGTGCTCCCGGGTCAGCCGGGCCGAGGTCACGTCGTGGACCGTTGCCGCCCGCACGCCGGGCACCTTGTTGGCCGCCATTGAGATCCCTATGCCGGTGCCGCACACGCACAGCCCCATCTCCGCCTCGCCGGAGGCCACCTTGCGGGCCACGGCCTCCCCGAAATCGGGATAGTCAACCCGATCGGGGCCGTGGGTTCCGCAGTCGATCACCTCGTGGCCCAACTCCCGCAAATGGGCCACCAGCGCATCCTTCAACTGCACTCCAGCGTGGTCGGCCCCGGCGGCGATACGCGCCATAGGGGCCAATCTACCCAGCCCGCTGCCTGTTTGATGACTCTTTACTGCGATCTCCCAACTCCTAGGTGAAGGAGATCGGCGATTGCAACCACCAGGGGCGGTCGCTGGTTCTGATCTCGGTCACCCACTTCACCCACCAGAGCCCCCGCCGCCCAGGGGCCACCAGGCGGGCCGGAGCCCCGTGACCACGCGACAGCGGCTTCCCGCCCAGCTGATGGGCCAACATCATCTTGTCGACGTCGCCGAGGGGAAAGCGGCGGGTGTAGCCGGTGGCCGAGCGAACCTCCAGACTGCGGCCCCTGGCACCCGGACCGAGGAGCTCCGACACCATGACCCCGGTCCAGTCCTGCGTGCTGTACCACCCGTTGGTGCAGTCCAGCGTTGCCTCCTTGGTCGTGGTGTGGGCAACAAGCTCCTCATAGTCCACGTCTCGCTCGACCGATCCCCGCACGCGGAGCACCCAGTCGGCGGGGTCGATGCGAGGAGGCGAGTCGTTGAACCATTGCACCACCGGCATCTGCCGAGGCTGGCCCGAGCCCACTTCATGGGAGCCGGTGAAGCGCCGGTCGGCCGCAACCCATCGATCAAAGACCGAACGAAGCCCAAAAGCGATCCCGGCCACTCCCAGCGCTTGAAGCCATGTGCGTCGGGAGAGGTCTATCGGGCGGACCCGCTGAGGGCGGGTCACAACGTGCAGCATCGCCAGCGGCACGGCGCCGATGGCGAAGATCACGTGCAGGCCGATGGGCGACCACACCCCGAACGGCTCCCAGACGTCGAGCGTGTGGATCACCCCGGTGATCAGCGCACCGGCGACCACGGTGGCCAGCGCAATAGAGGCAAAGCGATTGGGACGACGGCGACTGAGGCCGCGTTGCACAACCGGCGACTTTGGGCGGGCCAGAACCAAAACGACGAATCCGAGCACGCCGTGCAAGGTCACAAGCCACGCCGTGGAAGAACTCCCGAGCAAAAAGGAGGCACCACCGGTTATCAAGGCCAATGTCAGCGTGATCATCAAGGCCAAGTTGGTCTTGCGACCTCGCGAGGCGGCGCTCTCGGACCGGGTCAATCCGCCATCCCCTCAACAACCACGTCCCCTTGGCGAAGGACTGAGACCCTGTCTTCGGTCACCTCGACGACGGTGGATGCAGGGGCTTGGCACAAACCGCCGTCGATAACCAACTGCACGGTGGGAAATGAGGCGGCCGCTTCCGCCGCGGTGTGGGGGGTGGGCTGTCCGCTCAGATTTGCACTGGTAGTGGCGATGGGCCCGACCGCCGCAGCCAGGGCCTGCACTAGCAGGTGGTCGGGACAGCGCACGCCGCGGCCGTCTTGAACGATGGTGAGGGCCCCCGGCCAGCACTCTTCCATGAGCCGCCGGGTGGCAGGCAGCGGGTCGAATAGCTCTTCGGCATCGGTAGGGCGGGCCACCAAGATGGCCACCGCTTTGTCGGCGGGGCGCTGTTTGAGCTCGAACAGCAGGTCCACGTTATCGGGCAGGGCGGCCAGTCCATACACCGTGTCGGTGGGAATGATCACCGCCCGTCCCGCCTGCAACTCGGCCGCGGCCATCTCCACCAGCTCGGCTGGGCCTTCCATGCTCAACGGCCTCGGCATTGCAGCACCCGGTCCCGCCCGGCCAGATCAGGGTGCACCGCCTCGACGGCCAGCCCGCCGGCTCGGGCGATGGCCGCGGCGGCGTCCATTTGGTCGGGTGCCAGCTCCAGCAGCATCGAGCCCCCCGGGCTCAGCCAACGGGGAGCGTCGGCCAGAATTCGGCGAACAGCATCCAGCCCGTCGGGACCGCCCCGCAAGGCCATCGTCGGCTCCCATTCGGCCACTTCTGAGGGCAGCTCTTCGTGGTCGCACACGTACGGCGGGTTGCACACCACCACATCAACCGTCCCGATCAGAGACTCGGGCAGGGCTTCGAACCACGATCCCAAATGGGCCGATACCCGCACCGCGGCCCGGCCCAATCCGGCCAAGTTGGCCTGGGCCACGGCCAGCGCCTCAACCGACACATCGGTCAGCTCTACTCGGGCCGTCTCGCACTCCGCCGCCACTGCCAAGCCCACCGCCCCGCTGCCCGTACCCAAGTCCACCGCCAGGCCACCGGGCGGGTTGCGGCGGGCCAACTCGGCAACCGCCAACCCGGCCAAGGTCTCGGTCTCCGGGCGCGGAATGAGCACTGCCGGGGTCACCATCAGGTCCAATCCCCGAAACCCCCAGCGGCCCAGCACGTACTGCAGCGGCTCCCCGGCCAGCCGGCGAGCCAGCATCGAGTCCAGGTAGGCCATCTGACGCTGGGCAGGCACCTTGGTCAGGCCGACGAAGTACTCGCCGCCCTCGTACCCCGACGCCTGCTCCACCAGTCGGCGGGCCTGCTCCCTCGCATCTGATATGCCCGCGTCCCCCAGGCGACGGGCGGCGTCTTTGGCCACATCGCCCCAGACAGCCCGCGGGGCCGTCAAGCTCACGACCCCACCAAGTTTTCCTGGCGCTCGGCCTCGGCCAGGGCGTCCACCACCTCGTCCAAGTCGCCGGCCAAGATGCGGTCGAGCTTGTACAGGGTCAGGCCGATGCGGTGGTCGGAGACCCGGTTCTCCTTGAAGTTGTAGGTGCGGATCTTCTCCGACCGGCCTCCGCCGCCCACCTGGTCGCGGCGCTGTTCGGAGAGCTCGTCTTGGCGGCGCTGTTGCTCGGCCTGGAGCAGGCGGGCCCGCAGAACGGCCATCGCCTTGTTGCGGTTCTGGAGCTGGCTCTTCTCGTCTTGCATCGACACCACCAGCCCGGTGGGCATGTGGGTGATTCGAACGGCGGAGTCGGTGGTGTTCACCGACTGGCCCCCCGGCCCTGACGACCGGTAGACGTCGACCTGGAGATCCTTCTCGTCGATGTGGACCTCTACTTCTTCGGCCTCGGGCAGCACCGACACGGTGGCCGACGAGGTGTGCACCCGTCCCTGCGACTCGGTGACCGGCACCCGCTGCACCCGGTGCGGTCCGCCTTCGTACTTCATCTTGCGCCACACGTCATCGCCCCGCAGCATGAAAACCACATCGGTATAGCCCCCCATGTCGGAGCCCTGGGCATTCATCATCTCCAACTTCCAGCGCTGCTGGCCGGCGAAAGCCGAATACATGTCGAACAGATCGCGGGCGAAAAGGTTGGCCTCCTCTCCCCCCTCAGCGCCCTTGATCTCCACGATCACGTTCTTGCCGTCGTTGGGATCCTTTGGCGCCAACAATTCGGCCAGTTCGGCCTCCAGCCCGCTGGCCGCGGCGGTCGCGGTCTCGATCTCCGCTTCCAGCAGCCCCTGTTCGGCGGCATCCGCCTCGGCCAGCATTTCGGTGGCCGTCTCAATGTCCTCCCGATAACCCCGCAGCTCCCGGATGCGGACGGCCTTGGCCTCCAATTCCTTGAAGCGCCGGGCCGCGGCGGTATAGGCGTCCCGATCAGCCAGCAACTCGGGGTCGGCCAGCCGCGCTTCGAGCGCGACGAATTCCGCCTCGATCTCCTCATAGGCGGCGTTCTCCTCCATGCTTCCAAGCTACCCGGGGCCCGAGTTGTCAGCGGGAATGGAAAACGAAGTCGTGCGGGGTCAGCTCTAGTTGGACGAGCGCTTGCGCTGGCCGTAGCGGCGCTCGAAGCGCTCCACCCGTCCAGCAGTGTCCACGATGGTCATCTGGCCGGTGAAAAACGGGTGACTGGCGCTGGAAATCCCCACCTTGGCCAGGGGATATTCGTTGCCGTCCTCCCACACCACGGTCTCGTTGGTCTCGATGGTGGACCGGGTGAGAAAAGACGTGCCCGCGGAGGTGTCCTGGAACACCACCAGGCGGTACTCGGGATGGATTTCGGGCTTCATGTTGCTCCTAGCCTCACACCCCGGCGGGGCCCTTCGCCACTTCCTCGAGGAATGCGGCGTTGTTGGGGAACGTCCGCAGGCGATCCATCAACAACTCCAAGCCGGCCGCGCCGCCCCCGTTCCCATCGCTGGAGAGGCCGTTGAGCACTCGACGCAGCTTCCACACCTGCTGAAGCTGACGGCGCTCGAACAGCAGCTCCTCGTGGCGAGTAGACGAGGCGTCCACGTTGATGGCCGGGTAGATGCGCCGCTCGGCAATGTGCCGGTCCAAGCGCAGCTCCATGTTGCCGGTGCCCTTGAACTCCTCGAAGATGACCTCGTCCATGCGGGATCCGGTTTCCACCAGCGCGGTGGCCAGGATGGTGAGCGAGCCGCCCTCCTCCACGTTGCGGGCCGCGCCGAAGAACTTCTTGGGCGGATACAGGGCGCCGGTGTCGATACCGCCGGACATGATGCGCCCCGTAGCCGGCGCGGCAAGGTTGTAGGCCCTCGACAGACGGGTGATGCCGTCGAGGATGATCACCACATCCTCGCCTCGCTCCACCATGCGCTTGGCCCGCTCGATGGTCATCTCCGCCACATGGGTGTGCTCGTCGGCCGGGCGGTCGAAGGTGGACGCTGCCACCTCGCCCCGCAGCAGCCAACGGCGCATGTCGGTGACCTCTTCCGGCCGCTCGTCCACCAGCAGCACCAGCAGGTGGACTTCGGGGTTGTTCAGCTCGATCGACCGGGCGATCTCCTTCATGATCGTGGTCTTGCCCGCTTTGGGGGGAGACACGATCAGGCCGCGCTGGCCCTTGCCGATGGGCGACAGCAGGTCGATGATCCGACAGGTCATGTTGGCCGGGTCGTCATCGCGCTCCAGCCGGAGCTGCTCATCGGGGAACAGCGGGGTCAGGTCCTCGAACTTGGGGCGCTGCTTGCCCGACTCGGGCGGCTGTCCGTTGACGCTGTCGATGTGCAAGAGAGCCGGGTTCTTCTCGTTGCGAGTGGCAGGACGGCAGCCGCCAGTCAAGAAGTCGCCCTTGCGGAGCCCGAACTGGCGGACCTGCTTGACCGACACGTAGGCATCTTCCTTGCTGGGTTGGAACCCCTTTATCCGCAAGAAGCCGTAGCCGTCGTCTCTCAAGTCCAGATGGCCCGAGATTGCGATGGGGTCGCCTTCCCAGGGTTCCTCAGGCCGGTCCCTATCATTGCGGCCCCTGCGCCGACGGCGACGGTTGCCGATCTCGGGCTGGTCTTCCTGTTGGCGGGAGCGGTCCTGGCGATCCCCATCCTGGCGATCCCGGTCCTGGCGATCTCGGTCCTGGCGAGGGCGGTCTTGGCGGTCTCCGTCCTGGCGGGAGCGGTCTTGGCGGTCTCGGTCCTGGCGGGGGCGGTCTTGATCAGAGCGGCCGCGATTGGTTGTCTCGTCATCGCCCGCTTCCTCGGCCGGTGCATCCTGCTGCGTCTCAGCTTCATCGGTCTGCTGGACCTCGGCTGGCTCGGGCTCGGAAGCGGCCTCTTCGCTCTGGTCCTTGGAATCCTCGGTAGTTTCAGCTTGAGAGGGCGCAGCCCCGTTGCCGGCGGAATCGGCTGCGGCCTGGCCGTCGCCGTCGGCACCGATGCCGGCAAGCTCGAGGATCATGTCCACGATGTCTGCTTTGCGGGCTTTGGCGTCAGGGCGCCCACCCATGGCCCTTGCGATGATCTGAAGCTGCGCCCGGTCTTTGCGCTGAAGTTTCGACCGAGACAGCTCAGTGGTCTCTACGCTCACATTTCTCCCTTGATGTGCAACAACAGGAGGGCACTCGTTTCTCCCATGAAGTGCCACGACTGTAGGAGCACTTGGTTTTGTTCGGCACGCCATCCGCGAGTGCGGGCAGCATGAATTAAGCAGCCATTAACCACCGGGACGCCGACAAAAAGGAATGTCGAAATCGACCGAGTGGTCAGAAGGCTTCCCGTAGGACTGCTAGCGAAACCGCAGTCCCAACGCCGGGAAGAATACCGCAATCCGCCTCTACTGGCAACATTCCAGGCGTTTTGGGCGCTACGAAATCAGCTTCGCCATGAGATGGTGGCCGGGAACCACATCACCCGAGGCCGCGCCCCGCTCGGTGTAGACACCACCGGGGCCGTCGACCTCCGAGTCCACCAGCAGGTAGGGAACCGGGTCGTCGATGTGGCTCCGCGTCGTAAGCGGCGTGGCGTGGTCGGGCAGCAATAGCAGCCGCCAGGGACCCATTCGGTCGAGGCCATCCACCAGCCCGGCCAGGATGCGCTGATCCCAGTTCTCCAAGCATCTGACCTTCTCCGCCACGTTGCCCTCGTGGCCAGCCTCGTCGCTGGCTTCCACGTGAATCACGTACAGGTCGGCGCCGTCGGCCAATCCGGCCAGAGCCGCATCCCGCTTGCCCTCGTAGTTGGTGTCGTACCAGGCCGTGGCGCCGGGCACATCGGCCACCGTCATGCCGGTGAGCGCTCCGATCCCCCGTACCAAGTCGACCGCGCTGACCATCCCGGCTTCCACCCCGTGCATCTCGCGGAAAGAGGGCATCTCCGGCTGGAAGCCCTGTCCCCACAGCCAGATCCGGTTGGCCTTCAATCCGAATCGGGGCACTATCGACCGGGAGGCCTCCTCCAACGCGGCCAGCTTGGGGCCGGCCGGACCCTGGGGGCCGACCACCGGCTGGTCGGAGAGCTCATGGGGCGGCGTGCACTCTGCGTCGGCCCACTCGGCCGGGGCGATCATCGTGTGGCGGTACTGAACGCCGGCGTGGAAGCGGACCTCACCCCCTAGCTCCGCGTCCAGGGCCGCGATGACCTCGGCGGCCCGGTCGGAGTCGGGGTGGCCGCCGGAGAAGTCGGCCATGATGCCGTCGTCGGTGACCGTGACCAGATTGCAGCGGTAGGCCACCTGTTCGGAAGAGAGAGTGAGGCCCATTGCGGCGGCCTCAATTGGCGAGCGTCCCGTGTGGTAGCGGGTGGGGTCGTACCCGAAGATGGACATGTTCCCCACGTCGCTGCCCGGCGGCATTCCCGGGGGGATGACCTGGGCTAATCCCACCTGTCCTCGGGCGGCCAGGGCATCAAGCACCGGGGTGTGCGCCGCCTCTAATGGCGTGGCCCCGTCGAGCTCGGGCACCGGCAAATCGGCACACCCGTCGGGAATGCACACCATGTACTTCACGATGCCCGATTCTGCCAGATCACCTTGGTCTGGCCGCTATCCGGAGCCCTGACCCGAGCATCGGGCAACGTGGGCCTTCACCGCCGCCAAGTCGTTGGGCAGAAGCTGGCACCGCTCGGGCCGATCGGCCAGCTCGGCCAGGGCCGGCGGCAGTGGCGGCTGGATCCCGATGGCCGCCTCCACCGCGTCGCCGAACTTGGCCGGGTGAGCGGTGGCCAGCACCACCGTGGCCCCGCCGAAGTCGTGCTTGGAGCGCTGGGCGGCAGCCAGTCCCACCGCAGTATGGGGGTCGATGATCATGCCGGTGGCCCGGTAGAACTCGGCCATCGTGGAGGTGGTCTCGTCTTCGTCCACTCGGACTCCCGACCAGCTCCGGTTCAACTCAGAGGAGATGTGGGCGTCGATGCGCATTTCGCCGGTGGCCCGAAAGTCTTCCAGCATCTCAGCGGTGCGGATTCCGTCACGGTCGTGGAGCTCGAATAGCAACCGCTCGAGGTTGGACGACACCTGGATGTCCATGCTCGGCGACATCGTCGGGCGCACTTCGGAGATGGCCATCGACCCGGTGGTGAAGAACTGGGTCAGGATGTCGTTGCGGTTGCTGGCCACCACAAACCGGTGCACGGGCAGGCCCATTTGGCGGGCGACGTGTCCGGCCAGCACGTTTCCGAAGTTGCCGGTGGGCACTGAGAACGACACCCGTTCCAAGCCGTACCGGGTAACGGCGGCCACGTAGTACACGGTCTGGGCCATGACTCGGGCCCAGTTGATGGAGTTGGCCGCCGACAGCCGGTGCTCGGCTCGGAAGGCGGCGTCGGAGAACATGGCCTTCACCAGGTCTTGGCAGTCGTCGAACGTTCCCTCGATGGCCACGCAGTGGACGTTGGCGCTGTCCACGGTGGTCATTTGCCGCCGCTGCACTTCCGAGATCCGACCGTGGGGGTGCAAGAACACGATCTCGATGTTCTCCCGGTCGCGCACCGCCTCAATGGCCGCCGATCCGGTATCGCCTGAGGTGGCCCCCACGATGGTCACCCGCTCGCCCCGCCGGGCCAGTTCCTCGTCGAACAGGCGCCCTACGAGCTGGAGGGCGATGTCCTTGAAGGCCAGCGTCGGACCGTGGAACAGCTCCATGAGCCACAGCCCGTCGCCCAACTCCACCATCGGCACGACTTCGGAATGGTTGAACCCCTCGTAGGCGTCCCGCACCAACTCGTCGAACCGAGCGCGGGGATAGGCCCCGTCCACGAACGGCCACATCACCTCAGCGGCCAGATCGGCGTAGTCTCCCCGGCCGGGGTTGCCGCTTAGCGCTTCGGGCGACAATTCCGGCCACCGGTCGGGCACGTACAGCCCCCCATCGGCGGCCAGCCCGGCCAACAAGACGTCGCCGAAGTCCAACACCGGGGCCCGGCCCCGGGTGCTGATGTACTTCACGCTCACTGGCTGACGACCCGCAGGAGGGCGGGCACGCCCCGCACCGCATCCAGCTCCCGAAGGTCGCCCAGTGTGGCCTGCACATCGCGCTCGGTCGCCTGATGGGTGATGAACACCAGTCGAGCCTGGTCGCCCAAGCCCTCCTGCTCCATGGAGCGGATGCTCACCCCGTGGCGCCCGAACACCCCGGCCACCGCGGCCAGCACGCCCGGCCGGTCGAGCACCTCCATGATGATGTAGTACTCCGACTCCAAGTCGTCGATGGAGCAGATCACTGCCTCTCCCAAGTCGCCGATCGGAGTCCAGGTTCCCCGGCAGCGGTTGCCGGCCGCGTCAATGAGGTCGCCTAGCACGGCACTGGCCGTTGGCCGTCCGCCTGCGCCCCGGCCGTAGAGCATCAGTTCTCCCACCGCATCGCCTTCCACGAACACCGCATTGAAGGAGTCCCGAACCGAGGCCAGCGGATGATCGAGCGGCACCATCGCCGGATGGACCCGCACGGCCAGCTCGGGCTTGCCCTCGACCTGGCCCACCTGCTCGGCAATGGCCAGCAGCTTGACCACATACCCCAACCGCTGGGCGTGGGCGATGTCGGCGGCGCTGATGCCGGAGATGCCCTCTCGGTGAACGCTTCCGGCCAGCACTCGGGCGCCGAAAGCCACCGTGGCAATGATGGATGCCTTGGCCGCGGCGTCGAACCCCTCCACGTCAGCGGTCGGGTCCCGCTCGGCGAAGCCCAGCGACTGAGCGTCGGCCAACGCGTCGTGATAGCTGGTGCCGTGCTCGGTCATCTGGCTCAGGATGTAGTTGGTGGTGCCGTTGACGATGCCCATCACCCGGCGGACCGGCTCTGCGGCCAATGACTCCCGCAGCGGGCGGATCAGGGGTATCCCCCCACCGACGGCGGCTTCGAACAGCAGGTCGACTCCGGCGGCGTCGGCGGCGGCGTACAGCTCGGCGCCATAGTTGGCCAGCAGCTCCTTGTTGCCGGTGACCACCGGCTTGCCCAGCTTGAGCGCGGCAGCCAGGAGCTCTCGGGCCGGCTCGATGCCTCCGATCAACTCCACCACCACGTCCACTTCGGGATCGTTCACCACCGAGGCGGCGTCGGTGGTCAGCACCCCATCGGCCAAGACCACATCTCGGTCGCGCGAGGCGCTGCGCACCGCCACCCGCACCACGTCCAGCTCCATGCCGGTGCGCTCCGCGATCGCCGACCGCTGCTCCTCGAGCAGTCCGATCAATGCCGAGCCAACGTTTCCACAGCCCAGAACGCCCACGCCGATTCGCGTCTTGGAAGATTCGCTCACCATCTCCACCGTACCGGCTGAGCCTGGCCCAACCGGCAAGATTTCCCCCATTTGAGAGTTTTCATTGATTTTCTATCTAAACTATATATTTTAAGTGCGATATGTCGTCCTACGAGCTGTTCTCCATAGCTGCTGACCTGCGTCGGCAGGCCGCGTCGTGCGAGCGGGTTCGAGTCGACGTCGACCGGATCTGGTACGGGCTGGACCAAGTGCTCGACAGGCCAGTGGCCCGCCATGAACCCGCGGTATGGCTTTCGGCTGCCGCCGACGCCAGCCGCCTCCGGCTCCGGCACCGGCACACCCATCTGGTTCGGCTGCGTTACGAGATCGAACAAGTGGCCCGCCGGCTCCAAGCCCGGGCCGACGAACTGCACGCCGACGCGGCCAGAGTCGAGCAGGCTGCCGAGGCCGCGCTGCGGGAAGAAGCTCGTGAACTCGAGCTGCAAGCAAGCTACTTTCAATAGCTATCTCGCCTGCCAGACCCCTGCCCATCCCGGTGCTCCTTCAGCATCGCAGCAGCGACGAGTACCGACCCTTGGCGTGGTCGAAGCGAGACCTGTGGGCAGTGGGAAAGGCCGTGGAACGGGCAGAGGCCGCGGGCGACACGTTTCCCCGCCAGTACCAGTACGCGGCAAGCCGACGGGGGACGGCCACCGCGCTGAGGGCCATAGACAAGGCCTGGGGCGGGGGGTACTACGCGGTCGACCCGCAAGCCGAGACCGACCCGGAAGCCGCCGACGCAGCGTTCGGCAGCAACGAGCTGGTGATCGATGTTCAAACGCACTACATCGCCCGCCATCGGGCCGGAGCCCCCGGCGTCGACGGAATCATGGGGTTCATTCGCGACGTGGCCCCCGATCGTTGGCAGGGGCTGGATCCGGCAATCCATCTCGATCTCGGCAGCTACCTGCGTCACATCTTCCTGGAGAGCGAGACCGCGGCCGCAGTGCTCACCTGCACTCCCGGAGACGATGGCCACACCATTCTCACCAACCCCGAAATCACCGCAACCCGCGAGCTGATTGATCGCCTGGCGGGCACCGGCCGGCTGATCAACCACTCGATCGTCCACCCCAACGCACCAGAGGAGCTGGATCGGCTCGAAGCGTTGAAAGAGCACAACAGCCCTGCGGGATGGAAGGTCTACACCATCGCAGGGTGGGGGGATCAGCCGGGATGGCGACTCGACGACGAAGAGTGCGGACTGCCGTTCTTGGAGAGGAGCCGCGAGCTGGGAGTGGGCATCGTCTGTGCCCACAAGGGAATAAGCGCCCTGGCTCCCGCCGGGTCGCCAGCCGACATCGGCCCGGCCGCGGCCAGCTATCCCGACATCGACTTCCTCGTCTACCACTCTGGATATGAGACACCGGTCGGCGATGAAGAAGAAGGTCCTTATGACCACCAGGCCCCTGTCGGCACCGACCGGCTGATCAAGAGCCTGGACGAAGCCGGAATCAGACCTGGCGGCAATGTCTTCGCCGAGCTGGGAAGCACCTGGTATGTGCTGGCGCGTCGGCCTCGGGAGGCAGCCCACGTGATCGGCAAGCTGCTCAATGCGGTCGGCGAAGACAACGTGCTGTGGGGCAGCGACTCGATTTGGTACGGATCGCCGCAGCCCCTCATTGACGCCTTTCGGGCCTTTCAGATACCCGAGGAGCTGCGCCAACGCCACGGCTATCCGGAACTCACCGGCCGCATCAAGGAGAAGATCCTCGGGCTGAACGCGGCCCGGGTATACGGCATCGATCCGAACCTGACCCGCAGCCGGGTCGCCTCCGATGATCTGTCGTGGGTGAAGACCGCCCTCGACGAATATATGGCTAAATAAGCTTTTTCAGTATATTTCTTGATATTTCCATTTCAAGAGGCTATCAAGGGGGTCCCGCCTGATCTGCCCGAGGGATCAGCCGACCGAAAGGCCCCGCCATGTCTGTACTCACCATGAACACCGAGGAGATGGACCATCTCCAGCAGCAATTCACCGCCTTTGCCGGCCAGGTGGAAGACCTCCGCACCCGCCTCACCGCCACCCTGGAGGGAACCACGTGGACGGGCAGCCGCTCTGAGCGGTTCCGGGGAACGTGGCACGAGCAATGGTCGCCCTCGCTAGGCCAGCTCCAAGAGGCGCTCACCGAGCTGGCTACCGCGATAGGCCTCGAGCGCCAGAACACCATCGCGGCTCTCGACTCAGTCTGACGATGCCGATCGCCTTCGCCCAGATCTGAGCCCGCAACCAGGCCGCACCGTCTCCTCGCTCTGTGCGCCTTCTCTACGACGGACCGGACGGTGCCCGTGAGGTGAGCATCGACGGCGGTCTGGTGGCCCACGTCGGGGAGCTGGCCGAGATCCTGGGTTTGCCCCCTCCGGTAGCCGGGTTGTGGGTTGAAGACCAGTGGGTGGACTCCGACCGCCGGCTCGACGAGGCCGGGGTAGCCGATGGCATCCGAGTGGGCGTCCGCCCCGGCCCGTCACCCGACCAGCCGGGGTGGGCTCTGGAGGTGGTGGGAGGGCTGTGCGCCGGCGTCCGCCGCCCGCTGACCACCGAGGGGTTGAGCCTTGGCCGCTCCCCCGACGCCGATGTCACCTTGCTTCACGTCGGATTGCGACCCCGCCATGCCCATTTGGAGGGGCAAGACGGACGGTTTTTCGCCGTTGTGGGCGACAACGAGCCGACCGCTTTGGAGCACTCCGCGCCGCTGAGGTTGAGCGGTGCGTTGATCCAAGTCTCAAACGCCCCCGACGACCGCCCGACCCGCTTGGCCGCCATCGTCGGGCGCACCGCCTCTGGGAGGATCGCCTTCAACCGCCCTCCCCGGCCACTGCCTCCTCCGCAGCCCGAACCACTCCCAACCCCCGCCACCGAACCGCGGCGGTCGTCCCGATCGTTTTCATTCGGGTGGGCTGCACTGGCCGGACCGCTGCTGATCGGCTTGTTGATGGCTGTGCTCTACAGCCCCTACATGGCGCTGTTCGCCCTGCTCAGCCCTTTGATGATGGGCGCCAACTGGTTCGACAACCGCCGCCGCGACCGCACCGAGCGCCGACGATCCCAAGACCGATCGCAGGCATCGCTGACTGAATTCCAAGCAGCAGCCGAGACTGCCCACGGGGCGGAAACCCGCCGTCGGCGCGATCTGCACCCCCATCTCGCCGAGGCGATTCGGCGAATCCGCCAACCCAGCGTTCGGCTCTGGGAGCGAAGACCCGCCGACGACGACTTCCTGTCGCTGGTTGCCGCCCATGGCCCTGTGCCCTTTGATCCCGAGCTGGCCGTCGACGGACAGCAACCCGCCATTGAGGCAACCGAGGTGCTCGATCAGCTCGGCCCGATGCCCGACTCTCCAATTGCCGTGGATCTGGGTCCGAGCAAGCTGCTCGGCTTGGTGGGTCCCCGCAGCGCCACCATCGCCATGGCCCGCAGTTTGGTCATCCAAGCGGTCGCCCACCACGGCCCGGTCGATCTGGCCGTCCTGGTGGCCGCCGATGAGGTCACCGCACCGGCTTGGGGGTGGACCGCCTGGCTCCCCCATACCACCCACTACGCCATCGGGCAGCCGCGGCTGATGGCCGAACACCGCTCGGCCGCGGCGGAGATCGCCGGAGAGCTGGCCGAGGCCTGGGATCGCCGAGGAGATGGCCACTGGCCACAACTGCTGGTGGTGGCCGACGGGGAGAATCTGGCCACCGGCAGAGCGCCGCCTCTGCGGCCCCTGCTCCAAGGCTCGTCCGGGCCGGTCTCGGCCATCGTGCTGGCCACCAGCGTCGACCAACTGCCGGCCACCGCCACCGCAGTCATCGAAGCCCGCGATCACTCCGGCACCGTCGATCTGTCTCAATCGGGCGAGACCTTCTGCTCGGTGCTGGCCACCGGGATGAGCTTGAGCCTGGCCCGGGACACCGCCCGCGGCTTGGCCCGCTACGAAGACCCCGAGCAGCCCGGCGCTGATGCCGGCATTCCCGACCATTCGTCGCTGTTCGATCTCCTCGGCTTGCCCACCATTCGCGGCCCAGACCCATCGGCTGATTCGTCGGCGCTGTCGAAGGCGATCGCCGACCGCTGGCGAGAGGGCCGCCAAGCCGACAGCCTGGCCGCTCCCATCGGGGCCGACGGCCACGGGCCGCTGATCGCCGACCTGGCCACCGACGGCCCCCATGCCCTGGTGGGCGGCACAACCGGGTCGGGCAAAAGCGAATTGCTGCGCACGCTGGTGGCCTCGCTGGCCGCCACCTATTCCCCTGAACAGGTCAACTTCATGCTGGTGGACTACAAGGGCGGCAGCGCATTCGACGCCTGCGCTTCGCTGCCCCACGTGGTGGGGTTGGTCACCGATCTTGACGACCGGCTGGCAGAACGAGCCCTGCGCTGTTTGGAAGCCGAACTCCGCCACCGCGAGCAAGTGCTGCGAGACCGAGGGGCCACCGACTTGGCCCATCACTGGTCGCTGGCCCAAACCAGGCGCGACGAACCCTGGCCGCCGCTGGCGCGTCTGGTGGTGATCATCGACGAGTTCGCCGCCCTGGCCGCCGAGTTGCCCGGCTTCATGGACGCCCTGGTGAACGTGGCCCAACGGGGCCGCAGCCTGGGCATGCACCTGGTATTGGCCACCCAGCGGCCCGCGGGGGCGGTAAGCGCCAACATCCGCACCAACACCGCGCTTCGAATCGCCCTTCGAGTGCTGGACACCGCCGACTCGACCGACGTGCTCGACAGCCCGGAGGCCGCGGCGATCGGCCGGCACCGGCCCGGAAGGGCGTTCGCCCGCTTCGGCCCGAGCGAGCTGGTGGAGTTCCAGTGCGCCCTGGTCACCGGGGTGACCTCCGCCCAGGGAGGTGTCCGGGTCGTCCCCGCTCCCGACGGCATACCGACCTCTGAGGTCGAGACCGCTTCCGGCGATCAGGCCCCCGATGACCTGACCCGTTTTGCCGAGGCCGCGATCACCGCCTGGGACGGCTGGGACGGCTTTCCGCCCCGACAGCCCTGGCCCGATCCCCTGCCGACAACCGTCTCGCTCAACTCTCTAACCGTCGAGACTGGCCCGAGCGCTGTGTTCGCCCTGGCCGACGACCCCAACCAGCAGACCCAGTACCCCTTGGAGTGGGATCCCGATCAGGGCAATGTCCTCTTCGCGGGCAACCCGGGCAGCGGCACCACCACCGCGCTGGGGACGCTGGGCATCTCTATGGCCAGCCGCTACTCACCAGCCGATTGCCACCTCTACGCCATTGATTCCGGCTCCGGCCAGCTGGCCCCCCTGATGGCCCTGCCCCACTGCGGCGCGGTGGTGGGCCCCGACGAGCGCGACCGAATCCGGCGGCTGATCCGGCGGCTGGAAGACGGGCTCGACCAACGGCTGGGCCGGGGTCGGACGTCGTCGGAACCTAGCTCTCCGCTGGTATTAGCCTTGATCGACAACTGGGGCGGCCTGGCCAAGAGCCTGGACAACGTGGCCGACCACGCTTTGCTGGCCTCCTTAGAAAGGGTGTGGGCCGAGGGCCCGGCTGTCGGCCTGTTCCTCGCCGCAGCCGCCGACCAACTGTCCAAGGTAAGTCGGGCCATCCAGGCCTCCACACCCCAAACATTCGTGTTCCGCCTGGGTGACCCCGCTCTGTACCGCCAGTGGGGCGTGGCCGTAGATGATCCCGCAACTTTGCCTCCCGGTCGGGGATTCGCCGTCCCGTCGGGAATCGAACTCCAGATTGCCGCGCCCGACCTCGGGTTGGCCGCCGCGGCAACCGCCATCGCCGAGACCTGCCCCCTGTCCGACGGCCCGCCACCGGTGGAGAGCCTGCCTGCGGTCGTCGATCCCACCCGCCTGGACCAGCCCCGCCTGGACGCTTCCCCGTGGTACCTCCCGCTGGGGTTGAGCGACGACACTCTGGCCCCAACCGGCCTCACCCTCTACCCCGGCGAGCACGCGCTCATTCTGGGACCAGCCCGGTCAGGACGGTCCGGGGCACTGGCCTTGCTGGCCGATGTGGCATCCAAAGCCGGAGCGCGGGTGGTCGCTCTCGCCCCTGCGGAATCTCCCCTAGCCAGGTGCCCCAGCGTCCAGCACGTGGCTATCGACCTAGAAGAACTGCATGCCCCGACCGGTGGGGCCGATCCCCCGACCCTGGTGCTGATCGACGACGCCGAGACGGTCCCCGACCCCGACAGCGCCTTCAAATCGCTGGCCGCCAACAGCCCCTCCGGCCTGCACATCGTGGCCGCCGGCCGTGCCGACCGCCTCCGCACCGCCTACGGCCACTGGACCGCCGAAATCCGCTTCTCCCGCACGGGTGTCCTTCTCCAACCCACCCCTCTCGATGGCGACCTATTCACCCTCCAACTCCCCACCCGCCCCACCCTCCCATCAATCCCCGGCCGCGGCTACCTCATCCAAAACGGTCAACCCACCATCATCCAGATCGCCCATCATGGCTGACCGACCGACAAGATGTTCCCCGCCCGGTAGAGTCAGGGGAAGAGCAGACCCAGGAGAGTCAGCAATGGCCATTGACCGCCCAGAGGACCGGCGCACTTCAACCCGTGTCCAGCACGAGGACGTCGAGTCTGAGGCAATGACCATTGAAGACATCTACGCCAGCATGGGCAAGGGAACTCCCCCAGATTTGGAAGAGGGCGTTTTCCACGCCAGCACAGAGGACTTTATCGCTGCAATGCAAGCGCGCCGCCGCGACGCAGCCCAGTAAACCCTCCCCAACACCACAAATTGCCCACTCATTTTGAGAACTCTTTGTTCCTACGCGACCTGAGACGGCTTACCCCAGCCCAGCAGTCTCAATTCAACGACCGTCTACGAGCGTTCAAGGCCGATCTGCTCGCGATCGAAGCCGGCCACATCATCTGGTTCCGGGCCGGGCTTCGCGTCAAGAAGATCAAAGGTGCCCTAGATAACTGGGAGATGACCTGGTCCCCGGGCGGGCGAGCAACCTTCGCCTTTGGCAAGCCTGTCGCCGAAGGCAAGATTCACATCGTCTGGCTGAGAATTGGCGGACATGAGATCCTGCCGTAAGGCCTCGGCAGCTAACTAAACGTCGTTGCGGAGGAGGTCTTGGTGGGTCTCGCGGCGGACGACTAGACGGGCGTCACCGTTGCGGGCGAAAACCACGGCGGGGCGGGGAACCTTGTTGTAGTTGGAGCCCATGGAGTGGCCGTAGGCGCCGGTCACCGGGGTGCCGAGGATGTCACCCACGGAGATGTCGCTGGGCACCCGGCCGTCTCGCACCAAGAGGTCGCCCGACTCGCAGTGCTTGCCCACCACCCGGACGGTCTTGTCACGGTCGCCATTGGTGGCTCGAGGCAGGAACGTCTCATAGCCGCTGCCGTACAGCACCGGGCGGGGGTTGTCGCTCATGCCGCCGTCCACTGAAACGTAGGTGCGAATACCGGACAAGTCTTTGATGGTTCCCACCTCGTAGAGGGTGACCGCGGCGGCCGCCACTAGGGCCCGGCCGGGCTCCACGCTCACTGGAGCGGTGAAGCCAACCGACTGGCAAGCCTCCGCAATAGCCTCAGCCCACTCGGCGATAGTGGGCGCCGATTCGCCCTCGACGTAGGCCACGCCCAAGCCGCCGCCCAGCGACAGCTCGGGCAGGCCGTAAGGCTGGGCGAATCCGGCGATCACCTCAACGGCCTGCTGGAAGGAGCGCAGCTCGAAAACTTGGCTGCCGATGTGGGCGTGCAGTCCGACCAACTCCACGGATTCCGATTCCCGGGCCCGGCGGATGGCAGCATCGGCTGTCCCGTTCGAGGCGGTGAAGCCGAACTTGGTGTCGTCCACTCCGGTGGTGACGTACTCGTGGGTGTGAGCTTCCACTCCCGGGGTGATCCGCAGAAGCACCCTGGGGCGGGTGCCGGTGGCGGCGTGGAGGGCGTCCAAGCGGTCGAGCTCGTCGAACGAGTCCACCACGATGCGGCCCGCCCCGGCTTCGACCGCGGCCGCGAGCTCGGTAGCCGACTTGTTGTTGCCGTGCATCACCAACCGGTCTGCGGGCACTCCGGCGGCTTGAGCCACATGGAGCTCTCCCCCGGTGGCAACGTCCAGATCGAGGCCCTCCTCGTGAATCAGACGGGCCATGGCCAGACACAAGAACGCCTTGGAGGCATAGGCCACCGACCCGGCGAACGCAGCCCGGGCTTGGCGGCACCGATCCCGCATGTGGGCTTCGTCGTAGACAAACAGCGGGGTACCGAACTCCCCCGCCAGGTCAAGCACGTCGCAACCGGCGATGGAGAGTCGCCCGTCGTCACCAACCGAGGCGTTGTCAGGCAGCAGGTGCTGAGGCAGAGCCGACATGACCAATCCCCTACATCGACTCGGGGGCGCTTACGCCGAGGGTGCCGAGGCCAACGGCCAAGCCCACCCGGGCGGCGTCGATCAGGACCAGGCGGGCTTGGGTCAGCTCTGGGGCGATGCCGGTGCCCACCACATAGCAGTCGTGGTAGAAGCTGTGGACCGCGGCGGCGAAGTCCCTCAGCCAAGCGGTCATCCGATGCGGGGCTCGCTCTTCGGCGGCGGCGGCGATCACCTCGCCCAGCGTGGAGAGCTGGCGCATTATCTCCAGCTCCCGCTCGTGGACCAGCAGGCTCAAGTCCACTTGATCGATGCTCAAGCGCTCCACCCCATCGGCCTGGGCTCGGGCCGCGATGGAGCACACCCTGGCGTGAGCCATCTGCACGTAGAACACCGGGTTCTCCATCACCTGGGCGGCAGCCTTGGCCAAATCGAACGTGGGGGCGGTGTCCATGGATTGGAGCAGGTAGGTGAACCGGGCGGCGTCGGCTCCCACCTCGTCGATCACATCGCGCAGCTCGATGAGGTCGCCGGTCCGCTTGGACAGCCGCACCTCCTCGCCGTCGCGCTCCAGTCGCACCAGCTGGGTCACCACCACCTCCAGGCTGGCAGGATCGCAGCCCAGCGCGGCCATGGCCGCCTTCATCCGGGCCACGTACCCGTGGTGGTCGGCCCCCCACACATTGATCAGCAACCCGTCTGAGCCGGCTCGATCGAGCTTGTCGCGGTGGTAAGCGATGTCGGGCAGCAGGTAGGTGTACTCCCCATCGGACTTCACCAGCACCCGGTCTTTGTCGTCGCCATGGTCACTGGAGCGCAGCCATAAGGCGCCATCTGACCCGTAGGAGGCACCAGCGGCGTCAAGCGCGGCCAGCGTGTCGTCGATAGCCCCAGAGTCCACCAGCGCCTGCTCGCTGAACCAGGTGTCGAACTCCACTCCCATCGAACTCAGCACATCCCGCTGGTCGTCCAGGGCCCGCTCCCGCCCCCACTGGCGGGCATCGGCATCTACTGCCATCTCCGAAGCCCATTCGGCGATGTACTGGCCGTTGTAGCCGTCCTCAGGCACCGGCTGGCCAGCGCGGGCCGCCGCCAACGAGGCCGCGTACAGGTCCATCTGGGTGCCCCGGTCGTTGATGTAGAACTCCCGCTGCACGTGGTAGCCGCACCACTCCAGCAAACGGGCCACCGCGTCGCCATAGGCCGCTCCCCGGCCATGGCCGGCGTGAACCGGCCCGGTGGGGTTGGCGCTCACAAACTCAACGATCACCGTGCGCCCCTCGCCCAAGTTCTGGCGCCCGTAGTTGTCAACACTGGCCACCACCGCGTCAACGACCACGCTGTGCAGCCAACTCGGGGCCAGCTTGAAGTTGACGAATCCGGGCCCAGCCACACTCACCTCGGCCACGTGCTCAGGCCGGTTCTCCTCCAACCAGGCGCTCAGCTCTGCCGCCAGCTCCCGAGGATTGCGCCCCGCCCCCTTGGCGATGGCCAACGCGGCGTTGGACGACCAGTCCCCGTGCTCCCGCCGCGCCGGTCGCTCCAACCCCACCGAGAAGTCGGCAGGCAGGTCAACACCCGCGACAACGAGCGCGCCGCGCAGGGCATCAGAAAGGGAGGTGCGGATGTCGGCCATGAACTGGCACATGGTACCGACGCCCCGCTGGGTATACTCACCCAGTTACTGCCCACGTAGCTCAGGGGATAGAGCACTTGCCTCCGGAGCAAGGGGTCGCAGGTTCGAATCCTGCCGTGGGCGCTTTCCGTACCGTGTTTTCGGGAACCTTTGGCGTATCGGCGTCGTCATATAAGTATGACCAAGATGAAGAACCATAAGGGGAACATGGCGAAGCTGATCGGAATGCTGATTCTGCTTGGCACGATTGCGCTGGGCTGTGGTTCCTCGGAGACGACCGTCACACCGGGGCCGACCGTGTCGGCTGCCGCGAATGAGCCCGCCGCGACCACCGATGTGGCACCGCTTACCGATGCGGCGCCGGCTGGTGGTGATGAGGCGAATGACCCCATCGACGCGACGCCTGTTGCCGCGGATGAGCCTGCTGGCGCGGCCGTGTTGCCGTCAACCGCGGCGCGGCTGCCCGCCGATCCCAATGCGCCATCGCAAGAGTGGGTTGGCGGGGTCAACGCGGCCGGGTGGGACTTCCACCGGCACTTGGAGGGTAACGCGGTGTCCAGCCCTATGAGCATCGGCATCGCCTTCAGCCTGAGCCGGGCCGGGGCGTCTGCTGACACGGGCGCGGTGCTCGACGGGATATTCGGGTTTCCTGCGGCTGATACCCACGGCGCGGCCAATGCCGTCAGTCTCAGCCTGGCCGGGGCCTCGGCAGAACCCAACGTGTTGGAGGTGGCCAACCGCCTGTTCCCCGACGACGAGTTCTCGCCGCGGCCCGAATTCCTCGATATCGCGTCCAGCCAGTACGGGGCGGGGATCCAGCCCATAGACACCGCCCAGCCCGGCCCGGCGGCCGATGCCGTCAACCGCTGGGTGTCGGACAGCACCCGCGGGCTCATCCCCACCATCGTCAGCGAAGACGTGGTCGACGACCAGAAGCTGATTCTGGTGAACACCGTCTACCTCAAGGCCGACTGGGCGGTGCCGTTCTTGGCCGAGTGGACCGACGATGGCCAGTTCACCACCGCCGACGGCGGATCGGTGACCGTTCCGTTCATGCACGACTATGAGCCGCTCTACCGCCGGTATGTCCGCCTTGGCGATGCCGACGCGGTGGAACTGCCCTATGAGGGGGGCGAGTTGGCCATGTGGCTGATCGTCCCCCACGACGTCGACGGCCTGGCCGCCGTCGAGAAATCGCTCGACGCGGAGGCGCTCGCTGGTCTGCGCGGCGCGGCGAGGAAGGGCTATGTCGATCTCGCCATGCCCAAGTGGGAGCAGACCCTGCCGCCCACCGACCTGTTTGAATGGCTCTGCCCGCGCGGGTTCTGCCCCGGCGCAGGCTTCGACAACATCGCCCCCGGCATCTTCATCACCGGCGCCCTCCACGGCGCCAAGGTGATCGTGGACGAAAAGGGCACCGAGGCCGCCGCGGCCACCGCCATGGGGTTCGCCGAATCGGCCCCGCCTGATCCCGACCTCACCGTCGTCGCCGACCGCCCCTTCCTGTGGGCCATCACCCACCAAGACACCGGAGCAATCCTGTTCGTCGGCCGCCTCGTCAACCCCACGGCGTGACCAGCTCCGCGTTCCGCTGACGCATTTGGGATCAATCCTTAGACGCGCCGGTTTATCGCCCAGGTGCCGTAGGCGGCCGATCCAGCGGGTTTCATGCCGGGGCGGCGGGCAGGGTGATGATGAAGCGGGCGCCGCCGAGGGGGGAGTCGTCAACGGCGATCTGGCCGCCGAGTTCGGTGACGAGGGCTTTCACCACCGCCAGCCCCAGCCCGGCGCCTCCGGTGTCGCGGCTGCGGGCCTCGGACAGGCGGGTGAAGCGCTCGAAGATCCGGTCGCGGTCGGCCTCGTTGATTCCAGGCCCGTCGTCGTCGATAGTCAGCACCGCTTCTTGGTCTGCCGTCGAGGCCGGGTCTGAGGTCGAGCGGGTGGTCAGGCTCACCGCGACGCCCTCGCGAGCATGGCGGGCAGCGTTGTCGAGCAGGTGGGCGACGATGCGTCCGGCGCGGTCAGACGATGCCGTCACCCTTGCGGCTGACACGGCGCTCACGTCGATGGGAACGGCCCGGCTTCTAGCGGCCTCTTCCAAGACGATGTCGTCGAGGTCGATTGCCTCGGCTGACAACCGGCTGCGGCTCTCGTCGTGGCGGGCCAGTACCAGCAGGTCGTCAACAATGCGCTGCAATCGCTGGGCCTCGGTGAGGACGCCGGCCGCGAGGTCTTCGACTGGTGTGTCGCCGGGCCTGCGCAGGGCAACCTCGGCTTCGCTGCGCAGCACCGCGACCGGCGTTCTCAGTTCGTGGGAGGCATCGGACACGAACTGCCGCAGCCGGGTGTCGCTGTGCTCGAGTCGGTCGAGCATGGTGTTCATGGTGGTGGCCAGCCGGTCGATCTCGTCGCCGGTGCCTGGTTGGGGGACCCGTTCACCCAGCGTCCCGGCGTTGATCTCCCGGACCTGTTCGGTGATCTGTTCCACCGGGCGCAGAGCCCGCCCGGTGAGCAGCCAGGCCACCAGTACCACGGCCAGCACCGCCAACGGGGTGACCAGCCACATGATCGACTGGATGCGGTCAACGCTTCGGATCACATTGCCGATGTCGGCGGCGACCACGAAATCGGTGCCGCCGGCGTTGCGGCTGGCATAGGCGATCTGCTGGGAGGCGCGGTCCGCATCATCGTCGAGGCCAGCGCGGCCCAGCTTGTCTGCGAACCCGGGTGGCTCGAACCCGCCCGCCTTGTACACCAGATCGTTCAGGCCGAAAACGGTGATGACCGGAGAATCCACAGAGGCCGGCTCCAGCAGCCTCACCTCGGCGCGGTCCCCGAGGGAGAAGGCCGCCAAAGAGCCGTTGCTCAAAACCACCGGCACGCCCGACTGGCGGTTCGACCGGGTGATGCGGAGCAGGCCGTCGAGATGTCCGAGGCGGTCGAGGTCGCCCAGGGCCTCGCCGATGCGCCCCGCCTCGTCTCGCAGGTAGGAGGCCTCGCTGCTGGTGAATCCGTCCATCTCGACTTCCAGCGGGATGTCCTGGGGCGGACTTACGTCTGACTGCCCGGACTGCTCAGCCGGGACTGCTCCAGCCGCGATTGGCTGGCGCATCAGGTCGAGCAGGGGCTCGATGTTCTCAGCCTGGGCGGCGGCCTCGTCGTCGAACACGTCGTTGAGCAGCGCCTGCTCCACCCGGTTTGGGCCGAACACGGTTGCCGGTATCAGCACCAGCGCCGCGGCCAGCCCCACCAGCACGGTCATCCGGACCCGCACCGTCATCCGGGGCAGCTTCATCTCGTCACCTGGTAGCCGACGCCGCGGACGGTGCGGATCGAGCGGGCGCCGAACGGCCGGTCGATCTTGCGCCTCAGATAGCCGATGTAGACCTCGACGATGTTGGGATCTCCGTCAAAGTCGAACCCCCAGACCGCGTGGAGCAGCTCCTGTTTGGGAACCACCTCGGGGGCGCGGCTCATCAGCGTTTGCAGCACCACCAGCTCTCGGGGGGTCAGCTCGATGTCGGTGTCGCCCCGCAGGCATCGGCGGGTGCTCGGGTCGAGGCTCAGATCGCCCACTTCCAGAACAAGCGAGGGCTGGCCCTGCCCCCGGCGCATGAGCGTCCGCAGGCGGGCCACCAGCACCACCAGCGAGAAGGGCTTGCGGAGGTAGTCGTCGGCGCCGAGATCGAGGCCCTCGGCCTCGTCGTACTCGCCGTCTTTGGCCGTCAGCATCAGAATCGGCACCCAGTTGTCCTCAGCCCTCAGGGTGCGGCA
Organism: Candidatus Poriferisocius sp.; assembly: GCF_965204145.1. Classification (GTDB taxonomy): domain Bacteria; phylum Actinomycetota; class Acidimicrobiia; order Acidimicrobiales; family Bin134; genus Poriferisocius. The sequence continues at coordinate 985,833 of NZ_OZ241977.1, read as the reverse complement.
GATCTCATAGCCGTTCATGCCCGGCAGCATGATGTCCAACACGATTGCCGAATACAGCCCCTCGCGGGCCCGCCACAGGCCGTCGAGCCCGTCGTACACCGCATCGACGCTGAAACCCTCGGCTTCGAGGCCGTGCTGGATTGCTGTGGCCAGCCGCTGCTCGTCTTCGACAACCAGAATCCTCACACCCCAAGTCTGCCCGAATTGCCCTGATCGGTTTTCGCGAACCTGAGAACGCTCTCAGCCGCTCTCAGCCTGGTCTCAGGAGGTGTCTGCCAACGTGGGGACACCCAAAAGGCCGGGGAAGCCCGGTCTGCTGAACCCCACAAGACAAGGAGACAGAAATGTCAACCACCAACCCCTCCCCCATTGAGAGCACCGGGGCGCCGGAAGCCGCGAAGCCCAAGTGGCGGTCGCGTCTGCGACGCCACCCGGTGCTGGTCGGCGCCGCTGCGATCGCAGGGCTGGCCCTGGTGATCGCCGGCTGGGGCGCCGTCTCGGCCAACGCCCAAAGCGACGTGCCGGCCCCCGCCGACGACGGGGACAACACGTCGTATGAGGAGTGCGTGGCCGCCGCCCTCGCCGCGTTCGGCCCGCCCGAAGAGGCCTCCAGCGCGGGCAGCGACAATACCGGGACAACTCCCCAAGCACCGGGCGATGCCGGGACAACCCCCGACAAGCCGGGCGGGTCTGAGGCAGCCCCCGAAGCGCCCGACATCGAAGAGCCGCATCCGAACAGCCCGGCCCACGAGTGGTGTACTGCCGACTGCCCCGAAGACGAGCAGTGCGCCCGGCCCCAAGAGTTCATTGTCATCCGCGACGAGGATGTCGAGACGATCAGCTTCGAGAACCCCGATCCGGAAGGCGACCCCGTTTCCCAGACACCCAAGCCGAAAGAGGCCCCCGCCTTCTAGCCCCAACCCGAGGCATCGCACCCTGCGAGACCTCCCATCTCCCCGCCCCGCTGGGCCGGGCTGTTCCCCCCGCAGTCCCGCCCGGCGGGGCAGGCTCCGATTCGGATTCACTAGCCTGCACAGCAGTTTCCACTGCGCGAATCCGGTGGCAGACAGAGCGCCGATTGCAGCCGAGACCAGCACCGTGGTCTCTGGCGTGTCGGAGTCTTCGACGTAGAAGTCGGAAAAGGACCGCCAACAGTCGCCTAGGGTAGAAGTGCTCCGATGGCAGCGATCAGAGCGAACAGTCCCGCTCCCCAGCACATGATGATAGCTAGGCGGTTGTTCGTGGGAGGCTCCACGCAAGCGGCGGTATCATGCTCCCATTAGAGGGCCTGCGTTGGGCGCCGGTGGTGTGGTCGATGACTGGCGCATCTGGTTGATTATGCGAGTCGCTCGACGATCAAGGCGTAGCCATCGCCGGACCGGTCTAAGACTTCAGAGACCCAGACGATGTATTCTCCAGTGGTTGGTGCCGTAAACTCAACCAGTGCATTGAACGTGTTGCCCAAAACTGTGACGTGCCCGCTGTCGTCGTCATTGAAGGATTCACGTTCTGGGGAAAATATGGAAATTTCAGTGTCGGCAAAAACTGATTCAGTGCTCACAGAATACACTTCACCTGCATTTAGTATGATGGTGTATGCATCGATATCAGAATAGTAATCAAACAGTCCAAATGTCGTTGTCCTAGAGCCTACATTCCAGCCGCCAATACCGCCGCCGCTACTGACCACTAAGTCGAAAACTGTTCCGGGGTCCACTTTCCAGCCACCACGACCCAAATAGTCGGCGTCGTCATCGGGATCCTCATAGGGTTGTAGCGGCACCGAACTGATCAGGTCGAAATTATAGTCACCTGTATCATTCCCCCAGCTGTAGACCACAACGAAGTACGTCCCGTCATCAGGAACTTCAAAGAACAAGGTCTCTTCGCCGGTGGTGGTTTGATCTGCTTCAGCGAGCACTCCGAGAGAGTTGGAGATCGAGACAATGCCATCTGATGCACCCAAAAGGGTGATTTCTACGTGCGATCCCGCCGTGCTTGTGAAGGTGAAAGCCTGAGGGGTAACAGGGTCCACTTCGAACACAAATTCGCCATCGAGGGCCGATACTCCGCGGAAGCCACCGGATTCTCGCAAAGTGGCCACCCGGATAAGTCCATCTACGATGTCGGCAACATCGCTAGCCGAACTGGCAACTCCGAATCCGGCGCCGGTCGGCCCGAGGATCGTCCCAGCACCGCCGAAAATCCAAGTAGAGATGCCGACTACCTGGCCCCGCGTATTGACCAATGCTCCTCCACTCTGCCCTCCGGTGATCGCTGCGTCTGTCTGAAGCAAGGTGAGTTCGTAAGTATCCCACTGGCGGAACCGGTTAAGGATGCCCTTGGTGATCGAGGGCTGTGGGAACGGCTCGTATTCGGCGGGATAGCCGATCAAAAACAGATCGCTGCCGAGCGGCATGTCCTCACCGTCGGAGAGAACCACGGCCGGCGCGTCAATCTCTATCGGTCCCAGCAAGGCAATATCAGCCACGTAATCGTGCGCGGCCACTGGCACCTCTTCAAACTCAGTGCCGTCGGGGAATACCACTCGCACTTGCTGGTGAGGCCACACTACGTGGAAGTTCGTTACCAGATAGCCGCCTTCGACCAATATCCCGCTTCCGGTCAGTGTTGTGGACTCACCAAAGATTCCGGTCAATGTTGCGGATTCAACATAAGCAATCGAAGGTGCCAGAAGTTCATAAATCTGGGTAGCCGTGAGCGTTTCGACAGTCGACTGGGTCTCGGCTCTCGGCTGGGCCGCCAGTGTTCCTTCTTGGCATCCGTCCGGGACTTTCTGGGTTTCGATGTCGAATTGGCATCGGTAGGTGTTCAGCAGGGTCTCCTGCGCGGCAATGAGCCGGTCGATCTCGTCCTGTTGTTCGACGATGGCCTGCCTCTGGGCTTGGATGGTGGATCGCTGTTCGACAATGGTCTCGTTCTGGTCGTCGATAGTGGCCCTCTTCTCGTCGTTCTGTGCTTCGAGGGCGTCGACCTCGGCCTGCGGGTAGGGTGCCGACTTCGGTTCGGAGCCACTGCAAGCTGTTATGAGGGCGAGGACGAGGACAACTCCGACGAGGGTCTTCAAAGCGACTCCTTCCTGTCCGGCGTGACCCTATCGGAAGTGTTGAAGGTTCCCCCGCAAATGCGCTTTGAATGACCAAATCACATGCTGGGCGTGGCAAAGTCTCTGGGTGGCTGAGGCCAAGGTTCGCTGGACGCACCAGTGGAAAGAGCTCTACGAGGAAGTCATCGACTCGGGGCTGTGCACCGGCTGCGCGGGCTGTGTGATCGCCTGCCCTCACGATGTGATCGGCTACAAGCACGAGCCCGGCCAGTACAAGCCCTTCCACCTCGAAGAGGAGCTGGGCCTCTCCGACTGCATCCACGGCCAGAAGGGATGCACCTCCTGCACCCGGGCCTGCCCCCGGTTCCGCACTTGGGAGGCCGAGGCCGACGAGCACCTGTTCGGGCGCATCCGCAACGAGGACGAGGTGTCGGGAATCTACAGCGACATCCTGTTGGTGCGGGCCAGCGACGACTACGTATACGAGGTGGGCCAGGACGGCGGGCTGGTGTCGGCCATCTTGATCTGGTGCCTGGAGAACGACGTGATCGACGGGGCCCTCACCTCATTCTTGGAGGGGGGCGACACCGACGGCTGGAAGGCGGTGCCCGGCCTGGCCGCCAACCGGGAGGAGGTGCTGCGGGGCGCGGGCAGCCGCTACACCTACTCGGCCAACCCGCTGGCCTATCGGGAGGCCAAAGAGCGGGGGCTGGAGCGCCTGGCCTTGGTGGGCATGAGCTGCCAGACCTCCATCGGCCCGGTGATGTGGAACCGCAAGGTGGGCAAGGTGGGCCGCCCCATCAAGCTGAACATCGGACTGCTGTGCTCTAAGAGCTTCGACGACTCCATGTTCGAGGAGCTGTTCTGGGTGAAGTACGGTCTGCCCACCGACCAGATCGCCAAGATGAACATCAAGGGCGTGTTCCAGGTGTGGATGAAGAACGGCGACTACCACGAGATCAACCTCAAGGAGTGCCACGCCTGGACCCGGGAGGGCTGCAACCTGTGCCCCGACTTCGCCGCCGAGCACGCCGACATCTCCACCGGGGGCATCGGCGATGCCACCGACTGGACCCTCACCGTGGTCCGCACCGAGCTCGGCCGGGCCGTGATCAACGCCATGCTCGAGGACGGGGTGATCCAGGCCCGACCGGGCGATGACGACCCCGGAGCGGTGGCCCTCATGCACAAGCTGGCCGCCAAGAGCCGCCAACGCTGGCCCGACTGGGCCGAGAGCGCAGTCAAAGTAGGGGTTTGAGGGCGGAGCCATCCGCGGCTCGCTGTTGAAAGCGGTCAGCCGAGCCCGGACTCCTCCAGGATGCACTGACGCATGATCTGGTTCACTTCTATGGTGAGGTCGGCGTTGATGTCGCTGCGCAGATCGTCGTCCAAATCCTTGAACTCCTCGAAGGTCAGTGCCTCCCTGATCCCGTCAAAGCCGCACTTGCACACGTCGGCCAGGTTCTCCTGCACCTGCGCATCCAGGTTGTCCTTGCCCTCTTCCTCACAGCCCGTCCGGAAGTTTCGCTCGGGTTGACCCACGTCGGGCACGCCCTTGTACTCAGCGGGGTTGTCATCCCAGGAGGTGGGGGCGCCGGAGTTGCCGCAGGCGGCTGCTATCAAGATCAGCGCAGCCACAATCGCCAGCAGGCGGGTCTTCTTCACGGACCCAACGGTATCGCCCGATTCCCCGAAGTCGCGAACCAATCCCAGGGGCTACACGGCGTCGGCCAGCGCGAGGGCCCGGGCGAACACCTCGTCGAGCATTTCCTCGGTGAGCCGGCCGGTGAAGGTGTTCTGCTGGCTCACGTGGTAGGAGCACACCACGGTTTGCCCATCGGGTGTGGGTACCTCCAAGCCATGGGCGAACTTGGGGCGGGGCCTCACTCCGAGCTCAGTGGCCACCGCTCCGTAGCCGATGGCCCCCAAGGCCACAAACACCCGGGCCCGGCACAACAGGGCCAGTTCTCGCTCGAGAAATGGACGGCAGGCATCCCTCTCGGCTGGGGTGGGCTTGTTCTGGGGCGGGGCGCACCGCACGGGGGCGGTGATGTAGGTGTCGCGCAGCACGAGCCCGTCATCCCTGTCAGTGGCATTGGGCTGGTTGGCCAAGCCCATCCGGTGCAGCGACGCATACAGGAAATCGCCCGAACGGTCGCCGGTGAACATACGCCCGGTGCGGTTGGCACCGTGGGCGGCCGGGGCCAGGCCCACCACCACGATGCGGGCCTCGGGGTCGCCGAAGCCCGGCACCGGCCGACCCCAATAGTCCCAATCCCGATAGGCGGCCCGCTTGAGCACGGCCACCTCCTCCCGCCAGGCCACGAGCCGGGGGCAGGCCCGGCAGGCGATAACATCAGCGGCCAGTTCGTCGAATGTGTCTGCTGAGCCCACTCCCGGCAAGATAGAAGACAATGGCCAGCAAGTCCCGCAAACCCACCCTGGTGCTGTTCGTGCGCCACGGCCAGACCCCCACCACCGGCGCGGTGCTGCCCGGACGGGCCCCCGGGCTGCATCTCAGCGACCGGGGTCGGGAGCAGGCCGAGCAGGCCGCGGCCCGCATTGCCGCCCTGGGTCCGAAACGCATCGGAGCGGTGTACGCCTCCCCCATGGAGCGGGCCCGGGAGACCGCGGCCCCCATCGCCCGGGCGGTGGGTCGAAGGGTCCGGGTGCTCGACAGCCTCAACGAGTGCGATTTCGGCCGCTGGACCGGCCGCCGCCTCAGCGACCTGCGCCGCCGCCGCGACTGGCGCCAGGTGCAGCGAACTCCCAGCAGCTTCCGATTTCCCGGAGGAGAGTCGTTCGCCGAGATGCAGACCCGGATGACCGAAGCGGTGCAGTCGCTGTCGGCCCGCCATCCCGGCTCGACTGTTGTGGCGGTGTCGCACGCCGACACCATCAAAGCGGCAGTGTCATATGCCTCGGGCGCCCACCTGGACATGTTCCAGCGGATCGTGGTCTCGCCCTGCTCGATCACCGCCATCCTCTACAGCGACGAAGGCCCGCTAGTGCTGGCCGTCAACAGCACGTCTGAGTTGAAGGCTCTCGTACCGTCATGAGCGAATCCTTCGACCTGAACGATCTTGAGCACTTCACGGTGGGCACCATCGGGCCTCCCGGCCAACGGGTGTTCTATCTCCAGGCCGGAGTCACCGGCACCCTGGTGACGCTCAAGCTGGAAAAGCAGGAGGTGTCGGCGCTGGCCGACCACTTCGCCGCGGTGCTGCGGGAAATCTCCGAAGACCCCGACGCCATCGAGCCTGAAGTCGACATCGGCCTCATCGACCCGGTGGAGGCGGAGTGGACGGCGGGTGAATTCCGGTTCGGCTATGACCCCGACGCCGATCGGATGCTGCTCATCATCACCGAGAGGCCCGCCCAAGAAGAGGCCGACGACCTGGCCACCGCCCAATTCCGGATCACAAGGGGCCAAGTGGCTGGGTTTGTGAACCGGGCCCGACAGGTAGTGGCCTCGGGCCGGCCACCGTGCCGCTTCTGCGGCGCACCCCTCAATGACGACGGCACTTGGTGTCCCTGCTTTAACTGATGGATCCCGCCCCGTCGAACACCGAATCGCCGTTTCGCGACCGGCCCGCGCTCGAAGACGAGGCTGCCGTCGAAATACTGACCACCGGGGAGTTGGAAGTGCTGGGGCGCATGCCATGGAGCTCCAACATGACGTTTCTGGTGGACGTCCACTCCCCCGATTTCCCCATCGTCCAAGGGGTGTACAAACCGGTGAAGGGCGAGCGGCCTCTGTGGGACTTTCCCGCCGGACTGCACAACCGGGAGATCGCCGCCTTCGAACTGGCCCGCACCCTGGACTGGGATCTGGTGCCGCCCACGGTGCTCAGAGACGGGCCGCTAGGCGAGGGGTCGGTACAGCTCTATGTGCCCACCGACTACGACGAGCACTACTTCACCTTGCGGGAGGAGCCGGTCCACCATCGGTGGTTTCAGCGTTTGTGCGCTTTCGACTTCATCATCAACAGCACCGACCGCAAGGGGGGCCACATCCTGCTCGGCCACGACGGGCGGCTCTACGCCATCGACAACGGCTTGTCGTTCCATTGCGAGTTCAAATTGCGCACGGTGATCTGGGAGTGGGCCGGAGAACTCCTGCCAGACGATTTGGCCGACGACGTGACCGCCATGCTGGAAGAGGGCCTGCCCGAAAGCGTGGCCGGTCTGCTCACCCTGTTGGAGCGCGATGCCCTGATAACCCGGGCAAACGCCCTAGTGGGCGAGGGTCGCTTTCCCGTCGATCCCAGCGGCCGCCGTCACCCCTGGCCGCTGGTGTGAGGCTGGCCTATCCCCGCGCTTGCAGAGCTTCGATCAGCTTGGGCAGCACTTTGTGGACGTCGCCCACCACGCCGAGGTCGGCGATGCCGAATATGGGCGCCTCGGCGTCCTTGTTGATGGCGATGATGTTCTTGGAGCCCTTCATGCCCACCATGTGCTGGGTGGCCCCGGAGATTCCGCAGGCCACATACACATCGGGCTTGACCACCTTGCCGGTCTGGCCCACCTGGTGGGAATAGGGCACCCAGCCCGCGTCCACGATGGCTCGCGACGCGCCAGCGGCACCGCCGAGAAGCTTGGCCAAGTCCTCGATCATGGAGTATTTCTCGGCTTCGCCCAGGCCCCGCCCGCCCGAGACCACCACGCCGGCTTCGTCCAGTTTGGGGCCAGAGGACTCCTCGGCGAATCGGTCGACTACCCGGGCCGCCCCGGTAGCGCCCAGATCGGGCACCGGCAAAGGCGACACCGCCGCCGGACCCCCGCCGGACTCCTCGGCTGCGAATGACTTGGGGCGAACCAGGAATAGGCCGACACCCGACCCGTTGAACCGGGTGCTGACGTTGACCGTGCCGCCGAACACCGGCTCGGTCCCGACGAGGGAGCCATCAGCTTGCTCTAACTCGACGATGTTGGTGATGACCGGCGCGCCCAGCTTGACCGAGAGCCGTCCAGCTACGTCTCGACCGTCATAGGTGGTGCCGAACAACACCGCATCGGGGCCGGCGCCTCCGTTGATGGCCGCGGCGATGGCCGAGGCCACTGCCGGCCCAGGGAGGCCGTCGCCCAGGTCGCCGGTGGCGTGGACCGTGGTGGCCCCGTGGGCACCGAGCTCGGCGGCCACCGGCTCTCCGTCTGTGGCCACTACCGCTTCCACGGTGTCGGCCAGCTCGCGGGCCCTAGTCAACAATTCAAGGCTGATCGAGGCGACCTTGCCGCCCGAGGCCTCTGCAAACACCCAGATGGTTCCCATACTGTCTCCTAGCGTCCCGTGTCCTAGACGATCCTGAGCTCTTCAAGCAGGGCGATGATGCGCTCGTGGGCGTCGCCCTCATCGGTGATGATCTCGCCAGCCTCCCTCTCGGGTGCCGGGCTGACGTCGGTGATCTCCTGGCCACCGCCAGCCCAGCCAACCTGATCGGCGCTGATGCCCAGGTCGGCGATGCCCACTTGGTCCATGGGCTTGGACTTGGCCGCCATGATGCCCTTGAAGGATGGGTAGCGGGGCTCGACCACCCCGGCGGTCACCGACACCACGGCGGGCAGCGGGCACCGCACCTCGTCATAGCCGGCCTCGGTCTGGCGCTTGACCACCACCTCGCCACCGTCTGTCTGGATCTCTTTGGCAAAGGTGACCGAGGGCAGGCCCAGCAACTCTGCCACCTGCTCGGGAACCGTGCCGGTGTAGCCGTCGGACGACTCAGTGGCGGCCAGAATCAGATCGGCCTGAGCCCGGCCAATAGCAGCCGCCAATACTCTGGCGGTGCCCAGGGCGTCGGTTCCGGCCAATGCCTCGTCGCTGACCAGAATGGCCTTGTCTGCTCCCATGGCCAGCGCGGAGCGCAGCCCGTTCACCTCTTCATTGGGGGCCATCGATACCAGGGTCACCTCACCCTCGCCGGCGGCATCGCGCAACTGGAGGGCCATCTCCACTCCGTAGGAGTCCGACTCGTCCATGATGAGCTTCATGTCCCGCTTGAGGGTTTTGGTCTCCGGGTCGAGCTCCCCGGGATCGGCCGGATCGGGGATTTGCTTCACGCAGACGACAATGTCCATAGCGTGCAAGTCTCCCACCCGGCCCCAGCGGTGCAAAACCAAACGGAGCCGAAGAAATGGGCAATTTCCGACGAATGGGTTTTCTTGGCTATCGGACGGAAGCGGTAGCGTAGAAGGCCTGAAGGTCCTCCTCCTCGTCAACCCCCACGCTTCGTCGGTCACCGCCCGGACCCAGGTTGTCATCCAAAAGGCACTGGCTGCCGACCACGACGTGACCCTGGCTGCCACGAATCGGCGGGGCCACGCCTCCCGCCTGGCCCACGGGGCGGTGGCCGAAGGCTGCGATGCAGTGGCGGTGCTGGGAGGTGACGGGACTCTCAATGAGGCCATCAACGGTCTGGCCGGCTCAGATGTGGCGCTCGCCCCCCTCCCGGGCGGATCAACCAACGTCTTCGCCCGCACCATCGGACTACCCGACGACCCGGTGGAGGCGGCCGCCATGTTGCTGGAAACGCTCGCCGCCGGCCACATAAAGCGGGTTGGGCTCGGCCAGGTGAACGGAAGGTATTTCCTGTTTCACGCCGGAGTGGGATATGACGCTGCCGTCGTACAGCAAGTGGAGCGGCGGGCCGGGCTGAAGCGGTATGCCAACCACGCCCTGTTCGCCTTCGCGGCGGTGGACACTTGGCTTCGCCACTACGACCGGTCGCGTCCCCGGTTCACCGTCTACCACGCCGACGGTGAGGCGGTGACCGGCCAGTTCGCCATCTGCCTCAACACCAATCCCTACACCTACCTGGGTTCGCGCCCCTTCAACGTGATGCCCGACACCACCTTGGATGTGCCCCTTTCCATGGTGACCCTGCGGTCGCTGCGGGCCAACCGCCTCCTGCGAGTAGCGGCCAGCGCCCTCGGCTATGGCCCCCCGGTCACCGCCTATCGCCATGTCCACTCCCGCAACGATGTCATCAGCGCCGTCGTGGCCAGCGACACCCCCTTCCCCTACCAGCTCGACGGCGACTACCTCGGCGAAACCACCCGCCTAGAGTTCCACCACGCCGCCAACGCCCTCGCCCTGGCCCTGCCCCTGGGCTGAGTGGATCAGGACATCAACCCCTCCTGGTGCGCCCAGGCAAAAAACTCCTTTCCAGTTGCCGGTAACCTCATTTCAGTTGCCCGCAAGTCATCTACCAGATTCTCTGCTTCGGAGCGGTTGAGCACTCCCGACTGGACGCCCTGAGCAACCAACCACATTGAGTCCTGAACCAATATCCCCTCCTGTTGGGCTAACCGATTGCCGGCACGCTCGTCGATGATAGCCACGCCACCATGAACGCTCGTCCAAGCCAACACAGCAGCTTCGCCGGTATTTTCATGAACTCCTCCTCCGAGCTCAGTCTTGTAGCGAGCAAACGCAGTTAGTTCGTTCACTTTGAACCGCCCTGGTATGGCCGGAGGGTCTCAAGCTTGGAAGCGAGACTATGGCTATGCCTACACAGAGATTGCCGGGGCGTCCTTCGACGAGGAGGTATTCGGCTCAGGAGAAGGCCCAGGCGGTGCGGCTGGTTCGCCAGTTGCGCGCTGAGCTGGGTTCTGACCGGGGGACGGTCAAGCGGGTTGCGGAGCAGCTCGGCTACGGGGTGGAGTCGGTGCGGGCCTGGGTGCGCCAGGCCGATGTCGACGACGGCTCGGTCCCGGGTGTCACCAGCGAGGAGCGGGCCAGGATCAAGGCGTTGGAGCAGGAGGTGCGGGAGCTTCGCCGGGCGAACGCGATCTTGAAGTCGGCGTCGGCTTTCTTCGCGGCGGAGCTCGACCGCCCACACCGGTGATGGTGGAGTTCATCGACGCCCGCCGCGGCGAGTTCGGGGTCGAGCCGATCTGGGGGGCATTGCAGTTCGCCCCGTCGACGTATTACGACGCCAAGTCGCGGCCCGAGTCGCAGAGGGCTCGCCGCCACCGGGCGATGGGTGCGGTGCTGGTGTCGATCTGGGCGGCCAACTCGAGGGCCTGGCGGTGCACTCCGACGCCGGCAGCCAGTTCACCTCCATCCGCTACACCGACCGCCTCGCCGAGACCGGCGCCGCGGCCTCAGTCGGGTCGGTGGGCGACTCCTACGACAACGCGCTGGCCGAGACCGTCATCGGCCTCTACAAAACCGAGGTCATCCGCGGCCCCGACCAGGGGCCCTGGCACGACTGCACAGACATCGAGCTCGCCACCCTGGGATGGGTGCACTGGCACAACCACCAAAGACTCCACACCTACCTGGGCAACATCCCGCCAGCAGAATTCGAAGCGGCCTATGCTGCCCGACAACCCAACCGACAACCGATTGGAAACCAATAAACCGACCCTCCAGAAAAACCAGGGCGGTTCACGGGTACTAGCGCCGCACTTCTACAACAGCGAGGGCCATTACCATGCCCACAAGTCGCCAGGCAGCTGCGCAAGGAGAGATATGGGGAACGCGGGTAACGAGACCTCAACCAGTATTGGTGGAGCGGATTTCGAAGCCGCACTGAACGTTCGCTTGGCTCAACTCCTCAAAGCAGAGGGCGTCGACATAGTTCGAACAGAACAGCAGCAGCCAGGTTCGGCCCAAAAGAGATTCGATATCGAAGCAAAAATCGGGGCACTAGTCGTGGCCATTGAGGCCGAGATAGACAACCGGCGCGGGGCACTGGCTGATGCTCGAAAGCGGTTAAGGGAGCACGAACAAGGTGCGGCTGTCGCCCATGAGGCTGTGGCCGTGAGCTATCCCGGCGGCCTACGGGTTGAACGATTTGACGACGCGACAATTCTGGAATGGGCTGTGCTTCCTTCAGAGCAATTTGCTTCGGGCCGACCCCTTGACCTCGCTCGGGTCGTACGGCTGATGCCGGAGCAGCGGGGAGACCCCGAAGCTGTGGCCCGGTCTCTAGATGATTCGCTGACGCAAGCGTGCGAGGAGATCACTGCCAATCAGATGCGGGAGTTGGCAGAAGAACTGGATTTGCCGGTATCTCAGACTGTGAGAGGTAAGAAAAGAGATACCACCAGAGCAGCCGCCAAGCGCGGCCTCTTGGCGATAACGGCGGCAGCCATGTTTCACTCCCGCCTAGATGATCATTTGCGGGCCTTGCGGCCTGAGATTGACGCACGCACAGACCAGCCCTACAAAGGCCGATGGCCGCCGGACAAGCTGGCAGTCTGCCTTCAACAAGGTGATCCTGTCGGGGCACTTCATGATTCCTGGCAGATGATCTTGGCGGTGGACTACCGCCCGATTTTTGAAGCGGCATGCCGCGCCTTGATGGCACCATCTCGCGACGAAGGTTGGACGTCGGCTGTGCACCGAGTTGCTCGGGCGGCTCTTTCGGCGGCGGCGGCACCGTCGAGTGGAAGCCACGACCTGATCGGACGAATTTTCCATCGACTACTCGACTCAGCCCGTTACGACGGCTCCTTTTACACCAGCACCTCCGCTGCGGTGCTCTTGGCGGGACTAGCAATCCGGTCAGAGGACCTAAACGAGGACTTATCCGACTATCGAGTGATCGACCCCGCCTGCGGTACGGGCACATTGCTGATGGCCGCCGCTGAACGCATTCGCGACTTGCGCCCGGGAACGGGACGGGAGGCTGATGCCAAGACACTCATAGAGGACGTGATTTGGGGCCTGGATGTCAATACCACCGCCTGTCACATGGCAGCCACCACGCTCGGCCTGATGTCACCCTCCACCGCATTCAAGAACATGAATATCCACATGATGCCACTGGAGGCTGGAGGCAAAAGCCGGTCCGATGAGGCCAGGGTCGGATCGCTGGAGCTACTTGAGACTGACAAACGGCTCTTCGTTGGCTGGTCAGCTGGCCGACAAGTAGACACCGAAGTCCAAGTCGAGGCCAGGCATAACTCCTATGACCTCGTCATCATGAACCCGCCCTATACCCGCGATTCCCTCCGCCACGACCAATTCAACGCTGCCGACGAGAAGCACCTCAAGAAACGTGAGAAGGAGCTGATGGCCGGAACCGCGGCCCGAGGCGAGAGCGGCTCCACCGCGTTCTGCGTGCTCGGCGAGCACTTGGCGAAGTTGGCTGGCGGTGCTGTAGCCAGCGTCCTCCCTCTTTCTGCCGCCGGGGACCCATCGGGTAGAGAGGTTCGAAGACTATTGGCAGAGTGGTTTCACATCGAGTGGGTAATCGCAAGCCACGATCCCAACCGCTACTGCTTCTCTGAGAACACCAGCATCTCAGAAATGTTGGTGGTAGCCCGCCGTCACACCGAATCTGTCCCATCACGGCGGCCGCCGACAAGATTCGTGTGCTTGAGGCAGAACTCCGAACTAGCAACGGACGCACTGGCCACAGCAACCGCACTCCACCGGGGCGAGCTGAAAGAGTCCGTTGGAAGCGTCTCAGAGTGGCCCGCCGCAAGAATGGCAAATGGGGAGTGGCGGCCGCTTGGCTTGACATCACCAGCACTAGTGGAAACCGCTAAAGCAATTTCCAGTGGCGAATTGTTCCCAATAACCACTCTAGGCAACATCGCCCAAATCGGCCCCGCTGGCCAGCGTATCCGCGACGTTTACACGAAGCACGACGTTGCCGACACAACAGGGAACCGTGCCCTCTGGCACAACGACACTGACAAGATCCGCTCGTTACAAACGCACAGCGACGTTTACATCCACGCCAAACCGGGAGAACGGGAGCAACGGCTCGCGGATTCCTACTGGTTGCAACGATCAAATCTGCTGTTCTGCGACAAGGCCCGTCTGAACACAGCCAGAGTCTTCGCAGCCTGGACTCCCGAGAGGACTGTGGGATCACGCTGGATACCCATTCGAATCCGCGCCGAGAGAGAGAGAGAGAGAGAGAGAGAGAGAGAGAGAGAGAGAGAGAGAGAGAGAGAGAGAGAGAGAGAAAGAGAAAGAGAGAAAGAGAGAGAGAAGGCGCTCAGCGTCTACCTCAACTCCACGCTCGGCATCACTGGCGCAATCGCGGCAGCTGCTCCGAACATCCTGTCTCGCGTGAACTTCTCCCTGGACACGATCAGGAGCTTGCCTGTCCCCAACCTGACCGACGAACAAGCACAGGCCCTGGCCGGTGTATTTGATGCCAATGCAGAAGCCGAGCTCTTCACCTTGGCCGATGTGGCTGACGACCCTGTCCGCATTGCCTTGGACGAGTCCGTAGCTCAGGCCCTCGAAATTTCACTTGATGCTGTCGCTCAGGTCCGCTCTGAACTGAGCCGCGAGCCGTCGGTACGGGGATAGAGGACCGAAAACCCTGCTTGGTCAGAGTTGGTTCAAAATTTGCTGCACCCCAGATGCCGCTGCACCGCTGCCCATGGCCTCCGCCAGTCTCGACAGGAAGTTTCGATTTGAGTCGGAAGCACCACCCTCATCATCTTCAGAATCCTCGTCTTGGCTAGGGGCTGCTAAGTCCAACCCGAAAACCCTTAGCTCGGTACGCCTCCTTTCAAATTCAGGCTCCTGAGAGTCATTCCATGCCACGCGGATCACTTCTTCCGAGAACACAAGGCTCGGGCTTTCCGACTGCAGAATCGCTTCATGATCTCCTTGCTCACGAGCGTTTTCGCCCTGGCCGCTCATATGATCCTTGAATCTTGGAGAGAGGGAGGCGGATCGGTGTTTCTCCGGGTATGGATAATCCCTATCTTGCGAGGCTCGAAGCTCCAGGCGTCCTGGTCGGCTTCTTCCTGGGTAACCTCCCAGCAATCACCATTGCGGTTGAAGAACTTCAATACTGGCTCTACGTAGTAGCTCTGATCAGAGCCCAACAGGCCTGAGTCGAGGATCTCCTGCACGAGATCCTTGGCCTGTGTAGGCGATACAGCCTGAGGAAGCAAGATCGTTGTCCAGTATTCATGGGTACTTGGTTCAAGTACTGAACCTTCGTCAGATACCCAGTGGCCCGGTCCTACCCCGACTGAAGCCCAAGTGTTGTAACGAAAACCCATCCTTCGTAAGGCGACTAGCTCCTCTTCAGCCAAGAATTTCTCAGGTGTGAAACAGAAGAGCCTTCCGCTCTCGTGAAGGGCGGGATCGGCACCTGACATGAACCCATTGTGAGCGTAAAGGCTGGCATCAAGAACCTCTTGAACATCGCGCAGTCGAATCATGAGCTTGGTTTCCCTCCAACCTTGGGCCTCGATCCACCTCTCCCTCAGCCGCGAATATGGTTTTGCAACTGCATCGACACCAGTAACCCGCCACCACGCACTACCTAGATGGGGCAAATTTGTCTCACCATTTGCCTGTCGATCTTGGTGGTCCTCCGGCCAGACAAACTCACATTCCGCCAACCCAGTTTGCACGCTTCTGGCCGAACCGCGCTCCGGGTCAGATCCTGTCTCAACCAACCACCCCATCTTGCCTAGGCCCGGTATCCTGATCACGTCATCTACACAGATGTCATCTACCCTGATTCGAACACCATTGGCCTCCTCTTCCATGGTTTCGATTTCAGGCTCTGTCTGAAGCAATTGGTTGAATGCCCCTCTCTCCTGAGACCATTCAAGGATCCCCTCTCCTGTTCGGATGCGAGAGAAAAGTGCACGTTCATCCGGATCTTCCGGCTTTTTCTCCATCTGCTCCAGAGCCGCATCTGCGGTCTCTCCCAGCATCGCTCGAAGAGCTTCTGGAGCTTCAACTGCATCCAGCAGAGCCCGGTCTGCCTTCACTAGGAGGTCAACTACTGCAGCCAGCGGACTTCTGTCCTTGTGCCGAATCCACGCGTTCAATTCATCGACACTCCAGTCTTCAACGGCCGTTCGGGTGAACAGCCGGAGGAACTTATGTTCAAGCCTGCAACTCAGGCGTGAACAGCCGTTGCCTTCTAGGACAGAGTTTCTGATCCAGCAACAGACGGCAGCCCAGACTTCGTGCATTGACCAGATGTACACAGGGGGAAGCCCATCAGTTCCGTCCAACTGGAAGTACCGCCACTCAAGAGACCCGACCTGGTCGTCACCAGAGTTGATGTGGCTTATGAACTGTTCGGCCGTCTGAGTCGAGACATCGCCACTGTCGTAGTTATGAAGGCTGCGGTGTTCCTGAAAGTGAAGCTCTATATGGTCTCGGGCCTCCTGACTCAGGTCCCGGAACAGCTTGACAAGGTCGTGTCCATACTCCTGTCTGAGTTCGTCCGCAGAGATGCCCTGAGACAGCAAGACCAGCTTTAGTGCCTGCTCGATCCCGTTGTAGCAAGGCGTCACGAATAGTTCCATCTGCATGGCCATGTATTCGGCTGAGAGGTCTGGTTTGGGCTCGTTAGAGATGAAGATCTGACACGCATGCTGGCGCGTTAGAAGCACCCTGCGAGCAATCTTGGTGATTTCTCCATCGTCGTAGTCAGCCACGAAGCACAATGCTACAAGGCATGCACCTGATTGCAGGTGAACCAAGGGCGGATGATGCTGGGGCTCTTGCGCTGTCAGACAATGCGCAAAGTCTGTCCTCTTCGAACTTCAGTGGCTAGATCATTGCTGTATTTAAAGGGCCGACCCGATTGATTGGCTTCAAGCCCCTGTAACCACCGACAAGATCAAACTGTCACCCGCATCGGTAAACTTGTTGCATGGAGTTTATGGCCTCTGAACAGGGGAAATGGGCTGAGGAGAAAGTTACCGTGCCGGTGTGGCCGGAGGTGGTTGATGTTGCTGGATTGACGCTTTCGGGGTTGCGGGAGCGGCTAGGAGTGATCAAGCGGGCTGAGTCTCGGTTGGCGGCGATGAAGACGGCGTCGCTAGCTGAATACGCCCGTCGAAGCACCGATGGGTTGGCTCGGCGGATGGCTTGTGAGGAACTGCAAGTTTCCCGGCGACAGGCCAAGCGCGAGGTCGAGACCGCAGAGCAACTCACTCAGGTCCCTGAGACTTTGGAGGCGTTGGGTTCCGGGGAGATCCCCGAGGCCCACGCCAAGCAGATTGCCCGGGCCGCGTCGCAGGGGCCGGTAAATGAAACAGTGTTAGTCGAGGCAGCCCGTAGTCAGAATTTCGACACCTTTTCCAAAACGCTGCGCGATCACCAGCAAGAACAGTCCGGCGACGACGGCAAGAGCCAGTTCGAGAAGCAGCGGGAGCGCCGCTCGGTCAGCTTCTTCAAATCGCCCGACGACGACATGTTCATCCTCTCCGGGAAGTTTGACCCCGTCGCCGGTCACCGAATTGAGGCTGCGCTGGCTGCCAAGGAGCGGAGCTTGCGCAACGACAAGGGTGCTGCTGATCAGACGTCGTTCAATCAGCGGTTGGCCGACGCATTGGAATCGCTGGTGTGCTCCGAACCTGGTGACGGCAAGCCGCTGGGCGCGAACTTGATCTTGACTGCTGATTGGGACGCAGTGAACCAACGGATGGCCGATGCCCGGCTACTGGACGGCACGCCACTTCCCATGAGTGAAGCCCTGCGGTTGGCTTGCGATGCCGACATCCTGCCCGCGGCGTTCGACCGCCAAGGCCAGGAGCTCTGGGTCGGGCGCAAGCTCCGCTCGGCTACCGAGGCTCAGCGAGCCGCCCTCATCATCAGAGACCGACACTGCATTGGGTGCGGTCAATCCGCCACCTGGTGCGAAGTCCATCACATCCACGAATGGTCGCGGGGCGGCCCGACCGACCTTGACAACCTGGTATTGCTCTGCACGCCCTGTCACCATCAAGTACACGACGACAACTGGGCAGTACACCGACGCCGAGACGGAACGTACGAATTGCGACCGCCACCCAAACCTGCAGACTCTGAGCCCTTCCCCGATAGTCATCCACCGCCAACCCGCCAGCGTGCTCAAGTGCCCATTGGTGATGACTTGGGGAAATCATCGCGCCAACCCGCTCTTGTCTGAGTAAGTTGGACTCGGCCCGATCCCGGTCCGGTGCCGAGTTTTCAGTTGAAGGACCGGGCCGGGTGGGCCAAGCCCGCCCTACCGGGAGCGGTTTCGGTAACTAGCATCGCAACTCATCAGACAAAGGCGTCAATTTGTTCGGCGGGTGGCGGTCACAATGTGGGTGTTGCTGGGCAGCCTCGCCTTGACGACCGTCTGGACAGCAACGGCAGCCGCTCACACTGAGTTGCAGTCGTCGCATCCGTCTGACGGCGATACGGTCGGTGAACCGGTCTCGCAAATCTCGCTTACTTTCACTCGTCCCGTTGAGCCAGTCTCGGACGGCTTTATCGCGTTCGATGAGGAAGGACACGGACGCACTCCGGACACCGTGGACTCAACCGATGGGCAGACCTGGCTTATGCGCTATGAAGCACCGCTGCCCAACGGCAGAATTGAGGTGTATTGGCGGGTAACGGCCGCCGATGGCCACATTCTGGAGGGCACGTTCGCGTTCACGGTCCTCCGGGCCGAGAGCGGGCCCACGATCGCGCCGTCTCCTGGCCCTCAAGATGCGCAGAACACCGGGTCTACCCCAGCAATTGTCGAACCCACGACACCCGTGCCCTATGATTCTCCCTCGGCGGCAACCAAATCACCCGAAGGGCCAAGCCGCACCGAAGCTCCATCGACGCCACAACCAACCACATCTGGCTCGATGGGCCCGGAAAGCTCATCCCCATCGCCAACCATGGGCCCCGCGGAGCCCAACGCTGAAACGCGCCGCACATCGACATTCGCACCGCAGAGCAATTCGGCAGCGACGGGGTCACACCGCATAGCTGAAGTAACTCGAATCCTGATCTTCCTGGCCACAATGGGCATCGTGGGCGGGCTGGCATTCTTGGCCTTCATCGTTCGTGGCGAGCCGCTGGACTCGCACCGGGTGCGGAGATGGGTGAGCGGGAACGGCATCATGCTCACCGTCAGCGCGGCCGTGGCCTCGTTGAACCGAGCGGTGGTCATCGAACGGGAGTGGTCGGCGTTCTGGTCACCTGACGCGATAGCCGATGCCCTATCGACTCACTTCGGTGTGGCAGCTGGGCTTCGCCTGCTCGGCGGGCTCGTCGTAGTACTGGCCCTGTTCCGCGCCGTGGCGAACCCACCGAGGATGCCGACTGTTGTGACCGCGCTGATCGGCGGGGCACTCGTGATTGCCTCGTTTGCCTTCGACGGCCACACGGTTACCGAGGGACCGAGGTGGTTGCATTCCATAGCCAGCGTGAGCCATGTGAGCGCCGCAGCGGTTTGGAGCGGCGGCGTCGTGTTGTTGGCCGACCTCCTGTGGCGTCGACACCGCCGCGGCGCAGACGTAATCCGGCCGCTGATGCGATTCTCCCGAATGGCGGCTAGCGCTCTTGTGCTTGCCGGCGCGGCCGGCACAGTCATGGCGATTCTCGTGCTCAACCGCTTCGCCGACTTGTGGTCAACCCCGTGGGGCCGTTTGCTGCTGGCCAAGATTGCCCTCGTCGCCGTGGCCGCGGCCATTGGCGGCCACAACCGCTGGGTGCTCATCCCCGCAGTCGAGCGGCATGGAGAACCTGCCGTCCATCGACGCCTGAGGCGAGCGGCGGTGGTCGAGGCGGTCGCTTTGCTGTGCGTCGCCGTCATTACCGCGTTCTTGGTTGCTGCGTCGGCGCTCTAGTTGGCATACACCGAGCTAAGGGGTCGCCAGCACCTCGCGGGCCACATCGGGTACATCGGTGATCACCGCATCGGCGCCCATGGCGGCCAGTTGGGCAATCTGATCGGGATCGTTGACCGTCCACACGTTCACTTCCAAGCCGGCGGCGTGAGCGGTTTCCACCAGAGCGTGGCTGGTTGAGGCGAAGTACGGGTGGATGGCGGTGTGGCCGGCGGAGACCACCCGGCCGACCAGCAGGTCGGGGGTCAGCACCTCGAAGGTCAGATAGGCCGTTGGGATGGCGGGGTCGATGGCCCTGATTCGATCGAGGGCCTCCATGTCGAACGACGAGACGATCACCTCCCCGCCGGACTCCCCCATCCCCCATCCCAGCACCAGTCCGGCCACTGCGGCCGACACCTGGTGCTCGGCGTCGTAGTCGGGATCATTGGGCGCGCTCTTGATCTCGATGTTGATCACGAACGGCCGATCCACTGCGGGGTCTCGGCACACGTCCATAACCTCGGCGAGCGTCGGGACCCAATCGGGCAGTTCGTCATCAAGGAGTTCGACGATGGCCCGTCCGTCGGGCAGGTGGGCGTCGTGGTGCACCACCAGCACGTCGTTGGCCGTCCGCCTCACGTCCAGTTCGACTCCGTCGGCGTTCAACCGCACCGCGGCGCGGAACGCCTCCAGAGTGTTCTCCCGCGCCACGGCCGACGCCCCTCGGTGGGCGATCACCTTCACGAAGCCACCTTCACAAAAGCAACACGATTATCAGTTATCAACATGTTCACCATCAGCCCCTCTTGCCACACCAGTAGACCACCCCTATCCTTATGCCCGCGTGATATCCAAGACCTTGCTTGAAAAACTAGAAACCGCGGGGGATGACTGGCGATGCCAAGCAGCCTGTCGTGACACCGATCCCGACCTGTTCTTCCCTGTTGGCAGCACGGGTCTGGCTCTCGAGCAGATCGAGTCGGCCAAAGTGGTGTGCCAAACCTGCGACGCGAAAACCGCCTGCTTAGAGTTCGCTTTGGCCACCAACCAGGACTCCGGCGTCTGGGGCGGAACCTCTGAGGAAGAACGCCGCCCGCTCCGCCGCCGCTGGGTTGCCGAGCAGCGCCAAGCGTCCATCATCCTGGCCTAGAAGTCTGGCGGGGAACGGCCCCCAGCAGAGGAATAGCCACCTCTACCACAGTCCCGGGACGGGGCTGGTCCCCCTCGCCGTTGCTCATGGTGATGCTCCCCCGCAGATCGGCGCTGACCAGATTCCGCACGATGGCGATGCCCAGCCCATCGGCGCTGTCCACGTCGAAACCCGGTGGCAGCCCGACCCCGTCGTCGGTCACCCGCACCTGCACTCGATCGCCGTCGTTGTCCAGCTCGATCCGCACCTGTCCGCCGGGCGGCTCGGGATAGGCGTGGTCCATCACGTTCTGCAAGCACTCATTCAGCACCACCGCCAGCGGCGTGGCCACTTCGGCAGCCAGTTCTCCGGCATCGCCGGTTACCTTGAACTCCACCGGCCGGTCAGGGCCGGTCAGCCCCTCCTCCACCATCCGCACCAACGACCGAACGATCTCCACGAACGGAACGTCGCTGCTGGCGTCGCGCGACAGGATCTCGTGGACAATGGCGATGGCCCGAATGCGCCTCACCGATTCTTCAATGGCGTCGCGAGCCTCCGCGGCGATGGCCCGGCGCCCTTGCAGGCGCAGGAGCGAAGACACCGTTTGGAGGTTGTTCTTCACTCGGTGGTGGATCTCGGCAATGGTGGCGTCCTTGGACATCAATAGGCGGTCTCGCCGCCGCAGCTCGGAGATATCCCGCATCAACACCAGGGCACCGGTAACCTCTCCCCGGCCCATCAGCGGCAGGCAGCGCAACACAACCGTGCCCCGGTCACCGTGCTGGATCTCCTCGGTCTGAGGCAGGCGGGAGGCGAACGCGGCCCGGATGGCCCGCTGCTCCAGGCCGATCTCCACCAGCCGGCGACCTTCGACGTCGCTGTGGAGGCCAATGCGGTGCAGCGCCGAGGCGGCGTTGGGCGAGATGAGCTGAACCCGGCCCGAGGCGTCCAGCAGCATCAGCCCGTCGCCCACCCGGGGGGATTCCTCGGTCTCGATGTCGTCTACCGGGAACGGGTACTCCCCCTCGGCGATCATGGCGGCCAGCCGCCGGAACAACTTGAAGTAGCTCATCTCCAGCTCGCCAGGGTTGCGCTGGGTGTCGGGATCGAATTCCCGGGCCATCACCGCAACAACTTCGCCATGGCAGTTCACCGGCACGGTCAGCGTGCGGATGCGGGGCTGGTCGGCGTGGCCGATGCGCCCGCCGTCGGTGATCCGCCCCTCGCGATAGGCCACGTCCACCAGCGGACGCTGCTCGGGGGTGAACACCTCTCCCACCAAGTTGTTGCGATGGATCGACCGGGCCGTGGTGGGCCGGATCTGCCCGGCGATGGCATAGCTCGCCGGGTTGCCGGTAGCCAGCCCGGCGGGCACGTACAGCAGCAAGTCGGCAAAGGAGATGTCAGCCAGGGGCGCCCATGTGCGCATGAGCCGCTGGAGATGGTTCAGGCGCGACTTGGCCAGACCGGGGGCCAACTCCTCCAGGCTCGCCATTGCCTGAGTCTACGGGCCGGGGCGAATCAGCCCCCGAAGCCGATGGACCGACTGGCCGATGAGGGGTCGAGTTCCACGTAGGCCACGCTGGCGGCCGGCACGCCCACTTCGCGGCCCCGACTGTCGGTGAGCCACAGCATCTCGCCCGATGCCAGACCCGTGGTGATGGCCTTCTTCACCGACTCCAAATCGGAGTCGGGATCCATCTCCACTTCAATCTCCTTCTGGCTCCGGATCACGCCGATTCGGACATTCATAGGGCCTTCCCTTCCATTGAGCACTCTCCTTGGGACCTAGTTGATTTTGAGCTCTGGGCTGTAGATGCGCCGGGGCGGGGGGTTGTCCACCAGGTGGACAGCCATGGCCGCAAACGTCCGTCCGGCCTCTGAGGCAGGGGCCTCTGCCGCGATGGGCCGGCCTTCGTCAGCTCCCTCCCGCAACGCGGGCAACAGCGGTACCTGCCCGATCAGAGGCACTTCAAGTTGGTCGGCCAGTTCTTGGCCTCCCCCGGCGCCGAATAGCTCATACCGCTTTCCGTCGTCGCCAGTGAACCAGCTCATGTTCTCAATCACCCCGCGCACGGTGAGGTTGACCTTCTCAGCCATAAACGCAGCCCGCTGAGCCACCCGCTGAGCGGCTGGTTGGGGGGTGGTCACCACATAGACCTCAGAGCGGGGCAGGAATTGGGCCAATGAGATGGATATATCGCCGGTACCCGGCGGCAGGTCCACCAGCAGGAAATCGGGATCATCCCAGGCCACATCGGTGAGAAACTGTTCGAGCGCCTTGTGGAGCATGGGGCCTCGCCAGATCACCGCTTGGTTTTCTTCGGCAAAGAATCCCATGGAGATGCATCGCACGCCGTGGGCTTCAGGAGGCACGATCATCTCGCCGACCATTTGCGGGTCTTGGTCGATGCCCAGCATTCGGGGCACGGAGAAACCCCATACGTCGGCGTCCACGACCGCAGTGCGATGCCCGGCGGCCGCCAAAGCCACCCCCAGATTGACGGTGACCGACGACTTGCCCACGCCGCCTTTGCCCGAGGCGATCAACATCACGCGTGTGGTGGACGTGGGCTCGGCAAAGGGGATGGTTCGGCGCGGCGGAGCGGGGGTGTCGCCTTCGGGAGCCATGCCGGTAGATTACGGCATCGACTCAGAAATCCCTGTGCCGTGACCGGTCGCCACTATCTCGACCACGCCTCCACCTCGCCCATTCGGCCCGAGGCGCTGTCGGCCATGAACCGATGGTGGGCCGCTGGCCACGGCGACCCTTCCCGGATGCACGCCGAGGCGCTTGCCGCCCGCTACGAGATCGAACAGGCCCGCCAGCAGGTGGCCGACTGCTTCGGTGCCCGCTCTCGAGAAGTGGTCTTCACCAGCGGGGCCACCGAGTCGATCGCCGCCGCAGTGCGGGGCGCGTCGCACCACGGCACCCACCAGGTGCTCAGCGCGGTGGAGCACTCTGCGGTGCGGCTGTCGGTCGGGAGGCTCGAAGCGGGTGGCCACCGGGCCACAGCGGTCGGGGTGGACAGCACCGGGCGGGTGGACCCCGACGAGATGGCCGCGGCCGTTGAGCCCGACACCGCCGCGGTCCACTGCCAGTGGGCCAACCACGAGGTGGGCACCGTGCAGCCGGTAGCCGAGGTGGTTGCGGCCTGCCGAGAGCGGTCGTCCGAGGTGCTAATCCATGTGGACGCCGCCGCGGCCGCGGGCCGGATTCGGGTCGACTTTTCCGAGATTGGCGCCGACTTGATGTCGATCAGCGCCCACAAGTTCGGCGGGCCGCCGGGCATCGGAGCCCTGCTGGTGCGCCGCGGCCTGCGCCTGGTGCCGCTGTTGGAGGGCGGCGACCAGGAGCGGGCTCGGCGGGCTGGGCTGGAAAACGGCGCGGCCATCGCCGGATTTGGAGCGGCGTGCGCGGCGCTGGAGGACGGCGGCTTGGAGCAGGAGGCCAGCCGGGCCCAATCCCAAACCGACAAGCTGCGCGACCTGGCCCAAGGTATCGAGGGCGTCATGGAGTACGGCCATCCCACCCAGCGCTTGCCCCACCTGGTGTGCCTGGGAATCAGCGACGTGGAGCCTCAGGCCGTGCTTATTGCCCTGGACCGGGCCGGCGTGGCCGCCCACTCCGGCAGCTCGTGCGCCTCCGAGTCGCTGGAGCCGTCGCCAGTGCTCGAAGCTATGGGAGTCGACGCCCACCACTCGCTGCGCTTTTCGGTGGGTTGGTCGACAACCGACGAAGACGTGGAAGCTGCTGCTCAGGCGCTACAAGAGTCTCTAGCAGAGCTACGCAAACTGCGGGCCTAGCCCAGCCAGTCGAAGAAATCCGCTCCGGCCAGCGCGTTGGAGACGCCGTCGAGATCCTCCACGTGCAGGAACTCAAATCCCGCCGCCTCGGCGTAGTAGCGGTCGACATCGGTATCGCCGATGTGGATGTAGCGGCTGGCCTCGAACTGATTCCGCACCTCGTCCAAGTGGTGCTTGCCGCCCACGAAGTCGACATCGATCCCATGGATGTCCCACAGTCGCTGCTGGTCAGAGCGCACCCGGTCAGACCCGCTGCCAATGACATAGCCCCTGGCCTTGGCCTGGCGCATGGCCTCCAGCAAGATCGGCCCCGGAGGATCCCCGCACTCCAGCGTGCCATCAATATCAAACGAAATCAGGATGCGGGCAGGTTAGTTGGCTCGGGAGGGAGGACTCGAACCCCCAATATCGGGACCAGAACCCGGTGTGTTGCCAATTACACCACTCCCGAAAGCAGCGGCCAGTGTACTCCCCTCCCCCGGCGGGGGGACAACGCTTTAGAGGTGAGAGCGGGCGGTTTGGAGGCGACGGAGGACTTCTTCGCGGGTGAGGTGGTCCACCATGGGCTCAAAAAGTGGGGGGCCTACTGAGCGGCCGGTGACGGCTACTCGGACGGGGGCTTGGGATTTGGAACGATTGACGCCGTGGGCTTCGCCAGCGGCGAAAACAGCGTCTTTCACCGTGTCGGGGTCCCAGGGGCAGTCGGCGAGGGTGGCGATGGTGGCGTCGAGGATTTCGGGGGCGGCCTTACCGCGCACGACGGCCTTATCCCACGACTGCTCGTCGATGGTGGGCTCTTCGAGGAAGAGCCAGTCCACTTGGGGGATGATGCCGTCGAGGGTGCGGAGTTTTTCTTGGACTAGGGGGGCCATGGCGGCGACTACGTCGGGGCGGTAGCGCTCGGGGGGCCAGGGCACATCCTCGCTGGTCAGGTGGGGTTCGAGGGCGACCAGCAGTTCCTCAGCGTCGAGCTCACGGATGTAGACGCCGTTGAAGTGCTCCAGCTTGGCGATGTCGAAAAACGCCGGCGCCTTGTTCACGTCTTCCAGCCGGAACTGCCCGATAATCTCGGCCATGGGGCGGATCTCCACGCCGTCACGCGGCCCCCAGCCCAAAAGGGCCAGGTAGTTGGCCATCGCCTCGGCCAGGAACCCTCGCTTGCGGTAGCTCTCCAATGAGACGTCATCGCGGCGCTTGGACAACTTCTTGCGCTGCTCGTTCACCAGCAGCGGCAGATGGGCGTAGATCGGCGGGGTCGCCCCCAGCGCTTCGGCCACCAGCACGGCCCGGGGGGTGCTCGACAGCAGATCCTCGCCCCGGATGGCGTGGGTGATGGCCATGTCGGCATCGTCCACCGCGTTGGCCAGCACGAACGTGGGTGAGCCGTCGGAGCGCCAGATCACGAAGTCGCCCAGTTGAGCATGGTCCACGGCTACTTCGCCCCGGACCACGTCGTCGATCACCGTGGCGCCCTCCGGGGTTCGGAACCGCACCGCCCGGCCATCGGCCATCTCGGTGCCGGCAAGCTCGTTGTCGTCGGCGTCGCACAAGTAGGCCCGACCGTCATCCAGCAACTGCTGCACTGCCTCACGATGCCGCTCCCGCTGGTCCGACTGGTAAGACGGCCCCTCGTCGTAGTCGATACCCAGCCACTCCAGGTATTCGAAGATGGCGTCGGTCAGCTCGGGGCGGTTGCGGCTCTCGTCGGTGTCCTCGATGCGCAGCACCATGGTGCCGCCAGCGGAGCGGGCGTACAGCCAGTTGAACAGGGCCGTTCGCGCCGAGCCGACGTGGAGATAGCCAGTGGGCGACGGCGCGAACCGAACCCGCGGCGAATCAGCCGGACTCCGTGGCTCAGCCGAGGTTGATGGCTCAGCCGGACTCACCGGCTGATGCTGACCGCGAACAGCTCAGCTCTGTTGTTGAGGCAGGCGGCCTCGACCTCGCTGGGAGGCATCCGCAGAGCCTCCTCGGGAACCAGGTCCACTATGTGCCGGGCCTCGGCGTAGTGGTGGGGATGACTGACGCCGGCAAACAGCTCCTTGCGCCAAGCCACCAGCGAGTCGTCGGGAGCGGGTGGCAGGAAACCGAACACCCTGAAGGCCACCTCCAGATCGGCGGCCACCGGGGCCCGTCCGAATACGGCCGCTCGCCTCAATGCCACGCCCACGCAGCCGGCGACAGCATCGGCGGCGTGCTCACCGGCGTCCAGCAGCAACTGGTCCTCAAAGCGGCGGGCTAGCCGCAGGGCGTACCCCTGATCGGGGCCGGGCACGCCCAGGCCGGCACCCATCGGCTGGCCTTCAGTCAGCTCGCCGGGGCGATCGGCCAGCCACGGCTGGGGGCGCCGGGGCGGGGACACGTAGTGCCGATCGGCTGCTGCGGTCTTGTTGGGCACGTAATCGGGTGCAGCCAAGGTCATCCTCCGTCTTCGCTGTGGAGGAGCCCGAACACCAGGCTGTCCACCAGGGCCTGCCAGCTGGCCTCCACGATGTTGGTGGACACGCCGATGGTGGTCCAAACCCGGTCGCCGTTGGTGGAGTCGATGATCACCCGGGTGACCGCCGCGGTCCCCGCCGCGGTGTCCAGCACCCGCACCTTGTAGTCGATGAGTGAGATCGACCGGAACGCCGGATAGCGGTCGCCCAAAGCCATCATCAGCGCGGCGTGCAGGGCGTTGACCGGGCCGTTGCCCTCGCCGGTGGCCACGATGCGCTCGCCCTCCACGTGAAGCTTCACCGTGGCCTCCGTCTCCATGTCCACCGCCACCTCGTTCCAGGCCCGGGCGCCCGTGCCCGAGCGGTGCTCGGTGCCCACCTTGAACGACTCCAGCTCGAAGTACGGCTGCTTCCATCCCGAAGCTCCCCGCATCAGCAGCTCCAAGGAGGCATCAGCGACCTCGAAGTGGTACCCGGCGTGCTCCAGCTTCTTGAGGGTGTCGACGATCTCGCCCACGGCCTTGCCGTCGAGTTCGAGGCCCAATTCCTCGCACTTGAGCTCGACCGTTGAGCGCCCCGCCATTTCCGACACCACGAAGCGGGTGCCGTTGCCCACCGCGGCCGGGTCGACGTGCTCGTAGGCATCGGGGCGGCGGGCAATGGCGCTGGTGTGGAGGCCCGCCTTGTGGGCGAAAGCCGACGACCCCACATAGGCCTGTTGGGGGTCGGGCGTGAAGTTCACCAGCTCGGCCACGTGGTGAGACACCGCGGTGAGCCTGTCCAGGCGATCAGCGGGAACGGTCTCCACCCCCATCTTCAGGCTGAGGTTGGCGATGATAGGCACCAGGTTGCAGTTGCCGGTGCGCTCGCCGTACCCGTTGATGGTGCCCTGCACCTGGATGGCCCCGGCCCGCACCCCGGCCAGGGCGTTGGCCACGCCACACCCTGTGTCGTCGTGGAGGTGGACTCCCACCGGGGTGTCCAGGTAGTCGACCACCGCGCCCACGATGTCCTCCACCCGGGTGGGCAGCGAGCCCCCGTTGGTGTCGCATAGCACCAGCCGGTCGGCGCCGGCCACCGCGGCCGCCTCCAGCACGGCCAGGCTGTACTCCCGGTTGTGGCGGTAGCCGTCGAAGAAGTGCTCGGCGTCGAAGAACACCTGCATGCCGCTGTCCTTCAAGAACCGGATCGAGTCGGCCACCATGGCCACTCCCTCGTCCAGAGTGGTCCGCAGAGCCTCGAGCACGTGGTAGTCCCAGCACTTGCCCACGATGCAGGCCACCTCGGTACCGGAGGCCGCCAAGTTGGCCAAGGTGAGATCCTCATCGGTGCGCCCCTTCACCTTTCGGGTGGAGCCGAAGGCCACCAGGGTGCTGGTCTCCAGGTTCAGCTCGTCGCGGGCTCGGGCGAAGAACTCGTCGTCTTTGGGGTTGGAGCCGGGCCAGCCGCCCTCGATGTAGTGGACGCCGAGGAAGTCGAGCTGGCGGGCGATGCGGAGCTTGTCCTCGACGGTGAGGGATATCCCCTCGAGCTGGCTCCCGTCGCGAAGGGTTGTGTCGTAGATCTCTACCGAGGCGGGCAGCAACCGGGATCCGGTCGCCTCAGCGGTCGACATGCTCGTTCCAGTGCCGATACTGGGCCTGCCGGCCCCTCACCGCGTCCTGGAACACCTCTTGGATCTTGCGGGTGACCGGACCGGGGTCGCCGATCTCGCGATCGTCCACCGACCGGATGGGAACCACCTCGGCCGCCGTGCCCGACAAGAAGGCCTCGTCGGCCAGATACAGATCGCTGCGCAGCAGGTTGTCGGTCACATAGGGAATGCCCAGGTCGGAGGCCATGGTGCGGATGGCGTCCTGGGTGATCCCCTCCAGCGCGCCCACCGATGTGGGCGGAGTGACGATGGTGCCGTCGCGCACCACGAACAGGTTCTCACCGGTGCACTCGCTCACATAGCCCTGGGGCGACAGCAAAACGGCCTCGTCGTAGCCGGCCTTCACCGCCTGCACCTTGGCCAGCTGGCTGTTGATGTAGTGCCCGCAGCCCTTGGCCGCGGTGGGCATGGAGTTGGGGTCGTGGCGCTGCCAGGAGCTGACCATGAGCCGCACGCCGTTCCTGATTCCCTCATCGCCCAGATAGGTGCCCCACGGCCACACGGCGATGGCCACGTTCACCTGGCAGGGCAGCGGGTTGAGCCCCATCTCGCCGTATCCCAGGTAGGCCAGCGGACGGATGTAGCCGCTCTTCAGGTTGTTGACCCGAACGGTCTCTTTGGTGGCGGCCACCAGCTCGTCCACCGTGTAGGGGATGTCGATTTGGAGGATCTTGGCGCTGGCGAACAGCCGGCGGATGTGGGGGGTGAGCCGGAACACTGCGGCGCCTTCGTCGGTCTCATAGGCCCGGATGCCCTCGAAAACACCGTTGCCGTAGTGGAGCGTGTGGGTGAGCACGTGCACGGTGGCATCCGCCCAGTCCACCAGCTCGCCGTCCATCCACACCTTCTCGGTGGTCTCGATTGGCATCGTGCTCAGTTCCTTTCAGCGCGCATTGCTTCGATCATCTGGGGCTCACACCCTCTCGGCGATGGCGTCGCCGATCTCGGTGGTGGTCCCGTATTGAGTTGTGGGATCGGCGCAGGCGGCCCGAATCCGGTTGGCGGCATCGACCTCGCCGAGGAATTCGACCATCATTGCGGCCGACAAAATCGCGGCGGTGGGGTTGGCCCGGCCGGTCCCCACAATATCGGGTGCTGAGCCGTGGACCGGCTCAAACATCGACGGCCCCGTGCGATCTGGGTTCAGATTGGCCGAGGCGGCCAGCCCGATGCCCCCGGAGACTGCCCCGCCGAGGTCGGTGAGGATGTCGCCGAACAGGTTGTCGGTCACGATCACGTCGTAGCTTTTGGGGTCTTCCACAAAGTAGATGCACGCGGCGTCCACATGGTTGTAGGCGGTGGCCACATCGGGATATTCCTCGGCCACTTCGTTGAACGTGCGCTCCCAGAGATCGCCGGCGAAGGTCAAGACGTTGGTCTTGTGCACCAGGGTGAGGTGGCGGCCCGGGCGGCTGCGGGCCAGTTCGAAGGCGTAGCGGACGCAGCGCTCAACGCCGAACCGGGTGTTCACCGATCCCTGCGTGGCCACCTCATGGGGGGTGTGCCGGCGCAGGAAACCCCCCTCCCCGGCGTAGGTGCCCTCGGTGTTCTCCCGGATCACCTCGAACTCGAAGGAGCCGTCGGACGCTCGGAACGGGCGGCGGTTCACGTACAGGTCGAGCTCGAATCGCATCCTCAGCAGCAGCCCCCGCTCGATGACACCGGGGGGAACGTCGGGAGTGCCCACCGCCCCCACATACAGGGCGTCCAACCCCCGCCACTCCTCCATGATCTCGTCGGTGAGCACGGTGCCGTCCCGCAAGTAGCGAGCTCCCCCGAGGTCGTAGGGCACCGTGTCCAGCTCCACGCCAGCCGCGTCCATCACCTTCAGGCCCTCGGCGACAACCTCGGGTCCGATGCCGTCGCCGCCTAGTACTCCGATGACGTGGGCCATAGCCCATCAGAATACGAATACAGCCTCCCCGAAGGCGAACGCTAAAATCGTTCTTTATGCCGGAAACCCATGAGCTGTCCCAGACGGCACACGACCGCCTGCGGGCTGAGTTCGAACAGCTCACCACGGTCGGACGGGTTGACATCGCCCGGAAGATCGAAGCGGCCCGCGAGTTGGGAGACCTGAGCGAGAACGGCGACTACCACGCGGCCAAAGACGAACAGGGGAAGATGGAGACCCGCATCGCCCAGCTCAGCGCCCTGCTGAACAACTGCCGGATCGTCGAGGCGGGCGACGGGACCAGGGTGGCAGTGGGATCGGTGATCACCGTGGCCCATGACGGCGACCCCGATGACGTCGAGACCTATCTGGTGGGGTCGATCGAGGAGCGCCACGACGGACTCGACGTAATCTCCCCGGCCTCTCCGATGGGAGCGGCCATCATCGGGGCGAGCGTCGGCGACACCGTGTCCTTTGAGAGCCCTGCAGGCGGGACTCTGGCCGTTCAAATCGTGTCCCTTGAGCAGTAGCGGCGACCTCGCCCGAAGAGCAGGTCGGACGGTCTCCCTTGAGCAGTAGCGGAGCACCGATAGGCCCCAGCCTGCCGCCGGGCGAGTTCATCGACCTGCCCGGGCGAGGGCAGATGTTCGTCCGACAGGCTGAGGGGCCGCCCGGCTCGCCCACCGTCATATTGCTGCACGGCTGGACGGTGACCGCTGATTTGAACTGGTACCCGGCCTTCCAGCCGATTTCGCAGCGGGCTTCCGTGGTGGCGTTCGACCACCGGGGCCATGGCGAGGGCCTTCCCACCCGGCGCTTCAAGTTCTCCGACTGCGCATCCGACGTTCTGGCCGTGGCCGACGCCCTGGGCATCGACCGCTTTGTGTGCGTGGGCTATTCCATGGGCGGCGCCATCGCCCAGCTGGCCGCCCGGCTGGCACCCGATCGGATCGCCGGACTGGTTCTCGGCGCCACCTCCACCAACTTCCGGGGCCGAGGGCTCCGGGCCATCCGCTTCTCGCTGCTCCCCGTGGTGGCCGCAGCCTCCCGTCTGGCCCCCATGAAGCTGCGGTACTGGGGCTGGGAGCAGACCGTGTTCAACGTCATCGGCACCAATATCGGAAGATGGGCCCAGACCGAGGTGCTGAAGGGCGACCCCCAGGCGATGCTCGACGCCGGCACTGAGCTGTTCAATTTCGACTCCTCCGACTGGATCGCCGAGCTGCCCATGCCCATCGCCCAGGTCCGTACCCTGGGCGACAACGTGGTGCCCGACTACCTGCAACAGGAGTTGGCCGACGCCGTGGCCGACATCAGCGCCTTCTCCTATCGGGGCGGCCACGCATCGGTGGTCACCGATTTTGACAGCTTTTGGGGTTGTCTCAGCAACGCCCTCGACTCGGTGGGAGTACCCGACCGGCCCCCCACCGAAAGCAGTTCGCTGTCTGAGAGCAGTCAATTTTCTGAGAGCAGTCAATTGTCTGACCCATCCACGTCTGAGGCCAGCCGATAGCCTCAGCCATAACGCAAGAAATCGGAGCGAAAATGGGCCGAACCCTCAGCGAGCAGATCTGGGACCGCCATGTAGTACACCAAGCCGACGGCGAGCCCGACCTGCTGTACATCGACTTGCACCTCATCCACGAAGTGACCTCGCCTCAGGCCTTCGATGGGCTCCGCATGAACGGCCGCTCCGTGAGGCGGCCCGACCTCACGGTGGCCACCGAAGATCACAACGTCCCCACCGACAACATTGCTTGGCCCATCGCCGATCCCATCTCCCGCCAGCAGGTGGAGACGCTACGGGCCAACTGCGAGGAATTCGGCATCACCCTCTACCCAATGGGAAGCCCCGGTCAGGGCATCGTCCATGTGATCGGACCGGAGATGGGCCTCACCCAGCCGGGCATGACCATCGTGTGCGGCGACAGCCACACCTCCACCCACGGGGCGTTCGGCGCCCTGGCCTTCGGGATCGGCACCAGCGAGGTGGAGCATGTGCTGGCCACCCAAACGCTCCCCCAGCAGCGCCCTGGCACCATGAGTGTGACCGTGGACGGTGCTTTGCCGGTGACCTGCACGGCCAAGGACGTGATCTTGGCCATCATCGGTCGCATCGGCACCGGCGGGGGCATCGGCTCGGTGATCGAGTACCGCGGTTCGGTCATCCGTTCGCTGTCGATGGAGGGGCGCATGACGGTGTGCAACATGTCCATCGAGGCCGGCGCCCGGGCGGGGTTGATCGCCCCCGACGACACCACCTTCGAATACCTCCAGGGGCGGCCGGGCGCACCCTCAGGTTCGGCATGGGAGGCCGCCCTGGACGACTGGCGCACCCTGTGCACCGAAGACGACGCCGCCTTCGACAAAGAGGTGGTGATCAGCGGTTCGGATCTGGTGCCCCACGTGTCTTGGGGCACCAACCCGGCTCAGGTGGCACCCATCAGCGGCGCGGTGCCCCACCCCGACAGCTTCACCGAGAGCAGCGGGCGGGAGGCGGCCGCCCGAGCGCTCGACTACATGGGCCTCGAGCCCGGCACTCCGCTCAAGGAGATCCCGGTGGACACCGTGTTCATCGGCTCCTGCACCAACAGCCGCATCGAAGACCTCCGGGTGGCCGCTGCGGTGGTGGAGGGCCGGCGGGTGCGACCCGGCGTCCGCACCTTCGTGGTCCCCGGCTCCGGCGCCGTCAAGGCTCAAGCCGAGTCGGAGGGCCTTCACGAGGTGTTCAGAGCGGCCGGGTTCGACTGGCGGGAGCCGGGCTGCTCGATGTGCCTGGCCATGAACCCCGACAAGCTGGCCCCCGGCGAGCGCTGCGCCAGCACCTCCAACCGCAACTTCGAGGGCCGCCAGGGCAGGGGGGGCCGCACCCACTTGGTGTCGCCTGCCGTGGCCGCCGCCACCGCGGTAGCCGGAACCTTCGCCACCCCGGGAGACCTGTCATGAAGCCCGTCAGAGTGATCACCGGCACCGCATTGCCTCTGGACCGCAGCGACGTGGACACCGACCAGATCATCCCCAGCGACTGGCTCAAGCGGGTGGAGCGCACCGGCTTCGAGCAGGGCCTGTTCTCCGAGTGGCGCGAAGATCCCGACTTCGTGCTCAACGATCCCCGCTACGCCGATGCCCGCATCCTGGTGGCCGGCCCCAACTTCGGCACCGGCTCCTCCCGAGAGCACGCGGTGTGGGCCATCCAGCAGTACGGCTTCGAAGCAGTGATCTCCCCTCGCTTCGGCGATATCTTCCGCAACAACGCCGTCAAGAACGGCCTGGTCCCGGTGGAAGTGAGCGAGGAGACCGTCCGCTCCCTGCTCTTCTGGGCAACCTCCGCTCCCACCGTTGAGATCACCATCGACGTCCTGGAGCTCACCGTTTTGAGCCTCCAGGCCGGCATCAAAGCCGACTTCCACCTGGACACCGCCGTTCAACTCCGCCTACTGGCCGGCCTCGACGACATCGGCCTCACCCTTGACCACACCGAGGCCATTGACACCTTCGAGGCCACCCGCCCAGCCTGGATGCCGTCGCTGGCCTAGCGTCCTGCCAGTAAGACAGCTACGTCAGACCGACGGCCAGTATCGAGCCCCAGGTCGGCACTGCGAAGGCCAGCATGGTGAACACCATCGTCCGGGTCTGCTGGGCGAACTGAAGCGCCATCTCCCCCCGAAATTTCGTGAATTCGCCTTCAACCTGGGCAAATTTGCCGTTCATCTCGGTGCGAATGCCAGCGAATCCGGCTTGCATCTCGGAGCGAAGACGCTGTTCGCTGGCCTCGATGGCCTTTTTGTTGGCCTCAATGGCCGCCTTGTTGGCCTCGATGGCCGCCTTGTTGGCCTCAATGGTCTCGTTGGTGGCCTTGAGGTCGGCTTTGGTGGCGAGGTCGTGCCAGTAGACGGGGGGAAGGCTGTCCATCAGAATTTCTGCCTCCTCCTCCCCCAGGATCTCGATCAGACGATTGCGCAGCAAATGGCGCTTCTGCTCACTCAAGGACATTGCCAGCCTCCTCGGATGTCGTTGTCATTAGAGGAGGACTGATCCACGTCCCCGAGTGGTTGTTCGCACCCTACCGCTGACGGCAGAAAGCCACAACCACCTTGGACCCCGAGCTGTCGCTGCCTGTGGGTAGGGTGCTCAGCATGGGTATCTGCGCAAATTGGGAACCCGATGGCGCTCGGGCTTCGTCTTAGAGGACATGATGAAGTTCCTGAAGCTTGTCCATGTCCTGGTTGCGCTGGCATTGCTGGCTGGGGCCTGCTCGTCTGATGGTGGAAACACTCCTGGGATAACGGGGGGAATTGCCGGCGAGCCCGCGGGAGAGGCGACGGCTGGGCCTGATGGGACGTCGGAACCGACGGCCGAGCCTGGTGGGACGTCGGAGCCGACGGTGGTGCTGGACGACATCGAGCTGTTGTCGGCGCTGCGGAGCTTTATGGATTGCGCCGCGCTGTTGGACTATCTGCGGACCGAGACTGTCAGCAGGGTGGGGCCCTATGGGTTGGACGACGGACCCCGCTTCGGCATCCCGGAGCCGATGATGGTTGAAGAATCCGAGATGGCGGCCGATGACTCTGCGGACTTCGCCGCCGATGCCGCGCCTACCGGTGGTGACGGCGACTTCTCCAGCACCAACGTGCAGGTGGCCGGGGTGGACGAGCCCGACATCATCAAGACCGACGGCAACCGCATTTTGGCCGTGGCCCAGGGCCGGCTGCACTATGTGGACGTCTCCGGCAACCAGCCCCGGTACTTGGGCAGCGTCGATTTGGTGGGCGAATCAGCCGAGGGCTGGGGCCAGGAGATCTTCATTCGGGGCGACCGGGCCATGGTGTTCTCCACCAGCTATGGCGACCGGTTGGAGCCGGTGGCGGCCCGCGACCTCGAAGGCGACCACGTCACTGCCGAGGACGTCATCTTCCGGGGCAGCCCGGTGTCGCTGATCCAGGAGGTGGATCTGTCGAACCCGGCCTCTATGAAGGTGGTGTCTGAGCTGCGGGTGGAAGGCAATTACCTCAGCGCCCGGGCGGTGGGCGACGTGGTGTGGATGTCGATGTCCAGCTATCCGGCGCAGTTCCAGTTCGTGTACCCCAGCGGCCCGGCCGCGGAGGAAGCCGCCGAGCGGGCCAACAAAGCGATCGCAGCCACCGCCGAACTGGGCGCCTGGCTGCCGGCCTACCGCTTCGACGGACCGGGCGGCACCCGGGCCGGATTGCTGCCGGAGTGCGACCAGCTCTACACCCCCGCCGAGTTCGACGGGTTCACCGTGCTGTCGGTGCTGAGCTTCAACCTGGCCGAGCCGCTGGGCACCGGCGACGCCGCCTCGGTGCTGGCCGACGGCCACACCCTCTACGGCTCGGGCCAGTCGCTGTATCTGGCTGGCAGCACGCCGGTTCAGGCCGAGCCCGCTGATGACGGTACCAGTGACGTGATCATTCCGGCGCCCTCTGAATGGGAGACGGTTGTCCACAAATTCTCCGTGTCGACCGACGGCCCGGCTCGCTACGAGGCCACCGGCACGGTGGAGGGCCACCTGCTCAACCAGTTCTCCATGGACGAGCACAACGGCTACTTCCGGGTGGCCACCACCATCGGCGAGCCGTGGAATACCGAGACTTCCGAGAGCCAGGTGGTGGTGCTCGAACAGCAGGGCCGACGGCTCACTCAGGTGGGCTTGGTGGGCGATCTGGGCCGGGGCGAGCGCATCTTCTCGGTCCGCTTCGCGGGCGATATCGGCTACGTGGTGACCTTCCGCCAGGTCGACCCCCTCTACGTGATCGACCTGGCCGATCCCACCGCCCCCTCGGTGGCCGGTGAGCTGAAGATCCCGGGCTTCTCCACCTATCTGCATCCCATAGGCGATGGCCTCCTCATCGGCGTGGGCCAAGACGCCGACGACACCGGCCGCACCCGCGGCGCCAAGGTGTCGCTGTTCGACGTGAGCAATCCGGCCGATCCCCGCGAGCTCGACGTGATCGTGTTCCCCAACGCCAACAGCGAAGCCGAGTGGGACCACCGGGCCTTCCTCTACTGGGCCCCCGAGGAAATGGTGGCCATCCCGCTCTCTCGCTATGACCATGAGGGCGACGACGATTTCTTCGGCGCAGTGGCTCTGCGGGTGAACCGCGACGGCGTGGCCGAACTCGGCCGGGTGTCGCACCGAGAGCAGCAGTTCGTGGTCGAGGGCTGCCGCCCAGTGAACAATGGGGAACCCAGTCGCTATCCCACAGCCAGGAACGAGACCCGCATCTGCCCCTTCGAAGCCCCCGACAGTTACGGCGACCAGGACTGTCAGATCTTCTATCCCGGGTGGGTTCGAACAGAGTGGCCCTCGATCGACATCGCCGACGACGAGAAACTCATCATCTGCTGGATATGGGCTCCACCCATCCAGCGCCTTCTCGTGATCGGCGACACCTTATGGACCATGTCCGAACAAGCGCTCCAAGCCAATGACCTCGACACGTTCGAAGTCGAGAATCACCTCCCCCTTGCCTCGACCGAGTGAGCATCCTCACCCCAACCCAGCACAGGCCCGGTTCAGCGCGCTCACGATGGCCCGCATGGACGCAGTGGTGATGTCGGTGTGGATGCCGCAGCCCCATAGCTCGCGGCCATCCACCAGGAGCTCGATATAGGCCACCGCCTCGGCGTCGGTGCCGCCGCCCCGGGCGTGCTCGTGGTAGTCCACCACCTTGACCGGGGAGTCGATGATCTCGTTCAGCCCGCTCACGAACGCGTCCAGCGATCCAGCCCCCTCGCCGTGCACCACCACCTGGTCGTCGCCGGCAGTCAGCCGGGCGGTGACCACGGTGCGGTCGGCCCCCCGGGCGTTCTGGGCCGACTCGTAGCCGTTCAGCCGGTAGGGCTCGTCCAAGTCGAGGTACTCGGTGGCGAACTCGCTGTGGATCTGGTCGGCGGTGATCTCCTCGCCGGTGTCGTCGGCGATCTGCTGGATGACCCGGCTGAACTCGATCTGCATCCGCCGGGGCAAGTCCAGCTGCACTTCGGCTTGGAGCAGGTACGACACCCCGCCCTTGCCCGACTGGCTGTTCACCCGCACCACGTCTTGGTAGGTGCGGCCCACGTCTTTGGGGTCGATGGGGATGTAGGGCACCTCGAACAAGGTCTGGCCACTCTCTTCCATGGCCTCGAACCCCTTTTTGATGGCGTCTTGGTGCGAACCCGAGAAGGCGGTGTACACCAGATCGCCCACATAGGGGTGGCGGGGGTGGATGGGAAGCTGGTTGCAGTCCTCGGCCACCCGGCGCAGCCCGTTGATGTCGGAGATGTCCAACTCGGGGTCCACCCCCTGGCTGAACAGGTTCATGGCCAGGTTCACCACGTCCACGTTGCCGGTGCGCTCGCCGTTGCCGAACAGGGTGCCCTCCACCCGGTCGGCGCCGGCCATGAGCCCGAACTCGGCCGCGGCCACCGCGGTCCCCCGGTCGTTGTGGGGGTGCAGGCTGAGCACGATCCGGTCGCGGCGGGCCAGGTTGCGGTGCATCCACTCGATCATGTCGCCGTAGATGTTGGCGGTGGACATCTCCACGGTGGCCGGCAGGTTGATGATCACCGGCTTGTCGTGGCCGTCGGCCAGAATCTCCACCACCTCGTCGCACACCCGCTTGGCAAAAGGCAGCTCGGTGCCGGTGAACGACTCCGGCGAGTACTCGTAATACACCTCGGTACTGGGAACCTGCGGCTCCAGCGAGCGGCACCACTGTGCGGCCCGGGTGGCGATCTCGGCGATGCCGTCCATGTCGAGGCCGAACACCACCCGGCGCTGGACGGTGGAGGTGGAGTTGTACAGGTGGACGATGGCGTCGGCCGCGCCGTCGATGGACTCATAGGTGCGCTCGATGAGCTCTTGGCGGGCCTGGGTGAGCACCTGGATGCGCACATCTGAGGGGATGGCCTTCTGCTCGATGATCTCCCGCACGAACCGGAAGTCGGTCTCCGACGCGGAGGGGAAGCCCACCTCGATCTCCTTGAAGCCGGCCTCCACCAGGGCGGTGAACATCTTCCACTTCCGCTCGGGGTTCATGGGCTCGATGAGGGCCTGGTTGCCGTCCCGCAAATCCACCGAGCACCACCGGGGGGCGCCGGTGAGCACCGCGTCGGGCCAGGTCCGGTCAATCAGCTTGACCGGCTCGAACGCCTGATATTTGTGGATCGGCATTCCCGACGGCTGTTGGGGGTGTAATCCGGTTTTCATGAAATGGCCTCGATTGGAGTTGACTCACGAAAAAACCCCCTGCCCTTGCGGGTTCAGGGGGTCGGGGCGAGCACCTCTGGGTGCTCGCCCTACAAGAGCAGCAGGTGGGTGTGGATGCGGCTCATCGGTTCAATCCTAGGTCAGCACTCGGTATTTTCCAAACACCTGGGCTGTACCGCCGGGTCGGTCACGATTGGGCTGGGGCCAGGCCCAAGTAGCGGGCAGCCTGTACACCGTCAATGGCCACCAGGGCGTCGGCCACGGCCTTGGGCACCGGCTGAGAGGTGGCGATCACCATAGAGGCGCCCTCCCCAGTGGGCGACTGGCCGACGTCCATGTCGTTGATGTTGATGCCCGCGTCGCCCAGCAGGGTGCCCACCGCGCCGATCATGCCGGGACGGTCCTCGTTGGCGATCAAAATCATGTGGGCGGCGGGCGGCATGTGCAGGCTGTGGTCATCGGCCAGCACCAGCACGGGCTCTTGGCGGGCCCCGGTCAGCCGCCCGCCGAGGCTGTGCCCGGCGCCGCGCACGGTGAGCAGATTCACATGGTCTTTCGATGTGGGCGTGCTGATCCCCCGCACCTCCATCCCCCGCTCCTGGGCCATGGTGAGCGCGTTCACATAGCTGACCTGCATGTCCGACACCGCGCTCAGCAGCCCCTTCACCGCCGACATCACCGCCACCGTGTTGTCGGGCTTGCCGATCTCGCCGATGAGCTCCACCTCCAGCACGTCGGGCAGGCGATCGCACAGATTTCCGAATAGGCGTCCGAGCTGCTCGGCCAGCGGCAGATAGGGCCGCAAAACGTCGGGAACATTCTTGGCCGGCACGTTCACCGCCGCGGGCACAAACTCCCCGGCCAGCCCCAACATCACCTGCTCGGCGATGGCGTCGCCCGCCTTGCTCTGGGCCTCCTCCGTGCTGGCCCCCAGATGGGGGGTGACCACCACCGAGTCGA
This sequence comes from Candidatus Poriferisocius sp., assembly GCF_965204145.1. Taxonomy (GTDB): domain Bacteria; phylum Actinomycetota; class Acidimicrobiia; order Acidimicrobiales; family Bin134; genus Poriferisocius. The sequence goes on along the minus strand of NZ_OZ241977.1, from coordinate 946,139 downwards.
GGTCGAACAGCGGGGACTCAGTGATGGGCTCGCCGTCGAACACGTCGAGAGCCGCCCCGGCGATACGCCCCGACGCCACTGCTTCGGCCAGATCGGCCTCGTCCACGATGCCGCCACGCGACACGTTGACGATCCGTAGGTTGGGCTTGGCCAGCTTCAACAGCTCAGAGTTGATCAGCCCGACGGTCTCGGGAGTGCGGGCCACATGAATGGTGATGAAATCCGACTGGGCCACCAGCTCCTCCAGCGACACCAGGTCCATCACGCTGTGGAGGGCCACCTCTTCGGATACATAGGGGTCACTGGCAATGACCCGCATGGCGAATCCCATAGCCCGCTCGGCCACCAGCCGGCCGATCCGGCCCAGCCCGATGATGCCCAGCGTCTTGTCGCTCAGCTCGATCCCCTCCCATCGGCCCCGCTCCCACCGCCCGTCGGTTAGCGCGGCGTGGGCCTGGGGGATGTTCCGGGCCTGGGACAAGATCAACGCCATGGTGTGCTCGGCGGCCGAGATGATGTTGGACAAGGTGTCGTTCACCACCAGCACCCCGTGTTCGGTGGCGGCGTCCACGTCCACATTGTCCAACCCCACCCCGGCCCGGCCCACGATCACCAGGTCGCTGCCCGCGTCGAACACCTCGGCAGTCACCTGGGTGGCCGACCGGATAATCAGCGCCTGCACTCCTGCCACTGCCTCCAGCAGCTCGTCGGGACCCATCCCAGTGCGGACGTCAACCTCGTGCCCCGCGTGGCGGAGCTTGGCCACCCCGATGTCAGCGATCTTCTCTGCTACCAATACCCGGGCCATCGGCCCTCAGGATAAACCGCGACCTGTGACCGGCCGGGGACCAATATGCGACGCCCCAGTGAATTTGCCTGCTAGCGGCGGATGGCCACCGGCGGGATGTCGTCGGCCAGGTCGAACCCCAGGATCTGGGCGAAGAATGAGAGTTCGGCTTCCAGCGCGGCCACGATGTTCTCGGCTTTGCGGAATCCGTGCTGTTCGCCTTCGAACAGCAGGTAGGCCACCGGGATCGACCGCTGCTCCAAGGCGGCCACGATCATCTCGGCCTGGTTGGGGGGCACCACCACGTCTTCGGAGCCCTGGAGCACGATCATGGGGGCCTCGAAGTCGTCCACGAAGTGAATCGGCGAACGGGCCTCGTACACCTCTTCGTCCTCGGGGTACAGCCCCACCAGGCTGTCCATATAGCGGGCCTCGAACTTGTGGGTGTCCGTGGCCAGCGCGGCCAGATCGGCGATCCCGTAGCGGCTGGCCCCCGCGGCGAACACTTTGTGGAAGGCCAGCGCGCACAGAGTGGTGTAGCCGCCCGCGCTGGAGCCCCGGATGATGAGGCGGTCGCCGTCCGCATCGCCGGTGCGCACCAGGTGCCGGGCGGCGGCCACGCAGTCGTCCACGTCGCTCACCCCCCACTGGCCCTGGAGAGCTTCCCGGTAGGCAGTGCCGTAGCCGGTGCTGCCCCGGTAGTTCACATCCACCACGCCGATCCCCCGACTGGTCCAGTACTGGATGCCGAGCTGAAGCTGGCTGCGGGCCGCACCGGTTGGCCCGCCGTGGCCCAGCACCAACAGCGGCGGCTTCTCGCCAGCCGGGGCCTGAGCGGTGGGATGGGCCGGGGGGTAGAACAGCCCGTGGGCCTCGGCGTTGTCGGTGGTGGGAAAGGTGATTGGGCGGGGGGAGGACAGGTAGGCCAAATCGACTGCGGACCGGGCCGGCGGACGGATGACCTCGTGCGTCCCATCAATGACATCGATGCGCACTGCGGTGGGCTCCTGGGTGGGCGAGGCGACGATGGCGCAGACGGCATGGGGTCCGGCGGGGCGGACACTGACATACGACGTCCAGGGCAGATCAAGCAGCTCAGGCTCGGAACCATCGGGGGGCACGGCCCACAACTCGCCCAGCGACCCCTGCATAGCCGCCACAACCACCGTGTTGTCGTCGCACACCGCGTAGCTGGGGTCGTCGAATACCCAGGCCGGACGGTGCATCTCGGCGTCGAGCTCGAAGACCGCGACCAGATCGGTGCCTTCTACGCAATAGAGATTCCACCAGCCATTGTGGTCGCTCACCACGTAGAGGCGGCCGTCGGGGCCCCACTGGGGCTCCACCACTGAGCCGATGCCCGCCACCGCGCACTGGCCGTCCACCCACAGCTCGGTTTGGTCCCAGGGCATGTTGGGGTGGTTCCACTGGACCCATGCCAGTCGCTGGCCATCCGGGCTGGGCCGGGGCCAGCCGTAGAAGTCGGCTCCGGTGGCCACTACTTCCGGCTCAGCCGATCCGTCGCCGCTCAGCCGCACAATCTGGTTGGCCTCTTCCAGGGTGCGCCCCTCTTGTTGGGCCGCCCGGGCTGCGTGGTGGTCTTCCCGCACACACACCGCGGCATCACCAAGGGCTCGACCGTCGGCGTAGCGCCATCCGTGGGCGAAGGCGGGCTCGGGCGTCACCGGGCGGGCTGCACCGTCGGCCGACACATACCACAGGCGGCCGTCGGCGTCGTCGCAGGCGTACACCCCGTCGGCGCCGTCGGGCCACCAAGCGCCTCCCCCATAGCTGTGTACCCGGGTCCGCACCGAGGCTGAGCTCCACAGGTCGACGCCGTCGCACACCAGCGCGCTGCGACCCGATTCCGCCGGTCGCGACTCGGTCCACCACATCCGGCCCCGCTGGTGCCACAGACTGACCGGCAAGGCGGCGCCGGCCACCATCGACCGGGCCGATATGGGCGACGGCCAGCTGCCGTAGGGAAGGGTTGCCGGCTCGCTCACTGCAAGAGATCGGCGATGCGGCCGATGCCCTCGCCCAGGTCGTCGTCGCCCAAGGCGAACGAGAGCCGGGCATAGCCGGGGCCAGCAAAGGCCTCGCCGGGCACGATAGCCACTTGCGCCTCGTCCAGGATCCAACCGGCCAACTCAGCGGTGTTGTCGGGCACCCCCGGACGCCCCAGTACTCCCTCAAACGACGGGAAGGCGTAGAACGCACCCTGGGGCTCTAAACAGGTCACCCCGTTGATTCCGTTCAGCATCTTGTGCATGGCTCGTCGCCGCCGGTCGAAGGCCGCTCGCATCTCCGCCACTGCGTCCAAGGGCCCGCTCACCGCGGCCAGCGCGGCCCGCTGCGCCACATTAGACACATTCGAGGTCTGGTGCGACTGGAGGCTCACCGCCGCGGCGGCGGCGTCGGGAGGGCCGATCAGCCAGCCCACCCGCCAACCGGTCATGGCGTAGGTCTTGGCCACGCCGTTGAGCACCAGGCAGCGGTCGGCCAGATCGGGAACCACCACCGGCATGGAGCAGAACTCGTGGTCGTCGTAGGTCAGGTGCTCGTAAATCTCGTCGGTGATTACCCACACGTCGTTGTCGGCGGCCCACCGGCCGATGGCCTCCACCCGGTCGCGGGGGTACACCGCCCCGGTGGGGTTGGACGGCGACACGAACACCAGTGCTTTGGTGCGGTCGGTGCGGGCCGCCTCGAGCTGGTCCACAGTCGCCATGAACCCGTCGTCGGCTGTGGTGGGCACCTCCACACTCATCCCCCCGGCCAGGGCGATGGCCTCGGGGTAGGTGGTCCAGTACGGCGCGGGCAACAGCACCTCGTCGCCGGGATCCAGCAGGACAGCGAAGCCGTTGTACACCGCGTGCTTGCCCCCGTTGGTCACCACCACCTGCGACGGCTGTACTTCGTAGCCCGAGTCGCGCATGGTCTTGGCCGCGATGGCCTCCCTCAGCTCGGGCAGGCCCCCGGCCGGGGAGTATCGGTGGTTCTTCGGGTCGTCCACCGCGGCTCGGGCCGCGTCCAAGATGGCCGCCGGGGTGGGAAAGTCGGGCTCACCGGCCCCAAAGCTGATCACCGGCGCCCCCTGGGCCTTCAGTGCCTTGGCCTTGGCGTCCACCGCCAGGGTGGCCGAGGGGGCAATCGCGGAGATGCGCTGGGATATGCGAGCCATGAGCGCAGCTTTTCACACCGTCGCCGGGAAATTGGTGCTTAATTCTCAGACCCCCAAGCAACGCCGAAAGCGGGCTCATGCTGGGTAACGTTGGAGGTCGTGAGCAGCGTTGCCCAGACCGCCAATATCCCCATTCCCTCCGACCTTCTGCCCGAAGACGGCCGCTTCGGCAGCGGGCCGTCCCGAGTGAGGCCCGACGCCGCCGCCGCTTTGGCCGCGGTGGCCGACGACTTCCTCGGCACCAGCCATCGCAAGTCCACCGTGAAAGACGTGGTCCACCGGCTCCGGGCCGGGGTGGCCGAGCTTTTCTCCCTTCCCGACGGCTATGAGGTGGTGTTGGGCAACGGCGGCACCACCGGTTTTTGGGACGCGGCGGTCTTCGGTCTGATCGAGGCCCGCAGCCAACATCTGAGCTTCGGGGCGTTCTCGGCCAAGTTCGCGGCCGGGGTAGCCGGCGCACCACATCTGGAGGCGCCCGAGATCATCAGCTCGGAACCCGGCACCCATCCCAATGCGGTGGCCAACCCCGATGTCGACGCCTACGCCCTCACCCACAACGAGACCTCCACCGGAGTGTCGATGGAGCTGCGCCGCCCAGCCGCCGACGGCTTGGTGTTGGTGGACGCCACTTCAGGGGCCGGAGGGTTGCGCTTCGACCCCGCCGAGACCGACGTGTACTACTTCGCCCCCCAGAAGTGCCTGGCCGCCGACGGAGGTCTGTGGCTGGCCTGCTGCTCGCCCGCCGCCGTGGAGCGCATCGAGCGGATCGCGGCGTCCGACCGCTGGATCCCCCCGTTTTTGGACTTGGGCGTCGCCCTGGGCAGCTCCCGCAAAGACGAGACCTACAACACCCCGGCGCTGGCCACCATTTTCCTGGCCGTACACCAGGTGGAGTGGATCAACGAGAACGGCGGGCTGGAGTGGGCGGCAACCCGCTGCGACCAGTCGGCCGACATCATCTACACCTGGGCCGAGAGCCGCGGCTTCACCACCCCGTTTGTGTCTGACACCGCTATTCGCAGCCATGTCGTGGCCACCATCGACTTCGACGGAGTGTCGGCCGACGAGGTAGCCGCTGTGCTGAGAACCAACAGCGTGGTCGACGTTGAGTCGTACCGGGCGCTGGGCCGCAACCAGCTCCGGGTGGCCCTCTTCCCCGCCATCCCCCCATCGGATATCGCCGCGCTGTGCGGCTGCATCGACTACGTGGTGGAGAATCTGTAGCAGTGGATGCTGGGGCTGACACCACCGGAAAGCTGTTGGTGGCCACCCCGCTCATCGGCGACGGGAACTTCGAGCGAACGGTAGTGCTGATGCTGGCCCACCAGGAGGAGGGCGCCGCCGGTGTGGTGCTGAACCGTCCGTCGGGGATGCTGGTCAGCGACGCCCTGCCCCAGTGGGCCCCGCATCTGGCCCCGCCGTCCACCATGTTCATCGGCGGGCCGGTGTCCAACGAGTCGGTGGTGGCTCTGGCCCGAGTGCGACAAGACCCCGACCAAGGATGGTGGACCCCCGTGCTCGGCCTGGTGGGCACCCTCGATCTAGAAGCCGACGCCGACGAGGTGGCCAACGCAGTAGACGGAGTCCGCCTGTTCGCCGGCTACGCCGGCTGGTCCCCAGGACAGCTCGAGGATGAGATCGAATCCGGCGCCTGGTTCGTGGTCGACGCCCACCCCGACGACCTCCTTACCGAAGACCCTGGCGACCTCTGGCCCGCCGTACTCGCCCGCCAGCCCTCCCCCATCTCCTGGTTCACCCACTACCCCACCCACCCCAGCCACAACTGACTGTCGGAATGGGTCACCTCGGTTCCCGTGCCCTGCTCAATTGGCCATAAATGCATGTTGTTGCATGAAATTGCCGACAGTAGGATGAGCGCATATGACCCAGAAGCCTGACCCTGTTCACGCTTTCCCCACAAGAACTCCAACGCTGTCGACAAGTGTTCCGACAACTCCCGTAGCCGACGAAAAACTCGTTCGTCAATGGATTGCCGCGGCAATTTCTTGTGCAGTGATCCGCGACATCCAAGATGACGGAGGCATAGAAGCCACAGTGGAAGGCGTTCAGGGCGCTTTGGGCTACGGATATTCGCACGAAGAAGCCATGCAGAGCTTGGAATCAGCGTTGTTTGATTGGGTCTCAATCAAACTGAGCAAGTCCGACAAGGACATACCCCCAATGGGTGGAATTGAACTCAACCAACTCTAATGGGTCAGAGACTGGCTCCGATAAGCCGAGTCAAACTCATTCAGCGATTCAAGAATCTCGGTTGGGAAGGCCCATTCAAGGGGTCCAAACACGACACGATGTACAAGGACGGCGTGGCCATCACCATCCCCAACAATCATCGATCCGAAGACATAAGCGTTGGACTTCTAAGGACAATCTTGAGAAACGCTGGAGTATCCAGAGAAGAGTGGTTCCAATCGCGTTGAGATCATGCTAGAGGCACATGAAGACTTGAGATGACGCGGTGAGTGGGTCAGTTCAGACCGTGTTTGTTGCGAACCCGCTCGGGCAGTGCTTGCACCTTGGCTTGTATCTCGGCGAGTTCTTGGCGGGCTTCGTCTCGTTCTGCGCGAATACCGTCTCGCAGCAGTTCCACTTCTTCGGTAAGCGCAGTCATGTCGTCTCTTACAGCCTTGATTGTGTGCTGGTCGAAAACGGTTCCGGCCGCGGCAACCGTCGCTTTAAGCGCGGCGATAAGCTCCGTGACGAGTTCCCCCACTGGGCTCAGGGCTTCAACGGTGGCGTGCAACGCCGTTATCCTCCGCTCATTATGCGAATAAGCCCACTTTTGGTGTCCTTGACGGTTGTGCTCGTCTCCTGCTCCACAACCGACTCGTCCGCCGGCCAATACACCGCCATCGCAGCAGGCGGTCTCCATTCGTGCGCCATAAGGGCCGATCAGACCATCGCCTGCTGGGGCTGGAACGATGACGGGCAGGCCGATCCGCCGACAGGCCAGTACACCGCAATCGCAGCAGGTGTTTCCCATTCGTGCGCCATAAGAGCCGACCAAACCATCTCCTGCTGGGGCGACAACCTTTTCGGGAAAATCGATCCACCCGCAGGCCAACACACCGCCATCGCAGCAGGCAACTCCCACTCGTGCGCCTTAAGGACCGACAACGCTATCGCCTGCTGGGGTACCTATGCCGCCGGTCTAGCCGATACGCCCACAGACCAGCACACCGCCATCGCAGCAGGCAGCCGCCATACGTGCGGGCTGCGAACCGACAGCACCATCGCCTGCTGGGGCGACAACTGGGCCGGGCAAGCTGATCCACCCATAGGCCAGTACACCGCCATAGCAGCAGGCAGCGACCATTCGTGCGCCGTCCGAGCCGACGACACCATCGCCTGCTGGGGTTGGAACGGCTACGGGCAGGCCGATCCGCCCGCAGGCCAACACACCGCCATCGCTACAACCGCCTTTCATTCGTGCGCCATAAGAGCTGACCAAACCATCGCCTGCTGGGGCTTGAACGATGACGGGCAGGCCAATCCGCCCGCAGGCCAACACACTGCCATCGCAACCGGCCACTACCATTCGTGCGCCATAAGGGCCGATCAGACCATCTCCTGCTGGGGCTGGAACGATGCCGGGCAGGCCGATCCCCCACAGTAAACCAATGTCCGACCAGGGGCTCGTCGTCTGCACCGACAGAGCTAGGCGCGACCCATCTCCTTAGCCGATGCAGCAGCGCCCACGTCCGAGGCCCTCGAACGTGGGCGCTGCTGCACACATTGGCCGAATTGCTGCCCCCTTCGGAGTGGGCAAACTCGCCAAGGCAATTGATTCCGACCCTGGCTATGTCTCCAGACTGCTAGAAGCAACCAGCAACGAATTGCTGATTGGCCAGAGACCGCGAGGGCCTGTTGAGCACATCGGGTGGAAGCCCATTCTTCACCAGATGTCGGCGAGCTTTTCTCTGCTCCGCCTCTCGCATTTGATGCGCTACCAACTTACTGCCCTTGATCAGCAGCGTAGAGGTGGACTCCCACTTGTCTCGGGCGGCTTTTGCCAGGGGGGTCGGAGGTAGTTGCGACGGGTGTCGGGATGTTTTTCGACTGCCCAGTTGTTGTGGTGAATCTTGTCGTGGCAAGAGTGGCAGACCAGCACGAGGTTGTCGGGTTGGGTAGGTCCGCCGTGTTGCCATTCGACGATGTGGTGGGATACGCACCATTCAGGCCCTGCCCGACAGCCCACGCAGCCGCCGTCGCGGGCTTCGAGGGCTGCTCGGAGGGCGAAAATCGGGTGACGGCTGGTGGTTCCCATCCAGATGGGCTCCGTGTCGGCCTCCCGAAACAGACCGCAGAGGATGTCAGCGTCGCAAGCCAGCGTGTGGGACTCCGATGGCGGGAGCGGAGTGCCGTCAGCGAGGCGGGGGTTCCCCATCTTGTTGTCTACGAGGTCGTAGTCGGCCATCAGCACCAGCGTGGTGCCCTGGGGCTGGCCATTGCCGTCGCCATTGGCCTGGCGGGTGATCAGCTGCTCAAGCGCATCGGCCCTGCGATGCTTGTGCGAGATGTGCTCTTTGCCTCGGCGACTGTTGTCGAGGCGCCAATCGGCATCAGTCTTGGCGCACATCGCTTTGCGGATACGGGCCGCCGCGGTCGGGTCGAACAAGGCGAACAGCTGCCACATCCCGTCGTCGCGCTCAGAAAAGCTAGCTGTGCGAGCCTGGCGCTGACGCTCCCGGCGGGCCTCCCCATCGTCACCGGCCAACTCGCTTTGGTGGTCCCGCATCGTCTTGCGGAACTGATCCGGCGATTCAGCCTCCGCGGCGGCCAGCATCTTCTTCTCATTCAGCGGACCGTTCTGCGAAGCGGTGCCCATGATCCGGGCGTGCTCCGGTGTAATCCGGCTATCCATCAACGCATCCCGGGTTGCTGCCAGCTTCTCAAGTTGCGCGGCCTCGTTCATCGTTTTGCGAGCCTGATGCGACGACATCCGCAACCCGCCCAACAACCCATCCACCGTGTCGCCCACCCGAGACCGGCGCTTCTTTTCCGCCACCACCTCGGAAATCAACCCAGCGACCCTGCTTTGTACCCGTCCCAACGCCCGCAACCGAGCATCCAAACCAGCCGAGTCCAGTCCCCGCACATCCACCGCCGCCAACACCGCAACATCAACACCATCAGCAGCGTTATCCCTGGTCAAAGCCTCTACAGCCATGTCACAAGTCTACCGACACCAGTGACAACTTGATCCTGGCTAGGGCAGCCACACACCCATGGTCGTGGCGCCACAACTAGGCAACAAGGGGACTCTCATCGAGAACCGCTGAACGGTTGGCTGGCTTACCCATCGCCTCTTCGATCTGGGCAACAAGCCGCTCGAATCGAAGGTTGAAGAAGGACTTGAAGTCGTTCCGGCGCAGTGCTGGCGAGTCCACGTCATGCGACTGCAAGATTGCATCAAGCTCAATTGGATCCTTGACATAGCGCTCCTCCAACCTCTCCAGATACTGACTCGGTGCATCCCCTCCGATGATCCTGTTAATCGGGGAAGAGGTGATGCACATCAATGTTGTGTTCAAAATAGGCATGCACATCGATTGGCTTTCCGGTACGGAAGTCCCTGCCACCGCGCAGCATCTGTGAAGGGCGTACAGGCCCTTGTAGGCCGCACTGTTTCTCGTGCGCAGCGTCAGCAGACGCGTGTCTTGGAACTGCGCTTCTTCAATCGTGCGCGGTGTGGAAACACCTTCGCGAATCCAGGCGACGACGTCTTGGAGATCATTGGCAAACCGTGTCTCGGTGACACCCCCGTACATTTCGCCAAATACGCCGCACCAGAACCACTGGCGTAGCTGCTGGGACGATGCATAGCCATCGGCCTCGTGTCCGAGTTGGGCGAAGATCGCGGAAAGGGGCACAAGCTGGGTCGTGTAGGGCAGATCGCGCGCCGAGAAGATGTGCTCTGAATGCAGAAATTGTGCTGCCCTTAGTACGGCCTCCTCAGCAACTTCAGCCCACTTCTCATAATCAGCCAAATTGAGGAGCAGCACGTCCTTTCGTTTGCAGGAGACTGCCGGAGCGCGTTCGCCTTCCTGCCCACTCGCGATGTGTCTGGCTCGCGCTTCGAACGTGGAGAGCAGCGTTACAACCTGCAAGAAATCCGTTGCTGAGAATTGACCCAGAACCGGGTGTTCATCGAACTTCTGCTTGCGTGTATTCCAGTTCTCGCGGAGATTGAAATCACTAGCGGCGAACATCGCTGTAAGCAGCTCGAACACAGTGAGGGATACGCCTCCAGTGTTGACCTTTTCGAAGACCTGGCAGACAGCCTCCTTCGGTGTGAACTTGGCAAGTTCAATGGCTGGCACTTGGTAGGAGGTGAAGGGCTTGATTACTTCCTCGGCGAACCGCTTCCAATTCTCCAAGCGCTCGGAAGGCTCCCTCGGCCCGTCGGTGAGATACGCCATCTGCCAGTCCATCGTCGCGCTCCCGTCGAGGACGATGTCCAATGGAAAGTGACCAGCCGCAATTTCGGCCTCTCGTGACGACAAGTCCAGTACTACTCGTCTGCCAAAGTCGGTGGTGACTTTGCGATCTTCGGGCACACTTACAATGCCATCGTCCTCGCGACTATCAAACTCATCGATGCAGGCATCGATATTCGCATAATAGTGGCGGAGCATGTCTTGGCCCCGGGCGTCACGGGTCGGTACTGCTTTCGGAGAGTGTAGGGCCAGGAATAGCGACGTAATCCGTTGCTGGCCATCAAGGAGCATAAATTCTGGCTCCAACTCACCGCCCACCTCGACACCCTCCAATAGCCGAGGCCGAAACTTCACATCTGGATTGCCGGTACGAAGAGTCATCACCGCACCGATTGGATAAGAGAGTGAAATGGACGCCAGCAAGCTCACAATGTGGTTGTCATCCCAGACCCAACCGCGCTGAAAGTCCGGGAGTTGGAGCCGACCGGTTGCCGCCATGTTAAGAAGATCCAATAGCGGCTTCTCATTGCTTTCGAACTTCTTCTCCTGCTCCATTCAAATCTGCTCCCGTAGCTAGATGAACCTGTTAGATGCCAAGAGGCCGGGTGGTACTAGTTGCATCTGGCAGTACTTCACGAATCCGACAGAATTCCGGCATCAACCAAGTACTTCGGGGGGATTCGGAGCTTGTCAGCCCAGTCGGGCGCGCAAGTCGGCGGATAGGCGGGCGATCTCAGGTGGGGGGTTGAGGGTGTCCAGGTAGTCGAGGTCGGTGTGGGCTTGGTCGGTTTGGCCGAGGCCGATGGCCAGCCAGGCTCGCCAGAGGCGGGCCTCGGGGTGGTTGGGGGCGGCCGCTACTGCTTGGGTGAGGCGGCGGGCGCCTTCGGCGATCTGATCGTCGAGGCCGGTCTGGGTGAGCATCACGCCGCTGTAGGTCAGGGCTCCGGGGTGGTCGGGGTGGTCGGCCAGGACTGCCTCGTATACCCGCAGCGCCAGTGCCGGGTCGCCTTGGTTGGGAGTGGTGGGGTCCCACAGGGCGCGGGCCGCGGCCACGGCATCGTCGGGGGCTAGTCCGAGATCAGCGAGGGACCGGAACTGTTCCTGGGCCTGCAACGCGATCTGACAGAGGCCGATGTTGGTCCTCAGGCCCTGGGTTTCCACCAGTTGGGAGATGAACTCGGGGGGATCAGCGGCATCGAAAGCGGCGATCTCCTCTGCCGCGCCAAAGCAGTCGCCAGTGCGGTACAGCAATATGGCGCGAAACGCCCGGGCGTCGGGATAGTCGGGCGCGACAACCACCGCATCGGCGAGGACATCGGCGGCCTCGGCCTCTCGACCCTCCAACGCTAGGAACCACCCCTTGTAGGCCAGCGCGGTTGGGTTCGACGGCGACCGCTCCAAGACCTGGTCGTAGATGGCAATGGCCTCCGTCAAGTCTCCGGCCGCGGCCGACTCTTCGGCGTTTCTCAAGAGGCCGGGCACACTGGTCACCGCGTCGTTCCCGGTGATGGTGTCCCCCGAATGACGCGACCCCACCGCTCGAGCCAAGAACACCCCGGCCACGACACCCACCACTACCAACCCCGCCACCACTGCGATCAGCTTGCCCCGCCCCCGGCCATCTGACACTTCGGATTGCTCCTGATCGCCCCGAAGCGCCTCAGCCGCCTTGCGGGTATAGCTCCGGCTTAGAGCCTGATGATCCTCCTGCTCCAGGTCACCCGCGTCCAACTCCTCGTCCAGATCATCCAGCGACTCCAGCCAAAACTCCCACTCATCATCCATCACGCCGCTCTCTCATTCCAGCTCGGGCAGATTCAACCAGGGCGCGGTCCTGATCCGAGACTTCTTCACCAGTCATGCTCGCCCGCCGCCACCGGCTCAGGGTCACCGCTAGCAGCCCCACACCGACCACCAGCCCCACCACCGGAATGACCCATACCAGCCCGCTCACCCCCGAGGTCGAGGGCGTCAGGATCACCCAGTCCCCGTAGCGCTCAGCGAACCGGGCCCGGATGTCGTCGTCGCTGTGCCCGGCCACCACCAGACGCCCAATCTCGGCTCGGATTTCCCGGGCGATGGCCACGTCCGACTCCACCACCGACTGCCCTACACACTGGGGGCAAGCAATGGTGGCCCCGATGTCGTGGGCCCGCTCGGCATTGGTGCGGTCGTCGCGGCCGTCCACCACCCCGAACACCAGCATGGTAGCTACCGCCACACCTACCAGGAGCCACGACAAGATCACCTTTCGGCGCCGGGAGATCACAACGGCGCCCCTGCCCGCCCAAGCTGGGCCTCAAGCCCGTCCAGGGTCACGCCGCCAGTGAACTTGGACACCACCCGCCCGAAGGGATCCACCAGATAGGTCTCCGGCACCGCGGTCACTCCGAAGTCGATTGCTGTTCGGCCGGTGTTGGTGATCACCACCGGCCAATCACCACCCCGCTCGGCGAAGAACTGGGCAATGACGTCCACTTCATCCTGGAAGACCACGCTCACCAACCGGACATTGGCCTCGCCGCGATAGCGGTCGTGGAACGCCACCAGCTCGGGGTGCTCCACCACGCATTGCACGCACCAGGTGGAGAAAAAGTTGACCACTACCCATCGGCCTCGCTGCGCGGCCATGTCGAAGCTGCCCCCGTCGAGGGTCTCACCGGAGAACTCTGGGGCGAAGTCGGGCACCGGCGGCCCCCTCCGGTCGCGCTCCGACACCGCCAACACCACAACCAGGACCGCAGCCAGCACGCCGACGGCTAGCACGACCCATCGAACCGTTCGCAGCCGCGGCGGCTGGTCGGGCTGATCGGAATCGACCGGCTGGTCAGCGGGCTGCGACGGTTCAGGCAACCGGCACCTCGCGGTCTCGAAGGGGAACTCCCGGCACCGGCGCCGACACCGGCTGCGTGGGCGAGCGGCGGCGGCCGGGGAAGGCCGAGAACACCGCGCCCAACAGCATGATTGCGCCGCCGATCCACAGCCACAAGGTCAGGGGCTGCACGGTCACCCGCAACCCGGCCGGACCATCAGGCCCGTCGGGCAGGTCCAGCACCGCCACTTGGATGTCGCGAACCGGCGACGACTTGGTGCCGGGCGTGCGCACCACGCCGCCGTTGGCAAACCGGCTCACCCCCGGGCGCACCACCGAGCCGTCCACCAGCACCACCGCCTCGACTTTGGTCTTGTTGTCGAACACCTTCTCCTGGGTGCCCACATACACGATCTCGTGGCCGTTGACGTAGGCCGTCTGCCCTGGCTCCACGGTCAGCTCGCTTTGGTGCAGGTAGCTGTTGCTGGCGGCCAGCGCCACCGCCACCACGACCACGCCGATGTGCACCACCATGCCGCCGTTGGCCCTCCCCACCAGGCCTCGCCAGCCCTGCCGTCGGGTGGCCAATGCCAACTGGCGCACCGCTGCGCCCCCCGCAAAGCCGGCCAGGCCAAACGCCAGCAGCGGGGCCAGTCCCCGAGCCCCCACCAGCAGGGCGATCAACAGTCCGGCCACCGCCGCCCACCCCGGCCACATCAGGCGCTCCGACAGCCGCTCGGCGGTGGTCTTGCGCCACGGCAGCACCGGAGCCACCGCCATCAGGAACAGCAGGAGCAACCCGACCGGCATGGTCATCCGGTCGAAGAACGGGGTGCCCACGCTGATCCGGTCGCCGTTGAGCGCCTCCACGATCAGCGGGAACACCGTCCCCAACAGCACCACGAAAGCGAACACCCCGAACAGCAGGTTGTTGGCCAGAAACGAGGCCTCTCTTGACAGGGCCGAGTCGATCTGCCCTGGCGAGCGCAGTCGGTCGCCCCGCCAGGCGATGAGCCCCACGGTGGCCACCACCACGATGGCGAAGAACACCAGCAGCGCCGGTCCCACCGCGTCGGCCGAGAAGGCGTGGACCGAGTCCACCAGCCCCGAGCGGGTCAAGAACGTGCCCAAGATGGTGAGAGCGAACGTGGCGCACACCAGCGACAGGTTCCACACTCGAAGCATTCCCCGGCGCTCCTGCACCATCACCGAGTGCAGATACGCGGTGCCGGTGAGCCACGGCAACAGCGAGGCATTCTCCACCGGGTCCCAGCCCCAATAGCCGCCCCAGCCCAGAACGTCCCACGACCACCACGCCCCCAGGATGATCCCCGCGGTGAGGAAGGCCCAGGCGAACAGGGTCCAGCGCCGGGTCTCCACCAGCCACCCCTCCCCCAGCCTCCCGGTGGCCAGCGCAGCCACCGCGAAGGCGAAGGGCACGGTGAACCCCACATAGCCCAGGTACAGCATCGGAGGATGTACGGCCATCAGCCAGTGGTTCTGCAGCAATGGATTGGGACCGGGGCCGTTGTAGCCCGGCGGCACGTCCACCCTCCGGAAGGGCTGGGCCAGGTCGAGGTTGGGCCAGTTGAACATCAGCACGAAGAAGAACAGGCACACGATGAACAGCACGGCCATGGCCCAGCCCACCAGCGGGTCGTGCATGCGGTGGCGGAACTTGGTGGCCACCAGCACCAGATACCCCGCCAGGATGAGCGCCCACAGCAGGATCGAGCCCTCCAGCGCAGCCCACAGGGTGGCCACGTTGAACAGCGCGGGGGTGGCGTGGCTGCCGTTCTCGGCTACGTACGACACCGAGAAGTCCCGGGTGATGAGGGCCCGCTCCATGGCGAACACCGACAACGCCGCCCCGCCCAGCACCAGCCAGGCGCAGAGCTGCACCCGCTGGAGTTGGCGGGCGGCCACCATGAACAGCCCGATGGCGGCAGAAGCCATCGCCACCGCGATGCCCAAAACCCCCAGGGTTATGTTCACGTTCACGGCCTCAGCTCATCCTTCGGGAGGCAGCGGCCACCGGTCATTCGTATTGCCCGCGCTCTTCGGCGTCTTCGATGCGGTCTTGGTTCTCCACCCGGTAGTCGTTGTCGTGTTTGACCAGCATCCGATCGCTGGCGAAGTACCAGCCGTCGTCGGCCACCCCGGCATAGGCGCTGCTACGCACCCAATGGCCGTCGATGACCACCGGCACCTCGGGCTGGAATTGGTCGGACGTCGCACCCGTATGGACCACGTCGGCCACCACCCCGTCGAGGGTCACCGAGAAGGCCACCGCCGGGCGACCGTCGTCCAAGGTGATGTTCTTCGGCGAGCCGCTCACCGGGGACCCGATCATCCGGAACCGGTCGTCGCCCAACTCCTCCCGGAGCTCAACCGCATTGTCCACCTCTCGGAATACCAGGGTGGCATCGGCCAGAACCCTCCAAAGGACAAGCCCGATGGCCAAAGCCACGACTGCCACCACCAATACCGGCGCCCAGCGCCGGATACCCCGGCGGGCAGGGCGGGCAGGGCGGGGGCTGAGGTCCATCGCCTCGCCGGGATCGACTGTGTCCTCGGGGGGAGCGTCAGTCATTGGGCATCATCCAGCGGCGGCGGTTCTCGGGCACCCGCCGGCTCAGCGACCGGCCCCGCACCAGCACCCAACCCGCGTACGCCACCACCGCGGCCACCGATATGCCCCAACCGGCGATGAGATAGCCCATATGCGTCATAGATATCCGTCCTGCATATTCGACTCTGCTCGCCGTTCTTCCAAAGCCTCGTCCACTTCGAGCTGTTCTATCTGGCTCTGAAGGTAGGACAGGCGGAAGCGGTGCAGCAGCAGCCAGGCGAACAGCACCATGCCCACCGCGAACGAGAACGACAGAGTGAACAGAGTCTCGTCTCTGATCTTGCGAGCGATGAGCGTGGACTGCTGGTGCAGGGTGCGGTTCTCCCACCAGTCCACCGAGCGGTTCACAATCACGATGTTTACTGCCCCCACCAGGGCGATCACCACCGAACGACGGGCCTTCACCGCGGCGTCGGCGGGGATGCGCCGCACGGCCAGATAGCCGATGAACACCAGCACCATCACCAGAGTGGTCACCAGGCGAACATCGCCCCACTCCCACCACGTCTGCCAGGTGGGGCGGCCCCAGATGGAGCCGGTCACCAGGGTGAGCACCCCGAACACCACGCCGATCTCGGCCGAGGCGTGGGCCATCATGTCCCACCAATCGGTGCGCCACCGCAGATAGGCCAGGCTGGCCAAGAAGGTCAGCCCGAAACCGGTGTAGGCCAAGATGGCCGACGGCACATGCACGAACATCAGGCGCACCGCGTCGAACTGGCCCACCACGTCGCCCTGCTCGGTGATGCGGGTGTCCTCGGGTACCCAGGCGAAGGCCAGCGCCACCAGCACCGCAAAACCGGCCAGCGTCAGCCAGCCCAGCACTTTCGTGGCCCTCGACGACGTGGTCGCCGGGATGCCGTCGCCGGTCCCCGTCGACTCGGTGGTTGCCGTGGTCACGCTTCCTCCAAGAGAGCCCCGTAGCTCAGGGCTCCGAATACCCCATAGATTGCGGCGAAACCGGCCAAAAGGCCCAACCAGGCCCAACCTTCCGCACCGGCCACCCCGAATGCGTCTTGAAACGCCCTAGTGGCGCCGATGAGCACCGGGGCTACCACCGGCAGCAACAGCACCGGCAAAAGGGTCTCCCGCACCCCGAGTCCGGCCACCAGCGCTCCGTACAGAGTGCCCGCGGTGGCCACTCCAGCGGCCGCGGCCAGCCCGGCGCACACCAGCAGGCCATAGCGGTACACGGTCACGTCGAACAGCAGAACAACCCCCGCCCCCAACAGCACCTCCAGCACCACCAGTTGGACGGCGATGGCGGCCGCCTTGCCCCCGAACACCGAAATGGGGTCGATGCCCGACAACAGCAGCCGGTCGGCAGCCCCGTCGGCCAAATCCACTGCGAACGAGCGGCCAATGGCCAGCAGCGAGGCCAACAGCACCGTCACCCAGAACAGCCCCGGCGCATAAGTGCGCAGGGCCTCTTGGTCGGTGTCCAGCGCGAAGGCGAACAGCACCAGCACCGTGACCGCGAACGGCACGATCTGGTTGAGCCCCACCCGAGAGCGCATCTCGATCCGCAGATCCTTGCCCGCGATCAGCCATGCATCACGAAACACGGCGGTCGTCCTCTGCGTCCGAAGGAAAATCCGGGTTCTGAGAATCAGTCGGGTCGTCACCCCGCACCATGCCCCCGACCACGCTCACCACCCGAGGCTCCAGCACCGCAATGCGCTCCAGCTCATGGGTGGCCAACACCACCGTGGCCCCCGCCCCAGCCGCACCGCGCACCAGCGTGTCCACGGTGTCGCGGGTCTGCTGGTCCAGACCGGCATGGGGTTCGTCCAGCAGCCACAGCTCGGGCCGCCGCACCACAAGCGAGGCGATCGAGGCCCGCCGGCGCTGACCGGCCGACAACCGTGCCACCCGGGTGTCGGCCAGCCGCCCGGTGAGCGAGAGCCGCTCCAGTGCCTCATCGACTTCTTGGCGGCCTGCCCCCGCGGCTCGGGCCCAAAAGGCCACGTTCTCGGTGACCGTGAGGTCGTCGTACAGCCCGGTGCGATGGCCCAGCAGCGCCACTCGGCGGCGAACCATTCGCCGCTCCGAGCTCAGATCATGACCCAGCACCCAGCCCTGGCCGGTGGAAAGCGCGCACAGCCCGGCGCAGAGGCGCAGCAGGGTGGTCTTTCCCGCCCCATTGGGCCCTTTCAGCAGGACGATCTCCCCCGGCGTGATGTCGAGATCAACTCCGGCCAAGGCGGGAAACCGCCCCAACAACGTCACAGCGGCCCGGAGCCGGACAGCAGATTCCACAACTCCACTCAGGCTACAGGGGTGCTCTCACAACGCAGAAACCAAGCAAACCGCGGCATCTGTTTCCCCAGCTAGCCAGGATCTCACGAAAGACCGAAGCAATCTGAAAGTTCAGATAATTCGCTTGCCCACCGCTAGGTGTTGGGCTAGCTTTCGGAACTAGCCCTGATGGGCGGGGAGAGTGGACCTCCCCGCCCTAAGGCTTGCCCTAGCCAGGGGCAAGCCCCGCTTGGAGTATTCCAGTGGGGCTTGCCTGAGTCAATAGTGAATGAAAATTATTGATATAGACTATTTTTCTTCACTGTCTTCTAGCTAGCCCATCGGTGCCATAACATCCACGAGGTGTTCGCGCTAGTGACCGAGAAGGCCTATGGGCAGCACCGGTCCTATTTCGACGCTCTCGACAACGAGGATCACGGCCTCCAGTGGCTGCGTCTGGCCGACGACGGCGTGCTCCATGGCCCCTCCAACGCCCACCCCGAGGTGGGGTGGCTGTCAAGCGACGTGTTCTTCGGTGGGCTGATCGACCGGTTCTTCGAGATTGTGGAGGCCGCGCCCGAATTCCGTTGGCTCCAGTCGGCAGCCGCCGGGGTAGATCTCAAGGAGTACCAACGGCTCATGAGCCGAGGGGCTCGAATGTGCAATGCCCATCTCACCGCTATCCCCATCGCCGAATTCGTGCTGCGGGCCGTGCTCGATGTGTTCCAAGACGCCGGACGCTGGCGGGCCGCCCAGGCCGAAATCCGTTGGGAGCATCACAATTTCCGGGAGGTTTGGCGATCCCGCTGGCTGATCATCGGCCTCGGGGCCATCGGCGCCGAGACCGCCCGTCGAGCCCAAGCGTTCGAGGCCCACATCACCGGCGTGCGCCGCCACCCAACTGGCGACGAGCCGGTGGACGCCATGATCTCGCCCGCCGAGATGCCCGCTGCCCTGCCCGAGGCCGACGTGGTGGTGCTGGCCGCCCCCGCCACCCCTGAAACTGAGAACCTGGTGGACGAGAACTTCTTGTCGGCCATGAAGCCTGGGTCGGTGCTGGTGAACATCGCCCGAGGCAAGCTGGTCGACGATGAGGCCCTGCTGCGGGCCTTGGAGGGCGACCGCTTGGCCACCGCCATTCTGGATGTGTTCAACACCGAACCTCTGGAACCCGACCACCCTTATTGGACTCATCCCAAGGTGGTGCTCACCCCCCATTCCTCCGGCGGGGGCATCGGGCGCTGGGATCGAGGCGCGGAGCTGTTCTGCGACAACCTCCGGCGCCTGCTGGCCGGTGAGCCGCTCGTCAACGAGGTGTCGTCTATGCAATTGCTCACCACCGACCTCCCCTTCGCCTTGGGTAGCCAATGACGCAATCCGGAGGAGCGCTCGCCGGCCTTCGGGTGCTGGACATCTCGTCGTTCCTGGCCGCGCCTCAGGTAGCCACCTTCTTGGGCGACTTCGGCGCCGATGTCATCAAGATCGAACCACCGTCCGGCGAGGCCCTACGCCGCATCGGGGCCAGCCGCAACGGGGAGTCGCTGGTGTGGGCCATGGTGTCGCGCAACAAGCGGGTCATCACCTGCGACCTGAACCAGCCTGAGGGCCGCGACATCCTCCGCCAGCTTGTAGCCCAAGTGAACGTGCTGGTCCACAACTACTCCCCCGCCATGCTCGAGCGCTGGGACTGCACCTGGGAGCAGATGCGGGCCATCAATCCCGATCTGGTCATGGTGTCGGTCAGCCCCTACGGGCATACCGGCCCGCTGGCCGACCGGCCCGGCGCGGGCACCATGGCCGAGGCCTTCGCCGGGCTCACTCACATGACCGGCGAGGCCGACGGGCCGCCCATGCTCACCTCCATCCCGCTGGGCGACACCCTCACCGGGATCTTCGGCCTCATCGGCGCGCTGGTGGCCTGCTACGGCCGGGATGTGAATGGCCTCGGCGGACAGCATGTGGACGTGTCGATGTACGAGCCCATCTTGACCCTGATGGGCAGCACCCTGGCCGCCTGGGACCCCGACGGTGACGACCCTCCCCCGGCACGATTCGGCTCCCGCTTGGAGACCGGCGTCCCCCGCAACATCTACCGCACCGCCGATGATCGCTACCTGTGCCTGTCGGGCACCACCGACCGCCAAGTGGAGCGCATCCTCACCCTCACCGGACGAGACGGCCCCGAAGACCAGGCCAAATTCGCCCGCATGGCCGACCGCCTGGCCCACAACGACGAGCTCGACACCCTGGTGGCCGACTGGATTGCCGAACGCACGCTGGAAGAGGCCATAGCCGTCTTCGTCGAGGCCCGCATCCCAGTGGCTCCGGTTCACGACCTGCCCGGCCTCCTGGCCGACGCCCAGGTGCAGGCCCGCAACAGCGTCACCCTGGTGCCCCACGAAGTGCTGGGATCGGTGCCCATGCCCTCCCCCGCCCCCACCCTCAGCGAGACCCCCGGCACCATCGACCACCCCGGCCCCCCGATAGGCGCCCACAACGCCGAGGTCTACGCCGAACTGCTCCGCTGGGACGACGACCGCCTCGCCCAAGCCAAGGCCGACGGCCTCGTCTGACCCCATCACTCCTCACTCTGGCGCTGTCCGCGGCCTTGGCACCGTTGATGCGGCATAAAGTGACAGTCCGGTTACTCAAACACGTTGGAACCAAACATCGCAGCTAGACGTTTGTCTAGAAGAGACCCCAGCTAGACGTCTATCTGGAACACCAAAAAAACAACAAAGCACTATGTTCAGCAACATCAAGAATCTTCTCGTCGTCGCACTCGTCACGGTCGCGCTGGTAGCAGGAGCCATCACCTCGGCTGCGAGCACTGCTTCGGCACAACAAGCACCCACCCAACGGGACGTCGCCGTGCGTGACCAGTTGGTCCGCGCCCAGGAATCGCTGCTCAACGCCTACCGCTGCCGATTCAACATCGACACCCACGCCGTCCCCGGGGGCTGTCTAGACGGGCAGCCCCCCTCAGACTCCTCCAATCCCGTGCGGGCTGCGCACCAACCTGACCATCACCTGCTGGGGCGATAACGACAAGGGGCAAGCCAACCCGCCCCGCGGCCAATTCACTGCTATCGCTAGTTCCGGCATCCACTCGTGCGCCCTCCGCCCAAACAAGACCGTCACCTGCTGGGGTCAAAACGCCTCGGGCGTAGCCGACGCACCCAGCGGCCAGTTCATCGCCGTCGCAACCGGCGGCCAGCATTCCTGCGGCATCCGCGCCGACCGGACCACCGTCACATGTTGGGGAACTGTGCCTGAATAGAGGACCGGCAACTGTGACAATCCGCATTTGAGGGTCCGGCTCAGGCAAGATAGGCCAGTTTCGTCTCACTCGTTTGATTGTTGCTGGCAAGAACTGCTGCCGTTAGCCTGCAAATGGCATCGGAACCGGCATCGGCCTTATCGGCACCAGGGTTCCCCCTCTATAGCCATAGAAGGACCCCGACATGCCGGTCAGCGAAATACAGCGCACCGAGCTGGTGAACCGCTTGGTCACCGTTATAGGAGAGGAGCCCACTGAAACCCTAATGCAGTGCATCCTCCCCGAAGGGCGTGATCAACTCGCCACCAAAGACGACCTGAGGGTGCTCGAAACCACCTTGCGAGGTGAGTTCGCCGAGCACCGGGCGGAGAATCGCGCCGAGTTCGCGGAACTCCGGGCCTACATCGACTCCTCATTGGCCAAGCAGACGCGCCTCAACATCATGATGTTCGCTGGATTCCTGCTCACCAACTGGGGCCTTGTGCTTCCCTTCCTCATCGCCTCATAGCACCAGATAGGCTGCGGCGCCATGACCCCAGAGGAAGTGGCGGCTGCCACTGCGCTCCCTATCGCTGGTCTCGGACGCAGCTATTACTTCAGCGAAACGACGAACGCCGCTCTGGCGGAAGCCGGCTTTTCCGGGTTATCCGGATATGTGGGTGGCCGAGGCGGGGTCTTGGGTGATGTGGCTGCCGACGTGGTGGTGTCGGCTTTCGCCCTGTTCAGCCCATCTTTTGTCGAGATGGGCTGGAGCCAGACCAAGGAGCAGGGGTCGCCGCCGGATGCGGCTGCGGCTCTTGCCAGCGGCATCGGCCAGTGGGCCAGCGACACGTTCGGGCACCTCGACGGCCTGGCCGACTTCGCCTCCGCAGCCCGGGCGGTGTTCGATGCCACCGACCCGATGAGCCAGGTTCTGTACGCCGGGTGGAAGGCCATGCCCGTGCCCGATGATCCGGCCGCGGCGACCGGCCTCGCCCTCCAGACTTTGCGCGAACTGCGATTCGGATTCCACATACATGGGCTGAGCGCGGTGGGGATGTCCCCCGTCGAGGCTGTGGTCGCCCAACTCGGGTCCGAGCAGGCCCAGATGTTCGGTTGGCCCGGACCCTTCCCCGACCCCGAGCCCCTCAAAGCAGTACACCAGCGGGCTGAGGAGATCACTTCGGCCCGGATGAACGAGGTCTACGAGGCCATCGACGCCGGCCAACGGTCCCACATGGCGGCCACCGTCGCGGCCATCGCCGAAATCGCCCTGGGCTAGGCGTCCAAGCTAGACGTCCAAGACCGACAGGCGGTCCCGAGCCTCGAACTCGGCCCTGATCGCCGCTACATCCCCAGCAGCCAGCCGCCGATAACCGTCGCCATCACGCACCCAGGTCTCGTCGCCCGACTCCCAGCGCTCCCGGCGCAGGGCGCGCTTGAGGATCTTGTTGGTCTCGGTCTGGGGCAGGGTGTCGGCCCAGCGCACGTAACGGGGGGCCCACTTGGTGCCCAGATCGTCCTGGCCGGCCAAGAACTCCACGAACCCCTCCGGGTCGAAGACCGCACCCGGGCGGCGCACCACCGCGGCCATCACGTCGTCGCCCACCGATGGGCTGGGCACGGCGTACACCGCGGCCAGGTCGATGTCGGGATGGCGCACCAGAATGCGCTCCACCGGGGCCGCCGCGAAGTTCTCCCCGTCTACCCGCAGCCAGTCGAAGTTGCGGCCGGCGAAATACACAAACCC
Organism: Candidatus Poriferisocius sp.; assembly: GCF_965204145.1. GTDB lineage: Bacteria > Actinomycetota > Acidimicrobiia > Acidimicrobiales > Bin134 > Poriferisocius. The sequence goes on along the minus strand of NZ_OZ241977.1, from coordinate 923,019 downwards.
CTCGGCATCCCGATAGGCCAGATCGCCCGACCAGTAGATGCCGTCGTGAGTGCGCTCCTCATCGGCCTCGGGGTTGTTCCAATAGCCCTCGAACGTCGGCGCCGACACTACCGACACCAACTCGCCGATGGCCTCATCGGGATTGAGGAGCTTGCCGGTGTCGTCGAAAACGGCCAATGGCGCCTCCTCCCCGGTGTCGGGGTCGAGGACTTTCACGCTCTCATCGGCCCGACCCAAGGCGTTGGGCGGCGTGTCGGGGGTGCGGCTCACCGCCACACCTCCCTCCGTGGAGCCGTAGGAGTCCTCCACCGGGACCCCGAAGCGCTGGGAGAACCGCTCCAGGTCGTGGACCGCGCCCTCGTTGCCGAACACGATTCGCAAGGTGTTGTCGGCGTCGTCGGGCTGCTCGGGGGTGGCCAGGATGTAGGTGAGGGGCTTGCCCACATAGTTGAAATAGGTGACGCCAAAGCGACGCACATCGGGCAGAAAACCCGAGGCCGAGAACCGACGACGGAAGGTGGCGATGCCCCCCGCAGTCAGACACGGAACCCAGCCGGCCATCAGCGCATTGGAGTGGAACATGGGCATGGCCTGATAGAACACGTCGTCGGGCGTCAGCCTTCGCATCTCGGTGATCACCTGGCCGATCCGGGCCAGCCGGGCCTGCGAGCAGATGGCCGCCTTGGGGTCGCCAGTGGTGCCCGACGTGAACAGCAGCAGATAGGGGGCCAGCGGGTCGATCTCCACCGCCGGTGGCTCGACACCAGCGTGGGCAGACAGGGCGGCAGCCCAGTCCGGTGAGTCCACGTCCAACACTTTCCCGTTGGCCGCGCCCAAATCCAGTCCCTCCAAAAGCCCGCGGTGGCGGCTCTCGGTGACGATGACGCCGCAGTCGGCGTGAGTGATGTCGCGGGCCAGTTCCGCGCCCTGTCGGGTGGGGTTGATGCCCGCCACCGCTGCCCCGGCGACGGCCGCTCCTCCAAGCAGCATGGAGTACTCAGGCCCGTTGTCCAGCAGCGCACCCACGTGAAACGGGCCCTCTCCCCGACGGTCCAGCAGCAGGTGGGCTCGGGCCACGCACCCAGCGGTGAACTCCCGATAAGTGTGCTGTTCGTCCTCGAACAGCATGGCCAGGCCGTCGTCGTCGGCCCGGCTCAGCACCAAGTCTCGAACAGTGGGAAGGGTCTCGGCTGGAGCGTCCACAACCGGGGATCGTAGACAGGTCGAGCCAACCTGCTAAAACGCGGAGGGATCGAGCAGAATGGGATCGATGGGAACCGAATTGGCAGAGGCCGTTCCTGTGCCGTTCCGGGTCAGCAGCGAGCGGGACACGACAACCGGCTGGCTGGCCTCCACCAGCAACGCGTAGGAGCCACCGTCGATAAGCCGGTCCACCGGCACGACGAGGCGGCTGTGCGGGGCCACTTCTCGGGGATCGAGCTGATCGACCGGGGTTATTCTCCCGTCGGCGACCTGTGAAACGGTGATCCGCGCGATGGAGTCAGCCGACGGGTTCACCACCACCAGCACCACCCCCGCGCCGTCGGCCGTGTTCCCCGCCACCAGGTGGCGCATAGCGGTCACCGAGGTCCCCGCAGTGGTCGCCACCCCCGCGGGAGACTCTGCCGCCAACGCGGCAACCACCCGCTCGGCGACGATGGGAACCCCGTTGTACACCTGGACAGCGACCCAGAACCCCGCCCCTTCGGGCAGTAAATCCGCTGCGCTATAGGAGAAGGGCGCGGGTGGCACGGGGTAACCGCCCTGGTTCCCGAGCACCAGGACCACTCGCTGCTGGGAAGGCACCGACACTTCGAAAGGCGCCAAAGCATCGCCGATGCCGGACGCGTCCATCCGAATGCTGACATCGGCGGCTGCCGCCCGGTCTGAGGGGTTGTACAAGACGATGTGCTCAGCCACTTTCGCATCGGCAGGTCCGGTGGGGAACACCCATTGTGTCTGGGGTTCCGGGATTCCCGGCCCCGCCGTCAAGCCCTCCAACCCCTCGGTGCCGTCAAACAGCTGGAGCCTGCCGGCCACGACCCGTCCAGCCTGCGTCTCGACGGTGGTGGCGACCGACGAGAACCGGGGCACCAAGTCAGTGGCATTCACCACTACCAGCGAGCCAGCCGGAACCAGAACCCCTCGCAGCGCCTGCGGCTCGCGGATTCCCTCATCGGTGGAGAACGTGAACTTCACCACAGCTCGATCAGGGAAGGGGTTGAACAGAGTGAAGATCAGCCGAGCGTCTCGTCGAGTCGACCCGGCGGCGAAGTTCCAGACCACCGATGATCGGGTGGCACAGGGAACGACATCGATGCCGGTAGGCCCTTGTACCCGCTGTTCGACCACGGCGGAACCCGAGTCGACTTCCACCAGCGCCGCGGTGTACTGCGACTCCACGACCTCGGCGAGCCGAAGAGTGGCCTGCGACCTGGCCGGCACGTTCAGCAAGACCTTCTCGGGTCCGGCCGATGGCCTCACCGATCCAACCGGGGTCGACGGAAACACCGACACCGCGGCGGCCACCGCGATCTCAGTCGGATTGGCCACGATGACCGAGTGGTCGGCGAACTCGCCCGGCAGCGATGTTCCCTCGGAGCAGTACCAGACACCCGCTCGTGCGTTTGGCCCGGGCGCCGCGCTGACGACCGCCTGGGTGGTTCGGGCCAACCCAAACTCCTGCTCATCATCGCCCCGGTCGGCCACTGCCAACCCGATCACGGTGGCAAGGGCCACCACTACCAGCGGCCAGCGCATTACCTGGCTGCTCACCGGATCGCCCCCTGCCGACGACGCCAGTCACCGGTACTGAGACGGGCCATCCCCACAAGCCCCACCACCCACAACACGATCTGCACCGCCAGCAGCAACCGGGTCAATGCCGAGGCTCCGTCATCGGGCGAGGAGCCGATGGCTGTTCGCAGAGCCTCGGGACTTGCCGCCGTGTTGTGGTACGTGGCGATGCCCGCAGTCAGCCCTCCCGGTGCCAGATCGAGCTGGCTGTCGAGCGTGTCGAACAGCCATTCGGGAGCAGGCTGCGTCAGCTCGCCGTAGGGAGCGGGGGCCAAGCGCTCCGCCACCAAAATCGTGCCTATTCCCCACTGGGACAGTTCGGCACCCAATCGATTGGTGCCTGACTCCGGAGCTTTCAGCACCGCGTCGGGCACTTGGCCGGTGCGGTCATCCAGTCGGCCGGCCCAGCGCTGGGCCACGCTGGGATAGTCCCGGCCGCTGGAGACTGAGAATGACAGGTGCCCGTCCAGCTTCCAACTGGCCAGCGGCAATACGTCAGGGTGGCCGAGCCATAGAACCAGATGATCAGCTTCGCCCCCATCCTCGGAGAACGGTGCCACATCGGTGTAGTCGTCTCGGGTCGCGTTCCAGTCGCCCTCGGAAACCACCGCGAGGGCGGGCAGCATTCCCGCCACCAAAGCAGCAACTGCGGTAAAGGGCACCAACTGCCGCCACCCGAACCGGTGGCGGCGGATGTCCACCAAGAAGGCGGCCACACCCATGGACACCGCCATGGCCAAGCCCACTGCGCCGGGAATCTGTATTACCTCGGGCCGGGGCAAAGGCACTGTCGACCAATCCTGTTCGGCCACGAGAGCCACCGCCGCGGTGCCCAGGTAGAGCGTCCACCCCCGCACTGCCCATGCCAGCCGGGAGTCATGGGCCAAAGCGAGTGGGAGCACCGCCGCCGCTGGCAGGGCCCAGCCAAGCCGGTTGTCGCCAAACGGCCCGGTATCGAACCGCAGGATCTCCGCCCAAGAGTTTCCGCCATTCCCACCGGGCCGATCCCCAAGCAACGACGGCAGGCTGTCGGCGAGCCAAGGAAGATTCAACACCGCAGCGACGGCCGCTCCGGCTACCGCTACCGCCACCATGCGGGCCATTCCCTCGGCGGTACCGGCGATGAACGACCCCAGAATCAGACCGCCCAGCAGCAGGCCCATGACGATCAGTGCGTCCGAGGCCAATGCACCGGCCAAGCCGAACAGCAGCCCCACCGCAAGGGCTTCCCGCAGAAACGACAACCGGTGCGAGCCTGACCCACGACTGCCCCCCACCGAGCCGTAGGGGGCCAGTCTCGCTCCGGCCAACACGGCCCGCATCAGCCAAGGCACCGCTCCGTACATCAGCAGGGCGCTCCATACGCCGTTGGCCAGCGCGTTGTAAGGCAACGGATTGGCGAGATAGACAGCCAGCGCCACCCCTTGAATCCACAGGGAGTCGAAGGGGCGCATAAGCCGCCACACCCCCAGTGCCCCCAGTGGAACCATGCCCACGATCAACACCGTGCGCAGCAGGTCGGTCTCCCCCAAGAACAGCCAGCTCAGCAGGGTGAGCACCCCCAGGCCGGTGGGGGCAAACCCCTCCTGACCCAGTCCCACTGGTCGGAAATCGCTCCACCAGCCGCTCAAGAGGTCGGAACTCGACCCAAGCCGGGCCAGATCGCCCACCGCAGGAATGCCTCCGGCAACCAACTCGCGAGCCCCGAGCAGAACCAAGAGCACGGTGGCAAGCCCCACCATCACCGATGCCCGCGATCGGCTCAACCGGGCCAACAGGGCACTCCCAGGTGAATCCCCGTCACCGACGCCGCTCCTCAGGTTGGCCAAGAGTTTGGCCATCGGGGCAAAGCCCCGAGCCTGTGAAAGGCGGATATGGGTGTCCCCCACATGACGGGATTGACCCACGGCATGCCGTCGCCGGCGTATCGACCCCAACCGAACCAGGTTGTGCCCCCAGGCCGCCCCTATGTGGCGAGCCCGGGTGAGGTGCCCGGTAGCCAGCGCGGCCAGCACCTCGATAGCCGACAGCAACATCGCCTGGGGAATCACTCGCACCGAATGCCAAACGCCATACACCGACAGAAGGGTGCGAATCCGGTGGCGGCGGCTCAGCCTTTCGACTTGGGCCCCCGAAATGCGCTCGGTCAGACGCTGGCGATGGCGGACCGCTGCTGCTGGCGCCACCATGACCCTGGCCCCCACAGTGCGGGCCCGCCAACAAAGATCGACGTGCTCAAAACAGAACGACATGTCGGGATCGAATCCGCCGACGGCTCGAAAAAGGTCCCCGCGCACGAGAACGCAACCTCCGGGCACCGCGAACATGTCCTGGACCACATCGTGCTGCTCCTGGTCGAGCTCGCCGCTTTCCACCGTGGGAACCGCAACCCCGGTCTTGTCCACCATGAAGCCGACCTGGAGGATGCGGTCGGGGTCGTCCCAGTCCACATATTTGGGGCCCACAATTCCCGCGTTGGAGCGCACCGCCTCTTGGGCCAGCACGCGAAGGGCATCGGGCGCCAGCGCCACATCGTCGTGGCAGAAGACAAAGAAATCGGGAACCGAGTCGGCATCAAGCAGCACTTGGTTGGCCGCGGGGCCGAATCCCAGATTGGAATCCATCCGATGCACCGACGCCTCGGGCAAAAAACGCTGCACCCGGGCGGTGGGATCCGACTCGCTGCCCGCATCCACCACGGTCACATCTACAAATGGATGATCCTGCGCGGCAATCGACTCCAGCATCTCGTCGAACCACAGACCCGGGTCGTGGCTCACGATTACCACATGAATTCCGAAGTCGGCCTTGGCCTCCATCAGGTTTGTTCGGAGTGGCGTCCGACGAATTCCCGCAGGGCATCGGCCAGGGCCGGGGCCTGTTCAACCGCATCCGACAGCACAGCCAGCACTGAATCGGGAAGTTGTCGGGCCAGGTCAACCACCGCGTTGCGAACGTCTTCAGGCATTTGATCGGCGAGGTCGGAGAACGCGTCCCGCAGATCGTCGGGCATTTGCCCGACCAAATCCCGCCGGGCGGTTTGCACGCGATTGATGAACAACAGCCCGAGTCCCACCGCGGTGTAGATGCCATTGCGAATGCACTCGACCAGCGGATCTTCTTCCGGGCCCGGCTCCTGAGGCGGCTGCGGCTCGACCACCTCAACACCGTACCGGCCCGCCCCGCAGCAGAAGAGGCATGGCTCACGACTGGAAACCGGATCTGGCTCGCCGCGCCCGGGCCCAGAATCCCTTGGCACGGCAATTGTGTGCTCCAAGTGGCACACTCGTTGCGATGCGAGCCCTGGTTACCGGGTCGCGGGGTTTTGTTGGCACCCATCTCGTCGCTCACCTGAACGCCTGCGCCGACGATGTCATCGAGGTGGATCGCGTCATCGGCAGCCCTCCCATCGAGGATGCCAGCGCCATCGGCGAGCTGATCGCCGAGATCAAGCCCGATGTGGTTTACCACCTCGCGGGACAGAGCGATGTGGCCGCCTCCTGGGGCGACCCGATGGGAACGTTCCAGGTCAACGCCGATGGAACCCTGCATGTGGTGCGGGCCTGCATCGACGCCGGGGTCGACCGCTTGCTGTCGGTAACCAGCAGCGACATCTACGGCATGGTCGACCCCGACGATCTGCCCATTACCGAGCACGCCCCCCTCCGACCGGTCAACCCCTACGCCGCCAGCAAAGCCGCCGCCGAAATGGTGTGCATCCAGGGATTCTTGGGCCACGGCCTCGGGGTGATCCGGGCCCGAGCCTTCAATCACCTGGGCCCGGGCCAAAGCGAGCGTTTCCTGGCCCCGGCGCTGGCCGCCCGGATCGCCCGCAACGAGCGATCCGGAAACACCGCAGTCCCGGTGGGGAACCTCTCGGCCCGCCGCGATTTCACCGATGTGCGCGACGTGGTCCGGGCTTACCGCTTGCTCGCGATCGAGGGCGAGCCGGGCGAGGCCTACAACGTGTGTTCGGGCCGGGATGTGGCTGTGTCTGAGATTGCCGAAATCCTGCTGGACCTGGCCACGATCCCCATGACCCTTGAACAAGACGATCGCCTGTTCCGCCCGGTCGACTTGCCGGTCCAGCGGGGGGACAACGGCAAGCTCCGGGCCGCCACCGGCTGGGGCCCTGAGATCGCGCTGGTCGACACCCTGGCTGTCACACTCGAAGATGCCCGCAGCCGACAAACCGGCCAAACTGGTGACTCTGATGGCTGAGCGACGAGCGCTGATCACCGGGATCACGGGCCAAGATGGCTCCTATCTGGCCGAGTTCCTGCTCGACAGGGGCTACGAGGTGGTGGGCCTGGTCCGACGGTCCAGCATGGTCAGCTTCGAGCGCATCGCCCATCTCCAGAACCAGATCACCATCGTGAGCGGCGACCTGCTCGACGAGGCCTCTCTGATCGAGGCCTTGCAAATGCACCGACCTGCCGAGGTGTACAACCTGGCAGCCCAGTCGTTCGTGCAGACCTCGTTCGGCCAGCCAGTGCTCACCGGCGAGACCACCGCCTTGGGGGTCACTCGCCTGCTCGACGCCATCCGCATCGTCGACCGATCCATCCGCTTCTACCAGGCATCCAGCAGCGAGATGTTCGGCAAGGTCCGAGAGGTACCCCAAACCGAGTCGACCCCCTTCTACCCCCGCAGCCCGTACGGAGTGGCCAAGGTCTACGGCCACTGGATCACGGTGAACTACCGGGAGAGCTACGGCCTGCACGCCAGTTCGGGCATCTTGTTCAACCACGAGTCCCCCCGGCGGGGCCTGGAATTCGTCACCCGAAAGATCACGCACGCGGTGGCCTCGATCTTTCTGGGCCGTCAAGACGAACTGCGCCTGGGCAACCTCGACTCCAAGCGCGACTGGGGATATGCCGGCGACTACGTGAAGGCCATGTGGCTGATGCTTCAGCAAGACGAGCCGGGCGACTATGTGGTGTGCTCTGGGGAGACACACTCAGTGCGGGAGTTCTGCGAGCTGGCCTTCGCCCACTTGGGCATGGACTACCGCGACTTCGTGGTGATCGACGAGGCCTTCTTCCGCCCCGCCGAAGTCGACATGCTGGTGGGCGACCCCGGCCGGGCCACCTCGGTGCTGGGCTGGCACCGAGAGGTCGGGTTTCAAGATCTGGTGGCCATGATGGTGGACGCCGATTTGGACCTGCTCCAGGGCAAGCTGAAGGGGATTTCTTGATTGGTCCCCCTCCCGGCAGGCTTGTGGAGGCCTCTTGACCCAAAGCGTGGTCACGCTGGCCGGAGGGGTGGGAGCAGCCAAGCTGCTCACCGGCCTCATACGGGTGCATCCGCCAGAAGACCTGCTCGCGGTGGTGAACACGGCCGACGACACTGTGCTGCACGGTCTCCATGTCAGCCCCGATTTGGACACCGTGGTCTACACGCTGGCCGGCGCGGTCAACCCCGACACCGGCTGGGGCTTGGCCGGTGAGACCTGGCAGGCCATGGACGCCTTGGACCGCTACGGCGGGATCACTTGGTTCCGTCTCGGCGACCGCGACCTGGCCACCCACCTCTACCGCACTCACCGGATGGACCAGGGTGCCGATCTGGCCGCGGCAACCGCTGAGATCGCCGCGGCCTGGGGCTTGGAGCTGACCGTGCTGCCGGTGACCAACGACCGGATCGAAACCAAGGTCACCACCGTCGATGAGGGCGAGATCGGGTTCCAGGACTATTTCGTGCGCCGCCGCCATGACGTGGCCGTGACCGCAGTCAGGGTGGCGGGGTCGGAATGCGCCCAGCCCACGCCAGGTCTGATCGAGGCCTTGGAGACAGCCCAGTCGATCATCATCGCTCCCTCCAACCCCATCGTGTCCATTGGCCCCGTGCTGGAAGTTCCCGGCGTGCGGAAGTCGGTGGCCGCCCGCCGGGATGCTGTGGTGGCCGTGTCGCCCATTGTGGGCGGCGCCGCTCTCAAGGGCCCCGCCGATCGGCTAATGCGAGAGTTGGGCCATGAGAGCTCGGTGGTGGGAGTGGCCCGCCTCTACCAGGACGTGGCCGCCACTTTGGTGATCGACGAGGCCGACGCCCACCTAGCCGACGATGTGGAAGCCGTCGGGGTGTCCTGCGTGGTTGCCTCGACGATCATGGACAGCATCGACACCGCTGCCGCGCTGGCCCGAACCGTCCTGGGCTGTTTCCCAGAGGGAGTCCAAGCTTGAAGCTCGAGATCCTCGGAGTGGACGGGCTGCCGGAGATCAAGGCCGGAGATGATTTGGCCGGGCTCATCGCCGAGGCGACCGATTTGGCCGACGGCGATGTGGTGGTGGTCACCCAGAAGATCGTCTCCAAAGCCGAGAACGCCATGGTCGCAGTCGACCCTGACGACCCCATGTCCCACAAACCGGTGGTGGAGCAGGAATCGGTGCGGGTGCTGCGGCGGCGGGGCGACCTCGTCATCAGCGAGACCAAACACGGATTCGTATGCGCCAACGCCGGAGTCGACCGGTCCAATGTGGCTGCGGACACAGCCGCGCTCTTGCCTGACGATCCCGACCGCTCGGCCCGGCGAATCCGAGAGGGCATCAGGGCCCGAGCCGGCGTGGAGGTGGGGGTGATCGTCTCCGATACCTTCGGGAGGCCCTGGCGGCGGGGGGTGGCCGACGTGGCCATCGGCGTGGCCGGGGTCCGCCCCATTCTCGATCTTCGGGGCACTCCCGACACGACGGGCAGAGAGCTCCAGGTAACCGAGGTGGCCATCGTCGATGAACTGGCCGCGGCTGCCGAGCTCGTGATGGGCAAGGCTGAAAACGTCCCTGTCGCCGTCATCCGAGGCGTCGACCCAGGCTGGCTCGGCCCCGGCAGCATTCAAGCGGACTTGATCCGACCCCCTGCCGAGGACCTGTTCCGCTAGTGGTCACTCAGTGGCGATGTGGTGGTCGGGGGTCACGATGGCCCTCCTGATTTCAGCGTTCGCCGGGACCGTGCTGTAGGGAAGCAGGACGGAGTCAGCTATTCGGGCGTCGGCGGAAACGGTGACGTGGGCCATTATCACTGAATTGGTTATCCGGGCATTGGGATCGATTTCGGCGGTGGAGTGGATGTGAGTGCCACCCGCGAGGGCGATCTGGGCCTCCAGATAGGCGGCAGGAGTACCGGCGTCGATCCAAAAGCCGTCATGGGCTACGGCGTACAGCAACCCCTTCTGCACGAGGGCTGGGAAGGTCTCTCTCTCGATTGACGCGGGGCGGTCCTCGGGGATCAATTCGAGCACTGAGGGGTCGATGACGTATATCCCGGCATTGATCCACTGGCTGGGCGCCTCGTCGGCGGGCGGCTTCTCGACGAAGGCCTGGACCCGGCCATCGGGGTCGCACACCACTACTCCGTAGCGGGAAGGGTCCTCCACCGGGGTCAAGGCGATAGTGGCCGCCGCGCCGCTGCCGCGGTGGGCGTCAAGCAGATCGATCAGCGGAAAGTCGCTGATCACATCACCGTTCACGGCAACGAACGTGTCCTGGACATCGGCCATGCGGGCCGCGAAGGCGATGGCCCCTGCGGTGTCCAGCGGCTGGGGCTCCACTGCGTAGAACAACTCCACCCCGGCGCAGCGGCGCTCGGGGTAGGCGGCCTCAAAGGCGTCCGGCCGATATCCGAGTGACAGTACCGCTCGGGTAATCCCCTGCTCCCCCAAACGCCCCACTACATGCTCGATCATGGGCCGGTCCACCACCGGCAGCATCTGCTTGGGACGGGTAAGGGTCAGTGGCCGGAGCCGGGTGCCGAAGCCGCCGACCAGAACTACCGCATCCACACCGGCTCAGCCGCCATCTGGCAACTGGACGCCCGGAATGTCCTCGTCGAGCGTCTCATCGAACTCAACCGGCCCCTCGGGCTGGGTGAGGTCGGCCACCAGCGACGGCGACACCCCGAGAAGGTCGTTCACGGTGGGGGGAAGCGGCACCACGGCGTCGCGGGGCGCCAGGGCGATGGTAAAGGCCTCGCCATCCTTCTTGAAGCGGACATCGCCGAAATTCTCGTAGATCCGTTCGTCGGGCTCCGCGGCCACCGCAGTGAGGGCGTTTGACCAGCGCACGATCTGCATCACCGCCGGCTGCCCGTCGCACACGGCGTCCACCGCGCTGATCACCCCGAACTCGGTGGCGGTGATGCCGTTCACATCCATCTTCACGAACATCGCGTCAAAGAACTTGGCCATGACGGCGTCATTGCCGGTGGCGTTGGCGGTGAACGGGTGGATGTGGATCAACCCGTCGGCGTGGGAGTGAATGCCATAGGGATCGTAGGGATAGCCCTGGGCGTTTCGCCGGCCCTCGAAGATGGGCTGGTGGGCCCCGCCGTCACCGGAGGTGCAGTCCCACACCGTGTAGGCCGAGTGCCAGTGGTCGCTGAGGCCGGGACGGGCCTCAGCGTCGCGCTGGGTGCGGGCAATGGCCACCACCGCGATGCCGATCAGGATGATGAGCACCACGACAGCGGGAAAACCGATGAGCCGGCGCTGCTGCCCGACCCCGCCCATCGATGCGGCCCGCGCCACCTTTCGAGAACCAGAGGCTCTTGCCACGGCTTACCACGCTACCCGACCCGAACTGACAACCCACACCTGTAGCAGCAGGCTGCCCACCGCTAATCCACCAGATCAAGAAACAGGTCCAGATACCGGTCGGCCACTTCTCGGGGCCCCGCGGCTTGCTCGGCAAAGGCCCGGCCCCGCCGCCCCATCTCCACGAGGGCTTCGGGGTCGGCGACCATTTCGGCCAGCGCAGAACAGAAGGCGTCGGCGTCATCGGGATCCACCGTCCGGCCTGCCCCGGACACCGCCAGCAGCCGTTCGACTTCGCTGCCGCGGTCAACGCTGGCCAGCACCGGGCGCCCCGCGGCCATCACCGAGTACACCTTGGAGGGCACGCTGGACGCGCCCAGCCCAGCTCGCAGCAATACCAGGTGCAGATCAGCGGCCGCCAGAACCTCTTCGAGCCGCTCCGGCGGCTGCCAGCCAACCAAATGCAAGTTGTTCAGCCGCTCGGCTGCGGCAGCCACCGTTGATCGGGCCACCCCATCGCCGTTGACCACGAACTGCACGTCAGCTCGACCCTGGTCGGCGAACCGCTCCGCCGCGGCCACCACCAGCTCCAAGGGCTGGGAATGGCCCAGGTTGCCGGCGTACATCACCACCGTGCTGTCGGCGCTGTCCAGCCCCAGTTGGGCGCGATAGGGGTTGCGACGATCGGCCGGGCTGATGCGGCTCGCGTCGGCTGTGTTGGGGATCACCACCACCTTGGCCGGGTCAACGCCAGAGTCCAGCTTGGCTCTCACGTTCACGGCCATGCCCTCCGACAGCACGGTCACCGCCGCAGCCCGCCGGTACATCCAGCGCTCCAGTCGCGAGGCCGCAGCCGCCACCCGGGCATTGCGCATCACGCCGGCCTCCACCGCCGCGTCGGGGAACACGTCCTGCACGTTGAACACCAACGGCGCCCGTCCTCGCCAGGCGGCCGCCCACCCAGCAGCACCCAGGGTGATGGGCGGCGACATGGCGAACACCACATCGCAGCGGCCCGCCGCGACCACGGCATCGGTGCCGGCCAGCGCGGTGAACCCGGCGAATCCCGCCGCCCGGGCCACCAGCCGCCCCTTGTTGGAGGGAAACGGATGCCAGCGCCGGATCCGGCCCCACGGCTCCTGCTGGGTGCGCACCAGTCGTCCGGTCCAACCGTTGGCCACCGCGTGGTCCCGGTACCACGGAAGGCTGGTCACGATTTCCACCCGGTGGCCGCGGGCCGTCCACTGCTGGCAAATGGCGGTCATCACCTCCCCGGTGGGAGCGGTGTCGGGCGCATAGTGGGGGCAAAGCACCAGGATCGAGAGCGGTCTCATCATTCGGCCACCTTGGTGTACAGGCTGTACAGCCCCGCTCCCGGGTCGAACTCGGCCAGCTCGCGCGCCCTGGATGCTCCCGCCTCGCTCAACTCCCGCCGAGCGTCGGCGTCGCCCACCAATTTGCCGATGGCGTCAGCCCACTGGGCATCGTCGTCGGGTTCCACCAAACGCCCGCCCGAACCCACCACATCGGGCAGCGCCCCGGCATTGGCAGCCACCACCGGACAGCCCCGAACCATGGCCTCCACCGCCGGGAGGCCGTACCCCTCATACTTCGACGGGAACACCATGGCCACCGCCTGTCGATACAGGCCGTCGAGCACGGCCCGGGGGATGCGGCCCAGCCGGTGCCAACGGCCTCCCACTCCGAGCCGTTCGGCCAAATGGTCCAGCTTGATGTCCAGTGGTCCGGGGCCCCCCGAGATCACCAACGCCACATCCACGCCGTCGTCGGCCAATCGGGCCAGTGCCCGCAGCAGCACTTCATGGTTCTTGTGGGAGTAGGTCACCGCCGGATACAGCACGAACGGGCTGGCCAGGTCCGGCGCTGCCGCGGCCAGCGGCATGTCTGACTCGTTCGAGGAGACGTCTACCGGCGCGGGTACAACCGCTACTCGCTGGGGATCCACCTTCAAACGCTCCACAAGGCGGTTGCGGCAGAACTCGCTCACAGTCACAATCACCTCAGCCCGGCGCGCCGACCATGGCAGCATCACCCGCAAGTACAGCCGCTTGACCAAGCCGAAGCGCCGGGGATGATCCAAGGGCTGCAAGTCGTGGATGGTCACGACGGCCGGCCTGACGCCCACAAGGGGAACGGTGCCTCCAAAGTGGTGGACCAGGTCAAGGCCGCGGCGACGGCATTGGGCGGCCAACCAGGTGTTCTCGACGAGCACTCGCAGCGGCCGCCGCTTCCCCACCGGCGACGTGACAACCTCCCAGCGCTCGGCCAGCGACGGATGGGCCTCGGCAAACCCCCGCGGCGCAAACAAGGTCAGCCGCACTGACCCATCCGGCGGAATGGCCGACAGGAGCCTGACCGCGTAGTCCTCGGTGCCTCCCACTCGGCCCGATCTCAGCCACAGCAGGTTCACTCCCACAGAGATCGTTTGAGCGGTCAACCCGCCAGCTCCCGATAGACCTGCATGAGCCCCTCGGCAGTGCGCTGCCAGGTGAACTCGGATAGCGCCCGCTCCCGTCCCTGCTTGCCCAGGCGGTCGGCCGCATCAGTGTCGCCGAGCAATCCCCCCAAGGCGTCGGCAATCTCCTCCGGCCGGGTGGGATCCACCACCTCGCCGGCCGCTCCGACAACCTCTGCGGTGGCCCCGGTCGCCGATGTCACCACGGGAGTGCCCTGCACCATGGCCTCCAAAACGGGCAGGCCGAAACCCTCGGTCAAACTCGGATAGCAGAACGCCGCTGCGGCCCGCATCAGCGACCGCTTGTCGGCCTCGTTCACGAAGCCCAGTCGCCGGATCGGGGCGGGCAGATCATCGTCCAGGTTGGACTTCCAGCCGGCCGGACCCACCAGCACGAGTTCTTCGTCAGTTCGGTCCAGCATCTGCCACGCGGCCAACAGCCCGTCCAAGTTCTTCCGGGGCTCAGCAGTTCCCACCCACAATACGAACCGCTCGGCCAATTCGAACCGCTGTCGCACCTCATCGGCCTCGTCTGGCGGAACAAGACAGTCCTCAACCCCATACGGCACAAACCGCACCCGCTCGGCATCAATCCCCGCCCGCACACAATCGTCCGCAGTGTGCTGCGATGGGCACACCACAACGTCGGCTTCATTGCGGGTCAGCTCCAGCGACCGGATGAAGAACTGCACGCCCCGAGGTGTGAAGTGGTCAGGATGACGCAGAAACGCCAGGTCATTGACCGTGACCGCCAGCGGTGCAGTCCGGGGCGGCACCGCCATGCCAGTGGCGTGGATCGCATCCACCGGACCGACAACCCGCTGCACGGAGGGCCACCGCATCTTGTGCCAGCTCCAATACAGGCTGGTCCGGGGCATGCGCAGGGCGGCCACGGGAACACTGGGAGCAAACGGCTCTTCTGGGGGATTCCGGTGCCAGGCCGAAATGCCCACCAACTCCAGCGGGGCTGAGAGGCGCCCCAATGCGTCCACGCATCCCAGAGCGGCCGTTGCCGTCCCGCCCGGCACCCGGTGCCAGCACTGCTCCAGCGTGATCGCCACTCGCATTGCCCCGATTCTGCCAGCCCAGAGCCTCCTGAGGTCGCCAGGCAAATCTCTCGACCCATGACCTCCCACAACTGTCCAGCATCCCGTAGTCTGTAGCCCGATGAGCGTCTTCTGGGCGGGAAAGCGGGTTCTGGTCACCGGAGGCACCGGATTCCTCGGCCGAGCGGTTTGCCGACAGCTCAACCAGGCAGAACCCGCATTGCTAGCCGTTCCGTCCAGCGCCGACTACGACCTGCGCAGAGCCGACGACACCCAGAGGCTGCTCGTCGATACCCAGCCTGATGCCGTCATCCACCTGGCCGCTCGAGTAGGGGGGATCGGCGCCAACCAGGAGCGGCCCGCCGACCTGTACCTCGACAACCTGCTCATGGGTACCAACATCATTGAGCAGTGCCGGCTGGCGGGAACCGACCGGCTCGTGGTGGTGGGCACCATCTGCTCGTACCCCAAATACACCAAGGTTCCGTTTTCTGAGGACTCCCTCTGGTCCGGTTACCCCGAGGAGACCAACGCACCTTACGGGGTGGCCAAGCTGGCCCAGCTCGTACAGCTCCAGGCCAACCGCGACCAATACGGCCAAGAGGGCATCTACTTGATGCCCACCAACCTGTACGGCCCCGGCGACAAGTTCCACCCGTCGGTCTCCCATGTCATCCCCGCCCTCATCAAGAAGTGCGTTGACGCCGTGGAGGCTGGCCAAGACTGCGTGCAAGTGTGGGGCACCGGCACCGCCAGCCGGGAGTTTCTCTACGTGGACGACGCGGCCAAGGGCATCCTGCTGGCCGCCGAGCACTACCGAGGGGCAGAGCCGGTCAACCTGGGAGCGAACCGCGAGGTCGCCGTCAAAGAGCTGGTGGAGGACATAGCCGAGATCACCGGATTCACCGGCCGGATCGAATGGGATTCCTCCCGTCCTGACGGCCAGCCCCGGCGCTGCGTCGACCCCAGCCGAGCCAAAAAGCTGTTCGGATTCGTGGCTTCCACGCCGTTCACCGAAGGATTACGCCGTACCTACCAGTGGTATATGGCCAACCGTCAAGAGGCCGAATCCCGGGGCGTATCGGACACCGCGCCATAGTCGGATCCCACCACCAGTTCCACGTCGGCGCCATCGATCTCAGCCACTAGCTCCCGGAGTGGCGCGGGCTCAAGGTAACGGGCCAGAGTCGTCGCCTTGTCCTCGGCGGCCTCCGTATGGCGGACCACGGTTCTGGCGACATCGAATCGGTCGGCGTTGCCCCGATCCACCACCGAGAACCCGGCCCGCTCCAACTCCGCCTCCACTCCGGCCACGGTGCCCGACCGGGTGCCGTTCAATATCCGCACCCGCACTCCGGCCAAGCTCAGGGCCTTAAAGAACTCCAGCACCGACTGGGCCTCTTCCTCCTGCAACAGGAGCACTTGCTTGCCATCGATGGCCGCGTCCACCACCGGCAGCTTGTACCGCTCGATCTGGTCGACAGGGAATGACCGGAACTCGTCGCCCAGGTCCACGAGCTGGCCCACCGTGATGCGGTCGTCCAGCGTGATGCTCGGGTTGTCGTCGTCCAGAAGCTCGTTGGCCACCCGCCGCAGGGTGAGCGGATTGCGGATGCCCTTCTCAACTGCCCGTTTGAGCGTGGCCACCATGAATTCCTGCTGCCGCTGGTTGCGCTCCAGGTCATTCCACACGCCGAGCCGTACCCAGTCGCCGTCGTTCGCCGGATCGCCCCCCTCCGCCACCGTCAGCGGCCGGCGGGTGCGGACATAGGCCAGCGCAGTATCGGGATCGAGGGTGATCACGCCCGACTGCTCGATACGCAATCCCAGCGAGTCATCCCGGATGGGCTGGGCGATCTCCACCGGTACCCCGTCTACTGCGTTCACGATCCGCAGAAACCCCGCGAAGTTGATCTCTACGTAGTGGTGGATGGGCACACCCAGATACTCCGACACCGTCTCGATCAGGGTTGCCGCCCCGCCGATTCCCCGAGCGGCGTTCACCCGCTCGCTCCACCCCTTGCCTGCAATCGGAACCCAAAGGTCGCGGGGGATCGACAGCATGGCCACTCGGTCGGCATCGGGGTCGATGCGCACCAAGATCACCGAGTCGGTCAGCAGCGTGTTGACGTCGCGATCGATGTGGATGGGACTGTCGGGGTCGATTCCCGCGGCGTTGTCGATCCCCACCAAAAGGAAATTCAAGGCTTCGGTACTGCCCCTTCTCTCGGGGTCCACCGAGGTTCCCACCAAGTCCAGCGACAGCCCCACCGACACTCGGGGAATCTGACTGACCTGCGACTTCACCATGCCCAGCCCAGCCGCCCCGCCCACTGCGGCGGCGAACACCACCAAACCGGCCAGCACCACCAAAAGCTGCCCCCAAGTTCTCTTGCGTGCTCCGCGCCGACGCCCGCGCCTCATTGCCCGCCAGTGTAAGTACACTGCACCCGATGGAGGTGGCGGCTGTTGCCGTGGTGGGACACCACCTGTGTTCCGGGCTGGTCGATGTCACCGACGACTTGGGCGCCTTGGAGTCCACGGGCTTCTGGGCGGTGGCCATCGATTTCCAC
Source organism: Candidatus Poriferisocius sp. (assembly GCF_965204145.1). Taxonomy (GTDB): domain Bacteria; phylum Actinomycetota; class Acidimicrobiia; order Acidimicrobiales; family Bin134; genus Poriferisocius. Next base: position 905,604 of record NZ_OZ241977.1, on the reverse strand, counting down.
GGCAAGGCAGTCTGCGCCCGATTCGACTCGGTCCGTCCGGCCCGCCCCTGGAAGGGCCGCCCCTGGAAGGGGATCCCGGCCGACACCTGGACGAGTTCGCTCGACCAAACCGGCTTCACCGCCGGGGTTTCGGCTATTCGGGAGATGATCGCCGCCGGCGAGGTCTACCAGGTCAACCTCACTCGCCGGCTGAGCGCACCGCTCATCGATCCCGACACCGACATCGCCGCGTTGGGGGCAGCACTGGCCGATGGAAACCCCGCACCCTATGCCGCCGTTCTCCGTCTGCCCGACCACGGCGTGCACATCGCCTCAGCCTCGCCCGAGCGCTTCTTGGAACGCACCGGTCGATGGGTGGAATCGTCTCCCATCAAAGGCACCGCCGCCGACCCGACGGGGCTGACCCCCAAAGACCAGGCTGAGAACCTCATGATCGTCGATTTGGTGCGCAACGATTTGGGGCGGGTCTGCGACTACGGCACGGTGAGCGTGCCCGCCCTGTTCTCCCTGGAGCACCATCCCGGTTTGGTGCACCTGGTGAGCACCGTTCGAGGACGACTAATCCGCGGCTATGGATGGCCGGAGCTGATCGACGCCACCTTCCCCCCGGGGTCGGTCACCGGCGCTCCCAAGCTGGCCGCCCTCGATGCCATCGATGCTCTGGAACCGCAACCTCGCGGAGCGTACTGCGGGGCGGTGGGCTGGGTGGACGCCGACCGCCGGCGGGGCGACTTGAACGTGGCCATCCGCACACTGTGGATCGAAGACGGACACCTCCACCTCGGCACCGGCGGCGGCATCACCTATGACAGTGACCTCGAAGACGAGTGGCAGGAAACCGAACTGAAAGCCAGGCGGCTGCTGGCCGTGGCCACCGGCGAGTACATCGCGATATGACGCAGACGCCTGCTGAGGCTTCGCCAAAGGCGCGCATCGTATGGATCAACGGTGCGCTGGTACCCGAGGACGAGGCCCGGATCTCCCCGTTCGACCACGGGTGGCTGGTGGGCGACGCCGTGTTCGAAACCCTGGTCATCGTCCGGGGGATGCCGTTCGCCGCTCGCCGCCACCTGGAACGGCTGGCCTACTCGGCTGAACACTTGGGCGTCACTGTTCCCGATGCCGACGTGCTGCGGGAGGCCATGGTCGCAGTGGCCGCCGCCAACGGTCTCCAAGAGGGTCGGCTGCGGGTCACCATCAGCAGCGGCACCGGGCCTTTGGGCAGCAGCCGGGGCGACAGCCCGCCGACCGCTACCGTGGCCGCCACTCCCCAAGCCCCCTGGCCCGCCACCGTCGCAGTGGCAACCGTGGACTGGACTATCAACGAGCGCAGCCCTCTGGCCGGCCTCAAAACCGTGTCCTACGGGGCCAACGTGCGGGCACTGGCCGACGCGAAGACGGCCGGCGCCAGCGAGGCCATCTTCGCCAACACGCAGGGACAGCTCTGCGAGGGCACCGGAAGCAACGTCTTCCTGGCCCACAATGGCCAGCTCATCACCCCCACCCTGGCCTCAGGATGTTTGGCCGGGGTCACCCGCCAGCTCGTGATCGAGCTGACCGGTGCGGTCGAGCGAGACGTGCCCCTCGAAGCGCTGACCGAAGCCGAGGAGGCGTTTCTCACCTCCACCACCCGCGACGTTCACCCCATCCACGCGGTCGACGGCCATCCCCTTCCTGCCGCCCCCGGCCCCCACACCCAAGCCGCCGCCCAAGCCTTCGCCCATCTCAAGGCGACCCAGATTGACCCCTGAGGTGTACGACATCTCCAACCACAACCCTTGTCCCACCCTCTAGAAGCAACGCGCCCCGATCGTCCAAATCCTCGGCCAATCCCTCCAACACCGTTCCGTCGCCGAGTTCCACCGTTACTTGGCAGCCCAGAGTGGCCGACTCGTGGCGCGCTGAAGCCATCAACTCAGCCCGGCCACCGGCCTCCTCGATTCTCTCCATCCAGTGGGCGAAACCGGTCAGAATCTCCGCCAGCAGCTCTCGGCGGTCGATCACCGAACCGCACACGTCTTCAAGCGCCACCGCGCTGCCAGCGGTCTCAGAGGGAGCGGCACCCGAGCGCGCGTTGAGGCCCATGCCCACCACCACGGCCTCCAGCCGTTCCCCGGCCACCACCGATTCGGCCAGCACTCCGGCCAGTTTGCGATCACCAGCCACCAAGTCGTTGGGCCACTTCAATCCTGGCCGCACCCCGGCCAGCGAATCGCAGGCCTCCACCGCCCCCAATGCCAGCGCGGTGGTCACCAGGTGGGCCTGCTCAACGTCAATCTGAGGCCTGGTGAGCACCGAGAACAGCAGGCTCGACCCGGGGGACGCACCCCAAGTGCGTCCCCGCCTCCCTCGCCCCGCGCTCTGATAGTCGGCCGCCAACACCGTGTTGGCCTCCGCCCCTCCGCGGGCCGCAGCCAGTAGGTCGGCATTGGTCGAGCCGGTCTCATCCACCCACTCAATCCGAAAATCGGCCACTTGGCTCCGTCCTATCTCGCCCTGCCATTATTCGCGTGGTCAGCAGGCTGTCTGCCACCATATTGCCGTGTTGTCCAAGGTGTTGGTCGCAAACCGGGGGGAGATCGCCGTTAGGGTGATCCGGGCCTGCCAGGAGATGGGCATCGCCACGGTGGCGGTGTACTCCGAGCTCGACCGCAATGCCCTCCACGTGCGGATGGCCGACGAGGCCCACGCGTTGGGCGGACAGACCGCGGCCGAGAGCTACCTCAACACCGAGGCCATTCTCGACATCATCGAGCGCTCCGGGGCTGATGGCGTCCACCCCGGCTATGGGTTCTTCTCCGAAAACGCCGACTTCGCCCGGGCAATCACCGCGCGGGATGTGGCGTTCATCGGCCCCAATCCCGAGGCCATCGAGATCATGGGCGACAAGATCTCCGCTCGCCAGGCTGCCGAGCGGGTTGGAGTAAGCGGTGTTCCCGGCACCACCGACCTCATCACCGACCCCGCGCAGGTGCGGGAGTTCGGAGCCGAGCACGGCTACCCGGTCGCCATCAAGGCGGCCTACGGCGGCGGCGGCCGGGGCATGAAGGTGGTGGCCGACGAGAATGTGGTGGAGGAGGCCATCGAGTCGGCCCAGCGGGAGGCCCTCAGCTATTTCGGCCGCGACGAGATCTACATGGAGCGCTACCTGGAGAAGCCCCGCCACGTGGAAGTCCAGGTGTTGGCCGACAGCCAAGGAAACTGCGTCTACTTGGGCACACGCGACTGCTCAGCCCAGCGACGCCATCAGAAGCTCATCGAAGAGGCCCCCGCCGCGGGCATCGACCCCGATGTGCTGGCCGCCATGGGCGAGGCCGCGGTGAAGGTGGCCCAGGGCTGCGACTACGTGAACGCCGGCACGGTGGAGTTCCTCTATGAGGAAGGCGAGTTCTACTACTTGGAGATGAACACCCGGCTCCAGGTGGAACACCCGGCCACTGAGCTGGTCACCGGAATCGACCTGGTGGAGCAGCAGATCAGGATTGCCTCTGGCGAGCCCCTGCCGTTTGCCCAAGAAGACATCGAGATCTCCGGACACGCCATTGAGGTGCGCATCAACGCCGAAGACCCCGCCGAAGGCGCCTTTCTACCGTCGCCAGGACCGATCACCGGGCTGCGGGCGCCCAGCGGATACGGAACCCGCTGGGACGGGGGCTATGAGGCCGGCGACGAAATCAGCCAATTCTACGACAACCTGGTGGGCAAGCTGATCTGCTGGGGACGGGACCGGCCCACGGCCATCGCCCGCACTCTGCGAGCCCTCGACGAGATGGAGGTTGACGGCGTGGCCACCACCATCAACGCGGATGTGGCCATCCTCTCACACTCCGACTTTGCCGCGCTGGCCCACTCCACCAAGTGGGTGGAGGAAACCCTGGATCTCACCGGTGTCAAGAGCTCGCCCGCCTCAGACAGCCCGCCCCCCGACACCGAGCCCCTCGTGTCGCGAGAAATCGACGTCGAGGTCAACGGCCAGCGCTATGCGGTGAAGATGTGGGTGCCAGAGGCCGCTTCTGCCCCATCCGCCCCCGCGTCCGGAGGGGCCAAGCGCCCCAAACGCGCCGCGGCCAGCAAGAGCAGCAGCAGCGGCAGCGGCGACGTGACCGTGCCCATGCAAGGCACCATCGTGAAGGTGATGGTGGCCGTGGGCGACACGGTGGAGATCGGCGATCCCATCGTGGTGCTCGAGGCCATGAAGATGGAGAACAATGTGTGCGCCGAGAAGTCGGGCACGGTGGCAGAGATCAAAGTGGCCGAGGGCGACTCGGTGGGCGGCGGCGACGTCGTCGCGGTGATCGAATAGAGGGCACTTCTCGTCGGCTGTTCGCCCGGACTGCCCCCCGGTAGCATCGATCAACCCCCATGGACGATGCCCAAACGCTTTCGCAGGCCACCACCTCGATCATCATTCCCAGTGCTGGCCATGCCCTCCCCGACGCTGAAACCTCCATGCTGGAGCGCTGCCTGACCACGCTCGCCCTGCTCGAGCCCCCGCCCACCGAGGTGATCGTGGTGGTGGGCGACGAATTCCAGGGCGAGGCGCCCCGACAGGCGAACAGCCTGGCGGTGCAGGTCATTCATCGAGGCGCCGGACCGTTTGATTTCTCCCGAGCCGTGAACTGCGGCGTGCTGGCCAGCCGCGGCGAACTGGTTCTGATGCTCAACGACGACATCGAAGCAGAATCCTCCGACTGGCTCGGGCAGATGGCCGCGCACCTCGACGATCCCGCCATCGGTGCAGTGGGGGCGACCCTGCTGTACCCCGACCGGTCGATACAGCACATCGGCATTGAGTTCGAAGACGCCCAACCCATCCACTCGTTCCGGGGATGCCAGTTGTCCGAAGCCGCCGCGGCGGGAGGCGACGCGGCTCGCGATGTGAGCAGCGTCACCGGCGCCTGCCTGCTGGCCCGGCGCAGGGACCTGTTGGCGCTGGGCGGGATGTCGCTCGAATTCCCTGCCTCCTACGGCGACATCGACCTGTGCCTACGCCTGAACCAGTCGGGGCTGCGGGTGGTGGTGGAGCCCGCCGCCACCCTCGTCCACCACGAGAGCGCCAGCCGGCCGCCGGTGATCGAGCCGTGGGAATGGGACAGGTTCACCTTCCGCTGGGGCGAGGCAGCCGACTGGGGGCATCCCCCTGTAAACTCTGAGTCGGACCACAACTACGATTCACCCATGACCGCCGATCAGGTGGATGGCGAGGATCGCGATCAGCTCCGCCACGAAATCCTCAATTTGCGCGATCGGGCCCTCGGGGCCGAAGCGCGCAACCAGTTCCTCACGAACCGCACCGCCAACCAAGACGACCAGATCACCGAACTGGAAAGCCGAGTGGCTGAGCGGGACACCCGCATCGAGGAGTGGAAAGACCGCGTGGCCGAGCGGAACACCCGCGTGGCCGAACGAGATGCCCGCATCGCCGAGCAAAATGTCCGCATCGCCGAACGGGACATACGCATGGCCGAAAAGGACACCCATATCGCCGAGCAGAACACCCGCATCGCCGAGCTGGAGGCCGAGAACCTCCGCCTGCACGAGGACCTGGCTCGACCGGCCATCATCCGGCTTGCCCGGCGGCTAGTCCCAAGATCGCGCCGACATGAGCGAACTTGACCTCAAACAGGTCAGCGCGGAAATCGAAGCCGAGGCCGAGACGCGCCGCCGCCAGGACCGGGAAATCGCCCGACTTGAGCACGACATCGAGCAGGCCTGGGCCGACATCGCAGAGTCCAAGGCCTCTCCTCAAGCCGTCGACGAAGACGGCGACCTCTTGGACCAGGCCGCGAATCTGGCCGCTCTCGATCCCCACGTCCCGATCGGATCGCGCCGGGGACTCCGCGGTGTCAAGTGGCTGATCCGCAAACTGTCCTACTGGTATGCCCGCTTTTTAACCGACCAGTTCAACGTGTTCGCCGGAGTGCTGATCCGGCACTTGCGCAACGTCGAAACCCGACTGAACCGCCTGGAAGGCGCGGCCGGTCCCCTGGCTGACAGCGCTGTTCCGGCCGGCTTCGGAGTTCTCGACAATCCTCCTGAGCCATCGGCCAGCCTGGTGTCTCAGGTCGCCGGATTGGCGGGCTCGGGGCCGTGTCTGGTGCTGTCCGGCGGGGAAGGCGCCATCGTCGAGGCCATTAGCGAGCGGGGCATCAGCACCCACGGCGTGGAGCAAGATCCCGACCGGGTTCTCGCAGGGCTCCGCCGTCGCATAGACATTCGAACTGGTGGCGTGCTCGCCCATCTGGTGAGCGCCGAGGACGGGGAATTCGGCACGATTGTGCTCACCGGGATAGTGGAAACCCTCCCGCTCAAAGACCTGATCGGAATGGTCAACCAAGCCAGCCTGAAGCTGAAGAAAACCGGCCGAATCGTGGTAGCAGTGGCCGACCCCGCACTCAGGGCCCGGGTTGACGCAGAGTTGGGTTCAGGGCTGGGCATCTCGCCGATCACCTGGCGGCACCTGTTGGAGCAGGCCGGCTTCGACGCCAGCCTGGAGCCCTGCCCCGACTCCCGCATCACCGAGATCGTCGTCGCCCAGCGCACAGCCACGCGGGGCCAGTCATGAGCCCCATTGTCGACCTGTTGGTCCCGCAGATGGCCACAGGAGACGCCACCAGCAACCACACCCGGCTGATTCAGCAGCTGCTCGAGGAGAAGGGGTTCGAGACTCGTGTGGTGGTCGAGCGCAAGAGCCGGTCTGATGGCAGCGATCTCTCTGTCGAGAAGTGGAAGGGCGATGCCCGCGTCTCGATTCTCCAGCACTCCATCGGGTCGGAGGTCGCTCAGTTCGTGATCCGGAAAAAGACGCCGATCGTGCTGAACTACCACAACATCACCCCCGCCAGTTACTTCCAATCGTGGCAGCCAGAACTGGCCAAGAGCGCTCAGCGAGGACGCCAGCAACTCGGCCAACTAGCCCGACTGACCCGTCGAGGGATCGCCGACTCGGAGTTCAACGCCCAGGAACTGAGGGACTTGGGCATCGACGACGTAGTGGTCGCTCCCGTGTTGTGGCAGCTGGGCAGCGGCATGCCACAGGCTGGCCTGGGCGACAGCACGGACATCGACGGCGCGGGGACCGTGCTGAACACGACGGACATCGACGGCGCGGGGACCGTGCTGTTCGTCGGCCGGCTGGCCCCCAACAAGTGCCAGCACGATCTCATCGCCGCCTTCGCGGTTCTGTCGCGATTCCGGCCCCAATCAAGACTTGTGCTGGTGGGCGACGCCTCTCCTCCCCAGTACCTGCACTCTTTGAAGAGCCTCGCTCGGCGGCTCGACGTGCACAGTCGGGTGGTGTTCGCCGGCAAGGTGTCCGACAAGAACCTTCTCCAGTGGTATCAGCTGTCGGATGTGCTCGCCTGCACTTCGGAGCACGAGGGATTCGGCGTGCCTCTGGTGGAGGCCATGGCCAACGGTTTGCCGGTGGTGGCCTACGACGCGGCTGCCGTGGCCGAGACGGTCCAGGATGCGGGCATCGTGCTCAGCGACAAGCGGCCCCTGACCATGGCCCTCGCCCTCGACCGAGTGCTGGGTGACGAGCAGCTGCGGAAGAGCCTTCGCGAATGCGGCATCAAGTCGGCCCAGCGGTTTGATATTTCTGTCACGCGCCAGCAGATGTGGATCGCGCTCAAAGACTTGGTGGAAGTCGGAGACTGACCCCGGCGAGCAGCCTCAGCGCCCGCGGATGCCCCGTATCAGCCTGGCAATCTTGTTGTGGATTCGCTCCCGCCAAGCCACCCGGGCCAATCGGGCTTGGGCCTCGGCGAGCTCAGACTGAATCTGCGCCAACTGAGCGTCGGCTTGAGCAAGTTGGGCCTGGGCCTGCTCCAAGTCCACTGCCATCTCGTGTTGCCCAGATAGCTGGGCTAGCAACTCCTGTTGCTGATGGACCAAGTGCTCCATGCGACGGTAGGGGGCCAGAGGTGATCCCAAGAGGTCCATCCGGGACCGGCTCCCGGCATCGTGCAGTTCAGCCAACCTCACTGCCGGCTGGCGGTATACCAGGCGCATCAGTTCATCTTCAGCTTGCCTCCACTGCTTGAGCAGGTCGCCGTGGATGTCATGGCCGATCAAACTGCCGAGATGGGCCACGAGGCGGTCGTTGCTCCAGGTGACCGGCCAGGGCAAATGGCAGCGGGCGCTCAGCATGGCGGAGACGGTCTTCCAAAGCCCTCTGACCACCGCCAGCCGAACATCCACTCCCCCGGCGGCCACCCATTCCCGGTCTACGAACTTGAGGCTGTCAGCAGTCATCACGAAGTTGTCGGGTCCCGAATCCAGCCACACCGGGGGCAGTGCCTGCTCGGTATCGGCCGGCAGATAGGGATGGGGCGCGGCAACCGAGTCGATCGGGGTCTCCCGAGCCGACAGCGCTGCCCGCCATGCCCGCAACAGCTCGGCGAACCCGTCCACATCGCCTTCCCGGGCGCAGTCCAACAGACACTGCTCGAGATTCCGGCCGGTGTAATAGGGCTCTTCGGACACCTCTACCTGCCCGAGCCACCCGTCAAAATCACTGGCTCTGTCTTCAGCCACCAGACGGCGTCTCATGGCCAGACCCTGGTCTGAATCGACCACCACAGCCTGCTGTCTCCAGCGTCGACGTCGATCAGGAGCCACCCGCCAGGCTAGCGACCGCCGGTCAACCCGCTCTGCCACCGCTTCTGGATTCCGGCCAGCGACAACCAGAAACGAATTGGCTGTATCAGGCCCCAAGCCCGCCGTCAGCAGCGCTCGGTGGGCGGCCCGCTCATCGGCGACCACCACTGGACGGGAATACTCGCGGCTCGTGGGGTGGCCCACAATTTGGTCAACCATGTCGACACCACCGGGCTGACCATAAATCTCCTCGGCCAGCACCGCAGTCGGCAGCTTGTAGTCGGGAAACGGGTACAGCCACTTCTGGGCTCCCAATCCGGCGTCGGCCAGCATCTGGGCCAGCTCCCGTCGCGACCAGGTGGTCGGCTCCCCGTCGCGGTAGCCCTCCCAGCCCACCCACGGCAGCCCCAGGTGATCTTCGGGAAAGCCCAGCAGGTACTTGAGTCCAAAGCGGTTCTCAATGGCCAACACCACCACACCGCCCGGGGCAAGGACCTCCACCGCCTGGCTGAGGAGGGCCGCAGGCCCGTGTCCCCCGCCGGGGGTGGTGCCGGCATATTCCAGCACTCCCACCAACAGAACGACGTCGTAGCCCTCGCGCCCGTCGTCTCCCAGCCCCTCCAGCGGCCCGCACAGGACACGGACGTTTTCAAGCCCGGCGCAGCGGTGAGCGATCAGCTCCGCTCGGGCTGCGCTGCCCTCCACCGCGGTCACCGCCGCCCCCCGGTCGGCGCAGATTCGGGTGTTGACCCCCGAGCCCGCCCCCACGTCCAGCACCTGGTCGCCGGGGCCGATGGCCACCGGCGTCAACAGCACGGCCCGCTCCGGCGCCAGGTGATAGGCGGTGGGCCAATCGTGTATCGCCGAGGCCAGTTCATCTGATCCCACTCGGCGATCGTCGACCGTTCGGAACAGTGCCAGCAGTTCGTCCTCAGCCCCGTCGGCATAGGGAAGCGAGTCGCCGATCATGGTGATTGGCAGAGGCTCAGCGCTCATCAGCACATCCCAGGCCGGCTCAGGCTCCAGCCCGCCAGTCGCCCTCCAGGTTCAACAGCCCGTTGGCCTGCGGGTCGGGCTCACCGGAAATCTGGAGCCAGAACTCCCGGGCTCGGCGGTCATAGAGAAACGAGGCGTCGGAGTCCTGCACGGCGGCGTTGACGTGAAACGCCCCCGAGCGGAACGGGATGCGGTTGAGGCGAAACTCAACCCACCCCTCACCGTCCACCTTGCCGGGTCGGAACCCGCCGACATGGGAGCGGGGTCCGGCCAGATGGAGGTTGTTGTGGTCGTAGAACCCCAGTGAGAACACCGGGTCTTCAACCGGCTCGGAGGCGGAGTAGTGGATGCGCACGACCAGCGGGTCTCCCGACGCGAACGACTTGGGCCGATGCCCGGCCTCATCGAAGAACTCCAGGTTTGTGATGCGCAGTGGTGTGTCCCCCTCGGCGTCGGAGCGGGGACGGTGGCCCACCGAGGTGGCCCCCTCGGTGTCGATGGTGTCGAGGTAGGCGTTGACCACATCCTGGGGGTCGCCGACGGCAGCCAATAGCCCGCGGTTGAGCCAGGCCATCTGATCGCAGTTGGCCCGCAGCATCCCCAGGTCGTGGCTCACCAGCACGATGGTCACCCCCTGGGACCGCAGCGATTCCAAGTGGCTGAAGCAGCGAAGCTGGAACTCCTCGTCGCCCACCGCCACCACCTCGTCGACGATGAGGATCTCAGGGTCCACGTGGACGGCAACCGCGAAGCCCAGCCTCACGTACATGCCGCTGGAGTAGATCTTCACCGGGCTGTCGATGAACTCCTCCAACCCGGCAAACTCCACGATCTGCTCGACACGGTCGTCGATTTGGGCCTTGGGCACGCCCAGCACCGAGGCGTTGAGGTAGATGTTCTCCCGGCCGCTCAGTGCGGGGTGGAAGCCAGCCCCCAGCTCCAAGAGGGCCGACGTCCGGCCCTTGATCTCCACGCGGCCCTCGGTGGGCCGGTAGATCCCAGCCATAACCCGCAACAGGGTGGACTTTCCCGAGCCGTTGCGTCCCACCAGCCCGTACATAGAACCTCGGGGCACCTCCAAGCTGATGTCTTGAAGCGCCCAGAACGGCTCGCTGCGCACCCGGCGGAACGGGCGGCCCGATCCGGGGCGCAGCCCAGTCCACGCTTCCTTCAGGCTGAGGGGCCGGTCCAAGGTCAGCCGGAAGCGCTTGGACACTCCCTCCACGACCACTGCGTTCTCACCCATTGCCTACTACAGCTCCTCGGCGATATCGCGGGTTCGGACCTTGAACATCAGCCAGCCGCCCGCGCCCACCGCCAGCGAGATCAGCGCCATGAGCCCCAATCGAAGCACACCGGGCCAGTCCAGCCCGTACAACAGCTCCCGGGAGGCCTCGGTGAACTGCGACAACGGATTCAACCGGATGATGTCCCGCACCGGCAGCCCCATGGCCCGCTCGGGGATCAACGACAGCGGATAGACGATCGGCGTCACGTAGAAGAGAAACTGCAGAGCAATGGTGGACAGGTAGCCCACGTCCCGATAGCGCACGTTCCACACGCTGAGCATCAGACCGATCCCCAAGGCGAAGATCGACAAGAACACCAGGAGAACGGGCCACAGCAAGAAGGTCCAGCTCACATTGACCAGACAGATGAGGATAAGCATCAAGATGGACGCCTCGATGGCCGCTTGGAACAGCACGGTGAAAAGGGCGGCGACGGCCGGAGCCTCCGGGGGGAAGTACACCTTGCCCAGCAGCGAGCCCAGATCCAACAACGCGCTCATGGCCCCGGTGATCACCCCGTAGAAGGCGTTCCACATGACCAGCGCGCAAAACAGGTAGAGGGCGAAGTTGTCGAAGCGGCCGTTGCCGGCCCGAGGGGGGTCGAACTTCAACAGCACGCCGAACACCAGGGCGTAGATGGCCAAGGTGGCCGCCGGGTTGAGCATCGACCACAGCCACCCCAGCACCGATCGCTTGTAGCGCGAGCCCAGCTCCCGCTGCACCAGGCGGCCGATCAGCTCCCGGTAGCCCCAGATCTCAAGGACGCCGCCCCGGCTCGTCGCCAGGTTCATAGCCCGGACTCGGGGTTGCACAAGTAGTCGTACACGCCGCCCAGGTTCTGCTCCCAGCGGGCGTGGCGGGCGGCAATGTCGGCCAGGCCCTGTTTGGCCAACCGTTGGCGACGGTGCTGGTCCCCCACCAAAGCAACAATCTCAGTCGCCAGCCCGTCGGCAGTCTGGGGCGACTGCATGCAGTTGTGGTCGTGGCGCAGCAGCCAATCACCCGCCGGGTTCTCGAACGCCACCACCGCGGTGCCGCACGCCATCAGCTCCAGCGGCAGATAGGAGGGGTGCTCGGAGGTGGTGAGGGCCACGCCGATGTCGCAGGTTCGGTACAGCGGGCCGGTCTCCCGGTAGTCGAGTTGGCCCATATGGGTGATGAGGGAGTCCATGTGCTCGGGGAAGGCCCACGATCCCGCGGTCACAATGCGCACGTCGTCGGCGAGCTCGTCTTTCACCAGGCGCACCGCCCGGGCGGCCAACTCCCAGCAGTTGCGCAGATGGCCGGGGCGGGCATAGATGAACACGGTCACCGAGCGGTCGGGATCAGGGTCGATGCGGTTGCGGGCATGGAAAACCGAGTCGTCCACCGCGGGCCAGAAATGATCGGCCACTCCCCCGTAGCGATCCCGGTAGATGTCGGCGAGGTGGCCGGTGTTGCACAGCCCGTAGAGCCCCAGCCGGTAGCTGTGCTCGGCCAGGGCGTAGAGCGTGCCCGCCGGGTAGAACATGGGCTCGAAATCCTGGATCAAGTAGAAGCGGCGAGTCTGATCAGGCGTACGAGCCGCGAAATAGGCGGTGGTCCACATGGTGGCGATGGCCGCATCGGCCGGGGGAACGTCGCCGGGATCGAAGGCGAAGGAGTCGTGGTAGGCGATGGGGCTGTCGGCCAGCGACCGGAAGGCCGCGGAGATTCCCGACCGGTACCACCGCTCGTCGTGGTCGATGGGACCGGTCATCACCATGAACCGGTTCTCCACCCCGTGGTTGCGAGCCAGATGGTCGGCCAGCCGGAACACGGTGTGGATGCCGCCGTAGAAGGGGTTCTGGAACTCGGGCACAAACCAGTTGACGGTTCTCACCTCGCGTCGGCCCTGCACTGCTCGATGTCCTTGGCGGACCGACTCGGCCAACTCCCGATCGGCCTCGGAGGCGAAGGCCAGCGCGTGGGCCTCCCCGGCCTCGTTGCGCTGGTAGAAGATGTCCATCGGCCGACCCAGCATCTCGGTGAGCTGGTTCAGCACTCCCGGTTTCTCCTCGCAGTGCACCATCGGCTCGGGGTGGGCGGCACTGAGGTTCGGGGAGAAGTAGGGGTCGCCGCCCATCAGCCAGCGCTGATAGGCCCAGTAGCTGGCGAACACATCGCCGTCGGGGATCTCCGCGCCCCGGGTGGCCGACTCCTTGTGGGTGATCGGGGTGGCCGCCGACACCACGTTGCGGTATCCGGCCTGCCGAGCCCGCAATCCGAGCACCACATCGCTGCCGCAGAGCTCCAAACGCTCGTCGAACCCGCCGACCTCCTCGAACACCGAACGGCGCACGGCCAGACAGGCGCCGGTCACCGCTACTGCGTTGCGGGTCCAATCAGTGGATCCCAAAAGGCTGTCGGAATGCGGGGGCATGCCCTGGAACAGGTGGCCGGCCAGCCCGGTCATGCCGATGACCGCCCCGCCGTGCTGAATCAGGCCCTCGTCGTCGATGAGCTGGAGGCCGACGACGCCGACCTCGGGTCGCTGAGCCCAGCCGCTGAGGTTGTCCAGCCATCCGGGATGACCGGGCGAGGTGTCGTCGTTCAAGAAGACCAGTACTTCTCCGGTGGCTTGGCCCGCCGCCCGATTGTTGACCGCGGAGTAGTTGAACGGCTCCTCCCACCAGATGACCTCGGGGTTCAGATCAGCGGCTCGAGCCCGGTACCAGGCTTCGTTGTCGTCGCTGCGGCCGCCGTTGTCCACGATGATGAGCTCAACGGCAGGGTGTTTGGCTGAGCGCACCAAGTCGAATGCGCCCTCCAGCAAGTCTCGATTGTGGCGGGTGGCGATAATGGCGCTGACCGGCGCATCCCGAGCGGGCTCCCACGCCAGGTTGACGCCGCTGGCCCCCGCCTCGGCCCGGGCCGGCCAGCCCTGCTGAGACAGCCAGCGGTTCACCAGCTCCAGGTGGTGGGATTCGATGCGGTCGTCGCGGCGGTCGATGGTCTGAAGCACCGCAGGCAGGCGGCATACTTGCTGGTCGGCGACTTCCAGCCCCAACAGCAGATCCCACCAAAGGGAGTCGTCGGTGGCCCCGGCATCGCGGTAGCGCAGGGCGGCTTCGGCTCGAAGACATCGGGCCCGAACGGCAAAGGCCCGTCCGATGTAGTTGGCGCACACCAGGAGATCGGGCGACCAGCCCGGTTTGAAACGGGGCCGGCTCAGGCGGTCCAGGTCATCTTCGAAATACACGCCCTCCGGCATCCCCGCGAGGTACCACTCCCATACCTCGGCCAGATCGGCCAGGTCATCGTCCCAATACAGCAACTCCAGCCATGGGTCGCGCCACGCGGCCTGTGCGATTTGGAACACAGCATCGGGCCGAAGCCGGTCGCCAGACCGCAGCAGCACCACCAGATCCCGGGGACAGTCCTGCGACAGCCGGTCGAACTCCTCGGCCAGCCCGCCAACCTCGACTTTGACCACCTCGACCAGGCCCCACGACTGGTTGTGCAGCGACGTCTCGGTGGCGGCCACGTCGCCGCCGTCGTCCACCACCAGCCCCCACACCTTGAGCGGTCGGATCCACTCGTCAAACCACTGCCGCTGAATGGCCAGGACACTGGGATCGGCCGGCAGCCGGCAGAACCACTCTCGATAGGTCACACCGGCCGGCTGGCGCGGCGGTACTGGTTCCGGCTCAGGCTCGGCTTCGTCCGCTGACGCCTCGGCATGGGGCTCCGCAGGCTCGGCGGGCGGCTCTGCTGCCCGAGTGCGGCTGGCCGCGCGGCGGGCATCCCGGACAATCGCCATCATCCCGCTGACCAGTCGTCGGCGGCGGGTATCCCGGGGCAGAGCTCGCTCAAGAAGACGACGAACCACTACGACACCCTACCTGTACTCCCGGTTTCGCCTTCACCCGAGGCGCCTTGAACGGCCCCGAAAACCACGGCTGGTTTCAAGGTGTACTTGATGGCAAGGGCCGAAGCTGGGAGACTTGGCCAGCGGGCGGCCAACCGGTTTTGGACGTTCTATGCCTAGGCAGCGGTTGACGGTGCTGAACCGCCCTCGCTTATCCCAGCTATTCGCCGCCACGTCAACTCTCCTTGTCGCGGCGTCATTGCTGGTCGCAGCCCCGTTCACTGCCCAGAAAAGTGCCAGCTCCCAGCCAGTTCTCGTCGCCGACCCGTCGGCCACCGCCACATTCACCGGAAGCGGCTGGGGCCATGGCGTGGGGATGAGCCAGTGGGGAGGCCTGGCTCGTGCTCAGGCCGGGCACAGCGCCGCCCAGATACTGGGCTTCTATTACGAGAACACCGCGTTGGTGGACAACTACGGCCGCCCGCCCGGCGAATCGGGGCCAGCGCCCACCCCCGAAGTATCGACTCCCGCAACGGGCACGGCCGCGATACCGACTTCTCCCGGGGACACCGCCCAGGTGTTGTTGGCCACCACCGACACCACCACCCTCACCCCCGAAGGGATCAACCGGATCACCGTCGACAACCAGAACATCCCGGTCGGCGGCCAGGACGCGGCCCGGCCCGCACCTGGAACCCCCATCACCTTCACCCACCACGACGATCACTGGCATATCAGCTACAACGGCATCGACATCTGTCCCAATGGCTGCATCGGACAGACCGCCCAACTCCACTTCGCCACCGACACTGCCGTGGCCGTGTCCACCACCGGCCGCTCCTACTCCCACGGCCGCATCAACCTCATCACTACTGCGGCAGACCCGAACCGCTTCCACATCACCATCGACTCCCTCACCGTCGAGAAGTTCCTCGACGACCCCCACAACGACCCCGCTGCTCCCGTGTCCAACGGCGAACTGCCCGAGGACTCGGTGCGGTTCGTGCTGGCCACTGCCGAGGCGACCACGCTCACCCCTGAGGGCCTGAATCGGATCACCATCGACGATGAGAACATCACTCACAGCGGTCTCGACGCGGTCCGGGCACCAGCCGGAACCCCTGTCGTCATCACCCGAGTCGGTGGCCTTTGGCGCATCCGGTACGGCAATGTCGACATATGCGGCAACGGCTGCTCGGGGCAGACCGTCCAACTCCACTTCGGCACCGGCACCGCCGTGGCCGTGTCCACTACCGGCCGCTCCTACTCCCACGGCCGCATCAACCTCATCGCCGTTGCCGGAGACCCGAACCGCTTCCGGATTGCACTGGACTCCTTGACCATCGAGAAGTTCTTCAGCGATCCCCACAGCGCGCTTCCCACATCGGCGGGCACACCCCCCGCAACACCAGAGCCGGTGATCCAAACTCCGCCTCAGCCGGTGCATCCTGAAGACGCCATCCGCATCCATCTGAGCACCACCACCAGCACCCGGCTGACCCCCTCAGGGGCAAATCGCATCACGGTCGACGGCCAAGGCGATATCCGAGTGCCCGCGGGGAGTTCGGTCACGGTCGCTCGCCACGTCGGCCACTGGCATTTCACCATCAACGGCACCGACGTGTGCGGCAACGGCTGTTCCGGGCAGACCGCCCAGCTCCACTTCGCCACCGGCACCTCGATAAGGGTGTCCAACACCGGCCACTCCTACTCCCACGGCCGCATCAACCTGGTGCCCGCGGGGGGAGACCCCGGAACCTTCTATGTGATCCTCGATTCCCTTCCCATGGAGAAGTATCTGCGGGGCATCGCCGAGACGCCCATGAACTGGCCGCTGCCCATCCACGAGGCTCAGGCCATTGCCGCCCGCAGCTACGCCAGCGCCACGCTCCGAGAACGGCGGGCCTCGAGCTCGTGGAACCGGCCCTTCGACCTCTACGCCACCGTGTGGGACCAGGCATTTGTGGGAGACCTCCGGGAAAAGCACGCCGACGCCGCCACCTGGCTCCGAGCGGTGGAGAACACCGCGGGCCAGATCCTTCAACACGGCGGCGCCCCCATTCGAGCGTTCTATTCGGCCTCCAACGGCGGCCACACCGAGCGGAGCGGGTACGTGTTCTCCGCTGACCTCCCCTACCTGCCGTCCAAACCCGATCCCTTTGACACCCAAGGCGGCAATCCCTATGCCTCGTGGTCGCGGTCCTACACCGTGGCCGACCTCAACCGGTGGTTGAACGACCACTCCGACACCGCGGTAGGCCGCCTGATCAGCATGGAGATATTGGACAACGTCGGGAACTCGGGACGGCTCGACAAGGCGAGAATCAAGATCACCGGAACCTCCCGCTCAGTCACCATCACCGGGAACCGGCTTCAGAGCCGGATGAACACCGCAGCCCGCGAGAGCGGGAAAAACCAACTCCTCTCCACCCTGTTCACCTTCTCGGTTCCCCCGGCGACGGTCGACGTCGAGCGCGTGGAGCCGCTAGATCCGGGGGAAACCCCCCCTATAGAACAGATTCCGGCCGACGAGAAGTTCTACTCGGGCGTCATTGACGGCCCCGATTTCTGTTTGAACCGGAGTCTGGGCGGGCCGATCACCTACGCCTTCGACAGCGACAGCGACGGGATCGCCGATGTGTGCTCGCTGCCCCGCACCCGCCGAGAGGCGGTGGCCCACCAGCGGACTCTGGAGCGTCTGGCGTTGGTGGAGCGAGAGATATTCACCGCCCGCTTCGCCGAAGAGTGCCGGTCGGTGGCCGAGACATTCGGCGAGCCCGACAAAGAATCCGCCGACGAGTGCCAGCAGTTCCGGGAGTTCGCCGGCAATGCGCCCGGCGAGCTCTCCCAGTCGAACGGCGGAACGGGCACCCAGACACAGACGACCGAAGATAACCCCGATTCCTATGACGCCGACGAGCGGATGTTCTATTCCGGCATCATCGACGACCCGAACTTCTGCCTCAACTTCAGCCTCGGGGGTCCGACCACCTATGCCTTCGACAGCGACACCGACGGCGTGGCCGATGTCTGCGCCCTGCCCCGAACCCGCCGGGAAGCAGTAGCCCGCCAGAAGGCTCTAGAGCACCTGGCCGATGCCTCCGCCGAACTGGAAACCCTCTACAGCGCCTTCTTCATCGTGCACTGCCACGAGGGGCCCAAAACGCTGGGCGAGCGTGACAAGGAAGCCGATGACGCCTGCGAGCCCCACATCCGGTTGGGAGCGGTGTAGGGCCGTCTAGTTGATCAGCTCGCTCACCAGTCGGGCCAAGGGCGCCCGGTAGTCGCCAGGGCGGGCAATGTCGGCCAAAGCCAGCGCCCGATTCTCCAGCACCGAATTGGCTGGTCGAGGGGCGGCCCGGGGCGGAACAAGCTCGGCGGTTGTGATGGGCTCCACCCGTTCAGGGTCGAGGCCCGCCGCAACCATCACCTCACGGGCAAACTCATACCAAGAGGCCTCCCCCTGGTTGGTCACGTGGTACAGCCCCGGTCGTCGGTCCACACACAGCCGCTCGATCACCGTGGCCACATCGGGCGTGAACGACGGCGAGCCCCGCTGGTCGCTCACGAATCGCAGCGATCCGCCCTCGGCCGCCAGTCGCAGCACGGTGCCCACCATGTTGGTTCCGTGCCGGCCGCACAGCCATGAGGTTCGCACCACGGTGGCGTCATGGCCGGCCTCCTGCTCGCCGGCCCGCTTGCTGGCCCCGTACACCGACCGGGGATCGGGCCGGTCCCACTCGTGATAGGGCTCGGCCTTCTCGCCGGAGAACACATAGTCGGTGGAAACGTGGCAGAGGTGGCCGCCGAACCGGCGAGTGGCCTCGGCCAGGTGGCGCACCGCCCAGGCGTTGACCCCATAGGCCCGCTCCGCGTCGGTTTCGCAGGCGTCCACTGCGGTATACGCCGCGCAGTTGACCACCGTGTCGGGCTGGACGGCGCCCACGACTCCGAGCACTTGGCCGCGTTGGGAGATGTCCAGATCTTGGCGGCTGGCGGCGACGATCTCGTGGCCTGAGGCGGCGAACCGCTCCGCCACGTCGCGGCCCAGTTGCCCGGCTGCCCCGGTGACCAAGACCTTCACGGCCCTGCGGCCCTCATGTTGCCGCCTTCTTGAGCGGTTCCCACCACCAGCGGTTCTCCCGATACCAGTCCACGGTGACAGCCAGGGCTTCCTCCAGATCGCGCGATGGCGACCACCCCAGCTTGCTGATCTTGGCCGCGTCCACCGAATAGCGCCGGTCGTGGCCCAGCCGGTCGTCCACGTAGTGGATGAACGATTCGTCTCGACCGCACAGCGCCAGCAACCGGCGGGTCAGCTCCCGGTTGGTGAGCTCGTTTCCCCCTGCGACGTTGTAGATCTCCCCGTGCTGTCCTTGGCGCAACACCAGGTCGATGGCCGCGCAGTTGTCGTCCACATGGCACCAGTCCCGCACGTTCAGGCCATCGCCGTACAGGGGCACGGTCAGCCCGTCGAGCAGGTTGGTGGTGAACAGGGGGATGAGCTTCTCGGGATGCTGATAGGGGCCGAAGTTGTTGGACGACCGGGTGACCGCCACCGGCAGGCCGAACGTCTCCCGATAGGCGAGCGCGATCAAGTCCGCCCCGGCTTTGGACGCCGAGTAGGGCGAGCGGGGCTCCAGCCGGTTGGTCTCGGCGAACGACCCCTCGTCGATCGACCCGTACACCTCGTCGGTGGACACCTGCACCACCATGCCCATCTCCAACAGCCGGGCGGTGTCGCACACCACATTGGTGCCGTCGCAGTTGGTGCGCACGAAGGCGTCGGGGCCGACGATGGAGCGGTCCACGTGGCTCTCGGCCGCAAAGTGGACCACCGCATCGCAGCCCGCCATGGCTTCGGCCACCCCGTCCCGGTCGCACACATCGCCCTGGATGAAGGCCATCCGGGGGTCGTCTTCCAGGTCTCGCAGGTTGTCGCGGTTGCCGGCATAGGTGAGGGCGTCGTACACCACGACATCGTCGTCGGTGTGGGCCAGCACCCAGCGCACATAGTTGGAGCCGATGAACCCGGCGCCACCGGTAACGAAGAGCCTCACGTTGCGTCCGAGCGCCCGAACCGGGGAATCAGGTGATCGGGGATGTCCGAGCGGCGGGGATTGGACTGGTCCCGCACCGACAAGACGGGGCTGTCCACCCCCCAATCAGCCCCGACCTCCGGGTCATCCCAGGCCACCCCGAGTTCGTCGGCGGGGTTGTAGTAGCCGTCCACGAGGTAGCTGATGGTCATGTCCGACAACGCGGCAAACCCGTGGGCCACCCCCGGCGGTATGTACACCCCCCGGTGGTGGTTGACGCCATCGGGTTCGGTGCCCAAGGGCAGCGCCACGGTGCGCCCGTCGGTGGGCGAGCCTGATCGAAGATCGTGAAGCACCACTCGGGCCTGTCCCACTGGCACATACCAGTAGTCGGCCTGGTGGAGGTGGTAGTGCAAACCCACCACCGAGCCCGCCCTCCGGTCGCCCCGGTTGGCCTGGACCATTTCTCGGACCCCTGGAATCCACTCCCGCCGGTAGGTCTCCACAAACACGCCCCGCTCGTCTCCATGGATCTCGGGGGACACGATGAACACGCCCGAAATCGCCTCACAGGGGCTTACTTCGGCCACTACAACTATCCCCTATCCCAGTTCCAGATGAGAGTGGTCGCCCAACATGAGCCGGGAAGCCTGGCGGCGCTCTGGCGACCGGGTCACATGAACGTGTTGGCCGATCAAAGAGTCGGTGATCCGGCTCGTGCCATCGATGCGGCAGCCTTCGAGCACCACCGAGTGGTCCAGTTCGGCGTCGGTGATCACACATTCGTCGCCAATGGAGGTGTAAGGGCCTATAAACGTGTTCTCAACTCGGGTGTTCGCTCCGATCACCGCCGGGCCTCGCACGGTGGAATTCAC
The DNA here is from genome assembly GCF_965204145.1 of Candidatus Poriferisocius sp. GTDB lineage: Bacteria > Actinomycetota > Acidimicrobiia > Acidimicrobiales > Bin134 > Poriferisocius. The sequence continues at coordinate 884,975 of NZ_OZ241977.1, read as the reverse complement.
GATTTTGGCCCCCTCCGACACCACCACGCGCCCTTCAACCTTTGAGGCGTCGTCCACGGCTCCGTCCACCTGGCGGACCACAGTGTCGAGCACCAGTCGATTGCACTCCAGCAGGGGGTCCTTCTTGCCGGTGTCAATCCACCATCCGTCCAGCATCTGGTGGCTCACCCGGTAGCCGTTTCGGATGAGCCAGTCGATGGCATCGGTGATCTCCAGTTCGCCCCGGGCCGACGGCTCGATGGCTGCTACCGCGTCGTGGATGGAGGGGTCGAAAATGTACACCCCCACCAAGGCCAGATTGGAGGGTGGGTCGGCGGGCTTTTCCACCAGGTTGACCACATCGCCATCGGGGCCCAGCTCTGCTACGCCGAACGACGACGGGTTGTCCACCGGGGTCAGCAGGATCTGCGCCTGGCTCTGGCTTGCTCCCTCTCCTTGTCCCTGCTCGAACCCCTCGACGAACTCGGCCAGCCCCTGCTCCAGCATGTTGTCGCCCAGGTACATGACGAAGCAGTCGTCGCCCAGAAAGTCCCGGGCAATGAGCACACAGTGGGCCAGACCGAGCGGCGCCTCCTGGCGGATGTAGGACACGCTCACCCCGAAGCGCGAGCCGTCGCCCACCGCTTCCTGGATCTCCTGGTGGGTGTCGCCCACCACGATGGCGATATCGGTGATTCCCGCGGCAGCCATGTCTTCGATGCCGTAGTACAGCACCGGCTTGTTGGCGATGGGCACCAGCTGTTTGGCCCGGGTGTGGGTCAGCGGACGCAGCCTCGTCCCCTCGCCTCCCGACAGGATCAACCCCTTCATTGGCTGCACAGTGTACGGCCCCTCTGTCAGTGCCGTACTAGCAACTGGCATCCCCATCCCATGGTGGATGGCCGGCACTGAAGTGCCAGAGGACTAGGGCCTGCTGACAAACGCCGGAAAAGTAGTTGTGCAATTCGTGTCGGACATGTACAGTTGCTTTGTGGGGGAAGTTCCCGAAGTCAAGATGATCCCGATCAGCGAGTTCCGCCAGAAGTGCCTCTCGCTGCTTCCTGCCGTGTCGGAGGGAGGCGGCGAGATCATCGTCACCCGGCGCGGCAAGCCCTTGGCGGTCGTCTCACCGATCCCCCAGAGCAGGTCCGACAGCATCTACGGGCTCTATGGCGACGGCGAAATCGTCTATCCAGAACCTGCCTCGCCTGTCTACTCCGATGATGAGTGGGATGAGGTCGTTGATGCGTGGGATGCCAACATCGAATAGAAGCGGGCGACTGGAGTTGGCCACAACGGCAACGGTCGCGAGATGAGAAAACTAGTCGTGCTCGATACGCACATTCTCATTGCGTATGTGCGCGGGACCCTTGGAGATGGCGGCAAGGCTGGATCCTTGTTCGACGCCTTGCGAGAGGCAGAGGAGAACCGCGGCTTGGTTGTGTCGGCCGCCACCTTCTGGGAAATCGAGTTGATCCGCCGCAGCCCCAGAAACGATCTGAGCGCGCTTCCTGCGACTGATGCCCTGATCTGGTCTCTCAGGTCGAAGGGGGTGGCTACTGTCCCCGTTACTCCCGAGATTGCTGTCCACGCGGTATGCCTGCTCAACGAGGGCTTCCACAAGGATCCGATGGACCAGTTCATAACCGCTACTGCGATCTCAGAGAACGCCGCCCTCGCTACCCAAGACCGCGCCATCAGAAAATGGGCCGCCGAGTTCGGCGCGCCCCGGCTGACCCCATTCGACTGAGCGGTCCCGCATTTGCCAAGCCCGAAAAGCCAGATAGACAACCAGCACCCCTATCGCCGACACGTTGGTCGGCTTGAGCCACACCCCCCCCCCCCCGCCAACCAGGCCCAGCGCATACCACACCAGCGCCAAGCCCGCCGCCAGCCATGCTGCACCTAGCAGACGAAACGCAGACGGTGCCTTCAGCACATAGTCGAGGTGTTGAAGTTCATCCACCGGAGAAAGAGCCGGGTGGTCTGAAGCCTGCAACACCACAATTCCCATCACCACCGCCAGAACGCCGACGAGAACAGCCCAAGGCGCTCTCAGAATGGCCACCACCCGTTTCAGGGTGTGCGCTCGTTCCATCTCAGACAACTCGATCAACCCGCTTAGCTAGGGCTTGGCCCGGCAATCAGACTCCACCGTTCCCTCCACGTTCCAGCTGTCGGGATTGCCCGCATGCACGTAGAGCACCTCGCTGGCGAGGGGCCTGGTCCTGTCGATGGTCGTGGTGAGCCGGTCGATCTCGAACCACGGGTGGGCCGGGTCCCATCTGACCCGGTACCAGGTGGCGTCGTCCACCGGATCCCATTGCCAGGTGTACGACGTGGAGGTGGCAGTGCAGGTCACATTCGGCTTGCCTGGCGGAGCGGTGCGACAGGCCTTGCTGCCGGAAGGGCCGCTGTCCCAGGCTTCAGCGCTTCCCGCCTGGACATACAGCACTGCTCGGGCGTTGGCCGGCTGGTCGGACAAGGTCAAGGTTGTGCCCTCGTGCTCCTCCCACGACCGCCCGTCGAAGCTGACGTGATACGTCGATTCGTCGTCCACCTCGTTCCACCGCCAGAAATAGGACGTCGACGTGGTGGAACACCACACCCCCATGGTGGTCTCACTGTCGGGAGACACGGCAATGGCAATGTTCGGGCCGTACCACAGCACGCCGGCCAGCATGGCGACCGCGGTCACACAGGCCAGGATCCCGACCAGCACCGGGGCGAGGATGTGGCGGCGCAGCACCGGGGCGAACGCAGCGGCGGCAAACGGCAGGATGGCCAGGCCGTAGCGGGACGGGGCAACGACGTCGAGGCCCAGGGCGGAGTAGAACGAGAGCATGGTGACGATGCCCATGCCCACCATGGCGGCGAACACCCCGGCCACGAGGGCCCGATAGGCCGATTTGGCCGCTGTGAGCGCCACTGCGATGCCCAGGATCCCGATGAGGCCCACATCCATGATCCCGCCCAGCGGCGCGAGCACACTGGCCGGAAGGCCTTCGGGGATCCACTGATCCCGAAACGGGGTGAGCACCGCGCGGAACTGGTCGTCCACCGAGGTCCACTGGAACGAATGGTGACGCAGCCAGGTGAGCACCGGAAGATCTTCCTCTTCGTGCAGTTGCCGGTAGTCCTGCCACAGTCGCCAAACCAGCACCGAGGCAAGGGTGACCGCCACCGAGGTACACAGCACCCACACCCGCTCTTGCAGCCGGGCAGGGTTTCGCTGGTCGCGCTGTTGCCATATGCGGAATGCCAGATACACGATCAGCACTCCCACCGCCAGCGAGTTGGTCAACTTCAACCACACCGCGATCGCCGAGGCGACGGTCACCCACCACCACGGCCACCGGCCCGACTCCCACTTCAACAGCGCCACCAGAACCAGACCGCCCCCCAACAGGGCGGTGGCGTCGGGGTTCAACATCGCCGATGCGTGAACCACGATGGGCGACACCCCGAACAATCCCACCACCGCGGCCCGGCCCCACACACCCACATTCACCAGGCCCAGCGCATACCACAACAGCGCCAAGCCGGCGGCCAGCCACACCGCGCCCACCAGCCGATAGGCCACCAAGGAGCTGTCAACCCCGGGCAGTCGGAGCACCACCTCCCCGGCCAGCGCAGTCGCCGAGTAGTACACCGGGGTGTGCAGGTGCGCCGTGTTGTATCCGTTGGAGTGGGATCGAGTGGGATCGGGCAGCGGGTCACCGCATTCCGACAGCCGGGGCGTGCCCGGCTCCCATCCCGGAAAATCGATTCCCCGGCAGGCCACCTCCCTCATGGCCTCCAGCCCATACTGCTCGCCGATGCGCACACCAGCCGATGGGGCTTTCAACGCGTAGTCAAAGTGCTGAAGCTCATCGACCCGAGACAGCTTCGGATGGTCGCGCACCTGCAACACCACGATGGCCACAACCACGGCCAGCACCCCGATGAGCACGGCAACATTGATCTTCGGTATCGAGGCAATTCTCGCCGACATGCGGCTGGCCAGCGATACTCGATTCACGCCCGGCAAACTAATGCACGAGAACCTGTGTCTACGCTTGGGGGGTGTTTGCCGGGAATCGGGACCGCGTTGCCCTGGCAGCACTGCTCTTGGCGTTGGCAGTGCTGGTGGGGCTGCACGTGCGGGATCACCCGGCCCTGTCCCACATCGACGAGCTCCAGCACATGGACTACGCCCTCAAATCGCCATTCCATGTGCCCCGCCACGGAGACACCATCGGACAGGAGGCCATGGAGGAAGCCGCCTGCCGGGGTATTGACTATCCCCTGAGGCTGTCGATCGATGCCCTGAACGACTGGCTGCATCTGACCGGCGAACGGGGAATCGAAACCCTCAACCCCGGCAGCATCCCCCGGGTGCAGTTACCCCCCTGCGAGTCGCAGGAGCTGACTCCCGACCGATTCCCGAACTGGGGGCTCAACACCGCATCCACCCACCCTCCGGTGTACTACACCACCACCGCGCTGGCCGCCGAGGCTTTCGATGCGGTTCCCGGAGTCGACAGCAAGGCAACGGGCGCCCGGCTGGTGGGAATTCTGTGGCTTGGGGCCGCGGCGGTGGTGCTTTGGTACGTCCTGGGCAGCCTTGGAGCGTCGATTTGGTCGAAGGCCCTCTTGATCGGCTTCCTGGCCGTCTCACCTCGGCTGCTGCACGAGTCCTCCATCATCAACCCCGACACCACCGCCCTGCTGGGCGGGGCGCTCGTGCTCGCCGCCACGCTGCGCTGGGAGGCCGGTCGGGCACCAGGATGGCTCGTGCCGCTGGCTGCCATGGCGGCCATCTGGCTCAAGTTCACCAACGCGTTCGCGGTCGGCGCGGCAGTCCTGTACCTGGGAGTCCGGGCCTGGCAACAGCGCGACAGCTTCACCCGCGGGCAAATGCAGAGATGGCTGGCGGTCGCCGGAACAGCAGTCATCCTGACGCTGGCGTCGGTGATCTCCTGGACGGCCGTCCAGGAGGCACGAGGTCTGATCCCCCCCGAGCAGCTGCCGACCAACGCCATCTACCAGGTGGACAGCTTCCAATGGGACAATCTCGGAGACGAGCTGTTCTCGGCGCTCACTCCCCTGCGAGATCCCTTTGTCCCCGAAACCCTCCCCCGGAACCTATTGGAGCCGCTGGGCGACCTCATCAACCTGCTCCTCCTCGCCGGGCTGGGCTCGGTGGCGCTCTTCTCAGCCAGGGGTTCGAAGCACCGGGCCCTCGCCGCGGCCGCCGCCGCGGCCATGATCGCCACCGGCGTGGTGACGATGGTCACGTCGTATCTCTCGGTCAGCGTCTATTTCGACACCAATCCCCGATACGGCCTGTCATTGCTGCCGATCGCCATCGCATCCCTTGCGCCGGTGCTCGACAATCGGGTCATCCGCGGGTTGTTGACCGCAGTCGTCCTTGCCACCGCAGGAGCCGTGCTTGCCGGAGTCGTCTCCTGAGCAAAGCGCCGCGACCCGGCGCTGCCGCCGCCGCGGCCATGATCGTCACCGGCGTTTCGGAGACTCGCCGGCTGTCCCTCACTCGCTCAGGTTGACCGTTGAGCGGGTGTCCGCGGCGTGAAGGAGCGCGTCGGTCAGCTTGATGGCCTTCAGCCCCTCGGCAAGCGAGGCGATCTCGGTGGGAACCCCCAGCACGGCATCTCGGAATGCGCACAGTTCCGCCCACAGGGGTTCGTGTTTCTCCAAGGCATACCTTTTGATCTCGCCCTCCGTTGTTCCCCGGAACGTGGCGAGCTCATCCCACATCGTGGCGTGGCCATGGGCATAGAGCGCCAGATCGGCGGTCAACAGGTCAGCGGCCAAGACCCCTCGCTCGCCGTTCACGACGACCCTTCGCTCCTTCTGGGGAGTCATCCAATTGACCAGGTGGTTGACGATCACCCCGTTGCGAAGACGCCCCACGGCAGCGACGAAGTCCTCTCGACCGTGCCCTGGCCGAGCGCCAGTGTGGGCGCTCACCGTCTGATAGTCCGACTCCATCACCCATTGCGTCAGATCGACGTCGTGGCTGGCAAGGTCCCTGACCACTCCCACGTTGGGCACGTTGTCGGGAAGCGGACCCTGTCGACTGGTGGCAATCTGAAAGACATCGCCGATCTCGCCCTCGCCCAGGCGCTGCTTCAGGTTCATCAGCGCGGGATTGAACCGTTCGACGAAACCGGTGGCGGCCACCACGCCGGCAGCCTCAAAGGCATCGACAAGATTCGACCCTTCGGCGCAGTTCACCGCCAAGGGTTTCTCAATCAGGGTGGGCACACCGGCGTCGGCGAGACGCAAACCGGCTTTCTCGTGTTCCTCGGTGGGGACGGCCACGATGCACATCTGGATGCCCAGCTCAAGCAGGGCCTCCAACGAGGGGAGCAGCGGGACTCCCCTCGGACAGTCTCGGGGATTTCCGAACGGGTCGGCAGCTCCGACGAGCTCGACACCTTCCAGACTTCCCAACACCCGGGCGTGGCGCGCTCCCATCGCCCCCAATCCCAGCAAGCCGGCGCGGAGGGGCGAAGCGGTCACGACTCGACAACCTCGACGACTCTGGCAATGTCGGCTTCGCTCATATGGGGGCCCACGGGGATCGACACCACCGCCGAGGCGGCCTCCTCCGCGTTGGGGAGTGGGTAGCCGTCGTGGCGATAGATCGGGAAATCGCTCAGCGGATTGGGGTAATAGACCCGGGCATCAATCCCCGACTCCCTCAGGCGGGCCAGCACAGCATCGCGATTTGAGCTTGACAGCGTGTACTGGTGGTAGACGTGCCGAGCATCAGCCACAACAGTCGGAATTCGGTGCTTGGTGATCATATTGTCGTATGTTCGAGCATTCTTTAGGCGTTGTTCTGTCAACTCTGTCAGCCTCGTGAGCTGGACTCGGCCTATCGCGGCCGCCACTGCGGTCATTCGGAAATTGAATCCGGTCATCTCATACCGATAGGCAGCGTCCATTCCCTGATTTCGAATGATGGCGGCCTTCTCAGCCGCCTGCGAGTCTCTGAACACCGCCATTCCCCCCTCGCCGGTTGTCATGTTCTTGGTGGCGTGGAAGCTGAAGGCAGCTGCATCTCCGAAGGCACCGCAGGGTATGTCGCCGCTGCTCGCCCCATGGGCTTGGGCCGCGTCTTCGATCACTGCCAGTCCGTGTCGTTCGGCGAGCACGAGCAATTCCGCCATGGGCGCGGGGTGTCCGTAAAGATGCACTGGCATTATCGCCGCCGTTCGACTCGTCAGGCGTTCGCGAACTGAATTCGGGCAAAGGCAGAACGTAACCGGATCAACGTCGGCCAAGACCGGTGACGCTCCGACAAGAAGGACTGCGTTCGCGGTTCCCCCGAATGTGAAACCGGGGACAATGACCTCGTCTCCCTCGCCGATTCCCAGGGCAGCCAAGCAGGTGATCAACGCCGAAGTGCCTGAATTGACAGCAATACAGAGACGGCCGTCAATTATTTCGCTGAATTCCTGTTCGAACCGCTCTACTTCCTCACCCCCGGTCAGCATGCCCGAAGAGAGAGCGGAGACGGCTGCGGCAATCTCCGCTTCGGTAAGAGATGGCTGTGATATCGGAATCAACCGACTGTCCCTTCGAGGCCGTCTGCTCCTTCACGATAGGCATTGCCGCTGACGGGACAGCACCACACGCCGTCCGCCTCGCTAATCAACCGATGGCCCGCTTCCCCGACCCATCCCACCCTCTTGGCCGGAATGCCGACTACCAGCGCATACGGCTCCACGTCACCAGCCACCACTGCGCCGGCACCGATCATGGCCCACATCCCGATGGAGACTCCCGCTTGAACGATTGCCCCCGCTCCGATGGACGCCCCTCTCGCAACATTCGCCCCTTGCCGATTCCACGAGCCTCTGGCGACAATTGAATCGTCTGGGCTTATGGCACGCGGATTTCGATCATTAATGATTAGGGCATTTGGTCCAATGAATACCCCATCGCCGATTGCTGAAGGGCCATACAGTCTTGCCGCATCCTGAATCTTGCAGTTGTCCCCAATCAACACATCTGAATCAACATAAACCAAACGGCCAACCACACAATTCTCGCCGATTGTCGCCCCTGATCTGACAACTGTTCCTGGCCAAATCACCGTTCCTTCGCCAACAATTGCTCCTTGTTCGACAACGGCTTCGGGCTTGACATCAGGCATATGTGATCATTTGCATCATCTATGCTTCGCCTGTGCCCAGGCTAATCGCGGTGATCCCGGCATACAACGAGGCCGAGACCATCCAGGACGTGGTAGCCGACCTCGGCACCGCGTATGGCGACGAGATTGCGGTGGTGGTCGTCGACGACGGTTCTTCCGACGACACCGGATCGCTCGCCGCGACTGCTGGTGCGGTGGTCCTGCGCCAACCGGTCAACTTGGGGGCGGGAGCGGCGCTGCGCTTGGGCTTCCGCTATGCCACCCAGAGGGAATGGGACACTGCTCTGGTGATCGCGGCAGACGGACAGCACATCGCCGCGGAAGTCCCTGCCCTTCTCGCCGCCCGAGCTGATGGCGCCGATCTGGTGGTCGGCAGCCGATTCCACCCGGATTCCACCGCGTCGTACCCGGTATCCCGGCTTCGGCGGGCAGCCATGAGGCTGGCCAGCAGGATTCTCCGGCATCGCCACGGCATTTCTCTCACCGACCCAACATCGGGATTCTGGGCATTGTCACGACCGTGTGTGGAGATGTTCTCCCGCCAGCTCCCGTCGAGGTTCCTCGATGACACGCTGATCGGGCTGTCCTTGGCCGTCCGGGCCGGTCTGGAAATCACCGAGGTGCCCTCCGCCATGGTCGTCCGCCAGGGTGGTCGGCCCTCTACCAGGGGATTGACCTTGGTCTACCACTACGCCCGAACCCTTCTTGCCCTCTCAATCGGAGGTCGATCATGAGCCTTACCGCTCGAATCGTTTCCGCCCTGCTGGCCGCAGTGGTGGTGGCCATCATTCTCAAGCTCCAGCGGCGGGGAGGCATGGTCTCCAAGTACGGGCTGCTGTGGATGGCCACCTCGGCGGTGATGCTGGTGATGGCGGCGGCCCCCGACGTGGTCGACACGGTCGGCAGCTGGCTCGGTGTGGAGTACACGCCGTCGCTGGTGTTCATGGCTGCCCTGGGCTTTGTGCTGATCGTTCTGGTGCAGTACTCGTGGGAGCTCAGCCGGGTCGAGCAGCGAGTCCAAGTGCTGATGGAGGAGGTGGCGCTGCTGCGCCGAGAACTTGAGGACCAGAGAGAAGAAGCCGAGTCTGAGGGCTAGTTGACCGGCGCGGGGGTGGCCGATTTGGGCGACGGCTAGACCACTGGAGCGGGGGCGCAGAGGCCGTCGAGTTCTACCACCTGGATCTTGTCGCGATTCTCCCAGGTGATGGGCTGATCCGGGTCGGGACGCAGCTTGTACTCCCGGAACGACATCTCGCTGGCGTCGAATGCCAGCAGCCGTCCCACCAGGGTGTCGCCGTGGCCCAGGATCAGCTTGATGGCCTCCAACGCCTGAATCGACCCCACGATGCCGGGCAGCACGCCCAGCACCCCGGCTTCCGCGCAGCTCGGGGCCATCTCGGCGGGAGGCGGCTCGGGAATCATGTCGCGGTACGTGGGACCGCTGCGGGGGTCGAACACCGTGACCTGGCCCTCGAACCGGAAGATCGACCCGTGGACCACGGGAATGCCCAGCTTCACCGAGGCGTCGTTGAGCATGTAGCGAACCGGGAAGTTGTCGGCGCCGTCCACGATCACGTCGTAGTCCTTGATGATGTCGACGATGTTGTCGGCCCCCAGCCGCACGTCGTAGGTCACCACGTTCACATCCGGGTTCAAGGCATTGAGGGTCTTCTTGGCCGAGTCCACCTTGCGATCCCCCACCCGGTCGAGGTTGTGGAGGATCTGACGCTGGAGGTTGGAGGCGTCCACCACGTCCATGTCCACGATCCCCACGGTGCCCACGCCCGCGGCGGCCAGGTACAGGGCCGCAGGCGAGCCCAGCCCGCCCGCGCCCAGACACAGGACCTTGGCCTCCAGCAGCTTGATCTGCCCCTCTGTGCCCACCTCAGGCAGCAGCAGGTGGCGGTGGTAGCGATTGCGCTGGTCCGGGGTCAGCGCCACCGGCAGGGCCCAATCCCGACCTTCGTCCTTCCAGCGGTTGAACCCGCCGTCCATGGACACCACGTCGGCGTAGCCCATTTCCTGAAGGGTCTGAGCGGCGAACGCCGAGCGCACGCCGCCCGCGCACATGGCCACCACCGGTGTGTCCTTGTCGGGCAGGCGGTTCTCCACGTTGGGTTCGAGATTGCCCCGGGGTATGTGTACGGAGCCGGGTATCGCCCCTTGCTCAAACTCGTCGGGCTCTCGCACATCCAGGAGCACGGCTCCGGCCGCCAGCATCTTTTCGGCGCCGGCCGGGTCGGTCTCCCGGATCACGGCCTTGGCCTCTCTCAACAGATTTCTGAACGTGGACATGGCGACGGTCACCTCGATCGTGGCGGGACATCGGGTCAGGCGTTATAGAGGGGAATTCCCCACAAATCCTACCGAGTTAGTCCGATTTTACCAATCCCCAAAGTCACGCCGCCACGATCAATGGCAGCGCCTCGCTGATCGAGGCCGGCACGACCACGGCGGCGAGGCCGTCAAACGGAGTGGGCTCGGCGTTCAGGATCACCACCTGAGCGCCGGCCTGATGGGCAATGGGGACCACGTTGGCAATCGGGTACACCGTGAGCGTGGAACCCACCGCCAGCAACACGTCGCAAGCCATGGCAGCCTGCTCCGACCGGTGCAGGTCGGCCATCACCAGGTTTTGGCCGAAGGAGATGGTGGCCGACTTCAGGATTCCGCCGCAGATCCGGCACGGTGGGTCGGCCTCCCCCGCTCTCACCCGCTCCAAGGCGTACTCCATCGGGGCAGTGTCCCCGCAGTCGAGGCAGCGGACCTTGGACGTAGTGCCATGGATCTCCACCAACCGATCCTCCGAGGTGCCCGCCGCCCGATGAAGGCCGTCGACGTTCTGGGTGATCAGCGTGTGCAGCTTGCCTTGCCGCTCCAGCTCCACCAGCGCCCGGTGGCCTGGGTTGGGTGCCTTGCCCTCCCACATCGACCCCTCGGCCAGCCGCTGCCAGTTGCGCTTGCGCAGCTCGGGATCAGACACATACGACGACAGCGTGGCCGTCTTCTCCGCCTCGGGGTTCTTGGTCCACAGCCCCTCCGGGCCGCGGAAATCGGGAATGCCGCTATCGGTGGAGATTCCCGCCCCGGTGAGCACGACCACCCTCGTCGCGGGACCCAACACTGCTCGGGCCGCCTCCATCTCCCCGCCCAACTCTTCGATCGGCTGCATGAATGCCCTAACTAAGCCTTGACAGAATTATATGAAAATAGGCAAAATACACTTAAATCTTCCCCTTTGTACCTGGCAAAGCACTAGCTGGCAGAAATGATCCTCTCATGACATCCCCCTTCTTGCATTCTTCTCTGTGGATTGAACCGTGGCGAGATCTCATCACCGAAGAGAACGGGCACGATCCCCGATCGAGGTACGTGGAGGAGTTCTGGCTCGGGGTCATCGGCCCCACCGCCGCATGGCTGATGCGTCATGTGGCCCACGAGTTCGACAGCTCCCCTGACGGCTTCGAACTCCCCGTGGCCCCCATCGCCCTGCAACTGGGGATCAGCCCCAAGGCCGGTCCCCGCGGCGGCCTTCATCGGACCATGCACCGCTTGGTGATGTTCCGCCTGGCCTCGGAGAGCCACGCCGGCTATGCCATCCGCCGCCGGCTCCCCCCGCTCAACAACGCCCAGCTCCGCCGACTGCCCGAGCACCTCCGGAGATCCCACTCCTCCTATTACGCCCTTCCCGAGCCTGCAGCCTGAGGCGGTCGCAGACCCACGGAGCCGCTAGACATAGCGCATGGACAATGACCTGAGGGCCTCCTGGGACCGGCTGTGCGACGGCCTCAAGCAGTCGGCCGACTACGTGTTCGACCCGGCACGGGGGGCAGATCCCTCCGAGCAGGCCGAGGGCTTGCGCCACCACCTGAGGATGCTGTTTTGGGCCTATGACCGGATCGTGGAGAACAACGATCCCAACCATCCCGAGCTGGGCTGGGTGTACCCCTTCAAGGTGGGCCAGGACAATCCCGATGCGATGTACATGACCGCACCGGTGGACCTGAGCCACACCTACCGCCTCACCGGCCGCATCGACACGGTGCGCTACCTGGGACTGTCGCTGATGGACCACCGCTTCGGCCGAGGGCGCATCACCCAGCTCGTCGACGTCGGCAGCCCCGATCTGACCGACATCGGCGATGGACGCATAAACGTGGTCTTCAGCCCCGACCCCGACCCCGGCGACCACACAGGCGACTGGTTCCAAGTCGAGCCGATCGAGTGCCGGCTGTTCGTGCGCCAGTTCTTCTCCGACTGGGCCGCCGAGAGCCAAGCCGAGCTCTATTTCGAATGCCTCGACCCGTCAGGTCCGCCCGCCCGGCTCGATCCGGTGCGGACTTGCGAGCTGTTCGACGAGTTGGCCCGGGAAGTGGACACCGTGCCCAAGTTCTGGACCGACTTCGCCGGGGGTCAGCGCGACCGGGGTCAAATCAACTCCTTCGACCATGTTCCCGCCCACAAGGTGAGCCAGAGCGCCCAGGGGGGAAGCGAAAAGCAGTCGTACGGGCAGTGCTGGTATGAGGTGGGCCCCGACGAGGCCCTTCTGTTCGAAGTGACCCCGCCCGACTGCCTGTACTGGAACATCCAGGTGGGCGACACCTGGTATCAGAGTCTCGACTACATCAACCTCCCCACCACCATGAACGACTCCCAAGCCCGCCTCGACCCCGACGGCGTGTTAAGGGTGGTGATCTCCCATCAAGACCCCGGCATTCAAAACTGGATTGCGTTGGGCGGCTGCCCCCAAGGGGCCATCACCTACCGGTGGAACAACGCGGAGACCGCGCCGGTGCCCACACTGAGGCTCATGGCGGTCGCCGAGGTCGAAGCCTGCCTCCACCCCGACACCCCCCGGCTCAGCGCCGACGACCGCGCCGCCGCCGGTGCCGAGCGCCGCCGCCACGCCCTGCGCCGCTTCACCAGATAGCCCATGGAGATCCCTCAGCCCACGGAGATCAGATAGCCCATGGAGTACGTAGCCGCGGTCTATCTGATAGCCGCGGTCCTGCTGGGCGCGGCAGGAGCCTCAAAAGCAGTCACCCCTGAACCGGCGTCGGCTGCGCTGGCCCGCCTCGAGCTCTATCACCGCCGATGGGCGGTGCGACTGCTGGGCCTGGTGGAGCTGGCGGTGGCGGTGAGCGCCTTCATCTTGGGCGGCGTGGTGCCCGCCACTGCCCTCGCCGCGCTCTACGCCGGATTCGCCGTGGTGGCCGCAGCCATGGTCCGGTCGGGCTCAGCAGAGCCCTGCGGCTGCTTCGGCCGCATCGAGATGCCCGCCACCTGGCGCCATGTGGTGGTGAACATCCTGGCCGCCTTGGTAGGACTCACCGCCGCCTCTTGGCCGGTAGAAGCCATCGACAAGCTGTTCGACACCCAGCAATGGCTGCTCGCCCCCTTCGCCGTAGTAGTGGCTGGCGGGGCCTTCGGGATTTTCGCCTGGCTCAGTCGTCGTCCGAAGCCGAGGGCGGCTCGAAGTTGACCAGGGCGTCGAGGAGCATTCGGACGCCGAAGCCGGTGCCGCCTTTGGAGGTTTCGGCATCTTCGGCGTCGGTGAAGGCGGGGCCGGCGATGTCGAGGTGGGCCCAGGGGATGCCCTCTTCCACGAAGTTGGACAAGAACAGCCCGGCGGTCAGCGCCCCGCCGTGGGGGCCGCCGATGTTCTTCATGTCGGCCACCGACGAGTCGAGCTGGGCCTTGTAGTCGTCGGGCAGCGGGAGCCGCCACACCCGCTCGCCGGTGCGCTCGGCGGCGTCGGCCAGCTGGTCGATCCACACCTCGTTGTTGCCCATGAGCCCGGCCACCTTGGGGCCCAGCGCCACCATGCACGCCCCGGTGAGGGTGGCCAGATCGACAATGGCGTCGGGCTCGGCCCGGCAGGCCAGCGACAGGGCGTCGGCCAGCACCAGGCGGCCCTCGGCGTCGGTGTTGAGCACCTCCACCGTCTTGCCGTTGGCCATGGTGAGCACGTCGCCGGGCCGAGTGGCGTCTCCCCCCAGCATGTTGTCGGTCATCGGCACATAGCCGGTGACCTTAACCGGTGGCGCCACCGCGGCGATGGCGGCCATCACGCCCAACACCGCCGCTCCCCCGCTCATGTCGCACTTCATGGTCATCATCCCGGTGCCGGTCTTGATCGACAGGCCACCGGAGTCGAAGGTGAGGCCCTTGCCCACCAGCGCCACCGACCCCCGGCACTCGGCCTCGGGATCGGGTTCATACGACACCTCCACAAACCGGGGCGGCTGCTCCGACCCCCGATTCACCCCAAGGAGGCCACCCAGCTCGGCCTCGCGGATGGCATCCAGATCGAGCACGGTGATCTCCAGGCCCTCCCGCTCGGCCATCTCCTCGGCCAGCTCAGCGAACCGGGTGGGGGTAAGCGAACCGCCGGGCTCGTTCACCAGATCGCGCACGAAGCACACCGCCTCGGCCACCCGCCGGCCTTGCTCCAGCGCCTCGGTTACCGCCCGGCCCCCCGGGCCGATGACATGCACGTTCTCCAGCTTGTTGGGCTTGGGCTGCGACTTGAAGTCGCCGTAGGAATAGGCCCCCAGCGTCATGCCCTCGGCCAGTGCCCCCAGCGCCTCGGCACGGTCAATGCTGTCGGGCACGGCGTCGAGCACCGACACCGCGATGCGCCGCATTCGCTTGGCCGACCGGGCCAACGAGGCCGCCGCTTTGCGGATCACCGCCGCGGTGATCTTGTCCGCCGGCCCTAGCCCGACCGCCGCGATGGGCCGATCTCCCCCCGACACGATCTCCACTTGTCCGGCTTTGGCCTCGAACCCCCGGCCGTCGAGCACTCCCCAATCCAGATCGTCGGGCCGCTCGGCGTCGCCGCCCGAGCACACCCCCACGGCGTGTACTTCGGCGCTGGCCGGGATTTTTCTGCCGGTACGGAACGCGATCACCAGATCTCCTCGGGTTGGTTCAAGCCCCTGCGATGATATCCGGCACCAATCCTCGGCCCTGCGCCCGGTACCCTGACCAGTTGTGGGTTCTTATTCGGAGGCGGCACGCGAGCGCGTTCTCATATATGACGGCGCTTTCGGAACCTATGTGCAAGAGCAGCCGCTGAGCGCCGACGATTTCGGCGGCCCCGACTTGGAGGGCTGCAACGAGCTCTTGTGCTTGACCAGGCCCGAGCTCATCGCCGAGATGCACGACCGGTACCTGGGCATCGGGGTGGACGCAGTGGAAACCGCCACTTTCGGGGCGTTTGCCGTGCCCTTGGCCGAATACGGCATCGCCGATCAGGCCTACGAGATCAACCTTGCCGCGGCCCGCATCGCCAAAGAGGCCGCCCACGGTTACGCAACTGGCGGACGGCCCCGCTGGGTCGCCGGATCGGTGGGACCGGGCACCAAGCTGGCGTCGCTGGGCCAGATCCGCTACGCCGAGCTGCGCGACGCCTTCGAAGTCCAGGCCCGGGGCCTGCTGGACGGCGGCGTCGATCTGCTGATAATCGAGACCCAATACGACCTGCTGGGGGCCAAGGCGGCCATCAACGGATGCCGCCGGGCCATGGTTGCCGTGGGCCGAGAGGTGCCGCTGCAAGTGCAGGTCACCATCGAGATGACCGGCCGGATGCTGCCCGGCACCGAGATCGGCGCCGCGCTGGCCGCGCTGGCTCCCCTGGACCCCGCCGTTTTCGGGCTGAATTGCGCCACCGGCCCCGCCGAGATGGGCGAGCACCTGCGGGTGCTGTCGGAGCAGTGCCCGGTGCCGGTGTCCTGCATCCCCAACGCCGGGCTACCCCAGGTGGTGGACGGCCGGATGCACTACGACATGGGTCCCGACGAACTGGCCGACTACCTGGCCCGGTACGTAACCGAGCTGGGGGTAAGCGTGATCGGCGGGTGCTGCGGCACCACGCCTGAGCACCTCCAAGCGGTTATCGACCGCTGCGCCCACCTGGTGCCCGGACCCCGGCCCGGCGCACTGCCCCCGTCGGCCACCTCCATCTACAGCCCGGTGCCCTTCGCCCAGGACACCTCGTTTTTGATCGTGGGCGAGCGCACCAACGCCAACGGATCCCGCAAGTTCCGCGACGCCATGCTGGAGGCCGACTGGGACGGCTGCCTCCAGATCGCCCGCGACCAGGTGGGCGAGGGCGCCCACCTGCTGGATCTGTGCGTGGACTACGTGGGGCGCGACGGCACCGCCGACATGGACGAGCTGGCCCAGCGGTTCGCCACCGGGGTGACCGCCCCGCTGGTGCTCGACTCCACCGAGCCCGACGTGATGCAGGCCGGTTTGGAGTGGATCGGCGGGCGGGCGGTGCTGAACTCGGCCAACCTGGAGGACGGCGAGGCCGAGGGCTCCCGCCTCGACCGGGTGCTGAAGCTGGCCCGGGAGTACGGCGCCGCGGTGGTGTGCCTGCTCATCGACGAGGAGGGGCAGGCCCGCGACCTGGAGTGGAAGATGCGGGTAGCCCACCGCCTCTACCGCTTGGCGACAGAGCGCTACGGGCTGGCCCCCTCCGATCTCATCTTCGACGCCCTGACGTTCCCGCTTTCCACCGGCGACGACGATCTGCGCAAAGACGGCCTGGCCACCATCGAGGCCATCCGGCGCATCAAGGCCGAGCTGCTCGGCGCCTACACCACGCTGGGAGTGTCCAACGTGTCGTTCGGGCTGAAGCCCGCCGCCCGCCACGTGCTCAACTCCATGTTCCTGCACGAGTGCCTGGAAGCCGGGCTCGACTCGGCCATCGTCCACGCCGGCCGCATCATCCCGCTGAACCGCATCGATCCCCACCACCGGGACGTGTGCCTCGACCTGATCTACGACCGCCGGGGGCCCGACGGCCTCGCCTCAGAGGCCCGCGGCGACTACGACCCGCTGACCGAGCTCCTGGCCGCGTTCGAGAACGTGACCGCCACCGCGGCCGTGAAAGAGGACCGCTCCGGGTGGCCGGTGGAGCAGCGGCTAGAGCGGCGGATCATCGACGGCGAACGCGACGGGCTGGAGGCCGACCTGGACGAGGCGCTGGCCGGCACCCCGGCGCTGGACATCGTCAACAACACGCTGCTGGCCGGGATGAAGGTGGTGGGCGAGCTGTTCGCCTCTGGCGAGATGCAGCTGCCGTTCGTGCTCCAATCGGCCGAGACCATGAAGACCGCGGTGTCGTATCTGGAGCCGCACATGGAGAAGGCCGACGACACCGGGGGCAAGGGCCGCATTGTGCTGGCCACCGTGAAGGGCGACGTCCACGACATCGGCAAGAACCTGGTGGACATCATCTTGACCAACAACGGCTACGAGGTTCACAACCTGGGCATCAAGGTGTCCATCGCCGAGATGATCGACCGGGCCCAGGAGGTGGACGCCCACGCCATCGGCATGAGCGGGCTGCTGGTGAAGAGCACCCTGATCATGCGGGACAACCTGGAGGAGCTGAACACCCGCGACCTCCACCACCTCCCGGTGTTGCTCGGGGGAGCGGCCCTGACCCGCACCTACGTGGAACGGGACATGCGGGAGACCTACCAGGGTCGGGTGTTCTACGGCAAGGACGCCTTCGAGGGCCTCGCCGTGATGGACCGACTGGGCGAGCTGCGCCGTACCGGAGTTGACGACCCCGAGTTCGGTCGCCGTCCCGGAGGCCGCGATCTGCCCCGCCGCCCCCGCCGCGACGCGCCCGGCTCTGTGTCCGCCGACCTGCCCGAACGAGCTCCGTCGGTGGCCGCCGACAACCCTGTGTTCGAGCCCCCGTTTGTTGGCTCCCGGGTGGTCAAGGGCATCCCGGTGGCCGACATAGCTGAGTACGTGAACGAGACGGCGTTGTTCCGCAACCAGTGGCAGTTCCGCCCCATAGACGGCGAGGACGACGCCGCCTTCAAAGAGCGCATCCGCCCCACCATGCGCGAGCAGCTCA
Organism: Candidatus Poriferisocius sp.; assembly: GCF_965204145.1. GTDB lineage: Bacteria > Actinomycetota > Acidimicrobiia > Acidimicrobiales > Bin134 > Poriferisocius. Next base: position 866,943 of record NZ_OZ241977.1, on the reverse strand, counting down.
CCTCGGCCATGGCCCAGGGACTGCTGGTGCCCCAAGTGGTGTACGGCTACTTCCCGGCGAACGGGAGCGGGGACGACCTGGTGGTGTGGGACAGCCCCGACCGAACCGCCGAAGTGTGCCGCTTCCGGTATCCCCGCCAGCCCAAAGACCCGTACCTGTGCATCGCCGACTTCTTCCGGCCCGCCGACGGCGACGAGGTGGACTACGCCGCCTTCCACATCGTGACCATGGGGGCCGAGGTGTCCAAGGCCGCCGCCAAGCTGTTCGCCGACAACCGCTACCAGGACTACCTGCTGCTGCACGGCCTCGGCGTGGAGATGGCCGAGGCGTTGGCCGAGCACTGGCACCACCGCATCCGCACCGAGTGGGGCTTCGTCGACGAGGACGGCCCCACCCTCATCGGGCTGTTCCGCCAGCAGTACCGGGGCGGCCGCTACTCCTGGGGCTATCCCGCCTGCCCCGACCTCGAGGACAACCTCACCGTGGCTGAGCTCCTCGAGGCCGAGCGCATCGGCATTCAAGTGGGCGAGGAGACCAGCTTCCAATACCAGCCCGAGCAAACCACCTCCGCCCTCATCTGCCACCACCCCCAGGCCAAGTACTTCGTCGCCCGCTGAGCCGGGCACAGGACTATCGTGCTCTCTCGTGCTAGGACGGGTCGGGCTTGTTCTCATCGCCGCGGTTCTGGCCTTCTCCGCGGTAGCGGTCATTGCCGATCCCGTCGCCGCCCAGCAGCCCGCCACCCAGGCCGACATCGCGGTGCGCGACAACCTCATCGCCCAACAGGAGTCACTCCTCAACACCTACCGCTGCCGATTCGACATCGACACCCACATCGTCCCCGGCGGCTGCACCGACGCAAGACCCAGCCAGGGTCCGACTGAACCCGACCCGTTCGAGGGAGTCCCCACCCCAGCCGAGATCGCGGTGCGGGACGATCTCATCGCCCAACAGGAGTCACTCCTCAACACCTACCGCTGCCGATTCGACATCGACACCCACATCGTCCCCGGCGGCTGCACCGACGGAACACCGGCTACGACCGGCCCCTCCAATCAGACGCCATCAGGCCTCTACACCGCAGTCGCCGCCGGAGTGCAGCATGCGTGCGCAATTCGCACCGACCGCACCATCTCCTGCTGGGGCGACAACGAGAGCGGACAAGCCAGCGCGCCGGACGGACAATTCACGGCCCTCGCCGCCGGGGAACAGCATGTGTGCGCGATCAGAGCCGACCAGACCATCACCTGCTGGGGCGACAACAGTTTTCAACAAGCCAGCGCGCCCACAGGGCAATTCACCGCCATAAGCGCCGGTCCCTGGCAAACCTGTGGGCTGCGAACAGATGCCACCATTACCTGCTGGGGCACCAACAGCAGCAGTCTGAGCCGTGCGCCCGACGGACAATTCACCGCCGTGGCCGCCGGCAGTGCGTTCGTGTGTGCACTGCGCACCGATGCCGGCATCACCTGCTGGGGCAACAACGAAGATGGCCAAGCCGATGCGCCCGACGGACAATTCACCGCCATCGCCGCCGGCGTCTGGCATGCCTGCGGACTACGTGCCGACGCCCGAGTCATTTGCTGGGGATTTGATGTGAGCGACCGTAACAATGCGCCAGCGAGACTCTTCACCGCAATTGCCGTTGGTCGCCAGCATTCTTGCGGGCTGCGAGTAGACGGCGCCATCACCTGCTGGGGTGACAACAACAGCGGACAGGCCAGAGCGCCCGTTGGGCAATTCACCGCCATCGCCGCCCACGACAACCAATCCTGCGGGCTCAGAACCGACCAGACCATCATCTGCTGGGGCAACAACAACGACCCAACGAATCCACCGAACGGACAATTCACCGCCATCGCCGCCCGCGGTAAGAGTTCCTGCGGTTTGCGCGACGACGCCGCCATCGCCTGCTGGGGCAACAACGACCACGGACAGGCCAACCCGCCCGACAGGCAATTCACCGCCATCGCCACCAGCCACTTCCACTCCTGCGGGCTGCGAACCGACGCCACCATCGCCTGCTGGAGCCTCGCTCCGGTCGTGCCCTTTCCAAGCGGCGCGCAAAAGGCAGTCCAAGCCGAACCGGCAATGTGCCTACCCCACGGTGTGCCGTGGGGAGTAACGGCGGGATTCCCATTGCCGTCGTGGGCCCCATCAGCTACCGGAACCATACGAGTAGCGGTGCTGTTCTTGGACTTCCCCGACGCCCCCGCGACCCATTCCACCCATGACGAGGCCGCATTGGGCTTGCCCTGGGCTGAGACATATCTGGAGACGGTCAGCTTCGGACAGCTCAACATCGAGTTCGTCCCCTTGCATAAATGGCTGCGAGCCGAAGACAGCTATACCAACCACCTCGGTGAGTCCGCCCTAGGGCAGCCAACGCTCAGGGATGTTGACAAGGTTGCTGTCCGGCTGGCCGATCCCGAGTTCGACTTCACCGGCTATGACGTGTTGATGGTCGTCATGCCCAGCTCGCACTTTGTCAGCGCCGATGCCGGAGGCAGCGTCGGCACGCAGGAAGGAACCGTCTCGCCAACTTCCCGCATCAACATCAGCCACGTTGACGATGGTCCCCAAGAGCCGACCCCCTGGGGCCGTTCCGCGGCCCATGAACTGGCTCACAATCTGGGCCTGCTGGACATGTATCCCTACGATGACAGCCACATGCTGCCCGATTCCCCGGTCGGCAAGGCCTGGACTCAAATCACCCTCGGCATCATGGGCCTAAGGGCTTACTTTCTGGCCAACCCGCGCGATCGCCGCCTGGCCCACGTCTGGCACTTTCCCAGCGGCCACACTTCTACGGACTACAGATACTTCTTTTCCGCGAGTGAAATGCTGGCGTGGAGCCGCTGGCAGCTCGGCTGGCTCAACGCTTCTCATATCCGCTGTGTGACCGCACCCGAGGTAATCGTCGATCTCCGGCCCATTGCCACCAAACCCGGCGATGGAATAGCCATGGCTGCGATACCGCTGTCGGATACCGAAGTGATCGTCGTTGAAAGCAGGCGCAAGACCGGCTACGACGCCGGGCGCTTCTACCGAACTCCCGACGGTGTCACCACCACCTTGCCCGCCCTGCCGATAGAAGGCGTGCTCGTCTATACCGTGAACGCGGCCATCGGTTCCGGGAATCTGCCGGCCAAGGTGGCCGGCGACCCCGGCGACGGCCAGGTTGACGACCTGCCTATCCTGACCCCAGGCCAAAGCGTCACAGTCCGCGGCTACACGATCACCTTCCAAGCAGCCACCCCCGACGTCCACACCGTGGCCATCACCAAGGCTGGAGCCTCCTGACGAAAATCAGGATGTGTCCAGCAACACTCGGGCCACTAAGTCCATCCCAAACCCCGTCAGTATCCCCAGATACAACAACCCCGTCGCGGCCATCACCGCCGAGTAGAACCGCTCTCGCAGCGCCGCCCGAGCCAGCACGACGAGTCCTGCCGTGGTCACCACGCACGCCACCCAGAACCAGCCCAGCAGACCGTTGTAGCCATCGTCGATGGTTCCGCTGAGCACCGATGCCATGCCGGTCGGCCACAGCATCACCATCAGCTCGGGCAGCCACAACAGCCCGGTCCAGCGGACCAGCTCCAGCAGTGGACCCCGAGCCAACCCAGGCTGCACCAGGTACCAGTGGCCCAGCAGCATGGCATCGGTCACCGCGCCCAAGAAGAACGCCCCGATCACGGTGCGGGCCACGGCCAGCGCGGCCGGATCGCCCGCGTCCAACCCGCCGGCCACGACCCCGATCAATCCCACCGCGGGAGCGATGAGATCCAGCATCGGGGGAAATTCCGGCCTGCTGCGGTCGAAACGCTGTTCGTCCCGGTCGATCCCGGTCATCTCGGCGATCTCCGCGCTGCGCCGCTCCACCCGTTCCCGCTGGCCGCTCACGCCAGCCCGCCGCCGGGCGACCGACACCATCAAGGCGAGTGCGGCGGCCGCGGCCGTGGCTGCCGCGGTCCAGTCCCGTACCGGCACCGGGTCGGTGGCAAATCCCAGCCAAGCCCCACCCGCGGCCAAGAGGCCAAAGGTGCTCCGCATCAGCCAGCCGTAGCCCAGCCCGGCCTCCCGCCGTCGAGTGGTGATCCAGGTAAATGCCAACCCGCCGACGGCGATCTGGAGCAGAACCGTGGCCGGTTGAAGCTCGATCACCGGATGAAAGCTCCGTCAGACGTCGAGAACGGCCAGGCGGTGATCGGTGGTGGTGAGGTTGTCGGGTCCGTCGATGGCGGCCACCACGATGTCCTCCAACCGCAGCCCCCACCTGCCGGGCAGGTAGATGCCGGGCTCGATGGAGAAGGCGTGGCCGGGGCGCAATTCCTGGGTGTTGCCCTCCACGATGTAGGGGTCTTCGTGGGCCTCGGTGCCGATGCCGTGGCCGGTGCGGTGGATGAAGTTGTCGCCGAATCCGGCCTCGGCGATCATGCCCCTCCCCACTCGGTCGACCGACTCGCAGCTGTTTCCCACCACCGCGGCGGCCACTTGGGCCGCTTGGGCCTCGAAAAGCACGTCGTAGGCCTCGACCAGGTCATCGGGCGGCTCGCCCAAATGCACACACCGGGTGATGTCGGAGCAGTAGCCCACCCCGTCGGCATCCATCATGGTCCCCCCGATGTCGCACAGCACCACCTCGCCCGGTTTGATCACCCGCTCCCCGGCCTCATGGTGGGGACTGGCCGCGTTCTCACCGGCAGCCACGATGGCGAAGTTCACTCGCTGGTGGCCCTCGGCCAGCAGTCGACGGCCCAACTCGGCCGACACCTCGGCCTCGGTACGCCCCACCAGCTCGATGTTGCCCGATCGCAGATCGACGGCCACCCGGTCGGCGGCGGCCGCCGCGGCCCGCAGCGACTCCACCTCAGCGGCGTCCTTCACCGAGCGCAGCGGGCTGGTCACCTCCGACGCCCGGCGGAACTCCACCGCCGGCAGCACCTTCATCAGATCCACCAGAAACCCGGCCCACGTGTGGTCGCCGATGGCCGCCACCGAGGCAGAGCCAATGAGCGAGCGGGCCAGTTCGATCGGGTCGTCGGTCTCATCCCACGCCGCGATCTCGAACACCTCGGGTCGCTCCACTACCCGAGGGGCCTCCAGCCGAGGAACGATCAACCGGGCGTCGCCGTCGCAGGGCGCCACCAGCATGGTCAGTCGCTCCAGGGGCATTGCCTCGTATCCGCAGAAGTAGGACAGGTCGGCGCCTACCGACAGCAGCAGCACATCCACCTGCTGCTCGGCCATCTTGGCCCGCAATCGTTCCATTCGCTGGCTGAACATCAGGGTCAACCTACACCTGCGGCCCTGACCGGAGAAGCCAAAGCCTGGGCGTGAGCGTGTTGGGCGTGGTGGGAGCTGCGGGTCAGGGGGCTGGCCTCCACATGGGCGATGCCCAGCGATCGGCCGACGGCCCGGAACTGCTCGAATTGGTCGGGCGGGATCCACCGGGCCACGGGCAAATGGTCGGCGGAGGGCCGCAGATACTGACCGACCGTCACAATGTCGGTGCCCACTGCGGACAGGTCGGCCATGGTTTGGACCACCTCATCGTCGGTCTCTCCCAGGCCGACGATGATCGACGACTTGGTGGTCAGCCCAGCCGCCTTGGCCCGGGCCAGAACGGCCAGGCTGCGGGCGTAGCCGGCTGAAGGGCGCACTGCCCGCTGGAGTCGGGCCACCGTCTCGATGTTGTGGTTCAGCACGTCGGGCCGGGCATCGAAGACCACGGCCAGCGCATCGGGGTCGCCCTTGCAATCGGGGATGAGCACTTCCACCCGCACCTTAGGGGTGCGCGTGCGAACCGCCTCCACAACAGCAGCAAAGCCAGCGGCCCCCCCGTCGGGCAGGTCGTCGCGGGCCACCGCAGTGATCACCGCGTAGTCCAAGCCCATGGCCGCCACCGCGTCGGCCACCTTCTCAGGCTCAGCCGGGTCGGGGGGCTCGGGTCGGCGGGTGTCCACCAGGCAGAAGCCGCAGGCCCGAGTGCAGCGCTCGCCGTTGATCATGAACGTGGCCGTGCCCTCGTTCCAGCACTCGTAGATGTTGGGGCAGCCGGCCTCTTCGCACACCGTCACCAGATCCCGGCGGTGCAGTACCGACCGCAGCCGCCGGAACTCGGGACCGGTTCGCAGGAGCACCCGCATCCACTCCGGCTTGCGGGCCCTGAGGTCCACGCTGACTCCCGTCTCCAGCCCCCGCTCCCCCGCCACATCGGCCCGGTCCACTCCCTCCACTCCCTCCGCTCCCCAGCGGTCGGCGGCTCGGGCGGCCACCGCGTCCACCACCTCCCGCATTTCGACCCTTCGCCCCTCCGCGGCCAGCGAGGTGACCGCCTTGTCGGGGATGCCGCAGGGCACGATGCGATCGAACCAGTCCAAGTCGCAGTCCACGTTCAGGGCAAAGCCGTGCATGGAGCGGGTGCGGCTGAGGCGCACGCCGATGGCCGCGATCTTGCGGGGGTTGTCGCTGTCAGGATCCACCCACACGCCGGGATAGTCGTCAAGGCGGCCGCAGTCGGCCAGCCCCACATCGCCCAGCGCGTCGATCACCAGTTGTTCCACCGAGCGCACATAGGCCACCGTGTCGGCCATGCCCCCGCCCCGTTTGCCGGCCACGGTCATCACCGGATAGCCGACGAGCTGACCGGGGCCGTGGTAGGTGACGTCGCCGCCTCGGTCGCTGTATGCCACCTCGGCCCCCACCTCGGCGGGGTCCACCAAGATGTTGGCCTCGTCGCCCCGCAGTCCCAGGGTGAACACGTGGGGATGCTCTAGCAGCAGCAGGTAGTCGCCACTCCGCTCGAACATGGCCTGCTGGCAGGCGTGGGCGTCCCGGTAGGACACCCGCCCCAGCCATCGAACGCGGAGCGGGCTCATCGAAGGCTCATGGCATCTCGGCGTGCCAGTCTCGGGTTTCGATGATCGACCGCATGTGGTCCAGGAAAGCGGCCACATAGGCGCCGTCAAAGGCCCGATGGTCCCAGGCCAGGGCCAGCACACCCACCGAGTGGATGGCGATGGCCTCGCTCCCGTCCTCGGCGGTGACCACCACTGGGCGGCGGCGTATCCCGTCGGTGGACAAGATGGCCACCTGGGGCTGGTTGATGATGGGGAACTGCATCATGGTTCCCCACTGGCCGGGATTGGTGATGGTGAACGTGCCCCCGGAGATCTCATCGGCGTTCAGCTTCTTGGCCCGCGCTCGCCTCGACAGGTCAGCCACCTCTTCGGCGATCGCCGTCAGACGCTTGCGGTCGGCGTCCACTACCACCGGGGCCAGCAGCCCTTGGAAGTCGAGGTCGACGGCGACGGCCAGGTTCACGTAGTTGTGTACCACCAGCTCGCTGTCTCCCACCGAGGCGTTGATGTGGGGATACTCGTGGATGGCGTCGCACACCGCCCGGGCGATGAAGGGCAGGTAGGTGAGGCTGAAGCCGTGCTCGGCCTTGAACTCCTCCCGGTGGGCCCGGCGCACCTGCTCCACCCCTTCGAAGTCCACCTCCACCGCGGTCAGCACGTGAGGGGACACCTGCTTCGAGCGCACCATGTGCTCGCCGGTGATGCGGCGGATATTGCTGAGCGGGACGACCGTGTCACGTCCGGCAGTTCGCGACTGGGCAGGTGGAGCCGGCGGGGCGGTGGTCGATGCGGCGGCCGCGGGCCGGCTGGGAGCGGTGCGGTTTTGGGCGATGTACGACTCCACGTCGGAGCGGGTGACTCGCCCGCCAACACCAGTGCCGGTGATCTGAGAAGGGTCCAGCCCGTGCTCGGCGATCAGCCGGCGCACAACCGGCGACAACACGAACCGGCCGCCGCCGGAGGCGGGAACGCTCGGCACCGCCGCGGAAGCTGGCGCCGGTTCTGAGGCTGGTGGCGGGGGTGGCGGAGCCACTTCCGCTGTCGGCTCAGCTGCTGGAAGCGGCGCTTCCACCGGGGCCGACGCTGGCGCAGGCGGAGCCGCCGCGGCCGCTCCATCCTCGCTCAAAACGGCGATCACTGCGCCCACTTCCACCGTGTCCCCCTCGGCGGCCACAATCTCCACGAGCACTCCGGACATCGGCGAGGGCACCTCAGAATCCACCTTGTCGGTGGACACCTCGAAGAGCGGCTCGTCCTCAGCCACCTCGTCGCCCACCTGCTTGTACCACTGGATAATGGTGCCCTCCATCACCGTCTCACCCAGTTGCGGCATCCTTACCTCTGACATCGATTCTCCCCAGTCCACTCAGTGCAGGGCCCGGCCGGTGAGTGACAGCACCGACTCACCGAACAGCTCGCTCATCGTGGGGTGGGGCTGGATGAACTCGGCCACTTCTGGCACGGTGGCTTCCCAGTTGACCGCCAGATAGCCCTGACCGAGCTGCTCGGTCACCCACGGGCCCACCATGTGGACCCCGAGAATACGCCCGCCGGTCCCATCGCCATCGCTCTCCGCGATGACCTTGACCAACCCGTCAGTCTCCCCCACGATCATGGCCCGCCCATTGCCCATGAAACGGTGTACCGAGGTGGCCACCTCGAAGCCGGCCTCTTGGGCCGACGCCTCGGTATGGCCCACAAAGGCCACCTCAGGGTGGCAGTAGATGGCCCATGGGACATTGCCGTAGTCAATCGGCGCGGGCGACTCCCCCAGCAGGTGCTTGACCACCATGATGGCCTCGGCGAACGCCACGTGGGCCAGCTGCGGGGTGCGGACCACATCGCCCACGGCGTACACCCCCGGGGTGGTGGTCTGGCAATACTCGTCGACTACCACATAGCCCTCGTCGTCCGTCTCCACACCGGCGGCGTCCAAACCCAAGCCATCGGTGTACGGACGACGGCCCACGCACACCACTACTGCATCCACCGCCAGGGGCTCGTCCCCTTCGATATCCAACTCAACCCCATCGGCGGTGCTGCGGCAGCCGCTCACCGACACCCCGGTGCGGATTTCGATCTTCCGCTTCTTGAACGCCCGGGTCAGCATCTTGACCACGTCGTCGTCGGCACCCAGCAGAATTCTGGGCAGCGCCTCCAGCACGGTCACTTCCGACCCCAGATCGGCCAACAGCGAGGCGAACTCCAGGCCGATGGCCCCGCCCCCGATAATCGCCGCCCGGGCAGGCAGTTCGGTGATCGACAACAGCTCGTCGCTGGTCAGCACCTGCTTGCCGTCGACTTCGAAACCGGGCAGCGTGCGGGGCGCCGATCCGGTGGCCAGGATCACGTGTTCGGCGGTCAGCGTCGCATCGCCCGACTCCCCACCCGACACCGTCACCGACCGGTCGGGCCCAAGCGAGCCCCACCCGTCCAGCACCGTTACTTTGCGGCCCTCCAGCAGCTTTCCCACGCCCTTGTGGAGCTGATCCACGATCTTCTGCTTGCGGGCTTGGGCCGCCCCCATGTCCACCGAGGGCGATCCCGACGTGATGCCGAACTGATCGGCGTGGGCCACGGTGCGGTACACCGACGCCGTCTCCAGCAGTTCTTTTGCCGGGATGCAGCCCACATGCAGGCAGGTCCCGCCCAGTTTCTGCTTCTCCACTACCGCGACGTCGAGGCCGGCAGCCGTGCCGTAGAGCGCGGCGGCATATCCGCCGGGCCCACCGCCGACCACCACCACGTCATGGCTGCTGCTCATGGCATTCAGCCTATAGGGGACCTATGGGGAACCTGGTCAACGCAGGATGAGCACAGCCTGAACGGCGAATGCCACCACGATCGCCACTCCGCACAGCAGCGCCAGGAGGATCAACCGGCGAGTGCTCATGGAGAGCTCAGCGGCGGCTGCGACGCCGGCGGCCCATGTACCAGCCGGCGATCTCCGCGCAGACCACGCTCAGCGCAATGGTGATCAACAGCAGCAGGAACAGCGGCAGGTCCCAGTCCCATCCCAGGAAGTTGACCCGGACATCATCGGTGTTCTGGGCAATGAACACGATCAGCGCCACGGCGGCCAGCGCACCCAGCACCATCCGGACGTTGATCTGCCGGAGCAAATCCGTGAACGACCGGGATTTCGGTTCGGCGCCCTCCGCGCCCTGGTGATCGTAGGGGGGACTCGACTCGGACTCGGACATAGCCCCACGCTACCCGCGACCGACCATTCGAGGAGGCCCGTTCATGTCGGCCAATCCATACACTGGAGTCATGAAAGTTGCAGTGGCCGGAGCATCAGGACTGATCGGATCGGCATTGGTCCGCCAGCTGCGATCTTCAGGGCACGAAGTCGTTCGGCTGGTGCGCGACCTCAAAGCGCGCGCCGACAGCACCCGTTACTGGAACCCGGCCACCGGCGACATCGATGACGATGCCTTCGCCGGCGTCGACGGGGTGGTGAATCTGGCCGGTGCCGGCATCGGGGACCGCCGCTGGAGCGAGCGCCGCAAACGCGAGCTGCGGCTCAGCCGGGTGGACGCCACAGAGTTGTTGGTGGAGGCCATGGGCGCGGCCCCGACTCCCCCTGCGGTGCTGGTGGCGGGCTCGGCGGTGGGCTACTACGGAGACCGGGGAGACGAGGTGCTCGACGAGCAGTCCGGGCCGGGCACCGGATTCCTGGCCGCCCTTTCTGCCGACTGGGAGGCGGCGGCGGCTGGAGCGGAGAGCGCGGGCATCCGAGTGGCTCTGGCCCGCACCGGGTTGGTGGCTGCCGACAACGCCCCGTTCCTGACCCGCATGCTGCCCCTGTTCAAGCTGGGCCTGGGCGGGCCGTTGGGCCCCGGTCAGCAGTGGTGGCCGTGGATCTCTCTCGAGGACGAGGTGAGAGCCCTGGTCTTCTTGCTGGAATCCGACGTCTCCGGCCCGGTGAACCTTTGCGCTCCCAACCCGGCCACCAACCGGGAGTTCACCCGCACCTTGGCCTCGGTGCTGCGCCGCCCCGCTGCCCTGGCTGTTCCCCGCTTCGGCCCCCGGCTTCTGCTCGGCCGCGAGTTGGCCGACGGACTTCTGTTCTCCAGCACTAGAGCCCATCCCGCCGCGTTGGCCGATGCGGGCTTCGAGTTCCGCCACCCCGACCTGCGAGGAGCGCTGGAAGAGATTCTGCGCTGATCGAAATCAGGTCAGAACAGCGACTGCTCCTCGACCACGTCCTGAGTGTCGGCCGCCTCGGTGGCCAGGCGGTCGGCCTCGTCGTTCCAGCGGTTGCCGGAATGGCCCTTCACCCAGTGGAAGGCAACGGAACGGGCCTGAACCTGCTCGATGATCTGCTTCCAAAGATCCTGGTTCGACACCGGCTTCTTGTCGGCGGTACGCCAGCCTCGGCGGATCCACCCCTCCCACCACCGGTCTTTGAAGCAATTGACCACGTAGGTGGAGTCGCAGTACACCTCCAGCGGCCCGTCCAGCGATCGCAGTGCCTCCAGCACCCCCATGAGCTCCATGCGGTTGTTGGTTGTCTGCGGCGCACCGCCCGATCCCGAAGGCCCATCGGGCACCACCCAACCCCATCCGCCGGGGCCGGGATTCCCCCGGCAGGCACCGTCGGTATACACAGTGGTGGGCTTGGCAGAACCAGACATCTGCTCATGCTGGCATGACCAACCCAGAATTGAAAGCATGGTGGCGTGGCCGTGAATTTCTCACACCAACTGCCGGACACTGATCCAGAAGAAACCCGAGAGTGGCTCGACAGCCTCGACGCCGTGTTCAGCGCCTCGGGCGGACAGCGCAGCCGGTACCTGCTGCGGCAGCTCCTCGACCGAGCCGACGAGCTGGGCACGGGCCTTTCCGGCACGGTGCAGACCCCGTATGTGAACACCATCCCCACCGCTGACCAGCCGTTTTTCCCGGGTGATGAGAACATCGAGCGCCGGATCCGGGCTTTCATACGGTGGAACGCCGCCGTGATGGTGGTGAAAGCCAACAAGAGGGCCGACGGCATCGGCGGCCACCTGTCCACCTTCGCCTCTTCGGCCGCGCTGTACGAGGTGGGGTTCAATCACTTTTTCCGGGGCAAAGAAGACGGGCTGCCCGGCGACGCCATCTACATCCAAGGCCACGCCGCCCCCGGGATCTACGCCCGGGCCTACCTCGAGGGCCGGCTGACCGAGGACCAGCTGGACAACTTCCGGATGGAGATCGGCGGTAGCGGGCTGTCGAGCTATCCCCATCCCCGGCTGATGCCCGACTTCTGGGAATACCCCTCGGTGTCGATGGGGCTGGGGCCGATCAACTCCATCTACCACGCCCGGTTCTACCGCTACCTCCACGACCGACGCATCGAGGACACCAGCGAATCGAAGGTGTGGTGCTTCGTGGGCGACGGAGAGTGCGACGAGCCTGAAACGCTGGGGTCGATCTCGCTGGCCGGGCGGGCCAAGCTGGGCAACCTCATCTGGGTGGTGAACTGCAACCTCCAGCGCCTCGACGGACCGGTGCGGGGCAACGGGAAGATCATCCAGGAGCTGGAGGGCAACTTCCGGGGCTCGGGCTGGAACGTGATCAAGGTGATCTGGGGCTCCCGCTGGGACGAGCTGCTGGCCGCCGATGTCGACGGCGTGCTGCTGGAGAAGATGATGACCACGGTGGACGGGGAATATCAGCGCTACGCCACCGAGACCGGCGCCTATATCCGGGAGAACTTCTTCGGCCCCGATCCCCGGCTGCGCAAGATGGTGGACCACTTGAGCGACCGCCAGCTCGAGGACCTGCCCCGGGGCGGTCATGACTACTTGAAGCTGTATGCCGCCTACAAGGCCGCGGTGGAGGCCACCGACCGCCCCACGGTGATCTTGGCCAAGACCATCAAGGGCTGGACGCTGGGCGAGGGGCTCGAGGCCCGCAACGCCACCCACCAGGTGAAGAAGATGACCACCGCCCAGCTCATGGACCTGCGCTCCCGGCTCCACCTGGAAGAGGAAATCCCAGCCGAGGCGCTCGAAGACGATGCCAACCCCCCGTACTACAAGCCGCCGCCCGACTCCCCCGAGCACCAATACCTGATGGCCCGCCGCAAGGAGCTCGACGGTCCGCTCCCCACCCGGGTGGTGAACATCCGCCGGCCCATCAAGCTGCCCGACGACAAGCTGTTCGCCGACTACGACGAGGGCTCCGACGGGCGCGAGGTGTCCACCACCATGGTGTTCACCCAGATGCTGCGCAACATGATGCGAGATGAGGAATTCGGGGCCCGGGTCGTGCCCATCGTCCCCGACGAGGCCCGCACCTTCGGCATGGACTCCTTGTTCCGGGAGTTCAAGATCTACGCCTCCGAGGGACAGCTCTATGAGCCGGTCGACCACGATCTGCTGTTGTCGTACGCCGAGGGCCAGGACGGCCAGCTCCTGGAGGAGGGCATCACCGAGGCGGGATCGCTGGCCTCATGGACGGCGGCGGCCACCAGCTACGCCACCATGGGCGTGCCGATGGTACCGTTCTACTCCTTTTATTCCATGTTCGGGTTCCAGCGGGTGGGCGATCTGATCTGGTCGGCGGCCGACTCCCGGGCCCGAGGTTTTCTGATGGGGGCCACCGCGGGGCGCACCACCTTGTTGGGAGAGGGCTTGCAGCACCAAGACGGGCACAGCCACCTTTTGGCCTCCACCGTGCCGGCCTGCTGCGCCTACGACCCGGCGTTCGCCTACGAGCTAGGGGCCATCGTGCGATCGGGGCTGCACCGGATGTACGGCAACGGCGGCGGCGAAGACGTCTTCTACTACATCACCATCTACAACGAGAACTACCGCCAGCCCCGCCGGGCCGACTTCATCAGCGACGAGCACATCCTGTCGGGGCTGTACCAGTGGAACCACGCGCTGGAGGGCACCGAGCAACAGGCCACGATCATCTTCTCGGGAACCGCCCACCAGGCCGCCCGGGACGCCCAGGCCGAATTGGCCGAGCACTACGGGATCGGAGTGGACCTGCTCAGCGCCCCCTCCTTCAAGGCGGCCCGGGAGGAGGCCCTGGAGGTAGAGCGCTGGAACCGCCTTCACCCCGACGAGGAGCCCCGGGTGCCCATGGTGACCCAGCGGCTCGCGGAGGGCCAGGGGCCGGTGGTGGCGGTCACCGACTACATGACCCTGGTGCCCGATCAAATCGCCCGCTGGGTGCCCCGCCGGTTCATCCCCCTGGGCACCGACGGCTTCGGCCGCTCCGACACCCGCGAGTCGCTGCGCCGCTTCTTCGAGACCGACGCCCACAGCGTGGTCTCCACTGTTTTGAGCGCCCTGGCCGCTGAGGGCAGCCTCGACCCTTCGGTGGCCAAAGACGCCATCACCCGCTACGACCTTCTCAACCCCCACTTCGACCCCACCGGCTAGCGGGAGCCCATGGGCGCGGGTTGGCGTCAGGCCGGCTGGAGCTGGTTCAGCTCGGTGACGTTGTCGAGGAGGATCTTCTTCTTGGTGGCGTCGTCGAAGCCCTTGTCCTTGAGCTCCACCAGGTAGTCGAGCGGCTGGGGCATGCCCTCGATGTGGGGCCAGTCGCTGCCGAAGATCACCCGGTCGGGACCCATGTAGTGGACCACCTCGGCCACGTCGTCCTCCCAGAAGGGGTTGATCCACACGTGCTGGCGGAACAGCTCGGAGGGATCCTCCTTGAACCAGCCGATGCTCTTGTGGGTGGCCTGGCCCAGCTTGCGGAACATGTCGCCCAGGAACTGCGATCCGTTCTCCACCGAGGCGATCCGCAGGTTGGTGAACCGCTCGAACAGCTTCTCCAGCGCCAGCGTGATCAGGTAGTCGTAGGCGGCCCGCTCGATGTTGTAGGCCTTGATGCTGGGCTTGTACTTGCGCTCCTTGCCCACTCCCGCCGAGGCGAATCCGTCCACGTCGTAGCCGTGGGTGGTGTAGCCGCTGTCGCCGGCGTGGACCACCGCGCAGATGCCCGACTCGTTCACCCGGGCCCAGAACGGGTCGAAGTGCTCGTCGGCCGGCGACATGAACCCCTCGGTGGTCCACACTGCCGCGGGGCGCATCACGATGGTGCGGGCACCCTTGTCGAGGGCCCACTCCAACTCCTGGCAAGCCCAGTCCACGTCACCCAGGGCGATGTAGGGGGCGGCGTAGATGGTGTCGCGGTAGGCGAACCCCCACTGCTCGTCGAGCCAGCGGTTGAACCCGCCGAACAGGGCGCACACCGCTTCGATGTCCTCTTTGACGAGCTCCTCGTACAGCACCCCCAGCGTGGGGAACAGCCACACCGACTGGAGCCCCTGCTGGTACACCTTGTCGACCCGGGCATCCCGGTCGTCCACGTAGTAGCGGGGAAGCTTCTCCCGCTTGCTCAGCATCTCGGTGGGGTTGCGGCCCTCGGGGTTGCCCCGGAAGTAGTCGTGCATGGCGCCGGGCAGGGCGATGGGATCCCAAGTGGGGTTCACCACCGCATGGCTGATCTTGCCGCCCACCAGGTGGTAGCGGCGGCCGTTCACCTCGGCCCACTGCACGCAGCGGGGGTGCATGGCTGGGTCCACATGGCGGGTGAAGGCGTCCACCGCCTCGTAGTAGTGGTTGTCGCAGTCGAAGGGGATGTAGCCGAGATCGTCCACGAAACCAGGCTACTGCCGGGTGGTTGGCGGTGCCTTCTTGGACGCCGGGTCCCCGCCTGCCAGCAGGCGCGCTACCGTCGGCCCCGTGCCAGAAGCCCCAGAGACCGAGCCCGCCATCCTCGCCGAGGACCGGGAGCGGGTCCGCTACATCACTCTCAACCGCCCTGAGCGGCGCAACGCCCTGACCATGGCCCAGCTCGGCCAACTCTTCGACAAGCTGGCTGAGGCCGACGCCGCCTCTGACATCGGCGCCATCGTGATCCAGGGCGCCGGAGACGCGTTCTGCTCCGGGATTGACCTCGACCCCGACGAGATCGACCTGGACTACGACTCCCGGTCCTTCGAGCAGGAGCTGGCCCTGGTGGAGCCGTTCCGGCGGTTCGAGGAGATGTGGCGGCTGCGAACCCCGATTATCGCCTCAGTCCACGGCTATTGCCTGGCGGTGGGCACCGACATCGCCTTCCACGCCGACATGACCGTCTGTGCCGAGGACGCCCAGTTCGGCTACCCCATCGTGCGGTCGATGGCCTCGCCTTCCACCCACATGTGGACCTACCTGGCCGGCCCCCAATGGGCCAAGCGCCTCCTGCTCACCGGCGACATGATCGACGGCATCACCGCAGCCAAAGCCGGTTTCGTGCTAGAGGCCGTGCCCGTCGACAAATTGGCCAACCACACCCACGCCCTAGCCCGCCGAGTGGCAACAGTGCCCAACGACATCTCCGCCGCCAACAAGGCCATCTGCAACAAGGTCCTCGAGCTGATGGGCTACACCGCCGCCCAAGAAGCAGCCCGCGAGCACAACGTGATCGCCCACCAGTCCCCCGCCGCCCAAGAATTCGGCCAAATCATAAGAACCGAGGGCTTCAAAGCCGCCCGAGCCTGGCAAGCCGAACAATTCGGCTAGCGGCGACGGGCAATGCCTCCGCTAGCAACCAGTGGCGGCTTTGAGGGCTTGGCAGGCCTCGTTCATGCGGGCGGGGGTGAGCTTGGTGACCCGGCGTCGGAAGGCGTGGCGCCGAACGGTGTGAATGTTGTCAAAGCTGACGACGCTCTCGACGGGGACACCGTCGTCAACAGACAGGGGGAACTCAGAGGCAATGCCCCGGATCGTGCGGGTGAGCTCAGCAGCAACCACACCTCCGATGCGAGCTGCGACCGGATCGCGTGTGAGAACGAGCACCGGGCGGTCGCCGTTTGGGGTCTCGGCGAACCAGATCTCACCCCTTTGCATCGAGCCACTCAATCCAGTCAGACCAGTCTTCGGCCGGGAGCCAATACTGGACGTCATCGAATGCCGAGAGTTCCTCTTCGGTGAGTGGCATCTTCTCGTAGATCTCGGCATCCCGCTCGGCCAGGATGGCGTTGATGTGGCGGCGCAGCGCCTCGCGGTACAGCTCGGAGAGGGCAACGCCGATGTAATCTGCACATTCTTTGGCTCTTGCCGCCTCTTCTGGAGGCACCCGGAAGCTAAGCATCGTCATACACTTAGAGCTTAGAGTATGACACTAGGAGACACAAGCCCCTTCTTCCCCTCATCAGGGCTTTTGCCCCACTCTGGCTTGTCAGTTCCCGCTCTCGAGCAGCTCGTCTAGCGCCTTATGGAAGTGGATTAGGGCTACTTCGTGGCGGCCTACGAGGGTTTCGTTGACCAGGCCTGAGGCTAAGGACTGCTGGATCTTGACGGCTTGGGGGAAGTCTTCGCCGGCGCCGACTCGCTGGTGCAGCTCCAGGGTGCGCTCGTAGTGGGGGCGGGTTTGTTCTGTGACGGGCTCGGGGGTGTAGAGGGTCATGGTGACGTTGGTTTGGTCGACGGCGGTGGGCAGGAACTGGTACACCGCGAAGTGGTCCACGCTGTGGCTCAAGATGACGTTGGGGGCGATGAGATATTCCACGGTGGCCCGGCTGAGCAGGTCCCAGTCGTCCTCGGGGGCCTCGGCCAGCTCCAGGATCGACTTCTGGCAGGTTTGGAACCGCAGGTTGGGGCCGTAGCCCCGGTAGGTCATGGGCTGGGACAAGTAGTACTTGCCCACTGTGGTGCGGTGCAGCGAGAACACGTGGTACGACTCCAAGAACGTGTCCACCAGCAGCTTCCAGTTGCAAGGCCAACTCGACTCCCACCGGTCGAACGGGAGGTAGCCGCCCACATTGAAATCATCGAGGTCGAACGCGGCCTCGCCGATGAGGCTGTCGGCGTCTGCCGGTTCGTCGCCTTCGGGTCGAACGAACACCAGGCCGTGGGCCTCTCCCACCGGCACTGGCACCAGGCCGAGGTCCGACTCGTCGGTCCCGTCGAACCCCTCCCCCGCCTGGGGGCGGGCCAACAGCGTTCCGTCCAGCCGATAGGTCCACGCGTGAAACGGACACCGCAGCGACGCTGCTCCCGATCCGCACCCGCTCACCACCGACGAGGCCCGGTGGCGGCACACGTTGCGGAATCCCCGCAGCACCCCGTCGTCGTCCCGCACCACTGCCACCGGCACTCCGCCCACGGTGAGAGACACATAGTCACCTGGCGAGGCCACCGCCCCCGACAGGCAGGCCACCACCGGGCGACGGCGGAACAGCGCCTCCCGCTCGGCCTGCCAATGGGGCTCGCTCACGTAGACATCAGCGGGCAGCACCAGCACGTCGTCGGCCAGCTGCGTGGTGCCCGCAGCATGGTGGGCCAACAGCTCCCGGATCAGCTCCACCTGGGTCGCGCGCCGCACAGGCAGAGCCTACGCCGGTAACGTCGGCGGATGATGAAGCCCTGGCTCATGAGCACGAGGCACCTCGGAGGCTCCCCGTGAACCGCGATCTGTACTTGTATGAGGTGGTCGACATCATCGGGCAGGGCCAGTACGACTACATGGAGCACCTCTGGCAAGACCCGGTACTGCGCATGCCGGAGATGTTCGGGCTCCAGGGCGCGTTCTACATCCTGGGCGCGGGCGGGGGGCGCTGGCCCCAGGTCATCAACATCTGGGACATCGGATCGGAGGGCTGGAAGGGCCTGGCCAAGAACCTCGACCGGCTCAACCTGAAGCGGCGCAAGGCGTTCTACGGCGACTGGTGGGACGAGGCCGCCCAGTGGCGCTCCGGCGGCTTCGACCGGTTGTGCGGAGGCGTGCCGGGAAGCCCCAGCACCGCCGAGATCGCCGAAACGGGCATCAAAGGCACGCTGTTCGTGAACGAGATCCTCACCGTGCGGCCGGGCACGCCGCTGGAGTTCCTGGCCGCGGTGGTCGAGGAGCGGGTACCCCTCATGGCCGACTACGGCCACCGCCCCACCGGCCTGTACGAGGTGCTCAACAACCAGCACGAGGTGGTGATGGTGTGGGCGGCCGACATCGCGTCCCACGTCACCTACCGCCAGAACCGCGACACCACCCGGGGCCTGTGCGACGAGGGCACCGCTGATCACCGCATCATCGCCTGGGAGCAGCGCTCCGCCGAGTATGTCACCGGCGGCGACACCCACTTGATGACTCCGCTGCCCCGCACGGTGTACGGCCCCGACGACTGGGAGGACGCCAGCCTGGAGAATTGGCTGGCTGCCCAAGAATCGGCTGATCAGGAAGCTTCTTCTCAGGGAGTTGGCGAGAGCGATGGATAGGTTCGACTTGACCGGAAAGGTGGCCATTGTCACCGGGGCCTCTCGGGGGATCGGCCACGCCCTGGCCCTGGGGCTGGCCGAGGCCGGGGCCAAAGTCGTGGCCGCCAGCCGCACGCTGGACGCCTGCCAGGCCCTGGCCGACCAGATCACCGCCGCAGGCGGCGAGGCAATGGCCGCCGAGCTGGACGTCGCCCAACTCGACCAGCATCAGCCGCTGCTCGAGGCCGTCATGGGCCGCTTCAGCCGCCTCGATGTGCTGGTGAACAACGCCGGGGTGCTGCGCCCCCACCTCACCACCCGGGTCACCCCCGAGGAGCTGGACGACATCTTGGCCGTCAATCTGAAAGGACCGCTGTTCTTGTCGCAGGCCGCACGCGACTACCTGGCCGCCGACGGGGGCGGGTCGATCATCAACATCGGCGCGTTGGGCGCCTTCCAGCCCATGGAGGGCATCGGCGCCTACTGCGCGGTCAAGGCGGCCATGGCCAACTGGACCACCACCATGGCCCGGGAGTGGGCCAGCGTGGGAGTACGGGTGAATCTTCTGGTTCCCGGCCCGGTGGCCACCGACATGATCCTGCCCCGTGATCCCGACGCCCGAGCCCGCTTCGAGGAAGAGGTGGCTGCCGAGACCATTTTCGGCCGCCTTGGCATCCCCGACGATCTGGTGGGCGCCGCTGTGTTCTTGGCCAGCGACGCCTCCGCGTTCATGAGCGGTCGCCCCGTGTTTGTCGACGGCGGAATGCTGCGCTGAGCAGCCCATTCAATTGCCCATCCAAAAGGTGCGCATCTCCCGCGCCGGCACCGGGTAGGGTCGGGCTATGGCCTCTGAGGTCTTGATCGCGCCTTCAGTGCTGCCCGCTGATTTCGCCCGTTTGGGCGAGGAGTGCATCGGCTTGGAGAAGGCCGGGGCCGACCGGATCCACTGGGATGTGATGGACGGCCGGTTCGTGCCCAACCTCACCTTCGGACCCGATGTGATCGCTTCGATCCGTCCTCTGGTGTCGCTGCCCTTCGAAGCCCACCTCATGGTGGAGGAGCCCCATGAGCTGGCGCCCCGCTACGCCGAAGCCGGTTGCGAGTTGCTCACCGTCCACGTCGAGGCCTGCCCTCATCTGCACCGCACGCTGGGGGCCATCCGAGAGCTGGGGATGGACGCCGGCGTGGCCCTCAATCCGGCCACCCCGGCCACCGCCGTGGCCCACGTGCTGAACCTGTGCCGACTGGTGCTGGTGATGACCGTCAACCCCGGTTGGGGCGGCCAGTCGTACATCGCGTCGATGGAGTCCAAGGTGGCCGAGGTGCGGGCGATGATCGATGAGGGCGGACACGACGTGGAGCTGGAGGTCGACGGCGGCATCGGCCGGTCCACCATCAGGGCCGCCGCCCAAGCCGGGGCTGGGGTGTTCGTGGCCGGCAGCGCGGTGTTCTCCCACGAGTTGGGGTTCGATCACGCCATCACCGAGTTGCGAGAAGCAGCCGCCCACTCCTGACTATGCGACAGCCGACTGCGGCTGCACTGGCGCTGCTCATTGGTGCCTCAATGCTGGGGGCTCTTGGTGTCAGCGCCTGTGGCGGCGACGATCAGCCCGACCTGCGCGTCTTCTGCGAGAGGCTGGAGATCGCTTTCGGGCCCGAGGGCGCGCTGGCCGCGGACTATTCCGACGATCCAAGCGGCGCGGAGGCGGTCATAAGCGAACTGGAGTCGATTCAACGGGTGGCACCCCTAGAGATCGAGCCGTCGCTGGCCGTCATCATCAACACCTCCAGCCTCATCATCGGAGCGTTCAGCGGCACCGAGACCGCCGGGCTAGACGCAGAGCAGCTTGCGGCAAGCGGGAAGGCCGCGGCCGAGCTGAACCGCTATTCGATCGAACAGTGCGGACTCGAACTGGACTGGGACAGTCCCGTCGTCTTCATCGACCCCGATAGGGCCGACAGGATTCCCGGCGAAGTGAACTTGAACGTCCCGGGCTGACCGAGGGCACAGAGAGAGACAGATATGGTCCTAGAGCATCTCGCCGCGCTTGACGATCACGTGGTCGATGATGCCGTACTGCTTGGCCTCTTCGGCGGTGAACCAGCGGTCGCGGTCGGAGTCGGCCTCCACCTGCTCCACTGATTGGCCGGTGTGGGTGGCAATGCGCTCGGCCAGCAGCGACTTCACGTAGGCGTGCTGCTCGGCCTGGATGGCGATGTCGGCTGCCTGGCCCCGAACGCCGCCCGAGGGCTGGTGCATCATGATCCGAGCATGGGGTAGCGCATAACGCTTGCCCGGAGCACCGGCGCACAGCAGGAACTGGCCCATCGAGGCACCCAATCCCATGCAGATGGTCCCCACGTCGGGGGTGATGAACTGCATTGTGTCGTAGATGGCCATGCCCGAGGTGACCGACCCGCCCGGCGAGTTGATGTAGAGCCAGATGTCCTTCTCGGAATCCTCGCCCTCCAGATAGAGGAGCTGGGCGGTGATGTAGTTGGCGATGTCGTCGTTCACGTCGGTTCCGAGAAACACGATTCGGTTCTTCAGAAGCCGGTTGTAGATCTCGAAAGCGCCGCGCTCGGGGCTGCCCGGCTCGAACAAAACGGGGTCGGTCATGGCCACAATCGTACCGGCTCGCTACGGCGTCTCGGCCACCCGATCATCCGTACAGATCTCGATGGGAAGGCGGGCCAAGTTCAGAAATATGTGCGCCAGGTGGGATTTGAACCCACACGGGCTTGCGCCCACAGGGACCTAAACCCTGCGCGTCTGCCAAATTCCGCCACTGGCGCGTAGCTCGATGGGGTCAGGCTACAGGCCCAATTGGGCGGCCAAAGACCGAAAAGCCCGGCCCCGGTGGGAGATTGCGTTCTTCTCGTCGGGCGACATCTCAGCGAATGTCCGCCCGTCTCCCCCGTCGGGGACGAACACCGGGTCGTAGCCGAAGCCCCCGTCTCCACGAGGCGCGGCGGCGATGACTCCCGACATCATGCCCTCGGCCAGCAGCTCGCGGCCGTCGGGGAAGACCACCACTGCCACCGTGCGGAATCGGGCTGACCGGTCGGCTGCCCCCTCAAGCTCGTCCAGCAGCCGGGCTCGGTTGTCGGCGTCATTGGCGTGCTCGCCGGCATAGCGGGCCGACCGCACTCCCGGCGCTCCTCCCAGAGCGGCCACCTCCAGGCCGGTGTCGTCGGCGACCGCGGGCTGTCCGGCGTGCCCGCACACCGCGTCAGCTTTCAGCCGGGCGTTGGCCTCCAGGGTGTCGCCGTCCTCAACCACTTCGCCCAGATCGACGGGACGGGAAAGCAACTCAACCGCCGATCCCAAGATGGCGGCGATCTCTTTCAGCTTGTGGGGGTTGGCAGTGGCCGCCACCAATCGCGGTCGCTCACCTGAGGCGAAGCTCAACGGGGCGGGGGCGGGTCGGCCAGCAACTCGTTTTGCCGCTTGATGATCTGCTCGATCCCAGAAGTGGCCAAGTCCAACAGCGCATCAAGCTGATCCCGACCGAACGGCTGGCCCTCGGCGGTGCCCTGCACCTCCACAAAGCGGCCCGATTCGGTCATCACAACGTTCATGTCCACTTCGGCGGACACGTCCTCCTTGTAGGGCAGATCGAGCGATGGCGTTCCGTCGATGACTCCGACGGACACCGCGGCGCACGCCTCGATCATCGGGTGCTGTTCGATCTGGCCTGCGATCACCAGTCGGGTGAGGGCATCGTGCAGGGCGACATAGGCACCGCTGATGGCGGCAGTACGGGTGCCGCCGTCGGCTTGCAGCACGTCGCAGTCGCAGATCACCTGGCGCTCGCCGAGCTTGGCGGCATCGGTCACCGCTCGCAGGGAGCGGCCGATCAAGCGCTGGATCTCCTGGGTGCGGCCCGACTGGCGGCCCCGGGCTGCTTCCCGGTTGACCCGCTCCGGCGACGATCCCGGGAGCATGGAGTACTCGGCGGTGACCCAGCCCGTTCCCCGCCCCCTCATCCAGCGGGGAACATCCGGATCCACCGACGCAGTACACAGAACCTGGGTGCGCCCGAATGAGACCAGCACCGAGCCGTCGGCCATCTCGGTGAAGTCTCGCTCAAAACTGATCGGCCGCAGTTCGTCCGCCGCCCGTCCGTCGCTTCTCATCGTTGATCTGCTCTCATACCTCGTACCTCTGGTCCTGTAAGAGGAACGGCCTCGACTCTGGCGGGATGAGTCGAGGCCGTTCGGCTGGAGCTGTGCTCCAGCGTGGTGGTGTGGTTTGGGTATGGGAATCCTAGCAGCGCGGGGTGCTTATAGCACATCAAGGACCACAAAACCCGTCCAAGTGGGGATTTTTTCACCTGGAGTTCAGAAATAGATGATCGACTCGGCTCGAGCTGTTACTTGGTCGATCGGGTCGGTCCATGCCCCAGTGGACAGGTACTTCCAGCCGCCGTCGGCCGACACCACGACAATCGCGCCCTCGTCAGTCCGCTCGGCCACTCGCGCTGTCCCGGCCAGTGCTGCGCCGGTGGAGATCCCGGCGAAGATGCCGGCCTCCTCGGCCAGCCGCCGGGTCCACTCGATCGACTCGCGAGGCCGCACGATGCGCTTGCCGTCCAAGAGCTGGTCGCCGCCCCATTTCTCATACACCGGGGGGATGAACCCGTCGTCCAAGCTGCGCAGGCCGTCCACCATCTCCCCTGCGGGGGGCTCCACCGCCAGCACCTGCACTGAGGGTTTGCGCTCCTTGAGATAGGCGCCCACCCCCATCAAGGTGCCGCTGGTGCCCAGTCCCGACACGAAGTGGGTGATCTCAGGGCAGTCGGCGTAGATCTCCGGGCCGGTGGTGTTGTAGTGGGCCCGGGGGTTGGCCTCGTTGCCGTACTGGTAGAGAAACGCCCAATCCGGGTTTTCGTCGGCCAGCCGCTGGGCCATGCGTACAGCCCCGTTGGACCCCTCGGCGCCCGGCGACCAGATGATCTCGGCCCCGAACACTTCCAGCAACTGACGGCGCTCGGCCGAGACGTTCTCGGGCATGACGATCTTGATGGGATAGCCCCGGAGCCGGGCGATCATGGCCAAGGCGATCCCGGTGTTGCCCGACGACGGCTCGATGATTGTGCGACCCGGTTCCAGGGTCCCGTCGGCCTCGGCTTCGAGGATCATCTCGCGGGCTACCCGGTCTTTGACCGACCCCGCCGGGTTTACCCCTTCGAGCTTGACGTGGATGGCCACCGACGGGTTCGGCGACAGCGCGCTGACGTCGACCATCGGGGTGTTCCCGATCAGATCGATCACCGATTTGTGTGCGGCCACGGGCCTCAGATTACCCGGATGCCTACCCCCCGACGGCCACCGGTTCTTCGGTTATCTCTCCGTCGAGAATGCGGTAGCACCGCAGCGCAGGCTCGGGGTCCTTCAACGACACGATCACATAGAGCAGCGCCCCGAAGGGGTCGAAGGCCGAGGCGTCACGCACATCAGTCGGCGACGGATAGGCCGTGGTGTGGGTGTGAGAGTGCATCACCGCCACCAGCGTTAGGCCCTCGTCATCCGCAGTCCGCTCCACTTGGAGGTATTCGGCGTCATCCAGTCGGTAGATCTGGCTCGACTCCGCCGCATTGCGCACCGGAAAGAACCGATCGACCACCTCTCCCCCCGCCGGAGCAGCCAGCAGCCCACAAGCCTCATTCGGCAGCCCCGCCAGCGCATGGGCGATGACCTCCGAATAAACCCCCCCACTCAACCGCAGCACCCGCCCACCCTACCCGCCCCTGGGGCGGCTCAGTTTGTCTCTGGAATCAGGGCGGCCGGAGGTGGAGGGGTTGGCTGGTGTCTAGCCGGCTCCACTCCGACGGCACCCGCTACACCAAGCTGGGCAATTGGCCGCTGGAAGAAGCAGGCTGAACAGGACCCCGCTCAAGAATCCTCGACGAGGGGGACGAACCTCACGGGGCAGAATCGCTCGGAGGTGGTCTCTTCGCCGGACCGTCGGACCAAAGTGAGGTTTTGGGAGAAGGAGGGCGGTCCGACGGGGATAACCAGTCGCCCGCCGTCGGCGAGCTGGTCGATGAGCGCCGAAGGGATGCTGGGGGCTGCTGCGGTCACCACCACTGCGTCGTAGGGGGCGCCCGGCGGGTGGCCCTGCGATCCGTCGCCGCACACCACGGTGGCGTTGGCATACCCCAGATCGCCCAGAACCTTGGTCGCGGCATCGGCCAGCTTTCGGTGGCGCTCTACGGAAACCACCGAGGCGCCCAGCTCGGCCAGCACTGCGGCGCCGTAGCCCGAACCGGTTCCCACTTCCAGCACCCGATGGTCCGGTTCGATGGCCGCGGCCTCGGCCATGAGGGCCACGATGTAGGGCTGGGAGATGGTCTGGCCCGCCGAAATGGGCAGCGGATGGTCTTTGTAGGCGTCTTTGGCCAGCGTCCGGGACACGAACCGGTGGCGGGGAACCGATCTCATGGCGACCAGAACCCGCGGGTCGCAAACCCCCCGCCCCTCGATCTGGCGGCGCACCATAGCCAGCCGTCGATCTCGGTGCCGGTCTTCGGCCATGCCCAATGATGCTTCAACCGCCCCTCTTCAGGGGCGGAAAATGCTCTTGGCCCTACCTTGCCGCCGGAAAGGCGCTCGTCTCGTCGAACAGCGCCTGGAGGGAGTCGGCGTCGCTGGTGAAGCCTCGCTCATGCTCGGCGGCGGTGTCCCACGGCGGCACCGGAGCCCACCACGGGGGCATCTCAGAGCCGCCGTCCCCGGCCTCATCAGGGATGAAGGCCAGACACCACTGCCAGGAGCCCCTTTCTTGGCCATCGCCGTCTTCGGGATGGCCTCCAGGGGGAACGAGGGCATAGGTAAAGCCTGGTCCGGGTCCCGATTTCTCTGTGTACCGGGGCCCGGGCCGGCGGGAGTGCGGCAGCCGGGCGGCGACAAACGGCAATGCCAAAAGCAACAGCACGATGATCGAAGTCACAATCGTGGTCAGGTTTAGTCCAGGCATGTCGGGTGCCTCCGTCGAGAGCAGACTCGATAGTCGACTCAAGTCACATAGGCCCCATTAGCCCCACCCGCAACAGAAAAGGGTAGCGACCGCCCCCCGGCAGGGTCAAAAGAAATTTTGCGCCATCAAGCCCGAGGGCCTCAGATCACGACCACCGACCGGAGCACATCTCCCCGCTCCATGGCGTGAAACGCCTCCTCAACGTCTTCCAGCGATATGGTCTCGGACACGAACCGCTCCAGGTTCAGCCGACCCTGGAGGTGCAGGTCGATCAGCATGGGGAAGTCCCGAGACGGCAGGCAATCGCCGTACCACGACGACTTGAGGACACCCCCCCGCCCGAACACCTCGATCATGGGCAGCTCGATCTTCATCTCGGGGTTGGGCACTCCCACGAGCACCACCGTCCCGGCCAGATCCCGGGCGTAGAAAGCCTGCTCGTAGGTTTGGGGCAGGCCGATGGCCTCAATGGCCACGTCTACCCCGTTCCCGCCGGTCAACTCCCGGATCCGCTCCACCGGATCCTCACGGGTGGAGTTGATGGTGTGGGTGGCGCCGAACTCTCGAGCCCATTCCAGCTTGGTGTCGTCGATGTCCACTCCGATGATCGTGTGGGCGCCGGCCAGACGCGATCCCTCGATAGCCGCATCACCGACCCCGCCGCAGCCGAAGACGGCTACCGAGTCGCCCCGGCCGACCCCGCCGGTGTTCATGGCTGCGCCCAGCCCGGCCATGACTCCACAGCCGATCAGCCCAGCCACCTCGGGGCGGGCCTCGGGATTGACCTTGGTGGCCTGGCCCGCCGCCACCAGCGTCTTCTCAGCGAAGGCCCCGATGCCCAGCGCCGGCGAAAGCTCCTGGCCGTTCAACGTCATCTTCTGGGTGGCGTTGTGGGTGGCAAAGCAGTACCACGGGCGACCCCGCAAACATGAGCGGCAACTGCCGCACACCGCTCGCCAGTTGAGGACCACGAAGTCGCCGGGGGCCACGTTGGTCACGCCGTTGCCCACCGACTCCACCACTCCGGCGGCCTCATGGCCCAATAGGAAGGGGAACTCGTCGTTGATGGCCCCCTCCCGGTAATGCAGATCGGTGTGGCAGACACCGCAGGCCTGCACAGCCACCACGGCTTCGCCCGGCCCGGGATCGGGCACCTCGATGGTCTCGATGCTGACCGGCTCGCCCTTGGCCTTGGCGACTACGGCTCGAACCTGCTGGGCCATCTGCTGCTCCCTTCGCCCGGCCATCGGCCACCGCGGCCGCGACCATCTGCCGCGAACCTACTACGCCCTGCGAAATAGCCGCCGTTATGGCGGCCTGCCACTACGTGTCCAGGAAGCGGCTCACCGCGATGCCGGAGCCCACCGTGCCCACAATCGCGCCCAAACCCATCATCTGGAAGCCCACCGTCCACACTCGGGAAGAATCGACAACAAAATCTCTGAGCAGAGGTAACGACTCGCTATTGATGACACTGAAGAAGTCGTTGGTCACCCAAATCAGCGGTATGGCGATTGCCCCGCCAATGAGTCCCTGGATGAGACCCTCGAACATGAACGGCACCCGGATGAACCAGTTGGTCGCCCCCACCAGCTTCATCACCTCGATGTCCCGACGGCGGGAGAACAGCGCCATGCGGATGGTGTTCAAAATCAACACCGCGGCAGCCACCAACAGGATGATTGCGATGATGATCACCCGCTGGCTCAACCCATTGGACAGATCTTCGATCTGGCGGATGGTCTCGCTGGCCGTGACGACGGCGCGCACACCCGGCTGGGCGCGAAATGCCGCGGCCAACTCATCAACCTGTTCAGGCAGGGTGTCAACAGGCTTGACCCGAAACGATGCCGGCAGCCGCTCAGGGGTAATCACCTCCACGAACTCTGGAGAATCGCGAAATATGCCCTGAAACTCAGCGTAGGCTTCGTCTTTGTCGAAGTAGATGTATCCGCGGATTTCGGGGGACTCGTCCAATTGGCGGCGGATGTCGGCTTCCAACTCAGGGCTGATATCGGGGTCCACGAACACGATGAACTCCACACCGTCCTTCCAGCGGGCGGTGGCGTTGTCCACCGCATTGCCGAACAGCAGTGCCGCTCCGAGAAGCGTCAGCGAGATGGTGACGGTGATGACAGTGGCCAGCGTGAGGGTGATGTT
This sequence comes from Candidatus Poriferisocius sp., assembly GCF_965204145.1. Classification (GTDB taxonomy): domain Bacteria; phylum Actinomycetota; class Acidimicrobiia; order Acidimicrobiales; family Bin134; genus Poriferisocius. Next base: position 838,750 of record NZ_OZ241977.1, on the reverse strand, counting down.
GCGGCGGAAGTTGCTGGCCGTCTCCCGCAGGACATAGTCCAGCTTGAGGCTCATCGGCCACCGCCCGCCCGCCGGCCCCTGTCGCCGAGACCTCTCAAGACCATGGGCTATTCGTAGACGCCTCGGGACTGGTCCCGGACGATCTGGCCCCGGTCCAGCTCCACAACCCGGCGGCGCATCTTGTCGACAATGCTGCGGTCGTGGGTCGCCATAACCACGGTGGTGCCGGTGCGGTTGATGCGGTCGAGCAGCGTCATAATGCCCATCGAGGTGTTCGGGTCGAGGTTCCCGGTGGGCTCATCGGCCAGCAAGATCAGCGGCCGGTTCACAAACGCCCGGGCGATGGACACCCGCTGCTGCTCCCCGCCCGAAAGCTCATCGGGATAGTTGTGCATCTTCTTGGACAGGCCCACCAGCTCCAAGATGGCCGGCACCTTCTCTTTGATCACGCCCCGAGGACGGCCGATCACCTCTAGCGCAAAGGCCACGTTCTGGACCACGGTCTTGTTGGGCAGAAGCTTGAAGTCCTGAAAGACGCAGCCGATATTGCGCCGCAGGAAGGGCACCTTCCAGCCGGGAAGCGCCCCGATGTCCTTGCCGGCCACATAGATCCGGCCTCGGTCGGGCTTCTCCTCTTTGTTGAGCAGACGCATGAACGTCGACTTGCCCGATCCCGACGGCCCCACCAAGAAGACGAATTCCCCCCGCTGCACCTCGCAGGAGGCATTTTGAAGGGCGAGCACCTCGCCCTTGTACACCTTGGTGACGTTCTCCATTCTGATCATGCGATGTGGACTCCGAACTGCGGCCTCGGAGGAAAACCCGCGTTGGCGAGCCGGAAAGCTCGACCCACGCTACCACTGGCACCGGGCACCGATTGCGCACCCTCCGGCCGGAAGACGGCGGTGCTCAAGACATGCGCCTCCACCGCAAGTAGGCCTCGATGAGCTCGTCTAGGTCACCGGCCAGCACTGCTTCGACGTTGCCGATGGTCACAGCGGTGCGGTCGTCCTTGACCTGCTGGTACGGGTGCAGCACATAAGAGCGGATCTGGCTGCCCCACTCCGCCTTCTGGTAGTCGCCGGCCAGGCCGGCGATCTCGGCTTCCCGCTCGGCCCGTTTGAGGTCGGCCAGGCGGGCGGCCAGGATCTGCATGGCGCGGTCCTTGTTCTGGTGCTGGCTGCGCTCGTTCTGGCACGACACCACGACACCGGTGGGCAGATGGGTGATCCGCACCGCCGAGTCGGTCACGTTCACGTGCTGCCCGCCCGCGCCCGACGACCGGAAGGTGTCGATCCGCAGGTCTTTGTCCTCGATGTCCACCTCGTCGGACACCTCGTCGAAGAACGGCACCACTTTGAACTGGGCGAAGGCGGTGTGGCGGCGGGCGTCGGAGTCGAACGGGGAGATGCGCACCAGCCGGTGCACCCCTCGCTCGGACTGCAACAGGCCGTAGGCGTTGCGCCCCGAGATGGTGAAGTCGGCCGAGGAGATGCCCGCGCCCTGTCCCTCTGACACCGAGTCCACCTTGAAGTCGAAGCCGCGGCGCTCGGCCCACCCCTGGTACATCGCCAGCAGCATCTCGGCCCAGTCCTGGGCGTCGGTGCCCCCGGCGCCGCTGTGGAGCTCGCATACCGCGTCGGAGCTGTCGTGCTCGCCGCCCAGCAGCGACCGCAGCTCCAGGTCGTCCACCTTGGCCGCCAGGGACTCCAGCATCTGGGCTATCTCGGGAGTTTGCGATTCGTCGTCTTCCTCCACTGCCAGCTGGTGCAGCGTGTCGGCGTCGTCCAGCGCGGCCTCCAGTCCGGCGAACAGCTCCAAGTCCTCAACCAGCTCGGACAGCTCCCTGGTCACCTTGCGGGCCTGATCGGGGTCGTCCCACAGGCCGGGGGCCGCCGCAGCCTCCTCCAGCTTGGGGCGGCGGGCGATCAGGTCGTCGATGTGCAGGTAGCGCCGGGCTTCGTCCAGTTTGGATCGGAGCAGGGCGAGGTCGCCGGTGAAGTCGGGCACAGGGATTATTGGGAGTAGGCAGTCAGCGCCCGCAGCACTGCTTGAACTTGCGGCCCGACCCGCACGGACAGGGGGCGTTGCGCGGGGTTTTCTCGAATTCCGACTTGACCACCGGCGCCTTCGACCGGGGGGCCGACTCCTCCACCACCGCGGGAGCGGCCGATGTGCTGGCCAGGGCCGCCTGGGCGCCGGCCCGGGCCAGCGACGGCTGGGTGGACGGGTCGGCCGGGCCCGACTCGGTGACGTTGCTGGTGCCGGGTTCGTCGGCACCGGCCGGTGACTCCACGTTGATCTCCACGTGCATGATGTAGGTGACGAAGTCCCGAGCCACGCCGGCCATCATCTGGCCGAACATCTCGAACCCCTCCCGCTGCCACTCGGTCAGGGGGTCCTTCTGGCCGAGAGCCCGCAGGTTGATGCCCTCTTTGAGATAGTCCATCTCATAGAGGTGCTCGCGCCAGCGCTGGTCGATGATGCGCAGCATGATCTGGCGCTCCACCTCCCGCATGGCCTCGGTGCCGACCTGCTCCTCCCGCTGCTCGTAGTGGGCCACCGCCTCGCCCACCAGCAGGTCGTAGAGCTCATCGGTGGAGGCCGCGGCCCCCATCCGCTCGGCCCCCAGCTGGGATGGCCACAGCACCCGGATCTCGGTCTCGAGCTGCTCCAGCTCCCAGTCGGCGGGATCCTCCGACGTGCAGTGCCCGGTGATCACCGCGTCGACCGCTTCGCCCAAGTGCTCCAGGGCCTCCGCCCGCAGATCGCTGCCCGACAGAATCTGGGCCCGGCGCTTGTAGATCACCTTGCGCTGCTCGTTGAGCACCTCGTCGTACTTGAGCACGTTCTTGCGGGCCTCGGCGTTCTTCTGCTCCACCGTGCCCTGGGCCCGCTCGATGGCCTTGGTCACCATCTTGGCCTCGATCGGCACGTCCTCGGGCAGGGCCTTGTCCATCACCCAGTTCATGGCCCCGGTGGCGAAGATCCGCATGAGGTCGTCTTCGAGCGAGAGATAAAACCGGCTCTCGCCGGGGTCGCCCTGGCGGCCGGAGCGGCCCCGGAGCTGGTTGTCGATGCGGCGGCTGTCGTGGCGCTCGGTGCCCAGCACGTAGAGGCCGCCCAGCTCGCGCACCTTCTCCCCTTCGGCCCCGCACTCGGCCTCGTACTTCTCCAGCAGCTCGGCGGCCCGGGCCTGGCCCTGGTCGCTGGCGGGGTCGAGCCCCTCGGCGGCCACGTCGCGGCGGGCCATGGCCTCGGGGTTGCCCCCCAGCACGATGTCCACACCTCGTCCGGCCATGTTGGTGGCCACGGTGATGGCGTGCAGCCGACCGGCCTGGGCCACAATCTCGGCCTCCCGGAAGTGCTGTTTGGCGTTGAGCACCTCATGGGGGATGCCCCGCTTGTTCAAAACGTCGGCCAGCTTCTCGGAGTTCTCCACCGAGACCGTGCCCACCAGCACGGGCTGGCCCCGCTCATAGCGCTCCACCAGGTCTTCGACCAGGGCGTTGAACTTGCCGTCCTCGCTCTTGTAGATGAGGTCGCCCTCGTCGGCCCGGACCACCGGCAGGTTGGTGGGGATGGGCACCACATGCAGGCCATAGGTGCCGAACAGCTCGTTGGCCTCGCTCACCGCGGTGCCGGTCATGCCGGCCAGCTTGTCGTACAGCCGGAAGTAGTTCTGGAGGGTGATGGTGGCCAGCGTCTGATTCTCCTCTTTGATCTTCACCCCCTCTTTGGCCTCAACCGCCTGGTGCAGCCCCTCCGACCAGCGGCGGCCGTCCAGGATCCGCCCGGTGAACTCGTCGACGATCTTCACCTCGCCCCGCTGGATGATGTAGTCCTTGTCCCGGTGGTACAGCTCCTTGGCCCGCAGCGCGGCCTGGAGCTGGTGGACCAGATTGGCGCTGACCGAGTCGTAGAGGTTCTCCACCCCCAGCGCCCGCTCCACCGCATGCACCCCCTCCTCGGTGGGAGCCACGATGCGCTTCTCCTCATCCACGTCGTAGTGGACGTCGCGCCGCAGTCCCCGCACCACGCTGGCGAACTGGTAGTACGTCTTGGCCGCATCCGCCAGGCGTCCGCTGATGATGAGAGGGGTTCGGGCCTCGTCAATGAGGATGGAGTCGATCTCGTCCACGATGCAGTAGTTGTGGCCCCGCTGGACCCGGCGTTCGGCCGACATGGCCATGTTGTCCCGCAGATAGTCGAAGCCCATCTCGTTGTTGGTGCCATACGTGATGTCGCAGCCGTACTGCTCGCGCTTGAACTCCGAGCCCCGCTCGCCGGGCACCACCAGCCCGACCGACAGGCCCAACCACCGGTGGATAGCCCCCATCCAGTCGGCGTCTCGGGCAGCCAGGTAGTCGTTCACCGTCACCACGTGCACGCCCTTGCCGGCCAGGCCGTTCAGATACACCGGCAGCGTGGACACCAGGGTCTTGCCCTCGCCGGTTCGCATCTCGGCAGCCCAGCCGAAATGAAGGGCCGCGCCCCCCATCAGCTGTACGTCGTAGTGGCGCTGGCCGATAACCCGCCAAGCCGCCTCCCGCACCACGGCAAAGGCCTCTATGAGCAGGTCGTGAAGATCCTCGCCGTTCTCCAGGCGCTGGCGGAACTCCCCGGTGCGGGCCCGCAGGGCGTCGTCGGACAGCGCTTTGGTCTCGGGTTCGAGCGCGTTGATGTCGGGCACCAGGCTCTCCAGTGCCTTTAGCTTCTTGCCCTCACCGGTGTTCAGGATCTTGTTGAACACGCTCATGCCAGCCCCACTCTACCGCTGCGCTCCCGCCATCAAGTCAGCGGAGACAGCGCAGCATGCGCCGCCGATCGTCGGCAACCGTCGTGACGGAGGGTGGATTGTGGGCTAGCTTGCCCGGCGTTCCCGGGAGTGGTGCTGGCGGTCCATCCGCCGGGTCTTGGTGCGGCGGAGCTGGCGCTCCAGTTTGGTGATGGCCCGGTCCAAAGCCGCAAACGGCGTGGGGCCGTTGACCCGGCTGCGGATGTGATAGCCGTGGCCTTCCAGGGTGACCTCGCAGATGTCGGGCTCGGCGATTCGGGGGTTCTTCTCCTCGCTGAACCGAACTGTGGCGTGATCGATGCCCGACAGATAGCGGTCCAGCTTGCCCACCTTTGTTCGGGTGGTCTCCCCCAGTCTCTGCGACACCTGAATCCCGCTGCTGCTGATGGTCACATCCATGGCGGCTCCCTTTCGGCTGGGGTTGAGTTGTGGGTTCTCATGGTAGCCACACTGGAAAGCTGCTGGGCGGAAGACCGCGAGCTGGGCAACGGCGTGGCCCCGGCCACCACCCCGTCCACCCGCTCAGCACCCGCCCTGATCAGAGACTTGGCCGCGGCCTGAAGGGTCGCCCCAGTGGTGATCACATCGTCCACCACCAACACTGTGGCCGGAGGCGGGCGCCGGGATGAGAACTCCGGCGCACACGACCGCTGGCTGCGGCTCCGGCCGGTCTGGCCCGCAGCGTCAACCCTCTTCAGCAGGGAGACGGCGGGCAGGCCAACCTCTCGTCCAAGGGCTCGAGCCAACAGTTCGGCCTGATCGAACCCCCGACGACGGCGACGCTGCGCTGACGTTGGCGCCCAAGTCAACACCGCAGCAGGCAGCTCCGGAGGCAGCGCCGCGGCCATGGCCGACGCCAGCCACCTCACGCTTGACCGCTGGTTTCGGTACTTGAGCCGGGCCAAGAGCTCCCGGCCCGCACCTGCGTAGGCGAACGCAGCCCACAGCCCCGACAGGGGCTCCGGCGGGGGCATCTCTCCCACCGCCCGCATATCAGCCGTACACCGCCCACACGGCGACGGCCCCGGTCCTCCGCAACCAGCGCAAACCCGCACAAACAACATCGCCCCACACTAAGGACGACCAGTGACAATTGATCCCAGCGACAATTGATCTCTGGGCGTTCGAGAGACCGGCGAGGTGTTCTATCCACAGAAGACGTATTAGCCGGGATACTGCACCTCGACAGGACGTGTGTACCATGAATGAAATGCTGCTTGGCATGGGGCACCGAAGCAGGGGCTATGTCACCGCGTAAAAGTCTCTTCCGGCAAGAGGCATTCAAACGCCGGGGGCAGGCCGAGCCGATCGACGGCCTGCTACGAGTGACCGCACCCCACGAATGGGCAATCCTGGGCATCCTCGGCCTAGTCGTCATCGGCGTCATCGCCTGGGGCGTCTTCGGTCGAATAGAGCGCAGCCTCTCGGCCAATTGCATCTTGGCAACGCCAGGCGAACGCTTCCCGGTGGTCGCCGAGGCTGCGGGCACTGTTGTCGACGTATTGGTGGCCGCAGGCGACCCCGTCGCCGAGGGCCAGACCATCGCCCATGTCCGCACCCCCGATCTGGCCCACCATGCCGCCCTCGCCCGCACCCGGCTGGCCACCCTGGAGGCCACCGAGAACCCCGACCGAGACGATCTCGCCGCCGCCCACGCGGAGCTGCGGGGCCTCGAGGCCCTCCACGCCTCGGGCGAACCCGTCCTGAGTCCCTACACCGGCGAGTTGGTGTCGCATGCGCTCGTCCCCGGCAACCCCGTCGAAGCGGGCATCGACGTCGCGGTGATCCGCACAAGCGGCGGCAGCCAGCTCGAAGTGCTCGCGGTGCTCGAACCGGGTGACGCTCAGCGCCTTGACCACACCATGTCGGCGAGGATCTCGGCAGAATCGGGCGACAGCGCGGTCGATCACACCCTCGACGCCCAGATTCAACAGATCGCGCCGCGTGGCGCTGACCTCCCCCGCTGGCTTGCCTCGGTCGGAATCCCCATACCGGCAAGCGGCCGCCTTGTTCGCCTCGCCCTCACCGAGACGCCACCGCCCGGGCTCGCCGACGGCGATGCCTGCCGGGTCCGCATTGTGCTGGACCGGGAACGCCCGGTGCAGCTTCTCGCCTCTCTCAGGGACCACTGAGACAGACGAGTGGAGCAGGCAAGAGCGACGCGGGAGGTCTTTTGAAGCTGTTGGCGCGAAGACGCATCCGCACACCGCTCTTTCCCCAAATGGAAGCGGCCGAATGCGGCGCGGCCAGTCTTGGCGCCGTGCTCGCCCATCTCGGGCGCTGGGTGCCCATCGAGGAATTGCGAACAGCCTGTTGCGTCGGCCGCGACGGCTCCAGCGCCGCCGACATCGTGGCCGCGGGCGATCAGTACGGTCTGCGGGTCACCGGCTGGCGCAAAGAAGTCGCCGAGCTGCGAGACGAAGAACTCCCCGCCATCTTGTTCTGGGAGTTCAACCACTTTCTGGTTCTCGAGGGCTATGGCAAACAACGCAAAGGGGGGTTCTACCTCAACGACCCGGCCAACGGCCGCCGCTTCGTCGGCGAGGACGACTTCGACGCGGCTTTCACCGGCATTGTGCTGCGCGCCGAACCCACCCCGGAGTTCCGCACCGGCGGCGAGCCCCCGGGCATCCTCCGCAAGCTCTGGCCCTGGCTTCGAGGGGCCCGAGGCTCGCTGGCCTACGTGGTGCTGGCCGGGCTGCTGCTCGCCGTTCCGACATTGACCCTGCCCGTGCTGCTCAGCATATTCATCGACAACATCCTCTCCGGCACCGAGCGCTCCTGGGGTTCCCTGTTGGTCGCGGGCACCGCTGCGGCAGGCGTGTTCGCATACCTGTTGAACTGGCTCAAGTGGTTCACCCTGCGCAAGCTGACCGTCCAGCTCTCGGTGGTCAACGCCGAGCGCATGCTGTGGCGGCTCTTCCGGCTGCCCTCCCAGTACTTTGCCCATCGCTTCGCTGGCGACCTCACTACCCGTGTCCAGCTCGTCGACAGCGTCGCCTACAACTCGTCCCAGTACTTCGTGGCCATCATCATCGAACTGGTGATGAGCGCGCTGTTGCTCGGGCTCATGCTTTTCTTCGACGCGACCCTTGCGCTCATCGTGGCCGCCATCGGCCTGGCCAACGTCGGGGCAATGCGCCTCCTCAGCGCCCTACGCACCGACGAGAACCGACAGCTCCGGCGCGAGCAGGCCCAGTTGGCGGGGATCGGCGCCGCCGGCCTGCGCAACATCGACTCTTTGCGGGCCACCGCAACCGAAGACGACTTCTTCGTGCGATGGAGCGGATATCAGGCACGAGAGCTCACCGCCCGCCAGAAGTTCTCCGAACTCGGCTATGTGATCGGCGCCCTCCCCGGATTGTTCCTCCTTCTCGGCGGCATGGCTGTGCTCGGCTTCGGCGGCTGGCGCGTGATGTCGGGCGACATGACCATCGGGACCTTCATGGGGTTCTACATCCTCGCCAGCCACTTCTTGATCCCCATCGGCCGCTTCGTTCAGTTCGCCGACGTCTTCCAGATACTCGAGGCCGACCTCCAGCGAATCGACGACGTGCTCGATGCCCCCGAGGACCCCGCCCTCAAAGCCGACAACGGCTCAGGGCCGACCAGGGTCACCACTCTCGACGGGCGGCTGCGCCTTGCCGGGCGCATCGAACTGCGCGACATCACGTTCGGCTACCAGCGAAACCGCCAGCCGCTCATCGAGGGCTTCAGCCTCACCGTCCAGCCCGGCCAGCGCATCGCCGTCATCGGTCCCACTGGCTCGGGCAAGTCCACGCTGCTGCGCCTCATCAGCGGCGAGTACACGCCCCAATCCGGTGAGATCCTCTTCGACGGCGTCCCGGCCCGCGAGATACCCCGGAACGTCTTGACCGGCTCGGTCGCCGCGGTCGACCAGCAGATATTCCTCTTCGCCGCGTCGGTGCGCGACAACCTCACCATGTGGAATCCCACCGTCGGCGACCAGCAGATCGTCGACGCGGCCAAGGACGCTCTCATCCACGACGAGATCATGAACCGCACCCTGGGCTACGACTCCCCCGTGGAGGAGGGTGGCCGCAACTTCAGCGGCGGCCAGCGCCAGCGCCTCGAGATCGCACGCGCTCTGGTCAACAATCCCTCCGTGCTGTTCCTCGACGAAGCCAGCAGCACCCTCGACGCAGTGACCGAGGAGCGCATCGACGACGCCCTGCGCCGCCGCGGCTGCACCTGCCTCATCGTCGCCCACCGCCTCAGCACCATCCGCGATTGCGACCAGATCATCGTCCTCGATCGCGGACGCGAAGTTCAGCGCGGCACCCACACCGAATTGATCGACGATGCCGACGGGCTCTACAGCCAGCTCCTGGCCGCGCACTGAGCCATGGACGCGCCCGACCAAGATCTCGCTTCTGCCCAGGGGCTTGCCCTCGTGGCATCCGACCTCGGCGAGCCTGTCGCCGTCGCCGGCAACCGTCCCATCCGCCTCGACGACCCAGAGGTCGCTTGGTATGTCGAGAGCGGCACCGTCGATGTGTTCCTCGTGGAGCACGTAGACGGCGAGGCGGTCTCCAGCTCCAAGCACCTGCTGCGGGCCGGTGAGGGACGCCTCATCTTCGGCGTCGGCGACAAACCCCCCCCCCTGGCCACGGTGGCCAAGGGACTGCCGGACACGAGTCTTTACCGTGTCGCGGTCAGCGCGCTGACCGAGCACGCCGACGGCGATGAACTCGCCGCGCAGGTCGACGAGTGGCTCACCGCGTTCGCCTCCACGGTGGCGGCCCAGATCAAGCCCCGCCCCCAGTCCGACATGCTCCTCGGCGCTGCCGACGCGGGCGAAGCGCTCGAAGTCGAGACGGCAGATGTGCTCTCGGCCCGCGGCGGCAGAGTGGTCTGGGTGTCCGCCACCGACGGCAGGCCCGCATTCCTCGGCACCGAGGAGCCTGTGGAGGGTGGCACCGGGCTCATGCCCCTCACCTCCGACACCTGGCTCACCCTCGGTTCGGCGGGACGCGTGGACGGGCTGTCCTCGATGGATCTGCTTGAGAGGGGAGCTCTCTTCGATGCCCTCGACGATTTCCACACCCTCGCCCTCAGCGCCGAGCATCTCAACCGCATGCTCTTGCTGGCCGACGAGGTCAATGAACAGGTCGAGCGCTCCGAGCATCGGCGGCGTGACCACCAACGCGCCCGCGAGGACTTGTTCAACGTCCTCGAACGGACGCTCCCCAGCACCGAAACCGGCGGCTCTGAACTGGTTGCGGCACTCCGAGTCGTCGGCCAGCACGAGGGCATCGACTTCCGCCATCCTCCCGGCGGCGGCCAGCGCTATGCAGAGCCCACTTTCCGCGAGATACTCGACTTCTCGGGGATCCGGGCCCGCAAAGTGCATCTGTCTCATGAAGACCGCTGGTGGCTCGGCGACAGCGGCGCCATGCTCGGCTTCAACTCACACGATGGGCACCCGGTGGCCCTCGTTCCCGGACTCGGCGGCCGCTACCGCGCCGTCGAAGCCGTCTCGGGCCGCAGGGTACGGCTGAACGCGGCGCGAGCCCGCGACCTGGCCCCCGACGCCTGGGTGTTCTACCCGGTCTTGCCTCCGGCAAGGCCCGTGGGAGCCCGCGACGTATTCCGTCTGGCCCGCAGAGGCGCGGCCTCAGACTTCAGCCGAATCATCATCGCCGGACTCCTGGCCGGCCTGCTCACCCAGGCACCCGCCATCGCGATAGGGCTGCTGGCCGACCAGGTGCTTCCGTTTGCCGCGAGCGGCATGCTCGCACAAGTCGTCATCGCGCTCGGCGCCTTCGCGGCTGTCGGCGTGCTGCTCCGGATGCTCCAGGGCACCGCCCTGATGCGCTTCGAGGGCCGCTCCGGATCGCGCCTCAGCGCGGCGACCTGGGACCGTCTTCTCACCCTGCCAGCCGGATTTTTCCGCAACTTCACCGCCGGCGACCTGGCGGCGCGCATGTCGATCTTCCAAGCTCTGCGCGACCAGCTCTCTGGAGTTGTGGCTGGCGCGCTGCTCGCCTTCGCCTTTCTCCTTCCCACCCTGGCGATTCTCTTCATTTATGACGTGTACCTCGCGCTGGTGAGCCTGGCCGTGGCACTTTTCGCTCTGGCCGTGACCACCGCCCTCGGCATCCGCCAGATTGAACCCCAGCGGCGTCGCTACGAGGCTGCCCGCCGCCTCTCTGGCGAACTCCTCCAGTTCATCATCGGTATGAGCAAGCTCCGCGTCGCCGGCGCGGAGGCCTCCGCCTTCGCCTCGTGGGCCCGCGGCTACCGTGCCCAGCACGTTGCCGGCATCCAGATCTCGCGCCTGAACGAGCACCTCGTCTCGTTCAGCGCTGCTCTCCCCGCCCTGCTCGGCGCGGCCCTCTTCGGAGTGGTGCTCGCCCGGGGTCCCGAGCATTTCGCCTTGAGCGACTTCCTCGTCGTGTACGCCGTCTCCATGGTCTTTTTCGCCGCGGTCATCGGGCTCGGGCGCAGCATCGGGGCCATTGCCGCCGTCCTCCCCGGCTACGAGCAGGTGAAACCGATCCTCGAGGCACTCCCCGAGAGCCGCCAGGAAGGGGTTGAGCCCATCGTGCTCGGGGGCGAGGTCCACTTCGACCACGTCGGCTTCCGCTACCTCGAGGACGGCCCCCCGATCATCGACAACGTCTCTATCCATGCCCGTCCTGGTGAGTTCGTTGCCATCGTCGGCGAGTCGGGCGCCGGCAAGAGCACGCTCATGCGACTCGCCCTCGGCCTTGAGGAGCCCTCCGTCGGCGGCGTGTACTACGACGGGCACGACCTCGCCAAGCTCGACCGCCGCTCTGTTCGCCGTCAGATCGGAGTTGTCATGCAGGACGGCATGCTTCAGCCCGGCACCCTGCTCGACAACATCATCGGTGTGAGCGAGGAACTCACCATCGACGACGCTTGGAACGCGGCGCGGCTGGCCGACGTTGATCGCGACATCGCGGAGATGCCGATGGAGATGCTCACCGTTGTCGGCGACAGCTCATCGTTGTTCTCCGGTGGACAGATTCAGAGAATCCGCATCGCGGCCGCACTCGTGCGCAACCCGCGGGTCGTGCTGCTTGACGAGGCCACAAGCTGGCTAGACGCCCGCAGCCAAGCCCAAGTGATGCGCGGTATCGAGAGCCTGGCTGCCACCCGGATCGTCATCGCCCACCGCCTGTCCACCATCCGCAAGGCAGAGCGAATCTACGTCTTGGACGCCGGACGCGTAGTCCAGCAGGGCACTTTCGACGAGCTGTACGCCGCTGAGGGCACGTTCCGCCGACTGGTCCAGCGCCAACTCAGATAAAGAGAGACGCTAGGACGTGATGTCGTTAGGAAATGGAGGGGGATCAGGGGCCGGCGGAGTCGGGTTGTCGTCGCTCGGATCGTTGGGGTCGAGGTTGATGAAATCGGTACCGCCAACCACAGCTTGGAGTTCTTCCTCCGTCAGCGGCTTACCGGACTCAGCGACCTCATCCTTCTTCATATCGTCAGACATACGTCCTATCCTTTCTATACGCCAAAAGTAATACAGATTTAGAACTGTAATTGCTTTTTCAATATACCTTTGGGACGCATTCAGGGCAAGGAAACCCCATACCATTGCCCATTGTCGGCGGTCACTCGATCCGGTCGCTGATGCCCTCTTCGGTGATGTAGCCGGTGACCAGTTCGGCGGGGGTGACGTCGAAGGCCCAGTTCTGAGCGGCCATGCCCTCGGGGGCGAGCCGCACTCCGCCCACCTCGGCCACTTCGGCGCCGGGGCGCTGCTCCACCACGATGTCCGACCCCGACGGGGTGGCCGGGTCGATGGTGGAGGTGGGCGCGGCCACATAGAAGGGGACGTCGTGGTACTGGGCCAGCACCGCCAGCGAGTAGGTGCCGATCTTGTTGGCCACGTCGCCGTTGGCCGCGATGCGGTCGGCGCCCACGATGGCCAGGTCCACCTCGCCGGCGGCCATCAGCGAGCCGGCCATGGAGTCCACCACCAGTGTGGCGGGGATGCCGAGCTGCTGAAGCTCCCAGGCGGTGAGCCGGGCGCCCTGAAGCACGGGGCGGGTCTCGTCCACCCACACCGACGGCTGCCTGCCGGCGTCGTGCGCCGACCGGATAACCCCCAGGGCGGTCCCCCACCCCACGCAGGCCAGCGATCCGGTGTTGCAGTGGGTCAGCACCCGGGCGCCGTCGGGCACCACCGCGGTGCCGTGGGCCCCGATGGCCTGGTTGACGGCCACGTCGTCGGCGGCGATCCGCACCGCCTCGGCCACGGGGTCGGCCGCGGCCAGCGCCCGGTCCACCCCCCAGGCCAGATTCACCGCGGTGGGCCGGGTGGCCTTGAGCAGCAAGCCTGCTTCTGCCGTGTCTCGGCCTTGCACCGAGGCCAGCGCGATGCCCATCGCCCCGGCCGCGCCCAACGCGGGCGCGCCCCTGATGGCCAGCTCGACGATCAGTTCGCACAGCTGCTCGACGCTGTACACGTCGACCAGCACGAGTTCATCGGGCAGCTTGCGCTGGTCGATGAGCCGGATGTGTTCGCCCATCCACTCGATGGTGGGCGGAATGGGGGAACCCTCTAGCAGCGGCGATGCCATCGTTCAATCCAAACGGATCAGTACCGGTAGTGGTCGGCCTTGAACGGCCCGTCGGCCGACACCCCCATATAGTCGGCCTGGGCCGGGGTCAACGCGGTGAGGCGCACCCTGAGGGCGTCGAGGTGCAGGCGGGCCACCATCTCGTCCAGTTCCTTGGGCAGCGTGGTCACGTCGGTCCCGTAGGCCTCGGCGTTGGCGTGCAACTCCATCTGGGCCAGCACCTGGTTGGTGAAGCTGCACGACATCACGAAGCTGGGGTGGCCGGTGGCGTTGCCCAGGTTCAGCAGGCGCCCCTCCGACAAGATGATCACCGAATGGCCGTCGGGAAAGACGTATTCGTCCACCTGGGGCTTGATGTTGATGCGCTGCACATCGGACAGGGCGTTGAGCCCGGCCATGTCGATCTCGTTGTCGAAGTGGCCGATGTTGCCCACCACCGCCTGATGCTTCATCCGCCCCAGGTGCTCGGCGCTGATCACGTCCTTGCAGCCGGTGGCGGTGATGAACAAGTCCGCGGTCTCCAGAACGTCCTCCAGCCGTTGGACTTCGAAGCCCTCCATGGCCGCTTGCAGCGCGCAGATGGGATCCACTTCGGTAACCACCACCCGGGCGCCCTGGCCCCGCAGTGACTGGGCGCAGCCCTTTCCCACGTCGCCGTAGCCGCATACCACGGCCGTCTTGCCGCCGATCATCATGTCGGTGCCCCTGTTGATGCCGTCGATCAGCGAGTGCCGGCAGCCGTAGAGATTGTCGAACTTCGACTTGGTCACCGAATTGTTGACGTCGATGGCCGGGAACCGCAGCGTGCCGTCGGCCTTCATCCGGTAGAGCCGGTGGACGCCGGTGGTGGTCTCCTCCGACACCCCGCGGACCCCCTTGGCGATGGCGGTCCACCGGCCGGGGTCGTCGGCCAGCGAGCTTCCCAGCAGGCGGCGGATCTCGGCCAGGTCCTCAGAGTCGGCCTCATCGGGGTCTCCGGCGCTGCCCGCCGCCTCGGCATCGGCGCCCATGTGCACCAAAAGGGTGGCGTCGCCGCCGTCGTCCAGAATGAGGTTCGGCCCCCCGCCGTCGGGCCAGCGCAGCACCTGGTCGGTACACCACCAGTACTCCTCCAGGGTCTCGCCCTTCCAGGCGTACACCGGGACCCCTTGGGGGTCATCCGGCGTGCCAGCGGGGCCGACGGCCACCGCGGCCGCGGCGGGATCTTGGGTGGAGAAGATGTTGCACGACGCCCAGCGCACTTCGGCGCCCAGCGCGGTGAGGGTCTCGATGAGCACTGCGGTCTGCACGGTCATGTGGAGGGAGCCGGTGATGCGGGCCCCGGCCAGGGGCTGGGCGTCAAAGTGCTGAGCCCGCAGTGCCATGAGTCCGGGCATCTCGTGCTCGGCGAGGCGGACCTCTTTGCGCCCGGCTTCCGCCAGAGCCAGATCGGCCACTTTGAAATCGTGCTCAACGGTCACTGCAACCATCGCTTTCTGTATTGGGGGTTCCCGACCAAATTGTTATCGGCGGCGGCCCGCCAGCACCTGTCGGGCAGCCATGATGGCCGGCACCGGTCCGGGATCGAGGCCCACCGCAGCCGCCATCTCCAACGAGGTCATCGATCCCTGGTACATCAGATCGAAAATCTGGGCCACCGGACCCTCTCCGGCCGCCTCCACGGTATGGATCGAGCCTACGACCTCGTCCATCAAGTCGATCAGGATTTCGAAGCCCCGCATCACTTCGGGGTGCTCGTGGTCGTGGCGCAGCAGCACCATGCTGAACACCTGCCGGGTCAGGTCGCCGTGCTGGCCCCACCCGGCGATTTCGTTGTGCAGCAGGTCGGGCACGCCGGCGCTGAACGCCGGGGCCTTGGCGCTGGTGTTGATCATGTTCTTCCAGTGCCTTGCGGCCACCGACCCGAGCCCTCCCCCGCCGTAGATCAGCGGCACGGTGCCCGCGAGGCTTCGGGACAGGTCGGCAGCCGGCTCCCGAGCCGTGTCGCGCCGGCTGCGGATCTGGTCCACCGCATATCGCACCCACTGCGCGGCTCCTGGAAACAGCCCTATCTGCTCGAGGATGATCATCGGGGCAACGGTGAGAACGCCTAGCCCGGCCCGGGGCAGATACAGCATGCGGTCCACTTCCACCAGCGGTGCCCCCCAGGCGGTGGCCATCTGGGCCAGTTGGCCGCCGCCGGTCACCGCCACGACCCGCCCGCCGGCCTCGGCTGCCTGGGCCGCCGCCTGGACGATCTCAGGGGTGTCGCCGCTGGCGGAGAGAGCGAACACCAGGGTCTGCTCGTCCACGTACGAGGGGGGCTGGTAGCTCTTGACCACCACAATGGGCAGGGGCATGAACGGCCCCGCGGCCACCGCCAGCAAGTCGCCGGCGAATCCGCCCGGGCCCATGCCCAACACCAGCACGTTGGCGATCTCCGACCGGTCGGGCAGCCCTTTCAGGTCCTTGGAGCGGTCCAGCGCATCGAGCATCTGCTCGGGCAGTCGATTGACCGCCGGCCACATGCCCAGCGTGTCCACCCGCTCGCTCATGAGCTTGACCGCTTCTGAAAACCCGCCCGGTCCCTCACGGGGCAAACGTGAAGGGAATGGACTCCGACTCGGCTTTGGCCGTCAATCGCTCGTGTTCCGCGTCGTCCACGGTCTCGGCCTCGTCGATGAGCATGTTGGGGATGTCGTCCTCCACCGCGTACCGGCGGTGCAGACGCGGGTTGTAAAGCGAGTCCTCGTCGGGGAAATACAGCAGCGGCCCCTTATCGTCGGGGCAGGCCAGAATCTCAAGCAGTCGGGGATCCAGCGCCATAGCCACAGTTTTACTCACTCAACGCCGCGATCCCTAGCACTTTCCCCATCAGCTTCTAAGCACCGGTGGCGGCGCGGAACACCAGGCCGGTTCCCGACATCTCGAATTCCCCTGCTTCCGCCGGCGCCCAGACTGCTTGGCCGCCGGTGATCTCGTGGCCCGCCACCCTCACGCGCCCCGATGCGCACAGCACGATCTCCGGACCCCCGGGAGCGAACCGCCGCGAGCCGGCCAACTCCAGTCGGGTGAGCCTGAAATCGGGAACCGGTGCCTGAAAGGTGAAACACGGGCCGGTGGGGGTCTGGACCGGCACCTCATGAGGTCGGCAGTCCACCACGTCCAACAGGGCGGGAGCATCCACGTGCTTGACGGTGAGGCCGCCCCTCAACACGTTGTCGCTGTTGGCCATGATCTCCACGGCCGCCCCGTGCAGGTACACGTGCAGGTTGCCGGCCCCCAAGAAGAGGGCTTGTCCCGGCTTGAGGCTGACCAGGTTCAGCATCAGGGCGATCGCCACTCCGATGTCTCCAGGATGCTGTTCTCCGATGTACACCGCCCACCGCCGCTCCTCGGAATACGGACCCGGCTTCGAGCAGGCCGAAACCACCTGCTGGGCGATGATCGAACCCGACTCGGGCGTGTGGTCCAGCAGCCATCGAAGCGCTGGAGCAATCTCGCCTGCCCGCAAGAGGCTGATGGCCGGGTCCAAAGCGGCGACTTCCAGCGATTCGAACAGAGCCGCGGCGGAGTCCGGCGGCCGAAGCCCGCACAGGGCGGTGAACGGCTCCAGCGCGCAGATCAGCTCCGGCTTGTGGTTTCGGTCGCGATACAGCCGACGCTCGGAGTCCAAGGCGATGCCCTGCTCATTTTCCGAATCGAACCCTGCTTGGGCCTGGCTGCGGGTTGGGTGGGTCTGGAGCGAGAGCGGCTGGTCCACGGCCAGTATCTTCAGCAGAAACGGCAGCTCCCCGCCGAAGGTCTGGACGACATCGGCTCCCAGCTCGCCAATCGGGTCGTCGGCGATTACCTGATTGAGCGGACGGTCTATCCCGCTTCGCAGCAGAACCGATGGCGCCTGGGGATGAGCCCCCAGCCATAGCTCGGCCTGGGGCTCGCCGGTGGGCGGCACGCCCATGATCCGGGACAGCACCTCCCGCGACCCCCATGCGTAGGGCTGGATCGCCCCCGACAGAACACCCGGTGCGCTCACAACTTCAAGTTAGGCCAATTCCCGCTCAAGCCAGCCAGATCAGGTTGATCACCGCGACCAGGTTGAAGCCGACATGGGCCCAGATGGCCGGTCCCAGTCGCTTGTAGCGCCTCACCAGCACCGCCGCGATGATGCCGAAGGCCATCAGCGCGGGAAATTGGAGGAGTTGGAGGTGTACTGCGCCGAACAGTGCCGAGGAGGCCAGCACCCCCACCACCGCTCCCCATTTCCGCTCGAAAGCCCGCAAGACCAGACCGCGGAAGAAGAGCTCCTCGAATATGGGCGCCCCCACCACCACACCCAGCATCACCAGCGCGATGTCGCCGCCGGTGGCGGCCCGGTCGGTTATCTCGCGGGCAGCCTCGCTCACATCGAAGTCGAAGAACTGCTGGAACGGCGCGTAGATGAGCCAGACCACTGCGATCTGGGCGAACACGCCGACCAACAGCCCGATGGGCGCATCCGATGCCCTGAAAGACAAGCCGAAGTCGCGCCGCACACCGGTTCCCCGCAGGGTGCCGGCCACCAACGCGGTCAGGGCGAACCCGCCCCACAGCCCGATCTGGCCCACTGGCAGAGTCCAAAGGGGAAGCCCCGGATCGCTGCGCTCCTGGCTCATGGCATCGCTCAGCCCGTAGCGCCCCACATACGACCCGGTGCCGGTCTCACCCCCGGCATCCAGCCCGACTGCGGCCAGCACAACGAAAAAAACCACCACCGCGGCCACCCAGGAAACCACCACCCCGATGAACACATCGGGCAGACCCCACCGGATCTCTCGTGCTCTTGTCCGCTCAGCTGCTGCCACTGGACCGCAGCGTAATGGTGACTTTGTCGCCGACCACTCGTAGAATTGTCCAATGGCCTCGCCCCCGCCGCCGCCTCCCCCGCCGCCTGAGCGGCGAGACCCCGAGAGCGGGCCGGGTCAGCAGCCGACCACGCAGGGCCGCATGCCCCGCTGGGTGTGGTTCGTGGTGCTGGGAATGCTGGCCGCCCTGTTGTTCTCCAACGTGTTCCGCAGCGAGGACAAGGGCGAGGAGATCTCGTTCGCGGCCTTCGTCGCAACTGCCCAGGACAACCAAATCGAGGAAGCGGAGTACAACAACAACACCGGCGACATCAAGGGAACGTTGGCCGACGGCTCGAAATTCCATACCACTGGGCCGAACCCGCTGGGCGAGCAGGTCGAACAGAGCTTGCGGACCTCCATCCCCACCTTCAAGTTCCATACCCCCCGCGACAGCTTCTGGGTCAGCCTCTTGCCCTTGCTGATCCCGGTGGGGTTGCTCATCTTGTTCTTCTGGTGGATCCAGCGCCGGGCCCAGGGGCAGATGAGCGGGATCATGTCCATCGGCCGCTCCAAGGCCAAGACCTACACCACCGAGCGGCCCGGAACCACCTTCGAAGACGTGGCCGGCTACGGAGGGGTCAAAAAGGAGATCGTCGAAGTTGTCGACTTCCTCAAGCACCCCGACAAGTTCGCCCAGATCGGCGCCCGCATCCCCAAAGGCGTGCTGCTGGTGGGCCCGCCGGGCACCGGCAAGACGCTCATCGCCCGGGCGGTGGCCGGCGAGGCCGGAGTGCCGTTCCTGTCGGTCACGGGGTCGGACTTCATGGAGATGTTCGTCGGCGTGGGCGCCAGCCGGGTGAGGGACCTGTTCCAGTCGGCCCGCAAGATGGGGCGGGCCATCATCTTCATCGACGAGATCGACTCCATCGGCCGCAAGCGGGGCGCCGGCTTGGGCGGGGGCCACGACGAGCGGGAGCAGACCCTCAACCAGATGCTGGCCGAGATGGACGGGTTCGAGGCCACCGAGGGGATCGTGATGATGGCCGCCACCAACCGGCCCGACATCCTGGATCCCGCGCTGCTGCGGCCCGGACGGTTCGACCGCCAGGTGGTGGTCCCGCTGCCCGAGGCCGACGACCGCCTTCAGATTCTCAACGTCCACGTCCGGTCCAAGAAGATCGCCGCCGATGTGGACCTCCCGATGATCGCCCGGGGGACGCCGGGGATGAGCGGCGCGGATTTGGCCAACCTGGTGAACGAGGCCGCGCTGTTCGCGGTTCGGGGCGACTCCGAGCAGATCCGCATGATCCACTTCGAGAACGCCCGCGACCGGGTGCTGATGGGACAGCGGCGGGAGTCCATGGCCCTTTCGGAGGAAGAGCGGCAGATCACCGCCTACCACGAGGCCGGCCACGCCGTGTGCGCGGCGGTTCTGCCCAAGGCCGACCCGCTGCACAAGGTGACCATCATCCCCCGGGGCATGGCCCTGGGCGTGACCATGACCCTTCCCGAGGAAGATCGCCACACCCTGCGACGCGACTACCTGGAGGACATGCTGGTCATGCGCATGGGAGGGCGCATCGCCGAGGAACTGGTGTTCGGCGTGTCGTCCAGCGGCGCAGCCGACGACTTGGCCGGCGCCACCGAGTTCGCCCGCCGCATGGTGCGGGAATGGGGCATGAGCAACCGAATCGGTCCGATGGCCTGGCGCAGTGCCGGCCAGGTGTTCTTGGGCGACGACCTGATGACGAACAGGGAGTACAGCGACGAGACCGCTCGGGTGATCGACGAAGAGGTCGCGGAGATCTTGCGGGCCCAGGAAAGCCGCTGCCGAGAGGTGCTCTCGCAGCACCGCAACGGCTTGGACCTGGTGGCCCGGGCGCTGCTGGAGCACGAGACCATCTCCGGCGCGGAGGTGGGCCGGCTGGTGGAGCTGGGGGCAGAAGGCCCCGTCGGCGACCCCCGAGACCTCGTGGGCGTCGCACTGGGGGCCCGCAGCGCGGAGAGCACGCCCGATGCTGCGATGTCAAGCACCGCGCCGGCAACCGAAGCAGAGGAATCTGACGCCTCGGAGACGTGGCCCGCACCCTGATCGCCCTGGGGGTCATAGCCGGGGCGCTGGCGGTGACCTGGCTCGTTCGGCGCTTTCGCACCACTGCCCCGACCGCGCCCACCTATTCGGTGCCCACCAGGCTGGAGCGCTGGGATTTTGCCCAGCCCAGCACCGAGTGGCTGCTGGCCGTGTTCACCTCCAAGACCTGCTCCACCTGTGCCGCGGTGGCGAAAGCTGCCGAAAGCCTGGCCGACGACTCGCTGGCGGTGCAGGAGGTGGAGTTCCGCCGCCACGGGGAGCTGCACCGCCGCTACGCGGTGGACGCCGTCCCCCTGGCCGTGCTGGCCGATCACACCGGCGCAGTGTGCGCCTCCATGGCCGGCCCCACCACCGCCGCGGAGCTCTCGGCTCTCATCGCATCGGTTCGCCAACTGCCCGATACGGTCTGATCCCGTGAACTTGTCGCGGGATTTGGCGCAGACCCGGGAGTTCTTCACCTCTCGGGCGGAAGGCTGGGAAGACCGCCATCCCGATGACGATGTTCTGTTCAGCTGGGCAGTGGAGCAGCTACGGCTGTCCCCCGGCGATGCCGCTATCGACGCCGGTTGCGGATCGGGGCGGGCGCTGGTGCCCTTGCGGGCCGCAGTGGGACCCCAAGGCGCAGTCCTGGGCATCGATGCCACCCCGGCCATGCTTCTCGAAGCAGCCCGCCTGGGGCGCCAGTCGATATCGGTTTGCGCAGTGGGCGACGTTGGTCGACTCCCGGTGCGGGACAACTGCGTCGCCGGGATCCTGGCTGCGGGGTTGCTTCCCCACCTGCCCGATCCAGTCGGCGCGCTGCGAGAGATGTCCCGGGTGGCTCGGCCCGGTGCCCGGCTGGGCGTCTTCCACCCCATCGGCCGCCTCGCTTTGGCCGCCCGCCATCAAAGTCGAGGAGCTCACGCCCACGACATGAACATCGACCCCCATCGCATCGGACCGCTGCTGGCTGAGGGGGGCTGGACCCTGGAGCACTTGGACGACGCCGACGACCACTATCTGGCCCTGGGGGTGCGCAATGGCTGATCAACCGGGAGCCGACGCGG
This sequence comes from Candidatus Poriferisocius sp., assembly GCF_965204145.1. GTDB lineage: Bacteria > Actinomycetota > Acidimicrobiia > Acidimicrobiales > Bin134 > Poriferisocius. The sequence continues at coordinate 817,427 of NZ_OZ241977.1, read as the reverse complement.
TTTTGTTCGAGGTGTCCGACGGGGTGGCATGGGTGACGATCAACCGTCCCGAAGCCCGCAACGCCGTCAACCAGGCAGTCACCGAAGGGCTGGCCGCGGCGTGGGACCGGGTGGAGTCCGACGACGACATCGCGGTGGCCGTGCTGACCGGTGCCGGCGAAGCGGCTTTCTCGGCCGGCGCCGACCTCAAGGAGATGGCCGCCCGGGCCGAGCGGGGCCTGCCCTCCCACCTCGCCGGGAGCCGCCTGGCCGAAGGCGGGGTGACCAAGCCGGTCATCGCCGCGGTCAACGGCTTGGCCTATGCCTTCGGCTTCAACCTGGTCATGCAGTGCGACCTGTGCGTGGCCGCCGACCACGCGCGATTCGGCATCCTCGAGGCCAAGGTGGGCCGGGGCTCGCCGTGGGCCGCTCAGCTGGGCTGGCTGATCCCACCCCGGACGGCCATGGAGCTGTTGTGCACCGCCGAACCCATCAGCGCCCAACGGGCCTACGAGCTCGGCCTGGTCAACAAGGTTGTGCCCGCGGCCGATCTGAAGTCGGCCGCGGCCGAGCTCGCCAAAACAATCGCCGCCAATGCCCCGCTCACCGTCCGCGCCGGCAAGGCGATGATCCGAGCCACGGCCGGCCTGTCACCCGCTGAAGCGGCGGCCGTGGCCGATGAGATCTATGCGCCGGTGTACTCCAGCGACGACGCCCAAGAGGGCCCCCGGGCCTTCGCTGAGAAGCGCCCTCCCCGCTGGCAGGGCCGCTAGCCCAGCACCCTCAGCAGCTCATCCAGATTCTGAAGGCCGGAAGCTCTCCGTCCGGACTCGATCTCTTGCACCATCTTGAGCACCGCATCATTGGCCGGAGTGGGGATGCCCAATCGCACTCCCTCCTGGCTGACAAACCCGCTGAACGAGTCGATCTCGGTTTTGCGGCCCTGTTCGATGTCGGTGGGCATCGAACCCCTGACCTCACCCAGTTCGGCAGCGGTCGCTGCCCAATCGGCGGCCAACTCGGCGGCCCCTGGTCCGCCCGCGCCCCCAGTCAGGATGCGCTGGGCTTCTATACCGCTCACCGGCTCGATGGTGTGGCCTGAAGCCTGACCAACCGCCACTGCCTCCGAGCCACAGGCCAAGCTCACCCTGCGGGGAGCGGGCTGCTCCCGGCAGTCCCGGGCCCGGCCCCCTAGTACCGCATTGACCGGGTTGCTCATGCAATTCATCACCAGCTTCGACCAGATAGCCCCCCAGATGTTGTCGCTCATCGGGGTTTCGATCCCCTCCCCCAACGCCGACGACACCCGCTCCAGCCGGTCGGTGCGGGTTCCATCGAGCTCGCCAATCTGAAGCACGGGATGCCAGTCGAGCCTCACTTGGCCCGGTTCGACAACCGCGGCGGGAAACAGCACGACGGCACCAATCACCCGCTCTGGACCCAGCAGCTCGGCCAGCAGGGGTTCGTTGACCCCGTTCTGGGCCGAGACCACGGTGGCGCCGTCGGCCAGCCGAGGGGCCAACCGCGGGACGAGCCACTGGTTGTCAAACGCCTTGACCGCGATGACCAACACATCGATAGGGGCCAGACGCGACCAGTCCTCGATGTGCCACGCGGGCAGCCGAGCTGTTCGCTCGCCAGTCGAACCTGGGCCCACCAGGCGCAAACCATCGGCCCGGATGGCCTCCACGTGTTCGGCCCAAGCATCGATCACGCTGACCTCGCCACCGCTAAGGGCCACTTCGCCCGCGAGGGCGCCGCCGATTCCCCCCGCGCCGGCCACAACCACATGCATCGGTGCCATGCTAGGAATTCTCTATGGCCCTCACCCGATATCGCGACGTGGAGTGGTTTCAGCCCGGAGAGAACCCCGACCCCGACGACACCGGCTTGCACAAAGCATGGCTGCATCGGGGTTCGTTCTTCGCCCACGCCATCCGGCTTGCCCCCGGCTATGTGATCCCTCCACACAGCCACGACCGGGACGAGTTGATGGTGGTGCTGGCTGGCAGCGCCACCCTTGACAGCGGCGTTGTGGTGGAGCCGCCTGACACGCTGCTGTTGGCCGCCAACGTGGAGTACGGCTTCACCGCGGGATCCGAGGGCATGGAGTTCATGGTGGTCCGCACCGGTCAAGCCGGCCTGACCATTTCCGGCTGAATGAGCGCACCAGCCAAAGACCTCACCCCGCTGGTGCGGCCCCGGTCCATCGCCTTGGTGGGGGCAACCCCGCTGGAGAGCAACAAGCTGGCATCGTGGGCGCTCGGCAACCTGCTCAAGCACGATGTTCCCGCCGATCTCTACCTAGTCAACCCCCGCTACGACACGCTGGAAGGGCGGCCCTGCTATCCCAATTTGGAGTCCCTCCCGGCCACCCCCGATCTGGTGCTGGTGCTGGTTCCCGCGGCCGCCGCCATCGACGTGCTCCGCCAAGCCGAGACCCGCGGCAGCCGGGCTGCCATCTTGTTCAGCAGCGGGTTCGGCGAGGGAGACCGGGCCGGATCGCCGCTCGACCTGGAGCTGAAGGCGTTTCTGAGCGATACACCCATGGCGGTGTGCGGACCCAACACCAACGGCATCATCAACTGCATCGACCGGATCCCCGCAGGGTTTCCCCCTTACGCCATGGCCGACGTGCTGCCCGCAGGGAGTCTCGGTGTGGTGTCGCAGAGCGGCGCTCTGGTGTCGTCGCTGGTCCAGCATCTGCTGGCCAACGGCCTCGGCCTCACCGTGGGGTTCGCAGTGGGCAACGGCATCGATCTCACAGTGGGCGACTACGTCCGGTTCTTGGCCACCGACGATCGCACCGAGCAGATCGTGGTGTATGCCGAGGGGCTGCACGATGCCGACCGGTTCTTCGCCGCGGCCGATGAGGCCCGAGCCGCGGGCAAGCCCGTGCACGTGATGAAAGCCGGCCGCTCCCCTGAGGGCGCCGACGCGGCCCGCACCCACATCGGGGCCCTGGTGGGCGACTACGACGCGTTCGCGGCCCGCTGCCGTCGACACGGCATTCTCATGGCCCACGACTTGGCCGAGCTGGCCGCGCTCCCCCTGGCCCGGGGCCGCTGGGGACAACGGATCGGCGTGCTGTCGTCATCGGGGGCCATGGCCGGAATCCTGGCCGACTCCGCCCGCGAAAACGGCTTCGATGTTCCCCCCTTGGGACCGGCGGTCCACTCGGCCTTGGCCGAGCGCATGACGCTGGGCGAGCCCCGCAATCCCCTGGACCTCACCGGCCAGTCGGTGGTGGACCATGATCTGCTGCCCGCTGCCCTCGATGCCATGGGTGCCGACCCCGGTTTGGACGCCCTGGTGCACGGGATGCTGATCGGCCCCGAAGCCATCATCGACAAGCAAATGGACGCCCTCGTGGCTCAGGCCCAACGGGGAGCGTCAGTGGCGGTCTTCAGCGCACCGGGATGGCATCCGGTGGACTACCCCAAGCTGGCCGACGCCGGCATCCCGGTGTTCAGCTCCCCTGATCGGCTGTTCCGCTGCCTGGCGGCGTGGGAAAACCGGGCGGACTCACGACCACCGGGCGAGGAGCCGCGGACTTGGCCAGAAGAGACGCTGGACGACCTGCTGGCCGACATCGCCGCCCCGGCCTGTGCCCCCGCCGAATACGCCGAAGACCGCCCGGCCGCAGTCAAGCTGGTGGGCGATGGCCTGGACCACAAATCTGATCTCGGGCTGGTGGAACTCAACGTGAAGCCCAGCGACATCGCGTCAGTGGCTGAGCGGCTGGAAGCCCGCCGCGGGGAACTGGGTCTGTCTGACGCCGTGGTGGTGGCCCAGCCCATGGCCGACCCCGGCATCGAGTTGATCGTCGGCACCAGGCTGGACCCGGAGGCCGGCCCCTGCGTTGTGGTCGGCCTCGGAGGAGTGCTGGCCGAGCTTGTCGACGACGTGGCCATCGCCCCCGCCCCGCTGCGGACCGCCGAGGCCCACGCCCTGTTGGACGCCACCAGGGCCGGAACGCTGCTGGACGGCTACCGGGGCCACCCCCCTAGCGACCGGGACGCCGCCGCCGAGGTGCTGGTGCGGCTGGGGAACATCGCCGCCCGCCACCACACCGAGGCCGAATTCAACCCGCTCATCGTGCATACTTCTGGGGTCACCGCCGTCGACGTGCTCATCGGCGGCCGCTGAGCAACTTCGGCACAAAGAGGCGCCCATGGAGTTCACTCCCGAACAGGAGATGCTGCGGGAATCGGTGCGGGCGTTCGCGGCCAAAGAGATGCCCGACGGGTTCGCCCGGGAGTGGGACATCAAGGGCGAGCCCCCGCTGGAGACCTACCAGCGGTTCGCCGACGCCGGGTTCATGGGAGTGGGCATCCCCGAGCAGTACGGCGGCCAGGGCGGCGGCATCGTGGAGGTGGCCATCGTCCTGCACGAGCTGAGCCGGGCCATGATGTCGTTCGCCATCATGGTCTACCGGTCGGCCATCCACGCCTCCGGGGGCTTGCAGATCTACGGCACCGAGGAACAGCGGGAGCGATTCCTCCCCGGAATCGCCTCCGGCCAATACAAGTTCTGCTTCTCGCTCAGCGAGCCCGACGCCGGATCAGACGCCTTCAACCTGAAGTGCCGGGCCGTGCGCGACGGCGACCAGTACGTGGTGAACGGCACCAAGATGTGGAACTCCTTCGCCCGCCACGCCGACTACGTGCTGCTGGCCACCCGAACCTCCGATGAGCCCAAGAAACAGGACGGCATCACGTTCTTCGTGGTGGACCTGTCGAGCCCCGGCATCGAGATCACCCCCGTCGAGACCATTGGCGAGCGGGCCAGCGGAACCAACATGGTCGCCTACACCGATGTGCGGGTACCGGCCGCCAACATTTTGGGCACCGAGGGCCAGGGCCATCGCAATCTTCAGGCCAACCTTGAGCGGGAGCGGTTCTCCTCGCTGCCCATCAACCTGGGGCCGATGGAGGCCATCTTGGAGGAGGCCATCGAATACGCCAATACCCGGGAGCAGTTCGGCCAGGCCATCGGGCGCTTCCAGGCCATCCAGCACATGCTGGCCGATGTCGCCGTCGACGTGAACATCGCCCGCACCCTCACCTGGGACTTGGCCCGGCGCATCGCCGCAGGAGAGCAATGTGCCCTCGAGGTGTCAATGGCCAAGCTCTGGATCAGCGAGGCCATGATGCGGGCTAGCTACACCGGCATGCAGGTGATGGGCGGCTACGGCTACACCCTCGACTCCAACATGCAGCTCCACTGGCGCAATGCCCGCCTCGGCACCATCGGCGCCGGCTCCAGCGAGATCCAGCGCAACATCATCGCCCGCCAGATCGGCGTCGGCCGCAATCCCTCCTGACGGTTCTAAAGTTGAATGGCCTGTCTACCGCGGTTGACGGGTCGCTATAGTGGCCATATGTCCAGGGAACGCACCGGTGCCGAACGGTATTTCGCAGAGCGCATGGACGACCCGGAGTATCGCTGCACAGTCGAACAGGCCCGTCACAGAGATGACCAGTTCGATTCCATCATTCGGCTCATTGACCAGCGCCGAAATGAGTTGGGCTGGAGCTACGAGGAGCTAGCCTGCCAGGCCAATATCAATCCCGAGGACATCCGGCAGATCTACTCGCTCGAAACACCCGACCCCTCATTCGGCACTGTGGTTGATCTTGCCTGTGCTGTTGGGCTTGAACTGGGAGCCGGTCACGGGACTGGTGCCGGGCTAGGTGCCGCCAAAATCAGTTAAGCACATTCCTGGTTCGTTCGAATTCTTCCCGGTTTTTTCTGGCCTGCCTGTAATCTCTGCTGCTTGCACTCTGTCGCTTTGGCTTTGAAAACCCATAGACGCAGATAATCGATGATCCACCCAGGTCATCAGCGTGGCGGTCGAGAAGGCAAAGCAACCGATAGTTTGCATCCGACCCTTGAACACACACCTCGTAGAAACCTGCCATATCGCCACGCATCGCCTTCCACATTCCTCCACCAGAGAACGATGGTGGGGGCGCTTCGGCGACAGCCTCCAAGACCGCCTGGATCTTCGCGGCCACACCGCTAGGAACGGACTTCAAGAACCCCATTGCTGGAACTGCTTCCGATAGATCGCCACCCCTTTCCCGGCGAAAGAAGTGGACGCGCCAAGGTGCGTTTTCCTCGGCCTCCTTACTCGTCATCACTCCTCCGGACCATCAGTCCCGTCCTCCGGCTCATCGACCTGCCCGATTGGCTGATCCGGGCCAAGCACATTCACTAGTTCCTCGATGCTGGTAATCACTGCCGCGATACTGGTGTACGCGTCAGACGGCAGCGGTCCATCCACCCGAACCTGAAACACAATGTGTCCATCTTGGGTCTCCCAGACCTGGTGAATGGCTGGCTCTGATTGGGTGGAAATGCGAATAGACCGATCAGTTGGGTTGACTGGAGTAGGGGTAGCCGATGGTTCAGGGTTTGGGTTTGCAGATTCACTAGGCACTAAGTCAGCCGAGCCTTCAAGTCCCGCGTTCGCATCCTCAGAACCAATACTAAAGTCACCCTTTTCTTTCAGGGTGACTGATTCACCCCCACTGACCTCCCCAAGTTCTGCTACTACCAGGCTGTCCACAAAGGACCTCATAAACCTCTTCCCATTCTTGGGGGAAACCTGGAAATCTCTGACCGCACGTGCTTCCAAGTGTTGTAGCTTCAGTGGAACGCCCTTTGCGGAATCCTCATAGAGGCGAGCAAAAATCTCACAATTCAGGAAGGCCTCCTGCAGGGCATTGCACTCATCCTCGTCACTAAGGGGTCGGGCAATCCGCTGGGCCACCTCAGTCATCGTGAGCGTCCCGCCCCTCCCAGCGAGCAAACCAAAATCTCGGAAGGCAGCGACTCGCTCTCTAAATGTACCGCTGTTTGTCGTGCTGAGACCCATGTAGCTGGCAATTGCCGAATCCGAGTGCGCGAAACCATACTTTCCGGCCTCTCTGAGGACTGGCGGTACCAGAGCCAGCGAACGAGTTGGAAAACTCGCGTTACGGGTTGGCGTACGAGCGCTAGGGAGACCGCTAGCCTCATTGGCGCTGCCTTCCTTGCGGCCAACTGGCTGGACCTCTGGTTTTGGCTCTGTGGTCATTGATCACTTTCTTGTTGACGGGTGGGTTGGACACCACCGTCCATCCTACTATCCCAATTGCTCCTGTTGTCGGTATTTTCTCCGACAACAGCGGCATGTGCAAGTACCGGCAGGTCACAAGCGTGTCTTGCTCCTATTTCACCAGACAATACTCCGGGGTGACCAAAGCAGGCGAGCGGTCGGAGTGTTTGGTGGCCATCTGCCCTTCTGAGTTGCGTTGGGATGCATGGCTGCAGCCGGGAGCTGTAGCGTCGAAACGGTGAGCGAACCCTCGGTGCTGGCAGCGTTGGCCGGGCGGGAATCGGATGACCTGGCGTTGGAGGACGACACCCATCGGGTGAGCTGGGCCGAACTAGACCGCCGCACCCACGCCATCGGACGGGGGCTGCTGGCCGCCGGAGCCTCGCCGGGGGATCATGTCGGGCTGGTGTGTTCCAACCGCACCGAGTTCGTGGAGGTCATGCTGGCCTGCTTCCGGGCCGGGCTGAAGATGACCCCGATCAAGACCAACTGGACGGCTTCCGAGGTCGCCTACGTGCTGGATGACGCCAGCTCTGCCCTAGTGGCCACCGACACCCCCGCGGCCCGAGATGCCGCTGGCGCCCGGCCCGTGGTGTGGATTGGCGATGGTTTCGACGCCTGGGTGGATGCCCAAGATCCGACGCCGCTCCCGGCGGGGGGCACTGGCTATCGCATCCCCTACACCTCGGGCACCACAGGGCGGCCCAAAGGGGTGGAGCGCACTCTGGACTCGGAGTCCACCTTTGAGCAGTGGTGGGAGTTCTCGTCAATGGGGGCCCAGGGGCTGGGTCTGCCCCGAGACGGCAAGCACCTCATGGTGGCCCAGCTCTTCCACGGCGCTCCCCTGGCCTTTGCCCTGGGGGCGCTGGCCAACGGCGCGCCCATGCGGATCATGGGACGGTGGGACGCGGGGCGAGCCGTGGACGTGATCAACGACGGTGTTACCGCCACGATCATGGTCCCCACCATGTTCCGCCAGCTCTTGGCCCTGCCCGACAAGCGCAAAGCCGAGCTGGACCACTCCCGTCTGGCCACTGTCCTCCACGGCGGCGAACCCTGCCCCGTGCCCCTGAAGCAGCGCATGATCGAGTGGTGGGGCCCGATCTTCACCGAGTACTACGGGTTCACCGAGGGCGGCATGACCATGTGCAGCTCTCCCGATTGGCTGGCCCGTCCCGGGACAGTGGGCACCCCCATCGGGGAACTGGTCATCCAGATCGTGGGCGAGAACGGCGAGGTGCTAGGTCCCGGCGAGCCCGGCACGGTGTACTTCCGCCGCCCCGAGGGTCGCTATTTCCGCTACATCAACGCCGACGACAAGACCGACGACGCCTACAACGACGCCGGGTTCTTCTCAGTGGGTGACATCGGCTACCTGGACGAGGACGGCTATCTGTACCTGTCGGGCCGCAGCTCGGAGGTGATCGTGGCCGCCGGAGTGAACATCTACCCCGCTGAGATCGAAGACGTGATCTTCGCAATCGACGGGGTGGCCGATGCCTGTGCGGTGGGCGGACCCGACCCTGATCGGGGAGAACAGGTGGTGGTGTATCTGGCCGTGGCCGACGGCTTTGCCCCCGACGACGTGACCGCAGCCATCGACGCCGCCTGCAATGAGCACCTCGCGGGCTACAAGCGCCCCCGCCTCTACATCATCCGCCCTGCCGTCGACCGCGACCCCACCGGCAAAGTCCTCCGCACCAAACTCCGCGACGAGCTGTGGGACGGCCAGCCCGGCTAAGGGCGGCCGTGGCCGTTAGCCAGCCAGGATCATGAGGTGGTCCACGACTACCGCGCCCTTGCCGCGGTCGAGCACGACCACGGGGTTCAGATCGAGTTCGGCCAGGCGGTCGCCCAGGGCAGTGGCCAGGATTGCGGTGGCCATGACCACTTGGACCAGGGCGTCCACATCGGCAGGTGGGCGACCCCGGGCCCCGTCGAGCAAGGAAAAGCCCTTCAGCGATCGAACCATCTCGTAGGCGTCGGTCTCGTCAAGGGGCAGCGGGCGAACGGCGGTGTCGGCAAGCACCTCGGTGAACACGCCGCCGGTGCCCACCATGACCGCGGGGCCGAGGGTGGGATCGCGGGTCACTCCCACGATCATCTCGGTGCCGCCGGTCACCATCTGCTGGACCTCCACCCCGTCGATGGCCGCGTCGGGAGCAGCGCTTCTCGCCCGCTTTAAGACTTCCTGAGCGGCTTGCTCCACCCCTTCAAGAGAGTCCAGCCCCAGAACCACCAGCCCAGCATCCGACTTGTGGGGAAAATCGGCGGAGGCGATCTTGACCACCACCGGCAGGCCGATCTCCTCGGCCGCCCTGCGGGCGTCGCTGGGTGAAGACACCACCTCGCTGGCCGCCATTGGCAGGCCGAAGGCCTGCAACACCGCCCCGATGTCGGGTGATGGCATCCCAAGAGCAGCCTCCGCAGCATCGGGCAGGTCGTCAGGGAGCTGTGGGCGAACCCGGAAGCCCTCTTGGTGACGCTGGTAGCGGTGGTAGGCGGCCAATGCGGCGAAACAGCCCCGAAAGGAGCGGAATAGCGGCACACCGGACTCCACCAGCCGGTCGAATCCCAATTCGTCCACCTTGAACGAGTTCCAGGTGGCGATGATCGGCTTGTCCACCTCGTCTACCAGGGCCAAGATGTCGTCTCCCAACGGGTCGGTCATGGGCGCCACCGCCCCGGTGATACCGACCACCGTGTAGCCGACTGCTGGATCGTCGCAAATGTCCCGGATCACCTGGCAACGGATCTCAGCTGGCTGGGTGGTTATGAACGTGCCCCCGTTGTCCACCGGGTTGGACACCGCCAAATATCGGGGGATATGCCGGTGCAGCCTCTCCTGAGTCTCCTGGGCCAGCGGGGGCGCCACCACCCCGGCCAACTCGGCGGCTTCGGCCATCAGTGTGCTCGAGCCCCCAGAAATGGAGTACAGCCCAGCCCCTTCGGCCACTCCTGGGCCCAGCTTGGCGAAAAGGGCAGCCGTTTCCAGCAACTCGTCCAGGTCGCGCACACGCACCACCCCGTACTGCTCGAACAGTCCGTCGATCACCTCGTCTGATCCGGTGAGGTGGCCGGTGTGCGACGACGCCATGCGCGACCCGGCGTCGGTGGAGCCGATCTTCAAGATCACCATCGGCTTGTGCTGTGCGTTGGCCGCCTCCAGTGCGGTGCGCAGCTTTTCGGCCGAGCGGAAGCCCTCGATGTATCCGGCAATCACCGCGGTGTCGTCGTCGTAGGCGAAGTACTCGATGAAGTCGCTCACTTCGAGGTCCACCTCGTTGCCGCACGGCACCTGGCGACTGAATCCAATGCCGAAGTGCACCCCCTGAATGATGGGCCGCCCGTTGTGGCCCGACTGGGTGACCACCCCGATCTTGCCCCCCCGCAACCCGGGGATCTCGGGCACGGGCTCGAAGGCGTTGGTATTGGTATTGGGGCCGAAGATGCGGATACCGTTGCGACGGCCCGCCTCCCCCAGTTCGGCCTCCAGCTTGGCCCCCTCGGGGCCGACCTCGCTGAATCCCGACGAGAACACCAGGGCGTAGCGGATCCCGGCCGCGCCGCACTGATCAACTATTGATGCGCACACCGCCGGCGGCGTGGAGATCACGGCAAGCGCAACCGGCTGGGGCACCTCGGCCACAGTCTCGTAAATCGGCACCGATCCAATCGATCCGCCTTTGGGATTGACCAGATTCCAGTTTCCCTGCCCCCACCGGACATCCATCGCGGCTCGCAGCGCATCCTCGGTTTGGGTGCGGTCGACCCCGCCAATCACCGCCACCCCATCAGGGTGGAAGAACTCCTCCAAGTCGACTCGACGCTGGGCCATGGAAAATTGATGGTAGTGAGCGAGCACCTTGCACCTAGAGGCAGAACCGACCCGGCACTAGGCTGGCCGCCATGGAGATCGGCCACGTCTACGAGATGCCCCCCATGCGGCCCGACGACGCCCATACCACCTATTTCCCCGCCGGGGTGATCAAGATCGGGGTGGAGTACCGCGACCTCAACCCCGAGGCCCTGATGGAGTACTACGGAGGAGACGAGGCCTACATCGAGGAACTTCGGCGCACGGCGCCGCTGGGCATTGAAGACCGCGGGGTGTCTCTGCACGTGTTCGACGCCGACGGCCAGTGGGAGTATCTGCGCTTCGACCTGTTCGAGGACGCCCCCCACTACCACTACAACCACCTGGGCGGCGGGCGGAACCACATCATCCCCTTCGACGAGACCGCCCACGGCCCCATTGCCGATTGGGCGGTGGGCAAGATCCGCACGGGCGAGATCGCACCCATGCTGGTCCAGGCCGGGGCACCCGAACTGGCCGAGGGCCTCGAAGCCAATGTGCTCGGCGACGTGGCCGATCAGGTTGCGGCCTACGCCGCCGAACTCCAAGCCCGGCTGGCCGCTGCTGTCTAGGGGCCGCGATCTAGCCGGCTATCCGGCCAACTCGCCGAAGTCCACCTGGCCGGTGATCATCGAGCCTTGGAAGGCGTTGTCGATGTTCACGTTAACTCCCGACACGAACGACGCCGCGTCCGACCCCAGATAGGCCAGCAGGTTGGCCACCTCAGCCGCGGTCACGTAGCGGCCTCCGGATTGGGCTGCCGTCCAGTCGATCATCTCCTCGCCCATGGTCTTCTTGAAGTCGGGCAGGAGCGGGGTGTCGATGGGGGCCGGGCAGGCGCTGGCGATGCGCACGCCGTTGGACAGCATCCCCTTGGCGGCCTGCATGGTGAAGATCTGCACGCACTCCTTGGAGAACATGTAGCCGTCGGACACCACCTCGGGGTGCTCCTCCACCCAGGCCACTGCCTTGTCCCAGTCGTCGATTGACAACAGCTCGGTGATCTCGGCCTGGTGGGCCGGCCAGTTCATCCCCGCTATGGAGGCGGTGTTGACCACCGCTCCCCCCGCGGGAATCTTGGGCAGCAAGGCGTCGGTCAGGCGCATGAGCCCCAGGGTGTTGACCTTCATCACGTCTTCGGGGGAGAAGGTGGCCGCGATTCCGGCGTTGTTGAACAGCACGTGTACTGGGGCGTCGATGGCCGCGGCGGCTTCGTCCACCGCCACCGGGTCGCCCATGTTGGTGGGGATGTAGCAGGTGATAGGGCCTTCTGGTTCCTTGATGTCCAGCGCGGTGATCGACGCTGCTCCGAGATCGTCCAGTAGTTCGACCAGCGCGGCACCCACGCCGGAATAGGCGCCAGTGACCACGACGTTGCGGCCTTCGTAGCTCATGGGGTTCGACATTTGGGGCCTCCTGGGGCTTCTGGGGGATAGCTCGGCTGGCGAATATTACTGCGCCAAGTATCGTTGGGGTCACACCGGCGAGCGACGAAATCTGACGGAGGGCGCTGTGAACTTGAACGACATGATCATGGTGAGCGTGGACGATCACCTGTGCGAGCCGCCCGACATGTTCGACAACCATCTCCCGGAGAGATGGCGGGATGAAGCCCCTCGGGTGATCCACACCGAGTCGGGCGATGACGTGTGGTCGTTCAACGGCGCCATCATCCCCAATGTGGGCCTGAACGCGGTGGCCGGGCGGCCCAAGGAGGAGTACGGCATCGAGCCCACTGCCTTCGATGAGATGCGCCCCGGCTGCTACAACGTCCACGACCGAGTCAAGGACATGGACGCCGCCGGGGTACTGGGCTCGATGTGCTTCCCGTCGTTTCCCGGCTTCGCCGGCCGGCTGTTCGCCAACCACCCCGACAAGGAGTTCGCCGCCGACCTGATCCGGGCCTACAACGACTGGCACATCCACGAGTGGGCCGGGGCCTACCCGGGCCGGTTCATCCCCATGGCGCTGCCCATGATCTGGAGCGCCGAGGAATGCGCCGCCGAGGTACGCCGGGTGGCTGAACTGGGCTGCCACTCCATGACCTTCACCGAGAACCCGGCCAAGCTGGGCGAGCCCAGCTTCCACAGCGACTACTGGGACCCGCTGTGGCAGGCGTTCAGCGACACCGGCAGTGTGTGCTCCATCCACTTGGGCTCTTCGGGAGAGATGGTGATCACCGCCCCCGACGCCCCCATGGACGTGATGATCCAGCTCCAGCCCATGAACATCAGCCAGGCGGCCGCCGACCTCCTGTGGTCGCCCATCCCCCGCCGCTTCCCCGACCTGAAGATCGCCCTGTCGGAGGGCGGCACTGGGTGGATCCCCTACTTCATGGACCGGGCCGACCGCACCTACGACATGCACCACCTGTGGACCGGCCAGGATTTCGACAACCTGCTGCCCAGCGAGGTGTTCCGGCGGAACTTCCTGACCTGCTTCATCAACGATCCGGTGGGGGTGGCGCTGCGCCACGAGATCGGTATCGACAACATCTGCTGGGAGATGGACTATCCCCACAGCGACTCCACCTGGCCCAACGCCCCCGAGATGTTGGACGAGACGCTGACCGGTGTGCCCGACGACGAGGTGGACAAGATCACCCACCTCAACGCGATGGAGTGGTACCAGTACGACCCGTTCGCCCACCGGGACCGGGCCGACTGCACGGTGGGGGCGCTGCGGGCCTCCGCCGCCGACCACGACATCTCGGTTCAATCGTTGGACAAGGGCCGCCACCAGGGCAAAGACCGCGACCTGGCCAGGTTCACCACCCGGAACCAGGGCGTCAACCGCTGAGGTTGCGCTCAGCCTGACTCCTCTGCCTCTCGGGGCTGTGCGCATCGGCATCGACACCGGGGGAACGTTCACCGACGCCGTGGTGGTGGCCCCTGACCCCGATGGAGCTGCCAGGGTGGGCGTAGGCAAGGCGCTCTCCACCTCCGGCGATCTGACCGCAGGCGCCCTGGCCGCAGTCGAGGCGGCCGCAGCCGAGACGGACCAGCCGCTGGCCAACTTGCTCGGACGGGCCGAATCCATCGGCTATGCCACCACCGTTGGTCTCAACGCCCTTTTGACCGGCACGGGAGCACCCATCGGCCTGATCACCACCGAGGGATTCGAAGCCACTTTGCCGGTGGCCCGGGCAGCCAAGGTGGCCGGCTTGTCCCCCGCTGAGGCCACCGAGGCCGTCTGCTGGGCCAAGCCCCCGCTGCTGTTGAGCCGCCAGCGAATCGTGGGGGTTCCCGAGCGGATCGACGGCCACGGCGAGGTGGTTCGCCCGCTGGATGAGGCCGCCGCGGTTGCCGTCATCAAGGCGCTGCGGGACGACGGGGTGACCAGCTACGCCGTCAGCCTGCTGTGGTCGGTGGCCGACCCCCGCCATGAGGTCCGCATCGCCGAGCTGATCGCCCAGATCCACCCCGGCGCTCACGTGTCGCTGTCGTCGGCAGTGCCCCGGATCGGCGAGTACGAGCGGACAATGACCACAGTGCTCGACGCCAGCACGGCCCCGCTCGTGGCTGAAGAGATTCGCACCCTGGCCCATGCCTTGGCCGAACGGGGATTCGCCGGACACCTGCACGTCATGCAGTCCAGTGGCAGCACCTGTGATGCCGACGGTGGCCTCCGGGCGGTGGAGACCCTGGGATCGGGGCCGGTTGCCGGGCTGTTGGCTTCAGCCGAACTGGTCCAACAATTGGGCCGAAGCGAGGCCATTGCCACCGATGTGGGTGGCACCAGCTTCGACGTCGGCCTGATCACCGGCGGTGAAGCCACCATGGCGACACGCCCCATGATCGGGCGCTGGGCCCTGGCCCATCCGATGGTGGAGGTGGTGTCGATCGGCACCGGCGGCGGGTCGCTGGCCTGGATCGACCCGGTGCTGGGCAGCTTGCGGGTGGGGCCCCATTCAGCCGGCGCCCAGCCCGGCCCGGCGTGCTACCGCCGGGGAGGTACCGCCCCTACCCTGACCGATGCCGCCGTGACCCTAGGCTATCTCGGTGGACTGGGCCAGGTGCTGGAGCTGGACCACGGGGCGGCGGAGCGCGCCTTGGAGGATGCCGTGGCCGCTCCACTGGGACTGTCGGAGCCCGAAGCCGCCGACGCAGTGGTGGGAGTGGCCTGCTCTCAAATGGCCGACCTGATTCGCCGTGTGACTGTCCAGCGGGGCCACGATCCTGCCGGGTTCACCATGCTGGCCTACGGCGGGGCCGCCCCCCAGTACGCCACCCGATACGCCGCCGAGGTAGGAGTAGCCGAGGTGGTGGTTCCCTCAGCCGCTTCAGTGTTCTCCGCATTGGGCGCGGCCCGCGGCAAACGGCCGGCGCCTGAGCCGGCTGTGCTGGATGATTCGACATCGGAACCGCCAGCCATTGGACGTCGGGACGCCTGGTTCGACCGTCAATTCGCATCCTGTCGGGTATACGACGGTCCACGGCTGGTGCCAGGCACCCTCCTGGAGGGTCCGGCGTTCATCGACCACCCGTCCACCACCATCGTGCTGCGCCCCGGCGACCGGGCCGAGGTCGACGCCGAGAGCCACACCCACCTGTTTCCCGGTCCGCCATCATGAGTTCGGACCGGCATGCCCCCGGAACCACACCCCCGCTCGACGCGGCGCTGTTTGAAGTGCTGCGCAATCGGCTGTGGGCCATCAATGACGAGGCGGTGGACGCCATCGTGGCCGTATCGGGGTCGCCCATCGCCACCGAGGGCAACGACTTCAACTCCGGCATCTTGACCGCAGGCGGCGAGGTGGCGCTGGCCGGACCGTATGTGCTGGTTCACGCTGCGGCACTGGGTCAGGTGGTGCGCTACGTCATCGAGCAATTCGGCGACGATCCCGGCATCGGCTCCGGCGACATGTTCATCACCAACGACACCTATGTGGGCGCTCCCCATCAGCCCGATGTGATGGTGGTGGCCCCCGTGTTCCGGGAGGATCGGCTGATCGCCTGGTGCGGGTCGTGCGTCCACCAGAACGATGTCGGCGGCCCTGTGCCCGGGTCGATCACCGTGGGGGCGACGTCCATCTATGAGGAGGCGGTGCCCATGGCCCCTACCCGGATCGTGGAGGGCGGGGAACTGCTGGCCGACGTGGAGCAGGAGTACCTGGGCCGGTCCCGCACCCCGGAGCTGAACCGGCTCGACCTACTGGGCCAGATCGAGGCCAACCGGGTGGTGGCCCGCCGACTCAACGGGCTGTGCGACCGCTACGGGACCGAAACGGTGACCGGGGTGCTCGAAGGGCTTATCGACCGCACCGAGGCCGCGGTGCGAGCGCGGCTGGCGTCGCTGCCCGATGGGCGATGGCGCCACCGGGGCCTCGTGGAGCACGACGGCATCGACGACCTGGTGTATGAGATCGGCCTGACCATGACCAAGCGGGGCGACTCCCTGCATCTGGACTTCACCGACGCCAGCCCCCAGGCCCCGGCGCTGATCAACACCAGTCGGGCCATCACCTCCAGCTACGCCATGGCCGCGGTGATGACCGTGCTGGGCTACGGCCTTCCGTGGACGCCAGCCGGGTTCTGGCGGGTCATGGAGGTTGACACCACGCCAGGCACCGTCGTCGACTGCCTTTGGCCCGCAGGCATGTCAATGGGGGTGACCGCTGCCGGCCAGGAGGTACGCACCGCGGTAAACGTCTGCCTCAGCCGGATGTTCGACGCCTCTGACGACCCCGATGTTCACAGCCAAATCTTGGCGTCGTGCGTTTCGGGGTCGTTCACCCAGACCATCTCGGGAGCCTTCGACGACGGGCGGGACTTCTCCGCCATGCTCCTCGACGGCCTTCCCGGCGGATCTGGCGCCCGCTGGGGCGGCGACGGCTCCGACACCGGCGGCTATCTGACCTCCCCAGCCGGGCTGTGTACCAATATCGAGACCAACGAGCAGCACTACCCGGTGCTCTACCGCTACCGCCGGGAGCGGCCCGACTCGGGCGGCCCCGGCCAGTGGCGAGGCGGGGTGGGTGTTGAGCACGCCTACCAACTCCACCGAGCCGCCGGGACGGTGACCTCCACGGTGTTCGCTCATGGCCAGCAGCCCCCCACCGCCGCTGGAGTGGTCGGCGGAGAGCCCGGCATGCAGCACACCGGGGTGTACGAGCGGTCCGACGGCGCAATGGAGGTGCCTCCCCCCAAGCAAGTGGGCGAGCTGGCCCTAGGCGACGTGTACGCCAACTTGTGCGGCGGCGGAGGCGGGGTGGGCGACCCCCTGGATCGCGACCCCATTGCAGTAGAGCACGACATGGCCGAAGGCCTGGTTACCGAAGCCGGTGCTGCGCGTGACTTCGGCGTGGTGATCGGTGACGAGGCGGCCACCGAAGAATTGCGAGCATCCCGCCGGCAGGAGCGCATCGGACGAGAACCCGCCCCGCCTCTGGAATCTCCACCCGCCGGCCGACGGCTCAGTTCCACAGTGGTCTTGGCCGACGGCCACTACCTATGCCGTCGCTGCGGCCACGACCACGGCCCCACCACCGAGCCGTTGGTCAGCCTGCTGACTGTGTCCCGCTCTTCAGTGGACGAACGCACCCCCTGGCCCTCAGCCCGCCCCGGCGCCGGCCGCTTCGAGATCCGCCGCCTGTACTGCCCCGCCTGCGCCGTCCAGGTGGACGTTCAAGTCGCCCTTGCCGACGCCCCCCTCCTAGAGACCGCCGAACTGCTCGACAATTGACTACCAGCGAGAGCCGCCGGCGACGGTGATGCACTCGCCGGTGATGAATGAGGCCTCGTCGGAGAGCAGGAAGGCGATGACCGCGGCGGTCTCGTCGGGGTGTTGCAAGCGTTCGAGGGCGATCTTGGAGCGCACCCACTTGCTGCGGTCGCCGCCAGACTGCGCCACGGTTTGCTCCAGATAGGGATGGCCGCTCGCAGTTGCGTCGGGATCGACTCCTAGCGGTCGCACGCCATTGACTCTGATCTGGTGGGGAGCCAACTCCATGGCCAGCGCAGCGACCAGCCGGTCTACCCCGGCCTTGGCCGCGGCAAACGCCGAAGTGCCGGTGGCCGCGGCCACAGTGGCATACGACGACAGCAGCACTATCGATCCTCCGTCACCCTGCTCAACCATCTGGCGGGCCGCGGCCTGGGCCACCAGGAACGCCCCGGTCAGGTTTACATCAGTGGACCGCCGCCACGACGCCTCGCTCAGCTCCAACAGAGGCGCCCATCCCATCTCAGGCCCGAGTCCTCCGGCCACGTTGACCACCAGATCGAGCCTCCCCAACTCGCTGACACAGCGCCCGACCGTTTCGTTCACTTGGGAGGCGTCGGACACATCGGCTTCCAACCGCAGTGCCGCCTGCCCCTCAGTCCTCACCGCCTCCACTGTGGCGTCCAGAGCCTCCGGAGATGCACAAGCGGTATCTGGCTGACCGATCTCCACTCGGTCAGCGCAGGCCACGTCGGCCCCAGCTTGAGCCAGCCGCACCGCCACGGCCCGCCCGATCTCCGGTGGACACGCCGCCCCCATCACCAGCGCCACCTTCCCGGAGAAGTCGTCCATCCCCCCAGCATCCCCCACCCGCTCGGCTGGCTTCCACCACAAGCCCTCCGAAAGTCGAACAGTAGGGTGGCGGGGTGCAGGTGGGGGCGGCGCGGTATCAGATGGCGGGAGGGATTCACCGGGTTCCAGTGCCGGGCGCTGATGGGAATCTCCATGCGACAGCCTTTGCCGTGACCGGGCCTGATCCAGCGGCGGCGCTGGAGGATGTGGGGGCCGAGGTGATGGTGTGTCTGCTCACCGACGCGGAGATTGCCATGCGCTATCCCGACTATCCCGCTTGGTTGGCCGACCCCGCCCCCTACCAGGCCATACACGTGCCGATGGTCGATCAAGGCGTCACCGGGGACGAAATCATTCGGGAGTTGGTGGACGACATTAACGAGCACCTCGACCAGGGAACCGGAGTGTTGGTCCACTGCGGCGCTGGCTACGGCAGGGCCGGGATCGTGTGCATCTCAGTGCTGACCTCCCGGGGAATGGACCTTGATCAAGCAGTTGCCGCGGTGCGAGCCGCTCGACCGGCAGCAGGACCCCAGTCCCATTCGCAGGAGGCTCAGATCACCCGTCTAGCCGCCGGGTTTTGAGGGGCTGCGCCTCACATCCCACCGGCGATCTTGTAGTCGTGGCCGGTGGCGTACGACGAGGCGTCGGACGCGAGGTACAGGGCCAGGCCGATGATCTCGTCGCAGTCGGCTACTCGCTTCATCATGGTGGCCTTCCCTGATCTCTCAGGAAATTCGGGGTCGAACCGCATCGATCCCTTCATCATCTCCGACATGAACGGCCCCGGCACCAGGGAGTTGACCCGCACGTTGAGCCCGGCCCACTCGCCAGCCATGGCCCGGGTGAGGTTGTGCAGCGCCGCTTTGCTGGAGGTGTAGATCCCCACTCCCGGCCCGCCGCCGTAAGCCCCCATCGTGGTCACGTTGATGATCGATCCTCCGCCGGCCTCACCCATGCGGGGGGCCACCAAACCGGCCAGGCGGATCGGCCCCTTCACATTTACCGCGTACACCTTGTCGAAGTAGGCCTCGGTGCAGTCGGACACTGTGACCGGCGCGGGGTTGATGCCAGCGTTGTTGACCAGCACGTCGATCTGGCCCAACTCGCCGTATACCCGCTCGACCAGCGCGTCGATCTGGTCCCACTCTCCCATGTGGCAGGCGATGCCCCGCACCGATTGGCCGCCCAACTCATCATTCAGCTCAGCGGCGGCTTCGTCGCAGCCCTCCTGGCGCCGCCCGGTAATCACCACGTCGGCGCCGGCCATGGCATAGCCCTTGGCAATGGACCGGCCGATGCCCTTGGTGCCCCCGGTAACCAGCGCCACCTTCCCTGTCAGGTCGAACAAGCTGCTCATGGCCCGATCTTACGAACCGCTCGCCGGCCGACCCCATGCGGGCTGAACGCGCTCGGGCCCATTGGACCGGAGCGCTCAGTAGATGCCCAGTTCCAAGCCGGCGGCCAGGGTCATGCCCAGCTCCCGGCAGGCCTCCAGATGGGCGTCAGTCAGCTCGCCGGTGGCCACCACCGGCGGGGCCACCGCCTTCCACCCCAGCCCGGTCACCAGGGGGTCCACTGCCCGCACCGCGCCGGTGCCGTCGTTGCCGGCCCGCACGAACAGCCCGTAGGGCCGCCCCCGGGTGTGGTCCAAGCAGTCGTAATAGACGGTGTCGAAGAAGTGCTTGAGCGCGCCGCTCATGTAGCCGAAGTTCTCCGGGGTGCCCAGCAGGTAGCCGTCGGCGGCCATCACATCGTTGGCGGAGGCTTCCAGCGCGGCCACCTGAACCACCTCCATCCCGTCGACATCAGGATGGCTGGCCCCTGTCACCACCGCGTCAGTCATGGCCTTGGTGCCCCCGGTCTTGGAGTGAGACACCACCAGCACTCGCACGCAAACGACGGTACTCCCCCGCCGCGAGCGCCTGCGGGTCAGGTGGCCGCGGTGCCCACATCCATGGAGGCGAATCGACGGGTGCTCACCAGCCAGGCGGCCAGCACCACGATGGTTGCCGCGCTGATCGACACCGTGATTCGGGGGCCGATCCAGTCGAACAGCGCCCCTTGGACCATGGTGCCGGCACCGATGGCCAGGTTGATCGCCATCAGGTACAGGGCGATGATCCGTCCCCGCATGGATTCCTCTACTTGGAGTTGGATGACGGTGTTGAGCGTGGAGGCAGTGGCGAGGTGGCAGCCGCCGAGGAAGAGCAGGAACACGATGGCCATGGCGTACCACGGGGCGAGGCCGAACCCGGCCAGCGCCAGGCCGTAGGCGCTCAGCCCGATGGCCAGCAGCCGGGACCGGGCGGTGAACTGCCCCCTCCCGGCCACCAGCGGGAAGAAGATCACCGATCCGATACCGGTGCCGGCGGCCAACAGGCCCAGTTGCCACCCGGTGGTGTTGAACTCCTCTTCGGCGAACACCACGATCAGAAAGATGAGGGGCTGGGCGCAAACGGCGGTGATGAGCACCGTCTTGAATGCCCGCTGGATTCCCGGCTGGGTTCTCCAGTAGGCCAGCACCTCCCGCAGATCGGCGAACACCCTGATGGGGGGCGGATCATCGGGCAGCAGCCGGGGCACCTGGATGAGCACCACGGTAAACAGCACCGCAAAGAAAGAGACCCCGTTGGCGAAGAACACCCAGCCCGGCCCGAAGAATCCCAGCAGCACTCCGCCCAGAGCCGGCCCCACCGCCCGGGTGGCCTGGAATTGAGTGGAGTTGAGGGTGACCGCGTTCAACAACAGCTCTTTGGGCACCAGCTCAGAGATGAACGCCTGCCAAGCGGGCAGCATGAAGCCGTTGAGAATGCCGTAACCCCAGGCCAACAGCATGTAGATCACCGGCGAGCGCACCCCCACCCCCCACAGGGCGGCAAACCCGAAGGCCCCCACGCACAGCAGGCTCTGGGTCACCAGGATGATGCTGCGGCGGGGCACCCGGTCGGCCAGCGGCCCGGCCCACAGGTTGGTGAACACGGTCAACAGCATCTGGGTGATCGTCACCAGCCCGACCCACACCCCTCGCTCGGTGATCTTCTCGATCACATAGGCCAGCACCAGGATCTGCATCCACGTCCCGGTGTTGGACACCAGAGCCCCGAACCAGAACAACCGGAAGTTGCGCAACCGCAGGGCCCGAGTCGAAGCCCGAAACCCCGGTCGATCAGCCACCCAGCGACCCTACCGCCCTTGATATCGGCCAACTTTGCCCCGACAGGAAACCGAACGGTGATACCGTACACTCAATGGGTGAAAGTTCGTTCCGTCCGCCACCGCGGGTTGCGCCAGCTGCTCAGCTACGACAACCCCCGTTTCCTGCCACAAGATCTAATCGATCGAGTGCGCAAAATCCTCACCGCGCTGATCTTGGCTGGCAGCATGGACGACTTCGCGGCCAATGCCCCTCGGGGATGGCGGGTACACAGGCTTTCAGGAGATCGACAGAAACAATGGAGCATCTCAGTATCAAGCAACTGGCGCATCACATTTGAAGAAGAGGACGGTTTTATCGACCGATTGGATTTGGAGGACTACCACTAATGGCACCGAATGAGATCGAGATCAACATGACCCCTTCGCATCCAGGCGACTTCGTTCGCACTGAGATCATCGAGGAACTCAGTTTGAGCGTTACGCAGGCGGCCGAAGTATTGGGGGTTCGCCGAGCAACGCTCTCCGACCTGCTAAACGGCCACGCCGCCCTTTCGCCAGAAATGGCATTACGGATTGAGAAAGCCTTTGATGTAAGCATGGAGATGCTTCTGCGGATGCAGGCCTGGTATGACGCCGCCCTCATGCGAGCCCGGGCCAGCGAGATCGACGTCAGGCGCTACGAGCCTGTATGACCATACAAATTGGGAGATAGCGCAATTGGCAATGACGCATTCAAATGACGGCCGGCAAATGATCGAGGCCGCGCTAGGAGCGTGTTTGTGACGACGGTGGTCGAGGTTGACCGCGTCTCAAAGTCATTTGGTACCCAGTCGGTTTTGCGAGAGCTCTCATTCTCAATCGAGCAGGGGGAGATCTTCTGCCTGCTTGGCCCGAATGGCGCTGGGAAGACCACCACTCTGGAGATTCTTGAGGGGTTCCTCACACCCGACGCTGGAACTGTCCGGGTCCTCGAGCACGACCCGCTCACTTCTGGCGACACTCTCCGCCGACGCGTCGGGGTTGTGCTTCAGGAAAGTGGATTCCCCAAGTTCTTTCGCGTGGGCGAGATGATCGACACCTGGCGGTCTTACTATGACGAACCGCTGCCCTACGGCGACATTCTCGATCTCGTCGGCCTCCGCAGCGACGAGACGAAGTTGGTTCGCAAGCTCTCCGGCGGACAGCGCCGCCGACTTGACTTCGCATTGGCCGTTTGCGGGGATCCGGAAGTCATCTTCCTCGACGAGCCGACCACTGGCTTCGACCCTGAGGCACGGGCGCGATGTTGGCAGGCGATCGCGGATCTGCGCGACCTGGGCAAGACCATCTTGCTCACCACCCACTATCTGGACGAGGCCGAGCGCCTTGCTGACCGGATCGCGGTGCTCCTAGACGGCGCTACCGGTGCGATCGGCAGCACTCAGGAACTGGCCCAACTGGCCAGTCTGGGGGTCACGGTCTCATTTCAGGCGCCAGCCAAAGAAGCCGAGCGGCTTGCTCGCGAATTCCCTGGGCTTGCTGCAATCGAGGAGGTCGTGGAAGGACAGATCGACGATGTCCGCACCCTTGTTCGTCGACTAGAGACGCTCGACGAGCACGCGTCGCAGCGCATCTACGCCACCCTTCGAGTTCAGCCGCCCAGCCTTGAGCAGGCCTACCTCGCGCTGGTCGAAAGGCAACCGGACCCGACGAGGCCGGCATCACGATGACGACGCTCCTCGCCCGATTGGGCCGCCAAGCGAAGCTGGAACAGCGCGCTTTCTGGCGGAATCCCGACTATGCCTTCTTCACATTTATGCTCCCGCTCTTGCTGCTGGCGTTGCTCGGCGCCGTCAACTCGGGCGACGAGATCGGTGATCGAACGGATATCAACGCCATCGATCTGGTGGTGCCCGGAGTGCTCGCTTTCGCGGTGATCGTCTCTGCCTATGCCAATCTGGCCTCCCGTCTAGCCGTTCTTAGAGCAGACGGAGTCTTGAAGAGAATTCGGACCACGCCACTCGATCCGCGGGCGTATCTAATGGCGCAACTCCTCAGCACTTTGGTCACCACACTGTTGGCCAGTGCCGCAACCCTCCTCCTGGGACTCATCGCCTTTGGTGTATCGCCCCGAGCAGAAGGATCATTGGCACTCGCGCTCGGCCTCGTTCTCGGCATCATTTGTTTCGCCGCTCTCGGCCTCGCACTCAGTTCGGCCATCTCCCATGCCGACGCCGCTGGACCCATCACTCACGCCACCTATCTCCCCCTTGCGCTGGTCTCCGGCGTCTTCGACCCAAGCATCAACATCCCCGGTTGGCTGGAGACTCTTGTGTCCCTCTTCCCCGTCCAAGCCCTCGTCGAGTTCTTGGTTGCGGCCTACGACCCGATAGCTGACGGCATACCCCTCGGAGCCTCGTTGGTGCTGGCTATCTGGGGTATCGGTGCCATTGCCATCGCGATGCGAACCTTCAGCTGGGCCCCATCCAGAAAGTAGACCTTCGCCTCCACGTCGGTAAGCTGCGCTGCCGTGCGAGCTTGGCGTGTACATCAATATGGGAGGCCGTCGGAGGCGCTGCGGCTGGACGACATTGACGAGCCGGTGCCGGAGACGGGAAAGATCCGGGTGGCGCCCACTCGGACGGTGCTGAACTTCAACGAGATCGACGGCTGCCACGGGCGCTACCGCACCGTGAACCCCGACCTCCCCTACACCCTGGGGATGGAGGTGCTGGGCACGGTTGACGCCGTGGGAGATGGGGCCGAGGAGTGGCTCGGGCGCCGGGTTCATGCCACCGCCGAGAGCGCCTTCGGGGGCTACGCCGACAAGGTGATCTGCCAGCCCGACATGGTGTTCGACGCTCCCGAGTCGCTGGACGACACCGAGGCGGCCGCATTCTTCTTCCCCTTCCACCTGTCATGGCTGGGCTTGCACGAGCGGGGCCAGGTCCAGCCGGGAGAGTGGGTGCTGATCCACGCCGCCGCTGGCGGGGTGGGCTCGGCCGCGGTGCAGCTGGCCGTGGACGCCGGGGCCCGGGTGATCGGCACCGCGGGCAGCGAGGACAAGTGCGAGTTTGTGCGCTCCCTAGGGGCCGAAGCCGCGGTGAACTACCGGGACGGAGACTTCGCCACTGAGGTACGGGACATCACCGGTGGAGCTGGCGTCGATCTGGTGTTCGACGGCGTGGGGGGCGAAGTTACCGAAGCCTCTATACGGTGCATGACTCGGGGCGGGCGGCTGATGATCATCGGCTTCGCCAGCAAGATCGAGGCCGAGGACGCCGTCGGCCTTCCCCCGAGGCTGTTGTGCTTCTCCCAAGTTTCGATCGGAGGGGTTCTCTTGGCCTACAGCAGCAACCCGGCGCTCTACGGCGGCATGGCCGGGTTCAACATCAACCCCCGATCACTGGGCGACCGGATCCACGAAGAGCTCTGCGAGCGGCTGTCCGAGGGGCGGATCGCCCCGCTGGTGGGCGGCACCGTGCCCTTCGAGGAGCTGCCCGCCGCCCTTGAGCAGATGGAAGACCGCCTCACCACCGGTCGCATCGTGGTGGTCTGCTGAAAAACGGCCCGACACGGTTCCGCCGGTGGTCGATTGCCGAGCAAACAAGCCAGAATAGAGCCATGACTGAGCTCGGATATCTCGCCTTCGACGCCGACAACCACTACTACGAGGCCACCGACGCCTTCACCCGTCACATCGACCCCAAGATGGCCAAGCGCTGCATGCAATGGGCCGACATCGGGGGCAAGCAGCGGCTGATCGTGGCCGGTCGGATCAACCGGTTCATCCCCAACCCCACCTTCGACCCGGTGGCCAAGCCCGGCATCCTCGACGAGTACTTCCGGGCCAAGACCTCGGCCAGCGACATGCGGGAGGCCTTCGGCGAGCTCGACCCCATCAGCCCCGCCTACCGCAACCGCGACGCCCGCCTGGCTCTCATGGACTCCCAGGGCCTGGGCGGCTGCTTCATGTTCCCCACCCTGGGCGTGGGCATGGAGGCCTGCCTGGAAGACGACCTCGGGGCCATCACCGCGGCGTTCGGGGCGTTCAACCGCTGGCTCGACGAAGACTGGGGCTTCTCCTACCAGGAGCGCCTTTTCACCGCCCTGTACCTGAGCCTGGTTGACGTGGACTGGGCGCTGGGCGAGCTGGAGTGGGCCATCGGCCGGGGTCTGCGGCTGGTGAACTTCAGGGCCACCTCGGTGCCCGACGGCCACGGCAACTACCGCTCGCTGGGCCATCCCGACCACGACCCGGTGTGGCAGTACCTCAACGACCACGGCGTGTGCGTGGCCTTCCACTCCGGCGACTCGGGCTACTCGTTCATGAACCACCGCTGGGGGCTCGGCACCGAGACCGAGGCCTTCCGCTACAACCCCCTCCAGAGCCTGCTGTCGCACTCCCCCATCAGCGACACCATGGCCTCGCTTCTGGCCGACGGGGTGCTGGTGCGGTTCCCCAACCTGCGGGTGGCCACCATCGAGACCGGCTCCTATTGGGTGCGGCCCCTCATCCAGAAGCTGGCCAAGACCTACGGCCAGCACCGCTATGCCTTCGACGAGGACCCGGTGGAGACGTTCCGCAACCAGGTGTGGGTGTCGCCCTACTACGAGGACGACCTGCACGAGCTGGCCGGGCTGATCGGCACCGACCACATGCTGTTCGGCTCCGACTTCCCCCACGCCGAGGGCCTGGCCGACCCGGTGTCGTTCGTGGACGACCTCGACGGGTTCAGCGACGACGACATCCGCCGCATCATGTGCGACAACGGCGCCGGCCTGTCGCAGCTGGCCGTTTAGCCGACCGGCGAGCCCTCATCTCCAACCGAAAGAAACAGCACCATGGCCTGGGATTTTGAGACCGAGCCCGAGTTCCAGGAGCAACTGGATTGGACCCGGGCATTCCTGGACGAGCACATCCTGCCGCTGGAGACCATCGATCTGGAGGTGACCGACGACCAGTGGAATGCCCTGACCGCGCCCCTGAAGCAGCAGGTGAAGGACCGGGGGCTGTGGGCCTGCCATCTCGACCCCGAGCTGGGAGGCCAGGGCTTCGGCCAAGTGAAGCTGGGGTTGATGCACGAGATTCTGGGCCGGTCGTCGATCGCGCCGGCCATCTTCGGCAACAACGCCCCCGACTCGGGCAACGCCGAGCTGTTGGCCATCGGCGGCAACGAGGAGCAGAAGAAGCGCTGGATGGAGCCGCTTTTGGCCGGCGAGCTGCGCTCGGGGTTCTCCATGACCGAGCCCGACACCGCCGGCTCCGACCCCACCTTGTTGGAGACCAAAGCGGTGCGCGACGGCGACACCTGGGTGATCAACGGCCACAAGTGGTTCACCTCCGGCGGGTCGGGGGCCGATTTCCTGATCGCCATGGTGGTGACCAACCCCGACGTCCACCCCTACCAGGGGTCGTCCATGATCGTGGTGCCCACCGACACCCCCGGCCTGGAGATCGTGCGGGACGTGCCCAACATGCACCACCCCTACCCGGGCCAGTTCGCCCGCCACCCCATGGGCCACTCCGAGGTGGTCTACCGAGACGTGCGGGTGCCCGCCGAGAACCTGATCGGCAATCCCGGCGACGGGTTCGTGCTGGCCCAAAAGCGCCTCGGGCCCGGCCGCATCCACCACGCCATGCGCTGGATCGGCCAGTCGCAGCGGGCGCTGGACATGATGTGCGAGCGGGCCCTGTCCCGGTACGCCCACGGGAGCCTTCTGGCCGAGAAGCAGATGGTGCAGGACTTCATCGCCGAGACCCGCATCGACATCGCCTCGGCCCGGCTGCTGTGCCTGCACGCCGCCTGGCACATGGACAAGCACGGCTCATCGGCGTCGCGCACCGAGATCGCCATGATCAAGGTGTACGGCACCAAGATGCTGTACAACGCCATCGACCGGTCCATCCAGGTCCACGGCGCTCTGGGCTACTCCGCCGACATGCCCCTCGAGGAGATGTACCGCAACGCCCGAGCCTCCCGGCTGGTGGACGGTGCCGATGAGGTGCACAAGGTGTCCATCGCCCGCCGCACCCTCAAGGAGTACGCCGCGGTGGACGGCCCCCCCACCGAGCACATCCCCACCCGCCGAGCCGCCGCCCTCGAGCGCTTCGGCGACCTCCTCGACATCGAGGTTTTGAACAGCTAGCCGCTGGCAAACCTCAACTAGGCCCGACGAAGGGGCCGGTAGCCTTTGAGAATGTCCAAGCCGCTGGCCCTGCATTTTCTGCGGTCGGCCAGCGATGCCAGCCAGTTGCCCGAGTCCCGCTGCGAGGTGGCGTTGGTAGGGCGCTCCAATGTGGGCAAGTCGTCGCTCCTAAATGCGGTGGCCAACCGCAAGGGCCTGGCCCGCACGTCCAAGGCCCCGGGAGCCACCCGGCTGCTCAACATTTTCGAGCTGGAAGGTGAGCCCGGCCGCTGGCTGGTAGACCTGCCGGGCTACGGCTTCGCCAAGGCCCCCAAGGCGCAGCGGGTCGGATGGCAGAAGATGATGGACGGCTATCTGATCGACCGCCCCACCCTGGTGGAGGTGCTGCTGCTGGTGGACGGCCTCATCGGCCCCACCCCCCTCGACCTCCAAACCGTGGAATGGCTGGCGCACCACGACGTACCCCTGCAACCGGTGGCCACCAAAGCCGACAAAGTGAAATCGTCCCAACGGGGCGCCCGAAAAGCTGAGTTGGCCAAGGGACTCGGCGTCGCCCCCGGCGATGTCATCTGGACCAGCGCAACCAAAGGCCAGGGCATCCCCGAACTCCGAGCCGAGATCAACTCCGCCCTCCGCCTCAACCCCTGAGCGAAAACCCCACCACAGCCTCCAATTCGGCTAATGCCTCATCGGGATCGACCACTTTGATGGTGGTCATCCCCATGGCCCGAGCCGGCTTGAGGTTCACCCCCAAGTCGTCGAGGAACACACACGCCGACGGCACCACGTCCAGCGCCTCACAAGCCATCGTGTAGAACGCCGGATCAGGCTTGCGCACCCCCACCACCGACGATTCGATCACCACGTCGAACCACCCCATCAGCTCGGCCATCTCCGCCGACCGCTCCGACGACGCCATCGGCGAATAGTTATTGGTCAAAAGCCCCGTCTTCAGCCGCTCCGAGCACCGCCGCACCGCCTCAGCCACCTCCGGCCGAATCTCCCCACCCAGCCCATTGAGCACCGCCATCCCATCCACCCGATACCCCAACGCTGCCGCCTCCGCCTCAAACGCCTCGGCAAATTCCTCCAGCCCAATCTCCCCCCGCTCCATCCGCGCCCAAGCATTGCTATCCGGATCAGTCGAGTTGATCCGCCGGATCAACCCCTCCGGCAGCCCATTCTCCCGCTCATAAGCCGCAAACCCCTCCCAAGGCCCCGACATGATCACCCCACCCATGTCAAACAACACCGCCTCAACCACCGCCCAAACTTACCTAACTGGGTGTAGCCCAATTTTGACCCTGCTCAAGGCCGGACAGCAGAGGCCGAGGTCTGGGTAAGATAGATGGGCACCTTTGATCGGGTGGAGGGAGCTGTGGCCGACAAGCAGATGAAGCAACTGCTCGCGTTGATGCCTGACATCGCCACGGTGGTGAACAGGTTCAATTCGCCTGCCGTGCAGACGGAAGTGTTCTGGGTACTCGTCATGGCCGCCAATGTTGACTTGAATTTTGTCGACTGGGAGCACCCGGCGATGCGCTGGAACACCTCCGAGAGCTGGCTGCTGAAACCGTGGATGGGACTCGACGACCTTCTTAGCGAGGAGAGGCTGTCGGAAGCGTACAAGCGGCTAGAGGAAGCCGAGATTCGGGCCGCGGAGCCGCACTTCGCTGAGAAGGCCTTGAAGGGCTCGCTGGATGCCGAGGGGCTGCGCGAGCTCGCGGACCGAGCCGCCAAGGGTGAGCCCGTCACCCTCCGATCGGGAACTCGGCTCTAAATCCCGTAGCCGACGCCGTCAACGCCCGCCGGTACTCGGCCACCGTTTTCTCAGACCGGCGCAGCACGAACCTGAGATGCGACTACCGCTCGGCCAGCAGATCATCACCATTCTGAGACCTCCTCATTGACGATGCCCCAAAAGCCAAGCGCCGTTTCCAACTTCTCGTCAAACTTCGGGTTGGCCACCGCCACCAACGCGTCCTCAATCACATGGATCAGCGCGTGCCCGACAGAATCCCTGTCTTCACAGTTCAGCAGTGCCGTCACCAGACTAGCCACCGCCACCAATTGAGCGTGCTCGGCCTCATCCGCGTCCTGGGCAGCGCTCAACGTCTCGTCCACCAGCCGGATGACCTGCGCCCAAGCGGCGGACGACCTGCGTAACAGTTGCCTCTCAGGCAGCATGGGATCACCTTACCCCCGCGTGTGCGGGGAGAGTTCCGCCCTTATCGGGCAGTGGGAGGCAACCGAACCAGACCACAGATCCCCAGGCAGAGGCTCTTTATCCATTCGCCCTCACCTTGGATCACCTCCACACCATCACTGTGAACGATGAAACCACCCTTGATGCGGTGGCGGGCTCATTGGGCGTTTTCGGCCCCAAGCTCCCCTGCAAGCCCGATATTGTCCTAGCACCGGAGGCCTTCCGATGACGACGAAGATCGAACCTTCCCAAGCGCAGACGGAACTCATCTACCCCTCCAGCAATTCCGCCGACGATCGGGCTGCTCGGACTCGGAGCTCCATGCTGTGGGCGGCCTATGGCGATGCGCTGGGGTTTATCAGCGAGTTGACGGACGAAAAAGGTCTCAGACGCAGGACCCGCGGGGCTCCACTCAACCGGCTGATGGCCTGGACGCGGCGGGTCGGTGGCCGTGGAGGCGTGAATGTGGAGTTGCCCGCCGGGTGCTGGTCTGACGACACCCAACTTCGGATGGCCGTGAGCCGGTCGATAGGCAACCACGGCTTCGACGTGGAGACATTTGCCCGTATCGAGCTGCCGGTTTGGCCGTCCTACGCCCTCGGCGGCGGACGGGCCTCCAAGGCCGCTGCCAAGAACCTCGCAGCGCATAATACCCCGTGGTATGCCAACACCTTTTCTGGTTGGCACGACGCCGGAGGGAACGGTGCCGCCATGCGAATCCAGCCCCATGTATGGGCATCCCCTGATCTCCAAGATGGCTACCTGCTGGATGTGATTGCAGACAGCATCTGTACTCATAGTCACCCTCGGGCGATCCTCGGCGCCTGCTTCCACGCTTCGACACTGGCCCACTGCCTGCGGAGCGGCACTCCCCCGACCCTGGATGAGTGTGCGGAGATCGCGGTCGGACTAGGTGATGTCCACTCTCTGATGGAGAGCCATCAGAGTCTCAGCACCATGTGGGTCGGCCTATGGGAACGTGCGGCCGAGAAGTCGTTTCGGAGCCAGTGGCAGACCACCGTCCACGAACTCTGCAATGCCATCCACCAAGCGGCTGCCGCCACCGATGGCGCCGAACATTTCGCCGATGCCTACCCAGCAGTATGCAACCAGCTCGAACTCCAGGCCGAACACCAGAAAGGAAGCGGCATTCTCACCCCTGTCGTCGCCGCGGCCCTGGCAGCGACCGCCCCCAACCCCCACGAGGGCATGTTGATCGCTGCTACCGAACTAGGAACGGACACCGACACCATCGCCACAATGGCCGGCGCGCTGCTAGGGGCCTGCAATGTCACCTCCCAGCCCCCCGAGGATCCTCTCGACAGTGCCTACTTGTTAGCCGAGGCCGACCGCCTGACGGCCTTTTCCCAAGGTCAACAGACCGACAGCTACCAATACCCCGACATCCTCACCTGGGCGGCACCGCAGGCCCAGGCTGATGCACTAGTGGCAGACAACGGCCAACTCGCTGTCGAAGGTCTCGGCCCGGTGAAGGCACTCGATATCGAAATGTCGTGGTCATCCCGCAAGGACTTCGCATGGCAATGGGTTCAGGCCGACTTCGGCCAAACACTCCTCATCAAGCGCCGCCCCGAAGTCCGACTCCAAAGTATGTGCAATACCTCGGAACCGCCTCCTGCACCTTCATCTACCGCCCGCTCCCGCAAGCCAGTCAGGGCCGACAAGCAGACATCCTGCCCGCCAAGCGAGTTGCCGTTGGATCGCGGCCTTGACTTTGACGCCGCGGTAAGGCACGCCAAAGAACACATCTCCAACGACAGCCAACTTGGCTACACCGTCCGTCGCGCTGCCCGAGACGGAACCATCAACGACCTCGTTGACCTCGTGAAGACCCTCCGCGATGATCTGCGCCGCTGACTCACTCCCGGTTCCTGCCAGCCTGACCCTTGTCCTCGGTATGCTGGGGCCGTGAACGTGAACGTCACCATTCCTGATGATCTCTACGAGCAGGTGGAATCACTCGCCTGCCGCCAAGACCAATCCCGCTCAGACCTCTACGCCCAAGCCCTGAAGATGCTCGTCCACGCTCAAGATGCCCCCGATCAGCCGTCTAGCGGCCCCAGCCGCCCCGAATGGCTGGACTGGCCCAGCGAGAAGGTCACCCAAGTGCTCAACGAGGTCTACAGCGAGCACGACTCCACCCTCGACCCTGGCTTGGCACTTTTGCAGTCCGAAGCTGTCCGCGAGGATTGGTGATCCAGCGAGGCGACGTCTACTGGGTAGACCTGCCCACACCTGCCGGTTCCGAACCCGGCTATCGACGGCCAGTACTGGTTGTTTCTGCTGACGACTTCAACCAGGGCAGAATCAGCACTGCTATCGCCGCTGCTATCTCGTCCAACGTTCACCTCTTGGGCACACCCGGCATCGTTGAGTTGCCCGCCAGCGACTCCGGTTTGGAACGAGACTCGATCATCAACCTCTCCCAGCTCATCACGCTCGACAAGTCTCGTCTGACTGACTGGACCGGCACAACCCTGAGTGGTGCAACTATGCGCCAAGTCGACGAAGGCCTCGCCCAGATATTGCAACTCGCATCCTGATCGCTCTGCATGCTGCCGGGAGCAAACTGTTGAGATAATCCTGGAAACCAACTAACCCGGTTGCATTGGTAGATTGAGTTCGCCGTACCGCCTGGTTATTGCATCCCGAACTTCTTCCGGCACTCCCAAGTCATCCCTGCCGTCAATGAAACAATATGTCCTACGAACCTCTCCCTCATGGCCACCAGCCAATCGTGCCAACAGAAGAGTCGGCTGCGGGTTGTCGGGAATAGCTTGCTTTAGCTCTTCATGCCGGACTGCAGTCAGGGCGAACAGATGAGCAGTCAATGAATCGGCATCAGGCCAGTTAAACATGCTATCAGCAAAGAAGATAAACCTAGCTTGGTCACCAGATGGAATAAGCTTAGTCACGGCAGTGTGACCCTGCTCTGAGGCCTTCTCGATAATTCGACACATGCCCTTTCCAAATTTGACTTTTGTATGAACAGGAAGTTTGTCAACTTGTTCTGCAAGAAGCCTGTATTCGTCTGATGATTGCCAGGATAGTGGGGCATTCTCTTCACGATGAGTGAAATCTTCGTGAACCCATTCCAGTACCATCTCCAGATATGCGATATCATCCCTACCAACATTTGCATTAGGAAGCATAGGGCTGCCTCCAAGTTGCTCTGCTGAATCACTGTCCGCCAAAACAAAATTACCATAGCGAGAATGCTCATCTCCGAGCGCACATGACAAGCTAGATTCTATTACTCGTCGGACATACTCAATTACATGAAATGCTGATCTAAGTCTATAGCACAGAGCTTGCCAATCACTTACGGTCATAATTGCGATATATTCCTGCAAGGCAGGGGTATATCCATCAGGTAAATTATCATGCTCAATCAAGACTACGCCTTGCCAGTGCATATGCGAAGGAAACTGTCTCTTGTAATAGCTACCTTGAGAATGGGAACTTTCAGGATCACTTCTGTAGGATCGGAATACTATGTCGTTTTCTTGTGATAGCAACTCGCGAGATATTTGGATTTGCTGAATTGCTTTACTAATTCTGTTGTCCAACCATCTTCTAGCGACTTCTGGCGAATCTACTCGCTGGGGTTCACGTGCCTTTGTTTCTAGAATCAGCCCCCTGTCAGCAACCGCAACAATGCCATCGCTGATCTCACGACCACCTGATCTTCTCGGTTTGTACACAAAGTCAGGTAATCCATACTCCCCAATCCAAGAACGAGCTTCCTGCTCTGCCTCGGCTCCCCAATTGCCTGACATGCTATACCACTTGCTGAAGGCCGCGGTTCGGGCCGTCGACAAGACGTAGTATCAGTGCGCCGGCAACATGAACCACTAGCCAAGCGTCGGCGCGTGCTGTCTGGGCGCCTCGTCCATGGGCGTCTCCCTCTGCACCTCTGGTTGCTGTGATCCAGCCAAGCAATCGCTTATCGTAGGAAGCAAGCAGATCTCTTTCTATGGCTATAGAACCACGTTTCTCAAACGTTGTTGTTGCTTCACCACATCCCATAATTCGCAGGGTCACTTCAACGGCAGAAGCAGCATCGGTGACAGCGTCATCAAAACGACTTTCTCGTATCGAGGTTAGAGCATCCATGTAATTTCGCTCCGCGTCTTCGAAGCCAGAACGGCCCGATAGCAGTGTTATCGCAGGAACGACAACCTCAACATGCATCTCTTGCTCACCGCGTGTAATAATATTTCCCTCAACAAAGTCATAGGAAATCCTGCCATCCTCCAATACCTCACGCAATTCACTGGAATACATATCACGTGGATTAGCCGCATAAGTTCCCTCGTATTCGGGTACTATATCCCAGACTGCTTCCAATAAAGAAAAGACTACATCTTCTCCACAGTCTTCAAGCAAGATCGCATTGAGCACCTGCTCATATGATGATAAGGCACGAAAAGCAAAGGCATGAGATAGATCGATAAAACCAAATTGGAAGCTCACGTCTCGAACAACATCTGGCATCCGACGCTTTAGGTAGTATTGTTCTTCAAAGCTCTTGATTATGTGGGTGAACTGGACACGGACCGGAGGAGTCAACCTGTCAGTCCAAAGTTGCGTGCCAGATTCTTCAAGCTCGGCTTGGTGACGGCGATGTTTTCTGAGTCCAAAATATGGTCTGCTCATTGCAGTGCCACTCCAAAAATTACTTTCTAGGCGTTCCTTTTGAACTCCACAACACTAATATCTGGCTGGATAAATAACATGTGAGTAGCTCACCTTGCAAGCGGTTCATTTAGAGGGCTTGCCTTGGGCGGGGGTTGGGGTGGGGAGGTCGGTGGCGAGGATGAGGGGGGAGGTGAGAATGTCGTCTAGGAGTTTGGCGGCCGTGGGGGTGACTTGGATGGTGTGATCGAGGATGGCGAGGAGACGGAGGAGTTCTTCGGTTTGGGTCCACTGGGTGGGGCGGATGTCGTCGAGGGGGCTGGACTTCTTGCCTTTGCGGGCTTGTATGCGGTAGCCGAGCCATGAGGGGAGGACTTTGAGACCAGAGACTTCGAACTCCCAGACTTCGGGTGCTACTGGGGCGAAGGTGCCAGTACCGATGGTCAGGGTTCGGGCTTCAGGATCGTAGGCGAATTTTTCGGGCATTCCCTCCACGGTGGTGATTTCCTGGGTGGGTGCTGCGGGGAGGTGTGGTTGACCGAATGGGGCGAATCGCTCCCCCCAGGTGTGCCACCACACCAGATCGCGGCCCAATTCCACAGCTTGATAGAAGAGATCCGCATTGGTGGTGATCGGTATATGTACGGGACTTGCTCCCTCGGCTAGCTCATCGGCGAAACGTTCACTGAACGTGGTAGTTGCCCCCAGAGCGTAGATGTAGGCCAGAAGATCCTCCGCTGTGGCTTCAATGTTGAGCTGTTGGCCCAGGGATTCGAGAAGCCCTTCCGTGATGTTGGCGTCACTTCCCCTACTGTCGCGATACAGCGGAATCACGTCCTTCGCTCCACGACCGCTGAAATAGTGAAGATCGGGAACGTAGGGGCTGACTGTGATCACAGGACCATGACCAAGCTTGGTGGTAGTCAGCGTGGCAAGGAAAAGCTGGTCCGGCCCTAATGCACTCCACAAATCAGGCCTTGCTCTGTCAGCCAGTCGATGGTCAGCGATAATCCATTGCCGATCAAAGCTCCTGAAGCCGTACTCCACTATGCCTTCTGGTTCATCACCTCGGTCAAGTAGGCCAAGTGGCCGTAGCGGTGTGCGACCATCAAGCAGAGGCATTGGCGTGCTCTCGAGGTTTCGAAACCCGGTTTCTCTGAGCATTTCTCCTCGATGACGCGGGACGGCTGCCACTACTTCCCGCCATCGCCTTTCCAGCAATGCTCTTGTCTCACCGATTGGCCAAGTGCGCTTTAGCTGACAACCTGAGTGGACCCATGGGAAGAGGTCGGAGAGCTGGGGCCAGTCGTAGTACTGAGCGTCACTCTGAGGGGTCAGGCGGTCCAAACGGTCACCAGCCACCTGCTCACAGATGTCTCCCAACGAGAGCTTCCTTAGCTCAGACAGTTTCTCTTCCCTTGTGCCTATGACGCGGTGATAGCGGACGGAGCAGGCATCGGAGCGAGCGGCACTAGTCCGAACACCTACGGTTATGGCCACTTGTATCTGGATGTCGAATACGTTTTCTTCTTTCTGGGCGCCACGTCCCTCGCCGCCGAGGTCGACAATCCACAGCTCATCGAACGCGTGGCGCAGTAGATTGCGGACTCCGCTGATCTTCCCGTCGAGATACGACGAAGCGGTGATGAACGCAACAACACCGGGACCGGAAGGAAGCTGAGTGGCCTGCCATACGGCCCACACCCAGAAGTAGATGTAGTCGTTATAGACGTTCTTGATGTGGACACCTTGACCAGCCGCCCTCATTGGGTCGGTAACGGTGTCGAGCAAAGGCGCATTGCCGTTCTTCTTGGCACGCCCAGTCCTCCACTTTGCCGTTTCAGCATCAAACCAGGGCGTAACGCCAGGGGCGCCGTATCGGACGACTCCCCCTTTTCTGCTGCCAGAATGACCTTCTGCGTGTTCCTCGCGGTCGTAGGGCGGGTTACCAATTACGACTGAGAAGCGCTCTGACTCCTTCAACTCTGCAGCGCGTTTACCTTCTTCGGCGACCGGGTCGCATTCAATTTCGAGCTGACCTTGGCGAGGGGCGTGATCAAGAGTGTCCGTAAGAAGCACCCGGGCACCGCTATCGGCAACGCCTTCACCGTGCAGTTCCAACGCCACCTTGAGGTGGGCAATGGCGTAAGGACCAAGCATCAGCTCGAAGGCGTGCATTTGAGGCAGGACATGTTCGCGCAAGTGACCTGGCCAACCATCCGTTGAGCCGGTTTGCGCCACAAATGACTCCTTGGCCATCCGCAGCCAGGCAACCAGAAAGGTCCCTGTTCCAGTAGCTGGATCGAGCACGGAGATGAACGGCCTTTCGCCATCAATTCCTTCGGGCACATCAAAGCCGTTCCGCTCGGCGACTTCGCCCCACGTCGATGGGTCGGCAACTCCCAGTGGCAGGCCAAACCGAGTCCTCAAGACCTCGTCGGTAGCTCTCACAATGAAATCGACCACGGGCTGGGGGGTGTAGAACGCCCCAGCATTGGCCCTCAATTCGGCGTCGTACTTCTTTAGGAATTCCTCATAGAAGTGGATGACAGGGTCACCACCTTTGGCGGTGGAACCGAACCGGTCGAGAATTGACTCGACGTTTGTTGCCCTCAAGTCGGCCACGAATTGCTCGATTCCGCTGCCTGCCATATCGAGCGAAGCTGCTTCGTCATGGACCTGCTCAAAGAAGGCAGCTAGAAACGGATTGGCTAGAGGAACTGCTGAGAAGATCGGAGAAGAGCCAAAGCCCTCCGGGTCGGTGATCCGACTCGTGAGCGTTCCGTAGACCAAGGTCTGAGCGCACATGTCAGCAAATCGAGTGGCATTGACATCGGATACGAGCTGAGTTCGAACCTCATCCATCAGCGTGGAGAACGGCCCAGCACCCTTCTCTTGCCTCAGCGCTTCTGCAATCTGGTCCCTCAGGTCACTCGCCGTACGAGCCATGCGGTCGGCCAGTCGAGAAGCATCCCCGATCTCCTGACCGGGACGGAGTTTGAAGGCCTCTCTCCACTGCGTCTTCCAGAGACTTGGCTCACTGGGGTCTTCAGGCCACTCCAGTGCCGGCAGGAGCTCTTCAGCAAGCCGAGTCAGATACGGATGGGGCGAATGAATCGGTCGCCAAGCAAGCGACCTGATTCTCGGGAGACGCTCTCCTTCGTCAAAGAACGCGATGAAGTGCATCTCAACCGTCGGACCGTTGCCGGTGAACACGATGAACAGCAGATCGTCGAGGCTCCAAGACGGGCGATTCCCTCTGCTCATCTGCCGCTTTCGAGTGACAAGCGCTTGGAGAAGTCTCCGGAGCTGGGTAATCGGCAACCGCGGACCGCCAAATTCCACAAGGAAGATCCCCCAAGGCTGACCAGCGGTAAGCGGGCGCATCTGCTGAAGACGAGTGAGGTCCGGGAGCTTGTCTTCTGCGATGCCAAGTTCGGCAGGGTCCCAGTTGTAGGTGCTGTCTTCCAGATTGTCGTCTTCTAGGTCTGCGCCTTCTAGAGGCCAACCCAGCTCATCTCGCAAGTAGACAGAGACTTGGGCAAAGGTGCGGATGCCCCGCAACGCTTCAATACGGTCTTGGAGCGCAGTGGGCATCAGTTCAGCTCCATCCAGCACATCAACTTGGGTTTAGGGGCGTCTAGGGGAACGTTTACTTGCTTGAGGTAGGTGTCTCGGACATGGCTGACCACCAGTTTGCGAGCATCAGTCAGGGTTGGCCTATCGGCGATGCAGCGGCGAGGGGTGTTGGGCTTGGAGCGGATGCACTCGATGATCTCCCCCGGCGATTCCAAGACTCTCTCTTGGTCGAGGTCCCACAGGTACCACCTAGTGGGACCTGCTTCCAGGGTGTACATCTGCTGCTCTGTGTCGAGCGCAGGCAGCCCGTAGCAGAAGAATACCCCTCGGGCCCCTCTACTGAGCTTCTTGCGGCCTGAGAAAACTGAGCCGGGAAATTCGTCGAGCCGCTCGGCCAACTCCGGGTGCTCCTTCATTAGGGTCTGGTACTCCAGATGCATGTCCTCAACCGCGGTGCGGGCACCCTCGTAGGAGGCATTGAACTCCTTCAGCGCCTCATAGTCGTCTTCAGGGGTGAGGAGCTTGCGCCCCTCTATGCCCATCGTTTTCGAGATTAGGAGTGTCTTGTGGGTGACCCGCTCGTACAGGGTGAGCATCTTCTTGAGGTCGTCGGGCGGCAGGAAGTTCCAGAACAGCACTTGCTCCCGCTCACCAGCTAGCTCTGGATGGTCCGCAACCATGCGAGACTCGACCTCGGGATTCATGCGCCGGTCTACACGACCGATGCGCTGCATGAGCCGCACGGGGTTCCAGTGGATGTCGTAGTTGACGAGCCGGCTGGCGTCTTGGAGATTGAGACCTTCCGACAACACGTCAGTCGACACCAGCACCCTGATCTCCTTGCCACCGTTGGCAGCCAGCTCTTCTGAGCTGCTGGCGTTGTAGTAGGGGGCGAACCGGCGGATGATGTCGGCCCGATTCACCGTCGATCCTCCGTCGATCTGCTCCACACCGTCGATGCCTGCCTCCTTTAAGTGAAGAGCGACATAGCGAGCAGTGTCGGCAAATTCGGTGAACACCAAGACTTTCCGGTCGACCAGGTCTTTGCTGCGAAGCAACCGCGTGAGTTTCTTGAGCTTGTCATCCTGTGCCGGCGTGAACCGGCTGGTGAGCTCTAGGAACTGGGTGATCTGGTCGAGGTCGAGAAATACCTCGCTCAGAATCTCCGGTACGTCATATTCGTCGCGGGACAGTTGGTTGTCGGCGGCAGCATCAAGCAACTCCGGGGGTATGACGTCCTCATCGGCATCTGCTTCCTCGTCTTCATCAGCAAACGGAATACCGAGCTGGCTATCGGGGTGGTAGCCGATGGCCGAAGCGTGCAGGCGCTTCCAGCGGTCGTAGCGCTTCTTCTCCGACTCGGTCTCGCTGTGTACCTCGACAAAGGCCAGGAGCTTCCGCAGCAGTAGATCGAGCGACTTTTCGAAGGCGTAGACCGAGCTTTCGAATCGCTTGAGGAACAATGTGCGAATGAGGCCGACAACCTGCTTCTGGCGGTTCTCCTCGAAGGCATCGATGCTGTCGTCGGGGCCGATGTAATAGGCCAGCGGGTAGTAAATGGCCAACGAGAAGAGGGGGTCCTTCTTCTCAAAGGCCTTCTCTAAACGGTCAAGCACTTCTCCGTAGGAAGAACGAAGGGAGTACTCGGCCACCTTGGGAGGACGGCGTTCGGGAAACGCTGACGACTCCCCTCGCTCCTGAACTTGGCTGGCTTTGGCGTATGCCCGGCTGCGCTGGACTACCAACGCGCCGAAAATCTCGTTGCCTGACAGAGCCTCCCTGGCCTCAGATGTGAACCCCTCAAAGAGCGTGCCCTCCTGTCCGCCCAACAGCGCCTTCAGCTGGCGTTCCATCACGTTGAAGCGCCCGGTGAGGCTGTGGACGCCCAGGGTCTGGGAGAAGTAGGCGTCGTCGCGGTGAGTGAATAGCTCAACCATGTGGCGGAAATCGGCCAAACGGTTGTTGACCGGCGTGGCGGTGAGCATGAACACCTGCTTGGGACGTGTCTTGGCATCCAGAAAGTCGAAGAGATGCCAGTAGCGAGATCGAATATCGGGTTCATTGGGAGATTCGGGGCGGCGGCCTCGGCGTCCGGGATTGCGGAAGTGGTGGGCCTCGTCGATGACCACGGCATCAGCCAGTTCGGAAATGCGTTCGAACCGCTCCAATTCGCTGGGGCGGTTCAGGTCGGTGTGGTTGAACAATAAGAGGTTCGAAAAATCGGCACCGCCATCGAAACCGCCGATGTGTGGTAGCCAGCGGCGCAGGTGAGGTTCCCACACGCCCTCCCTGGCCGCTTTAGGGGCAAATATCACGACCCGCTTGTTCTCATGGAGCACCAGCCTCTCCACCAGCATCAGCCCGACGAAGGTCTTGCCCAGACCCACGCCGTCGCAGAGGAATGCCCCTCCGTACTGGCGGGCGATCTTCATCAACGACCAGTAGGCCTCGCGCTGGTACTGGTCGAGGTGGGGGAACATCCGTGAGTGGGCCTCGTCCCACTCGCCGGCAGTGAGTTCTCGGCCCCGGAAGAACTCGTGGAGGGCCTTGGCGTAGACATCGAAAGGAGTGAACTCCGCCGTGTGGCGAGTGATGGTCCTCAGCATGTCCTCGGTGACCTCTTCAGCCTGATCCCAGTGAATGTCGAACCAGTCCTGGAGCTCGGCCACCTCCCGGCCGCTCTGGATTTGGATGTTGAGCTCAACGTTCTTGGTCAGCCCGGCCCCGGTGAAGTTGCTGGAGCCGACGAGCGCCTTGGCCCCAACCACGTCGAGCTTGGCGTGGGTGATGTAGGCCTTGGCGTGGAACTTGTCCTGCTTGTACACCCGGCACTCGATCTTGCCCTCCTTCAGGGCCTCGACCACTGCCTCAACGCCTTCCAGGAAGGGGTTGTCGTCCTTCTCGGACTCCAGACTCCCGTCCAGCCGTCCAACTCGGTGACTTAGGGCGTCGACAAATGCCTTGCGGGTCTTTAGCGAAACCTCGTCACCCATGAGAATGCGGATCTTGTCAAGCTGCTGCCACTTGCCATCAAGAGCCAGCAGCGCCCCAATCTCGAAGAACCCCGTGGCGACATCGAACGAGTCGGCTAAGTCAGTCCACTGTTGGAGGTACTCAAGCCCCGTCCACCCCGACACACTGTTGTCAACAATGAACAGCTCCCCGCCGCCCCTATCGCTCACGTCTGCAAGCTACCCCAAGGCAGTGACAGTTCATGTAGAGGAAGATCTCGCCGACAACATGGCGTCTTGCATCCAAGCCATGCCGAAGAAGCACTAAAGCGCCCTGTTGTCCCCCTGATGCTAGAAGGCGCAGCATGCCCAGCAAAGTGCTGCCCTGTGCAGCATACGGGACCCCCATGTCCACGATATGCCGCATGGAACGATTTGTGAGGTAGACAAAGTGCGGCATTTTCTCAATATACTGTTGCGAAGCGCCGGCGGTCGGCTAACCTGTGGTGACCAACGGCGTGATGGAGGATGCAATGACAGCTTCAGGTGAAGGACAGACAATGACTCACGGTCCGCCTCTGGCCCAAGACTCCGACACAGCACGGGCCAGAATCGGCTTCCCCTACGAGAACCTTGATGAGGCAATTCGCCTAGCTGAAACGATCCGCAGCAAGGGTGGAACTTCCTGCGAGCTTACGCAGCTTGCCGCTTGGCTCGGAACTACCAGGTCAAGTAGCAAGTTCCGAGGACAGGTGTCGGCGGCGAAGATGTTCGGCCTGATTGAATCTCGAAACAAACTGGCGTCACTGACCGAGCTCGGCACGGCTATCGTGGACCCGCGGCAACGGGATTCAGCAAAGGTGGAGGCGTTCCTTGAAGTCCCTCTCTACCGAACACTGCACGACAAGTTCGCCGGGCAGCTACTTCCACCTGATGAGGGCCTCGAGGCAGAGATGTGCTCGTTGGGGGTTTCGGATAAGTCTGTAGCGAAGGCTCGACAAGCATTCCAGCGGTCGGCCAGTTCGGCAGGATTTTTCGCAGCAGGCAAGGATCGGCTAGTCCGTCCATCTGCATCAGACCATGGCTCTGGATCCGATGTGGCTGACGAGTCTGAAGAAATACCCCCTGCTCCTAGTGCCGGTTCCCAGGATCAGGGGCAGGAGCAGGAACAGCTTGGACCGTCTGATCCGCTGCTTACCGGGCTCTGGTCAAAACTGCCTGACGCCAAGCCCTTTTCGCCATCAGAACGTTCGCAATGGCTGGATCTAATGCGCCTTGCTCTGGATTTGGTCTATGGCGACAAAGAAGAGAGGGCGACCCAAACAACGTCCACGTCGGCCAAGCCTCCAGAACCCACCTCACATGCAGCCAACACAGAGCCAACCCACTAAAACGAGCCGGGCTGGGTGGCACCAATCGGTGCCACCCAGCCCTCAAATGTCTGCTACCAGGAGCATCACCAAAGGTGAGAGGCCCACATGGAGCGTACATAGAGGATTTTAGCAGACAGCATGACAAGTAGCACTCCGACCCAGTACCGATACAGCAGCCAATCTCTAGAATCGCTCAGTTCTGTCATTTCGGTCGAGAGATTTGGCACCTATCTTCGGCACGCCTCGGGCGACCGCAGACGTGCAATGCGCCTATACGCTCGAAACGTCGCGCTTGGTGGTGCCTTTCATGGGCCATTGCAAACTCTCGAAGTCGTCTTGCGAAACGCCGTGCATGACACCCTGGCTGCTCGCTTCAATGACCGGTGGTTCGAAGATGCCAGTCTGCTAGAGGAA
Source organism: Candidatus Poriferisocius sp. (assembly GCF_965204145.1). Classification (GTDB taxonomy): domain Bacteria; phylum Actinomycetota; class Acidimicrobiia; order Acidimicrobiales; family Bin134; genus Poriferisocius. Next base: position 774,502 of record NZ_OZ241977.1, on the reverse strand, counting down.
AACGAAGTGCGAAGCGTCGTGAGGGCAACAGAAAAGTTGGAGATGCCATGGACGGCAGGCCAGGTCGTGGCCGAACTCAACTTCGGATTCTGGGTAGCCCTTTTCGCCAGGAGATACGAAGAGCGGCTATGGCGTACAGAACTACACCTTCTCTTTGCTCCAAAGCAGAACCGTAAGGAACTGCATAACCAACTCAACAGGTTGCGCACGCTGCGGAATCGAATCGCGCACCATGAGCCCATCTTCCAGCGAGACCTCGCCACTGACTATAAGAAGATCCTGTGGATCCTGGACATGTTGTCCCCTGAAGCTGCTAAGTGGACCGATCACCACAGCCGTGTGTATGAGGTCCTCGACACGAATCCTTCTCGGATCACTCGCTTCTAGTCTGTCGGAACTGACTACCGGCAGGGATACAAAGGAGGCCCCATGATCACTGCGGCTGCGACGGTTGCTGTTTATGTGGAAGACACGGATGCGTCTTTGGGGTTCTGGGTGGACAAGGTGGGATTTGAGGTGCGGGTGGATCGGGCGATGGGGGCGGAGCGGTGGGTGGAGGTTGGTCCGCCGGGCGCGGCTACAGCCTTGGTGCTGTATCCCCGCAAGATGATGAAGGGCTGGGAATCCCAGCGGGCCAGCATCGTTTTCGAGTGCGATGACATCGAGGCCACCTATGCGACGCTCGTCGAGCGGGGTGTGAGCATCGAACTTGAGCTCAGAGACATGCCCTGGGGGAAGTTCGCCGCCTTCCAAGACGACCTCGGCAACAGCTACGGGCTTCGCCAGAAGTGATTTCGCGCCTCCCCTGTCGGATTCGGAGTCAAGCGGGGAGGATGTTGGCTCCGTAGAGCCCTATCTGAGGATCTCGGGTGACGAGCAGAAGATCGTAATTCAGCGCTTGGGCGACGAGCATCCGGTCGAACGGGTCACGATGGTGATCAGGCAAAGAGCCGGCCAGTCGGGCGTCGGCATAGGTGATGGGGAGTGGCTCGAAATCGTCCTCGACTACCGAGTCGAAGGCCTCGTCGACGCTCAACTTGCCCCGGGCCGTCTTGATGCTGATCTCCCATATGCTGGCCGCGCTGACGAACTTGACATTGTCGATGTCAGCGATTGCCGCGGCAGCTTCCCGCTGAATCCTCTCTCCATGAACCCACCACAGCAGAACGTGGGTGTCGAGCAGGAGGTTCACTCCCAGTTCTCATCGTCAAGATCACCCTCGAAGGCAGCGATGATGTCCTCTGGTGTTTCGTCAAAATCAGGGGCAATCCAGATTTTGCCTGCCAAACGGCCAGGAACGAGTTGCTTCCTCCGCTCCCGGTAGGGCACCAGCCGAGCCATTGGCTTGCCAGCCTTGCCCAACACGAGTTCTTCCCCTTCAGCAACCCGTTCAAGCAGCTTCGACAGATGGGTCTTGGCCTCGTAAACGTTTATCACCATAAACCCACCCTACCCCAAGTTGGTCAGACTAGACCAGACTATTTTTGGCCGGCACCCAGCTGTACGATGACGAATATGGCGAATCCGAAGAACGGAATCAGGGTGAAGGAGGAAGTCAGGCTTTAGGATATCATGATATTCTAAAGTTTATGTTTGATCGGTTGTTAGTGCTGCCGGCGCCTGGGACGGAGACCTTCTTCTTGTGGGGGCCGCGGCAGGCGGGGAAGAGCACCCTGCTCAAACAGCTCTATCCCGATGGCGTGTGGGTTGATCTGCTGAAGGCGGACGAGTTCCGCCGCTATGCGACGCGTCCCGAACTGCTGCGCCAGGAGCTCGAGGCATCGGGACCGGACCCCTCCCGACAAGTCGTCATCGACGAGGTCCAGAAGGTGCCCGCCCTGCTCGATGAGGTGCATTGGTTGATCGAGAACCGCGGGCTGCGCTTCGCTCTCTGCGGGTCGAGCGCAAGGAAGGTTCGCCGGGGCGCGGCGAACCTTCTCGGCGGACGCGCCATCCGCTATGAGATGCGGGGCCTGACCGCCGGGGAGATCGGCGACGGGTTCGACCTCGACCGCGCCCTCAACCACGGCTACCTGCCCCGAATCTACGAGTCGGCCCGGCCCCGGCAACTCCTCGATGCCTACATCGCCGACTACTTGAGAGAGGAGGTGGCCGCCGAGGGCCTGGTGCGGAACCTGCCCGCCTTCTCCGACTTCTTAGACGCGGCTGCGCTGAGCGACGGCGACCCCGTCAACTACTCGAACATCGCCCGCGAGTGCGGCGTATCTGGCCCCACCGTCAAGTCATATTTCGACATCCTCACCGACACGCTGCTCGCCCACAGGCTGCCGCGCTGGCAGCGGCGGGCGAAGCGCCGCCTCGCCGGAGCGCCAAAGCTCTACTTCGGCGACGTGGGCGTGGTGAACCGCCTAGCGCGCCGGGGCGAGCTCGAACGCGGCTCCGACAGCTACGGCAAGGCATTCGAGAACTGGGTCTTCCACGAGCTGTCCGCCTTCGTCTCCTATCGCGACCTCGACGAGCGACTGGCCTACTGGCGGCTCCCCAGCAAAATCGAAGTCGACTTCATAATCGGAGACATGCGGCTGGCCATCGAGGCAAAGGCGACCGCCAGAATCACCAGCAAACACCTCAAAGGCCTCCGCACCCTGGCCGAGGAGCACCCCGACGCCCGCAAAACCGTCGTATGCCTCGAACCCCGCCCCCGCCGCACCGACGACGGCATCGACATCTTGCCGACCACCGAATTCGCCCACCGACTCTGGCAAGGGGATCTCGCTTAAGGGCCGAGCGGACCGGCGCTGCTGACGGCCGCCGGTACCCGGCCACCGTTTTCTCGGAACGGCGCAGCACGAACCTGAGATGCGACTACCGCTCGGTCAGCAGATCATCACCATTCTGAGACTTCCTTGTTGACGATCCCCCAAAAGCCAAGCGCCGTTTCCAACTTCTCGTCAAACGTCGGGTTGGCCACCGTCGCCAACGCGTCCTCGATCACATGGATCAGCGCGCGCCCGACAGAATCCCTGTCGTCGCAGTTCAGCAGCGCCGTCACCAGACTAGCCGCCGCCACCAATTGAGCGTGCTCGGCCTCATCCGTATCCTGAGCAGCACTCAACGTCTCGTCCACCAGCCGAATGACCTGCGCCCAAGCGGCGGACGACCTGCGTAACAGTTGCCTCTGAGGCGGCATGGGATCACCTTGAACCATGAAGTGACTATACCGACGCTAGGAATAGGTTCGGGTGGCCGAGGAATCGGCTCGCTAGCGGACGGGGGCATGGACAAAGTTCTGGACAATTATATGGACAAAATAGGGGTCCGTTAGTACGGTTCAGATGATGGAGGCCTACACCGAGTCCCATCCATGGATCACGTTCAGCGCCTCAGACGTCAATGATCTGCCACCACGAACATGGATGCTCCTGGGTGAGGCTAGGGCGATTTGCGAGCAGATCACCAGCACTCCGCTAAAGCCCGGTGTTGTCGAGCACCTCAATGAGGTCGCGCTGATCAAGGGTGCCCTAGCCACTACAGCGATCGAGGGCAACACTCTCAACGAGGAGCAGGTCGCTGGCATCTACCGCGGTGAGTACACCGCACCCCCATCGCGGGAATACCAAGAACGAGAAGTGCGCAGCGTGCTAGATGCCCTCACCAAGATCGATACGCAGGCAACGAGCGGATCACTCGCACCTGTTACCGCCGAGCTCATCTGCGACTACAACTTCCAGGTTCTCAATACCACCGAGTACGCGCCTGACGCTGTACCAGGTGAATTTCGGGACCACTCAGTTATGGCGGGCCACTACCGCGGGGCACCAGCCCAGGATTGTCCATACCTAACCCGCCGATTGGCCGAGTGGTTGGAGAGTGACATGTTCCGCTCCGATGATCCTGACACCGCCTTCGCACTCACCGTCATCCAAGCGATCTACGCCCACCTCTACATCGCCTGGATACATCCGTTTGGAGACGGCAATGGGCGCACCGCCCGGTTGCTGGAATTCATGCTGTTGGCCCGGTCAGGACAACTGCCTCTGCTGGCCGCACACCTACTGTCCAACCACTACAACCTCACCCGCGACCAGTACTACCGGGAACTGGAAGCCGCCAGCAAGACAAGCTCAACGCACGGCTTCCTCGCGTACGCTGCTCAGGGACTCGTAGACGGGCTAAGGGAGCAAATCGGCTTCGTACGGGCACAGCAACTGAACGTCTCTTGGACCAATTACGTGAATGAGGCAATGGACCGATTCCCCACCAGCCAAGCCAGCAATCGTCAACGTGCCCTGGTCTTGGCCATGCCGTACGACGAGGCCATATCCCGAGAGGATCTGGCAGTCCTCACACCGGCGCTAGCAGCTCTCTATGCCAAAGCCGGCCCCCGAACTCTGAGTCGGGATCTCAACCGACTGGCCAGCGCAGGACTGATCCTGCGGGAGGGACGAAACTGGAAGGCAAACATCGACGTCATGTTCACATTCATGCCTCCTGCTGCTACCCCCTGATCGACGAGAGTCGCCCTCGCGGGCGGACGGAGGCGGGGGTTAGGTCGGTGGTTTTGGGGACGCCGATGAGGGCGAGGGTGCGCGTTAAGTCCTCTGTGAATTGGTCGATGAGGTGGTCGACGCTCTGCTCAAAGGCCGACGGCTTCGCCACCATCCGATATAAACGGCAACATCGGCTCTGGCAGCAGCCGTCCAGCCGCGGCCAGCCCCAGCTTCCAGGCAGACCGACAAACCACGTCTCAATTCGGGGTCGACTTAGGACGGAAGTATATTGAAATATATTTTAGTTGTATGGCCGGAGGGCGGGGTGTAAGGTGGTCGCAAGGAGGTTGAGGTGATCATGTTGGTCGATTTGATCCCAATTTTCGCCACTTTGCTGGTGGTCGTGGCTGGGCTGATGCGCCAGCAGCACGTCGACAACACGAAGACCCGCGACCTCATCGACAAGACGAGCAAGGAGAACCGGGACTTGATCGAGAAGAAGAGCGACGAGAACCGGGAGTTGATTGACAGGAATCGGGATTTGATCGAGAAGTACCACTTGGAGACGGCTGCCAGCATCGGGGAGGTCCGAGAGCGCCTGGCCCGTATCGAGGGGCACCTGGAGATTCGGCCGACCCCGCCACCCGACGACGCCACCGCCGAGGCAGCCTGACCCCTTCGCCCACAGCCGCCAAAAGCAGACCGGAGCGGGAGGTTGAGCGGTTGCTGAACGCCTTATCACGAGCCTGTAGTTTGCCTAGTTAGATGTATGATTTTTAATGTAAAAATTGAGCTAATAAGATTATAGAAATAAGAACATCGTCCTTGTGCAAGTTATTATTTAGATAATCCCCCCTAATGTTGTTGTTGAGGCGTTCGGCGGCTGTTGCTGGCCGCGGCGAATAGCAGGCTTCCCCACATTTGCATTTGCAATAAGGCGACAGGTGCCAATATAAATTACTCAATGCAAGCCCCCCCCCCCCCCCCACTGCCGCATGTTCCGGCGTGACGATGAGAGCGGCCTTACCACTTTGGAGTGGCTGCTCATAGTCGCCGCCGTCGCTGGCCTCGCCGCCTTGGCCGTCGTCTTAGTCCAAAACGTTGTAGACAGCACCGCCGAACAGATCAGCAGTTCCAGCGCCCGCGAAACCGCCGCCAGGGTCGCCGCCGCCGACGTCGAACAACAAGCCTATACCGCAGCAGAAGCTCTTACAGCTGATACTGACGAAGCAATGGCCAACGCCCTCAGTCAAGTGAATCTCAAGTACGAACGGCTCTGCAATCGCCTTGGTATTACCTACAACAACGTTCCAGGTATCAGTTTTGCATGGAAAGATGGATTAAATTCAACAGGGTCGGGTGACACTGAAGCCAAAAAAGCAGCCTCAAGGAAAGCGAAATTCCTTGACAAAAACACCGGACGTGCCCCAACGTGCACAGTTGGAAGTTGACAATGGCTTGGGCTAGTTGTTTTTCGTCTGCGTTTGTGTGGAGTGTTCGTCGTTTGGCGGTTGTTTTGGTGGTGGGGTGTTTGGTGGTTCCGGTGTTGGGGGTGGCGGCGGTTGGGGCGCAGCCGGCGGCTGAGAGCGGGGTTACCAGTGAGCACATCATTGAACGTGACGGGTTGATTTACGCCCAGGAATCGCTGTTGAACGTGTACCGCTGCCGGTTCGGCATCGACACCGGCGTTGTTCCCGGCGGCTGCGACGGCGATGAGCCGGGCCCCACGGCCTCGCCGCCCGGCGACTTCGAGGGCGCTCCCACCTCCCAAGAGCTCAAGCAGCGCGACCGGCTCATCGCCGACCAGGAAGCCCTCCTCAACACCTACCGCTGCCGGTTCGTCATCGACACCCACGTCGTTCCCGGGGGCTGTCCCGGCCAATACACCGCCGTCGCCGCCGGGCTGTTGCACACATGCGCTATCGGAATTGGTGACACCGTGGTCTGCTGGGGCCGCAACGACCGGGGCCAGATAGATGCGCCCGCTGGCCAGTACACCGCTGTCGCGGCCGGCACCCGGCATGTGTGCGCCATAAGAGCTGACGACAAGTCAATCGCCTGCTGGGGCGACAACCGCCAAGGCCAGTTGGAGGTGCCCGACGGCCAGTACACCGCCGTCGCCTCCGGCGGGGAGCATACGTGCGCCATCAGGGTTGACAGCACCATCGCCTGCTGGGGCCCCAACAGTGACGGCCAGGCAGAACCGCCCGCCGGCCGGTACACCGTGGTCGCTGGCGGTGGGGTGCATTCGTGCGCCATCAGGGCCGACGGCACCATCGCCTGCTGGGGCAGCGAGAGCGATGGCGTGAGGGACGCTCCCGGCGGCCGCTACACCGCCATCGCTCTGGGCAGGGAGCATTCGTGCGCCATCAGGGCCGACGGCACCATCGCCTGCTGGGGCCGCAACACCCGCGGGCAGCTGAATGCGCCCGCCGGCCGGTACACCGCCATCACCTCCTCCACGGGGCATTTGTGCGCCCTCGGAGTCGACGGCACCGTCGCCTGCTGGGGCCGCGGCGAGAACGGCCAGACTCAGGCGCCCGACGGCCCGCACACCGCCATCGCCGCCGCCGGGGGGCATTCGTGCGCCATCAGAGCTGACGGCACCATGGCCTGCTGGGGCTTCCACGACTGGCGACAGGCGGACGCTCCTCATGGCCCGCAAACCGCCATCGCCGCCGGAACTCGGCATTCGTGCGCCATAGGAGCTGACGGCGCCATCGCCTGCTGGGGCCACAACGGCGACGGCCAGGGAGATGCGCCCGATGGCCCGCACACCGCCATCGCTGCCGGTTTCCGGCATTCGTGCGCCATCAGAGCTGACGGCGCCATCGCCTGCTGGGGCCGCGGCTTCGAAGGTCAGTTAGACCCGCCCGACGGCCAATACACCGCCATCGCCTCTGGCGGGGAGTACGGGGGGCAGTTGTGCGCTCTCAGAACTGACCGCACTATCGCCTGCTGGGGCCGCAACGACTACGGCCAGGCGACCCCGCCCCCCGGCGAATACACCGCCATCGGCGTCGGCGATGGGCATTCGTGCGCCATCAGAGTCGACGGCACTATCGCCTGCTGGGGCCGCAACGACCACAGTCAGGCGACCCCGCCCCCCGGCCAGTACACCGCCGTCGCCGCCGGGGCGAGGCATTCGTGCGCCCTCAGAGCCGACGGCGCCATCGCCTGCTGGGGCCGTAACAACGACGGCCCGGCCACCCCGCCCGACGGCGAATACACCGCTATCGCCGCCGGCCTCTGGCATTCGTGTGCCATCAGAGTCGACGGCACCGCCGCCTGCTGGGGCCTGAACTGGGATGGCCAGATAGACGTACCCCCCGGCGAATACACCGCCGTCGCCGCCGGGGCGAGGCATTCGTGCGCCATCGGAGACGACCGTTCCGTGCGGTGCTGGCACTGGACCACCAAACTGCCCCAAGGCGTGGACTGGAGAGGCATTTTCACCGGGCTGTACGTTCCGGTTGTCTAGGCGTCCACCAGTCTGCTGTGACCAGGCGGGAATTTGACGAATAGCGATCCTTTCCATTTGCCGGAGGATGCGGCCGCAGAGGCCCAGCCTGAGGCGGCAACCGGGAAGAAGGCACGACCGCAAATGCCGGTGTCGACCCGGCGGATACTCCTGATCATCCTGGGTGTGTTCGTTCTGGCCGCGAGCGTTGCCGGCTTTTACTTCGTGTCCGATGCCTTCGACAAGCGCACGCCGGTGCTGGTGGCCGCCGTCGACATCCAAAAGGGCGATCCCATCAGCGCCGACCTGCTCACATCAGACCTTGCGGTCATGGGATCGATCCCCCACATTCCCTACACCCCGGATGCGCAGTTGGCGTTCGACGGATTCACCGCCTCACAGTCCATCCCGGCGGGCACCGTCATCTTGGGCGACATGTTCATCCCGCCGACGCTGCCGGGCCCCGGCGACCTGGAGCTGACCGTGCTGTTCGACACCAGCCTCCTCACCTCCCCGGCCTTCAACGGCGACACCGTGCTCATCGTCGCCCCGGGCGTCGAGTCCACAGCCGAAGACCCCGGACGGCCCCACGAGGCGATCGACACACTGGTGCTGAGCAACTACCACGACGGATCCATAACCATGTTCTTCTCACCCGAAGAACTGGGAGAGCGGTCGGCGTGGAAGCTGCTGCCCGAGGCCATCGGCGCAGCCCCCCAGATCATGCTCGTGCCCCTCGGGGCCGACCCCGAGGAGTTCGCCCAGCTCATCAACGCGGCCTGGCAATCGGAGTGGGAGACGCGAGCCGCGGCCGCCGCCCTCCTCGCGGCGCAATCGCAACCCGAGCCCGCCGAAGAAGTGGCCGCGGATTCCGACTCCGGCGCCCTCGAGTCTCCGCGTGAATCAGCGGCCGCCAGAGGCGAGCTGGAGTTGACCGTGCAATTCGATACCAGCCTGCTCACCTCTCCGGCTGACAACGGCGACACCGTGCTCGTGGTTGACCCGGGTGGGTCCACAGCCGGCGGGACAGCGCCCATCCTGGGCCTCGAGTCCGCGGCTAGCGGCCCCGGCCAGCGGCCCCAGAAGGCGATAACCCACATGGAGCTGAGCAACTACGAGGCCGGGACCATGACCATGTTCTTCAAACCCCAGAAAGAAGAATTGGAGGAAATGTCCGCGTGGAGGCAGCTGCCCGAGGTCATCGGCGCCGCCCCGCAGATCATGCTCGTTCCCAGCGGAAGCGACCCCGAGGAATTCGCCCAACTCCTCAACGGCGTTTGGCGGTCGGAGTGGGAGGCAAGGGTGGCTCGTGCCGCGGCTGCCTTGCTTTCGACGGAACCGGAGCCCGGATCCGGTGAACTGGCCCTGTCCGCCGAACTGGAGGTGACTGTCCCGCTCGACACCAGCCTGACCGCCACAGAGGTCTCTGAAGGCGACACCGTGCTGATGGTCGACCCCGGCCAGCCGCCCGAAGGCGACGATGTGGGGCGGCCCCGCAGAGTGCTGCAAACAATCGAACTGGAGAACTTCGACGGCGCGGCCACGCGGCTGCTCGTGCCTCTGGATGAATGGCTTGAGTGGTTTTATTGGGTGCGACTCCCCGACGAGCTGGGCGCTGCGCCCATAGTCCTGCCCATACCAGAGGGCGCTGACGTCGACGCCGAGATTGAGCGCCTCAACGGGAGATGGCATGACCAGTGGCGGAGCGCAGTCGGCGAGCTATCCGCCTCGGAAGGGGCGGAGTAGTCTGATGCTAGGGATCGTGTCCGCCCCAGGCGCCGGCCTCGATGCCGGTTTGGTCGGGCTCTTGATGGCCCGGCGGTGGGGCGCTACGGGCAGGCAGACGATCTTGATCGATGCCGGCACCGCCGGCGGGGCATTGGCCCGGCGTCTGGGCTCGGCGATGCAATCGGAGTACCTCCCCGCAGAGCGCGGCCTTCCCTCACTCATCGCCGCCCGCGAACCCCTCACCCTCAAATTGATGGCCGACCATTGCTACAGCCTCGACGGCGCAGCGGGTTTGCGGTGGGTGCTGTTCGCTCCCGACCATCCTGACGGCGCCAAATACGCCGTTCGCTGGCTCTCGCAACGGGCCAGCGAGCTCATGGCGATCGACCGGGAGCGCTCCATCGTCATTTCGTGCTCGCTGCCCGACGACGAAGACGATCTGCTGCCGCTGCTGAAAGTGATGCCCCGACTCGTGCTCCTCGCCCCGGCGCGTACCCGCGAGGATGCCGAGGCGCTGCAACTGTGGTGCGAGCGCCGCGGACTGCTCGACGACTCCCACAGCGGAACCGCGCCGCAGCGGGCCTTCGTGGTCATCGTGGGACCGACCGTGCTCGAAGACGATGAGATCGAGGGCATCGCGAAGCTGCCAGTGGCCGGGCACCTGCCGGAGATCGACGACAAGAAGCTGCTGCAAATGTCGAGACGCCGCCGAGACCGGGCATCGACGCGGGAGTTCGACCAGGTCTTCGAGCTCTGCCTGACCATGGGGGCGTAGCGGTGCTGTTGCGGGAAGAGATCTGGGATGCCATCAAGCCGCAGGTGCAGAACTCGAGGCTGGCTGCCGTCGCGGAGAACCAAGACGCGTCGGCGCTGTGCCAAGAGATGGCCAAGAACCTGGTGAGCGCCCACGAGGCCCGCGAGCTGAACACCACCGGTCGCCGCCTCACCGATGCCGACCTGGAGTGGCTGTGGGATCAGGTGGCCGCGCTGTTGGGGGTTGGCCCGATGGAGCGCTTCTTGCGCCGCGACGACGTGGAGGACATCTACGTGTTCGGCCCCCACCGAGCGGTGCTCGGATTGGTGGGCGGGAAACAAGAGCATGTCTTGGAGCCGGTGTTCAAAGACGAAGAGGAGATGATCCGCTACATCGCCCATCTGGCCACCACCCACGGCCAGACCGGGCGGCGCTTCGACCAGTCGGCGCCCCTGCTCGACCTGCGCCTTCGCACCGGCGAGCGCGTGTTCGCCGCCATGGAGGTGTGCGGCACGCCCTATCTGACCATCCGATGCCACCGCCAGATATCCATCCGGCTGGAGGACATGGTGGCGTCGGGATCGATCTCGCCGCAGGCGGCCGATTTCCTGCGGGCCGCGGTCAGGCCCCCCTCCCCGTCGAACATCTTGGTGTGCGGCGCGCTGGGCTCGGGCAAAACCACGCTGCTGCGGGCCCTTTTGGCCGAGATAGGCCCCTCAGAGGTGGTCTGCACGCTCGAGCAGACCTTCGAGCTGTTCTTGGAGCAGTCGCACCCGCTCACGTTCGCGGCCGAGACCCGTGAGGCCAACAACGAGGGCGCCGGCGAGATCGCCATGGAGGAATTGGCCAGGCGCTCGCTGCGGTCCGGCGCCGACCGGGTGATCGTGGGCGAATTGCGGGGACCGGAGGCGGCCACCTTCCTGTCGGCGTGCGGCACGGGCTCCGACGGCTCGATGGCCACCATCCACGCCTCCACGCCCTCTCAGGCGCTCAGCCGCCTCGTTCGCTACTGCATATCCGCCGGGGCCGGCGAGATGCAGTCGTCGCTCATCCAGGAGGCCGCCGAGGTGATCCATCTCGTGGTCCATCTGCGGGGCGATCCCCGCACGGGTTTTCGAGGGGTGAACACCATCTCTGAGATCATCGGCACCGACGGCAACCGCTTCGAGATGCACGACATCTTCGGCCACCGCCACCGCGGCGAACCGATGTCGCTTCTGGGCCGACCCCGGAATTCCGATGTCATCGACCGGGTCGAAGAAGCCGGGCTCGACCTGTCGGACTGGCCCCATGGCGACTGAGCCTCTCCTGGGCATCTCGCTTCCCCCGCTCTCGGCGGCGGCCGCGGGGGCTCTTGTCGCCATCGGCCTGCTGGGCATCGGCTTCTCCGGCCCCTTGAGCCGCAAATGGGCCAAAGAGGCCGAGAAGTCCAAACACAAGCGGGGCAAGGCCGAGCGCGTCGAGGCCGAGGGGGCCGAGGCGAGGCGGCGCTTGGGCGCAGTCGAGATCACCCAGGCTTCTTGCGCCGTGGCGGGCGCGCTGGTGGGCTGGTGGGCGACGGAACTGCTGGGCATGGCCTTACTCATCGGCGGGATGGGCGCACTGCTGCCGGCGTTCATGGCCGCACCCCGCCGACGGCGGCGCCAGATGAGGGTCGCCTTGGCCTGGGCGCTGTGGTCGCGCCAGATCGCCGAGCTGGCCCGCTCCGGCGCCACCCTCGTCGACTCGCTGGCCGGCAGCGTAGAGCACGCTCCCCGCGAGCTGGCCCCTGTCGTCGAGAAAGTGGCGACCACCGCCCAGCTTCACGGCTTTGACGCCGCCATGGACGAGTTGGCCGCTTCTGGCGATGTCTGGGAACCGGAGATTGCCGCCGGGCTGCGTATGGCCTCCACCGTTGGCGGCGCGACCGCCGACCCGCTCTTCGACCTGTGCGAGCGCATCAACGACACCGTCGAATTGCATCGGGCCAAGAATGAGGGCGTGGTTCAGCTATGGGCCCAGACCATCGCCCTGCTGGCCCTGGCCACCGGCATCGTGTCGCTCATGTACGCCAACAACCCCGGCTATTTCGATCCGTACAGCACCGGGACCGGCCAGATGGTGTTCGTGCTGATATCGCTGGTGCTTCTGGGATCGACCGCATTTTTGGTGTACCACTCGACGGTGCGCGAAAACCCCTCCATCCTGGTCCCACCCAAGCGGCGCAGCCGGGCAAACGAGCCGATATGACCGTCGCCGCGGCCGCCGGAGTGGCGTTCGCCCTCGGATTGGGGTTGCTGGCCGCGGCTTTCCGACGCCCCCGGCCCCGCACCGAGCGGCGATCCGACTTCGCCGAATCCCTCATCGGCCTGCTGCCCGCCGTCAAAGAGAGCGATCAGCAAAACCTGCGCCTCGCGGGCATCACGCCAGAAGCCTACGCGGTGCAGCGCTTCGCCGGACTGGTGGTCGGCGCGCCAGTGGGGCTGATCCTCAGCCTGCTGCTGGGACGCGGCCCGGTCGGCACCGCGGTGGTCACGCTTTTGGTCGCGGCGGTCGGCTGGTACCTTCCCCTGTTCGGCGCCCGCGACACCGCCAAGAGGGCCCGAGCAGAACTCGACCAGGTGATCCGGGTGTGGATCGTGCTCGTCGCCCAGCAGGTATCGGCCGGGGCCAACCCGTCAGCCGCGATGCTGGCCAGCGCCCAGGTGAGCCGGCACCCCCGCTGGGGGCTGCTGCACCGCTTCTTGCTGGCCGCCCAGCACGATCGCCGCCCCGTCTGGCAGGGACTCGACGACATCGTGCAGCGCTACGGCCTCCACAACCTGGCGCCGATCGTCTCGTCTCTGGGCCTGGCCGCTGATCGCGGCACGCGCCTTTCTGAGGCGGTGGTCGACGCCGCCCAGTCGCTCTGGGACGACACCATCTCGCAGCAGCGCGAGGCTGCCAGCCGCCGCGCCCAGATCATCGTTTTGCCCGCCACCGGAGTCGCCCTCGCCCTCGCCGGCATCCTGGTGTACCCCCCGTTCACCACCCTGACCGGCAGCGGTGTCACCGGGCTCTAGACAAGCAGGCCGGAGCCATCCGATGCCGGTGTCCGCCCGCGGCGAACGCGGTCTGGTGACTTTGGAGTGGATGCTGATCGTGTCCGCCATCGCGGGCCTGGCCGCAGTCTCAGTTCTGACGGTACAGCAGGTGCTCGACACCGCCACCGACCTCCCCGCCGATCCCGACACCCTCATCGTCGACGCCGAGATCACCGCCGCCAAGCTGGCCGCTGAAGCAACTCAGGCCATGCGGGACAACCCGTCGGGATACCCGGCTCTCGACAGCGCATTCTCCGATCGCTGCGCGAACATCGCCACGACCCGCAATAGCAGTGTCATCGAGGGCACGCCTAAGTGGACCCCGCCAGAACCTGGACCGACGGTGGAACCCGCAATATGCAAGTTGACCCGACATGCAAGTTGACCCGACGCTAACCCGGAGGCCAAGGCCGAAGTTTGAGGCTCGGTCAGCACACCGCCAATTGGTTTTGAGCCGGCAGTACATAGCCGCTGTCCGCTTCGATCTGCTGGTCCAACACCGCCGGACCGGAGGCCACCGCGTACACCCGATCGAGCCGGCCGGGCCACAAAGCGGCCATCGGCCCGAACACCTCTCCCTCGACTTTGACCTGCACCCATCCCGCCTCGCCCTCCTGCGGCAGCCCCTCCGACAACGGCGCATGGCACCAATCGCTCTTCACCTCGGTCGCACCCGGTGTCCACCACCTCCATCCCTCTCCCCGGCCAGCCACGCTCGCCGCGGCGTCTTTGGCCTCGTCCGCCATCGCCGCCACATCCTCCGGTTGGGCGCGAAGATCGGAGGCGGCCGCAGAACGCCACGCGGCCCGCAACCCCGCCGACGCCGCCACCTCCGCCTCGGCCTGGGCGTTGACCACGATGAACGTGTGTACCAGCAGCACCAGAATGGCCACCAACAGCACCGGCCACAACACCAAGAACGCCAGCGTCTCGCCGCTGTCGTCTCGGCGGCTGGGGGCAAACCCGCTCATCTCCAAATCACCCTCGTCCCACCGGCACAAGAGCGCCGGCAAAAGGGTGAACCGACATGCTCATAAAAGCTCCGACCCGAATGCTATTGAAAAGCGTTCCGACTATCACACGCGTACTCAGGGCGAGAGGCGCCAAGACACCGGCCCCTCGCCGCCTCGACCAATCCGGCGGCGCGATAAGCCTCTGGGTCGTGCTGATGGTACCGGTGGCGGCCTTCGCCGCGGTCGTCGCCATGGCCGGACCGCAGCGCATGGCCGCGGAGTCGTCGCTGGAAGAGGCGGCCGATGATCTGGCCACTTTGGCCGTCACGCTTCGAGACGGGAGAAACATCCCAGAGGGGAAGATCGAGGGGTTTCTCCCCGACTGTCGATTTGATGGTCCCCAAGACACAAAGCTGCAAGAGGTCTGCAAACTGCTCTTGGGCAACGATGCCGATTCTGAGGGGTACTTGCACCGCGACCTCGGGTACCTGGGCATCGACACCAACTCTTGGGAGGGCTTCTACAGCGACTCGCTGGTTCCGCGTAGTAGCTCTCCCCTGCCCGACGAGCACAGGCACTATGGCGACTCGCTGGTTGATCGCCTTGATTCTTGCCTCATCTCCGACGATTTGGAGACGAGGAACGCCGTGTACGTGGCACTGGCCGCCGACTGGGAGAACGGGGGCTGGGCCGCAGCCCAAGCCTGGCCCAACGGGGTGCGCCTGGGAACCGAAACAGTAGCGAGGCTGAACCAAAAGCGGCTCCCCTGGACCCCAGACCACTGCGAATCCGAAGATCTCTCACCCCCTCCTCCTTCCGATTCCCCGCGAACCGTCTTCTCTGATTGAGATGCCGACAGACAGGCACCGCGAACGCGGTCAGCAGCAGCCGAGGGGCGAGAAGGACGGCAGCAGTCGCCCCGAGGCCAACGAGAGGGGCGCAGCCGCGCCGCTGGAGTTGGTGATTCTGGCACCCCTTCTCATGTTGCTGGTTGTGTTCGTTCTGTGGGCCGGGCGAGGCGGGCGGGCCGTTCTGGTGGCCGACCTGGCGGCGGGTGAAGCCGCGGTGGCCGCAGCGGTGTGCTGTGAGGATGGCCCATCGGACGCCTCCGAACGCAAACGGGAGGAGGTGGTCAGCCAAGTGCTGTCGGCCCGACCCAACCTCGATTTCTTGTGCATCGGCGGCGTCCGCCCAGCTGCGCTGGACAGCGATGGTAAATTCGTGGACGAGGAATGGCTAGAGCGCTTCAAACCCGAAATCCCCGGCAGGGCCTCAGGGGTAGGGGTGATCGGGGTGAGACTCAAGTGCGAGACCGATGGGGCGGTGGCGCCCTTGCGCGGCTTGTTCCCCACGGTGAGCTTCTACGGCCAAGCCGCCGAGGTAGTGGCGATTCCCCCCCGCCTCCTGATCTCCATCAACGACGCGCCACCAGTACCGGAAGGCGATCCCGGCGATACCAACGAACTCGAGTTCGAAATCAAGTTCAGCGCTCCCAGTACCCAAAATGTGGATATCAACTACGAAAAAACAACAGACGGAACAGCAGAGGACGACGACCACGAATCTGCCTCAGGCTCAGTGACGATTCCCGAAGGTGAGCACTCCGGGACCATCTCAATCCTCATCACAGGCGACGATGCGGTCGAGCTCGATGAGACTCTTGAAATCGAGTTGGAGCTGCTGGCTCCCCCCGACCTGTGCGCTCCCAATGCCCCCAATCCCCCCGCGCTGGCCAACCCGAAAGAGCCAAGTGCCGATATCGAAATTCAGTGCGACGATCCCAGCGATATTTCGACTTACGGGATGCCCATCGATCCCATCACCAGGGAACTCAAACCGGACTACTGGAAGACCCAGGTAACGGGCACGATCCTAAATGACGACACCTAGCCCAACCCTTGAGCCTGGATCCCCAGGCTCTGTCAGGATGCGCGGTGCTTGAAGGAGGTCTGGTGTGGGCCGCGGTGGGGGTGTGGGCCGTGATGGGGGTCTACGTCTCGGTCACCGACCTGCGCGAGGCCATCATCCCCCGCCGGGCCTGCTGGACCGCTGGCGGCGCCATCGCCGCACTGCTGGCCGGTGCCGCCGCGGCCACTGGCGACCCCCTCCGGCTGGGGCTGGCCGCAGCCGCCGCCGCGTCGGTGGCCCTGCTGCTCGAATTGGCCTACCGCAAATGGCCCGAGAAGATCGGCTACGGCGACGTGCGGCTCATCATCGTCAACAGCCTGCTGGCCGGGTGGTGGGGCATCCCCTGGGCCTGGTGGGCCCTGTGCGCCGGGGCACTGGCCGAGTGGCCCATCGCGGCGGCCGCGCTAGTCCGCGAAGGCCGCACCGCCCGAGTGCGATGGGCCCCCGGCCTGGTGGCCGGCACCGCCGCCATCCTGGCCTGGCGCCTATGGACCGAAGGCCCCACCGCCTGACCAACCCCATGCGCCCTGAAGCACGGCGGACCCGGTGCCAACTCTCACTGCCGCGGGCGGACGGAGGCGGGGGTTAGGTCGGTGGCTTTGGGGACGCCGATTAGGGCGAGGGTGCGGTGGAGGTCTTCGGTGAATTGGTCGATTAGGTGGTCGACGCCGGGTTCGCCGGCGGCGGCTAGGGCGTAGAGGTAGGGGCGGCCGAACATCACGGCATCGGCACCTAGGGCGAGGGCCATGGCGATGTGGCTGCCCCGGCGGACGCCGCCGTCGCAGATGATGTCGAGATCGCCGCCTACGGCGTCGGCCACCTGTGGGACTAGCTCCAGAATGGGGGGTGCGCCGTCGAGCTGGCGGCCGCCGTGGTTGGAGAGGATGATTCCGTCCACACCCTGCTCGGCGGCTAGCTGGGCATCGGGCACTGATTGAACGCCCTTCAACACGAGCTTTCCGGTCCAGCGCTCTCGGAGCCAATCGAGGTCGTCCCATGACAGTGCCTGGTTGAACTGGTTGTGGGCGAACTCAGCCAGGCCCAGCGCTGAGCCGCCGTCGTAGCCTTGCACCCCGGTCAGGTTGGCGAAGGTGATGGGATCAGATCGCAGTAGCGACCACGTCCAGCCCGGTCGGCGCAAGCCGTCCAGTACGGTGTCGGGGCCCAGGGTAGGCGGCAGGGTGAAGCCCCGGCGCACGTCCCGCTCCCGGCGGCCGAACACCGGTGTGTCTACCGCCACCAGCAAGGCCTCGTAGTCGCACTCGGCGGCCCGCTGGAGCCACTCGGCCACCAGACCCCGGTCCCGCCAGAAATAGAGCTGAAACCACAGCGGGCCGTCGCTCACTTCTCTGATCTCTTCGATGGAGCGGGTGCTCAGCGTGGACAGCGAATAGGCGATTCCCTTGCGGGCCGCGGCCCGAGCCACGGCCAGTTCTCCGTCGGGGCAGACGATGCGGGTGAACCCGGTGGGGGCAAGGGCGAATGGCGCCGGATGGCGCCGGCCCAGCAACTCCACTGAGGTATCCAGCGCCGACACGTCGCGCAGCACCCGAGGGACGAACTCCCACTGGTCGAACGCGGCGGCGTTGCGCTGCATGGTCAGCTCGTCCTCGGCCGCGCCGTCGATGTAGTCGAACACCCCCGCAGGAAGCCGCCGCCGGGCCAGCTCCCGCAGGTCGGCCACAGACGCGGCCCGGCTCAGCCGCCGCTTGGCCCGGTTGGGCTCGAAACGCCGAAACCGCGCCACCGACCGCAGCGTCCGGATCATGCCCACAAACTGAACTTACAGCGGCCCGCCTCGTCGTCCCTCAATCAGGATTGTGGGAGCATGGCCGGTAATGGACGCCGACTACTGGCAGGACGGCTACCTCATTCGGCGCAAGCTGGTGCCCGGAGAGATGATCGACACCCTCAACCAGCGGTTCGCCGAAATCGCCGACGGCACCGTCGCCCAGGCTCCCAACATGCAGGTAGCCCGCAATGTAGAGGTTGCCAAAGGTCTGGTCACCCCTCGCACCCCCGCCCACGGCATCGCCAAAGTGAACTTCGTCAACGGCGACCCGGTGTTGTCCCGCTTTGCGCACTGCGAGCCCATCATCAACCAGGTGACCGAGCTCATCGGCGACGACCTGATCGCCCTGAACAGCATGTACCTGAACAAGCCCACCGATGTCGACGGCCGCCACCCCATGCACCAGGATCTGCTCTACTTTCCCCTCCGCCCCGCCGACCGCATCGTCGGGGTGTGGACGGCGCTCGACACCATCACCCGGGAAAACGGTTGCTTGGTGGTGTTGCCCGGCACCCACACCGGCGAGCTCCTCGAGCACGAATACCCCGACTGGGAGCACAAGAACTTCCTGTTCTTCGGGGCCAAAGGTATCGACGTCGACCAGCGAGTCCATTTGGAGATGGATCCCGGCGATACCTTGTTCTTCCACCCCCTCCTGGTCCACGGCTCCGGCTACAACCGCACCGAGGACCTTCGTCGGGCCATTGCCGTCCACTACGCCAGCTCCCACTGCGAGGACATTTGGCGCGGGGAAACCAAGACCATCGGCGATTTCAACCCCCGCCTAGACATCCGCCTCATTAGAGGCCAAGACCCCAACCAGTACGCCCATAACCCCGCAACATCAAGCTAGGGGCCCACCCCCGTACGCAGAATCGAACTTTGCCTGAAGCCACGGACCGGCTTCCACGGTGCCATACCTGGCCAGGTTGGTTGCACTGACGCAGGTTTCGAATGGCGTCACCTCGGCGTGCCAGTTCGGCTGATGGAAGAACGCAATCGCATAGCGGTGTTCGCGCCGTGCCCGCTCGGTAACAGGGAGAGCCACGCGGTGACGAGTAGAGCGCCATCGATCTGGCGTACGACCGCTTCGCGTGGGCCACTCAGGTCTACGACCGGAATGCTCATCGCCACATCCTCCCCCAGCCTCTGGCCAATTATGCCCCGCATTACAGTGTCGGCATCACCCGCTCATCGGTCGCGACCCACATCAGCAACCTCACGGCTCAAGGCAAGGCAAGGGGGCGAGGCTATGTCGTGGCCGACGAGCCCTATGTTGTCGTCATTGGCGGAGCGAACGTCGACATCGAGGGCCGATGCTCCACACCACCACTGTCACACGAATCGAACCCTGGTGCCGTCGCCATCTCGGCTGGTGGCGTCGGCCGCAACATTGCCGCGAATCTCGCCGCGACCGGACTCCAAACACACCTGGTAACCGCCCTCGGAGAGGACGACCACGGCCAGCTCATCTACAACCGCACATCAATAAGCGGCGTTGATCTGTCGTCGGTGCTGTGGACCTCCCAGCACCCGACGGCCACCTACCTGTCCATCATTGACGCGAACGGCGAACTCCTCATGGCCGTCAACGATATGGCCATCACCGCAGTCGTGGACCGCAAGGCCATCGCGGCGCGCGCGGAGCTCTTGCGCCACGCCCGGGTTGTGGTTGTGGACTGCAACCTCAACGACGAGGCCCTCGATGAGATCACCAGCCTCTCCCCTACTGTGTTCGTCGACACAACCTCGGTCGCCAAGGCACCCCGGATTCGGCCCTATCTGGATCGCATCCACACGCTGAAGCCAAACCGCGCCGAGGCGACCGCGCTCACCGGGATCGACATTCACAACACCGCGACAGCTCGCATAGCTGCGCAGCGGCTCCTTGACGCTGGTGTCGCCACCGTCTACCTAACGCTCGGACCCGACGGTGTCGTCTGGGCCGACCAGGAAGGCGGCGGCGGATTCCTCTCGGCACCACAGATTCACGCGCTCAGCACGACCGGCGCTGGTGACGCGTTCACCGCAGCACTCGTTAGGGGATTCTGCAACCTCACCGGCCCCGACGAACTCATCGAGCTCGCCACCGAGCAAGCCGCAGCCATCACTACCGAACTCACCCCCGGCGCCCAGTAGGCCGGCAATCCCCAGGAGATGAGTTGAACTCACAGCACACGCCCCACATCGTGTTCAGCGACGAGGTCGCCGCCGCCGCAGCCAACCAGGAAGCGATCGTTGCTCTCGAGTCCACCATCATCACCCACGGAATGCCCGCACCTGACAACGTCGAGACCGCCCGTCACCTGGAAGCAGCCGTTCGCGCCAACGGCGCAACCCCAGCCACGATCGCGGTCGTCGACGGCGTCGCCCGCATCGGACTCACTGACGAGGAGCTTGACCGGCTCGGCCAGCCCGACCCGGAGCTCGTCAAGATCGGCAACCAGAATCTCGCCGCGTCGTTCTACCTTGGTCAAACTGGCGGTACCACCGTCGCGGTAACGATGAAACTCGCCGCTCTCGCCGGAATCAGGATCTTCGCCACGGGCGGGATCGGCGGCGTTCACCGCGGCGCGCAGTACAGCTTCGACATCAGCGGCGACCTCGAAGAGCTCGCCCGCACCCCCGTGGCCGTTGTGTCCGCAGGCTTCAAGTCGATCCTCGACATCGCCAAGACCACCGAATACCTAGAAACACTTGGAGTCCCGATCGTCGGCTACCAGACGGCGATTCTCCCGTCCTTCTACAGCATCGACAGTCCCCATGAGGTCAACCTCCAGTTGGATAGTCCCGAAGCCATCGGCGACTACCTTCACACCCACTGGAACCTTGACCCAGCCCGCGGTGCCGTGATCGCGAACCCCATCCCACAACACGCAGCAATCCCTACCGACCGCATAGAGGCGGCAATAGCCCAAGCGTGCGTTCACGCCGATGCTGAGGGCATCAGCGGCAAAGAACTCACCCCATTCCTACTGCAATGGCTCGTCGATGCAACCGACGGCGAGAGCCTAGAAGCGAACAAAGAGCTGGTGCTCAACAACGCGAAGGTCGCAGCGCTGATCGCCCAGCACCTCACATAGCCATGTGAGTCCCAAGACAAAGAGGGTGGTGCCAACAGCCCCCACGCGTAACGACTGCAACCCGCTGCAAATACAACAGTACGATGACCAAGCGATGACGGCCCCCCGCAACGTCCCCGAGAAGCCCGCGCTCGAGGGCCTCGAAGCCAAGTGGGACGAAATCTGGGAAGCCGACGGAACGTACCGCTTCGACCGCACTGCTACCCGCGACCAGGTCTACTCCATTGACACTCCACCGCCGACGGTCAGCGGCAGCCTCCACGTGGGCCACATGTTCAGTTACACCCACTGCGACACCCTCGCCCGTTATCAGCGCATGCAGGGCAAAGAGGTGTACTACCCCATGGGCTGGGACGACAACGGCCTGCCCACCGAGCGCCGGGTGCAGAACTACTTCGGCGTTCGCTGCGACCCCTCCCTCCCCTACGACCCCACCTACCAGCCCCCCGACGAGCCCGGCAAAGACCAGCTCCCCATCTCCCGGCGCAACTTCGTCGAGCTGTGCGTACAGCTCACCGCCACCGACGAGCAAGCCTTCGAGGAGCTGTGGCGCCGCCTGGGTCTGAGCATCGACTGGTCGCTCACCTACGCCACCATCGACGAGCGCAGCCGCCGGGCCTCTCAGCGGGCCTTCCTCCGCAACCTGGCCCGGGGCGAGGCCTACCAGAGCGAAGCCCCCAGCCTGTGGGACATCACCTTCCGCACCGCAGTGGCCCAAGCCGAGCTGGAAGACCGGGAACGCCCGGGCGCCTACCACCGCCTGGCCTTCCACCTGCCCGACGGCGGCGACCTGCCCATCGACACCACCCGCCCCGAGCTGCTGGCCGCCTGCGTGGCCGTGGTGGCCCACCCCGACGACCAGCGCTACCAGCCCCTGTTCGGCCAGACCATCACCACCCCGCTGTTCAAAGCCGCGGTGCCCATGGTGGCCCACACCCTCGCCGACCCCGAGAAGGGCACCGGGGCGGCCATGATCTGCACCTTCGGCGACACCACCGACGTGACCTGGTGGCGGGAGCTGAACCTGCCGGTGCGGGCCATCGTCGACCGGGGCGGGCGCATCGTGGCCGACGCCCCCACCGGCATCGACCCCGCCCCCTACGCCGAGATCGCCGGGCGCACTATCCATGGCGCTCAGCAGCGAACGGTTGAGCTCCTCACCGAGTCGGGCGAGCTGATCGGGGAGCCCCGCCCAATCACCCACCCGGTGAAGTTCTTCGAGAAGGGCCAGCGCCCCCTCGAGATCGTCACCTCCCGCCAGTGGTACATCCGCAACGGCGGGCGCGACCAGGACCTGCGCGACGCCCTCATCGACAGGGGCCGGGAGCTCAACTGGGTGCCCGAGCACATGCGGGTCCGCTACGAGAACTGGGTCGGCGGGCTGAACGGCGACTGGCTCATCAGCCGCCAGCGCTTCTTCGGCGTGCCCTTCCCCATCTGGTACCCGCTGGACGACGACGGCCAGCCCGATTACGACCACCCCATCGCCGCCGACGAGGCCAGCCTCCCGATCGATCCCTCCTCCGACACGCCCCCCGGCTACGCCGAAGACCAGCGAGACAGGCCCGGCGGGTTCGCCGCCGATCCGGACGTGATGGACACCTGGGCCACCTCGTCGCTGAGCCCCCAGATCGCCTGCTATTGGGAGGACGACCCCGACCTGTTCGCGCGCACCTTCCCCATGGACCTGCGACCCCAGGCCCACGAGATCATCCGTACCTGGCTGTTCGCCACCGTGACCCGGGCCCACTTCGAGCACGGCGGGCTGCCGTGGTCCACCGCGGCCATCTCCGGCTGGGTGCTCGACCCCGACCGCAAGAAGATGTCCAAGTCGAAGGGCAACGTGGTCACCCCCATGGGCACCCTTGAGCAATTCGGCGCCGACGCGCTGCGCTACTGGGCCTCGTCGGGGCGGCCCGGCACCGACACCGCCTTCGAGGAAGGCCAGATGAAGGTGGGCCGGCGCCTAGCAGTGAAGATCCTCAACGCCAGCCGGTTCGTGCTCGGCCAAGAGCCCGCCGCCGACGCCCAGCCCACCGAGACCCTCGACCGGGCCCTGCTCGCCCACCTGGCCGACCTGATCGACGACGCCACTGCCGCCTTCGACAGGGGCGACTACGCCCGAGCCCTGGAGAGCACCGAGACGTCGTTCTGGTCGTTCACCGACGACTACCTGGAGCTGGTGAAGAATCGGGCCTACGGCGGGCGGGGCGGGCCAGCCGGCGAGTCGGCCCGCTCCACCCTGGAGATGGCGCTTATTGCCTACCTCAAGCTGTTCGCCCCGTTCCTGCCCTATGTGACCGAAGAGGTGTGGTCGTGGTGGCAACAGGGCTCAGTCCACCGCTCGCCTTGGCCTGTCGGGGCCGAGCTGCGGGCCGCGGCGGGCGACGTGAACCCCGAGGCCGCCGCGGTGGCCGCCGACGCCCTGCGGGAGATCCGCCGCATCAAGAGCGACGCCAAAGTGCGCCTGGCCACTGCCGTAACCACCGCCACCGTCACCGACACCGCCGAGCGGCTGGCCATCTTGGAGCAGGTGGCCGACGACGTGGCCGACGCCGGGCGGTGCCAGGAGCTGCTCACCGCGGAGGGCCCGGAGCTGTCGGTGACCGCGGAGCTGGAAACCGAATCCGCGGCCTAGTGGTCTGAGATGAACAGATTGGGCCTCGGTGTTTTAGCCGGGGTTCTTGCCTGGTTGGTGACAGGATGCGGGGGTGAAGGCAAGACCGCGGTGACGGTGTACGCGGCAGCGTCGCTTTCGGAGGCGTTCGAAGACTTGGCCGCCGAATACGAGGCCGCCAACCCCGATGTCGACGTGAAGCTCAACTTCGCGGGCAGCGCCCGGCTGGCCGCCCAAATCAGCGCCGGCGCCCGGGCTGACGTGTTCGCCTCGGCCAACGGTGCCACGATGAGCCGGGTGGTGGCCGAAGGACGCACCGCCGCACCCCCCGCGTTGTTCGCCCGCAACCGACTGGCCTTGGTGGTGCCGATAGACAACCCCGGCAACGTCACTGAACTGGAAGACCTGGCAGATGACAGCCTGGTACTGGCAGTGTGCGCCCCCGAGGTGCCCTGCGGCGCCCTCGCCCAGGCCGTGCTGGCCGACGCCGGGGTCGACGCCAATCCCGACACTGAGGAAACCAGCGTGAGGGCCGTGCTCACCAAGGTGACGCTGGGAGAGGCCGACGCCGGGCTGGTGTATGCCACCGACGTGGCGGCCGGCGGCAACAAAGTGACCGCAGTGCCACTCGGCCCCCAGATCAGGTTCAACGACTACCCCGTGGCCGCGGTCAGCGACCGGGCCGTGGCCGCCGATTTTGTGGATTTTGTCCTCGGCCCTGACGGCCAGCGCATCCTCTGGAGCCACGGATTCGATTCCCCATGACCGACCGCCCCACCTCCAAGGAGCCCAACCGCCGGCCGCCTATCGCGATCGTGGCAATGGCCGTCATCGCGGTGGCCGTCTTGGCGCTGCCCCTGGTGGGCCTGTTGCAGCGGACGCCGTGGTCATCGCTGGGCACCACGCTGGGCGAGACCGCCACCCTGGAAGCCCTCCGAGTGTCGGTGGTGGTGTCGCTTCTGGCCGCAGCGGTGTCGGTGGTGCTGGGCCTTCCCCTGGCCTGGGTGCTGGCCCGGCTGTCTTTCCGGGGAAGGGCGCTGGTGCGGGCCGTCGTGCTGCTTCCCATGGTGCTGCCCCCGGTGGTGGGCGGCATCGCCCTGTTCTTCGCCCTCGGCCGAAAGGGGCTGGTCGGCCGGGCGCTGCACAACTGGTTCGGCGTCGACACCCTCATCGGCACCACCCCGGGCGCGGTGATCGCCGCCGCGTTCGTGTCGATGCCCTTCTTCGTGATCACCGCGGAGGCCGGACTGCGCCAGCTCGACCCCCGCTTGGAGTCGGCCGCGTCCACCCTGGGCGCCGGGCGCTGGACGGTGCTGCGCCGGATCACGCTGCCGCTTTTGGCCCCGTCGCTGGCCGCAGGGGCCACCCTGTCGTGGGCCCGGGCCCTCGGCGAGTTCGGGGCCACCATCACCTTCGCCGGCAACCACCCGGGCCGCACCCGCACGCTGCCCCTGGCCATCGCCCAGGCCAACGAGGCCGGCCAGCCCGAGGCGGCCATCGCCATGTCGGTGCTGCTCATCGGGGTGTCGCTGCTCATCCTCATCGGCCTGCGCCACCGCTGGATCGCCCCCCGCGCCCCCCAACAGCAGAGCTCGCCGGAGTCGTCCCCCTCATGAGCATCCAGGCTGAGGTCCATGCCGCCACCGGAGGCTTCTCCATTCACGCCGCGTTCGATTCGCCCACCGGGAGCTGCACCGCCATCGTCGGCCCCAATGGGGCGGGCAAGACGACGCTGGTCCACGTGCTGGCCGGGCTGATCCCCCTTCAGCAGGGCAGGGTCGTGCTGGCCGGTCAGGTGGTCGACGATCCCGCCCAGGGCGTCCATGTGCCCCCCGACCGCCGCCCCATCGCCCTGCACAGCCAGCACAACCTGCTGTTCCCCCACCTCAGCGTGGTGGACAACGTGGCGTTCGGCCCCCGGTGCGCGGGCCTGGCTGCTCGCCCGGCCCGCCGACGGGCCGAGGAGTGGCTCAGCAGGGTTGGCCTGGCCGATCTGGCCGAACTGCGCCCTGCGCAGCTCTCTGGCGGGCAAGCCCAGCGGGTGGGCCTGGCCCGGGCGGCCGCCTGCGAGCCCGCCGTGCTGCTGCTTGACGAGTCCCTCGCCTCCCTCGACGCCGAGACGCGCACCGACGTGCGCCACTTGCTGGCCGACATCGAGGCCACCCGGGTGCTGATCACCCACGACCCGGTGGAGACCAGGGTGCTGGCCGACCAGCTCCTGGTGATGGAGGAAGGACAGATCGTGCAGGCCGGCACCCCCGAGGAGGTGGCCGCCGACCCCCGCACACCGTGGACCGCCGGGCTGCTCGACATCAACCTTCTCACCGGCACTGCCGCGGGCACCGAAGTGGCTCTGCACGGGGGGCTCGCCCTCACCACCTCCACCCCTATGACCGGGCCGGTGCTGGTCACCTTCTCCCCGGCGGCCGTCACCCTTTCAACGGTCGAGCCCCACACCAGCGCCCGCAACACCTGGGAGGCCGAAGTGGCCCGCATCCAGCCCGAGAGCGACCGGGTGCGGGTGCTTCTGGGTGCTCCAGTGCCCTGCCAGGCGTGGGTCACACCCCAGGCGGTGGGCGAGTTGCAACTGAGCGCCGGCTCCCGGTGCTGGGCCGCCCTCAAAGCCACGGAATTGACCGTCCGAGAGGCCTAGTTCGCGCGCGCGGACGCGCGCGCCGAAGAGCCTTGTGGAGCACTCAGAGAAAATCCTTGGGAGTAAAAGCCCTGGTCATAGCGTCGCGCTGAAGAAGTTCATTGATGAAACTCCCCCTTTGTAATTACACTTTGAGAACTTCGCGCTGGCAAGCCTCATCCGCAGGGGGGACTGATGACACTCTTACAGGAGCCACTGGCCGCAGTGGTCACCAATGGGGCCGATGCCGACCAAAATGGAGCCAGCGATACCGGGATGCGGGTCCGCAAGCGCAACGGCGAGCTGGAGCCGGTGGACGTCAACAAGATCGTCAACGCCGTGGCCCGCTGCGCCGAGGGACTGGTGGGCGTCGACCCCATGCGGGTGGCCACCCGGACCATCTCCGCCCTGGCCGACGGGGCCACCACCCGGGAGCTCGACGAGCTGTCCATCCGCACCGCGGCCGGGCTCATCGTCACCGAGCCCAATTACTCCAGGCTGGCCGCCCGGCTCCTGTCCACCTGCATCGACAAAGAGGTCCGCAACCAGAACATCCCCTGGTTCACCGAGTCGATCAAAGCCGGCCACAGCCTGGGTTTGATCAGCGATGAGACGGCCGACTTCGCCGAGAAATACGCCCCGGCGCTGAACGCCTCCATCAGCTCGCTGCGCGACCGGAACTTCGAGTTCTTCGGCCTGCGCACGGTGTACGACCGCTACCTGCTGCGCCACCCCGACACCCGCCAGGTGATCGAGACCCCCCAGTACTTCTTCTTGCGGGTGGCCTGCGGTCTCTCCGCCGACGCCGATGAGGCCATCGCCTTCTACGACCTGATGAGCTCGCTGGCCTACCTGCCGTCGAGTCCCACGCTGTTCAACTCGGGCACCGCCCACCCGCAGATGTCGTCGTGCTACCTGCTCGACTCCCCCACCGACAGCCTCGAGGGCATCTACCAGCGGTACACCGACATCGCCCGCCTCTCCAAGTTCGCCGGCGGCATCGGTGTGGCCTGGCACCGCATCCGCTCCAAGGGCTCGCTAATCCGGGGCACCAACGGCCTGTCCAACGGCATCGTGCCGTGGCTGAAGACCCTGGACAGCTCGGTGGCCGCCGTCAACCAGGGCGGCAAGCGCAAGGGCGCGGCCTGCGTCTACCTGGAGACCTGGCACGCCGACATCGAGGACTTCTTGGAGCTCAAGGAGAACACCGGCGACCACAACCGCCGGGCCCACAACCTGAATCTGGCCAACTGGGTTCCCGACCTGTTCATGGAGCGGGTGGAGAAGGACTGGCAGTGGTCGCTGTTCGACCCCAAGAAGGTCCCCCACTTCACCGACCTGTACGGCGATGACTTCCGCGAAGCCTACGAGGAGGCTGAGCGCGAGAAGCTGTACGAGGTCCAGCTCCCCGCCCGCCAGCTCTACAGCCGCATGATGCGGTGCCTGGCCCAGACCGGCAACGGCTGGATGACGTTCAAAGACGCCTCCAACCTGCGCTGCAACCAGACCGGCCAAAACGGCCGCACCGTACACCTCTCCAACCTGTGTACCGAGATCATCGAGGTGACCAGCGCCGATGAGACCGCGGTGTGCAATCTGGGGTCGGTCAACCTCGGGGCCTTCGTCGACACCGAGCAGGGCGAGATGGACTTCGAGCGGCTGGGCGAGGTTGTCCGCAGCGTGGTGCCCTTCTTGGACCGGGTGATCGACATCAACTTCTACCCCACTTCTGAGGCGGCCAATTCCAACGCCAAGTGGCGCCCGGTGGGCCTGGGCCTGATGGGCCTTCAAGACGTGTTCTTCCATCTGGCCATGCCGTTCGACAGCGACGAGGCTCGCCGACTGTCGGCCCGCATCTCCGAGGAGATCTACTTCAATGCCCTGTGGGCCTCCACCGAGCTGGCTGAGAAGCACGGTCCCCACCCGGCGTTCGCCGAGACCCGGGCGGCCAGCGGCCAGCTCCAGTTCGACTTGTGGGACAAGGAGTCTTCCGACCCGGCCCGGTGGCAGGCGCTGCGGGACCGCATCGCCGAGCACGGCCTGCGCAATTCCCTGCTCATCGCCATCGCCCCCACCGCCACTATCGCCTCCATCGCCGGGTGCTACGAGTGCATCGAGCCCCAAGTGTCCAACCTGTTCAAGCGGGAGACCCTCTCCGGGGAGTTCTTGCAGATCAACCGCTACCTGGTGAGCGACCTCCAGGAATTGGGCTTGTGGGACGACCAGATGATCGCCGACGTGAAGCGCTCCGAGGGTTCGGTGGCCGACATCGAGCGCATCCCCGACAGTCTCAAGGCGGTGTACCGCACCGCCTGGGAGCTTCCCCAGCGCTCCCTCATCGACATGGCCGCCGACCGGGGGGCGTTCATCGACCAGTCGCAGTCGCTGAACCTGTTCATGGAGTCGCCCACCATCGGCAAGCTCAGCTCCATGTATCTGCACGCCTGGAAGGCCGGACTGAAAACCACCTACTACCTGAGATCCCGGCCCGCCACCCGAATCAACCAAACCACCACCGGCGGTCCCGATGGCGCGACCGCCGCCCCGGTTACCGACGCCGAAGCGGTGGCCTGCTCCTTGGAAAACCCCGAGATGTGTGAGGCATGCGACTGATGGCACTGGCAGAAACCCCTTTCCTCGAAAAAGACCTGGGCCTCAGCCCGGCGCCTGAGGCGGCACCTGCGGTCGTACCAGCCCAGGGACGCATCCTCGATCCCGGCTTCAATCTGACGCTGCGCCCCATGCGCTATCCGCAGTTCTTCGACATGTACCGCGACGCCATCAAAAACACCTGGACGGTGGACGAGATCGACTTCTCCGACGACCTGGTCGATTTGGAGCGCACCCTTCTTCCCGCCGAGAAGCACCTGGTTAACCGACTGGTGGCGTTCTTCGCCACCGGCGACTCCATTGTGGCCAACAACTTGGTACTGAACCTCTACCAACACGTCAACGCCCCCGAGGCCCGGATGTATCTGTCTCGGCAGCTCTATGAGGAGGCGTTGCACGTCCAGTTCTATCTGACTCTGCTCGACAACTACATCCCCGACCTCGCCGAGCGGGAGGCCGCATTCGCGGCCATCGACAACATTCCCTCCATTCGCCAGAAGGCCGAGTTCTGCTTCCGGTGGATGAACTCGATGGACGACATCAACCAGTGCGACACCCCTCAGCAGCGCCGCCAGTTCCTGTTGAACCTGATCTGCTTCGCCACCTGCATCGAGGGGCTGTTCTTCTTCGCGGCGTTCGCCTACGTGTACTTCCTGCGGTCCAAGGGACTGTTGAACGGATTGGCCGCCGGCACCAACTGGGTGTTCCGCGACGAAAGCTGCCACATGAACTTCGCCCTCGAGGTGGTGAACACGGTTCGGGCCGAGGAGCCTGAGCTGTTCGACGCCGAGCTCAGCCAGCAGGTCACCACCATGATCCGCGAGGCGGTTGACTGCGAGTACCAGTTCGCCGAGGATCTTCTGGGCCAGGGGGTGCCCGGAATGTCGGTGGCCGACACCCGCCGCTACCTGGAGTTCGTGGCCGACCAGCGCCTCACCCAGCTCGGGCTGCCCAAGCAGTTCGGCTCGAAGAACCCGTTCTCGTTCATGGAGCTCCAAGACGTGCAGGAGCTGACCAACTTCTTCGAGCGCACCGTGGCCTCCTACCAAGTAGGTGTCGAGGGCGACGTGGCCTTCGACGAAGACTTCTAGCAGATGATCGTTGCGGTCTCCGAGACCGCACAGGTAGGATTCGTGTGGACCTGGAGGGAATCGAACCCTCGCGATGGGCTGTCAACACCGGGTCGCCTCGCCATGAGCAGGCCCACCGCAGGAGCCTAGCTCTTGTAATGGAATATGGCCGAACCACTTTTGGTTCGGCCATATTTCGTTTTATACGCTGACTATGATGGACAATTATTGAAATAGCACTAATAGCCTATGACTCGTCCCCTGGCCTCAGCAGCTCCAGCAGGGCGCGGGCCTGCTCGGCCTCCCACTCCGACTCCCGGAGCTTGTCCATCGCCGTCTTCAGGCTGGCCACCCGGCGCAGCAGGTCGTCATCGACGACTCCGGTGCGGGCCTGGCGCTCAAGGTAGGTCAGCTCCCGCTGGGCCGACTCGTAGAGCAGAATGGCCATGACCACCTCTTGGCGGTGAGTACTGGCCCGCAGGTCCTCGTCCTCGGCCACCAGCAGCTCCCTCATGAGGCCCACCAGCGGCGGGTCTGCCTCGGCCAGCAGCGCTTCCATGTCCGGGTACTCCAACATGGCCTCGAAAGCGTCTCTGTACAACGGATAGTGAAGCATCCCAGGCACGACTTCCGGCCACACCGCTCCAGGTTCGTTGGCCGCCAACCACAGCACTTGGCGCTCCACGTTGTTAGGTGGGGGGCTGCCCATTTCGTTGTGATGATCCTCATCGCTACTGCCAGACACATTGCCCGTATCTGTCGGGTGAGGGGCTTCTTCTTCTGAATTCGATCTTGAAGATCGAGCATTGCGAGAGGGAGGAGGACGGTAGTCCTGGGCTATGCGGCGAAGGCGCTCTTCGGCGTTCGGATCGTCCTGACGACATCGAGTAGCGATTTCCAACAGGTACGGGTCTCGTACCAAAGGATCCTTGATTGAAGCCACAGCCTCGGTAGCTCGCCTAGCCGCTACAGAACGACCCCTGATGGAGTCCAAGTCAGCTTGGGACAAGACCCGTTCATAACGGAACCGCGGAAAAGCCATTGCTTCTTCGACAGCAACTACCAACCCCTCCGGGTCGGTCTTCGCCAACTCTCCAGGATCAGTACCAGCAGGAAAGACGGCTACTTTGACTTCGATTTCCCCTTCCCACTGCAAGAAGCGCTCGGCTGCATCGCCTCCGGCGGTATCCGGGTCAAATGCCAGCACAATACGCTTGGCGTAGCGTTGCAAGAGCTGAATGTGATCTTCGGTAGCCGCTGTTCCGCATGTGGCTACCGCCCAGGATATGCCAGCCTGGGCAAAGCCGATCACGTCGGTGTAGCCCTCACAAATAACCACCTGCCCAGCATTCACGATGTCCTGCTTCGCCCAATTCAGGCCGTAGAGAACTCGGGACTTTCGATAGACGGCGTTGTCCACCGAGTTCTTGTACTTGGGCCCCTCCCCGCCGGGCAAGATGCGCCCCCCAAACCCCACCGGCTTGCCGCTGGGGTCGAATATGGGAAACAGCAGCCGCCCCCGAAAGCTGTCCCAAGTTCGCCCACTCTCATTGCCACGTCCCAACCCGGATTCAGAGAAGACCTCAGGTGACAATCCGTTCTTGGCACCTACCCTCAAGGCTCCGGCCAGCGCGCCCCACTCGTCGGGAGCCCATCCCAGCTTGTACTGACGCACCACGTCGCCGCTGTAGCCCCTTTCGCGGAGGTAGCCCCGGGCCGGGCCGGCGTCGGGGGAGGTCAACAAGCGCTGGTGGTACCACTCCACCGCCCGCTCGAGCGCTTCAGTGAGCTTGCCCCGTTTCTGGCGGTCGGCGCCCTCGCCGGGCGAGGTGTAGCGCAGCACGATCCCCGACCGCGCGGCCAAGCGCTCCACCGCCTCGACGAAATCGGCGTGCTCCACCTCCCGGACAAAGGTGATGGCGTCTCCGCTGGCCTTGCAGCCGAAGCAGTGGTACACGCCCATCTCGGCGTTGACCGAGAACGACGGGGTCTTCTCCGCGTGGAACGGGCATAGTCCCTGCCAGCGGCGCCCGACCCGCTTCAACTGCACGTACTCGCTGATGACCGCGACGATGTCCGTCGCTTCTCTCACCCGGGCCACGTCTTCGTCGTGGATGCCCACAGTGGGAGATTAGGCCGAACCGATGACAGCTTGGGCAGTCGCTAGCCGGACCCCGAGGCCACAACCGCTTGGGCGGACGCTAGACGGGCCACCGGTACCCGATGCGGGGAGCAGGAAACATAGTCCGCCCCCGCAGCAGCCCAGAACGCGATCGACGCGGGATCGCCGCCGTGCTCGCCGCACACCCCGATCTCAATGCCGGGGCGGGCGGCGTGGGCCCCGGTAACTGCGTCGGCCACCAGCCGTCCCACCCCGGTCTCGTCCAGGGTCTCGAACGGGTTGGCTGCCAACAGACCGTGTTCGATGTAGGGACGCATGATCCGGGCTTCGATGTCATCGCGGCAGAAGCCGAAGGTCATCTGGGTCAAGTCGTTGGTGCCCACCGACAAGAAGTCGGCGCAAGCGGCGATTTCGGCCGCGGCCAGCGCCGAGCGGGGGGTTTCGATCATGGCCCCCACCGGGATGGCTCGGCCCCCCAAGCGGCTCTCGAATCCAACCAGTTCTTCGGCTACCGCAGCCCGCACATGGGACAGCTCCGGGCCGCCCACCACCAGCGGCACCATGATCTGCACCTGTGGATCGCCTCCGGCCGCCACCCGACGAGCGGCCGCCTCGGCCGCCGCTTTGGCCTGGGCTCGATACAGCTCGGGACGCAGCACCCCCAGCCGGGCGCCCCGCACGCCGAGCATGGGGTTCTCCTCGACCAGTTCGGGATGGTCGGGCAAGAACTCGTGCAGGGGCGGATCAAGCAGCCGAACGGTCACGGGCAGACCATCCATGACCTCCAAGAGATCCACCAGATCCTCCACCTGGGCATCGGCCAGCGCGTCCAGCGCGGCCGGCCCGCCGTCGGTGATGGCCCGCTGGATGAGCGGCAGCCGCTCCCCCAAGAACATGTGCTCGGTGCGGCACAGCCCCACCCCGGTTGCTCCGAACTCCCGGGCCAGCCGGGCCGAGAAGGCATCGTCGGCGTTGGCCCGCACCGCCAACCGCCCGCCCCGCAGCTCGTCGGCCCAAACCAGCAGCGTGAACAGCTCGTCGGGAATCTCCACTTCGCCCACCTCAGCGGCGCCCAGCATGATCGTGCCCGCCGAGCCGTCCACGGTGATGGGGTCGCCGTCGCGCAGCTCCACTTCGCCCAGCCGGGCTGCCCCGGCCGCGACGTCCACCGCCAGGGTCTCCACCCCCACCACTGCGGGGATACCCCAGCCTCGGGCGATGACCGCCGCGTGGCTGGCCATTCCCCCCTTGGCGGTGATGATGGCCGCGGCGGCCGACATGGCCACCTCGTCGGCCGGCGTGGTGAACGGCCGCACAAACACCGCGGGTATGCCCTCGTCGTCGGCATCCAGCACCGCGTCCACCGTCAGGCACACCCGGCCCGACGCCGCTCCGGGCGAAGCAGCCACCCCATGAGCGGCTATCGGCGCCGACGGGCCGTAGGTCATCTTGGCGTGGAGCAGGTCTTCCACATCGCCGGGCGCCACCGCCAGCACCGCGTCGGCCCGGTCCAGCTCACCCCGCGTGGCAGCCTGCACGGCGGCGACGATCGGGCTGGTCACCGAAGCTCCTTCACGACTCGATCGGGCTGGTCACCGAAGCAGCCTCACAAATCGAGCTTGGCGTCCAGATGCTCAACGAGCCCGTCGATGGGCACCCGGTCCTGATCCATGGTGTCCCGATCCCGCACCGTAACCGCCCGATCTTCCAGGGAGTCGAAGTCCACGGTCACGCAGTAGGGAGTGCCGATCTCGTCTTGGCGGCGATAGCGGCGGCCGATCGACTGGGTCACGTCGTAGTCGGTCATCCAGCGGGGCTGGAGCAGGCCCAGCACCTCCTCGGACACCGCCTGGAGCTCGGGCTTCTTCGACAGGGGCAGCACCGCTGCCTTGTAGGGGGCCAGCCGGGGGTGGAGTCGCAGCACCGTCCGGGTCTCGCCCCGCACCTCCTCGGTGTCGTAGGCGGCCAGCAGAAACGCCATCATCGTGCGGGTGGCCCCGGCGGCCGGCTCGATCACGTGGGGGCGGTAGCGCTCGTCGGCCTGCTGGTCGTAGTAGTCCAAGTCGACGCCGGAGTGCTGGGCGTGCTGGGTGAGGTCGTAGTCGGTGCGATTGGCGATGCCCTCCAGCTCACCCCAGCCCCATGGAAACAGGTATTCCACATCGGCGGTGCCGGCCGAGTAGTGGCTCAGCTCGTCGGCGTCGTGGGGCCGCAGCCGTAGCTTGTCGGCGGGGATGCCCAGTTCGGTATACCAGTCCATCCGGGCGCTGCACCAGTATTCGAACCACATGGCGGCCTCGTCGGGGGGCACGAAGAACTCCATCTCCATCTGCTCGAACTCCCGGGTGCGGAAGATGAAGTTGCCGGGGGTTATCTCGTTGCGAAACGACTTGCCGATCTGGGCGATGCCAAAAGGCGGCTTGGTGCGCACGGTGTTCAGCACATTGGCGAAGTTGATGAACATGCCCTGGGCCGTCTCAGGCCGCAGGTACACGTCGGCCCCGGCCCCGGCCACCGGGCCGGCCTGGGTGCGGAACATCAGGTTGAACTCCCGGGCCTCGGTGAACTGGCCTCGCGCCCCGCAGCTCGGGCACACCTCGGGGTCTTCCAGCTGGTCCTCGCGGTGGCGCGCGCCGCAGTTGCGACAGTCCACCAGAGGATCGGTGAAGTTGGTCAAGTGCCCCGACGCCTCCCACACCTGGGGGGGCGACAGGATGGAGGCGTCGAGGCCGACCACGTCGGTGCGAAGCTGCACCATGGTCCGCCACCAAGCGTCCTTCACGTTGCGCAGCAGCAGCACGCCCAAGGGGCCGTAGTCGTAGGCGCTGCGGAACCCGCCGTAGATCTCCGCCGACTGGTAAACGAACCCCCGCCGCTTGCAGAGGTTCACCACCTTGTCCATCACCTCGTCGCCCCCATCGTGGACAACATCGCCACCACTCATGGCCCGCAGGCTACCGGCCCCCAGTGACAGGCCTGACACCGAAAACCAGTCGCGGTCAGAGCCCTTCAGCTGTAGGCGCCGGCGGTGCGGAGGCGGCGTTCTAGGTGGTGTTCTATGGCGGTGGTGGCTAGGTGCTCGACTTCGTTGGTGGCAGGTGAGGGGGGCAGCGCGAGCGCGGTGCTTAGGTTGCCGCCGAGCACCATGCGCATCAGGTCTAGGGCGTCGGGCGACAGCGGGGTTCCCCGGCGGCAGTTGCGGCACAGCGCCCCGCCGCTGCCGTAGTCGAAGGCGGCGAGGTCGTCGGCGGCTCCGCAGGATGCGCATGCCCCCACTTCGGGGCCCACTCCGTCGTGGACCAGGAGTTTGAGATAGAAGGCGGGCACCACCAGGGCCGAGTCGCCCGCGTCCAGCGCCCGGAGCCCGCCCAGCAGCATCCGGTAGAGCGCGCCGTCTGACTCCCGGTCGACCCCCACTCGGTCGACCGCCTCCAGCATGGCCATGGCCTTGCCGAGGCGACCTAGATCCTCCCGCACTTCCCGGAACTGATTCACGGTCTCGGTCTGGGTTACAACGTCGAGTTCGCTTCGCCCCCGGTGGAGCTGGATCTGCACATGGCTGGTCGGCTCGAGGCGCCCGCCGAACTTGCTGCGGGTCTTGCGGACTCCCTTGGCCACGGCCCGCACCTTGCCGTGCCCCCGGGTGCAGAACACCACGATGCGGTCGGCCTCGCCCAGCTTGTAGGTGCGAAGCACGATGCCCTGATCCCGGTAGAGGCTCACCGGACCAAGCCTCTCACTCCTCGAACCGGGAGTGGCTCATGGTGCGCCCGTTATCTGACCCGGCCGAAGCGGCGGTGGCGGTGCTGGTACTCGGCAATGGCGGCAAACAGGTCGTGGCGGGTGAAGTCGGGCCACAGCACATCGCTGAACACCAGCTCGGAATAGGCCAGCTCCCACAGCAGGAAGTTGGAGATGCGATATTCCCCCGAGGTGCGGATGATGAGGTCGGGCTCGGGCATCTCCTGGTCGTAGAGGTGGCGGGCGATGGTCCGCTCGTTGATCATGCGAGACGGAACCCGCTGCGCGGCGATGCGCTTCACCGCGTCCACGATCTCGGCCCGACCGCCGTAGTTGAAGGCCACCGCCAGCGTCATCCTCGTGTTGTGCTGGGTGAGCTCGATGGCCTCGTCCATCTCCTTGATCAGGCCCTTGGGCACCCGCCAGTCGCGACGGCCGATGAAGCGGATCCGCACCCCCATCTCGTTCAGCTCATTGCAGCGCCGCCGCAAGATGGTGCGGTTGAAGTTCAGCAGAAAGCGCACTTCGTCGTCAGGCCGGTTCCAGTTCTCGGTGGAGAAGGCGTACACCGTGAGCCACTCGATGCCCAGCTCCAGCGCCCCCTCGATCACGTCGAACAGGGCATGCTCGCCCTGCTCGTGGCCCTCGGTGCGGGCCATGCCCCGCTGCTCGGCCCAGCGCCCGTTGCCGTCCATCACGCATCCGACATGGCGGGGAATTCGATTCAGATCCAGGCCATGACCCGACAAGTCCACACCTGCACGGTACTCCCCCGCGAGCCCCGATTGTGTGCGGGAGAAGCCTCCCAATCGGGTTTCTCCCCGATTCTTCCACCAGCCACCACTAGCGTCGGGGTGATGCCGGAAATCGCCGCGGTTCAGGAGACTCTGGAGGCGGCCGTCTCGGCATTGGACGGCGGGGGCGAGCGTCGCCCGGGTCAGCGGGCCATGTGCGAGGCGGTCGCCTCAGCAATGGATTCAGGGCGGCACCTCGTGGTGGCCGCCGGCACCGGCACCGGCAAGTCGCTGGCTTATCTAGTGCCGCTGGTACTGGGTGAGGGTCCCTCGATAGTGGCAACCGCCACCAAGACCCTCCAAGACCAGCTGGTCGACAAAGACCTTCCCCAGCTGGCCGAGGCGCTGGGACAGCCGGTGCGCTTCGCCGTGCTCAAGGGCCGGTCCAATTACCTGTGCCTCCAGCGGTTGGAGGAGCACCTCGCCGACGATCAGATAAGCCTGGACATCGCCGACGGCCCCAAGGCGGAGATCAAGCGGCTGGCAACGTGGTCTGGGAATACCGATACCGGCGACCGGGCCGAGTTGGACTTCGAGCCCTCCCCCGCAGCTTGGGACGCGCTCAGCGTGTCGGGCCGGGAGTGTCCGGGGGCGCAGCGCTGCCCATCGGGTGAGGTGTGCTTCGCCGAGAAAGCCCGCCACCGGGCCGATGCCGCCGACGTCGTGGTAGTGAACACCCACCTCTACTGCCTGCACTTGTTCAGCGGAGCCCCGCTGTTGCCCGAGCACGACATGGTGGTCATCGACGAGGCCCACGGCCTGGAGGACATCGTGTCCGACACCGCGGGGCTGTCTTTGACCGGGGGGCGCTTCGACGAGCTGGCCCGCCGCGTCCGGGCGGTGGTGGCCGAATCGGCCGCAGCGGGCGACCTCGAGGATGCCGGCGCTCTGCTGCGAGAGGCCCTGTCGCCCTACCGGGACAAGCCGCTGCCGGTTCCGTTGCCCGACGAGCTCCAGCGCACGGCCGTGGTGGCCCGGGGCCGGGTGGAGCAGGCCCTCGTCGAACTGCGGGGAGTGCCCGACGACGCTCCCGGCGACGTCGCCCCCCGCAAACTGCGGGCCATACTGTCGGCCAGTGCCCTGGCCGAGGACTTGGCCCGGGCGGTGGAGGCCACCTCTGCTGAGGTGGCCTGGGTGTCGGGCACCGAGACCGCGCCCGCGTGGCGGATCGCCCCCATCCAACTGGGGGAGCTGCTGACCGAGCACTTGTGGGAGGACACCACCGCCGTGCTGACCAGCGCCACCATCCCCATGAACCTGGGCGAGGTGCTCGGGCTGCACCCCGATGAGCACGACGCCATCGACGTGGGCAGCCCGTTCGACTACGAGGCCAACGGGCTGCTCTATTGCGCCAAGCACCTCCCCGACCCCCGCAACCCCGATTACGAGCCGGCTGCCCACGAGGAGCTGGCCGCGCTGATTGAGGCCGCCGGGGGCCGTACCCTGGCCCTGTTCACCAGCTACCGGGCCATGGACCGGGCCGCCGAGGTGCTGCGAAAGCAGCTCGACTTCGAGATCTACACCCAGCGCGACCTGCCCAAACCCGAGCTGCTGCGGCGATTCGCCGCCGAGGTGGAGAGATGTCTGTTCGCCACCATGAGCTTTTGGCAGGGGGTGGACGTGCCCGGCGAGTCGCTGTCGCTGGTGGTGATCGACCGCCTGCCGTTCCCCCGCCCCGACGACCCCCTGCTAGAGGCCCGACGGGAGCGCTACGGCAATGAGGCCTTCCGCCTTGTGGACCTGCCCCGGGCCGCCACCCGGCTGGCCCAGGGCGCCGGGCGGCTCATCCGACGGGGCGACGACCGGGGCGTGGTGGCAGTGCTCGACTCCCGGATGGCCCGGGCCGGTTACCGCTGGACGCTCGTCGACGCCCTCCCTCCGTTCCCTCGCACCGCCGAGCGCGACCGGGCCGAGACCCTGCTGCGGTCGATCCGCGACGGGGTCTGATCTATAGATCGGAGCCTATAGATCGGGGCCTATAGATCGGGGCTGGCCATAGAGCCCGGCCCGTAGCCGAACCGATCGAGCATCTCGGGGCGGCGCTGCCAGTTCTTCGCCACCCCCACGTGCAGCTCCAAAAACACGCCCTCGGGAAGCTGGGCCCGGGCCGCGGTGCCCACCTGCTTGAGCACCGAGCCCTTCTTGCCGATCACCATGGGCTTCTGCGACTCCCGCTCCACCAATATCTCCACCTTGATGCGGGGCCACTCCCATTCGGTCACCGCCGCGGTGATCGAGTGGGGCAGCTCTTCGCGGGTCACGGCCAGGAGCTGCTCGCGCACCAGCTCGGCCACCCAGCGGGCTTCGGGCATGTCGCGCACCATGTCGGGCGGATATAGCGGCGGGCCGGGGGGCATCAGCTCGCACAGCCGGTCGACCAGGGCGTCCACCCCCTTGCCGGTGCGGGCCGAGGTGGGGAAGTATTCGGCGAAGCCCAGCTCGCCGGCCGCGGCTAGCTGGGCCACCACTTTGGATCGGGGGGCGGCGTCGATCTTGGTCACCACCACGATGGAGTCACCGCTGAGCCGCTCGGCGATGAACCGGTCGCCCCGCCCCAGCGGCCGGGTGGCGTCGATGCACAAACACACCACGTCCACATCGTCGGCCGCGTCGGCCGCGGTGGCGTTCAGCCGCTCCCCCAATGCCGTTTTGGGCTTGTGGATACCGGGAGTGTCTACGAACACAACCTGCACACCGTCGCGGTGCAGAACTCCTCGCACCGCGTGCCGGGTGGTCTGGGCCTTGTCGGACACGATGGCCACCTTGGTGCCCACGATGGCGTTGATCAGGGTGGACTTGCCCGAGTTGGGCCGGCCCAAGAGCGTTACGAACCCCGACCGGAAGCCCTCCCACGGATTCTGGCCGCCGGAGCCGCCGACTGCATCGTCTGTCGGCGTGTCCCCCTGCTCGGCCATTGCGCCCACACTACCCGTCAATTGCCGCCGCCCATCCCCCATCGGCGGGGTACCTTGAGCCAATGGCCGGGTCGAAACCGGGATCGAGCAACGAACAGGGATCCACCAAAGTGGTGGCCACCAATCGCCGCGCCCGGCGGGACTACGAGATCCTCGACGAGTACGAGGCCGGCCTGGTGCTGGTGGGCTCGGAGGTGAAGTCGCTGCGGGAGTCCAACGTGACGCTCGCCGAGTCGTACGCCCGCATGGCCGACGGCGAGCTGTGGCTCCAATCGCTGCACATCGCCCCTTACTCCCACGCCGGAGGGGCGTCAGGCCACGACCCCGACCGGCCCAAAAAGCTGCTCCTGCACCGCGGCGAGCTCAACCGCATCAAGGCCCGCCTCGAGCAGGACCGCCTCACGGTCGTGCCGTTATCCCTCTACTTCAAGCAGGGTCGGGCCAAAGTGCTGCTCGGTTTGGCCCGAGGCCGCCGCCGAGCCGACAAGCGCCAAGCCATCGCCGAACAAGACGCCCGCCGCGAAGCCCGCAACGAAATGGGCCGCACCGCCAAATCGGGGGGATCGCTGTCAGGGTGAGCCGGTATCATGGCGGGGCACCTTGACAACTGTGCACACGGGGCTGATCGGTTTCGACGTTGGGACCGGGGGCTGCGCTGTGCGACCCGAGTTGCTCAGACTCGCAAAACGGGGCAACCAAATAACCGACACTGACCGTGTCCCTCTCGCAGCCTGATCCATCAGGTGTAGAGAGTCATCGCGACCGGCAACGGCACGCGGGGCCGGTCCACCGCAGCCCGGCAACAGAAGCGGTGGAGACAGTAGGGACAGACCACTGACGGCGGGAAAGACCGCTGGCTCCGGGGAACAGACCCGGTGGCGGGCCTTCTAGCGGGGCCACCCGACCCGGCGACGCGGCTGCCATCGACGCCGCACACCGGGAATGGTCGTATCACAGTCAGACACCGCCCAGCGGACGGGGGTTCGATTCCCCCCAGCTCCACCACGCTGCTGACTCTGAGGGGGTTGTGCGTTCGTTCCGCAATCACCTCTTTTGCGGAGTGTTCTCCTAGTATTCTTCCGTAATGGCTGGGGTTTCGGAAGGATCGGCGGGGCAGGCCTGTTCGGTGGAGTGGCGCGGGCGCACCGTGTCGGCATGGGTTCCCGCAGAACTCCATCGCCGCGACTTGGCGCTGTCGACCTCGGCGGTCCGCGCCGCTGAACGGGCTGTGGCCGCACTGCGCTTGGCCGACCAGCGGCTCCCCGCCACGTTCGAAGCGTTGGCCAGGCTGCTGTTGCGCCACGAGGGGATCGCTTCGTCGGGGATTGAGGGCCTGCGAGAGCCGATCGCCTCGGTGCTGGTGGCCGAGCGCACCGGCCTCGGCGGTGCTGCCGGGTGGGTGGCGGACAACCTCGCGGTGATCGGGGCCGCTCTCCACACCGCACGCGAGCCGCTCAGCGTGGAGATGATGAACGATTGGCACACCCGGTTGATGCGCAACAGCGACCTGCCCGCGGAGATGGTCGGCGAGTTCCGGCCCACGCAGGGATGGGTCGGCGGCACCTCACCGCTGGACGCGGCCTACATACCTCCGCCTGCGGCTGAAATCCCCCGCCTCATGGACGACCTGGTGCGATTCGCAGACGCCGCCGACGACCTCGACGCAGTGTCACGAGCGGCGATCGCCCACGCCCAGTTCGTGGCGGTCCACCCCTACGGCGACGGGAACGGCCGGCTCGGGCGGGTGCTGGTCAGCCGCATCCTGCGACGAGGCGGCGCGACACAGCGCTCGGTGGCGCCGATCAGCATGGCAGTGGCCCGGGACCCCGGCGGATACCTGTCGGGGCTGCGGCTGTTCGAAACCGGCCACGCCGGCCAGTGGGTGCAATGGTTCGCCGGAGTCGTGGAGCGCGCCGCCGAGTTCAGCGACAGCATCGTGGACGAGTCGCAGAAGACCATCGGGCAATGGCGGGCGGCGACCAGTTCGCTCCGGCCCGACAGCGCCGCCCGAGCGCTCCTTGAGCACCTGCCCGTCTACCCTGTCATCAACTCAGCCGACGTCGCCGACCTGCTCGGCGTCACCGAACGCACCGGCAGAACCGCCCTCAACACGCTCGCCAAACACAACGTGCTCTCCGAAATCGACTTCAGCTCCCGCGGGGTCGGCCGAGCCCGACACTGGTACGCCGCCGACCAACTCCTGCAACTCTGGCGCACCTAGATCACGCTAAGGCAAGGGATGGCTTTCCTCCGGCTCGACAAACACCTTCGTCGTACATGAGGCGGGACTATCCCCCGGTCGACGACGTCCGGCAGACCTCCAGCAACTCGTCCTTGGCGGCGATCAGGGCTCGCTGGGTGCGGATCAGTTCTTCCTGGAGGTCGATCAAGTCCTGCTGCTCGGCGATGAGGAGGTCTTTTTGGGAGAGGAGATGGTCCTTTGACTGCAACGCCACTTCCAGTTCCTGATTACGCGCGGACAGGGCGGACTCGGCCATCTGCTCCTCGGTGACCTCTGTGGCCACCGTCTCCACCACCTGTGCTGCGGACACCGACGGGGTCTCGGTCCCTGTGTCGCCCGCGCCGGAAGCGACGGCCCCGGAGAGGCCGAGGGCCAGGAGTGTGGCTGCAAGGATTGCGGCAAGTGCTTTCATGGTTTCTCCTATCTCTGGTGGGGACAGCTCGCACGGGCCGTAGGGTAGGAAAACGAAACAATCCTCCGTCGCGTCTGACGCTAGCCGATCAGGAGATGAAGCAAAAGTGCTTCAATGGTCCATGCATTATTCTTAGTGATTTTGCATGAATCTATATATGGCACTCTGTCTCCCCGGTGGCCATCCGCCGCACCAGGCAGGCAACAGGGGGGCCTCCCCGCGGTCAGGCCTCTGTTTGGCCCGCGGGCATGCGGTAGCCGACGCGGGGCTCGGTGAAGATGTATTCGGGGCTGCCAGCGTCATCGCCCAGTTTGCGGCGGAGCCGTTTGACCACATCGCGCACCAGCCAGGGCTCGCCCACTCTCTCGGGCCCCCACACCCGGTGCAGCAGGGCGCTGTGGGTGAGCACCCGGGGGGCGTTGGCGGCCATCTCGTGGAGCACGGCGTACTCGGTGGCCGTCAACTCCACCTGCTCCCCGTTGACCGTGGCGCGGCGCTGGGCGTAGTCGATGCTCAGCCCCGCAGCCATTCCGGAGCGCACCCCAAGACTCCCAGCGATTTCTCGTTCGCGGGGATGATGTCGGCGATGACTTGCTTGGGATCGGCGGTCACGGTGAAGGCCAAGTTATGTCCGGAGGCGGATCGCCTGCCGACTGGATGGCCCGCCAGATCCGAAGTTGTCACCGTACCTCCGTAGGCTCCCTGCGTGGCTTCTGACCCCCAGTCCCGTGATCTCCCACCTCGCCACCCCAAGAAGCAGGTAGCCGAGGCGGTGGCGAGCGCTCTACGCCAAGGCTGGCGCTTCAAAAAGGGCGGGCCACGAGGCCATGTGTGGGGATTCTTGCTCTGTCAGCAGGCTGATCGCAGCGGCTGCCGCATCAGTGTCTTTTCGACCCCCCGAAATTCTGACGATCACGCTGCTGCCATTCGTGCTGATTTGGCCAGCTGTCCTCACGGTCGAGCCGAGGAAGGAGAAGGCTAAAATGCCTGTGATGATCGAATTCCAGTTCACTCTGGAGGTTGTCGGGCCAAGTGGCCAGGACGATGACTTTGCCGAGTGGGTCGCCGCCCACTCCGGAGCTGCCGGCCACGTCAGCCGAGACGAGCGTCACTACA
Organism: Candidatus Poriferisocius sp.; assembly: GCF_965204145.1. Taxonomy (GTDB): domain Bacteria; phylum Actinomycetota; class Acidimicrobiia; order Acidimicrobiales; family Bin134; genus Poriferisocius. The sequence goes on along the minus strand of NZ_OZ241977.1, from coordinate 731,040 downwards.
TCCACTTTGCTCAATCCGCGGATTCACTTGATGATGCAGTCCGGGATGCCGTCGATGCGCTGAATGGCTGGGAGGGCCTGGACATCCTCTCCTTCCAAGCCGCTTGTTCCAACACTGGTGTGCTGGCCCGCGCTTGAGCGGCGACCCCACATTGACAGCTGAGCACTGGTGCTCACGCTTCGCCCACCGCGCCCAGCCACACCGATGTCAAGTCCTCGATCATGACCAGCGCATAGCCGCGCCGCAGGCTTTGGCGGCGGCGCGGTCAGGCCTCTGTTTGGCCCGCGGGCATGCGGTAGCCGACGCGGGGCTCGGTGAAGATGTATTTGGGGCTGCCGGCGTCATCGCCCAGTTTGCGGCGGAGTCGTTTGACCACATCGCGCACCAGCCAGGGCTCGCCCACTCTCTCGGGCCCCCACACCCGGTGCAGCAGGGCGCTGTGGGTGAGCACCCGGGGGGCGTTGGCGGCCATCTCGTGGAGCACGGCGTACTCGGTGGCCGTCAACTCCACCTGCTCCCCGTTGACCGCGGCGCGGCGCTGGGCGTAGTCGATGCTCAGCCCCGCAACCTCATAGGGCGCCGTCAGCTCGCCCTCCAAGAGCTCCACCCGCCGGCGCAGCGCCGCCCTGATCCTGGCGGACAGCTCGGTGGGCGAGAAGGGCTTGACCACATAATCGGCCGCGCCCATGTCGAAGGCCCGGGCCACGGTCTCGTCGTGGCCGTATGCCGACAGGAAGATGATGGGCACGTCGGCGGTGGCCCGGATGTCGCTCATCACCTCGATGCCGTCGCGGTCGGGCAGCACCAAATCCAGCAACACGAGGTGGGGCTTGTCCTCGGCCATGATGCGACCAATGTCGGCGGGGTCGCTGGTCGCGATGGGCGCATATCCCGCCCGGGCGAGGACGTCGGTGATGTAGCGCAGCGCCTGGGGGTCGTCGTCCACGGCCAGCACGCGGACCTGGCGGTGGGCGGCGGGCTGCGATCTGGGGGAGTCCAGAGCGGGAGCAGCAGTCCGGGCCTCTGCCGCGGGCAGGGTGAAGGTGAACCGCGCCCCCAGCCCGGGCCCTTCGCTCTCGGCCCAGATGCGGCCTCCGTGGGCCTCCACGATCCCCTTGCAGATGGCCAGCCCGAGGCCCGACCCGGCAAGGCCCGATCCGTGGTCCGGGCCGTGCGCCCGGGAGAACTTTCGGAACAGATCCGGCATCTGCTCAGACGGTATGCCCCGGCCCTGGTCAGCCACCGAGACCGCCACCTGAAGGCCGTCGCGCGCTGCGGCCACCAGGACCGGCGACCCTTCGGGCGAGCACCCGGCGGCGTTGAAGAGAAGGTTGCTCAGCACCTGCACGATGCGGCGCCGGTCGGCCATCACCAGCGGCAGGTCTGGGGCCAGCTCCACGTTCAAGGGGTTGGCGGCACCTGCGGTGAGGAACCTGCTCCTGGCGTCGTCCACCAACAGGTGTACATCGGCGGGCTCGGGGACCACGGGCAGGGTGCCGGTGTTGATGCGGGCGACGTCGAGCAGGTCGCCGATCAGGTGGCGCATCTGGTCCGACTGGTCGCGGATGATGCGGAGGAACTGCGTGGTCTCGGCGGGGTCCAGCCCCCCGGCGGTGTCCAGCAGCGTGCCCACCGACCCCAAAACCGCGGCGAGGGGCGTGCGGAGCTCATGGCTCACCATGGCCAAGAACTCGGCCCGCAGCCGCTCCTGCTCCTCCAGCGGCGCCATGTCCTGGAGGGTCACAACGTAGGACGCGAGCACACCCTTGACGGAGTGGACCGGGGTGGCATTGAGCAGGGCGGTGACGCTTTGCCCGGCAGAATCCCGCAGCACGACCTCCTCGGCCCTGACCTTCTCCGACAGCGGCAACTCCCTGAGGGTCATCTCCTGGCCATCCGACCGCACGCAGGTCAACGCCTCCACTAAGTCCTCCAGCGGCTGATCATCCTCGCGCAGGCCCTCCACAATGCGCAGGGCCTCCCGATTGACCGACACCAGCGCCCCGGTCACCGCATCGATGACGACGACGCCCACCGGCGAGGTGTTCACCAGCGCCTCTAGATCGGCCCGAGCCCGTTGCTCGTCGCGGTACCGGCGGGCATTGGCGATGACCATCGCCGCCTGGGAGGCGAACATCACCAGGGTCTCCTCGTCGGCGCGGGTGAACTCGGCACCGCCGTCCTTGTCGCCCACGAAGACGTGGCCCACCCGGTTGCCCTGGTAGAACATGGGCACCGCCAAGAGGCTGAATACCTCCACCGGCACGGGGACCTCGAACTCGGGGAAGCCCAGCGACCTGACGTGCTCCTTCACATCGGCCACCCTCAGGGGCTCGGCGATCTCGGTCAGCGACTCGAATATCTGATAGGGGTCCGGGGTGAGCCACAGCCTTTCGTCCTCCTCAGCGGTTATTCCCGACGACAAGAAGTCCCGCACCTGCCCGCCCTCGTCAAGCAGAGTCATCACCCCGTAGCGGGCGGCCGTGAGGTGTCGGGCGGAGTCGAGGGCCCCCTGAAGCACTGCATTGAAGTCCAGGGTTTCATTGATGCGAAGGCTGGCCTCGCTCAGCCGGGTGAGCCGCTCCTGAAGCGCCTCCAACTCCCCATCCCGCTGTTCAACGCCAGTCATTGCTTGCCTCCTGGCCTGGGCACCCCTGCTCAGCGGAACGACCCCGCTATCTCGAATCATAGATAGCCATAGATGTATTTATACAAATAAATCCCCAATTTACACTGCAAGACTGACATCGGGGGTGTATCCCCGGTAACTAGCTGGCAAACGGCCGTCATCGGACCAGATCACGCACTCGGCATCTTCCAGAAGCTCGCAGTTGGAACACACGCGGGAGCGCTGGCCGAAAACTTCTATGATGACGACATCATTCGCGTCAATCTCATATGAGTTGACATATGTATTGTCTACCGGAAGTGGCGTAGCAGCCATCGACCAAGGAGGCGACACGGGCATGGGCAGCACCTCAAGCAACAGCAGCAAGGCACGCCTTTTGTTGAAGGGGCCTCCATCGGGACGAAGGCGCCGGGCTCGCGTGCTGTGCGGCGTGGCGGCGAAGACTCGCTCGTCGCTGCTCATCGCGGGCGCGCTGTCGATGGTGGCGATGCTGCTGTGGCCTGTGGGAACGGGATCGGCCCAGAGTCCCCCGGTGGTGGAGCCGGCGCCCGATGGCAGGGAGTTGCTGATGCCGCCTTGTGAGCTTGGGGCGCGGGGCGCGGCCGCCGCGGAGGCGGGAACGGTCAAGCTCGTCATGTGCGACGACAACCTGACCATCGGGGTTGCCACCACGGCCGCTGACATCACGTTCTATCCGAGGTTCAGCCCCGACCGGCACAGCTACGTGGTACATGTGGCCGACGACGTCTCAGAGGTGGTGTTCAAAGGGCTCTACAACCCCCGGTCGGAGATGGAGCACTCCGACGTGATACAGCGTCCGGGCTGGTCGTTTCTGGCCGTGGACAGCGACGCCGCGTACATGCCGAGCTACCCACACGCGGCCCGCGCCATCGCGGGCAACAACGGCGGAGACCGCTCTGCTGCCCATGTCAGGCTGAGCGCGGGGGTGACAACGGTCGAGCTCCAGCCGAACCATTGGTTCAAGAGGTACGGCGCGTCGCTGTCCGAGGCCGCGGGCTGGGACTGGCTGACCTCCAGCGACAAGATCGCCCGCAAGACATACACCCTCGAGCTGGTATGGCAGTCGCCGGACACGCCGCTGGCGGCGCCCGACGAACCGGCGCTGGCGGCAACGGTCGACTACGACACCGACGACGACGGCTTGATCGAGGTGTCCACTCTCGCCCAGCTCGACGCGGTGCGCTGGGACGCCAACGGCGACGGCTACAGCGACCACGGCGGGCCGCTGCACGAGGGCTTCCCGGACGCGATGGCCGCAATGGGCTGTCCGGCGGCGGGCTGCACGGGCTACGAGCTGACCGCCGACCTCGACTTCGACACGAACGCCAGCGGCGACGCCGACGCGGGCGACGACTACTGGAACGGCGGCCACGGCTGGGTGCCGATCGGGGCCGACGCCGAGCACTTCAGCGGGATCTTCGAGGGCAACGGGCATGTCATCGCCAACCTGTACATCAACTCGAACAACGACACGCAGTCCCAGGCCACCGGCTACGCCAGGGCAGAAGTGGTGGCCGCCGAGAACCAGGTTCCGTCGCTGCACCTCGGGCTGTTCGAGGAGCTCGCCAGCGGCGGCGCTATCCGCAACGTGTCCCTCGAGGCCGTCAGCGTGGCCCGCGACTTCTCCTGCCGCAGCTACCAGAAGTACCGCTGCGCGGACGGCTTCGTGGGCGGGCTGGTCGGCAAGAGCGCCGGCATGGTCAGCGGCAGCCACGTGACCGGGACCGTGTCGAACACCATCACCGACGGCGCCAATTCCCGGAATGCGGAGCGGGCCGTTGCCGGGGGGCTGGTCGGATATGCACTCAGGTCTAGCGTTATCAACAGCAGCTCCTCGGCGGCCAGCGTGTCGGCCCATCACGCGACGGCCAGCGCGGTCGGCAGCCGGGTGGGCGGGCTGGCCGGGATCAACCGCGGCACCATCGCGGCCGCCTATGCCACCGGCGCGGTCGCCTCCAACGGCGACCCCGCGGCGCGGCTGCCGGGCCACTTCGTCGGCGGGCTGGTCGGCGAGAACAGCGGGTCGATCGCCGCGAGCTATGCCACCGGCGCGGCGTCGGGGGGCTTTGAGCGGAGCGGCCTGGTGGGGCTGGCCATCTGGCCGGCTCGGGTGGCCGACAGCTATTGGGATGCTTCGGCCTCGGGCACGTCGCTCAGCGCCGGGGGCGCGGCCAAGTCCACCGTGCAACTCCAGGCGCCCACCGGCTACACCGGCATCTACGCCAACTGGAACGTCGACCTCGACGCAGACGGCAACGCAGACAACCCTTGGGACTTCGGAGCGTGCAACCAGTATGCGTGGCTCAAGTCTGCGGGCACCCGCCCCGCCACCGGCCAACCGGCCCCGGTCATCGCCACCTACTCCATCAGCGCGCAGGCGTCAGCGGTCGAGGGCAATGCCGCAACCCTGACCATCACCTTGAGCAAGGCCGCGCCCTCCGGCGGGGTGCAGTTCGCGGTGACCGCCGGCTACGGCGGCGACTCTTCTGCCACCGCAGACGACGTGGGCACCATCGCCTCGCCGGTGACCGTGTCGTCGGGCGATACGGCCGCGTCGGTGACGGTGCCCACCGCCGCCGACGCCCTCACCGAGGGCGACGAGACCTTCACGGTGACCGCCGCGTCCGGCACCTCGTGCTGGGTGCCCTCCGGCGACGGCAAGGACACCGCCACCGTCACCATCACCGACGACGACATTCCCGGCGTGACCGTGACCGCCGACAATCCGGTCAGCGTCGACGAAGGCAGTTCCGCGACCTACACCGTGGTGCTGGACACCCAGCCAACCGAGAGCGTGACCATCACCGCCACCAGCAGCGACACCGAGGCAGTATCGGTGTCGCCGGCATCGCACATCTTCACCACCGACAACTGGAACATGGCGGCGAGGTTCACCGTGACCGGCGCATCCGACGACGACACCCAGAACGAGAGTGTCGCCGTCTCGCACTCCATCACCCGCGCCGGCGCGGAATACGAAAACGTGCCGGTGAGCACGGTGCGGGTTGAAGTAACCGACACCACCACGCCGCCAATGCAGCGCAGCGCGATCGAGCTGCCGGGCCCGCCGACGGAGATGACCCTGTCGTCGAGCGCCTCGGGCGAGGTGACGGTGAGCTGGCAGCCCCCCACGACGGGAGGTGACCCGGACCGCTACATCGTGCATCTGCGCCCCCAGCACGGTGGCAAGGGCAAGACCAAGACGCCGAAAGCGAAGAAGACGGTGGTGACCTACAGCGGGCTCACTCCCGGCGAGACCTACCGAGTGTGGGTGCGGGCCCGCAACGAGGCTGGCAAGGGAGAGCGCGTCCACGCCACCATCACACTGCCCGAGCAGTGATCGGCAACCTGCTCGCCGGCTGCCATTGAGATCACTTGACATTAGATTGATGGCAAACAACTCGATTGACTTCCAGCTGACCAAGGAGTCCGCATGAGCCAAATCACCGCCCGGGTTCCCGATGAGCTTGTCGAGGCGCTGGATGTGGCCGCTGAGGAATTGAAGCGCAGCCGGGCCGACATCATTCGCCAGGCCTTGGAGCGCTATTTGGAGGACTACGACGATCTCGAGGTGGCCCTTGAGCGCCTGCGAGACCCAGCCGACCTGGTGCTCGATTGGGACCAGGTCAGACACGAGTTGCTCAACTCAGATTGAACGCCGCGCGACCCGAGAACGAGAAATGGCGCACAAGCCATAGTCGATGGCCGCATACTCAGTGTGATCCTCGTTGTTCGAGTCGCCCATCGCCGGGAGGCCTACCGCCGCTAGACGAATTGCCCGTTGGGGGTGTTGGTTTGGCCGTGGGTGTTGTCGCCCCAGCAGGCAATAGTCCCGTCGGTTCGCAGCCCGCACCAAGCCGTGCTCAGTCAAGTATGGGGCGTTTGGTTCAGTCGTCGGGCGCGGCAGTGCTTCGGCGGCGGAATGCGGCGATGAGCTGGCCGCGCCGTTCCATTTCCTCGGGGGTGGGGTGCCCTCGAAGGGGGCGGGCTGTTGGGCGGATTGGGCGCCGTGGCAGCCAACCACTAACCGCCCCGCCCAAACCCACCACACATTCCGGCCCTGCCCGTACTCAATGTCGAATCCCCCGGTCGGGCAAAGGGCGGACTTCACGCGATATGCGCCAGCAGCCTCACCACCCCCGACGCCTTCGCAAGTCCCCGATCCTCCGTATCGTCAGGAATCGACACCGGCATCCGACCCTAAGGCCTCACCCGAGTTCCCATACCAGCATTCTACGCCCGCCAAAGGGCGCTGGGCTGCCTGCCGGAGCGAGCCCCCCTCCCCGGTCTGGATGGAACGCCACCTCCGGACTGACTCTTCCTACTAGCCATCGACAGCTAAGCATCGGTGCCCGCGCTTCGCCCGCCGAAAACCCGCAGATCGGTCTCCCCAGCCCCGACCGGGAGCAGTCAACCGCAGAACCCAGCGCCTCGTGACTGGCCAAGAGCGCGATCACATGTTTGTTCATGCGATATCTCTAGCTGTCATATATGAGCAATTGACTTTGTCTCGATGTGATTCGTATAGTTCCCGGCTGGCGTAGCCGATTTGAGTGTTTTTGGAGGGGCTGTGTTCGAAACCGGGACTGCAAGCAACGAGCGAGGCCTCCCGTCGGGGACGGCTGAGTACGCCCCCCCCCCCCCCCCCCCCCCCCCCGTCCACCTAGGGCCGGCTCCCAACTAACCAGTCTTCGGCGCACCCCGCTCACCCGTAGGCTCGCCGCCGCCCTCGCCGCGCTGCTGGCCGCGTCGCTGCTGGCTGTCGCGCCCGCCGCCGCCCAGCAATCCAACCCCCAAACCCGCGCCGGCATCTGCGGCCGAACCCCCGCAGTCCAAACCGCGATCCTCAACAAAATCTCCGGCATAACCGACTGCGCAAACGTAACCCCCATCCACCTATCCGCAATAACAGGAACCCTCGACCTCCAAAACAAAGGCCTGACCACCCTCAAAGCAGGCGACTTCAACGGCCTCACCTCACTCACAGAGCTCTCTGTGCATGACAATGAGCTTTCTTCGCTGCCGGACCTCTCCAACCTCACCTCACTCAAAACCCTCTGGGCACACGGTAATGAGCTTTCTTCGCTGCCGGACCTCTCCAACCTCACCTCACTCACATGGCTCAGAGTAGGCGGTAATGAGCTTTCTTCGCTGCCGGACCTCTCCAACCTCACCTCACTCACACGGCTCGAAGTAGGCCGTAATGAGCTTTCTTCGCTGCCGGACATCTCCAACCTCACCTCACTCAAAACCCTCTGGGTAAGCGGTAATGAGCTTTCTTCGCTGCCGGACATCTCCAACCTCACCTCACTCAGAGAACTCTCTGCATACAGCAATGAGCTTTCTTCGCTGCCGGACATCTCCAACCTCACCTCACTCAGAGAACTCTGGGTAAGCGGTAATGAGCTTTCTTCGCTGCCGGACATCTCCAACCTCACCTCACTCACATGGCTCAGAGTAGGCGGTAATAAGCTTTCTTCGCTGCCGGACATCTCCAACCTCACCTCACTCACATGGCTCTCTGTGGGCGGTATTGAGCTTTCTTCGCTGCCGGACCTCTCCAACCTCACCTCACTCACACGGCTCGACGTAGACAACAATGAGCTTTCTTCGCTGCCGGACCTCTCCAACCTCACCTCACTCACATGGCTCAATGTGGGCCGTAATGAGCTTTCTTCGCTGCCGGACCTCTCCAACCTCACCTCACTCACATGGCTCAATGTGGGCCGTAATGAGCTTTCTTCGCTGCCGGACCTCTCCAACCTCACCTCACTCGAACATCTCAACGCACTCGACAATGAGCTTTCTTCGCTGCCGGACCTCTCCAACCTCACCTCACTCACACTCCTCTGGGTAGGCCGTAATGAGCTTTCTTCGCTGCCGGACCTCTCCAACCTCACCTCACTCACATGGCTCAATGTGGACAGCAATGAGCTTTCTTCGCTGCCGGACCTCTCCAACCTCACCTCACTCACACGGCTCGAAGTAGGCGGTAATGAGCTTTCTTCGCTGCCGGACCTCTCCAACCTCACCTCACTCAAAAGTCTCTGGGCGCACGATAATCAGCTCTCTGTGTTGCCGGACCTCTCCAACCTCACCTCACTCGAACACCTCCGGGCACACGATAATGAGCTCTCTTCGCTGCCGGACCTCTCCAACCTCACCTCACTCAAAAGTCTCTGGGCGCACGATAATCAGCTCTCTGTGTTGCCGGACCTCTCCAACCTCACCTCACTCGAACACCTCCGGGCACACGATAATGAGCTCTCTTCGCTGCCGGACCTCTCCAACCTCACCTCACTCAAAAGTCTCGAAGTAGGCGGTAATAAGCTCTCTGTGTTGCCGGATTTGAGTGGGAATTCTCAGCTGGTGTATCTGGATTTGAGCCGCAACGCCGACAGTGGTGGCGTGTCGGTGTTGGGGGAGGGGTTCGTGGGCGGCCTTCCGGTGTCGCTTCAAACGTTGAGGCTGGGGGGCTTCGAGTTGGGTGTGGACGACATTGTGGGGATCAAGTCGCGGCTGACGGGCCTTACTGAGGTAGCGCTGGACGCTCAGGTGGCGGTGAGCGACGTCGAGCTTGCGGTGCCCGAGGGCGCCTCCGGGGAGTATCGGGTGGTGCTGGCGACCGCGCCGGGCTCGGCGGTCACGGTGACGCCGTCGGCGGGCGGCGGTGTGTCGGTGTCGCCGGGGTCGCTGACGTTCACCGACTGGGGGGTGCCGCAGACGGTGACAGCAGCCGGGTCGCGGGACGCCGACGGCGACGACGCATCCGCGACGATCTCGCACACGGTGACCGGCGACACGACCTACGCGGCGCTGAGCGCGGCGACGGTTCAGGTAACGGTCGAAGACGACGAGGCGGCCGCCTTGAGCACTCTGGCGCTGGCAGGCGGCGATGGCAGCGCTTTGGCGCTGGACCCGGGCTTCGAGGCGGGGCGGACCTCGTACACAGCCACCGTGGGCCACAGCACCGACGACGTGACCGTCACCGCGACCGCGGCATCGAGCTCCGCAACGCTGAAAGCGGGCAAACAAGGCGAGACGCTACAAACAGTGGCCAGCGGCGACGCCAGCGACACCATCGACCTGGCAGTGGGTGAGAACACCATCGTCGTGCAGCTCAGCGCCCAGCGGGGCATCACAAGCGAATACCAGATCACCGTGACTCGGGCGGCTGTGAGGGGAATCTGCGGCCGAACCTCCGAAGTGCAAACCGCGATCCTCGATGAAATCCCCGGCATTACCGACTGCGCAAACGTAACCCCTGACCACCTATCCGCGATAACTGGATCACTCAACCTTTATAACAAAGGCCTGACAGCTCTCAAAGAAGGCGACTTCGACGGTCTCAGTTCCCTCACGGGCCTCAATGCAAATGACAATAGGTTGACTGCGTTGCCGGACCTGTCAGAACTCACTTCCCTTGAATCCCTCGAGGTGAAATCTAATCAGTTAACTGCGTTGCCGGACCTCTCCAACCTCACCTCACTCACATTCCTCAATGCACGCAATAATGAATTGTCTACGCTGCCGGACCTGTCGGAACTCACCTCTCTTGAACGCCTATGGGCAGGTTATAATAGGTTGACTGCGTTGCCGGACCTGTCAGAACTCACCTCCCTCACATTTCTCGGTGTACGCTATAACGAGTTGTCTGCGTTGCCGGACTTGTCGGAATTCACCTCCCTCGAGCACCTCTACGCAGATGGCAATAGGTTGACTGCGTTGCCAGACCTGTCGGAACTCAACTACCTCCAAACCCTCTATGCAGGCAATAATGATTTGGTTGTTTTGCCGGATTTGAGCGGGAATCCTCGGCTGATATATCTGGACTTGAGCCGTAGCACCTATGGTGGTGGTCCTTCGGTCCAATCGGACATAATTGAGTTGGGGAGCAGCATTACAATTGGGCGTCGTTACCTGGATTCGAGCCTGGGTGCCGATAGCGGTGGTACGTCGATGTTGGGGGAAGGGTTTGTGGATGGCCTTCCGGTATCGCTTCAGACGTTAAGGCTGCGGGGGTTCGACCTGGGCTTTGACGACATTGTGGGGATCAAGACGCAGCTGACGGGACTCTCAGAGTTGGAGTTGGATCCGGCGATGGCGGTGAGCGACGCTTCGCTGACAGTGCAGGAGGGCACATCTGGGGAGTATCGGGTGGTGTTGGCGACCGTGCCGGGTTCGGCGGTGACGGTGACGCCGACGGCCAGCGGCAGCGATGTATCGGTGTCGCCGGGGTCGTTGACGTTCACCGACTGGGGGGTGCCGCAGACGGTGACAGCATCCGGGTCGCAGGACGCCGACGGCGACGACGCGTCGGCGACGGTCACCCACGCGGTGACCGGCGACACGACCTATGAGGCGCTGAGCGCGGCGCCGGTGCAGGTGACCGTCGAAGACGACGAGGCGGGCACCCTGAGCGCTTTGGTGCTGACAGATGGCGACGGTGCCGCGGTGGCATTGGAGCCGGGATTCGAGGCGGGCCGGACCTCATACACAGCCACCGTGGGCCACAGCACCGACAGCGTGACGGTGACTGCGACCGCGGCATCGGGCTCCGCAACGCTGAAAGCGGGCAAACAAGGCGAGACGCTGGAAACAGTGTCCAGCGGCGGCGCCAGCGGCGCCATCGACTTGGAGGTGGGTGAGAACACCATCATCGTGCAGCTCAGCGCCCAACGAGACACCACCAGCGAATACCAGGTGACCGTGACCCGGGCTGCGGGCGGCTCGGGCGGGGTGTGCGGTCGCTCGCCGGCGGTGCGCGATGCGATTGTCGCGCTGGCGGGCGCCTCGGGCTGCGGGGCGGTCACCGAGGCGCAGTTGGCCGCGGCGACCGGCACGCTCGACATCAGCGACAGGGGCCTGACCGCCCTGAGGGCCGGCGACTTCGACGGCCTGGCCGGTGTGGGCGGGATCGACGTCAGCGGCAACCGGCTGACGTCGCTGCCGGGTTTGGGCGACTTGTCGGGCTTGGTGTCGCTGGACGCGAGCGGCAACCGGCTGACGTCGCTGCCGGGCTTGAAGCGGCTCACCGGGCTCACGTCGTTGGATGTGAGCGGCAACCGGCTGACCCGTCTCCCCGCCCTGGGCAAGCTCACCGCGCTCACCTCGCTGGATGCGAGCGACAACCGGCTCACGAGCCTTCCCAACCTGGGCAAGCTCACCGCGCTGGCGTCGCTGGATGTGAGCGACAACCATCTCGCGGCCCTGCCGGACCTCGACGGGCTCAGCGCGCTGGCGTCTTTGGATGCGAGCGGGAACCGGCTGACCGCGCTGCCGGACCTCGACGGGCTCAGCGCGCTCACCTCGCTGGATGCGAGCGACAACCGGCTCAAGAAACTACCGAGCCTCAATGGGCTCAGCGCGCTCACCTCGCTGGATGCGAGCGACAACCGGCTTGCTGTGCTGCCGGGCTTGCGGAGGCTGCGGGCTTTGGCGGTGTTGGATGTAAGCGGCAATCAACTCAAGAAGCTGCCCGACTTGTCCCGGCTGCGGTCGTTGACCGACCTGGATGTGAGCGACAATAAGCTCAAGAAGCTGCCGAGCCTGGCCCGGCTCAGCGCGCTTGTGTCGTTGGATGTGAGCAGCAACCGGCTCTCGGCGCTGCCCGACGTGTCGGCTTTGAGCGGGTTGCATGCCCTCGATGTGGGTGACAACAGCGTGACGGCGCTGCCGCAGGGCTACCTCGATGGTGTGGCGGCGTCGCTGGAATCGCTGGGCTTGGGGGGCTTCGAGCTGACTGTGGACGAGATCGTGTCGGCCAAGGCCAGGTTCAGCTCGCTGGCTGGGTTGGACACGGCACCGGCGGTGGCGGTCAGCAGCGCCGCGCTGGAGGTGGACGAGGGGGGCAGCGCCGAGTACCGGCTGGTGTTGGCGACCCGGCCGGATTCGGCGGTGACCATCACCGTGCAAAGCAGCGACCCGGCCGTCACCGTGTCGCCGGGGTCGTTGACGTTCGCCGATTGGGGTGTCGCGCAGACCATCACGGTGAGGGCGGCCGACCGCAGCGGCAACACCCGGGCAGTGATCACCCATCGCGCGGCAGGCGACGCCGAGTACGCGGCGACGACGGTTCCCCAGGTGGCGGTCAGCGTCGCCGAGGTGCCCGGGGTGTGCTCGCGCACCGCGGCGGTGCGCAACGCGATCGTGGCGGCGGTGCCCGAAGCCAGTGACTGCGCCTCGGTCACCGACGCCCACCTGGCTGGGCTGACCGGCTTTTTGAACCTCAGCGGTCGGGGCCTCACCGCTCTCAAAGAAGGCGACTTCGACGGCCTCACAAAGCTGCAAACTCTCAATCTGTCCAACAACAGCCTGACCGGGCTGCCCTCGCTGGACGGGCTGGGATCGCTTACCACGCTCGATGTGGCAAACAACAGCCTGGCAGAACTCCCGTCGCTCGACGGGCTGGGATCGCTGACCACGCTCGATGTGGAGAACAACAGCCTGACCGGGCTGCCGTCGCTGAGCTCGCTGGGATCGCTGACCTCACTGGATGCGTCGAACAACAGCCTGGCAGAACTCCCGTCACTGGACAGGCTGGGATCGCTGACCTCACTGGATGCGTCGAACAACAGCCTGACCGGGCTGCCGTCACTGACCGGGCTGGGATCGCTCCAGCGCTTGTACGCATTCAACAACCAGCTCACCGAGCTGCCGAGCCTCGCCAGCCTGGGCTCGCTGACCGACCTCAGCGTGCACAACAACCGATTGCGGCGCCTGCCGGCAATGAGCGGGCTCACCCGGTTGGAGTCGCTGCACGCCTATGACAACGAGCTGGAGTCGCTGCCCGACCTCAGCGCCAACACGGCGCTGGTGCAGCTCGTGCTGCGCCGCCGCCAGCCCGCCGACCTGCCCGCGGGATTCGTCGACAGCCTGCCCGCCTCGCTGAATGCGCCCGACGCGATCCTGAGGCTGTTCGGGTTCACGCCCAGCGCAGACGACATCATCGCCCTCAAGACCAGGTTCCCCAGATTGAGGACGCTGGGCCTGGACCCGGCGGTGGCCGTGTCGAAGACCAGTGTCGGCTTGCTGGAGGGCCGAAGCGCCGAGTACGTGATCGTGCTCGCCACCCGGCCGCGCGCCGCGGTGACGATCACCGCCACCAGCAGCAGCCCTGCGGTAGAGGTGTCGCCGGAATCGCTGAGGTTCACCGACTGGGGGATCCCCCAGACCCTCACCGTGTCGGCCGTCCAAGACAGCGACGACGGCGACGCCGCGGCCGTCATCTCCCACGCGGCCACCGGCGACACCGCCTACGCGGCCCTGACCGTCGGCTCGACCCGAGTACAGGTCACCGACGACGAGAGCGCGCTCTTCGGCCTCGCCCTCACCGCCGACGGGGCGACTGTCGAACTCAGCCCCGCCTTCGCGCCCGCCGGCACCTCCTACACCGCCGACGTGGCCTACTCGACCGCCGCGGTGGCCATCACCGCCACCGCCGCCGACGCGTCGAGCCCGCCCACGGTCACCGCCGCCAAACGCGGCGACTCCCCAGCCACGGTCACCCCCGGCACCCCGACCAGCCCCATCAGCCTCGACACAGGCACCAACACCATCGACGTCACCGTCGCCTCTGGATCGCCCAACGCCCGCACCTACACCATCACCATCACCCGCGCCGCGCCCCCTCCCATGACAGTGGCCCTCAGCGCCGCCGACACCAACCCCGCCGAAGGCACCTCCACAACCATCACCGCCGCCCTCGACGGCGACGCCCCCCACGACATCGAACTCCTCCTAACCACAGCCGGCACCGCCGCCACCGACGACTACACGCTGTCGCCCACAACCATCACCATCCCCGCCGGCAAGCGCACCGCCACCGCCACCATCGCCATCACCGACGACACCACCGACGACGACGACGAGACCATCACCGTCAAAGCCACCAGCACCAGCCTCACCCTCAGCCAGGCCGCCGCGCTCACCATCACCATCGCCGACAACGACAGCGCCCCCGCCGCGCCCGCCGCCCCCAGCCTCACCCCCGGCGACGCCTCCCTCACCGCCACCTGGGCCGCTCCCACCGCCGGCCACATCAACAACAGCCCCACCCCCACCACCGGGTACGAGATCCGCTATCGCCCCGCAGCAGGCAAATGGTCCATCCCCATCACCGCCACCGGCATGACCGCAAACATCGCCGGGCTGGCCAACAACATCGCACACGAAATACAAATCAGAGCCCTAAACGCCGCCGGACCAAGCCCGTGGTCCCCCTCCGCCACCGCCACCCCCGCACCCGCCCCACCCAACTGACCACAAGCCGGCCAGCCGAGCCCAAGCGGCACTTTCCGCCCTACTCCAAACCCGCTCCCAACAATCCAGATTCGACCCGAGCAGCGCTCAAGCAGGTGTGGGAATGCGGATGACCTCAGACACCGGCAGGGAGTAGGTGGCCAAATCCGCAACGGCGTCGTCGCTGATCTCGGGAGTCAATTCCACGATCGCGTGCCAAAAACCTGGAGAGCCGTAGTGGCCTTGGGGACTGTCAGTTTTTCTGTGTATCGGGCCGTGATGGTTTTCATTTGATGTGGTCGGCGATGCGGTCGCCGTAGTGGACGGTCAGTGTGTTCAAGATGGCCTTCCAGCCGTTGGTTTTGCCGGTGAGGTTCTCGCGGCCTTTTCGCTTGGTGGTGGCGACAAGGTAGAGGACTTTCATGGCGGCCTGCTCGTTGGGGAAGTGCCCTCGGTGTCGCACGGCTCGTCGGAACCGGGCGTTGAGGCTCTCGACGGCGTTGGTGGTGTAGACGACCCGGCGCAACTCGGCGGGGAACTCCAGAAACGGTGTGAACTCGTCCCAGGACTGTCGCCATGAGCGGATCATCGCCGGGTAGGTGCCCTCCCAGTTCTCGGCAAAGGCTTCGAAGAGGGCCTCAGCGGCGCCTGTGGTGGGAGATGTGTAGATCTCGCGCATGGCCTTGGTTATCTGCCCCCAGTGCTTCTTGGAGGCGTATCTGAGGCTGTTGCGGACCATGTGCACCACGCAGGTCTGCACCACCGCGTCGGGCCAGGTGGCGCGGATCGACTCCGGCAGGCCCCTCAGCCCGTCGCAGCACACGATCAAAGCGTCGGCCAGGCCCCGGTTGCGGAGCTCGCCCAGCATCGCCGCCCACTGCTTGGCGCCCTCGCCGCCCGTTGGGCCCAGCCACAGTCCCAAAACGTCGCGCTCGCCGGCCAGGTCGACGCCGATAGCGACATAGACGGGCCGGTTGGCGACCTGGGCATCGGTGGGCCTTGACGACGATCGCGTCGATCAACACCACCGCATAGACCGCCTCTAAGGGCCGGTTCTGCCACACGGCCATGTCGGCGACGATCTCGTCGGTGATCTTCGAGATCGTCTCCCGGCTCACCGACGTGTCATAGATCTCGGCCAAATGCGCCTGGATCTCTCCGGTCGTGAGCCCCTTCGCATAGAGGCTGATCACATTGCCCGACAGCCCGTCTAAGCGGCGCCGGTGCTTGGGCACCGTGACGGGCTCGAAGGTCCCCGCCCGGTCGCGGGGCACCGCCAGGTCGATCTCGCCGATCTCGGTGGTGACCCGCTTCGGCGACGAGCCGTTACGAGAGTTCCCCGACCCGCGGCCCTCCGGGGCGTGGCGCTCATAGCCCAGGTGGTCGGTCATCTCGACCTCCAAGCCCGTCTGGAGGACCTGGCGCACCAACCCGGTCAACAAGCCGCCCTCGCCGGTCAGCTCCACCCCCTCGGCCCGGGCACGCTCGACCAAGAGCTCCGCCCAGTCCTGCATCGCCGCCTCACCGGCAGCCTCTTCCGCCGGCACAGCCGGCATACCCTGATCAGTCACAGACATGATCCTCCCCGGCCCACAGCACCCTGCCGCGGACCCTCAGACCACGCCCGATACACAAAATTCCTGACAGACCCTGGCCTTGGCGTGACCCCCTTGGTTTGGCCCAGGTGATGTGTCCTTCTTTTTTGGTCTTGGTTTGTGGGAGTGGGGGGGATCTATGGACGTGAGGGAGCGGACGCGTTAGACGAATTGTCCTGTGGGGGTGTTGGTTTGGCCGTGGGTGTTGTCGCCCCAGCAGGCAATGGTCTGGTCGGTTCGCAGCCCGCACCCGTACTTGGCGGTGAGGAAGAGGTCGGTGAATTGCCCGTTGGGGGTGTTGGTTTGGCCGTGGGTGTTGTCGCCCCAGCAGGCAATGGTCTGGTCGGTTCGCAGCCCGCACCTGTACTTCTCCTCCCAAGGGTCGAGATAAATGCGGGTGAACTGCCCCGGTGGGGATGCTGTAACTTGGCCCCAGCAGGCGATTGACTGACTCCTCCGCAGCCCGCAGCCGTAGTCGTCGGCCAGGTACATGCGGGTGAAGAAACCGCCGGGCGTCGATGCGATGTCGCCCCAGCAGGCGATGATCCCAGCCACCCGCAGGCCGCAGACGAAGTCGTCTTTGAGGAAGATGCGGATGAACTGCTGGTTTCGGAAAACGTTGGTCTGGCCGTGGCTGTTGTCGCCCCAGCAGAGGACAACGCGGTCGATTCTCAGCCCGCAGCCGTAGTCGTCGGCCAGGATAACGCTGTTGAACCGGCCTGCGGGAGCGTCGGTCTGCCCGAGGCTGTTGTCGCCCCAGCAGACGACCGTCTGATCGGTTCTCAGCCCGCAGGCGAAGCTGTCCCGCAAGTAGAGCTGGGAGAACTGCCCCTCCGGCGGCGAAGCGATATCGCCCCAGCAGGCGACGGCCTGGTCGGTTCTCAGCCCGCAGGCGAAGCTGTCCCGCAAGTAGAGCTGGGAGAACTGCCCCTCCGGCGGCGAAGCGATATCGCCCCAGCAGGCGACGGACTGGTCGGTTCTCAGCCCGCACCCGCGGGAGTCGGCGATGCTGACATGGGTGAACTGGCCTTGGGCAGGCTGCCAAGCCTCGCCCCGGTTGTCGCCCCAGCAAGAGATAGCACCGTTGGTTCTCAACCCGCAGGCGAAGCTGTCGCGCAGGTAGAGCTGGGAGAACTGCCCCTCGGGCGGCGAAGCCCGCCCGGCGCGGTTGTCGCCCCAGCACACCGCGGCACGATCGGCTCGCAGCCCGCACCAATAGCCCGGCTCCGCCGAAGAATCGCCGCCGGAGTAGAGGCGTGAGAAGCGGCCTTGGGGGGCGCTGGCTTGCCCGGCGCGGTTGTCGCCCCAGCAGGCAATGGTGGCGTCGACCCGCATCCCGCACCCATAATTCTCACGAAGGATCATGAACCGGGGAGGGCGCTGGGGCATCCGGAGGGCTTCCAGGGCCATGTCGTTGAGGACGAGGTAGCACAGGTTGATATCGGCCCGATAGCCCCACCGCACCTGGGCCAGCACCACAGCCCCATCAGCCGTCTTGGCCACATCCACCGGCTCAGCACCGAAACCATGATGGCGCGAGCACCGCTGGGCCGCCGCGTCGTTCACCTCGTCGCCCGACCACATGAAAGCTGTCTGCGGCGGGTTCGCCCTCAACACCTCCACCGCCGCGTCGTCCAAAACCAGATAGCACAAGTTGATCTCAGCCCGATAGCCCCACCGAACCTGAGCCAGCACCACAGCCCCATCAGCCGTCTTGGCCACATCCACCGGCTCAGCACCGAAACCATGATGGCGCGAGCACCGCTGGGCCGCAGTACGCGGCTGCGCAGCCGCCCGGAGGGCTTCCAGGGCCATGTCGTTGAGGACCAGATAGCACAAGTTGATGTCGGCCCGGTAGCCCCACCGCACCTGAGCCAGCACCACAGCCCCATCAGCCGTCTTGGCCACATCCACCGGCTCAGCGCCGAAACCATGATGGCGCGAGCACCGCTGGGCCGCGGCGTCATCCACCTCGTCGCCCGACCACATGGGACCTGTCTGCGGCGGGTTCGCCCTCAACACCTCCACCGCCGCGTCATCCAAAACCAGATAGCACAAGTTGATCTCGGCCCGATAGCCCCACCGAACCTGGGCCAGCACCACAGCCCCATCAGCCGTCTTGGCCACATCCACCGGCTCGGCCATTATGTTGAGCTGCTCAGAGCAATGCGCAGCAGCAGGTGGCGGTTGCGTAGCCGCCCGCTCGTTGGGGCCGACGATCAGACCCAGCCCAGCAACTCCCACCACCACGGTAGCCGCGAGAAGTGGGAAGCGCCGCCGAGCAAAAACCACAGGGATGTGATTTTACCCCCCCCCCCCCCCCGATTTTTCGGTATTTCATATTTCAAGACAGATCAACATTCACAAACCACATAAATGCAGTACACACACATACAAAAACACTGATCAAACTCGCCCCAGTGGGGCGCGATATCAGGAATCGACCCGGTGGACGGTGATTGTGTAGGCCCTGGTAGTGCCGCTTTTGGCGCGAATGATGACGGAGATGAGGGTCGGGTCGTCACTCAGGACAATTTCGTGGCTGGGCCGGCTTCGGGGGGTAGATCGGCCGTTGACGGTGATTGAGGCCTGCAAGCTCCTGGGGGTGGCGGTGACCGTCACGACCGAGGTGCTGCGGGGGACGTCCACTTGGTAGGAGAAAGTGTCAGGGTCGAAGTGGAGGCCACCGCTGGAGATCTCTAATTCCCGCAGTGAGGGCTGCCAGGTAAAGTCGTCGCCGCCGGGCGGATCGTTGTCGTCGTCGTCGTCGTTGTTGTCGTTGTTGTTGTTGTTGTCGTTGTTGTTGTTGTCGTCGTCGGTCGTGTCATCGTCGGTGACGGTGACGGCGACTTTGTCGGTGTTGTCGGTGTATTCGTTGACGGCGTAGCTGGTGTCGGTGCTGGCCGCGGAGTGGGTGATGAAGAAGTCGGTCTCGTCGTCAGCGTCGGTATCGCTTTGGGCGGTGACGGTGAAGGTCTGAGCGGTGCTCCAATTGTCAGGGGTGAAGGTGCGCGATGACGGAGACACCGCAGCGGCGCCGTCGTCCTCGCTCGACGCAGAAATGGTCACACTGTGAGAGGGCCGGGTGTTGAGCCTGACCGTGTAAGTGTCTGAATTGCCCGTCCCCGCGGCCTCGGTCAACTCCACCCGCGTCTTCGACAGCGTGATCCCCGGCGCGTCGTCGTCGGTGACGGTGACGGCGACTTTGTCGGTGTTGTCGGTGTATTCGTTGACGGCGTAGCTGGTGTCGGTGCTGGCCGCGGAGTGGGTGATGAAGAAGTCGGTCTCGTCGTCAGCGTCGGTATCGCTTTGGGCGGTGACGGTGAAGGTCTGAGCGGTGCTCCAATTGTCAGGGGTGAAGGTGCGCGATGACGGAGACACCGCGGCGGCGCCGTCGTCCTCGCTCGACGCAGAAATGGTCACACTGTGAGAGGGCCGGGTGTTGAGCTTCACCGTGTAGGTGGCTGAATTGTTCGTCCCCGCGGCCTCGGTCAAGCCCACCGACGTCCTCGACAGCGTGATCCCCGGCGCGTCGTCGTCGGCGATGGTGACGGTGGCTGTGGCGCCGGCGGAGTGGCGGGTGTAGTGGTCGCCCAGGTCGTTGGCCACGGCGTCGGCGGCGGCGATTTTGAGCTTGATGGTCTCTGAGTCGTCATCGATCGAGTCGTCGGTGATGCTGATCTGCAGGTACTGGGTTGTAGACGAGTTGGAGGCGAACGTGACCGACTTCATCGATATGGAGTAGTCGCCGCTGCCGGCGGTGCTGGAGTTGCGCACCTCTATGGCGAAGGTGGTGGAGGCGGCGGGCAGACGGCTGATGGTGACCGGCACGTTGACCGTGCCCGCGTTTTCGTTGACCGATGCGGTGTACTCGGACGTGGACGCGGCGTTGTTGCCAAACGCGATCTTGGCGTTGCTGGCGGCGGCATCGTCGTCGTTGATGGTGACCGTGGTGCCGGTGACGGTGATACCGGAGGTGGTAGTGGTCGCGCTGAGCTTGAGGGTTTCCTGGTCCTCGACGAGGTTGTCGTTGACGATGGTGACTCTGGCAGAGGCCGAGGAACTCCCCTCTGAGATGGTGAACACGGCGGGCAGGGTGTAGTCGTCACGGGCGGTGGCGGTGGTGCCAGTGGCGGCGGTGAGGGTGACGGGCACGCCACCGGTCTTGGCGGGATTGTCGAGTGTGGCGGTGACGGTGACGGTGGTAGCGCTGGCGCTCTCGGTGACCTGGTCAGGGTTAGCGGTCAGGGTCAGCGTGGACGGGTCCGGGGGAACGGCCTGGAATGTGAATGTGCCCGCGATGGGAGAGCCGGTGTATTTGCTGCCGGCGTAAGCTCTCACCCACACTTCGTATTCCCCGCCGTCGACGAGTCCGGTCACATCATATGAGGTGACGGTTGAAGCCAGCAGTGGCCCCTGTTCTGATGAGCCCGACCTCCGCCACCTCACTTGGTAGCCGGTGGTGGCCACTGAGTTGTTGCTGGTGCCCGGATTGGTCCAAGTCACTGTGAACTTTCCAGCACTCACGGCAACTGTCGGCAGAGTCGGTGGGTCAGGCTGGCGAGCAGATTGAAGATTTCTCGCTTCTCTTGTGTCGGATGGGTCGTCTTGGGGGATTGACCAGCGGCTGTATCGGTTTCCAATCCACCAGCGAATTCGCGTTTGGTACTTTTTTCCCGCCGTCAAGCCGGTGATCAGCGTCATGCGGCTTGTGCCGGTATGGGCTTTGTCCATCCAGGTACCCCACATTGAAGTAGTGGTGTTGTATTCCCGATACTGGAGGTCGTAGTCGGTCACGTCATCGCTGTTGTACCGCGGCGCGTACCAGTACACCTGAAACCCGTTGTGTATTCGGTGCATCAAGTTTACCGACAGCCTGGTCATGCTCGGATCCAGCACAGGATTTTGAGCTGCGAGAGGCAGTTGGGTCGTCACCAGCAGAGTGGACACGATCGCGGCAACTGCAAACAAGGAGAACTTGCGAGAGGGGTTCAACTGTTTCATCCAATGCGGCGGGGCCAGGATGGCCCGGCTTGTTCCGGAACCACCGCTGCCCAGACCCCGCCCGGATCCCGCTAGCCAGCTATCCGCCTTTTAACATGGCGCAGCTTACTACCCATCTATTAATCACATCAATGCTATGCCGATTAGCCATTTCTCATATATAGAATGCCCTCCATGCGATACATGGCTTCGACCTCATCCAAGCACGGGCTCCCCTCTCCAGTGAAGGGAGCCCGCTCTTGGCTGGCCCTGCTGTTGGCCGCCGCCCTACTGGCAGTTGGGGCGGCCATTCCCTCCGCCGCCGCGCAGGGCACGTCCGACGACGCCGACCTCGCCGGGCTGACTCTGGTCAGGCCCTCTACCCTGCACAGCCTGCTGAGCGATGACGCCACCGACAGGCTGATGCGCCAAAAGGCGGTGCAGCCTCCGCTGGCGGTGTCGCTTAACGAGGCCTTCTCCTCTGAGACCACCGCATACACGGTGAGTGTGCGAGATCACGTCCGCCAGGTGCTCGTGACCCCCGCCCTCAGCGACTCCAACGCCACTGTGACCGTGAACGGCGGCGATCCCACCGAACCGGTGAGCCTGTCTGCCGGCGAGAACGTCATCGCCGTCGTGGTGACCGCGCAGGACGCGGTGACCACCAAGACCTATACGGTGACGGTGACACAGACGCCATACCCGTTGCTGCGCGGCGACCTGACCGGCCTGACGGTGACCGACGGCAACGGCAACCAGGTGCCGATGGTGCCGTCCGCAAGCCACGTGCCCCACTTCGCCCTCCATCGGGTACCCGACTTCTACTCCTGGATCTCCACATATTGGCTATGGGTGCCGTCCGATGTGGAAACAGTGACGGTCACGCCCACTTGGGATGCAGGCTCGGACTATTGGATAGAGGTACGGGCAGCCACCGACTTCGAACATCCGACCCGCCACAACAGACTGGCCACCACCAGGGTCGATGCGTCCGGTCAGACCAGCACGGCCATCCCCCTCGCGAGCCTTGCCCAGAGGACTGAGATCTGGCTCGGTGTCCATGTCGACGGAGGGGTTCACCTCTACTTCTTGGACGTGCTGCGCGGCACCAGGCTGGAGGTGTACTGCTCCCAATATACCGATACCCTCCGATGCCCCCAAGAGGAGGAGACTCCGTCCTTTTACGCCTCTGAGAGCGATGACTCCGAAACGCCGCCAGGTCCGGTGCAGGACCTCGAGCTCACGGTCAAGGACAATCGCATCATCGCGACGTGGAATGCTCCGGCCAGCGGCGGCGCGCCCTCCGGCTACCAGGTGAAGCTGCAAGACAGCGACGGGCAGAAGGTGAAGAAAACCAAGCGGACCGGCGCCAACAAATTCAAAGCCGTCTACCGCAACCTAGAACGCGGCGAGACATACCAGGTAAGTGTGCGCGCCCGAAATGAGTGGGGCAATAGCGACTGGACCACTTCCCAGATCACCGTGGAATAGGGCAGGTTCGCACCAACTCATACTCACCCAAGTACGGGGCGCCTCGATCAGACCTCGGTGGCTCGCCAGCAGTACCAGGCGGCGACGCTTCGGTAGGGGCGGAAGGGGTCGCCGAGGGGCTCCAGCTCGTCGGCGGTGGGGGGCTCGGTCCAGCCGTGGGCCAAGCCGTAGCCCTTGCGCACCCCGAAGTCGCCCACCGGCCACACATCGAGGCGCCGGAGCGAGAAGATCAAGAACATCTGCGCGGTCCAAGTGCCGATGCCCCACACCTGGCTGAGCTGGTCGATCACCTCATGGTCGGACAGCCGCCCCAGCTTGGCCAGATCCAGCGAGCCCTGCTCGCAGTGGGCAGCCAAATCGAGCATCGCCCGGGTTTTGGCCCCCGACAGCCCGGCGCCCCGCAGCGGCTCCTCCCCCAGCGACAGCACCGCACCCGGCGCCCACTCCGGCGTCTGCTCCCGCACTCGCCCCCAGATTGCGCTGGCCGCCTTGCCGGCCAGCTGCTGGTAGGCGATCTCGCGGCTCAGCACTTCGAACCGCTCCCCCACTGGGGGCTTGGGGCCGAATCGGGCTGGGCCGAACCGCTGCATGAGCCCGGCGATCACCTCTGAGGTCTGGCTCAGGGCATGGCTGGCCTCGGTCAAGCTCACTGTGGCCACTACCCGCTCCCGCGATGCTTCGGGCAGGTCAGGTCTGAGCAGGGTCGGGAACCGGCTTCACGATCACCCGGGCAATGCGCCGCCCGGTCACCCGCTCCACCAACAGCTCCCAACCGTCCACCACCAGCGTCTCCCCCTCTTCGGGCACATGGCCCAGCGTGTTGAAGATCAGGCCGCCCACGGTGTCCCAGTCGCCGTTGGGCAGCGGCGCGTGGAGCACCTCGCTCAGCTCGTCGATGGGAACCCGCCCGTTGACCCGCACCGTGCCCGGCGCGACCCGCTCGATCATGGGCTCCTCCACGTCGAACTCGTCGACGATCTCGCCCACCAGCTCCTCGATGAGATCTTCCAGCGTGACCACGCCGGCGGTTCCGCCGTACTCGTCCACCACGATGGCGATGTGGAATTTCTCGGCCTGCATCTCCCGCAGCAGAAGGGAGATGCGCTTGGTCTCGGGGACGAAGCGGGGAGTGCGAGCCACCGCCACCGCCGGGGAGTCGGTGCCCTGCTCCCGCTCGGCCCGCATCAGGTCTTTGGCGTGGACCACGCCCACCACGTCGTCGATGCCGTCGCCAAACACCGGCACCCGGCTGTAGCCGTGGGCGATGACGGTGCCGATGGCCTCCCCCACCGTGTGCCGGTCGCTCACCGCCACCGTGTCGGTGCGGGGCACCATCACCTCTCGGACCACCGTGTCTCCGAACTCGATGATATGGCCGATCAGCTCCCGCTCCTCGGGCTCGATGGCATCAGACGCCTCGGCCGCTTCGGCCATGGCCAGAAGCTCCTCCTCCGAGACTTGCGGCGCCTCCCGGCGCCAACTGGCCTGCACCAGCCGCCGCAGCAGATTGAATCGGCCCAGAACGCTCATGGCGCCCCCGCCCGTGACCCGGCCAGCGCGTCTCCAGCCGATGCCAGCGTCAGCAGCTCCTGCTCTCGCCCCTCCATCAACCGGGCGTCATTGTCGTCGACATGGTCGTAGCCCAGCAGGTGCAGGGTGCCGTGTACCACCAGCAGGGCCAGCTCATCATCGACCGCCTTGCCGTGGGCCGCAGCATTGGACGCGGCCACAGAGGGGCAGATCACCACGTCGCCCACCAGCCGGGGCTCGTCGGCTGCTCGGGGGGCGCTGCCGTCGTCCGCGCCGAAAGCGAGCACGTCGGTGGGCTTGTCGATGCCCCGGTGCTCGGCGTTCAGCGAGGCCATCTCATCGGCAGCCACGAACGACAGCCCCGCCTCCCAGGGGGCGGCCACCTGTTCTTCGGCCAACACCCGATGGAGCAGCCCGGCCCAGCGCTCTTGGGCCACCAGCAGGTCGCGTTGGCGGTCGGACACCACGACCACCTCTCCGGCAGAGTCGGATTCGGCGGGACTAGGGCCCCCGTCGCTGTCGCCCATCACTGCTGGGCCCGCTCGTAGGCGTTCACAATGTCGGCCACGATGGGGTGGCGAACCACGTCGCGAGAACTCAGATGGATAAACGACAGACCGTCGATGCCCGCCAGGATCTTCTCCAGGGAGACCAGCCCGCTGCGACCGCCTTCGACATCCACCTGGGTCACGTCGCCGTTCACCACCGCTTTGGAGCCGAACCCGATGCGGGTCAAGAACATCTTCATCTGCTCGGGGGTTGTGTTCTGGGCCTCGTCCAAGATGATGAAGCTGTCGTTGAGAGTGCGTCCCCGCATGTAGGCCAGCGGGGCGATCTCGATGACCCCCCGGTCGATCAACGACTGCACCTCTTCGGCGTCGAGCATGTCGTAGAGGGCGTCGTAGAGCGGACGCAGGTAGGGGTCGACCTTGGCGATCATGTCGCCGGGCAGGAATCCCAGGCGCTCTCCCGCCTCCACCGCGGGCCGGGTCAGAATGATCCGCTCCACGCTGTGGGCCTTCAGCTCACGGACTGCGGTGGCCACCGCCAGCCAGCTCTTGCCGGTGCCGGCCGGTCCGATGCTGAACGTGATGATGTTGCTCCGCATGGCGTCGACATAGCGGCGCTGGCCAGCCGATTGGGGGCGGATTACCCGGCCTCTTCCCGACCGCAGCACGTCGGTGTCCATCACTCCCGAGGGGCTCTCGTCTGCCTCCACCATTTGGATCGCCCGGCCCAGCGTGCGGGAATCCAGCAGGTGTCCGCCCTGCACCAGCAGGATCATCTCGTCGAACAGGCCGGCGACCCGGCCAGCGCTTTGGCCTGACACCGTGATCCGGTTGCCCCGCACGAAGATGTCGGCATCGGGGAACGACTGCTCGATCTGGCGGAGGTGCTGGTCGCGCTCACCCAAGAGGGCGGCCATGAGCCCGTTGCGCGGAATGTCTATGGTGACCGGCGCTGCGGTGGTCATTCAGGAGTCGGAATCTGCGTCGCTGCCATCGCCCCCGTCGTCGCCTTCATCGTCGACTCGGACGGGGACGGGATCGGGGTACAAATGACCGAGCGTGCCGGGCTCGATCTTGCTGCGCTCGATGAAGTCATCCACATCAGCCTGTTTGACCCGGATCACCCGGCCCATCCGATAGGCGGGCAGTCCCCCCTCATTGATGAACCGGTACAGCGTGCGTGTGGTGATACCCAGCCGCTTTGCTGCAGTCTCGGTGTTCAGCCATTCAATCTGGGCGTCGCTCATCTCCCCACACTCTACTCCGTTCCCCTGCCTTCGCACCCTAAAAACTTGGCAAACTCTTTGCTCGTCTCCAACAGCGGTGAATATTGACTTTCAGGGACTCTCAAACCGCTTCGCTCGGAGGCGGGGGGTCGTTGGCGTGGCGTAGCATTTGCACCGCGCTCACGATGAGCAAGATGGCGAACAGGATGCCCGACAGACGGGGGCTGAGGGCGCTGGCTCCCAGAGCGCCGACGAACGCCGAGGCCACCCCGGACGCGCCCACGGCCAGCGCCGATTTGGGGTCGATGTTGCCGGAGCGGCGATTCCGCAGGGTGCCGATGATGGCAGTGGGAAGGATCACCAGCAGCGAGGTGCCCTTGGCGGTGGGGTCGACGAAGCCGAACAGCAGGATCAGCGCCGGAATCATGATCACGCCCCCGCCCACGCCCATGGTGCCCGACAGCAGCCCGGTGGCCAGGCCGCAGGCCACGTAGGCAAAGGCCAGGGCTACCGTGATGTCGCTATGGCCGTCGGTGTCGGGGGCGAACGCCAAAAAGCGCGCTGCGGTGGCCAGAAGCAGCAGGGCGAATCCAACCCGGAGCGACCGGATGGGAACCTGGTCGAGCAACGACGTGCCGACGGTGACCCCCACCGAGGAACCGGCGAAGATCAGCAGGCCGGGCAGCCAGGCCACCGAGCCCTCGAGCAGGAATCCGCCCAGCGCGGACGCAGAGATCAGCACCATGGCCCCCAGCGATGTCCCGTGGGCCCGACGCTGCTCCATGCCCAACAGCAGAACCAGGCACGGCACCATGAGGATTCCGCCGCCCACTCCGAACAGCCCGGACAAGAAGCCGGTGGCCACCCCGACCCCGACAGGCCCCCACTTCGCGCTGGTCACTCGGAGGCGGCCTGCTCGCGGAGCACGTACTTCAGCACCTTGCCCGAGGCGTTGAGCGGGAGGGCGTCGGTGAACCGCACCCGGCGGGGCACCTTGTAGTTGGCCATCTCGCCCCGGCACCAGGCGATGACGTCGGCCTCGGTGAGGTCGGCCCCGGGGGCGGGCACCACGGTGGCCACCGCCACCTCGCCCAATCGGTCGTCGGGCATCCCGATCACCGCCACCTGCCCGACCTGGGGGTGGGCCAGCATGATGTTCTCGATCTCGGCCGGATAGGCGTTGAACCCGCCGACGATGAACATGTCCTTTTTGCGGTCGGTGATGTCGATGTTGCCCTGTTCGTCCATCACCCCGATGTCGCCGGTGTGGAGCCAGCCGTCGGCGTCGATGGTCTCGGCGGTCTGCTCGGGGTCGTCCAGGTAGCCCAGCATCACGTTGTAGCCCCGGACCACGATCTCGCCGGGCTCGCCCCGGGGCATCTCGTTGCCGCCGTCGTCCACAATTCGCACCTCCACGTCGGGGATGGCCCGGCCCGAGGTGTTGGCGATGGTCTCGGGGTCGTCGTCGTGGCGGCACATGGTGGCGATGCCCGACCCCTCGGTCAGGCCGTAGCCGGTGACGATGGTCTCGAACCCCAGTCGGGCCCGCATCTGGAGGATCATCTCCACGGGGATGGCGGCTGCCCCGGTGACTGCCAGCCGGAGGGTGGACATGTCGAAGCTGTCCAGGTCGGGGTGGTTGAGGATGGTCTGGTAGATGGCCGGTGGGCCGGGGAGCATGGTGATGCGCTCTTCGGGCACTCGGGCCATCACCGAGGGGACGTCGAACACCGCGTGGGGGATATTGGTCGCTCCGGTCATGAGGCAGGCCAAGATGCCCGAGTTGAGGCCGAAGGCATGGAAATAGGGATTGACGATCAGGTAGCGGTCGCCGGCTTGCAGGCCGATCACCTCGCACCACGACTGGAAGCCCCGGCAGATGGCGGAGTGGATGAGCATGGCCCCCTTGGGCAGGCCGGTGGTACCCGAGGTGAACATGATGTGGCAGAGGTCGTCGCCCTTCACTGAGGCGGCCCGGGCGTCGCCGTCGGCCTCGGCGATTTGGTCGGCCCGATCGAGGAACTCGCCAAAGCCGGTGGTGCCCTCGGGGACGGCCCCCCGCAGCACCACGATCTCGTCGAGGCCGTGGCCGCCATCGGCATCGCGCAGCAGCCCCACGTAGTCGGTGTCCAAGAAGTCGGTGACGGTGAACAGGATGCGGGCTCCCGACTTCTGGAGGATGAAGTCGGCCTCGCGGCCCTTGAACCGGGTGTTCACCGGCACTAGCACGCCCCCGGCCAGATGGACTCCCAGACCGGCCACCACCCACTCCCAGATGTTGGGGGCCCACACCGCCACCCGGTCGCCGGGCTCAATGCCCGAGGCCATCAGCGCCCGGGCCGAGCCCCGGACGCGGTCGCGCAGCTCGGGGAAGGTCCAGCGCACGTCGCCGTCCACCAGGGCCTCTAGATCGGGATACCGGCGGGCCGCGTCGTCAACCAACTCGCAGATAGTGCTCCACGGAGGCTCGGCCATGGCTGCGAACCCTAATTCACGGCTTTCGACGCAACGGAGTTGGCCGACTAGTCGGCGGTTTGGACGGCGCCGTGTTGGATGAGCTCGGCGATCTCGTAGGTGCTGAGCCCGAGGTCGTCGGACAGGATAGAGCGGGTGTCCTCGCCGAGGCGGGCGGATCGGGGGGTGACGCCGATGGAGGCGCCGCCCATGGCGAACGGCTTGGCCGGCACGGGCACGCCGGGGCGGATCTCGGCGATCAAGCCCCGATCTTGAGCCCAGTCGGTGGCGGCCAGCTCGGCCACCGAGCCGATGCGGACCGCGGGCAGCCGCAGGCCTTCGACTGCTGTGGCCAAGTCGGCGTGGGTGGCAAAACCAGCGGCCAGCTCCCGCAGGATGGCGACAGCCTCCTCTTGGGTGGGGTTCTCGGGACATGCTGCCGGGTCGCCGCCGAGGGCGGCCACCCACCGGGGCAACAGGCGCTGGGGGTTGCCCACCAGCGACACCGCCTGACCGTCAGCGGCGTGAACCACGGCGTAGTTCCAAGTGTCGAACTCGCGAGGACCGTCGTAGCCCGACAAGTCGTTGCCGGCTTGGTCGTTGGCGTAGATGAGGGTCTCAGCCATGGCGATGTCGAGCTGCTGGCCGGTGCCGGTGTGCTCGCGCTGGTAGAGGGCGGCGAGCACGGCCGAAACCGACAAGAACCCGGCATAGAGATCGCCGTGTTGATGGATCTCCTGGAGGGGCTCGCCACCCCGGAGGCGGGCCGCCAGTTCGATGGTGCCGGCCTCGGCGTGCATCAGCGGGGCATGGGCCTTGCGATCCGACCATGGACCGGTCTGGCCGAACCCGGTGATCGAGCAGAAGACGAGCCGGGGGTTGCGCGCCGACAGCTCCTCATACGAGAGCCCGTAGCGGGCCATCACGCCGGGACGGTAGTTCTCCAGCAGCACGTCGGCCCGGTCAGCCAACGCGGCCACTACCCCAGGGCCGCCGTCGGCTTTGAGGTCGACGCAGATGTTGCGCTTGCCCGCGTTCATGTGGCTGAACGTTGGGCCGATGCCGTCGTCGTCCAAGGGAGGAACCGGCCGGGTGAGATCGCCGGCCGGAGGCTCGACCTTGACCACATCGGCCCCCAAGTCGGCCAGCACCCGCCCGCAGATCGGTCCGGAGAAGATCCGGGTGAGGTCCACCACCCGGATGCCGTCTAGCGGCCCCTTGGTCATTGCCGATCAGCGGCAGAGAACGCGGCCGTGCCCGACCCGCCGCCGACACGGCAGCCGATCGGGCACGGCACAGTAACTATTGATTCAGTTGGCTTACCGGTTGGGATCGCCGTAGCAGACGAACGGGTGGGCCACCACGTAGTCGGCGTCCACCACCTGCACCATGCCGGTGCAGTCGGGGGCGATGACGTGGTCGGCTGGCCACTTCACCGGGCCGAGAGCGCCGGACTGCTGGGTAGTGGTGAAGCCGTCGATGTTGACCGCCTGGTAGAAGCTGGCGGTGTTCAGATCCTCACCGGCGGCGGCGATGAGCTGGATCAGCAGATCAGCCGACCAATAGCCCACCAGGCTGCCGAAGCCGGGGAAGGCGTCGACTGCCGCGTAGTCCTCCAGAAGCTGCTGGATGGCCGGCTCAGAGTCGTCCAGCGGAGGTACCTGGGTCACGGCGTAGCCGCCTTCCAGGGCCTGGCCCAAGTCGGGGCTGGACCCGGGAAGGCCGGGCACGTAGGTCAGGTAGTCGGCCACCGGGCCCTCATATCCCGAAGCAGCGATGGAGGCCTTGAGGGTGATGGCACCGGCAAAGTCGGTGGACAGGATCACCAGGTCGGGCTCGTGCTCCAGCACCGTGTTCACGAACCGGGTGGGATCGGTGATACCCCCTGCGGTTTGGGTGGGCACGAAGTCGTTGAACGCCAGCTTGCCAGCCCACAGATTCTCGTACAGCGCATGGCCGGCGCGACCGGCGTCGTCATCGCTGTTGAAGATGCCGACCACGATGTCCTCTGTGCCGAAGAAGTCGTACCAGATGTTCTGGACCGACACGAGGGGATCAGCGCCTTCGACTCCGAAGGCAAAGCCGCTGAGGCAGCCGTTGAACCCGAAGCCCCAGTCGTTGGGAGCGCAGAAGCCGGGCATGAATCCCCAGCCGGTGAACGGCACCTGGTTCTCGGCCAGGTAGTCGGTGGTCTGGGGAAGCGAGACCGCCGAGGTGACCATGATGCCGAAGACCTCGTCGTTCTCCACCATGCTCCGGGCACCCTCGAAGTTGGCCTGCGGATCGCTGCCATCGTCCACATACTGGACCAGCTCCACAGAGCGTCCGCCGGGCAGCTCGCCGTCGCGGTTGGCCCGCCCGAGGCGGGCGTTGATGCCGTCGGTGAATCCGCCGTACAGCGCATCCTGGGTCATGGCGCCGAGGCGCACGGTGTCGTCGCTCACGCCCCGGGTGGAAGGCTCGAAATCAATCTCGTAGGTGAACGCTCCCCACGTGCGGGAGGTGGCCATCTCCTCGTCGTCCATAGGCTCGGCATCGTCCATGGGCTCCTCGTCGTCCATAGGCTCGGCGTCATCCATCGGCTCCTCGTCGTCCATAGGCTCGGCGTCATCCATGGGCTCGGCGTCGTCTTCGTCCATGGGAGCCTCGGTGGCCTCAGGCGCAGGCGCGGCCCCTCCGTCGTCATCGTCATCGTTACCGCAGGCGCCAGCCACCAGCGTCAACGCGGCCAAGAGCGCGAGAAGCTTGTACAGCAGTGATTTCTTCATGTCCCCCTCCGAGATTTGGGCTGCCGACATAGTAGGGCAGCGACCGCGCACTGTCATCCTCGAGATAGTCGGCCTTATGTGGAGGTGGCTTCTCCGAGGTAGGCGGCGTCGAGCTGGTCGTGGTCCACCTCAGAGCGGGGGCCGTGCCAGGTGATGTGGCCCAGGCTGATGAACGCTACCGAGTCGGCGATCTCCAGTACGTCGCGGGCTTTCTCCTCCACCAACAGCAGGGCCACGCCCCGCTCTTTGAACTCGCTGAACAGCTCCAGAATCTGGTTCACGATGAGGGGCGCCAAACCCAGCGACGGCTCGTCGGCGATCAGCACTTCGGGAGGATGGGCCAGCAGCGGCGCCAGGGTGAGGATCTGCTGCTCGCCCCCGGAGAGGTTGCCAGCCAGCTGGTTCTGGCGCTCCCCCAAAATGGGGAACCGCTCACAGCACAGATCGCGGTCCTCAGGGCTGGGCAGCCAGAGCTGCATGTTCTCTCGGACGGTGAGGCCGCTGAAGATTCCCCGAGCCTCGGGGGCCAGCACCACGCCCCGGCGGGCCCGGCGGTGGCTGCGCAGCGCCGTGATGTCCTCCCCGTCGAGCCGGACGGTGCCGTGGGTGGCGGGCAGAAGGCCGGAAGCCACCGCGCAGGTGGTGGACTTGCCCGCGCCGTTGGGTCCCAGCAGCGCGGTGATCTCGCCCCGGGGCACCGACAGGTCGATGCCGTGAAGGGCCTCCACCAACCCATAACTGGCCCGCACGTTGACCAGCTCCAGCGCCGGCGGGTGATCGCCGACGTACTGATCGCCCATCTCCTCGGCTGGTTCCGGCCCTTCGGATGGAAGCGGAGCAGTCATGACCGGAGCCGGGATCGATTCAGTGGCCGGACTCGGCTCAACAGCTTCAGCCTCTCCCCGCCAGGCAGCGAGCCGCCGGCGCCAGGCGTCGCGGCGGGCTCGGTTCTGAGCGGCGGTGAACGCAAGGATCCCATCGGGCTCGCGGGCGAGTTGCATGGCGCCGAGGCCGAACATGAAGGCGGTGATGTTGCCGGCCTTGTCGTATTGGTCGAACCCGTCCCAATCGATGGGATACCAGGAGTACACCCGGGCCAGGCAGATGAAAGCCAAAACCGCCAGCACGCCGAGAATGGGCGGCGAGAACGGCAGTCCCACCTGACGGTCGCGGACGGCGGTGGCCAGCGCCACCGCCCCGAACACCGAGGCCACCAGCACCACGTGCCACGACTCCATCCAATCCCAGTGCCAGCCAGTTCCGAATGTGTGGCCGCTGGCCGCCACCATGATGCCGGCCATCACCGCGGCGCCAGGTCGGCGGATGCCGACCAAGATCACTACCGCCAGCCAGAACAGCCCGTTTTGGGTGGTGGCGGTGAACGGGGTCACGTTGCCAACGAACGTGGCAAAGAACACCCCGCCGAACCCGGCCAACAGCGCCGACAGGGCGAACACCGCCAGCTTGGTGCGCACGATTGAATGTCCTGAAGTGGCCGCGGCGGGTTCGGAGTTGCGTACCGCGATGATGGCCCGGCCGGTAACGGAGCGCTGGAGGTTGCGCACCAACCAGCCCGCAGCCAACACCAGAATCACCAACAGCACCGCCAGGGACTTCGCGTCTTGGAAGTCGAACGGCCCCAGTTGGGGGCGGGGGATGTCCCACCCCTTGGTGCCTTGGCCGTTTTTGAACCAGCTCCACTCGAACAGCACCCGCTCGCTCATGAAGGCCAGCGCCAGGGTGGCCAGGGCCAACGGCAAACCGCCCAGCCGCAATGCGGGCAAGGCCACAATAACTCCGAGCACCCCGGCGATGACCGTGCCCACAATCAGCGCAGGAATAAACGGCAGCCCCGTCTTGTCCAGTATCAACCCCGCGGTCATAGCTGCCATGGTCACGAACGCGGCTTGGGCCAAGCTCACCATGCCCCCGAGGCCGGTGAGCAGCACCCAGGACATGAACACCAGGGCGAATGCCAAGCCCGTAATCCACAGTCCCAACCAGAACTTGTCGGCGAATATAGTGACCTGAAGCACGATAAACGCCGCTCCCAGCAACCAGGGCAGGTGTTTTCGCGGTTGGGGCAGAACGAGCGCGTCTCCTTGAATCCAAGGCAAGCGCAATCTTCCCAGCCGAGACAGGGATATGCGCCAGTCCCGCAAATCGTCTGTGTACTCGGTGGCCGGAGGAGCGTCGGCCACCACGCCGCTGCGACGAGTTCGCTCCCGGGCCATGAACAGCAGCCCCACTAGCAGCACGACAAACGGCACCGAGTTGTGGAATCCCCGGATGTCCTGGGCGAACGTGGCGTACCGGCCCACCAAGCTGGTGACCACGCCCAGGGCCACCCCCCCAGCGAAGGCCAGCGGGATGGAGCGCAAACCGCCCACCACCGCGGCGGCGGTAGCGATGAACATGAACACGTTGTACTGATTGGACTCGAGGGAGTTGAACACCGGTGCGCCGACCACTCCGGCCAGCCCGGCCAGCATGGTGCCGATGATCCAGGCGGCCGAAGATGTGAACGACTCGTTGACCCCTCGCAAACCGGCCAAGTCGGGGCGGTCCACCACCGCCCGCATCTGGAGCCCTAGACGGGTATGGCGCATCAGCGCCCACAGGGCAACGGCGACGACTGCCGCTACCACCAGCACCGTCCACTGGTTGCTGCTAATGCGCAGTCTGATGTCATCAAGGCCGATAACATCCAGGTCGTAGGGCCAAGTTTTACTGGGCACCTTCCACACCCCGGGGGTGAGGTGCGCGCGGTCGGTGGACTTGAGGCCCCAATCCCACGTCTTGGTGCCCAAGTCGACCAGCAAATCGGTGAGCGCAGGCAACGCCACCAAAATTCCGATGGTGGCCATGACTTTGGCCGCGTCGTTGGCCCGGGCCAGGGGGCGGAACACCGCCACGTTCAGGAGCTGGCCGAGCAGCGGGCAGAACACCAGCACCACCAGGAAGAACGACAGCAGCCTCATGCCCAGGCTTTCGATGCCCAGGGCGTTGATGAGCTGGAAGTAGAGCATCGCCGAGGTGTAGGCGATCCCCCCGTAGGCCAGGTTGAAGATGCCGGTGGAGGTGTAGCTCAGCGTGAGCCCGGCAGCGATCAGCGAGTAGATGGAGCCGGCGATGGCCCCGCTCACGAGCAATTGGATGAACTCGCCCACCCGATTATTTCCCCCTGGACTATTCGACCTGCGCCACTCTAGTGGCCCGCCCCGATCAGTACATTTGTTGCATGGACGACGTGCTATTGGGCGACCTCGCCGCCGAACACCAGGTGTTGGACGATCTGGTAGCCCCACTGTCTGCGGAGGTGTGGGCCACGCCGTCGCCGTCGCCGGGGTGGACGCTGGCCCACCAGATCCACCATCTCGACGTGAGCGAGGGCGCGGCGCTGTTGGCCCTGACCGGTCGCAGCGATCAGATATTTTCTTCCGGGTACTGGCCCGGCCCTCCCCTGCCCGCCGACCCGGCCGAAGTGCTGGAGAACTGGCGGGCGTCTCGGGCCGCCAGCCTGGAGGCCATGTTCGCCCTGGACGCCAAAGACCCGGTGATCTGGGGCGACGGCCCCATGACTTGCCGCTCGTTTGCCACCGCCCGGCTGATGGAAACCTGGGCCCACGGGCTGGACTGCTTCACCACCGCCGGGGTCGAACCGGTGGACACCGACCGCATCCGCCACGTGGCCCACATCGGCTACCGGGCCCTCCCCTACGCCTTCCGGAGCCAAGAAGTGGAGCAGCCAGCCCCGCTGTCAGAACTACGACTGGAGCTGGTCTCACCGTCAGGCCAGGCCTGGACCTACGGGGAGGATGGCGCCCCCCAGAGCATCACCGGCACCGCATCCCACTGGTGCCGGGTCGCCACCCGTCGCATGGCTGCCGCCGACTCCGACCTCGTCACCCACGGCCCTCTCGCCGACGCGGTTCTGACGGTTGCCCGCGCCTACCTCTCCGACGGGGCGCCTACCTGAGTCCGACAAAGAAGCAGCCACGGAAAACGTGCCAAACTTGGGTATGACCGCAACGCGAGATCAGATCCGAGTCATCGACGTCGATACGCATTTGACCGAGCCCCACGACCTGTGGAGCAGCCGGGCGCCGGCGGACTATGTCGACCGGCTCCCGAAGGTGGCCGATGTGGACGGACGGCCTCACTGGGTCCTCGACGGGGAGCCCCTGGGCTTCGCCACCGCCAGCGGCGTGGTGCGCCCCGACGGCTCCAAGGCCCTGGGCACCGAGTTCTTCGGCTGGACCATCGACGACGTCCATCCCGGGGCCTACGACATGGACGCCCGAGTGGAGGTCATGGACCAGATCGGCGTCCACGCCCAGATCCTCTACCCCAACCTGGCCGGCTTCGGCAGCCAGAAGTTCGGCCAGATCGAAGACGTGGAGCTCAAGCGGCTGTGCGTGTCGGTGTACAACGACGCCATGGCCGAGATTCAGGAGAACTCCAGCGAGCGACTGTTCCCCATGGGGCTGATCCCGTGGTGGGACATCGAGGGCTCGCTGGCCGAGGCCGAGCGCATCGTGGGTCTGGGCCTGCGGGGCATTGTGATGTGCAGCGATCCCCAACTGCGGGGGCTGCCCGATCTGGGCGAGGAGGACTGGCGGCCGCTGTGGGAGTTCTGCTGCGACCACGAGCTGCCGGTGAACTTCCACATCGGGGCCAGCGAGAGCTCGATGGGCTGGTTCGGCACCTCGCCGTGGCCGTCGCAGGGCGACGACGAAAAGCTGGCCATCGGCTCGGCCATGATGTACCTGACCAACGCCCGGGTGCTGGCCAACCTGATCTTCTCCGGTGTGCTGGAACGCCATCCGACGCTCAAGATCGTGTCGGTGGAGTCGGGAGTCGGCTGGATCCCGTTCGTGCTGGAGTCGCTGGACTATCAGATGGACCAGCTCACTATCGAGGTCCAGTCCCAGTTCAGCCTGAGCCCAACCGAGTACTTCCGCCGACAGATGTACGGCTGCTACTGGTTCGAGGACCTGTCCCCCGACAAACTCATCAACCAAGTCGGACCCGAAAACGTGCTGTTCGAGACCGACTTCCCCCATCCCACCTGTCTGTATCCCTTCGGCCTCGAAGAAGCCTCCAACGCCCTAGGTGATGTAGACGACGACGTGGCCCGCAAAGTGCTCCAAGACAACGCCGCCGCCCTCTACAAGATCGCGGTCTAGCGGCGGGCAGCTCGCCTAGAGATCCTCGTAGTCGATCCGGTCGCTGCGCGCCGGTTGGCGGCCCGTTTTGAACGGGCACAGCGGGGCGTCTACCAGCAGGAATCGGTGCCAGCCTTCCACTAGGTCGTGGACAGCGGCCTGCCATCGGGCCAGGCCTGGGTCGGTGCGCTGGGCCTTCTCGAAGTCGGCCCATGCCTCCCAGGTGGGGATGGCCCACAGCAGGAAGGCCTCGTCGTCGGCCACCATGGCCGTTTGCCACGCGCCGGCCAGCTCCCAGCCGTAGGGTTCATAGGCGGGCATGGCGTCGGTACGCACCCGCTCCAAGAACTCGGCTGACGTTCCCCGCTTGAGGCTCACCTGCTCGTGGGCGTAGCACTCGCCGGTGACGCCGTCGGCGCACAGCTCCTCGATGGTCCGGGTCCAGGGGGCGGGCACCAGCAGCCTGTCGGTGCCGCCTTGGCGGTAGTTGGCCGCCTGGGCCCACCACTTGGCCAGCTTGGGGTCTTGGGCACCGGCACCCTGGCACTCGAGGCGGAATGAGGTGGCCATGCCGTCCCAGCCGTCCTCCTCCCACAGGTTCAGCACCTGGGGCCAGCCCCTGGTGGTTCCCACGATGGCCCACACCCCGTAGCAGAGCTGGTCGCGCTCGTCTTGGGCGATGGGCGACCAGTTGGCCGTCATGTGGTGCATGTAGTTGGCCCGGTTGTGGCCGATGATGTCGATGAACTCGTGGATGTAGAGCTTGTGGTTGGCCACGATCAATCCTTGTCACCGCGGTCGAAGTTCGGCGTGCGCTTGTTCAAGAAGGCGTCCACCGCCTCCCGATGATCGTCGGTGTCGAAGGTGATGGCCTCCAGGGCGAAGGCCAGGTCGTAGAGGCGGTTGACCCGGTCTTCCAGCTCCTTGTTGCACAGCCGCTTGTTGAACTCGACGGCGTGGCGGGGACCAGAGGCCAGCCGCTGGGCCATGGCGGTGGCGGAGGCCAGCACCTCCTCCGCGGGCACCACGTGGTTCACCAGGCCGAAGCGCTCGGCTTGGGCGGCGTCGAGGAGGTCGCCGGTCATCAGCAGCTCCTTGGCCCGGTTGAGCCCCACCAACAGCGGCCACAGCACCGCTCCCCCGTCGCCGGCCACCAGCCCGGCGTTCACGTGAGGGTCGCCGATGCGGGCGGCGTCGCTCAGATAGACGATGTCGCAGAACAGGGCCAGCGACGCCCCCAGCCCGATGGCATGGCCGTTGACCGCGGCCACCATCGGCTGGCGGACCCGCAACGCCCCCCGGGCGATGTCGATCCCGTCGTCGAGCAGGTCGGGACGCCCCTCGGGATACCCGGTTTCCAGGTTCTCCTCCATCACCGCGAAGTCGGCCCCCACGCAGAACGAGCGTCCCGCGCCGGTGAGCACCACCGCCCGCACCTCGGCGTCTTCAGCGATGCGGCGGTACAGGTCCCGCAGGTCGAGGTGCATCTGCTTGTTGAGGCCGTTGCCCCGGTCGGGCCGGTTCAGCGTGGCGGTGAGCACTCCGGAGGAATCGAGCTCGGTGGCGATGGTTTCCAATCCGTACCGGTCAGCCATGGCGCTAGCTTCGCACTTGGTGGTCCAGGTGGGCGAAGCTAGGCGGATGCGAGCTTGGGTGGTCGAAGGGTCGGGGGCGCCGGGTGAGGTGCTGCGGTTGGCTGACAGGGCCGCGCCCGATCCCCGGGAGGGAACGTTCCAGATGAAGGTGGGCGCGGTGGGCGTCGGCCTGCCCGACGTGTTCATGTGCCGGGGGGTGTATCCGCTGGGGCCGTCGGAGGGGTCGTTCACCCCCGGCCAGGAGGTGTGCGGGACGGTGGTAGAGGCCGGCGAGGGCGTGGACTTGGCCCCCGGCCAGCGGGTGATGGCCGTTACCTCGTTTCAGACCGGCGACGGCGGATTCGCCGAGCTGTGCCTGGGGCTGGGGAGCTCGGCGTTCACCGTGCCCGACTCCATGGACGACGCCGCCGCGGCCGGATTCTTGATCCCCTATCACACCGCCTGGATCGGCCTGGTGCGCCGGGGCGGGCTGAAGGCGGCCGAAACCCTGCTGGTGCTGGGCGCCGCCGGCGGCACCGGGGCGGCGGCCTGCTCGCTGGGCGCCGCGCTGGGAGCCCGGGTGATCGGGGTGGCCGGCGGACCGGAGCGCTGCGAGACCGCGGCAGGCTTCGGGGCCCACCAGACCGTGGACCACCGGGAGGGCGACATCGCCGCTGCGGTCATGGAGTTGACCGATGGACGCGGGGTGGACGTGGTGTACGACCCGGTGGGGGGCGACGCCTACACCGCCGCGTCGCGGTGCGCGGCCCGCGACGCCCGGCTGGTGATCATCGGGTTCGCCAGCGGCGAGTGGGCGCCGGTGAACGTCCGCCACATGGTGCAGCGCAACTACTCGGTGGTGGGGGCCATCCCCTCCCGCTACAGCCGGGAGGAGCGGCTGGCCGACCACCGCGAGCTCAGCGCGCTGTGGGACGCGGGCAGCATCGCCTCGGTGGTCACCGCCAATTACCCGTTTGAAGAACTTCCCGAGGCGATGAACGCTTTGGAATCCCGTGAGGTGATCGGCCGGGTGGTTTTGGACCTCTCGTCGGGCTGAGCCTGCCAAGAAACCGGCGAGTAGTCTGCGGGCGCAACGACAGAGGGAGGAGCATCGTGGAGTTCGCCATTTTCTTGCAGGGGTCGCCTCGCCGGGGCGGGGCCCGCAGCCCCTATTGGGAGCATCAGGCCTTTGAGAACGAGCTGGAGATGGTTCGGGTGGCCGACCAGCACAACTGGAAGTACATCTGGGTGAGCGAGCACCACTTCTTGGAGGACTACTCCCACACCTCGGCCAGCGAGGTGTTCATGGCCTACTCCTTCGCCCAGACCTCCCAGATCCACATGGGATCGGGCATCTTCAACCTGAACCCCATCGTGAACCACCCCCTCAAGCTGGCTGAGCGGGTGGCCATGCTCGACCACATGAGCAAGGGCCGGTTCGAGTTCGGCACCGGCCGGGGGGCGGGCAGCCACGAGATCGGCGGCTTCGGCCTCGACCCGTCGGATACCAAGGCCAACTGGGACGAGGTGATCTGGGAGTTCAAGAAGATCTGGGGCAGCACCGCCTACTCCCATCCCGACGGCACCGCCTTCCAGACCCCCGAGACCGGCACCTGGGGCACGTTCAACGTGCTGCCCAAGCCCTATTGCCACTCGCATCCGCCCATGTGGGTGGCCGCGGGCAACACCCCCACCTATGAGAAGGCCGCCCGCCACGGGTTGGGCGTGCTGGGGTTCAACGTGTCGGCCATCTACGACATGGCCCCCCA
This sequence comes from Candidatus Poriferisocius sp., assembly GCF_965204145.1. Classification (GTDB taxonomy): domain Bacteria; phylum Actinomycetota; class Acidimicrobiia; order Acidimicrobiales; family Bin134; genus Poriferisocius. The sequence continues at coordinate 691,083 of NZ_OZ241977.1, read as the reverse complement.
CGTGGAGGCCTACAAGAACGCCATCCCCCATGCCGAGCCCGCTGGCGAGTACGTGAACGACAACGTGATGATCGCCAACGGCCTGGTGTGCTTGGAAGACGGCCAGGAGGCCCGCCGGGTGGTGTGCGAGCAGATGCAGCTCAGCTATCTCCAGTCGCTGGTGTTCAAGTACCACGACACCTTCCCCAAGCCCGAGGGCCTGCCGGTGTACCCCGAGCTGGTGCCCGAGCCCACCATCCAGGACGTGGAGGAGCGCATCGCGGCGGGGTTCCTGCTGTGCGGCGACCCCGACGAGGTGCTGGAGCAGGTGAAGCGCTACGACGAGATCGGCTGCGACCAGGTGTCGTTCGGCCTCCCCATCCAGCTCGACCACGAGGTCTGCCTGGAGACCATCCGGCTGTTCGGCACCCACGTGATCCCCAAGCTGGACAAAGACCCGCTGCATCGCAGCACCCGCCAGCGGATCGAGCACGGCGGTCCGCTGGAGATGACGCCCGATCCGCTGTATGAGGTGCCCAGGGCCGAGGAATACAATTAACGGTTCCATGAGCGACCAGGGACCCGACATCCTGGGGGCGAGAAGCGACCGATCCGAGCTGAGGGAACCACTGGCTGGGTGGCTGGCCGAGCGGCTCGGCGCTCGGAGCGTGGACATCGGCCCGTTCGAGGTGCCGTCGGGGGGCTACTCGGCGGAGACCCTGCTGTTCGACGCCACCGTGGACCGGGGCAGCGGCCCGGGGACCGAGCGCTATGTGCTGCGCCGGGAGCTGCCCGAGCCACCGGTGTACCCCCAGCAGGCGCCGGGCGAGCTCGACGTCGAGGTGGACATCCAGTACCGGGTCATGTCGGCAGTGGCCGCCCACAGCGATGCCCCCATCGCCCCGCTGATGGGTTATGAGGCCGATGAGTCCGTCCTTGGCGGGCCGTTTTTTGCCATGGGGTATGTGGGCGGCGACATCCCCCGAGAGGATCCCATCTACACCAGCGCCGGCTTCTTCTTCGACGCCCAGCCCGACCAGCGCCGCCAACTGGTGGACCGTGGGTTGCGAACCATGGCCCAGATCCACGCCATCGACTGGCAGGCCGCCGGTCTCGACTGGCTGGTGGCCACCGGCGACCGGCCGGGCACCGCCACCCAGGTGCGGATCTGGCGGGACTACTCCGACCGGGAGCTCGACGGCCGAGACCACCCGATCCTCGAGGCCGGGTTCGAGTACCTCTACGAGAACATGCCCGCCGACGACGGACTGTGTCTGAACTGGGGCGACGGGCGGCCCGGCAACATCATCTGGCAGGATTTCGAGCCCGCCTGCGTCACCGACTTCGAGGCCGCCTGCATCGCCTCACCGCTGGTGGACTTGGGATGGTGGCTCATGTTCGACCGGTGGTCGCACGAGCACATGGGCGACCAGCCCCGCCTGGAAGGCGAGCCCTCTCGGGCCGAGCAGCGGGATCTGTACGCCGCTCACGCCGGGAGTGATCCGGGCGACACCACTTGGTATGAGGTGTTCGCCGCGGCCCGCTACACCGCCATCGTGGTGCGGGTGATGAACCGCACCGTGCTGCGGGGCGATATGCCCGCCGACAACCCGTTCTGGCTGGAGAACCCCTCCAGCGACTGTCTGCGGGCCCTGCTCGACGAGCTCTGAGCCCGGCGCCCTTTGCGCTAGCTGCCCACCACCCGGTCGGTCTGCTCGCGGTATTCGTACACGAGCCGGACCAGCCAATAGCGCATAAAGCGCTTGAATGAGCTGATCGTGATCATCACCAGGCCGATAAGCGTCAGGCTAAGGCCAAATATGGCCGAGACAATCAAGTCAAGGTGGTTGGACTGATGGAGGGTGGTGCCCTCGGTGTCGTAGGCCTTGCCCGTCAAGACGAAGGAGACCACCGTGAAGGCCAGGCCGGCCAAGGTAAGGATCAAGCCGATGCGGAACACCCACCGGTCGGGGTTGGCCCGGCCGCCGGAAGCGCGGAGCTTGGATACCTCGTCGTGGAACTCGTCGAGCCGGCTGCTGTCGCCAGTGGCGTCGGTTGTGTCACTCATGGTGTCTCCTCAGGACATGCCTAGATAGGCGGCGGTCAATTCTTCAGCGATCTCTTCGGGCGGCCCGGTGCGCTGGATTCGGCCGTGAAGCATGATGGCGGCCTCATTGGCCACACCCAGAACCGCTTGGGCGAACTGCTCCACAATCAGGATGGACAGTCCGGCTTCAGCCAGGGTGGCCACCTGCTCGTACAGCTCCTCCACGATGATGGGCGCCAGCCCCATGGAAAGCTCGTCGAGCATCAGCAGGGCCGGGTCGGTGGACAGCGCCCGGGACATGGCCAGCATCTGCTGCTCGCCGCCCGACAGCGTGCCCGCCATCTGGCTGCGGCGCTCCTGCAAACGGGGGAACTGGGCGAAGGCCCGCTCCTGTACGTCTTTGTAGGAAACACCGGCATAGGTACACATCCGCAGGTTTTCGGCCACGGTCAGGTTGGGGAAGATGCCCCGGCCCTCGGGGATCAAGCACACCCCGGCCCGGGCCAAGCTGTCGGGGGAGACCCCGTTCACCTCGTGGCCGTCGAGCAGCACCGAGCCGGCATGGGGCTGGATCTGGCCGCTGGCCACGGCCAGGGTGGTGGTCTTGCCCGCCCCATTGGGCCCCAACAGGGCGTATACCGTGCCGGGCATAACCCGGAGGTCCACCCCGTGCAGCACGTCGATGGTGCCATAGCCGGCCCGGATGCCGACCAGCTCCAACAGCGGGGTTGCCGTCTCGTCGCTCATCCGTCGAGCTCCGCGTAAGCCCCTCGAAATTCGTCGCCGCCCAGATATGCGGCCCGAACAGCAGAGTCAGCCTGTACCTCCATGGGGGTGCCCACCGCGATGATCTTGCCGAAGTCCAGCACGTGGATGCGGGCGCACACCCCCATCACGAAGCTCATGTCGTGCTCCACCAGCAGCACCGCGAGATCGTTGTCTTTGTCGGCCACCAGCTCAAGCAGGAGTTGGCCGATGGAGGAGGTCTCCTCTTCGTTCAGCCCAGACGACGGCTCGTCCAACAACAGCGCACGGGGGCGACAGGCCAAAGCCCGGGCCAGCTCGACCAGGCGGGCGCTGCCAGTGGGAAGCGTGCCCACGGTCACGTCGGCTACGTCGTCGAGGCCCACTTTGCCCAGCATCTCGTGGGCCACATCGTTGACCCGCCGGTGCTTCCACTTGGTGCGGTGGTTCTTCTCCACCGCGACCCTCACGTTGTCGAACGCGCTCAGCGTGTTGAACGCCTCCAGCTTCTGGAACGTGCGGGCGATGCCCATCTGCGAGCGCTTGGCCACCCCGGCTCGGGTGATGTCGACGCCGTCGAACTTCACCGTGCCGCTGGTGGGGGGCAAAAGGCCGGTGACCACGTTGAACAGGGTGGTCTTGCCCGCGCCATTGGGGCCGATGAGGCCGGTGACCAGACCGGGGTCGACGTCCACCGAGGCATTGTCGAGGGCCACCACGCCGCCGAAGCGCATGACCACTTGCTCAGCTTCGAGAAGTGCCATAACCCTCCTTCGGTACCACTTCGTCCAGGATCCCCAGCCGTCGGTCGATGGCGATCACCTCTTCGGGGGTGAAAGGCCGCTCTATGCCCAGTTCGCCGATCTCCGGCTCGCGCTTTTGGGCATTCTCGGCCGCGATCTCGGCCCGGGCGTCGCTGCGCCACGGCAGGATGGGCGAAAACCCCCGGCCCATCTCGAAAATTGCCCCCCGAGGATTGAACACCATGCCGAGCACCAGCAACCCCGGTCCATAAGTAGTCATGATGTCGAGCAGCGTGACCAGAAAATCCACATTCCCAGAATCTTCCAGCCGGTGTCCCAGCCCGGTGAACAGCGGAATGAAGATCAAGAAGATGCCAGCCACCGGTATGGACACTCCGGCGGCCGCCACCAACAGCACGATATTGAACCCGATTAGCAAGTCAAATCCCTGCACGCTGTCGACGTTGCCCGAAACAGTGGCCCAGAACACCCCTGCAATGCCGGCTATGACCGCTGAAAGGGCATACACCACAACCTTGGTCCACACCACTGGTACCCCGAGGGTGGCTGCCGCGGCCTGCGAGTCATTGATGGCCATCCATCTTCGCCCATACCGAGACCGTCGCAGCAGTACCAGCGCGTAGACAACGACAGCGAATACGCACATCAGCAACAGGAAGAAGCCCCGGCGGTCGTCGAAGGTAACGCCGAACAGCTCAATGTGGGGAAACTGCCGACCGGTCCCGATGATGGGCATAACCCACGGGTTGGGGAAGAAGATAAGCGACATCGCCTGGGCGAAGGCCATAGTCATGAGAGCCAGATACAGCCCCCTGAGACGGGCGGCGGGAAGGGCTACCAAGGCACCCAAGGGCGCGCATAGTAGCCCTACCAGGAGGATCCAGTAGCCGTTGTCGATATCTCTGATGTCCTGGGGATCCAAGCCCAGTCGATCCAACCCCAGGAACGTGACCCACCCTCCACCTATCACCTTCAGGTACACAAAGGCGCCGAATCCGGCAAAGGCCAACGGCGCGAAGTTGATCTGACCGGCCCAGCCGATCAAGGGAACCAGCGATAAGCCGATGAGAGCCAGGGCCATGGCTTCATTGGCCGAGTTCAGCCCTCGGCTGTCCCAGGCACCAGGATCCCAGATTCCGAAGTTCAACCAGCCGCCGGAGAACGCCACCGCCAGCAGAATGATCACCCCGCAGCCGATGAGTCCCTCCCACCACTTGGTGAAGCGCTCGTGGCGACGGAGATGATGAGCCAGCCGTCCTACTTCCAGGCGGGCCTGGGGCAAGGCTATGACCACGAACAGCAGCAACAGCGGGGCAACAGCGAGGTGGGCGAAGCGGAAATCGGATCCGAAGTCCAGCCAGGCCACTGTGTGGGCTCGCAGCAGTCCGATCAACATGGCGCCGATCACCGCCAAGGGCAGGTTCCTCAGTGCTCCAAAGGCCGCCGCGGCAAAAGCGATGATGACCACGCTGTTAAGAGTTGCCGGATCGAGGCCGAGCTCCGGAGCGATGAGGATGCCCCCCAGCGCACCCAGCATGGAGCCCAGTGCCCAGGAGGTAGACGACACCACGTTGGGACGAGCCCCGTTGAGAGCAGCCAGCTCCCTGTTGTCCACCACCGCACGCATGGCCGTGCCGATGCGGGTGCGGCGAAGCAAATATCGCATGGCCACGGCAATGGCGATAGCCACCACAAACACGATGAGCCGGTGCCAGGGAAGCTGAGACGGTCCCAAGTCAATGCCGTTGTTGATGCCGAACAAATACGGCACCCGGCGGGCAGTATCGGCCTCCCAGATGTCGCCCACCACCGACAGCAGCAGCACCATGATTGCCACGGTGACCATGAGCTGCACTACCAGCGACGCGGTGCGCAGGCGCCTCATGATCACTATGTCCAGCACCACGCCCAGCGCAGGTGCGAACAGGCCCACCACCACGAACAGGGCGAGGATGGAGTGCCAGCCCCGATTTACGTGGAGTTCCCAATAAAAGAATGCCGCGAACACGCCGATGGCACCCTGGGCGAAGTTGAAGACCCCGGTGGTGGTGTACACCACCACCAAACCGGTGGCGTACATGGCCCACAGGGCACCGAGGAAGAGCCCGATGTAGGTGGTGACCAGGAAGGTCTCGCTGGTGACCGGGGCACCTTTCCAGGTGAAGACAGCGATGATCACCGCCGCCAACGTCCCCAGTGAGGCGGCAACCGCAACCGATCGACGCACCCCGAAGATCACAAGAACTCAGACCTTCCTGGCCTCCTCACTTCTGTCCTGGCTAGCCGCCGAACTCAGCTCCCCAGTCTCGGGTCAGGCCGACCACGTTGTCGGGGTTGCAGTCCAGTTCGCCCCGCTCTTGCGGGTGTACCCGGACGAATTCGTTGTTCTGCACCTGCATCAGCATGAAGCAGGGCATGATGTTCTCGGTGGTGGAGTAGTCCGCCGGGCTCCACCAACCGTTCGCGTCGAACGACGTCAGATTGCGAGCACCGTCAAGCACCGCCTGGCGGGTGAGGCCGTTGGGACCACTCTCAGCCACGATGCCGTTTACGACCTGCTCGAACAGCACGCCATCGGCCCATGAGCCCGCGGCCCATGCCGGCGGGAACGGGTCATCAATGGCCTCCATGAAGTCGGCCAGCTCTTGGTTGGTGTCGGTCTCATCGAACGGCAGGAACCAGATCCACATGTAGGTGTTTTCCACCACATCACCGGCTTCCAGGAAGCTGGGGGTATAGCAGGCCAACTGGCACATCCAAATCACACTGTCGGTATCCAAGCCCTGAGCTTCGGCCTCGCTGCGCCACTTGATCATGGACTGATCGTCGGAGCCGGAGTAGGCGAAATTGGAGTCGTTGTCCCGCATGATCTGGATGTAGGCGCCGTACTCCGACTGGGTGGTGAACCCGCTCACGCCAGGCTCGCCGTCGATGACAACGCCGATCTCCTGGAAGGCCCGCACCTGGGGCATCGACGTGGCGATGGTGGAGGGCAGGTCGGAGGGGATCAGGTACACCCCGTTGATATTGGGCTCAATGTTCTCCAGAAGCCACTGCACGTGGCCCACCTGGCTCTGCACGGCCCGGTCGCCGGTGCCGGCGTAGGGGCACTCGCTGTTGGGCCGGCTGGTGGCAAACGTCACCACCGAGCACTGGTGGGGCGGCTCCGTGGTGATGTAGGCGAAGTCGGGCACACCGATTTCGTTGCCCTGGGCATCGGGGCAGGACTGGAGATCGGTGGTGTCAAGGGCGAACAGAGCGGTGGTACCCACCAGTGCGAACGCGTCTTCGCAGGCCACCAGGAAGCCGTTGGTGGTCTCGGTGGGGTTGATAGCTGAGTCGTGCTCGATCACCTCGACCTGGCGGCAGGCCAAGCCGCCCTCGGCGTTCACATGGTTGGCCCATGCTTTGACACCGTCGATGGAGCCCTGGAACAGGCCGGGCGCCAGCGGGGAGCCGACATCGGCCATGACCAGCACGGTGATGGTGTCTTCAGTGATACCGATATCGGTGGCTTCGAGGTCCACGGCCTCACACGGGTCGACTTCGGGTTCCTCAGTCGCAACCGGCTCAGCATCGGAGTCGTCCATGGAGTCATCACCCATGTCATCGTCCATGGAGTCATCACCCATGTCATCGTCCATGGAGTCATCACCCATGTCGTCGTCCATGGAATCGTCACCCATGTCGTCGTCCATGGAATCGTCACCCATGTCGTCGTCCATGGAATCGTCACCCATGTCGTCGTCCATGGAGTCATCACCCATGTCGTCTGGCGCCTCGGTGGGCGCGGGAGCACCCGAATCATCGTCGTCGTTGCCACCGCACGACGCGGCGACAAGGGCGAATACAGCCAACAGACAAATGAGCCAGCGGAAGTGCTTCACGTTTCCCCCTTCAAAGGACCGGCGCGCTCCCATACCGCGGCCGGTGATATGACCGGGTGCCATTGTTACCCATCCCGCCACCTTCTCCCAAATGCTCAGAAATTCGATTCCGAGACCGTGAGTGGGCGCGGAGGGACTTGAACCCCCGGCCTCTTCCTTGTAAGGGAAGCGCTCTTGCCATCTGAGCTACGCGCCCGGTGCAACGGCCAGGCTAGTGGTGTTCTGCGGCCTCTCCCGCACCAATAGCGGCAGGGTCGTCGGCGCCGAATGTGCGCCGTTGGGCCAGCACTTCGTCCAGCAGCGGCAGGGTGGCAGCCGCCACCGGGTAGCGCCGCTCGGCCAGATCGATGGGAAGCAACTCTCGCCCCCAGGCCTCGCCCATGGCCACTCCGGCCTCGGCGCACACCAATGCGGCACCCAGGTAGTCCCAGGTGGAGTGCCCTTCGTTGGTGCAATCGATGTAGGCGTCGAGAACCCCCTCGGCCACCGCGGTCATATCCAGGGCAATCGACCCCAGCACCCGGTATTGCCTCCAGCCCAGATGCCGGGGGGGAATGTAGGTCAGCCCCACCGTCGCCGCCCCCAGAGACTCCTGTCCCGACGGCCCTGATCCCCGATGGGGGTCATCGTCGAGCGGCGGGGCCAGCGGGCGGCCGTCGACGGTGGCCCCTCGGCCCCGCACGGCGCGATAGGCCTTGCCGTTCGCCAGGTTGAGCACCAGTGCGGCCCGCAGCCCATCGGAGTCGACCGCGCAAAAGCTGGTGGAGTACCACGGCAGGCCACGGGCCGCATTGGTGGAGCCATCCACCGGGTCGAGCACCACCACGAGCTCCCGGTCGGCGTCGTGCAGTCCCGATTCCTCGCTGTACACCCCGAAGCCGGCCTCGGCCAGCACCTCTCGGGCCGCTTCATCGGCGGCCACGTCGAAGCTGTACTGGCCTTCCCGGTTGCCGGTGAGCTGGCCACCGTCGATCCGGGCTACTGCCTCGGCCACCCGGGCCGCGGCCCGGTCGAAGACTGCCAGAATCCGGTCGCCGTCCACCGGGGTGAAACTAACCGCTATTGGATAGCCAGCACGGTCAATTTCGTGGCAGTGTGGGGTTCTTGGCTGTCGTCGATATCGCCACCTTCATCGCCGATCTCAAGGACCATGCCGTTGATCACGGCTTCCATGTCCACGATGATCGCCATTTCGTGGAGACCTACTCCATGCGCCAGGCCTGGGAGGTTGACCTGCACCCCGCGGCTGCCTGCGGCGGTCCGCTCGACGTACACATCGCGCTGGAGGTTGACCCCCGGGTGATGCTGAGCTTCGAGGACCATGTGATGGAGCTGCCCGAGGGAGTGGAGCCCACCGAGGACTTCAAGCTGCCCATGGTGGTGTCGTGGAGCCTGCCGCCGCTGCCCGACGGCCCCGACCTGCTGCTATTGGCCACCGACCTGGCCGGTATCGGCGGCATGGAATTGCCCCTGGACGTGTCGGCCATCGACGCCTACGCCGCGGTCACCGATGCTCCCGAGCGGAGCATCTCCATCACGGCCCGGGTGGAGGTGTCGATCAGCGGCATGTTCACCGGCCAGGAGTGCCTCGGCGGCGTGATGCCCAAAGTGGCTGAGATCAGCGAGTTCCTGCTCGACCGGGCGCCCGCCTGGCTGGGCGATATCTGAGCGCATCCGGATCCCCGCTGCCGCCGGCAATGACCGCCGGTAGATGTGGTGGAAACCCCCGGTAACGAATCGGTAACATTAAGGTCCCATGGTTCGCCAGCTTAAGATCATCGTCGCGCCGGAAATCGCCGGCGGCGCGCGGAGCTGGCGCAATTTCCCAGGTCAAGTCCTGATTGTGACGGTGGCCGCGCTCATTTACTTCGGTGTGCGGATGATCACCAAAGGGGCGGAAGTCGCCGCGTTCAAGAACGCCTACGACCTGCTGACCTTCGAGTCCACGCTGGGGCTGGACTTCGAGGCCTGGTCTCAGTCGGCTGTGCTCGACTACCACTGGCTGGTCACCTTTTTCAACTGGGTGTACATCTGGCTGCACTGGCCGGTGATCATCGGAGCCCTCCTGCTGCTCTACCACTACAACCGGAGCCGCTACACCCTGATGCGCAACGCCATGATCGTCTCCGGCGCGCTGGGCCTGGTGTTCTTCGCCTTCTTCCCGGTGGCCCCGCCCCGGTTCTTCGACGGGTTCACCGACACGGTCACCGAGCTGTCCACCTCCTACAAGTACCTCCAGCCCCCGTCGGTGGTGAACAAGTACGCCGCTTTGCCCAGCTTTCACGTGGGATGGAACGTGCTGGCCGGGGTGATCTTGTTCCGCACTGTCCGGTCGATCCCGGTCCGGATCTTCGCGGTGGCCTCCCCGCTGCTGATGTCGGTCGCCGTGGTGCTCACCGGCAACCACTGGGTGATCGACGGCTTCGTTGGCATTGCGCTGGCCATGATCGGCCTGTACGTCGCCCACCGCCTGGGCTGGCTCACCCGCCGCTGGCAGGAGCCGAGCGAGGAAGAAGAGGTGGGCCCGGCGGGGATCGAACCCGCGACCGAGCGATTATGAGTCGCCTGCTCTGACCACTGAGCTACGGGCCCGCCGCCAGCCTATTGGGCGGGCTTCCCCATCTGGTGCTGGTTTGGCTCCGGGGGTGAGACTCGAACTCACAACCTAGCGGTTAACAGCCGCTTGCTCTGCCGGTTGAGCTACCCCGGATCAGCCTGTGATTTTACCCTGCCCACCGGCTGGCTCACTCATCCAATATGACGGCGAGCACCGAAATCGCCACCAAGGGGACACCTAGCCACTGCAATCCGCCGAGCTGCTCGTCGAACAAGAACCAGGCCCACATCACGGCCAGGCCCGGGGCGGTCATGTTCAAAAGCGAGATGGTGCGCAAAGACACGTACCGGTGGCTGTAGTTGAACGTTAGGTGGGCCACTCCGGCGGTCACCGCCATGGCGGCGGCCACCCCCCAGCTCCAGGTGTCGCTTATGAACAGGGGGTCGAACGACAACAGCGCGATGGGCAGCATGAGGGCGGCGGCGATGGTGGACCAGCCCGCCTGATACTCCAGCGCGGTCAGGTGATTGCGGGCGATGCGGGAAGCCACCAGGTAGCCGGAGAAGGACATCACGGCCACCACCGCCAGCACATCGCCGGTGAGCGATCCGCCCCCGCTGCTCCCTGAGCGGCCCAGCAGCATCATCACCATCCCGGCGATGGCCACCGGGGTGGCCACGATCACCCGGTAGCTGATCTGCTCCTTGAAGATCCGGCTGGCGGCCCACAGCAAGAAGATGGGGGCGGTGGCGCCGATGACCATGGCGTTGGCCACCGACGTGGTCTTGATGGCGGTGAAGAACGTGGCCCCGTTGACGGTGAACACCACCCCGCCGGCCAACGAGTGGCGCAGCACCCGGCGGTCTAGCCGGCCGCCCCGCAAGTGCAGCGCAGCCACCGCCCAGGCCGCGGCCCCGATCAGCCGCCAGAACGCGAACGGCAGGGCCCCGAACTCGTTGTCGCGAACGAAGACCGGACCCCAGCTGAATAAGAAGACGCCGGTGGCCGCGGCCCACATCCCCAAGCCCATGCCGGACTTGGACGTAGGGGCACCGGCGGTTCCCGGTCCCGAGGCGGGTGGCGAAGAGCTAATGGTCGAACGCCGGCAACACGTGGCGGCCGAGGAGCTCGATGGACGCCATGACCTTGTCGTGGGGGATGTTGTAGGGCTGCACCGCGCAGAACAGCAGGTCGGTGCCGATCTCCTCATAGCCCTTGGCCAGGCGGATCACCTGGTCGGGATCGCCGATCAGCGCGGTGCCCATCTCCACCAGCCCCTCCAGGTTCATGGCCTGCTCGGCCATGCCGCTGTCGAGCAACTCGGTGATCGCGCCGAGGTACTGGAAGTCGTTGAACTCGAGGTTGCGGTCGGCCTGCCAGGCGGGCATCGAGGCCGAGAGCTGCAACCCGGCGATGGGGTACCACTCGAACGATTGCCGCCCCACCTCGTAGGCCTCCTCGGTGGTGGGCGCGCAGTGCACCATGGTGAAGCTGGCCACCCGGTTGTTGATGCGCCCGCCCACCGGGTTGGCGCAGTCGGCGATGGCACTGCGGTAGATGTCGATCTTGTTCTTCAGGTCGGGCATGGGCACGAACACGCTGAACGACAGCAGCCCCATGCCCATGGAGCCCACGATGTGGTGGGTTTCGTCGCTGCCCGCCGCAGCCCACATGGGCGGGCACGGCTTCTGGAGGGGCTTGGGGATCACCCGGCGCCGGGGCATCGACCAGTACTCGCCCTCGAAGCTGTGCTCGTCGTTCATCCAGCAGCCGGCGATGTGCTCCACGGCCTCGGTCCACATGGCCCGGGTCTCGTTGGGGTCGATGCCGAAGCCCTCCAACTCGGCCCGGCTGTTGGATCGGCCGGTGCCGAACTCCACCCGGCCCCCGCTGATCACATCCAAGGTGGCGGCCGACTCGGCCGAGCGCACCGGATGGTTGTAGGGCTTGGGAGCGAGCCGCACCCCGTAGCCGATGCGTATGTTCTCGGTGCGGGCCGCGATGGCGCCGTAGAGCACCTCGGGGTTGGAGCAGTGGGAGTACTCCTCCAAGAAGTGGTGCTCCACCGTCCACACGCTGTCGAAGCCCAGCTTGTCGGCCAAGATGGCCTGTTCCAGCACCTCGGCGTAGGCGCGGCGCTCGCTGTCCTCGTCCCAGGGGCGGGGCACGGGGATCTCGTAGAACAGGGCGAACCTCATTGGTTGGACACTCCTAGGAGTCGAAAGCCGAGGCGATCAGGCCGAGCACCGCGTTGGGGTCGAGGGGCTGGCGGTTGGGATACACCCCGAAGGGGGCCAGGGCGTCGGCCACCGCGTTGAACACCGCGGGGGGCGCTCCGATGGCCCCGCCCTCGCCGGTTCCCTTGTGCCCGCCGGGGGTGTCGGAGGGCACCACCACGTGGCCGGTCTCCAGATCGGGCACCTCGGCCGCGGTGGGAACCAGATAGTCGAGGAAGGTGGACGCCAGAGGATTGCCGCTCTCGTCGTACACGCAGTGCTCATAGAGCACCCCGCCGATGCCCTGCACCACTCCCCCGGCGATCTGGCCGTCGACCACCATGGGGTTGATCAGCACCCCGCAGTCCTCGCTCACCACATAGCGCAAGAGCGTGACCTTGCCGGTGCCCGGATCGAGCTCGCAGGTGCAGATGTGGCAGGCGTTGGAGTGGGTGGAGGGCGGGGCCTTGTAGCGGGCGGTGTGCTCCAGGCCGGCCTCGGTGCCGGGGGGCAGCGCATCGGAGTTCTGGTAGGCGGTGGCCGCCACCTGGGCCATCGTCATCGACGCCGCCGGCGTGCCCTTGACCGAGACAACCCCGTCGGCCACCTCCAGGTCGTCGGCGGAGGCTTCCATCAGGTGGGCGGCGATGGCCACCACCTTGTCTCGCACGCCAGAGGCCGCGGCCCGGGCCGCGCTGCCGGCGATGACCGCCGAGCGGCTGCCGCCGGTGCCGAACCCGTAGCCGGAGCCGTGGCCCTGGTGCAGGGTGACGTCTTCGGGGCGAACCCCGAGCTCGTCGGCCACCAGCTGGGCGATGGTGGTCTCCAGGCTTTGGCCGTGCGAGCCGGTGCCCATGAACACGTTTACGTGGCCGTCTACCTCCACCCGGAGCATGGCCGACTCGGTGCCCAGCGGCCCCATGCCCATCGACGTGGGCTCTATGTAGAGGGCCATGCCCAGGCCCAGGTAGCGCCCCTCTTCGCGGGCCTTGGCCTGCTCGGCCCGGAAGTCGTCGTAGCCGATCATCTCGGCGGCCTGCTCCAGGGTCTGCTCCGGGGAGATGGTGGTCTCGAAGAACAGGCCGGTGGACACCTGATAGGGAAGGTCGTCGGGGTTCAGCACGTTTTGGCGGCGCAGCTCAAGGGGGTCCATGCCGATCTCCCGGGCCACCCGGTCGATCATCTGCTCTCGGGCCACACTTTCCATCTGCCACGGGCCTCGATAGGCCCCCCGGCCGCAGGTGTTGGTATAGACGGTGCGGGCCCGCCAGCTCACCGGCCCCATCCGGTAGGGGCCGGGATAGAGCATGGTGGCCATGGCGCCGGGCGTGGCCGGGCCGCCCAGCGGGTAGGCGCCGTCGTCTTCCAGCTGGTCGAGGTCGGCGGCCAAGAAGTTGCCGTTTTCGTCCACCGCCATGGTGACGGTCATCTGCTCGATGCGGGCGTGGTTGGAGGCCAGCAGGTTCTCGCGGCGGTCCTCGATCCACTTCACCGGGCTGGCCAGGAGCTTGGCGGCCACCAGCACCGCCATGTCCTCGCGGCCCAAGAACATCTTCTGGCCGAATCCGCCGCCCACATCGCCGAAGTGGACCACGATCTTGTGCTCGCCGATGCCCAGCACCCGGGCGCCGACGAGCTGCATCTCGTGGGGGCTCTGGGTGGAGGCCCACACCTCCATCACCCCGGCGTGGGGCTGCCAGGAGGCCACGATGCCCCGGGTCTCCATGGGCACGTTGGTCTGGCGGTGCTGGTGCCAGGTTTCGGTGATGATGTGGGCCGCGGTCTCGAAGGCCTCCTGCTGGGCCGGGTTGGGCACGGGCAGGTCGTGGGCCAGATTGCTGCCCAGCTCGGGATGGACGAGATCGTCGGATTCGGCCGCGGTCTCGTAGTTGACCACCGGGTCGAGCGGCTCGAACTCGACGTCGACCAACTCGAGGGCGTCCTCGGCGATGTAGCGGCTCTCGGCCACCACCATCACGTAGGGGTCGCCCACGAAGCGCACGTCTCCGTTGGCCAGCATGTTGGCGGGGGGCGCGGGCGACTCGGGCGGATGAAGCGACGCCCGCAGCGAATCGTTGTGGGAGTTGAGGTCGGCGCCGGTGAAAACGGCGTGAACCCCTTCGAGGGCCTCGGCTGCCGAGGTGTCGAGACGGGTGATGGTGGCCCGGGCCAGGTCGCTGCGCCCGAAGGCGGCGTGGAGCATGCCGGGCAGAACGATGTCGTCCACGTAGCGCCCGTGCCCGGTGACCAGGCGGGGGTCTTCCAGCCGCTTGACCGACTGGCCGACGTAGCGGGCGGCGGCAGCCGTGTTACTCATCATTGCCTCCTCGTAGAGCGGCGGCGGCTTGGCGGGTGGCGGCCACGATGCCCTGGTATCCGGTGCAGCGGCAGAGGTTGCCGGCGATGCCGTGGCGGATCTCGTCGTCGGACGGATCGGGGTTGGCTTCAAGGAAGGCGGCCACCGACACCACGAAGCCGGGGGTGCAGAACCCGCACTGAAGCCCGTGGCAGTCGCGGAACGCCTCCTGCACGGGGTGGAGCGTCTCATCGTCGGGGGCGAGCCCCTCCACAGTGGTGATGTGTGCGCCGTCGGCCTGCACCGCGAACAGAAGGCAGGAGCGCACAGCCTCGCCGTCCATCAGCACGGTGCACGAGCCGCATACCCCGTGCTCGCAGCCCAAGTGGACGCCGGTACACAGGGCCTGTTCCCGAAGGAAGTCGGCCAGGGTCAGCCGAGGCTCAGCCGCTCCTCGCCTGGCCCGGCCGTTGACCGTCATCGAAAGGGGGATCTGATCAGCCATTGCCAGCCTCCTCGGTCACCTGGGCTAGGGCGTCGGCCAGCACCCGCCCCACCAGGGTGGAGCCGGCCCGGCGGCGGTAGTCGGCGCTGGCGTGGACATCGCCGATCGGGTCCATGTCGTCGGCCGCCAGACGCCCGATCTCGGCGGGGTCGGCGTCGGCTGCGGCCAGCCCCATCAGCGCCGCCTCCACCGACGAGGCCCGCAGGGGAATGGGGCCCACGCCCAGCATGCCCACCGCGGCCCGGTTGATGCGCCCGGCAGCGTCGGTGCCGATGCCCACAGCAGCGCCGGCCAGCGCGAAGTCGCCGCTGCGCCGGGCGATCTCATCGAAGGCGAACGCGGCGGGCTGGTCCCAGGCCGAGAACCGCAGGGCGGTGAGCAGCTCATCGGGGGCCACTGCGGTCATGAACGTGGACTCGAAGAACTCGGCGGCCGGCACCTCTCGGGTGCCCGATGCCGAGGCGATCTCGGCGGTGCCGTCGAGGGCCAGCATCACCGCGGGGTATTCCGACGCCGGGTCGGCGTGGGCCACCGAGCCGCCGATGGTGCCCCGGTTGCGGATCTGGAAATGGCCGATGTGGGGGGTGGCCAGGTGCAGCAGCGGCACGCTTTCGGCCACCGTGGCGTCGGTCTCGACGGCCGCCTGGCGGGTCATGGCCGCGATGCGGACGCTGCCGTTGTCGGCGGTCACGCCGAACAGCTCGTCCACCCGGTTCAAGTCCACGATGTGCTCGAAGCGAGTAAGGCGCATGGCCAGCAGGGGCACCAAACTCTGGCCGCCGGCCAGGGGCTTGGCGTCGTCTCCGTGCTCGGCCAGCAGGCCCACCACGTCGGCCACCGTCTCGGGAGCGTGGTATTCAAAAGGAGCAGGTTTCACCGCCGGGGACTGTAGCCCGACTGGGCCGCATGGGTGCAGGCCAACCGGCCACAGCGGCTTGGCTTCCCTCGTAGCGGGCGCGTCGCACCAGCGCTTGGCCTGCCCCCATGCCCGAGCGTTCTGGCAGACTTGGGCGATGGCCGACGTAGCCGAGGCGCTCCGCACCTATTGGAACGACCGGGGACCGGTGTGGGTGGAGTATCGGGAGAGGCTGGACGCCATGCTCGCCCCCCTGGGAGAGGCTGCCATCGCCCGGCTGCACCCCGACCCCGGCGAGCATGTGCTGGACATCGGCTGCGGCACCGGCACCACCAGCCTGGAGCTGGCCCGCCTGGTGGGCGAGGCAGGGCATGTGACCGGGGTGGACGTGTCGGCACCCATGCTGGACGAGGCCCGCCGACGGGCCGTCGACGCCGGTTTGGGCAACACCGAGTTTGTGGTGGCCGATGCCGGCGCCCACCAGTTCGAGCCCCGGCACTTCGACGCTGCCTTCTCGCGAATGGGGATCATGTTCTTCGCCGAGCCGGTGGCCGGATTCACCAACCTCCGGCGGGCGCTGCGGCCCGGGGGCCGACTTACCTTTGTGTGCTGGCGCTCCCCCGCGGAGAACTCCTGGGTCACCGAGCCCGGACAGGCCGTGGCCGAGGTGCTGGGCCCGCCCGATCCGATGGATCCCGACGCGCCCGGCCCGTTCTCGCTGGCCTCGGCCGATCGGATCAGCTCGGTCCTCACCGGAGCCGGGCTGGTAGACATCGACATCACCCCCCACGACCTGCCGGTGAACATCGGCGGCGGCACCACCGATGAGCTGGTGCGCTACTACGTGGACCTGCTGCCCGGCGCGGCCATCCCCGAGAACGCCGACGAGCATGTGATCGACCGGGTCAAGGCCGCCCTCGGGGCCATGGTCGACCGCCGGCGCACCGCCGACGGCATCACCATGGGCGCCGCCGCCTGGCTGGTCAGCGCCCGGGCCTAGCGCTCGCAGCTCTATTGGCCGCGGCGGTCGACGTCAGATTTCAAACCACTGTTGGGCGCGGGTATAGCGGGCGAGATGGTCGACGTTGGTGGTGGCCACCACGACGGCGCCGCGGCCATGGGCAGCCTGAGCGCTTCTGGCCTGCGCGGCCAGGATGACATCCCCGTCGAGGGCGGCCTGGTGGGCGGTGGGCCGGCCGGCGTTGCGGGCATCGGCCCAAAGCAATGCCGCGTCATGCATCACCTCGGTGGTCAGCGGCAGGTACGTGTGGCCCACCCGGAGCTCATCGAGCCGGGCCACACTGGCTTGTCTGCCACCGCGCAACAGCTCGCGTCGGACTTCGTAGTCGGCAATCTCGGGAACGGCAAGCTCATTACCGCCTCCTAGATGTTTCCGGGCCCACCGGTAGACCTGTTGGAATGATTCGGTGGCCTTGGAATTGCACAGCATGCCCAACGGGCCGCTGTCCAGGATCAGCAGCATCTCAAAACGGGCGGCCCTCCGCGCGGCGGGTCTCCGCTAGGGCCTCCATGAGGAAGCGACCGGTCTCCTCATGCTCAGCGGCGTCACCCATCTGGGCCACCCGATCCAAAGCAGCCAGGGCGCGTTTCTTGTATGCCTCGGCGTCCCACGGCTGTTCTTCGTAACGCTCAGCCTTGGTGAAGTGGCGGGCGCCTTTGACCGCGCCCTTCTTGCCGGTTGACTCCCAGCCGAGCTTGGCCATCTTCAGCTTGATGGCCACTCCGACGGCCTGTCGGAAGCGGAGCGAGATGGGGTCGGATTCGAGCACATCGCCGATTTCAGGGTCGTCTTCCAGTATCCGGGCCACTCCGGCCAGCGCGGGCATCCCGTTCAACTCGGCATCAACCAACCGCTGCTCATTGGCCGGGTCGTTGAGCAGCCAGAAGAGCCGATCAGAAGCCTGGGGTCGGGCATCGAGCTCGACGACGTACTTAGCGGCGTGGGAGTCACGCTTGAAATCGCCGATGTTCAACAAAGCGCATCCCCGCCCGGGAGTCCTGTCCATCGACCCAATTTAGACATCCGATTTTCAGATGTCAACGAGCAACCCTCTGGCCGGCACTCGCCTGCGTTTGGCGGCGGGCCTGGCGTCCGGCGAGCACCGACCACACCACCACCAGCACGGTGGCCGCGGCCATGTAGCCGTGCATCTCCCGCAGCCCGATCTGGTCGGCCAAAGCCCCCATCGGGAACGCCACCAGGCTCTGGGCGCTGAACGCGATCATCACCAGGCTCTGCACCCGCCCGTGGTACACCGGCTCGGCCAGAAGCAGCGACATCGACATGTTGGCGGTCTGGAATGTGGTGGCCGCGCCGCCCAGCACGAACAGCACCGGCAGCGCGGCCCACTGGTTGGGAGTGATGGCCAACACGGCCACCCCGGCGGCCACCACGGTCAAGCTGATCACCCGCAGTCGCCAGAGCTGTGTGTTGTCGCGCATCCGGGCCACTTGCAGCGCGGTGACGGTGCCGCCCAGCGCGTTGGCCCCCTGGAGAACGCCCAGCCACAGCACTCCCACCCCGAACACGCTCTCGGTGTATTTGGGCAGAAACGCCTGATAGGGCATGGCAACCAGCAGCATGAGCGCAGTGGAGATCACCACCACCCGCAGATAGGGATTCCGAGCGACATAGCCCACCCCCTCGGCAATCTCCTCCAGGGGGCTGTGGGCTTCGCGCTGCTGGGGCCGCGACGACGGCAGCATGAGCACCGGAATGGCCCCCACCGTGGTGAGACCGGCGCTCAGCAGGTAAACCCCGGCCAAGCCGAAATTGGGCGTATCGGCCAGAACCCCGGCGACGAACGGCCCCACCGACTGGGTGCTGGCCACGGTGAGCTGGGTGAGCGATATGGCGTTGGACAGCAGCTCGCGCTCCACCACCTCGCCGGTCATGGCGATCCGGGCCGGTCCCATGAACGCGAACGACGACCCCTGGATCACCGACGCCACCAGCAGCATCCAGAACTCCTCCAGGCCCAGCACCACCATGATTCCCAGCCACAAGGCGCTCAAGGTGAGAGAGACATGGGAGCCGAGGATCAGCGCCCGACGGGGGAAGCGGTCGGCGGCCACGCCCCCGAACGGGGTGACGGTAACCATGCCGATGCCGAAGGCACCCAGCACTAAAGCAAAGCTGGAGTTGCTGTCGGTGAGCTCGATGGCCAGCCAGCCCCGAGCCAATATCTGCATGCCCACGGCCAGAAACGCCACCAGCCCCGACCACCACAACAGGGCATAAGCCCGGTTGGACAGCGACGCGAACATCCCGGTGGTGGAACCAGGGCTCACATCGCTCACACTGCGACGGTACCGGCCATCGGCATTCGACGCGGCACTTGGCGACCGGCTGTCGTAGTTTCAGGCCATGGGTGATCGAGGAACAGCGGAGGAGACCAAGGCCGTGCTGCGCCGGTGGTATGACGAGATGTGGGGGGCGCAGAATCCGGACTTGGTGCCGGAGTTGGCCGGGCCGGTCTATGTGCGCCACGAGATGGGCGGCACCCGCTCGGTGACCGCCGAGGAGTACCAGCAGCAGGTGGCCGCGCTGTGCAGCCAGGCCGAGTTCACCGACCTGCGCTACCGGCTCATCGCCGAGGACGACCACGTGGTGGCCATCGGCACCTGGAAGGTGGACGGCAACCAATGGGACTGGGTGCAGGCCTTTCGGGCCGAGAACGGCAAGCTGGTGGAGACCTGGCTGTCGGGCATCGGTTTCGAGTCGAACTGGGCTCCCGAGGTGATACGCCCCTCACTGAGAGTTCATCAACACAAGGGAGCCGACTGATGAAGATCCGCCGTATCGCGTGGGCACTGATCGCCTTGGGGCTGGCCGCCGCCCTGCTGGGCTCGGTCACCGCTGGCGCCCAAGAAGTCGAGACCACCAGCGAGAGCAGTGGCGACCTCCAACTGGTGATCCTGCACCACAACGACGGCGAATCGCAGTTGGTGCAGGCGTCGTCGTCCGCCCCTGATCATGGCGGCGTGGCCCGCTTCGCCTCGCTAGTACACCAACTGCGGTCCCAGGCCGCCGACGATGGCGCTGCCGTGATCACCATCAGCTCGGGCGACAACTTCTTGAGCGGCCCCGAACTGTCGGTGAGCCTCGGCGACGACAGCCCGTTCTATGACGCGCTGGCTCTCAACTTGATCGGCTACGACGCCTTGACCATCGGCAACCATGAGTTCGACCTTGGGCCCGATCTTCTGGCTCGGTTCATCTCCGAGACCACGACCGCCCCGTTCATCAGCGCCAACCTGGACTTCTCCGGCGAGCCCGCTCTGGCCGCGCTGGTGGAGCAGGGCCGGATCGCCAAGTCGACAGTGGTGGAGAAGCAGGGCCGGAGCATCGGCATCATCGGTGCCACCACCCCTGAGCTGACCTACATCTCCAGCCCCCGCAACGTGCAGGTGATGTCCAACGTGGCCGAGGTCGTGCAGGCCGAGATCGACCGGCTGACCGGCGACGGGGTGGACATAATCGTGCTGTCCACCCACTTGCAGGCCCTGAGCAGCGAGGTCGACCTGGCCTCCCACCTGACTGGCGTAGATGCCATCGTGGCCGGCGGCAGTGATGTCCTGTTGGCCGACTACGGCGTTCTGCTGCTGCCCGACGACCCCGATCCCCACCGCTACGGCCCCTACCCGTACTCTGTCCCACTATCCGACGGGACCAGCGTTCCCATCGTGACCACGCCAGGCGACTACACCTACGTGGGTCGACTAGTTCTGACCATCGACGCCGACGGGAACGTGACCGCCATCGACGAGACCAGCGGCTTGCGCCGAGTGATCGGCGGCGAGGAATCCGATGCAGTGGAACCCCACCCCGACGTGCAGGCCCAGGTGACTGAACCCGTGGCCGCAGCGTTGGCCGAGCTGGCCGCCACCCCAGTGGGCACCACCGAGGTGCCCCTGGACGGGCGCCGCTCTCCAGGCATCCGCACCCACGAGACCAACCAGGGCAACCTGCTGGCCGACGCCCTGCTGTGGAACAGCCAACGGCTGGCCGCCGACTTCGGTGTGCCCGAACCGGCCGTGGCCCTCCAGAACGGCGGCGGGATCCGCAACGACTCGGTGATCCCAGTCGGGCCGATCAGCCTGCTGGAGACCTTCAACATCTCCCCGTTCGGCAACCTCGTGACCGTGATCGAAGACGTGTCGCCCGCTCAGGTAAAGGTGCTGCTGGAGAACGCCGTATCCCGAGTGGAGAGCTCCAGCGGACGCTTCGCCCAGGTGGCCGGACTGAGCTTCGTCTACGACCCGGCCGGCACCCCCCAGGAGATCGGCGACGACAACACCGTCACCACCGAGGGCACCCGAGTGCAGTCGATCACCCTCGACGATGGCACCGCGCTGGTGAGCGACGGCGCCGTGGTGGACGGTGCCCCCTCAATCGCCCTGGTCACCCT
This sequence comes from Candidatus Poriferisocius sp., assembly GCF_965204145.1. Lineage (GTDB taxonomy): Bacteria > Actinomycetota > Acidimicrobiia > Acidimicrobiales > Bin134 > Poriferisocius. The sequence continues at coordinate 669,800 of NZ_OZ241977.1, read as the reverse complement.
CAACTTCCTGGCCAACGGCGGCGACCAATACCTCTTCGGCGACGGCACCCGAACCCACCTGGGCCTCACCGACCAGCAGTCCCTGGCCTCCTACATCAGCGACGGCCTAAACGGCACCATCCCCGCCGCCCAATACCCCGAAAGCGGCGAGGGCCGCATCACCACCGTGGCTGCCGAGATGGACGACATGAACGACGGCATGGATGACATGACCGGCGAAGAACTCCCCGCCACCGGCACAGAAAGCCGCCTGCTCTTCCTAATCGCCGCCGCCCTAATCATCGCCGGCCTCCTACTGGCCGCCGCCTCCCACCTCACCACCGCCACCCACCGCCGCAAGCGCCTCACCGTCTAATCCCCAGGCCCCAACCCAACCCCCCGTTCAGGAGCGACTAGCCCAATCTCAGCTAGCCGCTCCTCCGGCGGGTTTGGGTCTATCGGGAAGGTCAGGAGCGGGGACTGTCGGACTGGCGATAATCTCGTGGTGGAGATACTTGCGCAGGTCTTGTGCCCTAGCGCTGAGGTAGTCGAGCGTGTCGTCATCATCGTCGAATACCCGATCGGGCTGGAGCGGACCGGGATCCTCTAGCAGGTCCACGATCCTGGAGAGGTCGCGGCTGGCAGTGGTTGTTCCGTATCGCCGCATATGGAACAAGATGCCGTCCTCGAGCGAGTAGGGCGACAGCTCATCAATGGCCTTGATGTCGATGTAGTCGCGCAGTTTCGGTCGCAGCAGAATGACATCCAACTTGGCTGCCAGCAGGTCGGGCAGCGATCCCACTCGCATTCCACTGACTTGAATCGGGGCACTCAACACCGTCAGGTGCCCCACCTCTGGTCGGGGTTGCGGCCGGAACACTTGCACGGCAACACCGTCAATCCGGGTATCAAGTGCATCTGTGCCCGCGCTGAGTGTTTCGACCCGCCTTTCCGGCGCGAGCTGGACGAGTTCGCCGACGAGGGCCTCACCGGAGAAAGACCCGTCAGTCATGAAGTCCAAGTCGAACGAAGTCCTGTGCTTCAGATGAATCGTCAGCGCCGTTCCCCCCATCAGCGACCCGTCGATTCCACGGACTGCCTGTGCCAGCACCGGCCACACTCCGATCATCTCGGCGGGGAGCACATCGTTGTAGTCGCCAATCTCAGGCACGGCCGCTCCTCCTGTCGATGGCGGCGTCTATGTAGGCGGCGAGACGGCCAGTGTCGTACCCGCGCATTTGTCTGCACTTGGACAGGGCGCTCACCGGCAGCGACTTAAGCGCCCATTCTCTTGCCGCTCTGTCGGGGCTGTCGAGTACCACGCTGGCGACGTAGTCCGCATGTTCGGGGAGCTTGAGCTCAGCCGCTTCGGTTCCAGACCAGAACACCCACCAGAACTCAGGCGGAACCCGCTTGGGGCACTCCCCGTCCTCGCTTCTCGACAGCCGTGGCAGATGGGCCAATGCCGCCACGCATTCCTCCGTCAAGTCCAAGTACCACAAGTCGACGTCGAGGGACCTGTACCCCCAGGGAATGCTGGCGGCCTCCTTGCGGGCGAATTTGTTCTCGGCGAGACGCCCCAAGCACCTCTGGGCATGCCTCTTGGAGATGTGCGCCGCAATAGCCACCTCTTCTGCCCGAACGCCCCGAGGCCTGTCACGGAGCACCGCCAAACACGCCCGCTCAGACGCAGTCATGTCGGCGGTCGGATCGTGTTCTGCGGCGAGGTAGCCGGGCAGCCGTGACCGCTTCGCCTCGGCGGGATCGGGGTGCTGACCGAGCAGCGCCCGGAGTCGTTCCTCGCCAGGCGGTTTCCCCGTCGCCTCCAAAGCGGCCAACACCCGGCCAGCCGTCGCCGATGACACCCCGAGCATGCGAGCCAACTCAGAGCGACGGCCCTGCCAACGCATTGCCGCCGTGACCCACCCACCAACCCCAATCCTCGATCCGTGCATGGCCGTACCGGTGGTGACGGTGAAGTCGCCGCGGCATCTACGACACCGCCACCTAAGAGGCGAAACCGCCGACCGCACCGCGACATCCCTCGAACCGCAGAGTGAACATTCCGGACCGTCCGGCCAACGCAAACCGGCGATGAGCAGCTCAGCCCCGAGGTCGTCAAACAGCTCTCCTACCAGCTCCGACTGTGCTCCCGTCACCAAACCAGAATACCCAGATGGGGTGCTAACTTCAAAAACATACAATGCAGGTGTCTAGCTGCCAGCAGCAAGCTCAACTGAGCCTCAGCGGAAAGCAGGCTGCTGCTTCGGCCCACGTCTTGCCGCACTTGTCACACCGTTAACAAGTCTTCGCAACCTGCGAGAAGACTTATCACAACTTGTCATAAGTTGTGATAGGTAGTCCTTGTATGACCATCGGACCCCAGTCCCGCGCCAATCAGGCTGTCCGCGAGGTCCGGCAAGGCGCTCATTTGCTGGCCGAACAGAACCACGGCCACGACGCCTTGCGCGAGTTGTTGCACGAATGGTCCGAAGAAACAGGCCTGCCCGACCCCAATGAGGTCGCCGCAATGCGCCGCCGCTACTTCACTCAGTGATCCCCGACGCAGGACTCCTTGCAGCGATCGACCGCGGCGAGTCCACCGCTCACTCCTTCCTAACCGCCGCATTGCAGGAGGGCGCCGCGCTGCGCACGACCGCTCCGGTTGTCGCCCAGGTGTGGCGCGACGGAAGCCGACAGGCCAAGCTCGCCAAGTTCCTCGAATCAGTAGAGATTCCCGATTTCACCCTTGCCGATGCCCCAGTGGTGGGAGGCCTGCTCCGCCGATCCCAAACCTCAGACGTCGTCGACGCCCATATCGTGGCCCTCGCCCTCCGCCTCGACGACAGCATCATCACCGCCGACACCCCCGACTTCTCCGCCCTCACCTCCCACCTCGGCCACAAAGCCCCACACATACATCCCTGGCCATAGCGGGCAGGCCGTTGCTGGGTGGCTACCCCAATTCATCAAGCCAATCAAGAAACCGGAGATGCCAGCCCTGGGAGACCCAGCCGTGTCAGTAGCTGGCAAGCCAATCAGCAGCCCATCGCATATCTCACCTGACAACGCTGGCTACAAAGTCTCGGTGAATGGCAGCCGCGCATGACGAACGAGGGTACGCAGAGTTGCACACCGTCAGGAGCCGTGCATAGCATTTTTTGCCTAAGCGATAGGCCGTTGGGACATTAGGTCGTACCGGAGGGATGCAACTGGGTGCCCATACGCACCCAAGAAGCGGCTTCACCAACAAGACGCGAGGAACAAAAGAACAGATGCAACAGCCGCCTGATAAGAGTTCTCCTGCCTTTGGACCCTCCGACAACAACCGACATCCAGTTGTAGGGTCCGGACAACTGAAGTCAGTTTCTCACTCAAGCAATTCTGAAACGCAATTTCGCGACAAGTTTACCTGGATGGCTTACGTTGCCAATGAACCGATTGAGTACGAAATTTTCGACGTTAGAGCCCAAAACGTGTTTAAACGCAATGACTACTTGACTTGGGGACATTTGGGAACTTTGACCGACGAAGCATTGTACCGAATGCAGAATATTGGAACTCTTACAGTTGAGCGGATCAACAAGGCGCTCGAAAGCCACAAGCCCACCATCTCGAGAGACATATGGGCAGACAATATTGCTCTGCAACGAGACAGCGAAACCAAAACAACTCTCCCTGATCCAAATACATATGTTGCAATTGAATGGGCAAGAGCATTCACGGATGATGACACTTTAGGTGGCCTTCTCAAGGCGCACGAAAATGGGATTGACATTCCCCCAGAGGTCGCTAAAGCAATAGCAGTCATACATGCTACCCCAATATCACAACTTACGGGGCACCAAGTTCCCCTGCTGGGAGACCAGATTGATGAACTGATTGCCGAGGTACACGAACCTGAGCTATTTCTCGCCAGAGAATGCTCGCGACAAAGGCCAACCTTAGAAGAGCTTGGAGATAGTCGTGGCCTGACCCGTGAACGAATCAGACAAATTGTTGCTAAAGATGCCGGTTATATTCGAGAAGCATCTGCGAGCGAGCGATTCCAGACTGTTCAATGGGGGGCTGAGCGATTGAGCGCTGAATTTGGTCTAGTCATTCCCGCTGACCATCACGCCGTCAAACAATGGAAGACCAGGTTGGGTGATTATCGATTTGAAATTTTACGATGGATTGCTGGATATGTTTACAAAGACCACCTACTCCAGAAGGGTGTCAATGCGCGGTCGGAACTATTGGCGCTAATAGCTGACACCATAGGGGACGGATGGTTGGTCAATATTGAAGATGTGCTTAGCGATCTTGGAATCCCTATTCTCTCCGATGTAGCGCAGAACACTTTGGTGGATTCCGGCGGTTGGCGCAATATTGGTGATGGATGGTTGGTCAAGTGGGGTGGCACAATTCACGACAAGGCCGAGCGCGTCCTCAGGCTAACTTGTAGGCCCATGACACCAGTAGAACTCATTGAGGCCATCGGCCATGGTTCTGCCGGTTCACTCAAGAACAGACAGGGCTCAAACCTGATGCGTGTAGACATGGCGTTTCGGCTTGCGCCACGGGACTGGGAACTTGAGGAATATGAGGGCATCATTACGGAGATAACCCAGAGAATTGAACGCGGAAGAGGTGTTGCCAGCAAAGCAGCAATAATCGAAGAATTTACGAATGATTTTGGCAACAGTGTCACATCTATCAACATGAATCTTGGTCTCCCGATATTCAATGTCGTTGGTGACTCGGTTAGGTTCGCAGACTCATTCAGCTTTGACCCGATACCTCCATCGACAGTGGCAGGGGTTATTCAAACAAGAGAGGGTTGGGGGGAGCGGCACACAGTTACTGAAGACCACATGCGAGGCTATTCCTTCGGCATCAACCCGCATGTTGCCTGGGCGAACGGATTGCGGCCATCAGACAGTCTAGTCGTCAGCGTGAATGATTCCTCACTGCATGAAGCCAGCGTTATCTGGAGAATCACTAATCTCAATGGAAAAGTCGACGTCGGACGTCTTCGCCCGTGGCTGGAAGAGCGCCAAATTGGTCCTGGGGTATGCCTTCTTCTTTGCCCAACCCCCACCGGAGTGGCTGTCCACGTCGGCGAAGAGGAAATACAAGCCGCCCGTCCCGTAGCCCCCCCGATTGATCCTGACATAGCAGCAATGATGGAAGATCTGTGACTGCAATCCAGCTCAAGCCCCTGGTCCCACCGGCCAGGCTGACCGATTACTCCAGTTTCAAGCGCCGGTACAGCAGCGATGCCGATGACTTAATTCATGACTTCTTTGTCCCCGCACTAAGCCGGGCTGTCAGGTACGACCGCGCCGTCGGCTATTTCACAGCTGGAGCCCTTGCTCGGCTTGCCCCCGCATTGGAGGCATTCTTGGCCAGGGCCGATGAGTCCAGTGCCCCGATCCGAGTCGTCGCCTCCCCCAACCTGCCGGAGATTGACCTGCGACACATGGACCTCGGATACCAAAGACGCTCCATTGAACAGGAATGCACCCACCACCGGCCCGAATTCGACGATGCGCTGAGAGCAATAACCTGGATGATCGAACATGAGCTGATGGAGTTTTGGCTTATCTCGGGCTACGCCGACGGGACCGAGTGCCTTTACCACGAGAAAATCGGAGTGATCGAGGATGAGGAAGGCAATTATCTGACCTTTGAAGGATCTCCGAATGAGACCTTTTCTGGACTCGGAGGGAATATTGAGTCATTCCCGGTACACCGTTCCTGGGTGGCGGCCGAGGCTCCGCACGCTGCCGATGCCAAAGCAGCCGTCGATGATCTGTTCAATCCCGCGGGACTACGCACATTGAGGGTCGAGCCCTTCCCCAAGGCGCTGGAGGAGGGGCTGGTGAACACGTACTCGCCGCGACGGCCCCGCACCCGTGCTTCAAAGAGGCCTCAAAAGATGGCAAACCGCACGCAAAGGACGGATGATGCTGACGTGTTGAACCTCCCCGAGGTGCCCGACGAAATCGAGTTCCGCCCGTACCAGAGCACTGCCATCAGGGCCTGGTTCAATGCCGAGGGTCGCGGCCTGCTGGCCATGGCGACCGGGACGGGAAAGACCATCACCGCCCTCGGCATGATTGAGCGCCTCGCGCGCATCTACCAAGAGCCCCCTGGGCTGTCGGTCCTGGTCTTGGTGCCCGATAACAGCCTGGTGGAGATGTGGGAAGGTGAACTGCGGAAGTGGGCCATGGCCCCTGTTTGCTCGACTCATCCCGGTGCCCTCACCCGACTTGGGAACGCCTTGAGAACTCAGCGAGTGAAGGGCGGTACGTCGGTTGCGGTTTGGACAGCTCAGTCTGCTGCCAACAAGAGATTCCAGTCGACGCTTAACGATTACCCGAGCCCTCGGCTCTTGGTTGCAGACGAATGCCATGCCCTCGGCTCAGCCGGCAATCAACAGCTGTTGACTGAGCAGTTTCACTACAGACTCGGGCTCTCGGCCACTATCGACCGGCACCTTGACCCAGACGGGACAGACATCATCAAGGACTACTTCGGTGAAGTGCTGCTGGACATCGGTATCGGCGAAGCGGTCCGTCTCGGGGCGCTGTGTCATTACGTCTATACTCCGGTGCTCGTCCCTCTTGGCAGTGAGGAGATGGACGAGTACGCCCGGCTAAGCCACGAGATCGGCAAACGAATCCGAATGTCTAGCGGGTTGAGCATCCAGGATTTCGATGACTCCGCAAAGATGTTCATGCTCGAGAGGGCCCGTCTTCTCTGGCACGCTGAAGGCAAAGTAGGCGCGTTTCGCGAAGCAGTGGAATCGCTACCCGAAACCCAGCGAAACTATTCCCTCGTGTACACGGCGGAAGGAGAGTCGCCGCTCACGGGAGAACGCCAAGGACCCTTGGTCCACGAGGCTGCATCCAGCCTCGGACTACGCTTCCACAACTTTATGGGTGACACGCCCTTGGGCGTTCGCTCACACCTGCTGACAGAACTGGGGTCGGGAGCCATAGACGGCCTAGTAGCGATGAAGTGTCTCGACCAAGGCATCGATGTCCCGACAGCTCGCACCGCCCACTTCCTCGCCTCCACCAAGAACCCCCGCCAGTACATCCAGCGTCGCGGGCGGATTCTTCGACAGCCACAAGATGGTTCCACTAAGGTCGCCAGCGCTTTCGACTACATCGCCTATCCAGAGTTTGCCGAGAACTTCAATATGGAACGCAAGCTGGTGGCCCAGGAGATCCTGCGGGCCAAGGAGATGGCCGAGGCAGCCGACAACAAAAATCAGGCCGTCGCCATGCTCCGCCCTCTGCTGGACCGCTACAACCTATGGGACACACTAGGAGAATGATAATGGTGTCAGAGTCAGAAGTAACTGTCGCAGAATTCTATGAACCCGTAATGTCACACAGGCGTCCCGAGGTCATAAGACTGGTGATCCGATTGCTCCAAGATGAATTTAAACAAGCCAGCGATCTGGAGGCCAGCATTGTCACGGCAGCAGCTTTAGCGAGAGCAGAGCCGTTACGAGAGGAGTGGACCAGTGACATCGATGGGAGGATTACGACTCTCGATGATGCCAATGCCGGCGAAGGAGGATCCTCGTGAAGTTCCTACGTCTTGAGGTAGACAATTGGCGACCCTTTAGAGGGGAGTCCTTTATGGATATCGCTGCCTCTGATAACCAGCCGATCACTTTAATATTTGGCAAGAACGGGGGAGGAAAGACATCCCTACTCAGCGCCATCTACTGGTGTCTATATGGCAAAATGGACCTTGAAGAAGGTAAAGGCAAACAGCATTACGTTAACGATCACGCCGTCCAATTAGGCAACGCTACGAAGTCCAACCCAGTGAAGGCCACCGTTACACTGTATGCCTCACAAACAAGAGAAGGCGACACGTGGCTTTATCGAATTCGACGCAACCATAGAGCATACGAACGTAACGGTACCCGCTACGAAGAACCAGACGGCGTTACCTTGGACAGAGTATCGCCTTACAGTGGTTATACAATCGCCGATGACATCAGTACTGCCTTTGACCATCCCGATTCACATTCCGAGACCTTTGAAAATCAGCAGGCAAAAGATGTGATCGAAAGACTCCTTCCACAAGGACTTGCAAGGTTCTTTTTCTATCCTGGAGAGACACTCTCCTTTCCCTTCAAGGATGATAAGAAGAGCAGAGATCGCCTACAGGGCTTTCTCCGAGAAATCTCGGGAGGAAACAAGTTCGAACCCTTCGAAAAACTCGTAAATATCGCGGCTTCGGGGCAGGCTCAGCGGCGTCCGCTTGCGAACTGGCTCGGCCACGATGTCGGCGGCGCGGAATACCTTGCTGATGGTCGTTGTCATCTTCTTTAGGGCGGCGTCGAACGCGTCGGCATCTGTAATGAGAAACCAGATGCTCAACTCGCCGGTCTCGGCCTGACCGGACACGCCGGCATCAGAGACTTGGGCGTGCAAGCTGTCGGACACCTTGTCGAAGATCGCCTGGTATTCGTCTTGACTCAGCGGGAGCTCTCTCCCTCCAGTCTTGCGGAGGAGTACGCCGGTGACGGTGACTTCCATGATCGGGTTGGTCATGTCATCTCCCGGGTGCAGATCGGTGAGGGGATGGGCGGGAATCGTTTTGCCGGGGCAAGTCTAAGGCGGGAGAAGATAACGGGCCTCAGCAAATTGAGCCCATTCTGCCGAGAGGGTTGCTGTCGGCTCAGCGGCGCTGGATGTCAGTCAGAAAGCGCTGGCCAGATTCAGCATTCAGCCATGGCGCGGAGGGCGTCGCACATTGCTTGCTGGAGACTAGAAATCTTGCAGGTCCATCAGGTCGAACACCCCAGCGTTCTCATATACGCGAATAAACACCACCGTCGAACTAATGATTGTCCACCTGCTCATCGGTGACTGGCCTATAGCCCGCAGGCCGGGAAGCTGGGACAATGGCCGATCAGCCAAATCGGCAATGCCATTTAGCAAACGGAGACGCTCCTGGTCGCTTTTGCCGATGGCCCACATATCCACACACCCGTGTGGGTCCATCACCCGCCATGACATTATTGAGGCTTTTCGAAACTGACCTTCTCGCCTCGCCCGGCTCGGCGAGCCAATTCGCGCACCTCGTCAACCGTCAGGGCGTTCTCCCAAGCCGACTCATCGGCCAGGCGCTCCTCGGCATCGGCTTCTGCCTGTGCGAACTTGCGGTCTACCTCATCGAGCGCATCTTGAGAAAGCACATCTTCAGGGCGCTGAACAGGCGTGGCCGCTAGTTCTTTCACCGTCTTTTCCTTACGGGGCACCAAGCCAGCCTACACCGATACGGAGATTGCACCTGGCCAGTATGCCCATACAGGAACCAGTTAGGTCAAGGAACTTTCAGATATTTTCAGTTATTTTTACAATTCCCGAGCCAAGGGGGTTGAGGTCGTGGTCTAGGCCTTCTACTTCGCGTGCTAGATGCTGGCCCAAGCGGGAGGAATGAGACACTTCGCAAAGAGAAGCTGTCACAGGCGTCGGTAGGATTGTTGCATGGATTTTGGGGCTGTGACCTGCGGGAATGCCGGGAATGGCGTGCATGTTGATGCGGTGGACGTGTCCGGGTTGGACGATGCTGCTTTGGATTTGCGGCTGCGGCGGATTGGGCAGGCCCGTAATCGGTTGGAGGGGTTCTTGGCCGAGGTGGTGGCTGAGAAGACTCGGCGCAGCAGTTCCTTTGACGCTGCGAACTCTTTGAAGGCGGAGTTGCGCCAGTCGAGGCATCAGGCTGACCGCACGATGCGCGATGCCGAGCAGTTGGACAAGCTGGCAGCCACCCGAGACGCCTTGGTCGACAGCCGGATCAACACAGAGCACGCCCGGATCTTGGGGACCGCGGCTCAGAATGGGCCGCTGGATGAGGCCAAGATGCTGGCTGCGGCTGAGACGCAGACGCCGGAGCAGTTGCGCAAGACGGTGCGCGACCATCAAAACGAAATGGCCGGCGATGACGGGGCCAAGCGTTTTGAGCGCCAGCGCAAGGCTCGCACGGCCAGGTTCTCAGAGCGCGATGACGGGATGTGGCAGCTTTTCGCCCTGTTCGACCCGGTCGCGGCGGCGCGGATCCGCAAGTCGCTGAACAAGGCGACCGACGACTGGCGTACCGACAACCGCCGCGAGCACACCGCCGATCGGCACCGTCGGGCCGATGCTCTGGAACGGCTCATCACCCGCACGATCTCCGCCGACGGCAGCGAGCAGCCCCAGGGCACCACGCTGTTGTTGATGGCCGACTACGACCTGGTGGACGACAAGCTGGGCCGCCCCCGGCTGGCTGACGGAACCCCGCTTCCGCCAAGCGAGTTCCACCGCCTGGCCTGCGACGCCGACATCTTGTGCGGCCTGTTCAAAGAAGCGAACACCGAGCCCATCTGGATGGGCTCGACCAGCCGCCACCCCAACTTCGCCCTGCGAGCCGCCCTCGAAGCCCGAGACCAAGGCTGCATCGGCTGCCGCAAAGAACCCGAATGGTGCGTGGCCCACCACATCGTGGAATGGCAACACGGAGGCCCCACCCAACCCGACAACCTCGTACTGGTCTGCCACGACTGCCACCAAAAAGTCCACCACCGAAACTGGAAAGTCGAAAAACACCCCGACACCGAGCGAAATTACTTGCGGCCCCCTTGGCAAGAGCCTCCCAAGCCTTCGGCGGTAGTCCCTACACCCCTGCGGATGTAGACCTGTGCAGGTTCAGCATTCAGCTATGGCGCGGAGGGCGTCGCACATCTGTCTTCGGCCCTCGAAGTCAAGTTCCCCGAGTTGTTGTGTCAAGACCGATCTTGACACTGAGGTGAGGTTGTCAAACGTGGCCACGCTGTCGTATCTGAGGCCTGCGCTGGGCCCGACCGGCATGCACGTTGGAGCTGTGTGAGGCGTCCTGGTCACCGGAGCCACCATCACCTTGTTCAGGTTGAAAATGGCCCAATCTCGAGAAACCAATATTGCTGGCCGACCTTCCTGGTCGGGCTGCTCCATGAGCCATATCTGACCTTGCTGCATCATTCCCCTGGCCAGTGGTCTCCCCAATCTGGTCGAGGGCGGGGAGGGCCTGTGCCGATGGGAATTCCCTGTTCAATGGCCACATCCTTCGGGACTAGCTCGTTGTCCTCAGTCCACACCCACGGCTCAGCTTGGATGACGGCCCTTGTGGCGGCGAATCCTGCTGCAATCTCGGCTTCTGTCTCGGGCGGCTGGCGTTCAAACTCGGCTATCTCCTCGTCGATGCAGCGGGATCGGTGGACGATATGGGCCAAGCGCTCTACTGCTCGGCGGATTGCTTCGGGGCGAGTGACTCCGACCTCCTCGGCTGCCAGGCGGTCGATCGCCTCATGCTGCCCTTTGCTGAACTTCAGCCGGATTCTGTCGGTGGCCTTGTCTTGAACCAGGCTGGGGCGGGGAGGGCATTGGCCAATGGGGATTCCCTGCTCTTCGGCTGCCTGCTCAGGGATGCACCGACCATCCTCAGCCCACACCCATCGCTCGCGTCCGGCTAGGGCGATTTCCACAGCCATGGCCGCGATCTCCTCGGGCCCACGCTCGGAGCGCTGGTGTTCGATCTCCAGATTGGTCCGCGTCCGGCAAATGGCCTCGTCCAGGCTCTCCACCGCCAGGCGGATCACTTCGGGGCGGGACTCCCCCACTCCTTCGGCCACCAAGAGGTCAATCGCCTCGACTTGCTTCTTGCTGAACCGCACCAAAACCGGTGTCATCACCCAGCAAGTATGCCCACATCAAGACCGGTTCGGTCAAGAGTCTTTTATGAATTTTCAGACAATATCAGTTTCGCAACCTACCAGTGCGGGATGCTGGCAAGAAGCTGTCATAGGCGTCGGTAGGGTTGTGGTATGGAACCTAGGGCTGTGACCTGCGGGAATGTGGGGAACGGTATGTATGCGGACGCGGTGGGCGGGGCTGGGTGATGGTGCAGCAGGATGAGCGGTGGTATGCCGGCCGTTGGCAGCTGCGCAGTGAGCACAATGAGCGGGTTTGGCGGAAGACCGTGGGGAAGATGGTGGAGCTGAAGCGGCTGGCCGACGAGGAGGGCTTGTCGGCCGAGAAGTTGGAATCCTCGCTGTTGCAGTATCGGCAATCGCTATTGGGCTGGCGGGACCAGTGATGGGCCGCGGGGCGGTTTACGAACCCATGGGCTGGAGTTCGTCTTCTACGCCTTCTTCTTCTCGCACCAGGTTCCAGCCGAAGCGTTCGGCTAGGGCTTCGCGGCCTTCGTCGGGGCCGCTGGCGATGATCTCGTCGCCGGCATAGAGGGCGGCGCTGCCTCGGGGGCGGTAGATGTAGCGGCCGGCTCGGCGGATGGCCAGCACGGTGAAGCCGGGCTCGATGTTGAGGGCCAGCTCCTTGAGCGAGGTCCCGTCGGCGCCGCTGAGGCGGGCCACGGGCAGCTCGACCACCACCTCGTCGGAGTCGCCGAGGGCGATCTCCAAGATGGGGTGGACCTCTTCGCCGAGTTCCACCAGCGAGATCATCTGGCGGGCCTGATCACCTATGTCCTCGGCGGCTTGGCCGAGATGCAGCAGGCCCCGCAGCGGCGAGGGGTCGATGTTGTTGGACGCGGCCCGCAGCACCCACAGCTCCAACTGGTGGTTCATCTCGTCAAGGCGTCCCTCCAGAAGCCGCACCTGAGCGGCCAAGCCCCGATCCTTGAGGACCAGCGCCGAATAGGCCAGCCCCACCGCGGCCTCCGACAGGTCCTTCATCTCCACCAGCACGTCCACCGCCCGATCCAGATCCGAGATCCAGGGATCTTCGGGGGCCACCGGCTCCTCCCACATGGGCGCGGCGGCCAGCTGGTGCAGGCGCATGATGCCATCGGGCGAGCCCCGCAAAAACAGCACGTCGCCGGGCATCAAGAGCTGGTCGCCGCGCACGTCGGTGATCCAGCTGCGTTCTCGCCGGATGGCCATGACCCGCATTCCGGCCACCACGGGCAGCTCCAAATCGCCCAGGGGGCGGCGCACCATGTGGGATCCCTCGTGTACCACCAGCCGGTGGGATATCTCCTCGGCGCTGGACAAGTCGGCCACCAGCTCGGCGGGAATGCCCAGGCGGCGGGTCACGATGCGGGAGATGTCCACCGCATCGTTGGCGATCCGCTCGATGGCGCTGATCACCTGGAGCACCGACGACATGCCGTCGGCCTCGCGGGGATGGCGAACCGCCATGATGCACACCGCCCGCATGTCTTTGACCAGCTCGGTCATCTGCACCTCGAGCTCGTCCACCTCGGTGGCCATGTCCGGGTCGCCGAAGTACAGGGCGGCGTAGGCCAAATCGACCATCAGCTCGGAGAGGTCTTTGGCCTCGGCGAGCATGGCCCGAAGGTTGCGGGGTTTATCGTCCATTGTCAGGTCTCTCCAAGATAGCCATCAGCACTGGAATCAGTCATTTGCCTTTCACCCCGCCCCAACGGCCTCGATGGCGAACACCAGGGTGAGGGCGCCCACCAAGTCGAGCACCGCTGTGACCGTCGGGATGCCCACGCTGTCGGGGTCGATTCCGAAGCGGACGGCGGCAATGGTCCCGTAGTAGGCCACGGCCACCACCACGACTACGGCCAGGATTCCGCCGATCAGCGCCACCCCCACCAGCCGCTCCACCCCCGGCCCGGCCAGATGCACCAGCGAACCCGCTCCCTGAGACACCAGGGCCACGATCACGAATACCGGCAATGCCAGACCGATGGTCACCCCCACATCGGTGCGGGCCCCCCGATGGGGCACGACCGAGGGGCCGATCAAGCCGAGGTGAAGCTTGCTGGACAGCCGATTGGTCAAGATGCCGCCCAGGGCGCCGGCGGTGGCCAGAAAGCCGGGAATCAGAACCAGCAGCACGGGGCGCTCGGAGAACACCTCGAACCGATTCTCCACCGTCACCCCCGCCATCAGCGACAAGAACCCGGCCAGCACCAGCACCGGGATCGACTCCCGCAGAACGGTCCGCAGCTCGGGGGCCTTGGAGCGGAGCGCGGCGGCCGACGACACAACCGCGACAACCGCCAACAGCCCGGCGATCACCGGGGTGACGGTGTCGATCCGCACCAGGTAGGAGGCCAAGATGAGTGCGGGCAGTGCCAGCACGTCGCCGGCTGCGGTCACCATGGGGGCGGTCACGTTGTCGGGGTCGAGGCCCCAGCGCACCGATCCGGTGGCCATGCCTAGCGTCACCAGCAGCACGAACACCGAGGCCAGCATCCCGCCCACCACCGAGATGACCACGTAGTCGGCCACGCCGATGGCGTTCTCCACCCCGAGGTTCGACGCCATTGCCGAGGCCAAAAGGGCCAGCACCAGCGTCATGAGGAGCGTCAAGACCAGCGAGGCCCACACGTTTTGGCCCACCACGCTGGACGACCGCAGCGACAGCCGGAACGTGCCGGTGTGGATGGCGGTGCCCAGCCGACTGCCCAGCGCTCCGAAGATCTTCCCCGGAAGCGCGATGGCCGCCGGCACCAAGAGCAGCAGGCCGGGCAGCTCGGCCAGCCGCTCGTGGCTGCGTCCCAGCACCAACCCGGCGATCACGCTGGTCACCGCCAGGATGCACAGCGCCCCCAGCGACTGGCGCACGCCGCGGGGGTCGGGTCCCAGCAGGCGGACCAGTTGCAGCCGGCTGCCCGACCGCCGCAGGAGCGTGAGCACTGTGCGGGAGCGCATGAGGACGACCTCCCGCCCGGCTACCCCGCAGCAGCCTGGCCGAGTTGGCGCAAACGGGCCTGGCAGTGGTCCCAGGCCTCCGACAGGATGTCGGCCACCGGGCGCACCTCGTTTATGCGGCCCATCACCTGGCCGCCGAAGGGGACGGCCACGTCCATCTGCCCGCCGAAATACTGGTCCATAAGCCGGTCGAGGCCGGGCATCTGCACCTGGTCGTGGTGCTCCATCTCGGCGGTGAGCTCGGTGCGCAGCGCCCGCATGCCGGGCCGGCCGAACCGGTTCAACAGCACCGTGTCGGTCTCGGCCGCGGCCACCACCGCCTGCTTCCAGTTGTCGTGAACCGGCGACTCGGCCGACGACAGCATCCTGGTGCCCATCTGCACCCCGTCGGCCCCCAAGGCCAGCGCCGCCGCCATGGACACCCCGTCGCAGATGCCCCCCGCAGCGATGACCGGCACGTCCACTTCGGCCCGCACCAGCGGCGTGAGCACCATGGTGGACGAGCCGTGGGGGTTCTTGAAGCCGCCGCCCTCCACCCCCTCCACGATGAGACCGTCCACTCCGGCGTCCACCGCCTTGAGGGCGCCTCGCAGGGTGGGCACGACGTGGAAGACAGTGATGCCAGCGTCTTTCAGCATCGCGGTGAACCGATTGGGGTCGCCCGCCGAGGTGGTCACGAACCCCACTTCGTGCTCAATGACAAAATCAATGACCGTGGCGTCGGGCACCAGAAGCTGGGCGATGTTCACCCCCCAGGGGCGGTCGGTGAGGTCGCGCATCTTGGCGATCTCCACCTTGATGTCGTCGAGCTGGCCCGAGGAGGTCTCGATGATGCCCATGGCTCCGGCGTTGGACACCGCCGAGGCCAGCTGGGCCCGGGCGATGTAGCCCATCGGGGCCTGCACCACGGGGATGTCGATGTTCAGAAGCTCGGTGATGCGGGTCTTCATGGTGCCAGCCTCACTGCCAGCGGCGTCGGCAGAGAAATCACCGCCGCCGCCCCGGGCCGAAACCCCGGCGCCTGATCTCGCGCAACAGGGGCGGCAGCGGACGACGCAGCGGGCGATAGAACAGCGGCAGCCGGTGATAGGTAGAGGGCCGATCCGTGCTCCACTTGCCCGGCGGGGCCGAGGTGATGGAAGCCAGCCCCACCAGGCAGTCGTCGTAGTTCACCCGCCACCCGGCGTAGTCGCGCCACGCCTGGTCGCGGTCCTCCACCACGGGCACTCCGGCTCGCTGGAGGGTCTCGTAGGTCTCGTGGAACTCGTGGCGGAGCACCGTGATGGGGGCCGTGGGCAGCGGGTCGGGGTCGTATTCGATGGCGAAGAACTCGGCGATGTTGCGCAGCGCCACGTACCCGGCCCGGATCATGAACGGGGCAGCGGGCGCGTGGGGCACCGCCACCGTCGACAACATGATGGCGGCGCTGTCCAGGATGCAGCCGGCCGCGGTCACCCACGACCGGTCGGGACGCACCGACCGGAAGTAGGCCAATGCGGGATAGGTCTGGTGGGTTTCTTCTATTTGGATGAACCAGTGCTCCCACTCGGTCCAGGTGTCCCCCATATCTTCGAGGCCGCCGGTCTCGTGGGCCAGGATGATCATGGCCTCGGGCGTGGGCGGGGTTCCGGCTCTGATCTCCAGGCGGGCCACGGCCGCCTCCCGGGAGCTGAACGCGCTGTACATGGTGGGCAGAAAGCTGATCAAAAACGCCACGATGCCCAAGCCGATGAGCGCTTCGAACCCGGCCAGCGTCAAGGTGAAGAAGTCGGTGGTCACCCGATAGCCCAGGGTGGTGAGCGACCATCCGCTCAGTGTCAGGGCCTCGCGATAGGGGCGCACATCCAGCGCCCAGAACATCAGCGAGAACCCGTAGATCACCCCGGTGGCCCAAACCACCGGCAGGAACATGAGCGTGGTCGGGGCGTAGCGGGCCAGAAGCGCATCCTTGGCCTCATAGGTCTTTCGGCGGCGGGCGAGCACCGAGAACAGGATCCCCATGCCCACGTAGACGAAGCGGATCAACAAGCTGCGCTCGGCTCGGGGCACCACCACGGTCTGGATGGCCGCGAGGAGCGTGCCCAATGCGACCAGCGCCCCGATCGTGAACACAATGGCTTCGACCGGACTCATACGGGATAAAGACTACGGGACTGCCGTGGCTGGCTAGCTCAACTACCACACCAGCCCGCCAGGCCGACTGCCCGGCCTGACTACTGTTCAGCTATGGCGAAAATCCAGATCGGCCCTGAGCTCACCAACGACGCCCCGGTGGGAACGGCCATCGGGGCGGTCCCGCCCCGGCGCTCACCGGTGGAGGTGCCCACCCATCGGTATATCTCCCCGGAGTGGGCCGAATTGGAGATGGCCCATGTGTGGCCCCGGGCCTGGCAGCTGGCCTGCACGGTCGATCATGTGCCGTCGGTGGGCGACTGGTTCGAGTACTCGGTGGGCAACCTGTCGGTGCTCATCGTGCGGGGCGACGACGGGGTGCTGCGGGGATTCCAGAACGTGTGCCGCCACCGGGGCAACGTGCTGTGCACCGGCTCGGGGTCGGGGCTGACCGAGTTGCGCTGTATTTACCACCGCTGGAGCTGGACGCTGGACGGCAAGCTGCGGGAGGTGCCGTCGCGCCGGGGGTTCGGGGCGCTGCGCAACGACGACTACCCGCTGTTCCCGGTGCAGGTGGGCACATGGGGGCCGCTGGTGTTCGTGAACCTGGACATGGATGCCGAGCCGCTGGACGACTATCTGGAGGCCATCCCCGGCCTATTGGAGTGGGCCCGCATGGAGGAGTACGCCTGCGCCTACGACCTCACCGTGCCGCTGCCGTGCAACTGGAAGACGCTCATCGAGGCGTTCAGCGAGACCTACCACGTGCAGGGCATCCACCGGGAGATGCTGCCCAGCTGCGACGACGTCAACTCCGTGAACCGGCTCTACGGCCGCCACGGCTCGCTGCACCAGCCCTACGGGGTGCCCAGCCCCCGGCTGCGCGACGGGGCCACGAACCAGGAGATCTGGGACTCCATCATCGTCACCCAGGGCGCCCGCTACGGCCAGGACTCCGAGAACCCGGGAACGTGTCCGCCGGTTCCCGAAGGCGGCAGCGTGCGCGACGTGCTGGAGGATCTAGTGCGGGCTCAGACCAGGCAAAAGGGCCTCGATCTCGACAGCTTCGACCAGTCGCAGATGCTGGATTTGTTCCAGTTCAACCTGTTCCCCAACATCACGGTGATCGTGATGTGCGACAGCATCACTGTGCTCAGGTCCCGTCCCGGCGACACCCCCGACGACGCCTACATGGACCTGCTGCACCTCGACCGCCGACCGCCCGGCACCGAGCGCACCCAGCCCGTGCAAGCCGTGATCCCCGCCGAGGAGGCCTCCATGAACCTGGTGTTCGACCAAGACCTCTCCAACCTCCAGCGAGCCCAACGAGGCCTGCACCAACCCGGCCTCGACCACATCGTGTTGAGCCGCGAGGAGATGCGAATCATCAACCTCCACTACAACCTCGAGGAGTTCATCGGCATCAGCGAGCTCTCCGACGAGGCGGTAGCCGAAATACAAGCCCTCAGAGCCCAGCCACCCGCCATCGGCCCCGTCGTCGGCTGATCGGAATACTCGGTTCAAGGGTACAAGTCGTCAATGGTCCAGCAGATGACCTCGCGGGCGGGGTCGGCGGTTTCTTGGAATGAGGGGGCGAAGCCGGCGGCGGAGATGAACCAGAAGGGGGAGTTCGGGTCTAGGGCTTCTTGAGCCCAGCCGTGGCCGCTGTCGGCTAGGCGCTCCAGGGCGACTACATGGTCCAGGTAGGTGCGGACTCCGGCGGGGCGGGTGCGGAACTTGATTGAGCCGGTGACCATCGTGTCGTCGAGAGTGCGGCCAGCCAGATCCACCTCCACTTCTCGGCGCGAACGGTCATGACCGGCCCACCTGCCCCACTCGGCCACTGCCGGCAGTCCCCGGCTGGGACCCCAGCGCCGACAGGCCTGTCGGGCCACGTCTTCGAATACATGTCGGCCGACATAGCTGGGAAACGCCTCGGGCTCGATCCGCACCCGCCAGGCCGCCTCTGGTCCCAGCGCGGCCACCGCCGACTCTGCCCACAGCCCGATCCCGTGGTGGAACCGGGTCGCCGGGTCGGCCAATCGATACCGCACCCCCCGCTGAGGGGAGGCGCCGAAGTTCACTTCCCGCACCAGATACGACAGATCCTCAAGCTGCTCGATCATCCGCTTCAGCGCCGTGTCGGACTGCTGGCCCATGGCCGACGCGATCTCGCCAGCAGTACGGGCCCCGAGCCCGATGCTGGCCAGCACCGCTCGGTAGCGCGCCGTGCTGCGAAGACCCTCCTCTTGATCAAGCTCGGTTTGCACTCGAACCCGGACCACCCCGTGGGGCGACAGCAGCAACTCGGCGATGTTCTCCTTCAGCGGGCGGCCATCGTCCACCACCGCTAGGTTGGCCGGAAGCCCGCCGAAAGCGGCGTAGGCCCGGACCCGGTCGCGGAGCGCGTAGCGAGAGACCATCTGGCCCGCGTCGTAGTAGTCGAACGGTCTGAGGGGAAGCACGGCGTCGAGTCGCCCATAAAGCGGCGATCCACCGGCAGCCAGTGCCTCCAGCGTGTGCACCGCCGACCCCGACAGCACCACCAGCAGGCCTGCGGCACGCGACAGCCCTGATTCCCACACCGCGTTCAGCTCTGAAGCAACCTCGCGCATCCCCCGTTCTCCATCGGCCAGGTATTGGAACTCGTCCAAGACGATGACGATCGGATGGTCGGAACGAAGCCCGAACAGGGTGCGGAAGACGGTGCGCCAGGTGGGGTGGTCTTCGATCCGGAGTTCCTCCCCCGACCAACGAGCCGCCTCATCCAACAGGGTCTGCCGATTGATGGCCGGGGTCGTCGCCGATGCCGAGTAGTACAGCACCCGCTCAGCGGGCCAGAGGTTCGAGAGCAAAAAGGTCTTGCCCACCCGCCTGCGTCCGTGAACCAGGGCCAGCGCGGGCCGCTCGCCGTCAGCCAGAGCTCGCAACTTGGCCGACTCCGCTTCGCGGTCAATCAGGGCGGCGGGTGCCATGCGGCGATCCTATAGTGGTCTAATACGTTAGTCAACTAGTATATTAGTGTACTAGTACGTTAGTTGATTAACGTATTAGATCATTACTCTATGCAGCGGCGTTGGCGGGCGATCTCGAAGCAGAGGATGGCGGTGGCGGAGGCGACGTTGAGGGATTCGACTGACTCGGCCATGGGGATGGACACCCAGCGGTCTATGGACGCGGTTTGGTCGAGTTGGTCCAGGCCGTGGGCCTCGTTGCCCACCACCAGGGTGAGGGGGCCGGTGAGGTCGGCTTGGTCGTAGGGGTCGCCTCGGTGGGGGTCGGCGCCCACTCGCTCCCCCTTCGGTCCCATTTCGGCCAGGGGCACTCGGAACAGCGCGCCGGCCGAGGCCCGCACGGTTTTGGGGTTCCAGGGGTCAACTGATTCTGGGCTGAACACCACGGCCTGGGCACCGGCGGCCACCGCGGTGCGCACAATGGTCCCGGCGTTGCCGGGGTCGGCGACTCCGGCCAGCTCGACGGCGAAATCGCCGTCGGCCATGGGGGCGATCTCGGGAATTCTGGCGGTGGCCATGACCCCTTGGGGGGTGACCACCGAGCCGACTCTGGCCAGCACGCCGTCGCCGACTGTCCAGGTGGGAGCGTCGATGGAGACTCCCAGGTCGGCCCACAGGTCGATCACCGACTCTGTGAACACGTCGACGATCTCCAAATCGGCCGCAACCGCCTCGACCAGCAGTTGCGGCCCGTCGATGACGAACTTGCCGGCCGAGGCGCGTTCTCGGCGTCGATTGACCAAGCGGCGCAGTTCCGCCACCCGAGGGTTGCGGGCGCTGAGCGGTTTGCTGACGGGCAGCGCTACCCCACCGAGGCGGTGTCTTGCTCCGCCTCTGCCGCAGCCTTGGCAACCTCCACCAACGCGGCGAACGCCGCCGGATCATTCACAGCCAGCTCGGCCAGGATCTTGCGGTCGACCTCGACGTCGGCCAGCTTCAATCCGTTGATGAACCGGCTGTAGGTGGTGCCGTTCTGGCGGCAGGCGGCGTTGATGCGCTGGATCCACAGGCGGCGGAACTCGCCCTTGCGGGCCCGGCGATCCCGGTAGGCGTACTGGCCGCTGTGCATCAACTGCTCGTTGGCGCCCCGGAAGGTGCGGCTCTTGTTGCCGTAATACCCCTTGGCCCGCTTCACCACCGCCCGGCGGCGCTTGCGGGCGGTGACGGCGCGCTTGACTCTGGCCATCGTGTGTTTCTCCTTGGACTCGTGCTGGTCGCTTCAGGCCCTACAAGCCCAATTGGCGCTTCACGGCCGGGGCGTCGGCGGACGACACCTCGGCCGGGCCGCGCAGCTGGCGCTTGCGCTTGGGGGCCTTCTTCTCGAGGATGTGGTTCTTGTAGGCGCTGCGGCGGCGAAGCTTGCCGGTGCCGGTGGTCTTGAACCGCTTGGCCGCGCCTCGGTGGGTCTTCATCTTGGGCATAGCTGTTATCTGCGCTGTAGGGGGCTGGAGATCATTTCAATCGATTGATTTGATCTATTGAGCAGTGTCGGTTGCCGCCGTCTGTTCGGCCGGTTGGCCAGCCGACCGGGCGGCCTGTTTGCGGGACTTTCTCTTCGCCGGCCCCAGCACCATGACCATGTTGCGACCGTCCAGCCTTGGATACACCTCGACCTTGGCCACGTCTTCTACCTCGTCGGCAATGTCATCGAGAATGCGCCTCCCCAACTCGGGATGCTGCACCTCGCGGCCGCGGAACATGATCGTGACCTTGACTTTGGAGCCTTCTTCCAAAAAACCCCGCACCTTGCGTGTCTTGGTTTCAAAGTCGCCAGGCCCGATCTTGGGCCGGTACTTCATCTCCTTGACGATGATGTTGGTGCTGTTGCGTCGAGACTCCTTGGCCCGCTGGGCGGCCTCGTACTTGTACTTGCCGTAGTCCATGATCCGGCACACCGGGGGGTTCGCTTTCTCAGCGACCTCCACCAGGTCCAAGCCGGCGTCACGGGCCATGTCCAATGCCTCAGGCAAAAGGCGAATGCCTATCTGCTGGCCATCCTCACCAACGAGCCGCACCTCTCTTGCTCTGATCCGGTCGTTGATCCGGGGCTCAGCATCTGCCGAAGCTATGGCCGATCACCGCTCTGCAATGCGCATGTTCCTCTCTCTCGACTATTGGGACCGACACGCTGGGATTCATTGCACCCCGCTTGCGTGCCGAAGTTGCGGGGTAACAGTATCAGCGTTGAGGGACAATCACGCCAGACGAGGCGAAAAGGAGCCGAAGAAAGACAATGAGCACTCTATGGACCCCAGGTGGAGAGGTGCCGGTTGACGACGGCCGGGGGCAGTCGGCAAGCCCTCCACCGCAGGGCACACCAGATCAGGCCGACGACCCGCTGGCCGGGCTGAGCGACGAGGAGCGGGCTCAGGCCGAGGAGCTGGCCCAGCAGCTGGCCGAAGCCCGAGAGCAGATCGCCAACACCCCGGCGGCAGTGGTGGTGGGGAACCACGCCATGGGCCTGTATGAGCTGGGGGCCATCCACCTCAGCCAGCAGCCGCCCAACCTGGAAGAGGCCCGTTTGGCCATCGACGCCCTTGGGACGCTGGTCGAGGGGCTGGAGGACCGCCTCGGCGAGCACGAGGCCACCCTCAAAGAAGCCCTCCACCAGATCCGCATGGCGTTCGTGCAGGTGTCCCGGGCGATGGAGGGTGGCGCCGAAGACGCGGAAGGCTCAGAAGAAGAGGCCGCCGAGGGTTAGCGACGCCGCGACCGACCAAGCTCAATGGACGATCTTGGCCAACGGGAGCTCGATGATGTCGCTGGCCCCGGCGTCGCGCAGATCGGGAATCAACACGTTGATGTCGGCCTTGGGCACCACCGTCTCCACCGCATAGCCGTGGCCCCCGAACAGCTCGTTGACCGTGGGCGCCTTCATGGACGGCAGCAGGTCGATCACCTTGTCCAGGCTGGCCGACGGCACGTTCATCTTGACCAGCACCTTGCCCCGGGCCTCCAGCACCCCGCCCAGCAGGGTGTGGATCTGCTCCATGGCATGACGGCGCTCGGGGTCGGCGTAGCTGGCCGGGTTGGCGATCAGCTCGGTGTAGGACGTGAGGATGGTGTGGATGATCTTGAGACCGGCCGCCCGCAGCGCCCGCCCGGTCTCGGTGATCTCCACTACCGCGTCCACGATGTCGGGGGCCTTGGCCTCGGTGGCCCCATACGACAGGGCGATGTCGGCCTCGATGCCCAGATCGTCGAAGAACCGCTGGGTAAGGGCGGGATACTCGCTGGAGATCTTCACGCCCTGAGGAAGGTCCTCCGCCGCGTTCCAGGGCGAGTCATCAGGCACCGCCAGCACCATCCGGATCGGCCGCGTGGTGTTCTTGGAGTAGTGGAGCTCACCCAGCGACACCACCTCGCTGTCGGTCTCGGCCACCCAGTCGCGCCCAGTGATGCCCATATCGAACAGCCCGTCGGCCACATACCGGGGAATCTCCTGGGGCCGCAGGATGCGGACCTCATTGACACGCGGGTCGTTGATCGTGGCCCTGTAGGCAACATCCGAGCTGCGGTTCACGGGGATGTCGGCCGCGTCGAAGAGCTCCAACGTGGCCTTTTCCAGCGATCCCTTGGGCAGAACCAACGAGAGCATGGCAACAACGCTACCGGCCGCCGGCTGCCGGTCTGCGATCAATACCGGCTATTCCGGCTGAAGTTCGGGCCGCAGATCGATGCGCAGGTCCGGACCGAGCCGAACAACCCCGGTGATCTCGCCTCGCCACAAATCAGAGATGGTGGGCGCCCCGGGACCAGCGAACATCGGATGGCCGTCGTCGCCGCCAAAAAACGCTGGGGCCAGATACACGGCGTAGTGGTCCACCAAGCCGGCCTGATGGAAGGCCGCCGCGGTAGCCGCGCCCCCCTCGATTAGGAGCTGGACCACGCCCCGCTCCCCCAGCTCGCACAGCACTTGCTCCAGCGGTCCTTCCATCTCCAGCGCAGGGTGGACCCGGGCGTCAGGCGGCGCGGTGCCCAAGACCACTCGCTGTGGCTGGCTGGGGCGAGGGGTCACTCCGGTGGGTGGCTGCCAGTCGCGCACTGTCAGCGCAGGATCATCAGCCCGAACAGTGCCCACCCCCACAAGCACTGCGTCGCTCTCGGCCCGGAGCCGGTGGACGTCGGATCGGGCCTCCGGCCCAGTGATCCAGCGGCTGGTGGCATCGGGGGCGGCCAGGCGGCCGTCCAGGGTTGCGGCCAGCTTCAGCACCACCCAGGGGCGCCCAGTGCGGCGATGTTTGAGATAGGGAGCGAGCAGCTCAGCAGCCTCAGCGGCCCGCACGCCCGCTTCCACGACTATCCCAGCCTGTTGGAGCGCCGCGATGCCCCTGCCCGACACCGCTGGGTCGGGATCCTCCACCGCTACGAAGACCCGAGCGATCCCCGCGGCGATGATGGAGTCGGTACACGGCCCGGTGCGGCCCTGGTGGTCGCACGGCTCCAACGTCGTGTAGAGGTCGGCCCCTTCGGCACGCGGGCCAGCAGCCTCCAGCGCGTTGATTTCGGCGTGGTTTCCGCCCGGCGGCGACGTGGCCCCCAAGTACTGATCCTCACCGGCGTCGATCACGCAGCCCACCCACGGATTGGGCGAGGCAACCAGCCGACAGGAACGGGCCGCCTCCAAGGCCAGATCCATCATGCGACCGCTGCGGATTGCCTGGTCGCCTTGAGGGACTGTCAATGCTCGGTGGGCTGGTCGGCCAGCCCGGCGGTTTCTTGGTCGGCCATCGTCGGGAGACTATCTGTCCGGGGTTTGGTACTTGACAGCGAACATTCCGTCGGTGTTGTGGTCTTGGGGAAGGATGAGGCCGCCGCGGGAATGGGAGCGCCAGCGAGGATCGCGGTCAGAAATAGGGGCCGCGACGGCATCGGGGTGCTCTTGGCTCACCAAGTGGTCGATTCCCGCAGTCTCGGCCTCGGTCATCGTGCAAACGCTGTAGACCACCACTCCCCCCGGGCGGGCCAGATCGAAGGCGGATCGGACCAGCTCTGCTTGGAGGCGAGCCAGCTCCTCCACGTCATCGGGGCCCACCCGCCAGCGGGCGTCGGCCCGCCGCCCCAGCACGCCCAAGCCGGAGCACGGGGCGTCCACCAACACCCGGTCGAAGGAGTGGGGCCGAAACGGCGGATGGCATCCGTCAGCGGCCACCACTCCGGCCAGGAACGCACCTGTCTTGGCGGCATTGGCCACCACCAACGAGGCCCGATGCAGGCGATGATCAGCCGCCACCACCGCAGCCGATCTGCCGGCCAGCGCGGTGGCCTTGCCCCCGGGGCCGGCGCACATGTCCAACACCCGCTCCCCCGGCTGGGGGTCGACCAGCTCAGCCACCCACTGGGAGGCGAGGTCCTGCACATAGCCGTCGGCGCGGGCCGTGACCGGCGCGGGCTGGTTCATTCGCTCCAGTGCAGCATGGGCCTCTGACCCGCCGAGATCGGCCTCCAGTCGCTCCACCATCCAATCCGGATAGCTCAACCGAACCGCGTCTGTGGGCCAGGACGGCTCCACATCAGCCACCCGGCGCAGCACCGCGTTGACGAACCCCCGTTGGCGGCGGGACGCGGCTTCAACGGTCTCGCTCACCGCGGCATAGGCTGGGGTGTCCATCATGTGAAGCTGGTAGGCCCCGATCCGCAGCAGGTTGCGGGTGGCGAGGTCGGGCGGGTCGGACACGAACCCGTCGACGAGGTGGTCCAGTGCCCGGCGCATGCGGGTGACCCCGTAGACCAGCTCGGTGATCAGCCCGGCATCGCGGTCGGGCAAGTCGGCCGAGGCCAGCACCAGGTTGGCGTAGGC
Organism: Candidatus Poriferisocius sp.; assembly: GCF_965204145.1. Taxonomy (GTDB): domain Bacteria; phylum Actinomycetota; class Acidimicrobiia; order Acidimicrobiales; family Bin134; genus Poriferisocius. Next base: position 644,212 of record NZ_OZ241977.1, on the reverse strand, counting down.
GCTGTCCCTCTCAATCCGGTCGAGGAGGTGGGCGGCAACGGCCCGGGCGTTCTTCGACGCTGACCCCGATTGGGAGCGGCTCACGATCCGAGGCGGTCGCCAAGAGTGGGACGGGCCCCCCGGAGCCAGTCCTCGGCGGCTTGCCGGGACTTGCCCTCGGCCTGCACTTCCACCAACTTGAGCAGTCCCTGGCCGGTGCCCGCCAAGACACCGTCGAGCTCGCCGGGCGGCTGCGATCCCTCCACGGGGTGAGCCGCCCAGACCTTGAGGGTCTTGCCCCTCCACGTCGTCCACGCCCCGCCCACCCGGACTTGTCGATGCAAGGACTCCGCAGACTGCCCCCAGTCGAGGCGGAGCTCGTCTCGGGTGATCTTGGCGGCATAGGCCGGCTCGCCCTGTTGGGGCTCCGGCACGCCAAGGCCCTCGTTCAGGGCATCCACGAGCATGGGAACCGCGATGTCCACCAATTCAGCTCGCAGCGCCGCCGCCGTGATGTCGGGCGCGATGGGCATCTCGACTCGGCGGTAGACCCGGCCGGTATCCAGGCCCTCGGCCACCTCCATCAGGCACACCCCGGTGGTCTGGTCCCCGGCCAGGATGGCCCGCTCCACCGGGGCCGCTCCCCGCCAGCGGGGCAGCAGCGAGAAATGGACGTTGACCATGGCCAGCCGGTTCAGCACGTGGGGCTTGATGATCTGCCCGAAGGCCACCACCACGCCCAGATCGGCATCGGCGTCCAGCACATCGTCCACATCGGAGAAGACCGGGATGCCCAGCTCCTGGGCAGCGGCCTTCACCGGGCTGGGGGTGGGTTCCGCCCGCCGCCCCCGGCGCTTGTCGGGCCGGGTCACGGCCAAGGCCACATCGAATCCTGCCGTAGCCAGTGCTTCCAGAAAGGGCACCGACTCGTGAGGAGTGCCGAGGTAGACGAGCCGGCGAATGTCAGCCGGCGGGTCGATCACGGCAATCCCGGCCCGTCAGCAGCAAGATACCGATCACGGCAGCGACAGCCCGTCGCCGGTGCCGGGGGAAGGGTTCGTCCCGCCCATCGCCCGCTGGCGCAGGATGCCCTTGGCCTCCCGGCGCTGCTCCTCGTCCAGGTAGTCGAGCAGGATCTTGCCCTCCAGGTGGTCCAGTTCGTGCTGGAACAGGCGGGCCTCGAGATCCTCGGCCTCGAGGGTGACCTCGTTGCCGTCCAGGTCATAGGCCTTCAGGTGGATGCTGCGGGGGCGGACGATCTCCCACGACAGCTCAGGCACCGACAGGCAGCCCTCGTTGTAGGTCCACTCACCGTCGCTCTCGGTGACCTCGGGGTTGACCAAAACGCCGGGACCGTCGCCGAAGTCGTACACGAAGAACCGCTGCGACACCCCCACCTGCGGAGCGGCCAAACCGATGCCGGGCGCCTCGTACATAGCGGTGAGCATCTCCTGGCACAAGTCGGCCATGGCCCCGTCGATGTCGGTCACTTCCTCGGCCACGCGCCGCAAAACCGGGTCGCCATACACCCGTATCCGCAGTGGGGCCATGAAAGCAGGTTACCGTCAAACCGTGGGCGACTCGCACTACTACAGCGCCTCGCCGGGCGGAAAGCGCCGGCCGGGAAGTGCCCGTTTGCGGGTGGGAGACCTGGATGTGGAGCTGGCCACCGACCGGGGGGTGTTCGCGGCTGACGAGGTGGACTTCGGCACCCGATATCTCTTAGCCGAGGCGCCCCGACCCCCCCAACAGGGCCCGCTGCTGGACCTGGGCTGCGGATACGGACCGATTGCGGTGGCGCTGGGCCAATGGGCGCCGCAAGCACCGCTGTGGGCCATCGATGTGAACCCCCGGGCGCTGGAGCTGTGCCGGGCCAATCTCGACCGCTGCGGCCGATCCGATGCCACGGTGTGCCTTCCCGACGACGTGGCCTCCGGCGTGCGCCTTACCGCCATCTACTCCAACCCGCCCATCCGCATCGGCAAGGCCGCTCTCCACAAGGTATTGGGGACCTGGCTGGGCCGGCTGACTGAGGACGGGCGGGCCTACCTCGTGGTGAACAAGAACCTGGGCTCCGACTCGCTGGCCCGGTGGCTCAACCAAAAGGGCTGGCCCACCACCCGGCTCAGCTCCCGCCGGGGCTACCGAATCCTGGAGATTCGGCCGCAAACCTGAGACAAATTTTCGTGTCCCTGGGCTACAGTGAGAAGGCTTCCCCCGAGGCGCATCCAGCAGGAAAGACAAACGAATATGGATGTCACCACAACTGTCATGCTGAGCGTTTATGGGGCGAGCATTGTCAGCATCCTCGGCTTCTATCTGCGACGCATCGAGCATCGCCTCGACAGCCTTGAGGCCAGATTGAATCGCTCCACCGAGCGCACCAATGACAGGCTAAAGGACGATGGGGAGCGGATTTCGACCTTGGAGGGTCGCAACCGCGACTAGATCGCTCTGATGGGGTCGACGTCGATGCGGAGGCGGCCAGAGGGGCGCTCCACTGAGGCGAGAGCGTTGCAGAGGGTGTCGTAGTCGGGGGCCCGCAGGAAGAATTGCCCACCGAGGTCAGGGGCGATCTGGACGCCCAGCGGGGTGCCGAAGCGCTCCATGAACTCCCCGGCCATCGGGCCGGAGACCACGGCAATGGCCCCGTAGGGAGGCAGGCTCAGCTCATGGCGGCGATCTCGCTCGGCGCGGGCCAACAGCGCCGGATCGGCCCGGAGCGCAGCCTGCACGACGGGGTCGTCGGGCAGACGGGTTTGCAGCACGATCTTTCCCCCATCGTCGCGGGGGCCGGCGATTCGGGCAGCTCGGGCGATGAGGGCCAGGGCCTGCTCCCGAGCTCGGAATCGGGGGGCCAGCAGCTCTTGGTCGAATTCCAAGAAGGAGACCACGTCGAACGGGCGGCCTAGGTGCAGCACCGCCTCGGTGCCGACCACCACTCGGGCGGTGGGCGGGCCGAGATACCCGCTGCTGGTGACCTCGGCCACCGGCGTGCGAACCAGCGCCTCCACCTCCTCGCGGACCCGCTTGACCCCGACTCGCAGGTTGCGCATCTTGGTGCTGCCGCACTCCGGGCACACGATGGGGCGGACATGGCCGGCAGCACGGCACACCAACTGCTTGTCGTCGGTCTGGCGCATCGACGAACCGCATTCGGTGCAGACGGCCAACTCGCCGCACAGGTGACAGGCCAGCAGCAGGGCCCGGCCCCGACGGTTCAACACGCAGGCCGCCTGGTTGCCGTCGCGCAGTGCCTGAACCAGCTTCGGGGAATAGAGGCCGGCCCGCCCCGGGTCCTCACCGCGGCGGTCCACCACCTCTACCAGCGGCCAACTGGCCCGCTCGACATCCCGCGATGGGCGCATCACCGGCCGGGACCGCAGCGCCTCCAGGCTGGGCACCGCCGACATCAGCACGCAGGGCACGCCCGCTCGTCGGGCCCGCTCGATGGCAACATCCCGACCGCTCCATGTGGGGGCCGACTCCGAGCGGTACGACTCGTCGTGCTCATCGATCACCAACACCGCGGCCAAATCCGGCGCCGGCGCCCACGCGGCCGACACTGTGCCGATGACAGTGGCCCCCGCGGCGGCCGCGGCCCAGCCATCCGGGTATCTAACCGCCCATGCCCCTTCCCTGGTCAACTGCCTGGTCAGCTCATCAGCCCGGTTGTGGTCGGGCATCAAGATCAGCGCCTGGCCTCGGGACGCGGCGGCCAGTGCGATGGGCAGCGGGTCGTCTGCGGGCCCTTGGCGCAGGGTGGCACCCTCCCCCTCGAACAGATCGGCATGATCGCCCGAAGACACCATGCGGGAGCGCGACGGCCGGGGAAGCTCAGCCACCACTCGGGGAGGCGAAGCGGTCCGCAAGAAGTGGGCCCGCCGACCAGACCAGCGCCAGGCCGCCCATTCGCTCAAGTCGATGAGACTGCGGTCGGGTCCCAAACTGCTGAGTTTGGCCAGCGGGGTGAGCTTCACCCCTTCGGGGGACTCCACGCCCACCTCGGTGATCCAGCCCCCCACCCGGCGACCGTGCAGCACCACTCGAACCATGGCCCCCACCCCGAACCGGGGGTCGTCGGCCCAGCCCTCGGGAACCGAATACGTGAACTCGCGGTCTACGGCAACAACGTCGGTCAGAACCCGAACGTTCAAAAGGCCAAGGCTGCTAGAGGCCCAGGGCGGAGCGGAGGTCGTCTACCCGGTCGGTGCGCTCCCAGGTGAACGTGCTGTCGGGGCTGCGCCCGAAATGGCCATAGGCTGCGGTCTGGGCGTAGATGGGCCGGAGCAGCTCCAAGTCTCGGGTGATGGCTGCGGGCCGCAAATCGAAGATCTCGTTCACCTCGTGGCTGATTTTGGCCGGGTCCACCGTCTCGGTGCCGAAGGTCTCCACCATCACCGACACCGGGCGGGCGATGCCGATGGCGTAGGACACCTGCACCTCGCAGCGGGAGGCCGCGCCGGCGGCCACCACGTTCTTGGCCACCCAGCGGGCGGCGTAGGCCGCGGAGCGGTCCACCTTGCTGGGATCCTTGCCGGAGAAGGCACCCCCGCCGTGGCGGGCCATGCCCCCGTAGGTGTCCACGATGATCTTGCGCCCGGTCAGCCCGGCGTCGGCCACCGGACCGCCCCTCACGAACTTGCCGGTGGGGTTGACCAGCACCTCGTAGTCGTCGTCGCGGAACTGCTCGGGAACCGCCGGGTCGATGACCTGCTCTTTGAGATCGTCTTTCATCTCCGCCAGATCGGTCCCGTCGCGGTGGTGGGCCGACATCAGCACGGTGGTCAGGCCCACTGCCCTGGTGCCCTCGTACTCGAAGGTCACCTGGCTCTTGCCGTCGGGCCGCAGGTAGGGCACACACCCCGAGCGGCGAACCTCGGTCAGGCGCTCCACCATCCGGTGGGCGATGTGGATGGGCAGGGGCATCAGCTCGGGGGTCTCATCGCAGGCGAAGCCGAACATCATCCCCTGGTCGCCGGCGCCCTGCTCCAGCGGGTCGAGCCGGTCCACTCCCTGGGCAATGTCGGGCGACTGGTCGTCGATGGACACCATCACGCCGCAGGTGTTGCCGTCGAACCCGTAGTCCTCCCGGTCGTAACCGATCCCGGTGATGGTGTCGCGCACCACGCGGGGGATGTCGATGTAGCCCTCGGTGGATATCTCCCCGGCCACCACCACCAGACCGGTGGTCACCAGGGTCTCACACGCCACCCGGCAGCCGGTGTCCACCTTGAGCAGGGCATCCAGCACCCCGTCGGAAATCTGATCGGCGATCTTGTCGGGGTGGCCACCGGTGACCGACTCAGACGTGAACCGGTAACGGGTGTTTGACCATTGGCTCATTGGTTCTCCTGCTTGCCTGCTCGGGCGTCTCGATCGGCCACCACGAGGTCGAGCACTGCTTGGGCCACCTGGCGCTTGGAGCGCAGGCCGACCGGGTGAATTCGGCCGTCTGAAGCTAGCACCAGCACCTCGTTGGTGTCATGGGCGAAGCCGGCGTTGTCGGCCGTCACGTCATTGGCCACGATGTAGTCGGCGGCCTTGCCATTGAGCTTTGCCGCGGCGTTGTCGGCCACATCGCAGGTTTCAGCGGCGAATCCCACCAGTATCTGGCCCCTGGGCTTGGACGCCCCCAGCGCGGCCAAGATGTCGGCGGTGGGCTCCAGTTCGATAGCCGGAACCCCGTCGCGCTTTTTGAGCTTCACTCCGGCCGGGTCGACCGGGCGGAAATCGGCCACCGCCGCCGCCATGATCACCACATCGGCGTTTGCCGCCGCCTTCGTGGTAGCCACGGCCATCTCCTCTGCGGTGTCAACTCTCACCACGGTCGCGCCCGATGGTCCAGGGCGGTCCACGGTGGAGACGATGGTCACCTCGGCCCCTCGGCCGGCGGCCTCGTCGGCAAAGGCATACCCCTGCTTGCCCGAGGAACGGTTGCCGATAAAGCGCACCGGGTCGATGGGCTCCCTAGTGCCTCCCGCGGTGACCACCACCGACAGGCCAGCCATGTCTTGAAGTCCGCGGCCGGCACCTAGCACTTGGGTCACGCCGGCCACAATGTCTTCCGGCGAGCTGAGCCTTCCAGCGCCCTCGTCGCCTCCCGCCAGGCGACCCGATTCCGGCCCCACTATGTGGACACCCCGCTCGACCAGGGTGGCGATGTTGTCGGCCACGGCCGGGTGCTCCCACATCTCGGTGTGCATGGCCGGGCAGATAACCACGGGGGCCCGGGTGGCGATGAGGGTGGCGGTCAGCAGGTCGGAGCTTATGCCCGCGGCATAGGCGCCGATCACCCGGGCGGTGGCCGGGGCGACGACCACGCAGTCGGCCGTCTGGCCCAAAGTGGTGTGGGGAATGGGGTCGTCCTCGTCGAACAGGCTCATCTGGGTGCGCTCGGAGGCCAGCGCGTCGAAGGTGGCCCGGCCCACGAACCGGGTGGCACCCTTGGTGAGCACCGGAGCCACGTGAGCACCGGCGTCCATCAGCCGACGGCAGACCTCTACTGCCTTGTACGCCGCGATCCCCCCGCTCACGCCCAGCACGATTCGCTTGCCGGCGAGCGAATTCATGGGTTTGTCAGGACGCTGAGTCCAGATCGGCCCCGTCTGCACCAGCGTCGTCCAGATCGGCCTGCTCGAGATTGGCTTCGCCGGTGGGGATCATAGAGTCGGCCAAAGCCTCCTCTTCGGTGACCTCTGGAGGATCGGTGGCGATGATCTTGTCGGACGCGATCTCCTCGAAGGCGATGGACAGGGGCTTGCGCGACATGGTCAGCACCTGGGGTGGGACCATGGCGCCCAATCCCTCGCCAAGCTGGCCGAAATAGGAGTTGATCTGACAGGCCCGCAGTGCTCCCAGAGTCACCAGGCGGAACTTGGAGTCGGTACGGCCCAAGAGCTCCTCGATGGTCGGATACATCATGGTGTCGTGCTGTTCAGACATCTGTGCAGCCCTTTTCTGGCGAGCCATCTATTGCGTGCAGCCTTCTTCCCAAGAGTCTGGGGAGAGCGGGTAAATGATATCAGGACGGGCTGACTTAATCGTCATTGTCACACCGCTCTTGGCGGGCTTCTTCGATAAGAGCGCCGATTGCGGCCACCGCCTCAGCGAGGCTGTCGTTGACGACGTGAACCGCATTGAGCTCATACGCCAGGATTCGCTCGGAGTCGGCCAGGGCCAGCCGCTTGGCGATGTGGCTCTCGGGATCGCCCCGGCCCCGCAGACGGGATTCCTGCTCGGCGGCCGAAGGCGCCTCGACGAAAATGCACAGGGCTTCGGGACGGTTCTCCCGCACCTGGGCCGCGCCTTGGACATCGATCTCCAACAACACGTCGCAACCGGCCGGGGCATCAGGCTGAGGGGTTCCGTAGAGGTTGCCGGCGATCTCCGCCCATTCTACAAAGCCCCCCTCGGCGGCCTTGGCCCGAAACTCAGCCTCGTCGGCAAACACATAGGCCGTTTCCGGCTCGCCGGGACGACGGGCACGCGTGGTCCACGAGCGACTCAGCCATAATTTGGGATCTGCGGCCACAAGAGCAGCCGCGATTGTCCCTTTACCGACCCCACCGGGGCCGGACAGCACGATTATCAGAGGTTGATCTAGTCGCCGCAGCGCGCCAGCAACGAGGCCCGTTGCTGGTCGCCCAGCCCGCGAATGCGACGGCTGTCGGCAATGCCGATCTCGTCCATCATCCTGCGGGCCCGAACCTTGCCCATGCCTGGAAGGGATTCCAGGACGGCGAGCACTTTGGTTCCGGCGACCACCTCATCGGTTTCCGCCTGTTCGAGCAGGTCGGAAAGCGAAATTGACCTCATCTTGAGCATGGCTTTGACTTCGGCCCGCTTGCGGCGCACCTCGCCAGCCTTGGCCAACGCCGCTTGGCGCTGTTCTGCTGTCAGTTGTGGGGGTCCTGCCATTACACCATTGTAGTTTGACCTGCAAGTCTTGTTGGGGATATTGGGGAAGTTGTGGCTACAGATGGCTGATGCCGGTCGCGACCAGCCGGGCTCTGTCGGCCATTTCGGCCAGCGCCTTGGCCAGATGATCTGAGTGAATGGTCAATCCTTGAACGTCGGCGGTCACTGTCCGGCCGACAACCAGGATCGAGGCCCCCGCGGCGATGGCCGCCGCAGGCGTAGCCACACTGGCCTGATCGTCGTGACTCGAGTCGGGGAGCCGGATGCCGGGCACCACGCGCTTCAGCTCAGGCGCGACTTCATTGACCACTCCGATATCGGCGGCTGAGCAGATGACGCCACCGCAACCGGCATCTTGGGCTAGCGCCACCCGCTCTTCAAGCACACCCCGGGACCGGTCGGCGTCGCTGGTCAGAATGGTCACTCCCAAAACTTGGGCGGCACCGTCGCTGCCTTCGGCCAGACCCTCCACCCCGGCCCGCAGCATGTCGGCCCCGCCGACGGTGTGGACGGTGAGCCAGCGGGCTCCGGTTCGGCCCACCTTCGCCGCGGCCCGGCCCACTGTGGTGGGAATGTCATGGAACTTGAGGTCGGCGAATACCTCGTAGCCCCGATCGCTCATCGCCCGAACCACGTCTGGTCCGGCAGCGGCGAACAGCTCGAGCCCAACTTTGGCCACTCCCATCCAGGGGTGAACGGCATCGGCCATCAAACAGGCGAAATTCAGATCGTCCACGTCTAACACGATGGCCAAGCGGGGATCGCGCGTTGTCTTACTCATGGGCTGCTCCAATCAGATCGTCCAATCGACTGATGCCGTGGGCAGTGCACCAGCGGGCCAGTTCCCTCAGGACCTTGGCCGGGGCCCGGGGGTCGGCGAACGTGGCGGTGCCCACCTGCACCGCACAGGCGCCGGCCATAATCATCTCCACCGCATCGGCGCCCGAGGCGATGCCCCCCACTCCGATGATGGGCACGTCGGGCAGGGCGGCGTACACATCGAAGACCGATCTCACCGCCACCGGGCCCATAGCCCGGCCCGACACTCCTCCCCCGCCGGCTCCGAGCAGGGGTTTGCGGGCCTCGGTGTCGATCACCATGCCCAGCAGGGTGTTGATCAGGGTGAGGGCCGAGGCACCGCCGTCCACCGCAGCGCCGGCAATCTCCACCAGGTCGCCGGTGGCGCTGAGCTTGGCCCACCGGGGAAGGCCACAGGCTTCGGTAGCCGTCAGCGCGGCCCGGGTCATGGCCGCGGAGTGCGAGAACATGCGCCCTCGATCCTCCAGGTTGGGACAGGAGACGTTGACCTCCACTGCCACCACCGCCTCCATCGCCGGGCTGCCGGCGGTCGCCAGCAGGTCGGCGGCGGCCGCGTAGTCGTCCAGGGTGCGCCCCCAGATCGATGCCACTACCCGGGCGCCGGCTTCGGCCAGCACCGGCAGCTCCTCGGCCAGCCATCGGGGCAGGCCGGGGCCTTGCAGGCCCACGCTGTTGATCATCCCCGCGGGAATCGGGTGGACCCGAGGCGGGGGGTTGCCGGGCCACTCATAGGGGGCGAGAGACTTGACCACCACCGCGCCCAGTTCGGAGAGATCCAGATAGCGGGCCAACTCGGTTCCGTGGCCCACCGTGCCCGAGGCGGTCATCACCGGGTTGGACAACCGAACCGAGCCGATAGCAGTTTCTAACGCCGGCTTCGGTTCGCCCCGTCTCATCGAGTTGAGCTCACAGATCGAGAGCCAGCTGATCGCTGGTCACCCCGCGGTGGTACTCCTGAAGGGTCCGGACTCGCAGCTGGTGGCGGGCCCAGTCGGCCATGCCGTCGGCAGCGGCCAAACCGGCTGAGGCGGTGGTCAAAAGCGGCACCCGGTTGCGGCTGGCCGCCCGGCGGATGTGGTCGCCATCGGCCCGCGATCCCCGGCCCCTCGGGGTGTTGACCACCAGGCTCACCCGACCGCTGTCGATCAGCTCCACCACGTCGGTGCCTGCCTCGCCCACTTTGGCCACCACCTCCGACACCGGAACGCCGGCGTCGGACAGCGCCGCCGCAGTGCCCGACGTGGCCGCCACGGTCAGGCCCAGGCTGGTGAACACCTGGGCCATCTCCACCCCGGCCGGTTTGTCCCGGTCGGCCATCGACATCAGCACCGTGCCATAGCTGGGCAGCGGGGCCCCCGCGGCGATCTGGCTTTTGGCGAAGGCCAGGCCGGGGCGCAGGTCGATGCCCATGACCTCGCCGGTGGACTTCATCTCCGGCCCCAAGATGGCGTCGGCCTCGGGGAATCGGCTGAACGGCAGGACCGCCTCCTTCACCGAGATGTGGTCGCCGCTGGCCCGACGCCTCAGCAGCCCCTCTTGGCGCAGGTCGGCCAGGCTGGCGCCCATCATGACCCGGGTGGCCACCTTCACCAAGGGAACCCCGGTGGCCTTGGCCACAAACGGCACGGTACGAGACGCCCGGGGGTTGGCCTCCAGCACGAACACCTGGTCGGCCGCGCCGATGCCGTATTGCTTGACCGCGAACTGCACGTTGATGAGCCCGACCACGTCCAACGCGCGGGCGATGTCCTTCACGTGGCGCTCCAGCAGGGCCACGGTGGCCTCGGAGAGGTGGACCGGCGGCAGCATGCAGGCGCTATCGCCCGAGTGGACGCCGGCCTCCTCCACGTGCTCCATCACCCCGCCGATGAGCACCTCTCCGTACATGTCTCGGATGGCGTCCACGTCCACCTCGGTGGCGTCCTCCAAGAAGCGGTCGATCAGCACCGGCCGCTCAGCCGACAGCCCTCCCTCCCGGCCCAACGAGCCGGAGGCGGCCATCTCGGCCATGGCGTCTCGCAGATCGTCGTCGGTGTAGACGATCACCATGGCCCGGCCCCCCAGCACATAGGAGGGCCGCACCAGCACGGGGTAGCCGATGCGGTCGGCCACCGCCAGGGCCTCGTCGGTGGTGGCCGCGATGCCCCCGGCCGGCTGGGGGATGTCGAGGCGGGCACACAGGGCATTCCACCGCTCCCGGTCCTCGGCCAGATCGATGCTCTCGGGGCTCGTGCCCACCACCAGTCCGTCGGGCAGCATACCGGCCAGCTTGAGCGGCGTCTGGCCGCCGAGCGACACCACGATCCCGGCAATGCCGGGGCCGCCCGCGATCTGCGACGACCGGAGCTCGGCGTCGATCACGTTGAGGACGTCCTCTTCGGTCAGGGGCTCGAAATACAGGCGGTCGCTGGTGTCGTAGTCGGTGGACACCGTCTCCGGGTTGCAGTTGACCATGATGGTCTCGTAGCCGGCTTCCGACAGCGCGAAGCAGGCGTGGACGCAGCAGTAGTCGAACTCGATCCCCTGGCCGATCCGATTGGGACCCGACCCCAAGATGATCACCTTGGCCCGATCGGAGGGCTCGACCTCGCTGACGTCCTCATAGGTGGAGTAGTGGTACGGGGTCTCGGCCTCGAACTCGGCCGAGCAGGTATCCACCGTCTTGAACGTGGCCTCCACTCCGGCGGCGACACGAGCCGACCGGACCTCGGCGGCCGGCACGTTCCAGAGATAGCCGAGCTGCTCGTCGGAGAACCCGAACTGCTTGGCCCGCTTCCACGCTCGGGAGTCCATGGCCTCGAAGCCGCACTCGGTCAGCGCAGCCCGCTCCTCGGTGATCTGGAGAAGCTGATCGCAGAACCACGGGTCCACCTTGGTGGCCTCGAAAATCTCAGCCACCGTGCGCCCCCGCCGCAGCAGGGCCTCGATCTGGAAGATCCGCTCAGGGGTGGGCACCGCGGCCGCGGCCAGAAGCTCCTCGTCGGTGAGGGGGTCGTAGGCGGCCTCGCCCGGATCGGCGTTGAGGCCGTGGCGGCCCAATTCCAGCGAGCGCAGTCCCTTTTGCAGCGACTCGGTGAAGGTGCGGGCGATGGACATGACCTCCCCCACCGACTGCATCTGGGTATTGAGCACCCCCGACACCCCGGAGAACTTCTCGAACGCCCACCGGGGCACCTTGGTGACCACATAGTCGATGACCGGCTCGAAACAGGCCGGGGTCTTCTCGGTGATGTCGTTGGGAATCTCATCGAGGGTGTAGCCCACTGCCAGGCGGGCCGCGATCTTGGCGATGGGGAAGCCGGTGGCCTTGGAGGCCAGCGCGGAGGACCGAGAGACCCTCGGGTTCATCTCGATGATCACGAACTCCCCGCTGTCGGGGTTCACCGCGAACTGGATGTTGGAGCCCCCGGTTTCCACTCCCACCCGGCGGATGCAGGCGAAGGCCGCGTCCCGCAGCACCTGGTACTCCACATCCGACAGGGTCTGGGCCGGGGCAACGGTGATGGAGTCGCCAGTGTGGACCCCCATGGGGTCGAGGTTCTCGATGGTGCACACCACCACGCAGTTGTCGGCCCGGTCGCGCATCACCTCCAGCTCGTATTCCTTCCAGCCGGCGATCGACTGCTCGATGAGGATCTCGCTGATGGGGCTGGCCGCCAAGCCCTGGGCGGCCATCTCCCGGCCCTGCTCAGGAGTGTGGGCGATGCCGGTTCCGGTGCCGCCCAGGATGTAGGCCGGGCGGATGATCACCGGCAGCCCGATGCGCTCCATGACCTGCATCGCCTCGTCCAGGGTGTGGGCAGTGGCCGAGGGGGGCACGGGCAACCCGATGTCGATCATGGCCTGGCGGAACTTGGCCCGGTCCTCGGCCGTGGAGATGGCGTTCTGATTGGCGCCGATCACCTCGACCCCGTACTTGTCGACCACCCCCGACTCGATCAGCTCCATGGCCAGGTTCAGGGCAGTCTGCCCGCCCAGGGTGGGCAGCAAGACGTCGGGCTGCTCTCGGTGGATGATGCCGGTGAGCACGTCGGCGCTGAGGGGCTCCACGTAGGTGGCGTCGGCGAACTCGGGGTCGGTCATGATGGTCGCCGGGTTGGAGTTGGCCAGCACCACCCGGTAGCCCTCGTCGCGCAGCACCCGGCAGGCCTGGGTGCCGGAGTAGTCGAACTCGCAGGCCTGGCCGATCACGATAGGACCCGATCCGATCAAAAGGATCGACTCGATGTCGGTCCTCTTAGGCATGGCCCAGCCCCTCGATCAGACGCCCCTGAGCCGGACTGGTCGCCGGGGCCGGGAGGCCGGCCATGAGATCGTCGAATTGGGCGAACAGATACCGGGAGTCGTGGGGGCCGGGACCAGCCTCGGGGTGGTATTGCACGCTGAACGCGGGCAGATCGCGGCAGCGCAATCCCTCCACGGTGTGGTCGTTGAGGTTGATGTGGGTGATGTCGGCACCGGGAATGGAGCTGTCGGCCACGCAGAAGTTGTGGTTCTGGCTGGTGATCTCCACCGCGCCGGTGGCCAGGTTGCGCACCGGGTGGTTGCCCCCGTGGTGGCCGAAGGGGAGCTTGTAGGTCTCCCCGCCCAACGCGGCGGCCAGCAACTGGTGGCCCAGGCAGATGCCGAAGATCGGCACCTCGCCCAACAGGCCCGAGATGGTGTCGACCGCGCCCACGACGGCGGTGGGATCGCCAGGGCCATTGGACAAGAACACCCCGTCGGGCCGCAGGGCCAAAATGTCGGCCGCGGCAGTGTGGGCTGGTACCACCTCCACGTGGGCGATGGTCCGCAGGTGGTGGACGATGGTGGCTTTGAGCCCGAAATCCAGGGCCACCACCCGGTGGGGCGGCTTGCGGTCATCTCGGGTGGTGGCGAAGTACTCCGACTCGGGGCGGGTGACCGTGGCCACCAGGTCGACTCCATCGGTGCCGGGCTCGGCCGCGGCCGCAGCCCGCAGATCGGACTCTGAGGCGGTCCCGAAGGCGCCGGGCATGGCGCCGGCGTCGCGGATGTGGGTGGTGAGCCGCCTGGTGTCCACCCCGGCCAGCCCGGCAATGCCCTGATCGACCATGAAGGCCTCAAGATCGCCGGTCGAGCGCCAGTTGGAGCGGCGGCGGGCCATGTCCCGCACGATCACCCCTCGACAGAACGGACGGCGGCTCTCGTGATCGACGGGATTGACCCCGTAGTTGCCGATGTGGGGGTAGGTGAAGGTGATGATCTGTCCGGCATAGGACGGATCGGTGATCACCTCCTGATAACCGGTCAGCACGGTGTTGAAGACCACCTCGCCGGAGGTGACCCCGTTGGGCGGCTCCGCGCCTATGGCCTCTCCCTCGAACACCTCCCCGTCGCTGAGCACCAATGCCGCCTCGCGGATCATGGCGTGGCCTCCAAAGCCGATGCCCGCACCAGCCGGGTCATGGCCGCATCTCCTGGTCGACCAGCACCGGGCGGCCGCCGACAATGGTGTGGCGAACCCGGCCGCGCACTTGGCGTCCGGCGTAAGGGGTGTTGCGGGAGCGGCTGGCCAGGGCGTCGGGATCGACAGTCCATGTCTCGTTGGGGTCGAATACGCACAGGTTGGCCGGCCCGTCGGGCGCGATCGGCGCCCCGTGTACTCCCTCCAGACCGGCGATGGCAGCGGGTTGCCAGGTGAGCAGCCCCACCACCTCGGCCAAGGGCAAGTTGAGCTCGGTGAGTGCCAAAGCCAAGGCAGTCTCCAAACCGAGCATTCCCGGTGGCGCCTGGTCGAAGGGCATCTCCTTGGTATCAGGAGAATGGGGGGCGTGGTCGGTGGCGATGGCATCGACGGCCCCGTCGGCCAGACCCTCGCGCACCGCGTCTCGATCATCAGCCGGACGCAGGGGCGGGTTGACCTTGAACACCGGGTCGTAGGAGGCGCAAGCCTCGTCGGTGAGGGTGAAATGGTGGGTGGCGGCCTCGGCGGTGACCTCCACCCCGGCCTCACGGGCGGCCCGCACCATGGCGATGGAGCCCCGGGTGGACAGGTGTTGGAAGTGGATGGGGGCGCCGGTGAAGCGGCTGAGGGCGATGTCCCGCATGACCATGAGCTCCTCGGCCTCGGCAGGCACACCGGGAATGCCCAGGCGGCTGGACCACTCCCCCTCGTGCATGTGGCCCCCCGCGGCCAGAGAATCAACCTCGCAGTGCTGGGCCAGCACCACTCCCAGCCCCGCGGCGTATTCCATGGCCCGGCGCATGAGCCCGGCCTCTTGGACCCCTCTGCCGTCGTCGGTAAACAGCCGCACCCCCAGCGCGGCCATCTCGGCCATGGGGGCCAGCTGCTCGCCTTTGCGGCCAACGGTGATGGCCCCAGAGGTGTACACGTCGCACGGGGCCAGGCGCCCCAGCGCCAGCACCTCCTGGACCACGGCGGCGCAGTCGATGGGCGGGTTGGTGTTGGGCATGGCCACCACCGCGCTGTACCCGCCCCGAACCGCGGCCCAGCTCCCGGTCTCAATGGTCTCGGCCTCCTCGGCGCCGGGCTGGCGCAAATGGGCGTGGATATCCACGAAGCCGGGGGCCACCACACAGCCCGAAGCGTCCAAGACCTCATCGCCAGACAGATCGGGACCGACCGCGACAACCAGCCCGTCTTCGACCACGACATCAGCGTTGCGCTCTCCGGTCTGGTCGATGACCAATCCGCCCTTGATCACTGTGTTCATTGGGGCTTTCCTTCGGGGCTCATGTGCCGGCCCCCTCGGGGCGCAGATCAGGATCGGCGGCCAACAGCAGATAGAGGACGGCCATCCGCACCGCCACGCCGTGACGCACCTGCTCATTAAGGGTGGCATTGGGCTGATCCAGTACCTCGGGGGCGATCTCCACACCCCGGTTCACCGGGCCGGGGTGCATAACCAGCGCGTCGGGATGCAGGCGGGCGGCGCGAGCCACCGTGAGCCCCCACTGGGCGGTGTACTCCCGTAGCGAGGGCAGCAGGGCCTCAGACTGGCGCTCTTTCTGCACCCGCAGCCCGTACACCACGTCGCAGTCACTGAGCACGGCGTCGAGGCTGAAGCTGATGTCCACCGGCCACGAACCCACCTCCGGAGGCAACAGGGTAGGAGGCGCCACCAGCGTGACCTTCGCCCCCAGCGCGGTGAACGCCATCACGCAAGAGCGGGCCACCCGGGAGTGCTTGATGTCGCCCACGATGACAATGCGCCGACCGGCCACCGATCCCAGCCGATCGCGGATTGTGTAGCAATCGAGCAACGCCTGGGTGGGGTGCTCATGCCAGCCGTCCCCCGCGTTGATCACGCTGGCATGGGTCCAGGCCGCGGTCTGCTGGGGCACTCCCGCCGACCGGTGGCGAACGACAATGGCATCGGGACCCATGGCCGAAACAGTGGCCACGGTGTCGCGCACCGACTCCCCCTTGTTGACCGAAGAGGCCGACACGCTGAAGCCCATGACGTCTGCGGAGAGGCGCCGAGCCGCCACCTCGAACGAGAGCCGGGTCCGAGTGGAGTCCTCATAGAACAGCATGGCCACCGTCTTGCCCCGCAGGGCGGGAACCTTGGGAATGGGCCGCTGCGACACTTCCGTGAAGTGGTCGGCCAACCGGCACACCTCATCGATACCCTCAGCACCGAGATCATTGATCGAGAGAAGGTGCTTCATTTGACAATCTCCCCGAGGTCGATGCCGTCGCGGTGGGCATCCACCATCTCGTCGCGGCGAGTGGGCAGGTTCTTGCCCACGAAGTCGGGGCGGATGGGCAGTTCCCGATGACCTCGGTCCACCATCACCGCCAACTGCACCGTCCGCGGCCTTCCGTAGCTGTTCAGCGCGTCGAGCGCGGCCCGGATGGTCCGGCCGGTGTACAGCACGTCGTCGACGATCACCACTGCTTGGCCGTCGAGATTGAACGGAATCTTGGTGGGCGCCTCCGGCAGCAATGGGCGCAAGCCGATGTCGTCGCGATGGAAGGCCACGTCCAGGGTGCCCAAGGGAGGCTCGACTCCTTCGATCTCATTGAGGGCACTGGCGATGTCTGCGGCCAGCCACACCCCTCCGGTCTGCAAACCCACGAGCACTACGCCTTCGAGGCCGTGATTGCGCTCGATGATCTCGTGGGCCATGCGCCAGGTGGCCCTCTTGATGTCTTCGGCCTCCATGACCCGGGTGCGGGCAATGAAAACGCCCCCATACGGGGGCGTTCGCCGGCGCTCGCGTTCAGCCAAACTCAGTTTCCTCCATGTCCGTATGGGCCTCGCCGGACCCACTTCACGGGTGTTTCGGGAACTATACACCGACCGGTGTGCAGTTCGGGGATGGTATTTCTATTCGTCCTCTTGTTCGCCCTCAGAAGGCCGGACCATGGTGGCGACCTGCGACAACAGGCCGTTGATGAACCCCGCCGAAGAAGGCGTGGAATAGTCGTGGGCCAGCTCCACCGCCTCGTTGATTATCACGGCGATGGGGATGTCGGTGCTGTGAGACAACTCGAAGCTGGCCATGCGCAGGATGGCCCGGTCGAGCGCGGGCATGCGCGACACCGGCCAGCGGTCGGACAGCTCCTCTAGGAGGGCATCGATGTCGCCCTGGTGGTACGCCACGCCGGTGACCAGGGTGTGGGCGTAGGGATCGAGCGGCAGTTCCTGGGCGGCCAGCAGCTCGGCCATGTCCACGCCCTTGGTCTCGGCCTCATAGAGCAGCCCCAAGGCCCGCTCCCTCACTTGGCGGCGCTGGGACCCGGCAACCAGCGGATCGGACGAGGTCATATGTCACCGAGGAGGCGCCAAGCAAGCCGGGACGCTCACGCCCGGCTGATGTACTCGCCGCTGCGGGTGTCCACCTTGATCCGCTCGCCCGGGTTCAAGAACAGGGGCACCTGCACCACCAGGCCGGTCTGGCAAGTGGCCGGCTTGGTGGCCCCCGACACCCGGTCGCCCTGGACGCCGGGCTCGGTCTGGGTGATGTCCAGCTCCACTGCGGCAGGCAGGTCGGTGCCCACGATCTCGGTGCCGAACATGCCGAGGATCACCGAGTTGTTCTCCACCAGGTAGTTCACCGCGTCGCCCAGCACGTCGGCGCCCACATGGAGCTGCTCGTAGGTCTCGCTGTCCATGAACACGTAGCTTTCGCCGTCGGAGTACAGATATTGCATCTCCCGGCGGTCGATGTTGGCTCGCTCCACCTTCTCGCCCGCCCGGAATGTGCGGTCGAGCACGGCGCCGGTGCGGGCGTTCTTCAGGGTTGTGCGCACGAACGCTCCGCCCTTTCCCGGCTTGACGTGCTGGAACTCGACCACGTTGAACAGGCCGTCGTCGAGGTTCAGCGTCATGCCGTTCTTGAGGTCGTTGGTGGTGATCGTGGGCATTGCCAAAGTCTGGCCTACCCTGCCCCTTCAGGCCACAGTGGACAGCCGTAGACCCCGCCCTATCCCCTTCAGGCCACAGCGAGAGTCTTGGGCGAATGGGTCAATCGCCGGGGGCCGTCTGCGGTGACCACCACGGTGTCCTCCACCCGGGCCCCGCAGAAGCCGGGCAGGTACACGCCGGGCTCCACCGTGATCACTTGGCCCACCTCCAGCAGCTCGGTGGCGGTGGCCCGCACCCACGGCTGCTCGTGGATGTCGAGACCTACCCCATGGCCGGTGCCGTGGACAAAGGCGTCGCCCCAGCCGTCGGCGCCGATGCGCTCCCGACAGGCCTTGTCCACTTCTGAGATGGGCGCTCCGACGGCCACCTGCTCCACTCCGAGTTGCTGGGCCTCCCTCACGGTGTCGAACACCCTCTGGGCTAAAGCATCGGGCTCGCCCACGGCCACTGTCCGGGTCATGTCGGACCGGTAGCCGTGCACCACCGCGCCCATGTCCATGATCACCAACTCGCCCGACCCGATCGGACGGTCGGTGGGCCTGATGTGGGGCAGTGCGGCATTCGGGCCCGCGGCCACGATGGTGGTGAAGGCGCTCTTCTCGGCCCCCCGGCGGCGAAAGGCGCTGTCCAACGCCAGCGCCACCTCTTGCTCGGTGGGCCCGCCGGCCAACATGGGTCGGACTTCGGCCAACGCGGCATCGGCTATGGCAGCGGCTTTCGCCATGCGGTCGATCTCGCCGTCGTCTTTCGTCTGACGGCATCGCTCCACCACCCCGGTGGTCGGCACCAGCTCAACGCCGAACCACTCGGTGTACTTCCGCTGATCGGCCCAGCTCACCGAGGCCGCTTCCAAGCCGATGCGGTCCACGCCGCCGGCCGCCGCGGCCAGCAACTCCTTGGGGGCGTCGTTGGTGATCTCGACCCGCACGTCCACGCCGGCTTGGCTGGCTTCAGACTCGGCCTGCTCGTCGTAGCGGCGGTCGGTTACCAGCACCAGCTCGTCGGGCCCCAGCCAGGCCAGTCCGGCCGAGCCGGTGAACCCGGTGAGATAGCGGACATTGACCAGGTTGGCGATCAGCAGGGCATCGCAACCCGCGTCGGCCGCCGAAGCCCGAACCCGATCGGCCCGACCGGCGACGTCCATGGGAACGAGCACTGGAGAGTCGGTCATGCCAGCAGCCCGGTCACCGCTTCGACGGCCAGCTCGTAGCCGTGGCCGCCGAAGCCCACGATGGTGCCGGTGGCCACCGGGCTGACCACCGAGGTGTGGCGCCAAGGCTCTCGGGCGTTGGGGTTGGACAGATGCAACTCCACCACCGGGCCTTCGAAGGCCACCAGAGCGTCGTGAATGGCCCAGGAATAGTGGGTGAACGCGCCGGGGTTGATGATGATGGCCGCGCACCGGCCCCTGGCCTGGTGGATGTGGTCGATCAGGGTTGCCTCGTCGTTGGACTGGTGGTGCTCTATGGAAAGCCCGTGGCGATCGGCAGCGGCAGACGCAGTGGCCGCATGGTCGTCCAAGGTGTCGGTGCCGTAGACCTCGGGCTCGCGATCGCCCAACAGGTTCAAGTTCGGACCTGACAGGAGAAGGATCAACTGGCTCATTTTGGAACCTCCCGGTCAACGGAGATGCGTCTCATCGAATGGCCTCCAGTGTTTCGCGCAGCAGGGCAGATTCCAGCCCAACGACGGGTTGGATGCCCTCCGGTCCGTCCAGCATGAAGGTCACCCCGTCCACCGCCTTCTTGTCGCGCTGGAACAGGGTGACGAGGGCATCGGCATCAGCCCCTTCGGGCAGGCTGGTAGACAGGTCGTAGCCGCCGACCACTCGGCGGTGCTCGGCCACCCGCTGGGCGTCGATGCGCCCGGTGCGATGGGCCAGCTCGGCGGCGTAGACGAGGCCGACCGCCACCGCCTCGCCGTGGCGGAGGTCGTACTGTCCGTGGGCTTCCAGGGCGTGGGCCAGGGTATGGCCGTAGTTGAGCACCGCTCTGCGGCCGGATTCTCGCTCGTCGGCGGCCACCACCTCGGCTTTGATCTCCACGCACCGGGCGATGCGCTCAGGCAGGTTCAGGGAATCAAGGTTGGCGTCGGCGATGAAGTGGTACTTGGCCATCTCCCCCAGACCCGACCGCATCTCTTCGGGGGGCAGGCTGTCGAGCGCCTCGGTGTCGCACAGCACTGCTGTGGGCTGCCAGAAGGCGCCCACCAAGTTCTTTCCCTCGGGGAGGTTCACGCCGGTCTTGCCCCCGACCGAGGCGTCGATCTGGCCCAACAGGGTGGTGGACACGAACACCACCCGGATGCCCCGGTGGTATACCGCGGCGGCGAATCCACCCAGATCGGTGACCGCACCTCCGCCCACGGCCACCACCGCGTCGCGGCGGGTGAGGCCCCACTGGGCGAATTCCCGGCACAGATCCTCTACCGCGCCCAGCGTTTTGATGTGCTCGCCGTTGTCGGTGATGAACACCCGGTGCTCGACACCGGGGTCCACGGTGATGCCAGCATCAGCCACCGCGGCCTGGGTGACCACTGCTACCCGGCTCACTTCGCGGGGAATTACCTCGGGAAGGCGATGGCGAACCCCGGGGCCGACCCAGACGTCATAGGACCGCTCCCCCAGCTCGACGGGGACCCGGATCGGGTCGGTGGGGTCAGTCTCGGCCGTCATGTGGTCGCCACCGGCCGGGGCCAGACTCGTCTGATCTGCTCTGCTACCTGCTCAGCCTCCAGGCCGTCCACGTCCACTATCTCGTGAGCCGTCTCGGTGTAGAGATCCGAGCGGGCGGAGCTGATGGCCGTGAGGTCGGCGATTGGATCGTCCCCCAGCAGCGGACGGCTGTCGCCGGAGCTCACTCGCTGGCCCAGCGTGTCGATGCTGGCCCGCAGCCAGCAAACCCATGCCCGGTCTCTCAGCTGCGCCCGATTTTCGGGCCGCAGAACAACACCTCCGCCGCAGGAGACCACCAGCTGCTCTGAAGATTCCAGACATTGGGCCAGAACTTCCTGCTCTATATCACGGAAGCGTTCCTCGCCGTCCGCGGCGAAAATCTCAGAGATCGAGCGCCCTTCGCGCTCCTCGATCGCCGCGTCGAGGTCCACAAACCGAAGCCCCTCGGAGCGGGCCAGCCAAAGGCCCACCGTCGACTTCCCCGACCCCATCATCCCGATGAGGGCCACATGGGGCCTACTTTCCACAACGCGATACTACAAGTGGGCTGCTGTCGCCCTGAGAGCACTTATCGGCAACGGCATCAAGGGGCGGGGATCAGTTCACCGCATAAACAGCCAGCACGGTGGCCGCGGCAGCGACCGCCATGGACGGGGCAAACGGGAAGACAGTGGGGCGGGGGTTGTCGGGATCGGCCAGGGGGTCGGGCAGGAGTTCGATGCCCCACTTGCGGATTCCCCAGACGATGACGCCCATGACCGCCCCGAGAACCGAGGCCAAACCGAAGGCCATCAACACGGCCAGCAGCGACTGGCCATAGCCAGATCCAACCCATCCGAGCGCCAGACCCACCGGCAAAGCCAGCTTCACGTCACCCCACCCGAGGCTGCCCCCTGATGCGGTGTGCAGGATGGCCATGATGCCGCCATAGAGCCCGGCGGCGGCACACGCCTGCCCGATGGCCCCCGGCTGGTGTCGCAGCAGCGAGATGAGGGTCATCAGCGACAGCAGTACCGCAACGGCGGGGAACACTATGGCGTTGGGGATGCGGTACTGGAACAGATCCACCGTGGTGACTCCCGCCAAGGCGACGAACAGCACCCACACCGGGACCACATCCCAGGTGGTGCCCAGAACGCCGCCCGCGATGCCTAGGGACAGTGCAGTCAGCGCCGTGACCAGCACCCGCAAAGATCGGCTGTTGCGCACTTGGAACTTCCAGAGGACCGGGAGAAGACGCCGACCGGCGACGAAGCCGATGGCCAGCCCGGCAATCGCCATGGCTGCTTCGCTCATGGAATTCGCCCCCGCGCGGCACCGGCGCCTGCCTGGTTCATCTGCCCTTGAGCGCTGCGGTGGCCGCGGCGGTCATGGCATCCACCGGGGGCTCCGCGCCGGTCCAGATCCGAACGGCGTGAGCGGCCTGGTACACCAGCATCCCCACGCCCGTGGACGAGGCCACACCCCGCTGTCGGCATTCGGCCAGCAGCGGAGTCCGGAGCGGGTTGTAGACCAACTCGGCCACATGCTGGCCGACGTGGAGGAGGTCGGGATCAAGGGGCAGGTTGCCGGCCCCCTCGGTTTCAGCCATCCCCACCGGGGTGGCGTTCACCACCAAGCGGTACTGCCCGACGTCGGTCAGGCTGGCCGTGGTACCCACCGATCCGGCCAACGCCGCGGCGGATGCGGCTGCCTCAGCCCGACGGGCGATCACTGCCACCTCGCCGACCCCCCGGCGGGCCAGTTCGGCCACCACCGCCCGGGCAGCCCCGCCCGCGCCCAAGACCGCGCAGCCGATCCCGGCCAGGTCCACCCCCTCGGCCAACAGCGCGTCGCAGAACCCGGCGCCGTCGGTGTTGTGGCCGATGAGCCGGTCGCCGTCGCGGGCGACGCAGTTCACCACCCCCAATACCGCGGCCGCGGGGCTCAGCTCGTTTACCGCGGCGGCCACGTCGGCTTTGTGGGGCATGGTCACCGATAGACCGGCCATGCCCCGCTCCCGCATGTGGTCAAGCGCCCGACCGGCGTCTCCTGGGGCGACTTCGAAGGCGGCGTAGACCCAGTCCAGTCCCAGCTCATCGAAGGCGGCCTGGCAGATAGTCGGAGACAGGGAGTGGCGAACGGGAAAGCCGATCACCCCGGCGGCGACCTCGGCGTCGGGTTCCAGCCCGATGGGGATCAGCATCCCAAGTCCCGTTCCCGACAGATGGCCACCGCGGCCTCGTGTTCTTCGAAAGTATTGCTGAAGGTGTGGGCACCGGGTCCTGGATCATCGGTGCGGACGTAGAACAGCCAGAAGCCATCGTCGGGGTTCAACGCGGCCTCCAGCGACGCCCGTCCGGGAGCGGCGATGGGACCAGGCGGCAAGCCGGTTCGGTTGTACACGTTGTAGGGGTTGTCCACCCGCAAGTCTGCGAGGGTCAGCGGCTCAGACGGCTTGCCCACCGCGTAGCGCACTGCGGCGTCGATCTGAAGCTCCATGCCCAGGCCCAATCGGTTGTAGATCACCCGGGCAATTTTGGCCCGGTCTTCGTCGATGAGTGCCTCCTTTTCGATCAGCGACGCCACGATGACTGCCTCGTAGGAGCTCACCCCCACCGTGTCGGGGGCCGTGTTCAGGCCCACCTCGGCAGCCACCGAGTCGAATTGCTGGATCAGACGGACGACGAGGGCAGCCTCGTCTTCAGCGGTGGCCCCGTCGAGCAGATAGGTGTCGGGAAACAGCATCCCCTCCAACGTGCTGTTCGCCGGCTGGTAGTCGGAGCGCACCGGTGGGAAGGCGATGGCCGCGGCCAGGTCCTCGGCATCGAAGGTGGGGACCTGTTCCAGCAGCTCGTCTCGTATCTGGGCCAGGGTGAGGCCCTCGCGCAGCACCACCCTGAAGGCATCCACAGCCGGACCGGGGTCGGGACCGGCCAGCAGCACGTCTTTGGCCCGCCACACCGACATGTTCTCGTTCAAGACGTAGTTTCCGGCCTGGAAATCGCCGGCGTCCTTATAGCGCAGGTAGTAGCGGAACACCGTGGAGTTGGCCACCACCCCCTCGTCTTCGAGGATGCGGGCGATGTCGTTGATGGACGCCCCTTGGGGGACGTTGACCACCAGTTCGGGGCCCTCATCGCCCGGAGGGTCGAGGCGATCGTCGATCCAGCCCTTGATCAACAGCGTGGCGATCAGCACAACCACGCCCATCAAGCCCAACAGGATGATTACCCGAGTGAGGGTAGAGGTTCTTCGCGGCAACCAGCCCCAATCCTCATCTGTGCTCATGCGGAGTCCAGCCAGCCCTGTGAGGCGTCGATTCTCATGGTTGTGCTTCCGAGTTGGTGCTATCAAGCCAACCTTGGAGAATCACCGAGGCCGCCACCATGTCGACCCGGCGGCGGCGAGCCTTGCCGCTGAGCCCGGACTCGGCCAGCGCCTGCTCGGCGATGACCGTGGTCAACCGCTCGTCGTGGGTCAACACCGGCACCCCCAGCGCTGCTTCCAGTTGCTGGGCCTCGTGCTGGGCACCGAGGGCGGCCGGACCGATCCCGCCGTCCAGCGACAGGGGGAGCCCCACCACTACCGCACCGGCCTCATACTCGTCGACCAGCTCCGCGATCTTCTGATGGTCTCGGTTTCGGCTGCCAGAGCGCTTGATGACGGTCAACGGGGTGGCCACCCGCCCCTCAGAATCGGAGACCGCCACGCCAATGCGGCGCTCGCCGAGGTCGATTCCCAGCGCTCGACCCACCACTAGCCCGCGATGCCAGCCGCAGCTCGCACTTGCTCGAGGGCTTCTGCCAGCCGCGAGGGGTCCCGGCCACCGGCGATGGCCAGTTTGGCGTCTCGACCGCCGCCGCCGCCGATGGTGGCGGCCGCTTCGGCGATGAGCTCGCCGGCGTTGAGCTCGCAGTCGGCGGCCACCGCGGCCACCAGGGCCGCTCCGCCGCCGTCGGGCGCCGCCCCCAGCACCGCCGCGTCCACGCCGGGTCGGTCTCGGGTGGCGATGGCAAGATCGCGCAGCTGGCCCCGATCCACGCCCTCGACGGCGGCCACCACCACTCCATCGACGGCTTGCTGGGCCAAGTCTCCCGACTGGTCGGACGAGGCCGTCCGGCGCAGTTCGGCCAGCTCGGCTCGAAGGCTCTTGATCTCGGCCATGCGCTTGTCGGCCCCCACCAGAAGCTGATCGACGGGCACGCCCAACCGCTCAGCGGCCTGGGCCAGCATCTCCTCCCGCTCGGTGAGCATCTCGACCGGGCGAGTGCCGCTCACCGCTTCGATACGACGGATGTTGGCCCCGATGGAGCCCTCGGAGACGACCTTGACCGGGCCGATGTCGCCCAAGGCCCGTACATGGGTGCCCCCGCACAGCTCGGTGGAGTGCGGCCCGGCCTCGAGCACCCGTACCCGGTCGCCGTACTTGTCGCCGAAAAAGGCGATGGCTCCGGCCTCCATGGCCTCGGCCATAGACGTCTCATAGTGGCGGGTTTGGGGGTTGTCCAGGATGTCGGCGTTGGCCAGGCGCTCGATCTCGGCGATCTGCTCGTCGGTCAGCGCCTCAAAGTGGGTGAAGTCGAAGCGCAGCCGGTCGTCAGCCACCAGCGAGCCCTGCTGCTTGACGTGATCGCCCAGGATCTCCTTCAGCGCCCAGTGCAGCAGATGAGTAGCGGTGTGGTTGCGCCGAATGGCGGCCCGGCGTTCGGCGTCAATAGAGGCGATCACCGTCTGCCCGACGGTGATCTGCCCGTCGACGGCCGTCACGTGGTGAAGGTGAAGGTCGGGGACTACGTAGGTGGTATCGGCGACTTCGGCCCTGCCGGTCGGAGAGGTGATCGTTCCGGTATCGCCGATCTGGCCACCAGCTTCGGCGTAGAACGGAGTCCGGTCCAAGACGATGCCGTCGTCGGTGACAGCCAGGACCACGGCTTCGGCAGTGTCGAAATCCCGGCCGTTGAACTCGGTGGGACCGTGTTCGGCCATCAGCGCGGCGTAGGACGACACATCGGCCGCGGTGGCGTGCCGGGCGTCGAAGTCCTCGCGGGCCCGTGAGCGCTGGCTCGCCATGTGCTGGTCGAAACCAGCCCGGTCGACAGCCACTCCCCGTTCCCGGGCTGTCTCCTCGGTGACCTCGACCGGGAAGCCATAGGTGTCGTGCAGCAAGAAGGCCAGATCGCCGGGCAGGGGCTCGTCGTCACCGAGGCGGTCGATGGCGTCGTCCAAGA
Source organism: Candidatus Poriferisocius sp. (assembly GCF_965204145.1). Classification (GTDB taxonomy): domain Bacteria; phylum Actinomycetota; class Acidimicrobiia; order Acidimicrobiales; family Bin134; genus Poriferisocius. The sequence continues at coordinate 618,254 of NZ_OZ241977.1, read as the reverse complement.
TCTGGGATCCCTGGGCGAGGGTAGACCGGAAGCCCTCTTCCTCGCGGGCCACCACATCTCGAATGAAGCTGTGGTTGGCCGCGATGTCGGGATAGTCCTGGCCCATGATGTCGACCACTTTGTCGACCAGCTTGGGGGTGACCACCTCGGTAACCCCGAGCATGTAGGCCCGGCGAATGGCCCGGCGCATGATGCGGCGCAGAACATAGCCCCGATCCTCGTTGGAGGGGAACACCCCGTCGGAGATGAGGAAGGTCATGGTGCGGGCATGTTCGGCCAGTATCCGCACGGTGACGTCGCTGTGCTCAGCCGCACCCAGCTTCACGCCGGTCACCGCGGAGGCCTCGCCCACCAACTCGGCCATCTCGTCGATGTCGAACACCGACTCCACCCCCTGGATCAGGGTGAGAATCCGCTCCAGGCCGGCCCCGGTGTCGATGCTGGGCTTGGGCAGCGGGACTTGGCCGTCGGGACGCTGGTCGAACTGCATGAAGACCAGGTTCCAGAACTCCAGGAACCGCTCATCCCCGCCGTGGGCCGGGCCGCCGTCGGGGCCGAACTCCGGCCCTTTGTCGAAGAAGATCTCCGAACAGGGTCCGCACGGCCCGGTGTCGGCCATGCGCCAGTAGTTGTCCTCGTCCATCCGCTGGATCCGGTCGGGAGACACACCGGCCACGTCCCGCCATATCTCCGCGGCCTCATCGTCGCTGAGGTGGACGGTGATCCACAGCCGGTCGGGGTCGAAGCCCAGGCCCTCGGTGACGAACTCCCAGGCCCAGTCGATGGCCTCGGTCTTGAAGTAGTCGCCGAAGCTGAAATTGCCCAGCATCTCGAAGAAGGTGAGATGGCGGCGGGTGCGCCCGATCTCGTCCAGGTCGTTGTGCTTGCCCCCGGCCCGCACGCACTTCTGGACGGTGACCGCCCGGGGATGGGGGGAGGTCTCCTCGCCCAGGAAGTAGGGCTTGAACGGCACCATGCCGGCCACGGTGAACAGCACCGTGGGGTCGCGGGGAATGAGGCTGGCCGACGGCAGGACGGCGTGGCCCCGCTCGCCGAAGAAGGAGGTGAATGCGCTGCGGATCTCCTGGGCTCGTTTGGGGGCCAAGGCGTTGTCCTATCGGCCCCGAGGGTCGTCGAGGGCCCGGCGGGCGATCTCGGCCCGATAGCGCCGGACCGCGGCGGTGCCCTCGGCCAAGGCGGCCCGGGCTTCGGAGGCCGCGGCCTTGACGCGGGCGCTAGCGCCAGAGCTCGGTCTGACGGGGACCGCCCGCTGGGCAGCCTGGCGCAGCTTGCGGCGCACATAGGACGCTCCGGCCGCGCCGGCACCCGCCCCCGCGGCGAACCACACGAGTCGCTTGGGCATCAGCCCTCCTCGCTGTCGTTGCTGTCTGTTTTCCGACCCATCATTCTCTGGCGAATCTCCATTTGGTCGTCTTCAGTTTCGTCTTCAGTATTCCGGCCCATCATTCGGTGGAAAATCTCCTCTTCGGCACCGTGTTGTGAAGGATGGTAATAGCGCTGATCCTCAAAGCGGTCGGGGCGATATTGCTGGCTCACCCAGCCCTGGGGATCATCATGAGGATACACGTAGCCCTTGCCGTGCCCTAGACCGGCCGCCCCCTGGTAGTGGGCGTCTCGGAGATGGGCCGGCACCTCCCCGCTGCCGTCGCCCGCGTCGGCCCGAGCCTTGCCGAGCGCCGTGGTGACCGTGTTCGACTTGGGGGCGGTGGCCAGATACACCACCGCGTGGGCCAGGTTGAGCTGCGCCTCGGGCAGCCCGACGTACTCCACCGCCCGGGCCGCGGCATCGGCCACCACCAGGGCCTGGGAATCGGCCATCCCGATGTCCTCCGAAGCCAGAATCACCATCCGGCGGGCAATGAACCGGGGATCCTCCCCCGCCTCCAGCATTCGAGACAGCCAGTACAGCCCGGCGTCGGGATCGGACCCCCGCAGGCTCTTGATGAATGCACTGACGACGTCATAGTGCTCGTCGCGGCCGTAGCGGACTGCGCTGGCCCCGAGGGCGTCTTCAGCGTCGGCCAGGGTGACCCGGAGAAGGTCGTCAGAACGGGCCGATGCCAGGGCCACGGCCACCTCCAGGCTGGTCAGGGCTTGGCGGCCGTCCCCCGCGGCCTGAATCGACAGGTGGTCGAGGGCGTCGGCGTCCGCTTCGGCGCCCTCGGCCCGCAGCCCGCGGCGCAGCAGCTCGCCCAGCGCATCGGCGTCCAGGGGCTCGAGGCGGAACAGGGTGGATCGGGACCGCAGCGGCGGGTTCACCTCGAAGTACGGGTTCTCGGTGGTCGCCCCGATCAGGGTGATGAGCCCAGACTCCACTGCGGGCAGAAGGGCGTCCTGCTGGGCCCGGTTGAAGCGATGGACCTCGTCGAGGAACAAGATCGTGCCCTGATTCTGCTGGCCGAGCCGGTCGCGGGCCGACGCCATGACTTCTCGCACGTCCTTGACGGAGGCGGCAACCGCGGAGAGCTGGACGTAGGCCTGGGCGGTGGTGCCGGCCACCAGCCGGGCGATGGTGGTCTTGCCCGTGCCCGGCGGCCCCCACAGGATGGCCGACGACAGCCGGTCGGACTCGATGAGGCTGCGGAGCGGCTTGCCCCGGCCCAGCAGGTGCTCCTGGCCGACCAGCTCGTCCAGGTGGCGGGGTCGGAGCCGATCGGCCAGCGGCGCGGTCTTGGCCAGGCGCTCGGCAGCGGCGGCGGCAAACAGATCGTCGCTCATCGCCATCTGGCCCGGCTGTGGCTCACCCGGAGGCGGGGGGCGGCAGAACGCGCAAGCCGAGCTCGTCGAGGTGGCGGTCGGCTATCGGGGTGGGCGAGTTGGACAGCGGATCGGCGCCCGACTGGGTCTTGGGAAAGGCGATGACCTCGCGGATGTTCTCCTCTCCGGCCAAGATGGCCACCAGGCGGTCGATGCCGAAAGCGAACCCAGCGTGGGGCGGGGCCCCGTAGCGGAAGGCGTCGAGAAGGAAGCCGAATCGCTCCTCGGCATCGTCGTCGCTGATGCCGAGGGCTCGGAACACCGCCCGCTGGATGTTGGGGCGGTGGATCCGCACGCTGCCCGAACCCAGCTCCCAGCCATTGAGCACCAAGTCGTAGGCCTGGGAGCGCACCGCCAGCAGCTCCTCGCCCTCGCCGTCCAGCAAGCCCACATCATCCGGATGGGGCATGGTGAAGGGATGGTGGGCGGCGATGGGCCGACCTTGGTCATCGATGGACTCGAACAGCGGGAACTCGGTGACCCACACGAAGTGCAGGCCGCCCTCGGTGACGGGCGGTCGGCCCAGCTCCAAGCGGAGCAGGCCGAGGATGTCGCGCACCTTGGGGCGGCGGTCGGCGATCAACAGCAGCAAGTCGCCCGGCTCAGCGCCCATGGCCGGACCCAGTGCGGCCTGCTCCTGGTCGGACATGAACTTGGTCAACGCGCCGTCGAGGGCGCCGTCGTCGCCCACCCGGAACCAGGCCAGGCCCTTGGCTCCCCACTGCTGGCACTTCTTGGTGAGCTCGTCGATGGCGTTGCGCCCCAGGCTCTGACTTCCGCCCTTGCAGTTGATGCCCTTCACGCATTCCACCTGGAAGACCTTGGCCTCGGTGCCCTCGAACAGCCCGGTCAGCTCGATCAGCTCCATGCCGAAGCGCACATCGGGCTTGTCGGAGCCGAACCGCTCCATGGCATCGGTCCAGGTCATGAAGATGGGATCATCAGGACGGGTGCCGGTAACCGCCTCCACCGCGGCGGCCACCGCCTCGGTGATGAAGGCCATCACCTCCTCTTGGCCTGCGAAGCTGGCCTCGGCGTCGAGCTGCATGAACTCGAACTGCCGGTCGGCCCGCAAGTCCTCGTCGCGCAAGCAGCGGGCTATCTGGTAGTAGCGGTCGAGTCCCCCCACCATGCAGAGCTGCTTGAAGATCTGGGGCGACTGGGGCAGGGCGTAGAACCGGCCGGGATGCAGGCGGGACGGCACCACGAAGTCTCGGGCCCCCTCAGGGGTGGAGGCCACCAGCATGGGGGTCTCGATCTCGGTGAAGCGCTGAGCCTCCATCGAGCGGCGGATGGCGCTGTTGACCGTGGCCCGCAGCGAGAGGTTGCGCTGAAGGCGCTCCCCCCGCAGGTCGACGTAGCGATAGCGAAGGCGCACGTTCTCGTCCACCTCGGTACGGGAATGCAGCGGGAACGGCGGTGGCTCGGCGGCCGAGAGCACCTCTACCTGACAGTCGCCGACCTCCACCTCGCCGGTGTCCAGCTTGGGGTTGACGGTGCCCTCGGGCCGGGGCCGCACCGTGCCGCTGATGCGGACCACATATTCCGAGCGCAGATCGTGGCGCTCGTCGACCACGCACTGGATCACCCCCGTGCGATCCCGCAGGTCGATGAACGCCAGATTCTCACCGTGCTCCCGGCGCCGGTCCACCCATCCGCACACCGAGACCGCTCGGCCAATGTCATCGGCGCGCAAGTCGCCGCAATAGTCCGTTCGCATCACGGCTATTTCACCCTTTCGCCAACCTCTGAGCCACCTCATTTGCCACTTCGGCCCGGGGCAGCGAGGTTTGACCGCCACCCGAGCGCAGGTCGCGCAGGGTGACTGTGGCCGACGCCAGCTCGTCCTCTCCCACCAGAAGGGCCAAGCGGGCTCCCGACCGGTCAGCCACCTTCATCTGGGCCTTCATCGAGCGGGCGTCGAAGGCCCGGTCGGCTGAGATGCCGTTGCGGCGCAGCTCGAAGGTGAGGTCGCGCCCGGCGTCGCCGTTGGTCACGTCCACCACGAACACATCCACCCCTCCTGCGGTCTCGGTAAGAGCGTCTTCGGCGTCGGCGGCCAGCAGGATGCGCTCGATGCCCGCTCCGAACCCCACTCCCGGGGTCGGCTTGCCGCCCAACGCCTCGGCCAGCCCGTCGTAGCGCCCGCCGCCGCCCACCGCGTTCTGGGCCGATGTCAAAGAACCGGCGGCGAACTCCCAGGTGGAGTGGGTGTAGTAGTCCAGACCCCGCACCAGGCGAGGGTCGATCTCGTAGGCCACCCCGAGGGCGTCCAATCCGGCCTGCACCCGCTCAAAGTGGACGGCGGCCGCGTCGGACAGGCCGTCGACGATGCGCGGGGCGTCGGCCACCACCGTCATGGTGCGCTCCCGTTTGGAGTCCAGCACCCGCAGCGGGTGGTCGGCGGCGTTGGCCCGATCGGCCTCGTCCAGGTCGCCCAGCCGCTGGCCCAGCCAGGCGGCCAACTGTTCGGCGTAGGCCTGCCGGTCGCCGGGGCTGCCCATGGAGTTGAGCCGCAGGGACAGGCTGCTCAGTCCAAGTGCCCGATAGAAGTCGTGCTGGAGGGCGATGACCTCCACGTCGAGGTCGGGATCGGCCGAGCCGATGGCCTCCGCCCCGACCTGGTGGTGCTGGCGGAACCGGCCGGCTTGGGGTTCCTCGTAGCGGAAACAGGGAGTGAGATACCACACCTTCCACGGCACGGTGGGCCGGTGCTGGTTGAACGCCCGGACGACCGAGGCGGTGCCCTCCGGGCGCAGGGCCATGTGGCGGTCGCCCTTGTCGAAGAAGTCGTACATCTCCTTGCGGACTACCTCGGTGCCCTCGCCCAAGCGCTGGAACACCCCGATGTCCTCGAACATGGGGTTCTGCACCAGGCCATAGCCGGCCCGCCCGAACACGTCGGCAAACAGGGCGACCAGCGCCTGCCAGCGATCCGACTCAGGCGGCAGGATGTCGCGAGTCCCCTTGGGCGCTTGGAACATTTCGGCCACGACGCCCGATGCTACCGGCGCACTGCGACTATTCCCCGCACCCAAGAGGCCGCTCTCGTCACGTGCCGACGACCGAAAGGCCCAGTGATCTCGCCGCTTGGGCTTGGCGGCCGTCGAACGTCAGCAGCGTGGTCGATGGGCCGGCCCGAACGGCGGCGGCAAGGTGGAGTGCGTCCAATGAACGGCACAGGGTCTGCTCGGCGATTCTGGCTGCCTCGTTGCAAGTGGCCGCATCCAGGCTCATCAGGGCGAACGAGTCCAGATCGTCGAGGAATTGCCGCTTGGCCGCGGCGGCATCGGAACCGGCCAGCAGGCGGGAGAGGTTCCGCCGAACCTCGACTTCGGTGAGCCTCGACGTCACCAGCACCGGATCAACCGCCATCAACTGCTCGGCTGCATCGGAGTCGTGCTCGGCCACGTAGCGCTTCAACAGCGCGCTGGTGTCCACGTACAGCGTCACCCGCGGTCCTCGTCAAGGACGTCAAGAACCGACTGATCAGCGAGAAACCGCTGAGCCGGGGCCAGCCCCACACGCTTGGGGGGCTCGATCCAACCCTCCTCAATCCCCCGCTCCACCGCCGAATAACCCGACAGCGGCCCAAGCTGGGCCACCGGACGCCCTCGGTCGGTCACAATCACGCACTCGCCCTTCGCGGCCCGGGCGATGTACTCCGACAACTTTGCCTTCAGTTCCCGCACTCCAACGCTCATGTAGTCACGATACACCATCTATGTGACTACATCAATCTTTAGTAGTAGCCCAACATTGGGCGCACCCCATGTCCAGGCCCCGTGCGCCAGGGGCTCATGCTATTTGAAGGCGAAGAAGTCCAGTAGACACCCTTTGGAAGGCTCTCAGTGAAATCCCAGCAAACGATACGCTGGTCACTGCGCAAGCCGCACGAGTGTGTACCACCAGCAGATACCTCGGTGAAGGCGCCGTCAGGTACAGCGATTTGCTGACTCAAGCTGGTCTGACTCCAACACTCGATGGTCTGATCGATGCGCAGACCACACGAATTCCATCGGCCAGCAGAGACTGCGGTGAAGGCACCTTCTGGGGGTTCATCCCATTCCCAGGAGCCCTCTCCCCAACACTCGATGGTCTGATCAGCGCGCAGGCCACATGAATAGCTTCCGCCAGATGAAGCCTCAACAAACGATCCACCTTCAACGCTTGGGCGAATAAGCGAGGAGTGGTGGCCCCAGCAGAAGATCGACTGATCTGCACGCAGCCCACAGCTACGGTGCCTCTCAGCCAACACGTCCGTAAATGTGTCATCGGGTGCATCCGACTCGCCCCAGGTGTTTCGGCCCCAGCATTCAACCGCATGGTCAACTCGAATGCCACACATGTGCCAATCCCCTGCAACGATCGCGGAGAATGATCCTTCAGGTGGAATTGACTGACCGATGGAGTTGTCACCCCAACAACGAATTGATTGATCAGTACGCAGACCACAGCTATGGCGCCTGCCAGCAGCCACGGCAGTAAACATCTCGTCAGGCGCGTCGATCTGACCCCACCAGTTCCGACCCCAGCACTCAACCGCATGATCAGGTCGAATGCCGCACGAATGCCATTGGCCGGCTGATATCGCAGCAAACTCGCCTTCGGGCGCCTCAGACTGCTTGAAGTCGTTTCGACCCCAGCAAAGGACAGACTGATCAACTCGCAGTCCGCACGAATGCGACCCGCCCGACGACAACGCTGTGAATAGTCCTCCAGGAGCGTCAACCTGCCCGTAATGGTTTTTCCCCCAACAGGCAATGGACATTCCGACACGCAATCCGCATGAATGCCATTGGCCGGCGGAAACAGCAGCAAACTCGCCTACGGGCGCCTCAGACTGCTCGAAGTCGTTTCGACCCCAACAAAGGACAGCCCGGTCAATCCGCACTGCGCAGGAATGGTCCCCATCTGAAGATATGGCGGTGAACACTCCTCTGGGAGCGAATTCCTGTCGCCAATAATCGTTGCCCCAACACTCGATTCCATGATTGGGCCGAATAGCGCAGGAATGCCCATCACCGGCCGATACGGCTGAAAATACTCCGTCGGGGGCAACAGCCTGCCCGGAGACACTTCCACCCCAACAGACGATGGACTGGTCGGTGCGCACGCCGCACGAATGACTGCCCCCAGCCGAGACAGCAGTAAAAGTCCCTCTCGGCGGATTGAATATCTCAGCAAAGTCCCCGCCCCAACAGACGATGGACTGGTCGGTGCGCACGCCGCAAGAGTCATCATCGCCGGCTGAAATGGCCGTGAACGTGCCGGCGGGCGAATCTGTCTTGCCGCCGTAGTTGCTACCCCAACAAGCAATCGAACCATCGGTACGCAGGGCGCAGGTGAAGAGATTGCCCGACGAGACCGCGGTAAAGGTCCCTTCTGGAACATCCAACTGGCCGAATTCCTCCTCACCCCAACAGACAATGCGCTGATCAATCCGCAAACCACACGAATGTCGTCGGCCAGCCGATACCGCGACAAACCGGCCTTCGGGCGCTTCAGACTTTCCCGAGTCGTTTGCCCCCCAACAGACAATGCGCTGATCGACACGCACACCACACGAATGCGACCAAGAGGTAGAAACAGCGGTGAAGGCACCCTCGGGCGAGTCAAACAGGCCAAACCCACCATCACCCCAACAGACAATGCGCTGATCGACACGCACACCACACGAATGCGACCAAGAGGTAGAAACAGCGGTGAAGGCACCCTCGGGCGAGTCAAACAGGCCAAACCCACCACTACCCCAACAGACAATGCGCTGATCGACACGCACACCACACGAATGGTCGTAACCAGAGGAGACAGCAGTGTAAACATGGGAAAGGGCTCGGGCCGTTCGTCCGTCTTGGAGCTTCTCTGGACAGCCGAGGGTTACGAGTTCTACGTGGACCTCAAACTGGCAGCGATATTTGTCCAATAGGGAGCGTTGGGCGCGAATAAGGCTCTCCCGCGCTTCGATGCCCTGCCTGGTAGAAGAGCTCTCAGGTTCTTCACTGACATTTGGGGCCTGCGCGGGCCTCCCATCGGGACAGCCCCCGGGGACAGCGGAGGTGTCGACGCCGAAGGCGCACCGATACTTGTTGAGCAGTGCTTCTAGGTCGGCTATGAAGCCATCAAGAATGGCCTGTTCCTCCTGGACATCGGGTACTTGGGCACCGGCTACATCAGATGGCGCGACCGCAAATGTGAGCGCCGCAACCATGGTGGCAAATACCAGCGCGATGCACGCTCTCACACCGGAGGACCCTACCGGCTGACCGCGGGCACCGGTTCGCGGCTAGCGGCGGTGCGTTACTCCACTAGCCGGAGGCAGCGGGCAGCACCCGGTAGGCGCTGTAGACCGATTCGATGCCCCGGATGGTGCGGAGGAGGGCGTCGAGGTGGGTGCTGTCAATCAGCTCGAAGTCGAACCGCATGATGGAGATCTGGTCGGCGCCGGTGCGGGTCTCGCAGGCCAGGATGTTCACCGAGCCGGTGGACAGGGCGTTGGCCACGTCTCGCAGCAGGCGGGTGCGGTCGAACGCCTTCACCTCGATGGTCACGGAATAGGCACCGGTGCGCTCGGCGCTCCAGTCCACATCAATCAGGCGGTCACCCTGCTCGAACGACAGCGACACCGCGTTGGCGCACTCCGTCCGGTGGACCGACACCCCCCGGCCCCGGGTGACGAAGCCGATGATCTCATCGGGGGGAACCGGCTTGCAGCAGCGGGCCAGGTTGACCAGCACATCGTCGAGGCCCTCCACCTCCACCGGCTGATCGGTGCGGCGGGGCAGCGCCGCCGGCGCCGGCGTCACGACCGCGTTGTCATCCACATCCTCGTCGGCGGTTGGCTCCACCCGCAGGCCGGCCACCCGCTCGGCCACCGCCTTGGCCGACACATGGCGCTCGCCCACCGCGGCGAACAGAGTGTCGAGATCGCGGTAGTTCATGTCCTGAGCGGCGCGCACCAGCTCATCGCCCGACAGGATTTTGGCCACGGGAAGCCGCTCGCGGCGCAGGGCGGCCGCCACCGCGTCGCGGCCGGCCTTGATGGCGTCCTCCCGGCGAGCCTGCGCGAACCACTGGCGGATCTTGTTGCGGGCCCGATGCGACGCCACCAGCCCGAGCCAGTCGCGCGACGGCCCCTTGTCGGCCACCTTGGAGGTGAAGATCTCGACCATGTCGCCGGGCCGCAACTCTCGGTCCAACGGCACGAGTTGGCCGTTGACCCGGGCCCCGATGCAGGCGTGGCCCACCTCGGTGTGGATGGCGTAGGCGAAATCGATGGGGATCGCGCCCATTGGCAGCGACACCACCTCGCCCTTCGGGGTGAACACCTGCACCTCGTCGTGGTCGAGGTCGGTCTTGAGGTTGCTCAAGAACTCGGCCGCATCAGAGGTCTCTTGCTGCCAGTCGATGATGCGGCTCAGCCAGGCCAGATCGTCGGTCGTGGCGCCCTCCTTGTAATCCCAGTGGGCGGCCACTCCCTGCTCGGCCCGGGCGTGCATCTCATTGGTGCGGAGCTGAACCTCCAGCGACTTGCCCCCCGGCCCCACCACCGTGGTGTGCAGCGACTGGTAGAGGTTGAACTTGGGCATGGCGATGTAGTCCTTGAACCGTCCCTGCACCGGCTTCCAGGTGGCGTGGATGGAGCCCAACGCGGCGTAGCAGTCCCGCACCGAGTCGACGATCACCCGGATGCCCACCAAGTCGAAGATCTCGTCGAAGCTGCGCTCTTTGGTCATCATCTTCTCGTAGATGCTCCAAAGGTGCTTGGGGCGTCCGGTGACCTGGGCCCGGATCCCCAGTTCGGCCAGCCGGGCGTCGACGCTGGACAGAACCTGGGTGAGATACAGGTCGCGCTCGGGCGCCCGGGTGGCCACCATGCGGTCGATCTCGGAATACCGCTTGGGATGCAGGGCGGCGAACGCCAGATCCTCCAACTGGAGCTTCAAGTCCTGCATGCCCAGCCGGTTGGCCAGCGGGGCGTAGATGTCCATCGTCTCGCGGGCCACCCGGTGCTGTTTCTCCAACGGCAGCGCCGCCAGCGTCCGCATGTTGTGCAGCCGGTCGGACAGCTTCACCACCAGCACCCGCAGATCCTTGGCGATGGCCACCAGCATCTTGCGCATGGAGGCGGCCTGCTCCTCCTCCTGGGTGTTGAACTTGAGGCGGTCCAGCCGGGTGACGCTGTCCACGATCGAGGCCACCTCCCCGCCGAAATGGTGCTCGACCTCCGACAGGTCCATGGCGGTGTCCTCGATGGCGTCGTGCAGCAGGGCGGCGATCACCGACACATCGTCCAGCCCCAGTTCCACCACGATGTGGGCGACGGCCAGCGGGTGGGAGACATAGGGCTCGCCGGACTTGCGCACCTGCCCGGAATGGGCCTTCTCAGCCAGGCGATAGGCCGTCTCGATGCGGTCGGCGGTGCCGTTGGCGTGGCGTTCGAGATAGGCGGCGAGCAGCGGGCCCACATCTTGGCCGGGTTGACCCATCCAGGGCGATGGCCGCTCTGTCAGCGTCATTCATCACCCCCCGTAGCAGAACAGCGAGATAACCGGACAGTCGGCGTCCACCACTATTTTCTCCCGACCGCCCAGAAAACCCAACTCGATAAGGAAGCCAACCCCAGCCACCTCCGCGCCCCCGGAATCGACGAGCTCGACCGCGGCGGCCGCCGTGCCTCCCGTGGCCAGAACATCATCCACGACGAGCGCTCGCTGACCGGGGGCAAAGGCGTCGGTGTGGACCTCGAGGGACGCGGTGCCGTACTCCAGCTCATAGTCCACCGACCGAGTGCGGTAGGGCAGCTTTCCCGATTTGCGAACGGGCACGAACCCGAGTCCCAGGCGGTAGGCCACGGCGGCACCCAGGATGAATCCCCGGGCCTCAACGCCGACGACGCGATCAGCCGGGGTGTCCCTGAACCGGTCGGCGAGCTCATCGGCAGCCCAGCGAAAGGCGTCAGCGTCGTCGAGCAGCGGGGTGATGTCCTTGAACATGATCCCTGGCGTGGGGAAGTCAGGAACATCCCGAATAAGGCTCTCAGGCCAGCCGGACTCCACTTCCCCAACCCTACCCCCGGCCCAAACCGCCTACCGGCGCTTGCGCTTGCGGGGCCGGGGGGGAATGGCGGTGCCGGGTTGCGACGGCCTTGGGGGTGAGCCGGCCTTGGGCGCCGCAGGACGAGACGGCGACGGGCCCACCGCCACGTCCTCCACCTCGTGTACCGAGGTGCCCCGAGACTGGGCCCGGGCCTCGAGGCGTTCCCGCAGTTCCACGAATTCCGGCTGGCGCTCCTTCAGCCAGGCCGCCGCCGGGGCGGCGACGAACAGCGACGAGTAGGTGCCCACCAACAGGCCGATGAGCAGGGCCACCGCGAACTCGGCCAGAGTCACCGCGCCCAGCACCAGCGTTCCGATGACCAGCATCGACAGCACCGGCAGTACCGATGTGATGGTGGTGTTCACCGACCGCAGCAACACCGTATTCAGCGCGGTGTTCATGATCCGGGTGTAGGTGGCCCGCCCCACCAGTGCGGAGCGCCGCTGGTAGTCGCGGTTCTTGTCGAACACCACCAAGGTGTCGTACAGGGAGTACCCCATGATGGTGAGGAAGGCGATGACGGTAGCCGGGGTCACCTCGAGCTGGAACAGGGAGTAGATGCCGACGGTGATGACGATGTCGTGGGCCACCGCCACCAGCGCAGCCAAGGACATCCGCCACTCCAGCCGCAGCGTGATGTAGATGGCCACCACGATGAAGAACACGATCAGGGCGCGAATGGCCTTGTTGGTGATCTCGTCGCCCCACGACGCGCTGATGGAGTTGAAGCTGATGTCGTCGATGGATTGCCCGGTGAGGGCGGCCAGGGCCGCCGACACTCCGGCGACGCTGGAGGCGTCGGTGGCGTCCAACTCGGCCCGCACCCGCAGCACGTCGCCGCCGACGAACTGGATCTTGGCGTCGGCCTGGCCCACATCCCGCAGGGCGTCGCGCACATCCGCGGTGGAAACATCGGGCGCCGAGGCCTCCCAGACGGTGCCGCCCTCGAACTCGATGCCCAGATTGACTCCTCGCACCAGCAGGGCCACGACGCCGATGAGGATCAGGGCCGCAGATACTTTCAGGGTGGTCTTCCACACCTCGGGGAAGTCCACCTGGGTCTGGTTGCGCCACAGGCGCTGGAGCCGGTTCATGAGGCCTCAGCTCCCGCAGGCATGGCCTCTTCCCTGGTGGGCAGGCCGAGGCGGTGGGGATGGGCCATCAGGCTGGGCGACCGGGACATGAGCTGGGCGCAGGGCCGCAGGAAGAAGTAGGTGGCCACCAGGTCGAGCACCGAGGCCAACCCCAGCATGAGAGCGAAGCCCCGAACCGAGCCGGCCGAGAGCCAATACAGGATGACCGCGGCGATGAGCGAGGCGAAGTTGGCCCAGAAGATGGTCCGGAACGCCGCCGGGAACGACAGCTCCAACGAGGAGCGCAGGCTGCGGCCGGTGGCCACGTCTTCCTTGAGGTGCTCGAAGTAGACCACGTTGGAGTCGAGCGACACACCGATCGACACGATGAGGCCGGTGACCCCGGCCAGGGTCAGGGCCAGATCCTGGGTCTCGCCCAGCCAGGCCACGATCACCCACAGCAGGGTGGCCGACACGCCCAGGCTCAACATGGCGACCAGGCCCAGCAGGCGGTACATGCCGACCATGAACACGAACACCAGCGCCAGCCCCACAATGCCGGCGATAACCCCGGCCCGCAGGGAGTCGCCCCCGATGGTGGCCGACACGGCCCGGCTGGTGCTGTCGCTCTGGGGGTCGGTGGGGTCTTGGAACTCGATGGGCAGCGCGCCGTAGCGCAGCACCAGGGCCAGGTCGTCGGCCTCTTGCTCCGAGAAATTGCCGGAGATGAGCACTTGGCCGTCGAAGCTGGAGGCGTTGACCAACGGTGCCGACTGCACGTTGCCGTCGACCACGATGGCCAGGCGGCCGCGCCCCTCGGCGGTTGGCGGGCAGAGGGCAGTGCCCGAGAAGCACTCGATTGCGATCTGGTCGAACTTGTCGGCGCCCTCGTCGCCGCCTTTGAAAGTGGCGCTCACCGCGAACTGGTTGGTGAACGTGCTGTCAGCACCGGACAGCCCTGCGCCGGTGAGATTGGAGGGGCCGAGCAACAGGCGCCTGATGACCTCCCCATTGTCGTCGCGCTCGGGCAGAACCACGAAGCGATCCAGTTCGTCTTCGGCCGACGTCGAGGTGTCCAAGAAGTTGTAGTCGATGTCCGTGGGGCACGGCGCCAATCCCCGCTCGTCCAACTCCGGATCGGGCAATTCGGCGGGAGGAAGCTCGAAGTCGGGGTCCTCGAAGACGATCGGCTCGGCAAAGAGGTCGGCGCACACCGGGCGGAACCGCAGTTCGGCGGTCTGGCCCACCACGTCGATAGCCCGCTGCTGGTCGCTGATGCCGGGAAGCTGGACCACCACTCGGTCGCCCTGGCGGGTCACGTCGGGCTCGGCCACTCCGAGTCCGTCGATGCGGTCGCGGATGATGTTGACCGCGGTGTCCAAGTCACCCTCGGTGATGGCCACTGGGCGGTCGGGGTCGTCCACCGGCACCAGCACCACCTCGACCCCGCCCTTGAGGTCGAGGCCCAAAAGGGGCCGGTTGCCCACGGCCAGGGAGGCTGCCAACAGCCCGGCGGCCAAGGCCAGGATGAAGACAAGGGAGACCAGCGAACGGCGGCTCATTGACGCTGGAGGTGGGAGCTATCCGTCAGGGTCGTCGCCAGTCATCAGAGGACCCTGGCCGTCGTCGCCATCGACGTCGGAGGAGTACACGACCTTGTTGGCGATGGTCTCACGGCCGATCTTGATTTCGACGCCATCGGAAATCTCAATGAACACGGTGCCGCCGTCAAAATCGGTGATCATCCCGTACAGGCCCGACGCGGTGATCACCTCGTCGCCCACCTCAAGGGACTCGAGCAATGCCCGATGCTCGCGCGCCTTGCGCTGCTGGGGGCGCACCATGAAGAAGTACATGGCGACGAACATCAACAAGAGAAGGGGGACGATCTCCAAGGCTCTGAACTCTACCGGAAGTCCTGGCTAGGAAACGACTCGGCGGGCCTAGCCAAATGGGTCAGCCCCACGCATCGGCCACCCGTTGGCGCAGCTGGTGGAAAGTACCGGCGACGATGGCGTCTTGGGCGGTGTCCATGAGCCCCAACAGCCAGGCCACATTGTGAAGAGTGAGCAGCCGGGCCGCCGACGGCTCGTCCACGTTGAACAGGTGGCGGAGGTAGGCCCGGGAGTAGCGGGCAGCCGGGCTGGCCGTAAAGTCAGGGTCAATCGGGCGGTCGTCGGTGGCAAGCGATGAATTGCCGATATTCAAGCGGCCCTCCCAGGTGAGGGCGGTGCCGTGGCGGGCCAGCCGGGTGGGCAGCACGCAGTCGAACATGTCCACTCCCAGGCCGACGCATTCCATCAGCCCGATCGGATCGCCCAGTCCCATGAAGTAGCGGGGCTGATCGTCGGGCAACTTCGGGGCAGTGGCCTCGAGCGCAGCCATCATCTGCTCGGAGCTCTCCCCCACCGACAGCCCGCCCACCGCGTAGCCCTCGAAGCCCACCTCGATGGTCCGAGCCGCGCTCTCGGCCCGCAAAGCGGCGTCGATGCCGCCTTGGACGATGCCGAATTGGCTGGCGCCGGCGCCGGGCCCGTCCATTTCCAGGAAGCGGCGGCGGGCTCGCGCCGCCCATGCGGCGGTGCGGTCCACCGCCAGGCGCTGGACCGTTGCGGACGCCTCCGACGGGGGGCACACGTCCAGGGCCATCTGGATGTCGGAGCCGAGCTGGAGTTGCACGTCCACCACCCGCTCGGCAGTGAAGCGGTGGGTCGAGCCGTCGTAGGTGGACCGGAACGTGGCGCCATCGTCGTCCACTTTGGGATCGAGGGAGAACACCTGGTAGCCGCCGGAGTCGGTGAGCACATGGCCCGACCAGCCGGTGAACCCGTGGACGCCGCCCATCTGCTCCACGACATCAGCGCCGGGCCGCATCATCAAGTGGTAGGTGTTGGCCAGCACCACCGAAGGCTTGAGGGCCTCGAGGTCGGCGGTGTCGAGGGTTCGGACTGCGGCCCGCGTGCCCACCGGCATGAAGCACGGGGTGGTGAACGAGCCCCTCGGGGTGGTGATGCGGCCCTTGCGGGCCTGCCCATCCCGGGCCAGCACATCGAATCGGAGGGTCACTGCCCTGGATTCCTCGTGCAGAACATGGCATCCCCCAGGGAGAGGAAGCGGTAGCCCTCGGCCAGGGCGACGGCGTAGAGATCCCGCCAGCGGGGGCCGATGAACGCGGCTAGCAAGGCCAAGAGGCTGGACCGGGGCAGATGGAAGTTGGTGAGCATGGCATCCACCACCGAGAACTTGTGCCCCGGCTTGATGAACAGATCGGTCGATCCACCACTTGATCCGGTGGCTGCGGCCGATTCCAGCGCCCTCACCACGGTTGTGCCAATCGCCACCACTCGATCAGCCCGAACGCAGGCAGCCAGCGTGGACTCCGGGATTCGATACGACTCGGTGTGCATGACGTGGTCTTCCAGCTTCTCAGCCATGACCGGGGTGAACGTGGCCGTGCCCACGGCCAACTCCAACTTGCACACCACCGCTCCCGCCTCTCGACACCGTTCCAACACCTCCTTGGTGAGGTGGAGGCCGGCCGTAGGGGCAGCGGCCGACACCGACCGGTCGGCATAGACCGTCTGGTAGCGCTCGACGTCGTCTAGCTCCCCGGTGACATAGGGGGGAAGCGGCACTTCCCCGGCTCGGTCCATGAGGACATCGACATCGCCCATCGGCTTCACCCACCGCCTTCCGTCGCCGCCGATACGCTCCCCTGCTTCCAAAACGGGCTGCTCCTCGAACCACAGCTCGGAGCCCGGCCGCACCCTTCGGCCCGGCCGCACCAGCGCACTCCACCAGCCGTTATCTCCCGGTTCCAGCAACAAGACCTCCACCCGGCCTCCAGTGGCCTTGCGTAGCTTCAGCCGGGCGCTCATGACCCGGCTGTCATTCACCACCAGCACGTCGCCGGGACCGAGAAGCTCGGGAAGATCCCGGGTCAGGCGATGCTCAGCCGGAGCGTTGGGCCCTCGGTCCACCAGCAGCCGGGAGCTGTCGCGGGGATCGGCTGGCTGCTGGGCGATTGCGGCATCCGGCAGCTCGTAGTGAAGCTCCGAAGTCCGCATGAGCAGTTTCTACCCCACCGTTGCGCTTATCCCGAAAACCGACATACCCGCCCGGTAGTTTGGGGCTGATGCTGGTGATGGGGATCGATCCCGGCCTGTCGCGTTGCGGCTACGGCGTTATCCGCCAAAAGGGCCGCGCCACCGAGGCGATCGCGGCGGGCATCATCCGCACCGACAAGGACGATCCCATCCCCCGCCGCCTGTATGAGCTCCAGAATGAGCTTGTCGACTTGATGGGCACATACAACCCAGACGCGGTGGCCATCGAGCAAGTGCTGTTCCAGGTGAACGTGCGCACCGCTATGGGGGTGGGCCAGGCCAGCGGGGTGGCCATGGCCGCCGCAGTGGGGGCGGGCGCCGAGGTCTTCGAGTACTCGCCCACCCAGATCAAGAAAGCGGTCACCGGCTGGGGCGGTGCCGATAAAGAGCAGATGGGACAAATGGTGCAGACTTTGCTGGGCCTGCCCCATCCGCTGAAGCCGGTGGATGCGGCCGACGCCATTGCGGTGGCCTTCTGCCATCTGGCCCACCGCCCAGCCGCATCCCGGATCCAGGCAGCGATGTGATCGGAACGCTTCGGGGCACGCTGGCTCTGCGGGACCCCGACGAGGTGATCGTAGAGACCGCAGGCGTCGGCTATCGAGTGGCCGTCTCGCCGGATACTTCGGCCGCGCTGGGCGAACTGGGCCGAGAGGTGATGCTGCACATCCACCACCACATCCGAGAAGACGCCCAGACCCTCTATGGGTTCGACACCCCTGACAAACGCCGGGTCTTCGAAGGGCTCATTTCGGCTCACGGCGTGGGGCCGGCGATGGGAATGGCCATCTTGTCGATATACGGACCATCGGAGCTGGCCGGGATTCTGGCCACCGACGACATCGATGCCCTTTGCCTGGTGCCCGGAGTGGGCAAGAAGACCGCGGCCCGGCTTCTGGTGGAGCTCAAATCCCGCCTCGACATCGGCGACGTGACCACCGCGGTGGCATCGGGCTACCCTGCGGGCGAGCAGCCGACCGATGCCCGCAGCGTGGTCCGCCAAGCACTGGCCGAGTTGGGCTACAGCGCCGAGGAAATCCGCAGCGCCATCGCCGCCCTGCCTCCGGGCGACGACTCCTCCGCCCTGCTCAAAGCGGCCCTCCGCCACCTGGCCTCCGGGATATGAGCAGGACATGAGCAAGAGAGAGGAACTGCTGGCCGGGACCCCGCTGCCCGAAGACGCCGCAGCCGAGACAGGATTGCGGCCAGCCCGGCTGGACGAGTTCGTGGGCCAGTCGGAGCTGAAGGAGCATCTTCACATCATCTTGGGCGCGGCCCGGGCCCGATCGCAGCCTGCCGACCATCTGTTGTTCG
Organism: Candidatus Poriferisocius sp.; assembly: GCF_965204145.1. Taxonomy (GTDB): domain Bacteria; phylum Actinomycetota; class Acidimicrobiia; order Acidimicrobiales; family Bin134; genus Poriferisocius. The sequence goes on along the minus strand of NZ_OZ241977.1, from coordinate 599,884 downwards.
CGGGGCCTCCGGGCTTGGGCAAGACCACACTGGCCCACATCGTGGCCAAGGAGATGGAAGCGGGATTGCACATCACCTCGGGGCCGGCGCTGGAGCGGGCGGGCGACCTAGCCGCCATCTTGTCCAAGCTGGAGGACGGCGACATCTTGTTCATCGATGAGATCCATCGGCTGCCCCGCATTGTCGAAGAGGTGATGTACCCGGCCATGGAGGACTTCAACGTCGACATCGTGCTGGGCAAGGGGCCGGCGGCCCAGTCGGTCCGCCTCGATCTGGCCAAGTTCACCCTGGTGGGAGCCACCACCCGCACCGGCCTCATCACTGGGCCGTTGCGGGACCGGTTCGGCCTGGTGTCGCGGCTCGACTACTACACGACTGCCGACTTGGAGGCCATCGTGGCGCGGGCGGCAGGCATCCTCGACATCCAGGTGGACCCCGCTGGCGCGGCCGAGATCGCCTGCCGGGCTCGGGGCACCCCCCGCATCGCCAACCGGCTGCTGCGGCGGGTGCGCGACTACGCCGAGGTCCGGGCTGATGGGGTGATCGACCAGGCGGTCGCGGCCGCCGGGTTGAATCTGTTCGCCGTCGACCAAGCCGGCCTCGACAAGATCGACCGGGCCATCCTGTCGGCCCTGTGCGAGCGCTTCGGCGGAGGCCCGGTCGGCCTCTCCACCCTGGCCATCAGCGTCAGCGAGCCGGCCGAGACCGTTGAAGACGTCTATGAGCCGTTCCTCATCCAACAGGGGCTGCTCATGCGCACCCCTCGGGGCCGAGTAGCCACCCCCACCGCCTGGCACCACCTGGGCCTGGCCCCACCGCCCAGCGCTGAGGACCAGTCGAACTTGTTCGACTAGACGAAAAACTGCGCCGCCATCGCGGCCCAGATCGGAACCACAAAAGCAGTCAGCACCATCAAATACATACGAGTTTGCTTGGCAAACTCAGCCCGCAACTCGGTACCTAGTGCCCTCAGGTCTTCCTTCGTGGCCATCTCGGCACTCAAAACCTTCAGATCGTCCTTGGTGGCAAGCTGGTTGCGGCCATCAGGCAGCACGCACTTCATCAGCGTCTCCGCTGGCCCTTCGCCAATGGCAGCTACCAACTGGTTCCCAACTCCGTCCGCTCAATCTCACTAACCAGTGTCATCAGATTCCCTCTCCGTTTATGAACTCGAAAGGGAACCCTTTGACGCTCGGTAGCGAGGCCGATTCCGACTGCTCAGCGCATCCTAATGACACCGCCAGCCGACAACAACCAGATCAGCTCGCAAAACCCTGCCCTGCCTTGCCCTGCCGCGGCCTGCCCCGCCATGCCATGCCTAGCCTGGCCTCGGCGGCCCTGTTGCGCGGCTCCGCCCGCCCGTCAGGGCGGGAGCTCCTCGATGCTGTCTGTGCGGAACCTCCCGTAGCTGCCCGACTTCTCCGGCCGCCAGTCGCCCAGCCCCACCCGGTCGCCAGCGATCTCCAACCACCGGGCCAACTCCTGCTCGCCCACCAGCTCCGGGTTCACCCCCACCGTGAACTCCAGCGACCACGGCACATCGAACTTCGCGCGGGTCCGCAGAATCCGGGCCCGCTGCACCACCACCGCCGCCGTGAACTGCGCCGAGGTTCCCAACTCCTCCAACGAACAACCGTAACGGGCCTCGTCATAGCCGAACACCTCCACCGACTCCACCCGCAGGCCCTCGCGCACCAAAGGCCCCTGCCTCACCCGCCGCGCCCCCGACTCAACACACGCCCGCACCGCCGCCGCCGGCACCGCCGGCCGCTGCTCGTCGTCCAACCACAACGACACCAAACACTCCAACACCCTCAACCTGGCCTCATCAGCCGCCGTACGAGACCCCGCCCGCTTCCGAGCGATCCCCGCCCGCTCCACATTCCACGCACTCCCCAAATCCAACCCCGCCGCCCCATTGTGCATCACCAAACCAGAAACACCGGCGATGCCTACCCTATAGCGCACAGTTCTGCTCCTTGTCATACCGCGTTGGAATCGCCGTCTTATGCGGTAATGATGCCTAGCAACTCGGAAATCGCCCGCATCACAACTCGCCCACTGTCCAACCCGCACGCACAGCTAAAGACAACACCACACACCGCATCGACCCTCATGGCCCCACAACATAGACCTCTCCAAACCACTTCCAACTGCTCATATTCGAATACATAGGAGAAGTGGCGCTAATCCATTTTCGTCATCAGTCAGTCAACAACATCGTCATCAGCAATAATAGGACCGTCTCGAGCCCTCCTGTGACGAGCGAACCTCGTCTCATCTTTATAAAATGCAAATAATTCCGACCTGCGAACAGCACGGTCCTCCTTCTGAATAGCTCGAACACTCTTGCGCCTGTCCTGCTCTCTCAAGAGCTCCATCCCACCTCCAGCCTTGAAATAAGCGACGCTCGACACAGCCATGAGAACTACGAGTACAAAGCCAAGAGCCAAATAAGCAATAAAGCCATACAAGAATCCCGCACTATCAGTAACAGCGGCGCTGATGAGTATTGTTGGTATACCAAAAATGCCAAGCAGAAAATATGCACGCAGATTCAATTTGCCAGTAAATGGATCGTATTTCTGCGGAAGCATAACCAAAAAATGCTTGATGGAACTGTAATCATCTGGTGGGCGACAAGCCGGCACACCATCCCGAAGAATAAATGAGTAGGCGAAAGTCAAAGCAAAAGCACGCCACCATCCAATCGAACCAGCATTACCTACCTCTGACTGATTCGCGCTGTTGTGGAGGTATGGTTCGTTCATGAGCCGCTTTTCTCGCAATAGGTGATCACATGGTTGACCTTAGTCTCATAGCCGCTTGCTTCAAAAGTCTCCACAACAGTGTATTCTTTTTGTTGCCAAAGATTGAGCAAGCAGCCCGATGTTCCGTTTATCACCAAGTTTACTTTGTTGTCCTTGCTGTGCAGCCATGCAACAAAGGTACCAGACGCTCCACCGATGAGAAATCCAGCGATAGCCCCAAAACCAGAGCCTAGCGCTGCTCCTACAATAGCTCCGCCGCTTGAACCCGCGCCGCCGCCTATGATCTGTTCTTTGGCGGCGTTCTTCCACCAGCTGTTGCTTGGGCCGGGCAGGGGTGTGTGCCATTTGAGGTCGGGGGCGTGGGCAAGGTCGGGGCCGGGGCAGGTGCCGTCGATGGTCCCGTCTCCGTCGTGATCCTTGTCGCAGTGGCGGTGGGGGGCGACACTGGCGGAACCATCGGAATTGGCATACAGGTGGGCAACACCCTCGTCGTGGATGATGGGAATGCTGTGGCTAGACGTGTGGCCCTCTAATTGCCTGACAACGTCTTGGTCGAGCTCTATGGCCAATGGCTCTGTCCAGTAGACGGTGCAGGTGCGGGTCCACCCATCGTCGTCCTCGTTGCGTAGAGTCGCCGAGCAGTTGTCTCGGCCCAGCCCAGGTTTCTTTGTGCCGTCTTTCATGTGCCGGACTTGGACGGGGTTGTTCCAATGGGCCCTGTTTGTTCCCCCCAACCCGTGTCTCAACCACTCCGCGTTCGGACTTGTCCAGCTGGCCGCCCTCGGCTCGCTTGATAAGCGAGGGTGTTCTGGATGTTCAAGATAGGCGGGATCCAAGGGTTCGCATGTGACGGTTGCGGGCTTTGACCAGACGTCTGTGGCGTTGTCCCATTGTTGGCCTTTGGGGCGGGCTTTGACCTTGAGGGTGTAGGTCTCGCCCTCCCATCTCTGGGCGACTACCTCGGTGGCGTCCCCCTCGTAGTTGATGTTGTCGACTTTGTAGGCGTCCGCGCCGCGCACCGGGTTCCAGTCCAGGTGCACCACGCCGTGGGAGTTGCACGAAGCGCTCACGCCCGCGGGCGCGAACCTCGGGCAGGAATTCGCCGTGACGGCCGCCCACGGCGACTCCGTTTTGGTGCGCCCCTCGTGGGGCACCGGGCCGTCGTAGGACACCAGGCGCACCCGGATGCGGTGGGCCCGTCCTGTCTCGGCATTGTCCCAGGTGTGGCTGCCGCTTTTCATAGCGCCGGGCTCGTTTATTGGCCCGTCGCCGTCGCGGTCCAGGTTCGGGACGTGAACAGCACCCGCGGCCGTCCCGTCGACCTCGACCTCCACCTGCCGGTAATGGCCCACCGCCAACCCCACCGGCACCTTCCACGACACGCGAATCCCGCCGTCCGCCGAGCACACCGCCGACACGCCGGTGGGCGCGGCCAGCGCCGAGCAGGTCGCCGACGCGGTCACCCATCCCGACTTCTTGCGGTTGGCGTGGTAGGCGAACAGCCGCACCGCGTACTCGCCGGGGTCGTCCACCTGGTGGGTGGCGCTGAACACGCGGGTCAGGCGCCCGCTCCCGATGACTTTCCCGTCTTTGAGCCATCGCCAATAGGCCCTCGCGCCCGCGGGCAGGGTCCACGATGCCGACAGCACGAAACGGCCGCCGTCTTGCACGCAATCCAACGCCACAGCACCCGGCACCTCCGGCACGCAGTCGCTATGGCCCTGAAGCCGCTGGCCCGCAGGGCACAAATGCACCTTGTCGGCCGCATGGCAGCCGTGCGACCCGTGCTCATGCGCACACACCTCCGCGGTCGGCGTCGGCTCAGGCGTCGGCTTGGACACCGGCACGCAGTCGCTATGGCCCTGAAGCCGCTGGCCCGGCGGGCACAAATGCACCTTGTCGGCCGCATGGCAGCCGTGCGACCCGTGCTCGTGCGCGCACGGCTCCGCTGTCGGCGTCGGCGTCGGCTCAGGCGTCGGCTTGGACACCGGCACGCAGTCGCTATGGCCCTGAAGCTCCGTGCCGGTCAAGCACTCCCCCTCATGGGACTTCTTCGGATCATGGCACGCCGACCCGTTGTGGGTGTGCAGACTCCCGCAACTCGCCGGATCAGGCCAACACGCCCCCGTCGACGGATCGAAACGCGCCACCGGACACGGCGTCGGCTCAGGCGTCGGCTTGGACACGGGCACGCAGTCGCTATGGCCCTGAAGCTCCGTGCCGGTCAAGCACTCCCCCTCATGGGACTTCTTCGGATCATGGCACGCCGACCCGTTGTGGGTGTGCAGACTCCCGCAACTCGCCGGATCAGGCCAACACGCCCCCGTCGACGGATCGAAACGCGCCACCGGACACGGCGTCGGCTCAGGCGTCGGCTTGGACACGGGCACGCAGTCGCTGTGGCCCTGAAGCTCCGTGCCGGTCAAGCACTCCCCCTCATGGGACTTCTTCGGATCATGGCACGCCGACCCGTTATGGGTGTGCAGACTCCCGCAACTCGCCGGATCAGGCCAACACGCCCCCGTCGACGGATCGAAACGATCCGCCGGACACGGAGTGGGATGGGTGTGCGCCACGGGGCGGTCCTGCCACTGGTAGTTGAACACGTCCTCGGTGACCGTCTTGTAGTTGAACACCGACCTGGTCCGCGTCTCGTAGTTGAACACGTCCTCGGTCAGCGTCTCATAGTTGAACACCGACCGCGACTTCGTCTCGTAGTTGAACACCGGGCGGTCCTCGTAGTTGAACACGTCCTTGGTGCCCCACACCGGGCGGTCCTCGTAGTTGAACACCGCCTCGGTCACGGTGTACGCCGGCGGGCAATACGTGGCCGTCTGGCCCCCGAAAACGAACGTCTCGCACGGCGGGGTCACCGTCCGGGTAACGGTGAACGGCGCCACCCGCACCCGCTTCACAAACGGGAACACCACCGTCCGGATCGTGAACGGCGCCACCCGCACCCGCTCGGTGAACGGCGCGACACGCGCCTTGTACTCCTCCAGATACGGCGGCACCCGCACCTCCACCTCACGGGTGAACGGCGCCACCCGCACCCGATACTCCTCGGTTAACGGCGGCACCCGCACCCGCACCTCCCGGGTGAACGGCGCCACCCGCACCCGCACCCGCTCGGTCTGATCATGCGCCGACACCGACGGCAACGAACCAGACGACACCACCAACGCCAAACCCGCTGCCAGCAAGCCCACCGCGACCAAAAGGACCATCGAACGTCGAAACATGGCCCCAAATAAATAGGGGGGGGGGGGGGGGGGGGAGCAGTCAAATCGGAAACCCGAAACCATCCCGGAAAAGACTGCTCACCTGTCCCCGCAACTCCGCTCCGCTACAAGCCAACAACCCCTTCTGCCAGGCAGAACACCTTCAAATCAGCAACCTCCTGCACCACGGGAGGCCCTGGAGAAAAAATCTGCACCCCACTCGTCCCAACGCCGAAAACAACCACACGCAAACCCGCGGCCCGGCCGCGTCAAGCTGGGACTGTCAGTTTTTCTGTGTAACCGGCCGTGATGGTTTTCATTTGATGTGGTCGGCGATGCGGTCGCCGTAGTGGACGGTCAGTGTGTTCAAGATGGCCTTCCAGCCGTTGGTTTTGCCGGTGAGGTTCTCGCGGCCTTTTCGCTTGGTGGTGGCGACAAGGTAGAGGACTTTCATGGCGGCCTGCTCGTTGGGGAAGTGCCCTCGGTGTCGCACGGCTCGTCGGAACCGGGCGTTGAGGCTCTCGACGGCGTTGGTGGTGTAGACGACCCGGCGCAACTCGGCGGGGAACTCCAGAAACGGTGTGAACTCGTCCCAGGACTGTCGCCATGAGCGGATCATCGCCGGGTAGGTGCCCTCCCAGTTCTCGGCAAAGGCTTCGAAGAGGGCCTCAGCGGCGCCTGTGGTGGGAGATGTGTAGATCTCGCGCATGGCCTTGGTTATCTGCCCCCAGTGCTTCTTGGAGGCGTATCTGAGGCTGTTGCGGACCATGTGCACCACGCAGGTCTGCACCACCGCGTCGGGCCAGGTGGCGCGGATCGACTCCGGCAGGCCCCTCAGCCCGTCGCAGCACACGATCAAAGCGTCGGCCAGGCCCCGGTTGCGGAGCTCGCCCAGCATCGCCGCCCACTGCTTGGCGCCCTCGCCGCCCGTTGGGCCCAGCCACAGTCCCAAAACGTCGCGCTCGCCGGCCAGGTCGACGCCGATAGCGACATAGACGGGCCGGTTGGCGACCTGGGCATCGGTGGGCCTTGACGACGATCGCGTCGATCAACACCACCGCATAGACCGCCTCTAAGGGCCGGTTCTGCCACACGGCCATGTCGGCGACGATCTCGTCGGTGATCTTCGAGATCGTCTCCCGGCTCACCGACGTGTCATAGATCTCGGCCAAATGCGCCTGGATCTCTCCGGTCGTGAGCCCCTTCGCATAGAGGCTGATCACATTGCCCGACAGCCCGTCTAAGCGGCGCCGGTGCTTGGGCACCGTGACGGGCTCGAAGGTCCCCGCCCGGTCGCGGGGCACCGCCAGGTCGATCTCGCCGATCTCGGTGGTGACCCGCTTCGGCGACGAGCCGTTACGAGAGTTCCCCGACCCGCGGCCCTCCGGGGCGTGGCGCTCATAGCCCAGGTGGTCGGTCATCTCGACCTCCAAGCCCGTCTGGAGGACCTGGCGCACCAACCCGGTCAACAAGCCGCCCTCGCCGGTCAGCTCCACCCCCTCGGCCCGGGCACGCTCGACCAAGAGCTCCGCCCAGTCCTGCATCGCCGCCTCACCGGCAGCCTCTTCCGCCGGCACAGCCGGCATACCCTGATCAGTCACAGACATGATCCTCCCCGGCCCACAGCACCCTGCCGCGGACCCTCAGACCACGCCCGATACACAAAATTCCTGACAGACCCGTCAAGCTCAGCCGGCGGCGGCTTGGAGGATTTCGTCGGGGATGTCGAAGTTGGCGTAGACGTCTTGGACGTCGTCGTGGTCGTCGAGGGCGTCGATGAGGCGGAGTACGGCTCGGGCCGATTCGGCGCTGTCGACGCCCACCACTGAGGTGGGGAGCATGGTGGAGTTTGCCGACATGAAGGCGATGCCGGTATCTGACAGGGCGTCGCGCATCGTCGAGAGGTCGGAGGGAGCGCAGGTGAGCCGCCAGGTGTCGCCCTCGTCGGCCAAGTCCTCACCCCCGGAGTCGAGGGCGGCCATCATCAGCTCGTCCTCGTCCACCGTGCGATCCAGGATCACCACCCCTTTGCGCTCGAACTGCCAGGCCACCGCGCCGGGCTCGGCCAGCGATCCCCCGTTGCGGGTGAACAGCGCCCGAACCTCCGAACTGGTCCGGTTGCGGTTGTCGGTCAGCGTCTCCACATACAGGGCCACGCCGCCCGGGGCGTACCCCTCGTAGAACACCGACTCGTAGGCCACCCCCTCGAGCTCTCCGGTCCCCCGCTTGATGGCCCGCTCGATGGTGTCGAGGGGCACCGAGTTGTCCCTGGCCTTCTGGTACATGGTGCGGAGGGTGGGGTTGGCGTCGAGGTCGCCGCCGCCCTCTCGGGCCGCCACCTCCACCTGGCGGATCAGCTTGGCGAACAGCTTGCCCCGGCGCTTGTCGGCTGCCCCCTTGCGGTGCTTGATGGTGGCCCATTTGGAGTGTCCTGACATGGATGCCCTCCTCTATTCCTGTTCTGTGAACCAGCGGTGGCCGGTGGACCAATCCTGTTCCACAAACCAGCGGTGGACGCGATCGTCTTCGGCCAACTCAGGGTGGAACGACGACACCACCGCCGAACCCTGTCGGCACAGCACCGGCACCCCGTCCAGTTCGGCCAACACCTCCACCTCCAGGCCAGCCGACTCGATCACCGGGGCCCGGATGAACACACCGGGAAAGGCCGATTCCCATCCCTCGACCTCGATCGGCGCGCTGAACGACTCGGATTGGCGGCCATAGCCGTTGCGCCTCACCGCCACGTCCACAGCCCCGAAGCAGTGCTGGCCGGGATAGCCGTCCACCACCTCGGCGGCCAGAAGGATCAGCCCGGCGCAGGTCCCGAGGACCGGCAGGCCGCCGGCCAGGCGATCGGCCAGCGGATCGGCCAAGCCGTTGGCGTCGAGCAGCTTGGAGATGGCGGTGGACTCCCCGCCGGGAACGACGAGGCGGTCGACTTCGGCCAAGTCATCGGGGGTGCGGACTTGGACCGCGGCCACTCCGAGCCGGTTCAGGACCCGCTCATGCAGACCGAAAGCGCCCTGGAGGGCCAAGACCCCGACCTTCACCCGGGGGCTCCGAGTCTCGGGGTGATGCCTCGATCTGCTGCACGCTCAGCCGCCGCTACCAGCCGCGGTCGGCCAGGCGGGTCTCGAGGCCGTCGATCTCCAGGCCGGGCATGGGCTCGCCCAAGCCGCGGCTGACCTTGGCCAGGATGTGGGGATCGCGATAGTTGGTGGCCGCCTCCACAATGGCCTTGGCCCGGGGCGCCGGGTCGGCGGACTTGAAGATGCCCGAGCCCACGAACACGGCTTCTGCACCTAGTTGCATAACCAGCCCGGCATCGGCGGGCGTCGAGATGCCCCCGGCGCAGAACAAAGGAACGGGCAGCCAGCCGATCTCGGCCACCTCGCGCACCAGCGGCAGCGGGGCCCGGAGTTGCTTGGCCCAGTCGTACAGCTCGGCCGAATCGGCCTGGGTGATCTTGCGGATGTCGCCGATGATCGACCGGAGATGGCGGACGGCCTCCACGATGTTGCCGGTGCCGGCCTCGCCTTTGGACCGGATCATGCAGGCGCCCTCGGAGATGCGCCGCAGCGCCTCTCCCAGGTTGACAGCCCCGCACACGAACGGCACGGTGAACGCCCACTTGTCGATGTGGTGGGCCTCATCGGCCGGCGTCAGCACCTCGCTCTCGTCGATGTAGTCCACATCGAGGGCTTCCAGGATCTGGGCCTCCACGAAGTGGCCGATCCGGGTCTTGGCCATGACCGGGATGGTCACCGCCTCCTGGATGCCGGTGATCATCTCGGGATCGCTCATGCGGGCCACCCCGCCGTCGCGGCGGATGTCGGCCGGAACCCGCTCCAAGGCCATGACCGCCACTGCCCCGGCGTCCTCGGCCACCTTGGCCTGATCGGGGGTGACCACGTCCATGATGACCCCGCCCTTGAGCATCTCGGCCAGCCCCCGCTTGACCAGAGGGGTCCCCGTCTCGCGGCCCGTCATCGACTCAGCAGCCATGAGTGCAGTCTATGGCTTTGCGCACCGCAAACACGATGTCGGTTTTCGGCTGCTAGCGATTCTTGAGCAGGTTCTCGGCGAAGTCCGGCACCATCACCAACACATCTCCCCCCGGCAGGGCGATGAACGTCTGGCCAGGGGTGAGCCGCACCGGGTTGCCGTTGCCGTCGGTCACCTGCCACGGCTGGTTGGCCGACGAACGGCTCCAGCGACCTCGGATCATGTGGCCGCCGGTGAACACCAGGGCAACCCCGCCTTCCGGATCGACAGTGATGGCCTCGGGACAGTACGAGCAGACGGTGCTGTTCTCGTACTCGGTTTGGAGCACAATCACGTTGGCCGAGGTCACCTGAACAGGAGCGATATCGGGGTTGGGCGTGCCATTGGAGTGGCGGGCCATGTCGACATGGGGGGTTCCGTCTTGCCAGCGGGCCCAACCGGCCGCTTCGGCATCCCAGACGAAGTGGGCGATGGTGCCGCCGAGGTAGCGGACCTCCACACCAGGCACCGCCTCAGCCCCCGGTGGAAGAGCCTCCCCTTCCCGGCGGTACTGGAACAGGGGTTCGGGTGCGGTCAGTTGGCTGGGAGCATTGTCCCAGATGGCCGAGGTGGCGGTGTACAGGTTCCAGGGCGGCACTCGGTCGGCAATCCGCCAGTAGTCGGTAGGCAGGTGGTCCCAGCGCAGCTCGTAGAGCTTGCCGGAGGCCTGGCCTTGCGAGATCTCCCTCAGCACGCCTGGATTGGCCCCCGAATGGCCGAATATCGGTTGGCCGAAGTTGGCCAAGATGTCTGCGTCGGAGCTTCGGGCCGACCGGACAGGACCCAAAGAGACGGCCCCTTGACTGTGGAAGACGGCCATAAGGCGAGTGATGGTCTCCACTCTGAACTCGATGAGCACGTCGGCTTGGTTGATGCCGGTCTGCGGACGCCCCACGCTGCTGGTGCCGATCTTCACCGCCAACGCGGGCCGGCCCATGATGGCCGGATCCTCCAGGGGCTCGCCGGTCAGCGGCTCGATGGGCCCCGGCATCGGGGTGGGCGTGGCCGGGGCGGGTTCGGGCCCGCTGGTTGCGCCGGGGTCGGGATCTGGGCCGGAGCCGTCGTCCGAACCGTCGCCGGAACCATCGTCCCCGGGGGCACCAGAACCCCCATTGGTCGGCGAACCCGCGCCGTCCGAAGAATCTGCCCCACCGCCGTCGACTGGGCCGTTCGTTCCCGCTGGGGTGGGCCCGGCTGGCTCCACCTCCCGACTGCTGCTGCTCTCCTCGGATCCTCCGCACGCTGCGGCCACGAGGACAAGGGCTAGAAGGGCCGCAACAATCCTCCCGCGCCAAAGGGCGCCGCGGGCTGGGGGAGCGCTTGCCGTCAAAGCTCGTTCAGCGCGGCAATCCGAGTTTCCAGCCGGGAATGGCGGATGGCATCGGTGATCCCCCAATCGGGCTCATCAATCCACATGTGAAGCGCTGCCACCGTTGGCGATGGTACCTGAGCGTTCTGGCGGGAAAGTGTCATCAACGCAGATAGCAAACCGGGGGGGTATCGGGTGAGCGCCACCGCCTCGAAGTCGGCATTCAGTCCCCGGCCGGCGGGCAACACCCGATCCATCACCCGGCGACGCAGCCAGCCGACCGTCGCCAACGGCCAGGCCAGGAGCACCCCGGCCAGCGTTTCGAAGGCGGCATCGCCCCGACGAATCCGGCACAGGTGATGGGCCAGCAGCCCCTCGAGCTCGATGCGCTCGAGCTGCTCCACCGCGCCGGTGGTGATGACGATGGCCGCGTGGGCCGGCGTGCGGGCCGCAGCCAAAGAGTTGACGGATTGGGAGTGGATGACCTGGAGCTCGGGAGTGCGGATGCCGTGGCTGACGCACAGGCCCTCTAGGACATTCTCAAGCACCGCCTCAACCGTGCCGTCCGGACTGGTGCTGCCGGTCAGGCGCAACAGCAGGCGCCAGGCCATCAAGTGCAACCCGACCGCGGCGATCAAACCGGCGATCAAACCGGCGACCGCGGCCACGAGCCAGGACAGCCCGAGCACCATGAGCACCAACAAGACCACCGCGCCGAGGACGATGCCCAGGGTGCCGAGGACGACGGCGGATCGGCGCTGGCCGGTGTTCATCCACCCTCCTCGTGCGCCGCCAAGCGGCGTTGGGGAGCGCGGACTGGGCGGCGGGCGGCCAGGTCGGCATAGATCTCGGCATATCGCTCGGCCAGGGTGTCCATCGAGAACTGCTGCGCTCGTTCCAGCCCCGATGCCACCAGGGAGTCCGCAGTGTCTTTGTCGAACAGCACCCGCTTCAGGGCTGCGGCCAGGGCCGCGGGGTCGCCGGGCTCGGACAGCAGGGCATCTAGTCCGGGCCGGGCCACAATGGCGTAGGCGTCCAGGTCGGAGGCCACGATCGGTGTCCGGGCCGCCATCGCCTCGAGCAGCACCACTCCGAATGACTCGCCGAACAGGGATGGGGCGCAGAACACATCGGCTCCCCGCAGGCGGGCCTGCTTCTCCGCGTCGGAGATCCGGCCCAACCACTCCACTCTGGGGTCGTTGTCGGTGCGGGCCCTCAATCCTTCGGTCTCGGGACCGTCGCCTCCCACCCAAAGCCGCACCTCGTCGGGCAGGTACTGGAGGGCGTCGACGAGGACGTCCAAGCCTTTGCGGGGCTCGTGGCGACCCACGAAGAAGATGGTGGGATAGGACGTCGCAATGGGCTCGGCCGAGGGGGCGTTTAACTCCACCCCGTTGAACACCAGCTCGTACTGGCCGCCAAGCTGCCCCTGGGCCAGACGGCGGGCGTCCTCCGACACCGCGCAGCGATAATCGAGACGGTTGGCCACTGCCTGAACGATCGGGCGCAGATACTGGTAGGCGGTGCTGTGACCGGCCCGGTGGAAGGTGCCGAGCAGCGGCGCCGACTTCATCACCGCCGCCGTGTTGGTGGGACCGGGGGCAAGGGGCTCGTGGATGTGGATCACGTCGAATCGCTCGTCCCGCAAGACCCGGATCGTGCGGAGCTGGGCCGGGGGGTCGGGGGCCAAAGGGGCGATAGAGCCGTTGGCCGCCGTGGGCAGGCTGTTGCCCAGGGGCGTGACCGACTCGTCGGGCGGAGGACCGTCGCACGGGGCCAGCACCCGGGCTTCCACCCCCATGCGTCGCAGTGAGCGGGCCAGCCCCATCACCTGGCCCTGGACGCCGCCGGGGATGGTGAGGCTGTAGGGGCAGACCAACCCGACCCTCATCCGAGCACTCTCTCTTGGCCTGACTGCTTCGACTTGGACCTGCGGTGGGAGTCGTCATCTCCAACCCGGTCAACGCCCCTCCGTTGCTGGCGGAATCTGCGGAGCGCTTCGGTGTCGCTGGCCCAGTTGGGCTGCATGAGGTGCCACTGCTCAGGAGCGGCGCGAATCAACTGCTCCAAGGCCAAGGCCAGATCTTGGGTGACTCGGGTCACGTCGGCCCGCAAGCGGCCCTGGCGCTCGGCTGGAATCGGTGGCAGCACGACGCCCCGATGGTTGTTGGGTCCGTCTTGGTAAACCGCGGTCGGCAGAATCGCCGCGCCGGTCCGCAGAGCAAGGGTGGCCGGACCGCCCGGAAGCAGCGTGCGCTCCCCGAAGAACTCCACTTCGATTCCCCCACGGCCGACCTGGCGATCAGCCAACAAGCACACCACCTGTCCGGCTCGCAACGACCTGATGAGCACCGAGACCACATCGGGGCCCAGCGCCACGATGTCGATGCCCATGCGGCGCCGCTCTTCCACCATCCAGTCGAACAGCCGAGCCGGCTTGAGCGGCTCGACCACCGAGATCACCGGGTAGCCGGGGATGCGGGCCATCCACGTCCCCGCCCACTCCCAGCCCCCCAGGTGGGGAAGGGCCAAGATCGGTGCGGTGCCGGAGTCGATGGCCTCTTGAATGTAGTTGAACCCCTGGTGGCTGAATCCGGCTTCGACCTTGGCGTCGTCCAGGTCGCCGATCCGGGCGCCGTCGTACCAATACCGGGCGTACGACTCGAAGGACGCTCGCACGGCCTGGGCCAGCGCCTCGCCCTGAAGTTCGGGGCCGCACACCCTCTGGAGACGGCGCTCGGTGATGAAGCGTCGCTCCGGCAGCAGCCGGTAGGCCGTGCGGCTGATGGCCCGGGTGAGAGCCGCTCCCACTGGTTGCGGCAGGCGGCGGGCCAGAGCGGCCCCGCTGCGGTAGAGAACCACGTCGGCCGAGAGCCGGCGGGTTCGAGCGATTGGCGGCAACGGAGCAGCCGTCTGGGCGGTGTCGGTCATATCGAGTGCAGGGAGTCGGCCTGACGCCAGACCTTGGCGAACCGATACAAGGCGGTCGCTGCGGTGAGCACCAGCATGGCCCACAGCACCGGGATCAACACAAAGCTGAAGGCCAGTCCGGCGCCGAGCACCACAAACCGCTCGGCCCGCTCCATGAGGCCGCCCTTGGCGTCGAGTCCCAGCGACTCGGCTTTGGCCCGCTGGTAGGAGACCAGCGAAGCCGCGGCCATGAGCGCCATTGGCAGCATGAAGATCCGACCGGGCTCGGTGGAGCCCAGGTACCAGGCCACTCCGCCGAACAGCAGAGCGTCGCACAGCCGATCGCTGACCGAGTCGAAGAAGGCACCCCGCACCGAGCTGGTGCCCGCCGCTTTGGCGATGGGCCCGTCGAGGGCGTCGGGAATCCCGGTCAAAATCAAAAAGACCAAGCCGAGGATCAGCTCGCCCCGGCCGATGACCACCGCGGCCACGGTGGCCATGGCGATGCCGAAAATGGTGACCGCATCAGCGCTGATGCCCATCCGGCACAGGACGGCACCGATGGGATCAAGCCCTCGATTGACCGCCGAGCGCCAATTCCCGTCGAACATGAGGCTCTTATTCTACTTCTCAGTCGATTCCCAGGTCAGCCCAGTCTTCGGGATTGGGCTGGACAAGCTGGTCGATCACCTGGCCGGTGATGCCGTCCACAAACACCAATCCCCGCTGGTCGGGCTGGGGCTCGTTGGAGTAGAGGAGGATGCGCCAGGTGGGGCGGCTGAACCAGCCCCGCCACCCCATCTGGGCCGATGCGTGGCCCACGGGAAAGCCCACCGCGCCGATGGCGATCACCAACGCATCCGACTCGTCGATCTTCAGTTCTTTTCCGCAGATGAACCCGTAAACGGCGAAGACTGCCAGGGCGACGGCGACGCCTAGGAATCCTCCGTTGACCAGGGGGCTGTCGGAGGCCACCGCCCACACCACCGTGCAGACCACCGCGGCCGACAGGTAGATGATGGCCGGAATCCGACGGCGGCTGTTGTTGGGAAACAGGTAGGGGCCGACGTATTCGCTGACGTTCAGCTCCTGGGGAAGCTCATCGGTTATCTCCGCGTCAGACGCCGCTTCGCCATCAGAGGTGCTCAATTCTGAGTCGGACACGGTTTGAGGCTACTGGGGTTCCCAGGCGTTTCTCAGCTTGGACCACGACTCGGCCAGGGGTTCGGGCAGCACTCGGGCTTCGGCCACCGTGGTCATGAAGTTGGTGTCGCCCCGCCAGCGGGGCAGGCAGTGAACGTGCAGGTGGTCGGGAATGCCGGCACCACCGGCCGCTCCCAAGTTGAGCCCCACGTTCACTCCTTCGGGGTTGTAGGCCCTTCGGATCGCGGCCACCGCGGCCCGGACCGCGGCCCACAGCTCCTCGCTCTCGGCATCGGTGAGGTCGGCCAGATCGGCCACCGCACGATTGGGGGCCACCATCAGGTGGCCGCTGCCGTAGGGGTAGGCGTTGAGCACCGCAAAGCAGGTCGCACCCCGCCACAAGATGCCGGTCTCCTCGTCGGGCACCGGAGACGCCAGGATGCGCTCGAAGAGCGTGCCCTCCCCCTCCTCGGAGGCGGTGGCGTGGATTTCCGACACATAGCGGCTGCGCCACGGGGCCCACAGGCGCTCGAGCATCAGCGGTGAGCTTCCACGTCGTCAGCCAGCCGGGCCGCGAAGCTGTCCAACGGCACGCCCCGCTCGTCGCCGTCTGAGCCCCGGGCGTTGACCCCCACGGTGCCGTGGGCCACGTCGTCGTCGCCCACGACCAGAACATAGGGCAGCTTCTGGAGCTTGGCCGCCCGAATTCGCCGCCCCAGAGGCTCTTGAGCGCCCGACACCTCCACTCTGAAACCGTCTCGGCTCAGCCGGGTCTCCACCTCGGCGGCGTAGTCGCCATGGGAGGCGGCCACCGGCAATATGGCGGCATGGACGGGGGCAAGCCAGGCGGGAAACGCGCCCCCGAAGTGCTCGATGAGAACCCCGAAGAAGCGTTCGATCGATCCCATCAGGGCTCGGTGGATCATCACCGGGCGGTGGCGGGCGCCGTCAGAGCCCACGTACTCCAGGTCGAACCGCTCGGGCAGTTGGAAGTCGACCTGAATGGTGGAGAGCTGCCAACTCCGACCGATGGCGTCGCGCACGTCGATGTCGATCTTGGGCCCGTAGAAGGCACCGCCACCCTCGTCCAACTCGTACTCCAGCTCGGCGGCCTCCAGCGCATAGCGGAGGGCATCGGTGGCCAGATCCCATTCGGCGTCGTCCCCTATCGACTTCTCCGGCGGCCGGGTGGCCAGTCGAGCCTCGAATGAGCCGAAACCAAACGCCCGCAGCACCGACAGCACAAACGCCACCAATGAGGCGATCTCAGCCGGGGCCTGCTCCCGGGTGGCGAAGATGTGGCTGTCGTCCTGGGTGAATCCTCGGATGCGCATCAGACCATGGACCGCCCCGGACAACTCGTAGCGGTACACCGTGCCCAGCTCGAACATGCGGATGGGCAGGTCGCGATAAGAACGCTGGCTGCTCCTGTAGATCAGCGCGTGGAAGGGGCAGTTCATCGGCTTGAGGTGGTAGGAGGCGCCGTCCATCTCCAGAGCCGGGTACATGCTCTCCCGATAGAAGTCCAGATGCCCGCTGGTCTCCCACAGCTCGGAGCGAGCGACGTGGGGGGTTACAACGAACTGGTAGCCGCCCTCTTCGTGGCGGTCGCGGCTGTAGTCCTCGATGATGCGGCGCACCGCCGCCCCTTTCGGGTGCCACACCGCCAGCCCCGGTCCCAACTCGGTGGGCCACGACAAAAGGTCGAGCTCGCGGGCCAGTCGGCGGTGGTCCCGCTTTTCCGCCTCAGCCAGCCGGTGCAGGTGGGCGGCCAGGTCTTTTCTCGACGCCCAGGCCGTGCCGTAAACGCGCTGCAAGGAGGGGCGACCGGCGTCGCGGCGCCAATAGGCCCCGGCCACGCTCATCAGCTTGAAGTGCCCCAGGCGGCCGGTGGACGGGACGTGGGGGCCGCGGCACAAGTCGATGAAAGAATCGGAGTTGCGGTAGTAGCTGATCTGGCCGTCGCCGGCCACCTCGTCGGCCAGCTCATCGGCCGACTGCCCGCTGGCCGACTTCCCACCGGCATCGGCATCGGGGGCCAAGGCCACCGTTTCGATGATCTCCCGCTTGTAGGGGTGGTCGGCAAACAGCTCAAGCCCCTCGGCCGCCGACACCTCATGGCGCTCGAAGGGCTGGTCGGCCTCAATGATCTCCCGCATCCGGCTCTCGATGGCCTCTAGGTCGTCATCGCTGATGGTGGCCCCGTCGGGCAGGTCGAAGTCGTAGTAGAAGCCGTCTTCTATGGGCGGACCCACCGCGTAGGTCGCCCCGGGGTACATCTCCAGCACGGCCTGGGCCAGCACATGGGCCGTGGAGTGGCGCAGCGTCTCCAAGCCCGTGTCGCTGTCGGCGGTGATGATCGAAACCTGCTGGCCGTCGGCTAGCGGACTGTTCAAGTCCACCTCGACGTCATCGACGGTGGCGATCAGTGCCGCCTTGGCCAGGCCGGGGCCGATGTCGGCAGCCAAGTCGCCCGCGGTGGCGCCCGAGGAAATGGTGCGCGTGCTGCCGTCGGGGAGAATGACGCTGATGTCAGCCATGGCTCTTCAAATTAACCCTTCGGCCTGCCTGTGCTTGTCCAATTATTGCCAACCAGGCGCCCCTAGAGCCGGACTCCCAGCAGGGCGGCTGCGGAGGCGATTCCGCCGGTTGACGCGGCATCGTCGATAGCCGCTACCGCTGAGGGGGTGTCGAGATCGTCGTCTAGGCAGTCCCGTACGTGATCGAGGACCGACGAGGCTCCACCGGGCGCGGCTTGCCAGGCCTCGAGGCGCACAGCGGCGGTGGGCATGATCGAATCGTCCCACTCCCAGGAATCCCGGTAGTGGTGGGCCACTATGGCCAAGCGGATGGCGCGGGGGTCGTACTCCTTCAACAGGTCGGACACGAACACCAGGTTGCCCAGCGACTTGGACATCTTCTCGCCATCCATCCGCACCATGGCCTGGTGCATCCAGTGGCGCACGAACTGCTTGCCGGTGACCACCTCCGACTGGGCGGCCTCGCACTCGTGATGGGGGTAGACCAGATCGGATCCGCCTCCGTGTAAGTCCACGGTGTCGCCCAGCTCCCGCATGGCCAGCGCCGAGCACTCGATATGCCAGCCGGGACGGCCCGGGCCCCACTTGGAGTCCCAGGCAGGCTCGTCGGGGGCGGACTTCTGCCACAGCACGAAATCCAAGGGATCCCGCTTGTTGGGGTCATCGGGATTGCCCCCGTGCTCGGCAGCCAGGGCCAGCATGGCATCCCGGTCCAGGTGGCTGACCTGGCCGAAGCGGTCGAAGGTGGAGATGTCGAAGTACACCGACCCCCCCGACTGATAGGCGTGGCCCTGGTCCAGCACCAGGCCGATCATCTTGCGGATGTCGGCGATGGCCGAGGTGGCCCGGGGCTCCGACCAGCACGCCAGCATGTCGAGGGCTTCCATGTCGGAGTCGAATCGGGCGGTCTCGGCCGCGGCCAGATCCAGATAGTGGACGCCGATCTGCCGGGCCTTGCGGAGGATGTCGTCGTCCACATCGGTGATGTTGCGCACGCAGCGGGTTTCGTGGCCCCGGTCGCGCAGCCGCCGCTGGAGCACGTCGTAGGCCACATAGGTGGCGGCGTGGCCCAAATGGGTGGCGTCGTAGGGGGTGATGCCACAGGTGTACATGGCCACCACTGGCCCCGGCTCGAACGGCACCACCGCCTGTCGGGCGGTGTCGTAGAGGCGCATCGGACCCGACGGGGATGCGGCCGGAGAAGAGGAGCCAGGCATGGCCGAGGGCCTCAGCCGTCTTCGAGGCCCAAGCCGGTGAAGCGGACCGCGACCCTGGTCTTGTAGCGGACGTTGAGTTGCAGCAGCACCGCGGTGAAGGCCTCTACGGGGCTCGCGCCCGACAGCGGACCGGCGTCGAGGGCTCGGACACCGGGGAGCTTGTTCATGATCTCCATGGTGGTCGCGGTGGCCTCGGAGTGGTCGGAGCACACCAGCACATCGCAGTCCACCGGCTGGTTCAGATCGCCCAGATCGTGGGCCGGCACATGGTGGAGGGCGCCCGAGACCAGTGCCTGGGGTACTGCGGCCTGTACCGCCGCCGCGATCGAGCCTCGAGATGGCACCAGCGGCTGGAACTCCCGGCCCATCTTGGCCAGGGCGTTGGCCATGCTGATGACCACTTTGCCGGCCAGCTCGTCGGCCACCGTGGCCGCGGTGGCCGCGGCGGCGTCCCACGGGGTGGCCACCACCACCACTTCACAAGAGGCGGCACCGGGATTGGCCGCACCGCTCAGGGGGAGCTGGTGGTCGGGCCATTCGCCCTTCAAGCGGTCGCAGATCTCGGCGGCCCGCTCGGCTGAGCGCGACCCCATCACGGTGTCGAATCCCACCGACGCCAACCGGACAGCGAGGGCGCTGCCCGCCGGGCCTGTGCCTCCCAGAATCCCAATCCGCATCGGCCTAACGGTATAGGAGGCGAACTCCCGAACCCACATGGGATCATGACAGCCGCGCCAAGGCGAGTAGCCTCCAACGATCATGGGACTCCTCGACGGGAAACGGATTCTGGTCACCGGCGTACTGACCGATGCCTCGCTGGCCTTTGGCATCGCCTCGCTGGCCGCCGCTGAGGGCGCAGAGCTGGTGCTGACCGGCGCAGGGCGAGGACTCAGCCTCACCGAGCGAACCGCCCGCAAGCTGCCGGGCGCCCCACCGGTGCTGGCTTTCGATGTGACCGATCCCGACCATCCCGCCGCTCTGCGGGACGAGCTGGCCGACCGGTGGGGATCGATGGACGGCGCCGTGCACGCCATCGGGTTCGCCCCCGAAGTGTGCCTGGGCGACGACTTCATGGCCGCCGGATGGGACGACGTGAAGGTGGCTCTGGAGATCTCGGCCTATTCGCTCAAGACCTTGGCCGAGGTGGTGGTGCCGCTCATGGAGGACGGCGGTTCGATCGTGGGGCTGGACTTCGACGCCACCGTGGCCTGGCCCTTCTACAACTGGATGGGGGTGGCCAAAGCGGCCTTCGAGTCCACCGCCCGCTACTTGGCCCGCTCGCTCGGCGACCAGGGTATCCGGGTGAATCTGGTGGCCGCCGGGCCGGTGCGCACCATGGCGGCACGCTCCATTCCCGGCTTCGAGGTGTTCGAGGACTCCTGGGCCGCCCAGGCCCCGCTGGGGTGGGACGTCAAGGACAGCTCAGCAGTGGCCAAGGCCGCCGTCGCGCTCTTGTCGGACTGGTTCCCGCTGACCACTGGCGAGATGATCCACGTGGACGGCGGCTATCACGCCATGGGCGCCTGAATCAGCCGCTATCAGTCGGCGAGGGGATGGACTATCTCATCGGCGAACTGGTTGATGGCGTCGCGGTAGGCGGTGGCGTTATCCAGCAAGCCGTCGCGCTGGTCGGTGCTGACGTCGATGAGGGTGGCCCAAGGGAGGGCGAACAGCCCGGTGACGCCCAGTTCCTCTTCGGCCCGGCGGTAGAGGTCCACTGAGGGGGGCTCGTAGAAGCCGGTGATGATCTCGAAGGGATCGTCGGCCCGGCCTTCTTCTTCCAGGAGGGCGCGCAGGCGGCCAAGAATGTCGGCCAGGGTGTCCCAGTCGTATGCGTTGCCGATCCACCCGTCGGCGTGGCGGGCGGCCCGGCGCAGCGCCGGCCCGGAATGGCCGCCGGTGTAGATGGGGATGGGCTGGTCGGGAGCAGGGCCCATCATCATCGGCGGGATGTCGTAGTACTCACCGTGGAACTCCACCCAGCCGGGCTTCCACAGCTCGCGCAGGGCCTCGATCATCTCGTTGGTGCGGGGACCTCGGTTGTCGAAGTCCTGGCCCATCTGCTCGAACTCCTCGCGCATCCAGCCCGCGGCCATGCCCAGGGCTACCCGGTTGCCGGAGATCACCGCGGCGGTGGACACCTGTTTGGCAACCGAGAGGATGGGGCGGTTGGGGGCGATGAAGATGTTGTTGGAGAAGTGCAGGCGCTCGGTGGCGCCGATCATGGCCCCGATAGTCACAAAGCTGTCAGGCCACGACGTCTCCGGATCCCAGATGGGCCGGCCGTCCTCATAAGGAGAGTACGGATACGGGCTCTTGAGGTCTTGGGGATAGAAGATGTGATCCGACAAGAGCATCCCGTGATAGCCGGCTTCATCCACCATTTGGGCAATGGGCACCAGCTCGGTGCTCTTCATGAACGCGGTCACGCACCAGAATTTCATGCCGCCATTATGGCCCCTGCGCACGGTCGGTCTCGTCGAAGAGGTCGCCGACCAGCACTTCCAGCACATCTTCCAGGGTGACCAGGCCGACAGTGCGGCGGCGAGCACCCTGGCGGACGACAGCCAGATGGCGTCGGCTGCCCTGCATCAGCACCAGCGCACTCTCCAAGGAGGTCTCCTCCTCGATGGCCGGCACAACCCGGATCAGCTCCTCGCCGAGGGGCAGCGATGCCCGAGCACTGGACATTTCCAGGAGGTCCTTGGCATGGACGAACCCGACCACTTCATCGGGCGAGCCGTTCTGGACCAAGACTCGGGAGTGGCCGCTGGCATTCATCACATCGAGAACCTCGTCCACCGTGGCCTCCCTCTCCACCGCCACGATCCGCTCGCGAGGCACCATCACGGCCCGTACCGGTCGAGCGGCCAACTCCAGCGCGCTGGACAACAGCGACCGGTCGAACTCGTCCAACAGCCCCTCAGCCGCCGAGTGCTCTACCAGGGCGGCGAACTCCTGGGGAGTGCGGGCGGTGGGCAGCTCGTCGACGGGCTCTACGCCGCACAGGCGCACCATCCCCCGGCTGAGTCGGTTCAACAGGCCGATGAGCGGGCCGAAGACAATGGCATAGAAGCGGTTCACCGGCGCCAGCCACATCGCGGTGCGCTCGGCCCCCGCCAGGGCGATGTTCTTGGGGACCATCTCCCCCAGCACCATGTGCAGGTACACCACCAGGGTCAGCGACACCGCGAAAGAGATGGTGTGCAGCGCCCCGGAGGGCAGATGGACGAAGGATTCCACCGCTCGCTCAATGAGGCGGGCCACCGCCGGCTCGGCCACAAATCCCAGGCCCAGCGAGGCCATGGTGATGCCGAGCTGGGCACCGGCCAGCTGCCGGTTGAGGTCGCTCATGGCCGCCAATGTCATCCGGGCTCGGCGGTTGCCAGCCTCGGCCAACGGCTCCAGGCGGGACCGCCGGGCGGCGATGAGGGCGAACTCCACCGCCACGAACCCGGCGTTGGCCACCAGCAGCACCACCGCGACGGTGATGTACAGCGCGGTCACTGGCCTGCTCGATTCCGGAGGGCCGGGTGGCCAGACGCCACCCGGCGCAACCGGACGGCGTCAACCCGGTGCCGGTCGACCGACTCGATCTGGAACTCCCAGCCTTGGAAGCGAAAAACCTCGCCCGCGGCGGGGATCCGCTGAAGATGGTCCAAGATGAAACCGGCCAGGGTCTCGTAGTCGCCGTCGGGCACGCGGAGCCCGGTCATGTCCTCCAGCTCGTCGGGATGGATCCCAGCCTGCACCACCAGTTCTCCGGCATCGTGGGCCACGACCGGAGGCTCGGTGTCGTCGTGCTCGTCGGCGATCTCCCCCACGATCTCCTCTACCAAGTCCTCCTGGGTGACGATGCCCGCAGTGCCGCCGTGCTCGTCCATGACCACGGCCAGGGGGCTCCGCTGGGATCTCATGTCCAACAGCAAAGAGCGCAGATCCCGGGTCTCGGGCACGACCAGCGGCGACCGCATGATGGCCGACACCGGCGTGGAGGCCCACTTCCCGGTCGGCACCTCGTATACGTTCTTGACCAAGGCCACACCCACCACATCGTCGATGTCGGCACCGATGACCGGGAAGCGGGAGTACCCCGTCTGGCCGGACAGCGAGACCAGATCGGCCACCGATTGGTGGTGCTCGATGGCGACCACCGACACCCGGGGAACCAGCACGTCGGCGGCATCGTGGTCGGCGAAGCGAATCGCCCGGGTCAACAAGCGAGCTCGGGCCGGGCGCATCGACCCCTCTTGGCCCGAGGATCGGATCAGCCAGGCCAGTTCCTCGCGGGAGCGGGCCTCGCTCAGCTCTTGGGCAGGCTCGATCCCCAACCGGGCGACAACCCTGTTGGCCGACCCGTCCAACAGGCGGATGAACGGCCGGGTAACCGCGGTGAAGCCCCTCATGGGAGCGGCCAAGCGCATGGCCGTGGGCTGCGGGCGGGCAATGGCCAGGGTCTTGGGCACCAACTCCCCCAAGACCATCTGGACGACTACGGCGATGATCAGCGCCGCGGCGATCGACAGTCCGGTGGCCGCTCCCTCGGAGATGCGTTCGGCCACCGGCTCTAATGCCTCGGCGATGGACGGCCGGGCGATGAAGCCCAGCGCCAGCGAGGTGACGGTGATGCCGAACTGCGCCCCGGACAACTGGAACGACAGGGTTTTGAGCAGCGACAGGGTGGTCCGGGCCGCCCGTCGACCCTCGGTGGCCAGCCGCTCGATGCGAATCCGGTCGACTGCCACCAAGGCGAACTCGACGGCCACGAAAACCGCGTTGGCCCCGATCAGAAGCGCGGCGGCCACCAGCCCCACTGAGGTAGTCCAGCTCATGGGCTACCAGATACCAGGAATAGGGCAACTACCAGGCACAGGGCTTGGCAACGGCCATATTCTTTAGAGAGACTAAACATGTGAGTCTCAAACCATCACCGTCGCGAGTGGCGCTGGAGGCAGCTCAGGCGGCGACGCGCCTCGCCCGCCAAGTGGCGGTGGCGCTGGGAGACTTGGACTTGTCACCCTCCCAGTATCGCCTGCTGTTGTTCCTTTCGGAAGGAAACGCGGCCGCGTCGGCTGTGGCCGGGCGGCTGGCGGTGAGCCGGCCCAGCGTGACCGCCCTGGCCGACGGGCTGGAGAGGCGGGGTCTGCTCCAACGGAAATCCGACCCGGCCGACCGCCGTAAAGTCGCTCACGAGCTGACCGAGGCAGGACGGGAAGCGCTCGCTGCGGCCGACGCCGCAGTGGCCGAGCGGTTCACCAGGATCGCCTCCCACCTCGAAGATGACCAGACCGATCAGGCGATGGACGGGCTGGCCCTTTGGAATGAGGCGCTGAACCGGTATCGAACCGCTATGGAGACCCAGCAGTGACGGCGGTTGACGTCGGACCAGTCGGCACCCCCGATTTTGAACCGGTCGCGGTAGAAGCCCATTACGACCCGCCCCCGGCCGGCATCGACCCCGACCAAACCAAGGGCTGGATGAAGCGGCTCTGGCCATTGGTGAGGGCCTACCGCCGGATAATGCTGATCGGCGTTGTCACCGGCGTAGTGGCGCTGGCCATCCAGGCCGCGGTCCCGGCATTGGGCCGCTCGGCGGTGGACGCGGCCATCGAAGGCAACCGCCAGGCGCTGTGGATCGTCTTCGGGCTCACCGCTGCTTTCGGGATCGGGCGGATGGTCTTCGGCGGGGTCTACCGCTACCAGTTGTTCAAGCTGGGCTGGAACGTGGAGACCGACCTGCGGGCCATCATGTACGAACACCTGACCCGGTTGTCGTTCTCCTATTACGACCGCACCCAGTCGGGGGAGGTCATCTCCCGGGCCAACAGCGACATCCGCTCACTGCAACTGCTGCTCGCTTTCGGACCGCTCATCAGCATGAACGTGCTGATGTTCGTGATGGCTCTGGGGTTCATGATGTACGTCCACCCTTGGCTGGCATTGGTGGCGCTGGCCCCGCTGCCCGGCGTGTACTGGTTCGGCCTGAAGTTCCGCAATCAGGTGTTCCCGCTGTCGTGGGTGACGCAGGCCCGCATGGCCGATCTGGCCACCATCGTGGACGAGAACGTGAACGGCACCCGAGTGGTGAAGTCGTTCGCCGCCGAGGAGCGCCAGATCGCCCTTTTGGGCCGCTCCGCCCAGCGCATCCAGTGGACCAACGTGGAGATCGCCAACAGCCGATCCCGCTGGAATCCCCTCATCGAGTCGCTGCCCCGGCTGGGCACCGCCATGGTGGTGCTCTACGGCGGCTGGCTGGCCATCGAGGGAGTGGTGTCGATCGGGACGCTGCTGGCGTTCAGCGCCTATGTGATCATGCTCCAGGTTCCCTTCCGCATGGCGGGGTTCATGCTCATGCAGGGCCAGCGGGCCAGCGCGGCGGCCCAGCGCATCTACGAGATCCTCGACGAGGCGCCCGAGATCGTCGACTCCCCAACCGCAGTGGACATCGTCGACCCCCGCGGACAGGTGGACTTCGAGCAGGTCAGCTTCGGCTACAACCCCGAGACTCCGGTGCTCGACGATTTCACCCTGCACATCGAACCGGGCGAGCGGGTCGCCATCGTGGGCAGCACGGGAAGCGGCAAGTCGACGGTGGCCCGGCTCTTGGACCGGTTCTACGACGCGGACGGCGGCTCGGTTCGCATCGATGGGCTCGACGTGAGGGATGTGACCCTGCGAAGCCTGCGCCACACCGTCGGACTAGTGCTGGACGAGCCGTTCCTGTTCTCAGCCTCGGTCCACGACAACATCGCCTACGGCCGCCCTGACGCCTCCCGCTCCGACGTGATCACCGCCGCGGAGGCCGCCCAGGCCCATGGCTTCATCAGCGAATTGGCCCACGGCTACGACTCGGTGGTCGGCGAGCGGGGCTACACCTTGTCGGGGGGTCAGCGCCAGCGCATCGCCATCGCCCGGACGCTTTTGGCCAACCCCAAGGTGCTGGTGTTGGACGACGCCACCAGCGCCATCGACGTGACGGTGGAAGAGGCCATCCACCACGCCCTGCAAGAGCTGATGGCCAACCGCACCACCATCATCATCGCCCACCGCCTGTCCACCATCAGCCTGGCCGAGCGGGTTGTGGTACTCGATCAGGGCCGGGTGGCCAACATGGGGACCCACGCCGAGCTTCTCGCCACCGATCCCCACTACGTGGAGATTCTGGCCCGCCATAGCAACGATGAAATGGGCGACGTTTCGGGCAACGGCGACGGCCCAGTGACTTCTTGGAATGGGCACTAATGGGCTGGGGAGGGTATTTCGGCGGGCCCCAGGCCCAGAGCGCGGCCCGCGACGCCGGGCTCCCCCATGCCGGTGTGCCCGGCAACCTGCGAGTCCAGGTGGAGGAGGTGCTGCGGAAGGAGCCGGAGTACCCCCCGGTCGATGTCGACTTCAGCCACCGCCAACCCGCCGACCCGCCACTCACCCTGCGCACCATGCTGTGGCCGTTCCGGCGCCAGCTGGCCGTGGCGCTGCTGTTGGTGGTGATCGAGTCGGCCATGATGCAGTCGGGCCCGCTGCTGGCCCAGATCGGCATCGACCACGGCGTCAGATCGGGCAACCTCCAGGTGCTCTTGGTGGTGGCCGCCGTGTTCTTGAGCACGGTGGTCGCCCATGCGTTCAGCTCGTCTTTGCGCATCCGCTATACCGGCAAGCTGGGCGAGCGGCTGATGTACGCCCTGCGGATGCGGGTGTTCTCCCACTACCAGCGGCTGTCGCTGGACTTCTTCACCAGGGAGAAGGCGGGCGTGCTGATGACCCGCATGACCAGCGACATCGAGGCCCTGACCGTGCTGTTCCAAGAGGGCCTGGTGAACTTCGCCGTGCAATCGCTGGTGCTCGCGGTGATCACCGGTGTGCTGTTCTATCTGAACCCGCTGCTGGCGGTGCTGACCCTGGTGATCGTGGTGCCGGGCACGTTTGTGCTCAGCATCTGGTTCCGGAGGGTGTCCAACCTGTACTACGGGCTGGTCCGAGACCGCATCGCGGATGTGCTGGCCGATTTGCAGGAGAGCCTGGCCGGCATCCGGGTGATCACCGCTCACAACCGCCGACGCCACAACGTCGTCCACCACACCAACGTGGTGGGGAGGCACAAGGACGCCAACTTGGCCGGAGTGCGGGCAGCGTCCATCTACGCCCCCACCACTGAGGCCATTGTGATCATCGGCCAGGCACTCCTCGTGGTGATCGGCGGGACCATGGTGATCAACGGGAGCCTGACCCCCGGTGAGCTCACCGCCTTCGTGCTGTATCTGACCTTCTTCTTCGCCCCCATCCAGCAGCTCGTGCAGCTCTACAACGGCTACCAGCAGGGTCAGGCCTCGGCCAAGAAGCTGCGCGAGGTGCTGATGAACGAACCCTCGGTGGTGGAGGCCCCCGATGCCGTAGAACTGCCCGCCATCGAGGGAGAGATCACCCTCGACCGGGTGAGCTTCGGCTACGAGGACGACACCCCGGTGCTGCACGACGTGAGCCTGCGGCTGGCACCGGGCGAGAGCCTGGCGGTGGTCGGGCCCACCGGGGCGGGCAAGTCCACGGTGGCCAAGCTCATCGCCCGGTTCTACGACCCCCAGCAGGGAACGGTGCGCATCGACGGCTGTGACCTCCGCACGGTGACGCTGCCCTCGCTCCGCCGCCAGTTGGGGGTTGTGCCCCAAGAGCCGTTCTTGTTCTACGGATCCATCCGCGACAACGTGGCCTTCGCTCGGCCTGATGCATCGATGGCCGAGGTGTTGGAAGCCTGTCGGGTAGTGGGGTTGACCGAGCTCCTGGAGCGGCTGCCCGATGACGTTAACTCCCAGGTTCACGAGCGGGGAGCGTCCCTGTCGGCCGGCGAGCGGCAGCTGCTGGCGCTAGCCCGGGCGTTTCTGGCCCGGCCCCGGGTGCTGGTGCTCGACGAGGCCACCTCCAACCTCGACCTGCGATCGGAGTCGAAGATCGAGGCCGCCCTGGACGTGGTGCTGGAGGGGCGGACGGCCATCATCATCGCCCACCGGCTGGCCACCGCCATGCGAGCCGACCGGATCGCGGTGGTGGAAGACGGCCGGATCACCGAGATCGGCACCCACGATGAGCTCGTGGCGCAAGGCGGCCACTACGCCGAGATGTACGCCACCTGGATGGCCCACGCCAACTGAGCACCATGGGCAGCCCGACGCGGACTTTGGCGCTGCGGATGACCGGGGTGGGATTCACTCGCGACAAGCGGCCCATCCTCGCCGATGTGGACTGGGAGGTGGCGTCCGATCAGCGGTGGGTGGTGCTGGGGGCCAACGGCAGCGGCAAGACCTCGCTGCTGCGAATCGCCGCTCTGTACGAGCACCCCACCACGGGGTCCGTTGAGGTGCTGGGCCAGCGGCTGGGCGAGGTGGACGTGCGCCGGCTGCGGCATCGGGTGGGGTTCGTATCCCCCGCGCTGGCCCAGATGCTGCGACCCCATCTGAAAGCGGTCGACGTGGTGATGACCGCCCGCCACGGCGCCCTGGAGCCGTGGTGGCACGACTACACCGACGCCGACCGCGAACGGGCGGCATTGCTGCTGGAGCAGGTGGGAGCGGGGGGGCTGGGCGATCGCACCATCGCCACCCTGTCGTCGGGAGAGCGCCAGCGAGTCCAGATCGCCCGCAGCCTGATGACCGACCCCGGATTGGTGCTGCTGGACGAGCCCGCCTCCACCCTGGACCTGGGCGGGCGGGAGATGCTGGTGACCGACCTCGCCCGCCTGGCTGCCGACCCCGCCGCCCCTCCCCTGGTGGTGGTCACCCACCGCACCGAGGAAATCCCCGCCGGCTTCACCCACGCGCTGCTCCTCCGCGAGGGCCAAATGCTGACCCAAGGCCCCCTGAAAGAAGTGCTGACCTCCGAATCCCTCTCAGCCTGCTTCGGCCTCCCCCTAGAACTAGAACACCGCAACGGCCGCTGGCACTCCCAAGCCTGCTGAGGTGGAACTCCCCGAAATTGTCACTGCTGCGATGTAACTTCGATAGGTGGGATCTGCCCGGCCTAGACAAGGGACGGCTACCTCCAATTTCGGGGTAAGTCGGCGGGAAGGACACGATTCCTCCGCGTTCTACGACCGGTTTCCGGTGCCGGAAATCAGCCAAGCAGATGTTGTTTCCCCTCCGGCTTGCGTTGACCAACTCTGGGTTGGCGATGCCCGCAAGATGGACTTGCACGGGCAGGTCACCGACGACTCCGTAGCGCTGGTGGTCACTTCGCCGCCCTATTTCGTGGGCAAGGAGTATGAGGAGGCGGTGGGCCAGGGCCACATTCCAGCCGACTACGTCGACTTCCTGGACATGCTGGAAGAGGTCTTTTCCCAGTGCGTGGCCAAGCTGGAACCCGGCGGGCGCATCGCGGTAAACGTGGCTAACTTGGGACGCCGCCCGTATCGGTCTCTTTCAGCCGATGTCACCTCCATACTCCAAGACCGCTTGGGGCTGCTGCTGCGGGGCGAGGTGATTTGGAAGAAGGCTTCCAGTGCAGGGGGCAGTTGTGCTTGGGGCAGCTTCCAGCGGCCGGGAAACCCGGTATTGCGGGACATTACTGAGCGGGTTGTGATTGCCTCCAAGGGGCGCTTCGACCGGGCTCTGACCGCAGCCGAGCGGGCGGCTCAAGAGCTGCCCTCCGAAGGAACTTCCTTTGTGGACGAGTTCATGGAGGCCACTACCGACATATGGGAGATCTCCCCTGAGTCAGCCACTCGTGTCGGCCATCCCGCCCCGTTCCCGGTGGAACTACCCCAAAGGCTGATCGACCTCTACACCTACCGAGGCGATTTGGTGCTCGATCCCTTCGTCGGAGCAGGGACAACAGCTGTAGCCGCAGTTCGCACCGGACGGCACTATGTGGGCTTCGACACCGACACCGACTACATCGAGTTGGCCGAGCAGCGCATCGCCGACGAACGCGAGCGGCTCAAGAAGCGATCAGACAAGCTCCAGTGGCAGGTCACGGTCGCTCCTTCTGCCAGTAGAGCCGAACCTGAATGGAGCGACAACTTCCAAGTCCGAGCCGCGCAACAAGGCCGAAAAGCCCAGGAATTGGCGCGCGAAATTCTCCAACAGTGCGGATTCCGAGATATCCGAGAGAAGGTTCGTTTCCCCTGCGGAGTGGAGGTCAACTTCAGGGCCGTCGACCAATTGGGCCGAGAATGGCTATTCGATGTATCCGGTGCCTTCAGCGTGACCCAGCGCCCTGGGCTGCGCCGCACCGACACACTGTGGAAGGCGCTGGGCAGAGCCTCTGTTCTCCACGCCGAAGGAAAGCATCCTCAATTGGTGCTGCTGACCACTGACCGACCGGCATCCAATAGTGCAGGACATCGGGCACTAGAAGCAGTCAAAGGGGACGGCCAACCGGTCTTCGATGTCATCGAGATGCTTGCGGAGGCCGACTTGGAGCGCCTAGCCGACCTAGCCGAGGGCCGATCCTGAGGTTCTAACCTCTACAGCGAGATGACTTGGCCGCCTTGTTGGGTGGCTTGCCAGCGGAGGGCTTTGCGCTCGGCGAAGCCGATGATGCCGTTCATGATCAGCGCGATCAGGGCCAGGATGAACACGATGGCGAAGGTGTCGCCGTAGGAGAGCTGGTTGGCCGCGGTGATGAGGCGCTGGCCGAGGCCCCGGCGGGCGGAGAAGATCTCGCCGAACACTACCGCCAGAACCGAGATGACCGCCGACAGCCGCAGAGCGCCGAACACCGCCGGGGTGATGCCGGGCAGCGTGACCTTGGTGAAGAGCTGGCGCTGGGATGCCCCCATGGTGCGGGCCACTAGGTCCAAGTCGGGATCGACCAGCGCCACCGCGGCCTGGGTGGGCACCTGCACGATGAAGAACACGATGATCACGGCCAAGACCACCTTGGAGGTCTCGCCCACGCCGTACACGATCAAAATCAGCGGCAGGAAGGCGATCTTGGGCATGGCGTTGATGATGACGATGAAGGGCCCCAACGTTTTGGCCGCTTGCCGAAAGCGGCCGAGGATGATGCCGATGAGCAATCCGAGGACTGAGCCGATGGCGAAGCCGAACAACGCCTCCTTCACCGTGACCCATAGGTCCTGCCAGAACAATTGCTCGTGGTATATCTGGGTGAAGTACTCCCAGGTCTCTCTTGGACTGGCCCGGAAAGTTTCTTGCACGTAGGGGAACGGTTGGATTCCAAAGAAGGACACGTCCCAGCTGAACCAGCTGAAGACCGTTACGGAAGTCCAGCCATCCCAGACAACGTCATACTGCCATAGAGCCCAGATAGCGAACAGGATCCCGATCCGCATCAACTGCACTGGGATGTCGAGGCGACGCAGCCGATACCGCCAAATGGACTCGTGAGGGATCAGCGCATCCACTTCCTCTTGACTGAGCGCATCGGCCAACCGGGTCTGGTCGGCCATGTCGGCTTCCCGGGGCTCGTCGACGTCAGACGATCTCACCGCGCAACTCCTCCCAGATCCTGTGCTCGGTCTCCCGGAAGACCGGGTCGAACCGGAGCTCGTCGATCACCCGAGGCCGGGCCAAATCGACGATGGTGTCCGACTTGATGCGGCCAGGACGAGCGGTCATCACCACCACCCGATCGGCCAATAGCACGGCCTCTTCGAGGTCGTGGGTCACGAAGATGACCGTCTTGTGAGTCTCGTACCAAAGGTCCAGGAACTCGGCCTGGACGGTGAGGCGGGTCTGGGCGTCGAGAGCGCCGAAGGGCTCGTCCATGAGCCACAAGTCGGGATCGATGGCCAGCGTGCGGGCGATGGCCACCCGCTGGCGCATCCCCTGGCTGAGCTGGGAGGGGAACGAGTCGGCAAAGCCCTCCAGGCGCAGCTTGGCCAGCAACTCCATGGCCCGCTCGCGCCGTTCCCCCCGGGGAACGCCCCGGAACTCGAGCCCGAGCTCGACGTTGCGGCGAGCGGTGCGCCACGGGCTCAGCCCCGAGCGGGCCAGCATGTAGCCGATGTCGTCGCTGGGGCCGTCGATCTCCTGGCCGTGGCGCATCACCGACCCCCGGGTGGGGCCGATGATCCCGGCCAACATGTTCAAGATGGTGGTCTTGCCGCAGCCGCTCGGTCCCACTACCGCCACGAACTGGCCGGGCGGGATGGAGAGGTCGATGTCTTGGACGGCGAGAACCGGCTCGTCTTTGGGGTGATCGCCCCCGAAGATGAGGGTCACATCCTTGAGTTCGACGGCTGGATTCACAACACCACCATCAAGACACCTTAGTCAGCCCCTCCGGCCGGGCAGCCCAAGCGGGCCGCCCGACCAGAAGAGGGGTTGGCTATGGAGAGACTGCGAAGTCGTCGAAGTCCTGGGGCTCTTCGAGAAGGTCCCGGCCGACGGCGTAGTCCACATTGTTCTGGAGCCGGGCGGGCTGAAGGGCACCGTTGAGCGAGAAGATGCCGATGTTCCTCTCATAGACGATCTCGGCAACTTCCCTGTCCAACCCGAGGAAGCTGTTCATCAGCTCCAGGGTGGCTTCACGGTTGGCGGGATTGCGCAACCAGTCCATGGCACCTCGCACTGCTTGGGCATAGATGGCCACCGTGTTGCGATTGTTGTCGAAGAACTCCCGTGACGTGGTATTGACCGCCGACGGCCAGTCGAGTTCGTCGGGGAACTGGCCAGCTCGCAACGAGAACGGCGCATACCCGATGTCATCGAACTCCGCCTGGCTCAGGCCGGGCTCGAAGGTTATGGCCCAGTCCACCTCACCGGAGGAGAGGGCGGCCAACGTGGTGCCCGAAAGGCCAGTGGCGATATAGGCGGCATCGTCGGGATTGAGGCCGGCGGAGTCATAGAGCTGGCGGGCGATCTGCTCGGCTGCCGCCCCGCGGGCCACAACACCAACTCGGGTGCCGTCCAGCGCGGCCATGGTGCAGTCGATATCGCCCTGCTCGCAGTCAATCTCTCCGAAATTGTTGCTGACGACGATGTCGAAGAAGTGCTTGTCCTGGATCTGCTGGAACATCACAACATCGAAATCAGCTTGGCGGATGCGCAGCATGTTGTCGGGCGTGTTGACCGAGAACTGGACCTCGTTGGCGATCAGCGCGGCTGCGTTGGCCGGACCGGAGGGACACTGAACGAACTCGCCGGTAACCCCGAGGTCTCCCAACATGCCCTTCTCCACGGCAACCTGCACCGCAAGCCCGTTGAACGAGGGCGCTTGGCAGATGCGGACCAGGTCCGTCTCCGGCACAAGAGCCTCGGGCAGGATGACATCGATACCCGGGCCCACCGCGAACTCGCCGAATTCCTGGGCTTGCTTGAGGATGCCTCGGCCCACGGCGTAGTTGACGTTGTTGGTGATCCGGACCGGGTCGAGTTCAGCGGTAACCGTCATCGAACCGATGTTGTTGTCGAAGATGTACGCCGCGACTTCAGGGTCGAGGCCCAGGTGGGCGTCCAACTCCTCCAAGACCGCGTCGCGGTTGGCCGGGTCGCGCAACCACTCCATGGCTTCGAGGATCGCCGCTCGATAATGCAAAACGGTGTTGGGATTGGCGTCCCAGTAAGAGCGCGCGGTGAGCATGATCGCCGATGGCCAGTCGAGTTCGGTCGGCCCATCGCCCGCCCGCAGCCGGAACGGGGCGTATCCGATGCCATCGAGTTCGGCTGTGCTCAAACCGGGCTCAAAGGTGATTGCCCAATCCACCTCGTCGGCGTCCAAGGCGGCCAGCGTGGTGCCGGCCAAGCCGGTGGCGATGTAGGTGGAATCGTCGGGGTCGAACCCGGCGGAGTCCAAGAGCTGGCGGGCGATCTGCTCGGCGGCGACCCCCCGGGCCACAACGCCAACTCGGGTGCCGTTGAGCGCGGCCATAGCGCACTCCCAGTCACCCTGGGGGCAGTCGATTTCGCCGAAGTTGTTGCTGACCACAATGTCGAAGAAATGGTTGTCCACCACCTGGGCGAACATCACCACGTCGAAATCAGCGTTGCGGATTCCCAGCATGTTGTCGGGGGTGTTCAATGCGATGTCAACCTGCCCGGAAACCAAGGCGGCGGCTTGGGCGGCACCGGAGTGGCAGGCTACGAAGTCCATCTCGAATCCTCGGTTCTCAGCGAAGCCTCGATTGGCCATCACCTTGGCATAGATCTGCGTGAAAGACGGCGCATCGCACACCGTGACCACCGTGTCTTCGGGCGGGCCGATCTCCTCTATGACAACGGCATCGTCGGCCATGTCGTCGCCAGCCATGTCGCCGGAGTCATCGGCCATGTCGTCGCCGGAATCGTCATCGGCCATGTCGTCGCCGGAATCGTCGGCAGCTATGTCGTCGCCGGAATCATCCGAAGACGCCGCCGGGCCCGCTCCAGGGTCGTCATCGTCATTGCCGCAAGCAGTGGCAACCAGCGAGAACGCCAGCAGAATGGCGAAAAGCGAATACATCCAAGAACGCGTTTTCATGGAGTCCCCCTCGGGCAGGCGCGGTTGCGCAACGTTCAGGCCGATAGTCCACCACCAAATTATCGGAAGCGCAAGATATGCGGCTCGGAGCGCCACTACGCTGCCCTCGATGCCCGAAAACAGGCCGCCCAACATCTTGTTGTTGGTGTCCGATCAAGAGCGCCAGAGGGATTGGCTGCCGCCCGAAGTGCCGCTTCCCGCCCGTCGGCGCTTGTTGGACCAGTCGCTGGAGTTCCGCCGTCACTACACCCACACCTCGCCGTGCTCGCCGTCGCGGGCCACGCTGTTCACCGGGCTGCGCATGGACGAGCACGAAGTGACCGAGAACTCCAGCTATCCCGACAACACCCAGCTCTCCACCGACATCCCCACCCTGGGAACCCGGCTGCGAGAGGCCGGATACCGCACCGCCTACAAGGGCAAATGGCACCTAGAAGCCGCCGCCCAGCCCGACATGGAGGCCTACGGCTTCTCCGACTGGACCGGCAACGACATGGCCTTCTGGGGGCTGCCGGGCAGCGGCACCGAGTTTGACGAGCCCATCGCGGCCGACTCGGCCGCCTGGCTGCGCGACCAGCGGGGCGCAACCCAGCCGTGGTTCTTGACGGTGGGCTTGGTGAACCCCCACGACATCATGTGGTTCCCCCTCGACCAGCCCTGGTTCTGGGAGCAGGCGCCCGACTACGTGGCCCAGAGCCGGGAGAAGCTGGACCGGCGCAAGTGGGGCCGGGCCACCAACCTGCCCGCCTTCGCCCACGAGATCGAGCGGTGGTGTACCGAGCTGCCCGAGAACTTCGACGACGACCTGCACTCCAAGCCCGAGGTGCATCGGCGGTGGCTCCTGGAGATGGAGCGCAACAGCACCCCGGGGCCGATGGACCCCGGTGACCACGACCTGTGGCTGCGCCAGCTCGATTACTACGTGAAGCTGCACCAGCTGAGCGACCAGTGCCTGGAGGTGATCTTGGCCGCGCTGGACGACATCGACCAGTGGGACAACACCGTGGTGGTGTTCACCTCCGACCACGGCGACCAGTGCGGCTCCCATGGGCTGCGGTCCAAGGGGCCGTGGAACTACGAGGAGACCATGCGGATCCCGCTGTATGTGTCCGCGCCGGGGCTGACGGCGGCGGGGACGGCCACCGAGTCGCTCACGTGCCACACCGACCTGGCCGCCACCATCTTGGAGCTGGCAGGGGTGGACGCCTCCGATCTGCCCGGCCTGAGCCTCAGCCCGCTGTTCGACGACCAGTCGGCGGTGATCCGCGACCACATCCTGTTCGCCCAGCGGTGGCCGTGGTACCTGGGGGTGGAGAAAGTGCGCTACGCCTCATCCGGGGTGTTCGACGGCCGCCACAAGTACTGCCGCTACTACGGCATCGGCGGCGGGGTCAGCAATCTCGGAGTGTCGCTAGGCGACTCCATGCTGTTCGGCCCCGATGCCGACTTCGACGACCACGACCACGAGTGGTACGACCACGATGACGATCCCCACGAATTGGTGAACCTGGCCAACGACCGCAGCCGACGCGGCGAGCTGCGGGAGCGGTTCGAGGCGTTGAAGGAACTGGAAGCGGCGGAATACGGAGTTTGACAATCCCACAGCGAACCGGGCTGAAGCGCGGTGCCGGACACAGCGACGGGATTCGCTTCCCAATGCCCTGCCTCGCCTTGCCCTGCCGCGGCCTGCCCCGCCATGCCATGCCTGGCCTGGCCCCGGCGACCCTGTGGCGCGGTTCCACCCGCCCGTCAGGGCGGGAGCTCGTCGATGCTGTCTGTGCGGAACCTCCCGTAGCTGCCCGACTTCTCCGGGCGCCAGTCGCCCAAACCCACCCGGTCGCCGGCGATCTCCAACCACTGGGCCAACTCCTGTTTGCCCACCAGCTCCGGGTTCACCCCCACCGTGAACTCCAGCGACCACGGCGCATCGAACTTGGCCCTGGTCCGCAGGATGCGGGCCCGCTGCACCACCACCGCCGCCGTGAACTGCGCGGAGGTTCCCAACTCCTCCAACGACTCCCCATACCGCTCGGTGTCGTAGCCGAACCGCACCCCGTCCTCCACCCGCAGGCCCTCGCGCACCAACGGCCCCTGCCGCACCCGCCGCGCCCCCGACTCAACACACGCCCGCACCGCCGCCGCAGGCACCGCCGGCCGCTGCTCATCGTCCAACCACAACGACACCAAACACTCCAACTCCCGCAAACGCAACTCATCAGCCGCCGTACGAGACCCCGCCCGCTTCCGAGCGATCCCCGCCCGCTCCACATTCCACGCACTGCCGGCGTCCAACCCCGCCGCCCCATTGTGCATCACCAAACCAGAAACACCGGCGATGCCTACCCTGTAGCGCACAGTTTTACTCCTTGTCATACCGCGTTGGAATCGCCGCCTTATGCGGTAATGATCCCCAGCAACTCTGAAATCGCCCGCATCGCAACTCGCCCACTGTCCAACCCGCACGCACAGCTAAAGACAACACCACACACCGCATCGACCCTCATGGCCCCACAACATAGACCTCTCCGAACCACTTCCAACTGCTCATATTCGAATACATAAGAGAAGTGGCGCTAATCCATTTCCATCATCAGTCAGTCAACAACATCGTCATCAGCAATAATAGGACCGTCTCGAGCCCTCCTGTGACGAGCGAACCTCGTCTCACTCTTATAAAACGCAAACGCTTCCGACCTGCGAGCAGCGCGATTCGCCTTCCGAGCCGCTTTCATATTGTCTCTATGCGACAATCGGCCATCGCGAACACTCTTGCGCCTATCACGCTCCTCCAATATCTCCACCCAACCCCCAGTCCGAAAGTACATGACATGAGAAACAGCCCACAGAACCGCATATATAACGCAAAAGACCGCTATATGGGTTGACCAGACAAAAGTGATGACAAATGCCCGCCACCAGCCAATCGGGCCAGAATACTCGATCCTCGATTGCTTTACACGCTCGAGAGCGCCGGGTTCACTCAAGAGCCGCTCTTTTTGCACTTAGTTGTCTCGGTCTCTACGGGCAAGGATGTGTCGTTTTCGGGTGCTCCGGTCAACATCTCGGCGCGGGCTAGATCTCCAGTTCGTTTTGCCCGCCGTTGGTCTCGCTGCTCGAGCATCGCGTCCCAGCCTCCAGCCCGGAACAATAGAACGCGGACCGAGAAAACATACACGAAAATCAACAACCAAGAAGCCAAGAAGACCAGAAAGGAGACCAGCCCAGGCCTAATAGTCAAAAGACCCATTGCAGCAAGTCCTGCCAGCACGCCAACTAGCCAAATTGTCCAGAACCTCCAAGCTCGCCGATCTGGGCTATATGTCATAGCGCGTATGAACCAACTCTTGAGCCTTCCATAGCGCTCCGGTGGCTGGATCTCCATGCAGGGCAGTGTATAGAAGCCGGTTTCGGCGATTATCTGCCGCCAATTCAGCGCTGCGGCATATTCGGCTCTTGTCGGAAAGTCCCGTTCGCTGATTGTTTTTGTCATCCGACTGT
This sequence comes from Candidatus Poriferisocius sp., assembly GCF_965204145.1. GTDB lineage: Bacteria > Actinomycetota > Acidimicrobiia > Acidimicrobiales > Bin134 > Poriferisocius. The sequence continues at coordinate 561,820 of NZ_OZ241977.1, read as the reverse complement.
CTCCACGCAGTGGTCGATCTTGTGCTTAATAATAGTAGTGTAGCCATTTGCTTCAAGTGTCTCTGAGATGGGTGCTGTTTGCTTGGTCCACTTCGTGTCCGTGGCGCTCAGCCAGGGCGGCGCCAAACAGTCAGTGAAGCCGGAGATGCTCAGCGCCACGTCGTCGTCTCGGCTGTTCAGCCATGCGACGCCCATTCCGGCAGCGAACCCAAGAACACCTCCGACCACAGTCCCGATAGGTCCTAAGGTTGACCCCACTGTTGCACCGCTCTTAGCCAGCGCGTAGCCAAGAAACGCGCCTCCAGCGGTCCAGCCGATGATGATGCTGGCTCCGTTTTCTTCCAGTGCGTTGTCCCACCATGAGTCGCCCGGGTCGGGCAGGGGCGGGTGCCAAGCCAGATCGGGGACGTCTGATTCGTCGGAGCAGGTGCCATCGGTCGTGTGGTCCCCGCAGTGGCGGTGGGCCTCCACGCTGGCCTTGCCGCCAGCCGTCTTGTGCAGATGCGGCTCGTCAGCGCCATGGGCTCTGCCCCTGCCATGCTGGAAGTACTCGAGCACCTCGTCGTCGTCGACCTCGATATCCAAGTGCTCGGTCCAATAAATGGTGCAAGTGCGGGTCCACCCGGTGTCATCGGCATTCCTGACGATTGTCGAGCAGTTGTCCCGGCCCAGCGCGGGGTCTGTGCTCTCGTCCAACACATAGCGGTACAAACCGGGATTCAAGATATGCGCCCAACCTGTGCTGTAGTCAGGCAAGATGTAGTCGTTCGGGCTTTCCCACCCATCGGCTCTGGTCGGCGCAGCGAGTTCAAGCGGGTCACATTTGACGGTTGCGGGCTGTGACCAGGTGTCTGTGGCGTCGTCCCATTGTTGGCCTTTGGGGCGGGCTTTGACCTTGAGGGTGTAGGTCTCGCCCTCCCATCTCTGGGCGACTACCTCGGTGGCGTCCCCCTCGTAGTTGATGTTGTCGACTTTGTAGGCGTCCGCGCCGCGCACCGGGTTCCAGTCCAGGTGCACCACGCCGTGGGAGTTGCACGAAGCGCTCACGCCCGCGGGCGCGAACCTCGGACAGGAATTCGCCGTCACGGCCGCCCACGGCGACTCCGTTTTGGTGCGCCCCTCGTGGGGCACCGGGCCGTCGTAGGACACCAGGCGCACCCGGATGCGGTGGGCCCGTCCTGTCTCGGCATTGTCCCAGGTGTGGCTGCCGCTTTTCATAGCGCCGGGCTCGTTTATGGGCCCGTCGCCGTCGCGGTCCAGGTTCGGGACGTGAACAGCACCCGCGGCCGCCCCGTCGACCTCGACCTCCACCTGGCGGTAATGGCCCACCGCCAACCCCACCGGCACCTTCCACGACACGCGAATCCCGCCGCCCGCCGAGCACACCGCCGACACGCCGGTGGGCGCGGCCAGCGCGTCGGCCGAGCACTCTGCGGTGGCTGTCTCCCAGGCAGAGTACTTGCGGCCCTCGCGGCCCGAATAGTGGGCCAGCACCCGCACCGAGTACTCCCCGGCCGTCTCCACCGCCAAAGACGCCCCCGACACGCGCTTCCAGTCGCCGCGATCCACGGTGCGGCCCCCCTGGCGCCACTGCCACAGCGCACGCGCCCCCTCCGGCAGAGCCCACGACGCCGACAGCCTGAAACCCCCGCCCTCGCGCGCGCAGCCCAACACCACACCGCCCGGCGCGTCCGGCACGTCCGCAACGCAGTTGCTGTGGCCCTGTCGCCGCTGGCCCGCAGGACACGAATGCACCTCGTCGGCCGCATGGCAGCCGTGCGACCCGTGCTCGTGCGCGCACACCTCCGCTGTCGGCGTGGGCGTAGGAGTCGGCGTGGGCGTAGGAGTCGGCGTGGGCGTGGGCGTGGGGTCGCTGGCCTCGGAATCGTCGTCGGACTGGCCCTCATCGGCCTCGGAGCCGTCGGGCTGTTGGCGCGAGACGGGCACGCAGTCGCTGTGGCCCTGAAGCTCCGTGCCGGTCGGACACTCCCCCGCATGGGACTTGTCCGGATCGTGGCACGCCGACCCGTTGTGGGTGTGCAGACTCCCGCAACTCGCCGGATCAGGCCAACACGCCCCCGTCGACGGATCAAAACGATCAGCCGGACACGACGTCGGAGACGGGGAAGGCTTCGGCTTGGACACCGGCACGCAGTCGCTGTGGCCCTGCAACTCGGTGCCGGTCGGACACTCCCCCGCATGCGACTTGGACGGACTGTGACACGCCGACCCGTTGTGGGTGTGCAGACTCCCGCAACTCGCCGGATCAGGCCAACACGCCCCCGTCGAAGGATCGAAACGCTCCGCCGGACACGGCGTCGGGGTGGGTGTGGGGTGGGTGTGCGCGACGGGGCGGTCCTGCCACTGGTAGTTGAACACGTCCTCGGTGACCGTCTTGTAGTTGAACACCGACCTGGTCCGCGTCTCGTAGTTGAACACGTCCTCGGTCAGCGTCTCATAGTTGAACACCGACCGCGACTTCGTCTCGTAGTTGAACACCGGGCGGTCCTCGTAGTTGAACACGTCCTTGGTGCCCCACACCGGGCGGTCCTCGTAGTTGAACACCGCCTCGGTCACGGTGTACGCCGGCGGGCAATACGTGGCCGTCTGGCCCCCGAAAACGAACGTCTCGCACGGCGGGGTCACCGTCCGGGTAACGGTGAACGGCGCCACCCGCACCCGCTTCACAAACGGGAACACCACCGTCCGGATCGTGAACGGCGCCACCCGCACCCGCTCGGTGAACGGCGCGACACGCGCCTTGTACTCCTCCAGATACGGCGGCACCCGCACCTCCACCTCACGGGTGAACGGCGCCACCCGCACCCGATACTCCTCGGTTAACGGCGGCACCCGCACCCGCACCTCCCGGGTGAACGGCGCCACCCGCACCCGCACCCGCTCGGTCTGATCATGCGCCGACACCGACGGCAACGAACCAGACGACACCACCAACGCCAACCCCGCTGCCAAGACAGATACACAAACAACCGCAACACTCAATCGAAGTTTCACGGCCTGTGTAAATACCGTTTTTTTTTTTTTGCCTGTCAAATGCGAACCGCGAAGAACTCCCCTCCACAACCCTCAAACCACACCACACACGCCCCGCAAAACTGCCTGCCACCAGGCAAAACACAGTCAACCAGCGGCCCAGAACTCCGGCGCGAACTCAACCCCGCCATCAGCTCAAACACCCGCTGGCGCGCCACCAACGCGCGCGCACCAACATCCCGTCAACAGCGGTGTGCCGCTGGCTGATTCCCTCTTGATCGCAATGTCCCCAGAGGGGGCAGGGAACTACTCCAACGCCATTCCGAATTCGCGGAAGTCTTCTAGGAGGGCGTCGTCTACGTCGGGGGCGGGGGGGCCGGGGAGGTAGGTCACCTGGTGGATGGTGCCGGTGTAGGGAAAGGTGCCGTGGCGCTGGTAGAGGTCCCACGACACCGGAGAGCGCCGGTTGAGCCCGACATCGATGCCCTGCCAGGGCAAAAAGCCGATCATCTGGGGGACTTCGGCGAGCGTGGCACCCTCCTGCCCGTCGGCGCTCACGGTGAAATTCCAGATGCGCCCGCCGGGGGCGGCGGCGTCGACCACAACCTGTCGGCACTCCCCCGGCAGGTTTACGGGTTCGGCAGCCAGATACCGGCCAGAGCTGTTGACCACGAAGTGCAGGGCGTCGTTTTCGATGTAGAGCACATAGCCCGACGCCTGGCTGCCGTGGGCCACCAGCACGCCCTGGTCGCCGGGGCGGTGGTGCAGATCCACGGTGATGGTGAAATTGCCGCCGGCGATGAGCCGGGACGACCGCAATCGCTCCACGGTGGGCGATCCGGGCAGGATGCGCAGCTCCCGGGTGAGCCTGGCGTGCTCGGGCGGCTTCACCGTGCGGAAAAGCCCGGAGGCCTCATCGAGGGGGAAGACCCGGTTGCGCCAGGCGGCCTCCTCCCAGGCCTCCACCATCTCGGCCAGCTTCTCGGGCTCGGCGTCGGCCAGGTCGTTGCGCTCGTTGAAGTCGTCGGCCAAATTGAACAGCTCCCAGCGGTCCTCGCTGAACGGGGTGTGGTGCTCATGGAAGATGGCCGCCCCCCAGCCGTCGCGGTACATGCCTCGGTGGCCGATGCACTCGATGTACTGCTCGGTGTGGTCGGACGGGGCGTCGGCATCGCTCAGCGTGGGCGCGAACGACACCCCGTCGGGGGCGTCCGAGGCCTGTCCCTGGCGTTCGGTGGGCACGTCGAGGCCGAGCAGGTCGGCCAGGGTGGGCAGCAGATCGGTGATGTGGGTGTACTGGTGGCGCAGCTCCCCGCCCATGGCCGCGGTGCGGGCCGGCCACGACAGCACCATGGGCACCGAGTGTCCGCCCCGGTGGGCGGTGATCTTGTAGAGCCGGAAGGGGGTATTGCAGGCCATAGCCCAGCCCCGGGGATAGTGGGGCCAAGTGGTCGGGCCGCCGATTTCGCCAGCCTCGAGGGCCTCGATCTCGAATTCGCTCACGTCAGGGGAGGGCCGGGCCCCGGTGCCGCTGTGGGTGAAATACGAGGTGCTTCCCTGGGCCCGGCCTTCCCGGGACGCCCCGTTGTCGCTGGTGAAGACGAAGATGGTGTTGTCGAGCTGGCCGAGCGCCTCCAGTTCGGCTGAGATGCGGGCCACGCTCTCGTCGATCGACTCCACCATGGCGGCGTACACCTCCATGTAGCGGGCCATCACCCGGCGGTCAGGCTCGGGATAGCTGTCCCAGGCTCGCACGTCCTCGTTGGGCTCGGTATTGCGGGGGGGCAGCTCGGCATCGGCGGGGACGATGCCCATTTCCTTTTGTCGGGCCAGGCGCTCCTCGCGGAGCTGGTCCCAGCCCTTGTCGTAGTTGCCCCGGTGGCGGGCGGTGTCCTCGGCCTTGGCGTGCAGCGGAGCGTGGACCGCCCCGTGGGCGTAGTACAAGAAGAGCGGCTTGTCGGGATCGGTGGTCTTGACCTCGCGGATCATGCGGCACGCCCGCTCGGTGAGATCGTCGGTGAGGTAGTAGCCCTCGGGGTACTGGTCCACGTGCACGGGGTTGTTGCCCTCATAAAGCTGGTGGGGGAAGTGGAAGTCGGTGAGGGCCTCCAAGAACCCGTAGTACTGGTCGAAGCCCCGCTGGAGCGGCCACGAGTGGGTGTCGCCGGCGATTGACAGGTCCGACTCCAAGCACAGATGCCACTTCCCTACCGCCGCGGTGGCGTAGCCGTTGGCCTTGAGCATCTCGGCCAGCGTTGATTGGTTGTGGGGCAGCTCGCCGGCATAGCCGGGGAAGCCGGGATCGGCATTGGCCACGAAGCCCATCCCGGCGTGATGGGAGTTGAGACCGGTCAACAGCGCAGCCCGGGTGGGCGAGCACAGCGGAGTGACGTGGAAGTTGGTGTAGCGCACGCCGGAGGCGGCCAACGCGTCGATGGCCGGGGTGGGTATCTCCGAGCCGTAACAACCTAGATCGGAGAAACCCAGATCGTCGGCCAGCACGATCACGATATTGGGGGCATCGGTGGGTGGCGTGGGCTTGGGCGGCCACCACGACTCTGAGGTGGCGATGATGCGCCCGATCTTGCCCCCGAAACCGGGATAGTGCTCTTGCTGGCGCTGATCGGTCATCTGTTCTCCTCGTGGCTGCGGCGGCCACTATAGATACACCATCCCCCGGCGGGGCGGCGGGGGCTATTCAAGGCCCATTCCGATTTCGCGGAGTTCGGCTAGGCGGACTTCTTCGGTGTCGGGGGCGGGGGGGCCGGGGACGTAGGTCACCTGGTGGATGGTGCCGGTGTAGGGGAACGAGCCGTGGCGCTGGTGGAGCTGCCACGACACCGGGGATCGACGGTCGACGCCCACGTCGATGCCCTCCCAGGGGATGAAGCCGTAGATCTGGGGGATATTCGACGCGGTGATGCCGGTCTGGCCGTCGGCGCTCACCGTGATGTTCCAGATGCGCCCGCCGGGGGCGGCGACAACTAGAACTATCTGGCGGCACTCCCCCGACAAGTCCATGGGGTCGAACGCCATGGGCTGGCCGCCGCTGTTCACCTCGAAGTGAAGGGCGCCGTCTTCGATGTAGAGCACATAGCCCGACGCCTGCCCGCCGTGGGCCACCAGCACTCCCTGGTCGCCGGGTTGGTGGTGCAGGTCGACGGTGACGGTGAAGTTGCCCCCCGCGATGATCCGCGACGCTCGATACCGCTCCACGGTGGGCGTGCCGGGCAGGATCCGCAGCGGCCGGGTGAGCAGGTCGTGCTCAGCGGGACGGAGCAGGCGGTACAACCCGGTGCCCTCGTCGAGGGGGTAAACCCGGTTGCGCCAGGCGGCCTCCTCCCAGGCCTCTACGAGCTCGGCCAGCTTCTCGGGCTCGGCCTCGGCCAGGTTGACCCGCTCGTTCAGGTCGTCCTCCAGGTTGAACAGCTCCCAGCGGTCGGTGCTGAACGGGGTCATGAACTCGTGGAAGGCGGCGGCCACCCAGCCGTCGCGGTAGTAGGCCCGGTGGCCGATGCACTCGTAGTACTGCTCGGTGCGCTCGGAGGGGGCATCGGGGTCGCCCAGCGTGGTGGCAAACGACACGCCGTCGGGGCTCTCGGAGGCCAGTCCTTGGCGCTCGGAGGGGATGTCTACCCCCACCATCTCCGAAAGGGTGGGCAGCAGGTCGATGATGTGGGCGTACTGGTGGCGCAGCTCCCCACCCACCGACGCAGTGCGGGCTGGCCACGAGAACACGAACGGCACCGAGTGGCCGCCCCGATAGGAGGTGATCTTGTAGAGCCGGAAGGGGGTGTTGCAGGCCATGGCCCAGCCTCGAGGGTAGTGGGGCCAGGTGGTGGGGCCACCGATGGCGTCGAGGGCGTTCATCTCCTCTTCGCCCACCTCCGCCGACGACATCGCTCCAGGATTGCTGTAGGTGAAATACGAGGTGGTCCCCTGGGCCCGACCCTCGCGGGAGGCCCCGTTGTCGCTGGTGAACACGAAGATGGTGTTGTCGAGCTGGCCTATGGCCTCCAGCTCGGCCCGGATGCGGGCCACGCTGTCGTCGATCGACTCCACCATGGCGGCGTACACCTCCATGTAGCGGGCCATCACCCGCCGCTCACCCTCCGAATAGCTGTCCCATGCCCGCACGTCCTCGTCGGGCTCGAAGTTCCGGGGCGGCAGCTCGGTGTCCGGCGGCACCACCCCGAGGTCGATCTGGCGGGCCAGGCGCTCCTCGCGGAGCTGGTCCCAGCCCTTGTCGTAGTTGCCCCGGTGGCGGGCGATGTCTTCGGCTTTGGCGTGCAGCGGGGCGTGGACCGCCCCGTGGGCGTAGTACAAGAAGAGCGGCTTGTCGGGGTCGGTGGCCTTGACCTCGCGGATCATGCGGCACGCCCGGTCGGTGAGATCGTCGGTGAGGTAGTAGCCCTCGGGGTACTCGGCGATGTCGATGGGGCTGTTGCCCTCGTACATCAGGTGGGGGTGATGGAAGTTGGTGAGCGCTTCCAGGAAACCGTAGAACTGGTCGAAGCCCCGCTGGAGCGGCCATGAGTGGGTGTCGCCGGCGATCGACAGGTCGGTCTCCTTGCACAGGTGCCACTTGCCTACCGCCATGGTGGCGTAGCCGCTGGCCTTGAGCATCTCGGCCAGCGTTTGCTGGTTGTGGGGCAGCTCTCCGGCGTAGCCGGGGAACCCGGGATCGGCGTTGGCCACGAAGCCCACCCCCACGTGGTGGGAGTTGAGCCCGGTCAACAACGCGGCCCGGGTGGGCGAGCACAGCGGGGTGACGTGGAAATTGGTGTAGCGCACCCCGGTGGAGGCCAGATCGTCGATGGCCGGGGTGGCGATCTCTGAGCCGTAGCAGCTCACGTCGGAGTAGCCCAGGTCGTCGGCCAGCACAACCACGATGTTGGGAGCGCCCTCGGGCGGGGTGGGGCGGGGCGGCCACCACGACTCGGAGGTAGCCATGATCTTTCCCACCGTGCCCTCGAACCCGGGATAGTGCTCCTGCTGGCGCTGATCGGTCATCGGATCTCCTTGTGGTTCGCCGCCGACACAATACGGCAATGTCCAGCGGCCATCGGAGGGCAGCGCTCAGGCGGGCTGGTAGTCCTCGAGAACCGTGCCCTTGAAGAAACCGGGGTCGGCGCCGGTGCAGAGCCGCACCGCGTTGTCGCACATGAAGGCCCGGAACTGCAGCTCGTCGAGCCAGCCGTTCTCCACCTGCTCGTAGGCCTCGGGCATCACGTCGACCATGTTGGCCACGTCCCAGTGGGCGATATCGGAGCTGAAGACGGCGTTCAGCGGGGTGCCGCCCGGCAGCTCGGGGTCGAAGGCCAGCCGGGTGAGCGGGTCGTCGGCCTCGCATCCGAACCAACAGGATGTAGAGATCTGGCGGATCACGTCGTCGGGCCCGGTGATGCCCGACGCCTCGAAGTCGTTCACCACGTCGGGGGTGCGGAAGAAGTCGGCGAACTGGGCGCCGAAGCCGGGCTCGGGGTTGAGCTTTCCGGCGTGCTCGGCCAGCAGCCGGTCGAACCGGTCGGAGTCGAAGGCGTCAGGGTCGTAGGCCGGCAGACCCTCGGGCCCGCGCTTGTGGTAGTGGCCGATCACGTCGTGTACCAACTGCACCGCCCAGGTGGTGCCCCCTTCGAGGAAGGCCAGCCGCAGATCGGGGAACCGGTGGAGCACCCCGCCGAACAGCAGCGACTTGAGGGTGGCCTCGCTGGCCCCGGCGAAGTTGCCCATGTGGTTGTAGGAGAAGTTGGTGATGGACCGGCGCCCGCTCCACCCCATCGAACCGGAGTGGAAACCGGCCACGGTGCCCAGCTCCACCAGCCGCTGCCACAGTGGGTCGTAGTCGTAGGCGCTGTCAAGGCCCAGCGAGTCGATCCAGGTGCCCCCGCCCTCCAGGTCGCGCACCGCGAAGCCGCCCAGCATCGCCACCTTGAAGCCCAGATCGACCACCGCGTGGTCCAGCGCGTCCACCGCTTCTTGGGGAGTGGCGGTGGGGATGGTGGCCACCGGCACCAGGCGGTCGCCGAAGCCGTCGTACACGTCGGCGGTGTAGCGGTTCCAAGCCCGGCACATCCCCCGGCGGATCTCGTCGTTGCGCTGGCTGGGCACCACCAGCCCCCATGTGGGGTAGCAGAGGGCCAGGTCCAAGCCCAGCTCATCCAGACGGCGGTACATCAGCTCGGGGGCCATGGCCGCAGCCAGGTCGTCGGTGTTGCCGAACGGGACGCCCCACCACGTCTGGCGGAATGGCCGCACCCGGGGGCGCTCCTCGGGGGCCACCTGGGCCCAGTGGGAACTCCCGTCGAAGGTTCCCGTGGCCCACAGCGCGTTCAGTCCCTCGCTGATGCCCTCGTCCCGCACATAGCGGTCAAGGTCGGGCCAGTGCTCCCAATAGTGGCCGTCGCTGTCCACCACCGGGTGGTCGAGCCGCTCTCTAACGTCGGCGGGAGACATCTCGCTCATGGGGTGAGACTAGTGACGGCCCCGTAGAGTGTGCCGGGGATGACGGGAGGGGCCAGATGACCAGCGAGCAGAATCGGCGCTGGGTGCTGCGGGCTCGGCCCCAAGGCGACATCACTGCCGACGACTTGGAGCTGACCGAGCTGCCGGTGGCCAAGCCGGGCGATGGCCAGATGCTGGTGCGCAACACCTATCTGTCCATGGACCCCACCCACCGGATCTGGATGAGCGACTTGGATGCCTACATGCCCCCCATTGAGGTGGGCGAGCCCATGCGGGGGCGCACGTGGGGCACCGTGATCGAGTCTCGTCATCCAGAGTTTCAGCCTGGCGACGTGGTCACCGGCGGGCTGATCTTGGAGGAGTACTCGGTGCTCGACCGGGCCGAGCACATCCCTATGGAACTGGGGTTGCCGCTGGAGGCGTTCACCGGCGTGCTCGGCCCCACTGGCATGACCGCCTATTGGAGCCTGCTCGACATCGGTGAACCCCGCCCCGGCGACACTCTGGTGGTGTCGGCGGCCGCCGGGGCCACCGGCTCGGTGGCGGGCCAGATCGGCAAGATCGTGGGCTGTCGGGTGGTGGGGGTGGCCGGTGGGCCGGAGAAGTGCCGGTTCGTGACCGAGGAACTGGGCTTCGACGCTTGTGTGGACCACAAAGCCGGCAACCTGGACGAGCAGTTCCGGGCGGCGTGCCCGGCCGGCATCGATGTGGACTTCGAGAACGTGGGCGGCGAGGTGATGGATGCCGTTCTGGGCCTAGTGAACAACCACGCCCGGGTAGTGCTGTGCGGCATGATCTCCACCTACAACGCAGAGGGCGACTGGTGGTCGCCCCGACTGTTCCGCAATATCTTGTTCCGGCGGTTGAAGGTGCAGGGCGTGATCATCACCGACTACTTCCACCGCTTCGGCGAGGCGCTCCCCATCCTGGCCCAGTGGGTGCGGGATGGGCGCATCCGCTACCGGGTAGACGTGGTGGACGGCATCCAGAACGTCCCCCAAGCGCTGGCCCGGCTCTTCGAGGGCCGCAACATCGGCAAACAGCTTGTGAGAGTTTCAGCCGACTAGCGTGCCAGCCATGACTCCTGAGGACTTGGTTGAGATTGAGGCCATTCGCCAGCTCAAGGCCCGGTATTTCCGGTTGATGGACCAGAAGCGGTGGGACGAGTGGGAGGACGTGTTCTGCGACGACGTGGTGATCTCCACCCCCGACGACACCGGCGAGGACTCCGACATCACCGGCAACAAGGCCTTCCGGGTGTACTTGGAGCCCATCTTGGCCCCGATCATTACCACCCACCACGGCCACATGAGCGAGATCAGCATCGACGGGCCTGATACTGCCTCTGCTGTGTGGTCGATGGAGGACCACTTGGACTGGCCGCCGGAGAGTGGTGTGGGGCAGATGTGGGGTACGGGGTGGTACGAGGAGACTTATCGCAAGGGCTCTGATGGGAAGTGGAGGATTGCCTCTTTGCGTTTGCGGCGGCAGCGGGTTGAGGTTGAGGGGAATCGGGTGTTTCCGGTGGAGCGGCCTACTGGTTGACCATCCACCGGGGTCGGCGGGTCCTGTCACCTACGGCGGCCTGGCCGTCGGAGCGGCCAGGTCCGCCTGCGGCGCCACCCCCCGACCCCTACGGGTGGGGGATCACCGCCAACACCACACCCTCGGACACCGCTATCTGGGGCGAAGAGCTCTGAACTTGGTTGCTTACTCCTCGGCTGGTGAGGGGGTCTAGGACTTCATCGTTCAGGGGCCAGGCTAGGCCGCTAGTGGTTGCCCGGGCGGGGCCGCCTAGTGCGAATAGCGACACGGTTGTGCCGGGCTCAACGGCCAGAGCGCGGTGGCTGTGGACTACGACGGCTTGGGCGTTGCCTAGCCAGGCTTCTATGTCGACTCCGGCCCAGGCGGGAGAGGCCAGCACGTTTAGGTTGCCGATTAGGTGGTCTAGGCGGCCGCCGCTGGCGCCGATGACGATCACGCGGTCGGCGAGGCGGGCGGCCAACTCTAGGGCTAGCTCCAGGTCGGTTTGGTCTTTGTCGGGGGGGTGGCGCTCTATGCGGGTTCCAGACTGCTCGGCGGCGGCTAGGGCTTCGGGTGATACCGAGTCCATGTCGCCTACTGCCACTGCCACCATCAATCCGGCTGCTTGGGCATGATCGAGGCCGGCATCGGCGGCTACCACCACTGGGTTGGCGGGGAGGCGGGCGATCTCTTCTGGTGTCGGGGGGTCGCCGCCCGCTACGACCACCACGGTGACCGATGGCTCCGTTGGCGGTGTCATCAGAATGGGCGGGTGATGGCTCGGGTGGGGCCGAAGTTGTGGAGGCCGCCGGCGTGGAGGTTGCCGAGGCCGCCGGCACACATCACGATCACATCGGTGGGGTGCTCCACGATGTAGGCGGTGCCGTCGGAGCTGATCCGGTCGCGCTCGGCCAGCCACTGCTTGTGGGTCTCGGGGAAGTCGTCAACCTGGTGGCAGGCGTTTTGCCACAGGGCCTCTTGCACGTCTTCGACAGTCGGATAGGCCGCGGCCAGCATGTCGGCCCAGGGTGGGGGCACCACCACCATGACCTCGGCGCCCCAATGGGAGATGTAGGCGTTGGTGCCCACATAGGCCAGCGACTGTCCGATGACCCAGGCCAGCGATTGGCCGTTGTCGGCGGCGATGTCGGCGATGTCCATGGTGCCGATGGTGCCGTAGACGGTGACTGCGTCGCCGCTCACCCCCCGGCGCTCGGCCAGCGGCGGCCACGGAGAGCGCTCCTCCCACTCCCCCATCACCAGGCCCACCACCCGGGCGGGCTGGCCCAGCACGCACTTGGAGGTCTCACCGGCCACCTGGCCGCCCACGTTGCGCATCACCAGCCGGATGGCCCGGCCGATGGCCGGCCCGGCTCCCGCCGCGCCGCCGAAGCATCCGGCCTGGTACGGCAGATCCAGCCGATCTCGGGCCGGGCCGTTCACAAACAGGCAGGGCACCACCGAGCTGGTGGTGGTGTTGAGCGCGAACAGGTCGAACGGCCGCTCGGCCATGGCCTCCAGTGCGGCCATCATCAGCGGCATGGCCTCGGGAGCAGCCCCGGCCATGCAGGCGTTGATGGCCAGCTTCTCCACCGTGCACCAAGCGTTGGCCGGCGGCACCTCCAACAGCACCGAATCGGCCAGGCGGCCAGCGGCAGCGGTGAACTGGGCTACCCGCTCCGGCGTGGGCGAGATCAAGGGCAGGCCGTCGCCCCAGCCCTGAGCCGTGGCCCAACGCATGAACTCCACCGGGTCGTCGGGAGCCTCGACCTGCCCGTCGGGAATGGCGTCGCCGTCAGGGGGCATCTACGACGGCACTCCCAGCGAGTCCAGCAGCGACGACCAGAAGTCGTGGGCGATCTGGCGCACTTCCGGCTCGGGACGGGTGTCCAGCGGATAGGGCAGCACGCACAGCCGCAGACCCGGTCGCTCCATGTTGCGGGCCATGATCTCGGCCAGCGGCACGAACTCCTCGGTTACGACGGCGACCGCCGTCTTGCCCTGGGCCGCCACTGCGACTGCGTCGTGGACGGTCCAGGACGTGCAGCTGCCTCAATTGCCCAAGCCCACGATGGCGATGTCCACATCGGTGGCGAAGCCTTCCAGCTCTTCGAGCACCGCGTCCTCGAGCTTCACGTCCTGGCGGGACTCCGAGCACCACGGCACCACCTCGGCCCCGGCCACCTCCAGCTTGCGGGTCCACTCATCGGTGGTCCACAGGAAAGAGCGCCAGGTGAGGTCGTAGCGGATGCCCACCCGCTTGCCGGTCAGCGGGCCGGCATCGGGGCCTCGATCAGGGTCGATCAGCGGCGGAGCAGCCGTCGGATCCAATACCAACATGGGTGCAGACTACCGGCCGGTGCCGCTGAGACCGGTGTGAGTAGTGCCTATCGCCCGGTGAACTCGGGAGGACGGTCTTCTCGGCGAGATTCGGCCCACTCCCGGAAATCGGCGGAACGGGACGACAGCTCCATGGCAAACGCCTCGTCACCCAGGTGGGCTTCCAGGCTGCGTCCAGAGCCGCTATGGATTAGCACTTTGGCCAAACCGACGGCCACGGTGGCCGAGCCGGCCAAGCGAGCCGCCAAGGCGGCGGCCTCGACATCCACTTTGCCGGCTGATACCGCCTGGTGAATCAGCCCCCACGACGCCGCCTCGGCCCCGGAAACCTCCTCGCCCAGCATCAGCATCTGCTTGGCCCGGGCCACCCCGGCCAGGCGAGGCAGAAGCCATGACGACCCGCTGTCGGGAGTGATGCCCATCGAGGTGAACGGGGCCCGCAATCGGGCATCATCGGCAACCACCGCGAAATCGGAGGCCAGCACCAGGCTGAGCCCCAGCCCCACTGCCCAGCCCCGCACTGCGCACACAATGGGCACCTGCACCTCCAACATCACCGGGATGAGCCGGTTCACCAGGTAGGGCATGCGCCGGGAGATGCTGCCCGGCCGGGGCCGGGTGCCGCCGCCCGCCCGCCCGGCCAAGTCGAAGCCGCTGCAAAAGTTGTCGCCAGTGGCGTTGAGGAGAACCGCCCTGATCTCCTCGTCGGCGCTGGCCGCCTCCAAAGTGTCGATCAGGGCCAAGACGATGTCGTCGGTCAGCGAGTTGCGGCGCTGGGGCCGGTCGAGGGTGAGGGTCAGAATCGGCGGTGCCGAGACCACTTGCAGCCCGTCAGGCGGCGTGGGATAGGGCTTCATGGGTGCCCCAGGCTAATCAGCCGGGAACGAGCTCGGCGGCACCGAACACCACCGAGAACCTCACGCACCAGATCACCACGGTGGAATAGACGTCGAGGTCGAGGTCGCGGGGAATCTCGTAGTTCTGCGAGCCGACGTTCCCCTTGAGATCGCCGAGGTCGACGTAGACGTCGGTGAACTGGCCGACAGGGGCGTCGGGGGGAGCCGCGCTCAGATAGACGTTCAGGTCGGGGCCGTTGTCGGTCCTGAAATCCTCGAACCGCAGGAACCGCTGCCCGGTGCCGTCGCCCAGCACATCTACCCGTCCCTGCGTTGGGTGGCTGCGGCTGATGAACTCGCCCGACGCCTCCACCCTCACCTGGGGCATCTCAGGCATGGTCTCTTCGACCGGCATCTCCTCGGGCATGCCCAGCTCTTCCATGGCCTCGTCCATCTCGGCGATGAGCTCCTCCGACAGCTCGTCGCCCGGCATGGGGCCCGCGGCAGGCGCGGGGGTGGTGGTATCGGTCTCAGGTACCGGGGCCGGCGCGTCGGGCGTCGCAGCGGTCGGCTCAGCAGCGGTCGGCTCAGCAGCGGTCGGCTCAGCAGCGGTCGGCGTCGCAGCCGGGACAGCGGGGTCGCCCGCCGTGGGGTCGGGTCCGGCTGGTTCGACAGCCGGGGCTTCAGCCACTGCGCCGCTGTCGAACACCGGGCCAGCCTCATCAACTTTGTCGTCGATGAAGTAGGTCTGGAAGGCGAACCAGAAGAACACCAACCAGATCAACACACCCAGCAGGGCGGCCAACACCACGGCGATGAGTACTTTGGCTCGGGTCGGCAGTGCCTTCAACCAGCCCCACAAGCGGGATATCAGCCGTTTCATACCCCTCAATGTACGGGGAGAAATCCAAAATCACAGATGGTGGCCCTCCCCAACGACGGGGCATCTTTGAAAGCACCGCGACAAACTGGCGAGATGAGCTACGAGACGCTGATCGTGGAGCGAAAGGGCCGGGTGGGATGGCTGATCAACAACCGCCCCGACCAGCTCAACGCCATGAACTCCCAGATGCGCGAGGAGTTCGCCGAGGCGTGGCTTGAGCTGGACCGAGACCCCGAGGTGCGGGTGATCGTCCACACCGGGGAAGGGCGGGCCTTCCAGACCGGGGTGGACGTGGTGGAGCTGGCCACCGACGGCCAGGGCATGGAGCGCTACCGGGAGTCGGTGGAGAACTTCGACCTGCACTTCACCTCGTGGCACCAAAAGGTGCGCAAGCCAGTGATCACCGCGGTGAACGGGATCTGCTGCGGAGGCGGCTTCCACTGGGTGGCCGACGCCGACATCGTGATCGCCGCCTCCGACGCCCAGTTCTTCGACCCCCATGTGTCGGTGGGCCAAGTAGTGGCCCTCGAGGCCATCGCGCTGTTGAAGAAGATGCCCGCCGAGACGGTTATGCGCATGGCCCTGATGGGGGCGCATGAGCGGATGGGCCCCCAGCGGGCCTACGAGCTGGGCATGATCAGCGAAATCGTCGACCCGCCCGAGCGCCTGCGGGAGCGAGCCGGCGAGATCGCCGAAGCCATCGCCCGCAACTCCCCCGCGGCCATGGCCGCCACCAAGAAGGCCCTGTGGGACGCCATGGAATACGGCCTCACCGAGGCCAGCAAAACCGGCGCCTTCCACATGACCGGCATCTGGGGCCACCCCGACCAAGTAGAGGGACCGGCTGCCTTCGCCGAAAAACGCGACCCCCAATGGGCACCCTTGGACCCCGCATAGGCTAAGCAGATACCTATGGGAACGATTGTCATCACCGGATCAGCAGGCGGAATCGGCCAAGCCACCAGGGAGCGGCTCTCCCGAGACGGCCACGAGGTGATCGGGGTGGACATCCGCGACGCCGAGGTCATCGCCGACCTGTCCACCCCCGAGGGGCGCAACGCGATGATCGGCGCGGTGGCCGCAGCCAGCGGAGGCCGAATCGACGGCCTAGTGGCCGGCGCGGGAATCACCGGCCCCGACCCCCAACAGGTGGTATCGATCAACTACTTCGGAGCTGTGGCCACCGTTGAGGGGCTGCGCCCGTTGTTGGCCCAAGGCACCGACGCCTCGGCCGTGGCCATCAGCTCCAACTCCAGCACCACGGTGGTCGCCCTGCCCGATGGGCTGATCGAGGCCTGCCTCAATGACGACGAGGCCCGGGCCCGAGAGCTGGCCGGCTCCGATCCGGGAACGGCTTACGCCACCAGCAAGCTGGCTCTGGCCAGGTGGGTTCGCCGCACCGCCATCGGCGACGACTGGATCGGCTCGGGTATCCGGCTGAACGCGGTGGCCCCTGGCCTCATCGACACCCCGCTGGTGGCCGAGAACCTCGACATGATCATGAATCTGGGCGATGTGTACCCCATCCCCATCGGTCGACCCGGCCATCCAACCGAAGTGGCCAACCTGCTGGCCTTCCTGCTGTCGCCCGAATCCAGCTTCTTCTGCGGCTCAGCAGTCTTCATGGACGGCGGCAGCGACGCCGCCCTCAACGCCGACACCTGGCCCGCGGCCAACACCACCGCCGACCGCTGGCCGACCCTGGAGTAGAGGCCTGGACGATTCCCGGTTGGGACGGAACCAGCCAATGGCTTCAAGCGTTTAACTGACAGTGGACGAAGCCATACCGGGTGGAAACCCAGACGAGGGCTCGACAGAAGAAATTCAGATCTCCGGCCTTCGAAGAAAGGGCGTGCCCGACTTCGAAGCCTTCTATCGCCGACATCACGGCGACGTCTGTCGGGCACTGGCCCTGACGCTGAGCGACATAGACCTGGCCCATGACGCCGCCGACGAGGCGATGACCAGGGCGTATCAGCGCTGGAACACGGTGGGCAACTATCAAAACCCTGCCGGCTGGGTGTACCGGGTGGGGCTCAATTGGGCTCGCTCCCGTCTGCGCAAACTCCTCCGCAGGCCCTTGCCCACACCGAGAGAGGGCCAAGACATCGCGCTGGGAGTGGTCAACCGAATGGACGCGGCACTGGCCCAACTTTCCGTCGGCCAGCGATCGGTAGTGGTGCTCCGCTACTACCTCGATTGGTCGGAACGCCAGATAGCAGAAGCCCTGAACATCGCTCCGGGAACGGTCAAGAGCCGGCTCAGCCGCGCCCTGGACCGCCTCGCCGATCTTGTGGAGGATCCCCGTGGGAATTAACGAAGAACTCAGAGACCATTTCGGCCGAAGAGCGGGCGGCATCCGTGTCGAACCGTCATCGCTGCGGGAGATTCGCGCTCGTGCCCGGCGACGCCGGAGAAACCAGAGACTGGCCGCCGGGATCACCGTGCTCGCCCTCATCGCTGGCATCATCATCAGTGTCCAGGCCATCGCCAACGACAACGAGTCCCCGCTGGAAACTCGGTTTGTTGATACCCCTGAACCTTCCGTAGCCACTCCCCAGCCGGAAGATGGCGACAGGAGCCAGGACGTTAGGCCTCCCGAAACCGAGAACGGCGACAAGAAATCCCTGACGCCACCGGCAACACCAGAGCAGACCCCCACCCACACCCCAGAACCGACTGTCCCGGTGACCGAAACCCAACCCGCCGAACCAGAGCAGACTCCCACCCACACCCCAGAACCGACTGTCCCGGTGACCGAAACCCAACCCGCCGAAAACGGAGGAGCGGAACCATCGCAATCCGGGACGGCGATGATTCCAGAGCCGGTTGCTGCCCCTGCCCCAGATGACCGGTACACCGCAATCTTCGCCGGTGGCTTCCACACCTGCGGACTCCGCACCGACCAAACTGTGCTCTGTTGGGGCGACATCATCAACCAACCAGACGGGCTGTTCACTGCGGTTGCCACCGGGTCATTTCACGCCTGCGGGTTGCGCACCGACCAAACCATCACCTGCTGGGGCGGTGATGTCTCCGGAGAGACATCACCGCCTCAGGGCCAGTTCTTGTCCGTCGCGGCCGGAAACGGCTACTCGTGCGGGTTGGGCACCGACCAGACCATCACCTGCTGGGGATTCAGCGGTTGGGGGACAACGAAGGTGCCACCAGGCCAGTTCACTGCCATCACGGCCCGCGCAAGTCATGTGTGCGGGTTGCGAACCGACCAATACGTTGTCTGTTGGGGATATAACCGATCAGGAGAAACAGAACCTCCCTTCCGCCAGTTCATAGACGTGGTCGCCGGGTTAGAGCACACCTGCGGGCTGCGACCCGATCACACTGTCGAGTGCTGGGGGGACAACTCCCACGGACAACTGGATGCACCACAGGGCCAGTTCAACTCCATCAGCACCGGGGGCTGGCACACCTGCGGACTGCGACCAAACCAGACCGCGACCTGCTGGGGATACAACTACTACGGGCAGATCTTTACTCCTCCGGGAGAATATCTCTGGATCAGCACAGGCTTGGAGCACACATGTGGGATTCGCATCAACCAGACCGCGGTCTGCTGGGGGAGAAACTACGACGATCGAACCATCCCCCCGCCTGGCCAGTTCACGGCCATCGACTCAGAGGCCACATTCTCTTGTGGACTGCGCCCCGACCAAACCATCGAATGCTGGGGAGAGGATTTCGCTGGTGTGCTTGACGCTCCCGAAGGGTTGTTCGTCTCCGTCAATGTTGGCTCGGCACATGCGTGCGGAGTGCGCGTCGATGGGACCGCGACCTGTTGGGGCCACCACGGGTCGGGAAGAGCATCGCCGCCTTCGGGGCAGTTTCTCTCCGTTGCCGCCGGTTGGCTCCACTCCTGCGGGCTTCGCCCCGATCAATCCGTCACATGCTGGGGCGGCAATAGAGAGGGGCAAACCAATGCGCCTGCCGGCCAATTCATCACTCTTGACGTCGTAGGTGACAATGCTTGTGGGCTGCGCCCCGACCGCACCGTCGCATGCTGGGGTAGCACTGTGACACTTGGCCCGGACACCAACCCCCCTGAGGGCCAATTCACGTCGGTGTCTGTCGGCGACGGAGGCCACGCGTGCGGGCTGCGCCCCGACCAAACCATCTTCTGCTGGGGCAACAGCACCGCCGGCCAAACCGATGCGCCATCCGGCGAGTTCAGCGCAGTCTTCTCAGGCAGGTTCAATGCCTGCGGATTGCGCCTTGACCAGACTGCCGAGTGCTGGGGCCTGGGCAGTGAGGGGCAGCTCGCGGCTCCACAGGAGCCATTCACCGCTCTCGCCGCCGGCCGCAACTTCACTTGCGGCTCGCGCCCCGACCAGACCGTGGTCTGTTGGGGCAACGGCAACCGCACGGCGCTGCTGCCCGAATATTTCAGCCCCTAGCGCCTACTTCTTCCCCTGGCGCCTTTGGATGCGGGCCCATTCGTCTCTGAGGCCGACGGTGCGGTGGAACAGGTCGGGGGTGTCGGGGTCGCGGGCGAAGTAGCCGAGGCGCTCGAACTGGACTACTTGGCCGGGGGCGATGTCGGCCATGGCCGGCTCGAAGCGGGCGCCTTCGATGAGCTGGGCCGAATGGGGGTCGAGCGATTCCATGGGGTCGGCGCCGTCGGCGCCGGGGTGGGGGACGGTGAACAGGCGCTCGTAGAGGACAGCCCGGCCGTCTAGGGCGTGGGCGGCCGATACCCAGTGGATGGTGGCCTTCACCTTGCGGCCGTCGGGGGCCTGGCCTGAGCCGGTCTCGGGGTCGTAGGTGCAGCGCACTTCGGTCACGTTGCCGTCGGCGTCGGTGTCCACCCCGGTGCAAGTCACGAAGTAGCCCGACCGCAGCCGCACCTCTCGGCCCGGGGCCAGTCGGTAGAACTTGGGGGGCGGATCCAACATGAAGTCGTCCCGCTCGATGTAGAGCTCCCCCGAGAACGGCACCTGGCGGGCTCCGGCTGAGGGGTCCTCGGGGTTGTTGCCCGCCTCCCGCATCTCCACTTGGCCCTCGGGGTAGTTCTCGATCACCAGGCGCAGCGGGTTGAGCACCGCCATCCGGCGCAGCGCCACCTCGTTCAGCTCCCGGCGGACGAACGACTCCAGCAGTTCCACCTCCACGGTGCCGTCCACCCGGGCCACCCCGACGTGGCGGCAGAACTCCCGTATGGCCTGGGGCGGGAAACCCCGGCGGCGAAGACCCCGCAGGGTGGGCATGCGGGGATCGTCCCACCCGTCCACATGGCCCTCGTCCACCAGTTCCAGTAAGCGGCGCTTGGACAACACGGCGTGGGTGATGTTCAACCGGGCGAACTCGGTCTGCCGCGGCCGGTCGCCGGGCAAGTCGAGATGGTCCAAGAACCAGTCGTACAACGGGCGGTGGGCGTCGAACTCCAGGGTGCAGATGGAGTTCGTCACCCCCTCCACCGCGTCGCTTTGGCCGTGAGCCCAGTCGTAAGTGGGGTAGATGCACCACTGGTCGCCGGTGCGATGGTGGCTCGCGTGGCGGATGCGGTACAGCACCGGGTCGCGCATGAGCATGTTCTCGTGGGCCATGTCGATGCGGGCCCGCAGCACCCGCTCGCCGTCGGCGAACTCGCCCGCCCGCATTCGCCGGAACAGGTCGAGGTTCTCCTCGGGAGCGCGATTGCGCCACGGGCTGTCGGTGCCCGGCTCGGTGAAGCTGCCCCGGTTCTCGGAGATGGCCTCGGCGTCCTGGTCGTCCACATAGGCCAGCCCGGCCCCGATCAGATCCTCCGCCCACTGGTAGAGCTGCTCGAAGTAGTCGGAGGCGTACAGCGTGCCCCGGTCGGATTCGTAGCCGAGCCAGGCGATGTCCTCCTCGATGGCGGCCACGAAGTCGGCCCGCTCGGTCTCGGGGTTGGTGTCGTCGAACCTCAGGTTGCAGGTGCCGCCAAACTCGGCGGCCAAGTCGAAGTTCAAGCAGATCGACTTGGCGTGGCCGATGTGGAGGTAGCCGTTGGGCTCGGGAGGGAACCGAGTCTGCACCCGACCGCCGTAAGTGCCGTCGGCGATGTCCTGACGGATCAGGCTGCGGATGAAGTCGCTGCGCTCGCCGGGCTCATCTCCTCCCGGGTTCCCGGCATTGCTCATATCCACCATCCTTGACTGAATTTCGATTGACCGGCAACGCATTATGCGCTCGGTTGGCGCGAAACTGGGGCATGGCTTATTCGATCATCGATGTCGACACCCATATCACCGAGCCGGCCGACACCTGGACCAGCCGAGTGGCTGCCCGCCACCGCGACCACGTTCCCAGAGTCGAGGTGATCGACGGCCGCCAGATATGGCTGCTGGGCGACGACCGCGTCGGTGCGGTGGGCCCGACGGCCCCCGCCGGGTGGCCCAAGCCGATGCCCGACTCGCCCGCCGGCTATGACGAGGTACACCCGGCGGCCTACGACGCCCACGCCCGCCTCGAGCTGATGGACCAGCGAGGGGTGTGGGCCGAGGTTCTGTACCCCAACGTTGGCGGGTTCGGCGCCCAGAAGTTCTTGTCCATCGACGACGCCGAGTTGAAGTACGAGTGCGTCCGGGCCTACAACGACTTCCTCTCCGAGTGGTGCAGCGCCGATGACCGCCGCCTCATCCCGTCGATGGCCACCCCGTTCTGGGACGTGGACAATGCGGTGGCCGAAGTGCAACGGTGCGCGGCAATGGGCTACCGGTCGGTGAACTTCACCGGCGAGCCCCAGGTGTTCGGCCTGCCCTATCTGGGCGAGCCCCATTGGGATCCGTTCTGGTCGGCGGTGTGCGACTGCGACATGGTGGTGTCGTTCCACATCGGCAGCGGCGAGTTCAACTGGGACCACAACCGGGTGGAGCGTCGGGGCTTCGCCGAGGCTTACGCCCTGCAATCGGTGGACCTGTTCACCAAGAACGGCATCCAGGTGTGCGACCTGCTGCTGTCGGGGGTGCTCCCCCGCTACCCCAAGCTGAAGGTGGTGTCGGTGGAGTCGGGTATCGGCTGGCTGCCCTTCATGCTCGAGGCGGTGGACAACCAGTTCGTCGAAGGCGGTGGCATGAACGACCGGCCCGAGTTCGACCGGCTGCCCAGCGAATACTTCACCGGACAGGTGTACACCACGTTCTGGTTTGAAGAGTCCGCACCCCAAGACTTGCTAGGCGGCCGGATCCCGCTCGACAACGTGCTGTTCGAGACCGACTTCCCCCACCCAACCTGCCTCTACGACAACGTGGAGGAGAAGATCGCCGCCAGCCTCGGCCACTTCTCCCCCGAAGACCGCCACCAGCTCCTCTGGGGCAACGCCGAAAAGCTGTACCGGGTGGAAGTGCCCGCCTGAGCAGTCGAACCACTACATTCCCGGCCATGAGCAATGGATGGGACAGAGAAGCTGATGTAGTGGTGCTGGGGATGGGCGCGGCAGGGTGTGCGGCGGCCATTGCCGCGGCTGACGCGGGGGCGTCGGTCATCCTGCTGGAGAAGATGCCCGAGGGGCGCGAGGGTGGCAACACCCGGATCTCGGGGGGGATCTGGTTCAACAGCTTGGACCGCGACGGGATGGCCACCTATCTGCGATCGCTGTGCGGCCCCTACACGTTGCCCGAGGAGATCGTGCAGGTGTGGGCTGACGAGACCTACAACAACACCGAGTGGCTGGAGGGTCTGGGGGTGACACCGGGCGTCCACGCCGACTACAAGCCGGAATACCCGGAGATGCCTGGTGCCGAGTTCTATGGCGGCTACCTGGGAGTGAACGGGGAGATGGGGCAGCAGTTGCTGTGGAAGGCCCTTTCTGCTGCGGTGCGGGACAAGGGCGTGGAGGTGTTGTTGGATACCCCGGCCAATGAACTGGTGACCGACGAGGACGGGGCGGTGGTCGGCGTGGCGGCCACCTCCGGTGGCCAACCGCTGCGGGTGGGCGCCCGCCGGGGGGTGGTGCTAGCCACCGGCGGCTTCGAGAACAACCCGGAGATGGTGCGCGACTACTTGCAGCTTCCCGGCTCCCCGGTGTGGGGCTCACCGGCGGGCACTGGCGACGGGATCAAGATGGCCCAGAAGGTGGGCGCCGACCTGTGGCACATGGACAACATGATGGCCGCCCTCGGCTTTGCCGCCGACGGGTTTGAGTCGGGGATGTACGTGATGTTCATCTTCTCCATGGGGTTCATCTGCGTGGGCAACGACGGCCGGCGATCCCACAACGAGATCCCACCCCAGGGCCACGGCCACGGGTTGATCGACGGCGACTACGAGCTGTTCCAGCGCCGACCGCTCCACGTGATCTTCGACGAGGCCACCCGCCAGGCCGGACCCATCTCGCCCCCCCGGGAGATCCTGCCTGTGGGGTGGAACCTGCTCATGGAGGGCTACGAGTGGAGCGCCGACAACTCCGCCGAGATCGAGAAGGGGTGGATCCAACAGGCCGACACCCCCGCCGAGTTGGCCGAGATCCTCGGCATCGACCCCGACGGACTGGAGGCGGCGGTGGCCTCTTGGAACGAGGTCTGCGCCGCCGGCCACGACCCGTTGGGCCGCCCCGCAGCCACCCTGGCACCTCTGGCCACACCCCCCTACTACGGCTTCACTTCAGCCCCGCTATTGGGCTGGACTAACGGCGGCCCCCGCCGCAACGAGAAGGCCCAAGTACTCGATCCCTTCGGCGAGACCATCGGTCGCCTCTACGCCGCCGGCACCGTCAGCTCCACCTACAGCCGGTGCAAAGACGGCGGCTTCCACATCGGCGACGCCCTGGCCTTTGGCCGAGTCGCCGGCCGCAACGCCGCCGCGGAGCCGCCCTGCTAGGCAAATCCGGCCCTGGTCAGGGCCAAGAGCGCCAGGCGCTGACGTCGAGCGCGATAACCGGACCGGGTGGGCGAGTTTCTCGGTACTGGGGGTACTTGGCGGCCAGTAGGTCGAGGGCGCGGTCGCGCTCATCACCGTCGACAAGCACCCGGGCGGTGCCGTCCACTCGAATCCACCACAGCTTCGACCAGTCGTCGTCATAACAGTCGACCAGCAGACAGGCCGTGGGATTGGCGGCCAGGTTGTCCAGTCGGCGCAGCGCCAGGGTGGACTTGGGTTTGGCGTCCACTGCGGAATACACCACGTCGCCCTTGAGGAAGAAGCAGCACGGCACTGCATGGGGCCAGCCGTCGGCAGTAACGGTGCTGAGCACTCCTGAGCGAGCCTCTCCCACCCGCCGCCGCATCTCCCCGGTGTCCATCTCTGCACTCTATGGATATTGCGGAAGCGGCGAAGGGCGAGGCGTCATCGGAATAAGACGCGCCAAGAGCGGCGGGACAGATAGAAAGCAGTTGTGGGCCGTATACCGCGATCGCAGCCGGTCGCCCCCGAGCCGCTGTTCATGGTGGGGGCGGTGTCGCAGTATCTGGGCGCGGCAGTGGCCGTTCACCTGTTCGACGAGATTGCCCCGGCGGGGGTGGCCCTGGTGCGGGTGCTCGGGGCAGCGGCGATGATCATCCTGCTACGGCGCTCCTGGCAGCGCCGATGGAAGGCCAGCGACCTGGCGTGGGCCTCGGCCTTCGGGATGGCGCTGGCCGCCATGAACCTGTCGATCTATCTGTCCATTGATGAGTTGCCTCTCGGCAACGCGGTGGCCATCGAGTTCACCGGTCCGATCCTGGTGGCCGCTGTCGGCACCCGCACCCTGCGCTCGGGAGCTGCGCTGCTGCTTACCGCAGCCGGCGTGGTCGTGCTGGCCGGGGTGGAGGCCGAGGGCACCACGCGGGGGGTGATGTTCGCCCTGTTGGCCGGGATGTTCTGGGCTGGCTACATCGTGCTCGGCCACCGTGTGGCCCGCGGCCCGGCGGCGGTGGACGGACTGGGGCTGGGAATGCTGGCCGGGGCGGCAGCCATCAGCGGATTCGGGGCACCCAAGTTGGGGCCAGCCCTGGATTCGCCACTGGTGCTGCTGTTGGCCCTGGTCACCGGCCTGTTGTCCAACGTCATCCCCTACTGGATCGACCAGTTGGTCATGAGGCGCATCACCCAGCACCGCTTCGCCCTGTTGCAGGCGCTCCTTCCCGCCACTGCGGTGCTGGTGGGTTTGGCCGTGCTCCTCCAAGTACCCAGCGCGAGGGAATTGTTTGGCATCGCCTTGGTGATCGCCGCTATCTTGCTCAACCGCACCGTGAAGGGACCCGGCGGCACTGCTGCGGGGATGGGCTTACGGGCACAGTAGGCATTGGGTATGCTTGTCATGCCAAATATCTGCTTGTAATTTCAATCTTCCTACTTCCCCCGTACTCTCAGAAGCCTCAGTCACGCCTCCATGCGCCCAATTCGTTTGCTCAGCTTCATAGCCCTGTCTGGCCTGGCCCTTGTTGCCGCCGAGAGCCGGATCGACAGCTACGACCACCACGGCGTAGAGCAATGGCGCCCCCTGGTGGAGGAGTTCTTCCCGGCCGACGAGGTAGACGACGTGCTCTCGGTGATGGCCTGCGAGTCGCATGGCAACCCCAACACCCGCTATCTGGAGGAGTGGGGGGACTACTCGCTGGGTCTCATGCAGATCAACGAAGGCTGGCTCACCGGATGGAGCAGGCCGGAGTGGGCGATCTTGTCCCACAACGACCAGCCCGTCGACCTCACCGACCCGGTCACCAATCTGCAAGCCGCCAAGTTCGTTCGCTACTACGAGGACTCCAGCGGCCACCCCCCTTGGTCCCAATGGGCCTGCCAGCCCGAGTAAACGGGAATCTCGCAGCTCTCGTAGTCGCCGCGCTCAGTTGGTCGTAAACGGCAGGTACTCGTAGCGGCGGGTAGACCAGCCGCCGGCGAAGCGGGCGGCGTCCTCATCCACCGAGTAGTCCGGGAACCGCCGCAGCAGCTCTTCGAGGGCCACTCGGCACTGGAGACGGGCCACCGACGCGCCGAGGCA
Organism: Candidatus Poriferisocius sp.; assembly: GCF_965204145.1. Lineage (GTDB taxonomy): Bacteria > Actinomycetota > Acidimicrobiia > Acidimicrobiales > Bin134 > Poriferisocius. The sequence continues at coordinate 535,884 of NZ_OZ241977.1, read as the reverse complement.
GTGGTGGGCGCCGTAGCCGAGGGACACGATCTTGTCGATCTTGCGCTTGACGTCCAACTCCCCAGCAGTGGGGCCGAACTCCCGCTCGTCCCGGTTGGCCGAGGCGAAGAGCAGCAGCGCCTTCTTGCCCTCGGGAATGGTGACGCCGTGCAGCGTCACGTCGCAGGTCAGCGTGCGGGCCAGGTTCTGCACCGGCGAGGTAAGCCGCAGCAGCTCCTCCACCGCGTTGGGAATCATCGAAGAGTCGTCGATGAGCATCTGGCGCTGGTCCCGATGGCGGTCGAGCAGCACTGTCGAGCTGCCGAGCATCCCGGTGACGGTGTCGTTGCCGCCGGTGATCATGGTGAAGATGAACCCCACGATCCACATGGCCGAGGCCACATCCTCGCCCTGCTCAACCAAGTCGGTCACCAGATCGTCGCCGGGGTCGGTTTTGCGGCGTTCGATCAGCCCGGTGGCGTACTCGAACAACTCCAGAAACGCGCTCTGGTCCTGGCCATAGGCGGCGGTGGACTCGGCGGTGGCCTGCACGATGCGCTCGGTCCAGCGGTCGAACAGCACTCGGTCTTCGGGGGGGACGCCCAGATAGTGGGCCACCAGATAGCTGGGCAGCGGCTTGAACAGAGCCTGGACGATGTCGACTTCGCCGGCGTCGGCCACCGCGTCGAGCTTTTGGGAGATGAACGCCCGAACCAGGTCCTCCACCGGGGCCACCTGGCGGGGGGTCATGGGCCGGCTCACCAACCGGCGCATGGCGGTGTGCTCGGGCGGGTCCATCATCACGATGGGCCGGGCCTTGTCGTCGAAAGAGGCCATGTCGTCGGGAGCGGTGGTCAGGCCGTTAGCCGACGAGTAGGTGGCGGTGTCGCGGGCCGCGGCGAAAACGTCGTCGAATCGGGACAGCACCCAGAACTCGCCGTCGCCCACCTCGTGGACCGGATCCTCATCCCGAAGGGCTCGGTAGTCGTCCCACGGCTCGGCCCATGTGTCGCCGCTGCGGTAGGCGAATTTGACAGCCATCGGCTCAGCTCAGCTCGAGGCCTTCCAGGGACCCCTCTTCGCGCCACGCCTTGAGAAGCTTGAAGAACTCCTGGGCGCCGCCACCGTAGTTGCCGCCGAACCAGCCAGGGCCATCGTCGGGCTTGCCCTCGTTGTTGTAATAGCCGGGGGTGCAGGACTCCAGGAAACCGGCTCGGCGATAGGCCGACTCCATGATGACGCGCACCCAGTCGGCCTCAGCCTGCTCGGTGGGCTCCACCACGGTGGCCCCCGACGACAGGCCCTTCTCGACAATGTAGGCCACATGCTGGCTCTGCTCATTGTAGAGCTCGGTGAAGTTCGGCGAGACCCCCGACTGGATGCCGCCCATGTGCAACAGGTTGGGGTATCCCCGGGTGACCACCCCGTGGAAGGTGGACATGCCGTCGGCCCACCGCTCGCTAAGCGTCTCGCCGCCCCGACCGTAGATGTCGCAGTTGGCCCGGTGGGAGTAGTCGGTGCCCACCTCGAACCCGGTGGCGAAGATGATGCAGTCCAGCTCGTACTCCTGGCCTCCGGCCATCACGCCCTTGGGTGTGATGCGCTCGACGCCCTGGCCGTCGGTGTCCACCAGGGTGACGTTGTCGCGGTTGAAGGTGGGCAGATAGTCGTCGTGGAAGCACGGCCGCTTGCAGAACTGCCGGTAGTAGGGCTTGAGCGCCTCGGCGATGGACGAGTCTTCGATCAGCTCGTCTACCCGGCTGCGGATCTGCTCCATCTTCTGGAAGTCGGCCATCTCCATGGCCTCGGCGATCTCCTCGGGGGTGCCGAGGCGGGTGCCCTCTCCCAGCGCGGTGAGGTTGCGCAGGATGTCGGTCCAGCCGTCGCTGACCAGGTCCTCCTCCTGCATGCTGCCGGCCACGATGTTGCCGAAGTTCTCGATGCGGTGCTGCTGCCAGCCGGGCTCCAGCGACATGGCCCACTCCGGGTCGGTGGGGCGGTTGCCCCGCACGTCGATGGACGACGGGGTCCGCTGGAACACATACAGGTGCTGGGCGGCCTCGCCCACGTGGGGAATGCACTGCACCGCGGTGGCGCCGGTGCCGATCACCCCGACCACCTTGTCGGACAGCTCGGTCAGGTTCCCGTTGGTGTCGCCGCCGGTGTAGTCGTAGTCCCACCGGCTGGTGTGGAAGGAGTGGCCCTCATAGGAGTCGATGCCGGCGATGCCGGGCAGCTTGGGGCGGCTGAGGGGCCCGATGGCCATGATCACGAAGCGGGCCCGCATCCGGTCGTTGTGGTTGGTGTGCAGCACCCAGCGGTGGTCGGCGTCGTCCCAGTGCATCTCGTGTACCCGGGTGCCGAAGCACACGTCGCGGTACAGGTCGAAGTGGCGGCCCAGCTCCTTGCAGTGCTCCAGGATCTCCGGGCCGTAGGAGTACTTCTCCTTGGGCATGTAGTCGAGCTCTTCCAGCAGGGGCAGGTAGATGTACGACTCGATGTCGCACTGCACGCCGGGGTACTGGTTCCAGTACCAGGTGCCGCCGAACTCGGCCCCGGTCTCGATCATCCGGATGCTCTCCACCCCCATCTGGCGCAGCCGGGCGCCGGCCAAAAGCCCGCTGAACCCGGTGCCGATGATGGCCACGTCTACCTCATCGGTCAGCGGCTCCCGGACGATGCCAGCTTGCGACGGATCGTCCAGATAGCGGGAGAACTCCCCGTCCATGGCGATGTACTGGTCGTTGCCGTCGGACCGCAGGCGCTTGTCCCGTTCCTCGCGGTACTTCTCCCGGAGAGCGTTGGGGTCGAAGTCCATCCCGGTGTCTGAAGAGAGAGTGTCGGTCATAACTCACTACGATACGGCCCATGACCTTTGAGGCTCGATTCGACCTGACTGACGTGGACTGGACCCATATGGAAGGCGGTCCGGAGTTCGACTATCCCATTGAGTTCGACGTGGCCGTGCTCGGCTCCCAGGCCGACCTCGGCACGCTCGACTTGCTGGTGCGCTTCGCCCCCCACTCCCACTGTCACTTCCACCGCCACGTGGCCGCCACCCGCACCCTGGTGCTCCAGGGCGAGCACCATGTGTTCGATGTGGGTTCCAACGGCGAGACCGTCCACAAGATCAAGCCCGCCGGCACCTACAGCCAAAGCCCTTCCGGCGAAATTCACATGGAGCGGGGCGGACCCGATGGCGCCATCGTGCTGTTCAACCTCCACTCCCCCACCGGCGTGCTGTTCGAGACCCTAGACCCCGACCACAACGTGTTGGCCCAATCCACCATCGAGTCGATGTCCGATGGCCCCTTGATGGGGGGCTAGGGGAGGCCGGAGCAGTGGTCTTGGGCTAGGGCGGCGGGGGAGTCGCCGAAGTCGAGGGCACCCAGGGAGGCGCAGGCGTCGGCGAGCGCGGCGGGGAATTGGGGGTGGTCGGCGAATGCGGCTCTCAGGGCGTTGTGACGGGCGACGGCCTCTCTTCGGGTGTAGGGCAGGGCGCAGGTGTCGGCCACGCCGTCGTCGTCGCTGTCGAACGGGTAGGTGGTGGGGCCGCCCAGGCTGTGGTTGGCGCAGAACTGCGGGCTGTTGACGGGCCCGGAATAGAACTGGCGGGCCGAGGCGGCGTCCACCGGGTGGGGCACGGGCGACACGTCGGAGGCGTCGTCGGGATTGCGGGCGTGGCGGCCGCAGGCGTCTTCGGCGAGTTGTTCTTCGGTGTCGCCCAGATCGGTGGGCGCGGATGCGCAGGTGCCGGCGGTGGACTCGTCGACGCCGGCGGTGCGGGGATCGTCGCGTGTGCCGAACAGGGCGTCGCGGAACAGTTCCGGGTTCTGGTCGGCCAACTGCTCCAGCGCCTGTAGGCGGGCGACGGCCTCTCTTCGGGTGTAGGGCAGGGCGCAGACGTCGGCCACTCCGTCGCCGTCGCTGTCGAACGCGTAGGTGGTGGGACCGCCCAGGCTGAGGTTGGTGCAGTAGTCGGGACCGTCGATGACCCCGGAGTAGTACCGATCGCCAGTGTCATCACCGGTGTCGTCATCGTCGCCGGTGTCGCCGTCGTCGGGTCCAGGCCCAGGTCCGGGGCCGGGTCCGGGGCCGGGTCCGGGTCCGGGGCCGGGTCCGGGTCCGGGTGGGCGGGGCGGTGGTTGCCGGGTGCGGTCGTCGTCGTCGATGGTGATGGTCACTGAGGAGGTTGTGCCGGCTCGGAGGTTGCCGGCCAGGCTGTTGAGTGCTGTGGTGTCGAGCGCGACGGTGAAGGTCTCGTTGGTTTCGTCGTCGTCTTGGTTGGTGGTGATCTCGCCGGTGCCCGAGGTGGCGCCGCCGGCGATGGTGATGGCGGCCAGGGTGCCGCGGTCGCCGTCTGCGCCGGTGACGGTGATGGGGATGTCCACCGCGTCGGTGAGGGGTTGGGCCAGGGTGGCGGTGATGGTGACGGTGCTGCCCTCGCGCACCGATCTGGTGCTGGCCGACAGCGACACGGCGTTGGTGTCGTCGTCGTCGATGGTGATCTCAACCGTGTCGGGGGTGCCCTTGGCGACCGACGTCGGCAGGGCGCCGAGCGCGACGGTGAAGGTTTCGTCTTCGGTGTCGGCGTCTTGGTTCGTGGCGATCTTGGCGGTGAACACCGTGCCGGTGGCGGTGATGGGGATGTTCGCGAGCGTGCCGTGGTCGCCGGTCTCGGCTGTGTCTGCGGGGCCGCCGCCCACGGTGATCGGCAGCGATTTCACCGTCCCGACGGCGGCGGAGAGCGTGAGGGTGACGGTCACCTCGCCGCCCTCGGTCACCGAGCCGGGCGACACCGACAGCGACACGGTGGGCAGCGCCGTCACCGTGACGGACACGTCGGCGGCGGTGAGGTGCCCCGCGGGGGGATAGCCGGGCTGCGTGGCGCTGACGCTGTGGGTGATCACAGCGGTGCCGTCGGCTGTGCCGGTGACGGTGACCGTCTGGGGCTGGTTCCAGTTGGCGGTGGTGAAGTCGAGCGACGCCGGGCTGACGGTCGCCTTGTCGGTGGCGCTCGACGCCACGGCGATGGTCACGGTGCCGGCCGGCTGGGCGCCTCTCAGGCGCACCGTGTAGCTGGCGGTGGCGCCGGTGCTGACGGAGACGCTCGACTCGCTCACTTCCACGGCGCCGTCGTCGGAGCTGAGAGTGATCGTGGCCTGCGAGGCGTTGCCCCGCTCGTAGAGATCGGCGGCCACGTCCCCCGCGCTGCCGGTCGGCGCGGCGATGCGCAGCACGATCGTCTCGTCGGGCTCGATCGCGGCGTCGTTCGTGAGCGTGATCGCCAGGCTCCGGGTCGCGGCGCCGCCGGGCGTGAACGTCAGCGTCTTGGTGGCGATGCTGTAGTCGGAGCCCTCGGCGGCGGAGCCGGTCGAGAGCACCTCGACGGTGAAGGTGGCGTCGCGCCACGGGTTGGCGCTGATCGTGACCGGCACCTGAAGCGTGCCCGCGGCCTCCGACACGGTGGCCGTGTAGCGGGCGCCGGCGGCGGCGTCGTCGCCGAACGCGATCATCGCCTCGCCGCGGTCGCCGTCGGTGATCGTCACCGTGGCGCACGCGCTGCTCGGCCCGCAGTCGGCGTGCACGGTGCTCGCCGCCCAGCCCGAGACGCTGGTGGAGACCTCGAGGTAGTAGTGCTCGTCCTGCTCGACCACGTCGTCGTCTTTGAGCGGGTCCGAGATCGTCGCGACGCGCTTGCCCGCGGGCACCGTCAGGGTCGTGACCCGCCCGCTGCCGAGGTCCGCGGAGGGCTCTGCGGTGCGGTCCTTGGCCCCGGCCGGCAGCGGGTTGCCGTTGAAGGTGGTCTCCGAGTGCAGCCGGGCGCGGCTCACCGTGAACGCCAGGCCGCCCGTGGGCGCCAGCGCGCCCAGGCTCACCGTCAGCTCCGCGGTGCCGCCCTCGGGGCCCCCGGCCGTCTGCGTGACCCGGTAGGTCTGCGCCGCCGCGGTGACCGTCACCGCCACCTGGCCGAGCTGGGTGAGCCCGTTGTAGCCCGTGTCGGTCGAGGTCGACGCGTGGCTGATGGTGGCCGTGCCGGTGGCCACCGCGGTCACGGTCACCTCCTGGGGGGTGTCCCAGTTGTCGGGGGTGAACGTCAGCGCGCCCGACACCGTCGCCTTGCCGGTGGCGCTCGAGGTCGGCGTGATGGTCACGTTCGCGGTGGGCTTGCCGCCGCGCAGCACCACCGTGTAGGTCACCACCTCGGCGGGCACCAAATCGAACGACGCCTCGCCCAGGGTGATGCCCGCGGCGTTCTCGTTGATGCGCAGGTCCAGCTCGTTGGTGGTCAAAGACCGCTCGGTGCCGCCCTCGGTGGTGCGCGTCGCGGTGCCCTTCAGCCCGAGGCGCTCGGCCACGCTCTCAGAGCGGCTGTCGGAGCGCACCAGAAGCGTGGCGGTCGCGGTGGTCTGGCCCTCGGCGATCGTGAACGCCGCGGGCAGCGTGTAGTCGTTCGGACAGGCATGACCGCCCGGCCACTGGCCGGCGTTCTGGCACGAAACCGGCAGCGTGGTGCGGAACGACGGATGGGTGAGCCACGTGTTCTCGGTCGTCACCGACCAGCCGCGCGGGCCGACGGGGATGTCGGCCGTGGCGGTGACCGTCACCGAGGTGCCCTCCAGCACCGAGATCTCGTCCCGGAAGTTCGCGGTCCGGTCAACCGACAGCGTCACCGCCGCCACCTCGTCGTCATCGGTGATCGTCAGCGTGCCCGTCGAGCTCTGGGCGTGGCGGGTGTAGTAGTCGCCCAGATCGCCGTAGGCGCCCTTGGTGCCGGGCGAGGCCGCCGCCGGCTTGATCCGCACCTCGATCGTCTCGGTGTCCTCCTCCACCCGGTCGTCCTCGATGGTGACGGTCACATCCTGCTTGGCGATGGTCCCGGCGGCGAACGTGACCGTCTTGGACGCGATCACGTAGTCCTTCGGGTTGCCCGTGGGGTTGGCCGCCTCGTCGGTCTCGCGGGCCTTGCCGCCGGTCACCTCCAGCGTGAACGTCACGGCCTCCTGGGCGCGGTGGCTGATCGAGACCGGCACGGTGATCGTCCCGCCCTCCGCGTCGGAGGCCGCGAACTTCGCCGTCGAAGCGCTGTCGGAGCCGTGCAGGGCCACCTTCGCGCCGTCGCGGTCGTCATCGGCGATCGTCACCGCCGCCTTGGACCCCATGGCGTGGCGCCCGTAGTAGTCGCCCAGATCGCCGTAGGCGCCCTTGGTGCCCGGCGACGCCGCCGCCGCCACGATCTCGAGCTCGATCGTCTGGTCGTTCTCGACCACGTCGTCGTCGTTGAGCGTGACCTCGATGCTCGCGGTGAGCCCCCCCGACTTCGTGAAGGTCAGCGTCTTGGCCGCGATGTGGAAATCGTCGCGGCCCGGCATCGACGAGTCGCTGTACTCCGTCGCCGTGCCCGCATCCAGCACCCGCACCGTGAACGTCGTGTCCTCCTCGGGCAGGTGGCTGATCGTGACCGGCACGTTCAGCTTCCCGCCCGACACCTCCTCGTCCACATCGACGGTGTGCTTCGCCGTCGCAGCCGCCGAGTTGCCGAACGCGATCTCCGCGTCGTCGCGGTCGTCGTCGACGATCGTCGCCCGGGCCAGCCTGCTCTGGGTGTTGCGGACGTAGTAGTCGCCCAAGTCCGTGTAGGCGCCCACCGTGCCGGTCGTGTCGGCGGCCTTGATGCGCAGCTCGATCGTCTGGTCGTTCTCCACCAACTCGTCGTCGGTCAGCGTGATCGCCAGATTCTGCGTCTTGGCGCTTGTCGACGTGAATTTCACCGACTTGGCCGCGACCCGGAAATCGCCGGGCGCCGAGGCGCTCTCCCACTCCGTCGCCGTGCCCGCCTCGCTGCCGGTGAGCACCTCGACCTCGAACGTCGTGTCCTCCTCCGGCAGGTAATTGATGGTGACCGGCACGTTCAGCGTGAGACCCGTCACGTCCTCCTCCGCCGACGGGGACGTCAGCTTCGCCGTCGAGATCGCCGAGCTGCCGAAGGCGATCTTCGCCTTGCCGTCGTCGTTGTCCAAGATGGTGTACTGCGCCAGATCGTCGCTGGATTCCCGCGTGTAGAGGTCGCCGAGGTCGTAGTCCACATGGCTCGACGCTCTGGCGGCCACGATGCGCAGCTCGATGGTCTGGCTGTTCTCCACGAGGTTGTCGTCGTTGAGGGCGATGGCCACCGCCTTGGTCATCGTGTCCTCGTCGTCGGGCCCGAAGGTCACCGTCTTGTCGGCGATGCGGAAGTCGCCGGGATTCGAGGCGCTCTGCCCCTCGGTGGCCGTGCCCGTGCTGAGCACCTCGATTTCGAACGTCGTGTCCTCCTGCGGCAGGTGGTCGATCGTGACGTCCACCGAGGTGTTGTTGCCCTCGGTATTCGTGCGGAAGAGCTTCTGCCCAGTGGCGGTTTTGCCTAAGAAGATCTTCGCGCCCTCGTTGTCGGTGATCGTGACCGTCGCGTCGGTCGACACGCCGTCGGTATCGCTTTGGGCTTCGGAGTCGCGTTTGTAGTGGGTGCCCAGGCCGCTGGTCGAGGCGGCGATCCGCAGCGGGATGATCTCGTCCCATTCCACGAGGTCGTCGTCGTTGAGCGTGATGGCCAGGTCCTGCGTCTTGTTGCCCGTCGAGGTGAACGTCACCGACTTTTCCATGATCTGGAAGTCGCCGGGGTTCATGGCGTCGGCGTACTCGGTGGCCCGGTTCGACCCCGTCGTCAACAGCGTGATGGTGAACGTCGTGTCGGCCTGCGGCAGGTGGCTGACCGTCACCGGCACCGTCGGGCTCGCCGACTCGGCGTGCGACGCCTCGTACTCCGCCGTGGCCGCGGCGTTCGAGCCGAACGCGATCTTCGCGTCCTCGGTCTCGGAGATCGTGACCGTCGAGGCGTCCTTGCCGTCGCCCTTCTTCTGCCAGCCGGTCGCGCTGGTCGAGATCGTGACGGTGAACGTCTCGGCCCCCTCCACCAAGGCGTCCTGGGCGATGGGCACGCTCAGCGTCGCCGTGGTCGCGTCCTCGCTGACCGTCACCGACGTCGGCGTCGTGCCCGTGTCGGCCGACGTCGCCGTGCTGCCCGAGTAGTTGTAGGCCGCCGTGAACGCGATGCCGCTGGTGGGCGCCGCGCGGCCCAGCGTTACCGTCAGCGACGCGCTCGTGCCCTCGTCGGCCATCGCCGCCGAGGTGATCTCGAAGGTCTTCGTCGACACCTTCACCGTGAGACCGACATCGGCGATCGACAGCGACGCCGGATAATTCGGATCGGAGCTGCTCGTAACGCCGGTCACCGCATGGGTGATCTTCAGGCCGGTGCCCGCCGCCACGCCGGTGATCGTCACCCTCTGGGCCTGGTTCCAGTTCGAGGTGGTGAACGTCAGCTCGCCCGACACCGTCGCCTTGTCGCTGGCGGCGTCGGTGGACGCGACCTTCACGCTGGGCGTGACCTTCACGCTCGCCGTCGGCTTGGAGGCCAGCTTGACCGTGTAGGTCGCCGTGTCGCGCGCCTCCACAATGCGCGTGATCGCCCTGCCGTCGCCGATCACCACCCCCGCGGTGTCGTCGTCGACGATGGTCACCGTCAGGAACCCCGCCGAGTGGCCGTCCGCCTCCGCCTTGAGCACCAGCGTCTCGTTGTCGCCCTCGTCCACCTTGTCGTCGACGATGCTCAACGTCGCGGTGCCCGAATCGTTGCCCGAAGCGATCGCGATGGTCGACGACGACAGCGTGTAGTCGTCGGTCACCGTCGCCGAGCCGCTCTCCTTGCTCAACGTCACCGTCACCCCGCTGCTGCCCGCCGCCTCCGGCAGCGTCGCGGTGATCGTCTTCGACCTGTTGGCCGCAGCCTCGCCCACCGGGCCGCTCGCGATCGACAGCTCCACCTCCGGCAGCTCCGGCTCCGCAGGCGTGCCCGCAGTGAACTCGAACGCGCCGGCGCCCGCCGCGCTGGTGGCGCGGATGCGCACCCGGTACTCGGTGCCGTTGGTGAGGCCCTTGATGGACTGCGCCGCGTCGGGCGGGTCGGTCTCGGTGTCGCGGTCGACCGCCACCCAGCCCGCCGCCGCCGTCGCGCTCTGGCCCGTCTGCACCTCCGCGTCGTCGGCCACCGGGGTGTCGCCCGCCTTCGACGCCGACGTGTAGTGAACGTCATAGCCGGTCAGCACCCCCAAAGGCGCCGTCCACGACAGCCCCAGCTCCGTGTTGCGCTCGGCCACCATCAGCGCGGTCGGCTTGGCCGCCGTGTCGTCATCGTCGATCTTCACCGTCACCTGCGACCCGGTCGTGTAGCCCGTCGCCACCGACACGGTCACCATCACAGTCTCATCGGCCTCCACCGCAGTGTCCTGCACAGCCGTCAACGTCGCCGTGCCCTCCGTGGCGCCCTGCGCGACCGTGATCGACCCCGCCAGCGTGTAGTCCTTGGCCGAGCCCTTCTCCGCCGTGCCCGACGTGGCCAGCGTCACCGTCAGCCCGCCGGTCGGCGCCGCCGCCGACAGCGTCGCCTTGATCGTCGCCTCGCCCGCCGCCTCCGCCACGATGGAAACATTCGAGCTCAGCGTCACCGTCGGCGTCGATCCCGCCGCCCGCGTCACGGTGATCGTGTACTCCTTGGTCGTCTCGCCGTTCTCGGCGGTGACCACCACGTTGAGCTCGTTCTCGCCCACGTCGAGGGCGATCGCCGCGCTGGCCGATCCGCTGGTCACCGACGTGCCCTCCACCGTCACCGACGCCCCGCTGTGGGCCAGCGTCGGGGTCACCTTGGCGTGAGTGACGGTGTTGGCCACCGACGCCGTGTAGGCCGTGGTGGCGGCGTTGAACGTCGCCGGGACCAGCGCCTGACCCGAGAACGTGCCCATCTCAGACGCGCTCACGCTGAGCTCCAGGCCGCCCAGGTTGGCGTTGCGCTGGATCACCGTCACCCAGCCGCTCCAAGCGCTGGCCTCATACCCGGTGATCGCCTCGGACCGCACCCGGATCTCATAGACAAGGCCCCCGGTCAGCCCGGTGATCGACTTGGTGACCGTTGCGCCCGTCTCGCTCAAGTAGTAGCTGCTTCTGTCATCGCCCGGCACCCTGTAGTTGACCTCATAGCTCTGCGTACCAGGCGCCCCAGCCCTCGACCACGACACCGACATCGCGGTCGCAGAAGTCATCTTCGCAGTGAGCCCCGTCGGCGTCCCCAACGTGTTCGAGCACGTAGCCCCGATGCTCACCGACACCGGCACCCCATCGGCCCAGCCGGCGTCGAAGCTGCTCTTGCGGACATTGTGCGTTGGATCGCTTGCGATCGCGTAGTCGTCGCCGCCCACGCAGAACTTCAGCGCATTGAGCGCGGCTTTCGAATCAGGATCGAACGTCGCTTGCAGGAGGTCAGAGTCCCAGTCCTGGAGTTGGGAGAACGTATAGGCAGTGCCGCCGACCGTGAAGTCGTTGTCGGTCAGCTGCGAATCGCATTCGCTGTCAGTGAGGCAGCCAAACCCCCCGCCGCTCGTGGTGAACCTCCCCGGCACCAGCGTGGCGTGCCACTCGGTGCCAGAGGGCACCCGGAGCACCGTGACGGTGTAGGTCTGGGTGCTGGAGTCCTCCGCGGTCACCTCCACGTCGAGCTCGTTCTCGCCCACGGCGAGGGCGATCGCCCCGCTGGCCGTGCCGTCGCCCACCGACGTCAGCGTGCCGCCGCTGGGGCCCACCTTCACCGTCGCCTTGCCGGTGTCGTCCACCGTGGGCGTCACCTTCACATGCGTCGTGGCGTTGCCCACCGTCGCCCGGTAGCCCGTGGTGCCCGACGCGAACGTCGGCACCAGCAAATCAGCCCCCGTCAGCGCCGTGAACGAAGTGCCGTCCGTGCTCCCCGACGCCGCCAGCGCCGACAAATCAGCATTCGACGACGTGGTCGGCGTGTCGCCCTCCTCGCGCGTGATAACCACCAAGTAGGTCTGGGAGAGATCTTCGTCCGCGCTGGATACCTCAACGAATATGTTGTTGCCCCCTACATCCAGACTTATGGCGGAGGTGGGCGTGCCACTGGTCGCGTCGCTCCCTGCCACTATCACCGAGGACGTGGCGTCTGCCAACGTCGGCGTCAGCTTGATGTGGGTGATGGTGTTGGCCACTGTGGCTTTGTAAGTGGTGGTTTTGGGGTCGAAGGCCGGAGTCAAGTCGAATGCCGTGAACGTGCCGGTCTCGCTGCCGCTGCCGCTGGCCGTCAGGGACTTCAGATCGGCCCTCGGGTCCGGAGGGTTAGCCCTGCCGGTCACGCTGATGAGCAGTGTGGAAGACTCCTTCTCCCATAACGTGCTGGAATCCGGCACATTGTCGTACCCGGAGTAGTAGTCGTTCGCAATGGACCAGCCGGCTGCGGCCCCGCTGTCTTCGTCGTCCGAATTCGTTATTTGCAGTTTGGCGTTGACATTGCCGGTGGTGTAAAGGACGGCGAAATAACTCGTGCCCGCCGCGAGCCTCGTGTTAGCCGGCGCGGCGAAGGAATTCGTGCCGACGGCCAAGGTGTCGGGAACCTCCAGGTCGACCAGCTTGAATACGCCGCTCGGCGGCTCTCCGATGCCCGCGGCCTCCCACAGCTCAGCCTTGACGGTCGCCGTCTGTGTTTCGTTGAGCGCCTCATCCAGCGAAGCCTCAATGCTCGTCAGCGTGTAGCCGCCGACGTTGCTGCCCGTGGTGAACTCCTGGGCATACGGAGTGCTGGTAGTGAATGCGGTCGCGTCGTCGTTCTTCCCCAGGTTGCTCACCAGCTTCGAAGGGGCGATGCCCTTGACGCCGACCTTGAAGAGGACATGCGACCCGCCGTCGATGACTGGCATCCATGTGGGACTGCCACTTGGCTCATCGTTGGAGGTCGTTCGGCTTTAGTCACCGATGCTCCAGCCCGCCGCCTTGCCGTCATCCTCGCCGCCCAACCGTGTGAGATTGATTTGCAGGGCGAAGTTGCCGACCGAGTAGACCACGACGTGGTACGTCGTGGCTTTCGCAAGCGTCGTGCCGGGCGGCGCCTCGAACGACGTGGTGCCCGTCGAGATGCTTGCGGGCACCTTCAGGCTCGCCAGCTTCGAACCCGGACTGTTGCTGGAGTCCGACCACAGCTCCACCCGGACGGTATCTCGCTGAGCCTCGGTCACGCTGGAATTCGCCACATCCAGCTCGATGCTCGTCAGCGCGTAGCCACCGGTCGCGCTCCCAGTGGTGAATGATTGGGCGAGTACGGAAGACCCAGTGTCCCGTTTAAGGCCAGTGTCCTTGCCCAAGTTGCTGAGCAGGGTGCTCGAGAGGTCCTGCGCCGCGGCCGGCGGTGCGTCTTTGGTGTCCAACACCCCGACCGTGGCCAGCCCGACCAGCGCGGCGACCAAGAGCGATGCCCAACGGCGGGCGCGACCACGGCGGTAGGCGCGGGGCTGGTGCGTTTCGGTCTTCATGGCGCTCCGTCCTTCACTGGTAGATAGAAGAGAGAAAGAGAAAGGGACATGCGTTCCCCGAAGGCGCGGATCACCCCGGCCCGCCTGCGACCCTCAGCCGCCGAGCAACGGGGGGGGGGGACTACCCAGCATCACTCGCCGCCCCAGGCCTTCCGAAACAACACCCGCCGAACGCTCAACCCGCGCATATTCAGAATCAGAAGATAGCCGCATAATCCTATGATTTAAGCATTAACCACCAAAACACTATGTGATTTACCATGTGATTGTTGTCGTGCGGTCAGCGCCGGGGTAGGGTTGCGGGGCTTCCCCCATTGCGGCACTCCCGGGAGTATTCGGGGCAATGCAAGCGATCCTCATATCCATCATCGGCGTCTTGGGCGCCGGGCTCATCGGCTTCATCACCACCGTGGTCCACGGCCTTCGCGCCGACACCGCCCAGCTTCGAGACCAACACGCCAACCTGCGCACCGAGCTCAAAGCCGACAACGCCGAACTCCGAGCCGAGCTCAAAGCCGACAACGCCGAACTCCGCACCGAGCTCAAAGCCGACAACGCCGAACTCCGCACCGAGCTCAAAGCCGACAACGCCGAACTGCGAGCCGAGCTGAGCAGGCTGGTCGAGACGGTCCACGGCCTGGCCAACAAAATGGTCACCGCGATGGCCGACCTGGAAATACGGCTCGGCCACAAGCTCGCCGCAGAGATCAGAAAAGCCCTCCAAACCCCACAAGACCCCTAACCGGATGACCCCGAGACAGCCTCAACCGGCCGCTGGGTTGTCGGGGCTCATGAGGAGTGCAGGCGCAAACGCCCTGTTCGGTTGGCCCAAGTAATGATGCGCCTGTCGAATGTTGCCAGCGGCCAACCGCGGTCTATGGCGGTGGCTGCGATCATTAACCATGTGAATACCCATGTAACTGTTGCCGCACCCGACGCGCCCCGGCCCAAGCCGCCCCTCTCGGCGCGGGCCACCCTGATCTGGGAACGGGCGCCAAGCCGGTCTATGCTGGGAACAGGACACCAACGGGAGGTCCCCTGTGGGCGCTGAGCGAGTACATCTGTTGAATCCCAGGACCTGGCTCAGCAGGCGATCCACCAAACCGGAGCCAGTCCCCCCCGACGTACTGGCCCGAATCCGCACCCAGGAAGCCGAGATGGACCGGCAGATGGCCAACGACACGCTCGGATCCGACGCCGCCACCGCCGAGGAACTAGAGCGGAGGCTGCTCAGCTAAAACTGGCCCGCATGAGGCTGTTTCGCAGCCGAATCATCACCGTGGGGGGTACTGCGATTCTCTGGGAGGTGAGGCTGGGAGGTAGGTCGCCGGCTATCGCGCGAAGAAGGGCGTATTCATCGCCGGCAAACACGTGGACGACGGGATGCTATAGCGGGGACAGCAGGTCGTCGCTGCACGCCTCGTCTAGGTATTTCCCGAAAGCGTCATCCGCGGTGAGAGCGAGGATCGCGGCGCGGCCCTCAGGAAACATCCCCACCACCCACATCCTCAAGCCATCCCCCGTCGGACGGCATCCATACGCCCACCCTACCCCGCCCGAAAATAAATAAGTGGCCAGAATATGGCCACTTACTGGCCACTTCTCCCCGCCAGCGCGAATTACCCCGGCCCACCCGGACCATCTCCGAGGTTCGCTCTCAGGGCAGCGTGGGAGTGGACCGTACTGGACTTGAACCAGTGACCTCTCGCGTGTGAGGCGAGCGCTCTGGCCATCTGAGCTAACGGTCCGGGGGTCGTTCAGGATAGCTCAGGCCACATTGGCGGGGCGAAGAGATAGGGCTCCGCTGGCCCTCAAGCTGCCGAGGGCCACATCGGCGGCGCAAACACCTGTTCGCAGTAGGCCATGGCCTGGAGCACCCGCACATCGCCGAGCTGATGGCCCACCAGTTGGAGCCCCACCGGCATTCCGTCGGCGGCGAAACCGGCCCGGACGCTGCCCGCCGGACGCCGGGTCAGGTTGTACGGGTAGGTGTGGCGGATCCAGTTGTCGACGAGCTCGCCGTTGACCAGCCCCTGGCCCCCGCACTCGGGAAAATGGCCGGCCACGGTGGGGGTGAGCAGCAGGTCGGCTTCGGCCAACACACCGTTGAGCGTCTCGGACATCTCGTAGAAGATGTCGAGCGCCCGGTTGAAATCAGCCACTTGGGGACTGGTGGACAGCCCGAAGTAGTAGCGCAGACCGGGGGTGATCTGCTCCATCTGCTCGTCGGTCAGCTCGCCCAGCTCGCCCGACACCGCATTGGCCGACAGCAGCACGTACTCCCAGATGGGGTCGTTGAACAGGCCCTCTTCCCGCACCTCCACCGCCACGCCAGCCGCCTCCAGCTGGGCCACCGCGGCCTCGCACACCGCCACCACCTCGGCATCGGACGGCTTTCCGTCGGGTGCCGGGCACCACACGGCCCGCTTGGGCTTCCAGCCCTCGTCCAGCGCCTGGCGCCAAGACCGGTCGGGGCGGGGCAGCGAGTCGAGGTCGCGGGGCGACGGCCCCATAACCAGGTCTTGCACGAAGGCGATGTCGGCCACCCGCAGCGCCATCGGCCCGTGGACCGAGAGGGGCCACAGCCGGTAGGTCCCTTCCACCGGCACCCGGCCCAGGCTGGCCTTGAAGCCGCTGAATCCACAGGCCGCGGCGGGAATGCGGATGGAGCCGCCCCCGTCGGAGCCGGTACACAACGGCACCAGACCGGCCATGAGCGCGGCCGCGGTGCCCCCCGACGACCCGCCCGGTGAGCGCTTCGGGTTCCATGGGTTGCCGGTGGCCCCGAACACGGGGTTGTAGGTGTCGCCGGTCCAGCCGAACTCCGGCGTGTTGGTCTTGCCCATCACCACGCAGCCCGCGGCCCGCAGCCGCTCCACCAGAATGCTGTCGGCCTCAGCCGGTGGGTCGTCGGAATGCAGGAACGAGCCCTGCGTGGTCACATACCCGGCAGCGTCCTCCAAGTCTTTGACCCCGAACGGAATGCCGGCCAGCGGCCCGACCTCGTCGCCGGAGGCCAGTCGGGCGTCGATCTCGTCAGCCTCGGCCAACGACCGCTCGGGGTTCATGGCCACGAAGGCGTTCAGCTCCTGCTGGGCGTCGATGGCCGCCAGCGATCCTTCCACCATCTCCCGGGCCGACACCTCCTGATCGCGCACCGCCGCGGCCCATTCCTGCACCGACCGCTCACGAAAGTCCATCTCCGCCTCCTCCGTCGCCGAAACCCCGACAGTACATCCACTTGGAACAACCGCGAGCCGCGGCCGTCTTCAGCTCTTGGACAGCGCTTCGGCCACCGTCTCCAGTCCAGCGACGCGGCTGGCCTTGACAAGCACCGCGGTCTCGGCGTCGACTGGGCCAAGTGCTGTTACCGCGGCAGCGTCGTCGGCGACTGGTGAAGGCCCGAATTCGGCAGTGGCCACCGGGATGACCTCGATGCCCAGTTCTTGGGCCAGGGCGCCAATGGCGGCGTGTTCGGCTGCAGTCCGGTCACCCAACTCGGCCATTTCCCCCAGCACCGCCACCCGGCGGGGTCGGTCCACGGCAGCCAGTGAGCGCAGTGCGGCAGCCATCGACATGGGGTTGGCGTTGTAGGCGTCGTTGATGAGCACGGCCCCCGACGCCAGCGTGGTCACCTCCATGCGCCACGGCGACAGTTGAGCCGAGCCCAAACCGGCGGCGATCTCATCCACCCCCACCCCGACCGCCAGCGAAGCGGCCGCGGCGGCCAACGCATTGTCCACCATGTGCTCGCCGCACACCGCCAACGCCACCGCGGTCTGCCCGCTGGGGGTTTCCAGTCGGAATCGGGGCCGCAGTCCGTCGTCCAATCTCACGTCCGTGGCCCGCACCTCGCCCCCGGCCCGACCAAAGGTCAGCA
The DNA here is from genome assembly GCF_965204145.1 of Candidatus Poriferisocius sp. GTDB lineage: Bacteria > Actinomycetota > Acidimicrobiia > Acidimicrobiales > Bin134 > Poriferisocius. The sequence continues at coordinate 518,616 of NZ_OZ241977.1, read as the reverse complement.
CATCGGCTTCGGTTCGGTCGGCCATGGCCGTCACCAGGGGTTGATCGGCGTTGAGTACGGCCACGCCCGACGGGTCCAACGACTCCACCAATTCGCCTTTGGCCTCGGCCACGGCCTCCACGGTCCCGAAAAGCTCGGTGTGGGCCGCCCCGACAGACGTCACCACCCCCACGGTGGGCCGGGCCAGCGAGCAGAGCCAGGCGATGTGGCCCTTGCCTCGGGCGCCCATTTCCACCACCACCGCTTCGGCATCCTCCGGGCAATTGGCCAAAGTGAGCGGCACCCCCAATTCGTTGTTGAACGACATCGGGCTGGCGTGGGTCGGTCGGTCGGCCCCGATGGCTGCGGCAGCCATGTCCTTCACCGAGGTCTTCCCCACCGAGCCAGTTATGCCCACCACCGGGCCCTCGAACCGGCTGCGGGCGTGGCGGCCCAACTCGGCCAAGGCCGCGGCGTTGTCGTCCACTACCACCGCGGTGGCTCCCTGGGGGGCCTCAGAGGTCAGATAGGCCGCTGCCCCCGCGGCCAAGGCGTCGTCGATGAAGTCGTGGCCGTCTCGCTCGGCCACCACCGGCACGAACAACTCGCCTGGGGCCACCGTCCTTGAGTCGATGGAGATTCCCGACACTTCGACGTCGGGACCCACCAGACGGCCACCGGCCGCTCGGGCTGCCTCCGATGCCAACATTCGCACACGCTTAGCCTCCCACTGTCGGGGCAATCGGTGGGGTACCGTCGGCCTGTGGGAACCCGCACCCGTTTGGTGCTGCTATTTGGCGGCCGGTCGGCCGAACATGACGTGTCCTGTGTTTCGGCCCGCCATGTGGCTGGTGCGGCCGACAAAGACCGCTTCGAGACGGTGGCGCTGGGCATCACCCGAGAGGGGCAGTGGCGGCTGGCCGAGCTTCCCGATCCCCTCCCCGACCGGTTGGACGCCGACGGCCTTGCCGTGGCCCCGGCCGAGATCTTCGCCGAGCCCGACACGGTGGTGTTCCCCCTCATACACGGCCCTATGGGCGAAGACGGCACGATTCAAGGTCTGCTGGAAGTGGCCGACGTCCCCTATGTGGGATCAGGGGTGCTGGCCTCGGCGCTGTGCATGGACAAGTCCGTGGCCAAGCTGGTGTGCGCTCAGCACGGTCTTCCCCAGTGTCGCTACCGAACGGCATCGGCCAGCGATCTCTCTGAGGCGGTGGCCGAACAGGCCATTGCGGAGTTGGGACTACCGCTGTTCGTGAAGCCGGCCAACATGGGCTCGTCGGTGGGGGTGAGCCGGGCCGCTACCGAACTCGAGACGGTCAAAGCGCTCGAGACAGCCGCCCAGTATGACGAGACGCTGATCATCGAGGAGGCTGTCACCGGCCAGGAGATCGAGGTGTCCGTGCTGGGCAACCGCGACCCCAAGGCGTCGGTCCCCGGCGAGATCGTGCCCGGCGCCGACTTCTACGACTACGCCGACAAGTACCTCACCGACAGCGCCGAGCTGTTGGTTCCCGCCCAGATTTCCGAGGCAGCCACCCAGGACGTTCAACGCCTCGCGATCGCCGCCTACCGCGCCTTGCGGTGCGAGGGGATGGCCCGGGCGGACTTCCTCTACGAAGCCGACGGCCGGGGAATGCTGCTCAGCGAAGTCAACACCATTCCCGGCTTCACCCCCATCAGCATGTACCCCAAACTGTGGGAGGCCAGCGGCCTGCCCTATCCGCAGCTCATCGAGACGCTGGTCGACCTGGCCAACGAGCGCTACGAGCGCCGCCGTCAGCACCGTCGCACCGACCGCGACGAGGCGTAGTGGGCTGGGGAAAAGTCCCTGGGTTTGGTAAAACACTGCGGTGATCTCTGATGCGCTGGCCGGCAAGCGGCTGGCGATCACCGGCACGACCGGTTTCCTGGGCACCGCTCTCGTTGAGCGGCTGCTGCGCTGCGTGCCTGAAGTGGAACTGGTGCTGCTGGTACGCCCCGGACGCCGAGGGGTCGAGCAGCGCATTCGCCGGGAGATTATTCGCAACGACGTCTTCGACCGGCTGCGCGACCAGTTGGGCACCGACGAGTTCGAACGGCTCTGCCAGCAGCGGATCACCGGTGTGGCCGGTGACGTGGGCGTCGATGGCCTGGGGCTGGATGACACCGGCCGGGAGCTGATCGCTGGCTGCGATATCGTCATCCACTCGGCCGCCGCGGTGGCGTTCGACAATCCGCTGGACACCGCGGTGGAAGTCAACCTCATGGGGCCGGTTCGGCTGGTGAACATGCTCAACGAGATGGGAGCGTCCCCCCACTTCATCGCGGTGTCCACCTGTTATGTGGCCGGGAGCCGCCGGGGGAACGCCCCCGAAGAGCCCCTGGCCGACGGCCCCATGTACGTGCCGGTGTCGTGGCAGGACGAGGCCGAGGCCAGCCGCCGCCGGCGCATCACCACCGAGACCGAGAGCCGCAATCCCGCCCGACTGGAGGAGTTCCGCAGCCAGGCTCGCCATGAGCTGGGGGCGGCCGGCACCCCAGCGCTGGCCGCCAAGACCGAGCAGCTCCGCAGCCGCTGGGTCCACGACCAGATGGTGGAGGCCGGTCGGTCGCGGGCCGCCTCGCTGGGCTTCCCCGACGCCTACGCCTTCACCAAGGCGCTGGCCGAGACCGCGGTGACCGAGATCAAGGGCGACCTAGAGGTCTCCACCGTGCGGCCGTCGATCATCGAGTCGGCCTATGCCGAGCCATTCCCGGGGTGGATCCGGGGCTTCCGCATGGCCGAGCCCATCATCATCGGCTACGGCCGGGGGCTGCTCACCGACTTCCCCGGCATCCCCCAGGGAGTGCTGGACGTGATCCCGGTGGATCTTGTGGCCGCGGCCATCTGTGCGGTGGCCGCCCGGGGCCACGACACCGACCGCCAGATCATCCAGGTGGCGTCGGGAGCGATCAACCCGTTCCGATTCAACCAACTGGTGGATCTGGCCCACAGCTGGTTCAGCGAGAATCCCATCTACGACGACCGCGACCAGCCCATCCCCCCGCCCAACTGGACCTATCCGGGCCGGGGCCGGGTGGTCCGCCAGCTCAAACGGCTGCGGACCGGGCTGAACGCCGGTGAGCGGGTGCTGGGGCGACTGCCCATCCGGGGCCGCCAAGCCGAGATCACCGCGGATTTGGACGAGCGGCGCGATCAAGTGGAGCGGGCGCTGGGCTACGTGGAGCTCTACGGGGCCTACACCGAGTGCGAAGCCCTGTTCGGCGTGAACCGGCTGCTGGAGTTGTGGGACAGCCTGGATGACGAAGACAAGGAGCTGTACTGCTTCGACCCCCGGATCATCGACTGGCCCCACTACGTGATCGACATCCATCTGCCCACCGTGGTGGCCCAGGGCCGGGTCAAGACGGCTCCGTCGGGGCGGACGGGTCCGACCCGCAAAGACCGCCAGCGAACCCAGATCCTCTCCCCCGACCGACACATGGCGGCCTTCGATCTGGAGAACACCGTCATCGCCGCCAACGTGGTCATGGCCTACGGCTGGTTGGCCACTAGGCGGCTGCCTTTGGACGAACGGGCCCGACTGGTGGCCAAGATCTTGCTGGAGGCCCCTTCGCTTCTGGCCCTGGACCACCGGGACCGCAGCGACTTCCTCCGCCACTTCTACCGCCGCTACCAAGGGGCGCCGATAAAGCAGATGGCCGAGGACTCGGGCGAGATGTTCAGCGACCTGATATTGACCCAGTCCTACCCCGCCGCCATCCGCCGGGTGCGCCAGCACCGCGCCGCCGGGCACACCACCGTGCTCATCACCGGCGCGCTGGACTTCATCGTGGAGCCGTTGCGCCCGCTGTTCGACCACATCGTGTGCGCCGAGTTGGCCCAGTCCCACGGCACCTACACCGGGCAACTGGCCGAGGTGCCGCCCACCAGCGAGTCGCGGGCCGAAGTGTTGCGTGACTTTGCCAATGCCGAGGGTCTGCTCATGTCGGAGTCGGTGGCCTACGCCGACTCGGCCAGCGACCTGGCCCTGCTGGAGGCGGTGGGCTACCCGGTGGCGGTGAACCCCGAGCCCAAGCTGGCCATGCTGGCCCGCAAGCGGGGCTGGCTCATCGAGTACTTCGACAAAGCCCCCGGCGGCCCCCGCAAGCTGCTCCCAATCGGAAGCCGGAAGGCGTCATGAAGGACCGAGTGCGGCCAACCCCCCGCCCGGGCATGGTGCTCGAGGTGGACCGCTCTACGCCGCCGATCCTGTTCCACCACGGCGAGGGCTTCCGCACCGAGAAGCTTCCGGCCGGGCGCAGCCGGGTGATCTACCCGGCCGAGCCGCTGCTGGGCCTGGCCGATCCCGAGGGCGCCATCCGCCGGGCGCTGCTCAACCCCATCGACCAGGATCCGCTGCCCGCCCAACTCCGCCCGGGCATGAAGCTCACCATCGCCTTTGACGACATCTCCCTGCCATTGCCCCCTATGCGCCGCCCCGACATCCGCCAGATGGTGATCGAGCAAGTGCTGGAGATGGCCGCGGCGGCCGGGGTGGACGACGTCCACATCATCGCCGCGCTGGCCCTGCACCGGCGCATGACCGAGGACGAACTGCGCTACTGCCTGGGCGACCGCACCTACGATGCATTCGCCCCTTCGGGCTGCCTCTACAACCACGACGCCGAGGACCCCGACGGCATGGTGGTGCTAGGCACCACTCCCCACGGTGAGGAGGTGCAGTTCTCCAAGCGGGCGGCGGAGAGCGACCTGGTGGTGTACGTGAACATCAACCTGGTGGCCATGGACGGCGGCCACAAAAGCACCGCCACCGGCCTGGCCGGCTACCAGGGGCTGCGCCACCACCACAACGTGAAGACGATGCAGGAGTCCAAGTCGTTCATGGACCAGCACCGCTCCGAGTTGCACGCCTCCAACTGGCGCATGGGCAAGGTGCTGCGCGACGCCGGGGTGAAGATCTTCCAGATCGAGACCACGGTCAACAACAACACCTTCGGGGTGGACGGCCCGCTGGCCATGCTCCAGAAGCGGGAGTGGGAGTGGACGGCCAAGGACCGGGCCGCCTTTGTGGCCATGACCACGGGTTTGAAGTACGCCCCGCCCCAGATGGCCCGCCAGATCTTCCAGTCTTGGCGGGCGCCCTATGAGCTGACCTCGGTGCAGGCCGGCGAGGTGGAGGCCGTACACAAGGTGACCACCGAGAACGTGTACGCCCAGCACTTAGTGCCCGTTGCGGGCCAGACCGACATCTTGACCATGGGCCTGCCCTACATCTGCCCCTACAACGTGAACTCGGTGATGAACCCGATCCTGGTGATGTGCCTGGGGCTGGGCTACTTCTTCAACCTCTATCGGGGACGCCCGCTGGTGCGGGAGGGCGGCGTGGTCATCATGGGCCACCCCACCCGCTGGGAGTTCCACCCGGTGCACCATCCCAGCTACATCGACTTCTTCGAGCAGGTGCTGGCCGACACCACCGACCCCGTGGAGATCGAGGCGAAGTACGAGCGCCAGTTCGCCGAGGACGAGTGGTACATCCACCTGTACCGCACGTCGTACGCCTACCACGGCGTCCACCCCTTCTACATGTGGTACTGGGGGGCCCACGCCCTCCAGCACCTGGGCGAAGTGATCATCGTGGGCGGCGACACCCGGGCGGTGCAGCGCATGGGCTTCCGCCCCGCATCCACGCTCCAAGACGCCCTCGAGATCGCCAGCGACACCGTGGGCCGCCAGCCCACCGTCACCCACCTCCACAACCCCCCCATCCTGATGGCCGATGTCAGCTAGGCGGGTGATCTCGAAGCTGGACTTCCCCTATCGGGCGGCCCGACCGCCCGTGGGGGTGCCGCCCGCTCCCACCCCCAAGAACCGGGGGGCCGACTACGACACTGAGTGGGCCCGCAAGCCGGCGGCCCGAGCCGCCCGTCGGGTTATCACAGAGGTTGTGATGCAGCCAGCGATGGCTGCGCTGGCCCGCCCTCGCCGCCAAGGGCTAGACCGGCTGGAGCGCCTCGAGGGCCCGGTGATCTTCGCCGCCAACCACCACAGCCACATCGACACCCCCCTGATGTTCACATCCATCCCACCCAGGTGGCGCAACCGGCTGGTGGTAGGCGCCGCATCGGACTATTTCTTCACCGGGGCGGTCAAGTCGGCGGCCTCGGCTCTGGTCATCGGTGCCATTCCCATCGAGCGGTCCCGGGTGGGGCGGCGCTCGGCCCGACTGGCCGCGTCGCTCATCGAAGACGGCTGGAGCCTGCTCATCTTCCCCGAGGGCGGCCGCAGCCCCGACGGCTGGGGCCAGCCCTTCTTGGGCGGGGCCGGCTACCTGGCGGTGCGCTGCGGCGTGCCGGTGGTGCCGGTCCACGTGGAGGGAACCGACCGCATCCTGCCCAAGGGCCGCAACGTGCCCAAGGTGTCGGCCACCACGATCACATTCGGCGATCCACTGGTGCCCACTGAGGAGGACAACGCCCGCCGTTTTGCGGCCCGCATCGAGGTGGCCGTGGCCACCCTGGCCGACGAGTGCGCCACCGACTGGTACCAAGCCCGCCGCCGAGCCCACGCCGGCACCACCCCCGGCCTCACCGGCCCCGCGGTCTCCCCCTGGCGCCGGGCCTGGGCCCTCGGCGACCGCTCCCCCCGCTCCCGCCGCCAACACCGCCGATGGCCCTAGCAGAACCCCACGGTCAACATCGCCGCTGGCCCAAGTAGAACCCCTCATTCGGCCAATTCCGCGACAAGGCCATTTTGCCGGAAAGCCCGTAGGATCGGAGGTATGCCGGTAGCCGCCTCCACACCCATTGAGCTGATTGAAAACGTGTATTCCACCCTGGACGAGCGGGTCGACGCCGCCCGGGAACGTTTTGGCCGAGAGCTCACGTTGGCCGAGAAAATCCTGGTCAACCACCTCGACGACCCCGCTGTCACCCCCGAGCGGGGAGCCACCTATGTGGATCTGCGCCCCGATCGGGTGGCCATGCAGGACGCCACCGCCCAGATGGCTTGGCTCCAGTTCATGACCGCCGGGCTAGACGAGGTGCAAGTGCCCACCACCACCCACTGCGACCACCTCATCTCGGCCCGCATCGACGCTAAGCGAGACCTGGCCGCGGCCCTCGACAACAACGAGGAGGTGTACGACTTTCTGGAGTCGGTATGCGCCCGCTACGGCGCCGGATTCTGGAAGCCGGGATCGGGGATCATCCACCAGGTGGTGCTGGAGCAATACGCCTTCCCCGGCGGCATGATGATCGGCACCGACAGCCACACCCCCAACGCCGGCGGCCTGGCCATGGTGGCGGTGGGCGTGGGTGGCGCCGACGCAGTGGATGTGATGACCGGATTCCCCTGGAACGTGCGCTGGCCCAAGCTCATCGGCGTGCACCTCACCGGCGAGCTCGACGGCTGGGCCGCCCCCAAGGACGTGATTTTGAAGGTGGCCGAGATCCTCACCGTGGCCGGCGGCACCGGGGCCATCGTGGAGTACTTCGGGCCGGGCGCACACTCACTGTCGGCCACCGGCAAGGCCACCATCTGCAACATGGGGGCCGAGATCGGCGCCACCACCTCCCTGTTCGCCTACGACGACGCCATCGCCCGCTACCTCAAGGCCACCGGCCGCGAGGCCGTGGCCGACGCGGCCAACGCCGCCGCCCACAACCTGCGGGCCGACGATGCCGTGCTGGGCGACCCCGGCGGCTACTTCGACCGGGTGGTGGAGATCGACCTGTCCGAGCTGGGACCGCACATCAACGGCCCCCACACCCCCGACCGGGCCCGGCCAGTGGCCGATCTGGGGTCCGAGGCCAAGCTGAACGGCTGGCCCCTGGAGGTGAGCGCCGCCCTGGTTGGGTCGTGTACCAACTCCAGCTACGAGGACATAACCCGAGCGGCCAGCATCGCCCGTCACGCCGCGGCCCACGGGCTCACCGCCAAGTCGCCCCTCATGGTCACCCCCGGCTCCGAGCAGGTTCGGGCCACCATCGAGCGCGACGGCCTGCTGGCCGACCTGGAGTCCATCGGGGCCACCGTGTTGGCCAACGCCTGCGGGCCGTGCATCGGCCAGTGGAACCGCGACGACGTGGCCGAAGGCACCCCCAACAGCATCGTCACCAGCTACAACCGCAACTTCCCCAAGCGCAACGACGGCTACGCCTCCACCAACGCCTTCGTCACGTCCCCGGAGACGGTGGTGGCCCTAGCGTTGGCCGGCACGCTGGACTTCGACCCGGCCAGCGACACCATCACCGCCCCCGACGGCACCGAGGTGGCGCTCATGGTGGGCCCGGGCACCGAGCTGCCCGACCAGGGCTTCGACCCCGGCGCCAGCGGGTTCTTGGCCCCGCCCGACGACGGCAGCGGCGTGGATGTACGGGTGTCGCCCGACTCCGAGCGGCTCCAGCTGCTCGAGCCTTTCTCCCCATGGGACGGCCAGGACTTCACCGATCTGCCCGTGCTGCTCAAGGCCCAGGGCAAATGCACCACCGACCACATCTCCATGGCCGGACCGTGGCTGCGCTACCGGGGCCACCTGGAGAACATCTCCGGCAACCTCTATCTGGGGGCGGTGAACGCCTTCACCGGGGCGGTCGGCGAAGGCAAGAACCAGCTCGACGGCACCACCGGATCGTTCCCCGACGTGGCCGCCGCCTACCACGCCGCCGGTCAGCGCTGGGTGGTGGTGGGCGACCGCAACATCGGCGAGGGATCGTCCCGGGAGCACGCCGCCATGGAGCCCCGCTTCCGGGGGTGCGCGGCAGTGATCGCCCGGTCGTTCGCCCGCATCCACGAGACCAACCTCAAGAAACAGGGCGTTTTGGCCCTCACCTTCGCCGACCCCGACGACTACGACCGCATCGACGAGGACGACCGCATCTCGGTGATCGGCCTGGCCGACCTGTCCCCCGGCACGCCGGTGCAGGTGCAGGTGGCCAAGCCCGACGGGACCACGGTGGACATAACCGCCGAGCACACCCTGTCGCACGACCAGATCGAGTGGTTCCAGGCGGGCAGCGCGCTGAACCTGATCCGCCAGCGGACCATGGGCTGACCGCCCGCCGAGAGCCGTCGTGGACATCCGCCCTTCCTGCCGACCCTAGATTTACGGCCATGGACATCCGCCAGCTCGATGCCCTGTTGGCGATAGCCGAGCACAAGACGTTCTCCAAGGCCGCTCGGTCGCTGCACACCGTGCAGTCCAACGTGTCCAAGCACATCGCCAAGTTGGAGGAGGAGCTGGGCGCCATCCTGGTGGACCGCGACGCCGGCACCCTCACCGAGGAAGGCGAGGCGGTATTGGCCCGAGCCCGGCGCATCCGGGCCGAGACCGACGCCATCGCCCTCGACATGGCCGCTATGCGCGACGACATCTCCGGAGTCACCCGTCTGGGCACCATCGACTCCACCGCCCGGTGGCTGATCCCCATCGTTTTGCCCGCCCTAGAGGCCCAATACCCCAACATCCGCCTCGAGGTGCTCACCGCCACCACCACCAGCCTCCTCCCCCAGGTGATCGCCGGAGATCTGCACAGCGCAGTGGTCAACCTGCCCCTGCACGATTCTGAGATCCGGGCTGAAGAGCTGTTCGCGGAAGACCGCTTGCTCATAGCCCCGCCCGACCACCCGCTGGCCCGCAAGTCGTCGGTGACCCCCGCCGAGCTGAGCCGCCACGAGCTGCTGCTGCCCCCTCCGGGCACTGCCTTTCGAGACGAGATCGACTCCGAGCTCAAGATCCAGGGCGTGGAGCTCACCACCCGGGCCGAGATCGACGGCATGAGGATGATCGCCACCCTGGTGCTCACCGGATTCGGTGCCGCCATCTTGCCCGCCACCGCCGCCCCCGACGACGGCCCCTGGCGGCGCATCCCCATCACCGGACTGGTGCGGCGCTCGGTGGGCCTGATCGTCAGCCGCCGGGTGGCCCCATCGGCGGTCACCCGAGCGGTGCGAGACGTGATATTCGAAGTGGTGGGGACCCACGGCTACGACCAGGCCGGGGTGTACCCCAGCTGAGTACGGCGCGAGACTGACGCCATGACCGCCACCGGCAACCGACCCGACCGGGTCCCGCTGCGAGCCGGAGCACCGGGATCGGCCCGAGCCTGGCTGGACTCCTACGACGGCCGGGAATGCGTGGTCTTCGAAGTGGAGGACAACGAGGCCGACCGGGGGGCGCTCAGCCCGGCCGACAGCGAGACACTGGAGCGAGCCGCCCAAGAGGCCCTCCTGCGCCGTGTGCCCCTGGTGGGGTTCATAGCCTCATCTGGTGCCGATATCGACTCGGGCATCGCGGCCACCATGGGCTGGGGCCGGGTGGCCAAGTCGGTGGTGGACTGCTCGGGTCAGGTGCCCACCATTTTCTGCGCCACCGGCCCGGCGGTGTCGGGGCCGGCCCTGCTGCTGGGCCTGGCCGACATCGCCATCGCCACCGAGGACAGCTACGCCTTCGTCTCCGGCCCCCGTATGGTCACCCAATTCACCGGCGAGGTGATCAGCAACCAGACCCTGGGCGGCGCCGGCCAGCTCTCCCGGCGCAGCGGGGTGGCCGCCTTCTTGGTGGACGACAAAGACGCCGCTTCCGACCTGGTGGGAGCGCTGTTGAGCCTGCTTCCCGCCCACGCCGACGAACTGCCGCCCCGGTATCCGGTGGACGATCCCATCGACCGCCCCACCCCCGAGCTGCGGGACATACTTCCCGAATCGCCTTTGGGCAGCTACGACATCCGAGATGTCGTCCGGGCGGTGGCCGACGACGGCGACCTGCTGGAATACAAGGCCGACTGGGCCGCCAACCTGGTGTGCGCCTTCGCCACCGTGGCCGGCCGCCCGGTGGGGATGCTGGCCAACCAGCCCCAGACCCTGGCCGGCACCCTCGACATCGCGTGCAGCCAGAAGGGGGCCCGGTTCGTGTCGTTCTGCGACGCCTTCAACCTCCCGCTGGTCACCTTCGTGGACACGTCGGGCTTCCAGCCGGGCAAGGATTTGGAATGGCGGGGCATCATCCGCCACGGCGCCCAACTGGCCTTCGCCTACGCCCGAGCCACCGTGGGCCGGGTGAACGTGACCCTGCGGAAGTCCTACGGCGGCGCCTACATCGTGATGGACTCCCGCCACATGGGCAACGACATCGCGCTGGCCTGGCCCTCGGCGGAGGTCGCGGTGATGGGCGCTCGGGGAGCGGTCGAGATCGTCCACCGCCGATCCAGCCCGGAGGAGCGAGCCGAGCTCGAGGCCGCCTACGAGGAGCGCTACCTGAACCCCTACATCGCCGCCGAGCGGGGCTCGATCGACGCGGTGATCGACCCGGCCGACACCCGGGCCGAGGTGGCCGCCGCCCTGGATCTGCTGGAGTCCAAACGGGAGGCCCTCCCCCGCCGCCGCCACGACAACACCCCTCTGTGACCAGGGGCAACACTCTCTCTGGGGCGAAAGCGACAACCTGAGGTAAGCTGCGGCAGCGCCGGAGGGAGCAGGGAAAGGAGCCGTGCGTGCCTGAATCCATAACGATCACCGACAATCGGACCGGTGAGTCAATTGAGGTTCCGATTGTCGAAGGTGGTGTGGATGCCGCAGCGTGGCGAAAACTACTCCCCAACGTCTGGTTCTTAGACCCGTCTTTCAGCACCACCGCGGCCACCACCAGCGCGGTCAGCGAAGTGGACGGCGAGAACGGCATCCTGCGCTATCGGGGCTACCCCATCGAGCAGCTGGCCGAGCACTCCACCTTCCTGGAGGTGGCCTACCTCCTGCTCCACGGCGAGCTCCCCACCCCTGGCGAATACGACGTGTGGGTACACGAGATCACCCACCACACCTTCATCCACGAGCGCTTCCGCAAGCGGTTCATGGAGTCGTTCCTCCACGATGCCCACCCGATGGGCATGTTCGTGTCGACCATCGCCGCGCTGTCCACGTTCTACCCCGAGGCCAAAGACATCGAAGACCCCGAGAACCGCATGCACCAGATTGTGCGGCTCATCGCCAAAGTGCCCACCGTGGCCGCCGCGGGCTTCCGGTTCAACACCGGTATGCCGTTCGTCTACCCCGACAACAACCTGGACTTCGCCACCAACTTCCTGTCGATGATGTTCAAGATCGCCGAGCCCACCTACCAATGCGACCCGGCCTTCGCCCGAGCGCTCGACCTGCTGCTCATCACCCACGCCGACCACGGCCAGAACTGCTCCACCAGCACCGCCCGGGTGGTGGGAAGCGCCCACACCGACCCCTACTCGGTGATCTCAGCGGCGGCCTGCTCGCTGTACGGCCCCCGCCATGGCGGAGCCAACCAGGCCGTGATGGAGATGCTCGACGAGATCGGCAGCTACGAGAACATCGACCCGTTCATCAAGGCGGTCAAAGCCGGCGAGACCCGCCTGATGGGGTTCGGCCACCGGGTGTACAAGAACTACGACCCCCGGGCCCGCATCATCAAGCAAGCCGCCTACGACGTGTTCGAGGTGACCGGCTCCAACCCGCTGCTCGACATCGCCTTGAAGCTCGAAGAGGTGGCCCTGGCCGACGACTACTTCGTGAGCCGCCGCCTGTATCCCAACGTGGATTTCTACTCCGGGCTCATTTACCAGTCGATGGGGTTCCCCACCGACATGTTCACCGTGCTGTTCGCCATCGCCCGCACCGCCGGCTGGCTGGCCCACTGGGTAGAGCTCCTAGAACAAGACAGCCGAATAGCCCGCCCCCGACAGGTCTACACCGGCTCCCAAGAACGCACCTACACCCCCATCAACCAGCGCTGATACGCCTCCCATACTACTTTGCCGCTCAGATCATGGTTAATCTCGCACTCTCAATACGGGGTCGCTAAACCGATGATCTTTTCAGCTGTCCACTTTCCATACTCCACTGGCTTCACCCACACGCGGAGGACCTAATGCCAACTCGAGGACGCGACCTCTTCGAAGCCACGACCGGGACTTTTTGGGAAACTATGATGTCCCACAACGGGAACGTAGGCTACAAGATCCCGCTCTACCAGAGGCAATACAACTGGAATACTGGGCACCTGAGGCGCCTACTACAAGATTGCCTTAGTGGCTTCCATCACAATTGCAATAACCAACACAGAGATCCTCAGTACACATACCTTGGCAGCATCATCCTCACAGCGACAAAAGGTGAGCCCTCATTCGATGGAGAATCCATAGACATCGTAGACGGACAACAGCGTTTGACTACCCTTATCTTGATTGCTCGAGCATTGTTTCAGAAGATTGCGGAACATGAAATCGATATCCAACAAGCATCTGTTGGCACCCAAGAATGGTTGACGACAGAAGTTGACGCACAGAAGACATCGCTCTACCAATGTGCCGTTGGCCGTCTTGTGAATCTAGGGGAAGGGTTTCCCTTCCCAAAAATCATCCGAGCTCAAGATAATCGAGCAAATTCCTTTTCTGCCTCCGATTATCGTTCACCAATAGCTGCTTTCGTCGCACGCTTTTCCAATGAAGCCATAGGATCACCTAAATTGCCAATTCACTCGGCCTTAAGTGAAGCGACGAAAGATGACCCTTTGGAAGAAAATTATCTTAGCATTATTGACACGCTAGACCGTTACCTTCTCGCCACAGCCACTGCCCCTCCGCCCGATGACGATGACGATATTGAAGTCCTTGATCGCATCAGATTTCGTACCAATCCTTGTAGATCTCTATTTCGCAGATTAGAACAATTTGCAGAACCACTCCAACATCGTTTTTGCGACGAGATAACCAAGGTACAGGACATAGAAGGCCTCATCCGACTATTGCTCTTTTCTTCCTACTTGACTCAGTACGTGCTGCTTACCCGAGTCGAAACACAAAAGGAGGAAGACGCTTTTGACATATTTGACGCGCTAAATACTACTGGGGAGCCGCTAACTGCTCTCGAAACGTGCAAACCTTTGGTGACACAATTTGAACAAGAGCATGGACATGGATATACCGGTTCGGAGAGCGAATTCTATTGGGACATGGTTGACCACACACTACTTGACAGTTACCCCCAGTCAGAGACTCGAGTAAAAGAAGTAAAAGAACTCGTCACTACTTTCGCCCTATATCTTACAGGAGAAAAGAAACCACAGGATTTGGTAAGCCAACGTCGATATATGCGAGATCAATTCCAAGCCAGCGCAAAGAAGGATCCTCGTGTAGCGCGCGGCTTTGTAAAAGCAATCTACGATCTGGTTGATTTCCGCCAGCAATACTGGGACAGAGAAGGGTTACAGACGAGCGGCATAGTGGGGTGGAATAATGAAGACATTGATCTGATGAGATTGTGCCTTCATTTTATGATTGACATGCGCACTACTCTTGCCATACCTATTCTGGCCCGCTATTGCGAAGCGCACTCAGACAAGGACACAAGTCATCAATTCCTCGACGCCATAAAGGCTACAGCCGCCTTCTTGGCATTACGGCGCTGTATAACGCTTGGAACCGCGGGAATAGATAAGTGTTTCCGTGATCTAATGGGGTCGAAGCCAAAAGCAGGAGGGGATCCGCTATGCCTGGGTCCTCATTTGCAACACGAGATCCTTCCCATCGACGACCTTCGAAGCGAATACGTTTCCCTGCTTGCTCAGAACCCGGCGGGCATTGAATCTCGAGAAACCTTCGTTAACCTTTCCCGAAACAATTCTATCGGAAAGGATGGGCCCAGTGCACTTATTCGCTTTCTTATACTTGCCGCAAGCCACCACGCAAGACCGCAAACGGAATATTCTGGGCTCTTGACAAGAGACGATGTCGTACCTGGAGACGAAACCTCTTCGCTCACATATGCCAATTGGATAGCGATGAAGTATAGGACGGTTGAACACATCGCTCCCGTTTCTAAACCAACATCGGGATGGGATCCAGCTATCTATGAAGATCCAGATCTTTGCCACCGTTTAGGTAATCTTGTGTTACTGCCAGAAAAGGAAAATCAAAGTCTGGGAAATGCCAATTGGGACAAGAAACTCAAATTCTACAAGACGCTAGCTTCCCATTCTGAGGAGGAACGGAATTCCTACTTAGAAGAGGCCAAGAACTCCGGTATTTCCTTCAGTAGCAGGATAGAGCAACTTTTGCGAAATCAAGAACATCTTCCATTACTAAATCACATAGTCGAAGCCGACCAATGGAGCATTGAGCTAATTGAGTTGCGCACAGAGAACTTACTTGAATTGGCCTGGGATCAGATCAATTCTTGGTTGTTCGTCGATTAGCGGTGGCTTTGGCTTGAACTCAACCCAGATTGGCCCTCTGCGTTGACTCTGGGATCGGAGTAGTATGAGGGATCGCCACTAAATATGGGGGTTTGGCGATCCTTGTAACTGTCAGATGGTCCAAAGGGCGGGAGACCCCTGATAGTTGAGGCTTTAAGGGCCACGTGGTTCGGCGCGCCTACCTCGAGGGCTGTTCCTGGTACAGGCCCCTGGTGGGCAGAGGGCCTCCTGTGCCGGCTATGGGCACAAGATTCACTCGCAGGGTCGCCGAAAAGTAATTTTCTGCGGCGCTCCGCACGTAGACGACCTTCCGGCAGGAAATGAGTAGATGCGAACTTGTGGCAGGGCACCACAACCACAGTGCGGGGCAGGGAGCTGGTCCCCACAGGCTGAGTTAGCCAAGCAGCGTCAGGTTCTGGCCACGCAGACAGCGCGGTGGGGGCGACGTCCAAACTCTTCGCTATAGAAGGATCGGTAACGTCCGGCGTCCGCCATCGAGGTGTGCTAGCGCATCAGATCAACTTCCTACAAGCTCCAGCCAAGCAAGTCGCCGGTAACCCCCAATCCATGGGGCCCGCTCGCGCTCACGGGCTTCCATGACACCCTCATGGCGTCGGCCTCCTACCGGTGGCCAAGGCCTAACACCGTTGTGAACGATGCCTCCACCAGCCAGAGCACCAATAGGGGTCAAAGTGTTGCGAGAGGTTCAAACAATACATCCCTACACAACAGACTTCTACTTGCTCCACCGCAGCAATATCTAAGGGCCGCTTTCACCCGACGCAGAGAGGGACTTTACAAGGCTGCGTGTTAAGTTGTGAAGTGCGGTCAAGTGTCCTGTCTCGATCATTTCCTTCACTAATGGAATACCTCCCGCTGCATAACCTTCCGCAATGTCCATCACCTTTCGTGGATCCACCACCACAAATGGGTCGTTGGTGTGCGCTATAGCAAGAAACAACAAGAATTCAATGATAGCCAAATCGCGTTGAAACACGCTGCCCGTAATGAACCTATGCCTTTGATCAACCTCTACGGGCAAATATGTCCTCTGCTCCGCTCCCATTGCGGCAGCAAGCAACCAAAAGTCCACATAGCGTTTAAAGGGTGCCTCTTCATCTTTTGTAGATTCCTCGCCACCAGAAGTAAAGGTGGAGCTATACAACCTTAGGTCTTCATGAAATGCCTTCGGAACATGAATGTCTTGGTTGGCAAATGGATTGAAATCCTGCGACATCGGCATTTACACACCCTCCTTCCGCGCACACAATTGACACGAAGACACGTAGTCACAATCACACAACAGCGTTTCGATCCTTCCTGTGCCAGGATCGTTGACCAATTGCGTAGGGTAATGATCGGAAAACGTCATGGTATACGTACGTCCGGCATAACGATCCAGGATGTCTTCCACGCCATGTATCTCACTACTTGTCAAAAACATCACAAGTTGGGACGAATTCTCTGCTGCATATTGCAGCATCGCTCGTCTAACCAAGGCGCTCGTCATGCCTAACGGAGTGTCCACCACATTCGGGGCATTCACCCCGCTCACTCGTACCAGCGCAAGAATGAAGGCCAACGTCAATGCACGTCTCTGAGCGCCGCTCAAATCCCTGTCCGGATCCATACGCTGATTGTCCGACCCGTAAACCACAATGTCGTGTTCGCGTGTTAATTCCGCACGACTAATGAGACCACCTTCCTCTGGATCTGCAACGATCATATTGAGAAAAATTTCGCTCATCGCTGCACCTACTTCTTCAACGGTCTCTCCTTCAAGCGTTTCTACGGTGCCACGCAATACTGATAGCAGGTCGGTTGCTGCCGTTTCGTCGGCAAGCAATCGCTTGAAACGCTCTTCTTTCCTCTGTGCCGCCAGCCTTTCCTTGGATATAGCCTTTTGATCTTTCTCAGCGTTGCGAATTTGTTCCGAGATCCTCGCAGCTTTGCTGGTCAATTCCCTCGCAATGCCCTCTTCCTCCGTCAGCATACGTTCCAGCTCTACAAGGTCTTGCTCTGGCATCTCGCGAATTTTCGTTCGAAGTTCCTCAATATCCCTCTCTAGCCGTTGCTGTCCCTGTTCACACTGGACAATGTCCTTTAGCGAATCTCGACCTTGCGTCGTCCAGGATGTGGATTCCGTAGAGGCATCGGTTCTGCTTGAATGTAAACGGGCTACAGTACTCAGATGCAGCAATATTTCATGAGAATCTTCTAATCGATCGACTTCGCCAAGCAGCTCCTGGAGTGCGATATGTCCTTCACTACCCTCTGACACGTCTTTGCCGCAGATGCATGTGCCACGCTCCAGGCGATCCTTTACCACTTCAGGGAGAGTGTCCGGTATTACTCCTTCGTTTTCCAACTGAGCCAATAGTGCGCCAGCTTCGCCAATACTCTCTCTGGCAATTGCAACTAGCAGATCCGAACTATTGACAAGGGATCTCTGACGTGCCACCAGTTCCTTGTGATATTGCCGTTGCCCCCTAAGTTCATTTTCCCGATCAGTAAGGTCCACCTCAAGCTGTTTTCGATCCGCTCCGCCAGCAGCAAGAGCTCCCTTCAGAGCTTCATCGACTTTGCGCTTTCTAGACTCCGTAGCCCGTCTATCGAGCTCTATCTGTTCCTTTGTGTCCTCGTAGCCTTGGATTTCCTCTGCCAATTTTGCTTCCCTGGAGGCCAGTTCCGACAAATTGGTCCCTGCCGCCTGTTTTCGCACCGCCGAGACTGCCTGCTTTCTAGCATTGTCAACATGGCGCTCTGCTTCTTCAAGGATGTCAAGCCCTAGCAGTTGCCTGACGGCCTTTTCTACCCTGTCACGTTTTGCTGATCTTTCGTCTGTGGTTTCGATAAACGCTAATGCCCTATCCCCGTCTATGAAGAAAACGTCCTTGAGGCTTGTTGGTAGCACTCGATTGGAAATGAAAGCATTGGGGTTCGAAATGGGTGTATCACCTGACGGCTTTGTTTCAAAGAGCGATAGTTCCGATTTTTCAACTTCAAAGGACCCACTTGGCCCGGGACGTTCCTTGGTGGATCGCACTAATTCAAACGAACGGCCTAGACCTGTTTCGTCGTCTACAGTGGCGAATTTGATGGTCACCTCGACAGGACAGTGAGTCCCATCTTTTTTCGAGTCCCAGTCTAAAGGATGTATGCGATATGACGTCCTTTTTGCTGGCAAGGCGTCGTCCCCGAAGAGAGCCCACGTTAGAGCTGTCAATAGATTGGTCTTACCGGTACCATTCTCAGCGCGTATGACTGTCAATGCACTCGCAGGTTCCCTCGCAAATTGTAGATCAATATTCCTCAATTGCCGGAAATTCTTTATGGAGGCACTCACTAAGTGGATCATGGAGACTGTTCCCAATCCCCATCAATAAGAACTCTGCCTAATGCGTTTGCTTGATCGGTGATCTTTTTTTGAATTTGCGTCCGCGCTTCCAAGTTCTCCTTTTCTAAAATTACTATCTGTGCCAGAGTTTCCAAGACGTCGTCCCGATAGCCGGGTACTCTATTGCTTTCGTCCAACATTGACACATGTGTTCGCAATACTTTGAGGAGTTTTCGCTCGCTTACAGTCATGAGATAATCTCCGAATTGGCAATTCGCTACACTATATAGTCCAATCGGACATCTTGAAGCAAATCGCGTGGTCCTCCGGGAGCAGCGGCATTGCTTGCCAACCTTGTGAATTCATCACATCTCTTGACTTCACTCTTGATCAATTGCTCTACTTCATCGTCCCGCGATTCGCCTGCCGGAGGCAAGACGATAAAGTCATGGATTGTAGAAGTCTCTTTACCAATTGCTGGACACATCCGCAGTACTCTTCCACGTCTTTGGACCCACTGGCGTTCTACAGTAGTGCTCGCGAGAATTATAGCTGTAGATATTTCCGGAACATCTAACCCTTCATCGAGAACCCGCTTAGCAGTAAGTACTTCTAACGCTCCCGATCTATATGAGCTCAAAACGGACTCTACTAGTTTGGCATTTCTCGTCTCATTTGCTGTTATTTGATGAAACCTCATTCCAACATCCCGTACGAGCTCATTTACCTGGTTCAGTTGATCTGGATCTTTGTCTGTTGCATAAATCAGTAGGTGTTTTGTTCCAAACCCCTTACACTCTATGAGGAGTTCCTTCAACTTGGCCAATTTACCTTCCGCTGTTTCCAACACTAAGCGTCTTTTGTTGTATAGCCTTTGTAATCTGTCTCGTTCTTCGCCCGAAGGTCCATCTCCTACTATGCGCCTTAACTTTCTAATTTCGTCACTCCAATAGCGATACTCTTCTAATTCCTGAGTGTCAAGGTTGATGGCGTGCAATTGATAATTGTAGGAGACCAGGCATACGCCAATGGCTTGCCCTAGGGTGAACTCATATACCGTGTCGCCAAAGTAATGAAACAATTTTTCAGTTCCCTCTTCATCATATTGTCTCACTGGTGTTGCTGAAAGTCCTAGGCGATAAATGATCTGGTCGGGAGGACTATTGAAGAAGGATGTTCCACCTAGGTTGTGTACTTCGTCTGAAACCAACATTATGGGGCACGAATATTCATTCAATAGCCCTTTGAACTCTCCATCATTCAGAAAATCATTCGTAATTACCAGTACCACAAGCCCCTCTTGGGTGTATTCGATTCCTTGCAGCATCTGCTCAATATTCCGTAAGCGCTTTGCCCTAGGATGATTTCCAGCTATGTATGGATCTAAGCCGAAATTCTTACACTCTTCTTCCCATTGTGCAATCAATGGGAGTGTTGGTGCTGTGATGATGACTACAAGATCCTTTACTTCCCTCCAGAGCCTCCATGCACATAGTAGCGCTGTGACGGTCTTGCCAGAGCCAGTGGCCATGGCCAGGATACCTCGACGTTCGGCCCCCTCCCACTTAAGGACGGCGGTTCCTTGGTGTGAATATGGTCCTGTTTCCCAAATTAGGTGAGAAGGTGGTGCGAAGTGTTTCCCGTGGGGGCTTGCTTCAACTGCGCCAGGGCTATCACTTCTATGAAGCCGTCCTTCAATTTCTATAGCCTTACGGTAATCTGTTTCAGTTGGTGGCTGGCGAGTATCGTAAGATTGAACTAGGCCCTCTTGCAAAGCGACCGGGATGTCTACTGCAACCGCGTGATCTTTTGAATTAGTCCAATATGCTTCGAATTCGTCTATTGCATCTTGGCAGGCTATTTCACTATCTCCACCCCGCCAATTGCGATGAAGGTTTAATCTTTCCACATTCCCTAGGAGAGCTTGACCAGTAAAATTTGCTGATCCAGACAAGACCGCCACATCTGAACCGGCTTTAAAAATCCATTCTTTTAAGTGAAAAGTTGCCCCTCTAACAAGGACAACTTTCATTTGAAGCCGACCCTTTGCAAGCAAATAAGCAAAACACTGCTTTGTATGTTGGGCGAGTGCGCTGGCAAGAGCTATCTCATCGTTGAACGCTGCTTGAATTCCGTGTGCGAGGATATCTTCAGGCTTTTTGGCCCCCAACCGGATGCCTTCTTGGTCCGAGTCGGATATTACTGGGCTAACGAGTAAACGAAAAGGTTGATCGCCCCGAAGAATGTAGGCTGCCAGGCCATGTGACAGCTCCCGAAGTGCCGCACCACCAAAATAGCCCACCATGCAATCAAATTGATCTGCTGCCTGCAGAGCTGGCACAATTACGTCTTCAACGACTTCATCATCGGGACGGCGCCAAGTCGGCTTTCGGTTGTCTAGCAGCCGCAAGCGCGACATCATCTAATCCCCCGCCAAGTCAAAGTGTGCAAACGGTGCAGGGTAGTGCGTCATCTTCGTCATCAAGGGCGTTTGCTAAGGCTTCTACAAGAGGGGTATTTGCTCTGGTCTTGTTGGCTCGTGCCATTGTTGCTTCATGTCGTTCAAGGATTTCTTCACGTCTGGACCGTAGCTGGACGAGAGTTTCTCCTCCAGACCAGGTGTATTGGCGGCCTCGCATGGCCTGCTCTCCGAAGTCGGCATCTCCATTCACCCCAGCATCTTGAAGAACCTTCTGCTCAATGGCCACGGCTCGCTCGAAAAGTTCTGGATGACGTTCTGAAAGCCCAATCCACTCTGCTTTGCGCTGGTAGAAGCAGAAATAGCACCCGGAGCGGGTGCGCCACTCGTAGTATGCGGGAAGCCCTATGCCGGCATCCCTTAGAATCTGCATCACACCGTCGTGGTCGATGCCATCCTCGATAAATGGAAACCGGCTCTCGATATTGGGTTTGGTGGAGATGTAGCCCTTGCGGTTCGACTCGTCGGCTCGGATCGCCACATATGAAACCGTTGGCGCATCACCGATCCACTCCTCAATGGGCTTGATCTTCATGTTTTTGGTGCACCAGCGCATCTGAGGCGATGGAAGTGCTCCACGGAATACTTCAAACCAATGATCGAAGCCGCGCGAGGCGTTAAGCCGGGCGATGGGCTTACCCAGAATCGCTTCGAGGCGGGTCAAGTACTCATAGGTCTCTGGAAGTTCGGCACCAGTGTCGCAAAAGAAGTATTCCATCTCAGGCACGCTGCCCCGCATGTAGACGGCGAGGGCGCTGGAATCCTTTCCCCCGGAAATTCCGCAGATGTGCCTAACCGGCTCATCCATATCGCACTCCTTCATTGTCCTCAATGGGCTGTAGCATACCGTTGCTGACTTTCCCATTGTCATTTTGCTCGGGCAACAACCTCTCGCCTAGGAGTGCGAGCAAGGCGTTGCGAGCTCGCTGAGGTGAACCCGTGAGTTCTGCCACACTTTCAACCGTTTCGTCCAAGAGATCGTTGAGTTGGGAACGTTGGCCATGGTCCACAGCAACAAGTCGAACGTCCTCACTGCCGTCTGCGCGGGTAATCGTCACCCGCAATGCACCGAATGGCCCTCCGCCGTGAGCGCGGCGGTCGGCGTGAAGGGCTACGAGACGGTGAAAGGCAGCTACATGTTCAGGAAGCTCGCGCTTGAACCTCAAACAGTCTTCGTCGCTCCATTCCGCGGGTGCCTTCCTAGTGACAACAGTAGCGATGGCTTGGATCCAGTCGGAATCTCTCTCGACACTGTTGTTGCCCAGAGCTAGGACAAATGCCCGTACATCAGGATCAAGGACCTCTCCCTCAAGGGCAGCTGCTTGACCGCAGATGGCGAGACGGGTGGTCTCTGCGCTTGATGCCAGCAGCAATTCATAGAGCTCCGACAAAAGCCCGTCGTAGCATGAAGCAAGCTCGTCCAGGGCATTCCCTACACACTCTGCGTATTCACGAGCTCGCCTGTAGGTCTGTGTGGTTGAAGGAACCGATTTGAAACCCAGGACTTTCGGGAGAGTCCCAAATAGCAGTTCATCAGGTTCTACCGCAGCCATGAGAGCATCGCGTGCTGTTCTAGACGCTTCCGAAATATTGCTGGTGCGGAGTGTGTAGTTGTCGAGACGCCTGGATTGAGAGACGAGATGGCCGACGATGGAAAGCACATTGGCCACTCGGTGTTTGCGGAACGAAGGCCGTACGTTGAGTCGTTTCGCTAACTGATCGATTACTTGGCGGCGAGCACCCGTGGTGTTGGCAAAGTGCTTAATGTCGAAGTGACCAGGATTTCGCACCATTCGCTCTGATATCTCAGGTGTAAGCAGCGGTTTGAACGTACCGTGCTCATACAGGGCCACACTGTCGGCGCATGCAAGCAAGCCGGCGGTCACAAAGACTGGCACCACGCCTGACTTCATGCCGAAAGGTGGCAGTTGCAGTACAGCGTAAACGTCTCGCAGATTAATCCGGGTGACTTTTGCTCTGTCGAACTCGTCTTGCAGCGCATCCCATGCAGGACGTAGGGACTTGTCCTCGGGCTTTCGAAAAACCCATTTGTCGTTGCGCTGATCGTGACCATGAACGCCTGTGCGTTCAAGAAAGGCCCTGTACATCGCCACCTCCGGCCCGTACCCCACAAGGCCGAGATCGGATTGACCGCCGTTCTCAATCATGGCCTCCAGCAGAATCCTGCGAGCCTTGGCACCCTGAGATGTCAGATCTGAGCGATTGAGCATCTCATTGTGGACCTTCGGCGTAAACGGATACGCCAAGTCGGCCGCTGCAGAGAGAGCCACGCTGCCTCGTCCACTTCGAAGCTCTTCGGCGCCATCATCGCTGAGCAGGAACCACTTGCAGGATTCCGAGCTGAACGTCTCCTCCACCATTTGGTCGAATACCCTTCGCAACTGGACGAGCCGCTCCCCAAGCTCGCGGCGTGCGACCCAGTCTTCATTAACAACGGGATCATCAAGAGCTTGGGTGATGGCGCCAACCTCATAGGCAACTTCTGCCAGTGCCCTCACATCCATTGGTACAGCGGCCACCACAGGCTTAGCGGTCATCCCCGATGGAGCCAAGCAAGGGATAGTGGCTTCGGTGTTGACGACCAGAACTACCTCCCCATCAAATGGAGAAGACGGATCAAGCGGCTCCACTGGCTCAACTCCATCGCAGTACCGCTTGGAGAACACCCTGAGCACGTCGTGCTCAGCGCTGTGACGAGCGGCCACCACAGGCCGAGGATGGTCGATCTCTGTAAGGATCTTGATAAGGGGCTGCTGTCTGACCCGCTGCTGGGTGGTTTCTAGAAGGCCATGGATATCGACATCGGTCCCGTGCCATATCCGGTATTCGTCGGCGAAATCCCGATAGGTCACGAGGCCAGAAGCTTCAAGCTCAGCGAGCGTGCCAACTGATTTGCGGTCGATTAGCCGAAGAAGCTCTTGGGAGGCTCTGACGGTCCCCGAGGTCGCTACCAAGTTAAGGAGTGCTATTGCCTTGACAAGGCGATCCTCAGACTGAGAAAGACCATGCGTATCGCGGATCCGAGAAGCGATCTCAATCCATCTGCTCGACTTGCCCGCTCCTAGTGCATCGCTCGCAACAAAGTAGTCATAAACCGACTCGAGTCCCAGCGATGGGAGACGGCCCCTAGAAGGAAGAGCAGTGTCGGTCAAGAACGATGCAGCACTTTGGGGGTCTGGACCAGCCAGAAACGAAAACAGAGTCCGTTCATGCTGTCCATACCGGCTGCATAGGTCGGGCAGAACCAAGGCGGCCAGCGGATGCAGCGGATAGCAGGAGGCCACCACCTTTGGATCGGCAAGCTCTGCAACACCGAGAAAGCTCATCTGTTCGGCGTGAGACTGAGCCCAGCGGTCAATTCTCCCCTGCAGCTCGTCGCTGGCAACATCGAACACTGTTCCAATGAGTGCTCGGGTCTGAGCTGGTGACTCAACAAAGGCGATGTCCTCGAAACGGCCCTGAACTTTTGCCCATTCCTTGCGCTGGGAATCATCTGCTCCTGAAAGACAATCCTCAAAGGAGAGGTGCTGAAGAGTCAGCAGGAAGATCGGTAGGCCTGCACCTTGGCCTGCTTCAGCAAGTTGCTGAAGCAAATAGGGATCGGTGTCTCCGCCGTCGCGGATCGCCTCCAGGTTCTTCCCAAACTCGTCAATGATCAGCAGCAACGGTGCATCTTCAGCCAAACAGCGCGCGATTTCAACGAGGGCCGCTGGCGAGGGCCCATTGCGACGTGGGTCAACAGTCTTCGAGTCTTCAATCGCTCCACGCAAAGTCTTGGCTGCTCGGAACCGACTGGCGGGAGGGATCTTTCCGAACTTGCGGATTACAGCTGCGTGAAGCGCCCTGAGCACGGTATGGCTGATCGGCTCTCTGTCAGCGGTGACTAGTCCCCGATGGAATCCCGCTCTATGGGTGTCGTGCCGATGATGAGCGTGCAAAATTAGCTCGCAGACGGCCTCTGAAGCATCGCCGATCAAATCCATCGCGGTTTGTCGAGTCTCGCCTTGCTCGCCAAAAGCAGCGTCCAGCAGCAGCGCTAGGGATGACTTCCCCGATCCGTAAGGGCCGGTCAACGACCAAGCCCCACCCGCCTGTCCAGAGGCCGCTGTCGACGCGACACGCTCGACGACATCGAGAGCCCGGGCAGTGACGATGTATCCCTCGAGGGGCTCGGGCCGATCAGAGTCACGTTCAAGGTTTGCCGACCGGGCATACCGACTCTCAATCGAGATGGCGTCTGCAAGAACGGTCATCATGCGACTCTTCTTGGTTTCGCGGCGATTTGGTGGAGTCTGCGAATCTCATCTCCTGGCTCACGTCCGAAACCCAGGTCATCGAGGATTTCGTCGCTTACCGGTTCATCGCCGTCGAAGCCTGCACAAACGTCCTGTTGTGCCGAGCCGTAGTAGCTATTCAAAATGTCTGGGGCGATGACACTAGGAGCTTCTGACCAAGTCAGCTGTACTGCGCCGGTAGGCATAACAAGGTCTAATTCGTCTGCATATTCAATTGATGGCTCAAGTGCTGCAAGAAGCTCTGCTTCAGTGAGCTTGAAGACTCGACCAGGTGAGCCGGGCTCGTAGGCAAGTCGGCTCAGCGTGGCTGTCCTGCTATGTGTGTTGGGGCGAGCAAGCCAGTCCAGTACCGCATACGTCGCTATCTCTGACGGAAGAGTGGGCTTTGCCCCAAGTGCAAATCGATGCCCGTCAGCCCCTGCTGAGTCTCCAATTAGATTCAGTTCGCGGAGTGGGCAGTCCAAAATGTCATCAATACCGACGCGGCCTGACTTCTGGGCCGGCGCATAGGTGCGCATCAGGGCGCTGATGTCCTTCTTGAGCGATGACTCATGCGGACTAGCCCAGTCAGAGACTGCGCTCATCTGAGTGAGGATGGCGGCCTCAAGCTGATCGTCAGTGAACTCGACTGCATTGAACTCGTTGAACGCAAGCCACCACACCGGTAGTCGCGACTGTGGCGCGAACAACAGCCAGTGCAACAACCACAAAGTGCCCGGATCCTCCATGTACGGATCCCAGCCCGACTCTCCGAAAAGCGCGTGCCCGATTCGAGTCGGCACACAACCTTGTGCTCTTCGATTAGGCGGCTTCGGATCTTCCACAATCAGCTTTGCTGCAAGTCCCCAAAAGCGGATAGCCCGAACCATGTTCTTGCCAACGCCGATAACCACAGGAGCGTCATCCCTGACAAAGACATGGGGATCCCTAGCCGTATGGATGTACGCCTTACGGAACCAGCCGTACCGGGGGTGAAATGTCTCATGCCGCGCAAACGCGTCCATCGCGGCGTCGACCAGGCGCATTCAGCCGTTCTCCCTGCTCATCGCCCTAACGTAATCAACGGCGGTGACAGTTCCTTCGACCGCGGCATCAATGTCAGCATCGGTGGTGAATCGTCCGAGGCTGAATCTGACCGATTCATATGCCGCTTCTCTAGAGACCCCCATCGCTAGGAGAACAGCAGATGGTTCTATCGAACCCGAACTGCAAGCGCTGCCAGTTGACACGGCGATCGGGTCCATCTGCGTGACCACCGCATCGGCGTCTGCACCCGCGAATTGGAAGCTAGCGGTGTTAGGCAGGCGGCGACTGGAGTCTCCGTTTTCGTAGACGTCCAGGATTCTTTCCTTGATTTCAGCGACCATCCGATCTCGGAGCCCAGACACTCGCTCGGCCTCCGAATTCCGTTCCTCGACCGCTATCTCGGCCGCGGCACCAAGTCCAACAGTGCCTGCGACATTTGTGGACCCCGATCGCAACCCTCGCTCATGCCCGCCTCCGTGGATTACCGGACGAAGCTGACGCAGGCTCTGACGAGTCCCGATTAGCGCCCCGACACCACCTGGGCCACAGATCTTGTGTCCACTCATCGACACAAGATCTGCTCCAGATTCCTGAAGGCCGAAGGGAAGCCGCCCAACCATCTGCGTGGCATCGCAGTGGAAAAGAGCCCCTGCCGCGTGAACCCGCTCTGAGATTTTTGCAACAGGATTGAGTACACCGGTCTCGCTGTTCGCCGCCATCACTGACACCAACAGCACGTCACTGTCGATCATCATCCCTACCGCATCGGGGTCGACGACGCCTCCGCGGGTCACCGGAATGGCATCGACCTTCGCAATACCTTGATCGCTCAGCCACTGTGCAGTCTCGCGAACCGAAGCGTGCTCAACTGCGGAAATGAGAATGCGAGGCCGATCAACGGGGGCAGCTAGGACAGCCCCATGCAAAGCAAGGTTGTTGGCCTCAGTCGCCCCCGCCGTAAACACAACATCTGAAGAGCGTCCACCGACTAGTGCAGCAACCTGCTCACGGGCATGATCAACTGCTGCTGCCTGCCGGCACCCGAAGCGGTGGACGGCAGAGGCATTTCCGATGCCTTCCAAGAGGACAGGCAACATGGCCTCAGCAACACGCGGGTCAAGCGGCGCGGACCCGTTGTAGTCGAGGTAGACCTCGTGTTGTACACCCATCTTCCGACCCTCAAAGACCCATAAGCCCTAGTAAACGACAATAGAAGCCCCAACTCCGCAAACAGTGGATACCCACGTCTCCCGCGCCCATATGTATAGCCACGCCCAGTGACAATTTGGGTCAGCTGGCTGTTGACAGCACTGTTAGAGCGCCCCAGTTTGAGTGATGCTATGATATCACTTCATGAGAACGGTCATCACAATGCCCGATCACATCCACGCCAAGGCAAAGCAACGCGCCGCGGAGTTGGGTATCAGTTTCGCGGAGTTTGCCCGGCGACTGTTCGAGAAAGAGTTCGACACACCCGCCCCCCAAGGCGACCTCGATTCCATCTGCGGCATCGTGAGCGGCACACCTATCGACATGGCTCATGATGGGAAGCAGATCATCGTTGAAGCAGCCGGTCGTCAAATTGCCGACAAGCTCAGCTGAACAATGGAATACGTCTATGTGGACACCTCAGCCTGGGTGTCGCTAGCCGACAGGGCCGAGGCCTCTCACGAACGTGTTGCCACCACCCTACGCAGCCGCCAGGGTCAGCTTGTCACCAGTGATCACGTACTCCACGAAACGTGGATGGTTATGCGCTACCGACACGATGCCCATGCTGCAGAAACTATTGTTAATTCCATTCGCAGCGGTGTCGCCAAAATCGAGGTCTCTGGACTAGCCGACCTTGAAGTCGCCGCCGCAATCGGCGCAGCATTCGCCGACCAGGATTTTTCTCTGTCAGATCGGACGAGCTGGGCCGTTATGGAGAGGCTCGGGATTCACCACGCGATCTCCCTCGACAACGACTTCCGCATCTACCGATTCGGCCCCGACCGCCGCCTCTCCTTCACCGTCTCACCCTGATTCTTGGAGAGCGCTCACACCTGCCTGCGGACTCAGTGCCGCACAAAAGCGAAATGGATTATCCATACTGTGGATAATCCATTAGCCATTTGTGCATCGCCTACAAACGGGCATCCTAGGCACCACCACAACCGGCTCTGTTGAACTGCCCGACCGAAGTATGCCGCCCTCAGCAGTGTTTGATCACGCCGTCGCGGAGGGCGGTTAGGAGGGCGGCGGTGGTGATGGCGGCCGTCTCCGAGCGGAGGACTGAGGAGTTGATGCGGATGGCGCCTAGCTGGTGGCGCTCGGTTTCGGACCAGCCGCCTTCGGGGCCGATTAGGACGGTGGGGTGGTCGAGGGATGGGGCGTTGCCGGTGATGTCGGCTCGGATGGCGCCGGGGTAGGTGGCCAGGGTGGCGAAGTCGGTGGGCTCGCCGATCTCGGGGAGGCGCACTTGGCGGCTCTGCATGGCGGCTTCGCGGGCTACTCGGCGGAGACGCTCGGTGTGGCGGGTTGCCCGGTCGGCCTCCCAGCGGACCACGCTGTGTTCGGCGGTGAACGGGACGATGGCGTCCACGCCCAGTTCGGTGAGCTTTTGAACCACTAGTTCGGGGCGGCCGCCCTTGATGAGGGCGAAGCCGATGGTGAGGGGTGGCTGAGCGGCCTCAACGAACACCACCTCGCCGACGGGTTCAACCTCGCCTTCGGGGACTGACCCCATGCGGCAGATTCGCCACGATCCGGCCCCGTCGGAGGCGGTGAAGGTGTCGCCAGGGCGCAGGCGCAACGACCGGGTTAGGTGATGAAGGTCTTCGTCGCGCAGCTCGGGGCATTCCAGGTCATCGACGAAGACGTGGGGGCCGTCACCGCCGCCGGGCTTCACGGCGTCGTTTCCTGGTGGTGGGCGCCACCTCTTCGCCCCGCAGCTCGGCCAGCTGGTGGAGCAGGTCGATCTCGTCGTCGCTCAAACCGGTGGGTGTCTCCACCATGGCCTGCACCAGCACATCGCCCCGGCCTCGGCCCTCCAGTCGGGGCACGCCCCGGCCCCGGATGCGAAACACATCGCCGGACTGGGTGCCAGCGGGAATGTCCAATTCCTCCACGCTGTCCAGCGTCTCGTACTTGATGTTCACCCCTAGGGCGGCCTGGACCATGGTCAGGTGCAGCCGGTCCACCAGGTTGTCGCCGTCGCGCTGAAAGCGGGGATGGGGCTGCACATCGATATGCACGTACAGGTCCCCCGGAGGACCGCCCCGCGGCCCAACTGCTCCCCGGCGGGCCACCCGAAGCGTGGACCCCTGGCCCACCCCGGCGGGGACGGTCACCGTGTAGTCCCGCTCCCCCACAACTCGACCGTCACCCCCGCACTCGCGGCACGGGTCGGCGATCACCTCGCCGCTGCCCGAGCAGGTGTCGCACACTGTGCGGGTAACCATCTGGCCGAGGATCGACTGACGCACCCGCTGCACCTGGCCAATGCCGTCGCAGGTACCGCAGGTAATCGGCTGGCTCCCCTCGGCCGCGCCCCGGCCGTCGCAGGGCTCGCACACCGTGGCGGTGCGCACGGTCACCTCGGCATCGGCACCCAGCACCGCGTCTTCAAAATCGAGCGTCAGCACCGCCTCCAGGTCGGCGCCCCGCTGGGGACCGGTCCGAGTCCGCCCGCCGGCGGTGCCGAACGGACTCCCGCCGAACGGGCTGGCCCCTCCGAAGAAAGCGTCGAAGATGTCGTTCAGGTTCATGCCCGAGAACGGGTCGCCCCCGCCGGCTGCTCCCGGCGCGGTGCCGAAGCGGTCGTAATGGGCCCGCTTCTGGGGATCGCTCAGCGTCTCGTAGGCCAGTGCGATCTCCTTGAACCGGGCCTCGGCATCAGCGTCGTCGGGGTTGGCGTCGGGGTGGTACTGGCGGGCCAGCTTGCGAAACGCCTTCTTGAGGTCGTCCTCAGTGGCATCTCGGCCCACGCCGAGCAGCTCGTAGAAGTCGGCGGCCATCTTCTAGGGGGCCGACAGCCTGTGTCCCAGGTTCTGGCTCACCACCGCCACCGCGGCCAGCGCTTGGGGATAATTCATACGAGTGGGACCCAGCACGCCGATGGAACCCACCGGCTGGCCGGCCACCTCGTAGGGGGCCACGATCAGCGAGCACTCGGCCAACGGCGCCACTCCGGTCTCTGAGCCGATGGCCACGGTGAGGCCTCGATCCAGAATGTCTCTCACCAAAGACACAACCACCAACTGCTTCTCCAATATTCCCAGAACCGAGCGAACCGTCTCGGTGGCGTCGAACAGCCCGGCCACGCTGGCCGCCCCGCCAACGTAAAGCTGCTCTTCGGCATCGCTCAGATCAGCTAGCGAATCCAGCACCCGGGTCGCCAGCGGGGTCAGAGCATGGGCCAGCTCGCGATCTCGAAGGGCACTGGCCGGGCTTCCCGCTAGCAGGTCGGTGAGCTGGGTTGATGCCCGAGCCATCTCCACCGAGTCGGCAGGCCGGTCCACCTCAATGGTGCGCTTGTCCACCGACCCGTTTTCGTACACCACCAGGGCCATCACCAGCCGCTCCGACAGGTCCACCAAGCTCACCGACCGGATGGTGGCGGTGGAGTGCTGGGGGGCCACCACCAATGCGGCATAGGCGGTGAGGTCAGCCAAAAGGGCGCTGGTGTCGGCCAGCATCTGCTCGAGTTCGCTATGGGTCGTGTCGAAGAAGGCCCTCACTTGCTGGCGCTCGGTGCGGCCCAGAGTGCCGGACACGTCGGTGAGGGTGTCCACGAAATGGCGGTAGCCCTTCTCGGTGGGAATGCGCCCCGCGCTGGTGTGGGGCTGGCTCAGGTATCCGGCCTGCTCCAGGGCCAGCATCTCATTGCGGACCGTGGCCGTAGACACGCCCAAGTCAGCGATCTCGGAGACGTGGGAGGAACCCACGGGCTGGGTGGTGGAGATATAGCCCTCTACCACGGCCCGCAACACCGCAGCCTTGCGGGCCGAAAGCGTCTCGCCTTTGGTCCCCATAAGGCTTGAATACTACTGGTCTGACCCGATCTGCCACCCAGCAGACGCTGGCCGGGGGCCTCAGTCGTCGAGTCGGAGGGCGGAGATGAACGCCTCTTGAGGCACGTCCACTCGGCCGATGGCCTTCATTTTCTTCTTGCCGGCCTTCTGGTTCTCCAGCAGCTTGCGCTTGCGGGTCACGTCGCCGCCGTACAGCTTGGCGGTGACATCTTTGCGGAAGGCCTTGACCGTCTCCCGGGCGATGATCTTGCCTCCGATGGCCGCCTGGATGGGCACGTCGAACTGCTGGCGGGGGATCAGCTCCTTGAGCTTCTCGGTCATGCGCCGACCGTAGGAATAGGCCGAATCCCGGTGGACGATGGAGCTGAAGGCGTCCACCGGCTCGTGTTGGAGCAGAATGTCCACTTTGGTGAGGTCGGAGAGGGCGTAGCCGTCGGGCTCGTAGTCCAGGCTGGCGTAGCCCTGCGTTCGGCTCTTGAGCTGGTCGAAGAAGTCCACCACTACTTCGGCCAGTGGCAGCCGATAGGCCAGCTCCACCCGTTCGGGCGACAGGTACTCCATTTTCTTCATCTCTCCCCGGCGGTCCTGGCACAGCTCCATAAGGGTGCCGGTGTAGTCGGCGGGGGCGATGATGGTGGCGGCCAGCATGGGCTCCTGGATGCCCTGCACCTCGGCGGCCGGGGGCATGGCCGAGGGGTTGTCCACCTCTACCTCTTCGCCGCTGGCCAGCTCCACCCGATACGCCACTGAGGGAGCGGTGGCGATGAGGCTGAGGCCGAACTCCCGTTCGAGCCGCTCCCGCACGATCTCCATGTGGAGGAGTCCCAGGAATCCGCACCGGAAGCCGAACCCCAGCGCGCCCGATGACTCCGGTTGGTAGTTGAAGCTGGAGTCGCTCACCCGCAGCCGCTCCAGGGAGTCGCGCAGGGCGGCGAACTCGTCGCCGTCGATGGGATACAGCCCGCAGAACACCATCGACTTGGGCTCTTGGTAGCCGGCCAGGGGCTCGGCCGCGCCGTCGCGTGCCGTGGTGACGGTCTCCCCCGATCGGGCCTCGGCCACGTTCTTCATGCCGGCGATGAGGTAGCCCACCTCTCCCGGTCCCAGTTCTTCAACTGGTGTCGGCTGGGGGCGCCACACGCCGATCTCGTCAGCCTCCCGGTCGGTGCGGGCCTGCATGAACCGGATCTTGGCCCCCGACCGCAGCCGCCCGTTCATCACCCGCACCGAGCTGACCACTCCCCGGTATTGGTCGAAGTGAGAGTCGAAGATGAGCGCTTGGAGCGGGGCGTCGGGGTCGCCCACCGGCGGCGGGGTGAGCGCCACCACCGCGTCCAGCAACTCCTTAACGCCCTCGCCGGTTTTCGCGCTGATGTGCAGCACATCTTCGGCGGCAATGCCCAGCACCTGCTCGATCTCCTCAGCCCGGCGCTCGGGTTCGGCCGCCGGCAAATCGATCTTGTTCAGTGCGGCCACCACCTCCAGCTCGTTCTCCAGAGCCTGATAGCAGTTGGCCAGCGTCTGAGCCTCGATGCCCTGGGCCGCGTCCACCAACAAGATGACCGACTCGCAGGCCGCCAGGGAGCGGCTCACCTCATAGCCGAAGTCCACGTGTCCGGGAGTGTCAATGAGGTTGATCACGCAGCCGTCGTGGTCGAGGCGGACGCTCTGGAGCTTGATGGTGATGCCCCGCTCCCGCTCCAGATCCATGGAGTCGAGATATTGGGCGCGCATATCCCGGGGGTCCACCGCCCCGCACAGCTCCAGCATGCGGTCGGCAAGGGTCGACTTGCCGTGGTCGATGTGGGCGATGATCGAGGTATTGCGGATGTGGGAGAGATCCATGGGAACCGAGTAACGCTACCGCCCTTATTCCCTAGGTTCCCATGTGGTTACCGGGGTTTGGGGGACGGTAGAGTTGTCATTCTGTGGCAAACATCAAGAGCCAGATAAAGCGCAATCGCCAAAACGAGAAGCGCCGCCAGCGAAACCGGGCCGTGCGCTCGGAGGTCATCACCCGCACCCGGACCGCGGAGGCCGCGGCAGAATACGGCGAAGCTGAGGAGACCGCTGAGGCGGCCCGCATGGCCATCAAGCGCATCGACAAGGCGGCCACCAAGGGCGTGTTGCACCCCAACACCGCCGCCCGGAAGAAGTCCCGCTTGATGAAGCGCCTGGCCCGGCTCCAGGCTGAGTAGCCCCAGTCCAACCCCCAACTTCTAACGATTGAGCTGGGTAAGGCGGGCCACCAGCACTTCCAGCACCGCTTCGGCAGGTATGGCCGTGGCACCTCTCAAGTCCAAGTCGGCTTGGGCCAGCAGCTCGATGGATCGTGCAACCTTCTTCGGCCCCAGCTTTCGGGCCTGGCGCAGCGCTTTTCGGGCCGGGAAGGTGGAGCCCTTGATCCCCAGCAGTTCGGCCGCCTCCTTCTCGTCGGCGGCGTCGGCCCCGTCCAAGCGCAGCAGCCGGTTGTGGTGGTTGTAGAGGGTGGACAGCACCTGCATCTCATTGCGGCCACCGGCGTGGAGCATGCGGCGCAGCTTGTCCAAGGCGTCGGCGATGTTGCCCGACTCCACCGCATCGGTCAGCTCCCAGGGGGGCACCGATCCGGCCTCCCAGATGAACGGGGCCACATCGTCGGCCTCCAACGCCCGATCCGGGCCATAGGCCGACGCCAGCGTGGTGAGCACCGCGGGCAGGCGGCTCATGTCCTCCCCCAGGTGGTCGGCCAGCAGCCGCTTGGCCCCGGCCCGCAGCCGGAGCCCCGCGGCGGCGATCTGCGTGTCCATCCACTTGGCCGCGCCGTCGCGGCCTCGGGGTATCCCGGCACCGACCAAGTCGCCGCCGGCCGCGGCCACCGCCTCCGATAGGCGCTTGGGCACTGCGTTCAGCCGCTGGAGCGCCGGCCCCTTCTCCCACACCAGTACCAGATCGGTGGTGTCCAGCGGTTGCTCCAGATAGCCCAACAGGGGGCCGAGCGAATCCACGGTGGAGAACCGGCCCATCTCCCGGCCCACCACCACCCGCCGCTCGGTGAGGAACGGCGGGGTCTGGGCCGCGTCCACCAACGGTGCGATGTGGTAGTCGTCGTCCTCCAGGTAGGCGGCCTCGGTCAACTCGGCCACCATCAGCGACCGGTCGCCGTCGCCCACCAGACCGGCCACTCGGTCTCGTACCGCATTGGACAACAACACCTCGTCATCGCCGTGCAGGAGAACCACTGTGGCGCTCATGAATGATTCCGCTCCTGTTGGAGGAGGGCGCTCATGAAGTCGGCCACCCGGCGGGTGCCGGCCACGTCATGGGCCCGAAGAATCCGACTGCCCAGCCCGACGCCCAGCGCGTGGGCCGCCAGCGTGGCCTCCCGCCGGTTGCCCACCTCGGTTCCGGTCAGCGCCCCCAAAAAGCCCTTGTTGGACACCGACAGAAACACCGGATAGCCCAAATCCACCAGCTCCTGAGACCGGCGAAGCAGCTCGGCCGACATCTCGGGGGTCTTGCCCAGATCGTGGCCGGCGTCGAGCATGATCCGCTGCGGGGGAATGCCCGCGTCCACCGCCCACTGAGCCCGCTCCGACAAGAACCGGCTCACCTCCTCCACCAGGTCGTGGTACACCGGCTCGGGATCGGCCACCCTGGGAGCGAGGCGTACGTGGCAGGCCACCACCGAGGCGCCTGCTGCCGAGGCTTCATGGAGGAAATCGGGGTCGGCGAATCCGCTGATGTCATTGCCCACCACCGCCCCGGAGGCGTAGCTCTCCCGGGCCACTGAGGCCCGCCAAGTGTCCACCGAGATGGGCAGGTCGAAGCGCTTCCGCAGCGCCTCGATAGCCGGCACCACCCGGTCCATCTCCTCTTCCTCGGTTACCTCGGGGCCGGGACCGGCCTTCACCCCGCCCACGTCCAAGAAGTCGGCCCCCTCGGCCACCAGCTCCTCGGCTTTGGCCAAGAAAGCATCGAAGTCCCAGTATTGGCCGGCGTCGTAGAACGAGTCGGGCGTGCGATTCAAAATGCCCATGACCAGGGCACGGGTGGTCACGTCATAGCGATGCGGCCCCAGTTCCACGATCACGCAGGCGACGCTACACCGCGCCGGTGACGATTTGGGATGCCAGCGGAGTGACCACCACTGCCAGGCGGGGGTCGTGGGAAGTCACTTCCACGACGAGGCTGCCGACCAGGACTTGCTGGCCATTGCGGACGGTTCGGGCCCCTCCTATGCGGTGGGCGGGTGGGGCGATGACTGTGCCCACGTGCATGCGCTCTTGCAGCGATCGAATCTGGTCGCGCTGGGACTTGGTTCCCCGGTCGGCCACTGCCAGATCCACCGCGCCGACTCCGGCCCGGCGCAGATCCTCCAGCAGCCGCTCGGTTGAGCGGCTGGGTCCGAGTACGACCACCACCGTCTCGTCGTGGCGCCACACCTCGACCCCGGAGTCGAGCACGGTGTGGAACGGCGGGTCGGCTATTCGCAGGGCCACCGCCGGCACCAGCAGCGCGGCGGTCAGCCCGAGAGCGGCCGCGGCGCGCAGCAGGCGACCCCGGGCCAGCCACCAGCCCCCGGCGCCGATGGCCACCGCGATCAGATGGAGCGTCCGCAGCTCGCCGAGCCGGGCCGATGCCGACCACCCAGCCACGGCCTGGATCCAGCCGATGCCCAGGTCGGTGGGCCAGTGGATAGCGTGAGCCAGCGGTCCTCCCACCAGCCCGGCCACCAGCCCGGCCGACAGGCTCCACATCATGATCGGCCCGGCCACCGGGGCGGCCAGCAGGTTGGCCGGCAGCGAGGCCACCGGCACTCCGCCGAAGGTGGCGATCAGCAGGGGCGCCACGGCCAACTGCGCCGACACGGTCACCGCCAGAGCGTCGGCCAATATCCGAGGTCCCCGCAGGCGCTCGGCCAGACGGGGCGCCCACAAGATGATGCCCGTCGAAGCGGCCACCGACAGCCGAAAGGCCACCGAGTGCACCAGCAGCGGATCGACCAGCACTAACAGGGCCACGGCCAGGGCCAGCACCCGGCGGCTGGACGCCTCCCGGCCCAACAAAGTGGCAGTGGCCGCGATGGCCGCCATGACCGAGGCCCGCAGCACCGACGGCTCAAACCGGGTGACCAGGGCGAAGAAGCCGATGGCCCCGAGGGTGAGCACCCAGCGGCCCCGGTAGTCGAATCGCTCGATCAGGGGTCGGGCCAGGATTAGAACAAAGGCCACGTTCTGGCCCGACACAGCCAGCAAGTGGGTGAGGCCCGCGGCCCGGAAATCGTCGGACACCACCGGCGACTGGTGGCGGTCGTCGCCGTACGACAGCCCAGTGAACAGGGCGAGGCGGTCGTCGTCCAAGGTCTGAGCGCCTCGGGCAATGGTGCGGCGCAGCCAGTTGGCCATCCGAAATGGAAAGGGCCCGTCCCGATAGTGGTGGACGCGGTCGATGTTCAGCCGGTTGGCTACGTGGCGGGCCGCTTGGTAGTCGGGCAGCGGCTGGATCGGGCGGATGCTTCCGGTGACGCTGATGCGATCCCCGGCCAGTCGGTCGCTCAGGTCTCGGGCGGCGCGGCCGTAGGCCCACGCCTCATAGCGCCGTCCTCCTGCCCGCACGAACACCCGCATTCCCTCGCCGACCGGCACCGGATCGGACACCAGGGCGGCTTCGCCCTCGAAGGCTGCGGGCTCAAGCGGGTCGAGTCCCGCCCAGGCCCTCGCTCCCAGCGAAGAACTCAGCAGCAACACGCCAACCACCAGCACCCACGGCTTACGGACAACCAAGGCCGCTGCTACCAGGGCAATCGCTGGAATCAGCGGGACGGCCGCCGACCACCAAGCGCCGGCCATGGCGGCAATGGCCAGTGCCACCGCGTGGCGGTCACTCACACTGCGACCAAGTCGCGGATCTGCTCCAGCTTGGCCGGGCCGATGCCGGACACGGCCAGCAGCCCGTCTACCGAGGCAAACCCGCCGATGCGCTGGCGGTGGTCGACAATGGCCGCAGCCGTGGCCGGTCCCACCCCGGGCAGCGACTCAAGCTGTTCGGCAGTGGCGGTATTGAGGTTCAGCGGCCCGGATCGAACCGACACCCCACCGTCCGCCAGCCCGCTTCCCCCTATGGGAGCGGGCACGGTGGTCTCGCCCACGCGGGGGAAATAAACCCATTCCCCGTCGGACAGCGGGGCAGCAAGATTCACCCGGTTGTGGTCGGCGTCGGTGGTCAATCCCCCGGCCGCCTCTACCAAGTCGAATACCCGGGCCTCGCCCCGAAAGAGGTACACCCCCGGGGCGTGAACCGCACCGGCGGCGTGCGCCAAGATCGTCGTCGCCTCAGCAACCGGTGTCGAGCGGGCGGGCAGCGGCGTCGCCATGGGAATCACTGCATCGGGCCGAGGAGCGCTGCTGGCCCCCGCCATCAGATAGGCCGCCACCGCAATGGCGGCCACCAGTCCACCGCCGATCATCAACAGCCGGGGCCCGGTGATCAAGTGGCGGTAGTCATCCACCATCTCCCTGACCCTGTCTGCGGGGGTCGGCCGGGGAGGCGGCAATGAGGAGTCTTCCATTAGCCCGTCCGGGCGCGGCGCGCCATGCCAGTGGCGGGGGAAGCGGCTTCAGAGTATCAGCCGAAAATCAGAATCGACAGGGCCAACGCCCTGTCCCCGGCTGCCTGCGGCAGCTCAGTAGAGCTGGGTGGTGAGGCGACGGCGGTAGACGGAGGTGCGGGGATCGTCGGAGCCCATGATCTCCAACAGGTCGACGAACTCCTGGCGGGCGTCGGCATCGGCCTTCACCCGGCCCAGCAGATCGTCGAGCCGGGCCTCGACATCCCCATTGTCGGCCCCGCCGCCGGTGCGGGCCAGCGCGGCCACTCGGCGGACCTCGGCGGTCTCGGGGATCCGCTCCAGTAAATCGAGGGCTTCGGTGCCCCGGCCATCAGCCACCATCAACTCGGCCAGCCCCACCACGGCGGCCTCGTGGTCGGCGTCTAGCTCCAATGCCCGCCGCAGAGAGGCCTCGTCGCCAGCGGACACCAGAGCCTCCACCTCGCTCTCCTGTTCGGTGGGAATCAGACCCTGCACGAACTGGGCTACCGCGGCCTCTCCCTGGGCGCCGATGAACCCGTCGACCACCTTGCCGTCGCGCATGGCGTACACCGCGGGGATGCTCTGGACCTGAAAGGCCTGAGCAGTCTGGGGGTTGTCGTCCACGTTGACTTTGGCCAGCTCCACCGCCCCGCCGGTGGCCGCCACTGCCTGCTCCAGAATCGGCCCGAGCGTTTTGCACGGCCCGCACCACGGCGCCCACAGGTCCACCACCACCGCCACGGTGTGGGAGCGCTCGACCACTTCAGTGGTGAACGTCGCATCAGTCACATCGGCCATCGGCTACCTCTCATCGAACCAGATTGAACGCTAGCGTGACCTCTCGCATGGACCACATCCGAGGCATCCAGCACGACGCGGTCAGCGCGTGGTTCGAGGCCAACGTGCCCGGCGTCGCCCTGCCGCTGACGTTCGAGCTGATTGCCGGTGGGCATTCCAACCTCACCTTCAAGGCCACCGATGCCGACGGCCGGCGTTACGTGCTGCGCCGGCCGCCGCTGTACCAGGTGCTGGCCACCGCCCACGACATGGGCCGAGAGCACAAGATCATCGCCGCCCTAGCCGATACCGACGTGCCGGTGCCCCAAGCCTTCGGGTTGTGCGAAGACGAAGAGGTAAACGAGCGCCCCTTCTACGTCATGGACTTTGTGGACGGGAAGGTGGTGCGCAACCGCAAGCACGCGGCCGCGCTGACCCCTGAGGTGCGCTGGACAGCCTCCCAGTCGATTGCTGAGACGCTGGCCCACATCCACGCAGTTGACGTGGACGAGGTGGGGCTGGGCGATCTAGGGCGCAAGGAGGACTACATCGCGCGTCAGCTCCGGCGCTGGCTGCGCCAGTTCGAGGAGTCGAAGACCCAGGACCGCCCCCAGATCCAGGAGGTTCACGACCACCTTGTGGCCCGCATCCCCGAACAGGGCCAAGCCGGGATCGTCCACGGCGACTACCGCCTGGACAACTGCATGCTGAGCGATGAAGGCGAAGTGCTGGCCGTGCTCGACTGGGAGCTGTGCACCCTGGGCGACCGCAACGCCGACGTGGCCCAGCTTCTGGTGTATTGGGCTGAGCCTGATGATTCGGAATACGCGTTGGACGATCCCCCCACCGGCGAGTCCGGATTCGCCAGCCGAGCCGAGATGTTCGACCTCTACTCGGAGATGTCTGGGCGCGAAATCGACAACTTCGGGTACTACATGGCCTTCGGCTACTGGAAGCTGGCCTGCATCCTGGAGGGCGTCTACAGCCGGTATGTGGGCGGGGCCATGGGCGACAAGGCGCCGCCGCAGGGGGCCGACAGCTTCGTGGCCCGGGTTGACGCTCTGGTTGAAATGGCCACATCGGCCGCGGAGCAAGTGGCATGAGCAGCGAACTGGTCACTGTCCACCAAGGACTCGAATTGGCCGATCCTGTGCTGGTGGTGGCCTTTGACGGATGGGTGGATGCCGGTTTCGGCATGCGCAATGCCACCGAGATCATGTTGAAGGCCGACGACGCCGCGCTGGTGGCCAGCTTCGACGCCGATCTGCTGGTGGACCACCGAGCCCGCCGCCCCACTATGACCGTTCGGGACGGCCGGGTGGACCACATCAGCTGGCCGGCCATCCGCCTCCAACAGGTGAGCGACCTGGACCAGCGGGCGTTCCTGCTGCTCCACGGGCCGGAACCCGATTTTCGCTGGCAGGCATTCTGCACGGCCGTTGACGAGCTGGTGCAGCAGCTTGGAGTAGCTCGAGTGGTGTCTCTGGGGGCGTACCCCGCCGCGGTGCCCCACACCCGGCCGGTGCGGCTGTCGGCCACCGGTACCTCCCAGGATCTGATCGAGCGGTTCGGCTCCCCCGCGGGCACCCTGGAGGTACCCGCTGGGATCAGCGCGACTTTGGCCAAGCGGTTCGAGGCCGCCGGACTGGAAACGGTGTCGGTGTGGGCGCAGGTGCCCCACTATGCGTCCGGCTCCCCGTTCCCCGCCGCCACCGCGGCTCTGTTCCAGGGCCTGCGGGCCGCGGCCGACCTGCGGTTCGACCCGGCGCCGCTGATCGCCGAGGGGCTAGAGGTGTCCCGCCGGCTCGACACCATGATCGCCCAAAACGCCAGCCACAAGCGCCTGCTCGGCCAGCTAGAAAGCGCCTACGACACCAGCATGGGAGAACAGGGCGAGGAAATACCCACCGGCGACGAGCTGGCCGAAGAGCTGGAGCGCTTCTTGCGCGACCAGGACGAAAGCAAGTGACCGCGACCACCACCCGAGAGGACAGAGCATGAAGCTAGATGGAGGCCTCGTTACCAGAGCGGCCAGAAAGGGATCGGTTGGACCCCTAGGGGATGCCGCCGACAACGCCCGCAACTTGGAGGCCGCCGGCTACGACGGGATCTGGTCGGCTGAACTCGACCACGACCCGTTCCTGCCGCTGGTGCTGGCCGCCGAGCACACCACCCGCATCCAGATCGGAACCTCGATTGCGGTGTCATTCGCCCGCAATCCGATGATCTTGGCCAACTTGGGGTGGGACCTTCAGGCCTATTCCAGCGGGCGTTTCATTCTCGGCCTGGGTTCGCAGATAAAGCCCCACATCACCAAGCGGTTCTCCATGCCCTGGTCTCACCCCGCGGCCCGCATGAAGGAGATGATCGATGCCGTCAAAGCCATATGGGATTGCTGGGAGACCGGGGAGAAGCTGAGCTTTCGCGGCGAGTTCTACCAGCACACGCTCATGACTCCGATGTTCAGCCCCGGCGCCAACCCCTTCGGCCCTCCCCCCATCCATCTGGCCGCGGTGGGCGACCTCATGACCGAGGCGGCCGGCGAGTCGGCCGACGGATGGATCAGCCACGGATTCACCACCCCGAGCTACGTGCGGGAGGTGTCGCTGCCCGCCCTCGAGCGCGGAGCCGCCCGAGCAGGCCGCGATCCCATGGACATCGAGGTTTCGATGCCCGTGTTCATCGTCACCGGCGAAACCGAGGAGGAGATGGCCTCGGCGGCCCAAGCGGCCCGCCAGCAACTGGCCTTCTATGGTTCCACCCCCGCATACCGCCCGGTGCTCGAGCACCATGGCTGGGGCGACGCCCAAGACGAGCTGAATCGCATGTCCAAGCAGGGCCAGTGGGTTGAGATGGCCGACGTGATCGACGACACCATGCTGGGAACCTTCGGCGTTGTGGCCGAGCCCCAGAACCTGGCCAGCGGGGTGGCAGCCAGCTACGGCGGTCTCATCGATCGCATGTCGTTCGGCCAGGGTCTCCGTGCCGACGGACCTTGGGGCGAAGTGCGCGAGGCGCTTCGGGCCATTCCGGGCCGTTCACATCATTAGAGCCACCGCAATAGAGTCTCCGGCTATGGACGCACAGGATCCGTCGGACTTTCACGAAGGTTTGGCCCAGGCCGAAGAGGCCGCCATCAACCCCCACAAGGAGTGGGACCGGGGCCGAGCCGAGCCTCCGGAAGTGCGCGACGACGGATTCGGCGGGCGAATCCTGAACCTGTACCGCCGCGACCATACCGAAGAGGTGCTGCGCAACAGCGCGGTGTTTTCCACCCGGGTGGTGGCCGAGTCGATGACCCCGTTCATGGGGCCGCTAATGCTGGGGATGGACGGCGACGAGCACACCGCCTATCGGGGGCTGGTGTCTAAGGCGTTTCGGTCTTCGGCGCTGGCCCGTTGGGAGACCGAGCTGGTGGCGCCCATCGTCAACGAGCTGCTCGACGGCATCGCTCCTCGGGGGCGGGCCGATCTGGTGGCCGAGCTGACCCAGCGGTTCCCCACCCGGGTGATCGCCGGGATCATGGGGGTGCCGCTGGATGACGCCGACCAGTTTCGGCTGTGGTCCGAGCAGGTGAGCGCCGGCCCCCTGTATCCAGAAGTAGGCCATGAGGCCTCCCAGGCCATGCGCGACTACCTCTCCCCCATCGTGGAAGACCGCAAACAAAACCCCCAAGACGACCTGATCAGCGACATCATCCATTCCGAGATCGACGGGCAGCGTCTCGACGACGAGCACATCTACGGGTTTCTGCGGCTGCTCATGCCCGCGGGGGCCGAGACCACCTCCCGGGAGATGGGCATCGCCTTGACGGCGTTGCTGACCCACGACGGCTGGATCGACCGGCTCAAGGGCGACTGGTCGCTGCTCGATCAAGTGATAGAGGAGACCCTGCGGTGGGAGAGCTCCGCGCCACTAGCCACCCGGGAGGCCACCGAGGACATCGAGGTGGACGGCTGTCCGATACCGGCGGGTACCCGGCTGATGATGACCATGACGTCTGCCAACCGCGACGAGCGGGTGTATGCCGACGGCGACCGCTGGGATCCCGACCGTGAGCAGCCGGTGCCCCACATGGCATTCGGCTGGGGGCGGCACCTGTGCTTGGGCATGCACCTGGCCCGCCTGGAGATGCGGGTAGCGCTGCCGGCCATTCTCGAGCGGCTGCCAGGGCTGCGCCTCGACCCCGAAGCCGATCCGCCGCTTATCCGGGGGGTGGCGTTCCGCGGCCCCGAAGAGCTTCACGTGGTCTGGGACGTCTGAGCGGCACTTCTGGCAGGCCGCTAGACCACCACGTTCACCAGCTTGGGCGGGCGGGCGATAACCCGCCGGGGCTCGCCGCCGACTAGGTAGCCCTGCACCCGCTCCGACGCCAGCGCTAGCGCCTCAGCCTCGGCGTCGGCGATGTCGGCGGGCACCTCAATGCGGTCGCGCACCTTTCCGTTCACCTGCACCACCATGGTCACCGTCTCCAGCACCAGCTTTGCCTCATCCGCAGTGGGCCACGGCTCGCCGTGGATGTTGCCGCCCCGGCGCATCTCCCACAGCTCGGCGCATATGTGGGGCACCATGGGCGCCATCACCAGCAGCAGGGAGTCGATGGCGAACGCCAGCGTGTCGTGGTGGGGGCCGTCGTCGGATTGCACGTAGCGGTACAGCTCGTTGGTGAACTCCATGCAACCGGCCACCGCGGTGTTGTACGACCACCGGTCGAACTCCGAGGTGATGCGGTGGATGTGTCGGTGGGTTGCCGCGTCGATAGCCTGATCGGCTTCGGAGACAGGGCCGGAACGGGCGGGGTTGGCCCGCTCGGCGGTGCCCGCCGCCAGCCGCCACAGCCGGCCCAGGAAACGGGCGCAGCCCTCAAGGCCGAAGTCCTCCCAGTCCACGTCTTCGGCGGGGGGTTTCACCTGCAAGATGGCCAGGCGCAGGGCGTCGGCCCCATGGGCGTCGATGATGTCCTCGGGGGCCACTAGGTTGCCCCGAGACTTCGACATCTTCCCCCCGCCCATCCGCACCATGCCCTGGGTGAACAGTCGCTGGAAGGGCTCCCGCAAACCGGCGGGGGCCACCCCCAGATCAGACAGCGCCCGGGTGAAGAACCGGGCGTACATCAAGTGCAGGATGGCGTGCTCCACCCCGCCGATGTACTGGTCCACCGGCAGCCACCGCTCCAGCGCCTCGGTGCTGAATGGCAGCTCGGAGTTTTGGGGGTCGGCAAAGCGCAGGAAATACCAGGAGGAGTCCACGAACGTGTCCATGGTGTCGGTCTCCCGCCGGGCCGGGCCTCCGCAGTTCGGGCACTCGGTGTGCATGAAGCCGGGGTGGTCCACCAGCGGGGAGCGACCGGTGGGCATGAAGGCCACGTCGTCGGGCAGGCCTACTGGCAGGTCTTCGTAGGGCACCGGCACCGCCCCGCACGCCTCGCAATACACGATGGGAATGGGGCAGCCCCAATAGCGCTGGCGGGACAGCAGCCAATCTCGCAGCCGATAGTTAACCTTGCGCTCGCCGATGCCCTGATCTTCCAGCCAGTCGATGGCCGCGGCCTTGGCCTCATCCATCCACAGTCCGTTCAGCCAGTCGCTGTTGATTGACGGCCCGTCGCCGGTGTAGGCCTCGCCGTCAAAGCCCTCGGAGGGCTCCACGGTGCGGATGA
The DNA here is from genome assembly GCF_965204145.1 of Candidatus Poriferisocius sp. GTDB lineage: Bacteria > Actinomycetota > Acidimicrobiia > Acidimicrobiales > Bin134 > Poriferisocius. Next base: position 474,251 of record NZ_OZ241977.1, on the reverse strand, counting down.
TGGGCAGGCCGTATGCGGTGGCAAAGTCCCAGTCGCGCTGGTCCTCACCGGGAACGGCCATGATCGCCCCGGTGCCGTAGGTGGTGAGCACGTAGTCGGCCAAAAACAGCGGGATGGGCTGTCCGGTGAACGGGTTCACCACCCGGGTGCCGGTGTCCACCCCCCGCTTGTCGGCCGGGCCCTCTGCCGACAGACGCTCGAATTCGCTGCGCTCGCCCACCGCCGCGATGAACGCCTCCACCTCGGCTCGGCGATCCTCGGTCACCAGCTCGGCAACCCGGGCGTGCTCGGGGGACATCACTGCGAAGGTCATGCCGAAGCTGGTGTCGGGCCGGGTGGTGAACACCGGGATCCCGTCAATGTCGTCGCGGGGATTGCCGTCGGCATCGGCAATCGGCAGGGTGAAGTCGGCCCCCTCGGAGCGGCCGATCCAGTTGCGCTGCATGGTCTTGACCCGGTTGGGCCAGTCCACGCCGTCGAGGCCCTCCAGCAGCTCCTCGGCATAGGCGGTGATTCGGTAGAACCACTGCTCCAGCTCCCGCTGCTGGGCCAAGTTGCTGCAGCGCTCGCAGGTGCCGTCGCCCAGCACCTGCTCGTTGGCCAGCACCGTCTGGCAGCCGGGGCACCAGTTCACCGGGGCGGTGGCCCGATACACCAGGCCGGCCTCGTAGAACTTCAGGAAGATCCACTGGGTGAAGCGGATGTAGTCGGGGTCGTGGCTGCTCAGCGTCCGGCGCCAGTCGTACACCGCGCCGATGCGGCGCAGCGACGAAGACAACCGCTCAATGTTGGCCTCGGTGTGCTCTCGGGGGTGGGTGCCGGTCTTGATGGCGGCGTTCTCCGCCGGCAGGCCGAAGCTGTCGAAGCCGATGGGCGACAGCACGCCGTCGCCCTGCATGGTGCGGTAGCGCACCAGCAGGTCGCCGAAGGTGTAGTTGCGAACGTGGCCGATGTGGGCCGGGCCGCTGGGATAGGGGTACATGCTCAGCACGTAGTACGGCGGCCGGGGATCGTCGTTGTCGATGTCGTAGGTGGCGTCGTCAACCCAGCGCTGCTGCCATTTGGGCTCGATAGCCGCCGGGTCGTAGCCGTCCATCGCCGCTAAATCTACCGAGCCTCAGGACAAGGCCAATAACCGTTATCCCATGTGGGTCAGCCCTTTGACGGCTGGTAAAGTTCCCTCTTCGCGGGGCTGTAGCTCAGTTGGCTAGAGCGCTTGCATGGCATGCAAGAGGTCGTGGGTTCGAGTCCCATCAGCTCCACTCCCCGTACGCTCAGCAGTCGGCTACTGCGTTGAGGGCGGCGCAGATCTCGTAGCGACGATGGGCAATCGTTCCCACGCGCTCTGTCAAGTGCGACTTGAGGACAACTTGGAGGTTGTCGAAGGCTGCCACGCAGGGAAAGGCCAAACCGTCTTCGACGTCAAGAGGGACCTCTGTCAAAAGTCCTCGGACCGTGCGGGTGATCGGAGCAACCATGATTCTTCCCAGTCCGGGAATAACCTCGTTGCGGGTAACCACCAGCACCGGACGACTCTTGGCTTCCTCACTTTCATACCACCAGATGTCGGACTGGGCCGGGATCACCACTTCTCCCACGGTTCTTCAGCAACCATCGCCCGTCCATTCTCCTCGGCCCAGCGCATTTCTTCTTCGGTCTCGGGAATGCGCCGGTAGCCCTCGACGATCGACTCCCCGATGAGGCGGCGACGGCGCTTGTCGAGCATCACATCGAGCGCCTGCCGGACCGCATCCGAACGAGACTTGGCCTCGCCGCCCTCGACCATCTCATCCAATTGGGCAATCAGCTCATCGTCAACCCTTGTCACCAACTGTGCCATGCACTGAGCATAACAACTTGCAATGCAAAAACAACTACAATGATTCCCGTCACCCACCACCCAAGCTGACCTCGGCGGGGCGGGTCAGCTCGCGGCTCGGTACATGATGATCTCGGAGGGAACCAGCCGCTCTTTCGCCGGATCTACGGCCAGGGCCAACCCCTGGAGGGTGTAGGCCCCCAACAGCACCGGGCCATCGTCCTCGCCGAACGCCACCAAGGTCACCTCACTCTCGCCTTCCACCGTCACCCACGCCCGGCCGTAGTTCATGAGTATCCGCCGTCCGTCGGCCAGATCGATTCGCCGCGTGCCGACGGGCTTCACCCCCAGCTCGCGCAGCAGCCGGTCGGGCAGCATGGTGTAGAAAGAGCCGGTGTCCACTATCGCCTCGACCTCGATGGACTCCCCACCCTCCATAGCCGAGATCTGGATTGGCACCGTAATAATTCCCATGCCGCTACCCTACATCACCGTCCTGAAGATTGTAAATAATTGAAGATACATGACTTATATTATAAATACCTTAGGTTGACCTCGGCGGCGTGGACGAGGTCGGCGCTGGAGCGGGCTGTCCAGACGGTGTAGGCGCCGGGGTCGACGTAATGCCGGTGTATATACGCTTGAAGGTGCGTATATACTCCCATCCGTGGCAAAGCACTTGATCGACATCGACGAGAAGGCTCTTTCTGCGGCCCGGGCAGAGTTGGGCACCGACACCATCAAGGCAACAGTCAACGCGGCGCTCCAAGCCGCATGCCATGCTCGCGCCTCAAGGGTCACCGCCGCGCTCGATGCGCTGGCTGACGCCGAGCTCGACGACCGAGAGCACGCATGGCGCTGACCCATCTGCTCGACACGAGCGTTTTGACCCGCTTGTCTCGGACTCCAATTCGAGAGGTGGTTGAGCCCATAGCCAGCGACGGCCGCGCGGCCCGGGCCGGCATCACCGACCTGGAGATCGGATTCTCTGCCCAAAACGCCCAGGAGTGGGACACCCTCTCCCGCAGCCTTTCGGAACTAGAACTCGTGGAGACGACCGCCGAGCACATGCGCCGGGCGCGCCAAACACAGCGCCTGTTGGCTGAGCGGGGCTTGCAGGGTCGCAAGATCCCCGACTTGTTGATCGCAGCCGCCGCCGAACAAGAGCAGCTCACGCTATTGCACTACGACTCCGACTTCGACCACATCGCCACGGTCACCGGCCTTAGGTGCGAATGGGTCGTCCCTCGGGGATCAGTGGACTGAGCTTCTCGCTCCCTTGGAGGAGAGCGAGCTCAACAGTCGGCCACCGCAAGTTGTGATGCAGATCAACCACCCAGGCTGATCTCGGCGGCGTGGACGAGGTCGGCGCTGGAGCGGGCGGTCCAGATGGTGTAGCGGCCGGGGTCGACGTACCAGCCGGGGTCGGTGCGCTTATTGGATTCCCCGGCGGGAACTGGGCTGCCGATCTCCAATCCCGGCGGGGACTGGTCGCCGGGGTCGTAGTAGGCGAAGGCCCGGCGGTTGAGCACGATTCGGGCCGTGGTGCGCTCGCCGGGAGCCAGGTGGACCTTGGCGAACCCCTTGAGCTCTCGCACCGGGCGGTGCAGCAGCGACGGCGGCGGCTCCACGTACACCTGCACCACGTCGCTGCCCGGTCGGTCGCCGGTGTTGACCACGTCGACTTCTAGGATTACCGGGTCGGCCAGGTCGGTGTCGCCCCCGCCCGACACCCGGGGCTCTGACCACTCGAAGGTGGCGTACGACAACCCGTGGCCGAAGGGCACGGCGGGCTCGATGGCTCGGGCGTCGAACCAGCGGTGGCCGATGTAGAGGCCCTCGCCGTAGCGCACCACCCCGTTCTCGCCGGGATAGTTCAGATACGCCGGGCTGTGCTCATAGCGGGCCGGCACGGTCATCGCCATGCGCCCGCCAGGGTCGGCCACACCGAACAGCACGTCGGCCACCGCGTAGCCCATCTCCTGGCCCCCGAACCCGGCCACCAATACCCCGGCCGCCTGGTCGGCCCAGTCGAGGTTGCACGCTCCCCCGGTGTTCACCACCACTACGGTGTTCGGGTTGGCCGCCGCCACCCGGCGGATCAGCTCGGGTTGGTCGCCGGGCAGGTCGAACCAGTCGCGGTCGCGCCCCTCGGTCTCCCAATCGGCGTTGGTGCCCACCACCACCACGGCAACGTCGGCGGCGGCCGCGGCCTCCTCAGCTTCAGCGACCAGATCCCGTTCCACTTGCGACTTCACGCCCACCCGAGCCCCGCACAGCATGAAGCTGTCGCGGCTGGAGTACTCGATGACAATCGGCGTCTCCTGCCCGGCAGTGAGCTGCACCGGGGCGGAGATCACCTCTGAGCCCATGCCGAAGAAGTCGTCTCCCCGGTCGTAGTCGCCCTCGGTGGCGTCCAGCACCACCTCGCCGTCGAGCAATACCCGGCAGCGTCCGAGCTGAACCAGGCCCACGGTGTGCTGGCCGGTGTCCTCGGCCACCAGCACTCCCGACGCCCGCACCGAGAACGCCTCGGGGTTCACTCCCGGTCCCGGCTCTCCGAAGAACACCATCTCGCCCGAGCCCGACTCATTGGTATGCACCACCGGCCCCGACCAGTCGTGCCCGTTGAAGTACTCCAGGCGCAATTTGCCCCGCAGCATTGGGGCGGCCAGCGCCACCAGCGAGCGCTCGATGTCGCAGCCCTGGGCATAGCTCACGTCGAGATCGGGGTGCTCTTCGCCCAGAGCGTCCATCAGGCTCACGTTGCGATACGCCTGCACGGTGGCCGACCCCCCGCCCATGATCTGGGCCTTGCGGGCGTTGGGGCCGATCACCGCCAGCGAACCTGACATTCCCGGATCCAGCGGCAGCACCCCGTTGTTGGCTACCAGCACCGTCCCCGCCGCGGCCGCTCCCCGCAACAGCGCTCGATCCTCGGGGCGATCCAACTCCTGCTCCAGACCGGGCTCACAGCCATCGGGACCGTCCAACGCCCCGGTGCGCTCCAACAGGCGCAGCACGTCGCCAGCGATTCGGTCCAGATGACCCTCGTCCATCTCCCCCGCGGCCAGCGCCTCACCGATCGGGCCGCGGTTGTACCACTGGCCCGGCCCGGGCATCTCCAGGCTCAGTCCGGCCCGAGCCGATGCTGCGGTGGACCGGGCCGCGAACCAGTCGGACACCACGAAACCGTCGAACCCCCACTCCTCCCGCAGCACCTGGGTGAGCAGCCATTCGTTCTCCGAGCAGAAGGTTCCGTTGAGCCGGTTGTAGGCACTCATGATCCCCCACGTGCCGCCCTCGGCCACCGCGTACTCGAACGGCACCAGATACAGCTCCCGCAGGGTGCGCTCGTCCACCTGGGAGTCGATGGTATTGCGCTCGAACTCGGAGTCGTTGGCCACGAAATGCTTCGGAGTGGTGGCCACCTTTCGGGACTGCACCCCGCGTACGAATGCCGCGGCCACCAACCCGGACAGAATCGGATCCTCGCTGTAGCACTCGAAGTTCCGTCCCCCGAGAGGGTTGCGGTGCAGGTTGATGGTGGGGGCCAACAGCACCCGGCACCCCTTGGCCCGGGCCTCGTCGCCCAGCACCCCGCCCAGCCGCTCCACTAGTTCGGGATCCCAGGTGGCGCCCAGCACCGCTCCGGCCGGAATGCAGGCCGTTGCCGTCCCGGTGCCCAGGAGCCCGCCGCCTCGAGCCCCGTTGGGACCATCGGTGACCCCGATGCCGGGAATGTCTGCCTCCGGGAAGCTCTTGGTAGTCCAGATGGCCTCGCCGGCCACCAGGTCGGCCTTCTCCTCGGTGCTCAGCGCCGCCAGCCGCGTCTCAACAGTTTCCGACATGGCCTTAGCGTCTCACACCAGATTGGCCGCCCCGCAGTCCACCCCGAAGGAGGGCGGTGCCGGAGGGGAAGGCGACCATGATCACCAGTGCCGAGGCCGCGTAGGTGGCGATGACCCAGATCCAGGCCCGCTGGAATCCGCTCAGCGGGTCGCCGCTGGGCGCGGAGTTGAACAGAGCGATCACCACGGCGATTCCCAGCGCGAAGCACACCTGTTGAACGGTGCGGGTGGTGGCGTTGGCGATGGCGAAGCGAGGCGGCGGGACGTCGCTCATGGCCGCGCTGACGAACGTGGCGATGGACAGCCCCACGCCGATGCCCAAGAGCACGTTGGCGGGCAGGAACACCGAGAAGTACGCCGATGACTCCCCCGCCCACACCAGCAGCAGCGCGTAAGACACCCCGCACAGCACCACCCCCGAAGTCAGCAGCCATCGGTGCCCCCAGCGGTCGGCCATCCGCCCGATGGGAACCGACAGCGCCGAGGCCATGATCGGCCCCGGCGTGAGCCCGAGCCCGGCCTCCAGCACGGTGAGGCCCCACAGGTCTTGCAACAGCAGCGAGCTCATCAAGAACCCGGGCACGAACCCCAGCGCATACAGGCCGAAGGAGGCGGTGGCCGCCGAGAACGAGCGATAGCTGAACAGGCTCAGGTCGAGCAGCGGATTGGGATGCGAGCGCGACCGCCAGATCACCAGCGGCAGCAAAACCACTCCCACCACGGCGAAGACAATGATGCGGTAGTCGCCGTACCCCCACCCCTCGCCTTGGACGATGGCCACCATCACCAGCGCCAAGGCCAGCGTGCCCACCGGCACCCCCACCACGTCGAGGCGGCCCTCGGTGTCCTCATCGCGCGACTCCCGCACCAGCCGGGCGGTGGCGGCAAACACCAGGGCGGCGATGGGCAGGTTGACGTAGAAGATCCACCGCCAGCCCAGCCCGTTGATCAACAGCGCGCCGATGGACGGGCCGAACGCCGCCCCCAGCGCGCCCATCGCCCCCCACATCCCGATAGCCGCCGAGCGGCGGGACACGGGGAACTCGGGCAGCACCATGGCCAGCGACGACGGCATGATCAGCGATCCGCCCAACGCCTGCACCACCCGTGCGGCGATCAGCACCTCCACCTGGGGCGCTATCCCGCAGAACAGCGAGCCAACGGCGAAGATGACGAGGCCGAGATTGAACATCTTGCGCCGCCCCTGGCGGTCGGCCAGGCGCCCCGAGAGCAGCAGGAACGATCCCACCGTGATGGAGTAGCCGCTCACGATCCACGACAGCGCGGCATTGGACGCATCCAGCGACTTCTGGATCGACGGGAAGGCCACGTTGACGATGGAGACGTCCACCACCACCATGAACGCCGCCGCGGTGGCCGCCCCCAGCGCCAGCCAGGAGCGGCGCTCGACCGGCTCTACCACGGGCGGCCTTCCATCGGGGCCACGCTAGTGGTCCGTCTGCCCATGGACGGGGTGCCGAAATTATCGGGCTCGAGCCGCTTCAGTATGCTGAAGGTCACCGCACACCAGGGGGACGAAATGACGACGTACGACACGATCATTGCCGGTGGAATGGTGGTCGACGGGACCAGGGCCCAGCGGCTTCGAGCCGATGTGGGCGTCAAAGACGGCAAGATCGCCAAGATCGGGCGGCTCCGGGCCTCCGATGCCGACGAGGTGCTGGACGCCGACGGGATGATCGTGGCTCCCGGCCACATCGACCTCCACACTCACTACGACGCCCAGCTGTTCTGGGATCCGTACTGCACGCTGTCGGGCTGGCATGGAGTGACCTCGATCGTCATCGGCAACTGCGGTTTCGGATTCGCCCCCGTTGCCCCCGAAGACCGGGAGCGGGCCATGCTGACCATGACCCGCACCGAGGCCATTCCCTTCGACGCCATGGCCGCAGGCATGCCTTGGGACTGGGTCACCTATCCCGAGTTCCTGGATGCGGTAGACCGCACCCCCAAGGCGGTCAACATGCGGAGTTTCTTCCCGCTGAATCCCGCGCTCAACTGGGTGCTGGGCTACGAGCGGGCCAAGGCCGGCGAGATGCCCACCGATGAGGAGCACGCCCAGCTCAGGGCGCTGCTGCACGAGGCCATGGACGTCGGTGCCGGCGGCTGGTCGGTGCAGCGGCTGCGGGACTCCAACGTCCAGCGCGACCACGACGGCAACCCCATGAACACCGACGTGATGCCCAACGAGACGCTGTTCCAGCTGGCTGAGGTGCTGGCCGAGCGCAACCAGGGGTTTATCCAGGCCACCTTCGCCCCCGATCCCGCCGACGAGACCCGCACCGAGCACCGCCGCACCTATGAGCGCCTGGCCGACATCAGCGGCCGTCCGGTGCTGTTCAACGTGATCACCCCCAACGCCCAGAGGCCTGAGCAGCACCTCAAGCAGATCGACTGGGTGGAGAGCTGCCGCCTGCGAGGCCTGCCGATCTACGGCCAGGCTGTGACCACCGACGTGGGACTGGCCTTCACCTTCGAGGAGTGGAATCTGTGGGACGACATGGAGGCGTGGCGGGAGGCCACGCTGGGCACGGTTGAGGAGCGTCTGGCCAAACTGGCCGACCCCGCCCGCCGCCCGGCGTTGCGGGACTCAGAGTCGATTGCCGTCACCTGTCCGATCGCCGACATCGTGCTATTGGAGACCGCCAGCCCGCAGTACCAGCGCTACGCCGAGACCCGGGTGGGCGACATCGCCGCCGATCTGGGAGTCCACCCGGTGGACGCCATGCTTGACGTCGCGGTGGCCGACAACCTGGCCGCCACGTTCTATGCCTCAGGCTCGTTCAACAACCCCGACCATCTGGTCGACCTGTTGAACTACCAGTGGGCGCTGCCCGGGGTGTCCGACGGCGGAGCCCACACCCGCTTCCTCACCGCCGGTCGGTGGCCCACCGAGCTGCTGATCAACGGGGTGCGCGACCGGGAGATCATCTCGCTGGAGGACGCCCACTGGCGCATGGCCGGGCTTCCCGCCCAATGCGCCGGGTTCACCGACCGGGGAACCCTGACGCCGGGCCAGGCCGCCGATGTGATCGTGTACGACCTCGACAGCCTGGCTATCGGGCCGAGCGAGAAGGTCCACGACATGCCCGCTGGCGAGTGGCGCCGAGTGCAGCGGGCCTCCGGCTACCACTACGTGCTGGTCAACGGCGAAGTCACCATTCAAGAGGACAAGGAAACCGGCACCTCCCCCGGCCGCCTTCTGCGTGAGCAGTAACTGACTGAAAATTACTGACAGTATTGAAAACACCAGTTTTCCCAGTAGGGTTCAAACGCGCTGCGGGTCCCCACCCGGCGTCCTACGGGACCAAATGCTCTGACCAGTAGCCGGGTTGGGGACCCGTGGCCACTGTATCGGGTTGCCCCTACGACGGCAACGGATTTGACGTCAGGGTAGGGCAGTCTTTCCAGAGAAGCTCGAGGGCGTAGTAGTCGCGGGCCGAGGCGGTGAAAATGTGGACCACGAAGTCGCCGTAGTCCATCAGCACCCACTCGTAATCCGACAGCCCCTCGATGCAGATGGGCTTGGGGCCGCCGCCGAGATCCACTGCTTCCTCGATCCGCTCGGCCAGCGCCCGCACTGCCCGGGTATTGGCGCCGCTGGTGATCACGAAGTGATCGGTGATTACCAGCACGTCGCCCACATCAATGATGACTGTGTCAGCGCCGGGACCCTCTTCCGCCGCGGCCGCTGCGGCCTTTACCCAATCCCACACGACCGCTTTGTCAGCGGTGCTGACGCTCATGTGGCGATCACGTCATTGTCCGCAATTGTCGTGGGGCGGGCTTTGCGCTCATGCAGGCATCACGCTCTCACTCTAACCATCTCCCGTCAGCAGATGGGAGAAATCTGCGCCGAAGGTCACCGTGATATCAGCGGAGGCATTGGGCAGCTCTTCGGCGATGACCGAACCGGCGCCCAAGGCGTCTCGGTAAGCCTCGGCGTAGGCGGCGAAGCCAACGTCGTGATAGGCGACTTTGGTGGTTTCCCATCCGAACTCCGCGGCATTTCCGATCCGCGTGATCTGCGCACCGGCCCGGCTGAGCTCTCGAGCCGCAGTTTTGGTGAGCTCAAGGTCTCCAACGCCGTTGAGCAACCGAACTCTGGGCAAGCTCCCGCTCGAAGCCGAGATGGGAAACGGGATGACCTCCCTCACCTGCCTGCCAACCCGCTCCGGATTCACTACCACTGCCCCACTGTCATCGACCCCCCCGATGATCGTGCTCATGAACACCTCACCCGCAGCGAGGGCCCGCCCGAATCGGCCCATCCCTCGGTCAGTCTCGCCAGGAATGACGTTGGGCGCGGTCGACTCCCCTACCTGCCTCAGCCAACCCCCCCAGAACGACAGGTGACGAGACAAGGCATCGAACGGCGACTCGCCCGGGCTGCGCCCTGCCAAATAAGGCCCGACATCGGCCGCGGCCAAGTTCACCAGACCGGCCCCGAACCGGGTCTCCCCATCAGGCCCAACGAGCGGAACAGCACTGATGAAGGCAATAGGCTCCACCGCCGACACCAACGCCGCCCAGCTGCCATCGTCCACCACCTGCGTCTCGCCGGGGCGGATATCCAACAACTCGGCAATCGAGTCGGCTACTCCCGCGCTGGCCGACTCGACCCAGCGTTCGCTAATCGACCCTCCAGAGGTCAACGTCTCAGGGGGAATGAACAGAACCGCCCCTTCGACTCTGGGGTCAGTCAGCGCCAGCAGTGTGACCCCGTGGAGAAGTTCGCCGTTGGCATGGATCAATAGCAGCGTGGGCGTGGGGTCTACAAAAGCCTCGTATCCGGGGGCGGCGGGATCGACCGGGGCGCCCACCTCCGTGCCGTCGCTGCTGCTGGAAATGGCCGACCACCCCAGCCACACCAGCAGCGGCACCGCGGCGGCTAGACCCAACACCAGCAGCGGCCAGCCCCAGCGCCACCAGCGTGGCGATCCCTTCCTCGGCACTGCGCCACCGGCGCTTGGCGTGGAATCACCCATACAGTCTCTTTTGGCGGCAGTAGGCCAGCGCGGCGGGAGGAACCAGGCCGTCGAGCGGCTGACCGGCGTCAGCCCACGCCCGCACCTGAGTGCTGGACAGGTCGACCAGCGGACAGTCCACCACCCGGTGGGCTACCGGCGGGCGCTCCCCCATAGCACCAGGCCGGTCCACTACCACCACTTCGGCCATCTCGGCCATCTCCTCATAACGGTGCCAAGTGTCCAGGCCTCCGGCGGCGTCGCTGCCCAGAATGAGGAACAGGGAGCCATCGGGGTCGGCGGCCCGGTAGGCCTCCAGGGTGTCCACCGTGTAGGTAAGCCCACCCCGGTCGATCTCCACCGATGAGGCCGCCACCCCGTCAATGCCCTCAACCGCAGCCTCCACCATGGCCAATCGATCCTGAGCCGGACTGAGCTGGGGTCGGTCCAGCTTTTGCCACGGCTCGTGAGCTACCACCAGATCAACCCGATCGAGCTCTAGCGCTGCTCGCACCCGAACGGCAACCGCGATGTGACCGACATGTACGGGGTCGAACGTGCCCCCGAAAATCCCGATGTGGCTCACAGTTTGCAGTGTACGAAACCTAGGGCCAGTTCCTTGTTACCCCCCGAGCAGCCGCGAGCCGAATAATTCGTGCGGGCATCAGTGCAACCCAACGGTAATTTCGCGAGTCAATAGTGAAAGGCAACCGGGAACAAATGAGGGGGCAAATCGGTTGCAGTTCATGAAGACAACAAGACAGGAAAAAATGGACGATTCAACAGGCCAATACCTCAACGCAATCGGCTTGGTGCCGCTCCTCACCAAAGAAGACGAAGTACGGCTTGCCCAAACGATCGAGCGGGGCCGCGAGGCCCAGGAACGATTGGACGCCGGAGAAAGCAATCCCCGGCTGCACACCCAAGTGCGGGAAGCAGCCAAGGCCAAGGAGCGCTTCATTCGAGCCAACCTTCGCTTGGTGGTGAGCGTGGCCAAGAAGTACCCCCTGCCCACCGGCATGGAGCTGCTCGACCTGGTCCAAGAGGGAAACCTGGGCCTAGACCGGGCAGTGGAGAAATTCGACTGGCGCAAAGGGTTCAAGTTCTCCACCTACGCCACGTTCTGGATCCGCCAATCCATCGGCCGGGCACTCGACCAGAAGGCCAATCTGATCCGGCTTCCCGGCGAGCGTGCCGCCAGCCTACGGGCTGCGATACGCCAAGCCACCGGGGGCGGTGAAGAGCTCGACTCTGAGCACGCCCTACTCCATCGGCTCACCTCGCTCACATCGTTGAACACAACAGTGGGCGACGACAACAACAGCGAACTGGTGGACCTCCAGCCCGATGGCGGTCCCGGCCCCGAAGATCTGGCGCTGGTCGCCGACCAGTCGGCCACGCTGGCTGGGCTGCTCAGCGATCTGGACGAAAGGGCCCGGTTCGCAGTGGAAATGCGCTACGGGCTCATCGACGGGGAAAAGCACAGCTACCGAGAGATCGGCGAAGCGCTGGGGCTGACTTCAGAGGCCATCCGACGCATCATCGGTCGATCGCTGGACTCGGTACGAGCCCGGGCCGAGCTGCTGGACATCGACGCCGCGTAGCCGCCCGCAGAAATTCAGTTTGCCCAATACCCGGCGACAGGCGAGCATTTTGCCATGAGTTCGGCCCCAGTCGAAGCGGCCAGCAGTATCCCGAGCGCCTGGCAACCCGCGTCTTGGCGCGATCGGCCAGCAGCCCAGCAGCCGCAGTGGCCCGACCAGACGTCGCTGGACATAGTGCTCGAAACCCTCGCCGGGCTGCCTCCGCTGGTTTTCGCCGGGGAGGCCCGCCAGCTCCAAAGCCAGCTCGCCGAGGCCGCCGCCGGCCGGGCCTTCGTTCTCCAAGCCGGAGACTGCGCCGAGTCGTTCGACGGCGTGACCGCCGACAGCATCCGCGACAAGCTCAAGGTCATCCTGCAAATGGCCGTGGTGCTGGCGTTCTCCGCCGGTGTACCCACGGTGAAGATCGGCCGGATCGCCGGCCAATTCGCCAAACCCCGATCGTCGTCTACTGAGGTGGTGGACGACGTGGAGCTCCCCTCCTTCCGAGGCCACATGGTGAACGACATCAGCTTCTCCGAGCACTCCCGGGTCGCCGATCCCGAGCGCCTGGTGCGGGCCTACCACCAGTCGGCGTCCACCCTCAACCTGCTGCGGGCCTTCACCAAAGGGGGCTACGCCGACCTCCGCCAGGTCCACATGTGGAATCAGGAGTTCATCGCGGCCAGCCCCGAAGGGCGGCGCTACGAGAAGGTGGCCGACGGCATCGACGCCGCCCTGCGGTTCATGGGCGCCTGCGGTATTTCCACCGACGCCCCCGAGCTGCATCAAGTGGACTTCTACACCAGCCACGAGGCGCTGGTGCTCGACTACGAGCAGGCCCTCACCCGTCAAGACTCCATCACCGGCCAGTGGTACGACTGCTCGGCCCACATGCTGTGGATCGGCGAGCGCACCCGCCAGCTCGACGGGGCCCACATGGAGTTCATGCGGGGCATCAAGAACCCGCTGGGTTGCAAGCTCGGGCCCACCACATCGCCGGCTGAGGTTCTCGAGCTGTGCGAGGTTCTCAACCCGGATCGCATACCCGGCCGACTCACCCTCATCAGCCGCATGGGCGCCAAAAAGGTGTCCGAAGTGCTGCCTCCGCTGTTGGCTGCGGTGCGCGATGCCGGCCACCCGGTGCTATGGGAATGCGATCCCATGCACGGCAACACCTACACCACCGCCGGCGGGCGCAAGACCCGTCACTTCGAGGACGTGATGGCCGAGATCGACCGCTACTTCACCGCCCATGCCGAGGCTGGCACCTGGCCGGGTGGCATCCATGTGGAGATCACCGGGGATGACGTGACCGAATGCGTGGGCGGGGCCGAGGCCATCAGCGACGACGACTTGGAACTCCGTTACGAGACCATGTGCGATCCCCGGCTCAACGGCCCTCAGAGCCTCGAATTGGCCTTCCGACTGGCCGAGCGGCTCAGCGACTGACGCGGCGACAATTTCCTTTTTCGGATAAATCAGATCAAATCACTCGGGATTTGATTTCAGGCCGCTACCCTGATAAACAACTAATCGGATCAAAGTAGTCCGATTTAGTTCCCCGCCTGAACCCCACCCAAATCCCATACACCGAAGAAGAGAGCCCGATGGTCACGGTCCAGATCGACAACACCGCGGTAATCGACCCCGCTCAGCAAGCCGACATCGACAAGTTTGAGCGGATGCTGGCCCGCTACAAGGCCGGGGAGATCCCCGAAGACGTGATGCGGGTGTTCCGCCTGAACAACGGCGTCTACGGCCAGCGCCAGGGCGGGACCAACCAGATGGTGCGGGTCAAGATCCCCGCTGGCATCGCCCACCCTGAGCACTTCGAGGCCCTGGCCCACATCGCCCGCACCTACTCCCGGGGATGGGGCCACATCACCACCCGCCAGAACATCCAATTCCACTACGTGCAGATCGACGACGTTCCCGACGTGATGCGGGTGCTGGCCTCGGTGGGGCTCACCACCCGGGAGGCCTGCGGCGACACTGTTCGCAATGTGCAGGGCTGCCACCTGGCCGGCGCCTGCCCCCACGAGGTACTCGACATCACCGCCTGGGCCCGGGCCACCGCGCTGCACTTCCTTCGCCACCCCTACGCCCAGCGCCTGCCCCGCAAGTTCAAGATCAACTTCTCGGGCTGCGCCACCGACTGCGGCCAGGCCATGTTCAACGACGTGGGCATCATTGCCGCCACCCGGGAGGTGGACGGCGGAGTCGAGGCCGGGTTCCGGGTGTTCGTGGCCGGCGGCCTGGGGGCCAACCCCCACCCCGCGCTGGCTCTGGAAGACTTCACCTCCCGAGAAGATCTGCTTCCCACCATCGAAGCCTGCCTGCGGGTGTTCGACCACGACGGCTACCGCGATAACAAGCTGCGGGCCCGCATGAAGTGGCTGGTGGAGAAACTGGGCTTCGAGGAGCTTCAGCGCCGCATCTTCCGGGAGCGCAAGTTCCTGCTGGCCTCCTCAAGTTGGCCCGGCGGCATCCCCGACCTGGTGAAGGTCCACGGCGACGCCCCCGCCGGGCGCCATGCCGAGGTGGAGGCCACCCCGGTGGGCCAAGGGGTTCCGGTGTCCATCGGCGGCCGGGCACCCTACGAGAAGTGGGAGCAGGCCAATGTGGTGCGGGGCGCGGCCAAGGGCACGGTGTCGGCTTATGCCTGGGCTCGGCTGGGCGACATCACCGCCGACCAATTCGACTCCCTGGCCGACATCCAGCGGGAGCTGGGTGCAGAGTGCCGGGTGACCAATCGCCAGAACATCGTCTTCCGCGACTTGAGCGAGCACCAGCTGCCCCGGCTCTTCGAGGCGCTGTCGGCCATCGGCATGGCCGAGGCCGGTGCCGAGCTGCTGCGAGACGTGGTGGCCTGCCCCGGCGCCGACACCTGCAGCCTGGCCGTCACCCAATCGCGGGGGTTGGCCGACGCCATCGGCAATCGCCTAGACGAAGAGGGTTTGGCCGAGGTGGGCGGTTTGCGGATCAACATCTCCGGCTGCACCAACTCGTGCGGCCAGCACCACGCCTCCGACATCGGATTCTTCGGGGCCGAACGCCGGGCTCACGGCCGCTCTGCGCCGGGCTACCAGATGCTGCTCGGCGGCTATGTGGGCGACTCGCAGATCCACTTCGGCACCAAGGCCCTGCGTCTTCCCGCCCGCAATGCTCCCGAAGCGGTGGTGCGGGTGGTGCGCCAATTCACCGCCGAGAGGGAAGCCGGGGAAGAGTTCCGCCACTGGCTGGAGCGCAAGGGCGGATCCCGTGAGGTGGGCAAGACGCTGACCGACTTGGACGAGTTCCCCTTGCCCGACGACGGACCCGAGTTCTACGTCGATTACGACGAGACTGGCCCCTATGAAGCGGTGATCGGCGACTCGGAATGCGCCACCTGAGCTCTTCCGCAACCTGCACCCCGATTGGCGACTCTGAATGCCCAACCTGACTGTTCCGTCGTTTACCGACGCAGAACTAGCTGCTCTCAACGAGGAGTTCGAGCACTTGCCTGCGGAAAAGGTCATCCAGTGGGGGGTGGACAACTTCTCTCCCCACTTGGCGCTGGCCGCGTCGATGACTGATGCCGTGCTGATCGATTTGGCCGTGAAAGTGGACCCGGCCATCGAGGTGGTGTTCATCGACACCGGCTTCCATTTCCCCGAGACGCTGGAGACGGTCGAGCGGGTGCGGCGCCACTACGGCCTGAACCTGCGGCTCATGACCGTGGCCCGCCATGACCCCGATCTCTGGAACATGGACCCAGAGAACTGCTGCTCCGCGGTCAAGGCCGGCCAACTCGACCGGGCGCTCGCCGGCAAGGCGGCCTGGATGAGCGGCCTTCGCCGGGTGGAGGCCGTCACCCGGGCATCGGCCCCCATCGTGGTGCGCGACCTGCGGGGTCTGGTGAAGCTGAACCCCATCGCCACCTGGACCGACGAGCAGGTGAACGACTACATGGCCGAGCACCGGGTTCCGTTCAATCCTCTGTTGGAGCGGGGCTATCCCTCAATCGGCTGCATGCCCTGCACCAAACCAGTGGCCCCCGGCAACGACCCCCGCTCCGGCCGCTGGGCTGGCACCGACAAAACCGAGTGCGGCCTGCACGATTAGGCGCTTTCGGCCTCTCGATTGAAGTCATCTTCATCCCGGCCACCGCGTAGGGTGTCCGCCATGTCTGCTTTGGATATGTCGCCGAATACCGGGGTCGTGGTCACTGGTGGGGGGTCCGGAATAGGTCGAGCCTGTGCTCGCGCCCTTGCCGAGGTTGGACGACCGGTGTCGCTGTGGGACCTCAACGGCGAGGGGGCGGCCGAAGCGGCGGCCTCCATCTCAGCCGACTGCGGGGTGGCAACCCACTCGGTTGGCTTGGACGTGACCGACAGCGCGGCGGTGGCCGTCGCGGTGACCTCCGCCCGGGAGGCGCTGGGCAGCATCGGAGGCCTGGTCCATGCTGCTGGCATCGTGACCGCCATGGACATCGACCATCTCACTGAAGAGATCTGGGACTCGGTGCTAGGGGTGAACTTGCGGGCCGAGGTGTTCGTGGCCAAGGCCCTGTTGGGCGACCTGCGCAGCCATGAGGGGTCGGCCATTGTGGGAATCGGCTCCATCATGTCGGTGGTGGGCAGCCCGACAATTCCGTCCTACACCGCCTCCAAGCACGGCGTGGTGGGGGTAACCAAGTCGCTGGCCAACCACCTCGGCCCCGACGGCATCCGGGTGAACGCGGTGTGCCCTGGCTACATCGAAACGCCGATGACGGCCCAGATGATGGCTGACGCCCCGACCAAGGCCGCCTGCGTGGAAAAGTCCCCGCTGGGCCGGGTGGGCATCCCCGAAGACATCGCCAAGGCAGTCCGCTTCCTGATGTCCGATGAGGCCGGCTTCGTAACCGGCACCACCCTCATCGTTGACGGGGGCGTCACCAGCCACGACTGAGTTTGGAGCCAGGCGAACTGCTCCCATCTGATACCTGCAATCGCGGGTCTTGACGTATTCCCTCCCACAACTACGTTTGATCAAACAAGTGGGCTTGGGGTCAAGACTAGAGGAGCGCATATGGCTATTCCGACACCTGATTTTGATGAGCTCCGAGCAATAGCCGACCGGTGGGGCCTCGGCCTTGGACAAGATCAACTCGAGATTCACCAGGCGCTGGTGGCAGGTGCCTTGGGCTCTTATGACCATGTCGACGCAATGTATGACGAGTCCAGAGCTTCGGCACCCATCCGCGACAGCAATAGGCCCGATGACGCCGACAACGAACTGGGAGCCTGGTACGTCAAATGCGACATCCAGGAGAAGAAAACAGGCCCGCTTGCCGGCAAGACCTTCGCCATCAAGGACAACGCCGCTGTGGCGGGAGTTCCCATGATGAATGGGTCGCGGATCCTTGAGGGCTATGTCCCCACCGTCGACGCGTCTGTCGTTCGCCGAATCCTTGACGCGGGCGGAAGAATCATCGGCAAGGCCGCGTGCGAAGACCTTTGCTTCTCGGGCGCCAGCCACACCTCAGCCCTCGCTCCGATCAGGAACCCGTGGGATACGTCAAAGACTGCCGGAGGCTCGTCCGGCGGAAGCAGCGCATTGGTTGCCGCCGGCGAAGTCGACATGGCCATCGCCGCTGACCAGGGCGGTTCGATCAGGATTCCGTCGGCGTTCTCAGGCACTTGCGGGCTGAAGCCCACGTTCGGCCTCGTGCCGTACACCGGCATCTACCCCATCGAGTGGACCATCGATCATGTCGGCCCAGTGGCCCGAAACATGAGCGATCTCGCAACGTTCTTGACAGCCATTGCCGGTCCAGACGGCAACGATCCCCGCCAACCCAATGCCCTCTTTGGCATCGACTATGCCGAGGGAATCGAAGACGGAATCGAAGGCCTGAGAGTGGGCGTCGTGTCGGAAGGGTTCGGATGGGAGAACCTCAGCGATCCTGTCTCAGACTCGATTGTCGAAGCCAGCGCGAGTCGTCTCGCGGACCTCGGCGCCACCGTTGAGACCTTCTCCATGCCCGAGCACCGCGACGCATTGCACGTCTGGAATGTCATTGCCACTGACGGAGCGATGTGGCAGATGATCCGCGGCAACGGCTACGGCATGAACTACAGAGGCCTGTTCGATCCTGAGCAGATCGAGTACACCAAGCGCGGGTGGGAATCCAAAGCCCACCTTGTGTCGCAGACCTTGAAATTTGTGATCTTGTGCGCGGAGTACATGGCCGACCGCACCGGTGGCGGCGCTTACGCCCGCGCCTCCAATGTGCGGCCCCAGATCAACGCCGCTGTGGATCGCGCCCTCCAGAAGTACGATGTCCTCTGCTATCCGACTCTGCCGTTCGCCGCCAAAGCCATCCCATCGAGCGATGCCCCAGTCGACGAGTACGTGGCAAGGGCCCTAGAGATGATCCCGAACACTTCGGTGTCGAATGTGACCGGCAATCCGGATCTGACGATTCCCGTCGCCGGTGGACAAGGGATGCCGGTTGGCATGAGCATTGTCGGCAAGCAGTGGGACGAGGCGACGCTCTTGAGAGTCGGGCGCGCCTATGAGAACCATGTGGGCGGTTTCGCCTTGTCACCAATGGCCCAGAAGGCCCGAGCCGGATGCAGTACCTAGGCGCAATCGAACTGGCGGATGCTGACGACCTTGAGCGACTTGCCCTGCTGAGCGAGGATTTGGTGGGGTTCTTGGACCCTGGGGCCCTCGCCCAGAGGACCGCAGTCGATCTCTATCGGATACTGGGCCTTCCGCTCGTATCGGTTGCGGTTCGAGAAGGCTCATCCCTGTTTGCCATGCGGGGCGTACACGGGGCCCGCAACGACCGATTTCGCCAAGTCCAAGTCTCAACCGGAAAAGGACTCGGTGGCCGGGTGATGGTCGAGCGGCGACAGATCGAGGTGCAGAATTACGCCGACGATCCCCGGATCACGAATCACTTCGTAGATGTCGTCAATGCCGAGGGACTCGGCGGGATGCTGGCGGTTCCCGTTGAGTACGACACCGAACTGGTGGGAATTCTCTACGGAGGGATCCGATCCATTGGTTCTATCGGTGATCGCGCCAAGACCATTCTCGCCGAAGCCGCCGCAAATATCGCTCCCATGATGGCGGCATCGATTCGCGCTTCGACTGCGATACAACAGCGAGTTGATGCGGAGCGCCAGCGGATTGCCAGTGATTTGCATGATGACGTTGGCCAGCTCCTCTTCTCGATCAGCGTCGCAGCACAACGCCTCCGCGACAGTGGAGATGAGCACTTGGCCCAGGTAGCAGTGGGGATCGAAGAACAGGCGCAAGAAGCGACAAAGCGCATGCGCGAAGCCTTCAAGGTTATGGCGCCGAGCTCGCAGACAGAGGCAGTAGCAGTTGCCTTGCAACGCGAGACCGACGACCTCCAGTCGCGATCGGACCTCAAGGTCCACCTCATGGTCCGAGGCAACATGCGCCCGCTGCCCACACCAGCCGAAGCGGCGCTCATCGGCGCAGCGCGGCAGGCGCTATTCAATATCGAGCAGCACGCATCTGCATCGCTCGTGGTGGTGACGCTTCACTTTGAGGCAACCAGGGTTTCGTTGGTAATCCAAGATGACGGCCGCGGGCTGCCCGATGATTTCGAGCTGCAAGTCATTCCGCGCGGTGATCGCCATTGGGGACTCGCCTCGATCCTGAGACAGGCGCAGCGCCAAGGCGGTGACCTCGAAGTGGCGGCAGGAGAGGACGGCGGGACGATCGTTCGGATCTCGCTGCCGCTTGAGGCCGCGTAATGGGTGCGTCAGTGTTGGTGATCGACGACCACCCCGTAGTGATCGACGGCGTGCGGCAGCTCTTGGCGAACGAGCCTGATCTGACATTGGTCGGCGAGGCGATGACGGGCGCAGACGGTGTTGAGTTGGCGAAGTCGCTGGCGCCCGATGTGGTCATCTTGGATTTGAAGCTCGGCGACAACTTCGCCCCGCATCTGTGCCGATCACTGACCGACGTGTCAGGCCATTCCCGTATCCTGATCCACACCGCGTTCGACGACCGCGAGCCCCTTCGGGCGTGTCTGAACGCCGGCGCGGTGGGAGTCGTGCTCAAGGATGGCAGCAACCTCGTCGATGCGCTGAGGAAAGTGCTCGCCGGCGAGCTGTTCGTCGATCCCTCACTCGTGGAAGATCCCCACACGCGAGCAGTCTCGCTGGGCAAGAACGGAGGATTCTACGAATCGCTGACCCTGCGGGAATACGAGGTGCTGTGTGTCATGGCCCTCGGCCTGACCAGTAAAGAGATCGCGACCGAATTGCATCTGGCCGAAAACACCGTCCGCTCCTACATCCAATCGCTGCTCACCAAGTTGCACGCCCGCAATCGGATCGAGGCCTTGGCGACGGCCAGACAGTTGCGACTGCTATGACTGGTGAGCCCCGCGCCGATGATGAAGTCGTCGATCTTCTTCGCCGTCTTTCCTACTCACTTGCAGGGATGGTTGATGTCCGGGCTCAAGCCGAGCAAACGGTCGAGATGCTTACCGAGTGTCTCGGGCTGCCGCTGACCAGCGTCGCGGTTTGCGATGCGCCGTCGTCAACATCGATGTCGATGCAGGCTTCGCGGGGAACTCGGACGAGAGACTTCGATCAGCTCAGTTTCTGCGCCGGGCAAGGGCTGGGGGGAAGAGTGATGTCAACGGGCGGCTCGATTGTCGTCGAGGACTACGCCACTGATCCTCAGATCACCCGAGACTTTGTCGACGTTGTCTCAAGGGGCGAGGGGATTGGCGGCATAGCCGCGGTTCCCGTGGCCAGCGGGGATGATGTGCTCGGCGTGCTCTACGCCGGCGTTCGCTCCGTTGGAAGCATCGGAGACCGATCGCTGCGAGTAATGCGACAGGCCGCAGACGCTTCAGCACCAGCCTTCAGGGCAGCGATTGGAACCGAGGCGATCATGAAATACTTGGTGGCTACCGAGCGCCATCGCATTGCCGGTGACCTTCACGACGAAGTCGGCCAATTGCTGTTCAGCATGGGTGTGTCAGCCACACAACTACGAGCTGCGGGAGGCGACAATTCGGCCCTGTTCGAATTGGCCGAACAGATCGAACAGCAGGTTCAAGACGCGGCCGGGAACCTCCGCCGGGCCCTTCACGTTCTGTCGCCGCAGACCTATGACGAAGCGCTTCCCGTCGCCCTGCTGCAAGAGCTCCAAGACTATTCAACTCGAACAGGGGTGTGGTCGCAGCCAATTTTCCAGGGCACAGCATGCGAGGCAATCGCGCCGTTCGAATTTCCTGCCGTGCAGTTGGCACGGGTCATCTTGCGCTGGCTGGAGACCCAGGCCGACGTCAAAATCACCATTCTCTGCGCAGAATTCGGGGCCAGCGAGCTCGTGCTCACTGTGCAACACGATGGCGGCACAGCATCGAGCGGCCCTGAGGTGGATGAGTTGATTGCGACAATGAGGCAGCATCTCCACTCGGGCGCGGATTCGATTCAGGTGCAAGCTGCCGCCGACGGCACCAACATGATCCAGGCGAGACTGGTCGCCGAATAGCGCCAAGCCACCTGATTTTCCGACTACTGCCCGCGGAGCTCAACTCGCCTTATTTTGCCTGAGACGGTCTTGGGCAGTTCGTCGACGAACTTGATTTCACGTGGGTACTTGTACGGTGCTGTTGTGGCCTTCACGTGCTCCTTGAGCAGTTCGCCCAGCTCTGCGGTGGGCAGGAATCCGTCGGCAAGGATGACGAATGCCTTGACGATTTCCCCACGCGCCGGGTCTGGCCTCCCTACCACCGCTGCCTCGGCCACGGCGGCATGCTCGAGCAGAGCCGACTCCACCTCGAACGGCCCGATGCGATAAGCGGATGACAAGATCACATCGTCAGCGCGACCCACAAACCATATGTAGCCGTCGCGGTCACGAGTGGCCCGGTCTCCAGTGAGATACCAGCCGTTGCGAAACACCTGCGCGTTCTTCTCCGGGTCGCGCCAATACTCCTTGAACAAGCCAACGGGGCGCTCGGGCTCTATGCGTACTGCGATATTGCCCTCGTCGCCGTCGTTCACGATATTTCCGTCGTCGTCGACGATCTGGACGTCGAAACCGGGAGCAGGGAGGCCCATCGAGCCGGGGCGCACCTCGATGCCCGGAATATTTGCGACGATATTCACGGTCTCTGTTTGCCCATAGCCGTCGTAGATTTGGAGTCCCGTGGCGTTGTGCCAGACCTTGATGACCTCGGGGTTGAGCGGTTCTCCGGCAGCAGTCGAGTGCCGGAGTCCCGACAGCTCATACTGCGAGAGGTCCATCTGGGCAAACGCCCGGTACAGCGTCGGCGGCGCGCAGAGGGTGGTGACGCCTTGCTCGCCGATGATGCGGAGCATGCGGTCGAAGTCGGGCTTGCCGATGATGTTCCACATCAACACGGAAGCACCGAGGCGCCACTGGCCGAAGAGCTTGCCCCAGGCAGCCTTCGCCCATCCGGTGTCCGAGACCGTCCAGTGGATATCGGATTCGCCCAGATCGTGCCAGAAGCGTGCAGTGATCTCGTGGCCTATGCCGTAAGAGGCCTGGGTGTGAAGCACCATCTTCGGATAGGACTCAGTGCCGGAGGTGAAGTAGATCAGCATCGGGTCATCCGGCGCCGTGTCCTCAATTGCGGAGCTGGCGCGATCAACGAGGACAGCATCGCGGTAGCAGGTCCAGTCGCTCCGGGGCTCTCCGACGATGATTCGGGCATTGACCGTGGGGCATTCGCCCAATGCTGCTGTCACGGCAGCAAAGCCTTCGCCATCGGTGATGGCCACCAATGCCTCGGCCTTCTGGACGCGATACGCGACGTCTTTGGCCGTTAGCTGCATCGTGGCGGGCATCGGGATCGCTCCCAGCCTGATGCAGCCGAGCAATGCGTCGTACCACTCCACGATTCGCGGCAACATGATAAAGACCCGATCGCCCTTTTTGACACCTAGTTCGGCGAGCAGGTCGGCGGCTATGGAAGCTCGGGTCGAAATGTCGGCGAACGTGTACCGGTTCGCCGTGGTCCCATCGGGCTCAACGGCGATAAGAGCGAGCTTGTCAGGTTGAGATGAGGCCCAGCGGTCAACGACATCACGGACGTAGTTGAATCGCGGCGGCACGTCGAGCGAAAACGTTGAGCGAAGCTGTTCGTAGCTGTCTCGCGTCAACATGGTGGCCCCCTTTCAGGATTCACACCCTCAAGCGCCCTCGAACCTGCGGCCAACCTTCATTCGCGGGTAGTTGGCTCCAATCCTGCAATCGCGGGTTACGAGACATCCGAGGTCGCGGTGAACTCGGGTTGCACAACTTTGGGCTTCATTCGAGTGATTCGTGCTCGAAAGCAGCCACCTGGGGTTGCCGGATTTCGGGGTCCCCAGCTCAAGGAAGGAATTGCACTGCCAATGAATGCTCCAAGAGAACACCGTATTAGGAGTCGGTGGCTGCGGATCGCCGCAGTCTTGTTCGCGTTTGCTCTGTTCGCCGCGGCTTGCGGCAACGATGACGATGACCAGACCGAGCCTGCCGGAGACCAAGCCAGCCAGGTGGAGCAACCCGCGCCCGCCGAGGATGATCCCGCACCTGAGCCGGAGCCAACCGAGGCTCCGGCCAGCAGCGACGAGGAAGAAGAAGCGCCGAGCGCCGACGAGAGCACCAGCGAGCCGATCAGAGTGGGGAGCCTGCTCGACGAGACCGGTCCTCTGAACATCTACGGCACGCCCATGGTCGATGCCACCCGTCTGGCCATCGCCGACATCAATGCCAAGGGCGGTGTGCTCGGCCGCCAACTCGAGCTCGTCGCCCTCGACTCCAAGTCGGATCAGAACGAGTACATCACCGGCGCCGACCGGCTCGTCGCCGAAGACCTCGCCGTGGTGCACGCCGGCATTACCAGCGCGTCCCGAGAAGCGATTCGACCGACATTTGGCGAGGCTGAGCTGTTGTATTTCTACAACGTTCTCTACGAGGGCGGTGTGTGCGATCGCAACACCTTTGTCACGGGGGTTGTGCCCACCCAGCAGCTTCAGGTGCTCATCCCCTGGACGATCGAGAACATCGGACCCCGTATGTACATCCTGGCCGCCGACTACAACTACGGCCAGATCTCCGCTGACTGGGTGAGGCACTACGCCGCAGAGCACGGCGGCGAGATCGTGGGCGAGGACTTCTTCCCGCTTGATGTCGCCGAATTCGGCACGACCATCTCTGCCGTGCAGAGCGCGGAACCTGATGCGGTGATGTCCTTGCTCGTCGGCGGCGCCCACATGTCGTTCTACAGCCAATATGCCGCTGCCGGCGTCAACGAGAGCATCCCTGTGGTGTCCACGACCTTCGGGCTCGGCAACGAGCAAGTGGCCCTCGATCCCGTTTCCGCCGAGAACATCATCGTGGCCTACCCATACTTCGAGGAGCTCGATACTCCGCAGAACAGGGCTTTCGTGGCCGCCTGGGAGGCCGAATACGGCGACGATTACCCCTATATCACCGACTTGGCGGTCTACGTGTGGGAGGGCTGGCATCTTTGGGCCGACGCGGTGAATGCCGCCGGAACCCTGGAGCGCGACGCCGTCATCGCCCAGCTTGAGAGCGGAGTCAGCTTTGACAGCCCCAAGGGCATAGTGGCCCTCGACGGCGGATCCCACCACATGGTCCAACCGGTGAGTCTGGCCCGCACCAATGATTCCGGGGGCTTCGACGTCTTCGAGACCTTTGACAACATCCCGCCGTCGTTCGAGCAAGAGTCGTGCGACCTGATTGCCAATCCGGACACCAACGAGCAGTTCACTCCCAACTAAGCCTGCCCCCCTCCGGGCTGGGAGTGGCCCTGCCACCCGCGGGGAGGGTGCCGAGCACCCTCCCCGCCGGGCTCTTTGCCAGTTTCTCGCCCTCCGGAGCGCATCCTGGGAGACTCCGATTAAATGGCCCTTGACCGACTCTTCAACCTCGGCTTCGATCTCTTCTCAGGGATCTCCATCCTGCTCTTGGTGTCCATCGGGCTCGCGGTCATCTTCGGAATGCGGGGCATCATCAACCTGGCTCATGGCGAGTTCATCATGCTGGGCGCGTTCGCCACGCTCTCCGGGGTTCGTAGCGGGTTGAACGTGTGGCTGGCCATGCTGATCGCCGCATTGTCTGTCGGAGTCTTCGGCATCGTGCTGGAGCGTCTGCTCATTCGACGGCTCTACGGCCGCCTGTTCGACACCATGCTGGCCACCTGGGGGGTGTCGCTGATCCTGGTCCAAGTAGTCGACAACCACTATGGATCGGTTACAGAAGGAATCCGGGTTCCGGTGGGCAGCTTCACCGTCGGCGAATTCTCCATGTCGGCCTACAACCTGATCCTCATGGGAGCGGCTGCGGCACTCACCGCGGGCACCTTCACCGTGATGCGGAAGACACGGTACGGGCTGCTGGCCAGAGCGGCTACTCAGTCGCCGACTATGGCCCAGGAACTGGGAGTCAACACCTCGTTGATCAACATGTGGACCTTCGGACTGGGGTCCGCCCTCGCCGGGGCGGCTGGTGCGCTGCTGGCCCCGCTGGTGGGGGTCATTCCCACCATGGGACACACCTACGTCGCCCGATCGTTCATGACGGTGATTGTGGGGGGCCCGTCGTTCATCGCCGGCACGGTGTCGGCCAGCGGGCTGCTGGGGCTGGTGGAGAACGTGGCCACCAACCGCTTCACCCCGGTGATCGGGCAGGCCATGCTGCTAATCGCCGCGATCGTCATCCTGCGGTTCATGCCCCAAGGACTCACCGGAAGGCGCGACAGCCGATGATGGCCCATCTGACCAGGCTTGCCGGCACCGGGGCCCGATCGGCCCGGGGCTCGCTGGGCACTGATCTGTCGGTGGCCGGGCTGGCCCTGGCAGCCGCCGCGACCCTCGGAAACCTGGTGGAAGAGTTCACCGCCTTCGAATGGTCCCTATGGGCGATTCAGGCGATCTTGGCCCTCTCGCTGGTGCTGATCTGGGGCTACGGCGGCATTTTCAGCTTCGGCCAAGCCGCCATCTACGGCATCGGCGGCTACACCTACGGGTTCTGGGCCATCAACTTCGCCGACAACACCGGTGAATCGCTCACCGCCGTTGCGGCGGCCGTTGTGGTGGGCGCGGCGTTCGCCGGGCTTCTGGGCTACTTCATGTTCTACGGCAACGTCACCAACGTGTACGTCGCCATCATCACCTTGGCCACCAGCCTGGTCTTGTTCGCGTTTGTCAACTCCACTTCAGGCTCGGAATATCGGATCGGAGACGCTCCCTTCGGGGGATACAACGGCATGACCCGCATTCCGCGCCTCACTTGGCGACTGCCCGGCGGTGCCAGCCATGAGCTCACCAGGGTCCAGTTCTTCGTCGTGTGCGTGGCGGCCGGATTGGTGATCGCAGTGGGGATCCGGGTGCTCTCTCGGCGCTCATTCGGACGCATCGCAGTGGCGATGCAGCACAACGAGCTCCGCACCGAGTTGACCGGCTACAACGTCCGAGCCCACAAGCTGGCGCTGTTCACCATCGGAGGGGGCATCGCCGCGTTCGCCGGTGCCCTGTTCGCGGCATGGGGCCGATTCATCAGTCCTCCGGTGTTCTCACTCACCCCTGCGGCCCTGGTGGTGATCTGGATATTGGTCGGCAGTCGATTCAGCGTTGCCGGCGCCTTCATCGGTGTGCTGATCGTCGAGGGACTCTCTTCCTGGGCAGGAGGATCAGACGGCAACAACGAGCCGATCGTTCTGGGCGCGATCCTGATCTTCATCGTGCTGTTCCTACCCGGAGGGGTGGTTGCCAATGCGGCAAAGGCTTGGGCGGTCGCGAGCAGCAAAGCAGCAAACCGCTGGTCCGCGCCCCCCGCTTCCCCTGATTCTGCGCAAGCCTCCCAAGTCCAACCTGCGACACCACCGGTGCTCGACTGGATGGCGGAGGCCAACGGAAAGCGCTCCAACTCCCCGATCGCCACCCGCATGGTCACCAAGCGCTTCGGAGGTCTCACCGCGGTCGACAATGTGACCCTTGAGTTCCCCTCAACGGGAGTGTCCTGCTTGATCGGGCCGAATGGGGCAGGCAAGAGCACCCTTTTCGGGCTGCTTTCGGGGCAATATTCGGTGACCGACGGATTGGTGCTGCTGGACGAGCAGAACCTCACCAAGTGGCCGGCCTTTCAGCGGGCCCGACAGGGGATCGGCGTCAAGCTTCAAGTGGCGTCCATCTACAAGGAGCTCTCCGTAAGGGAGAATCTGTGGCTGGCCTGCTTCGCCATGCCCCACAACCGGGCCACAGCCGACGTTCGCACCGAGCAGTTGTTGGAGTGGCTTGAACTCGGCGGTCACGCGCAGAGCCCAGCGGGAACCCTGTCACACGGGCAACAGCAGTGGCTGGAGATCGGAATGGTGGTGGCAACCAACCCCTGCGTTGTGCTGCTCGACGAACCCACCGCGGGGATGACCCGGGAAGAAACCCGGCGAACCGGGGAGCTGGTTTCCCAACTTGGCGAATGGGCGTCGGTCATCGTGGTCGAGCACGACATGGAGTTCGTGCGCCAACTCGGCGCTCCCGTCACCGTGTTGCACCGGGGACGGCTGTTCACCCAGGGCAGCTTCGATGACTTATCCCGCGATGAACGCATCCTCGACATCTACCTGGGACGGGAGTGAGCCCATGCTCCGCCTAGACCATGTACGAGCGGGCTACGGCTCCACTCCGGTTCTCCACGAAGTCAGCCTGTCGCTGGGCTCGGGAGAAATCGCGGCAGTCTTGGGCCGCAACGGCGCAGGCAAGACCACGCTGATGCGAGCCATCAGCGGCACTATTCCATGCAGCGGCGGCAGGCTGAGCTTTGACCAGACCGATCTCGGCTCACTCAGCGCATTCAAACGAGCCCGTTTGGGCATCTCCCATGTACCCCAGGGACGGGATATCTTCCCGAAACTCACCGTTGCTGAGAACCTTCAAGTAGCTGCCTCGGCCGTCGGCAAGTCTCAGAGCAATGACCTTGAAGGGGCATTCGAGCAATTCCCCATACTGGCCGAGAAGCGCAAGGCTCGCGGCGGGAGCTTGTCCGGGGGCCAGCAGCAGATACTCGCCCTCGCCCGTGCCCTGATGGCCCAGCCCAAGCTCTTGTTGCTCGACGA
The DNA here is from genome assembly GCF_965204145.1 of Candidatus Poriferisocius sp. GTDB lineage: Bacteria > Actinomycetota > Acidimicrobiia > Acidimicrobiales > Bin134 > Poriferisocius. The sequence goes on along the minus strand of NZ_OZ241977.1, from coordinate 445,893 downwards.
GCCATCCGAGGGAATCCAGCCATCAATTCTGGACGAAATCGCGACCACCGTGGAGCAGATCAACACACAGCGTGGTATAGCGGTGCTTGTGGTGGAACAGAATCTCGACTTCGCCGCCCGAGTTGCCCACCGGGGCCTGATCATGGACAAAGGCGAGATCGTCGAAGAGCTTGACATCACCGAGCTCAGCCGCAACAGGGAACTGCAACGAAGGTACATGGCTCTCTAGCCACTGGCGTGTGACCGACAAGACCATGCAAACAGACGGATAGCAAGGCCAACAGAAAGAAGACCAAGCCCATGAAGCTGTCATCCGACTTGGGGTCTACAGCAACACCGCTGCTGGAGGAGACCATCTCGGCCAACTTGGCCCGCACAGTGGAGGCCCACGGTGATCGGGATGCGCTGGTCTCTGTCGAGCAGGGCCTGCGCTACACCTACAACGAGTTCGCCGCCGCGGTTGACGAGGTGGCGGCAGGTTTGATGGGCATGGATGTGCAGGTGGGCGACCGGGTGGGGATATGGAGTCCGAACTGCGCCGAGTGGGTGCTGGTGCAGTACGCCACCGCCCGGATCGGCGCCATCTTGGTGACCATCAATCCGGCCTATCGGGTTGCCGAGTTGGAGTATGTGCTCAACCAGTCGGGCATCAGCGTGCTGGTGGCGGCAGAGGCGTTCTCCCACAGCGACTATCGGGGCATGATCGAGAAGGTGTGGGACCGGGTGCCCGCCCGGCAGGTGGTCTACCTCCAGACCCAGGATTGGGAGGGCTTGTTGGCTGGCGGACAGGCGGTGTCGGCTGAGCAGTTGGAGGAGCGATCGGCGGGGCTCCTTCCCGACGATCCCATCAACATCCAGTACACCAGCGGTACCACGGGGTTCCCCAAGGGGGCTGTGCTGAGCCACCGCAACATCTTGAACAACGGCTTTTTCGTGGGCGAGGCCTGCGGGTACACCCCGGCCGACCGGGTGTGCATTCCAGTCCCCTTCTACCACTGCTTCGGCATGGTGCTGGGCAATTTGGCCTGCACCACCCACGGGGCGGCCATGGTGGTGCCCTCGGCTGGGTTCGACGCCGCCGCCTCGCTGCGGGCCTGTGAGCAGGAACGGTGTACCAGCCTGTACGGGGTGCCGACCATGTTCATCGCCGAGCTGGGCGAGCCCGATCTCGACGACTACGACCTGTCGTCGCTGCGCACCGGGATCATGGCCGGGTCTCCGTGCCCGGTGGAGGTGATGAAGCAGGTGGTGGACCGGATGAACATGGCAGAGGTGACCATCGCCTACGGCATGACCGAGACCTCGCCGGTGTCCACCCAGACATCGGTCGACGACTCGCTCGACAAGCGGGTGGCCACGGTGGGCCGAGCCCACCCCCACGTTGAGATTCGCATCGCGGACCCCGAGACCGGCGACACCGTGGCCCGGGGTGCAGCCGGTGAGTTCATGACCCGGGGCTACTCGGTGATGCTGGGCTACTGGGACGACGACACCCGCACCGCCGATGCCATCGACGACCAAGGCTGGATGCACACCGGCGACCTCGCCGTCATGGACGACGACGGCTACATCAACATCGTGGGGCGCATCAAGGACATGGTCATTCGGGGCGGCGAGAACGTGTACCCCCGGGAGATTGAGGAGTACCTCTACCGCCACCCCGATGTGGTCGAGGTGCAGGTGATCGGGGTGCCTGACGCCCGCTACGGCGAGGAGATCATGGCCTGGGTGCAGCTGCGGGACGGGGCCTCGTTGGATGCCGACGACATCAAGTCGTTCTGCCAGGGGCAGATTGCCCACTACAAGATCCCCCGCTATGTGAGATTCTCCGACGAGTTCCCCATGACCATCACCGGCAAGATCCAGAAGTATCGGATGCGGGAGATCTCGATCCAGGAGCTCGGATTGGGCGAAGCGGCCCAGGAACAGAACGCGTGATGGCGGCTTTCACCGACGAGCAGGAGGCATTCCGCAGTGTGGTACGCGACTTCGCGGCCCGCGAGATCGCCCCGCACGCCGCCGATTGGGACCGCGATCACGTCTTTCCCACCGGCACTGTGCGGGAGATGGGCGAACTCGGCCTGTTCGGCCTCGTGTTCCCCGAGGAATACGGGGGCAGCGACGCCGACTTCACCACACTGTGCATCGCCATCGAGGAGATCGGCCGGGCCGATCAGTCGATGGGCATCACCCTGGAGGCCGGGGTGACCCTCGGGGCCAAACCAATCTTCAATTATGGGTCTGAGAACCAGAAACAGCAGCACCTTCCCGATCTGGTTGCCGGGCGGGCCTTGGCCGGGTTCGGGCTCACTGAACCCGGCGGGGGCTCAGACGCCGGGGCTACCCAAACCCGTGCGGTGCTCGATGATTCGTCGGGAAACCGGGAGTGGGTGATCAACGGGACCAAGACGTTCATCACCAACTCGGGAACCGACATCACCAGCCTGGTCACGGTCACAGCCCGCACCGACGACGGGGTGTCTTCGATCATCGTTCCGTCGGGAACGCCGGGCTTCGCCGTGGAACCGGCATATCGGAAGATGGGGTGGCATGCCTCCGACACCCACGGTCTGGCATTCGACGACTGCCGCGTGCCCGAGTCGAATCTGCTGGGAGTACCGGGCCAGGGCTTCAACCAGTTCCTGGCCACCCTCGATGAGGGTCGCATCGCCATCGCTGCGCTGGCGGTGGGGCTAATCCAAGCCTGCCTGGACGAGTGCACCGCCTATGCCAACCAGCGCCAGGCCTTCGGAAAGCCCATCGCCAGCTACCAGGCCATCGCTTTCAAGTGCGCCGACATGGCAGTGGCGGCAGAGACCGCCCGGCAGGTGACCTACGCCGCCGCGGCCCGCAAAGACGCCGGTCAGCAGTTCAAAAAGCAAGCGGCCATCGCCAAGCTCTACGCCACCGAAGCCGCAGTGACCGCCACCCGGGAAGCCACCCAGATCTTCGGCGGCTACGGCTTCATCGACGAAACACCGGTATCGCGGTTCTACCGAGACGCAAAGATCCTCGAAATCGGCGAGGGCACCAGCGAGATCCAGCGTCTGGTGATCTCCCGCGAGCTCGGCTTGGCCCCAACCCGCTAGCTGTGCGCCGAACAAGCCCTCGAGTGGTTCGACGTCTGTTAGAACCGGGTGGCATATGAGACAGGTCGAATCCCGGATTGACCCTCGTTCAGAGGTGTTCGGTGCTAACACAGACTGGTACCGGGGGATGGTGGCCACCTTGCGGGAACGACAACAAGAGGCCATCTCCGGCGGTCCTCGTCGGGACCGCTCTATCGAGCGCCATCTGGCCCGCGGGAAGTTGATGGTGCGGGACCGCATCGACTTGGTTATCGACGGCGGGAGTCCGTTCTTGGAGCTGTCCACCCTGTCGGGCTTCGGCCAATACGACGACACCGCACCCGGGGCGGGGATTGTCACCGGGATCGGCCTGGTACACGACGTGCCTTATGTGTTCATAGCCAACGACGCCACCGTCAAGGGGGGGTCGCTCTTGCCGGTGTCGATCAAAAAGCACGTGAGGGCTCAGCAGATTGCCGAGGAGAACGAGCTCGGGGTGATCTATCTGGTGGACTCTGGCGGGGCGTTCTTGCCGCTGCAAGACGAGATCTTCCCCGACAAGGACCATTTCGGCGGCTCGTTCTACCGACAGGCCCGGCTGTCGGCCCAAGGGCTGCCCCAGCTCTCGGTGGTGTTGGGGGGTTGCACTGCGGGCGGTGCCTATGTCCCGGCGTTGAGCGACGAGGTGATCATGGTGGAGGGGATCGGGCGCATCTTTTTGGGCGGCCCGCCCATCGTCAAAGCCGCCCTGGGCGAGATCGTCGATCCCGACGAACTCGGCGGTGCCGACGTCCACACCCGCATGTCGGGGGTGAGCGACTACATCGCAGCCGACGAGCACGAGGCTTACGGCCTCCTGCGCGAGATCTGCCAGTCCACCAACCAGCGGCCCATCGGCGATCGCCAGTCGTGGGCCAACTGGCAACCGCCGGAGCCGCCGGCCTATGACCCGTCGGAGATCTACGGCATCGTCAACGCCGACGACCGGATCCCCTTCGACTCCGTTGAGATCATCGCCCGCATGGTGGACGGATCGCGCTTTGCCGCTTTCAAGCCGGAGTGGGGTTCGTCGATCGTGTGCGGCTTCGCCCGCATCTGGGGCCACCTCGTAGGCATCGTGGCCAACAACGGAATCATCTTCAGCGAGTCTGCGCTCAAGGCCACCCACTTCATCGAGCTGTGCGAGCAACGCCGCATCTCGCTGTTGTTCTTGCAGAACACGTCGGGCTACATGGTGGGGCGCGATTCCGAGGTTGGGGGCATCGCCAAGCACGGGGCCAAGATGGTGGCCGCGGTGGCCAATGCCACCGTGCCCCGCTACACCGTTCTCATCGGGGGGTCATACGGGGCGGGGAACTACGGCATGTGCGGCCGGGGGTTCAACCCGAGGTTCTTGTTCGCGTGGCCCAACTCGCGGATCGCCACCATGGCCGCAGCCACCGCGGAGACGGTGCTGGTGGATATACGCCTCGGCGGCCTCGACGCCGACAGCACCAGCGAAGAAGAGATCGCCGCGTTGCGGGCTGAAGTGAGGAACCAGTACGAGACGCAGTCCGACCCCTACTACGCCACCTCGCGGCTGTGGGACGACGGGCTGATCGACCCGGTCGACACCCGCGACGCCCTCGGCCTGTGTTTGGCCCTGGCCAGCCGCCAAGACGACGCCCCGGCGTCGCGACCCCTCGTCTATCGGATGTGAGCGGGAGGCGGATCCCTTGGAGCAGGAAGCGGAACCTGTGGGGCCGATGAGGATCCTGATCGCCAACCGAGGCGAGATCGCCCGGCGCATCATCCGCACCGCCCACCGCATGGGATTAGAGACCGTTGCGGCCTACTCCGATGCCGATGAACGCGCCCCCTTCGTGTCCGAGGCCACGCTCTCCCGCCGGCTGGGACCCGCCGACGCTGCACTCTCGTATCTGTCGATCGACGCTGTCTTGGCCGCCGCCGAGGCCAGCGACGCTGATGCCATCCATCCCGGCTACGGGTTCCTGTCGGAGAACACCGACTTCGCAACCACAGTTGTTGCCTCCGGCCGCATATGGATCGGTCCCCGACCCGAGACCATGGCATTGCTGGGCTCCAAGATCGAAGCTCGGCGATTGGCCGCGGCCGCCGACATCCCGATCATTCCCGGCTATGACCATTCCCAAGACCCCCGTGACCTTGCCCAGGCAGCTGAGCAAATCGGCTACCCGGTGCTGATCAAGGCTTCGGCTGGCGGGGGCGGTCGAGGAATCCGCATCGTCGACCAAGCCGGCCAGTTCGAGGCCGCGCTCAACCAAGCCCAAGCCGAGGCCGAGCGCGCCTTTGGCGACGGCGCGGTCATCGTCGAGCGCTACATCCAACATCCCCGCCACATCGAAGTCCAGATCGCAGCCGACCATTACAACAACGTCGTCCACCTCGGGACCCGGGAATGCTCGGTTCAGCGGCGATATCAGAAGCTCCTCGAAGAGGCCCCCGCACCCAACCTGCCCGACGCAACTCGATCGGGTCTCGAGACCGCCGCGGTGGCCCTTGGTCAGGCCGCGGGCTACGACTCGGTCGGGACAGTGGAGTTCGTGGTCGACGACCAGACCGGGGACTACTTCTTCTTGGAGGTCAACACCCGGCTTCAAGTCGAGCATCCCGTCACCGAACTGATCACCGGCCTCGACCTCGTCGAGATCCAGATAAGCATCGCCGCCAAGAGGGAACTGCCCATTAGTCAGCACCACGTGTGCTTCGACGGCCACGCCTTCGAAGCAAGAATCAATGCCGAGAACCCGGCCATTGGATTCCAACCCCAAATTGGGACTATTGGGGCCATACGAGTGCCGGACTGGGTCCGCTGGGACAGCGCCGTCGAACCGGGCAGCGAGATTACCCCCCACTACGACTCGATGATCGCCAAGGTCATCTGCTCAGGCCCCGACCGCGACACCGCCCGCAAGCGGCTCGGAGAAGCCCTCGACGAAACAATCATCACCGGCCCCATCACCACCGCAGGATTTCACCGCTGGCTTGTCGAGCAGCCTCCCATTGTCGCCGGGCGCGTCACCACCCGATTCCTCGACGACACCGCCCTGCCCGAGCAACCAGACCCACCCCTCGACATCGCAGCCCAAGCTTGGCTGGCAGCAGAGAGAGCAGCCCGCCAACCGGATCCATGGCACGCAATGGGCCCGTTTCGCACCACCCCTCACCGAAGCCCGCGCCAACTGGCCCTACGCGACTCCCAAGGCGAAGTCCACCGAATAGAGATCGTTCCCGAAGACAATGGCGATGGACGCTCGGCGCCGGACGGGCCATGGCCAGGCACCCACCTCTCGATGGACGGCAACCGGTTTCCCGTACTAGTCGACCGGGCTGGCGAGATGGCGGCCGTCAACGTCGCTGGTCACACCCACACCTTCACTCTCCTCGACATGTCAGAGCTATGGTCGGCCGACTCCACGACAGCCGGCAGCGGCGCTCGCACCCTTGTCGCCCCATTCCCCGCGGCGATCACCGAACTGAACGCCAAGCCCGGAGACAGGGTGTCGGCTGGAGACACCATCGTCGTGCTCGAAGCAATGAAGATGTTCCACACCCTGGCCGCCCCAGCAGCCCTCGAAGTTGCCGAGGTTCGGGTCAACGTGGGCGACCAGGTGGACACCGGACAAGTGCTGGTGGTATTCCACTCCCCCACATCGGAATCCCGAATCCCCTGACTGATTGCGAGGCTGAAAGAGAAATGGAACACACCGGCCACTTGGAACGCCCCGACTGGGTGCGGCGCATGAACTTGTTCGGGACCGCGGTGGGCGATCCGGCCCGATTGGTGGGCCTGGATCCCGATGAGATGCTGGCGGTGGCGGTTGAATCGGTCGGGCTTTCGGACTTCGGCGACGAGCCGGGTTGGGAGGCCGGTTACCGGGCATTGTGCGGTGCGCTTGATGAGAATGCCCACCTGAATGTGGTGGGGCGGCTCAGCGCCCGGGGAGAGATCATTCGCAACCTGCAAAACCGGCTTCGTCTCGTGCACTACTGGCAGGCGAATCCCGAAACCCTGAAGGCCGAGATCGCCAGGCCGGTGTTCATCTCCGGGCCACCCCGTACCGGGACCACCATCTTGTTGGAGCTGCTGGCGCTAGATCCCAACTTGCAGGGGGTGCGGGGATATGAGGCCCACTTCCCGCTGGGCACCCTGCCGGGAACCGGGGCCGACCCGCTGGCGTGCAGCGAGCCTGAACAGGAGTTCTGGGCCGACATCCAGCCCGAGTTCATGACCATGCACGAGCTGCGCGGCGACCTTCCGGTGGAATGCATACACTTCTGCCAGCCGGAGTTCCGCAGCTGGCACTGGCCGATGATGCATGCCATCGGGGATCTCGCCGAACGAGGGGTGCCCCTCGACTTCGACGCGGTGTACCGGTGGCACAAGAACTTCTTGCAAACCTTGCAGCACGTCGAGGGCGCTCCGGCCCAGTTCCTGTTGAAGTCGCCGGCCCACATGGGAACGCTCCCGGACCTGTTTGCCGCCTATCCCGATGCTCGGGTGATCCTCACCCACCGCGATCCGGTCAGGTACGTCGGCTCGGTGGCAAATCTCACCACCACCCTCCAGTGGATGAGAAGCGATGCCGTGACACCGAGCGAAAACGGCCCGGTGATGTTGTTCATCTATCAGATGATGATGGACATGGTGATGGGCCAGAGGGCTTCTGGAGAGGTCCCCAACGACCAGATCGCTGATCTCTTGTTCCGAGACCTAGTAAGCGAACCGGTGACCGCGGTGCGGGCAGTGTACGACCGCTTGGGATTGGAGTTCTCCGACGAGCTGGCCGATGCCATCCCCGCCTACTTAGCCGAAAAGCCCAAGGACAAGTTCGGCAAGCACGTCTACGATCCCGCCGCCCTCGGTCTCGACGAGTCCACCATCCGCGCCGGGTTCGCCGACTACATCGCCCACCACAACATTCCCCTCGAAGACTGAGGCGAACATGGAATCACTGGTCAGGTCGGTTACCCATGTGCAGGTGGCGATCCCGGTGGGGGGCGAGGACGAGGCTCGGGCGTTCTATGGCGGGTTGCTAGGGCTGGTCGAGGTGGCCAAGCCGCCCGAGCTGGCCAAGCGGGGCGGGTGCTGGTTCGAGTTGCCCGAAGGGACTTGCGGGCAGCTGCACTTAGGGGTTGACCCGGACTTTCGCCCGGCCAAGAAGGCCCATGTGGCCTTTGTTGTCTCGGATGTGACGAAGCTCGCCGAGACGGCTCGACCTCAGGGTTACGAAGTGCTCGAGGTTCAGGACGACGAAACCGAACAGGTCTACATCTATGACCCGTTTGGGAACCGCCTAGAGTTCCGCGCCGATGATTGACGCTGCGCCTTTGGACAATCCCGACACGTTCGTTGCCGGGCTGCCGCTGGAGCTGTTGGCCCAGCTTCGAGAGGAAGACCCGGTGCACTGGCTCCCCCACCGCCGGGGCGGGGGGCGCTATGTGGTCACCAGTTACCAGTATGTGCGGGAGTTCAACCGGGATTGGCAGCAGTTCTCCTCCTCGCAGCTGGCTGTTTCTGGGGGCGAGGGCGAACACCGCGGTCAAGGTGCCATCACCTTGTTGGAGTTCGATCCCCCGGACCACACCGCTCTGCGGTTGTTGGTGAATCGGGGCTTCACGCCTCGGGCCATCCGCCGACTGGAGGACAGCGCCCACCGCATTGCTGGTGAGCTGGTCGATGGCTTCTTGGCCAGTGGCGGAGGCGACGCCGCCGAGATGCTGGCCGCGCAGTTGCCCCTTCATGTGACCGGGGAGATGCTGGGCATCCCGATGTCGGACCGGGCCGACATCTTGTCTTGGACCAACACCACCATCGGGGCATTCGATCCCGAGATGTGCCCGACGATGGACGATGCCCGGGCGGCCATGGCCAACTTCGCCGCCTACGGGCAAGCCCACATCGCCCGCCGAAAGGCCGAGCCCGGCGACGACGTGTTCAGCAGCCTCGTCCACGCCGAGTATGAGGGACGGCGGCTGACCGACGAGGAGCTGGGCGGATGGTGGCAGCTGCTGGTCACCGGCAGTACTGAGACCACCCGCAACCTGTTGAGCAGTGGTTTGATGCTGCTGTTGGACCACCCCGCCCAGGCCGCGGCGCTGGCTGCCGACGACTCTTTGCTCGACGAGGCAATCGACGAGATGCTGCGGGTGGTGACCCCGGTCATGCACCACCAGCGCCGGGTGACCACTCCGATGGAGCATGAGAGCGGGGTTAGCTTCGAGCCCGGTCAGATCGTGGACCTGTGGATGACGGCGGCCAACCGCGACCCCGAGGTCTTCGACCACCCCGACGCCTTCGACATCCACCGCGACGCCAGCGGCCAATTGTCACTGGGCTCCGGAGGCCCCCACTACTGCCTGGGCGCCAACCTGGCCCGCACCGAGGCCCGAGCCTACTTCTCCGCGCTGGCCCCCCACCTTCACCGCCTAGAGCGATCCGGCCCGGAGGCGAGGCTCCGCACCACCCACTTCAACAGCCTCAAGCACCTGCCGGTGGCGGTGAAATAGAAGAGCCGCCCCCTGGGTTGCACCTCTTGAGATGGCGGCTGATTTCGCCGGGCTATGACATGATCTTCGAAAGGGAGTTGTCATGAGATTGCAGCTTGCGTTGAACGTGTCCGATCTGGAGGAGGCGGTGGGGTTCTACTCCCGCCTGTTCGGCGTGGAGCCGGCCCGGCGGCGTCCGGGGTACGCCAACTTCGCCATCGACCAGCCGCCCTTGAAGCTGGTGTTGTTCGAGGCCGGCCACGGAGTGACCGACGAAGAGGGATGCTGCAACGGCGCCGGCGGCACAATCAACCACCTCGGAGTGGAAGTCGAGACCGCTGAGGAAGTCCTCGACGCCGAACGCCGTCTTAGCGGGTCGGGCCTGGCCACCACCGGGGTTGACGACACCCAGTGCTGCTTCGCCGAGAAGACCGAAACCTGGGTCACCGACCCCGACGGCACAGCCTGGGAATGGTACGTCCGCACCGGCGACAGCGAAGTTCTAGAAAACGTGGTAATCGCCACTCGCAACTGAGACTGTCGTCCCTCTTGTAAGCCATTGCGAAGGATTGCTGGCTGATATCAGCTTGATATCTGAACTGGTTCAGATATCCTGCCTTCATGCAGGTTATCGAGCGCACATTCTCCGAGTTCCTCCGACAACCCAAAGAAGTCGTAGCCGATCTCGCCCAACATGATGTGGTGCTGCGCCGCCGCAACGCCCCCGACCTCTACCTCAGCCTCGCAGCTAGCGACATCAGCCGGGCCAAGACCATCGAGTGTCTGGCCCGCCTTCTCCGCAAGATTTCTGCTGACTCCCCCGAGGCAATGGATGACGCCATTGAGGCCGCCTTCCCCTGGGTCGAATTCCTCTCGCCCGACGAGCTTAGGAATTTCGCCGAGGACTTAACCCAGACGATTCTGGCCTCAGCCAGTGTCGAGAGCTTCGAACGAGTCGAACTCCTCATCGACTCCTGGAAGAACACCGCTGAGATCCTCAGCGACCCCGAACTCACCGCCCTGCTCACCACCCCCATCACGGTGACTGACGGCCGTCGCGTCATTCCTCCCCCGGCCGACGATTGACACCCCGTCGCCGCGACCGAGTCGCCCCTCCACCACGCGAAGGTGGGTGGGACTGCAGATTCGCTTCCAACGCCGCCGCCAACTCCTGGGAGCAACTCAGCGCCACTGCCCCCAACAACACCCGAGCAGCATGGGAATTCATTACGGCAGACCCCCGACGCTGGAACAAGCGTCAACAGCCCCTGCAAGGGCGCTTTGCTACTGCGACCGCCAACGGCATGGAATTGCCCCAGTGGCAATACGAGGTTACCTCCAGCGGCCGCATCTGGTACTGCATCGACGACGATAAGAAAACCGTCTGGCTAACCGCCGTCCACATCGGCCACCCCAAAGCCACCGAGTAGTTGCTTGCGTCGCAATTGGAGCTGGCGTGGGCGTAGCGATGGGGGCCGCTTTCATAAGACGACCTGAAAAGGGCTAGGTGCCACACCGGCAGAACTTGATGTTGGCTGCCGGCGAGCACCTGGAATATTGGCGGGACCTGATCTATGAAGGCAGAGGAGCTTCATGCGACCAGCGAGCTTCCAATTCAGCAGAGTCTTCCGGGAATGCGACAACCGCCACTCGGGGCTAAGTCTGGTCTGAACTCATTGGGATCCGGTCTGATGTCAGGAGGTCGAACCCCTACCCTGACAAACTGTCACTGGTTGTGGGTATTGTGCTCGGCATGGCGAATGAGGCTGTGACCAGGGATTTTAAGGTAGCTGTTCAGATACCGGAGATAGACCCGGCGGGCATGTCGGAGGCGCAGAGAAGGGCCGCGATGGCCTCGGTGCGACGCGCTGAGTCCCGACTGGCTGGGTGGAAAGTACGTCTTATCAACGCTGAGCGTGATCAGCTTGGTCAGGGTGCTGCGGAGATGGCGGCGCGGGACGAACTCCAGGTTTCCAAGCGGGAAGCCAAGCGCGAGGTGGAGACCGCGGCCAGTTTGACTGGGTTGGCTGAGACTTGGAAGGCGCTGGAGTCGGGCGAGATCCCGCAGAGGCACGCTTGGTTGATCGCCAGGGCTTCATCGGAGGGACCCATCGATGAAGCTGTGCTGGCCGAGGCGGCCAGGCATGAGCCCTACGACCAGTTTGCCCGCACAGTGCGCAAAGAGCAGCGGGAGCACTCCAAAGACGACGGGCAGTCGATCCTCGACAAGCAGCGCAAGAACCGCAACGGCCGGTTCTTTGAGAGCCGGGAAGACGGCATGTTTGTTCTGTCCGGGGAATTCGACCCGATCACCGGGAACCGGCTTGCCCTGGCCATTTCCGACAAGGAGCGGGAGCTGTGGCGTGAAGAAGACCCCAAGAATCGCCGGACACCGCAGCAGCGAATGGCCGACGCATTGGCCGAGTTGATCTTGGAGCCGAAGTCGGGCCAGCGGCCACGAACTGCACTGTTGGTTATTGCCGACTATGACATGGTCCACCGGGAGTTGGTCAATGCCCGGCTATGCGACGGAACACCCATTCCGATGGGCGAGCTGCGCCGGCTGGCCTGCGACGCCGATATCCTGCCCGGCGTTTTCAGGGCTAAGACCCAGAAGCTCTGGCTGGGTCGCAAGCGGCGAATTGCCACCGAGGCCCAGCGAGCGGCCTTGGCATTGCGAGACAAGGGGTGCATCGGCTGCGACGCAAATCCAGCCTGGTGCCAGGCCCATCACATTCAGCCCTGGTCCTGGGGAGGGCTGACCAACCTCGACAACCTCGTGCTGGTCTGCGCCCGCTGTCATCACAACATTCACGACGATGGCTGGCAGGTCATCAAGTGCCCTGATTCGGGGCGCTTTGAGCTTCACCAACCACCGGACCCCTTCCCTGATGCGGGCGTGGATACCCATAGGCCACCCCAGCGCAACCCCGTGCTGCTCAGCTGAGCGCCGCCCGACCACAGGGCAAACCGGCAATGCCCGCCGCTATGTCTCCCGCAATTCGTTGCCGGGAAACCAAGGACGATCAAGCCAGGACTCGCACCTTGACAACTGAATATGCGTTGGCCCATGGGCATCCTCAGAGAGCACTAGTTCGGGGATACTCGGTTATGGGACCAACCCGTGAATTCCCGTCTATGGAGGCGATTCAGGAATTTGTAGGTTTGTTCCGTATGGGAACCGAGGGATCCGACAGCAGTAGAGCAATGCCGAGTTGCCGCTGGTCGTTTCGTCGGGTTTGGCGCCATCTTGGGGAAGCGGTGCTCATTCTGGCTGCCGGTTCCGCAGTTGCGGCCGGTCTCGCTGGATGTGAAGAACCTCCTAGTCGGGAAGCTGGCATCCCGGCGACGGTTGCCGAAGAAGATGGGGCTGCACAGCTGACGTTGGAGGCAACCGGAATCCGGTATACGGCGGTGGCGACCGGTGGAAGCCACAGGCGGAACTTCTCGTGTGGATTACGCACTGACGGAACTGCCCAGTGCTGGGGCAGACGCTCTAACGACGAGATACAGGCGCCTGAGGGCCAGTTGACCGCCATCACTGCCGGCTATGAACACCTCTGCGGGTTGTTTACCGACGGAACCGCTGATTGCTGGGGATATGTGGCTGGCGCCCCCGATGGCAAGTTCACTGCCATCTCTGCCGGAGGAGACCACTCATGCGGACTCAGAGTTGACGGAGCCATTGAATGCTGGGGCAAGAACTGGGGCGGTCAAACCGATGCCCCCGCAGGCCATTTCACCGCTGTCTCCGCCGGGTCGTCCCATTCGTGCGGGCTAACGACTGAGGAGACCATCGATTGCTGGGGGTTCACCGACGGCGGACGGATTGATACTCCCGAGGGGCAATTCACCGCGATCTCAGCTGGCGGAGTCAATTCCTGCGGGCTCAGAATCGATGGGACAATCCAATGCTGGGGCGACAACGATGCTCCTGAGGGTCAGTTCACCGCCATCTCAGTCGGAGAGAGGCACTCGTGCGGGCTTAGAACCGACGGGACAATCCAATGCTGGGGCGACAACGATTTTGGACAGTCGGATGCTCCCAGTGGCCAATTCTTCGCCCTCTCAGCCGATTGGATGCACTCATGCGGAGTGCGCGCCAACGGGGTTATCACATGCTGGGGCGACAATCGCAACGGGCAACTGGACGTACCTTCAAGCTAGGGATCGAACGGGCTTGAGACCTCGACCGGGGGAGGTCAGACCAAGTTCTCTACGAAGCCTTCTAGTTGGCGGAGGTTGCGGACTTCGAAGACTCCGTCGCAGTGGACGCCGTATTCGGAGACGATGGAGTCGCCGGTGTCCCAGTAGGCGCCGGGTTCGGGGTTGAGCCAGAAGACTTTGCGGGCCCGGTGCTCGATCTCTTTGAGGATCCAGGCCTGGGAGGCGTGGTAGTTGTTGCGGGCGTCGCCCAGGATCATCACCGTGGTCTTGGGGCCGACGTCTTTCCCGTAGCGCTCCCAGAACACCTCGAAGGCGTGGCCGTAGTCGGAGTGGCCGTCCACCCACACCACGTCGGCCTCGGCGTTCACCCGGTGGACGGCCTCGCCGATGTCGTCCACTCCCTCGAAGAAGCTGGTCACCTCGTCGAGGCCGTCGATGAACACGAATGAGCGGACCTTGGAGAACTGGTTGCTGATGGCGTACACCAGATGGAGGGTGAACCGGGCGAAGGCGGCCACGGATCCGCTCACGTCGGCCACCACCATGATCTCGGGCTTGGCCGGGCGGGGATAGCGGAACTTGGGCTCGGCGGGCACGCCGCCGTAGGACAGCGAGTGGCGCATGGTGTTGCGGAAGTCCAGAGGGCCCTTGCGGCCGTGGCGGCGCTTGCGGGCCAGCCTCACGGCCAGCTTGCGGGTGAGCGGGTAGATGGCCCGGCGCAGGGCCATCATCTCCTCCCGGCTGGCATGCATGAAGTCCACGTCTTCGGGCAGGGGCTTGCGGAGCGTCTTGGCCATGGCCTCCACTCCCCGGTCGGCTACCAGCCGGCGGCGGATCTCGGCCTCCACTTCCTTGCGGAGCTGGTCGATGCGGGCCTCGAACTCGTCTTTCTCCAGCCGCTCCTCCAAGGGGGTGAGATCGCCGGGGGCGTCCTGGCGGGCCTGGTCCATCAGGCGCTCCAGAACCCCGTCGAGGTCGAGGTTCCGCAGCGTGCGGTACAGGTAGTAGGTGCCGCCCACCGGACGGCCGGGCTCCATGCCGGCGTAGCGCTGCACCGCCTGACGGGCGATGGCCCGCATGAGGGCGTCGTCGCCCCGCATCAGCGCCTGGAAGAGCATCTCGGCCAGTTGCTCGGCCGACATGGCCTCGCCGCCGCCCCCGCCCTGGCGGCGCTGCTGGCCGTCCAGGCCGTCGACGAAGTCAGACAGGTCCATGCCCTCGGGCCATTCGCCGTCTACCAGGTCGTATTCTGGGCCTCGTAGCGAGAAGTACACCTCGAACACCGTCTCGAAGGCCCGCCAGTGGGCGTGGTTCTTCACCAGGGTGGCGGCCAGGGCGTACTTGAACGCATCCCGGTCCTCGATGGGGATGTGCTGGATGGCCTCCATGGCATCCAGGTTCTCGGTGAGGCTGACCGGCAGCCCCGCGGCCCGCAGCTCGGAGATGAACCCGGCCAGAAGCGCCAGAAGCGGCGAAGTGGCGGGCTCGACCTTCATGGCAGGCTCAGCGCAGGGGCGTCGAAGGATGGCGTGAGGGGCGTGCGACCTTGCGTTGGACGAGGAGGATCACGAGGCTGCGACCGGGGCGGCAAATTCCTCGTCGGAAGAGGCGAACTCCTTGAGCGCCTTCTCGATGTCGCTTCGGTACTTGAGCAGGATGTTCACCGTCTCGGCCGCGGTGTCGGCGTCGATGTGCTCCACTCCCAGCAGCACCAGGGTGCGGGCCCAGTCCAGGGTCTCGGACACCGACGGGGCCTTCTTCAGCTCGATCTGGCGTACCGAGCGCACGATGCGGGCCACTTGGTCGGCCAGGCTCTCCCCCACTCCGGGCACCTTCGCCAGCACGATCTCCTTCTCCCGGTCGAGATCGGGATAGTCGATGTGCAGGAACAGGCACCGCCGCTTGAGGGCCTCCGACAGCTCCCGGGTGTTGTTGGAGGTGAGGAACACCAGCGGGATCTGGCTGGCCGCCACCGTGCCCAGTTCGGGGATGGACACCTGGTAGTCGGACAGGATCTCCAGCAGCAGCGCCTCGGTCTCGATCTCCACTCGGTCGACCTCGTCGATGAGCAGCACCACCGGCTCGGCGGCGCGGATGGCCTCCAGCAGCGGTCGGGTGAGCAGGAACTCCTCGGAGAACAGGTCATCCTCGATCTGCTGCCACATGCCCTCGCCCTCGGGGTCTTCTCCTTGGCGCTCGGCCTGGATGCGCAGCAGCTGCTTCTTGTAGTTCCACTCGTACAGCGCCTTGGACTCGTCGAGGCCCTCGTAGCACTGGAGACGGATGAGACGGGCCCCGGTGGCCTCGGCCACGCTCTTGGCCAACTGGGTCTTGCCCGTGCCCGCCGGGCCCTCCACCAGCACTGGCTTTTGAAGCCGCTCGGCCAGGTACACCACCCCGGCGATGCCCTCATCGGCCAGATACTGCACACCGCTCAGGCCCGTGCGCACCGAGTCGACGTCAGCGAAGGAGAAACTCATGGTTGAAGGCTACGTCTCGCTCGTTCGGGCTCCGTAATCACGGCTTCTGGGTTGACGGCTAGCCCCGTACCTGGCCCTCGCCCCGGACCACGTATTTGGTGGTGGTGAGCTGGCGCAGGCCCATCGGTCCCCGGGCGTGCAGCTTCTGGGTGCTGATGCCTATCTCGGCGCCGAATCCGAACTCCTCGCCGTCCACGAACCGGGTGGACGCGTTCACCAGCACCGCAGCGGCGTCCACCTCGGTGCAGAACCGGTCGGCGGCGTCCAGGTCGGCGGTGATGATGGCCTCGCTGTGGCCGCTGCCGGTGTCATTCACGTGGGCAATAGCCTCGTCCAGGCTGTCCACCACCCTCACCGACAGCTTCAGGTCCAAGAACTCGGTGAAGTAGTCGGCCTCGGTGGCCTCGCCGATGCGATCCGGTCCCAAAATGGCCCGGGCAGTATCGTCGCCCACCAGTTCGACCCCGGCAAGGTCGTCGGCCAGCGGGGGCAGCAGCTCGGCGGCTACCGCCTGATGCACCACCAGGGACTCGGCCGCGTTGCACACCGACGGGCGCTGGGTCTTGGCGTTCACCACGATGCGCCGGGCCATGTCCAAGTCGGCCGAGGCATCCACGTACACGTGGCAGTTGCCGTCGCCGTCGATCACGTAGGGAACGGTGGCGTTCTCCAGAATGGAGGCGATGAGCCCGGGGCCGCCCCGGGGAATGAGGCAGTCGATCGTGTCCCGGAGCTGCATGAACTCGGCGGCCGCCGCATGGCTGGTGTCGGACACCAGCACCAGGGCGTCGCTGGGCAATCCGGCCTTCTGGTAGGCGTCCCGCATCACCCCGGCGATGGCCAGGTTGGAGCCCACCGCGCTGGAGGACCCCCGTAGGAAGGCGGCGTTGCCCGACTTGAGGCACAGGCCGGCAGCGTCGCTGGTCACGTTGGGGCGGCTCTCGTACACGATGGCCACCACGCCCAGCGGCACCCGAACCTGGCTGATCCGCAGGCCGGAGGGCACCACCCAGCCGCCGACGATCTCCCCCACCGGGTCGGCGAGGCCGGCCACCTTGCGCAAACCCCCGGCCATTCCCTCCAGCCGGGAGTCGGTCAGCCGGAGCCGGTCGACCAGGGTGGCGCTCATGCCCGACGCGGCGGCAGCCTCCACATCGGCCCGGTTGGCCTCCAAGAGATCGTCCCGGGCCTGCTCAAGCTGATCGGCGGCCAGTTGCAGCGCATGGTTCTTGGTCTCGGTGTCGGCGGTGGCCAAAACCCGGGCCGCGGCCTTGGCCCGGTCGGCCAACTCGGCCATGGTTGTATCGGCGCTCACCGCGCGAGCGTACCCGACAAGGGTTCAGCCCCCTGAAGTGCTTTGTTGAGAGTGCGGGCGCGGGCTACCCAAGTAAAACGACCGGCTCCGGTAGCGTGTTTTGGCATTCCACCGGTTGACCAACGACTCGACGACGCCGACGACTCCCCGCGCCCCAGCGGCAGGGGAGCGATCCTGGTGGGCGCGGGGATTTTCCTGTCCCGCGTCTCGGGCATCGGCCGGGAGGCGGCGGTGGCCGCATTCATCGGGGCGGGCCGTATCGGCGATGCCTACCGGGCCGCCCTGACCATCCCCCGACTGCTGCAAAACCTGTTGGGCGAAGGGGTCTTGTCGGCCTCGTTCATCCCCGTCTACTCGCAGCTGGCCGAGCAAGGACGGCGCAGAGACGCCGGGCGGCTGGCCGGGGCGGTGTTCGGACTCCTGGCCGTGGTCACCGGGCTGGTGGTGCTGACCGGATGGATGCTGGCCGAGCCGATCGTGTCCCTCTTGCTGTGGCGGCTGTCGGACGAGACGGCCGACCTGACCGTCGAGCTGGTGCGGGTCATGTTCGCCGGGATCGGCTTCATCGTGCTGGCGGCGTGGGCTCTGGGGGTGCTGAACGCCCACCGCCGGTTCTTCCTGTCCTATGCCGCCCCGGTGATCTGGAACGCCGCCCAGGTGGCGTTCATGGTGGGGGCATGGCTGGTATGGCACAACGTCGACCCCGCCACCCGGGCCTCCGACGTGGCCAAGATGGCCGCCTGGGGGGTGGTGCTGGGCGGGGCCCTCCAGTTCTTGGTGCAGGTACCGCTGGTGCTCCGGCTCGTCCCCTCGCTGCGGCTCAGCCTGAACTGGCGGCGCCCCGATGTGCAGACCGTGCTCAACCGGTTCGGGCCCGCGCTGATCGGCCGGGGGGTGGTCCAGGTCTCGGCCTATGTGGACCTGATCCTGGCCGGGCTGCTGGCCGGCGGGGCCATCGCCGCTCTGGGGTTCGCCCAGGTGGTCTACTTCCTGCCCATCAGCCTGTTCGCCATGAGTGTGGCGGCCAGCGATCTGCCCGAGATGGCCCGGGAGCAACACGACCCCGACGCGCTGGTGCGTCGGCTGCAAACCGGGCTGGACCGCATCGGGTTCTACGTCCTGTTCTCGGCGGTGGCGTTCATCACCCTGGGCGGGCTGATCGTGGGAGCGCTGCTGGAGCGGGGGCAGTTCAACGGCGACCAGACCGTGCAGGTCTGGTGGATCCTGGCGGCCTACTCCTTGGGATTGGTGGCCTCGGCGTCGTCTCGGCTGCTGCAAAACGCCTGCTTCGCCGCCGGCGACGCCAAAGGCCCGGCCCGGGTGGCGGTGGTGCGGGTGGTGCTGGCCGCCGCGGTCGGGGTTTTGCTCATGTTCAGCTTCGACTCCTATGCGGTGGTCAACGGCAGCGTGGAGCGCTTGGGCGACTTCCAGGTGCTGTCGCCGCTGTCGGATGCCGAGCGGGCCGGCGGCGCGGTGCGGCTGGGGGCGGTGGGCCTGGCTCTGGGAAGCACGGTGGCCGCGTGGGCGGAATACGGCATCCTGCGCCATCGGGTCCGCTACCTGTTGGGCCGCCGCCGGCCGGTTCGGGGGCCGACGGGGCGCCTGGCTGTTGCCGCGCTGTCGGCCGGTGTGCTTGGTGCGGTGCTGGCCTGGGGGCTGGAGCCCTTGCCGCTGCTGGTGGCCGCTCCGGTGGCTTTGCTGGTAACTGGGGGGGTTTACGTGGTGTTGGGCCGAGGCTCGGGGGTGGCCGCCGCCGAAGAGGCCGCCGGGCTGATGGAGACGGCCTTCGAGCGGGTCACCAGGGCAGCACGGTCAACGAATCGCGGTGAATGACCTCGTCAGGCGCGCCGGGAGGCAGCGCGTCGGAGCGCAAGCCCACCACCGAGTTCATGTCGTCTGAGGAGACCTCCATCAGGCCGCGGGCGAAGACCTGATCGTCCGGCCCCCGAACATCCACCGCATCGCCCGGCTGGAAGACGCCTTCGAAGCCGGTTATGCCAATGGCCAAAAGCGAGGCTCCCCGCTCCACCATGGCTCGGCGGGCGCCGGCGTCCACCCGCACGGTGCCGGAGGGCACCATGGCGAATCCGATCCACAGCTTGCGGGCGCTCAACCGCTGGGGCTGGGCGGCCACCGTCGTGCCGGCACCCGGCCCGCCGGCCAGTGCATCGGCCACAATCCGGTCGCGTTGGGCGGCCCCGATCACGGTCCGAACCCCCGACAGGCTGGCGATCCGGGCCGCGGCCAGCTTCGAGGCCATACCCCCGCTGCCCCGGTCGGTGCCCGCCCCTCCCGCGGCCCCGGCCAGCTCTTCGAGCAGGCTCAGGTCGGTGATCTCCTCGATGACCCGGGCATCGGCGTCGGAGCGGGGATCGGCGGTGTGGACCCCCTCGGTGTCGGTCAGCAGCACCAAGAGCTCGGCGCCCACCATGTGGGCCACCAGCGCGGCGATGCGGTCGTTGTCCCCCCAGCGAATGGCGTCATCGGCCACCGCGTCGTTCTCGTTCACGATGGGGACGACCCCCAGCTTCAACAGCCGGTTGAGCGTGCGCTGGGCGTGCAGGTATTGGGGGCGCTCCAAGAAGTCCCGAGGGGCCAGCAGCACCTGGCCGCAGACCAGGCCGTAGCCACCCAGGCGCTCCTGGTACAGGGCCATCAACCTGCTCTGGCCCACCGCGGAGAGCGCCTGAAGGGTGACCGAGTCGCGGGGACGGCCCTGGTCGAAGCCCAGCACGGGCAGCCCGGCGCCGATCGCCCCGGAGCTGACCACCACCGCCTGATGGCCGTCGGCCACCGCGGCAGCCACCTCGCCGCTCAGCTTGGCCACCGCCTCAGCCCTGATGGTGCCGTCGGCCTCGGTGATGGACGACGTGCCGATCTTGACCACCACGATCACGGCGATGCCTCCTCGCTCAGGTATTCGCCGCTCAGATATTCGTCGTCATCGTGGTACTCGAACTCGAAGGCGCCGATCCGGGCGGTGTCACCCGACTTGATCCCGGCCCGGGCCAGGGCCCGATTCACCCCCAGCCTCTCAAGGCGGCGGCGGGCGAATTCCCAGGCCCCGGGGGCGTTCAGGTCGGACAGCGCCACCGTGCGCTCGGCAGCCCGGCCCACCACCACATAGGCGCCGTCATCGGACCGCTCCACACGGAACCCCTCGGGCACCGGCCGGTGGATCACCACCTCGTCGGAGCGCGTCGCGGGCAGGCCCAGGCTGTCGTACGCCCGGGCTTCGCGGACCGCGTCGGCCATCGCCCTGGTCAACTCGGTGATCCCCGCCCCGGTCACCGCGGAGACGCGCAGGGCCCCCGGCGGGGGATCCAGATGGCCGGCATCGGCTTTAGACCCCACCAGAATCCTGGGCCGGTCCAGCAGCTCGGGCCGGTAGGCGCCCAGCTCGTCCAGCAGCACCCGCTGCTGCTCGGCGGGCGGAACCTCCTCCACTGAGGCCAGATCAACCATGACCACCATGACCCGGGCCCGCTCAGTGTGGCGCAGGAAGCGATGGCCGAGGCCGCGGCCGTCGCTGGCGCCGGCGATGAGGCCGGGGATGTCGGCCACCACCATCTCGAAGTCGTCGCCAGTGCGCACCACGCCCAGGTTGGGCTCCAGCGTGGTGAAGGGATAGTCGGCGATCTTGGGGCGGGCCGCGGAGATCCGGGAGATCAGGGTGCTCTTGCCCGCGTTGGGGAAGCCGATCAACGCCACGTCGGCCAGCAGCTTCAGCTCCAGCTTGAGCCAGCGCTGCTCGCCCGCCTCGCCCTGCTCGGCGAATGCCGGCGCGCGGTTCTGCTGGGTTGAGAACCGGGTGTTGCCCATGCCGCCCTGGCCCCCCGCGGCCGCCAGCCAGCGGACTCCGTCGGCGGCGAGGTCGGCCAGCACCTCTCCGTCTTGGGCTCTGACGGTGGTTCCCACCGGAACCTGGACCACAGCGTCGTCGCCAGATGCGCCGTGGCGGCGCTTGCCCTGGCCGTGGCTGCCGTTGCCGGCCCGGCGATGGGGGTGGTCTTTGAACGCGATCAGCGACGCCGCGTTGTGGTCGGCCGCCAGCCAGACGCTGCCGCCGTCGCCGCCGTCGCCGCCGTCGGGGCCGCCTTTGGCCACATGGGCCTCACGGCGAAAGGAGACGCAACCGGCGCCGCCGTCGCCGCCGCGAACATTCAGGCCGCACTCATCAACGAATTGGGTCATCGTCTGTCTTTCCGCAACCGCCTGCGCCGAGCGGCTACCGCCGCGGGGGCGATCAGTCGGGAATGACGTCGACGAGCTTGCGGCGCCGCCGGTGGCCGAACTTGACCCGCCCGTCGGCGGTGGCGAACAGCGTGTCGTCGCGGCCGCGCTGCACGTTCTCGCCGGGATGGATGCGGGTGCCCCGCTGGCGGACGATGATCGATCCCGCGGTCACCTGCGTGCCGTCGAACACCTTCACCCCAAGGCGCTTGGGATTGGAGTCGCGGCCGTTCCGGGTTGAGCCGCCGCCTTTGGTCTTGGACATCTCTTGCTCCCCTCAGCGCTCGGACTAGGCCTTGATGGCCGTGATCTGAATGCGGGACTTGCGCTGGCGGTGGCCCCACCGCCGACGCTGGTTGCTCTTGTTCTTGTAGGTGAAACCGTTGATCTTGCGGTCCTTGACCGAGTCCACCACCGTGGCGGTGACCTTGGCCTTGCCGAGCTGGTCGGGGGCGGCGGTCACCGAGTCGCCGTCCACCAGCAGCAGCGGGGTCAGCTCGACTTCGGCGCCGGGCTCGCCCAGCAGCTCGACATCGAGCACTTGGCCCTCTTCAACTTTGTACTGCTTCCCGCCTGTGCGGATGACGGCATACACCTGTTCAAGGCTACCCGTCTCGACGAGTTCTTACTAGCTGTCGGTCCAGCTCCAGGCCCCGCCCGTCGCAGGTCGGGCAGACCGACGAGCACGACTCCAACAGGCCCTCGCCGATGCGCTTGCGAGTCATCTCCACCAAACCCAAATCGGAGATGTCCAGCACCTGGGTGCGGGTCTTGTCCCAGGCCAGCGACTCCCGGAAAACCTTCATGACCTCGTCGCGGTTGCCCCGCTTCTCCATGTCCACGAAGTCGATCACGATGATCCCGCCGATGTCGCGCAGCCGGAGCTGTCGGGGGATCTCCTGAGCCGCCTCGAGGTTGTTGCGGAACACGGTCTCCTCCAAGTTGGAGTCGCCCACGTTCTTGCCGGTGTTCACGTCGATGACGGTGAGCGCCTCAGTGCTCTCGATGATCAGCGATCCGCCGCCGGGCAGCCACACCTTCTTGTCCAGTGCCTTGAGGAACTGCTCGTGCACGTGATGGCGCTCCAGCAAATTCAGATGCTCGTCGTCGGCGTCGTAGTACTCCAGCCGCTCGACCAGCTCGGGGGCCACGCTGGACACGTAGTCGTGCACCTCGTCGAACAGGCGGCGGTCATCGATGTGGACCGAGCGGAAGTCCTGGTTGAACTCCTCCCGGATGACCCGAACCGCCATCTCGGGCTCCCGATACAGCAGTCCGGGCACCTTCGCCTTCTTGGTCAGAGCCTCGATCTGCTCCCATTGCGACACCAGCCGCTTCACGTCGCGCTCCAGCTCCTCGGCGGTGATCTTCTCGGCCGCGGTGCGGACGATGATCCCGTGCTCCTCCGGCTTGCACCGGTCGAGCACCTTGCGGAGCCGCTTGCGCTCCTTGTCGGGCAGCCGCTTGGAGATGCCGTAGGTCGTCGAGTTGGGCACCAGCACCACGAATCGGCCCGGCAACGACACCTCCTGGGTCAGCCGGGCGCCCTTGTGGGCGATGGGATTCTTGGTGACCTGGCACATGATGGTCTGGCGGGCCTCCAACAGGTTCTCGATGCGGGGCGAGCCATCCGATTTCTCCACATCATCGGGATCGAACACCACGTCGCCGCGGTACAGCACCGCGTTCTTGGGGGTGCCGATGTCCACAAAGGCGGCCTCCATGCCGGGCAGCACGTTTTGAACCCGGCCCAAATAGATGTTGCCGTGGATCTCGCCCACGTCGTCGGCCGGGCGGGAGACGTAGTGCTCGATCAGCGCCCGGCCTTCCAGCACTGCGATCTGGGTGGCTTCCGGGCGGACCTGCACCAGCATCATGTAGCGGCCCACCGGGCGCCCCTTGCGGCGGCGGCCCCGACGGCGCTCCAAGGTCTTCTCGTCCAGCTCCACCGGGCCGTCGGACACCTTGTGCTCCACCGGCTGGACCGGACGGCTTCCGCCTCCCCGGCCCCGCCCGCCCCGACGGCGGCGCCTGCGGCCCGAGCCCGAACCGCTGCCGCCAGAGCCCGAGCCCCCAGAGCCCGAACCGCCAGAGCCCGAGCCATTACCGCCGGGCGCGGGGCGGGAATCGCCGACTTTGGGGCTGTTCTTCGAAGGTGTTGGCGCGGGCCGGGAATCCCCGATCTTGGGCCGGCCGTCAGTAGACGTAGGCGCGGGGCGGGAATCGCCGATCTTTGGGCGACTTTCGGTCATTTATGTAGTCCTTTCTCATGGCACACCAACCAAGGTGTGCTGAGCAGAGGCTGCGCCGACTTCATGCGGCTCCAAGCGGGCGCCATCCTGCTCAATCAATTGACGAGTGCGCCGAATCAGAACCGGGCGGTATACCGGTTCGAGGGCGGCCAAAAGCTCCGACGGGCGTGCTGCCCGCGGCTGGGTCCCCAGAGTGGCCAAGAGGCGAACCCCCCTGCTCGTCGGCTCACCGACCTCAAGGGCACGCACCTGAGGGGCCAGATCGTCGGTGATCTTTCGGCCTTTGCGTTCTCGCGTAACCATAAGCGTAGCCGCATTGAGCACCCGATCCACCCATTGGGCGAGATCGCCAGCGGTCACGTCCAGCAGCTCGATGTCCCAATCGCAGCTGGTGACCGCCTGCTGAAGCGACATCGCGCCGGGCGGCAGAACCCCTCCCCCAGTGGCGACGATCCCGTCGGGCAGCGTGCTGACCAGGGCATCCAGCACCTCGTCCACCGCCATCTCGGCGCACTTGAAGTCCACGTCGAGATACTCGGCGTCCGACTCGTAGCCGGTGGCCAGAGCCAGTCCGAAATGCAGTTTGGCCCGGGGCGAAAATCCCTCGGTCTGGGCCACGGGCAGCCCGGTCCGCCGCAGCGAGCGCTCCCAGATGCGGGCCACATCCCGATGGCTGGTGAACCGGATCCGCCCCGTTTTGCTGTACCGCAGCCTCACCCGGGTGCGCGGTGCTTGATTCGGATTCACGATGTGGTCCTCTCACCAACGCCAGAAAGCTGCACCTCCACCGCCCGGGGAGGCTGGTAGCCAGTAGGAACTTGACCGGTACCCTGGCTGCCCCCGGCCGGCGGCACCGCAGAGGCCACGATGTGCTCGATGCTGTAGCCGGTGCAGGCCCCGCAGTCATAGCACGGGGTCCAGCGGCAGTCCTCCAAGCCCACCTCGTTGAGGGCATCCCGCCAGTCCTGCCACAGGAAGTCCTTGTGCAGGCCCGCCGACAAGTGGTCCCAGGGCAGAACCTCGTCTTCGGTGCGGTGCCGGTGCACATACCAGTCCACCGAGAGCCCATGCCGGTCCATGGCCTGCGTCCAGCGGTCGTAGTCGAAATGCTCGGACCACTCCTGGAAGGTGCCTCCCTGCCGCCACACCTCCTCGATGACCCGCCCGATGCGGCGGTCGCCCCGGCTGGCGATTCCCTCCACCAGGCTGGCCTTGGGGTCGTGCCACTTCATCTGGACGCCCCGGTTCCGCTTGATGTCGTCGCGCAGCAAGAAGATCTTGCGCTGAAGCTCCGACACCGTGTTCTGGCCGAACCACTGGAAGGGGGTGAACGGCTTGGGCACGAATCCGCCCAGCGACACCGTCACCGAGGGGTTCTTGGTGTGGGCTCGGCCCAGTTCCACGCAGTTGCGGGCCAGCTCCCCGATGGCCAGGGTGTCCACGTCGGTCTCGGTGGGCAGGCCGGTGAGGAAGTAGAGCTTCATGCGCCGCCACCCCTGGGAGAAGGCCGATTCCACCGCCCCGTAGAGGTCACGCTCGTCGATGAGCTTGTTGATCACCTGGCGCATCCGCCACGATCCGGCTTCGGGGGCGAAGGTCAGGCCGGTACGCCGAGCCCGCTGGATCTGGGCGGCCAAACCGACGGTGAAGGCGTCCACCCGCAGGCTGGGCAGCGACACCGACACCTCACCGGCGCCGCAGTCCATGGTGGCGGACACCACCTCGGTGATCCCGCTGAAGTCGGCGGTGGACAGCGAGGTCAGCGCCACCTCGTCGTAGCCGGAGCGGGCCAGTCCGTCGGCCACCATGGTGCGAACCTGATCGGCGGGCCGCTCCCGCACCGGACGGGTGATCATCCCCGCCTGGCAGAACCGGCATCCCCGGGTGCAGCCCCGGAACACCTCCACGTTGAGGCGATCGTGGACCACCTCGGTGAGCGGCACCAGCTGGCGCTTGGGATAGGGCCAGGCCGCCAGGTCGGCCACGGTGCGCTTCTCCACCACGGCGGGCACATCGGCGAACCGGGGGGTGATCGACACCAGCGCCGGGCCGTCGTAGACCACGTCGTACAGCGACGGAACGTACACGCCCTCGACGGCGGCCAGCGCCCGCAGCGCCGCCTGGCGCGACTTCTTGCCCGACCGCTTCCAGTCCCTGACCACCGCGTTGATCTCGGAGACCACCTCCTCGCCGTCGCCCAGCACGAAGAAGTCGACGAAGTCGGCGAGCGGCTCGGGGTTGTAGGTGCAGTGGCCGCCGGCGCCAATCAGCAGGTCGTCGTCGGCCCGCTGCTCGGCCCGCACCGGCACTCCGGCCAGATCGATGCAGTTGAGCAGGTTCGTGTAGACCAGCTCGGCCGACAGGTTGAACGCCAGCACGTCGAAGTCCCCCGCCCGCCGATGGGTGTCCACCGAGAACAGCGGCAGGCCCGCCGCCCGCATCTCGGCCTCCATGTCCACCCAGGGGGCGTAGGCCCGCTCGGCCACCGCGTCGTCGCGTTCGTTGAGGATCTCGTAGAGGATCTGAAGGCCCTGATTGGGCAGGCCGATCTCGTAGGTGTCGGGATAGGCCAGGAGCCACGCCGCCTTGGACGGATGGTGCTCCGGGGTCGCCATCCCGCCTTCGCCGCCGATATAGCGCGCCGGCTTGGACACCGCGGGCAGCACCAGCTCCAGTTCCGGCCAAAGGGACATTGCCACCAATCTACCGCCGGCCCGTTGCTGTTCTCAGGTCGGATAAGCCGCCGCAGGGCCATACGACCTCAGGTAAACCGCCGCATGCGGACATTCAGCACGAGGCCGAGGCCGATCAGGGTGGCGATGGCCGAGGACCCGCCGTAGGAGACCAGGGGCAGCGGAATCCCGGTGATGGGGGTGATGCCCAGGGTCATGCCCACCGCTTCGAACATCTGGAACAGGATCATGGCGAAGACTCCCGAGCAGATGAGCGCGCCGAACCGGTCTTTGGCCAATCGCGCCGCCTGGAGGATCCGCAGCAGCAGCAGGGCGTAGAGCCCCAGCGTGGTGGCCGAGCCGACGAAGCCGAACTCCTCGCCGATGACGGTGAAGATGAAGTCGGTGTGCTGCTGGGGCACCAGGCCGCTCAAGGTCTGGGAGCCCTCGCCGTAGCCCTTGCCGCCCACCCCGCCGTTGCCGATGGCGATCTGGGCCTGGCGCTGCTGGAAGGCGGCATCGGTGATGCCGGTGGTGGGATCCACGAAGGTTCGCAGCCGGTTGGTCTGGTACTCCTCCAGCATGTTGGAGTTGATCATCAGGGTCACCACGGTGACCACGATCAGGGCGATGCCGATGACATGTCGGAAGCGGATGCCGCCGATCAGCAGCAGAACGAACCCGATGAACACGTAGATGATCGCGGTGCCCACGTCGGGCTGGAGCAGCACCAGCAAGCCGGGCCACGCCACGATGCCCACGGCGAAGAACACCCGGGGCGCGCTCAAATGGTCTTCGTAGCGCGACAAGAAATACGCCACCGCGACGATGATCGCCAGCTTGTGGAACTCAGACGGTTGGAGCTGGAAGTCGCCGAACCGGAACCACGATCGGGCGCCGTTTACCTCTTCGCCCAAGGGGCCCAGCACCACGATCAGCGCCAGTATCCCCACCCCGTAGATGGCCACCGCGAACTTGGCCAGCTCCTGATACGGGAACCAGGCCGCGAACACCATGAACAGCGCGCCGGCCACGGCGAACAGCGACTGTCGCTCCAAGAAGAAGGAGTCGAAGTTCTCCGGATCGCGGCCCCGGGTGGTGCTGTAGATGGCCGCGATGCCGATGGCGGCGAGGCCGGCCGCGGCCAACACCAGCAGCAGGTCGATGTGCATCCACGGCGCATACGGGCTGCTCCGGGGGTTCAGCTCCCGGTCCTTGAGCCGGCGTTCCTCCAGGGAGATGACTGCCATCAGGCCGCGCTCTCCACTTCGGTGTTCTCGGCGTCCACGTCGTCTCCATCATCGCCGATCGTTCCGCTCAACTCGGCGAGATCGTCGATGGTGCGAACCGCGGGCACCGAGTTGGTGGCGATGGGCTCCAGCACCCGGCGCACCGCGGGAGCAGCCACCGACGCCCCGAATCCCGACTCCTCCATGATCGCGACGACAACGTACTCGGGATTGGGATTGGGCCCGAAGGCCGCGAACAGCGAGTTGTCGGCCTGACCCACGACCTCGGCCGTCCCGGTCTTGCCCGCCACCGGCCACTCCTCTTGGGGGAAGCCGAAGAACGCGGAGTGGGCAGTGCCCTCCAGGTCGGCGGTCACTCCCAGCAGCCCCTCGAGGATCGGCGTTCTGATGGAACGGGGCAGATAGATCTGGTCGAGCACCCGGTCGGCGAAGGCCTGCAAAACCTCGCCGGTCACCGGATTCACCACCTCCTTCACCATCTTGGGTGCGTACAGCGTTCCCCCGTTGGCGAAGGCGGCGTAGCCGTTGGCCAGCTGAAGCGGGGTGGCCCCCAACACGCCCTGGCCGATGGCCAAAACGATCGAGTCACCGGTTCGCCACGGCTCGCCCGCTGCTTCGGCCGCCGACGGGGAGGGAACCCGGCCCACCCCCTCGCCGGGCAGCGCGATGCCCGTCGGTGCGCCGAAGCCGAAAAGCTGGGCCGACCGCTGGATGCCCTCCCGGTCGAAGCGGTCGGCGCGGTCCATGGTGTCGCCCAAGTAGTAGAAGTAGACGTCAGACGACACGGTGATGGCCCGGCGCAGGTCCACCGGCCCATATATGGCCTCCTCTGCGTTTCTGAACGTACACGAGGCGATCACCTCCTCCTCGCACGACGGCACGATGTAGGTGCCAGCGTCCTCGTAGAGGGTGCGCACGTCGAGCACGCCCCGCGGGCCGATCACACCGCTGTTCATCGCGGCATAGGCGGTGAACAGCTTGAACGTGGACCCCGGCGGATAGATGCCGGCCAAGGCCCGGTTGTGCAGCGGTTGGTGGTTGTTGGGGTCTTGGAGCTGGGCCCACCGCTCCTCAGAGAAGCCGTGGACGAACTCGCTCGGCGAGTACGTGGGGAACGACGCCATGGCCAGAACCTCTGAGCCGTTGGGATCCATCACCACCAGGGCCCCGCCCGGGGCTTTGAACGGCGGGTCGTTGGGGTCGTCGGTCTCCCGCTGGCGGGCCTCGGCCAGGCCGGCCACGAGCTCCTTCTCGGCCAGTGCCTGGATGTCGATGTCCAAAGTGAGGTGGACGTCGGCCCCGGCGATGGGGTCGACCTGCTCCAGCACCGCCACCGGGTCGCCCACATTGTCGACCTCCAGCCTGGTGAAGCCGGGTGTGCCCCTCAGCACCGACTCGAAAGACGCCTCGATTCCGGTCTGGCCGATCTCGTCATTGCGCCGGTAGGTCTTGGGATCATCGGCCAAGAGCTCGTACTGCTCCTCGCTGAGGAGGGAGACATAGCCCAGAATGTGAGCGCCGAGATCGCCGTAGGGGTAGGTGCGGACGCTGCGGATGACGGTGCCCACGCCGGGGAACTCATCGGCCCGCTCGGCCAGGACGATCTCGAAGTTCTCGGTGACGTCATCGGCAACCGGCACTGCGTCGAGTGGGCCGTAGCGGGGGTCGTCGAGTGCGCCGTTGATCTCGAACACCTTGGTGAGCCGCCCGGCTCGGCTGATCTCGGTGGCCAGGCGGAGCACCAGGTCGTCCTGCTCGTCCTCTTCGAACTCGGTGTCAAAGGTGAACCGGTCCACCGTCACCACCAAGGACTCCCGGTTGTCCACCAGCACGTGGCCGTTGCGGTCGAAGACGCGGCCCCGGGGGGCGGGCTCGTAGATCACCCGGATGGTGTTGGACACGGCGATGTTCTCGAACTCCTCTGAGCTCATCACTTGCAGGAACCAGAGGCGGGCAGCCAGCACCCCGAAGGCGAGCAAAGCCAAGATGGCCAGGAAGCTGAGCCGCAGGCGAAGCGATTCGGGAGTCAACGCTCTTCTCCGAGAAGCCGGGGCCACGACCAGCGCCACAGCCCCAGCAGAGGCAGGCTCAGCACCAGGTTGTAGGCGGCGGCAACACCCATCACCACATAGAGGCGGTCGGTGTAGAGGTTGGCCTCTCCCAACAGCTCGCCGAGCACCGCGTACACCAGCAGCCCGCCGGCGGTGGCTGCTGCGGTGACCAAAACGTTGATCCACCACGCGCTGCGGAATATCCGCTCCTCGATCAGGCCCACCGAGTAGCCCCAGACGGTGTAGATGAGGGCAGAAAGGCCGAACAGCGTGGGCAGGTACAGGTCGATGCCCAACCCGATGGCGAAACCGGCGGCCGCTCCCCGCTCCGGCCCGCCGACCAGTCCCGCGGTCACGGCGATGGCCAGGGGAACTTCCGGAGCGACCCCCAGCACCCGCAGGTCGGAGAACAACGCCATGTGGAGGACCAGCGCGGTAAGCAAGAAGAGCGCGCTGCGGGCGTACGCGCCGGCCATGGTCATGATTCTTCTGCCAAGGGGTCGTACAGCAGAACCGTCACGAAGCTCAGGTTGTCGGTGTTGGCTGTCGGCTCCACCGTGAGGAGCTGCAACAGGCGGGCTTCGTCATAGTCGATGTGGGTGACGGTGCCGATGGGTATGCCGGGGGGATAGCGGCTGCGGTCCACACCGCTGGTGACCACATCGTGGCCGACGGCCACCTCGGTCTCTATCTCCAGCCCCTTGGTGACCATCAGCGGCTGGCCATGACCGCTCCCCGAGGCCAGGGCCACATCATCGGTGCCCACCACCAGCACGCCGACCTCGAAGCCGGGGTCGGTCAAAAGGGTGACTCGGGAGTGCCCCCGGCCGGGATCGCCGTCGATCCGCCCGATCAACCCGCCCCTGGTGACCACGGGCATCCCATTGCGGATCCCGTCTTCAGATCCGCGGTTGATCTGGACCGAGTACCGGTCGAAATTCCCGACATTGGCGGTCACCACTTCGCCCACGACGTTGGGGATGTCCTGCACATAGGGAAGACCCAGCTCGTCGAGCAGCGATTCAAGGCGGATGGCGGCGTCGGAGTCGAGAATCTGCTGGCCCTCAAGCTTTTGCAGCTCTTCTCGCAGCACCTGATTCTCGGCTTCCAGCTCGTCGTAGCCGGTAATGCCGGTCCAGGCGTCGCCCACCGGCTCGAACACCCGATCAGCCCCCGACCTCAGCGGCGAGATCAGGTCGGTAAGGGTCTCCTCCGTTCGCTGGAGGGGCTCGAAATCACGGGCGTCCAGAGTGAGCAGTGTCGCGGAGGTGAGGAGAAGGAAGATGAGCGTGAATCGCGACCGTCCTGTGCGGGTGCCCGTGGCCACAGGGCCGAACCGAGCGATCAGTCGTACGACGACGAGAAGAGGAGCCCCTCGAGCGCGTCGAACTCCTCCAGCGACTGGCCTGAGCCGATGGCCACCGCATGGAGGGGATTGGACGCCAGCCGGACCGGCATTCCCGTCTCTTCCTCGATCCGAGGAGGCAGGCCGTTCAGCAGGGCACCGCCGCCGGCCAGAACGATTCCAGCCTCCATGATGTCGGCGGCCAGTTCGGGGGGAGTCTCATCCAGCGTCACCTTGACCGCATCGACAATCGAGCGCACCACCTCGGAAATCGCCTCGCGGATCTCGGCGGTGGAGGTCACCACGGTCTTGGGCAGGCCGCTGACCATGTCCTGGCCCCGCACCTCCGCATAGCGGTTCTCGCTGCCGGCCCACGCTGATCCCAGCACGATCTTGACCTCTTCAGCAGTGCGACTTCCGATGGTGAGGCTGTGCTCCTTCTTCAGGTAGGCGATGATGTCCTCGTCCATCCGATCGCCGCCCATCCGGATGGACTGGCCGGTCACCACTCCGCCCAGCGAGATCATGGCCACCTCAGTGGTGCCGCCGCCGATGTCGACGATCATGCTTCCCGAAGCCTCCTGCACTGGCAGGCCGGCGCCGATGGCTGCGGCCATGGGCTCTTCGATGATGTAGACCGGCTTCTTCGCTCCCGCCGAGATCGCCGCTTCCTGGACGGCCCGCTGCTCCACCGGGGTAATGCCGGAGGGTACGCAGATCACCATGCGGGGCCGGATGAAGCGGCCAGGCGACACCCGCTGGATGAAATACCGCAGCATCTTCTCGCAGATGTCGAAGTTGGCGATGACCCCGTCCTTGAGCGGGCGGATGGCCTGGATGTGGGCCGGCGTGCGCCCCAGCATCCGCTTGGCCTCAGAGCCCACCGCCAAGGGCACGCCCTGGCTAGTGACCGCGACCACCGATGGCTCGTTGATCAGAATGCCCTCGCCGCGGACATACACCAGCGTGTTGGCGGTGCCCAGGTCGATGGCGACATCTCGGCCCACCAGGCCGCTACTGGAAGAGAACCGCCGCTTCACCATGGCGCAAGGTTAGAACAGCCGATTCCAAATCGCACACTGGCTCCAATCGCAGGTCGGAAAAGAAATCGCACACCGGCTCCAATCGCAGGTCGGAAAAGAAATCGCACACCGGCACTCGCGGTCCCGATGTCACAGCTCGGGGAAGAAGATGGCGATCTCCCGCTCGGCGGAGGCATTGCTGTCGGAGCCGTGGACCAGGTTTTCGGTGACTTCCAGCCCGTAGTCGCCTCGGATGGTGCCGGGGGGAGATTCCAGGGGGTTGGTGGCCCCCATCATCGAGCGGACGACGGCGTAGGTGTCCTCGGGCCCCTCGATCACCACAGCCACCGACGGTGAGCGGCCGATGAACGCCACCAAGTCGGGATAGAACGGGCGCTCCACATGCTCTGCATAGTGGCGGGCGGCCAGATCGGCGTCGATGGTGAGCATGCGCATGGCTGCAATCCGCAAGCCCCGGGCCTCGAAACGGGACAGAATGGCTCCCACCAGGCCGCGCTCCACTGCATCGGGCTTGCACAACACGAGCGTCCGATTCACCGGCTGCACCCCACTGATCGCTTGCCGCATTCCATCACCGGGGGAACCCTACTTATTGGCTGCGGTCATGTGAAGGCGGGCCGCACCGGCGGTGTACAGAGATCCGGTGATGATCACTGCGTCCTCCTCGGTGGACAGCGCCAAGGCTCGTTCGACTGCCTCAGCCACATCGTCGACAGCCTCGGCGTCGATCCCCCGCCCCCGGGCGGCGGCGACCACCTCGGCGGCCGGCAAGGCCCGCGGCCAGTCGGGGGCGCAGCCCACCACCAGGTCGCACCGGGCTCCGGAAGCGGCCATGGCGCCCAGCATGGCGTCGGGGTCCTTGTCGCTCATCATGCCGACCACCCAGGTGACTGTGCCCAGCACGCTGAACTCATCGGCCAGGGTGGCCGACGCGGCGGCCAGGCCGTCTGGGTTGTGAGCCCCGTCGATCACCACGAGGGGCTGGCGGGACACCACTTCGAATCGGGCGGGAACCGCCACATCGCCCATCGCGCCCAAGACCGACTCGTCCAGCTCCTGGTCCACCAAAGACTCGAAGGCGGCGATGGCCGTCGCGGCATTCTGCCCCTGATGGGCGCCGAACAGGCTGACATAGACGTCGTCGTAGCGGGCCCGGGGAGTGCGCACCGTGATCAGGCGGCCACCCACCGCCGGGCGGTCTTCCTCCAGCTCGAATTGCCGACCGGCCACCAGGAGCTCCCCGGGCGACTCCTCGGCGGCGATGGCCACCAGATCGGAATCCATCGGCCCCAGCACCGCGGTGGCCCCTGGATGGAGGATGCCCGCCTTCTCCCCCATCACCTCCTCCTCCCAGCCGGGGCGGCCGTCGGTGTGGTCGCGGCCGATATTGGTGATGACCGCCACCTCGCTGTTCACCACGTTGGTGGCGTCGTAGCGGCCCAGCTTGCCCACCTCCACCACCGCCAGGTCCACTGCCGCATCAGCAAACCAGCGCAGTGCCGCCGCGGTGACCAGTTCGAACCACGAGGGCCGGGGTCCGCCGCCAGCGACCAGATGATCCTCCACCAGCCGCAGATGGCCCAGGAGCTCGGCCAGCTCGGCGTCGTCGATGGGGTCGCCGCCCACGGTCATGCGCTCGTTGATGCGCTCGACGTGGGGGCTGGAATAAACCCCGACGCTCATCCCCCAAGCACCGGCCAGCGCGGCAATCAGTGCGGCGACCGAGCCCTTGCCGTTGGTGCCCGTGATGTGGACTGCCGGGTAGTCGGCCTGCGGATCGCCCAGCGCGGCCAAGAGCTCGCGCATCGGAGCGATCGTCAGGCCGTCGACGTCGCCGGCCGTTGCCTCCAGGTTGACGTGGCCGTCCAGCCACGCCCGGGCCTCGGCCAGGGACGGGAAGTCAGCTGGCCTGGCGCCGGGACCGGTCGCTTGAACGGGCTTTGGCCGCATTGAGCAGCTGGGGGGCTTCCTCGCCGCTAACGGTCTCGGCGTCGACCACGCATTGGACCACGTCATCTCGGCTGGGCAGCTCGTACATCACGTCGAGCAGGACCTCCTCCAAGATGGCTCGCAGCCCCCGGGCCCCGGTGTTGCGGGTGAGCGCCAGCTCGGCCACCTCGGACAGCGCGTCGTCGCTGATCACCAGCTCGACGTTCTCGAACTCGAAGAACTTGCAGTATTGCTTCACCAGGGCGTTCTTGGGCTCCACCAGGATCCGAACCAGCATGTCCCGCTCCAAGTGGGAGACCACGCCGACCACCGGCAACCGTCCGATGAACTCGGGGATGAGTCCGAATTTGATCAGATCCTCGGGCTGAACCTGGTTGAAGAGCTCGCCGTGGTCGCGCTCGGTCTCGGTGCGGATGTCGGCACCGAAGCCGACCCCGACATTGCCCACCCGGTTCTCGATGATCTGCTCCAAGCCGGCGAAGGCCCCGCCCACGATGAACAACACGTTGGTGGTGTCGATCTGGATGAACTCCTGATGGGGGTGCTTGCGCCCTCCCTGGGGCGGCACCGACGCGGTGGTGCCCTCCAGGATCTTCAGCAGGGCCTGCTGCACTCCCTCGCCGGACACGTCGCGGGTGATCGACGGGTTCTCGCTCTTGCGGGAGATCTTGTCGATCTCGTCGATGTAGATGATGCCGGTCTCCGCCTTCTTGACGTCGTAGTCGGCGGCCTGGATGAGCTTGAGGAGGATGTTCTCCACGTCCTCGCCCACATAGCCGGCCTCGGTCAGCGCGGTGGCATCGGCGATGGCAAAGGGCACGTTGAGCATCCGGGCCAGGGTCTGGGCCATCAGCGTCTTGCCGCACCCGGTGGGGCCGAGCAGCAGGATGTTCGACTTGGACAGCTCCACCTCGGGGTCGGATGAGCCCATCTGGACCCGCTTGTAGTGGTTGTAGACGGCCACCGACAAGATCCGCTTGGCGTGCTCTTGGCCGATGATGTAGTCGTTCAAAAAGGAGTAGATCTCCTGGGGCTTGGGGAGCTCCTTGAAACCGACGTCGGTTCCCTCGGCCAGCTCCTCCTCGATGATCTCGTTGCAGAGGTCGATGCACTCGTCGCAGATGTAGACGCCGGGGCCGGCGATCATCTTCTTGACCTGCTTCTGGGTCTTGCCGCAGAAGCTGCACTTGAGAAGCTCTCCGCCCTCTCCGAACTTTGCCACGGTCTCTGATCCCCCCTAACGGATGGCCGTGATCGGGCCAGCGGCTTCCACGGCGTCACGCGACGAGATCACCTCGTCGATGAGCCCGTAGTCTCTCGCGTCCTCGGCGGTCATCACATAGTCGCGGTCGGTGTCCTGCTTGACCTTCTCCAGGTCTTGGCCGGTGTGGCGGGCCAGCAGCTCCTCGAGCTGGTCTTTGAGCCGCTGGATCTCCCGGGAGGCGATCTCGATGTCGGACACCTGGCCGGACGCCCCGGCGTAGGGCTGATGGATCAGCATTCGGCTGTGGGGCAGCGCCAGGCGCTTGCCGGGAGCCCCCGCCGCCAGCAGCACCGCGGCGGCCGAGGCCGCCTGTCCGAAGCAGATGGTGGTGATGTCGGGCTTCAAGTACTGCATGGTGTCGTAGATGGCGAACATGGCGTTGATGTCGCCGCCCGGGCTGTTGATGTAGAGGTTGATGTCTTTGTCGGGGTTCTCCGACTCCAAGTGCAAAAGCTGTGCACAGATGAGATTGGCCACCGTGTCGTCGATGGGAGTGCCCAAGAAGATGATGTTCTCCTTGAGCAGTCGGGAATAGAGGTCGAATGAGCGCTCACCCCGGTTGGTCTGCTCGACCACGACTGGCACCATGTAGTTCTGAGGGTTCATGTGGTTTGGCTCTCGATGGTGTTGGGGGGAAGGTCAGACTCGTCGTCCGGGTTCAGGCTAGAGCGTTCGATCGGGTTTCCGTCGGAATCCTTGATTTCGACT
This sequence comes from Candidatus Poriferisocius sp., assembly GCF_965204145.1. GTDB lineage: Bacteria > Actinomycetota > Acidimicrobiia > Acidimicrobiales > Bin134 > Poriferisocius. Next base: position 409,585 of record NZ_OZ241977.1, on the reverse strand, counting down.
CGCTCCAGAACCCACTCCCGGGTCTTGCGCATCTGTGCGTCTAATCGTACCCCCTTGAGGCGGGTTTCATCGTCAGCGAATAACGCCGACCTGACCTCGTCGACGGTTTGCCCCACCTGGGCGGCCAGCGCGGCCAGCTCAAGATCCACGTCCTCGTCGGTGGCCACGATGGACTCCGCCGCGGCCACGGCCCGCAGTGCCAGGTCGGCTTTTGCCTCCTGGAGGGCGGGTTCCCGCAGCGATTCGGCCAGGTCATCGGCGGTCTGGCCGATGGCCTCGAGGTAGGTGTCGAACTCGATGCCCTGGCTGCCCAGACGCATCTGGAGGGTCCGGAGGCGGTGCTGCACTTCGGCGTCCACCAACGCCTCCGGGATGTCGTCGGCCACCAGCTCGGCGAGCTGCTCCCCCACTTGGCCGGCCAGAGAGGACAGGGCGTTGGCCCGCTTGACCCGGGCGATGTTCTCGGAGATGTCGGCCCGCAGTTCGTTGACGGTGTCGAATTCGGAGGCCTCCTGGGCGAACTCGTCGTCGAAATCGGGCAGAACGGTCTCCTGCACCTCTTTGACCAGGATTCGGAACCGCAAGAGCCCGTCCTCATCGGGATCGGGATGCTCGGCGTTGAACTCCAAGATGTCGCCGGCTTTGGATCCCCGGAGCTGCTCGTCGATCTCCGGCACCACGGCTCCCTGGCCCACCTCGTAGGCGTAGTCGTCCACGGTGAGACCCTCGACTTCTTCGCCGTTGTACGACCCGTAGATGTCCATGGTCACGTGGTCGCCGTCGATGGCCGGCCGGGAGATGGGGGCCAATTCGCCGAACTGCTTGCGGAGCTGGTCGACCTGCTGGCCGATCTCCTCCTCGGTGGGCTCGGGGCTGGGCACCTCGGCTTTGAGCTGGTCGTATCCGGTGACCGAGATCAGGGGACGCACCTCGACTACTGCGTCGAAGCTGACCGATCCCTCCTCGGCCCCGCTGGTGATGTCGATCTCCGGCGGGGCGATCACGTCCACGTCGTGGTCGTTCACCGCCTGGGCGTAGTACTCGGGCACCGCATCGCTGAGGGCCTCCCCCCGAGCCGCCTGGGGACCCAGCCGCGCCTCCAGCACTCGGCGGGGGGCTTTGCCGGGGCGGAATCCGGGCAGGCGCACTTGGCGGGCGAGCTTGCGGAAGGCCTCGTCCAGCTTCTCCTCGAATTCCTCGGGATCGATGTCCACCGACAGTTTGACCCGGTTGTCCTCTAGGACTTCGACCGTGCTCCTCACAAGGCCCGCATTTTACCGACGGCCCTTCGAATCCTCGTGTCGTAGCCGGTTGCCGCGACGGGTGGATATCATGGGCGGCCAGCCCTGCGGGTGTAGTTCAGTGGTAGAACCCCAGCCTTCCAAGCTGATGACGCGAGTTCGATTCTCGTCACCCGCTCTCTTCGAATTCCCACCGCTCGGCGGCGATCTCCGCGATCAGCTCGGCTACCCATCTCGCCCCGGTGCGGTTGACGTGGATGCCGTCTTCTTGGCGCACTCGCACGGGGTCGCCGCCTGTGGGCGGAGCGACGCTTTCCTCATAGGGCCCGTCACCGCCGAACAGATCCCAGATGTCCACCATGGTCACATCGGAGCGGGTGAGTGTCACCAGCCACGAGATGTCGTTGATCTGGGGATACCCAGTGTCAAATGGCTCGGAGCGGGCCGGGGGCAAGCCGACCCACACGATGTGGCGGTGAGGGGCAGTCAGCGTGTCGAAGGTGATCTGCATGCGCCAAGCCCACTCTGATCGCCACGCATCGGAGCCCCGCCTCAAGAGGGTCCCCTCCGAATTCTCCATGGTCTGCCAGTCGTTGCCGCCCAAAAAGAGCACCACCAACTCGGGGTCTTCTTCGGCCGCGAAGTCGAGGAATTCCGCCGGCCAGTTGAAGAAGTCGGGCCGGGCTAGCCCGGTGCTGTTGCGGAAATCCATCGTCACATCGAAAAGCCCCCGTTCGACCACGTCGGTCAATGCGTGGCCGGGAAAGAACGCCTGGCTGTCGCCGGCCACGTACACCCGCAAGGGATCGTCGGGGGTCACGGTGCGATTCTTGGGCGGAGGGAGAAGCCACGGGCCCACTGGGGGAACCTGCCACTGAGGCACGATCAGCGGTTCGCGGTCGATCTGCTCAGGCTGGGGATTGGGGGTGCCCTCGATTGGCTCGGGTTCTGAGGAGGCATCAAGTGCCTCTGGCTGTTCGGCCGACCCGGCATCATCTGCGGCTTGAGTGGGTTGAGGCTCCTCGCCGGCATCGGGGGTGGGGGACGCCTCAGCGTCCCTAGTTGCACCGGAATCGTGAGGGATATCGGTGGCCGCCGGAGCCTTAGGCGCCGCGGTCGCCGGGTCGGCGGCGGTCGGCCTCGGTCGGGGTGTGGCTGTGGATGCCTGGCCTCGGGGCGGCAACGGACCTCGCTCTCGTCCCAGAGCAGCGGCCACGTCCTCGATCGTGTCAATCTCCTCCCCGGCGTCGGTGCCCACTCCCCTAACGTCGGTGATGAGGTCGTAGGGCCGGTTCAGGGCCAAGAAGTTGGACACCCGGTCGACGCCCTCGGCCACATCCACCCAGCGGTTTCGACTGTCGCCCAGCGGCTGGCGTTCGGCGATCTCCACCAGCTTGCCGCTCACCAGGAACATGGACAGCAGCAGGCAGCCGAGCACTCCCGTCGACACCCTTTTCACGCTGTAAGAACCTCTGCCAGGTCTGGGACCGCTCATGTCAGAACTGGAAGTAGATGTAGTCGGCCACCCCTTCGGGGCCGAGGGCGACGACGATCATGATCCACACCGAGAAGCCCACCGCGGTCGCTCCGAGAGGGGCGTTCGCCAATGCCTTGGATCCTCTTTCGGCCCAGGCCCGGGGGAAGAACTGGGCGGCGAGGGCGGCCGCGATGGCCAGGGCCACCAGCGGATTCAACAGCTCGGGGCCGGTGCCCCAGCCGGTGAACAGCCGGGCCAGCACGTCCCCGGTGCGGTCCAGGGTCTCGCTGTTGAACAGCACCCAGCCCAAACAAACAAAGTGGAAGACCCAGAATCGCCGCGCCCACAGCCGGGTGGCGTCAGACGGGGTCCAGCGCCATCCCCGAAAGGCCAGTTCCCGCTGCTGTGGGCCGCGCCCGGATTCGCTCCGCCACCGCTCCACGGCCAAGCCGGCCCCGTGGTAGACGCCCCAGATGATGAACACCCCGGCCGCGCCGTGCCACAGGCCCCCCAGGGCCATGGTGATGAGAAGGTTCCGGTAGGTGGCCAGACGTCCCCGGCGGTTGCCCCCCAGGGGGATGTAGAGGTAGTCGCGCAGCCAGCGCGACAGCGACATGTGCCAGCGCCGCCAGAAGTCCTGGATGGAGTCGGCCACGTAGGGGACGTTGAAGTTCTGGGGGAAGCGGAACCCCATCAGCAGGGCCACGCCGATGGCCATGTCGGTGTAGCCGGAGAAGTCGGCGTAGATCTGCACGGCGTAGCCGTAGATCCCGGCCAGCATGTCGAGGGCGCCGTGCTCGCCGGGAGACTCGAAGGCGTCGTTCACCACAGCCCGGGCCAGAAAGTCGGCGATGACCACCTTCTTGAACATGCCCCGGCCGATGAGCCTCACGGCCCGGGCCACCTCCCTGCGGTCAGGGCGGGTGTCCGACTTCAGCTGGGGCATGAACTCGGTGGCCCGAACGATGGGGCCGGCCACCAGCTGGGGGAAGAACGACAGGTACACCGCGAAGTCGAGCAAGTTGGCCTCTTCGGTGCGGCCCCGGTGCAGGTCCACGATGTAGCTGATGGCCTGGAACGTGAAGAACGACACCCCCACCGGCAGCACGATGTCGAGCGCCGGGCTGGAGATCCCCAGATTGCGGTCGAGGCTGTCGGTGAAGAAGTCGTAGTACTTGAAGAAGGCCAGCACCCCGAGCGACAGCGTCACCCCGCCGGCCACCGCCGCCTTGCGAACCCGTGCGGAGCTGGCTCGCACATTGACGGCGGCGGCCGCCGCATTTCCCAAGGTCATGCCCACCAGCAGCAGCACGAAGCGGGCATCCCACGCGGCGTAGAACCAGTATGAGGCCCCCAGCAGAAACAGCTTCCACGGCACCGGCCACCGCTTCAGTGCCCACGCCACCGGCAACACCACGGCAAAGAACGCCGCAAACGTGAAAGTGGGGAACAGCACCAGCGCCAAGCTATCCGCGGCCAACGCCGGCCAAGAATTGCTAAGCGCCTCAGTTGCCGGCGGGGGTTAGGAGACTATGCACCAGGCCATTTCGAATTGGGGCGAGAGACCTTAAGGAGATTCCAATCTTTTTTCGCGATTGTGTAGTGAATCGCGAGATATCCTATAGATATGGCTGCGCAACTCTTGGAGGCTCAGTTGTCGCTTCGGATCAGCGCCGAGGATCTAGGGCGCGTCACCGAGGCCGCCCATGCGTCAGGCGCGACGGTGGCGCAATTCGTCCGCGAAGCAGTAAGCGACAAGTGTGGGGAAGTTGAGGAACTAAAGCGCGAAGCTGCCGGCACCGAATTGTCCGCCGATGACCATCCGCTGACGCGAAGCGAGCGGCTTGTACTGGCCGCTGTCACGCGCCGCGCCGGCATCAGCAGCGTCGCGGCCGCCTCCGCATCAGCGGGCCTTTCGTGGTCGGCAGCGAAGTCAGCATTGGTTTCGCTGGCCCGCCGCGGGGCGGTCAGGCAACGCACATGGACTCAGAGCTGGCGCGACGGTGTCCGTGAGCGCAGCACCTGGGAGCCGGTGGTGTCATTGCCGGGTTGGCGGGAACTCCAGGCCCAAGCTCAGCATGTTCCCCTCCCGAGGCCTGCGGAGTTGGGCGATTTCACCGGGCCCGTTCCGCCCCAGTTCTGGTCACTGTTTTGGAACCATCCCGACCCGTCTTCGCTGGCGCTTCCGGCCGACGCCGAGTTCGTGGCCAATCGCCTGTTGAACGGCCCGTCCCCCCAAGCCGCGCTGTGGGCGTCCGTCCGCCTGCCGGTTAGCTCTTTGCAGTCGTGCCTGCGGCTGCGCTCAACGCAGCCGCACACCCGGGATCTCATCAACAACGCGCTCGCCCACCGCGCCTCGGCCCCACAGTGACCGCCGACCGGTTCCAGTTGCACGGAGAGTCTCTCGACGACTGGTCGGACATTCTCGACGCACCAACACGGGCCTGCTGGCCCTTAGTCGCAGCAGCGACGCCCGATTCGGGGGTGCTCATGGGGGGCACTGCCCTGGCCATGTATCTCAGACATCGCCGCAGCCGAGATCTCGACGTGTTCGTGCATGAGCCGTTCAATCCGAAGACGGTCTTGGAGCGCTTGGAATCTGAAGCGGCGGTCGCCGTCGACAACATCGCCGAGGGAACACTCAACGTCACCGTCAACGGGGTCAAGGTTCAGTACCTGCATGCAAGTGATCAGAGCCCGCTCGACGAGCCAATCATCTTCGAGGGACTAGCGATCGGATCAATTCGAGACATCGCCGCGACGAAATACAAAGTGATCGGTGACCGAGGCGAGATGCGCGACTACTACGACCTCATGCGCATCGCCACCGACGCAGGCATCAGCCCTCACATCGGTTTGCGTCTCTACTCAGAGCGCTATGGCGTAACACTCGAGCACCCCAGCGTTGCCCACATCGTGAGATCGCTCGGCTCCTTCGATGACGTTGCCGACGACCCATGGCTCACAGAAGCAGCCGAATCCGACACCACCACCACGGTCACCGCATACTGGCAACAACGCCAACCCGAAATAGCAGCCTGGCTCGCCACCATGCTCGACTAAACCTCCAATCAAAGGGCGGCCCTCAAAGGAGAGTTCTCGGAAATGCCGCAGTCTGATGAGCCAGCCTCCCCTTCGCATTGGCGACGTGATGGTTGAAGCCCGCCATGTGGAGGCAACCCAAACTGAGCATCTCGGCCAGGTCGAGCTCCAGATCGCCCGAGTCGGCCCGGCCCACCAGCGGGTCGACTTCGATCCCGACGCTGAGCGATCCGTCCGGGGATGCTTGCCGGGATTTTGGAGGGCTTTTCTGATCTCTGTGGCGAGCTTGTGGCTGAATTTCGGTAATAATTATGTAAAATCAATGGGCGGAGATTGAATCGTTGTTGGGGGCGCTGGGAGTCGCTGTGGTTGAACGGGCCGGTTCCAGAGTTCAGCTGGTCAAGGATTCAGAGTCGATTGTGGTCCACAGGCCCCATCCCCGACCTGTGACTAGGCGCGATACCGTTCGTGACATCGCCAAGTTCATCGAGCGAATAGGGTAGGGCTGATGCTGGAGCACAAGGGCTACGTGGGCGAGGTGGTGTACGACGATGAGGCCAAGGTGCTGCACGCCAGGGTCATCAACAGCGGCCCTTACTCCATAGCAAATGCTGAGGCAACTGATGTGGAGGGGATTGAACGGGAGTTCCGCACCTCAGTCGATGTCTATCTCGACGGCTGCGCGGAGCTTGGAATCCAGCCTGTCGAACCTGTCGAAATCTCGATCGGGTCGTAGCAGCACAGACACGCGCCGGATGTGGCAGGCCATCCAGTCGGCAGGCGATCCCCCTGCCGCTATAGCTGTGGCCTTCACTAGGAGCGCCGAGCCTGAGCAGATCATCGCCGACATCATCAACCCGGAAACCCGAGGGAACCTGTACCCGCACTATCACGCTCTGCGGGACGCCGCCCCGATTCACAAGACCCACAACCCGATCCTCCATGAGGCGTGGGTTTTCACCCGCCACGCCGACTCCGATCAGCTATTGGGGCGACCCCGAGGCGTTCCCCGAGCCCGACCGGCTCAACCTCAACCGAGACGCCAGCCAGCACAATGGCTTCGGCCTGGGGCCTACTACTGCCTGGGCTCGTCGCTGGCCCGAGCCGAAGCCATCGCCGCCCTCGACGCCCTGGTCCAGCGGTTCCCCACCCTGGAGCTCAACCCCGACAAGCCCGCCCCCGTCTACCGCCCCACCCTCGTCCTCCACGGCCACGAACACCTCCACGTCCGCTGGAACTAGAGGGACCTATTCAGGGCTTGGTGACGTCTAGGACCCTTACGGAGATCTTGCTGGCATGCTCCGGTGTCAGATCGCCTTCCAGAAATTCTCTCAACTGATCGGGGGTGGAGGGACGATTGCCGTCTGGCCTTCGCCCAACTTCGTCGTTACCGGTCCAGAGCACAAGATAGACACCACGTCCGGAGGTTGCGGGATCGATGGTGTACTGGTCGACAAGTTGGTTTTGGGGGGCACTCCACACGTCGCGGTGGGAGCCTTTCTTGATCTCAATGGGCACGTTGAATCCGCCGTAGCTCACTCGGATGTCGGCACGCTTGTCTGAGACGTAATGCCCCTCGCGTGTCGCGTCGATTTCTGAAGGAAGGCGGGCTTGCAGCATCGCAAGGAGGGCGTCGCGGCAGGCATCTTCGTGCTTCGCAGTGAGTTCTGGTTTCTCATTCCAGAATTGGCGCCACAGATTGCTACTGCTGCCCCTGATGCTCTCGGAGATGTCAGCGAGGTGATCATTCAGCAGTGCGGCCAGGTCTGTCGCGTTGGCTGGCAACCCACCGGCGAGTGTGCGCTGGACTTCCTCGATGCTGGGGTGGTTATAGGTGGCGTCTCGAAGCAGAACGCGCTGTTGTTCTTCTGCCCAACTCAGTTGGTCTCGCCACCGGGAGAGCCGGGGGTTGTCGATGAGGTTCCTAAGCTCGGCGTTGGCATCGCCGCTGGCTGTTGAGCCGAGCATTGAAATCAGGTCTTGTAACCGCCAGGATGCGTCTAGCTCAGGGGTGACATATCCGCGGCCGCTCATTTCGAATGGCTCGAATGTGGGGCCCATGAGCCTGATGAGCGCGGCGGTCGCCTGGGTACCGAGGTTTTCGACCAGTGGATCGACGGCAAATCTGTTCTTGCGGGCGCGGTAGCAGAGGAATTCGGCCAGGTGTCGGACTCTCGCCTGGTTCTTGCCTGCGTAGTCTTCAAGCGCGGTCAGGTGATGCCCAGGCCACAGCATTGTGCCAGCCGCTAGCCACCTAACCCGCTGAGCCACGTTCATGCTGGACAAGGAGAGCTTCCGTTCAACGAGTTGCTCAAGGTCGGGCCTGCCAGCCCGAAGCAGTTTGTCCAGCAACTGGTTGAGAAGGGGTATCTGGTCTTTCGGAGCGCGTACGGGAAACGAGCTCAGCAGCCTTGTAGTCAGTTTGTGGGCGAGGTCGGGGTGTGTGCCTTCGATGTGCTCTAGTTCATTGAGCCCAGGCAGGATTTGCTCGCCCGCTCGCATCGCAGCGCGGGCGCACTTGAAGAGAACTTCGGCTACTGATTCGGGGTCCTGCTCCAGCCATCGGTCGAACCAGAGCGTTGTCAGATTGGGGCGATTTGCGAACGGGGAGAAGACACAGAAGTAGGTGGCGAGGGTGTTGCGCCTTTGCGTCTCGTCGAGTTGGTCCAGCAACGCCGGGTCTTCCCTAGAGAGCAAGTCGAGGCTCGCGATCACCGGATACGCCAACCAGGAGCGCTTCGACTCCAGCGACAACAAGATCGTTTCGTCGGCCTCGGGGATGTCATCACGCCACACGGCATCCCGTAAGGCCACCATGACCGCGTCGGCGAGGTCGGGGTCGCCTCCAATGAACTCGCAGATTCGTTGGCGGGGATCAGCGTCTTCATCAGCCCGGCCGAGTTCGCCGAAGTACTCCCGGGCCAAGGTGTGGAGATTCGGGGGATGGAACCGGTTTGCCCGCAGCTCCGACTCATGCGACCGCAGTTCAGCGTCCCAGCCTTCCCGTCTTTGACGCTCTTCTTCCTCCTGCTCGGCGATTCGGATTCGCCACCGTTGCTGGGATTCGATCAGTTCAGGATCAGGAGGGCGCGGTGTGCAGAGCTCCTCGAGTCGTTGTTCCAGGTCGTGGTGCCCCCGCGTGCGGGCCCGCAGCACATCAAGCGATAGGCCGTTGCTGATCGCCGTGTTACGTAGTGATCGATACGACTCCACAAGGAAGTAACGAGCCGCAAGCGGCTCAGCGTCTGCCAGCTCTACCGCTTTGTCCAGACACCATTGGCCAAAATCTGCGGGAGGAGCGCATCTCAGCAGCACTTCGCAGAATTCCCAATTGTGGAGCATCGAGAAGCGTTCCTGCTCGTCCTGCTTGAGCCAAGCCAGAAACAGGGCCTTTTGGATCTGAGGACGAGCATTCAGCCACTCTTGAATGGGGCGAAGCTGGTCTTCCATCCAACTAAACCTCTCCATGAATTCAGCGACAAGGCCGAGCCAGTTGTACAGGCGGGACAGCTCGACATCTTCTCCCAACTCAGTTAGGGCACGGGCCAGCAGTTTGAACGGCAAGTCGTCGGCCATTGACGCGCTGAGGGCGGGCATGAGGTTCGAAGCGTCTTCGTGCAGGGCGTCAAGCAGCTCCAATACCTGCTGGCTGGATGATTCCTCAACCAGGTCTTTGTATAGGAACTGCCTATGGCGGTAGTCGAGGTCGTGCGGGTTGAAGGGCAAGGCGTACTGCCACACCCGGGAAGGACCCAGGGGATTTGGGTAAAGGCTGTTGAGCAGGATTCCCCGAAGTTGCCCGTCTGGGTCGGGGAGCACGCTGCTGCGGATTTCTTCAAGGAGTTGCTGAAGTTGGCGTGTCCTTGCGTCGCAAGGGGGGGCGACATGCAAGAACGCTTCCAGGGCAAAGCCCCTGGTATCTGGTGGCCGCGCAGGGTCGCGGGCGATCGCCCATACGTCAGAGGCCAGTTCGGCTAGGCGGTCCAATTCCGACTCTTTCGCTTCGGACAGGACTTCGAGGACGAACTCGATAGCCCGGTGTTCACCGGTTCCAGATGCCGACCTCGTCAGGACTTCTTTGATGGCACTCATCAAGTCGGCCGAGGCCAGCGACCGGAATGCTTGAGCGGTGGATCGCCGGTGCCAGCCGCCGCTGTCGGTTCTCTCGTGGCCGAAGAGCGGACCCTGCTCGGCGAACGCTTCCATTGACTCTAAAAGGAGCTGCCTTTCTTCGGGAGAAAGACCTTCGATGTCACCGTATAGGCCGAAGCCGACCGGGTCGGCCCCTATCAGCTGCGCGCGTGCCTCGCGGCTGTGTACGGCCAGCCAGGCCGAGAGTCCTCGGAGCACTGTGAAGACTCGTCCATCTCCGGGGCTCGTCATCAGCGCGAGGACCCTGTCCACAGGCAAACCTCCATCGAGCAGCTTTGCCAGGTACCGGCCGGCAAGGAACTCTGCGACGTGGCGGTGGATGGGGCTGACCCTTCGCTCGACCACGCCGGTGAACAGCCTGGTGGCCAATACCTGCCTCAGACTGCTTTGGGGTAGTCGGCGTGGTTGGTTCTGTAGCCGATCAACTGACGGGAACAAGGGGTGGTCAAGCAGGGGAGTCATCGAGTAACCCTCATATCCGGCCAACAACTGCAAAGCACACAGATAGCCAGCGGCATCCATAGCGACATCCGGCGAAAGGAACTCGGTTCTCTCCAAATGCCCCTCGTTCCACTCCGATGCCATCCTTTGGCAAGCCAGCTCAAAGGTCTCCCTTCGGCTGTTGGGCCACTCGCCACCCTGTTCGACGGCCTCAGCTAACAGCTTCAGGGTTTGCGGGTTGCGCAGAATGGCGCCGAGCTCTTGTTGTCTCGCCTGGTTGATGAACCCCTCCACATCGATTGCGAAATCCAGTGAGGTCAACAGTGCTCTGATTCCATCGTCATCGAGGGGATTGAGCCGCAGAACGGTGATCTGAGAATCGGGAGAAACGGTGGCCAGATTCTTGCGGTCGTTGGTGCCAAGCCAGTCTGCCTCTCGGCAGGAGATCCGGAACCAAGGACACCCGAGCCGATCAAGCCGACTGCGGATCTGATCCAATGGAGCAAGCGAATCGGTTGTGCCAGCGCGCATCTCGTCGAGACCGTCGATGAAGAGGACCTTTTCTCGCCACTCGGGATGGGAGTCCACATCCAGAGTCGAAAAATCTCGAGCACTCAGTAGCTCCGCAGCGTCGCCCAGCGATTCAAACTCCCTTTTGAACTCGGTTGTCTTGCCCGACCCCGCATCGCCCAACAACACATAGGCACGAGTAATGTCAAATGCGCTCAGCGGGAGGGACCTGGTAAAGATGAGGCCGCGTTCCTCGTCAACTGCCAGTTCGGTGCAGGTGCGGTCGACTGGGGCGGTCATGTCGACTCGAACCAGTGGTCGGCGGGCTCGGACAGGAACTCATGGAGGGGCACGCCGGAGTCCCCGACAACGACGGTTGCTCGGGGCTGGAATCGGCGCTCGAACTCCAGCAGTCCGCGGTTGGCGGTCGGCGTGTGGCCGCTCTTGACTTCGATGCCGACGACTTGCGGTCCCCTTTGGAGTACGAAGTCCACTTCGTAGTTCCGGTCTCTCCAGTACTTGACCTCGGTGGCCGGCGAGGCCGTGTTGACCAGGTGCGCTCCCACTGCGCTCTCCACCAGTCGGCCCCAGAATGTGCGGTCGGCCCGGGCCTCCTCGAAGGAGTATCCCGAGGCCGCCGACATAAGAGCCGTGTTGAGCACATTGAGCTTGGGTATCGAGGCCTTGGCCGACACGCGGCGCTCGGTGTGCTTGGACAGCCCGGTGAGCAAACCTGCCTGGGAGAGCAAGTCCAGGTACCTCGTGAGCGTGGTGGTGTTCCCCGCGTCTTGCAGGGAGCCGAGCATCTTGTTGAACGACAGGATTTGGCCGGAGTACAGCGCTCCGAACTCGAAGAGCCGCTTCAGCAGCGCTGGCTTGTCGACCCTGGTCATCGCCAGCACGTCCCGCTCGATGTTGGGCTCCACCAGCGCGCCGCGGATATAGGCCCGCCAGCGCTCTTGGTCGCGGGACAAAGACGCGGCCCCCGGATAGCCGCCGAAGTACACGTACTCATCGAGGCTGAAGCCGAAGGCGTCGACCATTTCAGGATAAGACCAGTGCCTGACGTGGATCGGCTCGAAACGGCCGGCCAGGCTCTCGCTCAAACCCGCCTGCATCAAGATCGGCGCCGAGCCGAGAACAACCACATGGAGGGGACAACCGCTGGCTCGGTCGGCGTCCCAGAGGCCCTTGACTATTTCCGACCACTGCTCGATCTTCTGGATCTCGTCGAGAACCAAGACGAAACCCTGCGGCGAGGTCCACGCCTGGCGCCGACTCAGCTCCCACACCTCTTGCAGCCATCGGGCATCTCGTCGAATGGGACCGAACACCGCATAGTCGGCTTCTGAGGCGGCCGGCGCCAGTTCAGCCCTCGGTTCCGGGGCGTCTATCGCCTCGTAGCGGTGTCGCAGGCCGATCTGCTGGAGCCCTTGTCGTGTAGCGGTTGTCTTTCCAGTCTGGCGGGGGCCGAAGACGGCAATGAGCCGTTGCGGGGGCTCAGACAGCCGCTGGACAAGAGTGTCGACGTGCGAACGCCGGAATTCGGCCATATCCGCAGTATACAGCTTTGATTATGCTATTGAGTAAAATCACTCAATAGCATAATCCAACAAGCCCTGCGGGACGCCGCCCCGATTCACAAGACCCACAACCCGATCCTCCATGAGGCGTGGGTTTTCACCCGCCACGCCGACTCCAATCAGCTTCTGCGCGACCCCGAGGCGTTCCCCGAGCCCGACCGGCTCAACCTCAACCGAGACGCCAGCCAGCACAATGGCTTCGGCCTGGGGGCCTACTACTGCCTGGGCTCGTCGCTGGCCCGAGCCGAAGCCATCGCCTCGGCGTAACTGGCAGGGCGAGCGAGGACATGCACCACGCGTAGTAGGCGGCCATCGTGTCGGCCTTGGACTCGGTAACGACGAAGACTCTGGTGGTGCCCGCCGCGTGAGCTTGTCTGGCATGCCTCACCAACCAGTCGGTCTGAGCTGTTGAGGCGCAGACGAAGTCGTCAAGAGAGTCGTCTGCTCGTAGCAGCCTCGGGGAGTGGTAGGTCACTCGTCTTGGAAGACTGGGGGGCGAGACAAGAACTCGCGCAGGCCTGGCAGATCGCGTGCTGGGCGCATGAACATGGCTTCCCAAATGGCCCACTGTTGTTCTGTCTGCCTCGGAAGGTGTTTGCCTGCTGGCGCGGCGGGGCTATGGCGCCTGACGGCCTTCTCAACAGTGTCCGAACACTCGTCGGCACGCTTGTTCAGCCGCTTCAGCATCTTTTCGAGCGGCGGCACTTGATGTTGGGCGGGCAGAGCGTCCACGGTCTGCTCGGCAGCCGACACAATCCCCGCCGCCATCTCCTTTGCCCTGTCCAGCGTGGACTGGTGGTTTGCGACGAGATAAGCGGACAGCGTCGACAGCGAGTCGTCGGCATGGGAGCGGCTCACTGTGAAATCCCGCCCGAAGCGCATCGCCATCTCGTAGCCGCCTATCCTTCGCTTCGCTTATTCGTCATGGGCGACTGGGGGGTTGGCGGCGTGGTCGCTCTTCAACGCTGCGATCTCTGCATCTGTTTTCCATTCCAGCCTGCCGGCATCGGCCGACAGCTCTTCTAGCGGGCTCCCTGCTATGTATTGGTCGATGGCCCTGGATACCGAGGCCATGACCGCCAGATCGGCCTTTATCTTCTTTAGCTTGTCTGCTTCCGAGTGCATCGATGGGTGAACCAGGTCGTCCAATGCCAAATGGTTCGGTTGCGTGGCTGCTGTTACCTCTCCAAGGGGCATAGCTGCTTGTTGCGGCCTGCGGCTGGCGAGCATCGCCGACCAGCTCTTGTGCGACTTCAAGACATACATCTTCGCCACCAGTGCTTCGTCTTCTATGAGGTGGTACGCGGTTGCGATGTCGTGGAGATCGCGCACCAATCGCTTCGACTGCCAGCGGCTCAGTTTCTCTGCAATCTGCTCCTCAAGCCTCATAGTTGGGATCGTGGCTTGCTCGTCCCAGATGCCTGCGGGCAAGGCTGGCGAAACGAGGGGTCTCAGTTGCTCTGAAGGCAGCCAGCAGCCGCGGTTGGAATAGTCCACCTTCACGTCGTAAGCACCACTGGGAAGTAGGTCCGAAGTGATCCGCAGATAGCTGTGGCCCCTGCGTTCGCTGATTTCAAAAGAGAAGCCCGAGGACGCGTGCCCGGTGATTTCCCCAGCGATGATCTCATCAGCCCCTTCTTCGACATCGAAATCCAAGTCGAACGAGAACCGGCTCTTGTGCCCGAAACGAAGCTTCCGCAAGGCGGTGCCTCCCTTGAACACGATGCGGAACTCCTCAAAGAGCCTCTGCTTGTGCATTTCCGAAAGAAGGACGTCGAAGGCTGCGTCAAGCACAGCGGCTTCCAATACCTGTCTTGACCTCGCGGCCGCTGGGTACGCCCTGAGAACGTCGTCCCGCTTTATTGCCGCTTCAGGCATCTAGCTCACAGGTCCCAGTCGTATGCCCAGTGTCGTTCCAGCGCATAGTCCACGACATTGAATTCAGGGGACCATACGGGCAGCCAGGGCATCGGATCATCTAGGCCTGGGACGCCGCGGCCGAAGTAGTAGGGCCCGTTGTCGAGGGGTGGCCCCAATGACACGACAGCAGCGGCTATATCGGGCTGCTCGCCACGGTGTATCAGGTAGGCCGTGCGTGCCCAAGCGCCAGGGGGGCGGCCTTCGAGCTCGGCTGCGATCAGTGCGGGGTCGACACCCTCGCAGGCCTCCCACAGCCATTCTGCGATGTCCGTCCAAGGGAACCGCCCTGGACGAGTGCCCATATACGCGAGCAGAGTCTCGGGCTTCCACACCGGCAGGCCGTGGAGCGTGTCCAGCGGAATGCGGGGCTGCCAGCGCAGCACAGAGTACTCAGACAGGCTTCGGGGCAGCCGGGCCTCGTCGGGGAATCCGATGGCCGGCGAGGTCGGTCGGCGCAACCAACCCCGCACCTCTGCGGTTGACCTGCCTCCAATGCACGCGGGGGTTCCGGACTTGACCTGAAGCCTCGCCCTCAGGGAAAGGAACCCACCCATGTGCGGAGCCGGGAAACCCGTAGTCACTCCCCAGGCACCGTTGACGGGCAGCGGGAACAGCCAGCCCCGCTCTCTCAAAGCGCGGGCTGCCTGTTGGGGGGTTCGGGACACGCTGAACGAAGCAATCTCGTCCAGGGTCGCAACCTCGGCGTTCGTCTCAAAGAGCAGATTCACTGCCGGCACCAAGTCCGCTGGAGGCGCGGCAGTGCCAGGGATACCCCTCAGGTTCTCCAACAACTCGCTGGCGGCTTCCATGCAGCTATCGTATCACATTTACTGTCATTTGTACCCTAATTGAGACGACGACATCCATTCGGCCGGACTTGTAAAATCAATGGGCGGAGATTGAATCGTTGTTGGGGGCGCTGGGAGTCGCTGTGGTTGAACGGGCCGGTTCCAGAGTTCAGCTGGTCAAGGATTCAGAGTCGATTGTGGTCCACAGGCCCCATCCCCGACCTGTGACTAGGCGCGATACCGTTCGTGACATCGCCAAGTTCATCGAGCGAATAGGGTAGGGCTGATGCTGGAGCACAAGGGCTACGTCGGCGAGGTGGTGTACGACGATGAGGCCAAGGTGCTGCACGCCAGGGTCATCAACAGCGGCCCTTACTCCATAGCAAATGCTGAGGCAACTGATGTGGAGGGGATTGAGCGGGAGTTCCGCACCTCAGTCGATGTCTATCTCGACGGCTGCGCGGAGCTTGGAATCCAGCCTGTTGCACCTGTCGACATCTCGATCGGGTCGTAGCAGCACAGACACGCGCCGGGGGTTGTCGATGAGGTTCCCCAGCTCGGCGTTGGCATCGCCGCTGGCTGTTGGGCCGAGCATTGAAATCAGGTCTTGTAACCGCCAGTATGCGTCCAGCTCAGGGGTGACCGATCCGCGGCCGATCAAAGGGCGGCACCAGGCGAGGGCGATCTTCGCAGCGTCGTAGCTGGGCTATGCGTGTGTGTCTTCGGTGAGTCTGTTGATGTAGTCGCCCATGCCCGAGACGGTGAAGGCCACTTGGCCGCGCTCGGGGGCGTAGATGAGGCCTTTTCGGATCAGCTGATTGCGATGGGGGCTGAGGCTGCGGTGGCTCTCGCCGAGGCGCTCGGCTATCCGGCGGGTGGCGACGGGGGCATCGCGGTGGGAGTCTGCGGCCATCGCCGCGAGGTAGCGGCGCTGTGCGCGGGTGGCTCTCTCCCATCGGGATCCGTAGAAGCCCTCGTCGAGTTCGCGTTGGGCGGCGGCCACTCCTGCGATGGCGTCGTCGGCGGTGATCGAGTCGGGCCCGGGGGCGAAGTCCCATATCTTCTTGCCGAATACCTGGAGAAAGTAGGGGTAGCCGTCGGCGGCCGTTTGCCGACGCCTCGCAACCCGGTCAGCATGATGCCCCGCTCGGATCGTCTACAGCTGGAAGGAAGCCTGGCCGACGAGTTCATGAAGCGCCCTGCTCTAGCCAGGCACTCCCGGTTGCGGGCGCGGGCGCGGCCATTGCTGTTGACGTTGGCGGCGGGCGCTGCGCGCCTGTGCTGGGCCTTGCTGTGTTGGCGTGACCCCCTGCCGAAGCCGTCTAACCCATTCGGCGCGCCCTCGTCAGTCCCCGGCTGCGGGAGGGCTCGCGGCTGTAGTTTCATATGAAAATTAATAGAGAAATCTTTAGAAGAACTTAGCATCAATAGATAGCTCGGCTAAGTTACCTGCCGTTCTATGCGATTTGGCGGGGAATGGCAGGGGGTCAGGTCTAAAGGGGGAGGTCGGATGAAAGCGGCTGTCCTGCCTGATGGAGACGGCCCCCCCCCCCCCCAGCTAAAGGCGGAATGACATGGAAGATCAGCTTCAGTTGCCCTGCTCCCGAACCCACCACTGGATTAAGCTCCTGGTCGCCACGCTGGTGCTCTTGGCGGTTTTCTTCATCGGCGACGGCACCCCCCCTCCCGCGCAGGCCAGCCACCAGTTGGAAACGCCGACAGGCCTCACAGCGACGATGGCAAGCTCAACCAGCGCGACGGTGTCTTGGAGTAGGGCAGGGACTCCCGCAGCACAGAACTACCGGCTCGAGTACCGCGTGCAGGGCAGCACCGACACCCCCAGTGCCCAGACCTACTCAGGTGAGAGTGGCGCACAAATAAGCAAGACCGTCACAGGGCTGACGTCCGGCTCTGTCTACGAGTTCCAGGTACGGAGCACAGGGCACTCCGGACATACATCCAGCGACTGGACCAACTGGGTGACGGCCACCCAAGTCACCTCCACCGACGCCAAATTGGTGAGCAACACGGCGCAGCGAGAAACCTCGTCTACGACGGGTACCGCTTCGACCGCCAGCAATGTGACGTTTGCCCAAGGGTTCACAACGGGATCCAATGCCGCGGGCTACACGCTGTCGGACATCGAAGTGACCGCCGAGAACAAACCGCCTCCAACCCAGCGGAGAAGGATCCGGGCGCAAGTGTGGGAGGCCAATGCTCAGGGCACACCGGGCACGAAAGCCTTTGACCTGACGGTTCCGGCCAGCTTCGAAATAGGCAAAGTTTTGCTTCAAGCCCCTGACGACTCCACGCTCACGAAAGACACGACCTACTTCCTGGTCATATACACCATTAACGAAAACTCCGTATTCCAGGTAACCAGCATTGACGATGATGACGAGGACGAAGGCGGTGCCGCGGGATGGAGCCTTGCCGACGGCCACATCTCTGTTGGCGCGGCCCCGGACAATCTGGGCTCCAACACATGGGCTGCCGCAACCAACGGCCACACCTTGCTCATCAGCGTCAACGGCGAGGCAATAGTTTCCACCAACGCCGATCTGAGCGGGTTGACCGCGAAGAGCGCCACCGGTGCGGGCGCGACGTTCGAGGCGTTGACGCTGAGCCCGTCGACTTTTGACAAGGACACCACGTCGTATACGGCCACGGTGGAGAACGGCCGCACCCATGTGAAGCTGCGGCCGACGGTGGACGACAGCACGGCGTCGGTCACGGTGGAGGGCACGGCGGTGACCAGCGGCATGGACAGCACCGCCATCGCCCTCGACGTGGGCGCCAACGAACTCGAAGTCGAGGTCACCGCGGAGGACGGGGAGACCACGAAGACCTACACCGTCACCATCACGCGCAAGCCGAAGGTGACGCTGACGATCTCCAGCGGCACGGTGGGCGAGGCTGCGGGCAACAGATCGAAGACGATCACCGCGACGCTGAGCGAGGCGGCAGGCACCGGCGGGGTGACGGTGACGCTGGCCAAGTCGGGCACGGCGACCGATATGACCGACTACACGCTGGCAGGGACGATCACCGTCGCGAACAACGAGACCACCGGCACGGCGATGTTGACCATCACCGACGACAAGGTGGACGAGGACAACGAGACGCTGGTTCTGGAGGCCACGGCGACGGGCCACACGTCGGGGTCGCTGACGGTGACCATCGTCGACGACGACACCCGCGGGGTGACGATCAGCCAGACGGCGCGCACGGTGGAGGTGGGCGAGATGACCTCCTACACGGTCAAGCTGAACTCGCAGCCGACTGGCAACGTGGTGATCACTCCGACGAGCAGCAACACGGCCAAGGCGACGGTGTCGACCGCGGCGGCCAACAACAAGCTGACCTTCACCACGTCCAACTGGAACCAGCCCCAGACCGTGACGATCACCGGCAAGGCGGCGGGCACCGGGTTGAAGGTGACCCACGCGGTGACGACGGGCAACGCTGCCGGGAAGTATCCGAAGACGCTGGCCATCGGCGAGGTCGCGTTGACGGTGAACCCGTCGACCAAGACGTTCGCCATCACCTCGACAGCGTCGGGGAACGAGGGCGACACCGTGGATCTGACGGTGACGCTGGGACGGGCGCCGACGGACTCCGCTGGTCACACGCTCAGCGTGGCCTACGGCGCCACGACTGCCAGCGATGATGTCGATGCCGTTGCTCCCGACCGGAGTTCGCCGCCCACGAGCGTCACGGTCGCCCAGGGAGACACGACGGCGACGCTGAGCGTGCCGCTCGCCACCGACACGCTGGTGGAGGGCACCGAGAAGTTCACCGTCACGATCTCGACCAGTGCGACGGGATGGAACGCTGCGCCCTCCGGCACGGCCACCGCCACGGTCACGATCAACGACCAGACCGAGGCGAAGATCGCGTTCGGGAGCGATGCAAGTGCCACGACAGCGTTGACGCCGTCGAAGGCGGAGGACGGCACGTCGCTGAACGTGCCCGTGACGGTTAGCGCGCGGCCTGCCGTTTCCACGAGTTTCACCGTAGAGGTAACGGGGGGCACGGCCACGAAGGACACGGACTACAGCATCCCGTCGTCGGTGACCTTCGGCCCGAGCGACACCGCCAATTCGAGCGGCAAATACACCAAGAACGTGACGGTCACACTCACCAACGACAATCTGGTGGAGGGCGACCAGACGATCAAGCTGCGCATAGCCGCGGCCGACAACCCGGTCAACGACGTGGGCGACCTGTATGCCCGCCACGCCAGCGGGTCGACGGCGACCGTCACGATCCAAGACGACGAACCGGCCAATGCGAAGATCGCGTTCGGGACCGACCCTGCGGCGACGGCGGAGTTGACGCCGTCGGTGGTGGAGAACGTGAGCGGGCGGAAGCTGTCGGTCCCGATCACGATCAGCCACAGGCCCGAGACCAACACGACTTTCACGGTCAGCTTGCGGACCAGCCCCGGCGGCACGGCCACGCCCTACGCCCCCGGGCCGCCCGAGGTGGATGGCGATTTCCGCATCGTGACCAGTTCGGTGACCTTCGGCCCGACCGACAACACCACCCAGTACTTGGAGATCACGATCACCAACGACGCCTTGGTGGAGGAAGACCAGACGATCCTGCTCCAGATCGACGACTCGAGCGGCGATCTGGGCACCTACTACATGCGCAACACGGCGAGCAATGGCGATACCGACGGCGTGGCATCGGAGGCGACCGTCA
The DNA here is from genome assembly GCF_965204145.1 of Candidatus Poriferisocius sp. Taxonomy (GTDB): domain Bacteria; phylum Actinomycetota; class Acidimicrobiia; order Acidimicrobiales; family Bin134; genus Poriferisocius. Next base: position 389,721 of record NZ_OZ241977.1, on the reverse strand, counting down.
CGATCCAAGACGACGAGCGGCCCAAGGCGAAGATCGCGTTCGGCAGCGATCCGGACTCGACGGCCTTCCTCTATCGTAATGTGGATGAGGACTTGACGGGCGGGAAGCTGGAGGTGCCCATCACGATCAGCGCTCTGCCCGAGAGCGCTGTGACGTTCACCGTCACGGTCAACGTTGCGAGCGATGCGACGGAGAAGACCGACTACTCCATCAAAAGCAAGTCGTTCGAGTTCACTGACTCGGGCTCGCGGACCAAGAACCTCGAGATCACTCTCGTCGACGACAAGCTGGTCGAGAACGATCAGACGATCACCCTGAACATCGAGGCGGCCGACAACCCAGTCGACGACCTGGGCGACCACTACGCACGCCATCACTTCTCGTCGGTTGCGAACATCGACATCGACGACGACGAGCAGGACGACGCGAAGATCGCCATCAGCCTGACCGATTTGTCGGTGCTGCCGGATTCGACCACGAAGTCGGCGCTGAGTCTGAACGAGGGCGAGGCGACCACGCTGACCTTCGCGATCAACTTCCTGCCCGAGAGCGCGGTGACGTTCGCCATTGATCTGTCCGGGCCGGCACGCGACAGCGCCGATTCGACCAACACGGCGGGCAATCCCAAGGACTACGACGTGCAGTCCGTTGGCGTGGCGGCCAGGCAGGTGACGTTCGACCCGGCCGAATTCAGTGGTGCCGGGCCCCACCTTGCGTTCCTGACCTTGGCGACTGTGGACGACACGGTCGAGGAGGACAACGAGACCGTCGAGTTAGCGGTAGCGGCAGCCGACAGCCCGGTCAACGACTTGGGCGACTACTACGCACGCGACGCCAACGGGTCGAAGGCGACGGCCACGATCGTCAGCGACGACGTTGTGAGCACGGTGACGCTGTCGATCAATCGCACGGGCGACAGGTCGTCGGGCGCGCTGCGGTACCCGGTGGTCGAGGGCACCGATGTGACGGTGACGGCGACCGCCGACATTCCCGTGGGCCCGCGCGGCTGGCAGGTCACGGCGGAGAATGTCCATGTGACCGAGGGCAGGTTCCGCATGGCCATCAACCAGCAATGCGGCACCTCCCCGTTCAACTACAACGTCTTCGCATGTCCGAACGACTATGTGCTGCCGGCCACGTTCACGATTGAGGAGGGGCAGACAACGGCGACGGGAACGCTGCGCATCAACAGCGACCCTCCCAGCCGGGACGGCGGCAGAGAGGAGCAGCTTGCTCTGCGCGCCGATGCGGTTCGCGACGCTGATGGCGACGGGAGCACCGACGACGACGAGACGCTGACCACCGAGACGCTGGATCTGCGCATCAACGACTCCGCAGTGGGCGTCACCGTGGGCGCGCTGGCGTCTGATCTGGTGCCCGGCGAGACCGCGACCTACACGGTGAGCCTGCGCGGCGCTGCGCCGACCGCGGATGTGACCATCACGCCGACCAGCGGGACCACCACCATCGCAACCGTCGCGCCGGCCAGTTTGACCTTCGACTCCAGCAACTATCAGACCCCGCAGATGTTCACGGTCACCGGCGTCGCCGCCGGCTCGGCGACGATCACCCACGCGATCGCCTCCGACGACACCACCTACGGGTCGCTGGCCCAGCTCGGCTCGGTGGACGTCACCGTGAAGACCGCGGTGAAGAACTACCAGATCCAGATGTCGGCGACGGGCGAAGAGGGCGGCAACGCCGAGCTGACCGTGACGCTGGGCGACATAGCGCCGACCGGCGGGCTGGAGTTCGCAGTGGACCGCAGCCGCGTCGCGGGCCGCATCCACGTCGGCACGCTGCCCCCCAATGTGCCCAGACCGCAGCCGTCTGCCGACGCCGGGCTGGCCAACGCGGCCGACCGCGACTCGCCGCCGGCCACGCTGACCGTGGCCGCGGGCAAGCGCACTGCGACGCTGAGCGAGCCGCTCGCCGACGACGACCGCGTGGAGGGCGCCGAGCACTACTACGTCACGATCTCCACCAGCACCGCCGGGTGGGCTGCGGTGCCCACCGACAACTCTGTCGAGCCCGACTACGAGACCTGCGACGAGATCCCCACCTGCGCCAAGGTGACCATCACCGACACCGACGCCGAGGACGCGAAGATCGCCTTCGGCAACGCCGCCGACGCTACCGCCACCTACACCGCGGACGTGGCCGAGGGGGCCGGCACGCTCTTGGTGCCCGTCACCGTGAGCGCGCTGCCCAAAGCGCAGACCACGTTCGGCATCGAGGTGGTGAGCACCGGCACCGCGGCCGAGGGCGCCGACTACACCATCGCCACCAAATCGGTGACCTTCGGCCCTTCGGACTCGTCCACCACCAAGAACGTGTCGGTGGCGATCACCGACGACTCCGACGTCGAGGGCGCTGAGACGATCTTGTTGCGCCTCGCCGCCGCCGACAACCCAGTCGACGACCTCGGCGACCACTACCGCCGAGACCCCAGCGGCAACAGCTCGCAGGCCACGCTGACCATCAACGACAACGACGGCGCCGTGGTCGTGGACCGGTCGGCGGTCACCGTTGCGACCGGCGGCACCGTCACCTACACCGTCAAGCTCGACGGAGCGCAGCCCGGCGGCACCGTGACCATCGGGCTCGCCTCCGACGCCACCGACAAGGCGACCGTCAGCCCGTCCTCGCTGGACTTCACAACGGGGAACTGGAACCAGCCCCAGACGGTCACCGTCACCGGCGTGGCCGCCGGCACGGCCACCATCAGCCACACCATCAGCACCGCGCAAACCGGCTACCCGACCGGCCTCACCATCGATTCGGTGGCCGTCACGGTGTCGGCGCTGCCCACCGTGTCGCTGGGGGCCACCTCCCCCGTCACAGAGGGATCAGCCGTCACCGTGACCATCTCGCTGTCGGAGCGGCTCGACATCCCCACCAAGACGATCCCGATAGTGCTGACGGCGGGCACGGCCGAGCCGGGCGACTACGGCGCTCTGGCGAACATCCCCATCGACAACGTGTCGACCACCTTCACCGCCACGATCACCACAACCGACGACGGCGACACGGAAGACGAGACGTTCACCGTGGCCCTCGGCGACACGCTGCCGTCTTCGGTGACCAGAGGCACCCCCGACTCGGTGGTCGTGACCATCACCGACCCCGACAGGAACGCCGTGTCGCTCTCGGCGTCGCCCAACCCAGTGCCCGAAGGCGACGCCGTGACCATCACGGCCACGCTCACCGCGGCACTGTCCGAAGAGGTCGTCATCCCCCTCACCATCACCAACGGCACGGCCGAAGACGCCGACCGCGGCGCACTGGCGAGCATCACGATCGCAGCAGGCGCCACCAGCGGCACCGGCGAGATCGAAACCCATGAAGACGACGACGCCATCGACGAGACCTTCACCGTGGCGCTGGGGACCCTGCCGCCCGGAGTCGACGAAGCCGGCACGAGACCGCTGACCATCACCATCGACGACGACGAAGGCACCACGCGGACGCCGCCCCGCGGACCCGGACCTGGACCTGGACCTGGCCCTGGACCTGGACCCGGCCCCGGCCCCGGCCCCGACGATGACACCGACGACACCGATGACACCGACGACACCGATGACACCGACGACACCGACGACACCGACGATGACACTGGCGATCGGTACTACTCCGGGGTCATCGACGGCCCCGACTACTGCACCAACCTCAGCCTGGGCGGCCCCACCACCTATCCCTTCGACAGCGACGACGACGGAGTGGCCGACGTCTGCGCCCTGCCCTACACCCGCCGGGAGGCCGTCGCCCGCCAACAGGCCCTGGAGCAGTTGGCCGACCAGAACCAGGGCCTGTTCCGCGACGCCCTGTTCGGCATGCGCGACGATCCCCGCACCGCCGGCGTCGACGAGTCCACCGCCGGCACCTGCGCGTCGGCGCCCACTGATCTGGGCGACACCGAAGAGCAACTCGCCGAAGACGCCTGCGGCCGCCACGCGCAAGACCCCGACGACATATCCGACGTGTCGCCCGTGCCCCACCCGGTGGACGCCGCCTCGGCCCGCCAGTTCTATTCCGGGCCGATCGACAGCCCGCAGTTCTGCGTCAACCACAGCCTCGGCGGCTCCACCACCTATCCCTTCGACAGCGACGGCGACGGAGTGGCCGACGTCTGCGCCCTGCCCTACACCCGAAGAGAGGCCGTCGCCCGGCACAACGCCCTGAGGGCCGCATTCACCGACCACCCCCAATTCCTCGCCGCCCTCGCTGACGCCTGCGCCTCCCTGGACGCCCTCGACTTGGGCGACTCCCCCGCCGCCCTCGCCCAAGACCACTGCTCCATCACCGACACCGACACCGAAGAATCAACCGACACCGAAGACCAATAGCCGAAAAACCCGACTCTGGAGGAGGTCCCAGGAATGCGAACAACCCGGAAATGGCTGGCGTCTGCGCTGGCGTCTGTGCTGCTGGCGGCGCTGTTGGTGTTGCCGGCTGCGCCCGCAGCCGCCGGATCACAGCCCGACGAGCCGTCGAATCTGGTTGCGCTCAGCTCGGAGCATCGGACCCGCAACTCGCAGGGCGAGATCGTTCGGCTGATCGAGTCGTATGTGCAGTGGGAGCCCCCGGAGTACCGCAGAGACATAAGCTGCTACTACGTCCGCTGGCGTGTCGCCGCCCAGAGCGGCCAGCCGGCCGGGGCGTGGCAGCCCAGCGAGCAGGGCGGGATCGCCCCCGACTACAACTACTACAACATCGACGGGCTGGTTGTGGGCGAGACCTACGATTTCCAGGTCCGCTCCTATTCCGAGTCGCTGGGCGCCTACAGCGACTGGGTGTCGCTCACCAAGACCGCCGCCTTGGCCTCCACCGACTCGAGCCTGAAGTCGCTGACCCTGTCGTCGGGCACGCTTTCGCCCGCGTTCGAGCCCCAGAAGTGGAGCGACGTCGTCTACACGGCCACGGTGGCCAACTCGGTGTCGAGCGTCACGTTCACCCCCACCGCCAACAACGACAAGGCGACGATCACCTACAAGGGCGCCGAGGTGGCCAGCGGCACCGCCAGCGACGCCATCAGCCTCGCCGTCGGGCCCAACTACTTCGAGATCCTCGTGGCGTCTGAATACGGGAACATGCGCGGCTACAACCTCAACGTGGTGCGCGCCGGGCCCAGCGGGCGCATGGCGGCGCCCACCGGCCTCGCGCTCGAACAGGAAGCGTCCGACCAAAAGCACCTCATCACGCTCACCTACACCCTGCCCACCGGCGCCACCGAGGCGGTGCTCGAGTACCGCGAGATCAGCAGCGGGGAGTCGGCGCCGCAGTGGAGCACCGAAGGCGTCACCGGCCTGACCACCAGCGGCGCCAAGATCCACGCCCGGCTGCGCCAGAACGTGGACTACGCGGTGCGGGTGGCGGGCAAGAACAACTCCGGCACCGGCGCGTGGGCCACCGCCACTTTCTATACGCAAACAACGCCCGGCTGGCCGCCCAACGTGCTGGCAGTGTCGGCCGACGCGTCGCTGGTGGTGAGCTGGGACCCGCCGGAGAGCACGGGTGCCCCCAACGCCGCCATCACCGGCTATGAGGTGCGCTGGCGGCCTCTGCCCGACGACCCGTGCTGCCCGTGGTCTGAGGCTCAGAGCCAGGACGTGGGCGACGTGGTGACCTACACCATCGAGGGCCTGACCAACGACCAGGTGTACGAAGTGCAGGTGGCGGCCTTCAACGGCCTCGGCCGGGGCTACTGGTCGCCCACCATCCGAGGCACCCCCGCGCAGATGCAGGGCAGCCCGCCCCAAAATCCCCAAAATCAGGTGCTCGGAGGACAACAGCAACAGCAACAAGCGCCGGCGGCTGAGGAGGCGACGGCCCCCGAGCCACCGGCCGAGCCCGGCGCAGTACAAGACGTGCAGGCAACCATCGACGGCAAGAGGGTCACCGTGACGTGGTCGGCGCCCCAAGACGGCGGCGAGCCCGACCAATACGTCGTTCGCCTGAAGACCCCCAACAAGGGCAAGGCGAAGATCAAACGAGTCGACGCCGACGCCACCAGCGTGACTTTCGGCAAGGTCAAAGCCGGAACCCACACCATCTACGTGCGGGCCAAGAACGAAGCCGGCGGCGGCAAGTGGACCAAGATCGAGGTCACCGTTCCTCCCAAGGCCTAGAGGCTAGGAATTCGACGTTTCGCGCAGTATCATTCGAAAATCAATAGGTCGATTGCTCGATAGATTCAGTATTGATAGATATCTTCGCTAAATTGACCTGGATTCACACGCGATTTCTGGTGGGAAAGGCGGGGTGTCATGTCGCAAGGACGAGGTCGAAGACAAGAGGCTGTGCTGCCTGACAGAAGCGGCAATCCCCCCCCCCCCCCCCACCGATTTCGCTTCGTGACAACCGAAGGAGCCCCGGCAAGAAGCCCGCATTTTCTCGGCTGCTGCTGACCGCCTTCCTAGTCGCCGCTCTGGCGGCGTCTCTCGTCGTGGTGGCGCCGCCCTCCGGCTCGGCGCAGGACACGGCGCTGGTGAGCAATACGGGGCAGTCGGGCACGACGTTCACCCGTACTTCTCGTTCTGTACCGGCCCAGGGGTTCAGGGCGGGCAGCCACTCCGAGGGCTACACGCTGTCGAGCATTGGGGTTGTCCTAGGCTCGAGTGCGACTGCCGACCAGGCTGCGAAGCTTCGGGTTGAGTTGTGGTCGGCAGCGACGGGCGGCGGGCCGGACTCGAAGGTGGTGAGCCTTACGGTCCCGTCGGGGGCTCTGTCAGCGGGCACGGTGTCGTTCGCCGCGCCGGCAGACACCACGCTCTCGGCGAACACGGACTACTTCGTGGTGGTCTACACCACCGACGCCACCAATCTCAGGCCGAGCGTGACCAATTCCGACAACGAGGACGCCGGGGCCGCAGCCGGCTGGTCGATAGCGAACAGACGGCATTTCCAGTCGAGCCGCAACGAGCCGGACGACTCCGCTTCTTGGAGCACGAGCAACAACGCCATGCGCATAGCTGTGTACGCCGAGGAGTATGTGCCGCCGCGGGAGGATTTCGGGATCAGTTTCCGATCGGAGACGGAGACGACAGTGACCGTCAACGGCGACACGGTGATTGCGGCGGCCTATAGCGTGGCCGAGGGCGACACGGTCACTGTCGAATTGGGCTTGCCCGAGGCCCAAACTGAGGCTGTCCGCTTCCAGATGGTGCCGGACTATGACAGCGTGGCCGATTTCTACACCGACTACAGCTTGGGCGAGTGCCCGATGCTCGATCCGAATGACGACTCGATCACCGACGAGGAGCGGGCGGAGGCGGCGAATTGCCGGTTCGGCGTGGGGTATGTGATTGCGGAGATCCCGGCGGGGGAGACCTCGTTCACCTATGAGATCCGCACCGAGGACGACGAGGAGGCCGAGGGCGACGAGAGCTTCACGCTGAACATCTTCCCGATGAGCTACAACGCCAAGCGGGGTGTGGTGCCCAAGGCGGTGGTCACCATTGTGGACAATGACATGGCCGCGGAACCCGGGGTGGTGGTAACCCTCCCGGACATAGTGGTGGACGGCGTCACCCAGACCGCGGACAAGGTGCACACCACCGAGGGTTCCAGCGGCTCCTACACCATCGTGCTGGCCTCGCAGCCCGAGAGCTGGGTGCGGATCTATCCCGAGAGCGCCATGGAGTGCAAGGTTCGCACCAAATACCCCGCCGGCACCCAGTCCCGCGGCTATGTGGAGTTCACCCCGCGCAACTGGGACGTGCCCCAAACGGTGTACGCGCGCGCCGAACTCGACGACGACGCCGCCGATGAGGAAGTCGTCATCACCCACCGGCTCGAGGCACCATTTTCCCCCAGGTACCAAAGAGTCGACAGGGACCCGGTGACCAACGAGCCGCTGGCCGTACACCCGGACACCAAGGTGCCGGTGGGCGTGGACCTGGTGACCATCGACCCGGTGACCGTGGCGGTGGCCGACAAGCACCTGGCGGGCGTGATGGTGGTGACCGACCTGGACCCGGAGGTGGTGGAAGCCACCGACCTGGATCTGATCAAGGGGTCGACGGCCAGCAACATCGTCTACCCGGCGACCGACCCCACCCCGGTCTACGGGGAGAGTCCCGACGACTGCTACGACTACGACGCAACCCACACGGTGACCGTCACGGCCTCAAGCAGCGACCCCGCGGTCGCTGTGGTGAGCCCGGCGTCGTTCACGTTCGGCCCCAACGCCGACTACAGCCCCAAGACCTTCACCATTACCGCCGAGGGAACCGGAACCGCCACCATCACCTACACAGTGTCCGGCTCCGACCCCGCCTACGGGTCGGTCAGCGACTACACCTTCGAGGTCACGGTGCCTGCGCCGCCCCAGGTGAACCAGGCCCCGCCGTCGAGCCCGCAAGAAGAAAACCCGGTCGGGGTGGTGTTCCGCCCCGACCCCAAGCTGCCCGGCCCGGTGACAGACGTGGAGCTTACGGCAACGTCCGACGGCCTGACCGTCAGCTGGGGCGCCCCCGACACCGGGGCGTCCCCCACCGGCTATGTCGTACACGTCAAGCCCATGGACGGCACCAAGGGCAAGATCAAACGGCCGAAGGCGAAGAAAACCGAAGTCACCTTCGGAGGCCTGGAGCCAGGCCAGTCCTACCAGGTCTCCGTGCGGGCGAAGAACTCACACGGCAAAGGCCCCAGAACCTACACCACCACCATCACCCTCCCCCGCACCTGATCCGAACAAAGTTCTTGAGCCCTAGTTGAACTGGACCACCTAGGGCTGGATGCGTTGTCTTGCCCGACGGCGTTCCAGTGCGCCGACGAGTTGATCTGCAAGGCTATGTTCGCCGATCTCGCGCAACTGACCGTCGAGTTCTGGGCGCGACCTCGGAAATATGTGAGCTCGACTCAGTGCAGCCCGGCAAGTGTGAGTCAAGCTCGACAGCTGCAATTCATCAGCGGCGTCTTCGTCTCCAGCCTCGCGTAACTCCATCGAAAGGAACTTGGCCTTCTCAGCCCGTGAACAGGCCTCAGACACTGAAGGCAGGGAGAGGCGGTCGTTCCATTCTGCTCTGAGGTTTGTCCACCAACAGCCCCGCTCAAACAGAATCCGGCCGTATCGAACGGTCCACGACAGGTAATCGTGGCCTTCTGCCAGTTTCTGTGTGACTTCGGCTTCTTCGTATCCGCGAAGATCTATTGAGATCGGAGGCCTCGGCAGTGCCGGACGGCATTTCTGGTACACATACACCAGATCCAGGTCCTCGCTGAATTCGACATCGCGAACAGAAGATCCGGTGGCAACGATGGCTTCAATGGTCTCATCAGCCATCGCCTGCTTGATGGCGCCGAGTGTCCAATCTCGCGCAGCATCATCGGGCCACCTCTGCACGGCGGTTAACCAATCAGTCGATACCTCTGGGGCGTCTGCCATCTTTTCTGCCGCCAACTGCCGTGTCATTGCGTGAGGAACCTGTTCACGGCTTCGACGTATTCGTCAATTTCAGCAGCAACGTCTTGAGGATCGAGATTTTCGGGCGGATCAATGTCTCCGTAAGCCTCGTGTTTGCGCATTTCGTTCAGGTCAAACAGCAAATCCCCGATATCTGGCAGGCCATGCTCCGAGGCAAACTGTCGAGCGTCCTGCGCCTTCTGGGGATGGGTTCTGGGACGAGGAAGCCCCAAGTGCAATGCAACCGCGGCAACGCATGCTTCCAGGCAGTAAAAGCCGAATGTTGCGAGGATGGCCCAATCAGTCGGGTCATCCCACGAGGCAAGCACCCGCTCACGATGATTCAGGGCAATCTGAAAGGATTCTGCTGCTGTCTGCACGATCGGCGATTCTCGCTCTGGTTCTGTGAGTCCATGCCTGCCATCAATCTACTTGCTTCCGCTCGCGGAACGCACCATGCAGATAGCCGGCGAATGGGATCGCAAGCTCGAAGGAGTCCGTGCCGACAGCGCCGGCGTTGCCGTGCCACACAAAAGTCAATAGGTCAATCGCTCAATAGATTCAGCCTTGATATGCGTACTTCCTTGACCATTCTGAGTTCACATGCGACCTTGGTAGTGAAAACGGGGGTGTCATGTCGCAAAGACGAGGTCGATCAAAAGTAGCTTCGCTGTTTGACCGGAGCGTCCCCCCCCCCACCGATTTCGCCTCGTGAGAATCGACGGGGCTCCCGGCATGAGGTTCGCGTTCTCCTCGCCCCGCCCTCGGCCGCCGCTGGCCGTTTTCCTGGCCGCCGCGCTGGCGGCGTCGTCTGTGGTGGTGGCGCCGCCCACCGCCGCAGCCCAAGGCGACACCGGCACGCAGGTCGGCGCGCCGACGCTGGTGTCCAATGTGGGGATGAGCGACGGTCGCCGCACCCTCGGCACCGGCGACAGTGTGAGCGGCTCTTTTGTGCTGGCCCAGGGCTTCACGGCGGGAACCAGCTTCGCGGGCTACACGCTGGCGAGCATCGAGGCTCGCCTGATGAACGGGCTCGGCGCGGGACAGAGGGGCAAGCTCAGGGCTGAGCTGTGGTCGGCCGCATCGGGCGGCGGGCCGGGCTCGCGGCTGGCGGGCCTGACGGTTCCGGAGAGCCTGTCTGCGGGCAAGGTGTCCTTCGCGGCACCGGAGAACACCGCACTGGCCGCCAACACCACTTACTACCTCGTGCTGTACACCACCGACTTCACCACGGCCGACTTCATAGCGACACGGTCCACCGACGTAAACGCCGGGGCGGCAGCCGGCTGGTCCATCGAGGGCAGCCAGTACGGCAAGGCCGGCTCCAATCCCCAAGACCCCTCGAGCTGGACCAAGCACGATCCCCCCATCGTCGAAATCGCCGTGACGGGCACCATCGTGCCCACGGTGGCGCTGTCTTCTGGCGCCGTCCGCTCTGTGGGAGAGTCGGCGGGGTCGGTTGTGGTGACCGCGACTTTGAACGAGGCCGCCGGGGTGGATGGTGTGGAGGTGTCTTTGGCCAGGGCCGGCACCGCCACCGAGACGGCCGACTACACGCTGGCCGCCACGATCACCATCGCGCGAGACGCCACGACGGGCACCGCCACCCTGGCCGCGGTGGGCGACGACGCAGTCGAGGCCCACGAGACGGTGGTGCTCACCGCGTCGGCCCAGGGGTTCGCCGCGGGCCCGGCCCTGACGGTGACGATCACCGACGACGACACCGCGGCCAAGCCGACGGGTGTGACGGTGACCGCCGCCGACACGGCGCTGGGCCTGTCGTGGACCGCCCCGGACGGCGTGCTGTCGGGCTATGACGTGCACTACACCTCTGCGCCCACGACCGGCAACGGCGCGGTCACCGACACCGCCGCGGTGAGGGCCGGCGCCGCCGCTTCGGGCTGGGTGGACGCCTCCCACACCCGCACCGCCGCGTCGCACTCGATCACCGGCTTGGACAACGGCACCGAGTACCGGGTGCGGATACGCGCGCAGAGCGCGGCGGGGGCGGGCGCATGGGCGTTCGACACCGGCACCCCCCTCGGGCAGGCAGGCGGGGTCAGTTTCCAGTCGGAGACCGAGACGACTGTGACGGTCGACGGCGATACGGTGGTTGCGGCGGCCTACAGCGTGGCCGAGGGCGACACGGTGACTGTGGAGTTGGGCTTGGCCGAGGCTTTGACCGAGGCTGTCCGCTTCCAGTTGAGGCCGGATTATGACAGCGTCGCCGATTTCTACACCGATTACAGCTTGGGCGAGTGTCCGCAGCTTGATCCGAATGACGACTCGATCAGCGACGAGGAGCGGGAAGAGGCGGCCAACTGCAAATTCGGCGTCGGATATCTGATAGTGGAGATCCCCGCGGGGGAGACCTCGTTCACCTACGACATCCGTACCGAGGACGACGATGAGGCGGAGGGCGACGAGAGCTTCACGCTGAAAATGTTCCCGATGAGCTGGAACGCTCAAAGAGGTGACATCCCCGAGGCGGTGGTCACCATTGTGGACAATGACGTGGCCGCGGAGCCCGGGGTGGTGGTGACCCTCCCGGACATAGTGGTGGACGGCGTGAGCCAGACGGCGGACAAGGTGCACACCACCGAGGGCTCCAGCGGCTCCTACACGATCGTGCTGAGCTCGCAGCCCGAGAGCTGGGTGCGGATCTACCCCGACAGCGCCATGCCCTGTCGGGTTCGGACCCATTTCCCCGCCGGCACCCAGTCGCGAGGTTTCGTGGAGTTCACTCCGAGGAACTGGGACGTGCCCCAAACGGTGTGGGCGCGCGCCGAGCTCGACGACGACGCCGCCGATGAGGAGGTGGTGATCACCCACCGGCTCGAGGCGCCGTTTTCCCCCGGCTACCAAAGAGTCGACCGGGACCCGGTGACCAACGAGCCGCTGGCCGTGGACCCCTACACCAAGGTGCCGGTGGGCGTGGACCTGGTGACCATCGACCCGGTGACCGTGGCGGTGGCCGACAAGCACCTGGCGGGCGTGATGGTGGTGACCGACCTGGACCCGGAGGTGGTTACCGCCACCGACCTGGAGCTGAGTCAAGGAGCGACAGCCGGCAACATCGTCTACCCGGCGACCGACCCCGCCCCGGTCTACGGGGCCAGCCCCGACGACTGCTACGACTACGACCAAACCCACACGGTGACCGTCACGGCCTCAAGCAGCGACCCCGCCGTCGCCACAGTCAGCCCGGCGTCAGCCACGTTCGGCCCCAACGCCGACTACAGCCCCAAGACCTTCACCATTACCGCGGTGGGCGCCGGAACCGCCACCATCGCCTACACAGTGTCCGGCTCCGACCCCGGCTACACCGGCGGGTCGGTCAGCGACTACACCTTCGAGGTCACAGTGCCCGCGCCGCCCCAGGTGAACCAGGCCCCGCCGTCGAGCCCGCAAGAAGAAAACCCGGTCGGGGTGGTGTTCCGCCCCGACCCGAAGCTCCCCGGCCCGGTGGTAGACGTGGAGCTGTCGGCAACGTCCTACGGCCTGACCGTCAGCTGGGGTGCCCCCGACACCGGGGCGTCCCCCACCGGCTATGTCGTACACGTCAAGCCCATGGACGGCACCAAGGGCAAGATCAAACGGCCGAAGGCGAAGAAAACCGAAGTCACCTTCGGAGGCCTGGAGCCAGGCCAGTCCTACCAGGTCTCCGTGCGGGCGAAGAACTCACACGGCAAAGGCCCCAGAACCTACACCACCACCATCACCCTCCCCCGCACCTGAGGAGCGAACGGAAGCTCCCCGGATTTTATGCAGACTGCGCAATAGCCGGGGAGGTTCAGTTTTGCGTGGCCGGTCTGGTGAGGGGCGTAGAATACTGCCATGGAAACTCGGGCGAGGCCTTTGAGCCGGATGCCGGTGTCGATTCCCGACGACATGGAGAATCGGGGACTGGCGAAGGCGTCGGGGGTGGTGAGGCTGCCGGCGCATATCGCGTGGAGCCCGCCCTACACCTACGACCTCGGCAACCGTCGAAGCCTGCGGCGCTGCTATGCGCGGGTCATGACCGAGGGGCTCGACGACGATGTGCGCAGGTTCATAGACCTCGATGTGCTGGTGGAGGTTTGGGACGATCTGTATCTGTCCCCGCATGTACGCGAGGCGTGGGGACGCTGGCTCGCCCAACGGGGGCTCGTCGCTGCCCCGTAATGCTCACCGATCTTCAAACGTCTACACCTCAGACTATTCGCAGCTGCGGGCCTTCGTCGCCACAGCCCGCACCCGGCTCTCAGACCTGGTCAAACGGCGCCCCTGACCGCCTTGTTAGCCGGCGGCGGCAAGTGGACCAAGTTCGAGATCACCACTGTTGCAGGGTCATACAAAAATCAATAGGTCAATTGCTCGACGTACTCAGAATCAATAGGCTTCTTCGCTAAACTGCCCGGCAATCACACGTGATTTCTGGTGGGAAAGGCAGGGTGTCATGCCGCAAGGACGAAGTCGAAGAACAGAGGCTGCGCGGCCTGACGGGAGCGGCAATCCCCCCCCCCCCCCCATGCGTTTTAGTTCGGCCCGCGGGCTTTCCTCGCTCTTAGTCATTCGGCTGTGGCTAGTTGCCGCTGCGCTGGCGGTGCTGGCGGTCTTGCTCGCCCACGATGCCCCACCCGCCCAAGCGCAGGGACTCCCCGCGCCCGACACCAACCAGATGCAACTGATGCACCTGGGCTTCTATCTGTGGTGGGATGAGTCGCCGGGAGCGACCGGCTACGACATCCAGATCAGTTCGCAAAGCGGCGGCACTTGGGGCCAGTGGACCGACGTCTCCTACAGCGGCACCGCGCAGCCCGCGATCGTCACCGGGCTGACCCACGCCACCAACTATCGGTGGCGCATCCGGGCGACCAAGGGCGGTACGCAAAGCGCGTGGACTACGCCCATCGGTGACAGCCGCGACACCAGAACCGCGACCCTCTTCAGCATAGACAAAGCCAATCCGCCCATCCTGCACTCGGCCGTGGCCGGACCCGGACAGGTGACGGTCACCTGGGAGGCCGGACCCGAGGTCAGGGGGATCACTGTGGCCGGATACGCGGTGAGATACCGCTGGGAAAACGAGCAGGGCGAGTGGACCTCTCGGTCCACAGATGTCGTCGACGCCGACACGACGACCCTCGTGGTGACCGGGCTCACCCCAGGCGTTGAGTACCAATTGTGGGTCCACGCGTATGTCGGCAACGTGCGCGGGGCCGGTTCAAGGGTCCTTCAGGCCGTTCCGCAGATGGGCTCCACGACCGACAACCCAGGCCGATGCCATTTTGCATTTGCAGGGGCCACGCCTCCCGGTCTGCCCGTGATCACCAGCTTCACGCCAACCCACAACAGCATCACCCTGCGCTGGAATTCGCCCACCTACGGCACACAGGCCTCCGGGAGGAAGGACATGATCACGAACTTCATCCTCTTGGTGACGGAGGCTGACAATTCAAACGGGCAAGTGTTGCACCCGATCGCCGAGGCGTATGAGCCCGCGAAGTACCAGCAGACGATCTCTGGCCTCTCGCCGACTACGACCTACCATGTGCGACTGAACGCCCGCACCATCACAGCCTGTTACAGCGGCTGGAGCTCAGTCCTAGTCACCACCACTGCCAATTCGGGCCAGCGAGGCCTGCGGCTCGGGGTGATCGAACGGCCACCGCAGGAGCAACAAACCCAGCAACAACAGGATCCGCCCAACCAGCAACAACAGGATCCGCCCAACCAGCAACAACAGGATCCGCCCAACCAGCAACAACAGGATCCGCCCAACCAGCAACAACAGGATCCGCCCAACCAGCAACAACAGGATCCGCCCAACCAGGCACCCGCTGTCTCTGCCGCTCTGGGCGATATCACTATCGCCCAGAGCGGCACACAGCAAGTGACCCTTTCCGGGGTGTTCAGCGATGCCGACGGCGACAGCCTGACCATCAGCGCTTCATCCGACGACGATGCCGTTGCCACGGTGTCGGTGGCGGCAGACCACTCCACGCTGACGGTGGAAGGAGTGGCCGAGGGAACGGCCACCATCACCGTTGCGGCCCACGACACCGACGGCAACCAGGCCATCGACGAGTTCGAAGTGACCGTCGACGCATCGCACCAGTCCGCCACCGTGGCCCGATACGACACCAACGACGACGGCGCCATCGACCCATCGGAATGGTGGCAGGCTACCGGGGACTACGCCGCCGAGAAGATCACCTACTCGGAGCTGCTGGAAGTCATCCGCGCTTATTTGGCCAGCTAAGCCCGGCCCGGACGCTCGACCGGCTTGCGCCAGCGCCGGCGATGCCCTGCCTAGTTGTCCTGGGTCCAGCCGGAGCCGAAGACGAAACCGTCGTAGCCGGCCACCCACACCCGCCGCGTCTCGGTGGCCACCCACTGGCCGTTCTCGTCGGCCTCGATGGCCGCTCCCAACATCTCCCCGACGTCTTGTCCGATCCTCGACGGGTCGGAGTGGGCCACGACCTTGCCGCCCGGGTCGCCGATGAAGGCGAACCACCTGCCGTCCACGGTCTCGGCGGTGTTGTAATAGTCGACGGCCGCTTCCAAACCGGCGACGGCGCTGCCGGGGCCGGCGAAGTAGGCAACGGTTCCCTCCAGCCCCGACTCCCGGTACTTGTCCACCGCGATGGACACGAGTTGCTGCGTGAATGCGTCGGCGTCGATGTACCAGCCCGAGGCGAACAGCATCCCGTCGTGCCTGTCCACCCACACGTGCTTCAACTCGAAGCCGCCGGAACTGAAGCCGCCGTGTTCGGGGTTCTGGTACACATACGACACCCACTTGCCCTCTTCGGTGGCCGAGAGCATGTCGGCGCCGAACTCATAGCCGTTGACGTCGGTGCCCACCCATCCCTTGACGTCCAACCCCAGTCGCCCGGGATCGGGGTGTGCGATCACCAGATCGCCCTCGTCGATGATGAACACGTACCACTGGCCGTCGATGCTCTCGGCTCGGTTGTAGTGGGCGAGCGTGGCGTCGAGGCCTTGGTCTTCGTACCGGGCGATGGCGCTCTCCACGACATACTGCGTGTACTCGGCCGGGGCCGACTTGGGCGGGGCCGGCTCCGGATCACCGTTCCCGCAGGCGGCGACAAGGGCGGCCACCGCGGCCACCGCGGCAATGGCGATGAGGAGAGTTCGTCTCACGGCAGCAGCAGCGCGGGTTACAGGCCGCCGAATCCGCCGGCATACACCGTGCTGGAGAAAACGGCGCGGCTTCCGTTCTCATCCTCGGCCCAGTAGCGGACGGCCCATTGCTTCTGCGCCGACGCCGCCGGCGTTCCGCCGAGCTTGCGGGTTGCGGTGTCGAAGGTGATCCCGCTGGCCACCTCGGCCAACGGCCTATTCGAATCGCTATCCACCAGCCGATACGTGAGGGTCCCGGTGCCCCCCGACGCCGCCGGGAACTCGATCTTGCCGTCGTCGCCGGAGTCCCTCCAGGACCCCTGGTCGGCGTCGTATATGAAGAGCTTGCTGGAGAGGAAGGTCGTGGCCGCCTCGCCGAAGGCCACCGCCGGGTCGACGGTCACCTTGAAGGTGAGAGAAGCCGAGGCGGTGTCTTGCTCGACGACGGTGTCCGTGTTCTCGTCGTACACATAGGTGGTGACTTCGGCGGTGTAGGTGACGGTGACCGGCCCGTTGGTGGGCGCCTCGGGTGTGCCGTAGATCATGCGGCCGTGTGCTATGGACTGTGATGTGGAGAGCCCTGCGGGCAGGCCGGTGGTCGAGTAGGTCAAGTCGTATTCGAAGATGTCTCCGGTGTAGGTGACGGTGACTTCCGGGAGACCCTCGTCCACCCTGGCGCCCACGGTGTAGGCCTTGTCGGAAATGCTGGTGCCAGCCTTGAACTGCACAACGAGCCCGTTTCCCTGGCCCTGGGCCTTAGGCGCAGACACCAACAGGGTCAGCCCGGCAACGAGCGCAACGGCCGCAACCACGGCGACGCAGGCTCTCCCGGTTGTGATTGTGGTGGCCTTGGTTGCAGTCATCTGCTCGCCTCCTTGCTTCGTGCTTGGTTCGTGGGCCGGCGCGGGCTACAGGCCGCCCCAGCCGCCGGCATGTATGGCGAGGGAGTGGCCGGCGCGGCTGCCGTTCTCATCCTCGGCCCAGTAGCGGACGCCCCATTGCTTCTGCGCCGACGCCTCCGGCGTCCCACCGAGCTTGCGGGTCGTGGTGTTGAAGGTGATCCCGTTGGCCACGTCGGCCAGCGGCTGCTGCGACTTGTTGTGAATCAGCCGATACGTGATGGTCCCGGTGCCGCCCGACGCCTCCGGGAAGGTGATCGTGCCGTCAGCGCCGGCATCCCTCCAGCCCCCGTCGACCCACGTGATGATCTTGGAGTCGAGGAAGGTCGTGGCCGCCTCGCCGAAGGTCACCGCCGGGTTGACGGTGACCTTGAAGGTGAGAGAAGCCGAGCCGGAGAATACGTCCTCGGTGAGTTTGCTCTCGCTCAGGATGTACTCATCGATGTCGACGCTGGCGGTGTAGGTGACGGTGACCGCCTCGCTGGTGGCCGCCTCGGGGATGCCGCGGATCACGCGGTCGTGGTTCATGTAGAGCCCTGCGGGCAGGCCGGCGATCGAGTAGGTCACCTCGCGGGGGTAGATGGTGTCCCCCGGCTCCGGCGTGGTGATGGTGACTTTCGGCAGCGTGGGAAGCCCCTGGTCGAAGGCGCTGGTGAACTCCTGGTTCACCCTGGCCCCTGCGGTATAGGTCTTGTCGGAGATCGTGGTGCCAGTCTGGAACTCCACGGTGAATCGCTCATCTCCCTGGCCGTGGGCCGAAGGCGCAGAAGAGAACAGGGTGAGCGCAGCAACAAGCGCTACGGCCGCAACGACAGCTAGGAGGGGGGGGGGGGGGGGGGGGGGGGGGGGGGGGGGAGGAAAGCTGTTCTGGCCGCTATCGGCGTTGGTCGAACGGTCTTGCCTGTAGACATCGCGCCCTCCGATTCCTCAGAGTCAATCACCTCTGTGACCGAGCGAATGGTACCAGATAAATCCTATGAAAACTACAGTATTTTGACTTCTATTTATATGAAAATACGTACAGCAGTCGGGGTCTAGCTTGCTTCGATGTCGCTCATTGCTTGATTGAAGATCAGGGCCTCTCCCATTCCTCTTCTTGCAGCTGCGACCAGGGCACCAGTGTTCCCTGGTCGCGGGATTGGTGTTGGTCGCCTCCGTACACTGCGAACAGTTCGCAAGGGCGCTGGCCTTGGAGGTAGGCGGCCACCTTTTGAGCGGCGCCGAGGAACCTGGAGGAGGGTGTGCTGGCTGACTTTGCTTCTACCAATGTCAGCTTTTCGGGGTGCTCGATGACGAGGTCAACCTCGGTTCCGCTGCGGTCGCGGTAGAACGACAGGCTGCCGCTGCGGCCATGGTGGGTGCGCTGCTTGTAGATCTCAGAGACAACCCACGTCTCGAAAATCGGCCCTCTCAGCGGGTGCGACACAAGCTGCTCGGTAGTGCGGATGCCCAGAAGGTGGCAGGCGAGCCCGGTGTCGTAGAAGTGCAGCTTGGGCATCTTCACCAGCCGCTTGCGGAGATTGGTGTGGAAGGGGGGAAGCAAGAACACCACGAAGCTGGCTTCCAGGATGCTGAGCCATGCCTTCGCCGTGGGTTGCGACACCCCGCAGTCGTCAGCCAGGGATGAAAGATTGGCGAGCTGTGCGGTGCGGCCCGCGCAGAGCTGCACAAACCGGCCAAATGCCGAGAGGTCGCCCACATTGCGCAGCGTTCGCACGTCGCGCTCGATGTAGGTGGCGATGTAGGAGCCAATCCAGTCGGCTGGCTCGAGGCCGCGGTCGTAGATGCGGGGATAGCCGCCGGTGAAGAGCGTCCCCTCCAAACTCTGGGGGTAACGGGGGAAGCGGATCGCCTCTCCCCGGCTCAGCGGCAGCAGGTGGTGGACTTCGGTGCGGCCCGCCAGGGACTGGTTGACCGACTCCACCAGCGAGAAGTTTTGAGAGCCGGTGAGGATCCACTGCCCCGGCGTCGGATCGGCATCGATGAGACCCTGGAGATATGACGGCAAGTCCGGTGCCCGTTGGACCTCGTCGATGATCGCCCCTTGGGGGAACTGGGCCAGAAACGCCCGGGGGTCGTCGGTGGCGAACGAGCGCACATCGGGCGCTTCCAGGCTGACATAGGGATGCTCGGGGAACACCGCCTGGCAAAGGGTGGTCTTGCCGCTTTGGCGAGGACCGGTGAGCGTGACCGCCGGAGCAGTCTTCGCCGCCTTCTCCAACCTCGGAGCCAAGTCCCGAAATACCGTCACAGCCCGAAGCTTAGACGAGTTTGGCTGATTCAAAATTCAATTTTGAATCAGCCAAGCGCCCCCGGCAGGATTCGAACCTGCGGCCTGATGATTAGAAGTCACCTGCTCTGTCCGGACTGAGCTACAGGGGCGTGCTGGCGGGCTCGCCAGTCAATGTCGAGTGTATTGCGCTGTTGAGTTCGGGCCATGACAGGATTAGGCGAGGGAGGCAACGGGATGGGTGATGTTGAGGTGTTGACTACAGCGGGCGGTGTTGGGTTTGTGCGGACGCCGGATGAGCGGTTCTCGGGGATTGGGGATTATCCGTATGAGCCGGGCTATGTGGACGTTGATGGGCTGCGGATGGCTTATGTGGTGGATGAGCCGGTGGACGTGGGTGATGAGACGGGCACGGTTTTGCTGCTGCATGGGGAGCCGACTTGGGGGTACCTGTACCGCAAGATGATTCCGCCGCTGGTGGCGGGTGGGTACCGGGTGGTGGTGCCCGACCTGATCGGGTTCGGGCGTTCGGACAAGCCAGTGGAGCGGTCGGCCTATAGCTATGCCGGCCATGTGGCGTGGATGCGGGAGTTCTTGGCCGTCACCGCCGCCGAGCGGGGCGCCGGGCCGCTGCACTTGTTCGGCCAGGACTGGGGCGGGCTCATTGGGCTGCGGGTGGCCGCGGAGAACCCGGAACTGATCGACCGGCTGATCCTGGCCAACACCGGCTTGCCCGAGGGCCAGTCGCCGGGGGCGGGCTTCGAGTTCTGGCAGCAGTTCAGCCAAGACGTCGAGTTCCTCGACTGCGGACGGCTGGTGGACAACGCGACGGCAACCGAGGTGAGCGAGGCCGTCCAGGATGCCTACCGGGCACCGTTTCCCGACGAGCTCTACATGGCCGGTGCCCGCCACTTTCCGCTGCTGGTGCCGGTGTCCGCCGACGACCCCGCGGTTCCCGCTAACAAAGCGGCCTGGGAAGTGCTCGAGCGCTGGACCAAGCCGGTGCTCACCCTCTGGGCCCCCGACGACCCGGTCCTGGGCGGGGGCCAGGCGGTGTTCACCGAGCGGGTCCCCGGCGCGGCGGGCCAGCCCCACGACCAGTTCCGCCCGGCCAGCCACTTCATCCAAGAGGACCAGGGTCCCGCGCTAGCTGAGGCCATGGTTGCTTGGCTGTCCTGACCGAGCCTCCAGACGGGGGAGGCAAACGGTTTCCCCGTCTTTCAAGTCTGCCCCTAGACTGACTGAGCCGTGCGGGCCGTAGCTCAGTCAGGTTAGAGCGCCGGGTTGTGGTCCCGGAGGTCGGGGGTTCAAATCCCCTCGGTCCGCCCAACAAGCCCCTCTAGCTCAATTTGGCAGAGCAACGGACTCTTAATCCGCAGGTTCTGGGTTCAAGTCCCAGGGGGGGTACAACTCAGGCAAACGCCGTTTCTTCGTGCTACAGTGACACTGTTCCGCATTGCGGTACTGGTCCACAGTATGGAACCCGCCCTTGGGTCCAGCACCACAGAAGGAGTGTGTCGAATGACTGACACGCCCGAGATCGACGACATCGATCTGTCGAGTCTGAACGACGAAGACCTCTGTGCGCAGATGCACGACGATCTCTACGACGGCCTGGCCGAGGAGATCGATGAGGGCACCAGGATCTTGCTCGACCGGGGCTGGCCGGCCGACAAGGTGCTGGACGTGGCGCTGGTGGAGGGGATGCGCATCGTGGGCATCGATTTCCGCGACGGCATCCTGTTCGTGCCCGAGGTGCTGCTGGCCGCCAACGCCATGAAGGCGGGCATGGCCATCTTGCGGCCGCTTCTGGCTGAGACCGGCGCCGAGCCCATCGGCAGCGTGGTGATCGGCACGGTCAAGGGCGACATCCACGACATCGGCAAGAACCTGGTGGCCATGATGCTGGAGGGCGCGGGGTTCGAGGTAACCGACCTGGGCATCAACACCGACGTGGAGGAGTTCATCGCCGCCCTCGACGAGCACCAGCCCGACATCTTGGGCATGTCGGCGCTTCTCACCACCACCATGCCCTACATGAAGGTGGTCATCGACACCCTGGTGGAGAAGAGCCTGCGGGAGGACTTCATCGTGCTAGTGGGCGGCGCTCCCCTCAATGAGGAGTTCGGCGAGGCCATCGGCGCCGACGCCTATTGCCGCGACGCAGCGGTTGCCGCGGAGACCGCCAAGGAACTCGTAGCTGCCCGCCGAGCCGCGGTCTGACCATGTCCAAAGTGCTCGTGGTGGCCTGCGGGGCGCTGGCCAAGGAGTTGCGCCACCTCATCTCGGCCCTCGAGAACGAGGGGGGCGGCCCCGGCATCGACCTCGAGTGCCTGCCGGCCAAGCTGCACAACCGCCCGGAGCTGATCCCCGAGGCGGTGCGGGATCGGGTGCGGGCCGCCCGTGGCCGCTACCAGACCATCCTGGTGGGTTACGCCGACTGCGGCACCGGGGGCCTGCTCGACAAGGTGTGCCGAGAAGAAGGGGTGGAGCGCCTCCCTGGCCCCCACTGCTATGAGCTGTATGCCGGGACCGAGGGCTTTACCCATCTCCAAGAGGAGGAGCTGGGAACGCTGTACCTCACCGACTATCTGGTGCGGCATTTCGAACGCCTGATTCTGGAGGGGCTGGGCATCCTCGACCACCCCGAACTTCAAGACGTCTATTTCAAGAACTACACCCGGCTGGTGCACCTGTCTCAGGAGCCCGACCCCGAGCTGGATCGGTTGGCCCGACAAGCGGCCGACCGCCTGGGGCTGCGCTTCGAGAAGATGGCGACCGGCTATGGAGGTTTGGTCGATGCGCTGGTAGAGATCCGGGAGCGAGCCGCGTGAGTCGGCGGCGGGGGAGTAACGGCAACCTAGTGGTGATCTGTTGGCGGGACATCCCCGCTCAGGTGAACGCCGGCTCGGGATCCTCGAAAATCCAGCGCATCCTCCCCCGCCGCTTCCAACGCGCGATCGACGAAGCCGCCATGGTGGCAGGCAAGACCCAGGCATCGCAGTACGTGGGCGAGTGGCGCCGCAAGGTGATCCCCGGCGACCCCGACGACCCCGAGGGTGCCGCCCTGCGGGCCGCCGAGGAGCTTGAGGCTGCCTTCCCGCGGGAGCGGCTCAAGGAATTCGTAGCCACCGGGGGCTGGGACCCGGACAATGCAACCGTGAGTCCCCAGGAGGCGACAACGTGACCGAAACCGTGCTCAGCTCGGCGACCAAAGAGGTGGTGATCGGTTTTGACCGCCCCTTCGTGATGATCGGCGAGCGGATCAACCCCACCGGGCGCAAGCTGCTGACCGAGGAGATGAAGGTCGGCGACTTCAGCCGGGTGGAGGCCGACGCCTTGGCCCAAGTGGCCGCCGGCGCCCACATGCTGGACGTGAACGCCGGCATCCCGCTGGCCGACGAGCCCGCGCTGCTGGCCCGGGCGATCAAGCTGGTGCAGTCGGTGACCGATGTGCCCCTGTCCATCGACTCGTCGATCATCGAGGCGCTGGAGGCGGGCATCGCGGTGTACGACGGCAAGCCGCTGATCAACTCGGTCACCGGCGAGGAAGAAGTGCTGGAGCGGGTGCTTCCCCTGGTGGCCCGCCACAGCGCCGCGGTGGTGGCCATCTCCAACGACGAGACCGGCATCAGCGAGGATCCCGACGTCCGCTTCAAAGTGGCCCAGAAGATCGTGGAGCGGGCCGCCGACCACGGCATCCCCCGCTCAGATGTGGTGGTGGACCCACTGGTCATGCCCATCGGGGCCATGGGCACCGCGGGCCAGCAGGTGTTCCGCCTGGTGCGGCGCATCCGCACCGAACTGGGGGTGAACACGACCTGCGGAGCCAGCAACGTGAGCTTCGGCCTTCCCAACCGCCACGCGGTGACCGGCACGTTCTTGGCCATGGCCATCGGCGCGGGGATGACCTCGGCCATCATGAACCCGCTGCACGGCGAGGTGAAGCAGGCGGTGATGGCAGCCGACGTGCTGGCCGGCCACGATCAGGACTGCATGGCGTGGATCGCCGAGAACCGGGACCCGACCACCGCCGGGGAGGGGGCAGCTCGCCGTCGAGGAGGACGTCGCCGGGCCGCAGTATGAGCCCCGAGCACCGCGTGGTGTTCACGCCCAGCGGCATTGTGGCAATAACCCCGGAGGGGTCCACGGTGCTGGATGTGGCCCGCACCGCCGGGGTGGACATCGACTCGGTATGCGGGGGCCGGGGGCTGTGCGGCCGCTGCCAGGTGTCCCCCAGCACTGGCCAGTTCGCCAAGTGGGGGCTGACGAGCACTGACGACGCCCTCTCCGCGCCCGGGCCCACCGAGCTCGACTACCGAGGACGCCGCCCGTTGGAAGCAGGCCATCGGCTGAGCTGTCAGGCCGCCGTGCTGGGCGACGTGGTGATCGACGTCCCGCCTCAGAGCCAAGTACACAGCCCGGTGGTGCGAAAGGCGGTCGATCTGGGCGAGATCACCCTCGACCCGGTGGTGACCCTCCACTATCTGGAGCTGCCCGTCGCCGTGCTGGGCGACGAGATCTCCGATGCCGAACGGCTGGTCGGCGCTTTGGACGACGACTGGGACCTGTCCGGCGTTGAAGTTCCCGCTTCAGCACTGCCCGCCTTGTCTTCGGCGATCGCACAGGGGAACGGGGCGGTCACCGCCGTGGTCCACACCCGACGGCAGTACTCAACACATGCCGAAGACGGGGAAGTGGTCGAGCGGCGGGTGCTCACGGTGCGACCGGGGTATTCCGATGCGGAATTCGGCGTGGCGGTGGATGTGGGCTCGACCACCGTGGCCGGCTACCTACTGGATTTGGCCACCGGTGAGGTGGCTGCCACCGCAGGGCGCATGAACCCGCAGATCCGCTTCGGCGAGGACCTGATGAGCCGGGTGTCCTACGCCATGTTGAACCCCGGCGGCACCGCCGAGCTGACCACGGCGGTGCGGTCGGCCATCGACAACGTGATCGGCGAGCTCTGTGAGGCCGCGGCCATCGACCGAACCGACGTCTGCGATCTCGTGGTGGTGGGAAATCCGATCATGCACCACCTGGTGCTGGGCATCGACCCCACCCCGCTGGGCGCAGCCCCGTTCACATTGGCCGTGCGCGACGGGGTGTGGGCCAACGCCAGCGACATCGGCGTGGACCTGCCCGCCGCATCCCTCTATGTGGGGCCGTGTATCGCCGGCCATGTGGGAGCCGACGCGGCGGCGGCCCTGCTGGCCGAAGGGCCGCACCGGTCCCCCCGCCCTCAGCTGTTAGTGGACGTGGGAACCAATGCCGAGATCGTGCTGGGTGACGGCCAGAGAGTGTGGGCGGCGTCGAGTCCTACCGGGCCCGCATTCGAAGGCGCCCAGATCAGCTGCGGACAAAGAGCCACCGCCGGGGCAATCGAAGGGGTGCGGATCGACCCCGCCACGCTGGAGCCCCGCTTCAAGGTGATCGGCTGCGACCTGTGGTCCGACGACCCCGGCTTTGAAGACGCGTTGGGCTCTCTGGAGGTGTCCGGGCTGTGCGGTTCGGGAATAATCGAGGTGATTGCGGAGATGTTCCTCGTCGGGATCATCGACCACCGAGGTGTCATCGGCGGTGAGTTGGCCGAGCGCAGCCCCCGCATCATCGCCGACGGTCGTACGTTTTCTTATGTGCTTCAAATCCAGCCGGTACCGCTATTGGTGACCCAAAACGACGTGCGAGCAGTTCAGTTGGCCAAGGCCGCGCTGCGGGCCGGCATCGATCTGCTCTTGGAGCACGCCGGGATCGCCGAGGTGGACGATGTGAGGTTGGCCGGAGCGTTCGGCGCCCACATCAGTCCGGTTCACGCCATGGTGCTGGGTTTGGTGCCCGACGGGCCGGTAGAGGGGGTCAAAGGGGTGGGCAACGCCTCGGGGGCGGGCGCGGCCCGGATGCTGGTTTCGGGATCGCAGCGCGCCGAGACCGAGCACGCCGCCCGGGAAGTGGTCAAGATCGAGACCGCCACCGAGGCCCGTTTCCAGGAGTTGTTCGTGGCCGCCATGTCGCTGCCTCATGAGACCGCCCCCACCCCCCACTTGATGCAAGCGGTGGATTTGCCATCGCGATCAACAACCGATAGCGAGACTGCCGGACCCAAGCGGCGCAGACCAGCCCGCCGGCAGCATGCGACCCAGGAGCAGCGATGAGCGAGCGACAAGGAAGGCGGGGCGGTGGTCGGGCCGGCCGCCAGGCTGCCCGGGCGGCCAGCCAGGTGGTGGCCGCCCCGGTGCTGGAGCGGCGCCTGGCACCGGTGGAGATCATCGACGAGGCCGGCCTGGCCCAGATCGAGGAGAACGCCGAGACCATCCTGGCCGAGGTGGGCGTCGCCTTCCAGGACTTCCCCGAAGCTCTGGACCTGTGGCGGGATGCGGGGGCCGACGTGAACCGCGAACTGGTGCGGTTCCCCCGGGGACTGTGCCGCCAGATCGTGACCCAGAGCGCCCCCGCCACTTATACCCAGCACGCCCGCAACCCCGAGCGCAGCGTGAGCATCGGGGCCAACACCACCGTGTTCGTCCCCAACTACGGCTCGCCGTTCGTCACCGACCTCGACCAGGGGCGGCGCTACGCCACCCTGGCCGACTTCGAGAACGTGGTGAAGCTCGCCTACCGCCTCCCCCACCTGCACCACAGCGGGGGCACGGTGTGCGAGCCGGTGGACGTGCCGGTGGAGGTGCGCCACCTCGACATGGTGTACGCCCACCTCCGCTACAGCGACAAGCCCTTCATGGGCTCGGTGACCAGCGCTGAGCGGGCCGCCGACTCGGTGGAGCTGGCCCGCATCGCCTTCGGTGGCGACCTGGCCGACCGCACGGTGATGACCTCGCTGATCAACGCCTCCTCCCCCATGCGCTGGGACGCCACCATGCTAGGGGCGGCTACCACTTACGCCCGGGCCAACCAGGCCAGCATCATCAGCCCGTTCATACTGGCCGGGGCCATGTCGCCGGTGACCGTGGCCGGGCTGTGCGCCCAAGCTCTGGCCGAGGCG
Source organism: Candidatus Poriferisocius sp. (assembly GCF_965204145.1). Taxonomy (GTDB): domain Bacteria; phylum Actinomycetota; class Acidimicrobiia; order Acidimicrobiales; family Bin134; genus Poriferisocius. The sequence goes on along the minus strand of NZ_OZ241977.1, from coordinate 363,061 downwards.
CTTTCGGGCATGGCCTACCTGCAACTGGTGCGGCCCGGATCGCCCGTCGTCTTCGGCACGTTCGCCTCGTCGATGTCGATGGCCACCGGTGCCCCCACCTTCGGCACCCCCGAGGCCGCCCAGGCCATCTTCGTCATGGCCGCGCTGGCCCGGCGCTGCGGGGTGCCATTCCGCTCCGGCGGCCAGCTCACCGCCTCCAAGGCCGCCGACGCCCAGGCGGCCTACGAGTCGGCCCACACCCTGCTGCCCACCGTGCAGGCCGGGGTCAACTTCGTGCTCCACGCCGCCGGGTGGCTGGAGGGGGGCCTGACGCTCGGCTACGAGAAGCTAATCATGGACGCCGACCAACTCGGCGCCATGGAGGTCCACGCCCGGGGGGTGGACTTGACCGACAACGGCCAGGCCATGGAGGCGTTTCGCACCAACACCCACGGCGACCACTTCTTGGGCAACGCCCACACCCTGGCCAACTTCGAGACCGCCTTCTGGCGCTCCGAGGTGGCCGACAACAACAGCTTCGAGCAGTGGTCCGAAGAGGGCTCCCTCACCGCCGCCCAGCGGGCCAACACCCGCTGGAAAGAACTGCTGGCCGACTACCAGCCACCCCCCATCGACGACGCCATCAACTCCGAACTCCAAGACTTCATCGCCCGCCGCAAAGCCGAGATCTCCAGTCAATCGGAGTGAGGTGACTACTCACCAATAACAGGAGGAGGAGCTCATGACTGAATCGTTGAGCGGGCGGTGCATGTGCGGGGCCGTGAGGTATGTGATCGACGGGCCGGCCCGGGGAGTGTGGAACTGCCACTGCGAACGATGTCGGCGCTGGACGGGGCACTTCACCGCCGCCACCAGCTGTCGTCGCGACCACCTTCGCCTGATCGCCGACGAAACGCTGGAGTGGTACCACCCCGAAGAATGGCCCGATGTGGCCTACGGCTTCTGCCGGCGGTGCGGCAGCTCGCTGTTCTGGAAGGTAATAGCCCCGCCTCCGGGAGAGTCGGAGCACAAACTGGACACCATAGGGATCTGGGCCGGAACTCTCGACCCGCCCACCGGGCTGTCGACCGAGCGGGTGATCTACGCCGAGGACGCATCCGATTACCACACGATCACTCCCGGAATCGAGACTCTGGACCGCGACTAGCAATTCGGCCAGAATTTCCTGTTCCGTATCGTGGAACTGTTTCAGCACCGGGGTAGGGTGAGGCCATGGCGGTGCAGTCGGTGGAGCGAGCGTTCATGCTGCTGCGGGCGCTGTCGCAGGAACCGCTCGGAGTAACCGATCTATCCGATCGAGTGAGCTTGCCCAAGAGCACTGTGGCCCGGCTGCTCTCCGCGCTGGAAGCCGAGGACGCGGTAACCCAACTGGAGGCCGGGGGTGCGTATCAACTGGGCGACGGGCTGATCGACATAACCGGAGCGGCGTCGGGCACCCGCAACCTCATAACTGCGGCCCGTCCCCACCTGCTGGAGCTGACCGACGCGCTGCACGAGGTGGCTGGCCTGTCGATTGTCGACAGCGGTCAGGCCTATTACCTGGACCAAACCTATATCTCTTCCGACATTCAAATCCGAGACTGGACCGGCGAGTATTCCCCGCTGCACGCCGTGGCCTCGGGGCTGGTCCTGCTGGCCCACCTCCCCGTTGACCAGCAGGAAAAGTACCTTGCCCAATCTCTTGAGGCCTGCACCCAGTGGACGGTGGTTGACCCCGATGCGATCCGTGATCGCCTCGCCCAAGTGCGCAGCCTGGGATACGCCTGGGTTTACGAGGAGTTCGTGGAAGACCTGAACTCGGTGGCCGCCCCGGTGCTCAGCGAAGACGGCCAGCCGCTGGCCGCCCTCCACATTCAGGGCCCCGCCTACCGCTTCCCCGACCCCGACCTGGCTCACGACCACGGATTGGCCGTTGTCGCCGCTGCCAACCGCCTCGCCTCCCAGCTCAGCGCCTGACCGACACTGTCCCTGATCTTTAGGCCCGGCGGCGCTTGATTTCTTCGGTGATGGCGGGGATTACTTCGTGGAGGTCGGCGATGACGGCCCAGTCGGCCTTGACCACCATGTTGGCCTCGGGGTCGATGTTGATGGCCAGGATGTGCTTGCTGGCCTTGGCCCCCACCCAGTGCTGGATGGCCCCGGAGATGCCCGAGGCGATGTAGATCTCGGGGGTGATGCGGGTGCCGGTCTGGCCCACTTGGTCGGAGTGGGGCCGCCAGCCGTTGTTGGTCACTGCACGGCTGCAACCCACCCGGCCTCCCAACATGGCGGCCAGCTCCTCCAGCGGGGCGAATGCCTCGGGCGATCCCACCCCCCGGCCACCGCCGATCACCACCGGAGCGGTCGACAGCGTGACCCCGGCTTCGAGCACCACCCGATCTTTGACAACGGTGCGAGCCAGCGACGGGTCCAGGTCGACTTCTACCGCCTGGGCAACAGCTTCGACTGCCGCCTCAGCTTGCTCGGCGGCCAGCGTGTGCAGGCCACTGGTTAGCAGGGGCCGCTCGGAAACTAGCCGGGCGTCCTCCAGTAGCGAGCCGCCCCATTGCTGGCGGGTGATAGCCCACTCCCCTGCCCCGCCGTTAAGGTCTACTTCGAGGCAGTTGGCCACCATGGGCAGATCGAGTCGGGCGGCTACCTGGGCCATGATCTCGTTGCCCCGCTCGCTGCCTCCGGCCAGCACTGCCCCCGGATTCAGTTGTCGAATCATCTCGGCTGCGGCTTCGCCCCAGGCCTCGGGGCCGAAGTCACTCAGCACGTCGTGGACGGCGGTGTACACCGCCTCGGCACCGAAGGCGCCAGCTTCAGACACCAGTTCAGCGTCGTCGGCGCCGATCAGCGCGGCATGCAGCGGCGCACCCATCTGGGCTGCCAGCTTCCGCCCGAAGGTCAGCGCCTCCCGGGCGGCCTCGTCCATGGTGCCCCGGTCGTGCTCCAACATCACGAGCAGCATCACACCACTCCCAGTTCTTCGAGCACGTCCACCACGGCCGGAGCCGCCTCGGGGCTATTCCCCAGGATCACCGTCTCAGTGACCGTCTCCCTCGGCCGGTGCAATCGCACCAACGACTGCCCACCCGGTTCGGCGTCGGAGCCCTGCTCGGCGATCTCCAGCTTCTTGGACGCCAGCCGGCCCCGCATGGTGGGGTACCGGGGCAGGTTGATGCCCTCCTTTACCCCGACGGCGGCCGGCATGGGCATCTCGTACACCTCGAAGCCGCCGTCGATCTCCCGTCGGGCTCGAACCACGCCGCCTCCGGCCTCGGTATCCACCTCGATGCCCTTGATGCCGTTGACGATGGGTCGGCCCAGGGCATAGGCCACCCGCACGCCCACCTGGAAGCCCCCGGAGTCGGCCGACTCGTTGCCGAATACCAATAGGTCGAAGGGGCCGTCAGCCGCCTCCAAGCCCCGGATGGCGTCGGTGAGCGCAACCGCGGTGCGCTGGGGGTCCCAGGCCGAGCCGTCGGTGGCCACCAGCACGCCGTGGTGGACCCCCACCGACGCCGCATAGCGAAGCTGATCGGCCGCCTCGGGCGGTCCCAGCGTCAGCACGGTCACCTCGCCGCCGTGGCGCTCGGTGATCTGCACTGCTTCCTCCACCCCGCACTCCTCGTGGGGGCTGGTGGCGAAGCCCAGATGGGAGGCGTCCACAGCCAGCCCATCGTCGGTCACGTTGATCTTGGCCCCCGGGGCCGGCACTCGCTTGACGCAGCACAAGATCCTCATGGCCAATTCGCTTCCTCAGCCCCTCAAACGGGTGTCTTCGGGGTCGAACACCGCGCCGGTGCTGGCCACCTTCACCGGGAACAGCTCGTTCATGTACATCACCTGGAGGTCGGTGCCCGGCTGGGCCAACTCCGCCGGGAGATAGGCCATCAGCAGGTGCTTGCCCACCGACGGGCCTGGCCCCGCGGTGGTCACCCGCGACACCCGCCCGTGGGAGTCGGTGATCCGCTGGCCGTCCTGGGTCAGGATCGGCTCGTTGCCCCCCTGCATGTAGCGCTTGCGGCCCTGGCCGTCGGTCAGGTCTTCCACCGTGAGCACGCACATCGAGACCTCGGGGTCGCCCATCTCCCGGGCAGCCAAGTAGGGCTCTTTGCCGATGAACGGCGCGGCCTTCACCTTGGGCCGGGCCAGGCCGGCCTCCAGCGGGTTGTACTCGCTCTCCAGCTCGGCCCCCATGAGCCGATAGCCCTTCTCCAGGCGTCCGGAGGTGCCGTACACCCCGCCGCCGGTGGGCCGCAGCCCGTAGTCGGCGCCCACCGCCATGAGGGTGTCCCACAGCACCGGGCCGTCATCCCAGGCGGCGTAGATCTCCCAGCCGGTGTCACCCACGTAGGAGATGCGGAACAGCGTGGCTGCAATGGTGCGACCGCTGCAGTTGAGCTCCACGTCGACCAGCGAGCCGTAGGGCGACCCGGCCTGGCTGAGGTCTTGGCTGGTCAGCACACCGATCACATGGGGGGCGTTGGGCCCCCACACCCCGAGGGTGGTGATCTGGTCGGTGATGTTGGCGAAGCTCACCGAGCCGTCGACAGGCAGATGGCGGCGGGCCCAGAACTCGTCGCGGCCGCCGTCGAATACGCCGGTCACGATGCGCACCCGCTCGTCGCCCATCCGCATCATGGTCAGATCGGAGTGGAACCCGCCGTCGGGGGTCAGCCACGGGGTGTAGATGGAGCGGCCCACCGGCACGTCCACTTTGTTGACGGCCAGATAGTCGGCATAGGCCACCGCGCCCGGCCCGGTGAGCTCGAAGATCTGGAAGGCGCTCAGGTCGACCATCCCGCAGTTCTCCCGCAGGTTGAGGTGCTCGGCCACGGTGATCGGGCTCCACCACCGGGCGTCCCACTCCACCTCCCGGTCCTCCACCTCGTAGCGGTCCACCAGATCGGCGTTGGACTCGAACCACTGGGGCCGCTCCCAGGTGCGGGCCTGGAAGAACTCGGCTTGAAGCTCCTGCTGGCGGGAAAAATAGGGGCTCACCCGCAGGTTGCGGCGGCTTTCCCACTGCTCTTGGGGGTGGACGATGCCGTAGGTCTTGTTGAAGTGCTCCGCCGAACGGGCCCAGATGTGGTCGTCGCCCCGCTCCTCGGGATAGAAGCGGGACACATCGGCGCCGTGGACGTCGATCACCCGGGGATAGCCGAAGGTCATCCACTCGGCCACCACCTGGGCCATGCCCGGCCCCTCCTTGACCCAGATGGCCGCCGCCGACCACAGGTTGCGGACCTCGGGCAGCTCCCCCAGACACGGCATGGCGTCGGGGGTGAGCGACAGCAGGCCGTTGATGGCGTATTTGATCTCGGCGTCGCCCAGCATGTCCATCAACTCGATGGCCTGCTCCATCTGGAGGTCGAAGTCGTCGGCGGTGAACGGCATCTCGGTGGGCGACAGGGCGGCTTCCTCGTTGGAGGGGATGTCGTCGGGGTGGTGGAAGATGGGCCGGTGGGCGTACGAGCCCACCTCCATGGAGCCGGCCGACTGGCGCTCGTAGCAGAAGGTGTCCATGTCCCGCACGATGGGATAGCCGATCTCGTTGTTGGTCTCGGCCAGGATGTCGAGCGGGCCGACGTCGGCCATCTGATGCACGGCGGGCACCAGCGGGATGTAGGCGTCGGCCATGTTGGCCACCCGGTTCGACCACACCCCGCAGGCGATCACCACATACTCGGTCTCGATAGTGCCCTTGTCGGTGACCACCGCCTTGACCGTGCGGTCGCCGGGGTTAGGGCCATCTTCGGTGATGATGTCGAGCACCTCGGTGTTGGCCGCCACATGGCAGCCTCCGTTCACCGCCACGTTGCGCATCTGGGTGCCGGTCTCCAGCGAGTCGACCACCGAGACCGTGGGGCAGTAGAAGCCCTCCAACACGATGTCGGTGTTCACGAACGGCACCAGCTCTTTGACCTCTTCGGGGGTCAGCAGGTGGGCCTCGATGCCCCAGGCGGTGGCCGAGGTCATGCGCCGCTTGAGCTCGTCGACGCGCTCTTGGGTGCGGGCCACCTCGATGCCCCCGGAGTCCACCGAGAGCCCCAGGTCGCGGTATTGGTTGGCGCTCTGCTCCCCCAGCAGGCACATCTCCTTGTTGTGGTCCACGGGGAAGATGAAGTTGGAGGCGTGGCCGGTGGATCCTCCGGGGTTGGGAAGCGGGCCCTTGTCCAGCAGCACCAGATCGGTCCACCCCAACTTGCTCAGGTGCCCGACCAGGCAGTTGCCCACGATTCCCGCGCCGATAACAACGCACTTGGCCTTTTCGGGGACCTCAGCCATGTCCTGCCTCCATCGTCATGCCCAACTCGCTTCCTCAACAGGCCGTGCTGCCTGCAAGTATTGCATTTCTGGTCCGTATTATGGTACAGTTCCGTTATGCGGAACGACTCGGCCAGTCTATCGCGGTGGGAGGAGCCCCAACCGACCGGTCCGAATCCCGACGTTCAGCAGCTTATTCGCGGCGCAGTCTTCGAGATCATTCCCCTGAACAGCGCCCCAGAAGCCATCGATGCACTGCCCCCGAATTCACGGGTTTCGGTCACCGCATCGGCCACCAAAGGCCAAAACGCCACGCTGGATCTGGCCGAAGAGCTGATCAAGCGGGGCCACCATGCCATCCCCCATTTCTCGGCCCGCTTGATGCGAGACCACGGCCAAGTCAAGGATCTGGCCGACTGGGCCAAGGACAACGGCGTGACCACCGCCTTCGTGATCGGCGGGGATGCCACCGAGCCGGGTGCCTACCACGATGCCCACAGTTTCATGAAGGACCTGTTCGAGCACGACCACGGCCTCGACACGGTTGGAATTGCCGCCTACCCGGACGGCCACCCCCTCATCGGCGAGGACATGCGCCGCAGCGCCTTGTTCGCCAAGCAGGAACTGCTGACCGAGGCCGGCCTGCGCGGCTATTGCAGCACCCAGATGTGCTTCGACCCAGCCAAGATCATCGCCTGGCTCAAGGCCGAGCGGAACGACGGACTGACGCTACCAGTGCATCTGGGCATCCCCGGCGCAGTGGAGCGCACCAAGCTGCTCACCATCGGCGCCCGCCTCGGCGTCGGCCAGTCGCTGCGCTATCTCCGCAAGAATCGCCGCTCCATGGCCAAGCTGCTCGGCTCGTCAGCCCACGACCCCTCCGATCTCCTGGAAGCCCTCAGCAGCCAGCTCGCTCCCCTGGGCATCAACGGCCTGCACATCTTCACCTTCAACCAGGTGGCCACCACCGCCGCCTGGCGCCAGGCCCTCCTCCACAGCTAGCCGCTTCGCATCCCTATAGGGCGCTGCGACGACAAGTCACTCTTGTGGGCGAACGGTTACACGCGCAATCAGTAACCGCTAGGTGCCATACTGCCCCCACCCAACATCGAGGCACCCTCGCCATGACCCCAAAACCGAAGACAAAATTCCCACAAAATGAAAGGTAGATTTTCCATAAACTAGAAGATAAATTTCCCCTAATTGCTAAGATGGGCACATGGGAGGGGCAAATACCCTGTCGATGCCCGGCTACCGGGAGCGAGTAGCTGGAGTCGAAGTCGAGGCTGCCCTACGGCGCCGAGGCGCTGTTTTGATTCAGGGGGCGAGAGGCACCGGCAAGACATGGACGTCCCGCGATCACGCCTGCTCAGAAGTGCGGCTAGACGACCCCGACATGCTGGCTCTGGCTGAAACCGACCCAGACCATTTGCTGTCGCGTCCCCCTCCGCTCCTGATTGACGAGTGGCAGCACGCCCCCGCCTTGTGGGACCGCATACGCCGAGCGTGCGACGACCGGCCCGGCACCGGCCACTTCATCCTCACCGGCTCTGCCCGACCCACAGACAGCATCACTCGCCACACCGGCACCGGGCGCATCACCCGGTTGAGGATGAGACCGATGACGCTGTTTGAAACGGGAGTGTCCACCGGAGAGGTGTCGCTACGCGATGTGCTAGCTGGGAACGCAAGGCCCGCGGCGGAGAGTCGCGCCACCTTGCTGGACGTGGCCAACGCTGTCTGCCGCGGCGGGTGGCCAGCCGGCCTTGACCTCCCTCAAGACGCAGCAGTGGCCGCCGTGCGCGACTACATCCAAGAGGCTGTCCGAACCGACATCGAAGACGCGGTGGGCGTCCGCCACAACCCCGACGCCCTCGAAAGCCTCCTGCGGCTCATCGCCCACAACCTGGCCTCGCCGGTGTCGGCCGCCAAACTGGGAAGAGACATGAACCCGGCGTCGCCACCCGCCACCCCGACCCTCGCCTCATATCTGGATGCGCTGCACCGCATCTTCGTATTGGAAGACCTCCCCGCCTGGTCACCAGCACTGCGGTCGAAAGCCACCGTGAGGAAAGCCCCGAAGCGGCATCTGGTAGACCCGTCGCTCGCTGCCGCCTTGGTCGGAGCGTCCCCAGACGGCCTGATGGCCGACTTCTCCATGTTCGGCAGCCTGTTCGAGTCGCTCGCCGTGCGGGACCTGCGCGTGTACGCCCAGCCGCTGGGCTTCGACACGTTCCACTACCACGACTCAGACGAGCTGGAAACCGACATCGTGATACAGGGCCTGGACGGCACCTGGGCGGCATTGGAAGTCAAGCTGAACTCAGGTCCCCGGCAAATCGAGGAAGCCGCCACCGCCCTGAAGCGACTCCGAGACAAAGCCCACAAGCGGCGCGCCAATCAGCTCGCGCTAATGGCGGTAGTCACAGCCACCAAAACCGCCCACATGCGCCCCGACGGAGTAGCCGTCATTCCCCTCACCACCCTCGGCCCATAATCCCGATGAACTGCCCAAGGTCATGGTCGACCACTCGGGCCCGCTGGCAATGGACTGGGCGGCTCTTCAAAGGGGACAAGAGTGAGTATCTTCCCGGATTCCGGCTGGATCGTCACGAGGATGAGTTCTGTATTGATCTCGTACATATCGGTACGAGTGGAATAGCTGGCAGCAGTTACCTCATCAGTTTCTGCAAGCGCTTCATCATCAACAGTGATCCATGGCCCATCAAGGCTCGTTGCTTCATCAAGCCTGAGCGTGGCGCTGACGCCCCACAGCTCGTTCTCGACGTATGCCAAGCGGTGACCTTCGATGGTGAACTGAGCTTCGTCTAGCACTGCCTCAACTTCACTATTCGCTCGAATTGCCCTGTCAATGGACTCGACGTCAGTCACTTCAGGGGCTTGATGACCGGCAAGAGCTGGCTGTTCTTCGGCCTGATTGGCTCTATCGTCGCCTCCGTTCAAATCAGAGCCGCATGACAGAAGCATGGCTGTACAGATCACTATGGCACTGACGGCAGAAATCGCTCTCAACTCAGCGAACATCTCAACGCTGATTGTCCTTGCTCTTAGCCCCCCGAAGCCCCTTCGGCGAGGAGGGCGGCGAGGCTGCGGCGCCATTCTACTGAGGGGCGGTCGGATTGGACGCTGACGGTGGCGGTTAGGTCCATGGGGAGGACGCCTTCGAGCTTCTCGAGCATGGCTTTGTCTTCGGCGCCGATGGCCAGGTCGAACTGCATGATCTCTTCGGCGGACACCGAGAAGTCGTCGTTGCGCCACACCACAAAGTTGAACAGCGAGTTCACGTCGTCCATCGGAGTGGTCAACAGCAGCAATATGTGCTCGAGGCCGGACTCGTAGGCGATGGTGCTGCGCACTGAGAACGGCAGCACGTATCCGGTGGTCATCCGGCGGTGCAGCACATCATCGTCTTGACCGGTGGTGGTCTGGCCCGCGTCGCTGGTGTTGTTGGCGTTCACTTCGTACACGTAGCCCCGATAGCCATCGGGCAGGTCGCCCATCTCCAGCGGCGGTATCACTGTCTCCTGGGCCAAACCGAAGGTGGCGGTGTGGACGAAGGGGAAGTGGGAGAAGTCCATGAAGTTGTCGGTGATCCGGGTGGATGAAACCGCCCACTGCTGGAACGGCGTATTGAGCCGGCGGAACTCGGGGTTGTCCTCCTGGGGGATTTCCGGGATCTGACCTAAGGGCTTGCCCGGGCACAGCCAAACCAGGCCATAGCGCTCCTCGACGTTGACTAACTCCAAGTGGGCCTTGGGCGGTACCGGGGTTCCCGGCGGGGACGAGGGCACCAGCTGGCAACGGCCCCCGGCGCCGAACCGCCACCCGTGGTAGGGGCATTCCAAGCAGCCGTCCACCATGCGCCCTTCTGACAGCGGGGCCTCGCGGTGGGGGCAGCGGTCGGGAGCCGCGGTAAGCGATCCGTCGTCGGAACGCCACAGCACATAGCGGCGACCCAGCACTTGTATCCCGACTGGGCCCGGTGCGATGTCTTCGACAAGAGCGATCGGATACCAGTGGTGGTCCAGTGCGGGCTGGCCGACGAGCTGGTTGGAGGCGCCGTTCCCACTCATGGGCCGATGATACCGCCTAACCCTTTTCCTGTTTCCCAGACACAGCGCCGGTAACGTCAACTGACGTGTCAACAGCCGACTGGGTGATCACCGGCGACATCGTGACCATGGACGCCGAGCGCGCCATCATCTCGGGCGGCGCGGTGGCGGTGGCCGACGGCAAGATCGCCGCGGTGGGCAAGGCTGACACCATCAGGGCGCGGTACCCGGATGCTCCTGAACGGGGCTCCGCTGATTCACTGGTGGTACCCGGATTCGTCAATGCCCATCAGCATCTGACCGCCGACCGGCTGGTGGCCTCGGCCATCCCCGACGACCTGCCCCCCGGCGCGGCCATCTTCGAGTGGATCGTGCCCGTCCACGAGCACGTCACCGGCGACGATGATGAGCTATCCGCCACCCTGGGTTTGGTGGAGGCCGCGGCCAACGGGATCACCACCACCATCGACGCCGGCACGGTGGCCCACCCCGACCGGGTGGCCCAGGCCATGGACGCAGTGGGCGTACGGGGCGCCGTCGCCCGCTGGGGGTCGGACGCCGACGGCCTGCCCCAGTCAGGTCCGGTAAACGAGGTGATCGACGCCCAGCGGGATCTCATCGAGCGATATCCCCCCGGCGGCCTGGTGGAGGCGTCGGTCACGCTGGTGGGCCACGACTTGATGTCCGACGGCCTGGTGGTGGCGGCCGCCGATCTGGCCCGCTCCTCCGGGCGGCGGCTGAGCTTCCACATCTCCCCCACCCCCGACGACTCAGCCAGCTATTTGGAGCGCACCGGGATGCGCCCGCTGTTACACCTCGACCGTTTGGGGGTGCTCGGCCCCAATGTGCTGGTGGGCCACGCCGTACACGTCGACGACGCCGAAGTGGAAACCCTGGTACGCACCGGTACCGCAGTGGCCTCCTGCCCGTGGGCCTACCTGCGCCTCGGCCAGGGGCTCACCGAGCGCTTCGCCCACCTGGAGTTGTGGCGGCAGGGCGGGCGATTGGCGCTGGGTTGTGATACCGAGAACGCTAGCGATGCCATCGACGGGCTGCGGGCCGCCGCTCTGTTCGCCGGTTTGGCCAAAGACACCGCCGCCAACCCCACCGAGTTTGGCGCCCATCACGCCTTCGAGTTGCTGACCATCGCGGGCGCCGAGGCGGTAGGTATGGCCGACCAAATCGGCTCTCTGGAAGCGGGCAAAGCCGCCGACATCGTGGTGATCGACCGATCCGGCATCCAATGGCAGCCGCCCAGTCCCGACCCGATCCTGCAGCTGGTGTGGGCGGGCGGAGGCCGCTCGGTCACCGACGTCTTCGTCGCCGGCCAACTCGTGATTGCCGACGGCCGCTGCACCACAGTGGACGCCGATTCGCTGCGCTCCGAGGCCCGCCAGGCCGCACAGTCTCTCATTGAGCGCTCCGGCATCCACCCCCGTTCCCGCTGGCCCATGCGATAGCCAACAACATCAACTAGAAATAGAAGCGATGACCTACCCAAACACTCTCATCTTCGTTGACTTCCCCTCCGATGATCCCGAGGCGTCAGCCGTCTTCTACCACGAGGTATTCGGCTGGGAGGTGGAGCCCCGCCCCGCCGGCGTGTTCCACCGCATCGTCCCCGGCCAGAACTTCCAACTCGACGACGGCTCCCAGAGCGAAATCGGCAACCTGCACATGGGGATCCACAACGCGGCCAACGCCCGTCCCCACCCCGACCCCGCCGGCGTGGAGCCCCGGGGCCTGTCCGAAGACGGGCGCACCGTGCGGATCTGGATCCTGGTGAGCGACGACGACTCCTCCGACGCCATCATGGGCCGGGCCACAGCCCGAGGGGCCACCGAGCTGTGGCGCGACCACTACTGGGCCGAGTTCAACGGGTTCAACGCCGCATTCAAAGACCCGTGGGGCAACACGCTCATCCTGTGGACCAAGGGCGGCGACGACCCCCAGATCCCCGACGGCTGGACCGACGAGTAAGGCTGCCGTGGCCGATCACGACCCCGTCTACGACGTCCACCCCCCGGGCCCCCGCTGGACCCACATCGCCCTGCGGGTGGCCGACATGGACGCCACCATCGACTGGTACACCACCCACACCCCGATGCGGCTGCTCGACCGGCGAGAAGACCACATGGGCTACGGGGCCTGGTTGGGCCACGGCGATTCCGCCGACTCGCCGTTCATCCTGGTGCTGGCCCAGTTCTTCCCCGAGACCGATCCGTTCAAGGACTCGCCCATGGCCAAGCTGGCCCCCTTCGCCCATCTGGGCATCGAGCTGACCAGCCGAGAGGCGGTGGAGGAAACCGCAGCCAGGGGCAGCGCCGAAGGATGTCTGGCCATGCCCCCCACCGACATGCCGCCCCCCATCGGCTACATCTGCATGCTCACCGACCCCGACGGGAACATGGTTGAGTTCTCCTACGACCAGGGCGTCTACGCCCTCGCCCGCCAACTCGCCCAGCAGCAAAGCTGAAGCACCTGCCTTTTCCCTTCCAGTGAGCAGCCCAATCAGCTTGACGATCATCTTCAGAGGCCAGCGCCGCACGATGGACTACGTCGAGGGCGACACGGTGCTCGAATCGGCCCGGCGAGCCGGGCTCAACCCGCCGTTTTCCTGTGAGGCGGGGAACTGCGCCACCTGCATGGCCTTTCTCCAAGAGGGCAGCGTCACCATGCGGGCCAACGAGGCGTTGGAGCCCGACGAGGTGGAGGAGGGATTCATCCTTACTTGCCAGTCGGTCCCCGACTGTGACTCCGTCGTGGACTACGACAGTCTGTAATCCACACTGTGATGGATCCTGAGACCTTCCGCCGCGATTTGGGGGTGTGGCTCGACGCCAACGCTGGCGAGCTCACCCCGCCATATGCGGGCATCGCCTCGATGGACGAGCAGATGGCGCACTACTCCAAAGTGAAGCGGGCCCTGTTCGATGCCGGGTTTGGCCGTTATGGATGGCCGGAGTCGGTGGGTGGGCTCGGCGGCTCGCCGCTGCTGCGGGCCATCGTGGGCGAAGAGATCAACTTCCGAGGGCTTGCCGATCCCAACGCCTGGACGATGATCGAAGTGCTGGCCCCCACCGTGATCGACTTGGCCCCACCGGAATTGTCCGCCCGTCTTGTGCCGCCGTTTTTGCGGGGCGACGAGATGTGGTGCCAGGGATTCTCCGAGCCCGACGCGGGCAGCGACTTGGCTTCGCTGTCGTGCCGGGCGGTCAAGACCGACGGCGGCTGGGTGGTCAGCGGCCAGAAGGTTTGGACCAGCTTCATTCAATACTCCCAGCGCTGCGTGCTGCTCACCCGCACCGGCGAGCCGGACAGCGCCCACCGGGGCATTACCGCCCTGCTGGTGGATGTGGACTCACCGGGCATCACCTACAGCCCGATCGAGACCATGCACGGTCGCCTCGACTTCGCCGAGGTCCACTACGACGACGTGTTCGTCCCCGAAGACCGGCTACTCGGAGAGGAAGACGGTGGCTGGCAGGTGGCCATGGACATCCTTCCCTACGAGCGGTCCACCACGTTCTGGCACCGGGGCGCCCTATTGCACCGGCGCTTCTCCGACCTGGTCGCCCAGGTGGCGGATGCGGGCGATTTCAGTGACTCCTCAGCCCAGGCGGTTGGCCAGGTACTCCTGTCGATCCTTGCCTTCCGCAGCCGATCCCGCGATACCCAATATCGGCTTGCTGAGGGACAGCAGCTCGGCGTGGAGACGTCGATCGACAAGATCCTCATCACATCGGCTGAGCAGAAGCTGTTTGAGACAGCCCGCGACCTGCTGCCCGGTGTCATCGAGTTCGACGAGGGTCGCGATGCGGAAATGTGGCGCACCGACTACCTGTACTCCAAGGCGGCCTCCATCTACGGGGGCACCGCCGAGATTCAGCGCAACATCGTCGCCCGACGATTGCTTGATCTGGGGCCGGAGTCATGAGCGAGTCCATCAACGCCGACGACCTAGCGCTGCTCTCTGCCAGTTTCGAAGCCGTTATGGCCGACGCGCCCGGTCCAGGCGAGGCCGACCGGGCGCTCCACGACTTGGGCTGGGCCGACCTGTTGGACGCGGCTCCCGGCCCGGCGGCGGCGATGGCGTTCACTGCTCTCGGCACCACCGGCTCGGCTGCCACCCTGCTCGACGACGTGGTGGCACATGCCCTCGGCCTTCCCATAACCCCTGAAATCTGCATGTTGTTTCCCGCCACCCTCCACAACAACCCGGCGGACCCGCATCCAGACGATCCCAAGATCCTCCTCCAGGAAGACCCTTTTGTTGTCAATGGTCTGGTGTCGTCGCGGATCAACCAGGCAGCCGCAGTGGTTGTGGCCTTGGATGACGGCTCCGGCCCAGTGCTGGGAGCGTTCGAGGCTGGCTTCCTTCGAAATTGGGAGGCGACAGGAGTCGACCCCGCCCACGCCTATCGCCATCTGTCGACCCGAATCCGGACCGAGTTGATGACACCGATAGAGAACAATGGCAATTGGGACGCGGCAATGGCCACCGCCCGGATGGCCTTGGCCCACCAGCTCATTGCGGGGGCCCGAAGGATGCTGGCCGAGGCGCGCCAGCACGCCCTAGACCGGGAGCAGTTCGGCCGCCCGGTGGCGTCGTTCCAGGCCATCCGTCACAAGCTGGCCGATTCGCTGGTGCTGATCGAGGGGGCGGCATCGGTGGCCGAAGCGTGCCTGCGCGACCCCGACCCGATGCTGGCCGCGCTGGCCAAGGCGCTGGCTGGCCAGGCCGCCCTCACCACGGCGGCCCACGCCCAGCAGGTGCTGGGCGGGATCGGCTTCACCGCCGAGCACCGGTTCCACCTGTGGCTCAAGCGGATGCTGGTGCTCGATGCGCTGTTCGACTCCGCCAGGTACCTCTCAACCGAGATCGGCCGCGATCTGTTGATTCATGGGACCGTGCCCCGTCTCATCCAGCTCTAGGAGGACCCATGGGTCGAGAAGACTACGCCCGATACGCCACGAGCTGGTCGGCGCCCGACTACTCCGTGGACGACAACGGCAAGGTGGTCGGCGGCTATGAGCCCGAAGGGCCCAACAACTGGGGACGCTGGGGCGACGACGACCAGATCGGCACCCAGAATCTGATCGGCCCCGAGCAGCGAGTTCGGGCCGCCTCGCTGATCCAGTCGGGCAAGGTGTTCTCGCTGGCCCTTCCTATCGACGCCAGCGGCCCCCGGTTCCATACCCGGCCGGCCCCGCTGCACTGGTTCATGATGGCCGGGTCCGACCAGGTGGTGGGCTCCCCGTATAGCGCCGCCGATCCCGACTTCCAGTGGAACGACGACATGTTCCAGATGCCCCTCCAGGGCTCAACCCAGTGGGACGGCTTCGGCCATGTGATCTACCGGGACACGATGTACAACGGTTATTGGGCCGGCAATGTCACCGCTTTCGGGGGCGCATCGGTGCTGGGTATCGAGAACCACCGGGAGAGCTTTGTGGGCCGAGCGGTGCTGTTGGACTTGCCTCGCTCTGAGGGCTGCGACCCGCTGGCCCCGGTTACGGTCATCGACTCGGCCATGCTGGATCGCTGTGTCGAACGCCAGGAAAGCTCAGTTGAAGCCGGGGACATCGCTTTGATCCGCACCGGACACCTCGCGTTGTGGGATCCGGCGTTTACCCCCGAGCAGCAGATGGAGTATTTCAACGGGTCTCCGGGTTTCGGAGTGGATGCCCTCAACTGGTGTGACCGCAACGACATCTCCGCGGTGGCGGCCGACACCATTGGCGTGGAGGTGCTGGTGCCCGAAGACCCCGAGGACCGCAAACATCCCGTCCACTGCGGGGCGCTGGTGGATCGGGGGCTCCCCCTGGGCGAGTTCTGGGTGCTGGACGAGCTGGCCGCCGACTGCGCCGCCGACGGCCGCTATGAATTCATGCTGGTTGCCCCGCCGCTCAATATCCCCGGCGCGGTCGGATCACCCCTCAATCCGATCGCTATCAAGTAGGCGCCAAACAGACGCTTCGCACTTCACTCCCCCGGGAACCGCATACCGATCTGGTCGCGGATCTGGTCGAGGGTGCCCATGATCGACAGTGTCTCGGCGTGGGAGATCACCGGGCTCTCCAGCTCACCGGCGGCCAAGCAGCGGTGGAACTCCTCCACCTGGAAGCGGAGGCCGTCCCCCTCCCACGAGCCGTCGATTTCCTCTCGCTCAAACCCCCGCACGACCGTGAGCGATCCGGGGCAGTGCATGAACGCGGGGATCTCAATTGTGCCCTCAGTTCCGGCGATGCGAGCGGTGCAGCCCAGGTTAGTGGCGATGGCCGCCTTCACCACTGCGAGCTCGCCGCCGGCGTGGCCGAGTACAGCGGCCACCTGTTCATCCACCCCGGTCTCGCCGATTCGGCCTTGGGCCGCCACGGTGGTGGGGGTGCCCAGCACCAGCGAAGCGAACTGCACGGGATACACCCCCAGATCGAGAATCCCCCCGCCGCCTCGCTCGGGGTCGTAGAGCCGGTGGTCGGGGTCGAACGGCTGGTGGAACCCGAAGTCGGCCTCGACTAGTTGGGGCTGGCCGATGGCCTGCTCACCCAGCAGATCGACCAACACCCGATAGGCAGGGAGGAACCGGCTCCACATGGCCTCCACCAAGAGCAGGCCCCGCTCTCGGGCGGCATCAATCATCCGTTGGCTCTGGGCCTGGTTGAGGGCGAACGGCTTTTCGCACAGCACGGGCTTGCCGGCCTCCAAGAACATGAGCGTGTCCTGCTCATGACGAGACTGGGGTGTGGCCACATACACGGCGTCCACGTCTGGGTCGGCAGCCAGATCCTCGTAGCTGCCGTAGGCCGCTGGGGCCTCATATTTGGCGGCGAAGTCCCTGGCCCGGTCGACCGAGCGCGAGCCAATGGCGTAGATCTCGGCGTCGTCCAGCAACTGGAGCCCGTTGGCAAACCCAACGGCGATGCCTCCTGGCCCGGCGATTCCCCATCGAATGGTCATGGCCGGACGCTACTTCTGCCAGCGGCGGGCACGCTCTTTGGAGGGGCCTTCCCCTACTCTGTGCCGACTGGAGGTACCGATGAGATCGTCGTTCAACGCGGGCTGGGCAGTGCGACCCAAACAGAACCCGTTCTCGGAGCTGACGGGCGCAAAGAGCGCGCCCGAGCCGGTGACGCTGCCTCACGACGCGATGATCGGCACCCAGCGCGATCCCTCCGCTTCCCACGACATCGCCTATTTCCCCGGCGGGGTGTGGGAGTACTCCAGGCGGTTTGAAGCCCCGGCCGAGTGGCGCGATCGCCGGGTCGCCCTTCAGTTCGAGGGCGTGTACCGCGACGCCATGGTCTATGTGAACGACGACTTCGCGGCCTCCGAGCCCAATGGCTACGCCGAGTTCATCGTCGACCTCAACCCGTTCTTGCGCTACGGCGAGGAGAACACCATCAAAGTGGATTGCCGGGCCGGCGAGGATTCCCGGTGGTATTCCGGGGCGGGCATCTACCGGCCCGTGCACCTTTGGGTGCAGAACCCGGTACACCTGGCCATCGACGGCGTATGGATCACCACCCCGGAGATCGACGACCAAGGCGCGGTGGTGGAGGTGGCCGCCGAGGTGCAAAACGACACCGCCCACACGATGACGGTGCGAATGGCCTGCGAAGTACGCGACGCGGCTGGCGAAACGGTGGCCCGGGGAGACATCCCGGTGACCTTGCGTCCCCACACCACGGTGATCGCCCGCCAGCGGCTGGCGGTGTCCAACCCGGCCCGGTGGAGCACCGACCAACCCGACCTCTACTCCTGCACCACCACCCTGGCTGAGACCGACGATGGATCTGCCGAGCTGGACCGCGATGTCACCGCCTTCGGCATTCGGTCGCTTCAGCTCGACCCCGCCCACGGCCTGCGGATCAATGGCGAGACGGTGAAGCTGCGGGGCGCCTGCGTCCACCATGACAACGGTCCCATCGGCGCCGCCACCATCAGCCGGGCTGAGGAACGCCGAGTAGAGCTGCTGAAAGCCGCCGGGTTCAACGCCCTGCGCAGCGCCCACAACCCGATGAGCCGGGCCATGCTCGACGCCTGCGACCGCCTCGGTGTGATCGTGATGGACGAGACGTGGGACATGTGGACCGAGAACAAAGTCAATCACGACTTCGCCCTGCGGTTTGAGGAGCGATGGCGAAGCGACGTCGCCACCCTGGTGCGCAAGGACCGCAACCATCCCAGCGTGGTGCTCTACTCCACCGGCAACGAGATCCCCGAGGTCGGCTCGCCGCTCGGGGCCGCCCGAGCACGCGACATCGCCGAGCACGTCCGCTCGCTCGACCCCCACCGCTACGTCACCACCGGGGTGCAGCCGATGCTGGCCATCCGAGGCCTGATTGCCAAGATCCCCGAGATCCTCGGGTTTGTGGAATCACCGGATTCAACCGAAGAGGTCGAGCCGTCACCCACCGAAGAGGCCGAATCGCAAGGGGTGAACACCCAGATGGCCATGTGGGCCATGGTGAAGGACCAGGTCATGCGGGATCCGATCATCGCCGAGGGCATCGAGGAGGTGTCGGCCTCGCTAGATGTTGTGGGCTACAACTACGTCTCCAACCGCTATCTCCTCGATCACGAGCTGTACCCCAATCGGGTGATCGTCGGCTCGGAGACCAATGTGACCGACCTGGGCCGAGACTGGCCGGTCATATGCGCCCATCCCCATCTGATCGGGGACTTCACCTGGACCGGCTGGGACTATCTGGGCGAAGTAGGCATCGGCCGAGTCGGCTACGACGACGAAGATCCGGTGGACCGAGGAGTTCCCGGCGTGGTCGCACCATTTCCCTGGCTCGTCGCCCACACCGGCGACATCCACACCACCGGGGTCCGGCGTCCGGCCTCCTACTACCGGGAGATCGTCTTCGGTCTTCGCCGAGAGCCCTTCATCGCGGTGCAACGGCCGGAGAACGCCCACAAGCAGGTCGCCTACTCCGGCCCGTGGTCGTGGAGCGACACCGTCGACAGCTGGTCGTGGGACGGATACGAGGGAACCACGGTGGACGTCGAGGTGTACTCGGCCGACGACGAGGTGGAGTTGGTGCTCAACGGCAAGTCTCTCGGCCGCCAGCCCACCGACGAATTCCACACCAAGTTCGCGGTCGCCTACGAGCCGGGCGAACTCGTGGCCATCGCTTACAGCAACGGTGAAGAAGCGGCCCGAACTGCGCTGCGAACCGCCTCCGGTCCGCTGCACCTTGCGGTTGAGGCCGACCGGCCCGAGATCACCGCGGGCGACGCCGACTTGGCCTACGTCTCCGTTCGCCTGACTGATGCCGACGGAATCATGAACCCGGTGGCGAATCGGCCGATAGCAGTGACTGTGGAGGGCCCCGGAGTGGTCCAGGGCTTCGCCAGCGCCGATCACCAGTCCACCGAGCCCTTTGGATCGAACATCTGCACGACCTACGACGGCCAAGCCCTCGCCGTGATCCGGCCAACCGGCCCAGGCACCATCAACCTCACCTTCACCGCCGACGGCCTCGACCCCGCTGCCTGCCGCCTCACCGTGAGCGAAGGCTGATCGGATGGACCAAGAAACGCTGCGCTGGCTGACCGATCCCGAATCCGGGTGCTGGGAAGAGTTGGGCTACCAGCGGTTCCCCCTCGGCGAACCCGATTTGGTCGACACCGTGCCGCCGGTGATCGGCTGGGACGAGGTGCAGGATCGCTACGACGCAGTGGTGATTGGCAGCGGGGCCGGTGGCGGCGTGGCTGCCCATGTGCTGGCTGAGGCCGGGTGCTCGGTGCTGGTGGTGGAGCGAGGGCGCCCCCTCAAGTCCACAGAAATCGGCTGGGACCCGGTGCGCAACCATCGCACCGCAGTCTTCGGGTTCGGCGAGGGCGTAACGCCGGTCGGAAATCCCCGAGCCGTCAAGGATTGGGATGGCGAGCAGGCCCTTGAGCCCCATGATTTCCGCTACCACAACAACGCCGTTGTGCTGGGCGGCGGGCCCCGGCTGTATGGCTGCCAAGGGTGGCGATTCGCGCCGGAGACGTTCCGCATGGCCAGCGAATACGGCGTCCCCGAGGGGTCGGCCTTGGCCGACTGGCCGATCACCTACGACGATCTCGAGCCCTACTACGACCTAGTGGAATGGGAGGTGGGCGTCGCCGGAGCGCCCGGCCATGTTGGCGACGGTCCCCGGTCCCGCGGCTACCCGCTTCCCCCGTTCCCGCCCGACCGAGGGGGCGAGATGCTGGGCGAGGCCGCAGCTCGCCTGGGCTGGGCCACTGCGCCCGTTCCCCTGCTGGTCAACTCTCGGCCCTACGGAGGGAGGCCCGCGTGCGCGGGTTGCAGCCAGTGTGTCGGCCATCCCTGCCCGGTGGACGCCAAGAACGGCGTCCATAACACCCTGCTCCCCCGAGCCACCGCGGCTGGTGCCCACATCCTGAGCGACACCCTGGCGGCCCGGATCGACGATGGCCGAGGCGAGGTGGAGCTGCGCTCTGAGCAAGGCCAGCGCACGGTGCGGGCCGACCGGATCGTGTTGGCCGCCGGTGCGGTGGAGACCGCCCGGTTGCTGATGCTGAGCGGGCTGGGCAACGACTGGGTGGGCCGGTGCCTCCAGGGCCATACCTACGTGTTGGCCCATGGCCACGTTGACACCGACGAGCCGCTTAGCGACGGCGTCGGCCCTGGTCTGGCCATGGCCACCCGGGAGCACTGCCACCAAAACGACGGGATCATCGGCGGCGGCATGATCGCTGATGAGTACGCCGTGTCGCCGGCGCAGCACTGGGTGATGGGCTCGTGGTTCCGACCCGAGCACCAGCAAGCGGCCGAGGCCGCTGGCGAAGTCGACGAGTATGGGCGGCCGACGGGCGCCTCGGCCCGTCAGGCCCTCCGAGACACCTACCGCCGCACCATCATGATCATGGGCCCGATCCAGGAAATCCCCACCCGCTCAGCCGGGCTGGACTTGTCGGCTGAAGTCCGGGACCGGTGGGGCCTGCCCGTAGCCCGCTTCTTTGGCGTGCAACATGAGGAGGACCTGCGCACCGCGGAGTTCTTGGGAGACCGGGCCAAAGAGTGGATCACTGCCACCGGGGCCCGCGATGTGACCGGCGGCTCCATGGGATTCCAAATCCTGTCCGGCGGCCAGCACCAAGCCGGCACAGCCCGCATGTCGGACACTCCCGCGGGCGGGGCCGTCGACCCCAGCGGCAAAGTGTGGGGCTGCGAGCGGACCTACGTGGCCGACTCCTCCCTCCACGTCACCAACGGCGGCGTCAACCCCGTACTGTCCATCATGGCCAACTCCTGGCGAGTAGCCGACCTGCTCTCCCGCTAAGCCGGCCTGAACAGCCTGGGCTCAGGCGTTCAGCAACTCCTCTTCGATGCGCTCGGCCATCACTTGTTGTGCCCATTCGATCTTGGCCGGTAGGTGCTCGGTGGGGAACAGGCCCTCGGAGGGGCGATAGTCCTTGAGCACCTGCTTGGCGATGGTGTCCTTGTGGACCTCGGTGGGGCCGTCGGCCACCCCGAAGGTGGGGGCCATCATCCACATGTTGGCCAGCGGCGTCTCGTTGGACATGCCCAGCGAGCCGTGGATCTGCATGGAGCGGAACACCACGTCCATCAGCACCCGGGGGGTGGCCACCTTCACCCCGGCGATGTAGAGCCGGGCCTTGGAGGTGTCCGACTGGTCGATCTGCCAGGCGGCGTGCAGCACCTGCAAGCGGAACTGCTCGATCTGGACCCACGAGTCGGCGATCATGTGCTGCACCGCCTGCTTCTCGGCCAACAGCGAGCCCTTGGTCTCCCGGCTGAGGGCCCGCTCGCACATCATGTCGAAGGCCTTTTTGGCCGTGCCCACCGAGCGCATGGCGTGGTGTACTCGGCCCCCGCCCAGTCGGGTCTGGGCGATCTTGAACCCGGCCCCCTCCTCGCCCATGAGATTCTCGATCGGGACGCGGCACTCGTTGAACCGCAGGTAGCTGTGGCCGCCGTGGCCCCGGCGCTCTCCGCCCACCCCCACGTTGCGGACCAGCTCCAAGCCGGGGGCATCGTGGGGCACCAGCATCATGGAAGAGCCTCGATACACCGAAACGTCGGGGTTGGTGATGAGCATGACGATTAAGAACTCGGCCCGCGGGTAGTTGGAGGCGAACCACTTCTCGCCGTTGATCACCCACTCGTCGCCGTCGCGGTGGGCGGTGCAGGTGAAGTGGTTGGGATCGGACCCGCCCTGGGGCTCGGTCATGGAGTAGCAGGTGGAGATCTCCCCGGCCAGCAGCGGCTTGAGGTACTTCTCCTTCTGCTCGTCGTTGGCGTAGTGAGCCAAGATCTCGGCGTTGCCGGAGTCGGGGGCCTGACTGCCGAAGGCCGAGGGGCCGAACGTGGAGCGGCCCAAGATCTCGTTCATCAGCGCCAATTGCACCTGACCGAACCCCATGCCCCCCATCTCCGGCTTGAGGTGGCAGGCCCACAGCCCCCGGTCCTTGACCTTCTGCTGGATGCGGCGCAGATGTGTCTGCACCTCCTCATCAGACTTGTCGAACGGCGACCGCCCCCGGAAGTAGTGGTCCAGCGGCTCGATCTCGGTGTGCATGAGCTCCGTGAGCCACTCGAGGTGGTCTTGAAACTCCGGATCAGTAGAAAAATCCCAGGCCATGTTCCGAGACTAGAGCAGCCTCGCCCGACAGCGCGCTTCGTCAGCGGATGGGGGCGAGGTGGATGGGGAAGGTTTCTCGGATTAGAGCGTCAGCTTCGGGGGTGATGTGGTCGGGTTTGGGGCGGTTGAGCACTTCGGTGACGTAGTCGTGGGCCACGTCGTCCATGAGCCGGGCGCCAGCGTCAACCCAGTCGTCGGGGCTGAGGCGGTCGCCGATTTGGGGGTACACGTACTCGGTCTGCATGAGCGAGAGGGTTTGGGAGTGGCCGAGGAAGTGGCCCTCGCCGTGTACTACATCGGCAATTACCTGGGTGGACAGGGTCTCGGGGGTGATCTCGATGCCCCGTACCGTGCGGTTGATGGACCCCAGCATGTCGTTGTCGATCACCAGCGCCTCCAGCGAGCAGGCCATGATGCTGGCCAGCATCCCGGCCGACTCGTTGATCATGTTGGCCCCGGCGTTGGCGGCCAGGGTGATGGCGTTGGCCTTCTCGGCACCGGCCTGGTTGTCGGGCAGCTTGGAGTCGGCCATGCCCGCGGCCACCCCCGACGGCAAACCGAGGTAGTTCACCACTTGGGCGCCCGCCGCGTTGATGATCGCCTCCTCGCCGCTGCCCCCGCTCATCGCCCCGGTGCGCAGATCGGACACGAACGGCCACATGCCCATCACACAGGGATGGCCGGGCACCACCAGGTTCACTGCGGTCAACCCGGCCAGGCATTCGGCGAGGGCTTGGACCAGCGATCCGGCCAGCGCGGCCGGCGAGGTGGCCCCGGCCTGCCCCGCCGAAAGCAGGTTGATCGGCATGCCCCGTCGGGCCTGTTCCATCAGGCACAGGGCCGAGTCTTCGGCAAAGCGCAGGGGCGGCACCACGAAGGTGTTGTTGCCGATGCTGAAGGGCCGCCGGGCGAACTCCCCCTCAGCACCCAGCGCCATGTCGAACAGGTCAATGCACTCATGAACGTGGTCGGGTTGGAACATGGCCGTGCCCAGGGGCTTGGTGGTGCCGGCCAGGATGGCGTAGGCGGTGTTGATGTCCAACTCCCGGGAGGTCTCCATGTCGCGGGCCACCAGCGTCCGCACGAACACGTGGATGTTGTCGAGGGTGTCGACGATCCGGGCCACGTCGTAGAGATCGGCCAGCGTGCTGTGACGGAAGCGCTTGGTGTCGTGGTCGAGCATCATCACCGCGGCCCCGCTGGTGCAGAAATGAACCCGGTTGCCGCCGATCTCCACTCCTCGGTCGGGGTCGAAGCCGTACAGGGTGAACTCCTTGCACGCCCCGTCAACTATCCGCTTGACGAGGTCGGGCGGGAACCGCAGGCGATCGTGGTCGTCCATCCGGCCCCCGTTGGCGGTAACCGCCTCAATGATCTCCGGGGTGGCCTGGCCCATGCCCAGGTCGGCCAACAAACCGAGGGCCGCCTCGAACACATCGTCGCACTGGCCTTCGGACAGGGGCTTGTAGGCCCCGCCGGCCATCCCCGGCCACACTGCCCGGGCATCGGCTTCGGGCGGCGCCTCCCGCATGGCCACCCGGGCCGCCCTGCCTCCTGCTCGTCGCGCCATATCAAGCCCTCGGTTTCTCGTTGTCGGGGTCGTAGGCCGGGCCGTCCAACACCATCGCCGGACGGCGGTCGCTCATGAGTTGCACCTCGAAGCGAGTACCTGATGCTCTGTACTGGGGTTTCACGTAGGCGAAGGCCAGGCCGCGCCCCACGGTGTGGCCCCAGGTGCCCGATGTGGTCAGCCCGATGAGCTCGTCGCCGTCGTACACCGGCTCGTTGCCCCGGCAGTCGTTGTCGGTGGTGTCCACCTCGCAGTAGACGAGGATCATCTCGATGTCGTCGCCCATGGCCAGCCGCTCCTCGGAGGCCTTCTTGCCCTGGAATTCGCCCGACCAGTCCACGAACCGGCCCAAGTCGGCCTCTACCGGGGTGATCTCGGTGGTCAGCTCGAATCCCATCGCCTTGTAGGCCTTCTCGATCCGCATGGTGTTCATGGCGTAGGCGCCGTAGTGGACCATGCCCAATGGCTCGCCCGCCTCCACCAGGGCGTCGTACAGCTCGGCGGTGTGCTCTTGAGAGTGGTGCAGCTCCCAGCCCAGCTCGCCCACATACGACACCCGCAGGGCCAGACACCGAACCCCGGCTACTTCGATTTCTTGACCGGTGAGCCAGCGGAACCCCGGGGCCTCCAACTCGGCGTCGGTGAGCAAGGCCAGGATCTGGCGAGACAGCGGGCCGGACACGGCCAGGATGCCCATGTCGTCAGTTCTGTCAGTGACGGTCACGTCCTCGCCGGGTTGCACATGGTGGGTAAGCCAGTCGCGGTCGTGGAATTGCCCGACGACGGCCGAGTTCAGGTAGAACCGGTCGGGGGCCAGCCGGGTGATGGTCATCTCGGTCTCGATGCCGCCCAACTCGGTCAGAAAGTGGGTGAGCCGCATCCCCCCGTCTTTGGCCGGCATCCGGTTGGCGGTGAGGCGGTCGAGCAGCGCCCCGGCGTCGGCCCCGGTCACCTCGAACTTCGAGAAGGCGGTGAGGTCGGCGATGCCGGCCCGCTCCCGGGTGGCCCGGCACTCGGCGCCCACGATGTCGAAGGCGTTAGAGTGCCGGAAGGTGTGGGCCTCAGGCTCGCCGAAGTATTGCGGGCGCTCCCAGCCGAAGATCTCCATCCACTGGGCCTGCCGGGCGTCGAGCCGGCCGTAGATGGGGTCGGTCTTCTGGGGCCGGCCGGCGAAGCGCTGCTCGCCAGGGAGGCGGGTGGCGTACATCTCGTGGAACTCGTCGATGGCCTTCTCGATGGCGTAGCGCCCGGTCGGCCCGCAGTGGTCGCCGAACCGCCTCGGGTCCATCTCCGCCACGTTGATCTCGGTCTGGCCGTGCACCATCCACTGCGCCAGGTACTTGCCCGCCCCCGGCCCCTGGGTGATGCCGATGGACGCCCCCGCGCACAGCCAGTAGTTGCGCAGGCCGGGCGCCGGGCCCATGAGGTAGCCGGAGTCGGGGGTGTGGGTGATCGGCCCGCTGACCACCGTCTTGATCCCGGTGTCGGCGAAGGCGGGAATCCGCTTGCCGGCCTCGATCAGCCAGGGCATGAGTTGGTCGAGGTCCGGCGGGGTCAGATAGAAGTGCTTGTCCCAGTCGATCCCCTCCAACCCGTAGGTCTGGGCGTTTTCCCTCTCGTAGGGACCCACCAGCAGCGAGTCGATCTCCCGCCGGTAGTAGGCCGAGGCTCGGGGATCGCGGATCACCGGCGGGTCGAAATCGCCCAGCTCCTTCATCTCCGCCATCGGCTCGGTGATGAGGTACTGGTGGATCACCGACACAATGGGCACGTCGAGGCCCACCATGGCACCGAGCTGGGGGGCGTAGCACCCAGCCGCGTTCACCACGTGCTCGGCAATGATGCGGTGGGTCTCGCCCTTGACGTCGCAGACCACTTCCCAGCGGTGGTCGGGAAGCTGGTTCATGGCGGTGACCAGCGTGTGGCGGTAAAGCTCCCCGCCCAACTGGCGGGCGCCCTTGACCATGGCCGCAGTGACGCTGGACGGGTCGGTCCAGCCGTCGTTGGGCGTCCAGCAGCCCATCAGCACGTCGGACACGTCCATGAACGGCCAGTGGTCGAGAATCTCGGAGGGCTCGATCAGGTGGTTCTCGATCCCGACCAGATCGAGCACCCCGCTGACGTAGCGGAACCAGTCCACCTGATGGCGGTCGAGCGCCAGGCGGATGGCGCCGGTGCCGTGCCAGCCGCTGGCCAGCCCGGTCTCCTCTTCGATCTTGGCGTAGAGGTCGGGGGCCACCGCATGGCATTTGGCCATGTTCAGGCTGCCGATGAAATGGGGAATGAGTCCGGCGGCATGCCAAGTGGAGCCCGATGACAGCTCCCCCTTCTCCACCATCACGATGTCCGTCCAGCCCTCGTGGGCCAAGTGGTAGAAGAGGCCCGCGCCCATGGCGCCGCCGCCGATAATCACAACCTGGGTTTCGTCGCGCACCGTAGGCCGCTCCTTGTCAATCAGAGCCGAACCCGCTCTTTGCGGGGATCGTAGAACGAACGAATAGAGCCGGTGGCGGCGATGGGCGTTCCGGCCACCTCGATCTCGAAGCGCCCAGATTCCACCCAGTCTTTGGTGACGCCGTCGGCGCATTCCACGTAGCCCAGGGCCAGCGCCCGCTTCTCGGTGTAGCTCCACATGCCGCTGCTGGTGCGGCCCACCATCTGGCCGTCGCGGTAGATGGGCTCATCGTGGTACAGCAGCCAGTCGGGGTCTTCCAGCCGGAGCTTGATGAGGCGCTTGGTGCGGGGCCCCTCCCGCTGGGCGGCCAGCGCGTCCCGGCCTCGGAACCCGCCGACCTTGTCCCAGGCCACCGCGAATCCCAGTCCTGCCTCCAGGGGAGTGTCCTCGTCGGTGATGTCGTGGCCCCAGTGGCAGTAGGCCGCCTCCATGCGCAGCGTGTTCATGGCGTGGTAGCCGGCATGGCGCAATCCCAAGGACGATCCCGCTTCTACCACCGCGTCGTGCAGGGCCACGGCCTGTTCGTTGGGCACGTAGAGCTCCCAGCCCAGCTCGCCCACATAGGTCATGCGCAGCGCCAACGTCTCCGCCCCGGCGATGCAGAGATCCTGGGCCGTGCCGAACGGGAAGCCGTCGTTGCCGAGATCGGCGTCGCAGAGCTGGCTGAGCACGGCCCGGGAATTTGGCCCCATGACGCCGAGCACCCCGTAGTGGTCGGTGACGTCTTCGATCACCACGTCTCGGCCCCGAGCAGCCCGCCGCAGCCAGGCCCAGTCGCGGGTGGCGGTAGCCGCCGAGGTGACCACCCAATAGGAGTTCTCGCCCCGGCGGGTCACGGTGAGGTCGGCCTCGATGCCGCCGCAGTCGTTGAGCCACTGGGTGTACACCGCCCGACCCACCGGAACGTCCACCTCGTTGGCGCACACCCAGTTGAGCAGGGCCATGGAATCGGGGCCCTCCACGGTGAATTTGGCGAACGAGGTCTGGTCGAACAGGCCCACCGCGTTGCGAACCGCTGCGCACTCGTCCCCGCTGGCCTCGAACCAGTTCTGCGGACCCCAGCTATAGCGGTATTCGCGTTCTTGACCGGGGGCGGCGTACCAGTTGGGCCGCTCCCACCCGCCGACCTCGCCGAACACCGCCCCGGCGGCGTCGATGCGCTCGTGCAGCGGCGAGCGGCGGATGTCTCGGGCGGTCTCGTACTGGCGAAACGGCCAGTGCATGGCATAGAGCAGCCCCAGGCTTTCGGGGATGCGGGCGTCGAGGTAGGCAGGTTCGCACTGGAACCCGAATGAGCGGCGGATGTCCACCACCGAGAGGTCCATGGGCGGGTGGTCGTCGACGATCCAGTCGGCCAGCACCCAGCCCACCCCGCCCGCCGATTGGATGCCCACCGAGTTGAACCCCGCAGCCACAAAACAGCGGTCCACCTCGGGCGACTCCCCCAGGTAGTACACCCCGTCGGGGGTGAACGCCTCAGGGCCGTTGAAGAACAGCTGCAAGCCCGCCTCCCCCAGCACCGGCATGCGGTGGATAGCCCGCTCGAAAATCGGCCCGACATGATCCCAGTCTTCCGGCAGGGTCTTGAACTGGAGGTCTCGAGGGATGCCATCGAGATTCCAGACTTTGCCCCGAGGCTCAAAGAAACCAGCCATCACCTTGCCGGTCTCCTCTTTGAAGTAGGTGTAGTTGGACGGGTCGCGCACCGTGGGCATGTTGGGCTGCACTCCATCGATGGGCTCGGTGACGATGTAGAAGTGCTCGCAGGCCTGCACCGGAACGCTCACCCCCGCGGTGGCGGCGAGTTGCCGGGTCCAGATTCCGGCGGCCAGCACCACGGTCTCGGCCTCTACTCGGCCGGCCTCGGTGTCCACTCCGACTGCCCGGCCGTCTTCCACCACCACCCCGGTCACCGCGGTGCCTTGTACGATGCGAGCCCCTCGGGCCCGGGCCCCTTTGGCCAAGGCCATGGTGGTGTCCACCGGGGAGGTGATCCCGTCTCGGGGGATGAACAGCGTGCCCACCAGGTCGTCGATGTTGAGCAGCGGACACATCTCACGAGCTTCATCGAGCTCGATCTCGCGGATGTCCACCCCCACTGTGCGAGCCATCGACATGCCCCGCAGTAGCTCCTCCCACCGCTCGTTGTCGGCCGCCACCGAAATGGACCCCGGCGCGCGGTAGCCGGTGGCCTGGCCGGTTTCGGCTTCGAGCTCCTCAAACAACTGGGCCGAGTAGGTGGCCAGCCGGGTGAGGCTGTGGTTCGACTTGAGCTGGCTGACCAACCCCGCCGCGTGCCAGGTTGTGCCGCTGGTGAGCTGCCCCTGCTCGATGAGCAATACGTCGGTCACCCCCCGACGGGCGAGGTGGTACGCAATAGAACAGCCGACGATGCCGCCACCGACAATGACTACTTGAGCACGGTCGCCATGCTCAGCCTTCCCGCCCATTGGCCGCTCCATTGCTGCAAGGTCATTGAATGCCGATAGATACACCCCAAGGCCACACCCCCTGAGGACAATCCCGCTTTACATGATTGCCAGCGGATTCACCGGCGAACCGGTGCCGTAGCGTAGCACCAGCGGGGCGCAAACATATTGGAATTCCCAGCACCCCAGGTCGGTTTTCGCTCTGGGGGGTGCCTTGGCGGATGACCGACCACTCTCCGACGCCGTTGGCGTTGGTGGCGAGGGCCGCGGTGACGTCGCCGGTGGAGCACCAGGGTGGGGCGGTAGACGGGGGACGGGCTTGTCGGGGTTTATGAGGAGTGCAGGCGCAAGCGTTCTGTTCGGTTCGCCCAAGCGATGATGCGCCTGTCGAATGTGGCCAGTGGCCAACCGCGGTCAATGGCGGTGGCTGCGATGATGCGGTCCATCGGATCGCCGTGGAAACCAGTGTCTCCCAGTTCCACCGAGGCGATGAACACCTCCGCAGTAGGCGGCACGTCAATCAGGCCTCGCGCCAGCAACCGCTGACGCGCCTCTCGCGTGGACCAAGAGGACGCCACGCTATTGGCGGGGTCCCGCCGGGCATGCTCCAGTTCCCAGAACGTCACCGACGACACGGCCGCCGAGCCTTCCCTGATGGCCTCGTCCAACGCCTCCAGCCTCTCCGCGTCGAGCTTTGCCGTATTCCGAGAAGCCACCCAGATCAGGACATGGGTGTCGAGCAGGATCACAGGCAGGCTCGGCGCTAAACGGCCGTCGTCCGGTCTGCGGCGAACTGCGCCCACTCCTCCTCGCTATAGGGGGAGTACTCGGGGTCGTCCATCAACCCCCGCCATTCCGGGGCGCACCCCAGGATTCCCAGCGGCTTCTCGTTCGCAGGGGTGATGTGGACGATGGGGTGCCCGTGGCTGGTCACCGTCAGGGGCTCGCCGGTCTCCGCGACCTCTTTGAGCAAACCCAGACTCCGGTTCTTGAACTCGGTAGCGGCAATACGCCGGGTGGGCACTGGATCCATATGCCCACCCTACCCTGCTCGAAAAGAAGTGGCCAGAATATGGCCACTTATTGGCCATATCTCTCCACCAGCGCCGTAGCGCATGCAATTGGCTAGTTTCAGCGGAGCCGTTGTGCTGGCTTACAGAATTGCCAGGGGGTTCACCGGCGAGCCGGTGCCGTAGCGCAGCACCAGCGGAGCGCACACGTACTGGAATTCCCAGCGGCCCAGATCGGCGCAGCGGGCGGCCACGGCCTCGAAGTCGGCGTTGTCGATGATGGGCATGCCCATGTAGGGCAACAGGATGTGGTGGACGTGCAGGGCGATGCGGATGGGCATCGGGTTGGGGATGCCCTGGTCTTCTTGAGGGGCGTCTTGGAAGTCCCAGGTCAGACAGGAGGCCTCCGTCTCGTAGAAGAACTCGATGGCCGAGGCATGAACCCCGGCGTTGGACCCCATCCCTTGAGAGGTGCCGGTCTTGTCGAAATACACATCCATGCCGCTGCGGATGCAGACAGCGTCGCCGGGACGGGGTTCGATCCCCTGGGCCGCAGCCACGTCGGCCAGCTCCCAGCCGTGGACCGGCTCGCCGGGGGCCACGTAGTCGGTGCCCCGGAACCGGGGGACGTCGTACAACACGCCCCGAGTCACGATGCCGTCGCGCCAAAAGTCGATGGTGCCGCTGTGCTCAGCGGGCATGGGGGGCTTGGCGAACTCCTTGCCGTTCCAGAACTTGCCACCGCCGTCCACCGGCAGGTGGCACAGGGCGTCGATGTGGGTCTGCACGAAGCCGTGGATGAACATGCCGAAGTAGTCGGCCATCGCCCCGGAGTCCCCCGCGCCCACGAAGTGGTGGGCCGGATAGGGGTTGGCCGGCCCGGCGTGGGTGTCGATGGGGCGGCTCATCGACACCGCCTCCCCGGTTTGCACCAGCTCAGCGGCTGCTCGGCGGGCCTCAGGAGTGATGTGGTTGAGGGTGCCCAACTCGTCGTCGTCCCCCCACCGG
Source organism: Candidatus Poriferisocius sp. (assembly GCF_965204145.1). Classification (GTDB taxonomy): domain Bacteria; phylum Actinomycetota; class Acidimicrobiia; order Acidimicrobiales; family Bin134; genus Poriferisocius. Next base: position 331,634 of record NZ_OZ241977.1, on the reverse strand, counting down.
CCCCAGTTGCAGAACCGCTCCCGATAGGCGGCGTACTCTTCAGCAGTCGGCGGCGTGCGGTCACTCAGTCCCATAAGGCAGTCTCTATCACAATGAACGACTACGACCCGTTCTCTTCAGAGGTGGCCACTGATCCGCTGCCCATCTACCGGGAGTTGCGGGCGGCGGGCGGGGTGCATCGGCTGGAGCAGTATCACGGATGGGCGCTGCCCCGCTTCGCCGAAGTGTGGGAGGTGAGCTGCGACCGGGACTCCTTCACCATCGCCGAGGGGCCGGTGTTCCTTCGTGAGCAGGTGCTTCAACCCGCCCCGACCAAGCTGGGTCCGTTGCCAGCCGGGCCGTTCCTCAGCTTCTCTCAGATGGACCCGCCGGCCCACACTCAGATCCGCAAGATCCTCTATCCCCCACTGCGCCAACGGCCGGTGGCCGAACTGGAGGCCGAGCTGCGCCGGGTGGCAGCTGATTGCGTAGAAGCTGGGTTGGAGCGGGGGCGGCTCGACATTGTCACCGAGCTGGCCTCGCCGGTGTCGGTGGCCGGGACCTCGCTGGTGCTGGGATTCCCCTTTGCCGATGGGGAGAAGCTGGTGGAATACGCCAATCAGACCATGCGCTACGACGACCGCGCTCCTGCGGCCCGGGCCAAGATCCACGAATACTTGTGCGGCTTCGTGGCCGAACAGCGGGCTGGAGATTGTCCCGAGTACATCGAAGCCCTGCTGGGGGTGGACGTGGCTGGCCACCCCTTCGACAATCAGGACGCGGCCATTCAACTGTCCACCTTGTTCACCGGTGGAGTGGAGACCACCCCCAAGGTGATGGGCGGCGGTTTCATCCACTTGGCCACCGACGACGACCAACGGTCCGCTCTGGCCCAAGACCCATCACTCAGCGGGGGCGCATTTGAAGAGATGCTGCGTCTGGAAGTTCCCATCCAGCACTTGGGCCGAACGGTGTGCCGGCCAACCGAGATCGGTGGCCAGGAGATGGCCCCTGGCGACCGGGTGTTCTTGCTGTACCAGTCGGCCAACCGGGATGAGCGGGAGTTCGGCACCGACTCTGAGAGCTTCGACCTTCACCGCCGCCCGACTCGCCAACTCGGCTTCGGCCATGGTTTGCACTACTGCATCGGCGCCCATCTGGCCCGTTTGGAGGGTCGGGTGATTATCGAAGAGACCTTGGCCCGTATCCCCGAGTTCGAGGTGCCCGCCGACGAGGTGGTCCGCCTGCCGGGTTCGTTCCAACAGGGCTACGCCTCGGTGCCGATCGTCTTCTGACCTTCGGTTAGGCCAGAGCTACTGGTAAGCGGGCCAGCCCTCGCAGGGTGAGCCTGTCTTTCCAAGGGGGATCGTCCTCCAAGGGAGTCCAGGTTTCGAAGCGATCCAGCAGGCTGGCCAGCACTACCTGGCCTTCGAGGCGGGCCAGTGAAGCACCCAGGCAGTAGTGGATGCCTGATCCGAACGACAGCAGCGGTGTCTCTTGGCGGCCGACATCGAACCGGTCGGGATCGTCGATCACGTCGGGGTCGCGGTTGGCCGCCCCCAGAAGCATCAGCACCATGCTTCCCTTCGCGATGGAATGCCCCCCGATCTCCACGTCTTCAAAGGTGTACCGGGCGTCCACCTGCACGGGAGGCTGAAAGCGAAGCACCTCGTCCACCGCGCCGGGCACCAGTGACCGATCGGCCCGCAGCCGGGCCAACTCACCGGGATGCCGGATGAGAGTGTGGACCATGTTCCCGATCAGGTTGGTGGTGGTTTCGAAGCCCGCGGCATAGATCAGCGACAAGGTGAGCCCAATCTCTCGCTGGGTGAGCCGGTCCTCTCCGTCGCTGGCCGCAATCAGCGCGGAGAGCAGGTCGTCACGGGGATCGGCCCTCCGCTGGTCGATCAGCTCATCGAAGTAGGCCGCCACCTTGACCCCGGAGGCCTCGGCCCGCTCCCGGTCTTCCTGGCTTTGGTTCGGCTCGAGGGAGCCGGCCAGATCGGACACCAACGGTCGCAGCCAATCGCGGTCGGCCCGGGGAACCCCAACTAACTCGCTAATGACATTGGCTGGCAAGGGAAAGGCCAGCTGATCGATCAGGTCTCCCCCGCCGGAAGCAGCCAGCGAATCCATAAGTTCGCCGGTCATCTCCTCCACCGCCATCCGCAGACCTTCGACCCGTCGGGGTGTGAAGGCTCGGCTCACCAGCGAACGCAGTCGAGTGTGATCGGGAGGGTTCAAGAACAAGAAGGTTCGCTCTTCGTTGGGAGTTCGCACTCTCTCCGCAGTGAGTGTCGGAACCTCGTCGCCAGGTTCGGCGTTGCCCATTCGGGGATCCCGAAGCGCCTTCCGGCAATCCTCGTACCGGGTGAGCACCCAATAATCGGCGAAGCCCAGCTTGTGAACCGGCGCCGTCTCCCGCAGCTGCCGCAGCAATGGATAGGGGTCGGCGTACACCTCCAGATCAGTGACGATCCGAATGATCAGCTCGTCGCTCATGGGCGGGGACTGTGGACCCGCCCAAAGGTGTAGCCATCGGGCCAGCCCCGCCGGGCGAGGTTGGCCTCTTGTCGGGCGATGACCGCAGGGATATCGTCCGGCTGCCAGCCCTCCACCAGCGACTCGCCCATCAGATCGCGCACCGGCCGGTTGAGTTCCACCAGCAGTTGCAGGCTGAAGGCGATGCGACCGGTCAGCACGTCGGGATCGCCAGCGACCAGGGCCACAGCGGCTTCGGCCATCGTCTCAAGGGGTTCGAACATCTCCTCGTCTATCCAGCCGCCCTCCACCAGCGCCGGGGTGGCAATGGCCGCTTGCGGGGTGAGGGCGTTGACGGAAATCCCCTGGCCCTCGCACTCGCTGGCCGCCGACACCGTCAGCTTGTTCAAGGCCGCTTTCGGCGCCCCATATACGAATCCGGCCTTTGAGGGCTTGCTCGACGGGAACGGCGGACCGGGTGGCAACTCGGCGGAGAAGGTGGTGAGGTTCAGGATCGCACCGCTCCCCCGTTCGCGCATCCCTCTGACCACCGACGACATCAGCTCCCACGGCGCCCACAGGTTGACTTGCAGGCTCAGCTCAAGCTGCTTGGGTGTGACCTCCTCAAACGGGTAGTACCCGCCGAAGGCGGCGTTGTTCACCAGGATGTCGATCGGCCCGAATGCCTCTTCAGTCTTGGGCACCAGCTCGGTGCGGGCCCCGGACGGGTCGCTGAGGTCGGACGGAATCACCAGGCACTCCCCGCCGAACGCCTCAATGCGCTCTTTGGTGGCGGCCAAGCCCTGTTCGTCGCGTGCGGTGATGGCCACTCGGGCACCCTCGGCAGCCAGTCGCACCGCGATCGCGGTCCCCGTTCCCCCCTTGCTGGCGCCGGTGACCAGCGCAACCTTGCCGTCGGTGGCTCCTTCACTCATGGTCTTTCCCTCCCGTGGGGAATTATGGTCGAGCCTACGCCGACGAGTTGAGCCGAGGATCGTGACCGAAAAGACCTACCCCCGAAGTCGAGCCCTGTCGATGCTGCACACCTCGGACTGCCATTTGGGAACTTCCCCGGCCCGACGACAAGAGGCCGCGTTTGCCGCCGCCATCGATCTGGCCATCGCCGAAGCCGTGGACGCGGTGATCATCTCCGGCGACCTGTTCGACCACAACCGGGTGGGCGACGATGTGCTGAGTTGGGCCGCCGATCAACTCGCGCGGCTCTCGTGTCCGGTGGTGATGATCGCCGGCAACCACGACGCCCACCCGGAGACGTCGGTGCTTCACCGGTTTGGCCCCCACATTCAGGATCTCCCAGTCACGGTCCTCGATTCCCTCGAGGGAACCACCACTCACCTCCCCGAACTGGACCTCACTGTCTGGGGCAAATCGATGGACGACCACCATCCCGGCTTCCACCCCCTCGAAGGGCTTCCGGCCCGCCCGGAAAACGGCTGGTGTGTAGCCATGGGCCACGGCCTAGTCATGCCCGACGAATCGCCGTCTTACCGCTCGTCGCCCATCTACCCCAGCCACCTCGACACCGTCGACTGGGACTACGTCGCCCTCGGCCACATTCATCGCCATCAGGTAATCCGCGAGACCCCCTCGGTGGTCGCCTACTCCGGTGCCACCGCGGAGTCATTGGAAGGCGAGCCCGCGGTTGTGCTCGTCACCCTCGACCCCGATACCGGCGTCTTTCTGAACCTGCGAGAGCTAACGCCTCGGGGCTTGCCCACGCCAGGGACGGCAGCCCGGTGACGTAGTTTCACCAGGTAGCAGCGGCGTGTCCACTAGGTCTCGCCTGCGGACATCTAGTCTCTCAGCATCACTCCGACGATCCTTTACCTGCGACGCTCCCGATTCTTCCGGTCGATCACTGCCGCGGACATCACCGCGGCCATAGTGCTCGCTGTTTGGCCCGGCGGATTGGGCTTGCTCGTCGCCTCGCTGGTCCTTGTAGTCGTGTTCGGCGCTGTCTATGTGGGCTTCGAGAAGTGGTGCCAGCGTAAGGGCTGGGGGGAGCTGTCGGACTATCCCGAAGCCCGTCAACAGAAGCATCTGCGCTGGCTATTGAACTTCTCCGCTCACGGCCTCATCAACGTCTTACTAATCAGGGCATTGGACTGGTAGACCCGCCAAGGGCAGCCACGAATGACTCCAGCCGCTCAGGGCTTGCCCACGCCGGGGACGGCGGCTTCGGTGGCGTAGATAGCGCCGGTTTTCGCCGCGGTGACCACTTCTCTCTTCCAGTCGTCGGCGGCGCAGATGAGGAGTGTGCCGCGGTCGTCGCCGCCCAGCACGCAGGCCACCGGCACCTTGGGAGCCATGTCGTAGGAGTCGGTCACCTCGCCGCCGGGCAGCACTCGGAATACCCGCAAGCCCAGGGGATCGGCTACCCACACCGCGCCCTCGGCATCCAGGCAGATGCCGTCGGGCGGGGCCACTGGGGCCCGGTCGGATTCGGGAACCAGCTCGGCGTAGACCCTCCGGTTGGACAGAGTGCCGTCGGGGGCCACATCGAACGCGGTGAGCCGGAAGGCCGCGCTCTCGGCCACGATCAGCGTCTCCTCGTCAGGGGTCAAGATGTGGCCATTGGGGGCCTCCATGCCGTCAGCGCCCACGCTCACCGACCCATCGGGGGCCACTCTGAGGGTCTGTGCAGTGCGCCGCTCGCCGCCGGCGTGGATCCTCTGCCCCATGTCACCGATGTAGGCGGTGCCGTCGGAGCGCACGATCATGTCGTTGATGTCGCCGATCGCCAGCGGCGACAGGTCGGCGTGTTCGACCATCGGCCCGTCGGGCTCCTGGCGCAGCAGCTTTTGGGAGGCCATGGCCACCACCAGCAGCCGGCCGTCGGGCAGCCAGCCCAGCCCCGACGGGTCGTCCCAGTCCACCACGGCCATCGTCTCGGCGTTGCCGTCGAGATCGGTGCGCACCACCCGATGGGCGTGCATGTCGGAGAACCACAGGGCGCCGTCGTGCCACCGAGGGCCTTCGGAGAAGTTCAGCCCGTCCAAGATCGTGCGCATCAGGTGCCTCCTCATCGGCTTGCGTGCGGACGAGATGGCACAATAGCCCTATGAGCATGACCCTCACCCCAAGTCTCGACGCCGAGGAGTCCTACGAGACCATCCAGGTTGACCGGATCGGTGGGTCACTGGGTGCAGTGATCTCCGGGGTGGACCCCCGCGACGGCCTGACCGACCAACAGTTCGCCGAGATTCACGAGGCGCTGCTCCGCCATGAGGTCATCATCTTCCGCAATGTGCCCATGAGCGCCGAAGACCAACTGGAGTTGGCCTCACTGTGGGGCCAACCCAGCATCTTCCCGCTTCAAGCCGTGATGGGGGTGACCGAGCCAGGTACCTCGGTCATCCGAGACGACGCCGAGAGCCTGCCCACCACCGACAACTGGCACACCGACGTGACCTGGATCGAAGTACCCCCCAAGATTGCTCTGCTCCAATCCGTGGTCGCACCCCCCTATGGGGGCGACACCATGTGGTGCAGCATCACGTCGGCCTACGACGCCCTGTCGGAGCCGATGCGGGCCATGATCGACGGACTGGAACTCCACCATTCCAACTACCCGCAGTTCTGCACGAACATGGCTGAGAAGTCGGGAAGCTGGGACTTGGTGCCCCTGTTGCGAGAGGCCTATCCCGGAGTCAACCACCCGCTGGTGAGGACCCACCCCGAGACCGGACGGCGGGCGCTATACGTGGCCACCAACTTCCAGCAGTACGTGGTCGGGCTGACCGAAGCCGAGAGCACGGCCCTGCTCGACTTTCTGGCCCGCCACATCAATCAACCTCGATTCCACTGCCGTTGGTCGTGGACCGAGGGCGATCTGGCCATCTGGGACGAGAGGTCAACCAATCACCGAGGGGTTTCCGACCACTATCCCGAGATCCGCGAGATTCGCCGCTGCACCGTGGACGGCGACCGCCCCTACTTCGACCCGTCGGTGCCCTACCAGCCCAAGGCCACCATGATGCCCACGGTCGCCTACCAGCCCCAGTAGTCGTCGGTCAGCAGCCAATGCCTACCAACCCCAGTAGTCCCCGCCGAAGCGCTCGTCGCGCTCGGCCAGCGCGCCTTTCATGCCCTTCTCCCGAGACGTCTCATGGAAGTCGAACTCGTCGGGGCTTCGGCGGGTGCCCATCACGAATAGGGGGTGGACGCCGTAGTGGGGGGTGAAAGCCTGGCCGATGCCCAGCATGTCGTAGGCCAGGTGGGCCACGGTGCGCCCGGTGGCGATGCCGTCGCGGGGGAGGCTGGCCAGTGCCCCGGTGAGCTGGGCCACCGCCTCGTCCAACTCGTCGGAGGGCACCACCCGGTTGACCAGGCCCAGCCGCTCGGCCTCGGCGGCGTCGAGCTTCCGCCCGGTCACCACTAGCTCGTTGGCCCGCTTCAGCCCGATCTGGGAGGCCAGCATGGGATACAGCCACGACGTGCCCGCCGAGCCGAACCGCTCCTCGGGCAGCCCGAACACGGCGTCGTCGGTCACCACCGCGAAATCGCACACCAGCACCAAATACAGCCCGGCACCGATGCACGGCCCGTGGACCCGGGCCACGATGGGCTTGGCCGAATACAGCAGATCGCGCATAACCCACGCCCGGCGGCGCAAACCGGCGATGGCGAACCGTCCGCCCTTGGTCTCGGCCCCGCCGTAGAAGTCGTCGGGGCTGGACAGGTCGAAACCAGCGGTGAACCCCCGCCCCTCGCCGGCCAGCACGATGCATTTCACGTCGTCATCGGCCTCGGCCTGGCGGACGAAGGCCACGATCTGATCGAACATGTCGTCGGTCAGGGCGTTGAACACGTCTGGCCGGTTGAGGGTGATCGATGCCACCGGTCCGTCTGCGTGATAGGTCACTTGATCTTCAGCCATGTCCCCTATCCTGCCGGATGGTGAGCAATCCACCCACTCGGCTAGCCCGGCGGCTGGGTACTGGGGATGCGATCGTCATGGGGCTGGGGTCGATGATCGGAGCCAGCGTCTTCGCCGCCATCGGGCCAGCCGCCGCCGCGGCCGGGTCAGGGCTGATGATCGGGCTGGCGGTGGCCGGCGTGGTGGCGTTCTGCAATGCCACCTCCTCAGCCCAGCTGGCCGCCCTCTACCCCGCCTCGGGAGGCACCTATGTCTACGGCCGCAAGCGCCTGGGGCACTTGACCGGCTTCAGCGCCGGGTGGGGGTTCGTGATCGGCAAATCGGCCACTCTGTCGGTTTCCGCGCTGGCATTCGGGGCCTATGCCTTTCCCGAAGCCCCCCGCGCGGCAGGCATTGGTGCCATTGTGGTGGTGACCGCCATCAACTTCCGGGGCATCACCCGCACCGCAACGGCCACTCGGATCACTGTCACCTTGGTGCTGATCGCCCTTGGGATGGTGGTGGCCGCCGCGGTGGGCGGTGGCACCACCGAAACCGACAACTTGGCCGACTGGGGCGCTGGCGGCGCGGCCGGGATCCTGGAAGCCGCCGGACTGCTGTTCTTCGCTTTCGCCGGCTACGCCCGCATCGCCACCCTCGGCGAGGAGATCAAAGATCCGGCTCGCACCATCCCCCGGGCCATCCCCACCGCGCTGGGCATCACCCTGGTGGTGTACGCCGCGGTGTCCGCCACGGCCCTGTGGGCCGTCGGCCCCGACGTCTTGGCTGATGCGGCCGCTCCACTGGCCGCGGCCACCGACGCCGGATCGTGGAGCGGACTTACTCCTGTGGTGCGGGTGGGCGCGGCCATTGCCTCCGCCGGGGCGCTGATGGCACTGATCGCCGGGGTGGGCCGCACCACGTTCGCCATGGCCTCCGAGGGAGACCTGCCCCGGCTGCTGGACAAGGTCCACCCGACCTTCAAGGTGCCCCACTACGCCGAGATCGCGGTGGCCGCGGTGGTGATCGTGCTGGTGGCGCTGACCGACCTGCGCAGCGTGCTTGGCTTCAGCTCGTTCTGCGTGCTGTTCTACTACGCCGTGACCAACGCCGCCGCGTGGACCCTGCCGGCCGCCCAGCGCCGCTGGCCCCGAGCGGTGAGCGGCCTCGGCTTCGCCGGCTGTGTCACCCTGGCCGTCACCCTTCCTGGGGCCTCCGTGGTCGTTGGCCTTTGCGTGCTCGCCGTGGGGATAATCTCTTGGCGCATTCGTCAAACTCTCAATCTGGCGAACAAGGGGTAGACAGCGGGAACTGAATGCGAAAAAGGTGCTATGACGACAACCGATCCCATTCAAGTAGTGCAATCTGCGACCAGCCGGCAGCGCATGGCTCTTCGCCTCGCGGTCGCCATCTCGGTGTTCATCGCGGTGCTGTCGATTGCCGAAACCGCCAGTGCGCAATTCGTCAGCCGGGCCGAGATCACCCAGCGCGACCAGCTGATTGCCAACCAGGAGGCACTGCTCAACACCTACCGCTGCCAATTCGACGTCGATACCGATGTCGTCCCCGGAGGCTGTGTCGACGGCTCACCCGCGCAACCCCCGGCCGAACCCCAGCCATTCACCGGTACGCCGAATTTTGCGGAACTCGCCCGGCGCGACCAGCTGATCGCCAACCAGGAGGCACTGCTCAACACCTACCGCTGCCAATTCAACATCGACACTTCTATCGTGCCCGGAGGCTGCTCCGGTGGACCCATCCCCGATCAGCCTGCTCGACCGACGCCGCCAGCGGATGGGGTTGAATTGTCGCCCGCTGAGGTCTATGCGCTGGTTTCTCCCTCGATTGCACTCATCGAGACTTCATCGAAGTTAGGCAGCGGATTCTTGATCGAAGGCGGCTACATCGTGACCAACCACCATGTGGTGTGGCCCGATGACAAGGCCTGGGTGGTGTTCCCCGACGGCACCGAGCTTCGAGACGTGCCGGTATTGGGATCAGACTTCATGGCCGACCTCGCCGTGCTCGGGCCGGTAGATGTCCCATTCCAGCCGTTGAGGGTCGCGGCCGACGATGACCTGCCTCTAGGAAGCGACCTCTTCTTGGTGGGCTACCCGTCTGAGCCTGAGCTGTTCCCACAACCCACCATCACCCAGGGCATCTTGTCTCGCCTGCGCCAATGGACCACCTACAACCTCACCGTGCTCCAGTCCGACGCCGCCATCGCCAGAGGTCAAAGCGGCGGCGCTTTGCTCAACTCTCAAGGTGTGGTAGTCGGCATCTCCACCTGGAGGTTCAGCGAGGCCGGCTTCTCATTGTCGACATCGGCGGCCGACGATGCGCTGATCGTCGAGAGGTTGATCAACAGCTATACGCCTCCCGAAGAGGGCACCGATCGCCGGGCGCCGAGGAAGTTCGGAGACTTCGAGCACAAGGTCAGAGGGACACAGGGGGTGGACAGCCCGGCCTTCACCTTCAATGCCGCCGCGGGCACGAAAGTGACGATCCAGATCAGCGGCCGGAGCGATGGAGCGATCATCGTCTCTGATCCCGTGAAAACGCTTGCCTCCCAGAACGGAAACACCACGGGAGCCGAGGAGACGACCTTCGAAGTCCTCCGAAGCGGCAAACACTTTGTCCGCATTCTCAGCAGATCGGACGGTGAATTCTCGTTCGACCTGACCAGCACCATTCGACTGCATCCCTACACGGATGAATTCGATGGCACAACCCTGCTGGCTGAGGGGGATTCCGAGGTCTTCTATGGGCTATTCGACTATCCGTTCGACAGCGATTGGTTCAAGATCAGTCTTGAGGAAGGCGAAGTCATTGAAATCAACACCGATTCGGTTCTCGCTGACACCACGATCACGGTGAGGAACCGCGAGACCGGCGAAACGGTCATGAGCGACGACACCAACCCGCGCACCGGTTTGGGCTTTTCGGTCAATGCCCAACTTCGGTTTACCGCTCCCGAGGCAGGCGACTATGCCATCCATGTCGACGAGAGGACTGGCCAGCGGGGCAACGGCTACGCCTTGACCGTTGAGAGGGTGCAGCAATAGCGGCCGTCCTGGCCGAACCGTCACGCCCCCCTTTGCACATGGGCCGCGATCTGATCTTCGAACGTGAAGTCCAAGTCGAGGCTCCGGTCGAGACCCTCGACCACCATCCAGCGATGCACATGGTCGACCATGCCGGCCAGGGTGTACTCGGGCTCCCAGCCGATGTCGGCCCGCAGCCGGTCGACGGAGAACACCACGCTGCGGTTCCAGCGGTGCAGGTTGGGGGCCAGCCGCTGCACCAGTTGAGCCAGTTTGAACCTCCGCCGGGTGTTGTCAGCATCGGCTCTCGCGGTGTCGGAGCTGCGAATGTCGATGTTCACCGGCGAGGCCTTTCCCTCCTCGAACACCAGGGCACCGTCCCACAGGTCGTCCATCACTGAAGCGGGGATGAACACCTTGTCGGCATCGGCGCCCAACACCTCGGCGAACGTGTCCACATAGCCCACATCTGACTGGTACGTCCCACCGGTGAGGTTGTAGCGCTTCCCGAAGGTCTGGGGCTGGAGCATCATCATCCGCAGCGCTCGGGCCTGGTCGTCCACATGTCCCACCTGGCCCACCGTGGTGCCGTCGCCGGGGATCAGCACCGGGCGGCCCCGCAGCAGCCGCAGGATCATCCGCTGCTCACGGTCGGCGAGGATGTTGCGGGGGCCGAACACCATCGAGAACGGCACGATGGTGGCCGGGAACCCCCGGCTGCGCCAGGCGTCGATCAGGATGTCCTCGCACAGCAGCTTGTGCAACCCGTACTCGTTCTGGTTGGGGCCGCGGTCATCAGGGTGGTTCTCGGTGATGGGCAGGATGTCGGTCGGGGCGTAGATGACAGTGGAGGAAGCGAAGATGTAGTGGCCGACTCGCCCTTCGAACACCTTGATCATCAACTCCACATCGGCGGGGTGATAGGCACTCATGTCCTGAACGGCGTCGAAGGCCTCGCCGCCGAGTACCGCCCGCACTTGATCGTGATCAGTGCGGTCGGCCACCAGTCGGCGCACCGACCGGGGAAAGTCCACCGCGGTGCGCCCCCGATTGAGCACGGTCACCTCATGGCCGCATTTCACCAGCTCCATGACCAGGGCGTACCCGTTGAACTGGCTCCCGCCCATAACCAGCACTCTCATTCCTGCTCCTTTGCTTGATGGATCGAACTCAGCGGCAGACGCCGGCTTCGGCCAGGGCTTCGACTTCGTCGGGGGAGATGCCCAGGACCTCGCCCAGCACCTCGACGGTGTCGGCGCCGAGCAACGGCGACGGGCCTGCCGTACGGGTGGCGGTCAGGCTGAAGCGGATGGGGTTGCCCACATGGGTCTCTTTGCCCACCACGGGGTGCTCCAGCACATCGAGGGCGCCGCGAATGGCTAGATGCTGGTCGCCCAGGTGGTCGTAGGGCCCCATTACCGACATGGCCGACACCCCGGCGACCTGCAACCGCTCAGCTCGTTCGTCGGCCAGGCCTTCGGCCATCCAGGCCGCCACGGCGGCGTCCACCGCGGCCATTTCGGCCAGGCGGTCGGCGTTTGTGGGCCAGCGGTTCTCCACGCCGATCACCTCACAGCACCGCTGCCACGACTCGTCGTCATGGCAGGCCAACGCCACCCAGTCGTCGTCACCGCCCGCTCGGTACACATCGTGGGGAGCGACCGTATCGGAGCGGTTGCCCTTAGGCTCGGGGTCGGCACCGTCGGCGACCGCGCCCATGTACACCTCGCCAATGAGATAGGCGGCGGCTTCGGTCTGCGCCATATCGATGAGCTGGCCCTGGCCGGTGCGCTGCTTGTGGTCGAGGGCGGCTAGCACTGCCACCGCCAACAGCTTGCCCGCGATGTGGTCGGGGTGGTTCAGCGTGGTGCCGCACGGAAACGGCACATCGGCGTGGTTCCACAGCCAGTGGGCTCCGGCAAAGCTGGCATTGAGCGGCCCGTAGGCCGGCATCTTGCCCATCGGGCCACCTCGGCCATAGCCCTGCGAGCACACGTACACCAGATCGGGCCGCTTGGAGGACATGTCGTCCCACCCCAGCCCGAGCTTGTCCAGCGACCCGCCTCGCAGATTCTCGGCCACCACATCGGCGGCCATGAACAGCTCCAAGGCCAGTTCACGGCCTCGTTCGGTGGTCATGTCCAGGCCCACCGAGCGCCGTCCCCGGCTTTCGGCGTTGAACGGGAAGGCCTTGTTGAGGTCGCCCCGCCCCGCGAAGCGCAACGAGTCGGGGTGGACCACCGATTCGACCTTGATGACATCGGCCCCCAACTCCGAGAGCATCCAGGTGCCCTCGGGCACCACTGCGGCCATGCCGAACTCCACCACCCGCACCCCGGCCAGCAATTGGCCGTTGTCAGCTGGGCCGTTGGAGGGGCCTGGTGCCCACGGATTGTCGGCGGGACGGGCATTGAACTGGACTCGCTTGTCCTTTTCCCGTGGTGCCGATTTGCGCACCCCGGCCGGGGTGCCCGACAGCTTCCAGGGGGCATCAGGCATCGCCAACCCTTCAGAGCCGTCCACGTCGTAGCGGAAGAACCCCCGTCCAGCCACTTGGGGATGGGCAACGAACTCGCTGGGCGACTGGATCACGCCAATGGTGGTGCCCGCAGCCAGACCGTGCTCGAACAGATCGGTTCGGTCTCGTTGCGACGTGATCTCGTCGGCCACAACGTGGATCACATCCCGATTCCTTCCCCGGAACACCCCGTCGGCCCACTCCGGGCCGGTCAATGCGTTGGGGTTGCCCAGCACTTCCACGAAACCGGTCCACTGGTAGGGGGTGCCGATCACCGTGCGCACCCACCCGTCACGGGCCGGAAAGATCCAGTAGTTCCCATCGGCGTTGCGGCGGCCCTCATCGGGCAGTTCGGGAAAGTGGCGAACATAGTCGGGAATGAGCACCGACCAGGGGTTGAGCCCGGAAAGGGCCGCCTCCTGCACGCTGATCTCCACCACTTGGCCCTGGCCGTGGCGGCGGCGATCCATCACCGCGGCCAGCCCGCCAAGCGCCCCGAACACCGAGGCGCAGTCATGAGCCAGATAGCCGGGATGCCAGCACGGCGACTTCTCCCGAAACCCCGACAAGAAGTGACCACCAGACGAGGCGAATGCCGGCAGCGGCTCCAGCTTCCAGTCTGACCGGGGTCCGGTAAGTCCCATGTCGGTGAGCGCCACGACCACGAGAGAGGGATTGCGATCGGCCACCTCTTCAAGATCGAGTCCGGTGTTGTCGATGAGCAGGTCGGCGGCTGACATCAACGCTTCCAATTCGGCGAGGTCCCCGGCTGCCTTGTTGGCGTTGCGGTGGGCGTGGGCCAAGTCGTCGGGATCGGGAACCGGCGGCACCCGGATCACATCGGCCCCCAGATCACCCAGGATCCGTCCGCAAAGCGCGCCGCGCATCTCGGTGTGGTCCACCACCCGAAGCCCGGCCAGCGCGCCGGAGGCCATGCCGACAGACGGGCTCATCGGATACGAGGCTCGATGCGGGTTTGCTCCTTGATGCCCCGGGCCTTCTCGGTGATCTCCTCTTCGGCCCCGGCCAGGCTCAAGAAGGCCACCCCGCTGTTCATGGCGTTGGCCAGCGTGGTGTATTGGGCGGTCCACAGGCCCTTCATGGTGGCTTCGACGGCCAGCCGCTCGGGGGCCGACACAATGGCCTCGGCGCACCAGCGGGCCGTGTCCATCAGCTCGTCCAGCGGCACCACCTCTTGCACCAGCCCGATCTGAAAGGCCCGCTGCGCCGACATGCGCTCGTGACGCCCGAGCAGCGACATGCGCATGACCTCGCCCAGCGGCATCCGCTGAAGCATGAACATGGGCTCGTTCACCGCGGGCATGCCGTGGCTCACGTGGGGGTCGAAGAAGGTGGCGTTGTCGGAGGCGATGATGAACTCCACCTCACCCAGCAAATAAAACGCTCCCCCCGCAGCCATGCCATTGACCGCGGCGATTACCGGGCGCCAGTAGTCGTTGGACTTGGGGCCGACGGTGGAAATGGGGTCGTCCACCATGAACGGCGAGGCGGGCTGCTTCCACGATCCGGTGATGTCCACTCCAGTGCTGAACGCTCGCTCGCCGGCGGCAGTGAGGATCACGCACCGCACATCGTCGTTGTAGCGAAGATGGGCCCACGCCGCCCGAAGCTCATCGCACGCCGTATTGTCCATGGCGTTGAGCCGCTCTGGGCGGTTCAGTGTAAGCACCGCCACCCCGTCGGACTCCTCATATATCAAGGTCTCGTAAGTTGACACGGCCAGAAGCGTAGTCCTGCCGATGCGACCGCCTGGCAGGCCAGCGTTACCATCCCACCCAAGACACTTGTGTGACGCTCAGGGAGGCGGAGTTCAAAATGGACATCGGAAGAATCGGTTTGTGGCAAGGCGTTTTGGACCAGCAGCCCTCGAGCCGGGTACGAGAGGTCGTCGCCGAACTCGAGGAGATGGGCTGGCCCACGGTGTGGATCCCCGAGGCCGTGGGCCGCGATCCCTTCGTGTCGGCATCGGTGATGCTGGGGGCCACCAGCACACTGAAGATCGCCACCGGCATCGTGCAGATCCATGCCCGCCACCCCATGACCACCGCAGCCGCCCAAAAGACGGTGGCCGAGGCGTTCGACAACCGGTTCCTCCTGGGCATTGGCGTGAGCCACGGCCCGTTCATCGAGGGCATTCGCAAGCTGGACTACTCCAAGCCTTACTCCTTCATGGTGGAGTACCTCGATGAAATGGAAGCCGCCATGTACATGGCGGCTGGTCCCGAAGAGACTCCCCCCACCGTGCTGGCCGCGCTCGGGCCCAAGATGCTGGCCCTGGCCGCCGAGCGCACCGCCGGCGCCCACCCCTACTTCGTGCCCCCCGAGCACACCGCCCTAGCCCGAGAGATCATGGGTCCCGACGCCCTGCTGGCCCCTGAGCAGAAGGTGTGCCTGGAGACCGATGCCGATGCGGCTCGGGCGCTGGCCAGGGAGAACATGGGCCTGTACCTGGGGCTTCCCAACTACGTGAACAACCTCTACCGGCTGGGATTCACCGAGGAGGACGTGGCCGAGCAGTCCGACCGGCTGGTGGACGCCATCGTGGCCTGGGGCGACTTGGACACCATCCAAGCCCGTATTCAGGCCCACCACGACGCCGGTGCCGATCACGTCGCCGTGCAGGTGCTCACCCCCCGCGGCGAACTGCCCTTGGCCCAATGGCGAACCCTGGCTGATGCCCTTCTATAGTTCGTCAGCGAAGCTCTTTCGAACGGACGGAGGGCTCGACAGCACGAGGGGTTCGACATCATGAGCAGGCTTTGCGAAGGACGGGTTGCGGTCATCACCGGCGCAGGACGGGGCATCGGGCGGGAATATGCCCTAATGCTGGCCAACCACGGCGCCAAGGTGGTGGTCAACGACTTGGGCGCCGACCCCGATGGCCGCGGCGGTGACGCCGGGCCCGCGGGCGAGGTGGTCGAGGAGATCCGGGCCATGGGCGGCGAGGCAGTGGTCAACGGCGCCGATGTGAGCGACTTCGACGCCGCCCGGGACATGATCCACCAGGCCATCGACACCTTCGGCACGCTGGACATACTCATCAACAACGCCGGCATCCTGCGCGATCGCATGGTGTTCTCCATGAGCGAGTCCGACTGGGACGCAGTGGTGCAAGTACACCTCAAGGGCACCTTCGCCCCGGTCCACCACGCCGCCGCCTGGTGGCGGGAGCAGACCAAAGCCGGGCAAAGCTTCCAAGCCCGGATCATCAACACGGCATCTCCGTCGGGCATCTTCGGCAATGTGGGCCAGACCAACTACGGCGCGGCCAAAGCGGGCATCGCCGCCTTCACGGTGATCTCGGCGATGGAGCTGGTTCGCTACGGCATCACCGTGAACTGCATCGCCCCAAGCGCCCTGACCAGGCTGACCGCCCCGTTGATGGGCGGCGCCGACATTTCAGAAGAGGTCCAAGAGACCATGTCGCCCACATGGATCGCCCCCATCGTCACCTGGCTGTGCAGCCCTGAGGCCGACAACGTGACCGGCCGGGTTTGGGTGGTCGGCAATGGTCGGCTGGGGATTGCCGAAGGCTGGGCATTAGGTCCCAACGTGCCCCTCGAGTCCCAAGACCCCACCACCTTGCACCCGGTGGTGGCCGACCTGATGGCCAAGGCTGAGTTGAACGCCGACATGAGCGGCAACCCCGTCGAAGGCCCCGGGCGACCCAGCCACGAGATCTAGATTTCTTCGACTCGGCAGCGGACCTCAGGCTCGACGTCGGCGCCTACCCAGCGCAGGGCCAGTCCACCCCGGGCGTGGCCCGCGGTGTCCAGCCAGTTGGGGTGGCCGGGATCGCGCCGGGCAACCACCACTCGCACCGTGCCGTCGTCTTCGACCGCGGCGGTGTGGTGGTTCAAGCTGGTCGGGTAGTACTCGAAGTCCAGTGATTCCAGCCAGTGGTTGCCGATCTGGATGTTCCAGTACTCGCATTCGGGAGGCTCGAACTCGATAATCCAAGCCACGTCGGGGCCCAAGTCGAAGTAGCCGTAGTTGTACGACGTGTCGGGGTCGCCCTGGGCCATCGCCAGCAGCTCGGGGTCAATGGGGCGGACCTCGTGAGGGTGGGCGGCGAAGCTGGCTGTCCACTTCAGGAATTGGTCCACCACGGCGAGCACGGTGAAACCGGCCCGGCCCAGCGCCCCGGCCAACCGCTCGGGGTCCACCGGCTGGGGAGGGCCACCGGCGTCGGTCCGCTCCAAGGTCAGCTCCGCTGGCATCTGGTTGGGCCGGTCCAACAGGGTCTGGCGGATGGTCAAAGAGTTGGTGCCTTCCTTCATGGCCAGCCACGGCCCGGGCTGGGGCTCGGCGCTGATGGCCACCTCGAAGCAGCCGTCGGCATCCAGGGAAAGGTCTTCAGTGGTCAAATAGCTGTCGCGGATGAGTCCCTCGGGGGTGCCAAGGCCGCCGCTGAATGCCCCCATGCGAATGGAGTGGGCGTCGTTGAGGCGGCCTCGCAGCCGGTAGTCGTAGCGGGGCGACAAGCGAGCACCCCCGTAGGCGTAGTCGGGGTTGTCCAAGCCGATCTTGACCCCCGACTGGTTGAGGATGGCCCGGGCGGGATCGGCCTCCTCCAGGTTGGCCTTCAGAAAATTGGTGGCCAGCCGAGTGACGTAGCGCAACCCCTCGGCCCGGTCGAAATCGTCGTCGGGAGCGGCGGCCAGCGCCTGGTGCCCGGCATCGCGCAGCATGTCGCAGAACTCGTCCCACGTCTTGGCCAGATCGATTTCGCTCATTCCACTGTCACTCCGCAAGCCTCGATGTAGTCGGCGTAGCGCTCGTGGACGACCTCGGCCCGCAGCCCGTACTGCTCGGGGCTGTAGTCGTGGACACCGTGCTCGCCCTTCGGGTGGTCGGCGGCCCACTGGGCCACGGCCTGCTCGGCGGCAGCGTCGAACTGGTAGCCGAACCGATCGCAGATGGTGGCCACGCTGCCCAGCGGGTCGGTCTGGAAATCGGCGAAGTGCAGGTCGTAGAACCGGTCCTCTCGCCCGGCTCGGGCGGCCAGCAACCGCTCTATGCCCCGCGCCCACAGCTCGGTCTGCTCCGCGCCGTGAACGATGTTGTCGGGATGCTCTTCGAACCCCTGGCGGCTCACCGCGGTGAGGCTGCACACCGAAGCCACTGCCTTCAACGGGTCGCGGTGGGTCATCACAACGTTGGCGTCGGGGTAGGTGGCAAACAGAGCCTCGGGGGCGAACAAGTGGCTGGGATCCTTCAGCAGCCAGCAGGTTTCGGGCTCATCGACGCCGATCAGCCCGATGCTGCGGCGGTGGTGAGCGTAGGCCGGGCCCATGTCGCAGTTCGCCCACCAGGCGGAATAGGTGGGGATGCGGAACAGACACTCGAACGTCACGCTGGCAAACGAATGGCGGAACAAGTTCCAGCACTCGTCGACGAGCTCGGCTGATTGGAAGTGAATGGTGGACTGGTCCGGGTTCATCTCGGCCATGGCGTCCATCTTGGCCTTGCAGCTGACGTAGTCGTCGATCTGCTCCCATTGGTCGCGGGGTGGCCGGGGCTGGGGCATCTCGGCCAGCCACAGCTCCAACCCCTGGAAGTGGGGGCTGGCCGCCATCAGCTGGTGCAAGGCGGTAGTGCCGGTGCGGGGCAAGCCAATGATCACCAAGGGCCGTTCGACATTGACGTCGGCCGCCTCCGGTCGAGCCTTCAGCCCGGCTTCGGCCTTGAGGCGTCCCATCAGGGCCCCGGTGATGATCTCGCCGATGGCGAAACGGCCGATGTCGGTCATGGCCGCCTCGGCCTCCAGCGACTCCTCCAGCACGGTCAGACCCTCGAGATAGTCGTCGCGGCCGAAGTCGTCCAGCCCGGTCCGCTCGACGGCGGCGCCGTGCCATTGCTCGATTTGGCTCATTGGTCTGCATCCTTCAGTTGCTGGCCGAAAGCGGCCATCGTCTCAGCAGTGTCGGCAAAGAACAGGAACGAGGGAACGATGAGGCGGTCGCCTCCCAGATCGGCCACCTCCTGTATGAGCCCGGCAGGGTCGTCCATTGGCGTATTGGGCAAGCCCACGGTGATCTCGATGCTCTCCGGATCTCGGCCGGCCGAGGCCGCGGTTTGGCGCATCTCGTCGATGAGCTCGGCCATGGACACCCCTTCTCGGGGCCCGGGCCAGAAACCGTCGCCCAACCGCCCCGCTCGGCGGGCCGCGGCCCGCGAGTGGCCGCCGATCACGATGGGCACCCGGCCGTTGGCGGGCTTGGGGTTCACGCTCACCCCGGAGAACGAGGCATGATCGCTGTCGAACGAAGTGCTGTCGCTGTCCCACAGCGCCCGCATAGCCCCGATGTAGTCGTCGGTGCGCTGGCCCCGGCGCTCCCAGGGGATGCCCAGCGCTTCGAATTCTTCTTTGAGCCAGCCCACTCCCACTCCGAGGATGGCCCGACCACCCGACATGGAGTCCAGGGTGCCCAGGGACTTGGCCAGCACCACCGGATTGCGCTGGGGCAGGATCAAGATGCCCGTGCCCAGACGCAGATTGGTCGTGGCTGAAGCCACCCACGTCAGCCAGATGAGCGGGTCGGGCAATGGGGAGTCGGGGGTCATCGCCATCTTGCCCGACGGGTCGTAGGGGTATTGCGAGGCGTACTCGTCGGGGTACACCACATGCTCCACCGTCCAAACCGAGTCGAACCCGGCGGCCTCGGCCGCCTGGCCGAACTCCACCGCTCCCTGTGCGGTGGTCCAGTGGAGAATGTTGGCGAAACCGATCCCGAACTTCATGGCCCGACAGCGTAGGTGAAGCGCTAGCTGAGTGAAGAAGCTATGGCCGACCAGACCTTTTCGGGGGAGGCGGGCATATCGAGGTGGCGGATGCCGAGGTGGGATAGGGCATCGACTACCGCGTTCTGCACCGCGGGGGTGGAGCCCACGGTGCCCGACTCGCCGATTCCTTTGGCCCCCAGCGGATTGAGCGGGGTGGGGGTGACCGACTCGTGGACCTCGAAGCTAGGCAGTTCGGTGGTGGTGATCACCGGGTAGTCGGCGAAGTTGGAGGTGAGCAGGTTGCCGTCGGGGTCGTAGCGGACCTCTTCGATCAAAGCTTGGGCCGCGCCGGCGGCCAGCCCGCCGTGGATTTGGCCGTGGGCCAACAGCGGATTGAGAAGGTTTCCGGCGTCGTCCACCGCCACCAGCCGCTCCAATCTCACCTCTCCGGTGCCGGTGTCCACCTCGACCACGGCCACGTGGGTACCGAAGGGGAAAGTGGGACCGTGCTGTTCGAAGTCGTTCTCCACGAACAGCCTCTCGGTGGCTGCCGCGGCCACATCGGCCCAGTTCGCCGACCGGGCCGGAGTACCGATCACGTGGAATTGACCGGTCTCAGAGTCCAGCACCACGTCGGCCGCCGCCGCCTCCAGCAACTCGGCGGCGAGCGGGCGGGCCACCTCGATCAGCTTCTCAGAGGCGTCGAACAGGGCCGAGCCAGCGATCTGGGCGGTGCGAGAGCCGCCGGTGATGTCGCTGGAGGGAATCTCGTCGGTGTCGCCGTGGATGATCTCGATCCGGTCCATGTCGATGCCCAGGGTGTCGGCCACCACCATCGCCAGGGTGGTCACATGACCCTGGCCAAAGGGTGTTGCTCCAGTGCGGGCCAGCACCGTGCCGTCGGGCCGCAACTCCAGGCTCCCGGTCTCCGTGCAGACGGGACCCATCGGCGAGGTCACCTCCACGTAGGTGGACAGCCCGATGCCCAGCAGCCGTAAGTCGCCCTGTTCCCGCCGGGCAGCTTGGTCAGCCCGCAGCCCTTGATAGTCGGCCGCCTCCAGAGCGGCCTCCAGCGAAGCCCGATAGTCGCCGGAGTCGTAGGCCGCTCCGGTGGGAGTGGTAAGCGGGAAGGCGTCGGGAGCCAGGTAGTTCCGGCGCCGCACTTCTGCCGGATCCATGCCGATCTCGGCGGCGAAGATGTCCACCGCCCGTTCGATGGCCGCGGTGGCCTCCGGTCGGCCGGCTCCACGGAATGCCTGGACCGGGGCGGTGTTGGTCACTACTGCGGTGGCCGACCAGCCCACGTTCTCGATGTCGTAGTTGCCCGGCGCCATCAGTCCGGTGAAGGTAGGCAGCAGGGCGCCGACACCGGGATACGCCCCGGCGTCAGCCAGCATGTCCAGCCGATAGTGGGTGAGGCGGCCGTCGGCAGTGCCTCCCAGGGTGACGGTCTGGAATTGGGCCCGACTGTGGCCCAGCGACTGGAGGCTCTCGGTGCGGGTCTCAGACCACCGCACCGGGCGGCCCACCCGGCGGGCCAGCCACCCCAGCAGGCATTCCTCGGGACCGGGGCTGGCCTTGGTGCCAAAACCTCCCCCCACATCGGGGATGATCACCCGCACCTGCGATGGTTCCAAGCCCAGCGCGCCGGCAATGCCCCCTTGCGCGGTGTGGGATCCCTGGGTGCTCGACCAGCAGGTGAGGCGCCCGTCGTCGCCCCACGCGGCAGCCGCCACCCGGCCCTCGATGGGGCTGGCGTAGATCTTGGAGTTGACGATGCGGTGGGTGATCACCACCTCGCACTCGCCGAAGTCCAACTCCGCCGTGGGGGGCAGGGCGATGGCCACGTTGGACTCGGCGTCATCGAACAGCTTCGGCGCATCGGCGGCGCTCTCGGCATCGACCACCGCGGGCAGCGGGTCGTAGTCGGCCCACACCGCCTCGGCCGCATCAGTGGCCTGGGCGACGGTCTCGGCCACCACCGCGGCGATGGGCTCGCCCACGAATCGCACCTTGCCGGTGGCCAGCAGGGTGCGGGACATGGCGGCGTCGCCCATCATCGGCGGCTGGGCGGCCAACTCTAGGTCGTCGCCGGTGACCACGTCGACTACACCGGGCATGGTTTGCGCCTCGCCGGTTTCCACCGAAAGCAGACGGGCGTGGGCGACGGGCGAGCGGACGAACACCACATGGGCCGCCCCCTCAAGAGGGATGTCGGCCACATAGGTGCCCCCGTCGGTCAGCATCCGGGGGTCTTCCACCCGTCTCACTTCATTGCCCAAAATGCTCATGGGCGGGAAGCGTAGGCCAGAGACCTGCCGGGTTACCTACCTGCTACTGCTCAAGCGACCGACGCCAAGCCTGGGCATCTTCGCCCATGGGGGTAGACGGGGGCCGGTCGGTGAACGGCCACAGCTCCTCGGCGATGCGCCGCCAGTTGGCGGTGGCCCCGAGTTGGGCGAACAGCGAGATCAGCCCGAGGTTGATGCGCTGGAGCACCACCAGCGAGGGCGGCACGTTGAGCACTTTCTTCAGCTCGGCGTGCTCGCCGGTGGCATTGAAGATGGCCCTGACTCCTGCGGCGGCATACTCCGGGGTGAAGGTCCGGGTCTCGTCGGTGAGCACGAACTCGTAGAAGTGGGTGAAGAACGCCTCGATCTCGTCGTCGCTGAAGGGGGCCTCGGCCGGTAGGAGTCCGGCAGCCACCTGCTCGGCACGGAACCGGGGGATGTCGCGGTCGATCACCATGGCGGTGAGCATCCGCTCGAACTGAGCCGTCTCTTCGGGGGTGAACCGCTTCACCAGCCCGAAGTCCAAGAAGGTGACCGAGCCGTCGGGGCCGAAGAGGTAGTTGCCGGGGTGGGGGTCGCCGTTGAACGCCCACAGGCGGTATATCGACCCGAACGAGAAGCGGTAGATGGTCTCGGCCACCCGGTTGCGCTGCTCCTGGGGCCAGCCCAGCGCCTCCTCGAAGGTCGCGCCGGTGGCCAATCCGGTGGTGAGCACCCGGGCGGAGCTCAAGTCGTCGTACACCTCGGGAATGGCAATGTAGGGATGTCCCCGGTAGTGGTCGGAGAACAGCCGCTGGTTGGTTGCCTCGTGCTCGTAATCGAGCTCCTCGGTGAGCCGCTGGCGCAGCTCTTCCACGATGGGGGCGGGATCGAGGCCGGGAAACAGCACCGCGAGCGCTCTGAACACCGTCCGGGCCGACCCCAGATCAGCCGCGATGGCCTCCGCCACGCCGGGATACTGGACTTTGACCGCGCACGCCCGGCCGTCGGGGGTGATGGCCCGGTGAACCTGGCCGATGGACGCTGCGGCGATGGGCATCGGATCCCACTCCTCGAACAGCTCGTTCGGCGGGGCACCCAGTTCGGTTGCGACCACCGATTCGGCCAGGGCCGGGCTCATGGGCGGCGCGTTGGCTTGGAGCTGGGCCAATGAAGCCCGGGTGGGCTCGGGCAGGCCCACATCCAAGTAGCTGGCCATTTGGCCGATCTTCATCAGCGCGCCCTTCATATTCCCCAGCACTTCCACCACATCAGCCGCCGTTCGCAGCTCCCGCTCGGCGTCGAGGGCTTCGGCTCGTTGTGCGTCGGCGAATACCTGGCGGGCCCTGGCCATCGCCCACCGGCTGCCGCTACGGGCGCCCAACCCGGCCATCTTGGCTGTTCGTCCAATCCGTCCTGGCCGGGGCACCGCTCCCCGACTGCGCCCGTCTGCCACGCCGCCGAAAATACCGGCCCGACCACCATTGCTGGCATCTTTGACAATGAACGCCACGTGAAGGAATGTGCTGGTGGTTTCCACAATTTCGCGGGGCACCGCCCAGTGAACCCGTGTATCGTAGAACGGAACAGTTCCGCTATGCGGTACAGGGTTGGGTGCCGGCTTGGGCCGCGTCCGACCGCCTGCAGAGCAATCACGGAGTCCGAGTGATGCGAATCCTCTTTGCTGACAGCTTGGCCGAAAGCGCCATCGAGCGGCTGCGGGCCGGGGGCGACGATTGCGTGGTCGACCCCTCGCTGAACGCCGAGAGCCTGCCTGGGCACATTTCCGGGTTTGACGTGCTGGTGGTGCGCAGCACCAGGGTCACCGCGGCTGCTTTGGACGCGGCCGACCAGCTGGGACTCGTCGTGCGAGCCGGGGCGGGAACCAACACCATCGACGCCGACCGGGCCGCCGAGTTGGGCATCTTTGTGTGCAACGTGCCCGGCCGCAACGCCATCGCCGTGGCTGAGCTGACCATCGGGCTGATGTTCGCCATCGACCGCCACATCGCCCCCGCCACCGCCGATCTCCGGGCCGGGGACTGGAACAAGCAGACGTACAGCAATGCCCGAGGACTGTTCGGCTCCACCCTGGGCATCATCGGCATGGGTGCCATCGGCCTCGAAGTTGCCCAGCGGGCCAGCGCTTGCGGCCTGCGGGTGATTACCGAGCACCGGGACGACCGCACCCGTGACGCGCATCGACGGTTGACCGACATCGGAGTGGAGGAAGTGCCCGACCGAGCCGCGCTGCTGGCCGCCAGCGACATCGTGTCGCTGCACGTGCCGGGCGGCGAAGACACCATCGGCATGGTGGATGCCGACTTCTTGGCGGCGATGAAGCCCGACGCGGTGCTCATCAATACCAGCCGGGGAGAGGTGGTGGACGAAGCCGCCCTGCTGGCCGCGTTGGACTCCACCGATCTACAGGCCGGCCTCGACGTATTCGCCGACGAGCCGTCGGGGGGAGTCGGCCAGTTCAGCTCCAAGTTGGCCCGCCATCCCAAGGTGACCGCCACCCACCACATCGGAGCCTCCACCGCACAGGCCCAGATGTCGGTGGCCGAGGGCACCGCCGAAGTGATCGAGGCCTACCGCAGCGGCGTGGTGCTGGACTGCGTCAACCTGGAGCGGGTGCCCAAGCGCACCGCCACGCTGAGCATCCGCCACCACGACCGGGTCGGCGTGCTGGCCTGCGTGTTGCAAGAGCTGAGCCGTCGCCACGTGAACGTGGCCAACATGCAGAACCGGATTTTCTCCGGCTCTGAGGCGGCGGTTGCCATCATCGAAGTGGCCGGAGCCATTGACGGCGAGCTGCTTGACGCCCTCGGATCCATTGAGCATGTGATCTGCGCCTCGGTGCTCGACACTCACTCGGCAGAGGCCCAGTGACCAGCGCACGCCCCACCGGTGCCGATCAGGCGGTGAGCGAGTCGCTGGTCGCGCCCTTTTCTGGCTGGGTGGTGCATCCCGATTGGGCTGAACGGGTAATCAGCCGGGCTTACGACAATCTGTCACCGCTACAGCGCCAAGCCCTGGTGGCATCGAATCCCTATAGCTACATGAACGTCACCAGAAGCCGTGAGGATCTCTTCGACAACACCGACCTCTCACATGAAGAGCTGGTGACGCAAGGCGCCGCCGCCCTCACCCGGTTGCTCAACGCCAAGGCATTCGTACCCACCGGGCGACCGGCGTTCTATCTCTACCGCCTGACCCACAAGCAGGGCATGCAGACCGGTGTGGTGTGCACCGTGCCGGTTCAGGGCTTTGACGACGGTCGAATTCGCATACACGAGAACGTGCACGACGAGCGGGCTGACCTCCTCACCACCCATCTTCAAGGCGTGGGCGCCACTTCAAGTCCGGTGGCCATGGCCGTTCGATCGACCGCGGAGCTCTACAACCAGCTGTTCGATATCACCGCCGCCGCGCCCGCTGACCTGGAGTTCGGATCCACCGCAGTTCGTCATCAGGTGTGGACGGTTCCCGACGACTACACAGAGTCGCTGGCCGCGGCCTTCGACAACCAGGTGTTGTACGTCACCGACGGCCACCACCGCTCAGCCGCCGCAGTGCGAGCCAGCGCAGCCGAGCCCAACAACCCGGTTCTGGCTCGAACATTGGCCGTGGTGTTCCCCGACGATCAGCTCCATGTGCAGGCCTTCCATCGACTCGCCGTCGACCAGCACGCCCGCAGTCCTGAAGACTGCCTGGCCGCACTGGATGACGTGACGAAGGTGACACCGGCCTTCTCTTCAATGCAGGCCCGTCCCCAGGAAAGAGGAATGGCCGGGCTGTACCTGGGGGGTTCGTGGCACCAGGTGGAGCTGCCCCCGGCTGCGGGCAACGGCGCGGTGAACGGCTTGGATGTAGAGCGGCTGCGGCGATCCATCCTCAACCCTGTGCTCGGTGCCGACGAGCTCGGCCTGCCCGGCGCAGTGGAGTACCTTCCCGCCTCACTCGGCTTCGACGAGCTCGCCCGACGGTGCGATACCGAGAACCGGGTGGGATTCGCGCTGCACCCCATGACGGTGCGGGAGCTGATGGCGGTGGCCGATGAAAGCGGCCTCATGCCCCCCAAGTCGAGCTTCTTCTCCCCCAAGCCCCGCTCCGGCGTGTTCCTGCGGGTGCTGGGCCGAGGAGCCACCTCCCACCTTTCTCCCTCCTGAGGCAACCGCAACCCCCGAGCCGGTACTGTTGCCGACGTGCTGATTTCATCGGATTCCCATGTGGTCGAACCGGGCGACCTATGGCTGGAGCGGTTGCCTCGACGGCTGAGGGAGCGAGCCCCCCGGGCAGTGCAAGATCCTGGCAACCACTACTGGTACTTCGAGGCACCGGAGATGGGCCGGGGAGTGAATCTGACTCTGTCGCGCAATGCCGGGATAACGCAGGGCGAAGTGGACGCCCTCTTGGCCGAGGATCCCGATGCCTGGGTCGGGGCAACCGGCGGGCACGATCCGGTAACCCGTCTGGCCGACATGTGGGTAGACGACACCGTGGCCGACGTCGTCTACCCCACCGCCGGCTTGTCGCTTCTGCAATACGATGATGTCGAGCTCCAACTGGCCTGCATCCAGGTGTACAACGACTGGCTGGCCGAGTTCTGCGCTGTCGACCCCGACCGGATCATCGGTATCGCCATGGTCCCCACCTGGGATGTCGAGGTGGGGGTGGCCGAGCTGAATCGCTGCGGTGACATGGGGCTGCGGGGTGCCATCATCTGGAGCTCCCCCCCGGCCACCCGGGAGTACAGCTTCTTCTCCGACCGCTACGAGACGCTGTGGGCCACTGCCGCCGAGCGGTCGATGCCCGTCTCCATCCACATCTTCGGCGGCCACCAAACCAAGGCCATCAACCAATACGGCGTGACTGTGGAGGGCACCTACTACTTCGGGATCGCGGCGCGCGATGAGCTGGCCCACACCACAGCCGAGCTGATCGCTGCTGGGGTGTTCGAACGCCATCCCGACCTGCGGATCGTGGCCGCCGAAGGGGGCATCGACTACGCCGCCCGGCTGGAGCAGCGGCTCGACCTGACCTACAGCGGCGCTTGGAGCCGGATCGACGACACGCTGACCATGAAGCCGTCGGAGTACTTCCGCCGCAACGTGTACCTCACCTACATCGAAGACCCCATCGGATTGAACAACCTGCGGTTCACCGGCAGCGACCACTTCATGTGGTCCAGCGACTACCCCCACGGAGCGGCCACCTGGCCCCGATCTCGGGAGTTCACCAC
The DNA here is from genome assembly GCF_965204145.1 of Candidatus Poriferisocius sp. Taxonomy (GTDB): domain Bacteria; phylum Actinomycetota; class Acidimicrobiia; order Acidimicrobiales; family Bin134; genus Poriferisocius. Next base: position 304,471 of record NZ_OZ241977.1, on the reverse strand, counting down.
CCAGGAGTTCGACGAGGCGGGGGTGGGCGAGGCCGACCGCCGCAAACTCACCCTGTCCAACGTGGCCGAGCTGTACAGCATCGACTTGGAAACGGTGAGCCGGCCATCACCGGTCATCGCCGACCAGGTCGCGATGGCGCCGTCAGCTAGCTGAGAGGGAGCCTCCGAGAGTCAGAAGGCGGCTCGGGCGGCTGCTTGTTGATGAGGTGGGTGGCGGCCGACTCGAAGTAGTCCAGCATGGCGGTGCGGATTTCCTCGGGCAGTTCTGCCGCAGCCAGCGACACCCGCATATGGCCCATCCAGGCATCCCGCTCGGCACCGCCGATCTCAAACGGCGCGTGGCGCATTCGCAGCCGAGGATGGCCTCGCTCGGCGCTGTAGTCCGGGGGCCCGCCCCAATACTGGGCCAAGAACCCGGCCAGTCGATGCCGGGAGGGGCCCAGATCCTCGGGATACAAGGGCCGGAGCACCGGGTCATCGGCCACCCCGTCGTAGAAGCGGTCCACCAGCTGGTCGAAGAACGGCTGTCCGCCCACTGCGTCGTACACCGACTGCTCCACACGCGTAGCGTATTGCGGCATGTCAGCGGTCATCTTCTTGAGGCACGCCAAATCCGATTGGGATGCCGAGTGGGCCGAAGACCTCGACCGGCCGCTGTCCGAACGGGGCCGCCGGGCAGCAGCCGCCGTCGGCACCTTTCTCGCCGAGGCCGGCCATGTTCCTAATTTGGTCTTGTGCTCACCGGCGACTCGGGCCCGTCAAACCCTTGAACTGGCGGTGACGGCCGGCAACTGGACCTGTCCGATCGAGACCGCCGACGAGCTCTACTACGGCTCGGTCGATCACATGGTCGCCCTGGCTTGTCGCCGGCAGGTTCCGGTGCTCATGCTGGTCGGGCATGAGCCGACAATGTCCAGCACCCTGGAGTACATGACGGGGGCCGAACTGCGCATGCCCACCGGCGCTATCGCCCGTGTAAATCTCAACATCGACAACTCCGGCGAACTGGAGTGGCTCATTCCCCCACGCCTGCTCACTGGCGGCTAGCAACCACTCAGTCGCCCTCCGCCTCCGTCAGTTCCGGTGCGGCCGGCTCGGCTGTGGCCTCAACCAACTCTTGAGCTGCGACGGGCCGAGCGATCGCCTCTACTGAGGTGGCTGACTCGATTTGCTTGCCGCCAACGACCACGCCCCAGTCTTCAAATTTGCGGGCTCGAGGAAGCACCCGGCCTTCCAGCGAGCCAATGCTCCTGTTGTAGGCGTCAACTGCTCGGCTCAGCCCCTTGCCCACACCATCAACATGGCCGGCGTAAATCCTCAAGCTGTCGTACAGGTCGGCCGCCCCGTCGGCGATCTTCTGGGCGTTTTCCTGAAGATCCTGCTGCTGCCATGCCACCGCCACAGTCCGGAGGAAAGCCAGCAACAAGCCAGGAGTGGCAATGAGCACCCGATGTTTTTGCCAGGCGTCTTCCCACAGCGTGGGCTTCACGTCCATGGCTGCGTCCAGAATGGGCTCAGCGGGCACGAACATCACCACGAAGTCGGGCGACCCATCGACGGCCGCGGCATAGTCCCGGTCGCCCAAAGTCTTGGCGTGGCCCAGAAGCGTGTTGGCGTGGCTGTTCAACAACTCGCTCTGGCGCTGTTCATCATCGGAGTGGTGCGCGTCGAGGTAGGAGCTCAACGGAGTCTTGGCATCAATGACCACCTCCAGACCGCCCGGAATGTGGACCACCGCATCGGGTCTTCCCCGGCCTTCGCCTAACTCGATGGTGTCCTGCTCGACGAAATCGATGCGCTCGCTCAACCCAGACAATTCCAGGATGTTGCGGAGCTGTTGCTCCCCCCACTGCCCTCGCATCTGCGGGGACCGCAGGGCCTCGCTGAGACCCTGAGCCGTGTCCCGCAATTGGCCAACCTGGTTCCGCAGCACGTCGTAGGCCCCTTTGCGGTCTTTCTCCATGGCGACGACCTGCTGCTCGAACTTCGCCAGGTTCTCTTTGACCGGCTTCACCAACTCGTCGATGGCCTGCTGGCGTTGCTTCAAGTCGGCTTCACCCAACTTCTTCTGATCTTCGAATTGCGCTTTGGCCTGTTTGAGAAACGCTTCACTGTTGGCCTTGGTCACATCATCGGCGATGCCCTTGAACTGAGTCTCCAACTGCTTTTGAGCCTCGGTCAGCACTTCGATTCGAGCCTCATGGTCAGCTTTCACCTGGGCCAGTTCCCGGAGAGCAGCCTCCCGCTCACCGCGCACCTCATCCCTCTCGGCCCGAGCCGCGTCGCGCTCGCCCAATACCTCACTTAGCTGCCGGTCCCTCTCTTCAAGCTGGACCTCCAGCTGAGCCGCCCGAGTTCTCTGGTCGTCAGCCCCGGCCACACTGCCTGACTGGCGCCCCCGCACCACGACGAGGGCGAGGGCAGCCACAAGAACCACAACAACGATGACGAGGGCAATCTCCATAGGCCCGCCATCCTAGGAACCCCCGGTGACACATTCCGGCTAAGGCTTCAACCAACGGCTTGGCCTAACCTGCAACCCGCCCGCAAAACCAAGAGGAGAGCCCCAAATGGCCCAGATGAACGAGCTTGGCTTCTACACCCTGGCCGGGGCACCCGAGTCTCCCCGGGAGTTGATCGACGAAGTCCGCCAAGCTGAGAAGTTGGGCATTGGCAATGTATTCATCAGCGAGCGGTTCAACATCAAAGAGGCGGCCACCCTTTCCGGTGCGGTAGGGGTGGCCGCTGAGAGCATGGGGATCGCCACCGCGGCCACTAACCACCACACCCGCCATCCGGTGGTGACCGCGGCCTACGCCATGACCATGCACAAGCTGACCGGCGGGCGCTTCTGCCTGGGGCTCGGCCGGGGGGTCGACCGCCTCTCCCAAGCCTTCGGCCTGCCTCCCATCACCACTGCCCAGATGGAGGACTTCGTGGGCGTCATGCGCCGTCTCTGGCAAGGCGAGGCCATCTTCAACCACGAAGGCCCGATCGGCAACTACCCGGTGCTGACCCTCATGGGGGCCAGCAGCGAGCACATCCCCATGGCCCTGACCGCCTTCGGCCCCAACTCCCTGGCCTTGGGCGGACGCTGCTTCGACGCGGTGATGCTGCACACGTTCTTCACCGACGAGACCACTGCCCGAGTGGTGGGCGCCGTCAAGCGGTCAGCCGAAGAATCAGGTCGAGATCCGGCCTCGGTCAAGGTGTGGAGTTGCTTTGCCACCATCGGCGACCACTTGCCCGAGAACATCCGGCTCAAGAAGACGGTGGGCCGCATGGCCACCTACCTCCAGGGCTACCCCGAGCTGATGGCCCGCACCAACAACTGGGACCAGGCCGCACTGGAGCGGTTCCTCGCCGACGAGCTGGTGGCCAACTTCCAAGGCGCCATCGATCAGGTGGCCACCACCGAGCAGCTCGAGCACATCGCCACCCTCATCCCTGATGAGTGGCTCGCCCCCGCCGCCACCGGCACCCCCGCCCAGTGCGTCGAGAAGATCCGGGGCCAGTTCGACCTCGGCTGCGACGGCGTCATCCTCCACGGCGCCAGTCCCACCCAACTTCGCCCCATCGTCGAGGAGTACACCCGCACCCGCCCCACCGGAGAATTCGACCACCTCCCCGCCAACCCCGGCGGCTGATGGCGCGAGCGGTATAGCGTCATGGCGATGCAAACCGTGACGACCACTGTCGCCGGGCTGGGGATGCGGGAGTACACCGGGGGGTCGGGGGATCCGCTGGTGATGCTGCACCACTCGTTCGGCAACCCCGGGTGGATGCCCGTTCACGAGGCCCTGGCTGCCCACTACACCGTTCATGCGCTGGATTTGCCGGGCTATGGCGGGCCGGAGGGATCAGATCGGCCCGATTGGGCCCGCCATCCCCGGGACCTGGCCTTGTTGGTGGGCCAGTGGCTGCGGGCCAAGGACCTCGGGCCAGTCGAGTTGGTGGGCTGCGGTTTCGGGGGATGGGTGGCGGCTGAGCTGGCCACCATGGCGCCGGAGCTGCTCAAACGGCTCGTCCTGGTGGGAGCAGCGGGGCTGCTGCCCGAAAATGGCCGCATCTACGACCAGTTCTTGGTGTCGCACTCCAACTATGTGGAGGCCGCCTTCTCCAGTACCGAGGCCTTCGAGTCCATCTTCCACAGCAACGGCGACAACCCCGACGAGCATCCGCTCGGCGACGACACCCTTTTGGTGTGGGACATGAACCGGGAGATGACCACCCGGGTGGGGTGGAAGCCCTACATGTACAACCGCCGCCTGCGGCCCCTGCTGGGAGGCGTCACCGTCCCCGCCCTGGTGGTGTGGGGCGACAACGATGCCGTGGTCCCCCTGGAGTGCGCCCACGCCTACGTCGAGGCTCTGCCCGACGCCCGTCTGGAGATCGTTCCCGACTGCGGCCACGCCGTCGATCTGGAAGCCCCCGAATCGCTCGCCGCCATCATCACTGGAGACACCGGATCGCTCGCCGCCATCATCACTGGAGACACCGGATCTTCAGTCGGTACTGCACAAATCACTGGAGGAAATAGCTGATGTTCCTGTCGTATTTCACCGAGCAGCCCATGAGCGCCTACCCGGCCGACGAGGGGCTGAAGGAGGGCTTCACCTCGGTGATGTTCTCCAACAAGTACTACGACCCGGTAGAGGGCAGCCGCCTGTTCAACGAGCGCATCGAGGAGTACAAGCTGGCCGATCAGGTGGGCTTCGACGGGATAATGGTCAACGAGCACCACAACGCCCCGTTCTGCATGCAGGCCCGCATCACTGTGATGTCGAGCATCCTGGCCGCCATCACCGAGAACGCCAAGATCGTGCAGTTGGGCAATCCGCTGCCCACCTACGACAGCCCGCTGATGTTCGCCGAGGAGATCGCCATGATCGACATGATCTCCAAGGGCCGCCTCATCTCGGGCATCGTGCGGGGGGCAGGGCAGGAGTCGGTATGCCTCAACGCCAACCCGGCCTACAACCGGGAGCGGTTCAACGAGGCCCACGACCTGCTGGTCAAGACCATGACCGACGACGGGCCGTTCTCCTGGGAGGGCGAGCACTTCCAGTACCGGGTGGTCAACCCCTGGGCCCGGGTGCTGCAAAAGCCCCATCCCCGCATCTGGGTGCCCGGCGTGTTCAGCGCCGAGACCATCCGCTGGGCCGCCCAGCACCGCTACCCCTACATCTCGCTCAACACGCCCCTGCACCTCACCGGAGAGCTGTGGGAGATCTACGACCAAGCGGCCCGAGCGGTGGGCTATGAGCCTGGACCGGAGAATCGGGGCTATTTGCTGAGGGTCCATGTGCAAAAGGACGGCGACAAGGCCCGCGAGAACGCCCGGGAGTTCATGTGGATGCAGGGCGAGTTCACCGGCATCGGCCACCCCTACTGGGTGAGCCCGTCGGGCTACGGGTCGTCGGCTCGTCGGCTGGACTACGCCAAGATGGCCAACGCCGAGGTGCGAGGCTCTCGGGCCGCCCCGTTTGAGCAACAGTTGGCCGCTCGGGAGATCGTGGCCGGCACCCCCGATGAGGTGATCGCCGAACTGCGGGTGGTGCTGGAGACCTGCCGCCCGTCGATCCTCATGCTGTGGGGCAACGACGGAGATGTCAACCACGACGACTCCCTGCGGTGCATCGAGCTGATGGGCACCGAGGTGCTGCCCGCCCTGCGGGACATCGGCGATGAGCTGGGACTCCATGACCCCTTCGAGCTGGACTCCCCGATCAGCCTGGCCCTCACCCCGCCCGATGAGCTGAACCCGATCGAGTCGGCAGCCGACGAGCGGCCTGAGGACACTTCCGACAGCCGGTCGCTGAAGATGTTCCGATAATGGGCGAACAACAACCCCAGGTGTCCTACATCCACGCCGAAGACATGGACTTCGCCGAGGTGAAGAGCCAGCAGCACGCCGACGGCCGCCGGGTCTCGGTCTGGCTGAAGCTGATGGAGCTCACCCAGGAGCGAGCGGTGTACCACACCCGCTACGACCCCGGCCTGGTGCTGGAGCGCCACGGCCACAACAGCGACCACTTCATATTCGTCATCGACGGCGAGGTCACCTTCGACGAGGAAGTGTGCCGGGCCGGAACCCTCATCAAGCTCCCCCACCTGGCCACATTCGGCCCCATCAAAGTGAGCGACGAGGGCGCCGAGATCCTGGAGATCTACTTCGGCGACTCCCGCCCCGCCCCCGCCGACAAAGCCGAGCACGCCGCCATCCTCGAAGAACGCGGCATCACCGAACTCCCCCACCCCCCACTAGACCTCCCCGACTGGTTCGGCCCGAGGACCGACTAAGGCGCTTTGTCACGGCGACTAGATATCCTCCTCGCTCATGGAATCGGAAACGAAGGATCGCTTGCGCTATAGGCCGCACACCCAGATCACTCTGAAGGGCCACCCGACGCTGAACGAGAAGTGGCTCCAAAGGCAAATTGCAGAGAACCCTTCGCTGCTGAATTTGGGAGAACTCATTGTCAGGGATGTCGAACGGCAACAGCCGCGCTCTGGACGACTTGACATGCTGCTAGCCGACCCCGATGGCACAACCCGCTACGAGGTGGAGCTTCAGCTCGGCGCGACAGATGAAACTCACATCATCCGAACCATCGAGTATTGGGATTCCGAACGACGTCGCTATCCCCAGTACGAGCACATCGCCGTCCTTGTAGCTGAGGACATCACTAGCAGGTTCTTCAACGTCATCAGCCTTTTCAACGGGTTCATACCCATCATTGCCATCCAATTGAGCGCGCTCCAGATTTCCGAAGAGGAGATGACGCTTGTATTCACAAAAGTCCTCGACCACTCAACACTGGGAACCGATGAAGAGGACGCTGGGGAGCCAACTGACCGGTCATACTGGATCGAACGGTCTTCATCAGAGATGCTCTCTCTCGTCGATCAGATCCACAAGCTGGTCCAGGAGCTAGATCCTGGCGTTGAACTCGGATACCGGAAGCACTACATCGGCCTGCACAAGAGCGGAATTGCCACGAACTATGTGAAGATGCATCCTCGCAGGAAACAGGTAAACCTTGATTTCCCCACCATTTCTCAATCTGAAGAAGTGACCAACCTGATCGCAGAATCCGGCCTAGACACGCTGCCCTATACGAATAGGACCGGATATAGGCCGAGCATCCGGCCAGAAGACCTCTCGGAACACAGAGAACTCCTGAGTCAACTAATCGAGAGAGCTCAGAAGAACTACCGAACGTAGCAAGAGAAAAGGTACGGACCCCGGCACTCCACTTGCACCCAGAGGGAGCAGGTACGGGCAGCGGCGCTGCTGTCGTCGAGCTTGAGCGACCGTGGGCCGGTATGCAGTACTACTCCGGACTACTCCGGCCACGAACCGGTCGCAGAGTTGGTCTCGCAACCGGGCGAAGTGGCGACCATCTCTGACTTCAGTCGGAACGCCTTTCGATCAGCACGAATCTTGAAAGCCTGGGAACCAACCTGTCGTCGGACGAATAGGCGCTCTTAGTGCCGTCCGCCATGTCGGTGCCGTAGAACGTCGTCCGCCCGCTCGCCGAAACGATTTCCTTGACCTTCAGCACCATCTCTTTGTCGCGGTGTCCGATCACATCTCCTACTATGATGTCTTTCGGCTTGATGCTCTTCATGGATCATCCGTCTGCCGGTTCCGAGCCGCGCTCCTCCAGCGATTCCATCCGCGCTCGCCCAGGTTGGTCAGCATCCCAGCCATCATCTTCAAGATGTCGAACACGGCATTTTCGCGCTCCGGTCCCATGTCTTCAAGCTACCCGCGACCCTCGGTAATCCCCAACATCCCGTGTGGCACGGGGCCAAGATAGCAAGCGGCGTCTTATGTCCCATCGCCGTCTATGCTGTTGCATCAAGCCGACGACGAACACGATAACGACCGGAAGGGCGATGGAGATCATGGTTGCGTACATGGCCAAGGTCGTGTTGCTCATACCCCCTACGTTACCAGCGGCCTCATTCACCCCCTCTTGAACCAGAACCATCCGTACCACTTGAACAGGTGATGGAATTTTCCGCCTTGGCCGAACTGTCCCCGCCACCCGTGGCGATACCCCATGCCGTCAGTCGGCACGTATTCGTACGTGCCGTCCTCCCGCAACGATGTAGTCCTAGTCAGGGCAGTGCCTCGGAACACCAGTGCCAAGACGTTGTTCCAGAACAGCAATATGGCAGTCACCAAGATCGCAGTGACAGTCACCTTCAACGGCCATTCAATCCACCAGAAGGTGAAGTCGAGCCAATTCACTGTGTCTTTCTCCCTTCAAGAGAATCGGTGGCGCTAGTGGGACCTATATACAGAACTAGACAACCCCAGGTCGCCTAGTGGGCCTCGAACTGCCCGCTGTCGTCATCCAGGATGTTGAGCGACCCGCCCTCTTCGTTCTGCCGCTTCACGGCGTAGTCAATGGCATCGTTGCGCCGGTCAAACACCTTGGAGTCTCTGTCCGCCCCGAACCGCCGGACCCCAGTCCTGCCGTCATCCCGTTCGTACACCGTTTGGCCGTAATTCGTATTGGTCATACATCAGGATACGGCTGTCGCCCCGGACATCCCAAAAGAAAGGGCTTCCGTAGCCCCTCTCAGCACCTCTGATACCCGCATATGTTGGAGTAGTCCCAGCGGCTCCAGTCCAGGGATCCGCTATCCGAGCGCGCCTCGGCCAGGCACTCATCTGAATCCCGCCCGTCGTTGTTCACGCACACGTTGATGAAAGTGGAGCGCGCTCCCCATTGCTCATACGTCAGGAGGCTGTCGTAGACCAGGCCGCACTCCCACTCGGCATCCAGATCCGGCTCGTCAATCGGGATCCGCTCCCCGCCGTCCAGCAGGTACCACACAAGGGGCACCTCTCCGCCCGATTCGTGGGCGCTGTACTCGTCTGCGATGCTCTCGCTCTCGTAGTGGCCGTACACGGGAAGCTCGTAGTACAGCTCCAGGGTACGTCCGCCGTTGGGGAAGTCGCTTCTGCCCAGCGATAGCGGGATGGGACCCTCCGACACCTCGTGCCCATCCCCGCGCGCACTCCACTCCACATCGAGGCCGTGCCACCGCTCCCACGGCCTCGGCTCATCCGCTGCGACCGTCGCCAGCATCACCAGGTGCCACGTCGTAGCCCGCCCAGTGCCGATGGGTGCCCAGTGGCAGGTCACGAATGCGGCCTCCCATCCGTCGAGGACGTGGTCGTTGGGGAACACCGCAGGGGTCGGCTCAGGGGCACACCCGCCCGGAACTATATGGGTGTCCACGTCGAACAGGCATCGGTAGGAATTGAGCAGATCCTCCTGCTGGCGGATCAGCTCGTCCCGATCCTCGACCATCTGGATCAGCCCGTCTCTGTCGGGGTATCCGTCGTCGGCTGTGCCGTAGCCGGGGGAGAGCGCTGCGGTCACCAGCAGCGCCACGGCTGCGGGAACACGGAACGGCCCCATTCGGGTGGCCCCCTTCGGTCGGTGAATCTGCCTCTGTCGTGGAGTGCAGGCACAGCCGAACCGAAGGGGACCGCGCAAGGCGGACCCTCCGCTTCTGTTTCGGCTGTGCCGCGCAAAGGCGCTGCACTCCACGACGTTGGCGACTATAGCCCCCTGGTTGAGTGTGGGGCGAGCCGGTGCTGGGGCCTCCCGTGAGAATTGCCTATGGCTAATTCAGCGTGTTAGCAACCGGGTATGGAGCAAGAACGCGAAGACATGGTAATGAGGGTTGACGAGCAGACGAGGCTGGACTATCTGTACAAGGCCGTGGGGAAGCTGCTTGAGCGGGCTATGGCCGAGGAGGGGGACAACACCCAGAGGATGATCCTGGAGAATCACCTACGCGCTATACGCGGGTTCCCCTACTCCAAGTAGAACTTCAAAGTCGGCGGGATCCCTCTCCCCCCGCAGCACCTCGGCCAGGTATTGGGAGTTGACTCGATCCTGGAGGGGTATCCGCTCATCGGATGCCACAGCGCTGAACGTCGCGATTTCCTCCTCGCGCCGCTGGCACTCCAGATCTTCCAGACCCGTAAATTTCGCTTTCACAGAGACAGTTTAGTGGGGTGGCTCGCCCTGTTCTTCGAGGTCAGACGTATCCACCGCATCGGGCGGGAGCTTGAACAGGGCCTTGGCAAGCTCCCCCAGCTCATCCTCGGTCGGCTGCTCTTCTGGCCCGTGTTCCATTGGCGATCAGCTCCTTGTAGGGGAGGGTCTTGTGGTCCATCCTAGCGACCATGTCGGCCATCTGGTCCCCGGTGTCCATCGATCTGACGTTGTGGCGGTGGGAGAACTCGTCGGCGTACCGCTGGAGGTGCTCCCACGACATCTGGTGGTAGGTGCCGTGGTAGCCGCGCTTCATGTTGGCCCAGTGCGACTCGATCCCGTTGGTGTGGGCCAGGCCGTCCACGTACTGGCCGACCTTGTGCCGAACCGACGAGTGCTTGTAGCCCAGCTTGGGGAGGCGGAGGTAGCTGCGGTGCTCGTCGGAGAAGACCTCGGTGCCGGGGGCGGCGTGGTCGGAAACCATCGCCATGAACGTGACCGCCTTCGTGTTGGGGATGACCCTCACCGACACGCGGTTGGAGCAGCGGTCCTTGATGCCCAGCACGATCATCTTCCCGACGGTGCCGCCAGCGGCCTTCATGCGCTTGTGGCGGTGCTTGTTCTTCTCCTTGCCGCCGAAGTACGCCTCATCGATCTCGATGGGTCCGCAGAAGTCGAAGTCCTCGATCCTCATGGCCTCGCGGATCCGGTGGGCCAGGTACCAGGCGGTCTTCTGGGTCACGCCGAGGTCCCGGCGCAGCTTGAGGCTGCTGGTGCCCTTCAGCCCGGTGGAGAGCAGGTAGATGGCCAGGAGCCACACCTGGAGGCCGAGCCGGGATGACTGCATGACAGTCCCGTAGCGCACCGAGAAGTAGCCCCGGCAATCCCGGCACCGCCAGGGCATGGGCCTGCGGGACTTCACCCTCGCCACGTCGATGCTCCCGCACTTGGGACAGGCCGTGCCGTTGGGCCAGCGCTGCTCCTCGAACCACGCCTCGGCGGCTAGGTCATCGGGGAACCGCTTGAAGAACTCGATATACGAGATGCCGTCGCGGTCGGCCCGTCCCGGCTCTGTGTGGCGCTTTCGTGACTCGCTCATGGGACGCCACGTTACCACGCACCTGTGACAGTTTATTTTCAGTGGGTTTCTGTTCATTTCAAGTCTCCGGATAGGAAATTTGTGTGGTCCCTATCAGTAATACGGAGATCGGCCCGAAGACTCCAAATATCCGATCCGAGCCAGCACGCGGAAATGGCCGAGCGCCCTACTACGAGTGGACCACACTACGGAGACTTCGGACGCCCGGCCACTACCAAATCGCGGCCTAACTCACGGTTTGTCTAGTTCTGTATATAGGTCCCGCGCTAGTAATAGCATAACGCCTGGTCACAAACCCATACCCTGTCTAATTAGGTGTATAAGTCTATCCAATATTATGTCACTCTGACCGCATTAAGAAGTCTCTCATGCTCTGTATCCAGTAATTCCTTCTGCGCTTCATATTCTGCTAGTGCATCCAAATAATCCCTAACAAGTTCCCTTTGATTTTCAATAGGTATAGCAGGAATGGGAATTGCTTCTATGTGATTCCGGTAGATATGTGGCTGGCCCGTCCCCTGTTGCCTAGTATAGATCTCATTCTGACGGCTCTTGACACAGGCGTACAGATAAGAAGTTAAGTACTCAGACTCATCTTTACTACGTATTACGATGCTGTCAGATGCCCATATCGGGCCACTATGCCACCAGACATAGCCAGAGTATGCACCGCTCTTACTAACGGTAAAAACGTTGCCCTTGTGTGTATACTCGCTGTGAGTATAGGGACTCGACTTTCCACCTGCGATCACCGGGATACTTCCTGGCGAAGCATCGTTTTCTGTTATCGACTTTCCATTCTCTAACACCGCTACGTGTCGCAGGAGAGTACATTCGGTATCCTCGGGGGCGTGCCAAAGCGAATTGGTGAGCGCAGCAAACACGTTGTCCAAATCACGAGTTTCAACAACGGAAATTAGACGCTTGAGTTCGTCTTGGATTTGTACAGGTTCACTATTGTTTGAATAAAAGAAGAGAAGATTCTGCAGATCGTCGATTTTCTCTGGAGAAGTATCGAATCTAATATCTGTGTACCCGTCGTTGACTATACCTGCATAATAGAACCAGTCAGTATGGGAGATATTCTTGTCTGTCAAATACACCATTCTAGTTGCTGCCTCGGTGTACGGCGCGAAGCAGCCTCTCGGCAAACTGGCAATGACTCGAACTCTTGATTCCCTAAATAGTCTTATCCAGAGATCCCTATGATTCCTGTTTAACCACAAGCCCTTCGGGTATAACCACTGCCATACTGCCTCCGTCTGATAGAGAATTGAAGCATCGCAAAAGACAAGCCTCGTCAGCGTCTAAAGCACTGCTGTCCACCATGCGTATCTCATCATCTGGAAGTTTCTGCGAGAATGGGATGTTGGATAGGACTACATTGTATTCCCTTTCTGGAGAATTCGTTATGCTGTTGGTTTGTGTCACTCCAGAGTGGCCGTCCCCAAACAAAATCATATTCATCTTGGCTATCCGCGCGTTGCTGGTGATTTCCTGGCCAAAGATGGTCTTGGTCTGCAATATCTCAGTGTTCGTGGGTGATCTGCCAGATTTCTGGCTGAGGTGTCTGTAAGATTCAACCAGAAATCCGCCAGTGCCGCAGAACGGATCAAACACTGTATGTCCGAATTCAGGATCAACAAGTTTTACCATGAATCTGACAATATGCCGGGGCGTGAAGTACTCTCCAAGGTCGTTCTGAGTGGTTGTCTTTTGGATGAAATGCTCGAATGCTAAGCCTTTCACGTCTTCATCAACACTTGATAGGCTTAGGGAGTTCAGTTCCAATACGATTCGCCGCAAAACCCTTCCATCGGCGATTTTTGTTTCAGAAATAACCTCACTTCCGTACCGATCTTCCAGCTGCTTGATCACAAAGCCGTTGACATAAGAGACAATTCTGTGCTCATCCTGCTTCAGAAGATTGCCCCATAATCCATCATCAGACTCTGCTTCGCTCAGCAGTTTCAGAAACAGAATATTAGCAAATTCAGTGAATCGCTCTACACCACTTCTCATCCCCGAACTTCTCAGAAGATCGTTCCAAGTCGAGATCAGACTTATCAATTGATCTCTGGAGGTGATTACTTGCTCTGATGCACTACGAATCTTATTTGAATTCTCGTCATGGTATTGTGCTAACTTGTCCGGCTGTGGAAAAGATGACACTTCCATGTCGTTGTAGTAAAGTGAGTTACGCGTAGGTATATGAAGAGATTGCAGCTTTCGCCCGTTGAAAGCGAAAACTATATTTGCTTCTAGCTTCTCGGCATATTCTACCCCTTGAGCCAAGGCTTTATCTAAAGTAGCCCCTTCCTTCTTGGCCTCAAGAACCGCGATCGGTCTGCCCCTATGAAAGAAGGTATAATCCGGTTTCTTGTTGCCCAGTCGTTCTGCGGCGAGTCGCGTAAGTTTTGGCTTTAACGCATTTTCTACGTATACGTTCCTCTCCGCGTGTTCAGGGTCGATTATCCACCCGCTGTTTCTCAGCATTTGGTCTATCTTCAGCCTGACTTCTTGCTCAATCATATTGCCGCCTCCCTCATACTCTTCTCTCGTAATTCGTTCGCGACCAGTTCCCTATGAGTGAGTCGCTCGTCCTCCATCTGCCTAGCAGTACGGCCCCCTAGTTTCATCGCCCTAATGTTGTTCCTGCCTTTAAGCCTGTTAACGCAATGGTTCACATGCTCCGACGACATGTTGGGGGATGTACGCTGGTCCCAGCGCTCTATGCTCGCCCAAGCTGCCCCGAAACCGCTTGGGCGGGCCATCCCGTCCATCTGCTGGCCTGCGATACGGGCCACAGATCGGTGTTTATAGCCCATTTTCCTTAGCCGGTTGTACGCCTGCCACTCATTGGTGAACACCGTAGCGCCGGACTGGGCTTCACTGGAGACAATGCTGGTCAGCGACCGCTCATCGGCGTGACCCATGACCTCAACGAGGACTTCGCTGGCTGTAGTGCCCTTGGCTTCTGTCCCCGCAACTTTGCGAACCGTGCCGCGCCGGGTGTTCAGCTTCTGGGCCCTGTGGTGGTTCGACTCCTTGCCGCCCGAGTAGCAGTCTCCGGCATCGACCATGCCGACGAAGGGGCCATCACACGTCAGCAACCACACTCGCGGAATGTGGAAGGCCATGCACCACGCAGACTTCTGGCTGAACCTCAAGCCCTTATGAATCCTTATGGGCGACGTGCCTTTCAAATGAATGCTGCACAGGCAAATGGCGATCATCCAATTCGACCGCGCGATATTGCTGCAGTAGGTGATCGGAGCCCCCCGCACAGCAAAGTGCTTGCTGCAGTCCCTGCGTCGCCAGGGTTTCGGTGTGCGGCTCGCCACATCGTTCATCCGCTTTGAACCGCAGTACGCATTGGCGGCGCCGCCCAGCCATCGGCAGGAGACGAACCACGGCTCGGCTCGCTCATCGATGTCACATATTCGCGCTGCGTCCGTAAAGGTCCCCCCGCTGCCAGTGGCACCACCCGGTGTCTGGTCGTTGTCCAGTTCTCTGCCAGTTGAAGGTGCCGAAGGACTGCACATGCCACCAAGATACCGACGGTAGTGACAGTTTGCTTACAACTATTTTCAATATATTTCACCCACCGAATGCTCCATGCCGAGATTCCTTAACAGACCCCACAAATTTTCTTCAGCGATGGGACAGTAAACCGAGGGCGGGGGGTGGCGCCGGAGGCGGACCTGGCTGCTCCGACAGCCAGGCCGCCGTAGAGCGACAGGACCCGCCGCCCGGACGCGTGTGTACCACCTACGAAGGAACGGGGATCCCGAACAGCTTGGCCGGGTTGTCGGTCAGGATCTTGCGCTTGCGCTCGTCGCTGAGGTCGTCGCGCTCCACCAGCAGCTTCACCGAGTGGGGGAAGTCGCAGTCCCAGTGGCAGTAGTCCGACGAGTAGCACAGGATGTCGTCGCCCACCTGGTCCATCACGTAGGGCAGGGCCGACTCGGTCGACTCCACGCCCACGAAGCACCGTCCCGATAAGAAATACTCCGACGGCTTGCGGTCCAGAACGGGGGCCTGGTCGGGCATCAGCTCGTACTCCTCATCCAGGCGCTCCAGCCAGAACGGCAGCCAGCCGCAGCCGGCCTCCATGATGCCCACCCGCATGTTGGGGAAACGGTGCAGTATCCCGCCCACCGTGAAGTTCATCGTGGCCAGCATGGCCCCGAATGGGTGGGTCACGGCGTGCTTTTCCAGCCGGGTGTTGTAGCGGTCCAAAACGATCGGAACTTGGTCGGGGGCCTGGCCCCCGCCGTGTACACACACCGCGGCGCTATGGCTGTCGGCCACCTCCCACACTGCGTCGAGGGCCGGGTGGTTCAGGTTGCGATCCAACACGTGCTGAGCGGTAACCATGCCCACAAACACGTCGGGATACTGGGTAAAGCACCGATCCAGCTCGGCGGCGGCCCGCTCCGGGTCGATCAGGGGCAGCTTGGCCACCAGCTTCAAGCGGGCGGGGTCGTAGGACGCATAAGTGGCTCGGGCGTCATTCAGTAGCCGGCACAGCTCGTCGGCAAAGCCTGGATCGCCCAGCGCCCACTCCTCGCCCGATCCCGGCGGGAACATCACGGTCACGTCGATGCCCTCGAGGTCCATGTCGGTCATCCGGGGACCGGGCACCGCCATGCCCTCCCGCTGAAGCGGCGTCTCGAAATCCAGCTCGCCAGCAGCGTATTCGCCGTAGTTCTGGTCGTCCTCGGTGTGTACCGGCGATCCGGTCCCCGGCAGGTCGCCGTAGATCTCCTTCATCTTGGCCACGTACTCCACCATCTGGGGCCGCCACTCAGCGCTGATCCCATGGCGCCACTGGGGCGGCTCACCCCCGTGCCCGTCGGCGTCGATCACGTAGTACCCGTACTTGCCCATCTCACCATCGTGGCACTTGGGAGGCGTAGCTGCTAGAAGTCAAGCCATGAGGATTCAGCGATGAAGGCAGTGGTGATCTTCGAAAGCCGCACGGGGAATACCCAGCGGGCGGCGGAGATGATCGGCGGGGAGCTGCGGGGGGCCGGCTACGAGGTGGCAGTGCGTCCGGTGCACGGGCTGAAGCTCACCGAGATCGCCGAAGCCGACCTGCTGGCTGTGGGTACCTGGGTGGACGGACTGGTGCTGTTCGGGCACCGCCCCGGCGGCACGGCCAAGCTGATGACCCTGCCATCGCTGCACCACAAGCCGGTGGCCGCGTTCGCCACCTACAAGTGGTATCCGGGCAACTGCATCGACCAGATCGCCGACCTGTTGGCCTTCAAGGGCGCCGACGTGATCCACCGCCGGGCGTTCAACAATGCGCACCTCGATGTGCTGGTCCCGGAGTTCGTCGACCGAGTGCTGGCCGCATTGAGTGCCGCCAAGATGCCTGAGACACCGGTGTGGACCCCAGCATGACCATGGCCCCCGAGACCCCGGCCACAACCGAGATGCCCCGCATCATCAGCGTGGACGACCATGTGGTGGAGCCGCCGCACCTGTGGACGAGCCGGCTGCCGGCCAAGTACCAAGACGTCGGCCCCCGGATCGAGTACCTGCCTCAGGGCGAGGTGGTTCTCGACGGAGGCACGTACAGGGAGCGCCCCGGCACCGAGGGCCGCGACGTGGCCTGGTGGCTGTACGAGGACCACACCTACTCGGTGAAGCGGCTCATCGCGGCAGCCGGCTATGCCTACGACGAGCTGTCCACCGACGGCATCACCTACGACGAGATGCGCCCCGGCTGCTGGCAGCCCCAGGCCCGCATCGACGACATGGAGATGAACCACACCGACGCATCGCTGTGCTTCCCCAACTACCCCCGCTTCTGCGGCCAGCTCTTCAACGAGCGCCAAGACAAGGATCTGTCGCTTCTGTGCGTGCAGGCCTACAACGACTGGATGGTGGAGGAGTGGTGTGGCGACTCCGGGGGACGGCTGATCCCGTTGTGCCTGGTGCCGTTGTGGGATGCCGAGCTGGCCGCCGCCGAGATCCGCCGCAACGCCGAGCGGGGCGTGCGGGCGGTGGCGTTCAGCGAGCTGCCCACCTGGCTGGGCCTGCCCAGTATTCACTCCGGCTACTGGGACCCGTTCTTCGGGGCCTGTGCGGAGACCGGCACCGTGGTGTGCATGCACATCGGGTCGGGCACCCGCACGGTGTCCACCGCGGACGATGCCCCTGATGCGGTGACCGCCTCGCTGATCTTCTGCAACAGCGCGGCCTCGATGGTGGATTTCTTGTTCTCCGGCGTGCTGCACCGCTACCCCGACCTCAAGCTGATGTACGCCGAGGCCCAGATCGGATGGATCCCCTACGCCCTGGAGCGGGCCGACGACGTGTGGGTGACCCACCAAGGGTGGAGCCAGGCCCGGCGCAACATCCCCGAGCCGCCGTCGTACTACTACTACCGCCAGGTGTACGGCTGCTTCTTCAAAGACAGCGTGGGCATCGACCTGCTCGACCGGGTGGGGGTGGACAACATCACCTTCGAGACCGACTACCCCCACGCCGACGGCACCTGGCCCAACACTCAAGAGGTGGCCACCCGCCTGTTCGGCCACCTCGACCCCGAAGCGGTCTACAAGATCGCCCGCGGCAACGCCATCAAGCTGCTGGGCCTGGACTTCGACTGAGCCCGGCCAAAGGCCGGGGCTGGCTAGCTGGCGGCCAGGGCCTGCCAGATGCGCTCGGGGGTGGTGGGCATGTCGATGTGGGCCACGCCCAGGTGCGACACGGCGTCGATCACCGCGTTGTGGATGGCCGGGGTGGAGCCGATGGTGCCCGACTCGCCGATGCCCTTGGCTCCCAGCGGGTTCATCGGGCTGGCCGTCTCGGTGTTGCTCACCTCGAAGCTGGGCAGCTCGGCCGCGCTGGGCATGAGGTAGTCGGCCAAATTGGCGGTGCGGGGATTGGCGTCCTCGTCGTACTGCACCCACTCGAACAGCGCCTGGGCCGCACCCTGGGCCACGCCGCCGTGCTGCTGGCCGGCCACCAGCAGCGGGTTCATGATGGTGCCGCAGTCGTCCACCGCCACGTGGCGCAGGAGCTCCACCCCGCCGGTCTCGGTGTCCACCTCCACCACGGCCACGTGGGCCCCGAACGGGAAGGTGGCCCCGCCCTGGTCGAAGTCGAGTTCGTGGGTGATCACCCCGCCGTCGGCGGCCGAGGCCAGATCGGCCCACGACGCGGCCTGAGCGGGCACACCGGCCACGTGCAGGCCGCCTTCGCCCACCACGATGTCATCCGCGCTGGCCTCCAGTTGCTGGGCGGCCAGCTCCTTGGCCTGGGCCAGCACCTCTTCGCTGGCCTTGAACACCGCGCTGCCCGCGGTCTGAAGCGAGCGGGAGCCCAGGGTGCCCGCGCCCCTTGGGATCTCGGCAGTGTCCGACTGGATGAGCTTGATGTTCTCCATGGGCACGCCCAACAGATCGCTGACGATCATCGAGAATGCCGTCTCGTGGCCCTGGCCGTGGGCACTGGTGCCCACTCGGATCTCGGCGGTGCCGTCGCTCAGCACGTCCACCCGGCCGTACTCGGTGTGCAGGCCCAGCGGAGCGGTGATCTCTACGTAAGCCGACACGCCGACGCCCAGCAGCTTGGAGTCGCCGGAGTCCCTCCGGGCGGCCTGCTCGGCTCGCAGATCGCCATAGCCGGAAGCTTCCAGCGCGGCGTCCAGCGCCTTCTCGTACTCCCCGGAGTCGTAGTTGGCGCCGGTGACGGTGGCGTAGGGGAACTGGTCGGCGCCGATGAAGTTGCGCCGGCGGATCTCGGCGGGGTCGATGCCCAGCTCGTCAGCCCCCACGTCTAGCACCCGCTCCAGAATCTGGGTGGCCTCGGGACGACCGGCACCCCGGTAGGCCGCGATCTGGGTGGTGTTGGTGACCACCGCGTCGCCCACGAACCTGACCTTGGGGATCTGGTACACGCCCTGGGCCATGGTCTGGGTGAGGATGGGCAAGAAGCTGCCGATGGCGGGATAGGCCCCGGAGTCGGCCAAGCAGTGCAGGTTCAATCCGGTGATGCGGCCATCGCCGTCGAACCCCATCTTGGCGGTGAGGATGTGACCCCGGCCCTGCACCAGCGACACCATGTCTTCGGAGCGCGACTCGGTCCACTTCACCGGTCGGCCCAGCTCCAAGGCGGCCTTGGCTGCCACCAGGTACTCGGGATAAAGGCCGGTCTTGGCCCCGAAGCCGCCGCCCACCGCGGGGGCGATCAGCCGCACACTGTCGCCATCGAGGCCGAACAGGCCGGCGAATCCGTCCTTGAGGCCGATCGGTGCCTGGCTGGGAAAGGTGACGGTCATGCCGCCATCGGGGGTGCCGGGTTCCACCAAAATGCCGTTGGGCTCCATGGGCACCGCGGCCAGCCGCTGGCTCTCCATCTTCACCTCGGCCACGTGGGCCGCCTCGGCCAGCCCGTCGTCTTCGCCCAGTTCGGTGTGGAAGGCCAGATTGCCGCCCTCGTTCTGGGGCCAGAGCACCTCGGCGCCCTCAGCCAGTGCCTTCTCGGGGTTGGCGTTGGCCGGCAGAGGGTCGTAGTCCACGAACACCGCCTCAGCGGCGTCCATGCCCTGCTCGCGGGTCTCGGTGATAACCGCGGCCACGATGTCGCCCACGAACAGAACCCGTTCCCCGGCGATCTGCGGGCGCTCGAACACCGGCAGCATCGGGAATCCGGCGGTGGCCGGAAGGCCGATGTTCTCACCGGTGTACACCGCCAACACACCGTCCATGGCCTCGGCCTCGCTGGTGTCCACCGACTCGATGGAAGCGTGGGCCATCGGCGAGCGAACGAACGTGACGTAGGCGGTGCCCTCGGGAGTGAAGTCGTCGTAATAGCGCTCTGCGCCGGTCAACAGCCCGGGATCCTCGACGCGAACGACGGAATTCCCCAAAATCGAACCAGAACTCGACACGGTTTTCCCCTTTTTTGTAATCGGGAGTCGGGAGGATGTTAGAACCACCTTATGGATTTGAGCCAGCTTTACGACCCAGCTCTTGATGAGTGCGCGCCCGAAGCCCTGGACTTCTTGTCAAAGTTCTCGTTCGACTCGATGGTCAACGACTTGTCGACTCCCGAGGGCTTGGCCAAAGCCCGAGATCTCGAGTCGCTGGGCGGCGACCTCGTGTCCTTCGCCGCCGTCGACGATGTGGACGTCCGCACCTACGCCGCCGCAGCCGGCGACGAACTGGAGTTGCGGATCTTCGCCCCCGACGGCCCGGCCCGGGCGGTGTACCTCGACATCCACGGCGGAGGCTTCTTCATGGGCCACCCCAGAATGGGCGACCGCCGAAACCGGGACATGGCCGACACCCACCAGATCGCGGTGGTCAGCGCCCAATACCGGCTGGCCCCTGAGCATCCCTGGCCCGCCAGCCCCAACGACTGCGAGGCCGCCGCGCTCTGGGTGCTGGGGCCGGGCCGCGACGAGTTCGGCTCGGTGCCGCTGCTCATCGGCGGGGGCTCGGCCGGAGCCAATCTGGCCGCCACCGCGCTGGTGCGGCTGCGCGACCGCCACGATGCCGCCGGGGAGTTCATCGGGGCCAATCTGGTGTTCGGGGTGTACGACCTGAGCGGCACCCCGTCACAGATCAAGCTGGGCAACACCGGCTTTCGGGACCTCTACGTGGGCGACCACGACACCGAAGGGCGCAAGAACCCCGACATCTCCCCGCTCTACGCCGACCTCAACCACCTGTGTCCCGCACTGTTCACCGTGGGCACCCTCGACTACCTCTACGACGACTCCCTGTTCATGGCCACCCGATGGCGGGCCGCCGGCAATCCGGCCGAGCTGGCCATCTACCCAGCCTCACCCCACGGATTCACCGCGTTCCCCACCAAGTTGACCAAAGCCGCCAACGACCGAACCGACGCCTGGCTAGCCGGAATCCTCGATGGCGTGGACAGCTAGCCTCTGATTATGAGCCTCTTAGACCAAGTGGCCCCGTCGGCCCGCCACGTGGGGATCAACGACGTGCCGTTCGTGGAGAACACCGCGCTGGGGGCGCGGATGCGGCTGCTCCAGGTCAACGCCGAAGACGGCCTCTATGTGCTCCACGGCTTCATGCCTGCGGGCATGACGGTGCAGACCCACCGTCACCAGGGGCCGGTGCTGGCCTTTACCCTGAGCGGGGCGTGGGCCTACCGGGAGAACGACTTCATGAACCGGGGCCGCAGCTACCTCTACGAACCGGCGGGCTCCATCCACACCCTGTACGTGCCCGAGGACAACACCGAGCCCACCGAGCTGGTGTCAGCCATCTACGGCGACGTGGAATACCTCGACCCCGACGGCAGCGTGGAGTACATCTCCAACGCCCAGTCCAACCTGGAGATGTACTACCGCTACTGCGAAGAACAAGGCGTCCCCCGCCCCAACGGCATCCTCCAGTAGCTCTCGCTCAGCCCGCAGTGTCCAAGTGCCGGAGGCGGCCGCGGGTGAGCTGGCTGGCCAGGTAGACAGCCACCGCGATGGCGGTGATGGCCAGCACCCAGCGAATGCCGATGACGCTGGCTATCCCTCCTTGCACCAGGATGCTGAGTGGCGCGGCCAAGCCGAACAGCATCATCCACAGGCTCATCACTCGGCCCCGATAGGTGTCGTCGCACAGGCTTTGGAGCGCGCTGGTGAGGGTGGGCATGGTGACCATGAAGGCCAGACCCACCCCGCCCATAGCCAACACGCCCAGCGCGAAGGTGGGCACCACGGCCAACACCATGGTGAACACCGCCACCGCACTGATGCCGATGGTCGTGAGACGGCTGTAGAGCGTTCCTCGGTCGAACTGGAGCAGCAGCACCGCGCCGACGAGCGATCCAATACCGAATGCACCCAGCAGCACGCCGAAGCCAGCGGCGTCCACGCCGAAGGCGTCGTCGGCAATCACGGGGGCGAGCCATTGCGTCGGGGAGATGGCGGCAGCCAGCATGAAGCTGGCCAGCATCACCACTCGGATACCCTCGACGCTTCTGGCGTATCGGAATCCCGACAGGAAATCGGCCAGAAAGCTGTAGCTCGACGATGCCCCTGGCGGGGGTCGGGGTGGCAACAGGCTCAGCCCTATAACAAGCACCGTAAAGCTGGCCGCGTTGAACCAAAATGCCGCGGCTGGCCCCCAGAACTGGATGAGCCATCCGCCCAGCATGGGGCCCACCGCCCGAGAGATGTTCCACTGGGTGGAGTTCAAGAAGACGGCGTTGCGCATGGCCCCACTCGGCACCAGCTCCACCACGATGGCCTGCTGCACTGGCGCTCCCACCGAGGCGGTCGCACCCCCGCCGAAAGAGAAGGCCACCAGCACCCAGAAAGTCTCGGCGTCGATCTGCACCACCCAAGCCAGAGCCACGGCCACCACCATCTGGCCGACCACCGTGGCCAAGAACAGGCGGGTACGGCTGTAGCGGTCGGCCAAAGATCCCCCGAACGGGCTCATGAGCAGCAAGGGGATCAGCCCGACAGCGGCCGCCACCGTCACCTTCCAGGGGTCGTCGGTGATGTCCTCCACCAGCCAGCCGATGGCGGCCAGATACATCATCGACCCGATGTTGGACACCACGCTGGTGGTCCAATACAGCCGGTAGTCGTGAAACCCCAGCGCCTCCACCGACCGCGGCACGCGCCGGTCAGGACCCTCGATCACCCGCTCTTTCTACTCCGCTGCCTTGCCCGGCCGATATCCGGGCTGTCTCAGGGCAATCAGGGGCCAGCCGCGGTCACGGTGTCGGTGTCGCGCCCGGAGCGGATCGCCCGGCCGGGGCGGGCTTCGGTGAGGACGCCGGCCCGCTGGGTCTCCACGCCGTTGACGAAGACGTGCTCGATTCCCTCGGCGCCGCCGGTGAGCCGCCACCCTCCACCGGGCATGTCCCAGGCGGTGGTCACCGGGGCCTTGGTGAGGCGGGACGGGTCGAATACCACGATGTCGGCACACCAGCCCTCGGCCAGCCGTCCTCGGCCCCGCAGCCCGTAGTGGCGGGCCGGGCGATCGGTCACCAGGTTCACCGCCTGCTCCAAGCTGAGCAGTCCCCGGTCGCGCACCGCGTCGCCCACCAGCGTGGACGTGCATCCCCAGGTCATGACCATGTCCAGATGAGCCCCGGCATCGGAGCCGCCGGCCAGCACCCGGGGATCGCACAGCAGCTCAGCCCGCTTCTTCCACGACTCGTCGTCGTCTCCAACTACCGGTGGGCCGAACCCGGTGAGCAGGTCGTCTTCGAGGGCGACGTCGCACATCACGTCGAACGGGGCCTGGCCCCGCTCCTCAGCCAGATCGCCGATGCGGCGTCCTACCAGGGCCTGTAACGAGGGCGACGGCGAGGAGACGTCCACCACCGTGGTGTCGGCCCACCAGCCCCAGCTGCGGTGCGGGGCTTGGGCCGCCCCGTCTACTAGTCGCTGGCGCACTTCGGGGCGGGCCATGGCCTGGGCTTTTGCCGCTACGTCCAGATGCATGATCTCCGCCCAGTCGGGGAGGGTGTCGAACAGCACCCCGGTGGCGAAGTTCAGCCGCATCCGCATCACATCGGGCAGCATGAGCCCCACCACGGTCGCACCCCGCTGTCTGGCGTGGTCAGCCGAGCCCAGGCGGTTCTCCAGATAGGCGTCCTCGCCCGGCCGGACGTTGAACAGGTTCCAGTTCAGGGGCCGGTCGGCGGCCAGCACCATGGCGGTCATCAGCTCGTACACCTCCGGTGCCCATAGGGGGTCGATGCTGGGGATGATCTCCAGGGTGGTGCCGGGGTAGTCCCGGCAAACTCCGGCCAGCGCCACCAGCTCGGCATCGGTGGCCGCCCGAGACGGCACCGGATCACCGTGATGGTCGTTGTGCGCGGTGGCCTTGGTGGAGGAGAACCCCAGCCCGCCTTCGGCCAGGCTCTGGGCCAGCAGCGACTTCATGGCCTCGAGCTGCTCTTCGGTGGCCTCCTCGCCCACTGCGGCCGATCCCATAACCAGGCGGCGTATCGTGCTGTGGCCCACCAGGAATCCGGCGTTGATCCCCAGGCCATTGCCCTCCAGCCGATCCAGCCACGACCCGAACGACGACCACTCGAAGTCCAGCCCGGCCTCCAGCGACTCTGTGGGCATGCCCTCCACCCGGGCCAGCATCCGCATCACGTAGTCGGCCTCGTCGGACACCATCGGAGCGATGGTGAAGCCGCAGTTGCCCCCAATGGCGGTGGTGATTCCGTGCAGCGACGACGGCGTGAGGTGGGGATCCCAAAGGACCTGGGCGTCGTAGTGGGTATGCACGTCGATGAATCCCGGCGCCACCGCCAACCCGTCGGCGTCGATCTCCTGGTTGGCGGACTGGTCCGAACGGCCAATGGACACGATGCGCCCGTCTCGCACCCCGACATCTGCTACCCGACCCGGCGCTCCGGTGCCGTCCACCACCATTCCGCCCCGAATCAAGCAGTCCAACATCGTCATACCCCTGCGCTATCGTCATTTTCCGGCCCTTTGGGCTCAACCCCCTACCGTACCCGAGACGTCCGACTGGAGTTCCTGATGTCGCCACGCCCCTTGAGGGACATCTTGTGAGGCAGCGAATCGGTGTCGTGGGGGCCGGGTGGACCGGAGCCGTTGCCGGTCGCCTGCTGACCGACGCGGGCTTTGCGGTGGAGGTTCTGGAAAAGACCAGCGTGGTGGGCGGGCACTCCCGGGCCGAGACCATGAACGGGGTGGTGTACGAGCCCAACGGGGCCCACATCTTCCACACCGACAATGAGGCGGTGAATGAGTTTGTGAACTCCCACGGGCTCACTCGGCCCTACGACCACAAGGTGCTCACCGAGGTATTCCTGTCGCCCGACGATGACGACAGCCACTTGTTGTCCTGGCCTCCCCAGGTGGAGGAGCTCAAGAAACTGCCGGTGTGGCCGACGGTGGAGCGGGAGTTGGCCTCCCTTCCGGCCCAGCCCGTTGGGGACAACTTCGAGGATTTTGTGGTGTCGATGATGGGCCGCACCCTGTACGACCTGTTCATCAGGGACTACACCGCCAAGCAGTGGGGCCGCCCGGCCACCGAGCTATCGGCCCGATTCGCCCCCAAACGGGTGGAGCTACGCCGCGACGGCCACCGGGGGCTGTTTCGGGACCGGTGGCAGTACTTCCCGCCCAACGGCATCAACGAGGTGATCGAGTCGGTGCTGTCCACCGTGGCCGTCACGCTCGACAGCGAGATCACCGTGGACGACGCCGACCGTCTCGGCCAGGACTACGACGCGGTGATCATCACCGCCGCACTGGACGACTTCGCCCGCTGCCCCGGCGAGCTGGAATGGCGGGGCATCGAGATGCGCTCGCGCTTTGAACCGACAGACGACCCCGGCGGCGTGCATACCCCCGCTTATGTCACCAACCGCCCGTCGACCCGAGTTCCCTACACCCGCACGGTGGAGACCAAGCACGCCACCGGGCAGCAGATCGGTGGCACCGTCGTCAGCGAGGAGATGCCCGGGGCGCCCCGGCGCCACTACCCGGTGCTGACCGCCGACGGCGCCAACGAGCGCCGCAACGCCGAGCTTGGCAAGAAGATCGCCGACCACTTCGACATCCCGGTGTACTTCGCTGGACGACTGGCCACCTATCGCTACATCAACCAAGACGAGGCCATCGCTGACGCCATGGCAGTGGCCGACCGGGTGGCCACCGAACTGGGCGAATAGCCGGTCATGGCCGACGCTCTGTCTCAAGGTTGGAGTTTCTGGATCGACCGGGGAGGCACGTTCACCGACGTCGTGGCCCGAACACCCGATGGCGACGTCACCACCGTCAAGCTGCTTTCGGAGAGCCCCCGATACCGCGACGCCGCCATCGAAGCCATCCGGACCCTGCTGGGGCTGAGCGCCGACGAGCCGATCCCGTCGGACCAAGTGGCCGAGGTGAAGATGGGCACCACCGTGGCCACCAATGCCCTGCTCGAGCGCCAGGGCGAGCCCACCGTGCTGGTCACAACCCGGGGCTTCGCCGACGCCCTCCGCATCGGCTACCAGACTCGGCCCGACCTCTTTGCCCTCGACATCGTGCTGCCCGACATGTTGTACAGCCAGGTGATAACGGTGGACGAACGAGTGCGGGCCGACGGCACCGTCGAGCGATCACTAGATGAGGACGACGCCCGACAGCAGCTGGCCGCGGCCCACCGAGCTGGATTGCGGTCGGCGGCCATCGTGCTGGTACACGGCTATCGCTATCCCGATCACGAAACCCGCCTGGCCGAGATCGCCGCCCAGGTGGGGTTCGAGCATGTCTCAGCCAGCCACCAGGTGAACCCGCTCATTCGCCTGGTGCCCCGAGGAGACACCACCGTGGCCGACGCCTATCTCACCCCGGTTCTGCGCCGCCACATCAAAACGGTGGAGGACCAGATCGACACGTCGCTCTTCTTCATGCAGTCCAACGGCGGGCTGGCCCACCCCGACCACTTCCGGGGCAAGGACGCGCTGCTGTCCGGCCCGGCCGGCGGAGTGGTGGGCATGGCCCGCACTGGTGAGGCTGCCGGCCACCACCGCCTGATCGGGTTCGACATGGGCGGCACATCCACCGACGTGTCCCACTACGACGGCCGCTTCGAGCGCACCACCGACGCGGTGGTCGCCGGAGTCCGGGTGCGAGCACCGATGATCTTGATCCACACCGTGGCCGCCGGGGGTGGCTCGATCCTGTCGTTCGACGGAAGCCGATTCCGGGTGGGTCCCGACTCGGCGGGTGCCGAACCCGGCCCGGCCTGCTACGGCAACGGCGGTCCGCTCACCGTGACCGACGCCAATGTCGTTCTCGGCCGCTTGCACCCCGACCACTTTCCGGCAGTGTTTGGCCCTCGCGGCAACCAGCCTCTCGATGCCGCCGCGTCCCGGACCGCCTTCGTTGAATTGGCTGCGGCCATCACCGAGGCCACCGGACAATCGTGGACCCCAGAGAGGGCTGCTGAGGGGTTCTTGGATGTGGCGGTGCAGAACATGGCCAACGCCATCAAAACCATCTCGGTGCAGCAGGGTCATGACGTGAGCGCCTACACCTTGGCCTGCTTCGGCGGCGCCGGGGGCCAGCACGCCTGTCGGGTGGCCGACGAACTGGGCATGTCCACCGTGTTGATCCATCCCCACGCCGGAGTGCTCTCGGCGCTGGGCATCGGCCTGGCCGACGTGCGCTCGGTAACCGAGCGGGCGGTGGGCCAAACCCTCACCGAGGAGCTGCTAGGCGCCATCGCTACCGACATCGGGGAGCTGGCCGCGGCGGCCTACACCGAGGTGGCCGCCGACCTGCCCCACTCCCACATTCACATTGAGGCCAGCTATTTCTTGCGGTACGAGGGATCTGACACCGCACTCGAGGTGGCTGCCGACGACTACCTGCCGGTGGTGGCAGCTTTCGAGAGCCTCCACCAGACCCGCTTCGGTTTCGCCTCCCCAGAGACGCCGATCGTTTTGGAGTCGATCCAAGTGGAAGCCATCGGCCGCAGCAGCCTGTCGGAGACCCTGGCCGAACAGCCCATCGACGGTTCATCGCCCGAACCCAGCCCCCTGGCCCACCACGAGGCCAGCTTCGAGGGACAGGCCCAAGGCATCTCCTTCTTCGACCGGGCCGACCTGGGCCCGGAGGCAGCCGTAGACGGCCCCGCGGTCATCGTCGACCCCCACTCCACCACGGTGGTTGAACCGGGCTGGGCCGCGGCGGTGGCCCCGAGCGGCGAACTCGTCTTGCGCCGCATGGTCCCCCGCACCGGTGCAGCCGTGGGCACTCATGCCGACCCGGTGATGCTGGAGATCTTCAACAACCTCTTCATGAACGTGGCCGAGCAGATGGGGGTGGCGCTGGAGAACACCGCCGCCTCGGTGAACATCAAAGAGCGACTGGACTTCTCTTGTGCGGTGTTCGACCCCGACGGCGAGCTGATCGCCAACGCCCCCCACATGCCGGTCCACCTGGGCTCGATGGACATGGCGGTCAAGGCGATCATCGCCCGCCATCCCG
Source organism: Candidatus Poriferisocius sp. (assembly GCF_965204145.1). GTDB lineage: Bacteria > Actinomycetota > Acidimicrobiia > Acidimicrobiales > Bin134 > Poriferisocius. The sequence goes on along the minus strand of NZ_OZ241977.1, from coordinate 276,369 downwards.
AAATGGCGCCGGGCGACGCCTTCATCACCAACGCCCCCTACAACGGCGGTACCCACCTGCCCGACGTGACCGTGGTCATGCCGGTATTCGATGCCGACGGCGATGAGATCTTGTTCTTCACCGCGTCGCGCGGCCACCACGCCGACATCGGCGGCACAGTCCCCGGCTCAGCCCCCGCCGACGCCTCGCACATCTCCGAGGAGGGCGTGCTGTTCGATGGCGACGTTCTGGCTCGAGGCGGGCGGTTCCAGGAAGCGGGGATCAGGGACTTGCTCACCGGCGCGGAGTGGCCAGCCCGCAACCCCGACGTCAACATCGCCGATATCAAAGCTCAGTTGGCCGCCTGTCAGAAGGGCGCGGTCTCCCTGGGCGAGGTGATCGACTACTACAGCTTGGAGACGGTGCATGCGTACATGGACCATGTGAGGGCCAACGCCGCTGACTCGGTCCGTCGCCTGATCGATCGCCTAGAAGACGCCTCGTTTACCGTTGCGTTCGACGACGGCTCCCGAGTGTCGGTGACGTTTCGCATCAATCGCGGCCAACGGAGGCTCACCGTCGATTTCACCGGAACCAGCGACCAGCACCCGGGGAACTTCAACGCCCCCCAGCCGGTGTGTCGGGCCGCGGTCCTGTACGTGTTGCGCTGCCTGGTGGATGACAACATCCCGCTCAACAGCGGCTGTCTGGAGCCGGTGGAGCTGATTATGCCGTCACCCAGCATGATCAGCCCCGTTGAGCCCGCCGCAGTGTTCGCCGGGAACGTGGAGACCTCTCAGCACATCGTGGACACCCTGTTCGGTGCAGTGGGCACGGTGGCCGCCTCTCAGGGGACGATGAACAACGTGGTGTGGGGCAACCAGCGACACCAGTACTACGAGACGGTGTGCGGCGGCGCGGGGGCCACCGTCCGGCGGGACGGCTGCGACGCAGTACACACCGGGATGACCAACGCCCGGCTTACCGACCCCGAGGTGCTGGAGCAGCGCCACCCCGTAGTGGTGGAGGACTTCTCCATCCGACAAGGCAGCGGAGGCGCGGGCCGCCACCGGGGCGGCGACGGGGTGGTGCGCCGCACTCGGTTCGAAGAGCCCATGAGCCTCAACGTGCTGTCGAGCCGGCGAGAAGTCGCCCCCTACGGCATCGAGGGCGGTTTGCCCGGCGCCGTCGGGATCAACCGCATACTGCGGGCTGACGGCACCGTTGAGACCCATCCGGGCGTGTTCCGCACCGAGGTGGAGTCCGGCGACCGTTTTGAGGTGTCTACCCCCGGCGGGGGCGGCTACGGACCGCCCGAAGAGCGCTGAGCGGCCAGGCGTACGCCCTCGACGATGCTGGTGTAACCGGTGCAGCGGCACAGGGTGCCGGCCAGGAACTCCCGGATCTCAGCATCGCTTGGCTCGTCGGCATCGGCAGGGCGCTGGGCCAACCACGCCACTGTGGACATGATGATGCCCGGTGTGCAGAAGCCGCACTGGAAGCTCATGGCGTCGGCGAACGCCTGCTGGACCGGCCCCAACACCGGGTTGCCCGGATCGGACGCATCCACCAACCCCTCGATGGTGGTCACCTCGCATCCGTCGGCCTGCACTGCCAGCATCAGGCACGACCTCACCGCAGCGCCGTCCACCAGCACCGTGCAGGTGCCGCACACCCCGTGCTCGCACCCCAGGTGGGTGCCGGTCAGCCCGCATTGGCGGCGCACGAAGTCGGCCAGAGTGGTGCGGGTCTCTGTTTCTGCGGTGTATTCCACCCCGTTGGCCTGGAGCTGAACGGTTCGTGTGGGGCTCATCGACGCCAATTACCAAGTGCTAACCGAAGGACGTTTGCCTGGCAGACCGAATTCCGGGGCACCATCAGCTACCAAGTGATGCTCTGGCCCGCGTTGGCCCGCAGGATCTGGCCGGTCACATAGCGGGAGGCATCGGAGGCCAAGAACCAGATGAGATTTGCCTGGTCAGAGGCATCGCACACTTCGCCCAGCGGGGAGCGGTCCCGCATCAGCTTGAGGTAGCTGTCCATCTCGGCGGGATCCACCTGGCCCTCGGCGTCCCGCAGATGTCCGCCCACAAAATTGGTCAGCGTGAAGCCGGGAGCGATGGTGTTGACCCGCACGCCGCTGGGTCCGGCCTCCACCGCCAGCGACTGGGTGAGCATGGCCACCGCCGCCTTGGTGGCCGCGTACACCGACAGGCCTCCCACCGGGGTGTTGATGGCGGTGGCCGACACATTGATGATCGACCCCGACCCTTGAGGGCCCATGACCCGCATGGCCGCCTGACAGCCGAAGAACACCCCTTTGAAGTTGATAGCCAGCACCCGGTCGAGCTCCGCCTCGGTCACGTCCACCACGTCGCCGTAGCTGCCCACTCCGACCACATTGGCCATCACGTCCAGCCGTCCGAACTCGTCTGTTGCTGCGGCTACCAACGCGCTCACCTGCTCGGACTGGGTGGTGTCAGTGGCCAGGGCCACCGCCCGACCGCCATTTCGCACGATGCTGTCCCGGGTGCGGTCTGCCCCGTCGCCGTCGATGTCGCCCAGCACCACCGCGGCCCCGGCTGCGGCCAGCGTCTCTGCCGCAGCCTCGCCGATCCCGCTGGCCGCCCCGGTGACGCATGCCACCCGCCCGCTCAAGTCAAAGACTCCGAGCCCGTCCATTTGTCCAGTCTGGCTCACCGCTATTCGGCTTGCCCCACCGCCGCGCCGGTGCGAGTCTTGGGCCATGGCGGTGGAGCTGGAATGGCTGGTGGACCAACCCACCCAATCCAACCCGGTAATGGTGGTGGCTTTAGAGGGCCTATTCGACGCGGCCGACGCGGCCACCACCGCAGTGCGCCTGATGAAAGAGAGCGCCAACGGCGTCGAACCGCTGGCCCGCATCGACCCCGAAGAGTTCTTCAACTTTCAGGATCGCCGCCCCGAGGTGCGGCTAGACGACAACGGCCGACGGGTCATCGACTGGCCGATCACCGAGGTGCATGCGGTGGAGCGCTACGGCGCCAAACACCCCCTGGTGGTAGTGGACGGGGTGGAACCCCACCTGCGGTGGCGGACCTTCGCCGACTACCTGGTGGAGGTGGCCACCGAGTGCCGGGCCGGGCTGGTGGTCACCCTCGGCGCCATGGTCGGCCTGGCCCCCCACACCCGGCCGCTGGGGGTGGTGGGCAGCTCCACCAACGCCGAGCTGGCCCGCATGTTCGGCTTGGGCCGCCCCACCTATGAAGGCCCCACCGGACTGGTGGGCGCACTCCACGACGCCTTGGACCGGGCTCAAATACCGGTCATCTCCCTGCGGGTGTCAGTGCCCCACTACGTGCCCGGACCGCCCAACCCCGAAGCCACCCGGTCATTGCTCAAACGGTTCGAGCTGATCACCGGCATCATCACCGACCATGCCGAGCTCGACGAGGCCGCAGCCGCCTGGCGAGAGCGAGTCGACTCTGCGGTCGCGGGGGACGACGACCTCAAGGACTACGTCGCCCAACTCGAACGGCAGATCGACGAGGCCGACGACCTCCTCCCCACCGGCGACGACCTCGCCACCCAATTCGAGGCTTTCCTGCGCGACCCCTGGAAGTAGCGGCTTTCAGTACATTTCAGTGCTTTACAAGTAGAACAGCGCCGAATCATGTGATCCGACGCTGTTCCAAAGAGATCGATAGGATCTCCCTTGGTGGGGCTGGCATGGTGCAAGGACGGCCTCCAAAGTCGATTCCTTGGGGGTTCGAGTCCCCCCAGCTCCACCGCCCACTATAGCGGAGCGATGCTATGCCGCGGTCAGGCGGGTGAGGGCTTCGTCGATGATGGTGGTGGCTAGTTTTTGGAGGGATTCGTCGTCGAGGGTGGACACGGGGTGGGGGACGGTGACCGCGGGGTAGGTGGCCATGCCCACGGTGGGGGCGAAGGACTCAACCACCGGCTCAAATGGCTCGGTGATCAGCAGCATTGAGGGGATGCCCCGGGATTCCATGTGGACGGCGTCGTGCAGACTGCACGCCGTGCAGGCCCCTCAATCGCCCAAACCGGAAATGATGAGGTGGGAGCGGGCGGCCAGCATCTCGGCGTCGTCGGCGTCGATGGGCTTGCCCGCGGCCGACTTGGAGTGGACCACGATGTCGGCCACCGGGAGGCGGTCACGTAGGCCCTCGGCCACGTAGGTGAGCAGCTCTTTGGCGTTGTTCTTGGCGTTGTCGATCACCCCGATCACCACCGGCTCGCTGGGGGTGAAGCGGGGGGCCATCGCCACCTCGGCCACCTGGGCCTCCTCATAGACCGGCGACAATACGGTTACCGACGACATGCGACCTCCTTCACGCCAAGGGTAGTCCATCGCCGGGCGCGGCCACCTTGCGGGTGACGGCCTCCGAGTGCACAACCGGCGCCCAGTTGGGGATGTAGGCCGACCAGCCGGCCCCGGGACTGCCTGCGGTGACCAGGAAGATGTCGTCGGACCCCCGCACGGTGTTGAGCTTGCCGTCGGCGTCGGGGGTCATGTCGTTCTGGGCGGTGAACTCCTGCAAGACGCCGCCAGCGTTCAAGTACTCGGGGGTCACCCGGCTGTGCTCGGCCAAGAACTCCCGCACCTGCTGCTTGGTCCAACCGGCCTCGGCCAGAATCTGGCGGTGCTCGTGGCCGATCACCAGCAATACCTGATGTTTCTTGGCCACTGCGTAGGTGGCCGGGTTGGTCATGGCGGCGGCGAAGGTCAACAGGATCCCCTCGGGGTCGCCGTTGAGGTGGTTGGCCACTTGATGGAGGCTCTCGGAGGGGAACATCGTCACCGTGGTGTCGGCTTCCCTGTAGCCTAATTCCACCCGCAGGGGCGGCCATCCTTCGGGCGGGGGCTCCTCGGCCACCAGCATGGTGAATTTGCCGGGGTGTCCTAGCGATGACCCGTCGAGGGTGTCAGATCGTGCCCCTAGCACGTTCATGGCCACCAGCCTCAGAGCCCGCCCCACTGTGGCGTTGGCCCGGTAACCCGGCCCCAGGGCATTGCGAGAGGAGTTGAACCCCAGTTCGGCCACTAGCGGGCCGCTCACCACCGCGCACAGTGCAGCCCCGCCGGTGCTGGTCACCACGGTGTGGCACCCGAATTGGGGATCGAACATGGCCGACAACCCGGCCAGCACCACCGGGAAGTACTCGGGCCGGCAACCGGCCATCACCGCGTTGACCGCCGCCTTCTCCGCAGTGACCTCCCGGGACCGCTCTGGCACGCGCCCCACGATGTCGCTCGCGCCCAACCCGGCATGGTCGAGCATGGCCTGGACACGCTCGGGGGTGGGCGGAACCACGGGAAGCCCATCGGTCCAGCCCCGGTCGAAGAACTCCTCTTGGGCATCCCCCGCGTCGAGCACCAACTCCTGAGCCATGCCGAGACGCTAGTAGGGTCACCGCCCGTGACCGGAAGACTGACAGGCAAGAGGACCATCGTGACCGGGGCGGGCTCGGGCATCGGCAAGGCCGCAGCCCAACTCTTCGCTGCTGAGGGTGCTCGAGTGATGTGCGCCGACATCAACGGCGACGCCGCGGCGGCCACCGCGGCCGACATCGGAGATGCGGCCATCAGTCTGCGGGTGGACGTGACCCAGCCCGACGACTGCCAGGCCATGACCGAACAGTCAGTCGCCGCCTTCGGCGGCCTCGACGCGGTGTACTCCAATGCCGGGGTTGACGGGCCGGGGCGGGCTGGCGACCTCAGCTTGGAGGAGTGGAACCGGGTGATCGGGGTGAACCTCACCGGGAAATGGCTGTCGGTCAAGTACGCCATTCCCCACCTCATCGAGGCGGGCGGAGGCTCGCTAGTGCTCCAGGCCAGCGTCGGCGGCGTGATTGGCGTGCCGGGCATCGCCGCTTATGCCGCGGCCAAATCAGGGGTGATCGGTCTTGCCCGGCAGATGGCGGTGGACTACGGCCCCGACAAGATCCGGGTCAACGCCATCTGCCCGGGAACGGTGCCCACCCCCCTGGTGCGGGCCACCTACGAGAAGCGGGGCGGGTTCTCGGCCACCGCAGCCGTGTCGGCCGACGCCACCGTCGATGAGATGATCGAAGCCGCCGTTATTCGCCACCCCATCGGCCGACTCGGCACCACCGACGACATCGCCCAACTCGCCCTGCACCTGGCCTCCGACGAGTCGTCGTGGACCACCGGCACCGCCATCGTCATCGACGGCGGCATGTCGGTGGCCTGATCAAGCTCGCAGCTCAGCCGACTTCGGCAAAGAACTCTTGCCAGGTGTTGAGGCTCTCGGGAAGCTCCGACGGTCCCACCGTGCCGAAGTAGCGCTTGCGGTCTGAATCCGAGAGGCCGCCGTCCACCAGCGCAGCCATGTCCATGTAGTAGATCATGGCCACTTTTCGCTCCACGAAGCGCCAGCGGCCGTCCTCCACTCGGTACTCGTCGAAGTACCGAAGCGCAGTCACCAGCGTGCGCCCGTCGAGGGCCAACTCGGCGTGGGCGTTGACCATGCCGGTGGCAGAGCCGGGGCGGTCGGGGTCGAACTCGATGACGTGGCTGTGGGGGTAGTGGTAGGTGGGTCCGAACGCGGCCATGCGCTCGGTGTAGAAGTCGATCACCGCCTGTCGCCCCTGATTGGCCACCATGCCGTCGGCCAATCCGAACTTGGCGTCAGAGGTGAACATGTCGGCCAATTCACTCACATCCCGATCGTCCACCGCCATGCCGTAGCGGGCCACAAGCTCCCGGATTTCCTCCCGAGCCTCCAGTTGAGCGATGCGCTCGGCCAAGCCCTCAGATGCGCCAGCCATGCCGTTTCCTCTCCGTTCGCGAAGTTCTGCTGCCCCAGCCTGGTTTGCCGAGTCCAGCCAGCGAAAACTACCGTCGCCCTCCGTTGGCCGGCAACGCCCGGTCAACTTCTAGGGGGGCCATGCTTCTAGCCTTTGGCAACTTCACAGCCGATCCGAGCGCCAACCTTCAGTTCTTGACCGGCGGGTTGGCTCTCGGTGCTATCTACGCCGTGGTGGCCCTTGGCTTCGTGCTCGTCTACAAGAGCACCGACGTCTTAAACCTGGCCCACGGGGAATTCGTTATGCTCGGCGCCTATTTCGCGCTGACGTTTTTGGTGTCCGAAAACCTCAACTTCTTCTTGGGCGTGTTCGTGCTGCTGCTAGTGATGCTGGTGTTCGGCCTGTTGGTCCACTACGGGATCATGCGGCGAATGGTAGGCCAGGGCTTCTTCGCCATCGTGCTGATAACGCTGGGCATCGCCACCATCATCCGTGCCCTCTTGCTGATCTTCTACGGCCCCACCGAGCGAGCCCGCCTCGACCTGCTGCCCCAGGGCCAATACAAGTTCGGCGGTGCCACGGTGAAGCACGTCGACATCGTCATCTTCGTCGTGGTGGCAGCATGCGTGCTGCTGTTCTTCCTCTTTTTCAAGTACACCCGCCTGGGCCTGCACATGCGGGCAGTAGCCGATGACATCGAAGCCGCCGCGGCGATGGGCATCGACCCCGACAAGGTGTACGCCATGACCTGGGCGGCGGCCATGGTCATGGCGGGGCTGGGAGGGCTGCTGTTCGGCCACGTCACCGGGGCCATCGACCGCAGTATCGAGGCCATCGGCCTGCGGGCCTTCCCCGCCGCGGTGGTGGGCGGGCTCACCTCTCTGGGCGGCTCCATCGTGGGCGGCCTGGTGGTGGGCGTTATCGAGCAGTTCGCCAGCGGGCATTTGGGAACCAAGTGGCGTGAGCCGGTGGCCTTCTCGGTGATGTTCGTGGTGCTGCTGGTGCGCCCGACCGGTCTGTGGGGCCGAAAGGACCTGGAGCGGGTATGACGGCCGTCGAGAACCCCGCCCCCCAGCAAGAAGAGTCCCAGACTTACCGCCCGTCGGCGATCCAGCGGTTCCTCCCGTTCGTAATCGCCGCGGTGGTCCCATTCATCCTGGGTTCGACCACCGAGAATGTGAACTTCTGGTGGAAGGCGGTGATCACGGTGGTTGTTTTGGCAGTGGTCGCTCGAATGGCCTGGGTCTGGACCCCCCGGGGCGAGCTCACCCACCGTGAAGACATGCGACTATGGCGCACGCCCAGTGACCGGTCATGGGCCGTGGCAACCACCTTCGGGCTGCTTGTCCTGCCATTCATACTGGCCTCGGACTTCAACCCGCCGATGGACTTCCCGTGGGCGACCTGGTTCCAGACAACGAACACCGTGCTCATCTTCGCCATGGGGGCGGCGGCCTTCAACCTGCTGGTGGGATATTCCGGCCAGATCAGCCTGGCCCACGTCGCGTTCTTGGCCCTCGGCACCATCGTCGGGGCCATCGTGGGAGTGCAGTGGAGCGGCGGAAACATGTGGCTCGCATTGCCGGCCGCGGCAGTGGCTGGGGCGGTTGTGGGCGCGGTCTCCGGATTGCCCGCCCTGCGGCTCAAGCACCTCTACCTGTTGCTGGCCACCTTCGGCTTCCACTTCGTGATGATGCTGGTGTGGCGGGAGTACCTCCAGGAGTACTTCGGCTTTGTCGGCATCCGTTTCGGGGGCGAAAACGCACCAGGCATCGCTTCCTGGCTGCATTGGCTGCCCAACATTGATCCCGACTCGAATGGCGAATTCCTTATAAACAGCAAATTCCGTTGGTATTGGGTAATCATGCCCCTCACAGTCGCCTCGCTCCTGTTTATGGTCAACGTGGTTCGAACTCGAGAAGGGCGAGCCTTCGCCGCGGTTCGAGACCGGGACGTCTCGGCGTCGCTGCTAGGCATCAATGTGGCCCGGTCCAAGCTCATGGCCTTCGCGGTGTCGTCCGCGGTGGTATCCATGTCGGGGGCACTGGCCTCCTTCTACATTGGGGCCCGAGGTGAAGACAGCTTCAACGTTCAAACGGTGTTGAACTACGCCATCATCATCGTGGTCGGAGGCTTCTCCAGCATCCAGGGGGCCATCTTCGGCTCGGCGTTCTTCTGGTTCCTGCCCGAGTGGTTCAAGTGGGCCCGAGAGGAACTCTGGTTCGTGAGAGACATCGACTTTCTCAGCGACAACCCCAGCGAGATTGATCTGGCCATCAAGGGGTTCTTGGTGGTCATCATCTTGATGTTCAAACCCGATGGGCTGGCCGGGCTGTGGAAGGACGTCAAGGGCTGGATTAGCCGGTCGCTGGCGAGGCGCGGGCCATGAGGTCTGACAGACTCGACCTTCGAATCGAAGACCTGACGGTGGTCTACGGGGGCGTCACTGCGCTGGACAACGTGAACATCACCGTGCCTCCCGGCGGGTTCGTCACCGTCTTGGGGGCCAACGGCGCGGGCAAGACCACCTTGGTCCGGTCGATCACCAGCCTGCTCTATCTCCATAAGGGCCGAGTGCGCCGGGGGAGCATCACGCTGGGGGGCGAGTCGATCCTGGGCAAGAAGAGCCCCGACATCGTGAAAGCCGGCGTGGCCCAAGTACCCGAAGGCCGCAAGCTGTTCCCCAACCTTTCCGTGAAAGAGAACCTGCTGTGCGGGGCGGCCAGTCGCTCCGACGTCGACGCCATCGACGATTCCCTGGAACTGAACCTGGAGCTGTTCCCCCAGCTTCGGCCGCTGTTGAACCAGACCGCGGGTTTGCTGTCGGGCGGTGAGCAGCAGATGGTGGCGGTGGGACGGGCACTGATGTCGGATCCAGCCCTCTTGATCTGCGACGAGCTGTCGCTGGGCCTGGCCCCCAAGATCGTGCATCGCCTGTTCGAACTGCTCACCGAGATCAACGAGAGGCGGGGCACGTCCATTCTGGTGATCGAGCAGAACGCCAGCTTGGCACTACAGCACGCCGCCGATGCCTACGTCCTCGAACTGGGCAGGGTGCTGATCGAGGGCACCGCCGATGAGCTCCGGGGCAATCCCATGGTGCAGGAGCTGTATCTGGGCGGCGGCGGGGAGGCGCACACGTCCTATGCCGCCATCGAGCGGCCCAGTCGCAGACCCGAGGCCCATGGCCGACGACCACCGGTGTCCGAGTCATGAGCGACGAGGTTCTGAGCTTCGAGAACCTCACCGTGCAGTTCGGTGGCGTGCGGGCCTGCGACGCCATCGACGGCCACGTCAAACGAGGCTCCCTGTTCGCCTTGATCGGGCCCAACGGAGCGGGCAAGACCACCCTGGTCAACGCCATCTCCGGCGTCTACAAGCCGCTGCCCGGCGCCCAGGTGCAATTCCATCCCGCGGGCAGGCCAACCGAGGATCTGCTGTCCTACCGCCCCTTCCAGATCGCCCGGCTGGGGGTGGCCCGGACGTTCCAGAACCTGGGTCTGTTCATGGGCGAGAACGTGCTCACCAACCTGCTCCTCGGCCGCTACATCCACGAACACACCCGGCTCATCGAGGGCGGCCTGTTCACCCGACGAGCGGTAAAGCGGGAACTGGCCGCCCGCCAGGCCATTGAGCGAGTGGTGGATTTGCTGGACTTGGGCGCGTTCAAACGAGAGCCGGTGGGCGATCTGCCCTACGGCGTGCAGAAGAGGGTCGAGTTCGGACGCGTGCTGGCCATGGAGCCGGAGTTGCTGATGCTCGATGAGCCTATGGCCGGCATGAGCGTGGACGAGAAGCAGGACATGATCCGCTACATCTACGCCGCCCAAGATGAGCTCAATATGACGGTGTTCCTCATCGAACACGACATGAGCGTGGTGATGTCGATCGCCGACCACGTGATGGTGCTGGACTTCGGCCAGAAGATCGCCGAGGGAACGCCCGCGGAAATGCAACAGGACGAGCGGGTGATCGCCGCCTATCTCGGCACTGAAGTCGAGGTGTGAGCCGCTCTTCGGTACCTTGACTTCGGGCACCCTTTGTCTACCCCCCAACATTCGGAGTTGCACGTATCGGCGGCGCAGTAGCTAGGGTGGCGGCTGGTTCGCGCCTCTCTCAGGGCGTGGGCTGTTAACGGCAAATGATGGAGGGGGACCCCACATGTTGAATCGCTGGCTCAAACTGGCAGTCGTGCTCTTTGCGTTCGCGCTTATCGCAGCGGCGTGCGGCAACGATGACGATGATGCACCGGCTGCTCCGGCACCGACTGCTGCCCCGACGGAGGCTGCCACCGCGGCACCGGCTCCCACAGAGGCTCCCGATATGGGCGTGCCCGACAATCCCGACAACGGGGTTACCTCCGACTCGATCAAGGTCGGCTGGATGGGAGACCTGACCGGGCCGACCGCCTCGTCGCAGTCGTTCAACAGCCACGGCATCGAGGCCTACTTCGAGTGCGTCAACGAGAGTGGCGGCATCTTGGGACGGATGATTGATTATCTGCCCGAGGACGACCAGTTCAGCGCCGAGACCGCGGCCATCAACTTCACCAAACTCACCGAGGACGACAAGGTGATCGCCCTGCTCGGCTTGGGCGGCTCGCACATCAGCACCCAGCTCCAGCCCGACGTCGAGGCCCTGAACCTGCCGGTGATCGGCCCACCTCAGACCATCGACATCCAGCTCGAGGGTGACCAGTACTTCAACAATCTGGCCCACTACGGCGACCAGGCCGACCTGGCTGCCGGACACATTGCCGCCACCGTCGGCGGCATCGAGAACGCCGTGGTCATGGGCATCAGCCTCGAGGTGCCCTCCGGCACCGAGTTCGCCGCCTACGTGGAGCAGTCGGTCGAAAAGGGTGGCGGTACCTACGTCAACACCTTGTACGTGGCGCCGGGTGCCACCGAGGTCACCGCTCAAATGGTGGAGCTGCAAGCCGGCATTGACGAGCAGGGCGTGAATTACGTGACCCTCCACGGCTCGCCGGGCGCGGGCCTGGTGGTCATGCAGGGCATGGCCGACGTGGGCATAACCGACATTCCCATCATCGGCATCCACGGCATCGCCGCTAACTCGATCTGGACCGAGGGGCCGGAGTCGGTCAGCGACCAGACCTTCGGCATGCACTCCTTCATGACCGCCAACAACAACATCGCAGCCTCGGCTGACATGGAGCGGTGTGCAACGCTGGCCGGCCACGACGGCGAGCACCTGAACCTGAACTTCTCCCACGGCTTCCTCAACGGCTACGTGTTCCACCAGGCCGTGGAGCGGGCTGCGGAAACCGGCGAATTGAGCCGCGAGAGCCTGACCGAGGCTTTGAAGGGCACATTCGACACCATGGGCATCACCTGCCCGATCGACTGGAGCGCTAGCAACCACAGCCAGTGCGGCGCGGCGTTCTCTCTGGATCCCGCCTCCGGCGGCATGGTGCCGGCCAATCCGTTCAGCTTCTACGCCGACAGCTTCGACGGCCAGTACGGCATCGAGATCGGCTAGCCGAATCGTCTAATCGAAAGGCCCCCACGTTGCCGGATTCCAGATCGGTCGCTGAAGACTTCAACGCCTATCTGACCGACAACGTGGGGGCCGACCCCTATCCGGCCTTCCGCCGGATGCGCGAAGAGGCCCCGGTGGTGTGGGCTGAACCGCTCCAGGCCTGGGTGTTGACCCGGTGGGACGACATCACCGCCATGCTGGAGGACACCGAGAACTTCGGGGCGCTGATGAACCGGCCGGGCACGTCCAGCATCTTCGGCCGGGCCATCTTGCAGATGTCGGGCGACGAGCACCGCCGCAAAGACGCCATCTTGGCCAAGCGTTTGCGGGGCCCCCGCTATCTAGGCTCCACCATCGAGGAGATCGTGTCCGGGTTGGTCCACGAGTACGGCGACGAGCTGCCGGTGGCCCCCGAGGTGGCCGATCTGCGCACCGGCCTCACCGAGCCGGTGCCACTGGGGGCCATCGCCGAGCTGATGGACATGGGAGCGGCCAGCAACTTCCGGAACTGGTACAACGACATCGTCGCGGCAGGTACCTCCAACTTCGCCCAAGACCCAGAGGTCCACTCCCGGGGCGAGGTGGCCCGAGACGAGCTCTACGACTTCGTCACCCCCAGCATCGAGGAGCGCCGCGGCTGTCCCGGCGACGAGCTGCTGTCCGACCTGTGCTCCATGGAGTACGAGGGCGAGCGGCTGTCCGACGATGAGGTCCGCAGTTTCACCGCCTTCTTGCTGTCGGCCGGCATCGAGACCACCGACCGGGCGCTGGCCAACCTGGTCAAGCACCTCATCCTGCAGCCCGAGCAGTGGCAGCGCCTGAAGGACGATCCGTCGCTGGCCAGCTCGGCGGCCACCGAGATCCTCCGCTTCCGCCCCCCGGTCCAGGCCATCGTGCGCATGGCCAAACAAGACATGGAGGTCAGCGGCACGGTGATCCCCGCGGAGAGCAAGCTCATGGGCTTCATCGCCAGCGCCAACCACGACCCCGACCGGTTCGACAACCCCGATGTGTTCGACGTGGGCCGATTCGAGGGGGCCGAGCGCCCCAACTACACCCCTATCGGCCCGGTTCGGGCGTTCGGGGCCGGCCCCCACACCTGCACCGGCTCGCTGCTGGCCAAACTGGAGATGGAGCGAACCCTGGAGTACTTGATCGAACGGTTCGACCGGTTCGAGTTCGCCGACGAGGTGCCCCCCGACACCGGCATCGTGCTCCGCTCCCCCGAGACCCTCGACGTAGTTCTCCACCCTGCCGCCTGAACCAGCCCAAGCCGGGGCGGTCTAGGAGACAAACTCGGCAGGCTGGGCCTCGAAGCGCTGTTGGCAGCCGGGAGCGCAGAAGTAGTAGGTGGTGCCGCCGTGGATGGAGCGGTAGCGGGCGTCGGCCACCAGCACGGTCATGCCGCACACCGGGTCGACGGCCTCTACCGGGCGGTCTTGAGACGCGGCCTCGGTGTCGGCTGCGAGGCGGCCCTCGGCCCGGCGGGCCACCAGGTCGGCCATGATGGCAGCCGCGATCTCCCGATTGGGAACGCGGCCCAGGTTCAAACCGGCCGGAGAGCTGATCCGGGCCAGATCGTCTTCACCGAACCCCTGGGTGCTGAGGTAGTCGTTCATGGCCTCGGCCCGCTTGGCCGATGCCACCAGACCGATGTAGCCGGCATCGGTGCCCAAAGCGGCAGCCAGCGCCAAATCGTCATAGTGCCCCTGGGTGGCCACCACCACTGCGGTGGCCTGGTCAACGGTCAGACCGCTCAGATCCAGGCTGGTGCGCACGATCTCTGGGCGCTCATGGTCGTCGGGCTGGCCCCCGTCGTCGACGATCACCGCATCCCAGCCGACGGCGGTGGCCACCGCGGCGATGGCGTCCACCGCCGGTGACCGCCCGATCACCACCACTTGGGGGGCGGGCAGACTCGGCTCCAGATAGATCTCCATCGCTCCCTCCGAATCACACGCCATGGCAATCGAGCGCAGCCCGTCGCTGTGTTCGTCGGTCGAATCAGTGTCGGTATTCCGGCTTCGGCTTCGACCGTCCGATGGACCCAGACACAACAGCCGGGGTTCGCCATGGTCCAAGCAGGCCAGCGCCTCCACGATCACGGTGGGCTCAGCGCACGCCCCGCCCAGCCAACCCCGCACTGAGCCGTCGGGCAGAATCACCGCTTGCGACCCCTGCTGGCCCGATGACGGCGCACGCCGCCATATCACCGAGGCCATCACGAACGGCTGGCGCTGCTGGCGCAACTCCACCGCCCGAGCCATGACGTCGACATTCATGGCATCGACTCGACTAGCTGGCCTCGTCGATGGCGGCCCACACCCGATCGGGCAGTACCGGCATGTCGATGTTGCGGACGCCCAGATGGGCCACCGCGTCGATCACCGCGTTCACGAACGCGGCGGGCGACCCCACAGTGGCCGACTCGCCGACGCCCTTGGCCCCGATGGGATGGTGAGGCGAGGGCACTTCGGTGGCCAGCAGCTCGAAGCGGGGGGTCTCCCAGGCGGTGGGCACCAGGTAGTCCATGAAGTTGGCCCCGATGCAGTTGCCGTCGTCGTCGAAGGTGATCCACTGCATGGCCGACATGGCGAAGCCCTCGGTGAGCCCGCCGCAGATCTGGCCTTCCACGATCATCGGGTTGATCCGCACCCCGCAGTCATCCAGCGCCACCATGCGCTGCACCTGCCACACCCCGGTGTCGGGATCCACCTCGACCACCACGATGTAGCTGCCGTAGGGGTAGGTGAGGTTGGGCGGGTCGTAGTAAGTGACGTCTTCCAGTCCGTACTCCATGCCCTCGGGCAGATTGGTGTAGGCGGCCAGGGCCACGTCTTGGATGGTGACCGACCGGTCGGGGCTGCCGGCCACCGAGAACACTCCCGAGGCCAGCTCGATGTCCTCGTCGGCTGCTTCTAGCAAGTGGGCAGCAATCTTCTTGGACTTGTCGGCCAGCTTTCGGGCCACCACCGCGGTGGCCGCCCCGCCCACCGGCGTGGAGCGTGACGCGTAGGTGCCCAGCCCGTAGGGGGTGTGGTCGGTGTCGCCGTGCTCCACCTTGATGTCGTTGGCCGGTATTCCCAGCACCTCAGCCACGATCTGGGCGAACGTGGTCTCGTGGCCCTGGCCCTGGGTCTTCACCCCCAGCTTCAAGATGGCCTTGCCGGTGGGGTGTACCCGCAGCTCGGCGGAGTCGATCATCTTCAAACCCGCGATGTCGTAGGTGCGCGACGGCCCTGCCCCCACCGCCTCGGTGAAGTGGGCGATTCCGATGCCCATGAGCCGTCCCTCGGCCCGAGCTTCGGCCTGCTCCCGGCGCAGGTCCTCGTAGCCCACCTCGTCCATGGCGGTGCGCAGTGCGGTGGGATAGTCGCCGGAGTCATACACGAAGCCGGTGGCCGTCTCGTAGGGGAACTGCTCGGGCTGGATGAAGTTGCGCAGCCGCATCTCGGCGGGATCGATGCCCACCTCATAGGCCGCGTTCTGCACAAGGCGCTCGATGAGATAGGAGGCCTCGGTGATGCGGAACGAGCACCGGTAAGCCACCCCGCCGGGGGCCTTGTTGGTGAACGCCCCTTTGCAGTCGATATGGGCGGCGGGGAAGTCGTAGCTGCCGGTGACCACGTGGAACAGCCCGGCCCGGAACTGGGTGGGCTGGGCATCGGAGTAGAACGCCCCCTGGTCCGACAGCATGTTTACCCGCAGGCCCAGGATGCGGCCCTCGTCGGTAACGGCCAGCTCGCCCTTCATGTAGTAGTCGCGGGCGAAGCCGGTGGAGATGAGGTTCTCGGTGCGGCTCTCCACCCACTTCACCGGCTGGCCGATAAGCAGCGAAGCCGCGGTGGCCACCACGTAGCCGGGGTAGATGGGCACCTTGTTGCCGAAGCCGCCGCCGATGTCGGGGCTGACGATGCGGATGTTCTGCTCAGGCAGCCCGGCCACCATGGCGAACAGCGTCCGGTGGGCGTGGGGGGCCTGAGAGGTCATGTAGATGGTGGCCTGGCCGGTCACCGAGTTGACGTCGGCCACGATGCCGCACGTCTCCAACGGAGCAGGGTGCGAGCGGGGATAGTGGGTCTCCAGGGTGACTACCCGGTCGGCCTTTGCGAAGGCTTCCTCGGTAGCGCCCTGGTCACCGGTCTCCCAGGTGTAGGCCAGATTGTCGGTCTGGCCCTCCTTCTCGTCCCGAATCAGCGCCGCCCCCTCTTCCAGAGACTGCTGGGGTGTGGTGATGGGAGGCAGTTCCTCGTAGTCCACCTCGATGAGCTCGAGGGCGTCGGTGGCGATGTAGGGATCGGTGGCGATGACCGCGGCCACCTCCTGGCCCTGGTAGCGCACCTTGTCGGTGGCCAGTACCGCCTGGGTGTCGCCCGACAGGGTGGGCATCCAGGCCAGGCCGTGCTGGTCCATCAGATCGCCGGTGACCACGGCCACCACGCCGTCGAGGGCGGTGGCTGCTGAGGAGTCGATGCCGTTGATGCGGGCGTGGGCCAGCGGTGAGCGCAGGATGGCCATATGCAGCGTGTTGGGCAGATCGATGTCGTCGAGGAAGTTGCCTTGGCCCTCGATCAGCCGGGCGTCCTCTTTGCGCTGGACGCTGTGGCCAACGCCGCCGATCTCAGCGGGAGTTGTTGGTGCAGCCATGATCGCTCCTCAGCTTCCGTTGGACTCGCTGGCAGCGGCCACCCGGGCTGCTGCCGTCTGGATGGCCTTGACGATGTTGATGTAGCCGGTACACCGGCACAGGTTCCCCGAGATGGCCCAGCGCACGTCGTCGTCAGACGGGTCGGGGTTCTCGGCGATGAGCGAGGCGCCCACCAGCATCATGCCTGGGGTGCAGAACCCGCACTGGAGGCCGTGGTCGTCGGTGAATGCCGACTGGATGGGGTGCAGACCGTCGGCACCCTTGAGGCCCTCCACGGTGGTGACCTCCGACCCGTCGGCCTGCGCGGCCAGCACCGTACAGGCCTTGACCGGCTTGCCGTCCATCAGCACGGTGCAGGCCCCGCAACTGGTGGTGTCGCAGCCCACGTGGGTGCCGGTGAGCCCGACCGTGCGGCGGATGTGGTCCACCAGCAGAGTGCGGGGCTCCACGTCGCTGGCGTGGTCGGAACCGTTGATGGTGATGTTGACTTCCATGTCAGCTCCCTTCGGCCTGCTGGGCGGCGGCGGCCAGCCCCCGCTTGGTGTAGGTGCGGACCACCTGGCGCTTCCAGGCGGCGGTGCCCCGGACGTCGTCGCGGGGCTCGGCAGCGGCCGCGGCCATCTCAGCGGCCTCAGCAAACAGCTCCTCCGAGGGCTGCTGGCCCACCAACAGCGCCTCGGCATCGCCCACCTTGGTGTTGATGGGGTTGACCGATGTCAGGGCCAGCCCCGCCGCGGCGATGGTCCCAGCGTCGTCCAGCTCCAGATGGGAGGCCACCGCCACGGTGGCATAGTCGCCGATCTTGCGCTCCAGCTTGAGGTAGGACCCACCGGAGCGCCCCGACGGAACCGGGATGCGGAGCCCGACCACCAGCTCGTCTTCGCCCAGCGTGGAGGTGAACGCCCCATCCACGAAGTCGGCAATGGAGATCGACCGCTCGCCGCTGGGCCCCTGGGCGATCACATCGGCCCCGGTAGCCAACAGCACCGAGTTCCAGTCGCCCTCCGGGTCGCAGTGGGCCACCGAGCCGCACATGGTCCCCCGGTTGCGCACCAGCGGATCAGCCACCCACGGGGCAGCGGCGGCAACGGCTCCAAAAGTGGCATCCGATACCACCACATCGGCATGGCGGACTAACGCTCCAACCTGAAGGTGGCCGTTGGCCCGCTCGATGGTATCCAAGCCGCCGATGCGATTGATGTCGATGAGCGTCTCGGGGAACGCCACCCGCATCTTCATCATGGGGATGAGACTCTGGCCCCCGGCAAGGAACCGACCCCCCTCCCCCGCGTCCACCTTGGCCTCCACCGCCTCCGCGACGGTCTGAGCCACGACAAGGTCGAACCGAGACGGGAACATAGGCCCTCCTCCCCTGGGCTTCAGTTGTGCCCGCCACCCTACCCCTCAGTCCAAACCCCCCGCTGAGGAAGTGAAGGTGTTCATCTCAGGTTCACCCCAACCGACGATCCAACCGATCGCGGAAGGCTCGGGCACACTCAACAATTCGTTTAACAGATTCACCCTTTCCCTGACTATCCTCATCACCCGTTCCCCCCTCCCGCATCCGAGCGGAACCGACTACATGACAACTCACCAGCCAAGACTCGGCGACTGGTTCACTATCGCGAATGAGGTGAGCGGTTTCCGAGCACCCGAGGGGCAACAAGGAATCCACCCATTCCTCGTAACTTCGACTCTAGACGTGCGTATTTCCGTACTTCCGCGATCAACGTCTCACCCAGAAGGGCTCCAACACATTGCCCACCAAGGCAACTGCGGTTCAGAAACTTGCCGGATAAACAAAGATGGCTACATCAATACAAACCTCATTCATGTGGATAGGTCTCACTTGACCGATTACTCCTGCACGGAGCCAGACAAAGACGTCTTGGAATGGGCAATGAGCAGAGATGCGTCTAGCAGTCAAACACGCCGGAGAGGGCGACGATGAACGGCCCGGAGTTCGACCTTCTCCTTGCCGAAGCTGCTAGCCAGAGAATCGGCCAGCGATGGCTGGGTGAGGTGCAAACGGCCTGCACCGAGGTCACTCGTCGCTACGATCCTGCGGTCTACGCCGTTGCCGAGCGGGCCTGGAGCGACGGTGAGATAGACGAGCTTGTTCAAGACGTCACCGTCGAACAACTTCTTCACCAAGGACAGCTCGCCTACATCCTGGATGTCTCTCGATCCATCGACGACGTGAGACGTCTGCTGCGGTTCCGAGTCCGTCGGGAATTGGCTAGACGCCGACGGCGCACGGTGGTGGATCGCCTTCTTGCCCGCCTAGCAGACCTGTTAGATGGAGATACCTATGAACCAGTCCGCGGATCGGTACCGACGAGATATCGACCCGTCGGGTCAGATGTCGGCATCGAAGCACCTAGCGACGAAAGCCTGCGTCAAGCGGCCGCTGCTGTTCGACTTCTTCCCACGTCGCAAGCCACTGGCGAACGATCGTCACCTGTGTTCCGGTCAGAGGTCTTGGCTCAAGTTGCCTCCCATTGCTTCCGTGCTACAGGCACCAGCCTGTCTATAGACGATTTCGGCCAGATTCTTCGCGAGGCGTTGACATCTTGGCTTCCAGAATTCCTTGAATTAGATGAAGGACAGAACTGGCCTGCCGAGCAGGCCAGCGCGGAATTCGAGTTGGAGGACATTGTGAACAGCCTTTTGGGAGAGATCTCCGAAGAGGATCAACAGATTCTGTACGCCAAGCTGTCCGGCGTCTCCGACTCTGATTTGGCCTCCCAGCTAGGCATGAGCAGGCCTACCACCGCCAGGCGAAAGTCTGAAGCTTTCGACCGGCTGCGCGAGCTATTGGCATCTGAGGCAGGCGATATGGAATTCGCACAGACTCCTCAGATCGCGCAGGTGCTCTATCTTCGTCTCAGCCAGGCAGTGGACCAATGAGCGGTATTGCGAAGGCACCCGATTGGCTACAACGTGCTCTTCGCAACCCAACGGTGGTGTGCGACGAGTTCCGTGAGCAGGAACCCACCGACCTAATGCCTGGCGATATCGTCGTCGTCGGTCCCTTTGGCGATGCCAACGCCAGTGGTCGCCTCTTGGTAGTTGTCGACGTTGGCAAGGGTCATTTCCACGGCATGTTGGCCATTACAGAGACTGAGTTTGCTACTTCGGTAGACGCCGTCCTCACTCCTAAGGCAACCGGCCTAGGATATGAAGTCGCCGTCCTGACCCGATTCCACGGACCCATCTGGTCAGTCCAAATTCGACAGCGTGTCGGTGCAATCGAAATCCCGATCCTAGAGGAGCTAGAGAAACTCTCGTGGAGCGACGAACCTGCCGATATAGCCCTTCTCCGAGGTCAACCGCTCCAACCTGAAGGGATCGACCCAAGCTATCCCGCTAGACGAGCCCTTTCGCTGGAGTTCGACGTCCTCACAGAACACTACCGCCGCCGCTACCACGACCTAGAATTCCCGACACTGGATGCGAATATAGGAGAGATTGAGGTTCTAAAGGACTTGCTCCCTAAACGTGGATGGGAACGACGAATCGCAATGGTATCAACCACCTCCGAATTTCGTGATCGGTTCTTGGACTCCTATCCACAGCTTTCGCCAGATCAACAGCGTGCTGCTCAATTGATCGGAGAACACACTCATAAGGTAATTTCTTCGACAATATCCGCAGAAGTTGGATCCAGAGAAGATCTTGTTGACTTCGAATCAATGATCGATACTCCCTTACAGGAGGCAGCATAATGTCTAGGCCACGTTACGATTTCAGAACTCCAAGATCTACAAGTCTAACTGGTATAGAGTTGCGAAACTTCAAATCCATCAAGTCTGCTCAAATTCACACTAAGCCTCTGACAGTCGTTTCAGGTTCGAATTCATCTGGCAAAAGCACACTGCTTCAAGCTGTATTGGCACTTGCACAAAACTCAAAGCAAAGAATCGATGGCAGGCGATTTCCCCTAAACGGTGAGTACGGCCGCCTTGGCACATTTTGGTCCTTGTTAAGTCAGAAGCTCGATCGGTATCAATACATGACGATAGCTCTTCAGTTCGAGACAGATCGAGGAGATGTCCTAAGGAATGCCGGTCCGAGATTCCGCTCTAATCGAAAAAAGCGTGAGGATCTAGAAAACTCCGAAGTCGAGAGAGTAACGGGCTATTGGTCGCTAGGATTCGACGGCCGCTTTGAAAACCTATCCGGATCTGCACAAATTGGCACCATCCGAACTTGTGCAAAGGGCTCCTTCTGGACAATCAAATTAGATCTTGAACGAGATACTCTGGGGTATGATCCATCTGAATTAGGTGTTGGTGGGTTCGAATATGACGGAGACTTTGACAACTTTAGTGGACAATTGACAATAGAATTAGATCGACATGGAGAGCTTGATATAGATCAGCACTTGGACCTATCCATCCCGATAGACCAAGCTAAGGTCTCTAGCGGGCAGTGTTCCTCTCTATTTGTCCCGTTCTTTGAACCATCCCAGCAAGTCGAAAAGTGGTTTAAAGAAGTCACTAGACAGGCTCACGACACTCACACTGATGCTGAGGATGATCACCAATATATTCAAGACCATGACCACTTTGTCCAGTTGGCAATTGAGGGAATAGTAAGGCGAGATCCACCCGATAAGTATCCAGAGTTGGTCCGTTGGTATAAGGATCTAGATTCCACCGACAAAGGGTGGATAGAAGACAGAACCGCAGAGTTGCTACAATTGATCTGCGACATCTTTGACGACGATATGATGCAACCTCTGGTTGGTGCACAACGTGCCTTCTCTAGATACCTTGCAAGTCGCGTTTCCTACGTGGGGCCTCTACGCCATGCGCCCCATCTACCTTTTGGGAGTGCATCAGACCCTGACTCGGGACATGTTGGTGTTTCTGGGGAGCATGTAGCAGCAATTCTTCAAGCGAAACTATCTGAGAAGAATCGGTACCCCCTTCCAGATGACCATGAAACCGAAGTAACTCTTGAAGAAGCCGTAAACCAGTGGCTTCGTTTCTTTGAGCTTGCTGACTCCCTGGCTGTCGATGAGAAAACACCGCTTGTCTACAACATTGAGATCGTGCCGCCTGGACTCGACGAACCAGTCCCCCTCAATGCGGTTGGCGTGGGAGTTAGCCAACTACTCCCCGTGATTGTCCAATGCTTGGTAGCTGGCCCCGGTGCTTTGGTCATTCTGGAACAACCTGAACTGCACCTTCATCCAGCTGCCCAGCAGCGCCTTGCCGATTTTCTAATCGCCTGCACCAACTGGGGTCAGAGAATTCTCGTCGAGACCCACAGTGAGTACATGGTCCTGCGGTTGCGCCGGCGCATTGCCGAAGACGACTCAGACGAACTTCTAGAACGAGTCGCAATCCTGTTTGCTGAGCGAGATGATCAAGGCGACACGAACTTCCGAGATGTCAAACTTAACGAAGTTGGCGGGGTGCTGGACTGGCCCAAAGGCTTCTTTGACCAAGGCCCAAACGAGGCCCATCAGCTCTTGATTGCGGCAGCCGAACGACAGCGAAGAGATGAAGAAGCTGCCAAATCGCAACGCAGCTGATTGGACCGACCAGGAGACCGGATGTCGCTGCTTATCAAGTGGTGGAAGCACAACCCCGAGTACATCGCGACCATTCTCATAGGTCTTGTTGCGTTCTCGACTTTCTGGCACATTGCAGGCAAGTCCAACGACGGAGAGCCCTGTCCAGCTGTGAACGACTGGACGGCAGAGGTCGCGGACCAGAGAAAGTTCCTTCGCATGAATAGACCGGATCGGCGTGAAGCCATGCGCGAGTGGGAGCTCGAGCACAGCCATCTCACCGGCAACTCGTCCGAGGAGAGGCTCCTTGAAGTCTCAGATGCAGGGTGGGCCGCAGTAGAACTACAGGACTGCGGCGGTCTGGACGAGAGGGGGCTTCTGTCTCTTGATGCCCCCACGACCGAGCCATTGGACGTGCAGCGGGAGTGCTTCGAGCACTACACGGAGAGGCGCGGCAGCTATCGGCAGGTGGTGCCAGCCGTGAAGCCCGGTTGCCACGACATTCTCGCGGACTCTGCGGCGTGGATCACACAGAACTTTCCTGAATCATAGTTTTTGGGCCTGTTTACAAACTATGCCTCGCGAGACCCTTCCTGCGAAAACACGGGGGAACGTGAACACGGACCCCGATAGCGACTTCTACGGAGCCGAGTACTCACAAACACCCCACATCGTCCGCCGCTGGGTAGATCTGCAAAGGAGAGTGGCCGAGGCGGAGGTGGTCGTCACCGAGCAGGTTGATGATGCAATTTCCGCCCAGGCGGTTGAGGGGTCAAAGCTCTCACTGCTGACAGAAGATGGAGAGAGGATCAGCGGCTGCCCTTGACGTGCTCGATAATTCCCTGTGCCCAATGCCAAATGTCGTTGGCTCGATAGGGCTCTACCATGTCAGTCAGTATCTCCACCTGCTCTATCAGGGCGAGCAGAGCGTCGGTGGCTTTCTGCTCTTTCTCTGAATCAGCGATCAGTTCCTCCTTGTACCCCTGCACCTTCGCACGAGCGCTTCTGTCCTCAGTCATGGGCATTTCCTTTCTGTAGCCGCGCTCTTGTAGCACGGGCTTCTCACTTCGGCCCACTTAGGACGGGTCAGCGTCTACTGGATCCACAGCAGCTCGGCCCCGCAGGTCTTGTTGTCGGCCAGGCCGAAGGCGGTCATCCGGACGGTGTTCCCGTAGGCGTCGGTGGCCGTGAAGTCCATCGTCACCGGATGCTTGCCGTCCTCGTTGACCGGGGCGACCTCTGTGAGCACCGTGTCCATGCTCCCCGGGTCGAACAGCTGCGGGCGGACCAGGTCCTCCAGGGCGTCGTAGTTGCCGTCCCAGCCGCTCATGCAGTGGAGACCGGCCTCCCTCTGGCCCGCGATGACCGCCTCCTCGGGCTCGCTGCGCCTCACGAGGTCCCCGCAGTGCCGCTCGACGGCCTTCTGCCGGGCCGCCTCCGGCCTCTTGTCGGGGCTGGTGCCGTAGAACTCGTCGGAGCTGAGGATGAAGGTGCTGAACGTGAAGGACTTGCCACTACGTTGATATTCGTAAGGACACTCCCCATGGAGCGTGGGTGCATGCGCTCTCGAAGTCGGAGTCGGGGTGGCGGGGGCGGTCGGCCTGCTCTCGGCCGTCCTGGGGGGAGGGGTGTACTCCCACTCGTCGCCACCAC
The DNA here is from genome assembly GCF_965204145.1 of Candidatus Poriferisocius sp. GTDB lineage: Bacteria > Actinomycetota > Acidimicrobiia > Acidimicrobiales > Bin134 > Poriferisocius. Next base: position 252,289 of record NZ_OZ241977.1, on the reverse strand, counting down.
ACGACGCCGCAGCCGCCAAAAGGACCACGAGTCCCACGAGGGCGACTGCGACAAGCCGTACTCCGAGCGTGATCTTGCGGCGCGGTTCCATTCGGGTGGCCCCCTTCGGTCGGAGTTGATGCCCAAGTGTCACCGAGAGCACACACGTCCACACCGAAGGGAGCCGCGCTGGGCGACTCCGCATCGCATAGACATGGACGCGTGGAAATAGCGCTCTCGGTGACGCCGAAGAAAGTAGCACAGCAGCGCCTAGCGAGAGTGCGGCGACGCCCCCCTGCGGCCCTCCTTGGTGTTGAGGTGCCAGAACACCAGCGACAGCAGCTCCGAGAGCGTCTCGGCCAGCTTGCAGTAGCGGTTGGCGATCCCGCGGAACTGCTTGAGGTCGGCAAAGGCGTTCTTCACGAGGTGGCGCGCTTTGTAGGCGTTCATGTCGCACTCCGGCTCCGACGACTTGCCCCAGGTGTTGCGCTGGGGCGGGATGACCGCCTCGGTGCCGCCGCCTGCCAGGTGGGCGCGGTTCCTCCTGCTATCGTATGCTTTGTCGGCCAACAGCCGATCTGGGGTCGGCACGCATTCGAGCAGGGGGATCAGCTCCCTGCCCTCGTAGGCATGCCCCGGCCTCAGCGAGAACCGGGCGAACCTTCCCTGGAGGTCGGTGAGAACGGTGATCTTCGTGGTGAGTCCGCCGCGGCTCCTCCCAATGGCTTGCAGGTCTCAGGAGGCGTCGGGCGGGCTGCCCATTTTATTGCACCGGCCGCGTGCTGGTGGGCCTTGACGAACGTGCCGTCCACCATGGCGGCGCCCAGGTTGAGCTGGTGGTCCAGTGCCGCGAGCACCCGCGAGAACACCCCGGACTGCGACCAGCGGCGGAACCGGCGGTAGACGGTGTTCCACCTGCCGAAGCGCTCTGGGAGGTCCCTCCACGGAGCGCCGGTCCTGGCGATCCACATGATGGCCTCCACGGTGACCCTGTGGGCCGCCGAGTACGGCCTCCCCGGCCTACCGCGCTCTTTGGGCAGCAGGGGCGCTATGAGGCCCCACTGCCGGTCTGATATGAGTTGCTTGCCTTCGCACAACCCATTTTGCAGAGGAGAGTGACAATTTCTTGACCAGGGGAAACGCTGTGAAAGCTGTCACTGGGAGGGGGCGGGGGCGATCCATAAAATCGAATAGACTTATGGGTGGAGGTGAATGACTAGGTGATTGTTCAATTCAGCGCCGTTTCGGCGTTTGTCAACACGCCCTAGCGCAGCGCGATCCATATCCGACACGACAAGACCAACAGCCATAGCCCAGGCATACACGCCCCAACCATTTCAACGAGGCATCGCTAGGTCCGCGTCACTCCCGATCAGCCAGCAAGTCGCCACGGCTACGCTTTACGAAGGGTTCAGCAACGACTTGGGTCCTCTTGATCAGCCAGCCGGTAGGGCGACCTACGAATTCCTGTGCCCTCTCGGCGCTTGCAACCTCAGAAAACGCCAGACAACGCTGGTCTATCGGTTCCAGATCGCGACCAGCCGAGGATCGCACTCGACCGGCATTACACCAATGTATGCCTGTGGAATGAGATGGTCCCCAATACGTTTGCCAACCAAGTCGGGAGATGCAAAACAGTGTTGGCACCGACCATCCTTCCAATGCCGCGCCTTGAGAGATGAACTGCCAGAGCCCTGACACATCTTCAACTTACGCAGTTCTCCTAGGGTCAGTCTCGGCTCGACGTCATCTGTTAGCGACCTTAGCCGTCGAATTCTCTTTATTTCCTTAACTACTTGAACTATTGGGACCGGCAATGACAAGAGGAAAAGTACAACTCCCGGACGCAGGTTCAGCGGGGTCAAGACTGATTCAACTCCAAATCCAATGGTTCCCCAGAAGAAGTTGGTGACGAGAGCCAGAACTGGCAGAGCAAGAAGCTTCATGACGTCCATCGCCAGTCGCCTCATTTTGGCAACCTTGCCAATTCCGGATCCCGGGACCATGATCATCCGCCTGGCAGGACGAACCCCGTCCTGGAAATCCTCTGCCTCCGGCTCATCCCTTCCTTGCTTCAATTTGATCCTCTCCACAGTCTGACTTCGCACGCATATCAACAACGAAGTTTGCTCCAATTAGCCTAAGAGAGCGATACATCGCAGGTTGATCTAGCTGGAAATAGTGAATGCTGCCTCGTATCCCTCGTTCGATAGATCCTCGTAAATCGTCGTCGTTTGCATCCGATCCCATGACCAGCCGAGGAATGCCGCGAATGGTGCTGGCGCCATCAGAACGAGGTCGATCTCGCGGCTATCGATGTTGGCTCGGATCCAGTCTCGGATTGCTACCGCCGCTGACAGCGCATCATCGGCGTCAGCAAGCAGCGACTGATGCGGCCCCTCCTCAATCGTCAGGGTTACGAGCCGGCCATGCCTTGACGACAGCAGCGTATGCCGGACGTCATCGGTACGATCAGTCGATATAGCCAAGACAATGAGAGTCGGGCCGTTGCCTCGCAGTTCGTCAGTGAGGATGTTGACGGTGCGATCGGTTATGCGGTTCTGGTTTGCGACCCAGATCCCGTCTCGGTATTCCACAGCGAGGTGGAATCCTGCGACGCCTCGGAGTGCCGCACCCAGCGCGAACCAGCACGGCAAACGCAGCGCGCCCCGCACTAGGACGCGCTGGTTGTTCTGCTCAATGAGAGACGCACGCAGCGCAGCGAGATCATCCGACAGGACTCCGTTCCAATCCGCCGGGTTGATCATTCCACGACGGTTTGATGCTTCCGCGCCCCTAAATCGTTCGACCCAATCCAAGACATGGCTGGCATCGTCAACTGGCTCTCGTCGCAGCCCTTGGATGACGATGACGGTTCTAGGGTTTTCAATCCGAAGTCCCATGGAGTCTGCTGCTGTGGCGATCTGTTCTGGTGTGCGCGGGTCTCGTGTGTCCTTTACCCAGTTTCGGACCCAGGCAAGTGCGACGCCCACTTCTGATTCGTCGGCTCGAATGCCCGCGCTAGCTGCAACATCAGCGACACGCGATAGCCATTCTGCCTCAGTCTGTCCGACGCGGATAGCGAGAGCATCAAGAAGCGAACAGAGCTCTTCCTCCGTGCATTCGAGGTGACCGGCTAGTTCTCCCCGCGCTTTCGCGAGCGCTTGAGTACTGGCACGGCGCAGACCTGTGCCGATTGAATTGTGACGATCAATCAGCGCGAGCACACGGTCGCTGCCGTCTAGGGGTCTTCCTGTGATGAGCTCTAGGCCCGTAGCTGGGCGGCCGAGGTCGACCCAAGACTTGTGCAGCTTTTGAAGCAAGCTAGGCGACGGCTTACCGGCTCCCGTTCGCTTCGGTCGATCCGTTAGCCAATCAATGCTTGCCAAGTACGCGCTCGCGACCGCTGCCTTGACCTGAATGAACTTGGATTTGTCGTCGGCGAAGTGAACTACGACGTCGTCGACGTTCCCGGCGTCATCGGCCTCGACGGCTACCGATGTAATGCCGTCCGGGTCGGCGATTGCACGCAGGCACCAGTACCACACCACAAGGTGTTGCAGGTCGTCGCCGGTGATCCGGGCTCCGGAGCTGCTTGGCTTCGATGTCGCGTTGAGGGCCGTCATTCGTACTGAAAGGGTGGCGTCGGCGGGTTGGCCGCGATCGCATCAGCGACCACGTCGATCGTGATCGGCCGATCTGGGAACGCCTTCAAGACAGCATCTGGGAGAACGCGATGCACAAGATCGGAGTAGGTGTAGCCGTATCCCCGTCCGGTGTCTCCGGTTAGATCGACGAGCTTCTCGATTTCAGTCGAGCTCAGTCCGCAGCCAGTTAGTGCTTGACTGAATACCTCTAAGCGGTGAGGATCGTCAGGTCGAGTGAACTCGAATGCAGCTGCGGCCCGACGCCGAACGGCCGGGTCCAGGGCGCTCAGCCTGTTGGTGCACATCACTACCAGGGCGGGACGGCGCTCAGCCGCCAAGGTGTCGATCCCGCGGATGAGGGCATTCACTCCGGCCCGGTCTTCGTGATGCATCTGTCCGAATTCGCGGGACTGGGCGATCGCATCGGCTTCATCGATGATCAGCACGATCGCGTCCCCGCTGCGCAGGTTCCGACTACGCCTGATGACCTCGTCGAAGGCTTCCCCGAGAAGACGTGTCATCTCGCCAACCGCGCCCGCGCCTCGAGAGCGGAGGCTGAGACGGAGCACCGAGACGTTGATCTTGCGGTCTTTCGCCACTTGCTGGGCGAAAGTCTCTGCCAGAGTGGACTTCCCAGTGCCGACATCGCCAGCAAGCACGAACAGGGGTGTTCGCTCGGCGAATGTCTCGACGATCGGCAGCACCGAGCCGTGGGCGGCGGAAGACCACGTCCGCAACGCGCTGGGATCAAGCAACACCGTAGCGTTGGCAAATAACGCGGCCTTGATCGGGTCGAGCCCGACGAGACGATCCAGCCGTTGCTGGGCTGAACGGTCGGGCAGCTCAAGTTCATCGTCGAAGAGATCCTGGTTCATAGCGGTCTGAACGCCCCTCGTGCAACACCGGTGCCGTTTGATGAGTAGTGCCGGTCTGAGCTCCAATAGCCACCATTCGTGCCGGGCTCAGGAGCTCCTGTCCGCGATATGGGCAATGAGTTCTCTATGCTGCTGCGCTCGCTCTCTGTCAGAGAGTTCCACTTCGGACTGTGCGTGAGGTAGGAGTAGAACTGTGCTCCAGCGACATCTACTCCGCGAGGGATCCCGCCCGCGCGGTCATCGGCGGCTAGCGTCCCATCGTTCCGTGCGGTGTACCTCAGCGCCACTACCCAGGACCCATTGCGGCGATAGCCGTAGGTCACCGTGCCCAGATAACCACCCTTGAGGAGCTGGGCGGCTTCTTCGCCGTAGGCATCGATGTCGGCATCCGTCGGCAAGCCATAGGCTCTCTGCAGCAGTTTGAGATCGGCCTTGATCTTGGATGTCACGTATCGGGCGTTCGCGATCGTGAAGGTGCTGGTGTGCGTTGTTGTCATGCTCATGAGAATCAGCCCTTGAAAGTCGTGCCGAGAACGATCTGCCAACAAGCGATCGCCTGAGCTTTGGTGGTGGCGAAGCCCGCTTCGATGAGGGCATCGAGGGCCGTTTCGGCTCGGGCCACGATGCGTTGGCGGTCCTGGTTGGTGTAGTGGACTGCGACGTTGTTGTTGGGGTTGACTGGATCGAAGATCTCAATTGCGGCAGTCGAGCCAGCGGGGAGATCGCTGGCCGTGTAGTAGTCGTCGAACGCGATGCGATCATTGAGACCGCTGTCGACGATGTACTCGAACACTGCTGTCAGCGCATCGATGTGGTCGCTGAAGAAGACCCCGCTGTCGGACAGATGAGCGACGATCAGTTCTGCCATGAACGACTTGAACTTGAAAGTCTCGTCGTCGCGCTTCTGGTTGCGGATCCACCACTTCAAGTACCGGATGACCTGAGCAAGATTGCCCGGGTGTTCGCTCTTACGCGCTCGGATGAATTCCAGGTGCAGCGGAATGCTGGTCAGCAGCCGCTCGCCGGTGTCCTTGGCGACGAGGTAGCCCTTGCCGTCGGCATCCCCTTCGTCAAGGACGGGGACAACATCGACGTTGAACCCGGACGCGAAGGTGATCGTCGGGCAGTAGGTGCCCGACTGAACGGCATCATTGGCAATGGTGGCGCCGTAGACCTCGCGAAGGCGGTCCGTCATCCATAGGACGAGGCTCTCGTCGCCAAATGAGTCGGCCTCGACGTAGACCGCGACGTCCATGTCGTTGAGGCCGGAGAGACCCGTTCCCTTGGCCACGCTGCCCGCATGGAGCATTCTCACCAACGAGAACCCAGGGTTGTTGGCGATGTGGTCTTCCAGTCGCTTTCGCAGGAAGCGCACGCGGTCTCTGCCGGCACTGACCTCCTCAATCTTGAGGTTGATCCTCTTTTCGGCGAACGCCTTGAGGTCAGCGTTCGTTATATGCAATGCCATCTGGTGCCTACCTTTCCTGTATGAAACTCCGTTCCGGGTAAGGGCATAGCTGTTCCTTATCGGGAACCTTATCACTGTTCCCGACAAAAAACGAACTATTCTTGACAGGGAACATGAAGCAGCTGTCCCTCTTCGACTTCCAGCGTCTCCGCAACCCCGGCCCCGCCGACGTTGCAGCCACTGCGGACGGCGTCATCGCGGAGCTGGGGCTCACGCCTCCGATCGACACCAAGACGGTGGCGTCATACCTTGATGTGTCGCGAATCAGAGAGATGGAACTCGAAGCTGCGGGGTGCCTCATCTGTGACGGCCGCGACGTCAGCATCCACGTTAGAGCCTCAGATGGTGAGCCGCGGCAACGGTTCACCATCTTTCACGAGTGCACGCACATTTTCTTTCGCGGCTTCGAGAAACAACCCCAATACCGATGCAACCCGTCCGTCATGCCCAGACGTGACGATCACCTTGAGGCCATGTGCGACCAGGGCGCCAGCTCTCTTCTGCTACCCGAGAAGTACCTGCGAGCCGACCTGCTTGAGGCCGACTTTGGCATGGGGACTCTGAAGGACGTTGCAGAGACCTACCAAGCGAGCCTCGAAGCAAGCGGACACCGCATCGTCGACCTGGCTCCCTACCCGACTCTGTTCGTCGTCCTTGAAGTCCGCAAAAAGCCATCTGAGCGCCACAACCTCCACGCCGAACCCAAACTGCGCGTCCGAACCGCCCGTGGTACCCCCGACTGGCCGTATATCCCCGAGTACAAGTCGGTCAGCGTGGATTCACCCCTTGAACGCGCCCTGCAAGGTGAAATCGTTCATGAGCGAACGACCCTAGGCGAGTTGTCTAGGGAGTACGTGCCGAATGTCGAAGTATCGGCCCGCGTAGTGCCCTACAACGGGCACATGCGCGTTCTTGCCCTCTACCGCCGCAACCCATAGCAAAAGGAGACCCATGACCACACAACACCGCCCCCAAGGCCCATGACCAACGAGACCGAAGAATCCATCGGAGACCGGATTTGCAGGTACCGACACGAAGCTGGCCTTAGCCTCAACCAACTCGCAACCTCCGCCAAAGTGAGCAAGGGCTATCTCTGGAGCCTTGAAAACGAGTCTGACAAACGACCATCGGCTGAAACCCTCTACGCCATTGCCGAGGCACTCGGCGTCACTATGAGCACCTTGCTCGGTCGACGGCTACTCACAGAGCAGCCAACCGACATCCCGGAGAGCCTGCGCGAGTTCGCCAACGAAAAGGGACTCCCCATAAAAGACGTGCGAATGCTCGCAGGCATTGAGTTCCGCGGCGTGCGCCCGCAATCACGCGAGCGATGGGAGCACATCTACAACGCAATCCGGATGAGCCGAGAACTAGACAAATGACCATCCAACGCCAACTCCATGAGGCCCGAGTCCCTCGGAGCCGTCCAAGAACTACGGGTTGCATGAAATGGGCCTGCACGCTTTGACCACTGGTCAGAAGCGGCAAGCCTCCCACGCGGGTTGGAGCAGAGCCGGGATCAGAACTGAGCCGTCGGGCTAGGGCAGCTTCCAATTCGGTTCACCCCAACCGGCGGTCCAACCGATCCCGAAAGGCTCGGGCGCCTACTACTACGGCGCCGTGGTGGCGGACTCGACGGGCGAGGTCGCGGTCGGAGGTGACGACGGTGGCCGCCGATGGATCACCCATGGCGGCTACTTCTTGGGCGATGCGGTCGTCGGCGGCGTTGGGGCCGCGGCGGGAGGCGTAGGCCAGCTCGACAAGGCCGTAATGCCCAGAGGGGAGGCTAGGCACTGGTCGGCCGTCGACCACCACCAGGGCCGGCACGCCGGCATCGGCAATGTCTTCGACCAAGCGGATCAGCGCGCCGTCCCGGTCGGCCCACCAGCCGTCGGGACGACACCCGATCACGTTCATGGCGTCAACCACAATCACTGTGGTTGACCCCCTCTACGCCAGGCTGGCGTCGAGGCACTCCACGGAGGGAGCGAAGTAGTAGCTGCCCGAAGCCGGGTTCGAGAAGTCGGTGAGCATGTCGCGCACCTGGCCGTTGCGGCCGTACATCGCATCCATGCGCTCCCGGAACGGGGCCTGGGTCTTGCAGAAGGCCATGAAGTACAGCCCCACAGTGCCATCGTGGAAGGCATACGGCGTGGACCGGCGGGCGATCTCGTCCCGCTTGGGCTTGGAGTCATCGGCGGTCTCGCCGTCGCGCAGCTCCACGTGGGAGAGGTGCGAATGCGGGGCCTGCTCGTCCAGGCGGGTGGAGTCGGCCTTGGTCCGACCGAAGTTCACCTCCTGAGTGGGCACGTCCAGCTTCTCCCAGGCCACCAGGTCGTGGACCCAGCGCTGGGCGATGATGAAGCTGCCGCCCGCACCGGCCTCGCCGTCGGGGATGATGGCCACGGCTGGCTGATCCTCATCCTCGGGGTTACCGGTGCCGTCGATGAAACCGGTCATGTCCAGGCTCTCACCGTAGATGAAGGTGGGGGTTTCCCGGGCCACGCTCATCCCGCCGGCGATCAGGGCCGTGCGGGCATCCCACTGGGCCTTCCACACCAAGTCCTTCTCGTCGTGGGTCATCCACAGCAACAGCTCCTCTTGGGTGCCCTTGGCCTCGCGGCCGCTGCCGTCGATGGACTCCACCGTGTGGTACGGCTGGAAGTCGCCGGGAACGTCGTCGGTCAGGTCGGCCAAAAGGGTGGGGCCGAGCCCGATGACGAGATTGATTCCCTGGGCGTCGCAGTTGCTGCGGCAATCGGAAATAGCCGACTTGATCGCCCCCAAATCGGCGCCGTCACCGCGACTGAGGTGGACATACCATTGGTATTTGCCCATTTCGTTGAAAATTGCCGGCTGGCAGGTCGCCATTGCGCATCTCCTCCCTGAAAACGTTGGCTGCTAACGAAGTCTGGCACTATTGCCAGGCAGATTCACCTTGAAGCGCAAAATTCCAGAACCCATCCTGACAGCCACAGGAGGAGCTAATGAATCCCGATGACTATGGCGCCCTGGAAGTGTCCACCGTCGACCGCATCACCACAGTGGTGCTCAACCGGCCCGAGGCCCGCAATGCCATCAATCCGGTTCTTCACGACGACCTGACCCGGGTGTTCACTGATCTAGACCAAGACCCCGACACCGACGTGGCCATCCTCACCGGAGCGGGCGGTTCGTTCTGCGCCGGTGGCGATATTCCCTGGCTGCGCCAACTGGCCGGAAACGTCTCTGAGGTGGAACGGGTGATCCGGGCCGACCGGCGCATCACCGAGTCGGCGCTCACTCTGGAAAAGCCCATCTTGGCCAAGGTGGACGGCCCTGCGGTGGGCCTGGGGTGCTCGCTGGCCCTGTACTGCGATTTCGTATATGCCTCGGAGCGGTCGGTGTTCGGCGACCCCCACGTGTCGGTGGGCCTGGTGGCCGGCGATGGGGGCGCCCTGCTGTGGCCCCAGCTTGTTGGCTACGCCCGGGCCCGGCGCTACCTGCTGACCGGCGACTTCATCAAAGCCCCGGAGGCGGCCGACATCGGCCTCATCACCGAGTGCGTGCCGGGCGAAGAGCTCGACGACACCGTGCAGGCCATGGCCGAGCGGATGCGCGACGGGGCCCGCATTGCCATCAAGTACACCAAGGCGTCCATCAACGCCGGGCTGCGCCAAGTGGCCAATGCAGTGGTGGACCGGGCGGCGTCCACTGAGGGCATAACCATGATGACCGAGGATTTCAAGATCGCCCTCGACGCCTTCCTGGCCAAAGAGCCCCCCAAGTTCATCGGCCGCTAATTCGGGAGCTCTAGTGGACTACCCCCAAGAAGCCGAGCACCACGGACTGCTGAGGGAGACCGTCCGTCGCTTCGTCGAGGCGGAGGTACCCCGGGAGTTGGCCCGGGAGTGGGACCGGACCAACGAGATCGACCGAAGTGTGCTCTACAAGCTGGCCGATTTGGGACTGTTCGGAATCACCATCCCCGAGCACTACGGCGGGTCGGGCCGGGACATCACCGCCACCATGATCGTGATTGAGGAACTGTGCCGCCGCAGCACCGCCCTGGGCAGCGGCTACATCTACGGCGCCTGCTACGCGGGCATGAACCTGGTGGAGACGGCCAGCGGGGACCAGCGCCGAGCGTGGCTGCCCAAGGTGGCCCGGGGGGAGATGCTGTTCTCCTACGGGCTGACCGAGCCCGACGTGGGCTCCGACCTGGCCAGCGTTGCCACCACCGCGGTGCGCGATGGCGACGTGGTGCGAATCAACGGGGCCAAGCGGTTCTGCTCGGGCACCACCTACACCGACTACATCTACGCCCTAGTCAATAGCAATCCCTCCGGCGAGCGCTACCACAATCTGTCGTTCGTGCTGATTCCGCCATCATCACCGGGAGTGACCATCGAACCCCAGCACGCCATGGGCCTCAAGGGGTCGATGACCACCGACGTCACCTTCACCGATGTGGAGGTGCCTGCTGAAAACATCGTGGGCGGCGACGAGGGGTGGAACCAAGGGTGGGCCAAGCTGGCCGGTCCAGGTCTGGACGTGGAGAAGATCGAGGTGGCGGCCATGGCCCTGGGCATCGCCACTGGAGCAGTAGAGGACGCCTGGGGCTACGCCCAGGAGCGGGTGCAGTTCGGCAAGCCCATCAGCAGCCACCAGTCCATCCGCCACATGCTTTCCGAGGGTCGCACCCGGCTACTGGCCTCCCGCCTGATGACCTACCACGCCACCCGACTGCTGGATGAGGACAAGCCGGCGTCGGTGGAGACCTCCATGGCCAAGCTGTTCGTGTGCGACACCGCCAAAGACATTGTGTTGTCGATGCAGCAGGTGATGGGCGCATACGGCTACGTGGAGGACTTCGACATGGAGCGCTACGTTCGCGACGTGCTGGTGATGCCCATCATCGGCGGCTCCTCTGCCATCCAGCGAAACAACATCTCCAACCGGCTCAAACTGGCCAAGGAATAGCCCGCAATGACTGTTACCAAAGACCCCATGGATACTGAAGCTGCCTCCGCGAAGGTGGTGGCCTGGCTGGAGGACAACTTGGAGGGCACGGTCACCTATATCGAGCGTCAGGCCCGGTGGCGGCCGGTGTGGTTCGCCGATGTGGAGCGCAACGGCGAGCGGCTGGAACTGTGCGTGCGGGGCGACCGCACCGACATGCCCCTGGTCTTCCCGCTCGACCACGAGATGCGGCTTCAATCCCTGCTCGGCGACCACGGAATCCCCGTGGCCCAGGTGTACGGCTGGATCGACGACCCGATGGCCTACGTCATGGACCGGGTTCCCGGCGAGAACCACTTTGAGAACTGCACCGATGCCGAGCGGGACGCCGTGGTGGACGACTACCTGCACATCCTGGCCCGGATGCACGCCCTCGACATCCAGCCGTTCGTCGAGGGGGGCATCATGCGAGCAGAGCGACCCGAGGAGTCGGGCTTGCTGGGTTTGCGGCGCTACGAGCAGTTGTACCGCAGCGTGAAGACGCTCCCCGACCCGTTTCTCGAGTTCTCCTTGGGCTGGCTGCACCGCAATCCCCCGTTCTCCCGGGGCCGGGAGTCGGTCATCGTGTGGGATACCGGGCAGTTCCACCATCAAGACGGCCGAGTGCTGGCCGTGTTGGACGTGGAAATCGGCCACATCGGCGACCCGATGATGGACTTGGCCGCGTGGCGCCAGCGCGACACGGTGCTCGGGTTCGGAAACTTTGCCAAGCTCTACGACCGTTACGGAGAGCTGGCCGGCGAGCCAGTGGACTTGGACGCCATCCAGCGCCACCACTTCATGTTCACCCTCTCCAACCAGCTCCCGTTCAGCGCGGCGCTGCGGGAGCCGGCGCCCGACTCCGACCTGATGACCAACCTCCAGTGGTGCTACGAGACCAACCTGTTCGCCACCGAGGCCCTGGCCGAGATCCTCGACGTGGAGTTGCCCACCGTGGAAATGCCCAATCCCCGGGAATCCCGGGCCGAGGTGGTGCTCAACCACCTGGTGCGCAACCTGCGCACCGTGCAGATAGAAGACGAACACCTGCGCTACAAGCTGCGCACCATGTTCCGAATGGCCCGCCACGCATCCCGCATCGACGAGATCGGTGACGCGGTCTCGCAGGCCGACTTGGACGACCTCCACGAGCTACTAGGCCATCGTCCAGCGTCATGGTTGGCGGGCGAGGCCGAGCTCGAACAGTTCGTGCTGGCCAACGCCGACACCGACCGCTACGACGAAGCTCTGGTCACACTGTTCCACAAGCGCAATCTGCGGGCGCAGATGCTCCTCGGCCCGGCCGGCTCAGCCATGGCCCGCCACCTCCGTATTCAGACCTTCAGCGACTGAGGTCTACCCAGCTGAAGCTCGGGCAGCGACCGCCGCGGCGCCGATGAGGCCGCCGTCAGAGCCGAGGGGGCTGGGGATGATGCGGGTGCCTTGGGAATGAACCAGACGGCAGACCCGGTCGATCTCGGCTTGAGCGGCGTCGAAGAAGTCGGCGCCATAGCCCAGCGCCACTGACCCACCGACCACCGCTATGCGCAGATCCAGCAGGTTGGCCACCGAGCCGACTCCCCGCCCTACCAGCGTCCCCACCCGCCGCCGCATCTCTGTCGGCGCGTCGGCGGGGGCAATCCCCTCCAGCAGGTCGGCTATGGCGGTTCCCGAGGCCTGGCCCTCCAACAGCCCCACCGCTCCGGCAGCGTCGGCTCGCCCGCCTTCGGCCACAAAAATGTGCCCGATATGGCCTGCGTTGCCATCAGCCCCGTCGAGCAGCCGGCCGTTCAGCACGATGCCGCCACCGATCCCGGTTGACACCACCATGGCCAGGTAGTTGTCCTCCCCTACGGCTCCTCCTACCCAGCCTTCAGCCAGAGCGAGGGCTTTGGCGTCATTGTCCACCGCTACCGGCAGGCGGAGCGCGTCTGACAGCCGTTCTCGCAACGGGAAATCCCGCCACACGGCGATGTTGAGGGGTGACAGGAGCCGATGGTTGTCCCGTGACGGTCCACCGCTGCCCACGCCGCAGACCGAGACCGGCTGGCCGTGCTCCTCCAGCACCGCCCGAGCCAACTCCACAACCAGGGCGAACAGAACCTCCTCGTCAGGAGCCTGGGATGGCCCCCGTTGCTGGCACAGCACTTGCCCGTCAGGGGCGACCACGCCGACAGCCACCTTGGTGCCGCCGATGTCCACGGCTAGCACCGGGCCGTCAAGCACTATCTCCACGGCTTGAGGTTAGGAGACGGAATCCCCTGTCGGTTTGTCCTGTGGGTACACAAACCGAATCAGCAGCACCGCCGCCACCAGCCCGGCGATCTGCATCACGATGAACATGGGGGCCGATGACGGCTCGATGCCCGCAAAGGTGTCAGAGAACATGCGCCCGACGGTCACCGCAGGGTTGGCGAAGCTGGTGGACGACGTGAAGTAGTAGGCCCCGCCGATGTAGGCCGCAACCCCGCCGGCCACATATCGGACCCTTCCGGTGCGCACCAGAGCGAATATCAAAGCCACCAGACCGGCGGTGGCGATCACCTCGCCCAGCCACAGGTGGCCGGCCGAGCGGTCCTTGGTCGACCAGTCCACTGCGTTCAGGTCGAACATCAGGTTGGCCAGCATCGTCCCGACCACCGCACCGGCCACTTGGGCCGCGATGTAGGGGGCAATGTGGCGACGGGGAAAGTCACCCAGCGCCCAGTCGGCCACCGTTACCGCAGGGTTGAAGTGGGCCCTCGACACTGGACCGAACATCAGGATGATGGCGAACAGCACCGCCGCGGTGGCCGCCGCGTTCTGGAACAGCTGCAACCCCACATCGGTGGGCGACAGCCGCTCGGCCATGATGCCCGACCCCACCACGCCGATCAGCAGCAGAGCTGTGCCCACGGCCTCGGCAACCAGCTTTCGCGTCAGCACGCCTGGTACCTCATGACAACAGAATGGTCGGCAGAACTGGCATAGAGAAACTGGGAACCTCGGCAGAGTGCATGTGGAGGGGTCTCACACGCACCCCGCCAAGGTTCAGTTTGACGCTGTGCCGGAGGGATTTAGCACCAGCGTCTTGATGTTGGGGTTTTCACCACCACCAAAAAGCTAGGTGGCCTGGTGAAACGCACGAGCTACCCGACCTTTCGCCTAAGTGGCAGTCAGGTGAACATTGCCTTATTCAGACAGAGAAAAAGTACGCTCGTCGGCCATGCGGTTCACCGGCGCCAGCGTCCTCCGTCGGGAAGACCCGCGCCTCTTGGCCGGCGCAGGGCGATTTGTGGACGACATCGACCAGCCCGGTCTCTTGGAGGCGGCTTTCGTCCGCAGCCCGGTGGCTCACGGACGGCTGATGGCGATCGAGGCCGACCACGCTAGGAACACCGAAGGCGTGGTGGCCGTCTTGACCGCCGAGGATCTTGCCGAGTGCTGCTCCCCCATGGGATTGGGAATGACCGGGTCACTGATCGTGCCCGCCCATCTCCCTTTGGCCAACACCAAGGTTCGCTTCGCCGGCGACCCGGTGGCGGTGGTAATTGCCACCAGCCGGGCCGCAGCGGAGGATGGCGCCGATGCGGTGGAGGTGGAAATCGAGCCGCTTCCCCCGGTGACCAGTGCCGCCGAGGTTGGCGATGGTGCCGCCGCTGTGTGGGATGAAGCCCCCGACAACGTGCTGTGGTCTGGCGAGGAGGTGTGGGGCGATCCCGACGAGGCATTCTCATCCGCGGCCCATGTCATATCAGAGACGCTCACCCAGCACCGCCACACCTGCGTCCCCTTGGAGACACGGGGCGGAGTGGCCGAATACGACCCGTCCACCGGCAGCCTGCGCTACGAGGTCTCCCACCAGAACCCCCATGCGCTTAGGGTGCATTTGGCGGCGATCCTCGGGATGCCCGCCTCCCGGATTCGCATAATTTGCGACAGTATCGGCGGATCGTTCGGCCTCAAGTCCAACCCCACCCGGGAGGATGTGGTGGTGTGCGCTGCCGCCCGACTGCTGGGCCAGCCGGTGCGATGGATGGAGGACCGGGCCGAGAACCTGGTGGCCGGCGGTCACGCCCGTGAAGAGCAGGTGAGCGTGGAGGCCGCGCTCGACGAGAACGGTGTGGTGATCGGCTTGCGAGCCGATCTGGTGATGGACCACGGGGCCTACCCGTTTCTGAACCTGCCGCTGTCGCTGTTCGCCAACATCATCAAGGTGCTGCTGCCCGGCACCCTCCGGGTGCGCCACTACCAGTTCCGGGGTTCGGTGGTGGCCACCAACAAGGCCTCCTTTGTGGCCTATCGGGGGCCGTGGGAGATCGAGTGCTGGGTGCGGGAGCGCCTCATGGACCTCATCGCCCGCCAGCTCGGCCTCGATCCACTGGAAGTGCGCCGTCGCAACTACATGGGCGACGACCAGTTTCCCGGCACCATGCTCACCGGCCCCACCCTGGATTTCATGACCATCAACCAGACGCTGGATCGGGCGGTTGAGCTGGCCGACTACCACGGCTTTCGATCCGCCCAGGCTGAGGCCCGATCGGAGGGGCGGTATCTGGGCATAGGCCTGTGCACCTACTTGGAACCCGGTCCCGGTCCCACCAACTACGGCCAGGCGCTGGGCTTCACCTACGAGCAGCGATCGATGCAGCGGGCCCGGGTGAAGCTAGAACCCGACGGCTCGGTGACCGCATTCACCAGCCAGCAGCCCCACGGCCAGAGCCACGAGACCACCCTGTCGCAGGTGGTGGCCGACGAGCTGGGGGTGCCCATCGACAACGTGCGGGTGGTGTGCGGCGATACCGACCAGGTGCCCTTCAACATGGTGGGTACCGGCGGGAGCCGGGCGGCCACGCTGGGCGCCGGAGCGGCCCAGGGCGCGGCCCGCATCGTGCGCCACAAGCTGCTGGCGGTGGTGGCTGCCCTTTTGGAGGCCAATCCCGACGATCTGGAGATCGTCGACGGAATGGTGGCCGTGCGGGGCTCGCCCGACCGGTCCAAAACGGTGGCCGAGGTGGCCCGGCTGTCGTACATGGCCCCGTTCACCCTGGACGACGCACTGGGCGACGGGTTCGACGCATCCTTCGACTTTGAGACCCCGGCCGGCGGCTGGACCCAGTCGACCCATGTGTGCTGGGTGGAGCTCGACCCCGGCACCGGCCTGGTGACCGTGCCCCGTTACCTGGTGGTGGAAGACTGCGGGGAGATGATCAACCCCGCAGTGGTGGAGGGCCAGATCCGGGGCGGGGTGGCACAGGGAATTGGCAGCGTGCTGCTGGAGCGCATTGTCTATGACGACAGCGGCCAGTGCACCACGTCCACATTCATGGACTACCTCCTGCCCACCGCTGCCGAAATCCCCCATATCGACATCGAGCACCTCGAGGGGCCCTCTCAGGGCGACGTCCCCTGGCGGGGCGTCGGCGAGGGCGGAGCCATCGGTTCCCCCGCAGCGGTGTGCAACGCCATCGAAGACGCCCTCGCCCCTTGGGACGTTGAAATCACCGAGCAGCACCTACCACCCAGCCGCATCCTCGAGCTGATCGCTCCCACTTCTGAGCCTGCCGCAGGCGACCACTAGCGTGGGAGCCGTGAAGGACAACCCCATTGGCGAGCGGCGGCCGATCCGCATTGCCGAAATCGAATGGGAGGACTACGCCGATCCCGATGAGCCCGATCGGGCGCCGGGGCCGTTCGTGCGCTGGCTGGTGGACCCGGCATCGGGCAACCGGGTCATGCACGTGAAGTCGTGGGCAGGTCGCAACGCAGCGGCCCACTGGCACCTGTCCGACACGGTGTATCTGGTGACCAAGGGAGAGTTCATCGTGGAGGGCGAGGAGCCCTACCGGGAGGGCGACCTGCGGTGGGTGCGGGGCGGGTTCGCCTACGGCCCGGAGCGGTCGGGGCCCGACGGCTGCGAGTACCTGTTCTTCAGCCTCGGCCCCTACGACAAGCTCGACCCCGATGAGCACCCACCCCCGCTGGGCCGCTGGGACGACCCCTCCACCTGGGTAGACGGTTACCCCCAAGTCGAGCGGGCCAAGCTGATGGACAGCCCCCGATGAGCCTGACGATCACTCCCCTGGACGCCCCCCTCGGCGCTGAAGTATCCGGCTACGACTTCGCCGCCCCTCCGGACTCGGAGACCGCCACTGAGCTGCTGGCCGCGGTGGACGAACACCTGCTCCTGTTGTTCCGCAATCCCGAGCCGCCTACTCCCGCCCAAGTGACCGACTTCTGCGAATCGTTCGGCCCGCTGCGGCCCACACTGGCCGACAAATCCCGGCTCCCCGGCTTTCCCGGCATCAACCGGGTGTCCAACGTGGACATCGACGGCGTGGTCGGCACCGGCGGCACCGACATGGTGACCTACCACTCCGACCTCAGCTTCACTCCGCCGCTCATCGAGTTCCTGTATCTGGACGCGGTGGCGCTGCCCTCATCGGGTGGAGCCACCAAGTGGCTCAACCTGGTGGCCGCCTACCAAGACCTCGACGACGACATCAAGGCCCGAATCGACAACATCGGCGTGGTCTACCGGCTGCGCGACGGCCTGGATTTCGGCGGCTACTTCAAAGCCACCGACGGCGAGTCGCTGCTGGCTGACCGCACCTGCATCTCCCTAGTGCAGACCAACCCCCGCAGTGGCCGTCGCAGCGTGTGGCCCAATACCGGCCCCGACTTCGCCGCCGACGTGGAGGGTCACGGCCCCGACGAGGGGGCAGCCCTGCTGGCCGAGTTGTTCGCCCACTGCACCCAAGACCGCTACATCTACGAGCACCACTGGAGCGTCGGCGAGTCCGTCTTCTGGCTCAACACCCAAACCATGCACCAGCGCGAGGCCTTCCCCCCCGACCAAGTCCGCGAGCTCCGCCACGTCAACATCCTCGGCCACACCGACCCCCGCCAAGCCGCACAGGGACCATGACCGGACGTCGAGGCTGGTTCCGTTATGGGGCGTTGGCCGTGGCTATCGCGCTTGTCTTTGGGATGGCCGGCTCCTCGGCCGGAGGGCAGGCCCCCGACGAGCGGGATGCGCAGATTGCCAGCCTGCGAACGCTCGTTGCCGAACAGCAGACCCTGATCACGGCCCAGGAGTCGCTGTTGAA
This sequence comes from Candidatus Poriferisocius sp., assembly GCF_965204145.1. Classification (GTDB taxonomy): domain Bacteria; phylum Actinomycetota; class Acidimicrobiia; order Acidimicrobiales; family Bin134; genus Poriferisocius. The sequence goes on along the minus strand of NZ_OZ241977.1, from coordinate 234,252 downwards.
CGACTACCGATGCCTGTTCGACATCGACACCCAGCTGGTTCCCAACGGCTGCCCCGATCCGGACCAGCCACCGCAGACTCCGCCCGCCGAAGAGACGGCCCCTGCCGCTGAACTGCCCTCCGGCACTACCGAGGAGCAGTGGGAGCAACTCCGCCAGTGCAATGCAAACGGCGATTACCGGTTCTCTAACCCCAACGGCGTCAACTTCGGCGCCTACCAGTTCAGGCAAACGAGTTGGGATGCCCTCGCCCGCCGCCACTACCCCCGACTGGTGGGAGTGAACCCCCGCGACGCCGCCCCCGCCGACCAAGACCGCATGGCCTATGCCCTCTACGAAGAGCGGGGATGGGCACCCTGGCCTGTTTGCAGTGCGCCATTTTCGGCGACCGAGCCAGGAGTCCCCCCTACACCGGACCCGGCCACACCCCCGCCTATCCCGGAGGGCACCACCCAGGCGCAGTGGGACCATCTCATCCATTGCGAGTCGCGAGGCGACTACACAGAGATCAACTCGGTTGGGCCATATCTAGGCGCCTTTCAATTCCTCCAAAGCACCTGGGATTGGGTAGCCGGTATCCACTACCCCCGACTGGTGGGGATAGACCCTCGAGATGCCGCTCCCGCCGACCAGCACCGCATGGCTTACGCCCTGTATGGGATGCAGGGATGGCAGCCCTGGCCCGCTTGCACCGCGGCTTTCCGCCAGTAGCTAAAGAACACTAAACAGTCCTCAGTCAACCGGGCAGCAGTGACGGGAGCAAGACAATGCGAGGCATGAGGATTGGGGCGATGGCGGCCGAGGGTACGGGCGATCCGCCAGTGCCGGGTATGAGCGGGCCGCCCGGGTTGGACGAGATCACCGAGAACGTTCAGCGATTTGAGGCGTTGGGCTTAGACACAGCGTGGATCGCCAACATCGAGATCGACGCGGTCACCGCATCGGCGGTGGTGGGCACCGCCACCAGCCGCATCGAGATCGCCACCGGGGTCACCCCCACTCCCATGCGCCATCCCTTCGCCCTGGCCCAGCAGGCCGCTACCGCCCAGGCCGCATGCGGCGGTCGCTTCACCCTCGGCATCGGGCTGTGCCACCAGGGGATGGTGGAGAACCTGATGGGCCTGTCCTATGCCCGGCCGGCCCGCCAGATGAAGGAGTACCTAGAGATTGCCGGGCCCATGCTGCGAGGCGAGGGCATGAACTACGAGGGCGAGATCTACACCACCCGCTGGCGAGGCCTGTCGCATGCGCCTCCCACCGACATCATCGTGGCGGCCATGGGGCCGATCATGCTGGGCCACGCTGGGCGCCTGGCCACCGGCACTTTCGTGTGGGCCACCGGTCCCAGCACGCTGGCCGACTACGTGGTGCCCACCATCGGCGCCGCAGCCACTGAAGCCGGGCGTCCTCAGCCGAGGGTGGCCGCCGGATTCCCCATCTCGGTGGTCGACGACGCCAGCGCCGGCTATGAGGCCGCGGCCCGGACTTTCGCCCACTACAAGGACATCCCCTCCTATCGCGGCATGCTCGACCGGGAGGGCAAGCCCGGTGTGGAGGATCTGGCCATCACCGGGAACGAGGCCGCGGTCACCGCGCAACTCGAACGCATCCGTGATGCCGGGGTCACCGACTTGGTGGCCTTCATCTACGACACCGACGACCACTCCCGAACCCGCACCGAAGCCCTGCTGGGAGAGCTGTCGAGTTCAGGCTGAGCTGAGCAGGGGGATGTAAGGCTCCGGGTTGCCGATCCAGCGCAGGGCCCGCAGTTCTTCGGCGCCGCGCTCTCCACCCAGCACCGCGTGGAGCTCATCTAAGGGAGCTTCGAGAGTGGCCGCGGGCGGCATCCGGTCGGCCACCCCCACGATCCGGGTCTCGTCGCCGAACCGCAGCACCAGGCCGCGCAACCCGGCGTCCACGATGCGCCGCCCCAGATCGGCGGCCAGCGCTTCGAACTCCGGGCCTGCCGTGGGGGTCAAACCGCTGCTTGGTCCCGCAGCTCGGCTGCGGTTGGGATATCCAAGCCCAGCATCCGGATCGCATTGTCCCGGCAGATGGCGTCCACCTCGGGCTGGGTCAGGTGCCCCATCTGCGAGGCCAACAACTCCTTGGAGTGCGGCCATGTGGAATCAGAGTGGGGGTAGTCGGTCTCGGTAGTGATGGTCTCCAGGCCGATGGCGTCGATGTTGGCCAATCCCACTTTGTCGTCGAAGAAGCACACGAACACGTGGTCGCGGTAGTAGGTGGACGGCGGCTCGGGCACCTTGTCGGCCACCCCGCCCCAGGCGGCGTTCTCCTTCCACACCACGTCTACCCGGTCCAAGATGTAGGGCAGCCAGCCCATCTGCCCCTCCGAGTAGGCCACTTTGAGGCTCGGGAAGCGCACGAACACACCCGACATCAGGAAGTCCACCAATGAGTAGGTGGCGTTGGAGTGGACCAGCGCCGAGCCCACCGCGCCGGGGGCGTCGGCCGACGTGGACACCATCTTCGAGGACGATCCGATGTGCATGCACACCACGGTTGATGTTTCCTCGCAGGCCGCGAAGAACGGATCCCAGTAGCCGGAGTGGATCGACGGCAGGCCCAAGTTGGGCGGAATCTCCGAGAAGCACACCGCCCGCACGCCCCGCTCGGCGTTGCGCCGGACTTCGGCTGCGGCCAGCTCCACGTCCCACAGCGGGATGAGGCACAGCGGAATCAGCCGCCCGCCGCTCTCACCGCACCACTCCTCCACCATCCAGTCGTTGTAGGCCTGCACGCACAAAAGGGCCAGGTCCATGTCGGAGGCCTCGGCGAAGGCCTGGCCGCAGAATCGGGGAAACGACGGGAAGCACAGCGAGGCATCCACATGGCCGATGTCCATGTCGCCCAGCCGGGGCGCCACCTGCCAGGCGCCGGGCTGCATCTCCTCGAAGGTGATGCCCACCATCTGGAGCTCATCGCGGGGAAAGGCCACCGCCGAGTGGGTGCGGACCATCGGATAGTGGAGATCCTCGTAGTACCAATACGAGGTGGGCCGGCCGGTGCCCTCAGTCCACGAGAACACGCCCCCCACATAGGAGATCTCGCACGGGGCGGTCACCACCCGGGGGCCGATGTCCACGTAGCGGGACGGCAGCCGCGACTGCCACACATGGGGCGGCTCGATGACGTGGTCGTCCACCGAGATGATGGGGGGAATCTCGATCCCCGGCCCGGCAGTCGACGCAGCCATTACTGCACCGTGATGGGGAACATGCCCAGCGCGCCGTCGCCCTCGGGCTCGCTTTGGGTGAACTCCACGTTCAGCCCCTCTAGGCCCCGGGTGAACGCCCCGGGACGGTAATGGGGGGCATAGAAGGGCTCCAGCCTCATGTCGGGCAGCCGCCGGGTGAGCTCCTCGAACATGACCTTGAGCTGAAGCCGGGCCAACGACGCTCCCAAGCAGAAGTGGGTGCCGAAGCCGAAGGAGAGGTGATTGCGGGCGTCGCGGCGCACGTCCAGTGCTTCGGGGTCGTCGAACGCCTCGGGATCGCGGTTGGCCGAGGCGTACATCAGCAGCACTTGGTCGCCTTCTTTGAGGGTCTTGCCGTGCAGCTCGTGGGTGGCCGTCACCGTGCGGCGCATGTTCAAGATGGGCGACACGTAGCGGATGAACTCCTCCACCGCGGTCTCGCCGATCACCTCGGGCTCGTCAATGAGGATCTGGCGCTGGTCGGGGCTCTCCATCATGGCCAGGCAGGTGGTGCCGATCACCGTGCGGGTGGTCTCCGCCCCGCCGTCCAGCACCAAGAGCACCTCGTGCATTATGTCTTCGTCGCTCAGCGGCTGGCCGTCGAGCTCCTTGTGGCACCACATGGAGATGAGATCGTCTTGGGGGTCGGCCTTGCGCTTCTGCACCAGCTCGTAGGTGGTGCCGGCCCATTCCTCGATGGCCCGGTCTCCCTGCACGGTGTGGTAACCCGGGCCACCGCCGCCCTGCATGGTGGCCTCCGACCAGTGCATGACCCGGTGCCACATCTCGGCGGGATAGCCCAGCCGCTCGCCGATCATGTAGGCCGGCAGCGGTGCGGCCAGGTCGTACACCACTTCGCACCATCCCCGGGGTGCCACCCGGTCGATCAGCTCGGTAACCACCGCCCGGATCTTGTCCTCCTGCTTGCGCACCGCCCGGGGGGTGAACTCCCGGGCCACCAGCATTCGCTGGCGCTGGTGGTCGGGATCGTCCATGTTGATCATGGAGTCCGACATCTCGATCTTGGGACGGCTGCCGGTGGCCGAGCTGTACAGATCGGTGTTCTTCTCCACTTCCAGCAGGTCGGCGTGGCGGGACACGCCCCAGATCTCGTTCTTCTCGTCCCAGTACACCGGGTCGTTCTCCCGCAGCCAGGCATACACCGGGAAGGGGTCTTGGGCGTACATGTACCCGTCCAATAGATCAACGGGCTGGGTCACCTCAGCAATCGCCATAAGCGGCGATGGTAGTGGGCGCGCTTCGGTCAGTCGGAAGCGAGGTTCTCGGCGGCGAATTCCCAGTTGATCAGGTGGTCCAAGAACGCCTCCACATAAGCGGCCCGGGCGTTCTGGTAGTCGAGGTAGTAGGCGTGCTCCCACACGTCCACCACCAGCAGAGCCCGGCGATCGTGCAGCAGGGGCAGATCGGCGTTGGCGGTCTGCACGATGTCGAGCCTGCCGTTGTCGGCTACCAGCCAGGTCCAGCCGGAGCCGAACAACCCCACGGCCGCATCGGCGAACTGGCGGCGGAACTCGTCGGTGGAGCCGAACGACTCCTCAATGGCCGCCTGAACGGGCCCCGAGGGGGCACCGCCTCCGTCGGGACTCATCGAGTGCCAGTAGAAGGTGTGGTTCCAAATCTGGGCTGCGTTGTTGAAGATCGCGCCCTCGGCGCCCAAGACCACCTTCTCGAGCTCGGCGCCCTCCCACTGGGTGCCGCTGGTCAGGCGGTTCAGATTGGCCACATAACCGGCGTGGTGCCGCTCGTAGTGGAAGCTCATCGTCTCGGCGCTCACATACGGTTCGAGCGCGCTCTGCGGGTACGGAAGGGGGGGAAGCTCAAACGCCATAACGGGCTATTACGGTACCGGCAAAAAATTCGGGATTGATAGCCGTATACATCCGATACGGGTTGTCGAACACGAAATCCCGGAAATCGGCGTCGGTGATCAGCCCCTCTTCCACCAAGCCGTGGGCCTCGTCCATGATCGAGCCGATGTCGGTCACGTCCCAGTGGCCGATGTCGGAGGAGAACACCGCGTTGAGCTTCACGCCGCAGGGGTTGGCCGGGCCGAAGGCCACATGCACGCCCCGGTCGTCGGCTTCGCAGCCGAAGTAGAGCGACGACGCGAACGACTCGGCGATCTCCTCGTCGGAGCTCACCCCCAGGCGGGTCCACTCGTCGGGCTCTTCGGGGGTTCCCCCGTGGATGGGCATTCCGTGGGCATACGAGGCCAGGTCGTCGCCGAGGACCTCCCGGAAGTCTCCGCCGTAGCGCTCGAAGTACCGACCCAGCTCGTCAAGGTCGAGCAGGGCGGGGTCGAAGTTGCGCTGGATGGCCTCCCAGCTTCGCTTCTCCCAGTGCTCGATGATGTCGCACAAGAGCTGGGTGGCCCACGACACGCCGCACTCCAGGAACACGAACGGCAGTTCGGGAATGCGGCGGGTGACCCCGCCCAAGAACAAGGTCTTGCACAGCTCGTACATCAGGGCCTGGAACTGGCCGATGTGGTTGGCGGTGTAGCTGGACACGAAGGTGTGGATGCCGGGGCGGAAGGCCAGGCCGCCGTGGAAGGTGGCGGCGAAGCCGAGCTCTGCGCAGCGCCGCCACACCGGGTCGTAGTCATAGGCCGAGTCCAGGCCATAGCAGTCGAACCAGTGGTGCTGGCCGGGCCACAGCCATCCCGACCGGGTGTGCTGGTCGGGCTCGTCGATGGGCCGCATCACTCCCTCGGCGAACACCACCACCTTCAGACCCAGTGCAGCGCAGTGCTCCAGCTCGGCGATGGCCTCATCGGGGGTGTGGGCGGGGATGATCCCAGCCATGGCCATGCGGTCGCCGTAAGGGTTGTACACATCGGCGTAGAACTCGTTGAAGGCCCGGCATAGGCCGGTGCGGTAGTCGGCGTCATCCACCGCACAGCTTGTGAGGGTGTTGGTGGGGTACAGCACCGAGTAGTCGATGCCGATCTCCGGCATGCGCTCATAGAGCAGGGCGGGCAGCATGGCGGTGGCCCGGTCCAGCACGTTGGCGGTGTGCGTCCCCCACCACGCCCCTTGAGGAGAGCGGTTCCGACGGCGGTCGTCGAGGCTCCGGGCCATCTGCGCGTTGCGCATGGGGAGGCCCTCAGAGAGGTACCGCCCATACAGGTCGGCACCCAGCACCCGCTCCAGGTGGGGCTGTTGGGCCGCGGTGATCTCCAGCACGTGGCCATCGGCGTCGATGACCGGGTGGCCGAACCGGCTCACCGCAGTCTCCCCGTCACGTCAGGCGGTGAGCCGCAACCAAAGCCGGGCTACGGAAGGCAGGCGTCGGGCAGCGGGTGGCGGAACAGGCGAGCCGCATTCTCATGGGTGAGCTTGCGGATCACGTCGTCGCTCAGGTGGCCCAGCTTCGACTCCAGGGTGTCTTGGCACTCGGGCCATGTGGAGTCGGCGTGGGGGTAGTCGGTCTCCACCATGGTGTGGTCGAGGTTGAGGGCAATCACCGCGTCGATGGACGACGGGTCGTTGATGGTGCAGTAGTAGAAGTTGCGCATCAGCACCTCGTGGGGGCCGATGTCGGTGCCGCCTGGCCATACCCCCCGCCCGTGACCGGAGATCTCGATCTGGTGCTTGAGCCGATCGTACATAATGGGCACCCAGCCGCAGCCTCCCTCCGACATGGCGATCTTGATGTTGGGATAGCGCACCGGGATGCCCGACCACACCCAGTCGGCCGCGGCCGCATAGGCGTGCATCTGGAACATGGTGGCCCCCACCCCTATGGGCGGGCCGCCGGGGTCGGTGGGCATGATGTGGCCCGACGACGCCACGTGCAGGCAGATCACGGTGTCGGTCTCCTCGCACGCCTGCCACACCGGCTCCCACCATTCGCTGTGTATAGACGGCAGGCCAAGGTTGTGGGGAATCTCCGGCAGCGTGACGGCCACGAAACCCCGCTCCGCGTTGCGGCGGATCTCGGCGGCGGCCAGGTCGGCATCCTTGAGCCAGGTGATGCCCATGGGGATGATGCGCTCGGGGTACGAGCCCCACCACTCCTCGTACACCCAGTCGTTGAACGCCCGGGTCACCGCCAGGCCCAGTTCGGGGTCGGAGCAGTCGGAGTAGACCCGGCCGCAGAATCCGGTGATCTGGCTGGGGAAGCAGATCGACGCCCAGATGCCGCCCAGGTCCATGTCGTGGATGCGGGCCTTGATGTCCCAGGAGCCCCGGCGCATATCGGAGAAGCGGGCGGGCTCCATGGTGAAGTCGTTGCGGTCGGCCCGTCCCACTAGGGCGTTCAGGCCGAGCTGAGCGTAGATCTCACCGTCGAATTCCCAGTGCTGGCCCCCGTCACCGCTCTCGACGACCTTCGGCGCCCGATCGGCGAACCGGGCAGGCAGCCGGCCCTCGAACAGCCAGGGCGGCTCCACGAGGTGGTCGTCAACCGAAATGAGCGTGTAGCGGATGCGCTGGGCCTCAGGATCGGGAAGCAGCAGCTCGCTGGGCTTCTCGTGGATATCGACGATGGTCATGGCAGAAGCCTACGACGCTCAGGGTGGCCGTTGCTATAAGCCAGCCCCTTCAAGCCCGGTTTCTGTGCTTTTGGCGATGTGCAGACGAATCTGCGCGGGCCGGATCAATCGATGCCAGCAGCGCGGAAGGCCCGGCTGAGCAGCGGTGGAACCTCCCCCACCGCGGCGTCCTCCATGTCCTCCACTATCGCCTCCTCCATATCGGGAAGCCTGAAGGCCTCCGGAGATTCGGAAGCAGCGTCGTCGACCAGCACCAGCTCGGGCTCAAACTCCGACCCCTCGAATGGGGTCCGCGAATCCGCCAGCGTCCAGCCCAATGGCACCACAACCCCGTCGGCATGGGCACGACATAGCGGCACACCGGCGACACCGTCATCGTCTTGGATGTCGACCAACTGCGCCGACAGATCCCGGGCGTTGATCAATAGAGCTGCCGAAGCACGTGCTCCGCATGTCACACGCGCGCAGAACTTCCCCGACATACTCAAAAAATACTCCCGCCCAAACAAGAATTAACGGATACCCCGGTTGCACCGCCTCGCTGGTCGGCAGTAGATAGGTGAAGAGATGAGATTGAATTCAGTCGACCGCCGAGCAGTTGATGTCTTGGCCCGCCAGTTGGAGCTGTGCCGGGCCGCACCCGGGCGCCCGGCAATTGTGCTGTCCGATGGTGCCACTGACCCTGCTCTGGTTGACGCCGCCATCCATGCCCTCGACCAAATCGGCGCTCGGGCCGAACCGGTGTTTGTCGACGATCAGCCAGCTGACCACAGGAATGCTGAGCCGACAATGCCCGACATCGTCGTCGACCTCCTCAACGGCTACTCGGATGCGGCTGAAACCCTGGTCTCTCCCAACGCCCGGGTTTTGTCGGTGGTCGCCCACAGCACCGGCGAACTGCACGGAGTCGTGCCCCATGTCGGATTGAGCCGCCGGGTGAAGCGGGGCTTGGACCTGCTGGAAGCCGGGCAGGAACTGCACGTGGGCGACGACAAGGGCACGAACTTGCGGATCGGTCTGAGAGGCGCCCGCCGGTGGATGCACGACGGTTTGGCCACCGTCCCCGGCACGGTCGCCGAGTGGCCCCGGGGAATGATCGGGTCGTCCCCCGATGCGGGAACCGCCAATGGAACCGTGGTGATGTCGCCCGGCGACATCTGGCTGCCGATGGGCTGGTACGCCCGTTCTTCGGTGGCTTTGACCTTTGAGGGTGGACGGATGGTGCGCATCGAGGGGCCGCAGAGCGAGACCGATGCCATCCGGGCCCATCTGGCATCGGTCGGCTCTCCCTCGGCTTACCGGCTCGATGCGGTGGAGATCGGCCTGCTGTGGATCGACAGCCCGCGGCCACCAGCCCTGTTCGAGCCGGGATTCGCCGAATCATTCGGGGTTGCCGACCGGTACGGCCATGTGGTGATCGCTACCGGCGACTACCCCACCGTGGGCATCGCCTGCTGTTTGAGGAGTGCCACGGTGGCCGTCGACGAGGTGGCCGCCGTGCGGTCGGGACAACCCCAGGGAGACCTCGCTCCCGACGTCTACGAGCAGGCCGCCCACCGCTTCCCGCTGTAGTGTCCCAGCGCATGGAGATGCGCAGCATTGGAAGCTTGTCGGCCTCGGTTATCGGGCTGGGGTGCAACAACTTCGGCATGACCATCGACGCCGATGCCACCCAGACGGTGGTGGACGCCGCCATGGACGCCGGGATCAACTACTTCGACACCGCCGACCTGTACGGCCGGGGCAAGTCCGAGGAGTTCCTCGGCGCCGCGTTGGGCAGCCGGCGCGACCAGGTGATTGTGGCCACCAAGTTCGGTCACCCAGGTGCGCTGCCCGAGGGGCAGAAGGGCGGCGACCCGGCCTGGATCCGCCAAGCCGTGGAGGCCAGCCTCACCCGGCTGAACACCGACCGCATCGACCACTACCAGCTCCACATGCCCGACACCGACACTCCTCAGGCCGAGACGCTAGGGGCGCTTCAAGAACTGGTCGACGAGGGCAAGGTCTTGGAGATCGGCTGTTCCAACTTCAGCGCCGAGCAGATCGACGAATCGGCTCGCGCCGCGGCGCAGGCCGAAGCGGGCAACTACGCCAGCGTGCAGAATCACTACTCGGTGCTTACCCGCAGCGTGGAGGACGAGGGCGTGGCAGATGCCTGCGAGCGCACGGGAATGACAGTGGTCCCCTATTTCCCCCTGGAGTCCGGGCTGCTCACTGGCAAATACTCGGGGATGACGCCTCCCGAGGGGTCGCGGCTGTCGTTCTGGAAGGGCGAGATGCGGGACATGTTCCTCAGCGAACGCAACCTGGCCGCGGTAGACCGGCTCACCGACTATGCCGCCGGCTCGGGCCATAGCATTCTGGAGCTGGCCATCGGATGGCTGGTGTCCAACCCGGCGGTGGCCACCGTCATCTGCGGCGCCACCAAGCCCTCCCAAGTGGCCTCCAACGTGGCGGCAGCCGACTGGGCCATGACTCCTGCTCAGCGGTCCGAGATCGCGGCCTTGGCCTCATAGCCCAAGAATCAGCTCTCGCACTGCCTCGCTCAGCGTGAAGAGCGGGTCGGGGATTTGGATGTCGCCGACCACTTCGATGTAGCCCTTGATCTGGGGCTCGGTGCCGCTGGGCCGCAGCGACACCCGGCTGTCGTCGGCCAAGTCGAACCGCAGCACATCAGCGGGATACAAGCCCCTGGCACCGTCTTTGAAGTCGGTGATCTCGGTCACCGCCACGCCTCCGAATTGACTAGGCAGGTCGGCTCGAACAGCTTCCATGATCTCTGCTCCGGGGCGTCTGCCCAGTTCTACGCTCACCTGATCGGTGCGGTGGAGGCCGAACTCGTCCATCAGCTCGGCAAGCCGCTCGATTGGAGTGCGTCCGAACTCGTAGGCCAGCCACCTGCACATCATCGTGAAATGGACCGCTGCGCTGATGCCATCTTTGTCCCTCACCCTGTTGTTACAGGCGAAACCCAACGCCTCCTCGTAGCCGAACACGAACCTCCAGGGCAGGTGACCGGGCCGGGGCTTGAGATTGTCGGCTGCCCGAGCGATCCATTTGAAGCCGGTCAGTGTCTCCACATGGGTAGCGCCCCGGGCCTCGGCGATGCGACCGACCAGCCGGCCCGAGACGATGCTGGAGGCCACCACACGCTCATCGCCACCCGACTCGACACTCAATCCCAGAATCCAGTCGCAAAGCAGCGCTCCGATCTCGTCGCCGGTCAATACGCGCCACTCGTTCTGGTAAGCCCACACCACGGCCGCCATCCGGTCGGCGTCTGGGTCGTTGGCTATGGCCAGGGGGGTGTCGATCTGCTCGGCTCGCTTGATCACCTTGGCCAGGGTGTCGTGGTCCTCGGGATTGGGCGAGACAACGTTTCGGAATAGGGGGTCGGGCTCGGCTTCGTCTTCCACAACAAAAGGTTCGCCATTGTCCAACTGTGTCAGCGCGAAATTCACGTAGTGCAACCCCACCCCTTGCAGAGGGGTGTACGCCAGCGGGTGGAACGAGTAGAGACGGGGAACATTGGCCAAGATGGCCGCTATGTAATCCACTTCTACTGAGACCTTTTGCGGCCACTCCGGATCGGAACCTCGATCAGGAAGGTCGCAGGGAGGCAGCGGCTGGGCTGCCATGGCCGCTTCGATGGCCTGATCGTGGGGCGGGATGACCTGGGCGCCGTCAGCCAGGTACAGCTTGAAACCGTTGTCGCCGACGGGATTGTGACTGGCGGTGACCATGACACCCGCCGCGCCCGTGAGTTCGGTGACAGCAAAGGCCAAAACGGGGGTGGGCGAATTGGGGGGCAGCATCACGGGCCAGCACCCAGCCCCGGCCAAAACCTCGGCGATGTCGGCAGCGAAAATGTCGGAGTTTTGGCGGGCATCGTGGGCTATCACCACCCCGCCACTGCCGCCGAGCCACTCGGCTAGCGCGGCGGCGAACTGGCGCGCCACCACCCGGTTTATGCGGTTGGGGCCCGCGCCCATCGGGCCGCGGATGCCAGCAGTGCCGAAACGGAGGCGATCTCCGAAGCGGTCGTCGATCCCGGCTTGGTCGCCCGTGTCGATCAGCTGCCGCAACTCGGCTCGGGTAACCGGGTCGGGGTCGGCGGCCAGCCACTCTTCGGGCGTGGGAGCTTGGGGTATCACAGCACTTTGATGACGGTGCTCAGCACCTCGGTGACCCGGCCTTGGGCGGCCTGACCAGCGTCCAGCACTTCTTGGTGGTCGAGTGCCGCACCCATGCCGGCGGCCGCGTTGGTGACCAGCGACACCCCGGCCACCTCAGCCCCGAGGTGGCGGACGGCGATGGCCTCCAAGACGGTGGACATGCCCACCAAGTCGGCGCCCATGCGGGCCAGCATGGTGATCTCCGCCGGGGTCTCGAAGTGCGGCCCCACCAGCCCGGCGTACACCCCCTCGCCCACCGTGGGGTCGATGCGGCGCACGGCCTCGCGAATACGGGACGAGTACAGATCGGTCAGGTCGGTGAACCGAATGGCATATCCCTCGGGCGGGGCCGGGCCGAACAGCGGGGATTGCCCGGTGAGGTTGATGTGGTCGCTGATCAGTACCGGCTGGCCCACTCCGAAGGCGGGGTTCATGCAACCGGCTGCGTTGGTCAGCACCACCGTGGAACATCCCGCAGCCACCGCGGCCCGCACACCGTGGACAACGTCGGACGGAGGGTGGCCCTCGTAGAGATGGACCCGCCCGGCCATCACCAGCACACGTTGCTCGCCCATGCTCACGGCGCTGAGCGTGCCCCCATGGCCGGGCACCGATGGGGAATGGAACCCGGTGATGGTCTCCGCCGCAACTGCGGCATCGACGGCCCCTAGCCTCTCGGCGACCTCGGCCCAGCCCGAGCCCAGCACCACCGCGGCGTCGAAGCTACCTCCCAGCCGCCCAATCAGCTCCGTGCCAGCCTGCTCAGCGCGCTCGAATGGGTTCATACCTCGATGGTAGGAGGTGCCGGTGACACTTCCCGCACCGGCTACTCGGCCAGATGGGCCAGCGAACCGGAGGGGCGGGCGCCGAACTGGCTGATGGTCTCGGTGGCGGCCAAAGAGCCCAGCCTTCCGCACTGAGCCAAGTCCATTCCGCGGGTCCAGCCGTAGAGGAACCCGGAGGCGTACAGGTCGCCGGCTCCGGTGGTGTCCACTACTTCAGCCGTGGGCGCGGCGGGAACTTCGATGATCTCGGTGGGAGTGACCAGCACCGATCCCCGCTCGCTCCGGGTCAGCGCGGCCACGGCGCACCTCCCCTGCACCGCGGCCACCGCGGCATCGAAGTCGTCGCCGGTCTCGTACAGCGTGCAGATCTCGTGCTCGTTGCCGAACAGCAGGTCGATGGGACCGTCCACCAGGTCGAGCCATTCCTGGTGGTGGCGCTCTACGCAGAAGCTGTCCGACAGCGTGAAAGAGATGGTCCCCCCGGCAGCCGAGCAGATGGAGATGGCCTTGCGGATGGCCTCCTTGGTGATGTCCACGTCCCAGATGTAGCCCTCGCAGTACAGCACCTGGGCCGCACCCACCAGGCCGGGATCGATGTCGTCGGGGTGGAGCTCGGTGCTGGCCCCCAGATAGGTGTTCATGGTGCGGGCCGCGTCGGGGGTCACGATGATGAGGCAACGGGCGGTGGGCGGCCCGTCAGCGGCCGGAGGCACCTCGAAGCGCACCCCCAGCGCCCCGATGTCGTGGGCGAACACCTCGCCGAGCTGGTCGTCGCGCACCTTGCCGATGTACCCCACCCGTCCGCCGAACGAGGCCACCCCGGCCACCGTGTTGGCCGCCGATCCCCCCGACGTCTCGATGGCCGGTGCCATGGCGCCGTACAGCTCCTCGGTCCGCTCGGCGTCGATCAGCGTCATCGCCCCCTTCACCAGGCCGTGGGCCTCGATGAACTCGTGGTCCTCAGTGCTGATCACATCGACAATGGCGTTGCCGATCCCCACCACGTCCAACGCCTCACTCATAGCGAACCGAGGCTACCGAGCACTCTGGCAACTGAACCAAGACGGGCAATTCAACCCGTCTCGCCATGAGCTCTACCCGTGAATCTAAGGTGGAATCGGTGAGGCGAGGCCCATGAGCGACCGGATCGATGGTGACGAGTACCGGGTGTCCGATGAGGAGAAGGCGTACTTCGCGGAACACGGCTACGTGCATCTGCACGGGCTGCTGACCGACGACGAAGTGGGCGAGCTCGAGGCTGTCTACGACCGGTTCCTGCGCCGGGAGATCGAGGTGCCGGGCAAGGATTACTGCGACATGGCCGGCGACTATGGCAGGACCCCTGAGGACTTCTCGATCATCAACGTGATGCTGCCCCGGCGCTACTACCCGGCGTGGCAGGGCAACATCTACGAGCGCCGAACAGCATCGGCCGCCCGCCAGCTATGTGGCAACGGGATGGCCATCGACTACGACCAGCTCTTGGCCAAGCAGCCCTTCAAGCTCGATGCGGTGTTCGCCTGGCACCAAGACATGGCCTACTGGCCCGATACGCCCGACACCCGCACGGCCACGTTCTGGCTGGCCATCGACGACTCCACCATTGAGAACGGCTGCATGCGCTTCGTGCCGGCCACCAACCGGGAGCCGACGCTGCGGCCCCACACCCCCCAGTACGGCGACCGGGGTGAGTCCCACGCTCTGGGCACCGAATTGCTGGAGGGCGACGAGCCGGTTCCCGTGCCCATCGCCCGGGGCGACGTGACCGTGCACAACGAGCGGGTGATGCACGGCTCGGGCGGCAACTCCACCGCCGGTTTCCGCCGGGCCTACGTCATCGCCTATCGATCCGAGGACACGGTGGCCATCGAGCGCCAGCTCGGCTTCACCCACAGCCACAACGACAGCGGTGACGTCCTCCACCAAGTCGGCGTAGAGGGTCAGACCCGCTGAGGTCTAGCCGGAGAAGATGTACTCAACCTCGGCGGCAGTCAGCTCGGCCCGCTCGGCGGCGGTGCTCTGCTCCACTTCCTCCACCGAGGCGTTGCCCACGATCACCAGCGGTTGGAAGTCGGCGTGCAGCGCCCAGGCCAGCGCCACTTGGCTGAGGCTCAAGCCGTGCCAACGGGCCACCTCGGCGGCCCGCTCCCACCGCGCCCAGTTCTCGTCGTTGAGATAGCACCGGGCGGTGTCGGCCAAATGGCCCTCGGTTGCCGACTCGAGCTCGTTTCGGCCGATCCGCTCGCTCAGGAATCCCCCGGCCAGCGGCGACCATGCGACAACCTTTATCCCCCGCTCTTGATGCCAGGCCCGATCGGCAGCCCGGTGGGCGCCGGTCAGCGTGACCACGTCGGCCCACGGCTCGTCGAGCTGGTCGACGAGGCTCCAGTGGGCGCTGTTGGCCACCGGTCCTCGCAGGTCGTGGGCATCGGCGTACTCCACGGCCGCCTCGACCCGGGCCGTCGTCCAATTCGACACGCCCCAAGCCCCGATGTGGCTCCGGTCGATGGCGACATTGACCGCTTCCACCAGCACGCTGATGTCCATGGCGGGATCATCCCGGTGGAACATCCACAGATCGAGCTGGTCGATGCCGATCTGGCGACGCGACAAATCGATGTCCTCGACGATCGCTTCGGGGTTCACCCGGGGGCGGTCCCAGTGGGGAAGCTTGGGGTGGCACCCTTTGGCGAAGAAGACGATGCCGTCCCGGCCACCCCGGTGACGGACCCAGCGACCGAGGATGGCGTCCACCCCATCACCGCCGAAGGCGTAGTTGACCGCGGTGTCGAACGCATTGATCCCCGCATCGACCGCGGCATCGAGCATGGCGAACCTGGCTGGGTCGTCTAAGACGAACAGACCGATGGCCCCTTGCACCACTCGGCTGACCGGCGTGGCCACCCCAGGAAACTCCACGTACTCCACTACTTCCCCATTTCTGTTTCAAAGGGATACACGACCCCGATGCGATCTCGGATCTCATCGCACAAACCGGCCATCTCTAAAGTCAGCGACGGCGGCATTCGCTCGCTTTCGGTGCGCCCGGCCCGAACGCAGTCGACCACTTCTTGGATCTCGTATTCGAACCCGTTGGCTAGGTGGGCCATGACCTCGGTTTCCTCATTGCCCCCGGACCGCAGAATGGCCCGATCAGCCGCCCAGAACACGGGGATCTCAATCGACCCTGCGGTACCGGCGATCACTGCGCTGGATTCGAGGTTGGCCACCACCGCACAGCCGAGCTGGGCCAGCCCGCTCCCCGGATACGACGCCGAAATGGAGACGATCTCATCCACATTGGTCTCGCCGACACGGGCCACCACCCCGTAGTCCACCGGCGGCGCTCCGTACAGCCACCGGGCCAAGTGGAGCGGGTAGACCCCCACGTCGAGCAGGCTCCCCCCGGCGAGGTCGGGATTGAACAGCCGGTGCTCGGGCATTACCGGGGCGGCAAAGCCGAACGAGGCCGTCACCTGGCGGATGTCGCCAATGCGCCCGTCGTCGACCCAGCGGCGCACCACCTCATAGATGGGTAAGAATCGGGTCCACATCGCCTCCATGGCAAATACCCCTGCGGCCTGGGAGGCCTCCACAATCCGGGTCACTCCCTCCAGATTGGGGGCGATGGGCTTCTCCACCAGCACCGCCACCCCGGCATCAATGCAGGCGACGGCCGCCTCGGCATGGGAAGGGTGGGGGGTGCAGATGTACACCGCGTCGAGGTCCTCGCCCTGGAGCATCTCTCCTACCGATCCGTAGCTCGCCGCAATACCGTTCTGCTGGGCAAACGCGCCGGCCCGGCCCGCGTCCCTCCCCGCCACCGCAGCCACGTGGGCCCCCTCCACAACCTCCATCGCCCCCAGAAACTGCCCGGTGATGTGGCCGTGGCCGACCATCCCGAAACGAAAGTCCATATCCCCCCACTCATACCACCCGCGATGGGGTGGTAAACGAGGTGCGGTGGTCGAGCTTGAGACTGTTGGTTAGCCCGAGATTGGCCCTGAGAGGGAGATCCGTCGACGACTGCCCCACCATCACCTCGATGTCGCCCTCCTCCACCACCAATTCGAAGTCGCGGTTCAGAAGGGCGAGCTGGCTGGTGTCGAATTCAAACTCGACACGGCAGCTCTCGCCGGGATCAAGCGGCACCCGATGGAATCCGGCCAGTTGGCGGACGGGCCGGGTAACCGAGCCCACCAAGTCACGCACATAGAGCTGCACCACCTCGTCGCCGGCGCGATCGCCGGTGTTCTTCACCCCACAGCCGATAACCACCACATCGCCCGCGGGGGCGCTGGTGTCCGACAGGGTGAGATCGCTGATATCGAATGTGGTGTAGGAGCGACCGTGGCCGAAAGCCCAGATCGGCTCACTTGAGCCGTCCACGTAGGCCCGGTCGGATGAGAATCCGCTGCCGTGTTTGTGGCCGTGATACGTGGGGGATGCCCCCACACCAGCCGGGAACGAAACGGGAAGCTTGCCCCCGGGGTTCACCTCGCCGAACAGGGCCGAGGCGATCGCCTTCGGGCCCTCAGGGCCGGGATGCCAAACCTGGAGGATGGCCTTGGCACCGGCCAGGTCTTCGGCGATGTCAAGCGGACGACCGCTTACCACCACCGCAACCGTGGGCACACCGGCCGCGATCACTCGACGGACCAACTCGGGCTGGGCACCGGGAAGCTCCAGCGTCTTCCGATCTCGCCCCTCTCCCCCGGTGGCATCGCCAACCCAGCCGGTCTTCTCGCCTACAGCCAGAACCACCACGTCGGCGGCTCGGGCCGCGGCCACCGCCTCGTCGATGCCATCTTCGTCGGGTCGGGTCCAGTCACAGCCCCTCGTGCTCGTTACAGGGGTGTGTTGGGCGATGGCATCGGCAATGGTGCCCATGTTGGGGTAGATGTCCCCGACCGCCTGGTCGAGCTCGACCGGGTCGATGATGGCCCCGGTGCTGTGGAAGACCTTGGTGACCGCGTCGAGGGTTGGATCGGGAGAGCTCGAGTCGTCGCCATCTTCAGAGGCCCCGAAGACACCAGCCATAGACCCCTCTAGGCCGCGGGACATCGCCATACCGAGCTCAACGGCCGCGGCCGGGGTGTACGCCGCGAACAAGCCCCGCAGAGTGTCGGCCATCGGCCCGATCACCGCCACCGTTCCGACATCGCGGCGGAGGGGAAGGATGCCGTCATTCTCCAGCAGGACCAGCGACGCATCGGTGATGGTTCGGGCCAACTCCAGCGCCTCGGGCTGGTTGAACGCCTCCGCCGCCCGGTCGGGATCCACGGTGGGCGAGTCCATGAGGCCGACCTGGAAGCGCTGGGTGAGTGCCCGCTCCACGGCCAGGTCAAGCACCGATTCGTCGAGGTCTCCGTTGCGGACCGCATCGGGCAGCGAGGGATAGCCGATTCCCGAGGGCAGCTCGATGTCGAGTCCGGCTGACAGGGCCAATATCCCCGCCTCGGCATCGGTGGCGGCCACCGCGTGGGGCTTGCGGAGCCGGGTCACCGCCGAGTAGTCGGCCACCACGCAGCCCCCGAACCCGAGTTGGCCGCGAAGCAGGTCGGTGAGGATCTCTGAAGATGCGGCCACCGGCACTCCGTCGATCTCGGAATACGAGTTCATCACCGACGCCAGCCCGGCGTCGCGGATGGCGCCCTCAAAGGGCAGGGCGTAAACCTCGTGAACGGCACGCGGCCCCATGGGGCTGGCCGTCTGGTTGAGGGCGCCCTCGGTGTAGGAGTAGCCCAGGAAGTGCTTGCCGGTAGCCACCGTGCCGGTGCTGAGATCATCGGTCTGCATGCCGCGTATGAAGGCGATGCCCATCGCGGTACACAGAAAGGGGTCCTCGCCGTAGGTCTCGTGGACTCGGCCCCATCGGGCGTCCCGGTTCACGTCCAGCACGGGAGAGAGCACGTGATTGATGCCGACGGCTCGAGCCTCGCGGCTGGCCACCGCGGCCATCTGCTCGATGAGCCGCGGCTGGAAGGTGGCCGCCAAGCCGATGGCGGTGGGAAAAGCAGTGGCCGACTCTTGGGCCAAGCCGCACAGCGACTCGTTGTGGACCATGGCGGGAACTCCGAGCCGGGTGTTGTCCCTTATCCACTCCTGGATGGTGTTGAGAATCAAGGCCAAGTCCCGGGGCCTGCGGGCCAGACCCCCACCCATGCAGAGATGGCCCACACCGTGGGGAATCATCTGGCTCATCCTGTCGGGATCGGGCCCGGTTGGCCCCATGAACGCTGCGGGGAAGACGCCCACCACCTGAGCCGCCTTTTCCTCCAGCGTCATGCGCGACAGCAGTTCAGCCACCCGCTCAGCGATGGACGATTCGGACATCGATCAGTTCATGGGGACGAAGTCGTCGGCAGCAGCGTCGAAGGCAAGGAGAATCGGAGCCCCATCGCTGATGTCGAACTTGCCAGCTGCGATCGACGCCGATGAATTCGCGGTGACCTCGAGGCTGAGACCTGCCTCGGCGGCGGTCCGGAACGAAGCGTTGGTGAGGTCGGCTCCGGCGGCTGTGGCGACCTGGGCGAAGATCTCCACTGCTTGGCACGCCCAGATGGTGGTATTGAGGTTGACTGCTTCGCCTCCCTCGGGGCTGATGTTGACAATTTCGCCCGATGCTGCCTCGAAACGCTCGATGCAAGCGGCCACGCTTGGCTCACCGGCCAGGGCAAGGTCCTCGAATCCCAGCGATCCGAGTGCGATTGCCCCCTCGAGGGCATCAGTGGTGTAACCGAGATCGCGATAGAGCTGAGGATCGAGGTCGCTTGAATTTGTGATGACGACTGCGGGCCGGAAGGGGCTCCGGTCCAAGCCGGAAATCACATTGATGCCCGACCCGATGCCCACCGCCAAGATGATCTCGGCACCGTCGGCCTGCCACCGTTGGGCAAATGCCTGCATCTCGGCTTCAGAGGCTGCGATGTCGTCGGAGCCGACGGTTGAGGCAGTCTCGGACACAATTTCAATTCCGGCGGCTGCAAGTGCGTCGACGTAGTGATCGCGCTCAGACCCGGTGTCGGCGGCGGCATGCACGCCGACGGGGCCGTCGAAGGCCCCCGCCCCAATCAGTGCTTCGACTCCTATCGCCGCGCTTCGGGCGGGTAGCGCCCCCGGGCCGATAGCGACAGCCTTCGACCGATCGAACTCCTCTTGGCTAACCCCGAAGGTGTTGATGAAGATCGTCTCATTCACATCGGTGAAGCAGGTCAGGTTGGTCAAGAGCGGTCCCATGGCGGCAAACACCTGCTCGTCTTGGGTCAGTTGCACGCAGGCGGCTTCGGTCTCCACATCGCCCAGCGGCGAATAGAAAACGTAAACCGGCTCAAGCTGACGGCCGAGGATTCCGCCGTTGGCATTGACCTCGTCGATAACGGCCTGCCACTTCGCCTCCACGTCGCCGTTGTCCCGCCCGAAGATGGAGACATCGATGATGACAACCCCGATCTTGATCGCTTCGGAGGTGACGCCCCGGAATGAGTTGGTGAGCAGAATCGGCTCCGGCTCTTCGGGCTCGGCTGCAGGCTCCGGCGCCTCGGTAGGTTCTTCTGCGGGTTCAGGAGTCTCCGGCTCCGTGGCCTCAGGTGCAGCCTCTTCTGGTTCGGCTGCGGGCTCAGGGGCCTCTGTAGCCCCCGGAGTGGACTCGGGAGCGGCGTCTACCGGCTGCGTCTCCGGCTCCTGGGTGCCGCTGTCGGGTGCAGATTCAGAATCCCCACCACCGCACGCCGATGCCAAGAGCAACAGGACAGCGAGTACTCCAATGATTCGTAGGCGCATGGTTCCGTCTCCCCGTAGAGATCTGACCCCTTACGTTTTCACATTAGGTTGGGGCCATGCGACGGGACTCCGACAGATTGCAGATCACTGTCCAGCCCCCTGACCGTTCCCTCGAACCAGTTGACTTCGGCGCTCCTTTCGAGCCTCCCGCCGGTCGGGTGCTGCACTGCTGGGGCCAGCTCGGAGTTGAGGACCGGCCCCACCTCGTGGAAGACGGCGAGCTCTCGGAATACGAGGCCACCATCGAACCCCAGCCGGGCGTGGTGAGCACCTATGCCCACGTCCACGACACCAGCGATGGAATCCTCGACGCCTTCTGCCAAGGTGCCGGAAACCTGTTGGCCAAGCGTCCCCAGACCCCGCTGATCGTCGGACTTCACGTTCGCCCGGTTGAGAAGGTGGTGGCCAGCGGCGCGTGCGATGAGTCGCTGCGCCGCATGGCTCGATGCCTGCGGGAACTGGAGGTACCGGTGTGGCTGCGGATCGGCTATGAGTTCAACCTGAGCTTCGACCCCCACGACACCGGGGCCTACAAGGACCTCTTTCCCCACATCGTCGAACTCTTCCGCAAAGAGGAGGCTCACAACGTGGCCCCCACCTGGTGCTCGGCAGCGGGCTCGTTCCAGTTCCGAGACCCGTTCGACTGGTGGCCCGGCAACGAGTACGTCGACTGGGCAGCCATGGACGTGTTCGCCCCCATCGGTTTCGAGCGCCCCGAGACCACCGCCTATCTCGACCGGTGCCGGCAGGAGGAAAAGCCGGTGATGATCCCCGAATCATGCCCCTTCTTCTTCGATTGGAATCTGGTCGATCCCAACCGGCCCGAGTCGTTTAGCGACGGGCTGCTCGAGATCGGCGACATCGACGACCAATGGGCCTGGTATGAGGCCATGTTCGAACTGGTCCGGCGCCGGCCCGAGATCAAGGCCCTGACGGTGATCGCCACCGACTGGCGGGACGGCATGTTCCCGTTCTACGGGGACACCAGAATCGGCTCTTGGGATGGCTTGGCCGAACGCTATGGCGCGGCGCTGTCCGACCCTCGCTTCATGCACCGACAAGAGTCCCTGGATCTCTTCCAGCACCGATAAGCAGACCACCGGAAAGGGGGGTAGATGACCGACGCCGCCGGCGACGCCGGTGCCCTGTCCCGCCGGGTGCTCGACAGCCAGACAGACCAAACCGACACCGACGAAGAGGTGCTGTTTCCCGATGACGTTCTGCCCGGTGTCGGCGGCGACGAGATATCGCTGCGAGAGGGGCTGGCCAAGGGCGGAATAGCGACCTTCCTTGTGTTGTTGATCCTCAACAGCCTCGACGAGCTCGAATCAGCCGCTCTGTCGGTTCTCGCCCCCGAAATCCGCGACAGCTTCGGCGTGGGCGACGGGGTCATCGTCTTTCTGGGGGCGGCCTCGGTGTCGTTCGTGTTCTTGGGCGCCCTGCCCATGGGCTGGCTCGCCGATCGATTTCGCCGGGGGCCGGTCATCGGGGCGGCCAGCCTCGCGTTCGGCTTCTTCTCGCTGCTGTCCGGGCTGGCCCGCCATGTGGTGGTGTTCTTCTTCGCTCGGCTCGGAACCGGAATCTCCAAGTCCAACACCCTCCCCGTCCACAGCTCCCTGATCGCCGACCAGTACCCGATCGGCGTCCGTGGCCGCATCGCGTCGACCACCATCATGTCGGGAAGGGCAGTGGGAATCATCAGCCCGGTGCTGGTCGGCGGCATCGCCGCCCTGGTCAGCTGGCGCTGGACCTATTACACCCTGTGGATCCCGGTGGCAATCGTGGCCGTTCTGGCGTTCCGGCTCCCTGAGCCAGTGCGGGGCCAGTGGGAGAAGACCGATGTGTTGGGCCAATCGGGCGACGACGGCGATTCCGCCCCTATCTCGCTCGAAGCCGCGTTCGCCCGGCTCAACAAGGTCGCCACCCTGCGCACCGTGCTCCTCGGTTTCGCCGCGCTGGGCTTCGGACTCTTCAGCCGACCAGTGCTCACCTCATTGTTCCTAGAAGACGAGTACGGACTGGGCCCGCTAGGCCGCGGCACCCTCACCACCGCGTCCGGGATAGGGGTCATCGCCATCATGCCGTTCATCGGGCGGCGGTTCGATCGCCTCTACCGCCAGAGCCCCACCCGGGCGATGGCGCTGATCGGCGCGCTAATCCTGCCCTCCGCGCTGTTGCTGCCCATCCAGTTCAACATGCCCAACCCGTGGCTCTTCGCCGTGCTGGACGTTCCCGGCTCGCTGATGATGTTCGCCGCGTTCGCCATGGTCGGGCCCCTCATGCAGGCGGTGGTCCCCTACCGGCTTCGGGGCATCGGCTCGGCGCTGTCCACCCTGTACATCTTCTTCATCGGCGCGGCCGGCGGTGGCCTGCTGTCGGCCATGGTGGTAGATGCCAGCGGCCCGAAGACCACGATCCTGGTGCTCGGCCTGCCCTCCACCATCATCGGCGGGGCCTTCATGTTGAACGGCGCCCGCCACATTCGGCGCGACCTGTCTCACAACGTGGCGGAGATACTCGAAGAAAAGGCCGAGCACGACCGCCAGCGAGAAGACCCCGAGCACATCCCCGCCCTGCAACTGGCCGACGTCGACTTCAGCTATGGCAACGTCCAGGTTCTCTTCGACGTCGGTTTTGAAGTCCGCAAGGGGGAGACCCTGGCCCTGCTGGGCACCAACGGGGCCGGAAAGTCGACCATCCTGCGAGTCATCGCCGGCCTGGGGACCCCGGAGCGGGGAGTGGTGCGCCTGGGTGGCCGCACCATCACCTTCTCCACCCCCGAGCAGCGAACTGAGATGGGAATCCAGACCCTGCTGGGGGGCAGCGGCGTGTGGGCACCGCTCAGCGTGCGCCACAACCTGGAGATGGGGGCCTATCAGCTGCGAGACGACAAGGCCGAGCGACAACGCCGAATCGACCACGCCCTTGAGCTGTTCCCCGAACTGCGCTCCCGCCTCGACGACCGAGCCAACGCCTTGTCGGGCGGCCAACAGCAGATGCTCGCCCTGGCCCGAACGCTGTTGTGCCAAACCGAGGTCCTCCTCATAGACGAGCTGTCGCTGGGCCTGGCCCCGGCTGCAGTTGGCGAGCTCATGGGCCACATCGAGCGCCTCCAATCCACCGGACAGACCATCGTCATCGTCGAGCAGTCGCTCAACATCGCGCTGGAATTGGCCGACCGGGCCGTGTTCATAGAGAAGGGCCACGTGCGGTTTGAAGGGCCGGCGTCTGAACTGGCGGAGCGCGACGACCTGGTCAGAGCGGTCTTTTTGGGCGACGAGGGGGGCTGATGGCACTCGGCTTCCTCGAAGCCAACCGGCAGCTCATCTTCGACGGAGCGGTGAACGGGCTGGTGTACGGGATCCTGGCCATGGGCATCGTTTTGGTGTTCCGCTCCTCCCGGGTCATCAATTTCGCGGCCGGGAACCTGGGCCTTCCCGGTGCTGGTCTGCTGGCCTTGTTGGCCCTGCGCTGGAACGTGCCCTTCTGGATTGCGGTGCTCGCCGCCATCGCGGTGGGCGTCCTGTTCGCCGCGGTGATGGAGGTGGGGGTGGTGCGCCGGCTGTTCACCGCGCCACGGGTGATTCTGCTGGTGGCCACCATCGGGATGGCCCAGCTCGCTCAGGGCATCTTGCTGGCCTACCCCGACGTCGGCGGCGGCATCGGCACCCGCTATCCCGTCATCGTCGACACAACCTTGACCGACGTGGCCGGGCTCTTTGTGACCGGCCCGCAGCTCAGCACGCTGATCGTCGCCCCCCTGGTGGCGATCGGACTCGGCTTGCTGCTCGACCGCACCCCCTACGGCCGAACGGTGCAGGCCACCGCGGCCAACCCCGACCTATCGCGGGTCTCGGGCATCAAGCCCAAGCGGGTCTCGCTCACCATCTGGGTGATCGCCGGGGTGGTGTCCACCATCGCGGTGATCCTGCTTTCCGCCGACCGCAGCGTGAACGGGCTGGAGACCGTGGGTCTTACCACCATGGCCAACTCCCTGGCCGCTGCGGTCATCGCCCGGATGCGGTCGTTCCCGCTCGCCCTGGCCGGAGGGGTGGTGGTGGGCGTTACGTTCTCGCTGGTCAAGTTCAATTATCCGGTTGAGGGCGGCCTGTTTGAGTTCGTCTTGCTGATTGGCGTGCTCGTAGCGGTGGCATTCCAACGACGCCGCGACGACGATCCCCCCGGCCGGTACTCGTTTGCCCCCAGGATCCGCCCCATTCCCCAGCACCTCATGTCCATATGGTGGGTCCGGCACCTGGGCAAGATCACCCTGGGTTTGGCGGGGTTGGCCGCGGTCCTGTTGCCCATAATCGTTTCCACCCCGTCACGACAGATCACCTACGCCACCATCTTGGCCTTCGGGATCTGCGCGGTTTCGGTGGCCATCATCACCGGATGGGCGGGACAGCTGTCGCTGGGCCAGATGGCCTTTGCCGGAATCGGCGCCGTGGCCGCGGCCTCCTTCCAACGAGGCATCCAAATGGACATCGGCTGGGGCGACAACCGGCTGATCGACTTCGAGGCCGGCGGCATCCCGTTTGCCGCCGCGGTTCTTGTGGGGGCAGTGATTGCCGCCGCGTTCGCCGGGCTGGTGGGGGTGGGGGCGCTGCGAGTGCGGGGCCTGCTGCTCGCCGCGGCCACGTTTGTTCTCGGGCTGGCCACTGAGGAGTATTTGTTCCGTCGCCCCATCTTCAGCGGTGGAAGCTCCAACTCAGCCCCCTTGCGCCGGGGCCAAGTCTTCGGGCTCGACCTCGACAGCCAGCGCTCCTACTACTGGCTGCTGCTCGGGGTTCTGTGTGCAGTGCTGGTGGCGATTGCCGCTATCCATCGCAGCAGCTTTGGCCGGGCCATTCGGGCGCTGCGGGACAATGCCGACGCCGCCGCGGCCTACGGCGTCCGCCCGGCCCGCACCAAGCTGGGCGCTTTCGTTCTGGCCGGGGCCGTTGCCGGGCTGGGCGGCGGCCTCTTGGCCGGAGTGATTCAGGAGGTCCCCCTGACGGGGCGCTTCTACGGCGCCGGGGAGTCGCTGCGGCTTGTCTCCATGGCCATCATCGGGGGCATCGGCGCCGTCATCGGGCCGGTGCTGGGCGCCCTATGGGTGATCGGACTCCCCGCCTTCGCCCCCACCAACCGCCTGATCCCCCTGTTCACCTCGGGCGTCGGACTGCTGATTCTCCTTCTGTACTTTCCCAGCGGCCTCGCTCAGATCGCCTATTCCGCCCGCGACCGGATCGTGGCCTGGCTGGAGACTCGCCGACCGCCCCCGCCGGCCAAGCAGACCCATTCTGTGCCCGCCGCCCTCCCCGCTCCGGCGTTGGTGCCCGACACCGCCGGGCCGGCGCTGCAAGCAGCCGAGATTTCCGTGCGATTCGGCGGCCGGCTGGCGGTGGACAACGCCAACATCGAGGTGGCTCCCGGTGAGATAGTGGGGCTCATCGGCACCAATGGCGCCGGCAAGTCGACCCTGATGAACGCCATCGGCGGCTTCGTTCCGTCCAAGGGACGCGTCGAGCTCTACGGCCGGCCGATCCACCGCCTCAAGCCAGCCGAGAGGTCTCGGCAAGGACTGGGCCGCACATTTCAGGCCGCAACTCTGTTCCCCGAACTCACCGTGCGTGAAACCGTTATGGTGGCGGCCTCGTCGGCTCCATCGCAGGGTTCCGGGGGACTCATGGCCGCGAGCCGGACGAGACGGGGCCAGCGCTCTGCTCAGGCCCATGTGGGCGATCTGATCGACTTTCTGGGGCTGGGACGCTACGCCGACCGCCAAATCGCCGACCTCTCCACAGGCACCCGGCGAATCGTCGAACTCGCCGGGCTGCTGGCCCTTAACGCCCAGATGCTGTGCCTCGATGAACCCACCGCCGGAGTGGCCCAGCGAGAGGCCGAGGCCTTCGGGCCGCTCATCGTCGAAATCCGCCGCTACCTCAACGCCGCCATGCTCATCGTCGAGCACGACATGCCCCTCATCATGTCGATCAGCGACCGCGTCTATTGCCTAGAAGCCGGCTCGATCATCGCCCAGGGATCTCCCGAAGAAGTCCGAACCAACCCCGCCGTCATCACCAGCTACCTAGGCCTAGAAACCCGAGCCATCCACCGCAGCGACGCCTAGCTCTACGCCGGTTCCCGATGCCGTCGTTGGTTCGGCATCTCCTAGCCCCTAAAAGAGACGTAGGGCTACGCTCGCCAGTCGATGGGCCGGTTGGAAGATCTCACCAAAGGCGCACGACTCGCAGGCGTTGCCCCAATTGGGGTGGTCACGGTGATCGACGCCGAATGGGTCGGCTCGGACGCAGTGAATCTCACCTACGAGGACAACAGCGGCAACGTCCGGCGAGAGATTATCTACCGAGCGAAGGAACAGGAACTTTCCCTCGAAGGCGACGGACGACCTTGGTCGTTCGACGCCGATCCTGAGCTGTTCACCCTGGTGGCCGAAGCCAAGCGGATCAGCTTGGCCCATCTGTTCGACCCCTATCTGGCCACCTACACCAGCGACGTCGACCCGCTCCCCCATCAGATCGAGGCGGTCTACACAGAAATGCTCCCCCGCCGCCCGCTCAGATTCTTGCTGGCCGACGACCCCGGCGCGGACAACCCCAACCTGGGCCGCTTCCTGGCCGCCCGCAAGGTGGCCCGCACGGTGTACTTCGGGTCGGCCCCGTCTCAGCAGGCCGCAAACAAAGGACTCGACGACCGGTCGATCAAGCTCGGCTGCATCCAACCCGGCGAGGAGAGGCCCGCCATCTTCGGCGACGCCCTCCGCAAGCTGTCCGACCAGGCCTCCTATCTCTATCGAGACGGCGCCCGCTACTGGTATGCGCTCCAGGCCAACGTCAACCGCATCGCCCGAGACCGGGCCGAGGGCCACTTCAACGACGCCGATGTGGACGACGAGATCCGCCGCCGGCTCGACGAAGCCCTCAAAGCCGGCCGAGGCCAGTTCGCCGGCGTCCATCCCTGCCCCCGCTCACCCGCCGATGTGCCCGACACCGACGAAGCCCGCCTCGTTGTCTTGGATCCGACCTCGCCCCACGACAGCAAGACGGAGCAGAGCGAAGCCCTCAAGATGGCCCAGCAAACCTTGCTGGAGCGTGCGGGAGGGGCAAGACAGCACCGCAACATGCTGGTGTTTCTGGCCGCCGACGTCACCCGCTTGGGGGAGTTGCGCCAAGCGGTTCGCAACCACTTGGCCTGGCAGTCGATTCGAGACGATTCGGAGTCGCTGAACCTCGATCCGCCTAATGCCCGCCAGGCCGAGTCGAAAGCGGCCGATGCCGACGAGACGGTGGCTTCTCGGATACCCGAGACCTACATCTGGGTGCTGAATCCATCGCTACCCCCCGACAATCCGAGAGGAGAAATCCAATGGGAGAAGGCTCGGGTGACCGCCTCGGGGCCGTTGGCTGAGCGAGTGGCCCACAAGCTGGTTCACGATGAGTCGCTCATCCCGGTGTATGGCGGCACACGGCTGCGGTGGGAGCTGGACCGCGTCCCCCTCTGGCGAGACAACCCGGGGCAGGCCGGCGACGAGAAGGTGGCCATATCGGTCAACCAACTCTGGAGCGACATCACCCAGTACCTCTACCTGCCCCGGCTTGTGCGCCGCTCAGTGCTGGAAGACGCCATCCGCGACGGGGTGCAGTCCACCGTTTGGGCCACCGACGGGATCGCCTACGCCGAAGGCCACGATGGGGAGCGCTACGTCGGACTGCGGGCGGGTGAAATGCTGGCTGCCATCGCCCCCAGCGGCTTATTGGTCCACCCCGATGCCGCCAACTCTCAAATCGAGGCAGAGCAGGCCGCACGAGCGAGGGCAATGGAAGGCGATGCAGGCGGTGGCGTAACCGCTCCGGTCGGACCCGAAACCGAAGGGAACGTCGATCCAGAGCCGACGGACCCCGCTGGGCCAACAATGCCCACCCGCTACTACGGCCGGGTCACCGTCAAGGCCGACCGTTGGACAAGAACAGCAGCCGACATCGCCGAGGCCATCGTCAACCAACTCGCCCAAGCCGAAGACGCCAAGGTCTCCGTCACCATCGAAGTAGAGGCCACCGCCGACGACGGCTTCGACGACGACGTCCGACGCACCATCACCGAAAACGCGGCCACCTTGAAGTTCAATGACAGCGACTTCGAGTCTTGATCTCTGCCGGAGAAGAAGCCATGCCAAGTGCTGAGCCATCGGAACCCTCCGTGAACCCGTATCGGCTGCCGCGGGTTGTGGTGCCGCGGCGGTATGAATTGCGGCTGGAGCCTGATCTGGAGGCGTTTACGTTTGCGGGGACCGTGAGGGTGGACATCGACGTGGTCGAGCCGGTGGGCGAGATCGTGCTCAATGCGGCCGAGTTGGAGATCAGTGGCGGCGACCTCGACGGGGTGGCGTTGGCGGGGATCGACTATGACGCTGAGCATGAGCGGGCGGTGCTGCGGCTGGGCGAGCCTGTCTCGCCTGGGGCGGCCCGACTGAGCCTGGCGTTTACGGGCACGCTCAACGACCAGCTTCGGGGGTTTTACCGGTCGACGTTCACCGATGACGACGGCGAAGAGCGGGTGATCGCTACCACGCAGTTCGAGTCGACCAATGCCCGGCGGGCGTTTCCGTGCTGGGACGAGCCCGACTTCAAGGCGGTGTTCGAGGTGACTTTGGTGGTGCCCGACGGGCTGATGGCGGTGTCTTCGGGGGCGGAGGTGGATTCCCAGCCCGCTGGTGATGGGCACCGGGAGGTTTCCTTCGCTCCCACCATGGAGATGTCCACCTATCTGCTGGCCTTTGTCGTGGGTCCGCTGGAGGCCACCGACCCGGTGGATGTGAACGGGACGCCGCTGCGGATCGTGCATCCCGTCGGCAAGGGGCACCTCACCGAGTTCGCCTTGGACGCCGGGGCGTTCTGCCTCGGCTTCTTCGAGGATTACTTCGCCATCGACTACCCCGGCGACAAGCTCGACTTGGTGGCCATTCCCGACTTCGCCTTCGGGGCCATGGAGAACATGGGGTGCGTCACCTTCCGGGAGATCCTGTTGCTGTTGGACCCCGACTCCTCAACCCAGCAGGAGCGCCAGACCGCGGTGGACGTGATCGCCCACGAGCTGGCCCACATGTGGTTCGGGAACCTGGTGACCATGAAGTGGTGGAACGGCATCTGGCTCAAGGAGGCCTTCGCCACGTTCTGCGAGATGCTGGCAGTAGACGCCTACCGCCCCGATTGGAAGCGGTGGCTGGCCTTCGGATTGTCACGAGCCGCGGCTTTCGACGTGGACGCCCTGGCCGCCACCCGGGCCATCGAGTACCCAGTGGTCTCCCCCGCCGACGCCGAGGGAATGTACGACCTGCTCACCTACGAAAAGGGCGCGGCCGCGGTGCGGATGCTGGAGCAGTATCTGGGCGCAGACGAGTTCCGCGACGGAGTCCGCCACTATCTCCGGCGCCACTCCTACGCCAACACCGAGACCCACGACATTTGGGATGCGCTGGCCGAGTCCACCGGCGAGCCTGCCCGCGACGTGATGGACTCATGGATCTTCCAAGGCGGCCACCCGGTGGTGTCCGCCACCGCCGATGAGGACGGCACGGTCACGCTCAGCCAAAGCAGGTTCCGCTACGACGGCCAGCCCGACGACGCCCGCTGGCAAGTGCCGGTAGTGGCCGCAGTGGGCACCGACGCCGCAGAGCAAACCGAGCGGATGGTGCTGAATGACCCGGTGGCCCTAGGCGCCAACGACCCCGCCTGGGTCATGATCAATCCGACCGCCGACGGCTTCTACCGAGTGGCCTACGAGGGCGGACTGCTGAATCGACTACTCGACGGCGGTCCCGATCTCGACCCACTCCAGCGCTATGTGCTGGTGGACGACCAGTGGGCCCTGACGGTGGCCGACCGGCTGAGCGTGGCCGATTACGTGGCGTTCGCCGAACGCATAGCCACCGCCGAGGACGACCTGGCCGTGTGGCGCCGCCTAGCCGGCACACTGGGCACCCTCGACCACATGGTTTCCGATAATGGGCGAGCCAGCCTGCAAGTCCGAGTCCGAGACATGGTCGGCCCGGCCTGGGACCGGGTGGGCTGGAATACCGCCCCCGGCGAGGACGACCGGACCGGCGAGCTACGAGGCGTGCTGGCCCGCACCCTGGCAGTGGGCGGCAACGATGCCGAGGCCATCGCCCGGTGTCGAGAACTGATGGCTTCCGAAGGCGTCGACCCCGCAGTGGCCGCGGCCGCCATTGCCGTGGTGGCCGCCACTGGTGATGACGCGGACTACCAGGAGATCCACCACCGCTACCAAAACGCCCCTACCCCCCAACTCGAACTGCGCTATCTGATGGCCCTCACCACCTTCGACGATTCTCAGCTCATGGACCGCACCCTGGCTGCCACCCTCGACGGCACCGTGCGCAGCCAAGACGCCGGCTTCGTGCTGCGGGGCTGTCTGGAGAACCGCGACCTCGGCCCTCAAGCCTGGGCGTTCATCACCGACCACTGGGACGACATCAACCAACGCCTCCCCTCCGCCATCGTCCCCCGAATGCTCGGCGGAATCAGCGCCCTCTCCACCCCCGAGCTAGCCGCCGAAGTCGAGGAGTTCCTAGAAGCCCACCCCGTCCCCCAAGGCAAGCTGATCCTCGCCCAACACCTAGAACGCCAACAGATCAACGTCGACCTGCGAAGACGAGTCCAGGAAGCGTTGGGCTAGTTGGTTCCTACCGCAGCCCGAATGGACTCGCGCAGCGACTTCATTGTGGCGAACACGGCGGTGGGCTCGTAGCCGCAGTGGGCCATGCAGTTCTCGCAGCGGGGGTCTCTCCCCCGGCCGTAGCTGTCCCAGTCGGTGGTGTCGATCAGCTCCTGATAGGTCTCGGTGTAGCCGTCGGCCATCAGGTAGCAGGGCCGCTGCCAGCCGAACACCGAGTAGCTGGGGATGCCCCAGGCGGTGCACTCGTACTCCACCTTGCCCTCGAGGAAGTCCAAGAACAAGGGGGTGTGGTTGAGCCGCCACTTCTTGCGCTTGCCCTCTGAGAAGGCGTCCCGGAAGAGGTTCTTGGTCTGCTCCACCGGCAGGAAGTGCTCCTGGTCGGGGGCCTTCTCGTAGGCATACCCCGGCGAGATCATCATGGAGTCGACTTCCAGGTCGTCGTTCAAGAAGTCGAGCACGCTGCGCACGTCGTCGGGGCTGTCGGTGCTGAAGAACGTGCTGTTGGTGGTGACCCGGAAACCCTTTTCCTTGGCCTCGTTGACGGCCTCCACCACCTCGTCGAACACACCCTCGCGGGCCACGGCCAGGTCGTGGCGCTCCTGGAGCCCGTCCACGTGGACCACGAACGAGAAGTAGGGCGACGGCGTGAACTTGTCGATCTTGCGCCGGAGCAGCACCGCGTTGGTGCATAGGTACACGAACTTCTTGCGCTTGATGAGCTCGTCAACCATCTCGTCGATCTGGGGGTGCAGCAGCGGCTCGCCGCCGGCAATGGACACCATCGGGGCACCGCACTCCTCCATGGCCGCCACCGCCTCGTCCACGCTGACCCGCTTGCGCAGCACCTCGGTGGGGTACTGGATCTTGCCGCAGCCCGGACACTCCAGATTGCAGGCGAACAGCGGCTCCAGCTCCACGATGAGCGGGAACTTGTCGCGGCGGCGCAGCTTGTTCTTGAACACGTAGGTGCCCACTTTTGCCGCTTGCCTCAGCGGAATAGGCATGTCAGCCAACCTCCCTTGTCAGCACTGGCGTCAACCTCCGAATGGTGCGCAGCGCTCGATAGATCCTTGCCGGGGCGGTGGCCGACCGCAGCTCGTGGGCGGGGGTGTCGGTCACCACCCGCACTACCGCGGCCGGGCCCCGATGACGCTCCAAGAGCCAGGCCGACTCCATATCGACCGCCACCGCGCCCCGGTCGGCCAGTTCTTGTCTGCGGGAGCCGACGGCCAGCTTCGACACACTAGCCACCGGACCGGTGTGCACGGTGAACCCGGCATCTGACAGACCCCTGGCCACCGCCTCGGCCTGGGGCAGCCCGATCGACGTGACATCGGCGGCCGATACCTCGGTGGCCACCACCACGTCGCCCGGCTCGATGCCGTCGACCACCGCTCCGCCCATGCCCACCACTGCCACTGGCCCGCTTTGCGGTTCGACCCGGCGGCTGCGGTCCGGTCCCATGCCGGTACACACCACCTTCGCCTCTCCCCGACTCCCCCGCCGGGCGGCTCGGGCCTCCATGGCCAGCGGGCACCACACGGTCAGGCTCATGCCTCGTCCTCCATGGCCCGCACCCATCGGCCCAGGGCCATTACCGGGAAGACCAGGCGATACAGGTGGTAGCGGATGTAGAAGTCGCCGGAGAAGCCGGTTCCGGTGTACCAGGGTTCGCTCCAGTCGCCGTCTCGGCGCTGGTTCTCCACCAGCCACGCCACCCCTTGCCGGGCCGCCTCCCCGCTGGCTCGGCCCGCGGCGACCAACGCCAGCAGCGCCCACGCGGTCTGCGACGGGGTGGACTCCCCTCGGCCCCGCCACTCCTGGTCGGTGTACGACCGCATGTCCTCGCCCCAGCCGCCGTCGTTGTTCTGCACCGATTCCAACCACTGACAGGCCCGCACCACTCGGGGGTCGTCGGTCGCCACTCCGGCGCTGATCAGCGCCGGAATCACCGCGCCGGTGCCGTAGATGTAGTTGGCGCCCCATCTCCCGTACCAGGATCCGTCGTCTTCTTGTTCGTCGCTCAGCCACTGAACCCCGCGGGCCACTGCCTCCCGGTCCACCTTCATACCCTGCTCATCGGCGTCCAGCTCGCACAGCATCTCCACGACGTGGGCGGTCACGTCGGCTGACGGCGGATCGATGACCTCTCCGAAATCGCAGAACGGCAGCTCGGCCACCAGCGGCGAGCAGTTGTCGGCGTCGAATGCCGCCCAGCCGCCATCGGCGCACTGCATCCCCTGGACCCACTCCACCGCCCGCCCCAGCGCCTTGTTCGCCTGCTTGGCATCGGCGTGGTGGATGCGGCGCAGGGCCAGGGCCACCTCGGCGGTGTCATCCAGATCGGGGTAGAAGTTGTTCTCGAACTCGAACGCCCACCCTCCGGGGGCCAGATGGGGGCGCTGCTCGGCCCAGTCGCCCACGATCTGGACCTCTTGATCCAGCAGCCAGCGAGCTCCGGCTTCCATCTGGGGGTCGTCTGGGTCCACCCCGGCGTCGGCCAGCGCGTTGAGGGCCAGGCACGTATCCCACACCGGCGATTGACAGCACTCCAATCGGCGCATGTCGTCTTCGACGATGGTCCAGGCGTCGAACCCGGCCAGCCCCTGGGCCAGGATCGGATGGTGGAGGGAATAGCCCCGAACGTAGAGGGCCAACAGCGAGTAGACCCAGGGGGGCTGGATGCCCCCCCAGCAGCCGTCGGCTTCTTGGCGGGCGATTATCCACTGCTCGGCCCGCCGCAGCGACCATTCCCGCAGCCGCCGGTGGGGACGATTCTCATAGCGATGCAAGGCCCGGTCGATGCGCTGGAACCGCCGGGCCACCGTGCCGGGCGGGGCGAGCTCTCTCTCGGGCGGGGTGGCCCCGGTGCGGATCTCGTCCAGGTTGATTCCCATGGAGCGCACCGGTCGGTGAGCTCCCACCACGGTCAACGAGACCACGGTCTGGCGAGCCCAGCAGGCGAAGTCATAGATGTTCAGGGGCACCTGCTTGGGCAGAAGAATCACCTCTGGCGGCAGCGCCGGCAGGTCCTCCCAGCGCCAGAGGCCGAACAGCGCCATCCATATGCGGGTGAACACCCGGCTGCGCTCCAGTCCCCCTTCGCGGCGGATGTAGTCGGCCGCCTTGGTCATGTGGTCGGCATCGATGGGATCGCCGGCATAGCGCAGCGCCCAGTACGCCTCCACGGTGACCGACAAATCAGCGGGACCTTGGTAGAAGGTGGCCCACGTGCCGTCGGCCCGCTGGCTGTGGCGGATCCAGTTGGCAGTCTGGCGGGTGATCTCCGGATCGGCGATGCCCAAGAACTCCCGGAGGAACAGGTCTTCGGCCTCGATGGACACATTGGTCTCGAGTTCGTCCTTCCACCACCCCTCGATGTCTTGGAGGCTCAGGAGCCGATCTCGGGCTCGGGCCAGGCATTGCTCCACACCCATCAGAAGTCCCTCCCTACGATGAACTCGGCTAAAGAGCGCATTTCCTCTACCACCTCGACGACGACCTCCTCGCGCTTTGCCAAAGAATCAAGGACTGACACGGCTCGGTCGTAGTGAGTCCGGGCCAGCGCCCGGGTCTCATCTCGGCCGCCCCCCGCCTCCACCAGCGCCTGGGCCGCATTGATGTCCCCGGCATCCAATACGGGGCGGGCATAGAGCTCGGCAAGCTCTTCGGCGGCTGGCGTGCCGCTGTTGAGGGCGATCACCACGGGCACCGATTTCTTGCGCTCCCGCAGGTCGGCTCCCGCGGGCTTCCCGGTGCGCTCGGGGTCGCCCCAGATGCCCAGCAGATCGTCAACCGCCTGGAATGCCACACCCAAGTGGGCGCCGTATTCGGCGAGCCCATCGACGACCGCGCCGTCGGCCCCGGCCAGAATCGCCCCCACCGAAGAGGCATAGGACAACAGCGCCCCGGTCTTGCCCTGCTCCATGGCCAGGCACTCCTCCAAGGTGATAGAGGATCTCTCCTCAAAGGCCATGTCCATGCTTTGGCCGGCGATCATGGCGGTAACCGCTTCGGCCAGGTTCTTGGCTGCTCTGACCCGGGGCGGGCTAGGGTCGGACAGCAAGACCTCGAAGGCCAGGGCGTGGAGGGCGTCTCCCACCACGACGCCGACACCGGTGCCGAATTTGGCCCAGACCGTGGTCCGGTGCCGACGCTCGGCATCGTTGTCGATGATGTCGTCGTGGATGAGCGAGAAGTCGTGGATCAGCTCGATGGCCACTGCACCGGGTACTCCGGTCTCCGACGGCGCGCCGACGGCCTCGGCCGACAAGAGAGCCAGCGCGGGGCGGGTGCCCTTTCCCCGGCCCTCGAAGTGGTATTCGGCGGGCACCCTCAGCTCTTCGCACAGCCCACCGAGAGCGGCGGCGATAGCCGGATCAACCAGTTCCCGGGCCCGCACCAGAACCTGCGGCCCCCCGCTCACGCGCTCATCCTTTCCTGCTCGGTCGTTGACGGCTCTGAACGGACACGCGGCTTTGGGAAGCCGTCGGATGATGGATCGGGCACCGACACAGCCATGTCGCGGCAGTGGTTCAGTGCGAGTCTGGCCGCAAGGTTGCCGGAGCGGATCGCGCCTTCCATAGTGGCCGGCCAGCCGGTATCGGTCCACGCCCCGGCCAAGAACAGTCCGTCGACGGCGGTGGCCGGACCAGGGCGAAGCCGCTGGGTGCCGGGACGGCCGGCGAAGGTGGCGCGGTGCTCGCGGGTCACCACGGCATCAATCACGTTGGCCCCAGCCGCGAGCGGGAAGAGATCCTCAAGAGCCGACCGGTAGCGCTCGATCAACTCAGCCGGCCGGCTGCCGATCTCATCGAAGGCCGCCGACTGTGAAACGGCCACGACCTGCTCGCCCCGGTCGCTCTCCGCCGACCCTGCTTCGGTCCAGTTGGCGGCATCGGTGCGGTCGAACACGAATTGCACCGGGGAGTCCAGGGCCGCGGTAAAAGGCACGCCCATGATCGGATGATCGAACACAAAATGAACGTTGACTATGGGCGAAATGCCCAGGTCGGCCAGCTCGGATTGCCCGGGCACGGTCCCGGGGGGCAGCAGGCCGTCCACGGCATCGTGAGGCACAGCCACTATCACCGCATCGGTCTCCACCCGCTTTCCGTCGACCATGAGCGATGGGCCGTCACCCACGGCTTCCACATGGGCTTGCATCTGGACGTCCCCGCCTTGGGCGGTGATCACTCGGGCCGCGGCATCGCCATGCAGCACACCCAACGGCACCCGGGTCCAGCCCAGATCGCCGGCGTCTGCTTTATCGAGTAGCCCGGTGCGGAACACCTTGACCGCCAGGCTCAGCGAGGCGTCGTTGGCGCGGAGGTTCACGGTGGGCAGGCAGATCAAGTCCCACATCCCGGCGATGGCCCGATCTGACTCCCCCCGAGCTCGAAGCCACTCCCCGAAGCTCACCTCATCGGTCGCGGGGTCGTCGGGGTCGAGGCGGCGCAGGGCCAGAGCGGTTCGAATAGCCCGCAGCCGATCGGCGACGGACAGCGGGTTGTAGCCCAGCAGCGACCGGGCCAAGTGCAGGGGGACTGGAGCGCCGGTGCGGAAGATGCGCGCCGGACGGCGGCCTGGGCGCATGACGGCAACCGACATCCGGGATTGCTCGGTCACCTGATCGGCCACATCCAGGCGATCCAGGAAGGCCCGATACTCGGTGCAGCACCGCATGAACACGTGCTGGCCGTTGTCGAACCAGCGCCCGTTGCGCTGGAACGACCAGGTGGCCCCGCCCAACCGGGGACCCCGCTCATACAGCGTCACCTGCGCCCCGCCGTCGACGGTGGCCACGGCCGCCGCGAGACCCGCCAATCCGCCTCCAACCACCGCAACTCGCGGCGCGGTCTTGGGATCGCCCTGCGGGTGAGAACCGGCCAGTCTCATGTGGTCACTCCGGCCAGGCTCCGGGCGGCCACCCAGGCCTTCTCCTTGGTGGGCAGCGACAGACGGCCATCTAGCACGGCGGCGGGCGCCTCTGAGATGCGGGCGAGCAG
The DNA here is from genome assembly GCF_965204145.1 of Candidatus Poriferisocius sp. GTDB lineage: Bacteria > Actinomycetota > Acidimicrobiia > Acidimicrobiales > Bin134 > Poriferisocius. Next base: position 197,073 of record NZ_OZ241977.1, on the reverse strand, counting down.
CCGGTGGTAGATCCCGGCCATCGCCCCGGTGCAGGCCCGACTGCGGTAGTCCAGCATGTCGAGCAGCTTCAGGCCCTCCGCGAAATGTCGTTCGGCTCGCTCTGCCTCGAATGCCACCAGCTTGCCCACTGCGTCGCGCGGGCCGGTCAGGTCGGGGGCGCAGCCGAATCGCTCGATGTCGGCAGTGGGCAAATAGACCCGGCCCATGCCCCGGTCCTCCACGATGTCGCGCAGAATGTTGGTGAGCTGAAGCGCCACGCCCAACACATCGGCCAGCTCGGAGGCCACTTCGGGATCGCCCCTCGTGCCGAACACCCCCAGCGACAGACGGCCCACCGATCCAGCCACCAGCCGGCAATATTCCTCGGTTTCGGTGATGGTGGCGTATTCCTTCCCCACGGCGTCCTGCTCGCACCCGGCGACGATCTCGTTCAGCGCGGCGGTCGGGATGGGAAAGCGACCGATGGCGTGGTGCAGGCCCACCAACACCGGGTCGTCGGGGTCGCGAAGCCCGCCGTCGGCCAAGGTGTCGATGTCGGCCCGCAACTCGGCCAGCCCGGCAAGCTTGTCATCCCGGGGCAGCGGGCCATCGCCCACGTCGTCGATTCGCCGGGCCATGGCGTACAGAGCAGACATGGCTTGGCGTTTCGATTTGGGCAACAGCCGAATTCCGTAGGAGAAGTTGCGAGCCTCGATCCGGGTGATCTCCTCACACCGCTGGTAGGCGTCGGCGGTCCTCACCTTTGCCTCCAGCGCGCCGCGGCGTCTCTCACCACGCGAACCGCATTGGCGTCGGTGACCTGGCGGGGGGTAACGAGGCGAACCATATGGAACGCAGTGCGGGACTTGGATGGGGTCCGCAGCTTCCTCAGCACGTCGTAGTCGGCCCCGGCGATGGCATCCAACGCGGCCAAACCACCGGCGGCATAGCCGGCGACCGTTGCTTTGGCCCAACCGCTGAGGGAGGCCACCAGCGGCTCTCCCCGGTTCAGCAGCCCGCGGGCGCTGTCGCACTGGTGGGCCACCAGTCGGCGCAGCGAGTCCGATGCCCGGGCTGCCCCCAGGTCACCCTCGTCCACGCCGAAGCGGGCCAGCTCGTCAGCCGGAAAATAGATGCGGCCTTTCTCGGTGTAGTCCTCGCCGATGTCTTGTAGGTGCTCCACCAGTTGCAAACCAGTGCACGCCGCATCGCTGAGGACAATGCGCTCGGGGGTGGCCGCGCCGAATACCGCGAGCACCAGCCGACCGACGGGGTTGGCCGACAGCGCGCAGTACTCGGCCAACTCGGCCTGGGTCTGATAGCGGTGCTTGCGCTGATCGAGCCGGTTGGCCTCGATGAGCGCCAAGAACGGCTCGTCGTCGACATCCAGGTCGTCGAGAAGAGGAGTGAGCTGGGCCATCACCGGGTGGGTGGCATCGCCGGTGCGGGCCCGAGCGAGCTCTGCCTCGATCCAGTCCAACGCGGCCAAACGGTCGCCGTCGTACTCGTCGCCGATGTCGTCCACGAGTCGGGCGAATCCGTAGACAGCCAGCAGGTGGGCGCGGGGGCGCGCGGGGACTGCCTTCAGCACAACTGGGAAGTTCTCGCTTCCCTTCTGCGCCATGATCGAGTTCAAGTCGAACCCGACATCAGCCTGCACAACACCCCCGCTGCTTTCCTGGCTAATCCGCTGGTCAACGGGCTAACCGGCCATCCATGACAATGTTCTGACAATCGTTACCCAATTGCAAACAAAAGAGTGACCATCAGGTCACCTTTTTGTACGCGCTCAATCAGGGGCTGTCAAGGCATTGGCGGCACCGGAGTCCTCGAAGTTGGGGCGATCGGCGAAACGACCCATGAGGCTCTCGGCGAAAATGTGGGCGATGGCGTCCATGATGAGGGTTCCGGCGAGCCGGTGCCCCCGGGGATCATCAGACAGGGCCTCTCCCAGTCGCTCGGCCAGTCGCCAGAAAACCCGCTGGGCGGCGGCGGCGTGCTCCACCTGGCCCTGCACCGAGCGCTTGGCCACCTCCAGCATGATGGGAAGGCCGGGCAGCAGCGCCTCGGCCAAGCGGCGGGTGAGCTCTTGGCGGCTCAGCCCCACCTGGCCGGCGACGGAGGCGGCGAAATCTTCGGCGGTGTTGTCCACCACCGCTTCCACCGCTCGGAAGAACAGGTCCTGTTTCGAGCGGTAGTGGCGGTAGAACGTCCCCTTGGCCACCCCGGCCTGGGTGCAGATGTCGGCCACGCTCACCTCGGTGTAGCCCCTCAAGGCGAACTCTTGAATGGCCACGTCCTGCAACTGCTCGCCGCTGTCGGCCAAGTGGGCCACTTCTTCGTGATCAAGGCTCTCCGCGTTCATGATCTGGGCGATGTGGCGCAGGGGCAGGCGGTGCCGCTCTCGCAGCTCCCTGATCTGCTCCACCGCCTCGGCGTGGCGCTGGCTGTAGAGGAAGCGGTTGGCCGCAGCTCGGCGGGGCGCGGGCAAAAGACCCAGCCGCCGATAGTGGTGGATGGAGGCAGCCGGCACTCCGGTGCGAGCTACCAGCTCGCTGATGGGGAACTCGCCGGGAGGACCCATGCCTCCACTCTTATTCGGATTCCCTTGCTACCGCCAGCGCGTACCGGAAACTCGTGGCTGCGAGTGGCTATTCCTGTTCGGCGATTTCAACGGCGTCTTCGAAGCTGGTGCCTTGTTCGATGAGGTTGCGGTACTTCATCACATGGCGGGGGCGGTTGAAGCCGAGCACGCCGACCAGTCGGCCTGCTCGGCCGTAGAGGGCAGCGAAGCGCCGCTCTTCGGTCGATCCGGTGATGATGCGCACCTCGTCGTCGGGTCGGGCCCTCCCGGCCAGCTGGATCTTGCGGTCGTACTGGTCGCTCCAGAACCAGGGCACCGGGGAGTAGGGCTGGGCCTCGTCGTCGGAAGCCAGCAGGCGAAGCGCGGCATGCTGGCCCTGGGCAATGGCGTTGTCCCAGTGCTCCACCCGCATGATCTCGCCGAACAGGGGGTTGGGCCAGCGGGCCACGTCTCCGGCCGCGGCGATGCCCGGGGCGGCCAGGCATGTCTCGTCGCACACCACCCCGTTGTCCAACTCCAGCCCCGATTCCTCCAGCCACTCGGTGTTGGGGATCACCCCGATGCCCACCACCACCACATCGGCGTCCACCGATGTGCCGTCGCTCAGGTTCACCCGCTCCACCCGGCCATGGCCGTCGAAGCCGTCGACACCCACGCCGAGCCGCAGGTCCACCCCGTGGTCTCGGTGCACATCGGCGCACACGGTGCCGATCTCGGTGCCCAATACGCGCCCCAGCGGCACCGGCAGGGCCTCGATCACGGTGACCTCCAGGCCCCGCTCCCGGGCGGTGGCCGCCACCTCGGCGCCGATGAATCCGGCCCCCACCACCGCCACCCGCTGCGGGGAGGCCTCCAGCTCTGCTCGGATGGCCAGGCAGTCGTCGAGGCCCCTCAGGGTGTAGATGCCGTCGAGGCCGTTGGTGGGCAGCTCGCGACACCGGGCCCCGGTGGCGATAAGGATGCCGTCGGCGGCAACCGTTGAGCCGTCGTCGAGGGTGACGGTGCGGCTGGCAACGTCAAGCCCGGCGGCCCGGCGGCCCAGCCGCCAGTCGGCGTTTAGTTCTTGGAGCGAGTCATCGTCGGAAAGCGCGATGCGGTCTTGCTCCCATTCCCCGGCGAGGAGCTGCTTGGACAGGGGAGGCCGGTCGTAGGGCTGGTGGGACTCATCGCCGATGATGGTGATGGCCCCGTCAAATCCGTCTCGCCGGAGCGCCTCCGCCGCCCGGGTTCCGGCCAGCGACGCTCCGACAATCACTATTGAGCGCAGCGGGCGCCTACTCCTCGGCCACGGAGATGGCCTGCTTGGGGCAGCGTTGGACCGATTCGTTCACCCGCTCGCGGGCCTCATCCCCCGGGGTCTCGTTCAGCAGGTACAAAAAGTCGTCATCGCGCACCTCAAAAATGTCAGGAGCGACCTGCATGCAAATGGCGTTGCTCTCGCACAGGTCGTAGTCCACAACCACCCGGTATCCCATCGGTTCCTCCCATCTCCCAAAAAGACACCCCGACCCTACCCAACCAACCCCCACTTAGTCACCATCGAGCCTCTTGTCAGTTAGAAGCAGTGGTGTTGGGTGTAGGTGCGGATTTGTTGGCGGGCGGTGGCTACTGCCTCTTCTAGGGCGAAGGCTTTGCTGAACAGTTCTTGGAGGTCTTCGATCTCGTCGATCTCTCGGGAGGCGTTGGCCACGGTGGTGACCGCCTCGCGGATGTCGGGTGGCGCGGCGTCCTCTAGGGCATCCAACTGGGCTAATTCCTGCTCGCCTTCTGCCGGACGCATCCCCACCCCGTCTTCGGCCAGCTCGCAAAACGCCACAATGTCGCCCTTGCCCTCACCGCCGCACGCCCCCAACAAGATCAAGAGCGACAGGCACACCAGCAGCCAGGCGAAGCGCTTCACCTCACTAGCTTGCCTGTTCAGGAGGTGGGCTTGTCGGAACCTACGATCCACATGGCGTAGTACTGGGCACCGCCGCCGTAGGCGTGGCCGAAGGCTTTGCGGGCGCTGTCCACCTGGTGGTCGCCGGCCATGCCCCGCACTTGGAGGGCGGCTTCGGCGAAGCGGATCATGCCGGAGGCCCCGATGGGGTTGGACGACAGCACGCCGCCAGAGCAGTTCACCGGAAGGTCCCCGCCGTCGAGATGGGTGGCGCCCTCCTCCACCAGCTTCCAGCCGTCGCCGATCTCGCAGAACCCCAGGCTCTCCAACCACATGGGCTCATACCACGAGAACGGCACGTAGATCTCCACCTCGTCGATCTCAGCCCGCCGGTCGGTGATGCCCGCCTGGGCGAACACATCGTCGGCGCAGTCCCGGCTGGCCTGGGGGTTCACCTCGTCTCGCCCGGGGAAGTTGTTGGCCTCGCTGCGCAGGGCCGCGCCGTGGATCCAGGCCACCGGCTTGGTGGAGGCGTCCCCGGCGGCCTCGTCGCCCAGCACCAGCGCGCAGGCACCGTCGGACGACGGACAGGTCTCAGAGAACCGGATCGGCTCCCACAACATGGGCGACTCCACCACTTGGTCGAAGGTCAGATCTTTCTGCTGGAGGTGGGCATACGGATTGCGCAAGGCGTGCTGGCGGTCTTTGAACGCCACCATGCAGCCGATCAGCTCGGGGGCGTTGGTGCGGGCCATGTACTGGCGGATGATGGGCGAGAAGTAGCCGCCGGCCCCGGCGTTGATCGATACCGAGAATGGCTGGGGCAAAGACAGCGCCCAGGTGGCGTTGGACTCCGACTGCTTCTCAAATCCCAGGGTGAGCACACGGCGATGGATGCCGGCTTGCACTAGCGAGGCGGCCACCACTGCGGTAGACCCGCCCACCGAACCCGCGGTGTGGACTCGCAGCAGCGGCTTGCCCACCGCCCCGAGCGCCTCGGCCAAGTACAGCTCGGGCTGCATGACCCCTTCGAAAAAGTCGGGGGCTTTGCCCACCACCACGGCGTCGATGTCGTTCCAATCCAGTTCGGCGTCTTCGAGCGCCCGATAAGCGGCCTCCCGCACCAGGCCGGGCAGAGACACGTCGCCTCGGGTGGTCTGGTACTTGGTCTGTCCAACCCCCAGTACTGCGGTGCGCTCGGCCATCACTCCCCCTCCATCACACACACCAGGTTCTGCTGGAGGTAGAGACCCGACGCAGCGTGGCCCAGCACCCGGTCGGCCCGCTCGTCGTGGATCTGGGCCGCCGCCTCGGCGATGCGCATAAGGCCGGCGGCCATCATGGTGTGGCCGGCCAACGCCCCGCCGCTGGCGTTGACGGCGGTGCCGTTGCCCAATCCTAGCTCAAGCTCCAAGATGTGCTCTTGGGTGGTGAACGGGGCGGCCACCTCGGCGGCATCCAATCGGTCGGCGCTCACTCCGGCATGAGCCGCGGCCAACTGGGCGCTCGGGGCTCGAGTCAGATCGCGCACCCCTGGCTGGTGGGGGTCGATGCGGTGGTCAATCCCTTTGATCCACGCGGGCCGCTCGCACAGCTCTCGGGCCCGGTCGCCAGCGGCCAGCACCACGGCCACGCCTCCGTCGGCGGAAGCCGCACAGTCGCTAGGCCGCAGCGGATCGGCGATGGGGGCCTCAGCCAGCACGCTCTCGGCGGTGGCCTCGGCTGAACTCCGCACCGCCAGCGGGTTGTCGGCCGCGCCGTTGAGGCTGCGAACCGCAATCTCGGCCAGGCGCTGCTCGCTGACCGCCCCGGACTCCAGCATGATGCGGGCCTGAAGCGCGGCCATAGAGAAGGCGTCGGGCCACAGCGGCCCCAAGTAGTAGGGGTCTAGCTGGGTGGAAAGCACATCGCGCAGCGATCCGGGCGACGACTTGCCGTAGCTGTACACCAGCGCGGTGTCCACCCCGCCGATCTGGAGCTTCACCCACGCTTCGTACAGGGCCCAGGCCCCGTCCATTTCCACGTGGCTCTCGCTGATGGGCGGGACCGCGCCCACCGCGTCCAGGGTGTGGACAAATGAGAACGCCTGACCGGCCAGGAAATCGCTGCTTCCCGAGCAGGTGAAGCCGATGTCGTCCTGGGTGAGGCCCACCGCGCCCCGGGCCTCGTTGATGATCGGCACCATCAGCTCCACCTCGGTGGTGTGGGTGAGGGCCTTCTCCTGGTGCTGGGCTACCGAGACCACGGCGATGTCGCGCATTAGCCTTGCTCTCCGGCGGCGGCCTGCTTGGCGTGCCAGGCGTTGGTGCCGGCGGCGGTCACCGGGATATCGGGCTCGCCGGTGGGCGCCCAGTACAAGATGTTCTCGGCCGTGCGGCCCAGCTCGTCGTCAGGCTTCCACACCGCCCGCACCCGCATTCCCATGCGCACCTCAGAGGTGTCGATCCCGGCCACCAAGCCCAGAAAGCCGATGTCGGCGCCGTCGAGGTGGATCCAGGCGCTCACATAGGGGATCTCCAGATCGTCCCGGCCCGGAATGGGCAGGCGGGTAACGCAGAAGCCCCCCACATGGCCGGTGTCGGGCAACTCCACGTAGTCGGGGGTGGCCGCACCGTGGCGGGGATCAACCCCCCGAGGGGGCACGAACACCGCCCCGTCCACCGGGGACCGCTGGCCGAGGATCTTGCGGTCGGCGAAGGCATTCAGATACCCCGAAGAAGCCGCGCCGGGGATGAAGTCGTACTCCAGGCGGATGGGGGTTCGCACCGACCGAACCTGCTCCACATCGGCCAGCTGCTCGGGCAGGCTCACCTCGCCCGACAGCGCGGCGGGGGGAACACTCGGATCGGCACTCATTGGTCGGCCCCCTCGGGCACAAAGCCCTCAAGATCGGCGATGTGGCCTTCTCGCTCCGGCCGCCATCGGGCCGTCACCCGCATCCCCACCGACAACTGGTCGGAACCATCCACCAGCAGTCCGTGGACCATTGGGGTGTCGGCCCCGTCGAGGCGGATCAATCCCAATCCGTGGGGCTGATCCCATGGGGACTGGGACCGGGGCGGGTCCACCCAGGTCCAACTCATCAGCTCCCCGCCCGGGCCCACTTCCACCAGATCGGTCAATGGCTCAGAGCTCTCCGGGTCGTACTCGGTGGGCGGGCACAGCACCGTTCCGTCGGGACGGCGAATGCCCAGGATGATCCCCTCTCGCAGACCAGTGAGGAACGCGCCGATCACCGGGCCGGTGGTCCGGGTGAAGGGGTACTCCAGCACCAAATCAGCCCGAAGCCGCTCCGCCATCGATTTAGCCCTCCCCGTCCACCGAGATGGTGCCCGCGTCGGTGTCGATGATCACTGTGGTCCCATCAGCCGGCTCGTCGCCGTCGAACTCCACGCCCATAAGGCAAGGGATCTGGAAGTCCCTGCTGATGATGGCTAAGTGGCTCTCGATGTCGCCCGACCGGCACAGGATTCCGGCTAGATCGGCCTCAATGGGAGCCAAAAACGTGGCCCCCGCGTCTTTCACCAGCGCCACCGTCTCAGAGGCGACATCATCACCGGCGTCGAGCACCGCGATCACGTCGTCCGGCGTGTCGAATCGCATCAGCCGGCCCTGGCCGGAGATGCCCGAGAAAACCGGGCTGCCCCGGCCCACAATTTCGCCCATCAAAACTCGATGACCTGGCGCACAACCTCGCCGTTGCGCACTGCCTCGAGGGCCGGATTGATCTCGTCAATGGTGATGCGCCGGGTAATCATGCGCTCCAAGTCGAGCTTGCCGGTCTTCCACAGCCGCAGCAGTCGGTGGAAGTCGCTGCGCGCATCGGTGCCGCCGTAGTAGGAACCCACCAGGGTCTTCTCGTTGTAGAAGAGCTCGAAGGCGCTGAAGGAGACCATCTCCTCCATGCGGCCCACGCCCACGATGCAGCAGGTGCCGCCTCGACGGGTCATGTCGTAAGCGGTGCGCATGAGGGCGGGCACGCCGACGCACTCCAGGGCGTAGTCGAATCCGTCGCCGCCAGTGATCTCGTTTTTGGCCCCCTCCAGGTCTTCGGGCAGCACCGCGTGGGTGGCCCCGAAGGAGATGGCCTCGTCAAGCTTGGCCGGGTTCTTGTCCACCGCCACGATCTCGGCCGCCCCGGCGATCCTGGCGCCCTGAATGGCGGCCACGCCGACCCCTCCGGCGCCGATCACCAGCGCGGAGGAGCCCGGGCTGATCTTGGCCGTGTTCAAGGCGGCCCCGGCCCCGGTCATCACCCCGCAGCCGATGAGTGAGGCCACGTCCAAGGGGATGTCGTCATCGATCTTCACCACTCCTTGGCGGGGCATGAGCATCTTCTCGGCGAACGTGCCCGCTCCGGCCATGCCGCCGATCTCCTGGCCGCCCTGGGTGAACTTCATCCGGGCCATCTCGCCGAATGTGATGTTGACGCACAGGTTGGGCTGGTGGCGACCCGTGCAATAGAGGCACTCCCCGCAGGGCGGCGACCACATCACGATCACGTGGTCGCCAGGGGCGAGGTCGTCCACATTGGAACCCACCTCCTCGATGATCCCCGCGCCCTCGTGGCCGAGCACCGCCGGGGCAGCTTGGGGAATGGTCCCGTTCATGGCCGACACATCGGAGTGGCATACGCCGGTGTGAGTGATCTTGATGGCTACATCATCGGGGCCCAGATCCAGCATCTCGACGTCGTCGCATACGTCGAGATTGACCTCGCCCACTTCTCGCATAATCGCCGCAAGCATTGAAGGATCGTAGGCCGAGCCTGGCTTCCACGACACACCTTGCTGCCAAACCGATGGCTAGTGTCATCAGCCATGCCCCAAACCATTCCGCTGGATCTTGAGGAGCTGAACCGGCAAGTGGAGTTCTGGGACATCCTGGTCTCGGAGAACTCCAAGAAGCGCACCGGCCTGACGTCGGGACTGATCCCGGTGCGGGAGTACACCGGCTATTCGGGCATGGAGGCCTGGCTTCGCTGGCCCGACATTTTGGCCCGGTGCGATGAGGTGCTCGATGCCTCCGAGCTCGGGGCCAAGATGCGGGGGCCGGGAACCCAGACCACCAACGCCCACCCCTTCGCCCTCGTGTGCATCCCATTCGGCGGCTGGCGGGCCCTTGAGGAGCTGTCGGCCATGGGGCTCACCACCCAGGTGGACGACGTGGAGGACAGGGTGCGCTTCCTCATGGACTACTGGATCCGCTGGGTGGAGCCGTGGCGGGGCGACGGCTTCCGCTCGTGCTGGGATGCGGCCGACACGCTGCGGACTTGCGACCCCGAGATCATAAGCACCCTCTATGAGGCCGCCTGGCCGGTAGACGGTGACGGCGGCAACCGCACGGCGCGACGGTTTGTGGCCGGACTCCAGCAGTACCTGTTCCTGCTGTACTTGGACACTCGGCTGGGCACCGGCGACACCGGCCCGTACCCGCTGCCCAACGGCCGCCACATGATCGTGCGGGAATTCTCCTCGCTGGCCCAGAGCTGGATCCCCTGGAGCCACGTGGCCGCCGACGTGCCCTATCAGAACCTGGTGGTGGGCCTGGTGTTCCGACCCGGCATCCACAACCGGGTGAACGATCTGTCCACCACGTTCTCGGTTCCGGCCGACAACCTGGCCTGGCTGGAGGCCATGTCGGTGTTCGAGCCCCGCCCCGGAGGGGAGCTGGCGCCGGTGGACCGGGAGGAAATGCCCGAGATCCTGGCCACGGTCAAGAAAGCGCAGGCCGATGCCTACCGGCTGATGAACACGTGGACGTTCGAGGAAAAGGTCCGCAACGGCACCCATGTCTACTTCCGGGGTCTGATGTGGCCGTTCACCAACATGCTGGGCATCGACCACGAGTTCGATTGGTCCCTCCCCCACCCCCACACCGCCGAGACGGTGTGGCCCATCTTCGCCGGCGGCCTGCCCGAACAGGAGGACGCCGAGGAAGTGCCGTTCCCGATGTTCCCCCGCTTGAAAGGCTCCTGATAGTGAAGATCGACATGCCGCTCTCTGCTGATCTGGCGGGGGTCCGGGATCAGGCCGAGGCCTACCAGGCCATGGGAGTCGACGGGGTGTTCACGTTCGAGGGCCAGCGCGACGTGTTCTTCCCGCTGCTGGCCGCGGCCGAGCACACCGGCCTCGACCTCTACACCAACGTGGCCATCGCCCTGCCCCGCAGCCCGATGCACCTGGCCTACCAGTCGTTCGACCTGCACCGGTTGTCGGACGGGAAGTTCGCCTTGGGCCTGGGATCGCAGATCAAGCCCCACATCACCAAGCGCTACAGCGCGGTGTGGGACCGGCCGGTGGCTCAGATGCGAGAGCTGATGGCAGCCACCAAGGCCATTTTCGCCCGGTGGCAGGATGGCGATCCCCTCGACTTCAAGGGCGACTACTACACCTTCACGCTCTCCACCCCGATATTCGAGCCCGAGCCGCTGGAGTGGGGGACGCCCCCCATTTGGGCTGGGGCGCTGGGCCCGAAGATGACCAAGATGGTGGCCGAGACCGCCGACGGCATCTTGATCCACCCGTTCTGCTCCGAGCTCTTCCTGCGCTCTAAGACGCTTCCCGCGGTGACGGCGGGCCTGGCCGCCGCCGGACGCAGCCGGGACGAGTTCACCTTCGGCGTGGGGGTAATCGTCGGGTTGTATGGAGATGACGCCGATGAGTCGGAGGCTTGGCGGGTAGAACAGCTCTGCCGCTCCAACCTGGGGTTCTACGGCTCCACCCCCGCTTACCGGGTAGTGCTCGAGGCCCACGGCTGGGGCGAGCTCCAAGACGAGCTGAACCGCCTCACCAAACAGGGCCGCTGGGGCGACATCGGCGACGTGTGGGACGACGAAATGGTCCACACCCTCAGCGTCCAAGGCACCCCCACCGAAGCCGCCAAGGAGATCAAGTCCCGCTTCGGCGGCCTAGCCGACCGCATCCACCTCTCCCTCCACGGCGCCCCCCAACCCCTAGTCGCCGAACTCTTCGCCGCCCTCAAGGGCTGAGGGTCAATTTCGTTTTCGTTTCTTGCGTTTGTGGCTAGACTGGTTTCATGGCCATCGCGACCACTTCAAGACCCGACGGCGCATCAGACGCAACGGCGTATTCAGACTTTGCTGAGGCCGTCTCCAAGAAGCTGCTCGCGGGGGCCTCGCTGCGACTCGGCGTCAAAGACTCAGAGTGCGAGGTGGCCGGAGAGATCGCGCTAGCCATCGTGGACCTTCTCAGGATGGGTCCAGGCGCTCACGCTATAGAGCTTCAGGCCCTCCCTCCCGTGTTGACCACTGGTCAAGCCGCCGACCTCCTCGATGTCACCCGGCCCACAGTGGTCAAACTCGTAGACGAGGGGAAGCTGCCCGCCACCCGAGTCGGAACTCACCGACGCATCTCAACTCCAGATCTGCTCGCCTACCGCGAAAGCTGTCGGCACCAGCGCTCAGAACAAATCAGCGAGATCATCCGTACATCGCAAGAACTTGGCCTCTATGACTGAGCGCCGTTGAGACGCCCCCGCATCTTCCTCGACGCCAACATCCTCGTAGACGCTCAAATCCGAGACATCTTCTTCACTATCGCCGAAGCCAGGCTCATCGACCTTCGCTGGAGCGACGAAGTTCTGAACGAGACTCGCAACGTGCTCACCAACCAAAGGGGAATCGAGCCCTCCCGAGTCGACTACCTCATCTCCACGATCAACGCGGCATTCCCCAAATCGAACGTGGCTGCCGCCAAGATCACCCTTCTACCTGTCGCTCTCCCTGACGCGGACGACCTTCATGTCCTCTACGCCGCAGTCAATGCCGACTGCGACCTACTCGTTACCAACAACCTTCGCGATTTCCCTGACGGAGCAGTTGCTCCATTCGGGCTATCAGCACTCAATGCCGATTCAGCAATTGCGATGCTCGTCCAGGACTTCTCCGAGCGAATGCCAGCCATCATCAGTCGCCTGCTATCTGAACTGCGCAACCCCCCGATCAGCGTTCAAGAGTTCCTAGACCGCCTAAAACAGCGAACTCCAACCGCTGCCCAAGCTCTCAGCGCCGCCCTCAAGGGCTGAGGGTCAGCGGCCAGCTCTCTCGCCAGCGCGTGCAGTGGCGATCAGCCCGGCGGCTGGATGTGGGCCTCTACTCGGTTGGCGGGCTCGTCGATCCAGCCTTTGGAGTTGGCGTAGGCCAGCATGCCGTCGAACTGGGCCTCCCACTCGGCGTCGGCGGCGTCGCCGGCCAACTCCCGCACGAAGGCGATGTCGATCCACAGGTGGTTGTCCCGCTCTGAGGCGGCGGCCCGGCCATCGAAAGCGGTCACTGCGGCGGTCACATCGCCGTCCATTGCCACATGGAACTCACGGAAGTTGCCCGGATCCTCGAGGGTGATGGTGTCGGCGATGGCGATGAACATGGGCTCAGCTTTGCGCTTGGTGGGGGCGGGTGTCGATCCGGGCGCTGAAGGGGAGCGACACCAGCGCGGTGATTATCACCATGCCCATGAGCAGGTCGATGGCCTCCGATGCGGAGGCCGCGGTGGTGGCGAAGGTGAGCCCGAGGGCCACGCCGATGGTGGTGGCCACCCGCTGGGAAGTGAAGTTGATTCCCGAGGCCAAGGAGTGCTGGTCGGGAGGCACGTCCACCACTGCGGCAGCCATCAAAGAGGGGAACACCATGCCGGTGGCCACCCCGATCACGGTCATGCCCGCCACGAACACCGCCGCGTTGGGCTCATCGCCCAACAACACCCACAGCATGATGGTGCCGCCCACATAGATCGCCGTGCCGGGAAGGATGAACATGCGATGGCCGGTGCGGTGCGCCACCCGCCCGATGAGAACGCCGACCACCCCGGCGAACAATGCCAGCGGCGCCACCGCGAAGCCGCCCTCAATGGGGGTCCACCCCCAGGATCGAATGACGATCACGGTGAAGCCGAAGAACATGCCGAACCACGACGACGCGAAGACCAGCATGGCCAGGTTGCTCCGGCGGACATTGGGGAAGCGGAACAGCCGCAGCTCCACCAGCGGGTTGGCATGGTGCCACGTCCGCAGCACGAACAGCCCGAACACCACCAGGCCGGCGACGATGCTGCCCACCACCTTCCAGTCCAGCCACCCCCACGGATCGCTTTGCACAATGCCCAGGGTGACCAGGGCGGTGGCCCCGGCCACCATCACTCCTCCGAGGGGATCGGGCAAGGCCTTGGTCTCGCCGCTGCGGGACTCCCGGTACACCAGCGGCACCACTATCAGAACAACGAGGCAGAACGGAAGGTTCAGCCAGAACATCCACTCCCACCCAAACCACTCAATGGCCAAGCCCCCCACCGGAGGGCCGACAGCCGAAGATGTGCCGCCCGCCACCGCCCAGATGCCAACGGCCAACGGCAGCCGGTTGGCGGGGATCGTGGCCAACAGCAGCGCCACCGCGGCCGTGTTGATGATCGAGGAGGCCACCGCCAGCACCGCCCGAGCCCCGATCAGCACCGCCACTGAGGGGGCCAGCCCGCCCAGCACCGATCCGGCCAAGAACAGAAGCGTCCCAACCAGCAGCATCCGCCGGCGGCCCAGCCGGTCGGCCAGCACGCCGGCGGGCACCAGGGTGGCCGCCCCCACGATGGTGAAGATGTTGGTCACCCACGACAGTGTGGGGTCGGAGGTGCCGGGAAACGCCTCGCCGAGGGCCGGGTAGCCCACCGTCATGATCGACAGGCCGATGCCGGTGAGGGAGGCCGCGATCACCAGCGTGGTCAGGCCGATCGCCGGATGCCCGGTGACCGGTTGGGGCACCGCCGCTGCGGTCACCTAGCGTTTGCGTTCAGGAAGTTCGGCGATGATTTCCTGGGCACGAACGGCCACGCTAGACGAGGAGCCGACGAGATGAGCAGCAACGAAGAAGGCGGCACGGTCACCGAGGTCCTCGGCGGCGACATCCTGGTGGCCCAAGACGGTGGCGTGCGCACCCTCACGTTGAACCGGCCCGACGCCCACAACGCCATCACTCCCGACCAGCGGAACTTTTTGGCCGACGAGTTTGCCCGCATCAGCGAAGACCTGTCGGTTCGGGCGGTGGTCTTCACCGCCAACGGCAAGGGGTTCTGCACCGGAGCCGACCTGCGGGTGGCCCGGCCTGAACGAGTGCAGCCTCCGGGCGCTCCCGACCGGGCCATCATGGAGGTGGCTCGGGGCATCAAGGTCGGGGCCCAGAAGCTGATATCGGCCATCTTGGACTGTGAGAAGCCGGTGATCGCCGCGGTCAACGGCACCGCCGCTGGCATGGGGGTACACATGGCGGTGGCCTGCGATCTGGTGATCGCCGCCGAGGGGGTGCGATTCATCGAGGTGTTCGTGCGCCGGGGCCTGGTGCCCGATGCCGGTGGCGTGTACTTGCTGCCTCGCCTGATCGGCCCCCAGAAGGCCAAGGAGCTGATGTTCTTCGGCGACGACGTGAGCGCAGCCGATGCGGCGGCCATGGGCCTGATCAACCGGGTGGTGCCTCCCGACGAGCTGATGTCCACCGCCCAGGCCTGGGCCGAGCGGCTGGCCGCCCAGCCAACCAAGAGCCTGACCATGAGCAAGCTGCTGGTGAACCGCAGCTTCGAGACCAGCCGCCAGACCATGTTCGAGATGGAGTCTTGGGCCCAAGAGGTGCTCATGGCCGGCGAGGACGCCGACGAGGGGGTCAACGCCTTCAAGGAGCGGCGGGACCCGAACTGGAAGGGCTGGTAGCTACCCCGCTCCGGCCAAACCGCGCCCGATAGCAGCCAGTTGGCGACTGCCGCCGCCTAAGGTGTTCTCCAGCTGCTTGACCCATAGGAAGTAGCGGTGGACGGGATAGTCGATGTCGGCACCCATGCCCCCGTGCAGGTGCTGGGTGGCGTGCACCACCCGCTGGCCCGCGTCGGCCGACCACCATTTGGCCACCGCAGCGGCATCGGCGATCTCGGCCGCTGAGCGACTCTCGTCGATGAGCCACGCAGCCTGGAGCAGAGTGACCCGCATGCAGTCGTTGTCGATGTAGCAGTCTGCCGCCCTCATGGCCACTCCCTGGTTGGTGGACAGGGGGCGTCCGAACTGCTCGCGCTCAGACGTGTAGGCCGCAGCCATTGCCGTGGCCTCCTCGCAGCAGCCCAGCACCACCGCGGCCACCGCCACCTGGGCCCGTACCAGGGTCCACTCCGCAATCGAACGACCGTCGGCACCCTCCAGCCTTGCATCATCTCCGACGACCACCGATCGCATCGTCAGCTCGCCGTGAAACTCTCGGTTGGTGGTCTCGCTCAGCTCTACTTCCACGCCCGCGGCGTCGAGGCCCACCACGAAAACCGCCAGATCTCCGCCCTCGCCGCCACCGATTACTCGAGCGGGCAATACCACGGCGTCGGCCACGCCAGCGGCGGGAACTGCCGGCTTAGACCCGGTCAGCTCCCAGCTCCCATCGTCGCGGCGGGCTGCGGTCACCGACGGGGAAAGCGCATCGTCAGCTCCCCACTCGGAAAACGCCCCAGTGAGGACCGCCTCTCCAGAAGCCACCGCCCTCAGCCAGCGGTCCCGCAGCGCAGGGGTACCGAACTCGGAAATCGGCATGGCCCCCAGTACCAGCGTGGGCCACAGCGGCACCGGCGCCACTCGGCGGCCTTGCTCTCTGAGCACCAACGCGGTCTCGATCATGCCGAGACCCAGCCCGCCGTGTTCCTCGCCAATGGCCACCCCCAGAAGATCGGAGGCGGCCAATGCAGCCCAGAGCTCCCTATCGAATCGATCAGAGGTGCGTTCCACCTCGGTCACCCGGTCGGCTCCTGCCGAACCGGAGAACACCTGCTCGGCCAGCGCGGCCACCGCCTCCTGCGACTCGTTGAAATCAAAGTTCACGGGGAACCACTCCCCTGCGAATCTCCTAGCAACGAGTTCACCGCCGACCGCCCCGAGTCATTTTCAGCCCGGTCCAGGCCACGATCTCCCGCTGGACTTCGTTTACCCCGCCGCCGAAGGTGTTGATTTGGGCGGTGCGAGCCGCAGCCTCCACCCGGCCAGCCAGCAATGCACCTGGGCTTCCCTCTCGGAGATGGGCACCCGCTCCCAGTACTCCCAATAGCAAGTGATAGATGTCGCTCACCGCCTCGGTGCCATACACCTTCACCGCCGACGCCGACGCCGGGGTCAACGAATCGGCGGCCACCGCGGCGGCCATCTGCCAGTTGAGCAGCTTCATGGCCTCCAACTTGGCGTGGCACCGGGCCAGGTCCATCTGCACCCACCCCTGGTCCAGCACCGTGGTCCCGGCCCCTTCGGCAGTCGGCGTGGCGGCTGCCCAATCCACCACTTCGTCGTAAAGCTGGAACGACAACGCCCCCACCGCAGCCAGCCCCACCCGCTCGTGGTTGAGCTGGCTGGTGATGAGCTTCCACCCCTCGTTCTCGGCTCCCACCAGGTTGGCAACCGGCACCCGCACTTCGTCGTAGTAGGTGGCCGTGGTGGTGGCGTTGCCCACGGTGACGATCGGGGTATGGGAAAAACCGGGGCTGTCGGTGGGCACGATGATGATGGAGATGCCCTTGTGGTTGGGGGCATCGGGGTTGGTCCGGCAGGCCAGCCAAATGTAATCGGCTTCGTTGGCCCCCGAGGTGAATATCTTCTGGCCGCTGATCACCCATTCATCGCCGTCTCGCACCGCCCGAGTGGTAAGCGACGCCAAGTCGGTGCCCGCCCCCGGCTCGCTGTAGCCGATGGCGAACTGGATCTCGCCGGCCAAAATGCCCGGCAGATAGGCCGCCTTATGCTCTTCGGAGCCGTGGGCCATCAGTGTGGGCCCCACAGTGTTGAGGGTGACGAACGGCATCGGGCAGCCCGACCGCTGGGCCTCGTCGAAGAAGATGAACTGGTCGATGACCGACCGCCCCTGGCCGCCATAGGCCTTGGGCCAGCCGATGCCCAGCATGCCGTCCCGCCCCAGTTGGCGGAAGATCTCCAGCCGGACCGGGCTGGTCTCGTGGGCCCCCATGAGCGCCTCGCGGACCTCATCGGTCATCAGGTCTGCGAAGTACGCTCCCAGCTCAGAGCTGAGGGCGCGCTGGTCGTCTGTGTAGTCGAGATGCACCGAGCCGCGACGCTAGCAACGTCGGCGGTGCCGTACCGTTTTGGAAGGGGTTAGACGCAGCGAATCAGAGAGCGTCGGCGCCCTGCTCCCCGGTGCGGATGCGGGTCAGGCCCTCCACCGAGGAAGTCCAGATTTTGCCGTCGCCGATCTTGCCGGTGCGGGCCGCGCCGGCAATGGCCTCGGTGGCCGCGGCCAGCGAGGAATCATCTACCACCACCTCGATACGCGACTTCGGAGTGAACGACACCTTGTACTCGGTGCCCCGGTAGGTCTCGGTGTGACCGCCCTGGCGACCAAAGCCCTGAGCTTCACTCACCGTCATGCCCTGGACACCGACCTCGGCCAGCGCCTCCTTGATGTCTTCGACCTGATGCGGCTTAACCACCGCGGTGATGAGCTTCATTGATGCCGTCCTTTCTGGTCGCCGATGAGGACGCTATCAGGTCAATACAAACTAGGCAACAACTGGGAAAAACCCGAAAATTTTCTAGATATTGTGCTTTATGAGTCAGTACATTAGTACAATGTCGGCGTGCGGATCTGGATAGACGAGAGCTCGCGAATCCCGCCCTATGAGCAGCTTCGGGCCCAGCTCCGGTTGATGGTGTCGTCGGGGCGGCTCAAGCCCCGTGAGCGGCTGCCGCCCATCCGGTCGCTGGCCACAGAACTGGGCTTGGCCCCGGGAACGGTGGCTCGGGCCTATCGAGAACTGGAATGGGAGGGAATCATGGAGGGCCGAGGCCGGGCAGGCACATTCGTGGTCGACGAGCCCCCGGTGGCGTTCTCGGTGGTGGAACGACAACTGGCCGACGCCGCCGAAGCCTTTGCCGCCGAAGCCGATCGTCTGGGTGTGGGCCAACAAGCGGCCTTGTCAGCCTTGGAGACCACCTTTGCCTCCCGTTCCGACCCCGATCTGGATTCCGGCTAACGCCCCCTCGATCAGGGTTGGCTCAGCCCAGCACCACCGAGGGGTCGGGCACCAGGTCGCGGGCCAGCCACTGGAACATCCGCCAGCCGTTGTCCTCCGAGAACAGCGAGGCCTCGACTTCTTTGGCCGCCTCCTCGCTGATGGCCTTGGCGTCAGGGGCCTTCACGTGCACCTCGGCCACCCGCTCGGCCGCCACGAACCACCCCACCGCCTCGCCCGGTGACCGCCCTCCGGTGAGCAGCCCGTGGTTGCGGAGAATGCATACCCGGCTGGAACCCATGGCCTGGGCGATGGCCTCGCCGCCATCGACATCGTTCACCTCGAGATTGTCCCCGTCGTAGAGCGATTGGTCGAACACGAAGGCACACGACTCCTGGCTGATGGGCCGAAACGGCTCGACGTTGGCCGACCATGGGGTGCCGTAGGGAGTGTGGGTGTGGGCTGCCGACGCCAGATCGGGGCGGGCATTCAGAATCGGCCAATGGATGTAGTAGGCCGCGAAGTTCACCCCTTGATCCAGAGGTCCGGCCACGCCCTGCCCGTCGGGGCCCACCAGGGTGAGGTTGTCGATGGTGGCATCACCAAAGCGGATCCCGTAGCCCAGCACCCAGAAGTGGTCGGTGAGGATCGGGTCGCGGGCGGTGATGTGGCCGTCGCCGGTCTGCCCCCAGCGCATGGCGGCAAAAATGCGATAGCCGATAGCCGCCTCCCACTTGCGCAAAAGGCGCAGCTCCTCAAGATCGGTGACCACAGGAGGGGCGGCGTCATAGGTGACGTCCGGATACCGGTCCAGCGCCAGTGCCATGGCCAGATGATACTGGCGGAATGAGCAGATGAATACCCCTTGGACTGACTAGAACTGTGGCATGGCCCAACTGAACTTGAGTGCCGATGAGGTGCTCACCACCACCCGAGCGGTGCGCCGGCGGCTGGACACCTCCCGACCGGTGGCACCGGAACTGATCAACGAGTGCCTGGAGATCGCGGTGCAGGCCCCCACCGGGTCGAACCGACAGAACTGGCGGTTCATGGTGGTGACCGAGCCCGACCTCATCGCCGCCCTCGCCGACCTGTACCGCCGAGCCAGCGAGGTGGCCGGCGATTACCTGGGGGTGCTCCCCCGCCTCGAGCCCTCCGAACCCACCCAGCTAGAGGCCACCAACGAGAAGATGTACGCCTCGGCCGGCCACTTGTCCGCCCATCTTCACGAGGTGCCGGGCATGCTGATCCCGTGTCTGGTGGGACGGGTTTGGGACCATCCGCCGGTAACGGTTGCCTCCCATGTGGGCTCGGTCATCCAAGCGGCGTGGTCGTTCATGCTGGCCGCCCGGGAGCGGGGAATCGGCACAGTGTGGACCACCATCCACCTCTGCTACGAGCAAGAGGCGGCCGATCTTCTGGGCATCCCCTACGACGAGGTGATGCAGCTGGCCCTCATCCCCTTCGCCCACACCATCGGCACCGACTTCCGCCCCGCCCGCCGCGAGCCCCTCGAGCTCGTCACCCGCTGGAACCGCTGGTAGAGCGGATTCATCAGCCTCCTAGGATCCCATCATGGACACGGCAAAGGCCTTGGACTACGTCCGAGAAAACACCAACGCGGTTTTGGCCACCGCAAGGGCGGATGGCACCCCCCAGATGTCGCCCGTCACCCTGGCAGTGGTGGACGACACGGTGGTGATGAGCACACGGGAAACGGCCTACAAGACCAAGAACCTGCGGCGCGACCCCCGAGGCTGGCTGTGCGTGTTCCCCCGCAACTTCTTCGGCGACTGGGTGCAGATCGAGTGCCAGGCCGAGATCATCTCCGGCCCGGACGCGTTGGAACCGCTCGTCGACTACTACCGAACCCTGCGAGGCGAGCACCCCGACTGGGACGAATACCGCCAAGCCATGATCACCGACCAGCGCTGCCTAGTGAAGTTCCACATCCAAAGCGCCGGCCCCGACCGCTCCGGGTAGCAACCCAGATACGAGCCCACCTACCAATCGCCCGGGGAGATCCAGCCATTTGGTGGCCGTAATGGGTACTCACCACCGCCACTCGTTGGGCGCAGCACGACATCTGGAAGAGGATGATCCCGTAGATGACGGCGGCGCACGCGAAGATATCTTGACGCTACGGTCGTGAAAGCCTCTCGGGTAAGGCCGCGGGCCGGAGGTGCGACTACCACTACCTGGACCCCGTAGGATCGCACGGCACCAACTGCTGGGAGCAGATCGGTGTCGCCGGTCACGAGAAGCTGGACGTCGGCCCTCTGGTCTTCCGGCTTTGCAGCTTCCATCACCATTTCGACGGCGAGATTCACGTCGGTCTGCTTCTCTGTTTGAAATCCGACATCTGCTCCGCAGCCTGTGCACTCACGCACCTTCTCCTCGTACGATCCCCGCCGGATCTCGAGACGTGCGCAGTGCTGCTCCAATGCCTGGAGATAGATGTCTTGTCGTCGAGCTGCCTGCTTGTTAGCGACCAGGCTCGTGCAGTAGACGACTCGAGTGACATCCAGGGACTTGCCAAGCGATCCACCAGCGTCAGCGGCTAACGAGTCGACCATGCCCTCGATATCGAGCCAGCGAAACTTCAGGAACCCCTCGTCTCGAAGACCGTGATATAGGTTCAAGCCATCGACGAAGGCCGCTGTTCGTACACCCACGCTCGTCAACCCCTCAGAAGTACCAAATGGAATATTGCTAGCAAACCAGCACAACCTCGCCGTATGATGACATCTAGAGCTGTCTTAGCGGGTGACCGCTAAGAACGAGAACTGCCCTCCACATCGGTGGAGGGCAGTTCTGCTTTCTAGAAATTGCGGCGATCGACTCCGCCCAAGACCTCCCGAAGAGAGGTTGCGAGACTCTCTGGATACGGCCGCGTTATGAGCAGACCAGCAGCATAGAAATAACAGAGGCCCCTCCATGGAGGGGCCTCGAATCCTGAACGACGAAGCGATCAGGGGGTTATGCCCCCAGCATAGGCGCCAATCGGTTGCAAGCCACCGGAATTCGGGCTGTCCATCATCGAGCCGTGGGTGGCAGCAACGCCAGAGGCGCTAGAACCGCTGATCGAGTACCACGCCGAGCTGCTTCTCGCTTCAATGAAGGGGGGCTCATTGGCCCCCCGAACTCGTCAGCTTCTCGGCCATCGCACGCCGCCGAATGTCACTTCAATGAAGGGGGGGTTCTATAACCCCCCGAACATGCCCAACGTAAACCACCACCAACCCTCATCTGCGAGCTTCAATGAAGGGGGGGTTCTATAACCCCCCGAACCGACTCGCACGGCATGTACATCGCGCCCTTCTTGTGGCTTCAATGAAGGGGGGGTTCTATAACCCCCCGAACCATACGCGAAGGCGGCGTCGGCCCGGCGAAGCACCAGCTTCAATGAAGGGGGGGTTCTATAACCCCCCGAACCGGCCATAGTGACGGCGCTGCGGGCGCACGCGGTGGCGCTTCAATGAAGGGGGGGTTCTATAACCCCCCGAACG
Source organism: Candidatus Poriferisocius sp. (assembly GCF_965204145.1). GTDB lineage: Bacteria > Actinomycetota > Acidimicrobiia > Acidimicrobiales > Bin134 > Poriferisocius. The sequence continues at coordinate 175,139 of NZ_OZ241977.1, read as the reverse complement.
TCGCCCCGCCATCCCATCTCGGCGCAGACGAAGCCGTGCTTCAATGAAGGGGGGGTTCTATAACCCCCCGAACGAAGTTCTCCAAGGCCAGCCCGCTGGCGTCGGAGGAGCTTCAATGAAGGGGGGGTTCTATAACCCCCCGAACCCGCGACGCTGTGGCGGTGCTTATGTGGGTTGCGCCGCTTCAATGAAGGGGGGGTTCTATAACCCCCCGAACGCGCTCAGCGACACCCTCCAGCGCCAGCAGCAGCGCGCTTCAATGAAGGGGGGGTTCTATAACCCCCCGAACCAAGTCCGCCCAGAAGGCGGCACAAGTGGCTGACAGGCTTCAATGAAGGGGGGGTTCTATAACCCCCCGAACGGGGAAGTCCTCGGTGAGTTCATGAACTGGCTCTCAGCTTCAATGAAGGGGGGGTTCTATAACCCCCCGAACGAAACTGCCGAAGCGCCATCCAATGTGGCTGGCCCAGCTTCAATGAAGGGGGGGTTCTATAACCCCCCGAACGCCGCACCTTTTGTTGACCGCTCCGGCGTCGTCGGGGCTTCAATGAAGGGGGGGTTCTATAACCCCCCGAACCCGTTCGACCCGACCATCGGGGCCATGCTCACCGGCGACGCTTCAATGAAGGGGGGGTTCTATAACCCCCCGAACCATCAGCACCGGCGAATGGACCACCTGACATGACCTCCGGCTTCAATGAAGGGGGGGTTCTATAACCCCCCGAACCCCTCCGGTCCGGTAGACTCCCCGGCGGAACCCGGGCTTCAATGAAGGGGGGGTTCTATAACCCCCCGAACCGGACGGCGCATCGGCTCGCCGATCACCTCCGCGGCGCTTCAATGAAGGGGGGGTTCTATAACCCCCCGAACCCGAAGTGTTCCGGCGGGTAGCGCTCAACGCCATCTTGCTTCAATGAAGGGGGGGTTCTATAACCCCCCGAACGCCCTAATTGATGCTCGAAGAATCCCCAAGTTTGCCCGCTTCAATGAAGGGGGGGTTCTATAACCCCCCGAACGCCCAACTACTTCGGCCGGGCGGCCTCGTTCCTGGGGCTTCAATGAAGGGGGGGTTCTATAACCCCCCGAACTGAGCGCATCAGATCGACCAATCCCGGCGCGTGTTTGCTTCAATGAAGGGGGGGTTCTATAACCCCCCGAACAAGCGACTAGGCGACCTTGATGAAGTGGGCCATTGCCGCTTCAATGAAGGGGGGGTTCTATAACCCCCCGAACGACGTTGGTGCCAACGTCAGCCTCAACACCAAACTCGCTTCAATGAAGGGGGGGTTCTATAACCCCCCGAACCCATCAGCCCGGTTCGTATGGCGTGCTGTGGGACTTGCTTCAATGAAGGGGGGGTTCTATAACCCCCCGAACTAGCGTGCTAAAGCAATACCGGGGAGCGAATTACAACGCTTCAATGAAGGGGGGGTTCTATAACCCCCCGAACCTCATGGATGATGACGACTTCGAAGTTTTTATTCACGCTTCAATGAAGGGGGGGTTCTATAACCCCCCGAACCGCTCGCTCTAAACGTCTGCAGTGACCTGCTGGTATGCGGACGATTGCGAGCGGTTATGGTTAGGAAGCATTTTCTGGGTCATATTCAGTTGTCAAAGAACGCCATAATCCTTGGATTCATGCGGTTTCGAGCGCTGCCGGGTATTTCACAGCCCACCTCAGCGCTCGCATCACAGAATGACGGGGCCGCTGGTCGGCAGAGGGATGGATACTCCCATGAACTGGAAGCAGTCTCTACCCCTCTGGCTCGGATCACCGATGTCGATCATAGCAATGGAGTCTTCAGCATGATGGATGATCTCTCCTAGTTCGGTCTTCATGGCGATCAGCTCCATGGCATCAAGGTCGCAGATGAACACGCTGTACTGCATCGACCAGCCGTAGCCCACCATCGTCTTGTGAACTTTCCGAAGGCGCTTGGGATCGCGGATGTCATACGCCACCAAGAATCTCTTGCGTCCTTGTGCCATGGGCTACCTCGTCATGAACGGCACGTACTCGGGAATCTCGCCAAGCAGATACGCGCCCAGCATTCGCGCTTGGACTTCCAGGACGCGCCGGTAGGTGATCTTGTAGCCATAAACTGGATGGGTCACTTCTTGATCAAGACGGCGTTCATAAGCCGCAATGAATGACCGGCGGCCTTGCTGAGTCAATGCAACACCTTGAGCTCTTACTATGAATCCGTTCTCCTGGATCTCGCCATTGTTGATTACGTTGATCACAACTGAGTCGGCAATGAGGGGGCGGAACTCCTCAGCGAGGTCAAGAGCCAGCGCTGGGCGTCCAAATCTCGGCTTGTGGAAGACACCCAAGTAGGGATCAAACCCTACAGCCAGCGCGACGGCAGTCAGATCTTTTGTCAGCAAAGAGTACCCATAGGAGAGCAGGCAATTGATGGGATCTCTAGGAGGTCTTCTATTTCGTCCTTGGAAGTCAAAGATGCCCAACGTGTCGTCTTTCAACATCGCCGAAAACTGTGAGAAATAGAGCCGGGCTGCGACACCTTCCACACCTAGCAGCGATTCAACGGTGTCTACCTCAGCAGTCTGGTCGGCAGTCGCCTTCAACTGCTCCAAGATTGGCTTGACTTCACTTCGAGAGTTCCGTCGCAGCAGTGTCCTTGAGTTGCGGATCTTCCCTTCGATCATCTTTTGGGCTATCGGCAATCCCGCCTGCGCCGCAATGGCAACTTGACGCCTCCGAAGGTCAACGTGCTTGGACGGCAGCCCATGGGCGATGCCCTGGAACCACCCGCCGTAGGAAAACCAGCAGACTGGAACCTGCTGGTCGAACATCGCTCGCATCGCCTGGGAGCTGATCTGCACATTTCCGTAAATGGAAACTTGGGAGACATCAATCAGCCTGACCTCTTGGAGAACCTCCTTCTGCTGAGAAACCGTGACCCTCCCCTTCCTGACTCCAATCCTGGTTCCCTGTTCTGTCACATAGAGGGGCCGGGCCGCGGAATCCCTGGGTGTCAAGCGCCGGGGCGGAACATCCGACCGGTCAGCCAGGAGGTTCGTTTCGTCAGGCAAGCAGATACCCACGAGAGAGCATCGAGGGCATTTGGGGCTGTCAACGAGTGGAGGCGGCGGATCAGGAGAGCCAGCAACCTCCTTCAAGTCTCTCAGCACGTTCAGGGTCTGCCGCACCAGCTTCTCGTCGAAGGGCACCTTGACGCGCTCACGAGGCTCGGCAAAGAAGATCTGCCCCTCTGAGCAGTCATACCCGTTGTCCTGAAGTATGAGGCCGATGGCGCAGATTTGCACAAGCTCAGGAGACCACGCCGGGCCATGCTTTGGCGGCCGTCCGCGCTTCACCTCAACCGGGGTGACCTTGTTCCCCTTGCCCTCGATGATGTCCGCTTTGGCGATTATCCCCAGGTCTTCAGAACTGATGGTGACTGACTTCGCCTTGCGCACGGGGCTGTCTTCATCGGGGTCGTCAATGCGCCCCCCACCAGCATCCACGTTTCGATGGACATAGCGGCCTTCGACGGTGTAGGGGTTGTCTTCGAAGCGAGACTGGACCCACTCCAAGTAGAACAGCCGCGGACAGTACTCGAACTCGTTGACCATTCTGGCCGGAACGAGGTCAGGCACGTCACTCACGAGACCAGATCACCTCTGGAGGGCCGAAGGTCCCATATCCCCCCTGGCTGCTGCGTCGAATCGCAGACTGCATCACTCGACTGACGCCCCAGGCTGGCAATAGGTCTTCTTGAGCACTGGCAGCATGAGCCAGCAGTGAGGCGACAACCCGATGTGATGCAGGTTTGGTCCATATGGGCCATGTGAACGATCCGCGCTTCCAGCCACCAGATGCTCCTTGGGTCAGTGTCCGACCCGAACTGCCGAACACCGGAAATCTGCTGATGCCCAAAATGGCGAGGGCCTCTGGACCTGGGTTGGTCAGCTTCTTACCTTTCGATGGGTCGCCGGCAGACAGGGCGTAGTTGCTGTCGTCTGCGACATCCCACATCAATGAACTTAACTCGCTCTGGTAAGGCCAAGGCCCGGTCAGCCCGATCTTGAGATCTTCAGCCGTTACCCCGCTGAGGACTTCTCTCACCATTTTCAAGAACTTCTGCTGACCCGCTGTGAAATAGAGGTCAGTTGGTTTCGCTACCCCGCTGTTGTCGAGGCTGCCCTGAGCTACCAGGCAAGCTGCAAGATCAGCCCCTGGTCCGCTATGTCGCGATCCGGCGAGATAGGTAGCGATGTCCGACTCCTTGAACTTCACATCGCCAGACGGCTCGAGACCAGTGCTGATGGCAGGACTCTCCAACCACGCTGGAAACACCTCCATCGCCCGGTCAGCGATTTCCTCTACAGAGAACGAATCGTCAACCACTGCGTGAGGCACTACATCATCACTCCACCAAAGTCTGGGGACGTCCGTGGCACCATCGAACGCAACTTGAACACCTAGCGCGGCGAAGAAACCAAGAGGATTCGTGCCTTCAAGACCAGTGAGGTGGGTGCCAGTCACTGCCTGGCCTCCTCTGCGCTCTGCTGGTGGTCGGCTAGTCGGAGGATGGCCTCCAACCATGCCAAACCGTGATACCCGTAGCGTTCGACCAGGCGCCAGAAGCGGTCGGCCATCTCAAGTGCTAGAGGACCGTCTAACAAGGCGGTGCTCGCCTCCATTGGGATGCCTTCGTGATCAAACTTGAGCGTTTCAGGACAGTCATCCGCCGGGATGGGCGGCAGGGGCCTCGCCTGCCCATGATGGGTCCCCACCAGGTGCAAGACCAGATCAGGGTCGTGGGCACCAGCCAAGACATCGAGATTGGACTGGACCATGGCGACACTCATGATCTCGTGCCTGACAGGTGGCCGCTTGTGAGGAGAGGGTCGCGCGTCAGGAAGTGATTTAGCTAAGGGCTCATCCAGCATGGCTTGCCGTACTTCGTCATTTCCGACCATCTGCTCTTGAAACCGAGGATCTACCTTGCCGAGATCATGTAGTTGGGCAGCGAGCTTGAGGTCGGCCTGGATCTCGTCGCTCAGGCCAAGCCGGCGGGCGTAGTCGGCTGCCCGCTCCCCTACGCCGCTCAGGTGCTTACGCAAAGTAACCCCAGAACCAGTAAATGATGACGACTGGTCTGACCCATCCAAGGTTGAAGGATCGATCTTGCCGGAGACGAGCACGTAGTAGCCATCGTCCAGATTCCTGACCTCACTACCGGTCCTCAATTTTCCGATTGCTTCCCGTTGCCATCTACTGAGGCCAGCCAGGGACTCGGCCTCGGTCAGCCAGTCATCGACCCGATCTGAAAGTGGCCGCAGGGCAGTGTCTTCGTCATCTGGTTTTGGCGGAGTCGACCATCCATCAGACTCAGGCAACAGTCGCTGGTCGAGCCGAAGCGTGAAACGCTGTCCGTACGCGTGCTGCGCCTCGTCTCCGAGGTCGTCTACAGGATCGGTTGAATTCGGATCCCAGGTGCCGCCAGACAGGCCGCCTCGGAGTGGATCCACAACAAGGATGTCTCCGGGTCGGATGGCGGTCACAGAAATCGGCACAGGACCCTCTTCGTGTCCTTGCCATCGGCACCATTCCGAACTCGCCGCACCGTCCAAGTACTTGGTTTCTTCGTAAGAGCTACCGTTGACATCAGCCACGGGCACTTCCTCTTCTGCCCCACCAAGCCAGGCCTTGACCGCATTGATGGGAACTTGGAGATATTCAGCCGGGCGAAGCGGAACCTCTCTCAGCGCCCGAAGAGATCGGTCATGGCGCCAGGCGATGGACACATCCGCGACCTGCGGCTCTTGCTCGATGCCGTGCAGGAACCAGTCCACCGCCGGTTGCACCACTGGCTCGGGATTGGTCTGTACCCAGGCATCCATGTAGGTGGAAAGAAGGAGAGGCGCTGGGGCCGCGGGGGCAAAGCACTCGTCGGGGAACTGATGAGGGGTCTCAGAGCATGGGCTGAAGTCAATGGCCTCGAAGCCCTCTAGCCTTTGCAACTCCTCCCAGGTAGCTCGAGCCGAGTGACCGTATACAGGATCAGGCCGCTTGGGGTTGAGGGCAGACTTGGCCCCCACAATCCAGGCTCTAGCTGGCTCGCCAGTCTGCTCGGCAAGGGTGCCCCTCCGGTCGAGTCGACCAAACCGCTGCCGCAGACTGTCGATGGGAGCGGCTTCGGTAATCAACGCTTCGAAACTGAAGTCGGCACCGACCTCGATGGCTTGAGTAGCGACAACGACAGTCAGACCCTCACCATCTAGCTGCTTGTCGGGATCGACCAATGCTGATATCGCTTCCAATGACCTTGCTTTGTCAAGGGGGCGCATACGACCGGTGATCAGGTGCGCTGAGTAGCCTGCCTCCAAGAGCGCCCGATGGGTCTCTCGGGCAGTACGAACTCGATTGACGATCACTCCTACGCTTCTAACCGACTCACCCAGCTCTGACTTCAGGATCTTCTTCACATCAGATGGGATGGAGATATGCGGCTGCTTCGTTCCGGCATCCCGCAGCTTTGCTGACTTTGAAGCCTTAGCGCGACGGCGGAGCTCATCGGAACCGGCCAGGTCTTCCTCAGTCAACCGGAAGGGCTCCTGATGCCCGCCGGAGTTCGTTGTGGTGGCCGACATCTCGACTACTTGAAACCTCCTGGGGAGACGCCCGTTGCTGCTCAAAGCACTCACTTCTTGCAATGCCTGAGCGAAGGCTCGGCTGAGATGGACTTCGTCGAGAATGACCAGGCAGTCGTTGCCAGCCAAGCCGGCATGAACGGGGCGCATCTTCGGGGTGATTCCATAGCCGCGGAACAGAAGCCGAGATCCGAATTGGTCCACTGTGGACACCATCACCCAGGGCTCGTCGGGCCGACGGGCCCATTCTCCGTCGATTGGGATACCCCCCCGCAGTGCCACCACCCTAAGCAGTGATTCCCCGCCGACCTCTCTCAAGCGTTCCTTCATGAGCCGCAAAACTGAAGCTGGACCTTCTTGGATCTTCTTCTGTATGAGCTGGGCTCGTTCGATCACCTGATCCACCACGATCCGGCGATCAATGACAAACACCACTCGGCGAGGGAACAATTCCGGCTGGGCTGCAAGAGCGAACACTGCCGTATCCAGAACAGCGGTCTTACCGGTTCCGGTGGGCAGGTCAATAACTTCAGGCCAATGGCCCTCTTCGAGCACCTGAGTAGTAAGGCGATGCTGCCAGGGAAATGGGTCGTGGCCGTGTACCTCATGGAAATAGGAGGGGAAGTCGCAAGCTTGAAGCTCAGTCATTGGTGCCCCCGCCACTCACCGTCGACCCTGAATCTCCAGTAGGCCTCATGAGACCGAGACCCAGGAAACGGCCAGCCCCGAGCATCAGCGGACCCTGGACATGCTGCCCAAACGACAAAGCGACATGGACGAGCCGACGAGCCACCGGCTTGCCATCGCGACCCCGCTGATGGAACGGTGGAAAATCAGCCGCGGGCCTAGCGCCTCGAATGAAGGGATCGAGCGACAGCTCTACCTCAGCTGGCTCTGGCAAACCGACATGGCGGCAGGAAGCAACAACGGCCTGCTCGGCTCGATCCCAGGCTTTGGAACGGGCCGCCGCACTTCCCTTGCTCAACGGCCCCGGATGGGTTGGCAGGGCAACCGGGGTGGCCGATACCCATTGCAGCGAGGACCTTTGCCATAGCTCTGGCCTGATCGAGACGAGGTCAATCGGGCCAGTTCGCCTCTGGAGTTGAAGTATCCCGCTATTGCCGAATGTGAGGGTCAGATAGTCAGTCTCTTGCTCCCAATGGCCGATGGCCCGCAAGGTTGCCTGCCGGGATTCATGGTCCAAAGATTCGGGCAGAGACATTGCCAAGCCCATAATCCTGCCGTCAGCGTGTTCGAATCCGACATAGGGCAGTGGCAAGAATGCCACGTGCGGATCCAATGTCGGGGTGCCAGAGGATTGATGGCCGCTCAGACCTTCAGGGATCGGATCCTCAGCATAGGACATGATTGCCGCCCGCATGGCGGAGGCAACCTCAACCGTCCGCGAAGCTGGAAACCGCCGTGATTTCGCAAGAAACTCGAAGACGATCCAATTCCCAGCCGTGTCCGAACGCAGGGGCGGCGGCGATCCAGACTCGCTCGCTGCCTCGCTATAGCGGACTGCTGAGAACGGAAGCGATCTCGGCTTGATGGCCTGGTGCTGCTCAAATCTCTCCCTCAACGCGGCAAGCTGCCCAGTGCCTGTGCAGCGAAGGACATGAGTTCCAGCACCTGGGCTCCAATTGGGTGCTGAGGGATCGTCGACTAGGCGACAAGACACCAGTGATGATGAGTGCCCAAGGCGGGTGACCCTGTTGAGCAAGTCATCCAGCGAATTCCTCACTGCTTCCGGGAGTTCGGCATCCGGCCAAACAAAAGTCACCCGTGGCTCGACTGGAGTGACCGATGGAAAGTGCCGTTCTTGCTTGATCCTGCCGTCAGGCAGCAACTCCAGAGCCGACTTAACCGACGTCGTCCCTGCATTGGACACTTGGCTATCAACATCTAGCTCTTTCTGAATCTTGTCGCGGGTCCTCTCGGCCTTCTTGGTCAGTTCACCATCTGATCGCTCGATCTCAGATTCGAATTGATCTTCCAGCTTGTCGAGATTCTGGCTGCGACGCTCGTACCAGGCTCCGCTGATGATCCTGGTGTCGTTTACCGGCACGAAATAGCTCACGACTCTGCGGGGATCGGCCTCAGAAGCCGCAAGAGATGGGGCTGGCTGAGCTTCCAGCCACTCCAGAACCTCCCGCTCGGCATCATCTTCACCGGCTTCGGCCCAGCCAGCCACGAGGGCTGAGAACAATCTGGCCGGGTGCGGTGGCCACTCGCTAGCTTCACGGTCGTTGTGCGCGGTGGCCACGAACCGGCCGGTGAGGAAGTTGACCTCAATAGCGAGCACGTATCACTCCCCTGGAGTCTCGCGTGCGGAAACCTCACGACTGCGTCGGAGTAGCTCAAGCAGCTTGGGGGCTGGCTGGAGCTTGATCTCGGCGGTTTCCCACCCCAAATCCAGATCAGCCGATGCCTGTGCTGATTGGGTCAGAATCTGAGCTGCGGCATCGCGGTCGACTTCGACACTCTCTGGTGCTGCACCATCTCGACCAACGAGTTCAATTCGCGGCGCATGCTGTGGGATCAGAAGGCAGCGAGAGCGCAGGTCGTGATCCATTTCGTGCTGCAAGACGAGTGCGGCAACACCAAGAGCGGCGACCGCAGTCCGTGCTGCGACTTGCGCCTCTCGGCTGTGGCCGGCAAACCGCAGACGGCGAAGAGCGGCCAGTGAGATCACGGTGGTCTGCATCGCGGTCGAAATGGTTACGCCACCAGACGCTGAATCAATGTCAGGGGGAATATTGCCATGGTTGATTTTGGACGGCTGTCCGTCCTCGCCCTCACCACTTTTCCGCTTGGCATAGATGGGCTTGCCTTTGCTGTCTAACTCTGCCTCGCTCTCCTCTACGGTCCACACCTCTTCAGGATTGCGATGCTGATAGACGCGCTTCTCTGAATCCAGCTTCTCTATCTGAAGCGGATCCAGCCGACTGCCGACCTTGCGTCCGATCTGCACGTCGTGCCCGACGATCTCAGACACGTATGCCCTCTGGAACTTGGACCCCAGACCACCTTTGGGCCCAGTGGAGTCCCACTGGCCGAACAGCAGCGCAGTAGGGGCATACCGAAATAGAGCAGTGGCGTTGCGAGGCTGCGCATCGGTAATCGCTCGACCTACCTCAGATAGCCGAAACAGCGTGCCATCAAGAAGGCTGTCGCGGAAGATCGCATCGGCAAGCCGGTGAGGAACCTCCAACACTGTCAACCGGTCGACGTCGTCGAACTCACCGTTCTCCGTCGTGAAGTCGACGTAGGGGACTGGGAACCTCAACTCACCAGCGTCCCAGCCCTCCAACAGAGCTAACTCTGCCCGATTCGCCTGTGAAGCCACCGAGTCCAGAAGCACCGTCTGCACCTCACGATCACCCACTTGACGGGTCTCGACGGCGTACTTGTGCCCCGCGTTGACGGCATAAGTCGGCGGGAACACCTTCCCACCAGGCCCATCCACAGGCTGCAACTCGGTCAGCGACCGCAGCGCGACAGCTCCTCCGGCAACCGCACCCCGCAGTTTCTCGTAAGTCAGTTGAGAGACGTTCCCATCTCCCTGTGCTTGTGGGGTCATAAAGCCCTCTCCTCTTCATCTATTGGCAGATAGTGTCGGCGAAGTTATCAAGAGGTGATGACAATATGCCCTCAACCAAGAGTTACCAGCAGCTACATGAGCAGGTCGCTGCCCGGCCTGGTGCCGCGCTGCGGCTCGCAAAGCTGCGGAAGCGCACCTTGGTGAAGGTGAGGCTCTTCAAGCTCTGTGGATGGCTGGGTAACCGCTTGGCGACAATCAACGACTGGAAGCGGCAGGACGACAGGGGCTAGCCGGAGCGGTCAAGCGGCTTGGTAGGCGATGATCTTGCGGTTGGCGAGCCTCTGCTCGAACCGGATAGCGGCCTCGACTTGTACGAGGTCGAGGCTATAGGCGTGGGCAAGCGGGCCGGGGTCCGTGCAGGGCTTGCAGCGGGCGAGTGGGTACGGGACATCGGATCGGTCCGTCAGGATACCCAAGAAGATTCTGGAATCGAACCGTTCGGCACATCGGACGATCGAAAGTCGGTCAGACCGGAGGCAAAGGCAAGACGGACAACGCCGGTCAGGATGGGGCAGTTGAGCGTTTTGACCCGGGCGACTCAGCCGGCACCATACGACGGGCACGTTCGGCTTCAAGGGCGGCTACAGCATCTTCACTGGTCAACTGGCCTAGATCCCTTCCTTCAATACGCTCGATGACTTCTTCAAGAGTTGAGTCGGGTGCTGCTTGAGAGGACTCGTCGAGGCAACCCTGACCCTCAATGTGCTCGGAGTCGGCAGTGCTCACAGGGTGATGGCGTCATTTGGTTCCTCTGCTGGCACAGAGGGGGTGGCATCGCTCGCTCCCCCATCGCACTCGGCAGATAACACTCTGGGAGAGAGTACGGGGCGGTTTCGATTCGAGGGCAATGGTGGCCCCCTCAGCCAGCGGGCGACGGAGGGTTTGGGGGTGGGAGGTGGGAGGTCAGGTGCCGCACCTCGACCTCGAGCCGGACCAGCCGTTTCCCGAACTGACGCATTTCCCGTCCGAGGTCAGCAATCGACCGCCACATCATGGCGAGCACGGCCACCAGTAGGGCACCAAAAACCCCGATCACGCTCGCAATTGCCGATGTAGCCACGGGACCACGATACATGTTCGAGGCGCTGCTGGCAACTGATATTAGATGCTTTCACTAAATTTCAGTATTTTCTGCTTTCGACAGATCGAGGCTCCCGGTTCCCGTTCGTAGGTACTCAGGGTTGGCGTGGTGGCGGAGGTGGTCGATGAGTTGGGCGCAGCGGTTGAGGGTGGCGGCTTCGTGGGTGGGGATGGGGTTGGGGCGCAGGGGAGAGCTGGCGATGGCGGCTAGCGCGTGTTCTAGGAGGTCGGCGGCGGCGCGTATGTGGTGGGCGGTGTTCTCGGGGGTGATCATCTGCTGGAATGAGTCCGACTGGCCCAGGTAGGGGGCGAGCCTCCAGTTGGTGTGGGCGCCGTCGCGCTCGGCGGTGTCGAGCGTGTCGAGGACGGCATCGACAAACGAGCCTGAGGGGGTGGGCCGGAGCTTGCCGGCCATGACGTCGATGTTGTGGGTGTTGTCGAGATACCGGCGGAGATGAAGCCGGCCCAGCGCGGTCAGGCTCTTCTCGATGCTCATGTGGGCGGATTCCAGCGCAGACTCATAGGCGTAGTTGCGGTCGGCAGGAGACCACTCCCCCGTGGCTATCTCGCCGGGGATGGACTCGAGTATTCGGACCACTTCCAGGTTCTTGCGGTGGGCCTCATCCAGGTCTTTGAGGGCGAGGCCCCAGTCGTCTTGCAGCACGGCGGTCTCCTCGGCCCATGGGGCCGGAGGTGGGCAGGGGCGCTGCATGAGGGTGATGCCGTGAGCGTGCGCTTCTCCGAAAACGGAGGAGCGGGCATGCTCCAAGCTCCACTCCCATTCGCCGATAGTTGTGAGGATGACCTCGCATTTGATCCCGCGTGCGGCCTCAGCCGCCTGGCGCAGGGCGTACTGCGCGGCGCCGTGGTCGATGCTGACCGCCCGTGGTACCGCGGTGATAGCGATGAGGTCGATGTCGGAGTCAGCCTTCTGGGTCTGCTTGGCCACCGACCCGAAGACGATGACACGGACAATGTGCGGGTCGGCCGCGGCCATGGCCTCCGCAGCCTGGGCGGCATCATCAAGCGTCGGTGCCTTGCCGACAACGAGGGTCGCCATCGCCCGATGTTACCGGGGCGGGCTCGAAAACTGGTCAGGCCGGGACGGCGGCTTCTTGCTTGGCGCGGAAGTGGGGGATGACGTGGTGGCCGAATTGGCGGATGGTTTCTAGCATGACCTCTTGGGGGATGGTGCCCATTTGGATCATGCACATGATCTCGTCGCAGCCGACGGCCTCGAGCTCGCTCACGTAGCGGATGGCGTCTTCGTAGTTGCCGTAGGCGTGCTCGATGTTGAAGGTGCTGGTGGCGTTGGGGCTTAGCGGGATGTTCATCTCGCTGATCTTGGCGTGAACGTTGCCCACCGCCTCGTCGATGGCCGCGGCGGTGTCCTCGTCGGCTGATCCGGCCCTCGGCGGGGGCGTGCCCAGGTTCCAGTGCATGATGGCCTCGGCGAAGAACCGCTGGCCCCGGGCTCCAATGCGGAAGGCCTCGTCCCGGTCGTCGAGGATCGTGGTGGGGCACAGCGCCGAGAACCAGTCGTTGGGGTGGTCGCTCACGAACCGCTCGCCGGTGCGGGTGGCTATGGCCTCGTCGTAGGTCTCCTTCATCAACCGGATCTCGTCGGCACCGGCGAAGCCCAGCACCAGCGCCCCGATGCCCAACTCGGCGGCCAGCTTCACGGTGTCCACCTTGGTGCAGGCCAGGTACAGCGGCGGATGGGGGTCTTGCACCGGCCGGGGCAGAATCGGGTGGGGTGAGATGTCGAGCAGGCCGTCCCACTCGAACTCGTCGTCGCGCCAGCAGTTGGAGATGATCCGCAGCGACTCTTCCACCTGGGCGTAGGTGTCCTCGGGCTTCACCCCGAATGCCGACATCTCCTGGAGGGTGGCCCCCCGACCGGCGCCCACGTCGAGCCGCCCGCCCGACAGCACGTCCAGCATGGCGATGCGCTCCGCGGCCCGCAGCGGGTGGTTGTAGCCGAACGGCATGCACACCACCCCGTGGCCGATGCGGATGCGAGACGTGCGAGCTGCCACCCAGGTCAAGAAGATCTCCGGGGCGCTCATGTGGGCATACCACTTCAAGCAGTGGTGCTCCACCGCCCACACTCGGTCGAAACCCACCTCCTCGGCCAACACCGCCTGATCCACGCAGTCTCGGATGACCTGCTGCTCGACCTCGCGGGATGGATCGGCCATCTGGGCTTCGAAGATCATGGAGAATTTCACGTCGCCATTGAACCACTCCTGGCCTGTCGAGCCCGAATGCTGGCAATCACTGCCGTTTGCCCCGCTGTCCGGTGGGGTCTGCCCAGAACCCTCTGGCTACCATCATCACGGCATGGATTTCGACGAGACCCCCCAAGAAGCCGCCTTTCGAGCCGAGTGCATTGAGTGGCTCGACGCCAACGTCCCGGCCGACGGCGGCGGCGCCCGTGACCAGACGGCCATTACCATCTCCGATCCGGACGTCGAGAACGCCTACGTGGCCCGGTGCAAGGCGTGGCAGCGCACCAAGTACGACGGCAGCTGGGGCTCCATCACCTGGCCCACTGAATACGGCGGCAAGGGGCTGAGCGGCATCCACGAAGGCATCTTCAAAGAGGAGGAGGCCAAGCGGGTGGCGGCCACAGGGGTGTTCGCAGTGGGCATCGGCATGGCCGGCCCCACCATCATCGGCCACGGCACCGATGCCCAAAAGGAGCGGTTCCTGCCCGCCATGCTCAAGGGCGAGGAGGTGTGGTGCCAGCTGTTCTCCGAGCCGGTGGCCGGATCAGATCTGGGCGGGTTGCGGACCACCGCGGTGCGCGACGGCGACGAGTGGGTGGTGAACGGCCAGAAGGTGTGGACCTCGGGCGCCCAGTACAGCGACTGGGGCATCCTGTTGACCCGCACCGATCCCGACCAGCCCAAGCACCGGGGCATCACATATTTCCTGGTGGACATGAACACCCCCGGCATCGAGGTGCGCCCGCTGGTGCAGATCACCGGCGCGGCCCACTTCAACGAGGTGTTCTTGTCGGATGTGCGGATCCCCCACGAGAACATCCTCGGCGGGGTCAACACCGGCTGGGGTCCGATCATGACCACCCTGTCCAACGAGCGGGCCCTGATCGGCGGGTCCAACGCACGGACCCGGTTCAACGAGCTGGTGAAGCTGGCCCAGCAGACCGGCACCGACCAGGATCCGGTCATCCGCCAGGAGCTGGCCAAGACCTACACCCGCATGGAGATCCTGAAGTATCAGGGGTACCGGGTTCGCACCGCGACCAGCCGAGGAGAGCTCCCCGGCCCTGAAAGCTCCACCATGAAGCTGGCCATATCGCTGCACTTCGGGGAGATGGGCGACTTGGTGATGGCCATGAGCGGCGCAGCTGGGATGCTCCACGGCGACAACGCCCGAGACGAGGGGCGCTGGCAATACGAGTTCCTGGGTCAGTGGGCGTCGCGCATCGGCGGCGGCACCGACAACATCCAGCGCAACACCATCGGCGAGAAGGTGCTGGGCCTCCCTCCCGACATCCGAGTAGACAAAGGCGTCCCCTTCCGGGATATACCCAGCTAGCTCGCTCCGTAGACCGGCGCCGGATCAGGCGAAGCGGCAATAGAAGCCCGCACCGCGTCACCGACTTCAGCAGCCGCGAACTTGCGGCCCACGTCCACCACATGGCCGTGCTGCCAGCCGTCGCACACGTTGAGCGCTCCGCCGGCGATCTCGAACACTCGGCCGGTTACGTCGCACGCATCCGACCCCAGCCACACCACCAGCGGCGACGCGTTGGCCGGGTCTTTCTCGTCCCAACCCTCGGGAGCCTCCTCGGTGTACATGATCCCGGCAGTCATTCTGGTGCGGGCGTCGGGGGCGATGGCGTTCACCGCCACCCCGTAGCGGCCCCACTCCGCGGCCTGCTGGATGGTCAGCGCCGCCACCCCGGCCTTGGCCGCGGCGTAGTTTCCCTGGCCGATCGAACCCAAGAGCCCGGCCCCGGAACTGGTGTTGATGAGCCGCCCTCGCACGTCCTCGCCGGCCTTGGACCGATCCCGCCAGTGGGCCACCGCATGGCGGGCCGGGGCGAAATGCCCCTTGAGGTGGACCCGCATGATGGCGTCCCACTCCGGCTCACTCATGTTGGCCAGCATCCGGTCGCGCAAAAATCCTGCGTTGCACACCAGCGTGTCGAGGCGACCCCACGTGTCGATGGCCTGGGCGATCATGGCTTCGGCCTGGTCCCAGTCGGCCACATCGGCAGCGTTGGCCTCGGCCTCGCCTCCCATGGCCCGGATCTCGGCCACCACCTCCTGGGCCGGTTCGGATGCGCCACCCGAGCCGTCGCGCTCCACCCCCAGGTCGTTGACCAGCACCCTGGCCCCCTCGGCGGCGAACTCCAGGGCGTGGGCCCGGCCCAGTCCCCGCGCCGCCCCGGTGATCACCACCACTCGGCCGTCGGCTATGCCGGCCATCGTCAGAAGACCGGATTCAGCTCGGACGACACCATCCACATGGCGTAGTACTGGGCGGCGCCACCGTAGGCGTGGCCGATGGAGATCTTGGCCCCCGGCACCTGGTATTCACCCGCGGTGCCCCGCACCTGGTTGGCCGCCTCCAGGCAGCGGATCATGCCCGATGCTCCGATGGGATTGGACGACAAAACGCCGCCCGACATGTTCACCGGGAACGACCCGCCCAGCTCGGTGTCGCCGGCGTCGGTCATCTTCCACCCCTCGCCTTCCTCAGCGATGAGGTGCCCTTCCAACCACATGGGCTCGTACCACGAGAACGGCACGTACAGCTCGGCGCAGTCGATCTGCTCCCGGGGGTTGGTGATGCCCGCCTTGCGGTACAGGGCCTCCGAGCACTCCACCCCGGCTTGGGGCCGCACCGTGTCGCGCCCGGGGAACTGGCCGAACTCGGTGCGCTTGGCGTGGGAGATGACCCACGCCGGCGGGCGGCCCGACTTCTTGGCGATGTCGTCGTTGCCCAGCACCACGGCCGCGGCCCCGTCCGAGGAGGGGCACGACTCCAAGAAGTGCAGCGGGTCCCACAGCATGGGCGACTCCCGCACCTTCTCAATGGAGATGTCGGGCAGATGCAGGTGGGCGTAGGGGTTTTTGAGGGCGTTGAGCCGATCCTTCACCGCCACCATCCACCCGATGTGCTCGGGGGCCTGGGAGCGGGCGATGTAGTTGCGGATCCATGGGGCGAACGTGCCGCCCGCGCCCTGGCCGCCGCTCTTGCCGCCCGACAGCGCCCAAGTGGCGTTGCCTTCCGACTGCTTCTCATAGGCGATGGTCAGCACGGTGTCGTACATCCCCGATTCCACCAGGTTCACTGCGGAGATGGCGGTGGACGCCCCCACCGACCCCGCGGTGTGGACCCGGTGGATGGGCTTGCCGATTGCCCCCAGTGCGTCGCACAGGCTCAGCAGCGGCATCATCACGCCTTCGAGGGCGTCGGGGGCCTTGCCGATCACAATGGCGTCGATGTCGTCGAAGGTGGCGCCAGCGTCTTCCAAGGCCCGGAGGGCGGCCTCCCGCACCAGGCCGTCCAAGGTCACATCGTCGCGCCGGCGCTTGTACTTGGTCTGGCCGACACCGATGACAGCGCAAGGTCGTGGAGCCATTATCCGTCTCCTTCCAAGACGCAGAGCAGGTTCTGTTGCAGGGCCGGGCCGCTAGAGGCGTGGGCCACGCCCCGGCCGCCATCGCCGTTGCGGATGCCCCGGGCCAACTCGATCACCCGAGTGAGGCCCACAGCCATGAACGGGCTGCCGGTAAGCGGCCCGCCCGACGGGTTCACGGAGGTCTCACCGTTCAAGCCGAGGGCGTCGCGCAGGATGATCTCCTCGGGGCTGTAGGTCACGGTCAGCTCGGCGATGTCCACCGGGCCGTCGTGCAGGCCCACCCGATCGGCCGCGATGCGCACCGACGGGGAGTCGGTCAGGTCCCGCAGCGTGGGGTGGTGCGAATCGATGCGGTGGTCGATGGCCCGGATCCACACCGGGTTGTCGCACAGCTCCCGGGCCTTGTCGGCCCGGGCGATGATCATGGCCGCGGCACCGTCGCTGGTGGGCGGGCAGTCGAGGCGGCGCAGCGGCTGCTGCACGTAGGGCTCGGCCAGCAGCTCGTCCACCGACAGGTCTCCGCTGAGCTGGGCATAGGGGTTGTCCTTGGCGTTGGCATGGCTGCGGGCTACCACCTCGGCGAAGTCCCTCTCGGTGGCCTTGCCCGCGGCGATGAGCGCCTGGGCTTGGAAACCCGCCTGCGTGCGAGGGTCGAGGCCGATGGGGGCATGGACGTAGGGGTCGGTCTGGAGTGAGAACCCCTCCCGGTAGCTACCCGGCGAGCACTTGCCCGAGCCCGACACCAGCACCGTGTCGATGTCGCCCGACTGAAGCCGCACGAATCCCTCGAACAGGGCCCAGGCGCCGTCCATCTCCACATGGCTCTCATAAACGGGGGGCCACGCCCCCACCGCGTCAATGTTCATGACGAAGGCGAACGGCATCCCCGACAGGTAGTCGCAGCTCCCCGCGATGGTGAAGTCGATGTCGTGGCGGTCCATGCCCACCTGCTCGATCACCGAGTTCACGCACGGCATGATCATGGCCGGCTCGCTGTCGTTGAAGTGGGCGTGAGAAGAGGTTTGCTCGAACGCGACAATGGCCACGTCTTCAGCCAGGCTTACCATGAGTGCTCCTTCAACTCATCGGCGGGAATGTCGGGCTCGCCGGTGGGCTCGAACCGGGCGTACACCGTCTCGGGAATGTTGCCGTAGCGGTTGTCGATGTCCTCCACCGACCGTTCCTCGGGATCGCGCCAGATGCAGCGCATCCGCATCCCCACCCGCATCTCGTCCACCGTCATGTCGCGGATGTCGATGCCGATCACCGGCTGGTCGGTCCCGTCGAACAGGATCGAGCACCGCACGTAGGGCTCGGTCTCGGTCTGGCCGTAGTACTGCACCGGGTTCAGCTCGGTGAACGCCACCACGGTGCCCACGTCGGACACTTCCACCTCGTCGGATTCGCTCATCAGCACCCGAGACATGTTGTCGTAGCCCCGACCCGGCACATACACCTTGCCGGTGACCGGGCTGCGCTGGCCGATGATCTTGCCGTCCAACAGCCCCTGGGCGAACCGGGCCCGGTGGGGGTACAGCGGCTCGTTGATGCGCAGGCCGATGAGGTGCTCGGTGATGGTCACCGGCTCCTCACCCGGCTCGATCACCTGATCGGCGGCGTCGGCCTCGGGCACGAAGTACACATCGGCGACAGAGCCGTGGCGCTCGTCCCGGTACTGGGCCCGCACCCTCATGCCGGTGCTGATGGCCTCGGGGTCGCCCCCGGTGTCCACTGCGTGCACCAGGGAGGTGTCGGCCCCGTCCAGCTTGATGAAGGCGAAGCCGAACGGCCGGTCGAAGGGGTGCTTGGCCGAGGGCTCGGCCACCCAGGTCCAGTTCACCACCTCCCCGCCAGGGCCCACCTCAACCAAGTCGGGCTCCAGGGTGGCGAAGGTGTCCGGATCGAACTCCATGGGCGGGCACAGCACCCGTTCACCGCACCGCTGGCCGAGGATGCGGCCGTCGCGCAACCCGGTCAGAAACGGACCGATGACCGGCCCGGTGGTGCGGGTGTAGGGGTACTCAAGGGTGTAATCAACATCATGCAACTGGGGCACGGCGGCAAGTTCACCACACGCCTAGAGCCTCCCCCAAAGCAAACGGGGTCAGCTCAAGGTGCCGAAGTAGGCAGTGACGTCGTCGATGTACAGATCGGGGGCTTCGAGGGAGGCGAAGTGGCCGCCGCGGGGCATCTCTGTCCAGCGGACGATGTTGTACCAGTACTCCACCCATGGACGAGCCGGGAAAATACCATCGCCGGGAAAACGGGCGTAGGCGGTGGGCACTTCCACCCGGCGGTCGGGGGCTGAGGATCCTCGGCCCCCGATTCGGGTCTCGTAGTAGAGCCGGTTGGCCGAGGCGATGGTGCCAGTCACCCAATAAACCATCACGTTGGTAAGCAGCTCGTCTTTGCTGAAGCTGGCTTCGATGTCGTTCTCGGGGCCGATGTCGCTCCACACCAGGAACTTCTCGACGATCCAGGCAGCCAGTCCGGCCGGGGAGTCGTTCAAGCCAACCGACAAGGTCTGTGGGCGGGTGGCCTGCTGCTCCCGGTAGCCCCGCTCCACCAGGTTGCGAGTCCGGCCTTCTGACCGGGCTGCCCTCTCCTCATCAGTCAGGTCGCGCACTGCTCCGGGCGGAGGCTCAGGGGCGATTATCAGGTTCAGATGTATGCCTGTGAGTCGTTCCGGGGCCTGGAGTGCCATCTGAGAGGTGACCATCGCCCCCCAGTCCCCACCCTGGGCGCCGAACCGCTCGTAGCCCAGACGGCTCATCAGCTCCAGCGAGGCCGTAGCCATCCGCCGGGGCGTCCAGCCCGGCTCAGCGGTAGGTCCGGAGAAGCCGTATCCGGGCAGAGACGGGCATACCACGTGGAAGTGCTCCCGCAGCGGCTCAATCACCTTGGCGAACTCGGTGATGGAGCCGGGCCAACCGTGGTGGATGACCAGGGCCATGGCGTCCGGGTTGCGGCTGCGGGCGTGGATGAAGTGCAAGTTCTGGTTGTCGATAACGGTGGTGTACTGGGGAAACCGGTTTAGTTCGGCTTCCACCGTTCGCCAGTCGTACTCATGGCGCCAGTAGCGGCACAGCTCTTTGAGGTAATCCAGATCGGTCCCCTCGTTCCATCCGGCACCGGGCAGCGGGTCGAACCACCGGGTGGCGTCCAGACGACGGTGGAGGTCATCGAGCACCTCGTCGGGCACCTCAATGGCGAACGGCTCCACAGCGGTCATAACAGCGGCTAACCGGTGCGGTCGTGGAGGGGGCCGGCGGGGAGGCGGCCGTCGATGTCGGTGAAGCCGTAGGCATCGGCCATGTCTCGGGCCGAGACTGCCTGACCGGAATAGCGGGATCGGTCGGCGTCGATGGCCAAGGCGGTCACCGCCCGGCCAGTGAACCGAGGCGACTCCGCGGCCGACAGGTCCAAGCTCGGCGGCAGCTCCACCCCGGAGTCAACGGCCACATCGATGCGCTCGGTGCGCACGAACCCGGGCCACACCGACACCATCGACACCCCGGTGTCCCCGAGCTCGCGGGCGCAGTCGGCGGTCATGCGGTCGAGGGCGCACTTGCCCACCCCGTAGGCCACGTGCCAGGCGTACTCTGTGGCCCCCGACGAGCTGATGTTGGCGATCAGGCCGTCGCCTTGGTCGATCATCCCCGGGGCGGCCAGCACCGAGGCCACGTAAGCCGAGCGGGTGCCCACATCCATCATGTCGTCCCAGTTGGAGATGGGCACCTCCCAGAAGGGCAGCATGGCAGTCAGCTCGTCGGGAATGGCAAAGGCATTGTTCACCAGCACGTCCAAGCGGCCCTGCTCTTCAGCGATCTGGTCGAACACCGTCCGCACCGCATCGTCGTCGCGGTGGTCGCAGGCCACCGCGGTAGCGGTACCCCCCGCTGCGGTGATCTCCTCCGCGGTGCCTCCCACTGTGCCAGGCAGCGGATGCTGGCCAGCACCTGTTGTACGTCCCGTGATGTACACCGCAGCCCCGGCGGCAGCCAGCTCCAAGGCACAGCCTTTGCCGATGCCCCGGCTGGCCCCGGTGACCAAAGCCACCTTCCCGGCCAGGGGTGATCCGTCCAAGATGCTCATGATGATTCCTCCGGTGGGTTGGCACCTGGTGGGTTGGCAATAGCCATGGGGGGCGACGAGCACGAGGTGGACCCCTTGGCCCGGAACGGGGAGTGGCAGAACACGAACCGGTCCACCCCAGCCGCGGCGACCTCTTCGCAGCTCAGCGACTCCCCCAGGCGGATGCCCTCTTTCACCAGCATGAGCTGGTGGCCCACCGACATCCACCCCTCGGTGGCCTCGAAGTCGTAGAAGCCCCACATCCAGCTGTCGGTGGACACCAGCGCCGGACGGTGAGAGGCCAGCCACTTGTTCTCGGCAATCCACGGCCCCGGCGATCCAGCTAGGAACCGCTCGGGGTCCTCCCGAGAAAGGCTGATCCACCCGGTGCGCAGACACAGAGCGTCGCCCGGCTCGGGATCAGGCAGGCCTTGGCGCTCCCAAGCCCCCTCGATCTGCTCCACAGTGATGCGGTGTTGGTCGGTGAGCCGAGGCAGCCCGGCCTGGTTCGTCTCCACATCGCCGGTGGTGGCCGCCACCTGGGCGGCCACATCGATCATCAGTCCCCGAGTGAGCAGCGGAGCCCCCCATGAGGGAACGTCCATGGCGGTCACCCCATCGGTGCGGGCCAGATCTGTGCCCTGGTGGCCGTTGTAGAAGGTGCCGTCCACCGCCGCGTGGGTGAAGCCGTTGATCTTGGTGCTCATGTTGAAGGTGTACGACACCCGCTCCTCGGAATACCCCAATTTCGACGGTCCCAGCCCTTGGGTGCCGCTCACGATCTCGCCCTCAAAGCCCTCGCCGGGGTCGTAACCGGCGATAACCAGCTTCTGTGCGAACTCCCGGGTGCTGTAGGCGGGATAGCCGGGCCAAATGCCGTCTCCCATCGAATAGGTGCGAATCGGCTTGGTCAGATCCAGCATCCCCAAGGCGTCGGCCCGCTTCTGCTCGGTGACCTCGTTGTAGGTGCCCAGCATGTCGTCGGACCCATACCGGCTGGGAGCCCACGCCCCGGCGGCGGCCGCCTCTACGTCGAATTTCTGATCGTCGAACATCACTGGCGCAGCCTAGCCACCATCATCAAGTTTGCTCAGAAGCAAAGAAGGGGTGGTCAGGCAGGAGCGGAGACGGTGAGGCGGGCCATCTCCCGGCGCTGGGGATAGTGGTCGGCCACCGCGAAATGCTGGGTGCAGCGCTCGTCCCACAAGATCACGTCGCCCTCGGTCCACTCGTAGCGGATGGTGTAGTTGGGCTGAGTGGCGTGCTCATAGAGGCAGTCGAGCACCGCGTCGCTTTCGGCCCGGTCGAAGCCCACCAGATGGCTGGTGAAGTTCTTGTTCACGTTGAGATAGCGGCGGCCGGTATCGGGGTGGACGGCAATCACCGGACGCTCGGTGCCCGGGAACTGCTCCTTCGTGCGGTCATACAGCTCCACCCCGGCCTTGGACTTGAACGACTGGCCCGGCCCCATGTGATGCCAGGCGCTGATTCCCTCCAGCCGATCCCGCAATGTCTCCGACAAGCCGTCGTAGGCGGCGTACATGCTGGCAAAAATGGTGTCGCCGCCCCGGGCCGGCATCTCGATGGCCCGCAGCGTGCCCAGGATGGGCGGGTCGGGATCCCAGGTCACATCGGTGTGCCACTTGTCCTGGTAGGGCGGACGCTCCTCGTCGTCCACGATGCGCTCCACCTTGGCCTCCACCGCCCCTGCCACCCGGCCGATGGGATGGATGTAGGGCCGACCCCACGGGGCCAGCAACTCCATCTGGTGGGAGTCGTCAATGAATTGACCGGGGAACACCAGCACCAGATGCTCCAGCAGGTGCTTGTAGAGCTCATCGCGCTCACCGTCGGCCAGCGATTCCCGCAGGTCGATGCCAGTCACCCGGGCCCCGAGCACTCCCCCGAACGGTTCTACGGTCCAATCGGCCATGCTCGGCGCCTTAGAAGAAGCCGCGTCCTTGGACGGCGGCGTTGGCCAGCCAAATCTCGAAGTCTTGGATCGACTGGGACATGGCCTGGCCGATGAGGTCGAGCTTGCGCACCTGCTCGATGCGGGCACTGGCCTGCTCCAGCTCCCGCTTGGAGAGCAGCTCGCTGAAGATCCCGCAAGCGTGGGCCAGGCAGATGATCACCACGTCGCGAGGGCTGGGGATCTCATCGCTGAACAGCACGCCCATGATCCGCAGCTTGACCTCCCGCTCGGCCTCACCGTCGATCATCGGGTACCGGCGCGACCGGAACACCCACAGGAAGCGGTCGTCCTCACGCTCCAGGATGCCCCGCTCCACCAACCGGTCCAGCGTCGCCTCCCGGATCTCCGGTGCCTTTTGGGAGATCTGCTCCACCCAGTGCCGGGCGTCTTTCTCCTGGCCCTCGACGCCCTGCCCTTCGGCGATCATGGCCAGCGTCGGATCCAGCAGATCGTCGCCTAGCGGGGTGTCGTCCACCAGGATCAGGTGCTCCAAGTCGGTGTCTATCCGGTTCTCCATGGCCAGCTCCATCAGCACCGCCCCGCCGACGGCCCGGTCCATGGACGACTGGGGCACGTTGATGAACTTCCCGTCGTCGTCTCGCAACAACAGGAGAAGGATCTCTTCAACAAATCTCAACATAGGAAGCTCCTCTCAAGCTCCGCACCACAACCGCTGGAAGTGCCCTCGACAAATCTCAACATAGGCCTAACGATAGGCGATGATTTCCTCGCCGTATTGATGCAGGGCCTCAACAATTTGTGAGCGTGTATCGCCGGCGATGAGGGCGGCCATCGCGGTCACGCCGATGGCGGCTTGGGCGGCAATGTTCTCCAAGTGCTGGTCGGCGTTCCAGCCCGGCGTGCCCACCGGCCCGACTTCAAGATCCATGTACTTGATGTCGATGGGCTCGGTGCGGCCCACCGACGCGGCGTGGTCATGGAGATAGGCAATCATCTCGGCCAGCTCATCCAGGGTCTCTAAGTGGGCCGAGCGGCGGCGGGAGGCCAGTGCCGCCGGATTGGGCATGGGCATCCACCCCTGGGCCTTCTCTGCCACCCGGCGGCGGGAGAGCTTGGAGTTGCCCCCGATCCACACCGGCACCGGCGACTGCACCGGGGTGGGAAGCCCGGTGCTGTCGGCAATGGTGAAGTTGAGGCCCTGGTGGTTCACCGTTTCGCCCGACCAGATCAGCCGCATCACCTCCAGGCTTTCGTCGAAAAGGGCATTGCGCTGGTCGAAGTCCACTCCCACCGCTTCAAACTCGGAGAGCAGATAGCCCACCCCCGCGCCAAGAATGACCCGACCGTCGCTGAGCCGGTCGAGGGTGGCCACCGTTTTGGCCAAGATGGCCGGATTTCGATAGGGCACCGGGGTCAGGTTGGTGAGAAGCCGCAGCCGGGTAGTAGCCCCGGCCACCACCCCTAGCGCCACAAATGGGTCGAGGGCGTCGTGGCCCCCGCTGGCCAGCCACCGGTCGTTGGGCAGGGGGTGCTCAGTGAGCGAGCAGGAGTCGAACCCCGCCGCCTCGGCCGCCCGAGCGAACTCGGAAACGGCCTCGGCGGTCAGGAATTCGGGGTTCTGCGGATGGGCCATCAGCGGAAAGCCGAAGCTGAACTTCATTCCCCCAGTCTTCTCGATGGCCCAGTCGATTGGTCAACTGCGGCCCCCCTCGCCTTGGACATGCTCTGTCGCCCTTAGCCGCCCATCGCCGGGATGATTCGCTGGCCGTATGCGTTGAGGGTCTCGTCCTTTTGGTCGTGCATGAGGTAGATGGCGAACTGGTCCACGCCCAGCGCCTCCAGCTCGCGCAGCCGGGCCAGGTGGGCGTCCTCGTCTCCGAGGAGGCAGAAGCGGTCGATGATCTCGTCGGGAACGAAGTCGGTGTGTTCGTGGCCCGCTTTGCCGTGCCCGCTGTAGTCGTAGCCCTCCCGCCCGGCGATGTAGTCGGTGAGCGCCTGGGGCACGCCCACCCCCTGGTCGCCGTAGCGGGCTACCAGATCGGCCACGTGGTTGCCCACCATGCCGCCGAACCATCGGCACTGCTCTCGCTGGTGCTCGATGTTGTCGCCCACATACGCGGGTGCGGCCACGCAGATGTACAGGCTGTCGGGATCGCGGCCCGCCTCCTCGGCAGCCTGGCGGACAGCGGAGATGGTCCACTCGGCGATCGCCGGATCGGCCAACTGGAGGATAAACCCATCCGACTCGCTGCCGCACAGGTGCAGCGCCTTGGGACCATAAGCCGCCATCAGCACCTTGAGCTCCGACTCCCCGGCCCACGGGAAGTGCTGCTGGGTGTGGTTGTACTCGGTCTTGCGGCCTTCGGCCAGGTCTTTGATCACCCGCATCGACTCGCTCAACGTGGCCAGGCTGCGGGGTTTGTGGCCGATCACCCGCATGGCGGAGTCGCCCCGGCCGATGCCGCACACGGTGCGGTTGCCGAACATGTCGTTCAGCGTGGCGAAGAGCGACGCGGTGACCGTCCAGTCCCTGGTGCCGGGGTTGGTGACCATGGGCCCGACGATCATGCGGTTGGTGGCCGAGAGCATCTGGCTGTAGATCACATAGGGCTCTTGCCACAAAACGTGGCTGTCAAAGGTCCAGCCGTAGTTGAAGCCGAGCGTCTCGGCCCGCTTGGCCAGCTCCACCACCCGCCAGGCCGGAGGATCAGTTTGCAGGACGACGCCGAAATCCATGGCTACTCCCTCATCCGAGTGAGCGGCTGTGATCGCCGCCCAACCTCACTCATTGGTCGGAAAGCCCAGGTCGACTGTGCTGGTGGAGGGATCGGGCCATCGGGCGGTCATGACCTTGGGCCTGGTGTAGAAGCGGATTCCCTCGGGGCCGTACATGGTGGTGTCGCCGAAGAGCGAGTCCTTCCAGCCGCCGAAGGAGTGGTAGCCCACCGGCACGGGAATGGGGACGTTGATGCCCACCATGCCCGCATCGGCGTCCTCTTGGAACTGGCGGGCCGCCCCGCCGTCCCGGGTGAATATGGCCGCCCCGTTGCCCCACGGGTTGTCGGCAATGAGCTGGACGGCCTCGGCGTAGGTGTCGCACCGCACGACGCTGAGCACCGGGCCGAAGATCTCGTCGCGGTAGGCGTCCATCTCAGCGGTGACGTTGTCCAGCAGCGACACCCCGAGAAAGAAGCCGTCGTTGTCGAACCGGGTATCGCGGCCGTCCACCACCACGGTTGCCCCCTGCTCGGCGGCGGAACCGATGTAGCCGGCCACCCGGTCGCGGTGCTCACGGGTGATCAGCGGCCCCATATCCGATGCCGAATCGGTGCCATCGCCGATCACCAGCTTCTCCATGCGGAGCTTGATGGCCTCTACCAAGGGATCGGCCACCTCGCCCACCGCGGCCACCACCGAGATGGCCATGCAGCGCTCCCCGGCGGAACCGTAGGCCGCCGACACCGCCGAGTCGGCGGCCAGTTCGATGTCGGCATCGGGCAGAACCACCATGTGGTTCTTGGCCCCGCCCAGTGCCTGTACCCGCTTGCCGTGCGAAGTGCCGGTGGCGTACACGTAGCGGGCAATCGGCGTGGACCCCACAAAGCTGGCCGCCTTCACGTCGGGGTGCTCCAACAGCCGGTCGACCGCCACCTTGTCGCCGTTCACCAGATTGAGCACGCCAGGCGGGAAGCCCGCTTCTTGGAACAGCTCGGCGATGAACATCGGGGCCGATGGGTCGCGCTCCGAGGGCTTGAGCACGAATGTGTTTCCGCAGGCGATGGCGTTGGGCGCCATCCACATGGGAACCATGGCCGGGAAGTTGAACGGCGTTATCCCGGCTACCACCCCGAGAGGGCGGCGCACGGTGTAGACGTCGATGCCGGTGGACGCCGCCTCGTTGTGGCTTCCCTTGAGGTGCTCGGCCAAACCGCAGGCGTATTCGATGTTGTCGATGGCCCGAGCCACCTCGCCCATGGCATCGCTATGCACCTTGCCGTGCTCGGCCGTGAGACGCCTGGCGACCTCCTCGGCGTTGTCCACCACCAAGTTCCGGAAGGCGAACATCAGGGTGGTCCGCCGGGCAATCGACACGTTCGACCATTCCTCGAAGGCGGCCTGTGACGAAGCCACCGCGGCATCGACCTCGTCGGCCGACGCCAGCGACAGCACGCCCGTCTGTTGCCCGCTGGCCGGGTTGAAGACCGGGGAGGTCCGCCCCGAGGTGCCGGCCACGGATTGGCCGTCGATCAAATGATGGATCTCACGCATTTCTCCCCCTCTCCCGCGTGGTCCGAGCCTCAGATCAGATAAGAGCTGAGACCGCGGCGCAGGTATTGCCCGTCGCCCATGGAGCCCAGGTACTGGTTGTTGTCGACGATGACCCGGCCCCTCGACAACACGGTGTCGACGTGGCCGTTGACCTCGATCCCCTCATAGGCCGAGTGGTCGATGTTCATGTGGTGGTTCTCCACGCTGATGGTCCAGGTTGCCTGGGGGTCGTAGATCACCACGTCGGCATCGGATCCGGGCTGGATGATTCCTTTGCGGGGGTAGAGGCCCATCATGCGAGACGGGGTGGTAGAGCACAGCTCCACCCAGCGGGGCAGGGAAATCTCCCCGGTGACCACCCCCTGGAAGATCAAGTCCATCCGGTGCTCGACGCCGCCTATGCCGTTGGGTATGGCCCGGAAGTCGCCGACGCCCAGCTCCTTCTGCTCCTTCATGCAGAACGGGCAGTGGTCGGTGGCGACCACGGCCAAGTCGTTGGTGCGCAGCCCCTTCCACAGCTCGTCCTGGTGGTGGTCGTGGTGCGACCGGATCGGGGTCGAGCACACGTAGGCCGCGCCGTCCCAGCCCTGGTCAAGGTGCTCTTCGAGGCTGAAGTAGAGATATTGGGGGCAGGTCTCGGCGAACACGTTGGCGCCGTTGTTGCGGGCGATGGCCACCTGCTCCAGCGCCTGCTTGGCCGACAGGTGCACGATGTAGAGGGGGGCGGCGCCCACCTTGGCCAGTTGGATGGCCCGGTGGGTGGCCTCCGACTCGAACTCGGCCCGCCGCACGTACCCGTGGGTCACCGGGTCGGTCTCGCCCCGCTCGTAGGCCTGCTCGGCCAGCACGTCGATGGCGATCCCGTTCTCGGCGTGCATCATCATGAGCCCGCCGTTGCCGGCGCACTGCTGCATGGCCCGCAGGATCTGGCCGTCGTCGCTGTAGAACACGCCGGGATAGGCCATGAAGAGCTTGAAGCTGGTGACTCCCTCGTTCACCAGCAGGTCCATCTCTTTGAGGGCGGCGTCGGTGACGTCGCCGATGATCATGTGGAAGCCGTAGTCGATGGCGCAGCGGCCCTCGGCCTGCTCCATGCGGGCGTCGAAGCACTCGCGCACGTCGAGCCCGTAGCTCTGGGTGGCGAAGTCCACGATGGTGGTGGTGCCGCCCCAGGCCGCGGCCCGGGTGCCGGTCTCGAAGTCGTCGGACGCGATGGTGCCGCCGAAGGGCAGCTCCATGTGGGTGTGTACGTCCACCCCGCCGGGAACGACCAGCTTGCCGGTGGCGTCGATCACCCGATCGGCCCCGTTCTCGGCTGACAGGGCTAGTTCGGATCCCGGTTGCAGCACGGCGACGATGACCTCGCCGTCGATCAGGACTTCGGCCGGATCAGCCCCGGTCGAGCTCACCACCGTGCCGTTCTTGATCAAAATGGTCATGGTTTCTGCCCCTATTCGTCCTCGATGAGAGTGGTCATGCCTCAAACCTGCTTGTCGATTTCCTCAATGGTCTCGAGAATGGCGGTCACGCCCTCGTCGATCTCCTCCTCGGTCACATCAAGCATCGGGGTGATCCGAAGGGCGTTTCCGTACAGCCCCCCCTTGCCCACCAGAAGCCCCCGCCGCTTACACCCTTCGAGCAGTTCACCGGCCCGGCCGGCGTCGGGCTGAATCGAGCCCGGCTCCACGATCTCTATGGCCTGCATAAGCCCCTTGCCCCGCAGCTCGACGATCCACGGCGTCTGCTCGGCCACTGGCCGAAGCGCATCGGCCAACCGCTTGCCCATGCGCAGGGCGTTGCCCTGGAGGTCGTTTTCCCGCACGTAGTTCAAGGTGGCCAGCCCCGCCGCCGTCGACAGCGGATTTCCGCCGAACGTGGAGAAGCTCAGGGCCTTGATCGTGTCCATGATCTCGGCTCGGGCCACGATGCCGGCCAGCGTGATTCCGTTGCCCACGCCCTTGGCGAAGGTGAGCATGTCGGGAACGATGTCGTGGGCCTGGTATCCCCAGAAGTGCTCGCCGGTGCGCCCCCAGCCGGTTTGCACCTCGTCGGTCACGAACAGGATTCCCCGGTTGGCCAGCACCTTGTGCATCGACCCGAAAAAGCCGTCCGGCGGGGTGGCGAACCCGCCGACGCCCTGGATGGGCTCGGCAATGAGGCAGGCCGCCGACCCGGTGGTCATCATGTCGAGGACCTGGGTGAGGTCGTCGGTGCAGGCCTCGGTGAACTCGTCGTCATCCAGATGCCGGAAGGGGCTGCGCAGCTGATACGCCCCGTGGACGAAGTGCACCGACAGGCCCGACAGCGCGGTCGACGACCAGGAAGAATGCGAGGTTATGGCCTGCGCGGTGAACGAGCGTCCGTGGTAGCTGTTGCGCATGGCCAGCACCTCGTTGGACTTTCGGTAGCTGGTGGCCAGCAGGATGGCGGTGTCGTTGGCCTCGCTCCCCGAGGTGGTGAAGAACACCCGGGCGTCGGGGATGCCGCTGATGGCCGCGATCTCCTCGGCCAGCTCGATCATCGGCTCGGAGAGGTAGAGCGTGGAGGTGTGCAGCACCTTGGCCGCCTGCTCCTGGATGGCCGCGGTGACCGCGGGGTTGTTGTGCCCCACCATCGTGGTGAGCACGCCGCCGAAGAAGTCGAGGTACCGGTTTCCCTCCACGTCCCACACATAGCTTCCCTGGCCGCGCTCGATGCTGATGGGCTCGGCGTAGAGCGGCTTGACGTAGGAGGGGAGAATCGCCTGGTAGCGCAGGTGGAGCTCGGCGTTGGTGGTCACGGTGGCTGACCTAGGCCTCGGTGAGCGGCCCGTACATGTCGGGGCGGCGATCGCGGTAGAAGGCCCACAGGGCGCGGGTCTCGTCGATCATGGCGAAGTCCAGATCGCGGATCACCAGCTCTTCTTCCTGGTCAGATGCCGGATCCTCGACGAATTGGCCCCGCGGGTTGGCGAAATACGACGTGCCGTAGAAGTCGTTGTCGCCGAGCGGCTCGACGCCCACCCGATTGATCGCCCCAACGAAATACATGTTGGCCGCGGCCGACGCCGTCTGCTCGAGCTTCCACAGATAGGCCGACAGGCCCCGGCTGGTGGCCGAGGGGTTGAACACCACCTGGGCGCCGTTGAGGCCCAGGGCGCGCCAACCCTCGGGGAAGTGGCGGTCGTAGCAGATGTACACCCCGACTCTTCCCACCGCGGTGTCGAACACCGGATAGCCGAGGTTGCCGGGGCGGAAGTAGAACTTCTCCCAGAAGCCCTTCACCTGGGGAATGTGGGTCTTGCGGTACTTGCCCAAGTAGGAGCCGTCGGCGTCGATGACCGCGGCGGTGTTGTAGAGGAATCCCGGCTGCTCCTCCTCGTACATCGGCAGCACCAACACCATGCCGTGCTTGGCGGCGATCTCCTGGAACCGCTTGGTGGTGGGACCGTCGGGAATGGCTTCGGCGTAGCTGTAGTAGTCAGCCTCCTGCACCTGGCAGAAATAGGGCCCGTTGAAGAGCTCCTGGAAGCACATCACCCGGGTTCCCGCCGCCGCGGCCTCGGCCACGTATTTCTCGTGCTGCTCAATCATGGACTCCTGGTCACCAGTCCACGCAGCTTGCACGATTGCGGCCCTGACGACATCAGACATGGGGCGCCTCCCAAGTTCGGGATTTTGCAGATATTCGAAGAGAACCCTACTCGGCCAGGGCCAGAACCCGGTCGAGCTCGGCGTGCATGTTCACAAGGCGGCAGTCGAAGTCGCCCAGTACCAGCTCTTCGATGCCGTCGGAGGCCATCCCGGCCTGCACCCGGCCGATGCCGTCGAGGTCTTGGTTCACCACCTCGGCGATGACCGTCCCCTCGGGGAAGTGGATCATCTCGGGGGGTGAGCCAGAATTTGCTCGGTCTCCCAGCCGGTGGAACAGCCAGAAGTCGAAGTGCGAATGCCCGGCGTGGTCGCCAGGGCGAGCCCGGAAGATGGTGTACATGTCGCTGTGTACGTTCAACACCACGTTGGGGAACACCAGATAGTGGTAGTCGTCAAGGATCTGCTCGTCGGTGTAGTGGCTGAAGTCCACGCCCTCGTCAGCCGCTCGGTCCCGAACCAGACCCACCGCCCAGTCCCGGGCGCTCTGGCCAGCCAGGTCCACTTCGTCGCCGGGCTGGAGCCCCAGCATGGTGCTGTAGTTGTCCACGAAGGCTCGGGCCACCTCGTCCTGGTCGGCATCGGGGAATCGGGGCGAGCCGATCCCCAGGGGGATCTTCATCATGGAGTGGCCCCGGTCCCACAGCTCGTAGGTGGTGTTGAGCGCGTCCATGAAGCCCCGCAGGCCGGGATGCAGCCCCTCCAGGTGATAGGCCTCGTTGAAGGCGTCAACCGTGGTCTTCCAGTTGCCCCCCAGCGGGATGGTCCAGCAGGCCGTCAGGCTCCGCTCCCCCAGGTTGAATGAGGCCAGCGTGTCGGGCACCGGGTCGAGAAACTCGTCGAGACCGGGGCCGTCGGGCGATGGGTTGATGAACACCATCTGATGCCAGGTGCCCAGCCGCACCGGAGCCAAAGACAGGTTCTCGTTGGCCACCACCCCGAAGTGCTTGCGGTACACGATCTCCTTCAGCGAGCCGTCCAGGCCGTAGCACCAGTCGTGGAACCCGCAGCGCAGCTCCTCGGCGTTGCCCTTGCCCTCGCACAGCTGGAATCCCCGGTGGCGGCAGGCGTTGTAAAACGCCCGCAGCTCGCCGTCGTGGCCTCGCACCACCAGGTAGCTCTGATCGCCGATGCGGTACTCGAACCAGTCGCCGGGCTCGGCCACATCGCTGGTCAAGCAGGCAAGCTGCCAGGTGGACGGCCACAGCCGCTGGCGCTCCAGCTCGGCGTATTCCTCCTCCAGGTAGCGGCCCTTGGGCAATCGGGCCGGGGTGCCGTCGCCGTTGCCGGAGCGGAGCCGATAGCGGTCCAGGTCGATGCCCATGGCGGGTCGGCGCCTATCGGGTGCCGCGCACCAGCCGGCCGGGCCGGGCCCCGGTGTCGGCCCCGTGCTTGCGGGTCACCTCGCCGGCCACCACGGTGGCCACGTAGCCGTCCGCCTGCTGGTCCAGGCGGCGGCCCCCGGCGGGAAGGTCGTACACCACCCGGGGAGAGCGCAGGGTCAGCGCCCGGTGGTCGATCACGTTGGCGTCGGCCCGCTTGCCCACCTCGAGGGTTCCCCGGTCGCCCAGCCCGTAGAGGGCAGCGGTGTCGTGGGTCTGCTTCTTCACCACCCACTCCAAGGGGAGCTGCTCGCCCCGGGTGCGGTCCCTGGTCCAGTGGGTGAGCATGAAGGTGGGGATTGAGGCGTCGCAGATCATGCCACAGTGGGCCCCGCCGTCGGAAAGCCCCGACACGCCGGCCGGATGCAGCAGCTGCTCCCGGATGACGTCGTGATTCTCCTCGTGGTAGTTGAAAATGGGAAGCATCATCAGAGCACGGCCATCGTCGGTAAGGCTGAGGTCGTACAGCATCTCCAGCGGATCCACCCCGCGGGCCTCGGCCATGGCCGTGACGGTGCGGTCGTGGGTGGGCTCGTAGTCGGGCGGGTCGCCGATCACGTACAGCTTGTGGATCATCGACGCCACCATGCTGGGCATCTGATCGAACAGCAAGGACGGGTCGGGGGGCAGGTCGTCCTCGCCCAAGATGGCGGCCCGGACCGACGGCTTGCGGAGCTCAGCCACCAGCTCGTCGAAAGGCAGATGGGCCAGCGACGCGAACGTGGGCCGCTTGGCGAAGGCGTGGTTGGTCTGCAAGCCGATGAGCATCCCGAACGGGCGCCCGGCGATCTGGGGGTACACCCGGGCGCCTTCGTCCACTGCCCGCAGCGACTCGTCCATCATCACCCGCCACAGGTCGGGGGCGGCCTCCACCTGCAAGAGGGCGAACGACACCGGCACGTCGAAGTGGGCCGACAGCCGCCGCATCCAGTCCATCTCCTTGGGCGGGGCCACCAGATCCAGCCCGGCAGCCCCGGCGGGCGCCAGTTCGAACACTCCCGAACCGGCATCGGCCAGCGCCCGGCCCAGCCCGAACAGCTCGTCCTCGGCCGCGAAGGTGCCCGGCACCGGCTCGCCGTCGATGGCCCGGTGGCCCAGCGTGCGGGAGGTGGACACCCCCAGCGCGCCGGCCTCGATGGCCTCGCGCACGATGGCGTACATGGCCTCGATGTCGTCGGGGGTGGCCGGCTCGTTCTTGGCGCCCCGCTCCCCCATCACGTAGCCCCGCACTGCACCGTGGGCCACCTGGGCGGCCACGTCGATGGCCAGCTCGCGCTGTTGCACAACATCGAGGTACTCGGGGAAGGTCTCCCAACCCCAGGAGATGCCCTCAGACAGGGCCGCTCCGGGGATGTCCTCCACGCCCTCCATGAGCTGGATGAGCCAGTCCTCTTTGCCAGGCTCCACCGGAGCGAAGCCCACGCCGCAGTTGCCCATCACCACGGTGGTCACGCCGTGGTTGGACGACGGCTGGAGCATGTCGTCCCAGGTGACCTGCCCGTCGTAGTGGGTGTGGCAGTCCACGAAGCCGGGGGTCACCAGCAGCCCGGTGGCGTCGATGGTCTCGGCCGCTTCGGGAGCGGGACCGCCGCTGCGGTCCACCACCGCCACCTTGCCGTCTTTGACCCCGATGTGGCCGACAAACCGGTCGGTGCCGGTCCCGTCCACCACGGTGCCGTTGGCGATTACCAGATCAAGCACTGCTCGTCCTCCCCAGTGTTGTTTCTCAGTGTTGTTGGGCTCTGTTTCTCAGCGTTGCCTCTCGAGCGGGCCGCTAGCTGGCCGCTCCGGCTCGGAGCAGCTTGCCGGGGCGGGCCCCGGTGTCCTCGCCGTTGCGGCGGGTCACCACCCCGCTGACCAGCGTGGCCACATAGCCGGTGGCCCTCTGGTCGAAGCGGCGGCCCCCGGCCGGCAGGTCGGTGACCAGCTTCGGCGGGTGCAGCGTGAGGCGCTCATGGTCGATGATGTTGACGTCGGCTTTCATGCCCGGCTCCAGCGTGCCCCGATCGGTGAGGCCGAACAGCCGAGCGGTGTCGCGCGACTGCTTTTGCACCACGAACTCCAGAGGGAGCTTCTCGCCCCGCTGGCGGTCGCGGGCCCAGAAGGTGAGCAGCCAGGTGGGCATGGAGGCGTCGCAGATGGCCCCGCAGTGGGCCCCGCCGTCCGACAGCCCCGACACCCCCGACGGGTGCATGAACATCTCCCGCACCGCGTCGGCGTTGCCATAGCTGTAGTTGAGGAAGGGGAACAGCAGCAGCGCCCGGCCGTCGTCCTCCAGCAACAGGTCGTAGAGCAGATCCTGGGTCTCTCGGCCCTGGGCCTCGGCGATGGCGGCCACCGACCGCTCGGGGCCGGGCTCGTAGTCGGGGGGGTCGCCCAGCACGTAGATCCGGTGAAGCTGGGTGCCCATGTACTCGGCGAACTGGTTGGTGAACGAGCTCTCCTCCGACAAGATGGCCGCCTTGCGCTCGGGCCGGCGCAGCTCGGCCACCAGCTCATCCAGGGGCAGTTCGGCGATCTCAGCGAAGCTGGGGCGGCTGCTGAAGGCGTGGTTGGTCTGGAGGCCGATCAGGATTCCGTTGCACCGGGGAGCGACCTGGGGGTGGAGCTGGGCGCCCTCGGCCACGGCGTCGGCCGACAGGTCCATGATCTCCCGCCACAATTCGGGGGCGGCGTCCACCTGCACCAGGGCAAAGGTGACCGGGCGGCCGGTGGCGGCCGACAGGCGGCGCATCCAGTCGACCTCCTTGTGGGGAGCGGCGAGGTCTTCGCCGATCACGCCGGCGGGCGCCAGCTCGTACAGGCCGTGGCCCACGTCGACCAGCGCCTCGCCGATGCCGAACAGCTCGTCCTCCGCGGCGTAGGTGCCCGGCACCGGCTCGCCGTCGATGGCCATGTGGGCGATGGTGCGGGAGGTGGAGAAGCCGAAGGCCCCGGCTCGCAGCGCCTCGGCCACGATGTCGCGCATCTGGGCGATGTCGGCGGGGGTGGCCGGCTCGTTTTTGGCCCCTCGCTCGCCCATCACGTAGGCCCGCACCGCGCCGTGGGGCACCTGGCAGCCGATGTCAAGTGACAGGGGCTTGCGTTCCAGGGCGTCAAGGTATTCGGGGAAGGTCTCCCATTCCCAGGTGATGCCCTCCGACAGCGCGGCACCGGGGATGTCCTCCACCCCCTCCATGAGCTGGATGAGCCACTCCTCTGTGCCGGGCCGAACCGGGGCGAACCCGACCCCGCAGTTGCCCATCATCACCGTGGTCACCCCATGGTGAGCCGACGGCTCCAGGATCGGATCCCAGGTCACCTGGCCGTCGTAGTGGGTGTGGCAGTCCACAAATCCGGGGGTCACCACCAGCCCGGCAGCGTCGATGACCTCTTCACCCTCCAGGTCGGCGTTGCCGCCGGGGTACACCCCGGCGATCCGGTCCCCGTCGATAGCCACATCCCCCGTGAACGGCTCACCACCCGTGCCGTCCACAATCAAACCGCCCTTGATCACCAGGTCGTGCATACCGCCATGGTAGTGACCCCCACACTGCACCGCCGATCCGCCCAGACAGCAATGCGGCTTATAGGGAACAAATCGCGGTCCTGGGGTAACGTCGGGGGATGGCCGAGATTGTTGTGTATCACAACCCTGGTTGAGGCAGTTCCCGGGGCGCGCTCGAGATTCTCGAGTCGCGGGGCGTCGAGTTCGACGTCGTCCAATACCTCAAGAACCCGCTGGGGCGGGACGACTTGGAGCGCTTCTTGGAGCTGCTGCCCAACGAGCCCGCTGATCTGGTGCGGGAGGACAACCACTTCAAGGATCTCGGGCTGAACATCGGCGACTACCAGAGCGCCGACGCGGTGGTCGATCTGCTGTTGGAGCATCCCAAGCTGATGCAGCGTCCGGTGGTGGTGCGGGGCGACCGAGCCGTGATCGCCCGCCCCTCCGAGGTGGTTGAAGAGCTGCTGTGAGGGTGATGACAGACCCCGAGCGCACCGACGAATTCCCCGAGGGCGCGACAATCGTGGCTGGCCCCGACGAAAAGCCGTATCCGGTGGCCGCGGTGTGGCGGCGGGCGCTGGCCCGGCTCATCGATGCGGTCACCGTGTTCTTCATCCAGTGGATGCTCACCGTGATCCAGCTGCTGTGGTTCATGGACGACGTGTCCAACCGGTGGCAGCCCGAACCCTGGGGCAGGGCCACCGCAGCCATCCTGGGCTACATCTTCTTCCACTTCGTTTACACGATGGTGTTCCTGCGCTGGAACGAGGGCCAGACCCCGGCCATGGACCTGATGAAACTGCGGGCCGTGCGCACCAAAGACGGCAGCCACCTCGGCTTGGGTCGGTGCGGCGCCCGCTGGCTGGTGGGCGGGGTGTCGTGGATCGTGCCCCCCGTGGTGCTCGGTGGGATCATCGTCAACGCGGCCACCTACCTGACGGTCCCCTTCGACCGCCGACGGCGCACAGTGTCGGACTGGGTGGCCGGGACCACCGTCATCGCGTATGACCGCGACAAGGAAGATCCCGACGGCGCACCCGAAGAAGTGTTGGACGAGTTCGGCCAGCCGATGTCGGTCCGAGAACAGATTCGGAGAAAATACGGGCTCTTCGGCGGAATCACTGGCATAGGCCGACCGCTCGGAGACCGACGCCGGGATGACCGCAGGCCACTGCCGGATTCCCAGTCGGACCGTGATTCGCGTACCATGTCGGCCACATCAGGGTCAGCCCATAGACGACGGGGGGAGCGACGTGGCAGCTGAGCGTCCACTGCTGGAAGTAGAGAATCTTCGCACGTATTTCGACACGCCCAGGGGGATCCTGAAGGCGGTCGACGGCGTGAGCTTCACGTTGGACAAGGGCGAGACCATCGGCATCGTGGGCGAGTCGGGTTCGGGCAAGTCGGTGCTGGTGCGCTCGATCATGAACATCCTGACCAGCAACGCCATCGTGCCCGATGGCTCCGACGTGTTCTTCGACGGCAAGGACACCCGCAACCTGAGCCGGAGCGAGGCCAAGCACTTCTGGGGCACCCAGATGGCGATGATCTTCCAAGACCCGATGACCTCGCTGAACCCCGTCAAGAAGGTGGGCGTCCAAATCACCGAGTCCATCCGCTATCACCTCGGAGCATCCAAGCAGGAGGCCATGGACCGGGCCCTCGAGCTCATGGTGCAGGTGGGCATACCCGAGCCCCGCAAGCGGCTCAAGGAATACCCCCATCAGCTGTCCGGCGGGATGCGCCAGCGGGTCACCATCGCCATCGCCTTGGCCTGCAACCCCAAGCTGCTGATCGCGGACGAGCCCACCACCGCGCTGGACGTGACCGTGCAGAAGCAGATCCTCGACCTGTTGGCATCGCTGCAAGAGGAACTGGGCATGGCCATGATCCTCATCACCCACGACTTGGGCGTGGTGGCCGGCCGGGCCCGGCGCATCGGCGTGATGTACGCCGGGAAGATGGTGGAGACCGCCGACACCACCACGCTGTTCCACCACATGAACCACCCCTACACCGAAGCGCTGTTCAAGTCGATCCCCCGGGTGGAGCACCAGAGCCACACCCGGCTGGACGCCATCAGCGGCCGCCCGCCCGACATGGTCCTCGATCTGGTGGGGTGCCGGTTCGCCCCCCGGTGCCGCTACGCCCAAGAGCAGTGCATCACCGAAGAGCCGGAGCTGTTCGACACCGGCCAGCTCGGACACAGGCAGGCCTGCTTCTACCCGGTGGGATCGCCGGAGAACGCAGAAGCCCTGGCCGCCAACCAGGAGACCGGGATCACCGCCGCCGGTCTCGACCTGACCGCCGCCGCGGTCTCATAGGTCGACGAACTCAAAGCCGAGGAGGACTCACGAATGGCTGGAACAGGCAAAGTCCACTTGAGGGCCGAAGAGGCCTTGCTTTCCGTCGAGGATTTGGTGATGGAGTTCCCCGCCGGACGTCGGGCCGTGGTGCACGCCGTCTCGGGCATCAGCTTTGACATCCTCGAAGGAGAAACCCTGGGCCTGGTGGGCGAGTCGGGCTGCGGCAAGTCCACCACCGGTCGGGCCATGATGCAGCTGCCCTCCCCCACCTCGGGATCGGTGCGCTTCGACGGCGTGGAGATGACGGAACTGTCCAAGGAGGATCTGCGCCGCACCCGCACCCGGATGCAGATGATCTTCCAAGACCCGATTTCGTCGCTGAACCCCCGGCGCAAGGTCAAGGACATCGTGGCCGAGGGCCTGTCCATCTGGCACAACGACGCCGGAGACGTTGCCGTCCAGAAGGTGAACGAAGTGCTCGACGCGGTGGGACTCGACCCCGAGGTTGTCTCCGACCGACGCCCCCATCAGTTCTCCGGGGGCCAGTGCCAGCGCATCTGCATCGCTCGAGCCCTGGTGCTCGATCCCAAGGTGATCATCTGCGACGAGCCGGTGTCGGCGCTGGACGTGTCGGTACAGGCCCAGATCCTGAATCTGCTGGAGGAGATGAAGGAGCGCTACGGGCTGACTCTGGTGTTCATCGCCCACGACCTCGCCGTGGTGAAGAACGTCTCCGACCGGGTGGTGGTCATGTATCTGGGCAAGGTGTGCGAGGTCGCCGGACCCGACACCCTCTACGCCCATCCCGCCCACCCCTACACCGACGTGCTGCTGGCCTCCATCCCCGAGCCCGATCCCGACCACCCGGTGTCCGACCGCCAGATCACCGGGGAGCTGCCCTCGCCCATCAACCCCCCGTCAGGATGCCGATTCCGCACCCGCTGCGAGAAGGTGCAGGATCTGTGCTCGACAGAAGAGCCCGTGCTGAAGGAGATCGCCCCCGACCACTACGTGGCCTGCCACTTCCCCAACGAAGTACCCGTCCACGTCAACGGCAACGGCAACGGCAACGGCAGCTAACCCGACGGCGATTCCTCAGAGCTTGTAGCGATACACATTGGTGTCGCGGACCTCGAAACCGAGGCTCAAGTAAAGGCGGTTGGCCGCCTCTCTCGATGGACGGGAGGTGAGGTCCACGGTCACCGCGCCGGCGGCACGGGCTACATCGAGAGCATGTTCGTTGAGCACCCGGCCCACGCCCTGGCCTCGCGACCGCTCATCTACCACCACATCCTCGATGATGGCCCGCAGCCCGGTGGGGATTCGCACCAGCACCAGGGTGAGGCTGCCGACAATGGCGCCGTCGGATCTGGCAACCAGCAGTCGGGTGGCTTCCGCGGTGGCCACGGCTTCCAGCGCATCAGCCGAAGGAGGCGGATTTGACGACGAGAGTTGGGGAGTAAGGCGCTCGAACGCCTCCACCAACTCTGCGGTAGCCTCGGTGGCCTCGGTGATCTCAACCGCCATGAGGCGAGACTACCGGCGCGAGATGAGGTTCCCCCGAGCGGGGCGATAGGTTGGGCGGGTGACGCTGATCACCTGGGTGGACGATTCCCCCCGCAACCGGCCGGCCCTAGTGGCTGCCTTCACCGGTTGGAACGACGCCGGAGATGCCGCATCCGGCGCGCTGGCCTGGTTGGCCAGCCGCTGGGACACCACCGAGGTGGCCACGCTGGACCCCGAGCCGTTCTACGACTTCGCCGACACCCGCCCCCGGCTTCGCCTGGAGGACGACGGCTCCCGCTCGCTGATCTGGCCCAGCAACGACCTGCTGGCCGCCACCGTCAACGGCACCGAGACACCAGACGGCGCCGAGACCGAGTTGGCCCTGCTGGTGGGTACCGAGCCGCAACTCAAATGGCGGACCTTCGCCCAGCAGATCGTGGACATGGCCAAACAGCTCGACAGCCCGCTGGTCGTCACCCTGGGGGCGCTGCTCGCCGACGTTCCGCACACCCGGCCCACACCGATTTACGGCAGCAGCGACGATCCCAAGATGGCTGGCCAGCTCGGGCTCACCCCCTCCAGCTACGAGGGCCCCACCGGCATCGTGGGGGTGCTCCACAACGCCTGCGCCACCGCCGGGCTGCAAACCGCCTCGTTGTGGGCCGCAGTGCCGGGCTACGCCTCGGAGATCCCCTCCCCCAAAGCCTCCCTGGCCCTGGTGCGGAGGCTGGGAACACTGCTGGACCTCTCCCCCGACACCTCTGAGCTCGAGGAGATGGCCGAAAGCTACGAACGCCACGTGTCAGAGCTGGCCGACCAGGCCGACGAGACCTCCGACTACATCGCCGAACTGGAGAGCGCCTACGACCGGGAAGCCGAAGAGAACGGCGAGATAGAGGAGATGCGCTCCACCGACCCCGGCGAATTCGTCGACCAAATAGAGCAGTTCCTCCGCGACCAACCCAGCTGACTACCATCGCTGCTGTGGAACAAGACGATGAGGCTGTTCCCGAGGTAGACGATGTCGTAGATCTCGCAGGTCAAGTCCGAGACATCACGGTCAGCGGTCTTCCTGAAGGGTACGACTACAAAGCAACCCGGTACGCCGACGTTATCCTAAAGGAAATATTCCCCAATCGTTTTCGGGATTTGGCGGGGGCTCTTGACGAGTTCGAACCCACCCTTCAAGAGCTTCAGTCAGGAGGCGGAGGGAAGACCCATTTTGTCCAGCGGTTCGATAAGTCTTTAGCCGAGCGACTTGAAGAAGGAAATCCCGTCTGGGGAAAACAGAACATCACTATCGAGAAGGGTATTGAATTCGACGGAAACTTGACACCCGTTT
This sequence comes from Candidatus Poriferisocius sp., assembly GCF_965204145.1. GTDB lineage: Bacteria > Actinomycetota > Acidimicrobiia > Acidimicrobiales > Bin134 > Poriferisocius. Next base: position 134,274 of record NZ_OZ241977.1, on the reverse strand, counting down.
CCAAGGTCAGAGGTCATGAGATCGATATGTTTGGAGTCGGTTCCTTAAAGAATCCATTACCCGGAATAGCTGTTGAAATGGAATGGAACAACAAGAATCCATTCTTTGACAGGGATTTAATCAATTTCCAGGCGCTACATCATGAAGGCGTTATTGCTGTAGGAGCCATTGTTACAAGAAGTGCAGATTTGCAAGATCTAATTTCCAAGGTGATCATCAATAGCAACAATGAATCCAAGTATGGTGCCACAACAACCCATTGGGGAAAATTGATACCAAGAATAAATTTGGGCGGTGGAGGAGAATGTCCACTGCTGCTGATTGGGATCAGGCCTGAGAGAATTAAGGGTATTGAGCTTGCCTACGAGGTCAAGGGCAAGCTTGAGGAGGCTGAAGCTGTTGTGGACAACTGGCGAAACAACTACTCCTCAAGGGATGAGGCCAGACCTTTCAGAGACAAGCTACGACGAGAGGCACTTGCATTACTTCCCCCGATCCCTCGAAGACAGTCGAAAGGTCACTCATGAGTCAGCTATAGGCGGGGTAGAGCTTGCCTCGCGGGACTACCTCTTCATCGGACTCAAGTCCCCAAGACACCCAGCTTGGCCTGGAGTAGCGGGCAAATAACTCCAGATACGGCCCTGGAGAGCAGTCTTCGATGATGTCGTACTGCTCGTCCGGTTTGCGGGAATGCTCCCGCTTCCGGGTCTCGATCATGTTCACTTGGCGTCGGCCAGGCGGCAAGGTCCTCATGCTGCCTCGCACCCCGAACAGAATCAGCTCGGTCACGTTGCGGAAGTAAAAGCCCACACCTCGACCGTCTGGCCCACCGTCCTTGCGCCGCTTGGCCCACACGATATTCGACTTGTAGGTGAAGCCCCACGACTCCAAGACCTGGAGGCCGTCAGAGATAAGCGCATTGGGCACCCACAGGTAGAGGTGGGCATTCTCAGTCACGACCTCTGAGATCGGTAACGCCCGAATCTCCGCCGTTGTCATCGTGTCGTATCGGGATAGACGGCGATGCTCGGGCGCCACCTTCCCCGTGCGATTCATAAACCGCCACGGCGGATCAGCCAGGATCGTCGAAAACGGCCCCCCCTCCACGCGGCGAAGCTCCTCCGCGGCCGACACAGTCCCCGTCGCCCGCTCGGCAGCTGCCGCCAGTTCCTCCCTCGACTTTGGCATGACACGAATCTCGTGCCCAAGCACCTCAGCCAGGGCCGCCACAGTAGACATCTGAGGATTGTGGCCGTTGCCCGAGAACAACCGCCGTACAGCCGCCGGCTGCGTTCCAGCCAACCGAGCCAACTCCGTCTTGGACAACCCCGCCCTCCGACGAGCCTCATCCAGCTCCTTCAACAACACCTTCGACTCCATCCGAATCCAACCGTAACACCTGTGTTACGCCTCCTTGGGTATTTGCAGGCCGCCTCCACGCGCCGACGAGAAGCGGCACACTACTCAGACTCAATGACAGTTCCGTCGCCGATGGGAATCAGTAGGCACCCGCGATCTTGGGACTGCCTTAACGGAATGTTGATCCAAACAGTCGATGTCGAACAGCCGAGGGCCGTGTTCAGGTCAGCCCGTCGGCTTCGCAATCTCGACAGACTTGTGCTCCTGGATTGAATGGATTGCTTCTGTGGCACGCAGGACAAACATCGTTGCTGACGTGGGTTTGGCAGCCGCATCTGTCGCAGGATCGACATTTCCGACCCGAACAGAGGTCGCACCAGCCAACGTCTCGCTCGTCGCCGCACCATTGGCAGAACTCCTCCCGGGTTTTCCAAGTGGGTTCTATTTCTTCAAGAATCGAGAGTCCAAGGGTGCTCCGCCGAGACGACATGACCGCCACGGCGAGACCCTCGTCAACGATGGCTGTGTCGCAGAACATCGAGTCTTGACCACCCAAGCCAAACCGAAACACATCGCTCCGTGCAGTGACGGCATTCTGCAACGCCCGATCTAAGGCACCACCTGGCTTGACGGTGCTGCCACGAGGCCAAGAGGTCAGCCAGTTGGCAGCCACAAACCACACTTCCCCCCGGCACCTGATCAATACGACTGCCGTTTTGATGTTGGAGTAATCGGCAACCCGAACAGCAAGTGCTGCCCAACTGGCAGAGGACAATTCATGAAGCCTCAGAACATGCCTGGGGGTCACTTGATCTCCGCCAACCACGTCGTCCAGAAGCTGGGTGGGAACCAAGAGCTCACCAGCGAATCGGTGGCAAGCTGCTTCTTCTGCGAGGACCGGATCTCCTCTGGCTCCCGTAATCTGATCTAGGTCATCCAGCAACCCGTAGTCGACTGTGTTGACGATGTGATGTCCGAGCTCATGAAGAATCGTAAACCTGTCATGAGCAGGATTTCCGGATTCCGAATAGAAGATGTGCTGCCTGCTTGGGTCGACAAATGGCTCGTAGTACCCATCGACCGAGCATCTCTCACCATCGATTCTTTCGAACGGCAGTTGGTGGACATTGATCGGTTCGAAATGGGCCTCGACCGCCAATGCCGGGTCCTCGTTCCTCAAGTCGTCAAGGGCGTCTGTGGGCACAAGCTCAACCATCCTGGCCACGACCGCACGAACGTCCTTCCCAAACGACATAGGTCAGAGCTACCCGTCTCCAAGGATCAGGGAATACGCGTCAAGAAGACGCCGCCAATCTTCCTCCGCTGGATCGCCTGTACTTCTCCTCGGCGCAGAAGCCATTCCGACCATCAAGCGCGTCCTCATTTCGTCAGCTGAGACACCTTGTGACTCTGCTAGACGGTCTACGACTTCCAGAAAGCGGTCAGTGCGTGTGAACGCTTGAAGCGACGACGGCGCATCGGCCAAGACAAGCTCAGCGGGGTCGAAGCTGCCCTCTGGAATCTCATCACCCAGAATGTCTGATAGAGATTGCTGAAGCGCCCCAGAGATGGCCCGCAAAGCATCGAGGGTTGGATTGCCATGTCCTCGCTCAAGGTTCGATACATACGGGAGTGAGAGACCGGAATCCTCTGCAACCTGTGCAAGGGTCAGCCCTAAGGCCATCCGCCGTGCCCTAAGCCTTGCCCCCAAGCTCTTGATGTCCGCTGTCGCATCTTCTGCCATCAATTTATCTTAGCAGCATAATGGTGCCACAAAATTCTTCTCAGACGAGCTATACTATGGGTGTACCTCGATGGTCGAGGTATTTCGACAAAATAGAAAGGAGTGCCAATGAGCACCCATTCCGACAACAAGGGAAGGGGCCTGATCCCATTCACCATCGACGGTGTTCCCTACGAGACCGACGACCTCAGCCAGCGGGCTTCCCAGCTGCTGAAGCTGGCTGGTCTGGACCCTGCTGGGTTCGACCTCGGAGAAGTCGAGGGCAAGGAGCACCTGAAGACGACATGGTACAAGGAAGACGAAACTGTGTCAGTCCATAAGAATGCGCGTTTCGTGTCGAGGCGTCATAGTGCACCGGTCGCCTGATGCAGGCGCAGGTTCAGGCCTTCGTCGAAGCGATGAACGAGTTCGGCCTCTGCCCTGAAGTGGAGGCCGAACTCGTCATCTGCCACTTTCGCCCTGCCGCAGGAGCCCGAGCGAACTGCACCTTGGCAGTAGGAGTAGCTACGGATGAGCTAGTTGGGTGGCCCCAGGTGCCACCTCACTGGATCCACCTGCCAGCCGACGTCGAATTCGCCAATACAAACAGCAATGCCTCATCGAAATCAGGCTGGTTACAGCACAGCCGTGACTGTCCAGGATGGGGGGACGCGCCGCCAGCAAGATGTTGGATGGCACATCTGCAAACCGTGCTGAGCGAGGTGACCCAATGACTCGGCACGTCTCGGTTGCGATGACCATCAAGGTCGAGCAGGAACTCCTAGACCTGCTTATTCGACCAGATGGCCAAGAGGATCTGTGCCTTGCCACATACCGGCCCTCCACTGGATCGACCAGAATGACCGCACTAATCAGCTCGGTCATACCTCCGACATCCGATGATCGCCGCGTCCATGGCAATGCAACCGTGATGGGTCGTTACGTCTCACGCGGTGCCGAAATCGCTCGCAAGAAGAACTGCGGCCTTGTCCTGCTTCATAGCCACCCTGGCGGCTCTCAGTGGCAACCAATGAGTGCACTAGACCAGGAGGCCGAGGCGAGCTACGCCAATCTTGTACGAGAAATAACCGGCCTACCACTGGTCGGGATGACTCTAGCGACAGAAGACACCACTTGGTCTGCACGACACTGGGACACGGGAACCGGAAGAGAGATTGATTGCACACATGCTGACAATGTCAGGGTGATCGGAGATCGCCTTGCTGTCTCTTGGAATAACGCACTCATCCCTCCGCCCCAGACAACCCACAGTCAACTACGTACGATCAGCGCATGGGGAGAGCGCTGCCAGGCCGACCTAGCTCGACGCAGAGTCCTCGTAGTGGGAGCGGGAAGCGTTGGACTAGACCTCGCAGTTCGACTAGCCGCGTCAGGACTATGCCGGATCACCGTCATGGACTTCGACATTGTCGAAATCCACAATCTTGATCGCCTCATCGGAGCCACACCGCGTGATGCTCGTTTGATCCGCCCAAAAATCCATGTCGCTCTTCGCCAGGCCACAACCGCGGCTACCGCTGACAACCCCAACATCGAAGTCTCTGCCCTCTCGATCTGTGAGCCCGAGGGCTTACAACTAGCGCTAGATCATGATCTGATCTTCTCTTGCGTCGATCGACCCTGGCCCCGTTCTGTACTCAACTCCTTGGCGTACACCGACCTAATACCCGTCATCGACGGCGGCATTGCAATTGACCCTCTTGAGAGCGGCGGAATGCGCAACGCCACCTGGCGGTCCCATGTCATTAGGCCCGGTCGGCCATGCATGAGATGCAATCGCCAGTTGGACCTCGCCAAAGTAATCCCTGACATGAAGGGGCTCTTGGATGACCCCTCCTACATCGCGAATGCTGAAGCCTCAGCCCTTCCATCTACCCAAAACGTTGCGACGCTCTCCGTCAACGTCCTAGCCGGCCTGTTAACCCAATACGTCAGCTTCAGCGTCGCACCGGCGGGGTTCGGAGACCCTGGCCCACTCCAGTACTGCCTTAGTACGCATACTCTCGACCACCTACAAGACAAGATCGGCACCTATTGTCCTGTCGAGCCCCAAGAAGCTGTAGGCGACCTGCGACTTGATCTCACCGGCCGCCACCTAAGGGCCGAGCAGCAACGCCAAAAGGCCAAGTCGGTAGAAGTGCCCATCCGCCTGCTTCGCTGGCTCGACAACCGAGTGCAGAAACTGCACTCATGGCTGGACCACACAAATTGAGTCAAGGAACCACATGCTCTTGCACATGGGACTAGGTCAACGAGTTGCCAGAACAACTGGCTAAAGGAGAAACAAGATGGAATACAAGAAAGCCTTTCCAGGTTGCTTCAGGGTCATCTTGGTCATCATGTACCTGGCAATTCTGGCTACCTTCTTCACCATAGTGATTTCCACAGATCCTCCAAATGCGTCTGAGGCCGAGGATTGGTCGCGGGCTGGCAGGTGGACAATTGGCATCTTAGTCACACCATTTGTCGCTCTCATGGGCACGTACGTTTGGGCACAATCAAGAGTCAAAGTGTCTTCGAGAAAAGTGTCACTCGTCTCGTTTGTGTTTCCCTCCTTCGGGGCAAGCCTTGTAGGAGGGGTGACCTTTCTGATGCTGTACGAGATATCCGAAGACAGCGTCCATGCTGCTCTCGGATTGTGGTTTTCCGTGTCTGCCCTTATCTCAATGCTTGCCGCGGCATTGACTGTTGTACAGGTTTGGGATGTATCTCGAGCGAAGGACTCCTATGCAAATGCTGAAATCGAGAGTTGAGTCGTTTTCGCGACCAGCGCAGCTGACGGTCGCGGCCAAGTTAGGAAACGGCCGGGGAGCTCAGCCTTCGTGGTTGCCGCGCCAGGGTGGGGTGCGGGGGCGGTCGAAGAGGAACTCTATGGGTTCGCCGCGGATGGCGGCGAAGGAGTGGGACAGCCACCAGTCGCTGCGGTGGACGCCGTCGGGGAGGTTGTCGGGGCCGAAGAATCCGACGTCGCTGCACTCCAGGGGGTGGGGATCGAGTTGGCCGCCGATGGCTCGGCACAGGAACACCATTGAGTACATCGGCACGGTGGTGAACCCCCGCCGCAGGCCGTCGTGGATGGCAATGGGCCGCTCCACCTCGCACACGATGCCGGTCTCCTCCAGCACCTCTTTCACCACCACCTCTGAGGGGGAGTAGCCCACATCGGCCCATCCGGTGGGATACAGCCACACCCCGGAGTCGGCCCGCTGCACCAGCAGGATCTCGCCGTCGTCGTTGCCCACCACGGCGCCCACGGCCACCTTGGGGGTGACGTAGCCGGGCACCCCGTCGCCCACCGACTTCATCCACTCGGCCACGAAGTTGTCGGGCGTCCACCCCGTGCTCAGTGTGGCGGCCATGTCGGCAGCCACATGCAGCACCTCCTCGAACCGCTCCTGCTCGTACTTGTTGTCGGTGAAGGCCAGCCCGGTGCGGGCGATCCCGGCCAGGGCCTCCGACCACCGCCTCAGGTCGCCTTCCCCTACTACGGCCCGGCCTTCGTCAGTCATAGCTGCTAGGTGGTCCCAGCCGCTCTCATACCCGAGTTGAGCAGGTATCGATGGCGTGCTGAAGGGCCAGATTGATCTCGCTGATGTGGTCTTGATCGGTCACCTTGTTGCCCTCGCCGTCGCGCACGTAATAGGCGTGGACCACATCCCCACCGAGGTCTTGCACTTTGGCGCTGAGGATGTCCAGCCCGAGCTGCGACAGGGCGCTGGTAACCCGGCTCAGCAGGCCGATGCGGGCTTGGGCGGCCAGCTCGATGATGGTGGCGGTGGAGGAGGATTCGTTGTCCACGCTCACCTTGGGAGCGATAACCGGCCGGGGGGTGAAGTCGGGCTCAACCTCATAGGTGCTGATTCGCTCGGCCAGGCGGGCCTCGATGGCCAGGCGGCCGGCCAGGGCCTGTTCCACATAGGTGGTGACCTGGGGCCAGTCGATCTCCAGGCCCAGAGTGCTCTCCACCTGGAACCGCTCCAGCGCCATCCCATACTCAGAGTGGGCCGCAGCCAGAAGCACCCGGAGGCCGCTTAACGCCAGGGCTCCGGCCACCCGCGAGAACATGCCGTGCTGATCGGGGGCGATCACCAACAAGGTGTCGCCCTCGCCCAGCACCAGGCGCTCGCCGGCCTCCATCATCCCCCGCTGCTCGGGAGTGGGGAAACGGGAGGTGATCTCGTCGATGTCGCCGCCCTCCATCACGTGGGCGCATCGGGCCACCAGCTCGCGCACCAGGCTGGCCTTCCACTTGCTCCACGCCGAGGGTCCGGTGGCCACCGAGTCGGCCTCGGTCAGCGCGCCCAGCAAGCGGAGAGTTTCAACCGTGCCTGCCTGCCGAGCCACCTCAGCGATGGTGTCGGGGTCTTCCAGGTCGCGCCGGGTGGCCACATCGGGCAGCAGCAGGTGGTGCTCAACCATGGCCACCAGCACGTCCACGTCGGTGGGGGGATAGCCCATCCGGTGGGCGATGTCGGCCACCAGCTCCATGCCCACCTCGGTGTGGTCGCCGGGGTAGCCCTTGCCGATGTCATGGAGCAGGGCCCCCAGCACCAGCAGGTCGGGGCGGTCCACCCGGTCGACCAGGTCGGCGGCCAAAGCGGCGGCCTCGCACAGGTGCCGGTCCACGGTGAACTGGTGATAGGCGTTGCGCTGGGGGCGGCTGCGGTTGGGCGCCCACTCGGGCAGGATGCGCACGAACAGGTCCATCTGGTCCAACGCCTCGATCACCGGAGGCGCCTCGGTGCCGGTCATCAACAGGTCTACGAACAGCTTGCGGGCCTCGTCGGGCCACCGTTCGGGCATGGGGGCCATGTGCTTGTTCAGCCGCCCCAGGCTGGTGCGGTCCATGCGCAGCTCGTGGGAGGCGGCGGCCCGGGCCAGGCGCAGCGCGGCGCAGGGATCGGCAGTGTCGGCGTCGGTGGCCAGCACCGCACGGCCCTCTTGGACCACCACGCCAACGTCCAGCTCGGCGTTGTTGCGGCTGTGGCGGCGGCGCAGGCGGCGGCGCCATTCGGGGGGCATCTCGGAGTCGCGCAGCCAGGCCCAGATCTCGTCGCTGCGCCAGGCGATGGATCGAGCCGAGCTGGCGATGGCGCCCATCAGCTCATCGGCGTCGCCATAGTCCAGGGCGGCGGCCACGCCGTCCTGTTCTTGGAGCAGGAGCTGGTCGCCGGGGCGGTCGGTGGTGCGGTGCAGCTCGACCCGGGCGGCCAGGATCACCTCGTAGTCGGACCACAGCCTGCGGCTGTCGGCGTCGTCCATCTCGAACACGGCGGCCTCCACCCACCGCAGCGCATGGAGGTCCCGCAAGCCCCCTCGGCCCTGCTTGAGGTCGGGCTCCAGCTTGAACGCCACCTCGCCGCAGCGCCGATGGCGCTCGGCCACCCGCTGGGCCAGCAGGGGAAGCCACCGGCGGGCGCTGCGACGCCACTGGTTGTCGTTGTCGGCGGTCAAGTCGGCGGTCAGCTCGGCGTCGCCAGCGATGTGGCGGGCGTCCAACAGGGATGTGGCCGTGTCCAGGTCGGTCTTGGCCAAGTCCCGGGTCTCCCGGGGGGTGCGCACCGAATGGCCGAGCTTCAGCCCCTCGTCCCAGATGGGGTACCACAGCCGGGGGGCGATGTCGCCGATGTCGGGGTGGTCGCGGTGCAACAGCAGCAGGTCGATGTCGCTGTAGGGGCACAGTTCGGCCCGGCCGTATCCGCCCACCGCCACCATCGCGATGCCCTCGGGGTCGGCCACCTCGGTGGAGAAGATGTGGTGGAGCCACTCGTCGGTCCGCCGGGCCAGCGCCCGGCACAGCACGGTTCCCACCATGGCGCGGTCGGCCAGTAGCTCATCCCGGCGCAATGCGCTCGCGCTGGCCTCGCCAATTGCCACTACCCGTCGAGGCTAGCGGCCTGGCCCCATTTCTGTGAGGCCGGGACTAGTTGTTGTATGCCGTTTCAGCGTGGTGCGACTGGTCGAGGCCGACGCTCTCGTCCTCGGCTGAGGCCCGGATCCCCATGGTGCGGTGGAGCACCAAGGCGATGATGTAGGTGGCCACGAAGCTGTAGGCCATGACGGCCAGGATGGAGATGATCTGGTTGCCCAGCAGTTCGCCGCCGCCGAAGAACACGCCGTTGATGAAGTCTTGGCCCTCGATGGCACCGGAATCGGCGAAGAACCCGATCAGCACGCCACCGATGATCCCGCCGAACATATGGATGCCCACCACGTCGAGGCTGTCGTCGTACTTGTAGCGCAGCTTAAGCCCGATAGCGAGGAAGCACAGCACCCCGGCCGCGGCTCCGATCACGATGGAGGACATGGCCCCTACGAAGCCGGCTGCGGGGGTGATGGCCACCAGCGCGGCCACGATGCCCGAGGCCATGCCCAGCGCGGTGGGCTTGCCGTCCTTGATGGTCTCAGCGAGCATCCATGAGCACAGCCCGGCGGCTGCCGCTAGGAAGGTGGTCAAGAAGGCGTGGGATGCTCTGCCGTCTGAGGCCAAGGCCGAGCCGGCGTTGAACCCGAACCAGCCGAACCACAGGATGCCGGCGCCCAGCAGCACCAAAGGCAGATTGTGGGGGAAGTCCACATCGCGGGGCCAGCCCTTGCGGGGACCGAGGACAAGAACCAAGGCCAGGGCTGCCGCACCGGCGTTGATGTGGATGGCGGTACCGCCGGCGAAGTCGTGGGCCGGCAGCTGGAAAATCCAGCCTTCCTCGCCGTAGATCCAATAGACCACCGGGGAATAAACAATGAACGACCACAGGGGCACGAAGATGGCCCAAGCGGAGAACTTCATCCGTCCAGCCACCGCGCCGGAAATGAGCGCGGGGGTGATGGCGGCAAAGGTCATGCCGAACACGAATGTCCGTTTGCTCTCCATGTCGTCAATCCCGTTGAGCCACGCGGCATCGAAGTCCCCGAACAGGGGGAAGCTCCAGTCGCCGGAGGCAAACCCAAAACCGGCCACCGCCCACAACAGCGGGACAATGCCCAGGCAATAGAGGTTCATGTTCATCATGTTGAGCACGTTCTTGGTGCCGACCATGCCCCCGTAGAACAGAGCCAGGCCCGGCACCATGAACATCACCAGAGCAGCGGATACAAGTACCCATGCATTACTGCCCGCGTCACCGATAGCGAGGTCCATCACACCCTCCGAAAGTTGTCGAAATCTTCACGTTCGCCCTGCGGCACCGCCAGTATGCCAGGTTGAGCCGCTCCGGCTCCGAACCGTCTTCATCCCGCTATATATGACGGCGGCGGTGTACGAATGCTTTGGCTGCTCCCCAGTTCAGACCGGGTTCTCGCAGATCGGGATGGATGTCGCCGAATGATGCCGGAGTCAGGTCGTAGGCGTCGTCGGGGAAGCGGTCGATGGCGAAGTCGTCCCGCTCCACCGGGATTGCGCCGGCGGCGCTCAGCACCTCGGTGGGGTAGCGAACTGCCCGGCGCAACACGGAGAGGGGATTCTCCCGCTGGTGGTCGATGTCGGCGGCCAGCAACCGGGCCACCTCGCCTCCGATCTCAGCCGCCGCGGCCGATCCGGCCGCCTCGGCCGCTTTGCGGGTTTCAGGGTCGACCTCCGGCAGACGGGCTTCCACCGCCGACACCACCCATTGGGGCAGAGCTTGCCTGATTCCCTCTGCCAACTCCTGAGCGCACTCGCCAAGCTGCTGTTCGGCGGCCCGCAGCTCGGCGTCGGTCAAGGGCGCGGGGCCGATGGGCCCGATACCGACCGGTCGAGGCCCAGGACGGCGTTCAGATTGCCGGAGCGGAGGCCCTCCAAATCCAGCGTGGCGTACCGGTAGCCGGCCTGGCGCACCGCCTCGACGACCGCGGCCCGCTGGGCCACCACGTCGGCCAAGCGCTCATCGGGCACCTCGATGCGGGCCACGTCCCCGTAGTGGCGCACCCGCAGCTCGGCGAAACCCAAGCGGCGCAGGGCGGCCTCGGCGTCCCCCACCGAGGCCAGCGCCCCGAGCGTCACCGGTGTGCCGTAGGGGATCCGAGAGGCCAGGCAGGGGGCGGCCGGCTTGTCCCAAGTCCGCAGCCCCAGCCGCTTCGACCACTCCCGCACATCGGCCTTCGAGAAACCGGCATCCACGAAGGGGAACACCGCGCCCCGCTCCTCGGCGGCCTGCTGGCCGGGGCGGTGGTCGCTCAGATCATCGGTATTCACCCCGAGGGCCACCGTCGCCGAAGTGGTTTCGGCCAATGGCGCCACCGCCTCCATCAACGCGTCCTTGCACCAGTAGCAGCGGTCGCCGGCGTTGGCCACATAGGCAGCCTGCTCCATCTCGGCAGTTTGCACTTCGCTCCACCGCAGCCCCCACTCGGCGGCCAGCGCCGCGCAATCATCCCGTTCGGCGTTGGCCAGCGATGGTGACACCGCGGTCACAGCGTGGGCCTGGTCGCCCAGCACATCGTGGGCCACCCAGGCGAGAAGCGATGAATCGGCGCCGCCGCTGAAGGCCACCACCACCCTGCCCAGCTCGGCCAGGTCGTATCGCAGCCGCTCCATATCACCCACCTCCCTATTGTGGCCCTTGCACCGCTACATCCCCAACGCCGACAAATGGAGCACTACGCTCAACAGGAGTGCGGAGGGGGATGATTCTCCTGGGCCTGACGTTGGGCCTGTTGATGGCGCTGGCGGTGCCCGCGCTGGCCCAAGACGGTGCCGACACCGGCCAAACCGAGCTGAACGGGACCATCCGGTTCGGCTTCAACCAGTTCTTCGAGGGCGTGGCAATCACGGTGGCCGACTCGGCGGGCGGAGAGGTCGGTCAGGCAGTCACCGATGCCGACGGCCGGTGGAGCGTGCAAGTGCCGGGCCCTGGCGCTTATCGGGTGAGCATCGACACCAGCACCCTTCCCGAGGGCATCAGGCTGCGGGAAGGCCAAGAAGCCGTAGTGGATGCCGTGGTGGACGCGGGCCAGTCCCGGGCGGTGGTGTTTGCCGTGGGAGAAGCGCCTAAGGGGACGCCGTTCGGCGAGCGGGCGGCTCAGACGGTATTCAACGGCTTCAAGTTCGGCCTCATAATCGCCATGAGCGCCATTGGGTTGTCGCTCATCTACGGAACCACCGGTCTGGTCAACTTCGCCCACGGCGAGCTGGTCACGTTCGGCGCGGTAATCGCCTGGTACTTCAACAGCTCCTGGGGTGATTTGAATCTGATAGCGGCCGCCGTGCTCACCGTGATCGTTTGCGGAATGCTGGGGGCCGGTTTGGAATCGGGCTTGTTCCGCCCACTGCGGGCCCGGCGGCTGGGCATCTTCCAACTCGTGGTGATCACCATCGGCCTGTCGCTGCTGGGACGGCAGTTGATCCAGCTCTTCTTCGGGGCCGAACCCCTCCCTTACCGCGACTTCCAAGTGCAGAAGCGCTGGGAATTCGGCCCATGGGCCGTCACCCCTCGGGAGGTGACCACCATTGCGGTCATCCTTGTCGCCCTAGTGGCAGTGGGGCTGATGCTCCAGAAGACCCGGTTCGGCAAAGCCACTCGGGCGGTGGCCGACAACGCCGATCTGGCCGCGGTTTCGGGCATCAACGTGAACCGGGTGGTGCTCATTGTGTGGGTGATGGGGGCGGCGCTGGCCGGCCTAGGGGGAGTGTTCCAGGGTCTGGATGCCGACATCGACCCGTTTCTGGGCTTCCAGCTCCTGCTGCTGATATTCGCCGGGGTGGAGCTGGGCGGGATGGGCACGGCCTACGGCGCCCTGGCTGGTTCGCTCATCATCGGCATGTCCACCGAGGTGAGCACGCTGTGGATCTCCCCGGAGCTGAAGTTCGTGGTGCCGCTTGCGGCCCTCATTCTGGTGCTGTTGCTCCGTCCGCAAGGCCTGTTCGGAATCAGAGCGCGGGTGGGATAGGTGGACTTCGACATCATCTTCGGCAACGCGGCCCGAGCCGCCTTTGGCCCTGAGGCCATCATCTTGGCCTTGGCCGCCATTGGGCTGAACATCCACTTCGGCTACACCGGGCTATTGAACTTCGGCCAGGTGGGATTCATCATGCTGGGGGCCTATGGCACCAGCGTGACAGTGGCCACTTTCGGGTGGTCGCTGTGGGCCGGCATCCCCATCGGCCTGTTCTTGGCCCTGGTGTTGGCGGTGACGCTGGGCATCCCCACCCTGCGGCTCCACGCAGTGATGTTCGCCATCGCCACCATCGCCGCGGCGGAGATCATCCGCATCCTCATCGGCTCCACCGATGCCATCGGGCTCACCGGCGGGCCGCTGAGCGTGAGTTTCGACGCCGGGGCGTTCTTCGACCTCAACCCCTACGCCGACGGGCCTCAAGACCGCTATGGGGTGGGCACATTCGCGTTCACCGGCCAGCAGATGTGGGTCATCACCGTGGGCTGGGTGCTGGTGGCGCTGGTCAGTTTGATCGTGTTCCTGATTGTCCGCAGCCCGTGGGGCCGGGTACTCAAGTCCATCCGGGAGGACGAGGACGCCGCTCGCAGCCTGGGCAAGAATGTGTTCTGGTACAAGATGCAGGCGCTGATGATCGGCGGGGTCATCGGCGGGATGGCCGGGGTGATCGACGCCATCAAGACATCGGGGGCCGATCCCAATGGCTTCCGTCCGCAAGTGACCTTCTACACCTATACTGCGCTGCTGCTGGGAGGGGCGGCTACCTATCTGGGGCCGGTACTGGGAGCGATACTGTTCTGGTTCCTGCGAGAATGGATCGAGTCATTCCTGCGGCAGCTTTCCGCTGAGGCCTGGCTACCCGACGCGGTCGCCGACTTCCTGGAGGGCTCCGAGGGCATCATCAGCGTGGCGATGGTAGGCCTGGCCCTCGTGCTGCTCATGCTGTTCCGGCCTCAGGGGATCACCGGCAATCGCACGGAGATGCAACTCGATGCCCGCTGACCGCCCACCACCCGAAGGTCCGTCCGCGCCCGAAGAGCGCTCGGTGCTGGTTGATTCCGCTCGCCGCACAACCGAGGTTGAGCCCATCCTCACCGTTCACCCCGAGCCCGGTGTGGCCAAGCCCAACCCCATCTTGACAATGGACGGACTACAGAGGAGCTTCGGCGGGCTCACCGCGGTGGATGTCGACCACCTGGAGATCGAACGGGGGATCGTCACCGCTTTGATCGGCCCCAACGGAGCGGGCAAGACAACGCTGTTCAACCTGATCACCGGCTTCGACCGGGCCGACCGCGGTCGCTGGGAGTTCAACGGCCAAATGGTGACTTCGCCGTCGCCCGACCGTCTGGCCCGACGGGGGATGGTCCGCACTTTCCAGCTCACCAAATCGCTGGCCAAGCTCTCGGTGCTCCAGAACATGCTGCTGGGCGCTCCCCACCAAATAGGCGAGCGACTTTGGGCCGCCCCCTTCCGGCACTTGTGGCGCAACCAGGAGCGGGCCAACACCGAGCGGGCCGACGAGCTGTTGGAGCAGTTCAATCTGGCCCACATGCGCGACGAGCTGGCCGGCACCCTGTCGGGGGGCCAGCGCAAGCTGCTGGAGATGGCCCGGGCGCTGATGTCCGACCCGGTGCTGGTGATGCTGGACGAGCCCATGGCCGGGGTGAACCCCGCGTTGGCCCAGTCTCTGCTGGGCCACATCACCGAGCTGGCTCTCAGCGGAGTGACCGTGGTGTACATCGAGCACGACATGGACGTGGTATCGGGGATCAGCGACTGGGTGGTGGTTCTGGCCCAGGGTCAGGTCATTGCTGAGGGAGGCCCCTGGAAGGTCATTCACGACGAGGTGGTCATCGACGCGTATCTGGGCCGTCGACGGGCAGGAACCGCATCATGACCGCTTCCCCGCCGCTTTTGACCGCGGATGATGTGGTAGCCGGATACTTGCCGGGCATCGACATTCTCACCGGGTGCTCGCTGGATCTGCACCCGGGCGAGATCGTCGGGGTCATCGGACCCAACGGCGCCGGCAAGTCCACCTTGTTGAAGGCCATCTTCGGCACCGTGGACGTACGAGGCGGGGCCATCCGCCTGGGCACCGAGGAAATCACCGGGCTGAGTCCCCACGAGCTGGTGGCCCGAGGCATCGGCTTCGTCCCCCAGACCGACAATGTGTTCCCCCGGCTGTCGATCCGGGAGAACCTGGAGATGGGGGTGTTCCAAGACCCCAAGCAGTTCGCCGCCCGCTTTGAGGTGGTGGCCGAGCTGTTCCCGCTGCTAGCCGAGCGCAGCGGCCAGCGGGCCGACGGCTTGTCGGGCGGAGAGCGCCAGATGGTGGCCATCGGCCGGGCGCTGATGATGGATCCCAGAGTGTTGCTCTTGGACGAGCCCTCAGCCGGCCTCTCCCCCGGCTACCAAGACGAGGTGTTCGAGCGGATCACCTCCATAACCGATCACGGGGTGTCGATCATCATGGTGGAGCAGAACGCCCGCCGCTGCCTCCAGATATGCGACCGGGGCTACGTGCTCGACCAGGGCACCAACGCCTACACCGGCACCGGCCAGCAACTCCTGGAAGACCCCAAAGTGGTCAGCCTCTATCTGGGCACAATGGCCCGGGCCTGAGGCCGGTCCGCGCGACCCCCGGTCCGATGCTCCGTCAGCCCAGGGTGGTTACGTCCACATCTTGGCTGTCGATGGGGACGAGGTCGCCGCCCTGGTACTGGGCGATGATGTAGCGGCCCCAGGTGGGGTCGCCCACATCGTCGAGATCAAGCGGGCCGGACACGCCTTCGTAGTCGATGTCGGTGCCCTCGGCCAACAGGCCAGCGCACTCGCCGTAGTCGTAGCACTTGGTCCCTCCGCCGGTGACGTTCTGCACCTGGGCGATAATGTCCGGGCCGGCGGTGGAGCCGGCGGCCAGCGCAGCCAGCGCCATCACGATCACGCAGTCGTAAGACTGGCCGCCATAGCTCAGGTTGGCCCCGGTGTACTCGCTGAGCCGTGCGCTGAAGTCGGTCCCGCCCGCGGCGGCGATCACCTGCATGCCGTTGATGACCCCGGCATCCGACGGGTCGACCTGGCCGGGCAGGCCCGGGTCGAACAGCCCATCGGATCCATACATGGCCCGGGCCGGCACCCCGGCCTCCAGCAAGCCACGGATGATCCCCGCGCCCTCACCGAAGGCAATCAGCACCACTGCGTCGGCCCCGATGCTCTGCACCTCGGTCACCGTGTCGTCGAAGCTGGGCGCGTCCGGGGAGTAGGAGACCACCTCGGAGGACACCCCCAGATCTTCCAAACCGGCTTTGACCAGGTCAGCCAGCGCGTTGCCGTAGTCGTCGGCCCGAGCCACGATGGCCACGTTGGTGGCCCCATCGGCGGCCACCACGTTGGCGATGATCGGCGACACCGCCTGATCGGGCGGCACGGTTCGGAAGTAGAAGGTGGCGTTGTCCTGGGTAGAGAACGACGGAGACGTGTTCGATGGCGAGCACTGCGGAATCTGGGCGTCGTACAGCGTCTGGATGAACGACTGGGAGATGCCCGACGCGGCCGCTCCCACGATCACATCGGCACCCTCGCCCAACAGCCGGTTCACCGCCTCGGAGGCCACATCGGGATCGGTGCCGGTATCACCGGTCAGCATCCGGACGTTGCCCCCCGCGGCCTGGACATCCTCGACGGCTAGCCGGGCCGCCTCCACCATCGGCGGAGACAAAAAGGCCAGCGCGCCGGTTTCTGGCATAACCCGCCCAATCACCAACTCAGGCTGGCCCGCCGCGCTCGGGGCGTCCGGCGCGGCGCCGGAGGGATCATCCAGATTCACGTCCTGGGTGCCGATCTCGGCCAGCTCGCCGTCTTGGAACTGGCCGATTTGGTAGCGGGCAAAGCTCGGATCGCCCACCTCGTCGAGCTCCAGCGGCCCGGACACACCGTCGTAGTCGATGTCGGCGCCATCGGACAAAAGACCAGCGCACTCGCGGTAGGAGAAGCACTTTTCGCCACCGGAGGTGACCGCGGAAACCTGGGCGATGATGTCGGGGCCCCGGGTGGAGCCGGCCGCCAGCGACGCGAGGGCCATCACGATCACACAGTCGTAGGAGTTGCCGGCAAAGGCCACACCCTCCTCATCCCCGATCAACGCCACCAAACGGGCCTCGAAGTCATCGCCAGCCTGGCCCGCAGTGTTGCCCACAGTGATGGCGGTGAATCCGTCGACCACATTCGGATTGGACGGATCAACCAGATCGGGCAACCCCGGGTCGTACATGCCGTCGGGTCCGTACATGGCGCTGGGCGGCACACCGGCCTCCAAGAGGTCCCGCATGATCTGTGCGCCCTCGGCGAAGGAGACCAGCGCCACCGCGTCGGCCCCCATGCCAGTGGCCTGGTCGACGGTGGCATCGAAGGCCGAAGCCTCCTCGTCATAGGAGATGATCTCGGAAGCCACTCCCAGTTCGGCCAGGCTGTTCGCCAGCAGGGCAGACAGGGCAATGCCCCAGTCGTCGGCGCGGGCCACGATGGCCACGTTGGTGGCCCCATCGGCCGCAATCAGATTGGCCAGCACCGGCGCGGCGGCCTGATCGGGCGGCGCGGTACGGAAGTAGAACGCCGCGTTGGCCTGAGTGCTGAACGACGGCGATGTGTTCGACGGCGAGCACTGAGGAATCTGGGCGTCGTACAGCGTCTGGATGAACGACTGCGAGATGCCCGAGGAGGCCGCCCCCACAATCACGTGGGCACCCTCGCCCAGCAGCCGGTTCACCGCCTCAGGGGCCACATCGGGATCGGTGCCGGTGTCGCCGGTTAGCAGCCGGACGTTTCCGCCGGCCGCCTGGATGTCCTCCACCGCCAGGGCGATGCTGCGGATCATCGGCGGTGACAAGAAGGCCAGCGCGCCGGTTTCCGGCATCATCGACCCGATGACAAGCTCCTCATCGCCGCCTTCTCCTGGGTCAGGGGCGGGGGTTGCTTCGGAAGTCTCGGCGGGCTCGGCCCCTGGCGCCTCATCGTCACTGTCATCGTTGCCACAGGCAGTTGCCACCAGCGCAACTATTGCCAGAAAAGCAATCAACCGAGTCCAGAACTTCTCCGCCATTTTCCCCTCCTGCAATCAGATGAGTAGCAGTTTCGACCCTTCAGGCTACAGCAGCCGCTGTCTCACGAGAAAGGACTAGCCACCGATAACTACAGGAGTTGGTTGAGCACCTCGTCGATCGGGGCCACCATGCCGGTGTAGAAGGGGCCGAACTCGGCGTAGCGGGCCGACGCCACGTCGTAGCGCATGGTGTACACCACCTCTTTGAGGTCGTCGGGGTGGGTGCAGAACAGGGTCACACCCCACTCATAGTCGTCGATGCCGGTGGAGCCGGTGATGAGCTGCAGCACCCGCCCGGCAAAGGTGCGGCCGGTGGCCCCGTGCTCGTACATGAGCTCCCGGCGGCGTTCGAACGGCAGCTCGTACCAGTTCTGCTCAGGGTTGCGCCGCTTCGACATGGGGTAGAAGCACCACGCCGGCTTCCCCTCAGGGGGGAGCTGGGGATACAGCCGAGCCTGCTTGGTCTCCTCCGGCAGTCCGGCGGCGTACTCCGACAGCTCGGTGAGCGACACGTAGGAGTCCACGATGTCGAGTCCAGCCTTGCTTAGAGCTGTCTGGAAGTCCCGCAGTTCCCAGAGATCAGCATGCAAGGCCATAAACCCGATATCGGCCTTGTGGCCGAGCACGGCCACCGTCACCACTTGGACCCCCATGAACTCGGCGTTCTCGACGGCCCGTTTGATGTCCCGCTTCTGCCGGGAGTGGTCACCTGTCGGGCCGAGCTTGCCGAACAGATGGACGACCCCGATCCCTATGGACGGCTCAACTGGTGCCGGGTGCTCACTCATGGGCCGAAAACCCGCTCATTGATCAATGGTGACATCTACAGTCTCGATCACTTCCAACTCGCCGTCGCGGACCTCGGCGAGCAAGTAGCGGCCTACTGTGGTGTCGCCGACATCGTCCATCTCCAATGGCCCGGACACGCCGTCGTAGTCTATGTCGACTCCCTGAACCACCAGTTCGGCGCACTCTCCATATGAGCGGCACTTCTGGCCGTTGCGGGTGATCTCGGGCACTGCTGCGATGATCCCTGGGCCGTCTACTCCGCCAGCGGCGAGCGCGGCCAGTGCCAGGATCACCGCGCAGTCGTAGGCCTGTCCCCCGTAGATGGCGTTGCCCCCGGTCTTCTCGAACACCCGCTGGTTGAATTCCTCACTACCAGACGGGCTCTGCACCCGCAGCCCGTCGACGACCGTCGGGTCGGTGGGGTTCACCCGCTCGGGCATACCGAAGTCGAACTGCCCGGCCGTGAGATGGATGGCCCAGCCAGGCACACCCATCTCGATAAGCCGGCGGGTGATGGTGATGCCCTCCTCAAAGGCGATGAGGGCCACAGCGTCCACCCCCATTTCCACAATCTCGGCCACGGTGGCGTCGAAGCTGGGAGCATCGTGATCGAAGGTCACGGTCTGGGAGGCCACCCCCAACTCGGCAAGGTCGTCGGCCAGCAGCCGGGCCAGCGAGGTGCCGTAGTCGTCGGCCCGGTTGGCGATGGCCACTTTGGTAGCGCCCTGGGAGGCCATGCTGTTGGCCATTACCTGCGACTCGCCCACTGCGACGGTGACCGTGCGGAAGTAGAACTCGGCGTTGGCCTGGGTGCTGAACGACGGCGACGTGTTGGACGCGGCGCACTGGGGGATCTGCGTGTCGTACAGCGTTTGGATAATCGACTGCGACACCCCCGATGCGCCGGCCCCGATTATCACATGGGCCCCCTCGCCCAACAGGCGGTTCACCGTCTCAGGGGCCACGTGCCGGTCGGTGCCCGAGTCGCCGGCAATCAGCTTGACATTGCCCCCCTGGGCATTGATGTCGTCCACCGCCAACTCGACGCCGGCAATCAGCGCGCCGCCGAGCGAAGCGGCCAGCGAGCCGGTCTCGGGCAGCACTCGCCCGATCACCAGCTCTGGGGCAACGTCCGATGGCAGAGCCACCGGTGCAGCGGTCGGCTCGGTCGCCGGAGCCGAGGGGATTGCCGTTACCCCGTCCTGACCGTCGTCACCGCCCCCGCAGGCGGCAGCAATCAAGGCGACGGCCGCGACCGAGACCGCGATTCCCCGCCGAATCCCGACCATCCGATCAGTCGCCGAAGCCGTTCACCAGCACAGCGAAGTGACGGCTGGTGGCGTCGTGGCGCTTGCCGACCACCGCGGTGTAGGCGTCGGACTCCCACACCTCGCGGGCCTTCTCTTTGGAGTCGAACTTGATCACCACTGTCTGGTGGCCAGCGGTGTCGCCCTCGACCACCTCCGACTCGGTGTCGAAGGCAACCAGTTCGGCGCCGTCGCCGATGCCCAGAGCGCCCGCCGCGCCCTGCATGTACTCCCCGTACAGCTCGGGGTTGTCGACCTGATAATTGACGATGATGTATGCAGCCATGGCCCACTTTTAGCAGACCGGATCAGCTCCGGACGAAGAGGCCAGTTCATCCCCGCACAAAAATAAACGCGCCTCCCGGATGGCCGCCGCCGGTGCTGACCACCGCTACCTCGGCGTCGTCCACCTGTCGTCCGCCCCCGTGGCCCCGGAGCTGGGTCACCGCCTCGTGCAGGAACCCGTAGCCGTGGAGCCGCCCGGCCGAGAGCTGGCCTCCATGGGGATTGAGGGGGATCTCCCCGTCGCGGGCGATGCGGGTGCCGCCCTCCACGAACGCGGCCCCCTCGCCTTTGCCGCAAAAGCCCAGGCCCTCCAGCCACGACAGGGCGTTGAAGCTGAATCCGTCGTACAGCAGGGCCACATCCACATCAGCGGGCTTCAAATCGGTGCGGCTCCACAGGTGGGCCGAGGGACCGTTCACCATGGGCTCGTGCAGCAGCGTCCCCTGGTCCCACGACATCCGCTCGCGCATCTGGGTGCCCACCGCCTCCACCAGCACCGGCCGGTGGGGGCCGTCGGCCGCGGCGTCCACTGCCGACACCACCAGGGCGGTGGAGCCGTCGCAGGGCACGTCGCAGTCGAACAGGCCGAACGGGGTGGTGATCATGCGGGCGTCCAGGTAGTCGTCGATGGTCATGGGCTCTTGGTAGATGGCCACCGGGTTGTGGGCCGCCCCGGCCCGCTCGGTCACCGGGATCCACCCCAGCTGCTCCCGGGTGGCGCCGTAGCGGTGGAAGTAGTGGCTGGCCATGAGCGCGATCCAGTTGCCCGCCGACATGGCGCCATAGGGCAGCCGCCACTCCATCTCCCCTGAGATGCGCGCTCCCCCGCCCACGCCGGTGTTCTGGCGATTCCCCCAGGCGATCGATGTGGTCTCCCACACGGTGCGGAAGCACAGCACGTGGCGGCACAGGCCGGCGGCCACCGCCAGCATGGCGTTGACCACCGCGCCGCTCTGGCCGGGGGTCTCCATGGTGCCGCAGAACCAGGTGGGAGCGATGCCTAAGGCGTCGGCCACCGGGTAGATGCCGCCTTCGGAGTGGCCGCCGTCCTTGGCGCCGCCGCCCGGATAGGTGGACAGGCCGTCGATGTCGTCCATGGTGAGACCGGCATCGGCCACCGCCGCTTGGCATGCCTCTACGGCCAGACCCATGGGATCGCGGCCCAACCGTCGCCCCACCTCCGACAGCCCGATCCCGGTGATGGCCACCTTCGACTCGAACTTGTCGGAAACCGGCATGGCCCGCACCGGCGCCGGAGCGGGCTCCGGGTACTCGTCCGCCGCAACCGCCGGCTCGCCCGTGGGGGCGAATACCGGCAGCCACACGTCCTTGTGCTGCTCGAAGCGCACTGACACCGGCAGGCCGATCACCACGTCGTCGGGCTCGGCATCCACGATGAGGGTGGTGAGGCGCACCAGGGGGTCCTCCTCGATGGCCACCAGCCCGATCACATAGGGAACCTCCATGTCGGGCAGCCACGGCTGGTAGTTGACCGTGACCCCGACCACCGTGGCCCGCCCCGACACTTCCCTGATCTCGGGCGGCTCCCCGCAACCCGGGCACACCGCCCCGGGGGGATGGAGGTAGCGGCCGCTGGACTCGCAGTACTGAAAGCGCAGCACGCCGTCGGCCCCGGCGGTCCAGAAGAACTCATTTTCGGGTGTGAGTTTGGGCAGGGGGCGCATGCCCAGGATTCTTATGCAGACGGGGAGTAGAAGTTGAGTTGGCCGTCGCGCACGAACCCGGCCAGACGCAAGCCGGCCGCCGCAGCCGTCTCCACGGCCAGCGCCGAGGGGGCGCTCACCGCCACCAGCACCCCGAATCCCGCCGCCCACGCCTTCTGCACCATCTCGAACGACGCCCGGCCGCTCACAAACAGCCCCAGCCCGCTGGCGGGCAGGTTGCCGTCCAACAGCATCCGGCCCACCACCTTGTCCACCGCGTTATGGCGGCCGATGTCCTCTCGCACCAGGGTGGGCTGGCCGTCGGCCCCGAAGGAAGCCGCGGCGTGCACTCCCCCGGTGGTGCCGAACAGATCTTGGAAGGCCCGCACCCGCTCGGGCACCCCAGACAGCACGTCGGCCGACATGGGCGGCCCGCTCGCGGGCAGGGGACTGAGCCGCTCCCGCAGCGCCTCGATGCTCTCGGCCCCGCACAGTCCGCACGCCGAGGTGGTCAAGCCCAGGCGGGGGGTGGCTGGCGGGGCGCCGTCGGTTTCCACTGTCACCAGGTTGAACTCGGTGTCGGCTGCCGGCTCGGTGGCGCAGTACCGAATCGACGTCACCGAGGCGTCGCCCAAGAGGCCCTCGGTGAAGCAGAAGCCGGCGGCCAGCTCGAAGTCGTGTCCCGGCGTGCGCATGGTGGTGGTGACGGTCACATCGTCGAGCTCAATGGTGAGAGGCTCCTCCACCACGAGGTCGTCAGGACGCCGATGCTCTTTGCTCCCGTCCCAATGACGAACCAACACTCGCTGGGACCGGCCTCGGGTCATGACAGCCGATACATCTCGGAGACCACGTGGTGCTGGAGCTCCAGTCCCATCGCCGCCATGGCCACCGAGGAGCGCAGCACCTCGCCATCCACCCAGAAACGCCGCTCGGTGGCGGTCACCGGCTTTGCCGAGGGGGTGCCCAGAACCGCGGTCGACGCCAGTCGGATGTCGCAGTCCTCCACCGTGCCTTCCAGTACCTCGGCGATCCCCGACGGTTGCACCAGCACCAGCTCGATTCGCCCGTCGCCTTGGGGACGCAGGTATCCGGCTTCGGCGTGGAGGGGCAGGCCGGTGCCGGAGTCCTTGGTCTTCTGCGCGTAGGCCACGAACGGCTTTCCCACATGGGCAAAGGAAACCTCCTCGGCATAGGAGAAATCCTCAATGGTGGGATACACCCCGGTGCCGGTGCCCTGCCACGTGCCGAGAAGGAACGCGAGCGGTGCGCATGCCGGATGAAGCTCGGCCATACAACGACGTTACCGCCGTTGCCCGTGTTTCTGGGCTAGAAGTCCATGTCGGGCATGCCGCCGGGCATGCCGCCGTTCTCCTCGGGCTTGTCGGCCACGACCGCCTCGGTGGTCAAGAACAGCCCGGCGATGGAGCCGGCGTTCTGGAGTGCCGAGCGGGTGACCTTGGCCGCATCGATGATCCCCGCAGTCAGCAGGTCCTCATAGTCGCCGGTGGCCGCGTTCAGCCCGGAGTTGCCCTCCAGGTTGCGGACCCGCTCAACGACCACGCCGCCCTCGAGGCCGGCGTTGACGGCGATCTGGGCCAGCGGCCCTTCCAATGCCTTGGCCACGATGCGAGCACCGGTGGCCTCATCGTCGGACGACAGGCTCTCTGCCGCGTTGTTCACTGCCTCCTGGGCCCGCAGCAGGGTCACGCCCCCGCCCGCGACCACTCCCTCTTCGATGGCCGCTTTGGTGGTGCTGACCGCGTCCTCGATGCGGTGCTTCTTCTCTTTGAGCTCCACCTCGGTGGCAGCGCCCACCTTGAGCACGGCCACACCGCCCGAGAGCTTGGCCAGGCGCTCTTGCAGCTTCTCCCGGTCGTAGTCGGAGTCGGTGTTGTCGATCTCGCCCTTGATCTGGGAGATGCGGCCCTCCACGTCGCTGCGGTCGCCCGCGCCCTCCACGATCGTGGTCTCGTCTTTGGTGATGACCACCTTGCGGGCCCGGCCCAGCAGGTCGAGTGTGGTGTTCTCCAGCTTGAGGCCCACCTCTTCGCTGATGACCTGGCCAGCGGTCAAGATGGCCATGTCCTGGAGCATTGCCTTGCGGCGGTCGCCGAAGCCCGGTGCCTTCACTGCGGTGGAGTTGAAGGTGCCCCGGATCTTGTTCACCACCAACGTGGCCAGAGCCTCACCCTCCACATCCTCGGAGATGATCAGCAGCGGCTTGCCCGCCTGCATCACCTTCTCCAGCACCGGGACGATGTCGCGCACCGCGGTGATCTTCGACCCCACGAACAGGATGTAGGGCTCGTCCAACACGGCCTCCATCCGCTCGGCGTCGGTCACGAAGTAGGGGGAGATGTAGCCCTTGTCGAAGCGCATGCCCTCGGTGAAGTCCAACTCCAAGCCGAAGGTCTGCGACTCCTCCACGGTGACCACGCCGTCCTTGCCCACCTTGTCGATGGCCTCGGAGATCAGCTCGCCGATCTCGGCGTCAGCGGCCGAGATGGCGGCCACGTTGGCGATCTGGGCCTTGTCAGAGGACACATCCACCGACTGGGAGTGGATTGCCCCCACCGCAGCGTCAACCCCAGACTCGATGCCCTTTTTGATGGACATGGGGTTGGCCCCGGCAGCCACGTTCCGCAGCCCCTCGCGCACCATCGACCAGGCCAGCACGGTGGCGGTCGTTGTGCCGTCGCCGGCCACATCATCGGTCTTCTTGGCCACCTCTTTGACCAGTTCAGCGCCGATCTTCTCGTAGGGGTCCTCCAGCTCGATCTCCTTGGCGATGGACACGCCGTCGTTGGTGATCGTGGGGGCGCCCCACTTCTTCTCCAGAACGACGTTGCGGCCCTTGGGGCCGAGCGTGACCCGCACGGCGTCGGCCAGCTGGTTCATTCCCGACTCCAGCGCGCGCCGGGCCTGCTCATCGAATGAGATGATCTTGGGCATCCTCGAACACTCCCTTTTGTACTTTCGGCGCTCTGCCGACTCTTGCTGCCGACCTTTAGCACTCTCAGTATGAGACTGCTAAAGGTTACCGAGGGGGGCGCGAAACGCCAAACTCTGAGTAGTGAGAAATCAGCCGCCAGCCACCGCGGGAACGATGGCCACCGTCTGGCCGTCGGGAACCGACGTTGCCAGACCATCGGCGAACCGCACGTCGTCGTCGTCCACAAACAGGTTGACGTACCGGTGCAAGCCGCCCGACTCGTCGATCAGGCGATCCATGAATCCGGGGTGGGTGGCATCCAGCGATGCGATCACGTCGCGGACTGTCCCGCCCTCGACAGTGACCTCGCTCGCCCCTCCCGCCAGGGGACGCAGGGTGGTCGGTATCCGCACGGTCACGCTCATAGGCCATGATGCTATTCGGATGAAGCTCTGGAAACGACTCGTATACCGGAGGTCAGTGTGACCGGGCGGCGGAGATTCGCCGCCGCAGAGTTCTCGGCCCCCGACCTTGCCGAGCACAAGGGCTCGACCACGGTGTCGGTCTGCTTGCCCGCTCGCAACGAGGAGGAAACTGTGGGAGCCATCGTGGAGGTGGTGCGCGCCGAGCTCATGGACAAGCTGGGCCTGGTAGACGAGCTGATCGTGATGGACGACCACTCCACTGATCGCACCGCGGCGGTGGCCAAGGATGCCGGGGCGACGGTCGTGGCGTGCTCCGACGTGCTCACCCACCTCGGCAACCAGCCCGGCAAGGGCGAGACCCTGTGGAAATCACTCTTCGCGTCCACTGGCGACATCGTGGTGTGGTGCGACAGCGATGTGGCCAACTTCGGCCCCCACTTCATCTCCGGCTTGCTGGGGCCATTGCTGCTCGACAACTCCATCGGCTACTGCAAGGGCTTCTACCACCGCCCAGTGGGCGCCGACCAGCGAGGCGGTGGCCGGACCACCGAGCTGGTGGCCCGGCCGCTCATCGCCCTTCTGTTCCCCGAGTTGGACGACATCGTCCAACCGCTCGCCGGGGAGTACGCCGGGAGGCGGGACCTGCTGGAGCGGGTGCCGTTCGTCCAGGGGTATGGCGTGGAGATGGGGCTGCTCATCGACGTGTGGCGGCTGGCGGGCTACGACGCCATCGCCCAGGTGGACCTGGGCACCCGCCTTCACCGCAATCGCCCGCTGCACGAGCTGTCGTCCCAGGCCACCGAGGTCATGCAGGTGGCCCTGCATCGGGCCGACCGCACCCTGGTGAACACGGCCATCACGCTGCGGCGTCCCGGCTTGGGCGACACCGAGATCACCATGCAAGAGCGCCCGCCCCTGATCGAAGTCACCGGCTACTTCCGCCAAGCCCACTGAGCGTGCGGCGCGGCTACGAGGCCAGAAAGTCGTAGACCGTCTCGCTGACCAATCGGACGGTGTCGGCCATCGCCGCATCGGTGCCATACCGATCGCTGAGACTGACCAGCTCCCCGCACACCGCCGGGGCAGGGTCGTCCACTTTTCCCACCACGGTCAGCACTGGCACCCCGGCGGCAACCGCCATGTCCAACACCCCGCCCACCACCTTCCCCTGGACCGATGTGGCGTCCAAAGCGCCCTCTCCGGTCACCACCAGATCGGCCCGCTCGATTCGGCCGTACAGATCGACCTCCTCAGCCAACAACTCGAAGCCGTTGCAGAGTTCGGCGCCGACACACGCCAGACCGCCAGCCAGACCGCCCGCGGCCCCCGAGCCCTCCAGATCGCCCACCTCCACCCCGTACGTCTCGGCATAGACCTGGCTGAGCCGCTCCAAACGCCGGCGCAGCAGCTCCACCTGCGATGGGCTGGCTCCTTTCTGAGGCCCGAACACCTCGGCGGCGTCAGTGAATCGGGTCCTCACGTCGCAAGCCACTGCCAGCTCCACCCCCCTGAGCCGTTGCGTGGGGTACAGCGCTCGCAATGCTCCCAGGCCGCCGTCGGTGGTGGCCGAGCCCCCCACCCCCACCAACACCCGCCGGGCTCCTCGCTCAACCGCGGCGTCGATCAGCTCCCCGGTCCCGTAGGTGGTGGCTCCCAAGGGATCGTTGGCTTCGGCCCCTCCTACCAGGGCCAGGCCCGAGGCCCGGGCCATCTCGATCACCGCAGTGTGACGGTGAAGACGCCACGGCGCCTCCACCGGGTCGCCCAGGGGCCCGGTCACCGTCGTTGTCCGGTTGGCACCGCCCACCACCTCGAGCGTGCCCTCGCCCCCGTCGGCCATGGGAGCGGTATCGGCGGTCGCCCCCGCCCGCTCGGCGGCCAAAGCTACGGCATCGGCGACTTGGGCAGCCGTGGCCGTTCCCCGGAACTTGTCGGGGGCGGCAACGATATGCATGCAGTCGCAGCCTTCAGGCTGTCCGACGGTCAGCCAGGGCGCTGGGCCAGGCTGTCGGGTCCGATCAGGATAAGGACGAATGCGTTGCCCAGCGTTTCGAGGGTGAGGCCTCCGGGAGGAGGATCGGGCATCAGCCACAACGGCTTTTCGCTTTCGCCCAAGAGCCTGGCGATGCACTGGGCGTCGACTTCGTAGCCGGCCCGGTAGTAGAAGGCCGAGCCCGTCTGGGGACTGGCATTGTGCGGGGGCAGCGTCACGTAGTTGGCCGCGTTCAACTCGCCCGAGAGCCGACCAGCTGCTCCGGTCACATCGGTGCCATTGGCCACCATCACGCCGATGGTGGACGGATCGCGGCACTCCAGCTCTTCATCTGGAGAAACGGCGGGCAGCTGGGTCACTTCAGGAACGGGCTCGGTCTCGGTGGCGGTGGCGGGGGCCTGGGTCACCTCGGGCTCAGGGGCAGGGGCCGCGGGGGCGTCGCTGCTATCTGCCGGTGTCTCCACCGGGTCTGGGATCTCCTCGGCCTCCATGGTCGCCTCGGGCGCTGGCTGAGTGGCAACGGGTGAGGAATCGTCGTCGTCGTCATCAAGGCCGCGGGCTAGGACGAATGCGCCCGCGGCGATCAGGGCAAGAACCAGCACCACTCCTTTGAGCGCCATCTGGTTGTTGGGAACTCGGTTCGACTCCATATTGCCTCTGGCTCCGGACTGTTACCGCGACGGCTGTCGGCCGACCGAGGTCTGGCCGAACTTCGACCGTCTGCGGCGATCGCGTAAGCGCCGCAGACGCCGTACGACCATCGGGTCGTACTCCATTGCATCCGCCTCTTCCAATAGTTCGTTCAGCAGCTGGTAGTAACGGGTAGTGGAAAGCTCGAAACGCTCGCGAATCGCAGCCTCCTTCGACCCGGTCTCCTGCCACCAGGTGCGCTCAAAATCCAAGATCGCCCGATCTCTTCTCGTGAGAGCCATTCCACAAGCGTTACCCACCACTAGGCGCTATTCAAGCACCCTCCCCAAACGGCAGCCCTTATGCTCTTAATCGGGCGGCTCGAGCAGCCTCCCGCCAACAAAGCCCAGCGCCCGAGTAGCTCAGTCGGCAGAGCAGCTGTCTTGTAAACAGCAGGTCGCAGGTTCGATTCCTGTCTCGGGCTCAAATTGAATGCCTGCCGGTGTGAAGCTGCCTCGACACGTCAAAGCCACATAGCCTCGCAGTAGTTGTTGGAGAGGAGTTCCAGTGGCAGAGGAACCGGCCTGGTCGATCGGGATCGAGGAGGAGTACCTCCTTGTGGAGCGGGAGAGCGGCGCCCTGATCACCGAGCAGCCGCCCGGGATCCTGGAGAAGGTGGCCGACCTGCACCATGGTCTCGTCGCTCGGGAGCTGTTCAGCTCGCAGCTTGAGATCGGCACCGGCATCTGCACCGACTTCAAGCACCTGCGGGCCGACATCGGGCTTCTGCGCCTTGCCGTCACCGAGGCCGCCGCCGACTACGGGCTAGCCCCTATCGCGGCGTCATCCCACCCGTTCGCCAGCCCACACCAGCAGAAGGTGACCGAGGGAGAGCGCTACCAGGCCCTGGCTGACGATCTCCAAGGCGTGTCCCGGGGGCTGGTCATCTCCGGCCTGCACGTCCACGTCGGCATCGAAGACCCCGACCTGCGGGTGGACTTGATGAACCAGGTCACCTACTTCCTGCCCCACCTGCTGGCCCTTTCCACCTCGTCGCCGTTCTGGGAGGGCCGAAACACCGGCCTCAAGAGCTACCGCATGGCGGTGTTCCGGTCGCTGCCCCGCACTGGGCTGCCGGAGAAATTCGACTCGTGGGCCGAGTACCGGCGCCACGTGGACGTGCTGGTGAAGGCCGGGGTCATCGAGGACTCCACCAAGGTGTGGTGGGACATCCGCCCGTCGGAGCGCTACCCCACCCTGGAGATGCGAGTTACCGACCTGCCCACGAGGATGGAGGACACGGTGGCCGTGGCCGCCATGTACGTCTGTTTGCTGCGGATGCTGTGGAGGCTCAAAGTGGAGAACCGCCGGTGGCGCAGCTACGCCAACTTCCTCGTGTCGGAGAACCTGTGGCGGGCCGAGCGCTACGGAATCAGCGACCGCCTCATCGACTTCGGCAAGGGCGAAATGGTGCCGATGCCCGACCTGGTGGAGGAGATGATCGAACTGGTCCGCCCCGACGCCGAAGCCCTCGACTGCGTGAAAGAGGTGGAGCACGCCCGCACCATCTGCCAACGCGGCACCTCAGCCGACCGCCAACTAGCCGTATACAACGAGGCTCTCACCGAAGGCGCCACCGAAGCCGAAGCCCTCAACGCCGTAGCCCAAACCCTAATCACCGACACCCTCGCCCCACCCCAGCCCTAGCGGTCAGCCTGGCGGTGGCGGGCTACTTCGAAGGTGCCTATGGCTACGGCGGCGGCGGCGTTTAGGGAGGCTAGGTGTCCTTTCAGGGGGATGGCGGCTACTACGTCGCAGCGTTGGCGGGCTAGGCGGGACAGGCCTCGGCCTTCGCTGCCCACTACTAGGGCCACTGACTCGGCAGCCACGCTTATCTCGTATACCGAGGTGGGCGCGGCCACGTCTAGGCCCACCGTCCAAACCCCTAGCTCAGACAGGCGGGCCAGCGCGTTGGGGATGCCGGGCACCACCGCCATCGGTACGTGCTCGATGGCCCCCGCGGCCGCTTTGGCGGCGGCGGGGGTGATGTGGGCCGAGCGGTGGCGTCCCAGCACCGCCCCGGTGACCCCGGCGCACTCGGCGGTGCGCAGGGCGGCCCCCACGTTGCCCGGATCGGTGACACCGTCGATCACCAGCAAGAACGGGGGGCGGCCATCGGGGGGACGGGCCAACTCCTCCAGATCGTGCTCGGCTAGGGGGGCGGCCCGGGCGATTACGCCCTGAGGGGCCTCGGTGTTGGCCATCGACTCGAACTTGGAGCGGGCCACCTCTTTGACGGGCACCCGCAGCTCGGCGGCCAACTCCATCACTTGGGCCAACGCCCCGGTGGGGTTCTGCCCCGCGGCCACCACAACCTCGCGCACCGGGCGGGTGCCCGCCAGGAGCAGCTCTCGCACCGCTTGGCGGCCCTCCACCCGGTCGCCGCCCAAGCCGGCCTGTTGGCGGCGGCTGCGCTGATGGTCGCCTGGGGGTCGGCCCTTACCCTGGCTCCGGTTGGCGCCCCTGTTGGGGCCGCCGCCCCGACCTCGCCGGTTGCCGCCCCTCGGTCCTTGCGCGCTCACTGGCGCTCGATGAGGGCCACCGCCCAGCAGGCCAGGCCCTCGCCCCGCCCCAGCGCTCCCATTGCCTCGGCCCGCTTGCCCTTCACCATGACCGGGGCCCCGATCACCTCGCTGAGTCGGGCTTGCATCTCATCCCGCCGGGGGGCGATGCGGGGGGCCTCGGCCACCACCGTGCAGTCGGCGTTCACCACCCGCCAGCCGGCGTCGCCCAGCCGGGCCACGGCATCGGCCAGCAATCCAAGGCTGTCGGCACCGGCCCACTTGTCGTCAGTGTCGGGGAACAGCACACCGATATCGCCGAGCCCGGCCGCACTCAACAGGGCGTCCGTCACCGCATGGGCCACGGCGTCACCGTCGCTGTGGCCCACCAAGCCCGGTACGCCCTCGAACCGCACCCCGCCCAGGATCAAGGGCCGGTCGGGGTCGTCGCTGAACCGGTGGGTATCGAACCCGTGGCCGACTCGCATCTCCCCGCTCATGTCGCCAACCATGCCTCGGCGGCGGCCAAATCGTCGGGATGGGTGATCTTGATATTGCGGGGATGGCCCTCCACTGCAACTACGGCATGGCCGGCTGCCTCCACCAAGCTGGCATCGTCGGTGGCCTCGGCGGCGTCGGCATGGGCCATCCGCAGCAGTTCGGCCTGAAAGGCCTGCGGGGTCTGTACCGCTTGCAGCGTGCTGCGGTCCACCGCTCCCCCATCCACGCTGCGGATGGTATCGGTTACCGGCACCACCGGTACCGCCCCAGCCGCACCTGATCGCACCTCGTCGATGACTCTTTGGTACACATCGGCGCCAGCTAGCGGGCGGGCCGCGTCGTGGACGCAGACAATGGCCGCGTCGTGGGGCACCGCGGCCAACCCGTTGCGGACCGAGGCGGCCCGGCTCGGCCCTCCGGCCACCACCGTGGTGGCGGTCAAACGGGCTGATTCGGCGCTTACGTCATCGGCGGGAACCACCACGACCACCCCGTCGCTCACCTTGGCGGCCACAGCCACGCTGCGGTCCACCACTCGGGCGCCAGCCAGTTCCAGGTACTGCTTGGCGCCTCCGAAGCGGGTGCCCGAGCCCGCGGCCACAATGACCGTCCAAACCGAGAGCCGGTCCGTCATCGCCGGGCCTCTACTCGCTCAGGAACTCGATGACCCGAGCCCAGGCGTCGGCCGCATCATCGGGCCGGTGGGCGGGGCGGACCGGATCGTGGACAAAACCGTGATCGGCCCCCTCATAGGACACGACCACCGCACCGGCCGCCTCTAGGGCGGCCACGTCGTCGGGCGGCGTGAACGGATCTTCGGTGCCGATGATCGCTAAGAGCGGGCACGGCTCTCCTGCGGCCAGGTGCTCGAGCGGCTCCCCCTGGCCAGGGCCCTTCCAGTCGTCGGGTATTCGGATCATCCCGTAGAAGGCGGCCGACCGGTGGAACCGCCCGGTGGCTGCGGCCTTGATGGTGTACATGCCGCCCATGCAGAACCCGGTGAGCACCACCGTTTCGCACTCGGTGGCGTCGGCCGCAGCCAGCACGTCGGCCAGCACCTCGTCGTCCACCAGCTCGCGAACTGCGGCCATCCGCTCCTCGGCCACCAGGTGTTCTCGGCCGGCGAATACCTGGGGAGCGCATACCGTCCATCCCTGCTCAGCGGCCAAGCGGGCCACGTGGTCGTCGAACAGGGGCCGCAGCCCCATTAGGTCGGGGATCAGCACCAGTCCTCGCTCAGCCCCCTCCACCCGTACCAGCTCAGCCGCCGTTCCCGTCGACAACTCGATGCGCATGGCCCTTGTTTAGCCCACCGGCAGTGCGCGACAGGAGCAGAGATGGGAGCATTGGGGGCATGGCCCACCCGCATTTGGAGCTCACCGCCCGGCCCCGGCGCAACCGTCGCACCCCGGCCATTCGGGACATGGTGCGCGAGACCGAGCTCAGCCCGGCCCACTTTGTGCTGCCTCTGTTCGTACACCGGGGCCCCGACGAGGCAATCGACTCGATGCCCGGTGTGAACCGCTGGAGCGTCGAGGGGCTGGTGGGCGAGGTGGGGCGGGCCGCCGACCTGGGGGTCCAGGCCGTGGTGCTGTTCGAGGCCGCTCCCGATGATCTGAAGACCCCCACCGGCGACGAGGCCTGGAACCCCGACGGGCTGATCCCCCAGACCATCGGGGCCATCAAGTCCGCCCACCCCGACACGGTAGTGATGACCGACGTGGCCCTCGACCCTTACAACAGCGATGGCCATGACGGCATCGTGGCCCCCGACGGCACCATCGTGAACGACGAGACCGTGGACGTGCTGTGCCGCCAGTCCCTGACCCACGCCGACGCCGGGGCCGACATCGTGGCCCCCAGTGACATGATGGACGGCCGAGTGGGAGCCATACGGGAGACGCTCGACCACCACGGCCACACCGAGGTGGGCATCTGCGCCTACACCGCCAAGTACGCCTCGGCGTTCTTCGGGCCGTTCCGGGGCGCGCTCGACTCGGCTCCCCGCTCCGGCGACAAGAAGACCTACCAGATGGACCCGGGCAACAGCCGGGAGGCTCTGCGGGAGATGGAGCTGGACATCGCCGAGGGCGCCGACATGGTCATGGTCAAGCCGGCCGGGCCCTACCTCGACGTGGTGAGGCGCTTCGCCGAGGTCTCGGTGGTGCCGGTGGCCGCCTACCAGGTGAGCGGCGAGTACCTCATGGTCAAGGCGGCTGCGGCATCGGGTTGGCTAGACGAACAGGCCATCATCACCGAGACCCTCACCGGGATCCGCCGCGCCGGCGCCGACGTCATCCTCACCTACTTTGCGACGCAGGCTGCCGAACTGCTGAGCTGACGTACTTCGCCGTCCAGACAGCCCAGCTACTGGGCTAAGAACGCGGTCGGCGGCGGAAGAAGTCGGAGAAGCTGGTCACTACGGCGTGGCCGGGTGCCTCGCCTGCTTTGGGACGGGCATCAGCCAACAGCGCAGTAGACATGCCCAGCGCCTGGGCGGCGTCGAGATGCTCGGCCACCACATCCACTAGCAGCGAGTTCTCGTAGGGCACCGACGTGGTGCGGCGCAATGCCTCGTAGATACCGGGCCCGGGCATGCACACCCCCACATCGCTGCTCACGATCCAGGTGTCCACGCCCTCCATACCGAGCCGATCCCGCAGAGCCGACGACCACGGGGAGATGTCGTTGGTGAGACAGGCCACCGGCAGATCGCGGCGGGTCATCTCGGTCACAAAGTCCCGGGCGCCAGAGCGCACCGTGTACTGGTCCAAGAACTGCTCGGTGAGCTCGGCGGGATCGTCGTCCAAACCAAGCCCAGACCAGAGCTCTCCCGGGGTGATCCGGCCCAATACCGCCTGGTGGTGGAGCTGCTCCACTTCCTCGTCGTCCCTTTCAATGCCGCGCTCGGCCGCAAAAGAAGCCAGCAGCTTGGCCGGCTCGTCGGCCGGCTCGAACAGCACACCGAGCGGGTTCAACACCACCATCCGCAACCGTTTGGGCGGGGGCTGCGCCGGAGCGGAACCGGTGGTCCGGGCCAGGGTCTCCTGAGTCACCGTCGGGTCGATGCTGCGGTCGCGGGCCCGGCGCTCCAACAGGTAGCCGGCCACGGCGATCAGCACCGAGAGGCCCACCAGAGCGAATGCCAGCCAGGCCACCCATCGGAGGACCACCGCCGTTCCGCTCTCATCTTGGGCGGTCATCTCAAGGCGCGTCGCCCGGTCTCCCCCGAACTCCAGGATTTCCTCCCGCTCGGGACCCACCGGCAAGTCCAGCACCACCCGCATGGTGACCCCTTCCAAGGCGCTCTCCAAGTCGGGGGTCGGCTCGCCGAAGGGTTCGCCGCCCAGGCGATCAGTGAGCTCGGGGTCGGTGAACAGGTCCATGCCGTCCGACAGATCGACCACCCCGGTCACGCGATAGTCGATCTTGGCGAATGAGGTGTCGCGCTCAAAGGTGAAGTCCCGGAACACGTCGTCAGAGATGAAGATCTCGGCCAGCACCAACTCGAGCTGCTCGGGAGAGCCGAAGGGCTTGGATGCGGAGAAGCTGGTGCGGCCCTGCTCGTCGATTCGGGGCTCGTTGTACGACCACCCCGATGCCGGATTCTCGATGTCGTCGGTCAACAGCAGCGAGGTGATGTCGGGGTTCAGCGCCATGGCCTGCTCGTCCAGCGCCACGTCAACCGTGACCACCCCGGAGCCGTCCTCGTTGAAGCCGATGCCCACCTCGATGTCGATCTGACAGGCGGTCAGCCCCAGAAGCAGCACAAGAAGGAGCGCCCCCCTCTTGGCCATTGCAGACACGCCAGCCCGTTGCCTCGCGGCCCCCCTTCGAACCCACACGGGCATGTCGATTATGCGCCGGCCAGTTCTTCCACCGGGGGCGGTTCGAAACCCTCGATCGCTCGGAAGCAGATCCGCTCGGAGCCGGGTTCGTCGGGGTCGTCCTCTGCGTCCACCAGAATCGTCTCGCCGGCTCGGAACTCCTTCCACAGAAGCCGCTCCGACAGCGGATCCTCCACCAGCCGCTGAAGGGCCCGGCGCAGCGGGCGAGCCCCCAACGTGGGGTCGTAGCCCCGCAGGGCCAGCAACACCTTGGCGGATTCGGTGAGCTCCAGCCCGATGCCCTGAGCCTCAAGCTGGTCTTGCAACCGCTTGATCATCAAATCCACGATCCGGGTCACCTCTTCGCGGGTCAGCTCGTGGAACACGATGACCTCGTCGATGCGATTCAAGAACTCGGGGCGGAAGTGGTCCTTGAGGGCGTCGGTGACCTTCTCCTTCATGCGCTCGTAGGTGATGGCCTCGTCAGCCTTGGTGAACCCCAGGTTGGCCTTGCGCAGGTTCTGGGTGCCCAGGTTGGAGGTCATGATCAAAACGGTGTTGCGGAAGTCCACCGACCGGCCCTGGCTGTCGGTCAGGCGACCCTCCTCCAAAATTTGCAGGAGGGTGTTGAACACGTCGGGATGGGCTTTTTCGATCTCGTCAAACAGGACGACCGAGAACGGCTTGCGGCGCACCGCCTCGGTGAGCTGCCCGCCCTCCTCGTAGCCGACGTAGCCCGGCGGCGAGCCCACTAGGCGGCTGACGGTGTGCTTCTCCATGTACTCGGACATGTCCAGGGCGATGAGGGCCTGCTCGTCGCCGAACAGGAACTCGGCCAGCGTCTTGGCCAGCTCGGTCTTGCCCACTCCCGACGGGCCCAGGAAGATGAACGACCCGCTGGGCCGCTTGGGGTCTTTGAGCCCGGCCCGGGTGCGGCGGATGGCCTGCGACACCGCCTTGATGGAGTCCTCCTGGCCGACAACCCGCTTGTGCAGCTCGTCTTCCATGCGCAGGAGCTTGGCCGTCTCCTCCTCGGTGAGCTTGTAGACGGGGATGCCGGTCCAGATGGACAGCACCTCGGCCACCGCCTCCTCGTCCACCTCGTCGAACAGGTCCACGCCTTTGGCCCGGATCTCCTCCTCCATCTGCTCTTTGCCGGCCAGCAGCTCCTTTTCCTGGTCCCGCAGCCGTCCGGCCTCTTCGAAGTCCTGCTGCTCCACCGCGCTCTTCTTCTGGGCCATGACCTGGGAGAGCTGCGTCTCGAAGTCCTTGTAGTCGGTCGGAGTGTCCATCCGCTTGATGCGCAGGCGGGACCCAGCCTCGTCGATGAGGTCGATGGCCTTGTCGGGCAGATGGCGGTCGGAGATGTAGCGGTCGGCCAGGTTGGCCGACGCCACCAGCGCCTGGTCGGTGATGGTGACCCGGTGGTGGGCCTCGTAGCGGTCTCTCAGGCCCTTGAGAATCTCGATGGTGTGGGCGATGGTGGGCTCTTCCACCTTCACGGGCTGGAATCGGCGCTCGAGCGCAGAGTCCTTCTCCAAGTGCTTGCGGTACTCGTCGAGGGTGGTGGCCCCGATGGTCTGAAGCTCGCCCCGGGCCAGCATGGGCTTGAGGATCGACGCAGCGTCGATGGCGCCCTCGGCCGCGCCCGCACCCACCAGGGTGTGCAGCTCGTCGATGAACAAGATGATGTCGCCCCGGGTCTTGATCTCCTTGAGCACCTTCTTGAGGCGCTCCTCGAAATCGCCCCGGTAGCGCGATCCGGCCACCAGCGCGCCCAAGTCGAGGGTGTAGAGCTGCTTGTTGCGGATGGTCTCGGGCACGTCGTCGGCCGCGATCTTCTGGGCCAGGCCCTCCACAATGGCGGTCTTGCCCACACCGGGCTCGCCCACCAGCACCGGGTTGTTCTTGGTGCGCCGCGACAGCACCTGCATGACCCGCTCGGTCTCCCGCTGCCGGCCGATCACCGGGTCGAGCCCGCTGTCTTTGGCCAGCTTGGTGAGGTTGCGGCCGAACTGGTCGAGCACCAGCGAACCTGATCCCGTCTCGCCGCGGTCGCCGGGAGAAGTGGTGGCCTTATCCGGCGATCCCGAGCCCTGGGGGCCGCCATAACCCGACAAGAGCTGGATCACCTGCTGGCGGACCCGGGACAGGTCGGCCCCCAGCTTGACCAGCACCTGGGCGGCCACGCCCTCGCCCTCTCGGATCAGGCCCAACAGAATGTGCTCGGTGCCGATGTAGTTGTGGCCGAGCTGCAACGCCTCCCGCAGCGACAACTCCAGCACTTTCTTGGCCCGGGGGGTGAACGGGATGTGGCCTGACGGGGACGACCCGCCCTGGCCGATGATCTCCTCCACCTGGTTGCGCACCGCTTCCAGGGAAATGCCCAGCGACTCCAGCGACTTGGCCGCCACTCCTTCGCCCTCATGGATGAGGCCCAGCAGGATGTGCTCGGTGCCGATGTAGTTGTGGTGGAGCAGGCGCGCCTCTTCCTGGGCCAGCACAACGACACGGCGAGCACGATCTGTGAATCTCTCGAACACGGCAATCTCCCGATAGGGGTTCAACTCTGAGTGTAACCACCCCACCCCCCCATTTCGTTCCCGTAGCCCCAACCGAACCTGGGATCGGGGCTGCCGATAAGGCCTCAACCGGCGTTGGGTGGGGGAATTTGGGGATGGTGCCACTACGCTGACGGGCGTGGCTCGCAGCCCCCTCGATCTGATTCCCTCCATGGCGCGCGACCTCGACCGGCTGGAGTTGCGGCTGGAGGACTCGGTGAAAACCCAGGACCCCTTCCTCACCGAGGTGGCCGGTCACTTGATCCAGGCCGGGGGCAAGCGGGTGCGGCCGGGATTCGTGATCGCATCGGCGGCCATCTCCCAGGCTGATCCGGCGCCGGCCGAAGAAGACGTGATCACCGGCGGCGTGGCGGTGGAGCTGGTTCATCTGGGGTCGCTGTACCACGACGACGTGATGGACGAGGCCCAGGTGCGGCGCAACGTGGCCAGCGTGAACGCCAAGTGGGGCAACCTGCGGGCCATTCTGGCCGGGGATTTCTTGCTGGCCCGGGCATCGGAACTTGCGGCATCGCTGGGTACCGAGGTGGCCGGGCTGCTGGCCGCCACCATCGGGCGGCTGTGTGAGGGCCAAGTTCGGGAGTTGCAAGACACCGGCAACCCCGACCGCACCGAAACCTCCTACACCGACTCCATCGAGGGCAAGACCGCCTCATTGCTGGCCACCTCGTGCCGCATCGGTGGCCTGGTGGCCGGATTGGACCGCCCGACGATCGACACCCTCACCGAGTTCGGCCGGTTCTACGGCCTGGCCTTCCAGGTGGTGGACGACATTTTGGACATCGTGGCCACCGACGAGCACCTAGGGAAGCCGTCGGGCAACGACCTGCACGAGGGCATCTACACCCTGCCGGTGATCCGAGCGCTGAAGAGCGACTGCGGCCCGCAGCTTCTCGAGCTGCTGGGTGCCACGGTGTCAGATTCCACCGTCCGCTCGGCCCTGCAACTGGTGCGGACCAGCGGCGGCGTGGAAGAGGCTCTAGACGTGGCCAATGACTACGTCAACCAAGCCTCAGCCAGCCTGGAGTCGCTGCCTCCCACCACTGCGACCGCCGCCTTGCAGGTGGCCACCGACCACCTCATCGACCGAGCCCGCATCCCCCTTGGCGACCGCTAGGCCGCGGGCAGCCGCAGGAGCTGTTTAACTCTCTGGAGGCGCGGGGCGCTCCGGGGGTTCGGGGCGGAGGGTGGGGAACAGGATCACGTCGCGGATGCTGGGGACGTCGGCCAGCAGCATGGCCAGGCGGTCCATGCCCACCCCGAGACCGCCGGTGGGGGGCAGGCCGAACTCCAGGGCCCGCAGGTAGTCCCAGTCCACCGCCATGGCCTCGGCGTCGCCCGCATCCCGATCAGCCGCCTGGTCTTCGAAGCGGGCCCGCTGCTCTTCGGGGTCGGTCAGCTCGCTGAAGGCGTTGGCCAGCTCCCGGCCGGCCACGATGGCCTCGAAGCGCTCCACCCAGCCGGGGTGGTCGCGGTGCTCCCGGGCCAGCGGGGACACCTCCTTGGGGTAGTCGCACACGAACACCGGGCCCCACAACTCGGCCTCGGTGGTCTTCTCGTACAGCTCCAACAGCAGCTTCCCCGGCCCCCAGCGATCCTCCACCGGGATCTCCCGGTCGGCGCAGTGCGACCGCAGCTCGGCCAGAGGGGTGTCGAGGTCCACGTCCAAGCCGCTGTGGGCGGCCAGCAGGTCGACGAACCGGGAGCGGGGCCACGGCGGGGTCAGGTCCAATTCCCGGCCGCCGTAGCTGATCTTGGTGGTGCCCTTCAGCTCCTGAGCCAGGTGGGCCACCAGCTGTTCGACCAGCTCCATGATGTCGCCGTAGTCGGCGTAGGCCCAGTACAGCTCCAGCATGGTGAACTCGGGATTGTGGCGGGTGGAGATCCCCTCGTTGCGGAACACTCGGGCAATCTCATACACCCGCTCCAAACCGCCCACCACCAGCCGCTTCAGGTACAGCTCGGGGGCGATCCGCAAGAACAGCTCCATATCCAGCGCGTTGTGGTGGGTGCTGAACGGCCGGGCCAGCGCGCCGCCGGGCACCGGGTGGAACACCGGCGTCTCCACCTCGACGAAATCCCGATCCTCCAGCCAGCGGCGGGTGAGCGACATCATCTCCGAGCGCAGTCGGAAGGTCTGGCGGGCCTCCTCGGTCACCCACAGGTCCACATAGCGCTGGCGGAACCGGATGTCGGGGTCCGACAGCCCGTGCCACTTGTCGGGAAAGCTCCGCCGGGCCTCGGCCAGCAGATCCCACTCCTCCACCTTCACCGACAGCTCCCCTTTGCGGGTCTTCATCACCTCGCCGCTCACGCCGACCCAATCCCCCAGAGACAAAGCGCAGAACCCGTCGTAGTCGGGTGTGACCTTGGCGGGGGCAAAAAGCTGGATGCGCCCGGTGGCGTCTTGGAGGGTGGCGAACGCCAGTTTGCCCTGCACTCGGCGCAGCATGATCCGCCCCGCCACCGACACCGTCTGGCCGGTCTCGGTGCCGGCCTCAATGTCGCCGTGGCGCTGGTGGCAGTCGGCGGCGGAGGCAGTGGCCTCGAACCGATAGGGCGTGCTCACTGGTCGGCCTACTGGTTGCGGCCGTGGACCAGCCACAGGCCGTGGAGGGTCAGGTAGGGCTCGACGTACTGGATGGTGTCCGACAGCGGGGCAATGAGGTGGGCCAGCCCGCCGGTGGCGATCACGACCGCCTCGCCAGCCAGATCCTTGGCGAATCGGGTCACCATGCCGTCGATCTGGGCGACGAACCCGTAGATGACCCCCGATTGAATCGACTCCATCGTGGTCTTGCCGATCACACTGCGGGGCTCGGTGAGCGCCACCGGGCCCAAGGCGGCCGCTCGGCCCACCATGGCTTCCAGGCTGACCTCGATGCCCGGCGCGATGGCCCCGCCCAAGAACTCGCCGGCCTCGGAGACCACGTCGAAGTTGTTGGTGGTTCCGAAATCGACAATCACCGCGGGACCGCCGTAGAGGTGATGGGCGGCCACCGCATTGGCGATTCGGTCGGCACCCACCTCGCGGGGGTTGTCATACAGGATGGGAATACCGCTGCGGGTGCCGGGCTCGATTACCACCGGGTCGAAGTCGAGGTAGCGCTGCACCATCATCCGCACGCTCTCCCGGATCTGGGGCACCCCGGAGCACACCGCCACCCCGGTCAATTCGTCCTCCATGGCCACGTCCACGCTGTCCAAGAGGCTGCGCAGCAGCACCGCGACCTCGTCGGGGGTGCGCTCGTGCACGGTAGACAGCCGCCAGTGCTCGATCAGGCCGTCTTCGGCCCGGCAATCCTCAGCACGCTCGGCTTCATAGAGACCGACCACGGTCTGGGTGTTGCCGATGTCGAGGGCTAACAGCATAGGAACCCTTGTTTACTCCTCTTCTGCGTTGACCGGAACATTGCCAAAGTCGAGCCCGATGTCAAGCACCGGAGCCGAGTTGGTGATGCGGCCCACCGAGATGAAGTCCACGCCGGTGGCTGCGTACTCGGCCACCGTCTCCAGTGTGATACCGCCGCTCACCTCCAGGAGGCAGTCATGTCCTGCGGCCCGGGCCACGCAGGCCTGCACCCCATCGGGAGTCATATTGTCCAGCAGCAGGGCATCTGCCCCCGCAGCCAATGCCTCTTCGACCTGCTCGATGC
The DNA here is from genome assembly GCF_965204145.1 of Candidatus Poriferisocius sp. Taxonomy (GTDB): domain Bacteria; phylum Actinomycetota; class Acidimicrobiia; order Acidimicrobiales; family Bin134; genus Poriferisocius. Next base: position 93,045 of record NZ_OZ241977.1, on the reverse strand, counting down.
GGTCGCACTCCACATAGACGATGCGATCCGGCCAGCTTCTGCGAGCGGCCGTCACCCCGTCGGCGATGGACATCCCCGCCAAGTGGTTGTCCTTGAACATGACCCATTCCGACAGCCCCATCCGGTGGTTGTCGCCCCCGCCGGCCCGAACCGCGGCCTTCTCCAACACCCGCAGACCGGGCGTCGTCTTGCGGGTGTCCCGGATGCGGGCGCGGCCCACACCGGCCGACGCCGCGGCCGCAACGTACCGGGATACCTCGGTGGCGATACCCGACAGGTGGCTCAAGAAGTTCAATGCGGTGCGCTCCGCGGTCAGCACCGAGGCCCGGGGCCCGGCAACCACGGCCAACCGCTGACCAGGGGCCACCGGGTCGCCATCGGCGGCATGCCACTCCACCGTCACCGAGGGATCCACCTGCCGGAACACCTCGGTGGCACAGGCCCGCCCCGCCAAACGACCAGAGTCTCGAGCGGTGATCTCCGCGGTGATGTCTCCAGGGGGGACAAGAGACGACGTGAGATCGCCCAGTGGCCCCACATCTTCGGCCAAGGCCAGCTCGACCGCGGCCTGCACCTCCTGCATTGGAGGGTCAAAGCCGGTCACAGTCAACTCCGACGTTATCGATGAGGCGGGCTCGGCCCACCTGGGCGGCCACCAACAGACGCAGCTCGCCATCCAGCACATCGGGTCGATCCAGCGTGATTGCGTCGACTACCGCGGCATAGTCGGGGGACGCCTTGGGCTCAGCGGCCAGCACCGCGGCCATCACCGCCTCCACCTCGTCGGGGTCGCGGCTGCCCTGCACCACCGCCTCCCGCCCGGCTTGGAGCGACCGCCACAGCACGGTGGCTGCCGGCCTCTCATCGGGCGACAAATAGACGTTGCGACTGGACATGGCCAGGCCGTCGGGCTCCCGAAAAGTAGGACAGCCCACCACCTCCACCGGCAAAGACAAATCGGCGGTCATTCGACGGATAATCGCCAGCTGCTGGTAGTCCTTCTCCCCAAAATAGGCCCGACCCGGCCCCAGCAACGCGAACAGCTTGGCCACCACGGTGGTGACGCCATCGAAGTGGGTGGGTCGGAACCGGCCCTCGAGCACGGCGTTGAGCCCCTTGACCGTCACGGCGGTGACCGGAGTCTGCGGATACATCTCCTCGGTGGGTGGAGCAAAGATCAGCCCAGCCCCCGCGGCCGTGCACATCTCCCGATCCCGATCCAGATCCCGGGGGTAGGTCCCGTAGTCCTCTCCCTCAGCGAATTGAAGGGGGTTGACGAAGATGCTCACCACGGTCAGGTCGTTCTCGCTCGCCGAGCGGGTCACCAGCGATTGGTGGCCTTCGTGGAGATAGCCCATGGTGGGCACCAAGCCGACTGAGCCGCCGTCGCGACGGGCAGCATCCAGCGCGGCCCGCAGCTCAGACACCTGTTCGACCATGGGAATACCGGTGACGGCACTCACGAAATGCCCTCGCTCGCTGGAGGGACAAGCTCATCCCAGTCGCCCAGCCTGCGGCAATCGCCATTCGCGGGATCGGACCACCCCTCGGCCAGGTCGGGAGCCAACTCGCCTAGCGGCACCATCACAAATGCCCGTTCGAACATACGGGGATGGGGCACCACCAAATCGGGCTCGTCCACCGTTTCTCCGTCCACCCACAGCACATCGACATCCAGCGTACGGGGGCCCCAGCGGACGTCTCGCACCCGCTCGGCGGCCGCCTCCAGCATCTGGCAAAGCTCCAATAGGTCGCGGGCCGACCGACTGGTGTCCAGTTCGGCGACCACGTTCAGGTATCGGCCCTGATCGGGACCTCCCACCGGGTCGGTTTCGTATATCCCAGAAACCGCGACGCAGTCGTCCATGGCGGCCACTGCGTCTTTGAGGTAACCCATGCGGTCGCCCAAGTTGGACCCCAAGCCAAGAAAAGCCCTGGTCATTGCCGGTGGCGAGTGATGCGAACGCCGCTGGTCGAAAGCTGCTGGGGCACCGGTGGGCGGAGCTTGCGAACCTCCACGGTTACCCACTCCACCCGTTGATCTGCGAGCAAGCACGTCTCAGCCACCCGCTGGGCCATGGTCTCCATCAGAGTGAACTGCTCGCCCTCGGCTGCCGCAGCAACGTCGGCGCACACCCTTCCGTAGTCGACGGTGTCGCCCAAGTCGTCGGAATGCCCCGACGGCTCCAGATCCGTTCCGATGTCCACATCCAGCTCGAACGGCTGCGCCCGGTCCCTTTCCTCGGGAAGCGCCCCGCACAGGGCCATGACCCGAAGGCCCCGAAGCAGTACGCGGTCCTCAGTCATCTGCGGGAGTCTCCTCTGACTGTTCCCCGTGCTCATCGAGCTCTTCGACCAGGGAGAGCTGCACTTCTGGCTCGGGGAGCGCCGCGGCCGCGTTCACGATGCGACGCCCCACCGAGCCGATAGGGCGCTCGGTCATCTTCTCCACTACCACTACCGCCTGCGACTCGCTGGGAACCATCCCCGTCCACACCAGATAACCGGCCATGAACCCGCACACCTCGTCGCCCAGACCCCGGCGGTGGACCAGCAGCTTCTCCCCCTTGGCCAACAGCAGCTGCAACTCCGTGAACAGCGGGCCGAGTCGGGTGGTGTAATCCTCGTTGTCGGCGATTGGCCAGTGACTCCAGGCGATGTTCTGCTCGCTGTAGTTGTGGAGGTTGTGGGTGGACGGGATCAATGACACGACCCGGGTAAATCCCTGCTGGCGAATCCAGTTGATCTCCTCGGTGCGCCGAACCCGACGGTGGCTCTCCCCTCGCCCTCCCGGGCGCTCGCAGATCGCCAGTCGATCCTTCATGATCCAGTAGAAGTTGCGCGGGCAGATGCCCGCCGCCCACTTGCCCTTCATGTTGCGACCGCCCTCATGGCCCCCACTTGCCCTTCATGCCGCCACCACTTTCATAGCCCCCACAGTGGCCGCCACATCGTGGGCTCGGACAACCGCTGCTCCCTGGGCGTACGCCCAGGCCGCCGCGGCCAGCGACCCCTCAAGCCGGTCATCGGTCGGGACCTCTTGGTGGGCGCCACCGTCACTTCGGGAATGAAGCTCCCCTATGAAGCGCTTGCGGCTGACCCCCACCACCACCGGTGCTCCTCCCGCGGTGAGGTGCCGCAAGTTGGCCAGCAGCTCCAGGTTGTGGTCGGTGGTCTTCCCGAAGCCGATTCCCGGATCGATCCACACCTCCGGTACTCCGGCGGCCATTCCCCGCTCGGCAGCCTGAGCGAGGTAGCCGCCCACCTCGGCAACCACGTCTTCATAACGGGGGGCGACCTGCATGGTGCCGGGAGTGCCCTGGCGGTGGACGGCGATCCAGGTCACTTCCAACTCCGCGGCCACCTCGTGCATCGACGCTGAGACGTCGTTGAGGATATCGGCGCCCGCAGCCACTGCGGCCCGGGCCACTTCGGGCTTGGTGGTGTCGATGGAGACCCGTCCATGGGGGACCAAGCCAGCCACCACGTCCACCACCCGAGCCAGCTCTTCGGCCACCGGCACCGGTTCAGCTCCCGGACGGGTGGACTCACCGCCCACGTCCACCACAGCGGCGCCCTCGTCGAAAAGCTGGCGGCCTCGGGCCACCGCCGCTTCGGGCGTCGAGAACCGGGCACCATCGGAAAACGAGTCGGGAGTCACGTTGACGACGCCCATGACCATTGGACCCGCTTTCTGTGACTCCACCGTTTCAGAGTACCCCTGTGTCTGGGGGCGGCCCTATGCGAATAGCCTTCTCCGGTGCCTCAGATCGTTTCTCAGCGGTCGATGAATCGCATTGCCTCGGCCCGGGTGGCGATGTCGGTGCGGAACAGGCCTCTCACCGCCGAGGTGACCGTGTTGGCCCCCGGTTTGCGGATGCCCCGCATCGACATGCAGAGGTGCTCGGCCTCCACCACCACCAGCACGCCCCGCGGATTGAGGGCGCCTTCTATGGCATCGGCAATCTGAGTGGTGAGCCGCTCCTGCACCTGGGGCATCCGGGCATACCCATCCACCACCCGGGCCAGCTTCGACAGCCCGGTGATGCACCCATCTTCGTTGGGGATGTAGCCCACATGGGCCTTGCCCAAAAACGGGATCAGGTGGTGCTCGCACAGCGAGTACAGCGGGATGTCGCGCACCAGAATCATCTCGTCGTGGTCGGCTTCGAACTGGCGGGTCAGGTGGGATGCGGGGTCTTCGTGCAGACCCCCGCAGATCTCGGCGTACATGCGGGCCACTCGTCCCGGTGTGTCCAGCAAGCCGTCTCGGTTCGGGTCCTCGCCGATAGCGGCCAAGATCTCCCGCACCGCGGCCTCGATCCGAGGTTGGTCTACCGTGGCCGTTTCCTTGTCGCCCATCGGCCACGACGGTAGTCGGGTAGTGTCAAAAACTCATGGTTGGGCGGCCTGCGCTGGACGGGGTTCGAATAGTCGATCTGGGTTACGGCATCGCCGGCGGCTATGCCACCAAGCTGCTGGCCGATGCGGGCGCCGAGGTGGTCAAGGTGGAGCTGCCCGAGGGTGATCCGCTGCGGGGATATTCGGCCTCCTTTGCCCCCGTTGGCGATCACGGCCCGCTGTTCGGGTTCTTGAACACCACCAAACAGGGCGTGGTGCTGGACTACCGGTCGGCAGAGGGCCGCGATCAGCTGCTTGAGCTCTACGGCGCGGCCGAGCTGGTGATCGAGCGGTCCGAGCCCGGCCAGCTCGAGGCGCTGGGGGTGGGCTGGGAGGCGCTGGCCAACCGGCGACCCGACGCCACCATGGTGTCGGTGTCCAATTTCGGCCGGGGAGGTCCGTGGAGCCAGCGCCCGGCCAACGAGTTCACCCTCATGGCCATCGCCGGATCGACCGCCACTCGGGGCCAGCCGGGGCGCACCCCGTTCAACGCCGGGGGACGCATCGGCGAATGGATGGGCGGAGTGACCGCGGCGGTGGCGGCCGCCGCCGCGTTGCGCCGGGCCCGACGCACCGGAATAGGCGACCACGTAGACCTCTCGCTGCTGGAGACCATCACCCCCACCTGCACCAACGTGCAGACCCTTTGGGGCTCGTTCACCGGGGACTACGACACTCGCGCTTTGCTAGAGGTGCCGTCGGTAGAACCCACCCGGGACGGCTACGTGGGGTTCTGCGTGTTCACCGGCCAGCAGTGGCAGGACTTCACCGTGCTGGTCGGCCACCCGGAGTGGGCCGACGACCCCGAGCTGGGCACCATGGGCGGACGCATCCTCGCCGGGGACTCCATCGCCGGTGCCATCCGGGAGTGGACCTCGGCCCGTACAACCGAGGAGGTGGTTCGCGATGCCATCCTGCTGCGCATCCCCGTCGCCCCCATCGGCAACGGCGCCAACTTGCCCGAGTTCGACCAGTTCGCCCAGCGGGGGGTGTACGTCCCCAACCCAGGCGGAGAATTCATCCAACCCCGTGTTCCCTACCGCAACAGCGCCCATCCGTCGGTCGCCTTTCGGCCCGCCCCTCGCCTGGGCCAACACACTGACGAGGTGCTGGGCCGGCTGGCGGCTGGCTCAGACTCGAGTGCCTCTGCCCGACGGGAGGGCACCGACCCGACCGCGTCGCCCGATGCCCTGCCCCTCGACGGCGTGCGGGTGGTGGACATGACCGCCTTTTGGGCCGGCCCCTACGGAACACTGGTGCTGGCCACCCTGGGGGCCGACGTCATCCACATCGAATCGGTGCAGCGGCCCGACGGGATGAGGTTCGGCTCGGCCCGCACCCCGGCCGATGACCAATGGTGGGAATTCGGACCCACCTTTCACCATGCCAACGTGGGCAAGCGCTCCGTGACCTTGGACCTGACCCGTCCCGAGGGAATGGAGCTGCTGCATCGGCTCATCGGCGTCTCCGACGCCTTGGTGGAGAACTTCTCGCCCCGGGTCATCGACCAGTTCGGGCTCGACTGGGACACGGTCAGCGCCTTGAACCCCCGGATGGTGATGGTGCGAATGCCGGCCTTCGGACTCGACGGGCCGTGGCGAGACCGGGTGGGCTTCGCCCAGACCATGGAGCAGGTCAGCGGTATGTGCTGGTTGAGCGGCTACACCGAAACCGCGCCGCAACTGGCCCGAGGACCGTCCGACCCGCTGGCCGGGTTGCACGCCGCTTACGCGGTGATCTGCGGCCTGCACGCCCGAGAGCGAACCGGCCTCGGCAGCTTCGTGGAGGCCACCATGGTGGAAACGGCGCTTAACGCCGCGGCCGAGCAGGTGGTGGAGTACTCGGCCACCGGACATCTGATGCAGCGAGAAGCCAACCACCACCCCTACGCCTGCCCTCAAGGGGTGTACCCGTGCGCCGACGGCCAGCACATCGCCTTGTCGGTGGAGACAAACCAGCACTGGGAGGGGCTGCTGGAAGCCGTGCCCGAACTGGAGCTGGACCGGGTACCGACCTCGGCGGCTCTGGCCGACCGGTTTGCCGTCCGCCACACCTTCGACGAGCGGCTCAGCCGATGGTGTGCCGACCAGCAGGCGGTCGACGTCGTCGTGCGGCTCATCTCGTCCGGCGTGCCTGCCGCGGAGGTGGAGATGAGCCGAGGGGGCGACCGCAACCCCCAGGTGAACGCCCGCGGCTTCTACGAGCCGGTCGAGCACCCCCTGGCCGGCACCCATCGCTTCCCCGCCATGCCGGTGCGCTTCGGCCGCCAGCCCGACCGCTGGTTCGCCCGCCCCGCCCCCACCCTCGGCGAGCACAACGCCGAAGTGCTGGGCGGCCTGCTGGGACTGGATGACGACGAGCTGGCCCGCCTCGAGGCCGCCCAGGTCATCGGCACCCGCCCCGCCTTCGCCCCTCCCAGTTCATCTGTCTAGTGCCGAGAGCGCCCACCGCCCTGTCCCAGATGGACAATTTGCGCAACCCCATAGCGAAAACTTGCCCCTAGACTGACCTCCACATGACGGCCACCGAGTCGAACCGCAGCTACCGGCTCTCCGATCGCTTCACCAACGATTCCGGAACCGTCTTCCTCACCGGAATTCAGGCCATGGCTCGGCTCCCACTGGAGCAACTGCGAGCCGACCGGGCTGCGGGGCTCAACACCGCGGCGTTCGCCGCCGGCTACCCCGGTTCACCCCTCGGCGGGCTGGACTCCGCATTGGAGCGGGCGGTCCGGGAATCGGGGGAAAGCCACATGGTGCTGCGGCCGTCGGTCAACGAGGAGTATGCGGCCACCGCGGTGATGGGCAGCCAACTCGCCGGGTCGAGGCCCGATGCCCGCTACGACGGGGTCATCGGCATTTGGTATGGCAAAGCCCCCGGTGTCGACCGGGCCTCCGACGCCATCCGCCATGCGATGTTCGCCGGGGCCGACCCCAAAGGCGGCGTGGTGCTCCTGGCCGGCGACGACCCCAATGCCAAGTCCTCCACCCTGCCGTCCACCTCAGCCGGGGTGCTGGCCGACCTGCACATCCCGGTCCTCTACCCCGGCGACCCTGCCGATGTGCTGGAACTGGGCCACCACGCCATCGCCATGAGCCGGGCCACCGGCCTGTGGGTGGGAATGAAGATCGTGGCCAATGTGGCCGACGGCTCCGCCAACGTGAGCCTCGGCACCAACCGGGTCAATCCGGTCATACCCCTGCACGAGGGCAAGCCCTACCAGCACCGCCCTGACACCCGCCTGCTCACCCCCTACACGCTGGACTTTGAGCGCGAGATCGTGGAGGTCCGCACCAATCTGGCCCTTCAATACGCCGAGTTGAACCACCTCAACCGGGTGGTGGTCGACTCCCCGGATGCGTGGATCGGGATCATCGCCTCGGGCATCACCTACTGGGAGGTGCGGGAGGCGCTGGCGGTGATCGGCCTGAGCAGCGATGCCGAGATCGCCGAAGCCGGCGTCCGAATGCTCCGCATGGGCATGCCGATACCGTTCAACGCCTCCACCATCCGCTCGTTCGCCACGGGCTTGGAGGAGATCTTCGTCATCGAGGAGAAGACCCCCAACGTGGAGTCTCGGGTCAAAGACGCGCTGTACAACGAAGCCCACCGCCCGCTGGTGGTCGGAGAGTTCGACGAGCACGACCACCAGCTCATCAAGAGCCACGGCGCCCTCCACGCCGACGATCTCATCAGACCGCTGCGCCATCGTCTGGACCGCATCAGCCACCGCCTCACTCCCGAGGCCCCTCGCCGGGAGCGCATCCCCCTGGCGGTGAACCGCACCCCGTACTTCTGCTCGGGGTGCCCCCACAACCGCAGCACGGTGACCGACCCCGACACCGCAGTGGGGGCCGGCATCGGCTGCCACACCATGATCCTGCTGGGGGGCGAGCCGCGCTACGGCGACATCGCCGGGCTCACCTGCATGGGCAGCGAGGGCACCCAGTGGATTGGCATGGCCCCATTCGTGGACACCCCCCATCTGATCCAGAACATGGGCGACGGCACGTTCTTCCACTCTGGGCAACTGGCCATGACCGCGGCCATCGCCGCAGGAGTCAACATCACCTACAAGCTGTTGTGGAACGGCGCGGTGGCCATGACCGGAGGGCAGAACCCCACCGGCGGCATCCCCCTCGACCGGGTGTGCCGGTCGCTGCTGGCCCACGGCGTGGCCCGCATCATCATCACCTCCGACGATCCAGCCCGCACCCGCCGCCTGGGGATTCCCTCCGAAGTAGCCGTGAGAGACCGCACCGAGCTGGCCGAAGTACAAGAGGATCTGGCCGCGGTGGCCGGGGTGACCGTGCTCATCCACGATCAGCGGTGCGCGGCTGAACTGCGCCGAGACCGCAAGCGGGGCAAGATCAGCCCGCCTCGCACTCGGGTGGCCATCAACCACCGGGTGTGCGAGGGGTGCGGCCACTGCGCCGAGGTCTCCAACTGCCTGTCGGTGCAGCCCTTCGACACGCCGTTCGGCCGCAAAACCACCATCGACCAGGACAGCTGCAACATCGACCTCTCGTGCTTGGAAGGCGATTGCCCGGCGTTTGTCACCATCACCCGGCCCAAGCGCGCTCGCAGAAAACAGGCCTCCGCACCGGCCGATCTGCCGGTACCCGCCACACCTATCCCTGCCCCGCCGGAGTCAGCCGGCGCCGACGTGAACATCCACATCACCGGCATCGGCGGGACCGGGGTGGTGACCACCGGCCAACTCATCGGCACCGCGGCCATGCTGGACGGGTCCAACGTGCAGGGGCTCGACCAGATCGGCCTGTCGCAGAAGGCCGGCCCGGTAGTCAGCGATCTGCGCATCACCCGCCATGGCCGCTCGGGCAGCAACCGGTTGGGCGACCGCCAGGCCGACCTGCTGCTGGCCTTCGACCTCTTGGTGGCGGCGTCGGCCACCGGGCTGGACGCGTCCGACTCTGCCCGCACCGCGGTAGTGGGCTCGCTCGACGTGGTGCCCCCCGGCGCCAAGACCGCCCACCCCGAGATCGACATGCCCACCGCCGATGAGCTGTTGGAGCGGGTGCGGGCCGATACCCGATCAGACGCCCAGTTCTGGGCCAGCGCATCCGACTTGGCCCAAGTGCTGGTGGGCGATGCGGTGGGCGCCAACGTGTTCGTGGTGGGCATGGCCGTGCAGACCGGGCTGCTGCCGGTGACGCCCGAGGCGCTGGAAACCGCCATCGAGCTCAACGGAGTGGCCGTAGAGCTGAACACCGCCGCGTTCCGCTGGGGCCGCTGGTGGGTGGCCGACCCCGAACGGGTTGAGGAGGCCATAGCACTTGCCCCGGCGCCGGATACCCACTCGGCCGATTGGATGGCAGATGACGACAACAGCGCGGTGTTGGGGCAAAAGCTGAGCGACCGCATTGCGGTGCTAGCCGACAGCGACACCGTACTGGCCGCCGCCCTGGAGTTGTTCGCCTTCGAGTTGGTGCGATTCCAAAACCGGGCCTTGGCCCACCGCTATCTGGACGAGGTGGCCGAATTCGCGGCCGTGGAGCGTCGTGTGAATCCCGGCTCTGCGGCGCTGACCGCGGCAGTGGCTGCTGGGCTGTACAAGCTCACCGCCTACAAGGACGAGTACGAGGTGGCCCGCCTGCTGCTCGACCCCAACGGCCACTATCCCGCCGCCGCGGTTGCCCAGCCCGGTGACCGCCTGGCCTGGAAACTGCACCCCCCAACCCTGCGGACCCTGGGCCGCAAGAAGAAGATCGCCCTTTCAGTGAACCGCTGGCGGCCGCTGATCCGGCTATTGGCCAAGGGCAAGCACCTGCGGGGAACCCCATTCGATCCCTTCGGCCGGGCCAAAGTCCGCCGCGAGGAGCGCCGCCTGCCCGCTGAGTACCTCGTGGCGTTGCGCCAGGCAATCGAAGGCACCGCCGCCCCCGAAGACCTCCAAACCGCCCAAGCCATCGCCGAGGCCGCCGACTTGGTCCGCGGCTACGAAGACATCAAGCTCGCCAACATCGAGCGCTTCCGGACGGCGATCAGCCGCTAGACCAACTCAGATCTGGGCTTCGCGGGGGTCCCAGCGCTCGCGGGCCTTGTCGCCCACCCGATTGAGGGCGAACACGGTCATGAACATCACGATGCCGGGCACAAACACCAGATGGGGATGATTCTGGTAGTTCTCCTGGCCCGCTTCGATCATGTTGCCCCATGTGGGCTCAGGGGGCTGGATTCCCACCCCCAGGAAGCTGAGCGAGGCCTCGGCCACGATCAGCACCGCAGTCACCAAGAAGGCATACGAAACCATTGGCAGAGCCACGTTGGGCAAGAGTTCCCGGAAGATGACGCGCCGATCCCCTGAGCCCATGGCCTTGGCCGCCAAGACGAATTCTCGCTGGGCAAAAGTCAGCGTGTTGGCCCGGGCCAACCGTATGTAGGTTGGAATTCCCAGCATGGAGAGTTCTAACGCCATGGTCCACTGGTTCTGCTCGAACACCGTGGCCATGGCCACCAGCAAGATCAGCGGGGGGAAGGCCAGCAGAGAATCGGCCAAAATACCCACGCCGCTGTCCAACGTCCCCCGGAAGTAGCCGGCGGCGATCCCGATAATCCCGCCGATCAGCAGGCCGATGGCCACCGCTCCCAGGCTGATGATGAGCGAGGTGCGGGCACCCCACATAACGCCGCCCAACAGATCGAGTTCCTGCGTGTTGGTGCCCAGGGGATGTCGGGAGAACAGATCGGGTCGAAGGCGCAGACCCTCGCCGAAAGAGTTCTTCACCAACTTGGACTCGGGCAAGGGAAGCCACTGCACCAAGATCGCCGAGAGCCCGATCATGACCAACCAGACTCCGGAGAGCCAGGCAGAGGTGTCGAACCCCGCACCCCAGCGCCTCTGGCAGATCGCATCCATGCCCAAGTAGCCGCCAGCAATGCCGAGCAGCACCAAAAGAACCCTGATTTCGGCAGTCACATCGTTGAGCACCATGGTGCCGACGAGTATCGCCGCAATGCCGATGGGCAGCAGCGGTGCCTGCCAGATTGGCCGAGGTTCCGAGATCCGACCCCGAATCTCCGGCTCGCCTTGGGCGATAGTGCCAAACGCCGCGTCAGACACGGCCCCGCCTGATTCTGGGGTCGAGGTACTGATAGGAGATGTCGATGATGGCGTTCAGCAGCACATAGCCCACTGCCAGCACCAGCACCCCTCCTTGGACCACGGTGTAGTTCTTGGGAAGCACCCCGAAAGCGACGATCAGCTTTCCCAGTCCCTCCAGCCCGAAGATGCTCTCAATGATCACCGTGCCGCCGATGAGCCGACCGAGGGTGATTCCGGCAATGGTGATGAGGGAGAACGAGGACGGTCGCAGCGCGTCGCGGAACAAGATCCGCCATGTGGGCATGCCCTTGGCCCGCGATGACAGCACAAACTGCTCCTGGAGGGTCGACAGCATGTCGGCTCGAAGCAGGCGGGTGAACACCGCGATCTCGCTCAGGGCCAGGGCCAGTGCAGGCAAGAACAACGAGCGAAGCTGCTCCCGCCAATTGTCGTCGTAACGGTGAGATGCCGTGCGGGGGAAGTCGGGCCACTGGAAGAACACCCAAAGCAAGAGCCCGGCAACCACCAGTGCGGTCACCATATATCCAGCCCATCCGGAGAAATCGGAACGATCCTCCCAAAGCCGGCTGAGAGCCAGATAGGCCAACCGCAACACGACCAAGCCAACGATGATCAGCCACAGATAGCGGGGAACGGACTGCCGGAACACGAAGAAGAAGATGAACAGCAAACCGGCCAAAAACGTCGGGACCGAGATGAAGGTGAACATGGTGCCGCTCACCAGCCGGTCGGCCCGGTTCCCTGCCGCGTGGGCCGACCACACCCCCAAGAAGATGGAGATGGTGAACGACATGCCCAGCGCCATGGCCGACAGGCGCAGCGTGGGTCCGGCGCTGCGCTGGAGCAAGTCGGAGACCGGCTCATTTGGTGGGCGCAGCGATTGGCCCAAATCACCGGTCAACGCACCGCCCAGCCAGTCTCCGTAGCGCTCGGTAATGGGCTTGTCCAAGCCGAGCGACTTGCGGACTGCCTCCAAGTCCTCGATGGTGGCGTCTGTTCCCAAGGCGGCCGCGGCGGGATCGCCGGGAATGAGGTCGATCAGAAAGAACGTGGCCAAAGAAACGAGGAAGAGCACCGGCACGAGCCGGATCAGCTTCAAGCCGACCACTCGCAGCACGGTGCTCTTCCTCTCCTAGAGCTCTAAGAACTCAGTTTGAACAGATTGACTTAGTTCTCCATGTAGGCGTTGGCGAACAGGAAGAGGGTGGCCATGGTGCGCTGCACGCCCTTGATGTTGTCAGCGAGCGCCAAGCCCTCTTCGTTCACCGACCAGATGACGCTGGGCAGGTGCTCAGCCCACACGCACTGCACATCTGCGAGTGCCGCCTGCTGATCTTCCAGAGTGGCGGCCCGGTACAGGTTCTCCAACGCGGCATCCATGTCCGGGTGGCCGAAGCCGATCCGGTTGGACCTGCTCTCCGAGTGGAAGTTCTGGTTCAGCGATGAGATCCAGGTGGCCCCATCCTGGTTGCTGCCCCAACCAGCCATCTCGTAGTCGGCCTGGATGATCACTCGGGGAATGAGGACAGTGGTGATGCCGCCATACTCAGCGGTCACGTCGAAGCCGACCCGCTCCAGCAAGCCTTCGACCGCTTGGCCGATGGCCGGAGCAGGATCCTGATCGGTATAGACGAAGAACAGCGAGCCGTCCCAGCCGGTCTCATCCTTGACTTCCTGCACCAGCGCGGCGGCGGCATCGGGATCGTAGGCCGGTTCTCTGTCAGCGCACTCCTGCACTGCTGGAGACCAGAGCAGCGTGCCCTCGTGGGCCAACGCATTGGTCACGATGCCGTTGCCCTCAAAGGCCCGGTCGTTGATGATCTGGCGGTCGATGGCGTGGTGAACGGCCTGTCGAATCCGGAAGTCCTGGGCGATCCTCTCGGCACCCCGCACACCGTTGTTGAGAAGGAACAGTCCGCCCACGTTCTGGAGCTCGGTATTCAGCGCGGCGCCAGCCTCGCGGGCATCGGCAAACACTGTCGGGTCGCGCAGGAAGGCAGCGTTGAAATCGCCGGCCTGGAAGGCCTCCCAGTTGGCCCTGGAGCTGCCTGGGAAGGTGAACTCGATCTCCTCGATGCACACCGGGCCACCCCAGTAGTCGTCCCGGGCCCGAAGCAGGGTCCGCACGCTGGGCTCCACCTCGACCACCTCGTAGGGGCCGAAGCTGGCCGCGTTGATCAGGTCGGGAGACACTGCCATCCGGTTGCGGACCAGCCTCTCAGCGCTGGCTTCCTCGCTGGCGTTGTCCGCCTCTTCCTCCAGAAGCTGGGCAATGACCCGCGGGTTCACGATCATGCCGGCCTCGTCGCCCAGCACCAGTGGGAAAGTGGTCCACGGCTGGATGAGGTGGAAGACGATGGTGTTGTCGTCCACCACTTCGGTGGTTTCGAAGTCGATGACCCTCAGTGAGCCCTCGATCGTGTTGGTGACACCGTTGCCCCGACCTTCCAGGAATCGCTGCATGGAGTCGACCACGTCTTGGGCGATCATCTCGTCGCCATTGCCGTAGGTGATGCCCGAGGGGATCACCAGCGTCCACTCGGTGAAGTCGTCATTGGGAGTGAGCGACTCCGCCACATGGGGGTTGTAAACACCAGCATCGGGATCGAAGGTCATCATGATGTCCCACACGTTCACCAACTGGGTGCCACCCACCAGCGAGCCGCTGCTGGCTGTGGGATCCATGTTGGAGTTGGGCGAGAACACCGCGTAGTTGATCTTGGTGCCCGGCACCGTGGCCTCGCAGCCGCCGGCCAGCTCTTCCTCGGCGGGAACGGCGGGCGCGACATCTTCGTCTTCCTCCACAGGAGCAGAAATGTCGCCGCCGTCGTCGTCGCCGTCATCGGCCGGCTCGGGCGCGGGCTCGTCGCCGCCGTCATCGGCCGGCTCGGGCGCGGGCTCGTCGCCGCCGTCGTCGGCAGGCTCGGCGGGCGCCGGCTCATCTGGAGCAGTTTGGACTCCGTCATCGTCATCGTTGCCGCAGGCCGCGGCCACTAGGCCGAAGACCATCAACAACGCCAACAGCTTCAATAGCGATGAACGCATGTGCATTTCCCCCTCGTGGAACTTGGTCCCGACACTCTAGGAAACCTGGGCTACCGGGGCAACAGAGACGCCCGACCTCGCGTCGGGATAGCCCAAGCAGGGCGGATCGCGGCTTTAGGGAAGGGCGGAGTCGATGAACTCCCGCATGACGGCGGCGCATTCTTCGGGCTGCTCTAACTGGAGCATGTGGGTTGCGTCGGGCAGGAAGTCGTAGTCGACGCTGGAGATGTCGCTGAGGTTCAGCGACGGTAAGTACGAATAGGGCAGCGTCGGATCGGCTCCGAGCACCTTGACGGGACAGCGGATCTTGGAGAAGTCGATGAACGCGCCGAAGACGCTGGCGTAGTCGATGATCTGCGCTTCGTACTCCCGCGGGCATCGCAGCTCGAAACCCTCCCCACCGGGGGATTCCCGCAGGATGGTGTCGGCCAGCAGGTCAACCGTCCCGGGCACCGCCGCCTTGTAGGTGGGGAATATCTCGAACAACTCGGTGAACGCGCCCTTGGTCTTGAACTGATGGGTGCGGCGCCGGGCCGACTTCGCCATGCGGATCGCGGCTTCTTCGAAGTCCCGAAAGTTCCTGCCCGGCTTGCACAGGGGCGGGTCGAACAAGACGAGCGCCGAGTACTCGCTGCCCTTGGATTCAGAAATGAGGGGCGTGAGGCATGATACGGAGTGGAATACGCCAACCTGTGGTTTCTGGCCGAATTGCTGGTCGATCTCCTCGAGGATGCGGTCGTGGTCGCCGACGAGAGTCGGAACGCTGTGATTTTCCAAGTCGCCCACCGCGTTCCACCCATGGTTTCTCATGTCGTAGACGATGAGATCGAAGTCTTGGGTCAGGAGCGACCAAAACGGATAGTACAAGTCGATGGCCAGGCCGTTGCCATGGCTGAGAATCAGCCGAGTTCCATCGGGGTTGCCATGGCGGCGAAGCAGTATCGACGACTCGCCGCTCACCTTCACTTCGTGTACAGACCGCGGCTCGGGAACTCTCCAAGCCGATTCTTGCTCCGTCACAATGACGGGCTTACTTCATAGGCGACGGCGGCGGCGAATTCCTGTGTTCCGATGTCTTCCAGGCACCAGGACGTCCCAGGGATTTGAGCAAACTGGCCAACGCTCTTGGCCGTCCCCTGGCGCATGTCATCGGGGATCTCCAATTCTGCGACCTTCATGGAAAGGCCCTTGCCGTGGGCTTTCACGAGCGCCTCTTTGATCGTCCAGAAGCGAAAGAACGCATGAAGCTGCTGGAACCCGTCAAGCGATTCCAACTCAGCCTTTTCTCGGGGGCTGAACACGCCTTCGATGAGGTTCTCAAGATTTCGGCGAGGCTCCCGCTCCTCAACATCCACCCCTAGGCGACCCCTGGGCGCCACAGCAATCAGCCCGTGGCTGCCGCTGTGGCTCACATTGAAGCTGACGGAGGCGGGCAGGCCGTTGACCAGGGCAAAAGGCTTACCGTGCTTGGCGGCTTCAAACGCCAACGACTCGTTGGGACAACCGATTTGGCGGCAAAGAATGGCACGGAGCGCGGCGCGGCACAGCACATACCGCCGTTGAGCGGTTGGGGATTGAAAGCGCTCCCAGCGCGAGCGCTCTTCCTCGTCAAGCCACTCAAAAGCCTCGGCTTCGCGCCCCTGATCGGGGATCAGGTCGACGTGGAAAACGGCAATAGCACCGATGCTCTTGAACCGGTGCCACCAGCTATCTGCGTCGGTGATCAACCAGAGGATTCGAGATGGTTGATGAGATCTTGAGGCGTCAAGAGCTCGGCGAACTCCTCAGCGGAGATGTCGGTGCCGAACTCCTGGTTGACCATTTGCCAAAACGCCACGATGTCGGAAGAAGCGACACCTGCATCGGCAACGTTGCGAGACAGGTCCAGAGGCTGACCTGCTTCTCGCCCATCAATTTCCAGCGTCTGGTCGACGATGGCCCTGATCCGCTCTTCAGTCGAAGACATTGACCTGCTCCTTTGCGACAAATTGAAAGCGGGAAAAGTGTAGCAAGGGGCAGGTCTTTGTCAATCGTCCTCGGAACCCTCGGACTGTCGCGGCGCTTCTACCCAAAAGCGCCGCCGCTGGAACGGGTAGTCGGGCAGCGAGATCCGGCGACGCGCCTCGCCTTGGAACAGGCTTTCAAATCGAATCGCCTGTCCATCGGCATACTCCGCCGCAACGACCGCAAGCGGATCATCGCCGTTCACTGGCACCGACGCACCGCTCTGAGCTTGTAGATCGTCGATCTCAAGGAGCGCGCTGAGTTGCTGGCGGAGCGACTCCGCATCGCTGAACACCAATCCAGCCCGGTGTGAGAAGTGGCTTCGCCCGATGCTGGCCGTCCATGCCATGTCGGAGAGCAGCGGATCGGTTGCGGCGCCGGCGGCCGAAAGCTCCTCAGCGTGCTCGTCGAGCCAGGAAAGATACCGCTGGGCAAGCTCTCTCAACGCCTCCGGAGTCTTGGCCGACAACGGCAACAGCCGTCTTTCGGGCGGCTCTGCTCCCTCACCGAACGGCGATTCCTCGGCGGCCACGGCTTGCGGTGACCCCATCGGCTGCCACGGCGGGCTGACTCCATCGGGATCGTCAGCAGTGGTTTCGTACCCCTCCACCACCACGTGGGAGTTGGCCCCGGAGATACCGAATGAGTTCACCGCGGCCAAAGCCTGGCGACTTGGGTCTCCGGGCCATTCAATCGCATCGGTGGCAACCCTCAGCGGCATCCTCTCCCATGCGATCTCGGGACTCGGTTCGCTGAAGTTCAGGTGCCTCGGAACCATCCCATGCCTCATCCCCAGCACAACCTTGATCAGGCCGGCCATGCCTGCGGCGCCTTCAAGGTGCCCGATGTTGGTTTTCACCGAACCGATCCATACCGGGCGGTCTTTCTCGCGCCCTGGGCCGTAGACAGAGGCGATCGCGCTCGCCTCCACTGAATCGCCTACTTCCGTGCCCACGCCGTGGGCCTCGACATAGTCAACCTCATCAGGGGCGACGCCAGCCCGGGCCAGTGCTTCGACCATGACCCGCTCCTGGGCCCGCCCACTGGGAACGGTGACGGCCAGACCGGCCCCGGTCTGATTCACTGCCGACCCCCGGACGACACCCCAAATTCGGTCTCCGTCTGCCTCGGCATCGCTGAGCCGCTTCAGCACCAAAACGCCGCACCCCTCGCCCCGCACATAGCCGTCGGCCGACGCGTCGAACGACTTGCACTGCCCTTGCAATGACAAGATGTCCGCCTCAACCAGGGCGTTGGTGACCGCAGTCGACAAGACCACATTTGCGCCCCCGGCCAAGGCGACGTCTATCTCCCCTCGCCGAAGGGCCTCTACCGCTTGATGCACGGCAACCAGCGACGATGTGCAGGCCAAGTCAAACGGCACCGCCGGTCCTTCCAGGCCCAGCGAGAATGCCACTCGCCCGACAGTCAAGCTTCCCGCGGTGTTGAGGTGTCCTCCGGTTCGGCCTCGTTTCTCGATGACACTCCGGTATTCGCTGACACCGATCCCGACATACAGACCGCCGCGGCTTGCCTTCAGGCGGTCGGGATCGATGGCCGCATCCTCAACCGCCTGCCAGCTGGTCTCCAGCAACATCCTCTGGAGCGGGTCGATCGACCATGCCTCCTTCGGCGAAATCCGGAAGAACAGGGGATCAAAGCGGTCGAGGCCCTCGATGTACGAACCCTTTCGGTAGATGGCATCGGTGGCCGCTGGATCTCCGAGGACTCCCTCCCACGGACCACCGTCCTGGCGCCCGTCGGTCACCGTGTTCTCGCCGGCCTCCAGAAGGCGCCAATAGGCCGATAGATCCTCAGCACCGGGAAGCCGACAAGCCATACCGACAATGGCGACCCCCTCTTCCTCCAGGCGGACAGGCCGGGGCAGAGCTGGTTGCACGGCTTCTCGGGATTCGACGGCTTCGCCGGCCTGTCCGAACTCCTGGGACAGGTGCTGGGCCAGTCCCGTGATGTTCGGATAGTCGAATATTGCCGTGTTGGACACGGTGTACTCGCCGGCGAATGCCCGGTTCAGCCGGTTCCGCAGCTCCACCACCATCAGCGAGTCCATCCCCAGGTCGGCGAACACGGCCGAATCGTCCGGCAGGTCGGGCAACCGCATCACGGCTTGCAGCTCTCGTTGCAGGTGTGCGATCAGCATCTGGTCGCGCTCCGCGGCAGCGGCATTCCTGAGGGCGTCCAGCAGATCGACCGACGATTCCTGAGTATCGCCAGAGGCGTCCGCCGACAGCAGTTCTTCCAAGAAGAGCGACCGGGCCTCGGGGCCTTCGGAAATCGCTTGCCAGTCGACCGCCGCCGCCATGGCCATGGTCATGTCCTGGCGCACCAGATGGTCGAACGCCCTCAACCCCTGTTCAGGGGTCATCCACACTGTGCCCGCAGCTTCGAGTTGCCCGGCGATCCGCTCCCGTTGCTCCTCGGCCTCGCCCAATCCCGACCACGCCCCCCAGGCGATCGACTGGCCGGGCAGACCCAGCGAACGGCGATGGGCGGCAAGCTGGTCCAAGAACGCATTGGCCGCGGAGTGGTTCGACTGCCCCGAATTGCCCAAGACACCGGCGACACTGGAGAACAAGACGAACATGTCCAGGTCGCGGTCTTCGGTGGCCCGATGGAGATGCCAGGCGCCCAGCATCTTCGGCCCCAGCACCTCTTCGAATTTCTCCCAAGTCTGGTTGGCGAGCACCCCGTCGGACAGCACGCCCACGCTGTGGATCACGCCTCCCAGCGGCGGCAGGTTGGCGTCGATCCGGGCCAGCATCTGGTCGATGGCCGACGGGTCGGTCACATCAGCCAGCTCGACCTCCACCGTCACTCCCTGCTGACGGAGACCGTTGATTGTCTCCTCTGCTTCGGGATCAGGGGGCCGTCGCCCGTTCAATACGATGGCTCCTGCGCCTCGCTCGGCCAGCCAGCCGGCCACCGCACATCCGATGCCCCCCATGCCCCCGGTCACCAGGTAGGTCCGGTCGTCTCTCAACTGCCCGGTTTCAATGGGGGAACCGGCGAGGACGAGCTTGCCGATGTGGCGAGCCGCCTGCATGTACTTCATCGCTGTGCCCGCTTCGGCCAGCGACCAACGGGTGTGTACCAAGGGCGCCAGTTCGCCCGCCGCCACCTGGTCCACCACCCGCCGGAGGGCGTCTCCGGGCACCGCCGGGGTCTCTTGTTTGAGAGTGTCCAGCTCCAAGATCCAGTAGCCCACGTCGGGCCGGGCCGCGGCCATCTCCTCTTCGCTGAGAATGTCCACCCGGGCGAGCTCCACAAAACGGCCGTCTCGGGCCAAGCAGGACAGGCTGGCGTCGATGAAGCCCGGGCCGGTGAGGCTGTTGAGCACCACGTGGACTCCCTCGCCCCTGGTGGCTTCTAGAATCTCCTCGCCGAACTTGGTCTGGCGGCTGTCGAACACGTGCTTCACGCCCAGCGACCGCAGAAACGCCTGCTTCGGAGCACTGGTGGTGGCGAAAACCTCAGCCCCTGTGGCCTGGGCCAACTGAACCGCGGCCAACCCCACGCCCCCTGTCCCGGCGTGGATCAGAACCCGCTCGCCCGCTTTCAGCCCGGCCAGATCGAATGAGAGCAAGGCCGATGCAAAAACGGTGGGCAACGTGGCCAGCGCCGCGGGCGCAACACCCGAGGGGGCCGGCACCACCAACTCCTCAGTGGTGACCGCTTCGGAGCCCAGCGTGCCGAACCCCAGTCCCACCACTCGGTCGCCCACCGAAACGGTGGACACCTCGGCGCCTAACTCGACCACCCGGCCGCAGAACTCCTCGCCCAGCGAGCCCTCGCCGATGACGCCCAGAGAGCGGAACATGTCCAAGAAGTTGAGCCCGGCGGCTTCCACCGCTACTCGTACTTCCCGCTCTCCCAACTCCACCGGCGGGTGAGGCTCTGGCCTGACCCCTTCCAGGTCGCCGCTAGCGTCAGCCGCCAGCAACCAGCTCACTTCTCCCGCGGGATCGGGCAGATTCGGGCGACCCGACGCAACCCCGGCCCGGGCCAGCCGAGCCGTCTGGCGCAGTCCCATGCGGTAGGCGATCTGGGTCTCCGCGTCGGGATAGAGCAGCTCATTAGCCAAGTCCGACAGCGGCATCGGACGGTCGGGATCCAAATCGATCATCTTCGGGTTGAAGTGAGGCGCTTCGCGGGCCACCACTTTCCCGAGTCCCCAAAGGATGGACCCCGCGATGCCCTCGGCCTGCTCGTGCTCCAGCACTTGGGCCCCCTGGGTCACCAGCCAAACCCCGTCTGTCGGGGCGGCGTCGGCATCACCCATACCCTGCAACAGGGCCAACGCGCTCTTGCCAGCCTGAGCTGCGTCCTCGGCGAGCTGCTCGATGGCCACCTGCGACCCCCGGCTGTCCAGCGAAACCATGTGGACAACGCCACGGAGTGCGGTATCCGGGGAAAGACCTTCGAAGATCGACCGCCACGACTCCCGTTGGCTCATAGCCAGGGAAACCCGGTTGATTCCGGGCTCATCCAGCACGGGCTGGTCACCGCTGGAGGTGCCATTGCCAACCATCACCACCGTCTGATTCCGGGACTCCAACTCCTGCGCCAGGGTCTCGGCTGAACCACCAGAATCCGATGCCAGAATCCATACGCCGGGCTGCTCGCTCACCTCTGCCGGTCCCTGGGCCACGATCACCCCGCGATCGGCCTGTCGCCCGGTGTCAGGCGGGTCTACGCCTAAGACTTCTGCCGCCGGGAAGCCCGAGTCTTCCAGCGCCCGGAGCCACACGTCGGGGCTGGTCAGGGCGTGATGGGAGCGATAGTGGTCGGCAAACCGCCACCAGCCGTCCAGCGTTCCGAAAGAGAGGTCTAGCCAGCCCAGGCCGCGGAGGACCTCCAATGCCACCAGATAGCCCGACGGTGCCAGCAGCCGCTGGCAATTGCCCAGCGTCTCATCCAGGAACTGGGTGGCGTGCAGCACGTTGGCCGCGATCACCAGGTCGTAGCCGTGGGGGTCGAAGCCCTGCTCCACGGGGTCGATTTCGATGTCCAGCACCCGGTAGTCGATCGACGCCTCTGCTCCGCCGAAGCGTCTCTCAGCCTCGGCGAAGAAACCAGCCGAAATATCGGTGTAGGTGTAGTCGAAGCGCTCGGCGGGGAGCTCGGGCAGCACCGACGCAGTTGCCGACCCGGTGCCTGCTCCTACCTCCAGCACCCGCAGTCTCCGGCCCTCCGGCAATTCGGCCAGCAGCGCCGCCACCGCGTCGCCGAGCATTCTGTTTGAAGCCAAAGCCATCGGTGCCTTGATGTACATGTCGGCGGCGCTCGGCTCGCCGCTGCCGAATAGCAGCGTCAGCGGATCGGCATCGCCAACCAACACATCGGCCAGGGCCCCGCCAGTTCGCCGGAACAGGCCGATCTCCACGGCTCCGTGGGGGTATTGGCCCTCCATCCAATCGGCCCGCGCCACCGGATCACTGTCCACCAGTTCGGGCAGGGGGTCATCGGAGGCAACCAACACGGTGAACTCATCCCCGGCCTCCTCCAGCACGCCGGCTTTGGCCATCATCTCGAGCATCCGGCGGAACAAACGCCCGTGCTCCGGGGCAACCCCCAACTGCTCCCTCAGGTCATCGGGCACCACCGTTTCACCTGCGGTGCGTACCCACCCCAGCCGGTCCAGGGCCAGACGGGCGAAAGACCACGCCAGCAGTTCGAGGTCGGACAGCAATCCGACCCGGCTTTCGGCCTCAACCCCTTCTGCCGCCAGATACTGGGAGAACGACTCTGAGCCCGCGGCAATGGTGCTGGGAGCAGGCAGGAAATCCGCCGGCAGAATCCCGGAGGCGAGGGGGCGATCTCGCCAGACAACCTCATAGAGAAGATCGTCCAAGCTCCCGGCCGCCGATAACAGCGCGGCCCGGGTGGCCCGCTTCACCGTGTAGCCGTCCAGCCCGCCAAGCACAGTGCCGCGTTGGTCGTAGAACACCAGATCTCCAGTCAAAACTTCTGGGGTCCCTGCTGCCGGCTCTGCGGCTTCCCTCAAACGAGCATGACAAACGAATTGGTCGGGCAGAGGACCGCTCAACCACAGCCGCTCCAATGCGAAGGGCATATAGGCCACGCCGTCTTCTACGCCAGCCCCACTGCGGGCCTCAGCCATGACCTGGAAGCAACCGTCTAGAAGCAGCGGATGTGCTTCGATGCCGCCTGCATCAATGGACTCAGGCAGTGACAATTCGCCTAGCGCTTCGCCTTCCGAGGACCAAAGCGCCCGAAGGGTGCGGAACGGAGTGCCGAGCTCTACCCCTGTGCTCAGCCGGGAGCGGTAGAACTCCGAGACGTTCTTAGGCTCCAATCCGGCCTTCAGGCCTTCCAAGTCGACGCTATCGGCCGTCTCAGGCCGCCCGGCTTCCGAATGGGCCAACCCCTCGGCGTGCAGCGTCCACCCGTCTTCACCGGGACCCCGGCTGTAGATCTCGAATCGAGTGGGCACCTTGGGTTCGGCCTCGTCCAGCACAAACTGCACTTGGCGGCCTTCGGACACCGCCCCGTCATCTGAGTCCGACCCGGAAAAGACCATCGGGCTGAGCAGTTGGAGATCATCGATCACGAAGCTGCGGCCCCTCGATGAGGATGGCCGGCCATTCCCATTGGCCACCAGCGCGGAAACCGCCATCGTTCCGTACAGCGCACCCGGCGTGACCACCTGACCGTAAACCCGGTGTTCATTCAGCCATTGCGGATCGGAAGAATCCATTTCCGTCTCAAATTGAAGCTCGCCTCGGGGGGATTCGTGGCAAACGCCGAGCAGCGGGTGCCCCGCGCTGGATCGACGCTGCTTGGGCGTCTCGACCCAGTGGCGCTGACGCTGGAACGGGTAGCTCGGAATCGAGATGCGGCGTCGGGTCTCCCCTTCGAATTGGCCCTCGAAGGAGATGTCGACTCCGGCCTGGTACAACCCCGCCACCGCGTCGAGGAACCCGCAGCCGTCCACGGGGTCGGGCGTTCGAGACGAGGGCCGCTTCATGCTCGACACCACCACCGGTTCGATGCCGCCAGCCTGGTCCGGCCAGGAAAGAACCGTCATGGGGCCGAGTACCGCCCCCGGACCGACTTCGAGCACCACGTCCACTCCCATATCGGCCAAGGTCTCAACACACTTGCGATACTCCACCGGTTGGCGGGCCAGCCGACGCCAATACGTCCCGTCCATCGCTTGGTCGGGATCCAGCACTTGGCCGGTCATGCTGCTTATCAGCGTGATCGACGGCGGGGACACCGAGGAACCGGAGACCAGCGCCTCCACACCGTCCAAAATGGGCTCCACCATGGCGCTGTGATACCCGGCGCTCTTCTCCAATCGCCGAACCCTGACCTCATCGGCCTCGAAGCGCCGCAGCACCGCCTCGACGTCGTCGACCGGTCCGCTCACCATCACATGAGTCCCGTTGTCGGCGGCAATGGACATCCGCGGGTCGCCCGACGCCGCGCACTGCTCCTCCACCGCGGCCGCCACGTCGGATTTGGCGGTAAACACCGCGGCCATCGCACCAGGCTCGGGCAACTCAGCCGTGAGCTTGCCTCGGCCAATAGCGAATCGAAGGCCATCCTCCAGGCTGAGCACCCCCGCGGTGTGGGCCGCCGCGATCTCGCCCAGACTGTGCCCCACCACCAAGTCGGGCCGCACCCCCAATCTCGTCCACAATGCGGTCAGCGCACACTCCATGGCGTAGATGGCGGGTTGCGTCCACGTCGGATCATTCAGATCGCCATCGGCGTCGGGCATGCCGAACATCACGTCCAAGAGCGAGGTCCCGCACTCATCGCGGAAGACCTCCTCGCAGCGATCCAGCACCATTCGCACCACCGGTTCGCTCTGGTAGAGCGATTTCCCCATCCCAACCCACTGGCTGCCCAGTCCGGTGAAGGCAAAGGCCACCTTCAAGTCGGCACGCGATCCCGGTACCTCGTCTTCGGCACCCACCAGCGCATCGAGCTTCTCTCGCAACGACTCGGCGTCTTTGAACGC
The DNA here is from genome assembly GCF_965204145.1 of Candidatus Poriferisocius sp. Taxonomy (GTDB): domain Bacteria; phylum Actinomycetota; class Acidimicrobiia; order Acidimicrobiales; family Bin134; genus Poriferisocius. The sequence continues at coordinate 68,497 of NZ_OZ241977.1, read as the reverse complement.
CACCCCGGCCCGATGGGAGTGATGGCTGCGACCCACCCCGGCGGTCCAAGCCATGTCGGCGAGCAGTTCGTCGTCTGGGGGCCCAAGACTGCCGTCAAGCCACGTCAGATAACCCCGGGCCAGATCTCTCAGGGCCTGGTCCGACTTCGCCGACAGGGGCAGCAGTCTCGCCGGACGAGTTGTGGTGGCCCCGACCTCCAACATTGCCGCCGTTTCGTCAGCCGATGCCACGGCAATGGCCAGAGGAACACCTCTCGGCCACCGCTCCTCGCCGAGCTGAGCAGGTTCGCTTGCCAGAGGCTCATAGGCCTCCAGAATGACGTGGGCGTTGGTACCCGACCAGCCGAATGCGCTCACCCCAGCGATGGGCGTTCGGCCGGAGTGGCGCGGCCATGGTGTGGGCTCTGACGTCACCTTTAGCGGCACCTGGTCCCAGTCGATGGCCGGGGTCGGATTTTCAAAGTGCAGGTGCTTGGGAATCACACCCTGATTCATCGCCAGCATCGTCTTTATCAAGCCAGCTGCTCCCGCAGCCGTCTCCGGATGGCCGAGGTTGGTCTTCGCGGATCCCACGAGCAGCGGTTGATCGGGGTCGCGATCTTCGCAGTAGGCGGCAGCGATGGCCCCCAGCTCTATGGGATCGCCCACCGGCGTCCCAGTCCCGTGCGCCTCGAGGTAGTCCACCTGTGATGCCGCAATCCCGGCTCGGGCCAGCGCTTCGGCGATCACCCGCTCTTGGGCCTCTCCGTTGGGCACGGTCAGCCCTGTGGAAGCGCCATCTTGGTTCAGCGCAGACCCCCGAATTACGCCCCAAATCCGGTCGCCGTCGGCTTCCGCTTCGCTAAGCCTCTTGAGCACGAGGATGCCGCAGCCTTCGCCTCGCACAAACCCATTGGCAGAGGCGTCGAATGCCTTGCACTTTCCATCGGGGGCCAGCATCCCGGCATTGCCCCGCAATTGGAACAAGTAGCCCCACAGTATGACGTGTACCCCGCCCGCGAGGGCGAGATCGGCTTCTCCCCTCTGAAGCCCGGAAACAGCCTGATGGACCGCGGCCAGCGATGATGAGCAGGCGGTGTCCACCGCGAGCGCCGGACCTTGCAGCCCCAGCGCGAAGGCAACTCGCCCAATGGCGGTGTTGAATGAGCTACCGCTCACCGAGTACAGGCTGAGCGCGGCATCGGCCGTGAAGGCGTCTGTTTTTATCAATGCGCGGTAGTCGTTGTTGCTGATCCCGGCATACACCCCGGTGCGGCTGCCCCGGAGCCGCTCATGGTCGATCCCCGCGTCTTCCAGGGCCTGCCAACTCGTCTCCAGCATCAGCCGCTGCTGAGGATCGAGCAGCTGAGCCTCGATCGGCGAAATGCGGAAGAACGGGGCGTCGAACTGGTCGATGTTGTCCATCAATCCGCCGAAGCGAAGGGCATCGTTGTCGACAACGGCATCTGGGAAAATCTCTCCGATTCGCCCCTCTCCCGAACCGGGAACCCCCTCGGTAACTGTGTTCTTGCCCTCTTCCAGCAGGCGCCAGAACTCCGACAGGTTGCTAGCACCGGGAAACCGGCAGGCCATCCCGACAACGGCGATTGATTCCCCTGTTCGAGAGTGCATGTGTCCCCCTAATTCGAGGCTAGCCAGAGCTTCTGACCTGCACCGTAACGATATCCAAACCGTGGTATTTCTGATGGTGGACGGACGATGCGTAGTGGCGAAGCAGGCGAAGCGACACCTCCCCCTCATGGGCTCCCTCAGACTCTTCGTTCAAACACGCCAACCGATCCTCAAGATTCTCCTCGTCGAACACCGCCAGAAACTCCATCTCAACCATGCCGGGTTCGGGGCGGGCCTGGATGATCAATCGGGCTACCGCATCGGTGGACTCGTCGGACTCCTCCAACATCTCCTCGCCAGCCTCGTCGGCCTGCACCAGGCTCAGCAGGGCCTCCTCCCCGGCGGAGCGCAGCCGCTGGGCGGAGGCCTCGTTCCAACTGTTCGCCGCAGCAAGGCCCTGAAGGAAGCGATCGATCTCGGGCAGCGACGAGACGCTGAGCTCGACCTCCAGGCGGCTGCGCCGCTGCGGGCTGGTCATGTCCAAGAACACGACCAACGCCACCGCGGCGAATGCCCCGATCAGTATGCCGCTGTCGAACAGCAGACCCCATTTGTGGCCGAGCAGGTCGGTGAAGATGGTCTGGTTGTCGAGTCCCACGCCCAGCGAGAACGCCACGCCCACCACCATGGCCTTTTGGGAGTCGAGCCCGTCCTGCACAACCGTGCGGATGCCCCCCACAAAGAGCAGCGCAATGGTCACCAGCAAGTAGGCGGCCACAACTGGGCTCGGAAGGGTGAGCAAGAACGCGGTCAGCTTGGGCAAGAAGGCCAGTGCAAGCAGAGTGCCGCCGATGACAAAGCCGATGCGGCGAGCCGCCACCCCGGTGAAGCTGATGAGCGACACGCTGGTCCCCGAGTACACAGAAGTAGGCGGTATCCCGAAGATGCCCGCTGACAAGATGCCCAGTCCGTTGGTGTTGAGCGAGCCCTGGACCAGCCGAAAATCGGGAACTTGAGGATGACGCAAGGAGGACTGTTGGATGGCCACGCTGTCGCTGACATTCTTGACTCCGCCCGCCAGCGTTACCACCACGAACGCGGGCAGAAGCGACCAGAAGCTCGCCCCTGGGGTGAGGTCGAATCCGGGGAACCCGCCCGAGTCGGGAATACCAACCCAGGCCGCGTCGCCCACCGAGGTGACTTCATAGACGCCGAACAGCACGGCCACCACGCTCCCGGTGACGATCCCAATGAGCGGCGACCACAATCGCCATGCTCCCGACGCCCGCAAAAACAGCAGGGTGAAGGCCAACAGCGTGACCAAGGCGATGGTCGGTCCCGCAGCCTCGGGTGCGTCAGCCGGGACGTCTTGGAGGCGGTCGAGGACCACCGGCAAGACAGTGGCCGCGATCAGCATCAGGACCGTTCCGGTGACCACCGGTGTGATGACCCGGCGCAAGAACGGCAGCCAAAAGGCCAGAACGAGGTAGAACAGTGAGGCCACCACCGTGAGGCTGGCCAGCAACTTCGGGCCGCCCTCGGCCAGCGCCAACACCGATATGGCCACGAAGTTCGGGGTCGGGCCCATGATCAAGATGTGGCCGGCGCCGAACCGCCGGAACCGACTGGCCTGCACCGCGGTCAGCACCCCGGCGATGATCATGGCCGCGAACAGCGCCCAGGAGAAATATCCGGCGTCTTGGCCCCCCGCTCGGGCGGTAACGACCACGATCGACACAATCGGTGCCAGTGCCAGCACCACGCCTTGCAGACCCGCGACGGCAGCAACACCGGTCGGACAGCGCTCGTCCGCCTCGTATCGAATGGCGTCGCTCACAGCCGCTGCGTCCCGGTAGCCGCGTGGATCCGCACCAGAAAAAGCTAACGCGAATTATCGATCTGCTTTAGAGCTTGGCTTCGCGGGGGTCCCAGAGGCCTCGGAGGGATTCGCCGATGCGGTTCAGCGACAGCACGGTGAGGAACATCAACACACCGGGCACGAACACGATGTGGGGGGCGTCTTGCAACACCGTGTGTTGGCGGCCCTCGCTGATCATGTTGCCCCAAGTGGGGGTTCTGATCGGGTCGATCCCCACTCCAAGGAAGCTCAGCGAGGCTTCGGCCACAATCACCACCGCCACGATGATGACCGCATAGGAAGCGAGGGGCAGCGCCACGTTGGGCATGATCTCCCGGAACAAAATCCGGCTGTTGGATGCCCCCATGGCCTTGGCTGCGGTGACGAACTCCCGGGCGGCGAACGTGAGGGTGTTGGCCCGGGCCAGCCGGCCCATGGTGGGAATGCTGAGCATGGACAGCGCCAGGGTGACCACCAGCACGCTGCCGCCGAATATGGCCACGATGGTGAACAGCAGAATCAGGGCAGGAAAAGCCAAGATCGAGTCGGTGAGGATGTTGAATACCCCCTCGGTTGGACCTCGGAAGAAGCCGGCAACCAAGCCCACGATCGTTCCCACCGCCAGCCCGATGCCCACGGAGCCAAGGCCCACGATCAGCGACACCCGGGCTCCTTGAATGGCCTGATTCATGACGCTCTTTCCGACTCGGTCGGTGCCCAAGGGCTCATGGGTGCTGAACTCCGGCGGTTGCTGTCGATTGTCGAAGTCGGCGGTGAGCCCGTCGAACAGACCACCGAGCTGCAAGAACACGAACACCAGGACCACCGCGATCCAGACCACCGAAAGCCAAGTGGCTGGATCGACGTGGGAGCCGAAAACCGCCTTGATCAGCATCCCCAAACCGGTAACGATGCCGTAGAAGGCCGCCAGAGTGACGATCACTTGCAACCATGGAGTGCTGTCGTACAGCACGTTGAGCTGTACAACCAGCAAGGGTGCGCCCACGACGATGCGGGCAATCCCCTCCCACAAGTTGCGAGTCCGACGACGTCGTTCGGGATCGGCGATGTGGATCATCACCGGATCGCTCGCCGCTACTGAGACATCAGCCACGTCTGATCCTTGGGTCGAGCAACGCGTAGGTGATCTCCACCAGCAAGTTGAGCAATACGTAGGCCACCACCACCGTGATCACCATCCCCTGCAACATGACCAAGTCGTTGCCGAGGATTGAATCGACCATCTTCCTTCCGACGCCCGGGATGGTGAACAGCACCTCGATGATGACCGTTCCACCGATGAGGCGACCCGTGCTCACTCCGGCCAGGGTGATGAGCGAGAACGACGACGGCCGCAGGGCATGGCGGAAGAGAATGTGGGTGGGAGACATGCCCTTGGCCTTGGCGGTGAGCACAAAGTCATTTTGGAGCGTGGCCATCATGTCCGCCCGCAACAACCGCTGGAACACCGCGATCTCGGTGAGAGACAGGGCAATGACGGGCATGATCAATCGCTGTATGTGGTCCCACCAGTCCCACTCGGTGAGCCGCGTCCATCCTTGCGGCGGCAGCAGGTCGAGCTGGTTGAACAGGATGAGCACGAGCAAGATGCCCACCAAGAACTGGGGCAGCGAAATGGCAGCAAACGAGGCTGAATTCAGAGTTCGGTCGGCCCTGCTTCCCGACCGATAGGCGGCATACACCCCCAGGGGAATCGAAATCAGCAGGGCGAAGATCTGGGCCACGAGGGCGATCTCCAAAGTGACCGGCAGCCGATTGCGCAACTCCGAGACCACCGTCAAGCCCGGGGTCTTGACCGACTCCCCCAGGTCTCCAGTGACCACATCTCCCAGCCACTTGCCGTAGCGGACCACCACGTTGTCATCGAGGTGCAGTTCTCGGTTTACGAATTCTCTGGCACCTGGCTCTTGGGCCCGTTCCTGACCGAGCAGGCGAACGGTGGGATCACCGCTGAGAAACTCAACATACGACGAGGTGAAGAAGCTCACGATGAGCAGCACCGGGATCAACCGGATGATGCTGCGCCCGATGGTCTTCAACGTTCGTCACCTCCCCCGATGCCTCAGCTCGGCCCCGTACATGATGCCCCACAGGTCAGGGGGTGGGCACGTATGGTGCCCACCCCCTGGATCTCTGTAGAAGTTGTCGACTAGCCCTTAGCGACGAAGCCCAAGAGGAGGAGGCCGGTCTCCGACTGGAATACGCCCGATACCTCGTCGGTGTAGTAGTAGCCAGTTTCCGGCTTGTCCAAGATGATGACCGGCACCTGCTCAGCGAACTTTCGCTGGAACCGGCTGTAGGCCTCGTAGCGCTCCTCGTAGGTAAGGCCTTGACGGCCCGCGACGAGTGCAGCGTCGAACTCGGGAGAGCACGCCCTGGCCCAGTTGCGGAATGGCAGGCCTTCGCCGCATACGCCGTCTTCGGGGGAGTCGCCGTAGTACGTGTCGTGCATGTAGTCGGGATCGGCGACCGGGATAGCCCACGGGTTGGCTACTGCCTCGCCGGAGAATACCGCGCTCACCATCTCGCCCACCTCGGTGCAGTTGGCGGTGACGCTTATCCCCAATTCCGCCCACATGGCAATCAACGTCTCGGTGAGGAGCTGGTTGACCGGGTCCGTGGTGCAGAAGGTCTCGAACTCCAGCGGGCCGCCTAGCTCGGCTTCGCATTCTTCGAGCGCCGCAGCCGCCGCATCCGGGTCGTAGCCCGGAAGGACCGCCGCGGGGTCAGGATCATGCCAGATTGATCCTTCCCGCATGAGCTGGCGGGGGACGGACCGGAGGCCTTTCCAAGCGATTTCGTTTGCAGTGTCGTAGTCGATGGCGTGGGCCACTGCCACACGACAAGCCCGGACGTTGAACGGCACCTTCTGGTTGTTGAGCATCCAGTAACCACCGTGGTTGTCAGTCCGGGTCGTGGTGTTGACACCCCTGTCCCTGGCGTCATTGACGTTGGTCGGTTCGCGGTCGAAGGCGATATCCAAATCACCCGCCTTGAAGGCGTTGTAGCGCGCCGAGGCTTCAATGATGGGCTTGAAGACCACCTTGTCCAGGTAGGGGCAGCCCTCTCGGAAGTAGTCCGGGTTGCGGACGAGAACCGCCTCGTCGTCCTGGGTCCAAGACTCGAACATGAACGGACCGGCACCGATGCCGACCGGATTCACATTGATGCCGGTATTCAGGCCGGTCTCTGCATCCTGGCCATCCTGATAGGCAGTGGGCGACATCATCCACGCCAAGCGGTTGGTGAACACCTGCGGGAAGGTTGCGTTCACACCCGTCAGAGTGATCTCGATGGTGTGATCGTTGATCTTGTCCATCGAGGCAATGAGGTTGGCCTGGGCCGCAGACTGCGAACCGACCTCTTTTCTTTGATGGTGCTCGATATTCCAAATGAAGGCATCGGCATTGAGGGATGTGCCGTCGGTGAAATTGATGCCTTCGCGCAGCGTCAGAACGAACACCAGGAAGTCATCGGTGGTGATGCTCTCAGCCAAGCCAGGAAGAATCTTCTGGGTGGGGAGATCCAGATAGAAGAGCCCGTCGTAGATGGCCGTCATCTGGGTACCGCCCAGCGACGCACCCCCTTGGATCAATGTGGGATCCCAGCCGGTGATCTCACCGAACATCCCCATGGTCAGCGTGCCACCGGTGGGCCGCCCGTCGCTGCACTCAGTCAGGAGGATGGTGCCATCGGTATGGCCGACGTTGCCGGTGGGCACTTCGCCCTCAGCAACTTCTTCTTCAGACCCCTCAATGGTGATCTGAACGTCATCGACGGACTCTTCCTCGGCGGGAGCCTCCTCCGCGGGAGCCTCCTCCGCGGGAGCCTCCTCAGCGGGAGCCTCCTCAGCGGGAGCCTCGTCCTCAGGCTCTTCTTCGGCTGCGGGTGCAGGTGTCCCTGCGGTTACCCCTGGACCGTCGTCGTCATCGTTGCCGCAAGACACGGCAAACACGGTGAGCGCCAACAGGACGGCAAAGAGCCTCAACCAACGCGATTTCATGAGCATGACCCCCTCGGGTTTGGCTATGGGCAGCCGGGCCTCAACCGACTGCAAGTTGCCAGACCTTAGGGATTTGTTTGGAGTTCGCGCAAAGCGTCGCCGCTGCTATGACTGCAATCGGGCGGCGGCGGGGGCAAGCTCCCGTTCCAAACGGTCGGCAATAACCCGAAAGTAGGGCAAAGACTCGCCGATGGGGTCGGGAATCTCGTCAACAGCCCGGCCTATGAATTGTGTTTGGGCCCGGGTTTCGCGCTGGGAATGCAAGCGGGCCACCCACTCGGCGGCGTCGGTCCCGTTTCGGTCGCCCGCCTCAGCGGCAAGCCGCGAGAGCTCGGCGGGCAGGAAGGTGGCCGCCGCCTTGGCCTCGCTGCGAGCAGCCACCGCCCAGCCGTGGTTTCTCGTCATGGCCACAATAAGATCGGATTCGTCCACCAGATACTCCGAGAGGCGGCGGCTGCGGTGGGCCGACAAGTCCAGCCCCCGCTCAGCCATGGCGGCTATGGCGTACTCGTGGGCGGGCTGCCCACTCCAGTCCATGGTCCCGGCCGAGCCCACCTCCACGTCGGGGGCCAGATGGGCGAACAGCACCTCGGCCATCGGCGAGCGGCAGATGTTCCCCGTGCAGACAAACAGAACCTTGATGGCGTTGGAGTGTAAGTGCCGTCCGTCAGCCTTTCTATGCTCAACGCATGACAGGTCCGATGGATGGAGTGAAGGTGGTCGAGCTCGGGGTGTGGGTGGCCGGCCCCGCGGCGGGTGGCATTTTGAGCGATTGGGGGGCCGACGTGGTGAAGATCGAGCCCCCCGCCGGCGACCCAGCGAGGACCTTCCAGCAGATGCTGGGCGGAGACATGCCCACCAATCCCGTGTTCGAACTGGACAACCGCTCCAAGCGATCGGTGGTGGTTGATCTGGCCCATCCTGAAGGTCAGGCCATCGCGGCGGAGATCATCGATGAGTCCGACGTGTTCCTCACCAACCTGCGGCTGAGCGCCCTCGACCGGCTGGGGCTGGACTACCAGTCGCTGGCTGCCCGCAACCCGGGACTGATCTACTGCGCCATCACCGGCTACGGGCTCGAAGGTCCCGACGCCGACCGCCCCGCCTACGACATCGCCGCCTTCTGGGCCCGTTCAGGCATCGCCGCCCAACTCACCCCGCCCGGCGGCGCGCTCCCCTTCCAGCGGGGCGGGATGGGCGACCACAACGTGGGCCTAGCCGGAGCGGCGGCCATCAGCGCGGCCCTGTACCACCGGGAGCGCACCGGCGAGGGCCAGATGGTGTCGTCGTCGCTGTTCCGCGAGGGCATGTACACCATCGGTTTCGACATCAACGTGCTGTTGATGTGGGGCCTCAACATGGCAGTGGGCACCCGGGAGGCCATGGGCAACCCGGCCATAAACAACTACACCGCGGGCGACGGGAGACGGTTCTGGGTAGTGGGCCTGGAGGGCGACCGCCACTGGCCCCCGCTGGCCCGAGCCGTGGGCCATCCCGAGTGGATCGACGACGAGCGGTTCGCCACCCCCCGCGACCGGGCCGTCAACGCCGTGGAGCTGATCGCCGCCCTCGACGAGGCCTTCGCCGCTCGACCCTTGGATGAGTGGGCCGAGATCTTCGCCACCGAGCCCGACATGTTCTGGGCCCCGGTGAACACCCTCGACGACTTGCTGGCCGATCCCCAGACCGGCCCGTCGGGCGCGCTGGTGGAGGTGCCCGACGGGGCCACCGGTACCACCATGCTGGCCACCCCGGTCGACTTCCACGGCACGCCGTGGGCACCCCGTGCCCTAGCTCCTGAGTTGGGGGAGCACACCGACGAGGTCCTGGCTGAAATGGGCCGCACTCCCGATCAGATAGCGGAGTTGCGCTCCAGCGGCACCGTGGCCTGAGCCTTCCCGAACTCCCAGCCATAGGATGTCGCCGTGCCTTTGACCAGACTCGACGAGACGCTGCGCCATCAGATACCCACCACTTTCGATCACGTGGGGACCAGCGACCCCCGGTTCTTCGACCGGTACTGGTTCTCGTGCTACGACCCGGCCGGGTCGCTGACCATGATCATCGGGGTGGGTCTCTACATGAACATGAACGTGTTCGACGGCTTCGTGGCCTGCCAGGTGCCCCGCGACGACGGGGGCAGCAATCAGCGGAACTTCCGCTTCAGCCGGGCGTTGCGCCCCGACATCGACCGGGTGGGGGTGGGACCGCTCGACATCGAGATCATCGAACCGTTCAAAAAAGTTCGCCTAACCGCCTCGGGCAGCGATCACCCCATCGAGATGGACCTGACGTGGACTGGCTTCCTGCCCCCCAAAGAGGAAGACCACCACTTCAGCCGGGTTCGAGGCCGGGTCACCCAGGACTACCGGCGCTATACCCAGGTGGGCCGAATGGACGGGACCGTTACCCTCGATGGCACCGACTACTCCGTGGAGAACTGGTGGGGCGGCCGGGATCACTCCTGGGGAGTGCGACCCCAAACCGCTGGGCCCGAACCGGTCACCGGCGAGGACGGCATCGACGTGCGGGCCCAGCACGGCTCGGTGTTTTACTGGCTGCCGTTCTCGTGCCCCGACTTCGGCGGCCACGTGCAGGTCCACAGCACCGGTGACGGCCGCCAGCACTATTTGGACGGGGTAATCGGACAGTCTGACGGCTCCGAGACCGAGGTGGTGGCCGCCGAGTTCGAGGTTGACTTCTGGGACGACACCCGCCGCTGGCGCCAGGTTCGGTCGCAGTTCACCGACTCGGCCGGAGAGGTTTACGAGATCGAGACCAACCAGATCCACCGCGACTGGGCCATGATCGGCACCGGCTACGACTGGGGCTGGGAGGACGGCGGCGGCCTCGGGGTCTACCGGGGGCAGTACTACTCCGAGACCGACACCTACGACCTGTCCCACCCCGAAAACGTGGTGCTCCCCTCCGGCGAGGTCCGCGTCCCCGGCCACCGCGAGGCGCCAGCGGTGGGCACGGTGAACGGCCAGCCGCTGGCCGGCCACCAGATCGTGATCTGCTCGGGGCGAGTGCCCTTCTTGGGCTTGAACGATGATGTGAGGCCATGGTGAGTCAAGAGCAGTCTTTTGCCGACCAGGTGGTGATCGTCACCGGAGCCAGCCGAGGCGTAGGCGCAGGCCTGGCCATCCGCCTCGGCGAGTTGGGCGCGGGGGTGGCCTGTGTGGCCCGAGCTACCGACTCGGCCCGATTCAAGCTGCCCGGCACGGTGGACGAAACCGCAGCAGCAGTTGACGAGGCTGGCGGCGACGGCTTGGCCGTGCCCTGCGACCTGTCCCGCCCCGACCAGATCGAGGCCATGGTGGAAACCGTGGTGAGCCACTTCGGCCGCATCGACGCCCTGGTGAACAACGCCGCGGTGACCTTCGTGGGCGACCTCGAGATTGAGCTAAAGCGCTATGAGCTGACCATGGCCATCAACACCACGGCCCCGCTGCTGGCCACCCAGCTTTGCCGACCCTATTTGGCCGAACGCGGCGGGCGAATCATCAACGTCTCCTCGGCGGCCGGCCTCGCCTATTTCCCATCGCTGATGACCTACGGCATGTCCAAAACCGCACTGGAGCACCTGACCGTGAGCAGCGCGGCCATTCTGGCTGAGGACGGTATCGCCGTGAACTGCTTCCGCATCGATACCGCGGTGGCCAGCGAGGGCTTTGTGATGAACGCTCCCGACGCCGATCACTCCACCTGGGCCGACACCTCGGTTTCCGCCGAGGGCATCGTGTGGATGCTCCAACAGCCCACCTCCTACACCGGAAGGCTGGAGAGCATGGTGGGCCTAGCCCAGCAGGAGGGCATCATGGCCGAGATCGCTCACAAGACCAGCTCCAACGCTCCATCGGCGAGCCAATGGAGCATCGACCGCGCCCGGGGCATTGTCTAAGGCCCAGGAGGTTCACTCCTTCTGCCGCATCTGCACCGCCATGTGCGGCATCACGGTCACCGTCGAGGGCGACCAGGTATTAAAGGTGAGAGGCGACGACGCCCACCCCATCTCCAAGGGCTACACCTGTCCGAAGGGCCGGGCGTTGCCCGAATGGCACCACCACCCGCACCGGCTCGACCGACCCCAGATCGGCGATCAGGCCGTGGGGTGGGACCAATGCCTCGATGACCTGGGCAGCCGCCTAGCCGCCATCATCGAAGAAAGCGGCCCTGACGCGGTGGCCATGTACCTGGCCAGCGGCTCGGCGTACGACGCCAACGGTCGCCGGGCCGCCGAGCGGTTCCTGGGTGCCATCGGCTCCCGCCAGAAGTACACCGCCACCACCATCGACACTCCCATGCGCCCGCTGGTGGCCGAGCTCATGGGGGGCTGGTCGGGGATAACCCCCATGTGGGACCAGGAAGCGGCCCGGATGCTCCTTCTGGTGGGCACCAACCCGGTGGTGTCTCACGGCCACGGCAACGGCTTGGCCGACCCCATTACCCGGCTGCGGGCCCAGCAGAAGCGCGGCCCGGTGTGGGTGATCGATCCCCGCCGCACCGAGACCGCCCGCCTCGCCGACCGCCATCTGGCCCCCCGGCCCAGCACCGACTACCTGATCCTGGGCTGGCTGGTGCGTGAGCTGCTCGACGATGGGGCCGATTGGGACTACTTGAACGAGCACTCGGTAGGGGTCGAAGACCTCACTGCCGCGGTGGCCCCCTTCACCCTGGACCGGGCGGCAACCGGCACCGGGCTAGACCCCGCCGAACTGCTCGAACTCCTCGACGCAGTGCGAACCGCGGGCCGGTTATCGGTGCTGTCGGGCACCGGAGTGTCCATGGGCCGCCATGCCAACGTCACCGAGTGGCTTCTGTGGGCGCTGGCCGCGGTCACCGGCTCTTACGACCAGCCGGGAGGGATGTGGTTCAACCCCGGCTACCTGATGCAGCTCGACACCCGAAGCTGGCAGCCCTCCGACGGCCAGCCCGAACCCGGACCGGCCAGCCGTCCCGAGCTCCCCCGCCGCTTCGGCGAGTACCCGTGTGCAGCCTTGGTAGACGAGATCGAGGCCGGCAACGTGCGGGCGCTGGTGGTGGTGGGCGGCAACCCGCTGATCGCCTTCCCCGACCGAGACCGGACCCAATCGGCCTTCGCCTCCCTCGACGTGTTGGCAGTGGCCGACGTGGTGGAAACCGACACCACCGCGCTGGCCACCCATCGGCTGCCCGTCGCCGGGCAGTTGGAGCGGGCCGACCTACCCTGGATGCTCGACGCCTACCAGCCAGCCATCGCCACCCACTACACCCCCGCCGTGGTTCCACCCGGCGCCAACCGCCGGCTCATGTGGCAGGTCTTCGCCGACCTGGGCCGTCGGCTGGGTGTGGGAGTGCTGCCCCGGGGAGTCGACCCCGACACCGCCACCGACGAGGACCTGCTGGCCCTCATCGCCGAGCGGGGCCGCAGCGACGCCGCCACCGTTTTGGCTGCCCGGCGGGGCTTGGTGGGCGAATCCCGCCCGGTCCACGGTTGGGTGCTCGACCGGGTGCTGCCCGAAGGCCGCTGGCGTCTGGCCCCCGAGCCTCTGGTGGAGCAGTTGGCCGACCTCGACGACCCCGCGCCGGTCGTGCTGCTGCCCCGCCGCCAGATGCGCACCATGAACGGGCAGCTCCGCGACTTGGGCGATGTCGGCCCCGAGGTGCTGATCCACCCCGACCACGGCATCGCCGACGGACAGCCGGTGCAGGTCCGCAGCGCCCACGGCGAGCTGGTGGGCACAGCCCGCACCAGCGACGAGATCACCCCCGGTGCGGTGTCCATTCCCCACGGCTGGGCCGACCCCAACGTCTGCACGCTCACCACCGCCGAAACCGACGTCGATCCCCTCACCGGCATGGTCTGGCAGTCGGGACTGCCGGTTCAGCTCAGCCCGGCAGAATCAGCTTGAGGGCCGCATGAGCACCGAGAGTCCGAGTCTGCTGCAACTGAAGCTCCCCAAAGAGCTCGGCGGCCTCGAAGCCGATCTGCGCTCCCAGTTCCTGGCCACCGAGGCCGCCAGCCGCGCCGACGGATCAGCTGGCTGGAACGAGACATTCACCACCACTTCAGCGGCCATAGCCGCCGCCCGCCTGCCGCAAGACGGGCTGAACGAGGTGGCGGCCAGCGCCACTGGAGGGGCAGCCTGGCCGCCTTTCACCGGCACGTTCCCACTGTCGGGAAGGGCTGCACCGGCCCCCGACGGCGTGGTGTTGACCGGGCGATGGGGATTCGGCTCCGGCATCGTCGACGCCGCCTGGGTGGTGGCCGGCTGCACCACCGAGCTGGGGCCACGATGGGCCGTGATCCCGGTGGAGCAGGTGACCGTACACGACACCTGGCAGGTCAGCGGCCTGGAGGAGACCTTGAGCCACGACTACAGCGTCAAAGAGGTGTTCGTGCCCCATAGCCGGCTGTTCGACCTGTCCCAGCCGCCGCCTCGAGGCGGCATCCTGCACCGACTGCCCATGTACGCCTTGATCACTCCCGACCACTGCGGGGTGAGCCTGGGTATCGCCCGGCGGGCGCTGGATGAGATCGCCATCGCCGCGGCGGGCAAGAACCGCCTGACCAGCGCAGCCCCCCTCGATGAGCGCCCAGCGTTCCAGCGCGACCTCGGCCAGGCCGACACCAAGCTGCGAGCCGCCCGGGCCCTGGTACTAGAAGTGCTGGACGAGTTCTGGGCAGCGGGAGTGGCAGATCAGCCAGTGCAAGACGAACTGGTGCAACGAGCCCGGGCCGCCGCCACCCATGCCGCCGACATTGCCGTGGAAGTGGCGTCGATGGCCTACCGCCGAGGCGGTGGCTCAGTCCTCTACCAAGATCATCCCCTCAATCAGTGCTTCCGAGACGCCCACGCCGCCACCCAGCACGTCCACGTGACCGACGAGATGTTCGAGCTGGTCGGCGCCACCCTGCTGGGTGAAGCACCCTAGGTGCCTACGAACCAGTCGTTACGGACTCACTCGGGGGGTTTCGCGGAGGACCCATTAGTTCACTACCCAGCGCAACTGCACCTGCGAGGGCAATCACCATTACCACTGACGAGCCAACAAACAAGATTTCGGGACCCCAAGCGTCGTAGACCGACCCCGTGGCAAGCGCAGCTAGACCGGCAATGACCAAGCCCAAGGCCCCGTAGAGGCCTTGAGCCGCGGCGGCCTGCTCTCTAGGGGCTGACAAGGCCACCGCTAACTGTCCAGCGGGCATGGTGAACGCGTCAAACATGGCGTGAGCGGCTGACACGGCAATCAGCACCCACACGAAGTCCACAAAGCCGTACACAAACATGCAGGCCACCGCTCCCATTATTGAAACGGGCATCACCCGCATTGGCCCGCGCCGATGGGCCACTCTCCCTCCGAACGGGGCCAGTGGAATCATGGGAACTGCGAACAGACTTATGGAAAAGTAGATGAGCCGAGTGCCGGCCCCAAGATCATCTAGCAGCACTGCCCATGACGTTTCGAAAACTCCGATTGTGGTGAAAAACGCGGCGCCGGCTAGCAGCCCTGACCTTAGGGATCGGATTCGGAACAGTTCCCAAATCCGAGTCTTGGTAGTCGCGACCTCACTTACGGTGAGGTCAAGTCTGAAGACCCACAAGTAGATAAACGTGTAGAGAACAGCCATGAATATGAATGGGGCTTGCAGGTTGAATGACTCGGCAAGCTCTCCCGCCGCCACTGGTCCAAGCACAAAGCCGAATATGTCGAACGCCCCCATCGTCCCCAGGTTTTGGCCCATGTTGGCCGGATCGCGGGTGATGAGAATGCGCCGAATAGCGGGACCAGTTGCTCCTGTTCCGGCACCAAGGAAGAACCGAGCGGCAGTGAACTGCCAGGCCTGATCAGCCACCGTCATGCCAAGCATGGAGACGATGGCAACAATCACTCCACAATGCACGAGAAGCGCGACATGACCTTTGTCGGCGAAACGAGACAGCCCGATCTGTGCTAGGACCCCGGCGAAAAAACCTACTGCCGTTATGAAGCCCAATTCGGTTTCGCTGAAACCAAATTTCTCCCGAAACTTAGCCAAGAGAGTGAACACGGAGCCGTAGCCCATGGACAGCGCGCCGGTGACCACGAAATAGGGCATAAATTGGCGCGCCGAACCCAGGGAGGTGTTCACAGCCATCGGGGAACCCTACTCCCCGCTCAGGTCGATTGACTCAGCGCTCTTCTCGGCGATAGGGCAGGCCCAGCGCGGCCGGTGCGGGAGAAGGCCGGTGGCGATAGCGCCAGCTGATGATCACCAGCACCACCACGGTGAGCACGAACGGCAGGATGCCCAGCAGCGCCGGCGAGATCCGGTTCACCTCCACCCCCAGCAGCTCGATGTCGAAGGACTGCAAGCGGGGTTGCAGGGCCAGTGTGAAGCCGAACAGCAGCGCACCCAGGGCCAGGCGCCCCGGCCGCCACGCCCCGAAGATCACCAGGGCCACCGCGATCCAGCCCCGGCCGGCCACCATGCCCTCGGTCCAGCCCGGGGCCATATATAACGAGAGGAACGCCCCCGCCGCTCCGGCAAACGCTCCGCCGACCATGACCGCCCCTGCTCGCAGCGCCATCACCGAATGGCCGACGGCGTCGGTGGTGGGCGCCGATTCACCCACCGCCCGCAGGGCCAGGCCCAGCCGCGTGCGGGTCAGCACGAACCACACCGCCAGACCGAGCAGCACGGCGAGGTACACCACCGGCGGCTGGTCGAAGAAGATCTCGCCGAACCAGGGAATGTCGGCCAGCCCGGCAATCCCCAGGTCGGTGAACTTGGTTTCAGGCCTCTCCCCCACCACGTTTCGGCCCACATAGGCGGCTAGCCCCAGACCGCCGATGGTGAGGGCCAAGCCCGACACCACCTGGTCGGCCCCCAGCACCACGCTCACCAGGGCGTGGAATCCGCCCACCAGAGCGCCCACCGCAGCCGCGGCGAAGAACGCGGCCCACGGACTGCCGGTTTCCAGCCCGACCATGAACCCGCTCACCGCGCCCATGGCCATCATCCCCTCCACCCCGAGGTTCAACACTCCAGACCGTTCGGCGATCAGCTCGCCCAGCGCAGCCAAGAACACCAGCGTGCCGAACTGCACGGTGGCCACGAACAACCCGATTAAGGCCGCTTCAGACATCAGGCGCCTTCCACGGCTGTTCCGGGTTCCTCTGATTCTGTGGCCGCCGAATCTCCAGAAGGCCCGGTCCAGCGGACCCGGTAGTTGAAGAAGACCGCAGCCACCAGGGCGCCGAACAGGATCATGGCCTGCAATATGTCGGAGTTGGCCGAGCTCACTCCCATGGTCTGGATGCTCTGGCCGCCCACCTGCACCGCACCGAACACAAAGGCCACCACCGCTACGCCGGATGGGCGCATAAGGGCAAGGGCGGCCACGATGATACCGGCAAACCCGTAGCCGTTGGACAACCCTGATTCCAGTCGGGTGGCCGACCCGGTGAGCTGCACTGCACCGGCCAAGCCAGCGATACCGCCCGACAACAAGAGCGCCGTCAAGATCTTCCGGCGCAGGGAGACCCCGGCGTAGCGGGCGGTGTTGGGCGACGACCCGGCCAAGCGCAACTCATATCCCCATGCCGTGCGGGACACGGCCAGCCAGAACACGATCAGCAGGCCCAACGCGATCAGCATGCCGATGTTGGCCCGGCCGAAGAGCCCCGGCAGCGCCGCCTGCTCCGGCACCGGCTCGATCACCGCAAACCCGAACGACTCGGGATCTTTCCACGGGCCGGTCTCCAGCCACTCCACCACCCGGATGGCCACATACACCAGCATCAGCGTGGTGATGATCTCGCTCACCCCCAGATGCGACCGGGCCAGCGCAGGGCCGAGCATCAGCACCATGCCTCCGGCAATGCCCGCCACGATCATCACCGCAATCAACAGCGGGCCGGGCAGACCGTCGGCCACCATGGCCACCCCGGTGGCGATGGTGGCGCCGGCCATCATCTGACCCTCCGCGCCGATGTTCCACAGTCCCATCGAACCGGCCACCGCGACCGCCAAACCGGTCAGCGCAAGCGGGGTGGCCCGCTCCAGAGTGCGGGACAGCGAGTCGGTGCCCATGAACGCCGAGTCGAACATCCGCTCGTACACCTCGGCCGGGTTGTGGCCGGAGGTCAATAACAGAATCACCCCCAGCAGCAGCGCCACCGCGATGCCGACCACGAAGGCCACCGCCTGGGTACCGGGGATTACCTGCTCCCGCCGGGCCAAGACCGGTCGAATCATGCCGACGCCTGGCCTGCCATCGCGGCGCCCACCTCGCCCCTGGTGGCGGCGTCCGGGTCCAGCTCGGCCACCACCCGGCCCTCATACATCACCAAGAGGCGGTCGGACAGGGCCAGCAGCTCGTCCAGGTCTTCAGAGATCAACAACACCCCCACCCCGTCGGCCCGCTGGGCCACAAGGTGGCTTTGGATGGCTGCGACCCCCTGCACGTCCAATCCCCGAGTGGGCTGGGCCGCCACCAGCACCGATGGCTGCTCGGCCAGCTCCCGGCCCAGCAGCAACCGCTGGAGATTGCCCCCCGACAAACCGGCCACCGCGTCGTTGAGTCGGCCCACCCGTACCCCGAACCTCTCCACCAAGCCTTGGCAGAAGCGAAGACACCTGGCCATCACCAGCATGAGGCCCCGCCGCTGGGAGCGATACGAGCGGACCACTGAGTTGTCCACCACCGACATCTTGGGGGCCAACCCAACCCCGAGGCGATCCTCGGGCACATAGGCCAAGCCGAGGCGGTAGCGGGCACCGGGCGGAATCCGCGTGATGTCTTGCTGGTTGAGCTCCACCCGACCCCCGACAGGCGATCGCAGCCCCGCGATGGTCTCGGCCAACTCCTTTTGGCCGTTGCCCGACACCCCGGCGATGCCCACAATCTCCCCTGATCGCACCGCGAGGCTTATGTCGGAGAGTGCGGGCAAGCCCCGGTCGCTGAGGGCGCTGACGCCCTCCAGCACCAATGCCTCACCGCCGGCCTCGACGGGCGGCGGGCGATCCACATACCCGCCCTCTGACGACCCCACCATCAACTCGGCCAGCGCGGCCCGATCCACCGTCTCCAAATCGTCCACGGTGGCCACCGTCTTGCCCAGGCGCAGAACGGTGGCCTCATCGCAAAACGCCACCACCTCGTCCAGCTTGTGGCTTATATAGACGATCGACCGGCCGTCGTCGGCCATTGCCCGCAGCGTGGCCCCCAACTCTGCGGCCTCGCCGGGAGTAAGCACCGCAGTGGGCTCGTCCATGACCAGAACCGATGCGTCCCTCCACAGGGCCTTGAGGATCTCCACCCGCTGGCGCTCGCCCATCGAGAGATGCCACACCGGGCGGCCGGGGTCGGCGGCCATGCCGTAGGCCGCCGACAGCTCGGCCACCCGGTCTTCGATCTCCGCCTCCCGGAGCAGCCGGGGAGCGGAACCCAGCACGATGTTCTCGGCCACCGTCAAGGTGGGCACCAGCCGGAACTCCTGGTACACCATCCCCACGCCAGCAGCGATGGCATCGGCCGGCGAGTTGAATTGGCGCCGCCGGCCGTTCACCCACACCTCGCCGGCATCGGGCCGGTATACCCCGGCCAGCACGTTGACCAGTGTTGTCTTGCCCGCGCCGTTCTCACCCAGCAACGCGTGAATCGTGCCGGGGCGAACCCGCAGGTCGGCCCCGGCACAGGCGATCACTCCGGGGAATCGCTTCTCGATTCCCCGGAGCCAGACCGCGTGGTCGGCATCAGAAGATGCCATTTCTGTTCCCGGGAGACTCCCGGCCTAGGTCAAGAAGGATCGGCGTCGCCGACGACACCCTCGACGAAGAAGCTCATGCCCAGCATTGAGCCGTCGTCCATCGTCTCGCCTTCGGCCACGACCACGTTGCCGTCTTGATCCCTGATCTCGCCGGTGAACACGTCCCATGAGCCGTCGGTCAGTTGGGCAGCCACCTCGTCGATCTCCGCGGCGACATCGGCCGGCACATCGTCGGCCAGCGGAGCCAGGGCGACGATACCGTCGGCCA
Source organism: Candidatus Poriferisocius sp. (assembly GCF_965204145.1). Classification (GTDB taxonomy): domain Bacteria; phylum Actinomycetota; class Acidimicrobiia; order Acidimicrobiales; family Bin134; genus Poriferisocius. Next base: position 49,057 of record NZ_OZ241977.1, on the reverse strand, counting down.
TACCGCCCCAGTAGGCCCCCGGCGAATAGGTGCCGGAAGCCACGGCATCGATGATCCGGGCGTAGTACGGGCCCCAGTTCCACACCGGTGCGGTGATGAACGCATCGGGGGCGAAGGCGCTCATGTCGGAGTTGTACGACACCCATCGGGCGCCGGCCTCCTGAGCGGCGATGCCGGGCGCCGTGGAGTCTTGGTGCATGGCGATCACGTCGGCGCCGGCCTCGAGCAGGGCAGCCGCGCTGTCGCCCTCAACGGCGGGGTCGAACCAGGTGAAGGTCCAGGTCACGTGGACTTCCACGTCGGGGTTCACCCGCTGCGCCCCCAGTGTGAAGGCGTTGATGCCCCGCAGAACCTCGGGAATCGGGAACGCGGCCACATAGCCGATCTGGTTGGCCTCGGTGATCGCTCCCGCAGCCATCCCCGACAGGTAGCGGGGCTGGTACATGCGGCCGAAGTAGTTGCCGAAGTTGGTGTCGTTCATCTTGTAACCGCTGGCGTGCTCGAACACCACGTCGGGGTACTCGCCGGCCAACTCCAGCATGGGGTCCATGTATCCGAAGGAGGTGGCGAAGATGACGTCGGCCCCCTCGTTCTCGATGAAGTCCACCGCCACCGCGCGGAAGTCCTCGGCAACCTCGGGGACGCTCGCCACGAACAGCGTGGTCGCCCCGGTCTGATCCTCGGCAAACAGGCGGCCCTGGTCATGCGCCCACGTCCAGCCCGCGTCGCCCGGTGGGCCCACGTAGATGAACGCGGCAACCACCTCGTCGCCCATGGGTTCTTCTTCCATGGGTTCTTCTTCCATGGGCTCTTCGTCCATCGGTTCTTCGTCCATGGTGTCTTCGTCCATCGGTTCTTCGTCCATGGGCTCCGGTTCCGGGGTTGGTGCCTCGGTTGCCGGCGCTGGCTCGGGAGCCGCGTCATCGTCGTCGTTTCCGCATCCGACGGCGACCAATGTGATCGTCGCCACCACTACCAGCAGCTTCAGCAAGAACTTCTTGGCCATTATTCCCTCCTTGGATCGGCTCAAAAGCCAGCCCCAAGAGAGTAGCCTTTAACGCTGACACGGGTGCCACAGGCTCCGTTACCGCTTCATTACAACTTCGATTCGACAGGTTCTGCCGTGACTGCATTTTCCAGCATCCCCGAGGGCTTCGGCCTCGAAACCGAGGTGGTCAACACCACCGCGCGCGACCGAGCGGTGGAGCGATGCCGCCAGGTGGGGATCAAGCTGCCGACTTTCGCCGAGCTGGCCGACCCCCCGGCGGCCGATGGCGGGCTGGCCGGGGTAGACCCTGATGCCGCCGACGCCGCCAACTTGTGGCGGGTGAACTGGTTCAATGACGCCTCAAGGGCGGGTCGGGCTGCGGTGCCCGAGTACGTGGTGATTCCCCCGGCGCTGTCGGGGGTGGAGTCGCCCATCATCATGCTGCTGGGCAACCGGTTCCCGATGATCGGGGCCCACAAGGTGCTGGCCGCCTACTCCTGTCTGGCGCCCCGCCTGGTGACCGGGCAGTTCGACCCCACCGAGAACCGGGCGGTGTGGCCGTCCACCGGCAACTACGCCCGAGGCGGCATCGCCATCTCCAAGATCATGGGCTGCCGTGGGGTGGCCGTGCTTCCCGAGGGCATGTCGGCGGAGCGGTTCGAGTGGCTGGACCGGTGGACTTCGGACCCCTCCGATGTGATCCGCACTCCCGGCTCGGAGAGCAACGTGAAGGAGATCTACGACGCCTGCGCCGCCCTGGCCGAGGACGAGGCCAACGTGATCCTCAACCAGTTCTGCGAGTACGGCAACTACCTGGGCCATGTGACCGCCACCGCCGCCGCCGTGGAGCGGGTGTTCGAGCACTACTTGGCTGGGCACCCGTCGGCCCGGCTGGCCGGGTTTGTGGCCGCTTCGGGATCGGCGGGGACGCTGGGGGCGGGCGACCCGATCAAGGAGCGCCACGGGTCGGCCACCGCGGTGGTGGAGGCGCTGGAGTGCCCCACGCTTCTGTACAACGGCTATGGCGAGCACAACATCCAGGGCATCGGCGACAAGCACGTTCCGCTGATCCACAACGTGGCCAACACCGACGTGGTGGTGGCGGTGTCCGATCGGGCCACCGACGAGTTGGGAGTGCTGTATTCCTCTGCTGAGGGGCGGGCGCTGCTGGCCCAGCGGGGGGTGGGCGACGATGTGATCGCCCATCTGGACGACTTGGGGCTGTCGTCCATCTGCAACCTGCTGGCCTCGGCCAAGATGGCTGCCGCTCTGGACTGCGGTTCCGACGATGTGATCGTGACCATTGCCACCGATGGGGCTGCTCTTTATGGCTCGGAGCGGGCCAAGACTGTTGCCACTGACTTTGGGGGCGAATTCGGATCGGCCGAGGCCGCGGCGGTTGCCGACCGGTGGCTCAACGGGGTGGACACCGACCACTTGCTTCAGCTCAGCGACCGTGATCGGGATCGGGTGTTCAACTTAGGGTACTTCACCTGGGTGGAGCAGCAGGGGGTGGACCTGGACCATTTCGATGCCCGTCGAGATCAGTCGTTCTGGGTGGCCCTTCGGGATCTGGTGCCGGTGTGGGATGAGCTGATCGCCGACTTCAACGCCCGAGTCGCCCAATAATGATCCAAAGCCTGGCTTGCTCGTGTGGGGCGGTCGCGGCAGCCGACGCGTGGGCGTGTGCGAAGAGGGGTAGTGACGATCGGGACCATGTGTTGGCGCTGCCGATGCCGAATTGGTCGGTGGATGGCGACAGCCAGCAGCCGTTCGTTCGTTATCGGCGGATGCTGCGGTCTTGGGTTGAGGCAGAGGACGATGGCTGGTTTGTGGACCGGGTGGGCCAACTCGATGCCGCCGTGGCTGAGGTGGACGGGGGCGGGTTCCAGGTCACGCCTTGTTCGGAATTCCTGGTTGGCGAGCGAATCATCACCGTTAAGGACGAGACCGACAATGTGTCGGGATCGCACAAGGGTCGGCACACATTTGGGCTGATGCTGCATTTGCTGGTGCGGGAGCGTCGGAGCGGTGGTGCTGGGGAGCGGCCTCCGTTGGCTATCGCTTCTTGCGGGAATGCCGCGGTGGCCGCCGCGGTGGTGGCTGCGGCTGAGCGATGGCCGCTCACCGTTTACGTGCCTGTTGATGCCGAAGCGGCTGTGGTGGCTCGGCTGCAAGAGCTGGGGGCGCGAATTGAGACCTGTCCCCGGATTGACGGTGAAGAGGGCGACCCTTCCTACCTTCGGTTTCAGGAGGCGGTTAGCGCGGGGGCGGTTCCCTTCGGGTGCCAGGGACCGGACAACGGCTACACCATCGACGGGGGCCGCACCCTGGGCTATGAGTTGGCCGAGCAGGCTCCGGACATCGACCGGGTATATGTCCAGGTGGGTGGGGGTGCGCTAGCCACATCGGTGGCTCAGGGGCTGGCCATCGGACAGTCTCAGGCCGCGCTGGTGGCGGTGCAGACCGAGGGGTGTGCTCCGCTGGCTCGGGCGTGGGAGCGAACTGCCGAACTGGGTGGGCTGGATGAGGCTCGGCGGCAGCGCTCAGCGGTCATGTGGCCGTGGACGCCGACCCCCGCCTCAGCAGCCGCCGGGATTCTTGATGATGAGACCTACGACTGGGCCGCGGTCACCCAGGCCATGGCCACCACCGGCGGCCACCCCGTCGTGGTTCCCGAACCCGTGGTCACCGAGGCCTGCGAGGCGGGTCGATCAGCAACTGGCATCAATGTCAGTCCGACGGGTTCGGCTGGCTTGGCTGGTCTTCTCTGTGACGATCCGTCCGCCGAGTCCAAACCGGCAGTGCTTTTTACTGGCGCTCAGCGATGACCTCCCGCACAGTGCTTCGGGGCGCCCGCTGGCCCGGCGATATCGCCATTGCCGACGGCCTCATCGCCGAAGTGGGTGCTATCGAGCCCCAGCCCGGAGATGCTGTCATCAATGTGGACGGCGACATCATCACCGCCGGGCTGGCCAACACCCACCACCACCTCTATCAGTGGATGACCCGAGGCCGTGCGGTGGGCTGTGACCTGTTCAACTGGCTGGTGGAGCTGTACCCGGTGTGGGGGCGGCTGTCGGTGGACGATGTTGCGGCGGCGGCGCTGGTCGGTTTGGGCGAGTTGGCCGCCACCGGGTGTACTTCCGCCTCCGACCACCACTATCTGGTGCCCCACGGCGACGATGCGGTGTTCGACACCATCGTCGAGGCCGCTGCCACCGTGGGCATCCGTCTGCACCTGAGCCGGGGGTCGATGGACTTGGGCGAATCCCAGGGCGGGCTGCCTCCCGATCATGTGGTGGAAGACCTGGACTCCATCATGGCCTCCACTGAGCGGGTCATCGCCCAACACCACGACGGCGACATGGTGCATGTGGTGGTGGCGCCGTGCAGTCCGTTCTCGGTCAGCTCTGAGCTGATGGAGGCGTCGGCTGCCTTGGCCCGACAGCATGGCCTGCGCCTCCACACCCACCTGTGCGAGACCATCGACGAGCAGGAGCACTGCCTGGAGCGATTCGGCCGCCGGCCGGTGGAGCAACTCGACGAATGGGGCTGGTTGGGCGACGACGTATGGCTGGCCCACGGCATCTGGTTCAACGACGAGGAAATCGCCCGACTGGGCGCAGCCGGGGTGGGGGTGGCCCACTGCCCCTCGTCCAACGCCCGTTTGGCCGCCGGCACCTGCCGAGTGACCGACCTGGAAACCGCCGGTGTGCCGGTTGGTTTGGGCGTGGACGGGGTGGCGTCCAACGAGGTGGGCGGCCTGTTCCCCGAGCTGCACCAGTCGCTGTATGCCGCCCGCCTGCGGGCCATGGACCCCAGCGCCTTCATGCCCGCCGACGCCATCCGCCTGGGCACCTCCGGCGGGGCACGCTGCCTAGGAGTGTCCGACCGCCTTGGCCAGATCGAACCGGGCATGGTCGCCGACCTCGCCGTGTGGCCCGGCGATGACATCGCCGACGTCGTCGATCCCCTGGCCGGACTGGTCCTCGGCCCCGACCGCCGGGTTCGCCACCTCTACGTCGGGGGCAACCCCGTCGTCCAAGACGGCCAGCTGCTCGGCTGCGACCTCGCCGCCGCCCACGCCGACCTCGCCCAGCGAGCCCGCCGCCTCTGGGACTAGCGATTCTCGGCTAGCTGAAGGGCACCGAGGATGGCGTTGCGCATGTCTCTAGGGTCGATTACGTCGTCGCTGCCGAGGCGACCGGCCAGGCGGTAGGGACCGGAGCGCTGCTCGCGCTCTACTTGGGCTTGGGTCTCGGCGTCGAGCTTGGCTGAGCGGCCGCCGGCATCGGCGGGCATTGCGGCCATGTTCACGCTGGGCAGGGAGAACGACTGGGTCTGGTTGTCGAACGGGTTCTGGGCCATCACCACCGAGCCGAAGCCGAACGCCTTGCGCATGGTGATCTCGATCTTGGGATTGGAGAGGCGGCGCTCGGCTTTGTACATCTTGCCGCCCCACTTCAAGATGCCCTCCCGCTCGGCCTTGGTGCCCGCCATCACGCCGGGGTTGTCGGCCAAGAACACCACCGGGTGGTCGTAGTTGCCGATCACCTCCAAGAAGTCGGTGGCCTTGATGGCCGCCGCCGCGTCCACCGAGCCGGCCAAATAGGCCGGGTTGTTGGCCACGATCATGGTGGGACGCCCCCCGAAGCGGGCCAAGCCGATGATGATGGCCGGGCCGTAGGCGGGCTGGATCTCGAAGAAGCTGTCGTCGTCCACGATGTGGTCGATCACCTGGTGCATGTCATAGGGGCGGCGGTCGTTGGGGGGGATGATGTCGAGCATCTCCTCCACCACCCGGGGCTCGGTGTCGGGGCCGCTGGCCTGGGGCGAGGGCTGGCCGGCCCTCTGGGGGAAGTACGACAGGTAGAGGCGGGCCATGTCGATGGCTTCCTCGTCGTCGAGCGCCTCGTTGTGAGCCGAGCCGGCGATGCGGGTACACACGTCGGCGCCGCCCAGCTCCTCTTTGGTCACGTCCTCGCCGGTGGCTGCCTTCACCAGCGGCGGGCCCCCGGTGAACATGGAGGCATACGACGTCATGATCACGAAGTCGCTGAGGGGGGCGGCCAGCGCGCCGTGGCCGGCGGAGGCGCCCATCACCAAACACACCATGGGGACTTGCCCGTTCAGGTCGGCGTAGGCCTGGAGGTCGCCGGGCGCACGGCTGCCCCCGGTGTCGGTGAGCCGGTGGCCGGCGCCTTCCAACATGGTGACCAGCGGGAGGCCCTCCTGGGCGGCCAGCTCGGCCACCCGGTAGCGCTTGGCGGTGTTGCCCGCTCCGATCGACCCGCCCAGCACGGTGAAGTCCTCGGCCCCGGCCAGCACCGTGCGGCCGTCGATCCGGCCGTAGCCGCACACGAACCCGTCGGAGGGGATGTCTTCCAGGGTGCCCACCAGCGGGCCGATCTCCCGGAAGGTGCCGGGGTCGAACAGCCGGTCTATGCGCTGGCGCACGTCCAGCTTGCCCCGGGAGTGCATGTACTTCTCCACCCGCTCGGGTCCGCCCATGGCCGCGCCCTCAGTGCGCCGCCGGTCGAGCTCCTCCAGCCACGGCTTCCACTCCTCCCGGTTGTTCATGCCGGCGAGCTTATGCGGGCGAGAAGGCGTCGATCATGGCCCGCACGTCGGGGCCCAGGGGGTAGAGGATGGGACAAGTGGCCCCGTTGGCCACGTACTCGTCCACCTTGGCCCGGCACTCCTCGGCGGTGCCCGCCGCGCACAGCATCTGCACGATGTCGTCGGGCACCAGCTTGGAGGCCGCCTCCACCTGCTCCATGGTGGCGGGCCAGGTAAGCACCGCGTTCACCTGGTCCAGCAGCGAGTCGGGCACCCCGGAGGCGGCCATGATGTGGGGCTGCTGGCCCAGGTACTGGGTCACCAGTAGGCGGGCGGCGTCCAGCGCCTCGCCCCGGTCTTCGGCCAGCGAGCACACCACGAGCTGCGGGCGGTCGAGGTCGTCCACCGTTCGCCCGGCTCGGGCTGCGCCCTCGGCCAGGGCGTCCATGGCCCGGCGGTTGTAGTCGGGCGACACCAGGTAGTTGAGCACCACGCCGTCGGCGATCTCGCCGGTGAGCGCCATCATCTTCATGCCGGTGGCCCCGATGTAGATGGGCACGTCCTTGGGGCGGCGGGGCTGGTGCACGTAGTCGAGCTCCACGTCTTCGAGATGCACGTAGTCGCCGTCGAAGGTCACGTTCTCATCGGCCAGAAGCGCCCGCACCACGGTGACCACCTCCCGCATGGCCCCCAGCGGGCGGCGGCGGTCCACCCCCACCTTGCTGGCCAGCGGATCCCACCACGCCCCCAGGCCGCACAGGATGCGCCCCGGCGCCAGGTCGTCGAGGGTGGAGAACGTGGCCGCGAGGCGGGCCGGGTTGCGGGTCCACATGTCGAGCACCCCGCTGCCGACTTTGATCCGGTCGGTGGAGGCGGCGAACGCGGCCATGGGCACGGTGGCCTCGCGCACCAGCCGGGAGTCGGCCTGCCACACGGCCTCGAACCCCTTCTGCTCGGCGTATTGCACGTACTCGATGGCCTCGGATACCGAGTGGGCGTCTTGCAGGTAGAGGGCCACGGGATATGAGCTCATGGGTCGATCTCCTCCAATTTGGCGAACAGTCGGTTGGCGGCCTCGGCGGCTTTGGCCCGGATCTCGTCGGGGTCCACCCGGGTGGCCACCCCTTGGGCCAGCAGCGTCTCCCCGTCGACGACTACGTCGACAGCCCGCACGCCGGGGGTGAACGCCAGCCGCCACGGGTCGATGGGGTCATAGCTCCAGCTCACGGTGTCGGAGCGGGCCTCGGGGAACAGCTCCCAGCCCTGGGCCAGCCACTCCCACGCGGTGTCGGGGGTGGCGGTCACGTCGTGTTCCCGGTGGCGGGCGTAGGCCACCCGGAACTCCTCGAGCATGTCGGCCCCGATGCCGTCGGTGCCCAGCGCCACCGGGTTGGCGAACCGGATCGGCCGGGCGTAGCCCACCGCGTTGTTCATGTTGGACCGGGGGTTGTGGACCAGCGTGCCTTTGAGTTGGTGGCCGTCGGGCAGATGCACCCCGTGGATCAGCAGCCACTCGTCGGTGCTCCACCGCTCAAGCCGCTCGGCAGCCGGGGCGTCCACCGGGCCCTCGGCCACGTGGATATGCACCCCGGTGCCCAAATCGGCGGCCAGGCCGGCGGCGGCTTCCAGCGTGTCGTCGGTGCAGGTGAAGGCGGCATGGACCCCGACCATGCCCCGGCCCCCGGCCCGCAGAAATTGCTCGTTCTCGGCCAGGCCCCGCCGGGCCCCCTCCGCGCCGTGGCGGTCGGTCACCCCGTAGGCGCAGCTGATCCGCACCCCCACCTCGGCGCAGGCGTCGGCGATCACCTGAAGCGAGCCCTCGATGGCGTTGGGCGACTCGTGGTGGTCGACGATGGCGGTGCAGCCCGCCTCCAGCGCCTCCAGCGCCCCCAGCTTGGCCGACCACTCGATGATGTCGAGGTCGAGCGCCCGGTCGAGCCGCCACCAGATCAGCTCCAAGATGTCGGTGAAACCGGTGGGCGTGCGGGGCGGGGCGGGCATCCCCCGGGCCAGTGCGGAATACAGGTGATGGTGGGCACAGACCAGCCCGGGCGTCGTGCCGGGCAAGGAGTGCCTCACTCCCCCATGGGAAGGCTGCTGTGCCACGTTCCGCTGTGGGCCCGCAGCGCGGCGGCCACTGCCCCGGCGGTGGGCACCAGGCCGATCTCCCCCACGCCCTTGATGCCGTATGGGGCACCAGGCTGGGGCGACTCCACCAGGATCACGTCCACCGGGGGCATGTCCTTGGGCCGCAGGATGCCCAGCGACTTGAGGGTCATGTTGGTGGGCCAACCGTTCTCATCAGCGGGGAAGTCCTCGGTGAGGGCATAGCCCAGGCCCATGTGCACGGCCCCCTCGATCTGGCCCTCGCACAGCAGCGGGTTCACCGCCTTGCCCACGTCGTGGGCGGCCACCACTCGCTCCACTGCGCCCTCGTCATCGAGCACCACCATCTGGGCGGCGTAGCCGAAGGTGGAGTGGATGATGGGGTTCTCCACCCCGTCGGAGAGCTTGTTGGTCCAGTCCACCCGGTACTCGCCGAAGTAGTCCACGCCGGGCTGGCACCCGTCGGCCAGGGCGGCCTGGCAGGCGTCGGCCACCGAGCCGGCGCCCATAAGCGTGCCCCGGCTGCCGGTGGTCTGGCCGGCGCCCAGCTCATAGGTGGTGTCCACCACCACCCGCACCCGATCGGCACTCACGCCCAGCTCGGTCACCGCCACCTGCTGGGCCACGGTGTGGATGCCCTGGCCCATCTCAGTCCAGCAGTGGCGCACCTCCACCTGGCCGCCCTCGTGGTAGTCGTGGTCGAAGCGCACCACGGCCTTGGCGATCTCTTTGAAGCCGTTGCCCAGCCCGGAGTTCTTGAGGCCGAGCCCCAGTCCGACAGACTTGCCAGCGGCCCGAGCCTCGTCCCAGGCCGGTTTCACCGCCTCCAAACAGGCGCGCGCGCCCAGCGAGCCGTCGTCCATGATCTGGCCCGGCCCCCATATGGCGCCGGGGGAAACCGCGTTGCGCGACCGCATCTCCCAGCCGTCGATGCCCACCGCCTCGGCCAGGCGGTCCATCACGCCCTCCATGGCGAACTGGGCCTGGTTGGCCCCGAAGCCCCGAAAGGCCCCGCACACCGGGTTGTTGGTGCGGGCGGCCACCGCCTCCACGTCGATGTTGGGCAACGTGTAGGGGCCGCTGGCGTGGCCCGCGGCCCGCTCCAGCACCTTCATGCCCACCGAGGCATAGGGGCCGGAGTCGCCCACCATCCGGGCCCGCAGCGCGGTGAGCTGGCCGTCGGCGTCGCAGCCGGCCCACACCTCGATGCGGATGGGATGGCGCTTGGGATGCATCCGCAGCGACTCCTCCCGAGAAACCGTGCACAGCACCGGGCGGCCCAACAGCCAGGCGGCCAGCGCGGTCTGGGCCTGGTTGGCCATGTCCTCTTTGCCGCCGAACGCCCCGCCGTTGCTCACCAGCTCCACGGTGATCTTCTGGGGGTCGATCCCCAGCACCGAGGCCATCTGGTCGCGGTCGTCCCACACCCCCTGGCCGCCCGAGTACACGTGCAGGCCGCCGTCGTCGGTGGGCACCGCCAGGGTGGACTCGGGCTCCAAGAAGGCGTGCTCGATGCGCTGGGTTTGGAACACCTCGTGGATGGTGTGGGCGCTTTCCGCCAAAGCAGCGTCCACGTCGCCCCGGGCGTACACCGAGCGCGACAACACATTGCCGTCGAGCTCCCACACCGCGTCGTCGCAGCCGTTGGTCACCGCGGCAACCGGGTCGGTGATCGGAGTGTGGACCTCATAGGTCACCTGTATGGCCTCGGTCGCCCGGCGGGCGGTGGCGCGGTCTTCGGCCACCACGATGGCCAGCACGTCGCCCACATAGGAGGTGCGTCCCCCTTCGGGGATGAACACCGGCCAGTCGGTGTGGATGATCCCCACCCGCATCTCGCCGGGCACATCCGCGCCGGTGAACACCGCCGCCACGCCGTCAATGGCCTCGGCCGCGGCGGTGTCGATGGACACGATGTCGGCCCGGGCGTGCTCTGACAGGTGCAGCGCGGCGTGCAGCAGCCCCTCGGGGCGCAGGTCGTCGATGTAGTCGCGGTCGCCCAGGGCCAGCTCCCGGGCCTCGTACTTGATGCCCCGGCTGCCCACGCCGCCGGGCACCTCGGCCTCGGGCATCTCGCCCTGGGCCAGCGCCTCCACCGCATCGAGGATCTTGGTGTAGCCGGTGCAGCGGCACAGGTGGCCGCCCAGGTGCCGGGAGGCCTCCTCTCGGGTGAGCTCCGAGCCCTTGCGGTCCACCAGCGACTTGGTGCGGATCAAGATGCCCGGAGTGCAGAACCCGCACTGAAGCGCCCCGCAGGCGGCGAACACGTCGGCCATGCGGTTGCGCTCCTCATCCGACACCCCTTCCAGGGTCAGCACCTCGCAGCCGGCCGAGCGCTCCAGCGACGTCTGGCAGGCCACGCGGGCGCGCCCGTCCACCAGCACCGCGCAGCAGCCGCACTGGCCGCTGGGCGAGCACCCGTCTTTGGGCGACATGATGCCCAGCTCATCTCGCAGTGCGGCCAGCAGGTGCTCGTGGTCGCCCTTTATGGTCACCGATTGACCGTTGATGGTCAGCGTTGTCATGGCTATCCCCCTTCTTGGTGGGGCGCGTCACCAATGATAGGCGCCCCCTCTACGTATGGCTTCTGATAGATGACCGGCATCTCCTCGGATATCGACTTGTACATCTCCGGGCGGCGGTAGCGGCTGAAGTCGTAGAGCGTGTTCTTGTAGGCCGCGCACCAGTTGAGGTTGCAGGTGGCGGCCACCAGCTCGTCGCCGTCGGTGGCCGCCTGGGCCAGCACCTCGCCGGAGGGGCCGATGATGCAGCTCTCGGCCAGGCTCTCCACCCCCTCCTCCTCGCCTCCCTTGGCCACGCCCACCACGAACGTGCCGTTCTGGTAGGCGCCGGCCTGCATCACCAGGCGGCTGTGGAATCCGGCCAGGAAGTCCTGCGACGGATCGGGGTAGTAGTGGATAGGAGTGTTATAGCCGATCAGGATCATCTCCACGTCGGCCAGTCCCATCACCCGGTAGGTCTCGGGCCAGCGCCGGTCGTTGCACAGGGCCAGGCCGATCTCGCCCCGGAACGCGGTCCAGGTGCGGAAAGTCTCGGAGGCGGGCTCGAAGTAGGCCCGCTCCAGGTGCTGGAAGGGGCGCTGGGGCTCGTGTTTCTCGTGGCCGGGGATGTGGACCTTGCGGAACTTGGCCACCTCGTTGCCCTCGCCGTCCACCAGCAGATAGGTGTTATAGCGGTGGCCGTCGGGGGTGAGCTCGGCGTAGCCCAGACAGAAGCCGATCCCCAGGCTGGCCGCCTCGTCGAACAGCGGCTTGACCTCGGGCGACGGCATCTCGGTCTCATAGAAGCTGTTCAGCTCGTCGATGTCTTCTATCCACCACCGGGGGAAGAACGTGGTGAGGGCCATCTCGGGGTACACCACCAGCTCGCAGCCCTGCTTGTGGCCCTCGTGCAGCAGCGCCAGCAGCCGCTCCACCACCTCGGCCCGAGTTTCGTCGCGGGCGATGGGGCCGAGCTGGGCCGCACCCACGGTGATCTCGCGCAGGTTGCTACTCAGGCGCGACACCCGCTCATCGGCGGGGTCGCTCTCCAGGTGGGTGGTGAGCGTTTTGTCGTTGTTGGCGCTCATGCCGTTGCCCCCGCGGTTTCTTCGGCGGTGGCCCCTGCGGTGGCCTGCACTTCGGAGGCCTCGGCGATCTCGGCCAGCTCCAGCATCACCCGCAGCATCACGTTGGCGCCGGCTTCCAGGTGCTCGGGCTCGGTGTGCTCGAACGGGTTGTGGCTGATGCCCTCCCAGGAGGGCACGAACACCATCGAGGTGGGGCACACCGGGGCGAACATCTGGGCGTCGTGGCCCGCCCCCGAGCACAGCCGGCGGTGGCTGAAGCCCAGCTCGACCGCGGCCCGCTCCACCCGGTCGATCATGTCGGGGTCGAACTCCACCGGGGCGAACCGGGCCAGGCGCCGCCAGGTGATCCCGGTGCCTGATTCGGCGGCCAACTCCTCCAGGAAGGCGGTCAGCCGGTTCTCGGCCTCGGTCAACAGATCGTCGTCGGTGTTGCGCATGTCCACGGTGAGCACCGCGTCGGAGGCCACCACGTTCACCAGGTTGGGGTGCAGCTCCACCCGCCCCACGGTGCACACCTGCGGCGGGCCGAACTCGGTGGCCAGCTCGTGGACGAACACCGCGATGCGGGTGGCCACCCACCCGGCGTCGTGGCGCATGCTCATGGGGGTGGTGCCGGCGTGGTTCGACTGGCCGGCCACGGTGATCTCGGTCCAGCTGATGCCCTGCACCCCGGTGACCGCGCCGATCACGATGTCTTCGGTGTCGAGGATCGGGCCCTGCTCGATGTGCAATTCGACGAAGGCATGGGGCGCAGGCGACGGGCACGGGGCCGGGCCCCGGTAGCCGATGCGGTCGAGTTCCTCGCCCACCACCGCGCCGTCGGTGCCCACGATGTCGAGCGCCTCCTCCAGGGGCATCTCGCCGGTGTACACCAGGCTGCCCAGCATGTCGGGCGGGAACCGGGAGCCCTCCTCGTCGGTGAAGAACCCCACCGCCAGGGGGCGGCGGGTGGTGATGCCGGCCCGCTGCACCGCCTCCACCACCTGCAAGCCGGCCAGAACGCCCAGGTTGCCGTCGTAGCGCCCGCCGGTGCGCACGGTGTCGATGTGGCTGCCGCACATCACCGGCGGCCCCGGCTCAGCCCCGGCCAACGTGCCCACCACGTTGCCGATGCCGTCGATGCTGACCTCCATGCCCAGGTCCCGCATCCAGGTGACAACGAGGTCGCGGCCGTCCCGGTCTTCGTCGGTCAAAGCCAATCGGCAGGCACCGTCGGTGCCCTCGATTTCGCCTATCGAGGCCAAAGCGGCCAGGCGGTCGCTCAGGCCCTGACCATCGACGCTGATATCAGTAGCCACAGAAGTCATATTTTGCCAGAGATTTCGCTTGTTTTGTACCCAGGAATCGCCAACTCTCCCTACGAGATAGGCGTCCAGCGAATAGATTTTATCTGCTGTGAGTTTCAACCGTTTGCGTACCCTGCGCCGTTTGCGCCCTGTTTCAGAGGCCCAGACGGGGGCACCGCGATGAGCGATGTGGTGGTGGCCCGGAGCCTCGATGAGGCGCGCGAGGCGCTGGTACACCATCCCGATGCGACGGTGCTGGCCGGGGGCACCGATCTCATGGTGGAGATCAACCGGGGACTGCGCCGCCCCCGCCATGTGGTGGGCGTGGCCCAGGTGGCCGAGCTGCGCCGCTGGCACATCGCCGAGGATCGGGTGGTGGTGGGCGCCGGGGTTACCTACACCGAGATGATGACCACGGCGCTGGCCGATGCCGCCCCGGCCCTGGCCCAGGCCGCCCGCACGGTGGGATCGCCGCCCATCCGCAACGCCGGAACCCTGGGGGGCAACCTGGGCACCGCCTCGCCGGCGGGCGACACGCTGCCGGTGCTGGCCGCGCTCAACGCCCAGATCGTGGTGACCGGCCCCGACGGGGAGCGGCGGATGGGCCTGGAGGATTTCGTGGTCGGGGTAAAGCGGACCTCTCTGCGGCCCGGCGAGCTGATCGTGGCCGCCGAGCTCGACCGCCCCACCGGGCGCCAGGAGTTCTTGAAGATCGGCCCCCGCAACGCCATGGTGATCTCCATGGCCGGGCTGGCCCTGGTGGCCGACCACGACGCCCGCACCGTGCGCTGCGCACTGGGCGCGGTGGCCGCCGGCATACCCCGGGCCCGCGACGCCGAGGCCTGGGTGGCCGAGCGGATCGACTGGGACAACGGCGCCGCGGTGAGCGATGCCATGGCCAACGAGTTCGGACAGCGGGTGGCCGCCGCCTCCTCCCCCATCGACGACCACCGCTCCACCGCCGCCTACCGCCGCCACGCGGTGGCGGTGCTGGCCACCCGAGCCCTGAAGCGGGCATTTGCACCAGGAGGCAACGGCCATGCCTGATCCCTATTCGCTGCGGGTGAACGGGGTGGACTGCGAGGTGGCCGACTCCGATCTGGCCGAGAGCCTTTTGTTCGTGCTCCGGGAGCGCCTCGGGCTCACCGGCACCAAGAACGCCTGCACCGAGGGCGAGTGCAGCTCGTGCGCCGTGCTGATCGACGGGGTGCTCACCTGCTCGTGTCTGGTGCTGGCCGCCACCGCCGCGGGCCAGGAGATCACCACCGTGGAGGGCCTGGGCGACGGGCGCAACGAATTGTCGGTGGTGCAAGAGGCGTTCGTACACGAGGGCGCGGTGCAGTGCGGCTTCTGCACGCCGGGGCTGATCGTGGCCGTCCACGACCTGTTAGAGGCCAACCCCGAGCCCAGCGACGGCGACGTGCGAGAAGCCCTGTCGGGCAACCTGTGCCGCTGCACCGGCTACGGGCGCATCCTGGCCGCCGTCCACTCCGCCGCCGCCACCAAGCGGAGCCAGCCATGACCTCCGAGCCAGTCGTGACCGCAGGGGCAGTCGCAACCTCAGGGCCAGCCACAGCCACCGGGCCAGCCAACACCACCGCGGCCGGCAGCACCGGCACCATCGTCGACGCTGGCACCCGGGGGGTGGGCGCCGATGTGGGCCGCCCCGACGGGGTGCCCAAGGTGCAGGGCCGGTTCGCCTTCTCGTCCGACCTGTGGGCCGACGACTTCTTGTGGGGCCACACCCTGCGCTCTCCCCATGCCTCGGCCAACATCCGCGGCATCGACATCGGCCCAGCGCTGGCCACCGCCGGAGTCCACGCCGTGTTGTTGGCCGACGACGTGCCCGGTCGGCTCACCTACGGACTCGAGCACCCCGACCAGCCGGTGCTGGCCGACGGGCAGGTTCGCTATGTGGGCGAGCCGGTGGCGGTGGTGGCCGCCGACCACCCCGACGTGGCCCGCCGGGCCGCCGAGGCCATCGTGGTCAACTACGAGGTAACCGACCCCCTCACCGACCCCGAGGCCGCTCCCACCGCAGCGCCCATCCACCCCAACGGCAACGTCTTCCGGGAGATCAACATCCGCCACGGCGACCTGGATGCAACCGGCGAGGTGGTGGTGGAGGGGACCTATGAGGTGGGCATGCAGGATCAGGCCTTCATGGGCCCCGAGTCGGGCCTGGCCCTGCCCGATGACGACGGCGGCGTGGAGCTGTTCATCTCCACCCAGTGGCTGCACGTCGACCGGGAGCAGATTGCGGCATGCCTGAGGATCGACGAGGAGCAGGTGCGCCTCACCCTGGCCGGGGTGGGCGGGGCGTTCGGCGCCCGAGAGGACCTGTCGTTGCAGATCCACCTGTGCCTTTTGGCCCTGCACACCGGCAAGCCGGTGAAGATGGTCTACAGCCGAGACGAGTCGTTCTTCGGCCATGTGCACCGCCACCCGGCCAAGATGTGGTACCGCCACCACGCCGATGGCGATGGGCGGCTGGTGAAGGTGGAGGCCCGCATCGTGCTCGACGGCGGGGCCTATGCCTCCACATCGTCGGCGGTCATCGCCAACGCCTCCTGCTTCGCCGCCGGCCCCTACAAGGTGCCCGCCGCCCACATCGTGGGCTTGGCAGCCCGCACCAACAACCCGCCGTGCGGGGCCATGCGGGGGTTCGGCGCGGTGCAGACCTGCTTCGGCCACGAGTCGCAGATGGACAAGCTGGCCGCCGCGCTGAACATGGATCCGGTGGAGCTGAGGCTGATCAACGCCCTGGACTCCGGCGACCGCCTGGTTACCGGACAGGCGATTACCGGCACGTTCCCGGTGGCCGAGGTGATCCGCCAGTGCGCCGGGGCCCCTGCCCCCGACATCCCCCCCAGCGACGACCGGCGCGACCTGCCGGGAGGCTCGGGCCGCACCACCGACGCCGCCGACACCGTGCGGGGAACGGGCTTCGCCGTGGGGTTCAAGAACCTGATGTTCTCCGAGGGCTACGACGACTTCTCATCCGCGGCCTGCCGGGTGGCCGACGGGGTGGCCACCGTGACCTGCGCCTGTGCCGAGGTGGGCCAGGGGTTCGTGACCCTGGCCCAGCAGATCGCCTGCACCGAGCTGGGGGTGGACGAGGTGATCCTGGCCCCGGCCCAAACCGCCACCATCGGCTCGGCCGGGTCGTCGTCGGCCAGCCGCCAAACCTGGATGTCGGGCGGAGCGGTGCAAGCCGCCTGCCGGGCCGTACGCGATCAGATCCTGGCCGACGTTGCCGCCGACTGGGGAGTGTCCCCCGAAGGCCTGGTGCTGCGCGACGGCCTGGTGGTGTCGCTAGACGGCCAGCAAGAAGCACTGCTGGCCCAGATCACCGCCGGAGCCGGCTACGAGGCCGACGTGGAATACCACCACGCCCCCACCGAGGCGCTCGACGAAAACGGACAGGGCAACGCCCACGTGTCGTTCGCCTGCGCCGCCCACCGGGTAGTCGCCGACGTAGACCCCGACCTAGGCCTGGTGAGAATCCGCGACATCACCACCGCCCAAGACGTAGGCCGCATCCTCAACCCCACCCAGGCAGTAGGCCAGATCGAAGGCGGCACCGCCCAAGGCGTAGGCCTAGCCCTAATGGAAGAAATCGTCCTCGACAACGGCCTAGTCCGCAACGCCTCCTTCACCGACTACGTGATCCCCACCACCCTCGACATGCCCGACGTAACCATCGCCGCCTGGGTAGAACAACCCGAGCCCAACGCCCCCTACGGCGCCAAAGGAATAGGCGAACCCCCCACCATCTCCTCTTCCGCCGCAGTAGCCGCCGCCATAAGAGCCGCCACCGGCCTCCCCCTCCCCCGAATCCCCATCCGCCCCGCCGACATCGCCCTGGGTTGAGCTAACCAAGGCGGATTGCGGCACAGTCGGACAACCATGCTCCCGCTACCATGGATATTGACGACACTGTTAGCCACTTGAGACGGAGAGGTGCCATCGAGGACGAACGATTTACCCGGCGGCTCTACACCGTGGCTGGAGCGGCGCGCCTAGTGGGCATGAGCCAGTCCACGCTGCGCACATGGTCGCACGGCTATGAGAGGACACTCCTGAGCAATACGCAGGTGAAACAGGGGCCAGTCATCACCGCATTCGACAACTGCAACGGTGATCAACGCTCGATTCCATTCATTGGGCTGGTCGAAGCAGTAGTAATCCAGGCATTTCGCAACACGGGCCTTCCCCTTCAGCGCATCCGCAAAGCACTCGAGATTCTCGCCAACGAGGGCGAGCTCGAGCATGCACTGGCTTCGCGGCAGTTGTTCAGCGATGGCGCCAGCGTCTTGTACGACTACGCGACACGCAGCCAAGACAAGCAACTCAGGCTGCTCACCGTCGTACACACCGGACAGCAGGTGTTCCATGAAGTGATACAGGACTACTTGGAGCGCATCACTTTCGGCGACACCTGGGCCACCGAACTCATCTTGCCGGTGACCGAACGGCCTCTGCTTCGCGTCATCCCGGAGGTGGCGGGAGGAGATGCAGTTTTTGTTGAGGGGGGTGCAACCCTTTCGGCCGTTTCGTCCCGCGCCAGCGCCGGCGAGCCGTTGGAGTCCATCGCAGCCGACTTTGGGACTCCCGCAGACCATTTAGAGGAAGCCCTCTGTGCCATCTGGCCGACGCAGGCAGCAGCCTGACCACCCCCCACCTGTCTTCTACTTGGACCGAGGCCTCGATCACCATCTGAGATGGTCGACCGCCTATATGTCTTCGCCATTCATTCTTGAGCTGGGAGCGTGGAGTTGACGGTGTGGGTGAGCCTTCCGATGCAATCGAACGGCGGTTCATGGGGCAATGGCCGATAGACATCAATCAACTCGTCTGGGAGCTCAAGTCTTTCAGTAAGGACATCAACGGCCGTCTGGGAGATCAATGCTGCAGCGGCGAGCACTGCCGTGGGTGGAGCATTGTGGATTGGCCCAGAACATCCGATGGCTGGTTGGGTGAGATGATCGTCCTCGCCCGGAGGGATCAATATGTAGTCGGGCGCGGAAGCCCTCCCTAAGATCGGTGTGTCACCAGGAGTCCCTTGGCGACGTACTCGTGCAACAGCTCCCCCTCGGTAGAGAGCGCCGGAGACCAGTGGTATGGATGAGTCCTGTGCGATCAGGCATATCGCTCGAGCTGCTGCTCCACCGCCTGTCGTGTCCACAACTAAATCAGAGCCAGCCATTGCCAATCCCAGTTTGCTGGGTGTCATCGGGTTGTTGGCAGTTGACGATACTTTGGTCCATGGCGCGTGATCAGCGATGACGGCAGCGACGGCGTCTGGCTTTGCGGCTCCGACTAGGAGATGACCGGCGGTGTGCCTTACGACGTTTTCGGGAAGCAGAGTGTCGCTGTCAAAGAGTCGGAGCTGAGTTATACCGCTTTCGGCTAGAGCAACAGCAACGTGGCCGCCCAGCGCGCCTAGGCCAAGAAGGGCAACAGTCTTGTCTGTCAAGAGAGCGGCATCAGGCCCTGCGCGCAGCATAAGGGATTCCTTGTCGTTTGGGCCTGCATAAAGAGCTATAGCGACCGTGTCGTCTCCGGTTCCTTCCAGAGCTAGTACCAAGGGATGGGGGATTCCGTCACGATGCCACAGCAACAGGATCAAGTCGACCGATCCGCTGGGCTGCAAAGGGTCACCATGCCGGCGCGAGGCCAGAGCTTGTGTGAGTCCACGGGCTGGCTTTCTTGAAAGGACTTGTCGCAACTCTTCGAGGTTCCGAGGAGGTATTTCCAAATCCGACAGGCAAAACCACAGGCCGCGGAGCTCGTCTTGCTTGTGTGGGCCACCAGGATGAAGCGTGACTCGGCCAATTGGCTCGGGCTTGCCGTGAAATGTTCCCCAGGTCCCAGCTCCCCCGACTTGGAGAGTGTTGAGATCAAAGGCAGCGACTACCGAGGCCTTTGGCTGGAAGTTCAGCTGAGCGTCAAGCGCCAAACCGGCTTGGTCCCAGCCGTTTGTTGCGGCATCGCACCATTCGATTAGACGACTGAAGAGGCCCTCAAGTGTGACCCACTGCTGCGAACTCTCGCCTTCATGCCATAGACACACATAGCCGGTGGCGGTCAAGTGATTGGCATGGATCCCTTCAGCGAATATGTACGGGAAGATCTCAGGCCAACCATCCCGTATGACCAGACGCATCTGCTGGGCATCTGTTAGCGGAGAAAGGGCTGGATGGGCTGGACCTGTCCAGCAACGCAAAGCGGTATCAGGGTCGGGCTCGAAGCCGGCTGCAACCAGTTCGGAGGTGAACGATTCGAGTGAAGCTTGGTCAAAAGTATCGAGTGGAGGAACCTCTGTCATCCGAAACCCTCCGCCTCCTTTGGCGTGCTGGCGGCGACTCCCGCTAGGCCTGCTCCTGCTACGCCTGCGGAACCGCATCCCGGGGGAAGCGGAAAGACCTGGCCTCGGTCGTTCTTGCCGAGGATCTTCCGCCATTTCAACGCGGCACTGCACCGGGTGGAGTTGAGAGCTTCCTCACCTAGGTCTGCGAGCCGCTTGAACGTCTCACTGGCATATTGCCACTGCGAGGGATCGAGTGGTGGATCGACTGACGTCCCTAGTCCGGGGTCCACGAGCGGCTGATAAGGAGCCTGGCCCAACCGGTCCGCCACTTGGCGGAGGGTGCTTGTGAGGAGGTCTCCCCATTCGTCGCCGCTGACGAGGCCGCGAGACCAAGTGTCGTAGGTCGCGAACTCGACGTACAGTCCCCCTGGCTTTCGGTCGCCAAGGTGAACCTCTCGGGCTTGTCGCATGAGCTTCACGACGGGCTTGTAGGCGTTCTGGTCGCCGACAGCGGGACTCCACGTGGCTGTGTTGAGGTCGGTGGACAGTTGGCCGAACCGCTCTGGATCTGTTGCGATCCATCGGGCGTGATCACTTGCCCACAGGGCCCTGTCTTTGGCTGGAATTGCCCAGCGGATGCCGTATATGACCGCGGGTACTACATCGACTGCAAAGTTGTCGTTTGCTTTACCAGGTTCGGAAAAGTCGATCTTGATGCTTCGTGCCTGTGGAGTCGCCCTGCCTCCTTGTTCGACATGGCCGTATTGGGCTACGAGCACGGCCCATACACCAGCGTATATTTCTTCCGGGTTCGCCGACGTGGTGAGGTTCTCCAGGCGTGCGAACACATCCACGTCTTTGCCGGGATAGATGGCTGTTTGGCGGCCGTATGAGCCGATTAGCCGAGTATTGATGCCCCAGCTGCGCAGCAACATGTCCTGTGCCAGAAGTTCTTGTATCTCGGTATGCGCGTTTATGGCCTTCTGGCGTTTGATCCCGTTAACCTCGATGTTGGTCAAGGCTTGGCTGAACTGGTGGCGTAATGGGTCCATCGGTTTTCCCTTCAAGTTAGGCCCACCAATGGTGGGGCTGTGACCGAGTAGATGGGTGAGCCTCCGGCTCCGGGGCGCAGTATGACGCTTGGGATGTACCGGGGAATTGAGTTTGGACAGTCTGTTGGGCTGTCCTCCCATTCATAGAGGTGCACAGTGAGGGTGTTCAGCGTGCGCCCCAGTAAGAGGGCGATCGGATATGGACACCGAAGTAGCAGATGAATTTCGGTTGTGTTGTGGGCGTTGGCCAGGGTCCTAATTTCGGAAGAAAGTTCACCTACGATTGCCGCGGCCTGTTCGGGGATAAGCAGATCCTCGTGGCTATAACGCAAATGGGCAATCCCCGCGAAATCACTCCTACAGTTGGAAAATGCCTCGAAAGCGGTGTCGCTTCGCTGCGGCAGGAGGTCGACGTAAATGAGCACTGGCCCGCTCCCGGAGATATATGTCGGGGGCTTGACATGTACGCACAGCCTCTCGGTCGTCGGTGTAGGGGCCTGGCCGGTTAGCGTCCAAGTGCCCCTTTTGCTGTCTATGGCATCTACCCTCCCCATTAGTGTGGTCGGCAACGCAGACCCGATGGCGCATGCCACAGACAGGTGGGCACCGCCGCACACTTGAACGGCACTGGCCCCTGCAATGGTGATCAGTTGAGGCAAATGGCCCAGGAATCGATGCAGATCGTGGAGTCCGCCGATGTGCGGGCGCCGCTCGCCTTCAATCGGAGGCCGGAGACGCAGCACGAGGTCGCCGTCTGTGGTCATGGCGTATGGGGGAACTCGGGTCTGAACGTCAAACTTCAAGAGCCCTGAAGCTCTTTCGATGTCGGGGCGGAGAGCTTCCATTCGCCGACGACACATCGAATTTGCTAAGGCAGCGCTCTCTTCATTGTTGGCGACACGTGCCTGATGCAGACGCTGAAGAGTTCCCCGCTCCCGGCCTAGCAATTGATCGGGTGCGGAATAGTCAAGCGTGCCGGCACCAGATGGATGTTCGATAGTTGATCCGACCGCAAGGGTGAACGCTGGATTTTCTTCAAGTTCAAGCAGCCGAGGCAATTCAACTTCGCGGATGACCGTGGAATTCGTTACTTCAGGGGTGACCAGCAGAACTGCTCCGGAGATTCCGGACGAGAGCGCCTCTGTGAGTCGATTCTCCGTGTCTCCGGGCGGCAAATCAGTCTGATCGTGCCAGACTGGAACGCCAGCGGCGCGAAGCCCCCATGCCAGGTTCTCCGCAAATTCCTTTCCGTCGCTATGGCGGTAGGAAATGAATACAGGCCCACGCGGGTCTACTAGGTCAGCATCAAGATCGCCCGACATCATTTGGGTCCTTCCTTCATTTGAGGGGTGTCAGCTTCCCCGTGGTCTGCCGGCTGGCACCGCAGGCGGAAAGAACGCTGGCGATGCCCTTTGTGATATGTCGAAGGCGGTCCGTCGAATACAACCCCCTTCGCAAGGATTTCTTGGATTAGTCGTGCTTTCGGATGTCTGAGTGCACGACCCTGACGTTGTCAGGGTCGGCGGCAGCGAGTTGGCGAGCAAGCCTGTCTTCGTAGGTTGTGACGATTAGCTGTTCGATGGTGGCCGTCTGTCCAGCACGCACAAGTGTGCGGGCGACTGCTGAGCGACGACGCGGGTCAAGGTGCTCCAGCGGCTCGTCGAACCACACTGTCGGTATCTGAGTGATTGACGCTGTCACTAGTAGGCGGGCTACCAAAACTGCTGTCGCCCGTTCGCCTCCGCTGAGATCGGAGATTCTGAGGGTTCCACCCGCCGAGTTGACGGTGAGTTCCCCGGAGGGTTCAAGGGTTAGACCATCCGTACCGAAGAGGAGCTTCCATCGACCTGCCAGCTCTTCAATGAGGGGGTCTATACGATCGCGCAGCGTCTTGTCTGCCAGATTGTTGAAGGCTTCGATCGTTGTAGACAAGAGCTGCTCTTCGCGTGCTGTTGCTTGGAGAGCGGCACGCGACTGTGCCAGTCTCGTGTCGGAATTGGCTCGGTTTGTTTCTGCAGCCAGGAGTCCCCTGAGTCGGCCTCCCGCCTCCGTTAGGGCCCGTTCTTGGTCGCGGAGCGAAGTCAAGAGAGCTTCTGCCTCCGGCCCCGGATCGGGTTCAGCGGGTGGCGACGGCGCATGCAAAGCGGAGAGCCTCGACATGAATGATCCCAGTATGTTGAGCCGGTCTTGTGCTGTGCTTTCAGCTTCTGCGGCGTGTCTTTCGTCGCCGTCAGCGCCTTCAATCGAGCCGTGGTGATGTGCGAGGGCGCTACGGCGTTCGTGCTCACTCAATGGCCGAAGACATGTCGGACACGTTGTCGACGGTTCTGCAAGTAGATCTGACGCTCTGGCGGATCTGGCGCGGCTGATCTCGCTTTTCGTCTTGGCTTGTCGGGCCTCGGCCAATTGTGCGGTCGCTTCTTCGTGGGCTGCCGAGAGGGTCTCTTCTGGGGCCGAATCGTCTATTGCGATCACCTCTCCTAGTTCGGCCAGGATCTCGGCGGCGGCGGCGTTGTGTGCCGCGGTCCCCTCGCGGAATATCTCCCATTGGCGGGCCAGCCTTGCTCCGGCCTCGGCTCGCTTGATTTCGCCTGCGAGCTCTTGTTGTTGATCGATGACTGTGTTCAGTCCAGCGGTTGTGGAGGATGCTGTGGCCTGGTTCGAAACCACAGCAGTTTCGGCATCTCCAACCCTGCGTCGGTGTTCAGCAACTCGATCCGTGACCTTTTTGCGTGCGGCTTGGAGATGCTCAACTGCGTCCAGAAGTGGCTTGACTCCAAGAATCGCAGCGAGGTGGTCGCGTACCGGAATTGCTGACTTTGATAAGGGGAGCTTTGGGTCAGTGAACATGAGCCGGTCGATTAGCCCGAGGTCGGCCTTCCATTGGTCTGCCAATATCCTCATGTATTGGCTTTCTTGGATTGCTTCGCCGTCAAGGGATGCGGAGAATGTGACTTTGCCTGCGGGCGTGAGAGAACGCTCGACTAGCAGTGATTGCCCAGCGTCGGCGAGTGCAATTTCAACTTTGACTCTTGCTGAACTCGCGCCAAGTCGAACTGCCGATTTGGCTTGTCTAGGCAAGGGCACGTTGAGCAGACACCATCGTACGGCTTCCATCAGTGAAGACTTCCCCACGCCATTGGGTGCGACAAAGAACACGACCTTCGAGCTGAGGTCGATTGCCGTGTCCTCGTAGGCACGCCAGTTCTTGAGATCGACAAGCCGTATCATGACCTGGTCTCGATCAGTGAACGGATTTCTTCGATCACATCGCTACCAGACGCTGACCCCCCCTGGACTCTTCGTGCCCAGTCGACGAAGACGCTGTTCTCACAGCTGAGCACAAATGTCCGCGCATCTTTCTTGTGTTCCAACCGGGGACGTGCCGACCCTAAAGTCCGCTTCGTCTCCTGGACAATCGTCACGACATCTGCGTCGATGCCACCCAGCACATCGGAAGCATCTAGCCCTTGGATCTCGTTCCACTGCGGGTCAGACTGCTCTAGATATCGACCAAGAGCGATTCCCAGTGGATCGTCGCTGGACTCGCTCGGTTGCTCGATCCACCCTGAAGCTGGATCAAGCATCCGGTGACTCTCTGCATAAGTGAGCACTACCGAGCCGTCTCCCAACTCTGTCGCATATGCAACAGCTGAGAGATCATCTGCGAGCGCGAATGCGCTCCGAGCATGTGCAGAAATCGCTGCTCTGCTTGTCCCCTCTGGTACGGCTACTACTAGTACGTTCTCGACCATCGAGCGGCACTCGAACCGGCGTACGAACTCCGTCCCGTCAGTGGCAGCGGGGGAGCACGCAATGCTGAATCGGCGCTCAAGTTCTGAAACAGCTGCTGTGATCGGGTCACCTGCATCTGCTGTGGCTTGCACCGGAGGGCCGCTCGGAGAATCAACCAGTCCCAGGCGGATGGCAACTGGGTCATGCGCCAAATGCGGGGTACCGGGTGCCGCGTCTACAAGAGCCTCGACTACCTGAAATGCATCCAACACCGTCTTCAGCACCTCATTCTCGAGGCCATCCACGTCAGGTTCCGGACCGGTCCCTCTGAGATAGCGGAGCTGCTCCTCTATCAGCTCTTCCAAGACAGCCCGAAGAGATTCGTCCACCATCAGACTGCTGCGTTTCCTAGCGCAGCCTTTACGCACTTGGTCAATGCGTCGATGCCACGCTGCAACATTCGTCTACACGCCTCATAGGTGGTACCCCGCTTGGCGGCAAACTCCTTCAAGGGCATGGTCCCGTCGACTGTGCCCTCTACTGTTGCGCTGATCACTTCCCGCTGTTCGATAGTGAGGTGATCCTTGCACCGCTGCACTATCGCCAGTCTCTCTGCGTATTCGGCCTCGTCGATAACTGACATTCGATGCGATGAGTCCAGAAGTTCTGTACCTGCCTCCCGGGCCCTTCGCCATTCCCGGACTAGCCGGCCCCCTCGATCCATTCCCCGACGGTGTGCAATCCGAAATGCCAACCCTGCCGGAGATTTGACGATGGACTGATCCTTTCGCCAGAGCTCCCTGAAGGACTGGACGGCAACCTCCTCGACATCATGCTCGCTCGGCACAGACTTCACTACCTCCCTGATCCCCTTTCTCGCGCCTGCCCGCAATGCATCACCTACTTCCTTGAACAACGAAAGCTGCGCGCCTAAGTCATCACCGTCCACCCATTCGTCAGGATGTGGCTCGTCAAGCACCGTCATCACCGAAGTGTCGAACAACCTGAAGAAAAAACAACCGGTTCATTCACGAATTTCTGACATTTGTGCAAAGGGCACATCTAAGGAAACTCCAGTCGCACACCGTGCCTGCCTGGACCGAGCAGGTCTTTTGGCAGACCTGGAGCGCCCGTATGCAGCTCTGTGCCTCCCCTCTGGCAATGACGTGAGGAGGTCCAAAGCAAACAACTGATCCATGTGGCCCATTCCTGACTGCGGATGTGAACGATAGCGAGTGTAAGGCCCTGCGAGTGAGGAGAACAGCAGTGTAACTACGCGAATGTGAGAAAGGCCATGCTAAGCCGGCTATGCGTTGTTTGGACCTGTGGGTGAGCGGCTATGGGCGACGACCGGGGATGGCGGGTTCGGTACACAAGACCCACTTGACTTTTGGCTCACCAGCAGCCGATCACGGTACCCGGCCTGAAGGGCTGTAGCCCGTGAGATACAGCCAGCTGCGCCGCTGGCAACGCCTCGATTAGATCGGCCCCGACCACATACCAGACCTTGTCCATTGGAGATAGCCAGCCCGCTTCGTGTCCCCAATGACGCACGACACCTGTCGCCTACGTCCTGAACTCTCCACTAGCTAACCGACCCCTAGCAGCAGAAGCGGAGTGTCCCGCGACGCCTGCGCTACAAGCGCCTGGGAACTCAGGAAGGGTTGAACCCACCCATAGGGGCTAACGAACTCACAGCCCGACACCGGGCTTTTTCTATGATTCCCTTCTGGTGACAGAACAATATCCCCCTGGTGGCAAGCTGGCCGGTATGGCAAAGAAGATCCATGGCGGTGCGGATCAGCTTGGACTCAGGCTCAGTGGTTTGGCGGGGCTGGCAGCAACATGGTCGTACAGAGAACTTCTTGGCGGTGTCTCGGTCGGGTTCTACACCGAAGAGGGTGACGAATGAGATGGAGGTGCTTGTGAATTTCGATGATGGCGACCGGGTGCGCCTACCGGGTGAGAGCACAGTTGTCACCGTCGACATGTCGAAACCCCGCACTGATGGTGGTGTAAGCCTCATCGTGCTCGATGGCGGCGAGTACCGCAGGGTGGAGTTGACCGCAACCGAAGCCGACGAGATCGTCCTGTTGTCGCCTGATGGTGCTGCGGATCCAGAGCGCACGCTTGCCGCCCTATGGAGCCAATGGATGATGCAGGAGGCGGAGAGCGATTCGGGGACAGCCCTCGGATCAGCGCCGCTGATGCAGTACCTCCACCAGCACCAAGCGGTCTATGGGGCGATGCTCCCACAGCCGATGCTTCGCTTCTTACTCGCCGACGAGCCGGGTACCGGAAAGACCATCATGGCCGGCCTCTACCTCACTGAGGCGAGCCGGCTCGGGATCGTAAACCGCGCGCTCGTCGTGTGCCCAGCACACCTTGTGGGGAAATGGCAGGACGACTTCTCCCGTTTCTTCGGGGTTGAGTTGCGGCGCATCACCAATGACACGGTGCGCGAACGTGCACTTGAGTCCAGCCCACACCCATTCTGGATTGTGTCCCTTCACCTCGCGTCATCCAACCCGCAGGTGAGAGAGGCGATTGATCCCGACGTAGCCGGGTGGGACCTCGTCGTCGCAGACGAAGCCCACAGGCTGACCCCCACGGCGACCACGTATTTCCAAGTGGGGCTCACGATAGTCGCCAAAGCGCCTCGTGCGCTGTTGATGACCGCGACTCCTCATCGGGGGTCTGAGTGGCTATTCCGATCGCTGATGCACCTCACCGACCCGAGGGTGTTCCCGCTACCCTCGGAACCTGGCGACGGAGGAGGTCTGCAGCGGCTTCGCCCCGGATCGGTGCATTTCTTGCGCAGGATGAAGGAAGGGCTCGTCGACATCGACGGCGTCACTCTTCTGTTCAAGAAGAGGACTGCGCACAACATCCCTGTGCCGCTGAACCTCCCGGAGAAGGTCATCTACGACCAGGCCCAGGCCCTGGTTGACGACTATTTCCCCGCCAACGCCGTCGGATTGGGCCGAATGGTGTACGGCAAGCGTGCCGCGTCGTCTCTTTACGCGTTGCGCGAGACGCTACGGCGCCGAAGCGCAAGGATGGGCACTCCCGAACATCCTGACGAGACTGAAGGGGTCAGCGAGGAAGATGCAGACGAGCGTGAGCTGGTCAGGATCGCACATATCGAGTCGCGTTCCACTCGTCAAGAACGCCGCGAGATCGCAGAGCTAGTGGAGCTTATTGACCGGGAGATGGCAAAGACAGAGATCCCGGTGTCGAAGTGGCCGCGCCTCAAGCGAGAGGTCCTAGAGCCGCACAAAGTCACCCCTGGTGGCGACGAGCAGCTGGTCGTGTTCACGGAGTACGCCGACACGGCCCAGTGGTTGTTGGAGCGATTCCGAGAATACGGGTACAGCACCGAGATGTACTCGGGAAGGCAGACGCATGCCGAGCGAGAAGACATCCGCGCCCGGTTCATAGCCGGCGCGTTCCAAGTGATCGTCTCCACCGACGCCGGCAACGAGGGAATCGACCTCCAGTCGGCCCGGGTGCTAGTCAACTGGGACGTCCCCTGGTCGCTGGTGACTTTGGAGCAGCGCCTCGGGCGCATACATCGGGTTGGGCAGACCGACGATGTCGACCTGTTTAACCTCATTGCCATAGATACCCGCGAGGGTGACGCCCACGCGACCCTTCTCGAAAACCTCGTGGCGGCTGCCAACGAACTCGACGGCAAGATCTTCGACAGCCTTGCCCTAGTGGGCGAGCTTCTCTTATCGCATTCTGCGGGTGTCGACAGGCTCGAAGAGCTGCTGTCATCCCTCTACCAACCCGGGGCTGACAGCGAGGCGGTCCACTCTGCGATCCAGGCCATGACCAGAGAGCGCTTCCGCCAGCAACACGAAACCATCCGCAAAGAGGAGCAATCTCTCGAGACAATGGTCGACATCGGCAGTGCCATTGCCAGCGCCAACCAACAGCGGCTCAACGGGATCAACCCGGATGTCGTGGAGCGCTACTTGAACCGGCTCAATGACGCTGGGCTGATCCGCCTCACGCTTCCTGCTGCGGCCGATCGCGGCCTGTTCCACATAGGACCTAATGAACTTGCCCAGCCCGTCGGCAAAGCGGGGAGGGCCCTTGTCGCAACCAGTGGAGGCGCCAAACGGGACGCCGTCCGGCAGGGAGCGACTTCGGCCGAGCAGGCCATCACACTCGGACCCAATGACAAGGCATTCCGCGACCTCGTGGCCCAAGCCAGCGAGAAACTGCAACCCGCGCTTTACCAAGGTGGGTCGCTCAACGACCCCAACGCCATCACGGACTATCGGCTGTTTTGCTTCGCACTAACGGTCAACCAAGGGCGGACATCCACGCAGCCTCTAAATTGGAGGCGCCAAAATACCTGGTCCTACCTCGTGAAGATCGACGCCACCGGTACCCGGTCCGTCCCCTGGGAAACCCTCGCTAATCTTGAGGCCTCCGAGACAGCAGCGAAGGAGAACCAGCATCCCGGCGACCTCACCAATGCCGAGGCGCAAGCTCTCCATGAAGCCGAGAAGGACGAGACAGCGAGGCGCGCCGAGCTTGAAGCGTGGTTGACCCACGCAAGCATCCAACTGCAGAAACTCCCCAACGACGTCACGGACGGCATGGACGACCCCGAAGAAAGCGCCGCCGCACGACGCAGCGTTGAAATAGCCGTCAAAGAACGCATTGAAGCTCTCAAAGCGTCAACAGACTTCGAAGTGGGCAAAATCGAGCTGGTCGGGTGGGCACATGTAACGGCGACCGCTACTCCAGACGCCGCTGGCGAGGACCCCGACTCCGAGATCGTCGCGATGCGCCACGTAACCTCGCTGCTGAATGATGACGGGTGGCGTGTAGCCGACGTCCATAACGAGAGGCTGGGCTACGACCTAAAGGCAACGAGAGGCTCGAAATTCAGAGCCGTGGAGGTCAAAGGTATCAAGGGCTCCGCAGCAACGACCGGGATCAAAGTGACCGGCGCGGAACTGGCAACAGCCGGGATACTAGGTTCGGACTACTGGCTCTACGTCGTCGACAACTGCGCCGACGGCAAAGGCCAACTCTTCCATGCGTGGCCCGACCCGGCAGCCAAATTCGCTGACGCTACCCGAGACATCGCTGAACTGCGCATCAACGGTTCAGACCTCAGAAAGGCCAAAGGAGATTCGGGGTGACCACCGTGCCGCGTATGATCGAGCGCTGGTTCCCCTGCGAAGAGGTGTCCGCTAATTCGACGAAGGGCTGGGGCTCTGGGACCAGCGAAGCAAGTATCTTCACGTGGTTCGCCAGAAGGCCGCTCGTCCAAGCGAAAGCAGCGGTGATCACAAGCCTCCTGCCGTGGCCCGAGCACCCCGCCGAACAGCGCCGCCTCCAAGCGCTGGTGCGCTCTGCCTTTCCCGACCACGACGACCCTGGCGGCCGAGACGCCGCCCACGATGCCCTCGTCGCAGAGCTAGAAAAGCACTATCCCGGCGGGGCAACGATTCTCGACCCATTCTCCGGCCGGGCGATGATCCCCCTCGAAGCGGCCCGCCTCGGAGTGCAGGCAACTGGGATTGACTACTCGCCAGTAGCGACCCTCGCCGGAAGACTCTTGGCCGATTACCCGTTACAGGATTGGGATCACGAACCCCCCCTCCCATTCTCCGGACCAGCCTCATCGGACGATCAACTTGACCTTGATGTCGGCAATTCCCCACGACTCCTGCAAGACGTGGAATCTGTGATCAGGGTCGTTGGCGATCGCTACGAATCGTCGATGAGCGACTTCTATCCCATTGTCGATGGAAAGAGGCCGTGGGGGTATCTGTGGGCCGTTACTTTGCCCTGTCAAGAATGCAGCAACCGGTTCCCGCTCACCGGTTCCCTTGTCCTCCGTCATCCGCTCCCAAAGAAAAACGACCCGGGACAGTCGTATCGCATAACTGCAGATTCCGATTCAGGCACCTTTGGCATCGTCGTCCATGAAGGCCCGCCGATTTCCCAGCCCACGCTGGTGACCGGTCGAGGGCGCCGTGGCAAGTCGGCCGTCTGCCCATTCCCCAAGTGCCACTTTGCTCACCTGATCGAAGTTCATACCAGACTGATGAATGAGGGACTTGCCGAAGATTACATGCTCGTTGCTGCAGACCTCGACGAGGACTTCGGCAAGGTATTCCGGACACCGACCAACGACGAGCGCCGTGCAGCGTCGTCTGCTTCTCTGGCGCTCGGCAACGAAACCGCCTTCTCGCTAGACCTGCCAGCTGTGCCATCCGAGGAAATCCCTGCAGGAAACAATCACACAGTCAGACCCTCGAAGTACGGGTACCGGACCTATGGGGAATTGTGCAATGACAGGCAGACGTTAGGCTTCATACGACTTGCACGAGTTATTTCTAGGCTTAGCCAAGAAATCATGGAAGCAGGCCTATCAGCCGATTACACAGCGGCGCTGACCGGCTATGCAGCAGCGGTGTTTGTACGCAAAATGCGTTGTTCTACGCGAGGTGCCACCCTCCGGTCCCGAAATCACCAGAACTCCAATCGTGTCGAAACCGACAGCCTGTTTCATGAAGCCAGCATTGCTTTCTCATACGACTATTTTGAGACAGGGTGCGGTTTCGGCCCTGGAACTTGGAGGTCTGTGGGGAGGGACCTCCCGGTCGCTCTTCGCAAACAGCTCGACCGACCAAGAGGACTTGCCGCCAGCGTGGAGCGGGGCTCAGCTCTCGCGCTGCCTATGAGGGCAAAATCGATCGACGCAGTTGTGACAGACCCGCCGTACAACGCCATGATCGACTACACCGATGTTTCCGACCTGTTCTACGTCTGGCTAAAGCGAGTCCTGCACAATACAGAGCCAGCATTTTCCATTACGGCGCATCCCACCGGAGTACAGGAGAAGACAGAAGAAATCATCGTCAAGGGCTCTCACGCAGCGACCCATGACCACAGGACACCTGAGTTCTACAACGAGAAACTCGCAGCATCCCTCATCGAGGCTCGTCGCGTCACGTCACCCGGCGGCGTAGTGACGATTGTATTTGGCCATAACGATCCTGACGTGTGGCGCGGCCTGCTACAGATCATCACCGACGCAGGTCTCGTCCTGACGGGTACCTGGCCCGCCCTTACGGAGAAGGGCGGCGGGGCTGGCTCAGCGAACATTGTCACCACCATGACTCTCGCATGTCGGGCCGCGCCCGAAGATCGCCCCCACGGGCGGAGCAGCATCGTCGCAACGGCTATCCGCGAGGAGGTGGCCCAGCGCATTCCCCTGTGGGAGCAAGCCGGCCTCGCTCTGCCGGACCAGCAGATGGCTGCCTATGGGCCAGCCATGGAGATTGTTGGCCGCTATCGGCAGATACTCAACAGCAAGGCCGAACCCGAGGCGCCCGAGAAGTTCCTTCTGATTGCCCGACAGGCTGTAGAGGACGCTGCTGACATCCGAATTGACGGGTTACCCCTAGGTACGTTCGATGTCCGCACCCGCTTCGCCCTTTCCTGGGTGCGCCAGCACCGGCGCCAAGTCTCCGACGCTTCTCAGGAACGCTGGCAGCGCCTCACCGCCCAGGCGGTGGCAGGTACCGAGCTCGACCTTGACGGCATCGTGGTCAAAGCCAAGAGCGGCGTCCGGCTCGCCTACGGTTCCGAAATCGACACGACCGTCAACCGAGACACTTCAATCATCGACGTGGTGTTCGCGCTGGCCCGAGCGGGCAAGAGCAGCACGGCAGCCGCCGAAGTCCTCGACGCATCCGGCAGAGCCGACGATGAGTACCTGTGGTCGGCTGTCGGCGAGATGGCCCGCCAGCTAGCCGAAGCCGACGCCGACGGCGAGGTCTACACGTGGCAGACGCGGCACAAAAGGGAGATAGCGAATGCCGCCGCAAACGCTGCGACGACCAGGGCCGCGGAGGAACGGCAAGAGAAGGCGGTGGGGCATCAGCCTTCGATCTTCGAGCAGGGAGCACACCAATGAGTACGAAACTGACACCGTGGTGGAACGAGCTCCGCCTCAGAGACGAGGTTGTGGCGGCCTCGGGGACGATAGGCGACATCCAGATGAGCCTGCGGGGAGTCGCCTACGGTTCCGCAGGCGAACATCCGGTTTACCGTTCGATCGAATACTTCGGCGAGATCACCCATCCGTCGCCGAGCTTGCGCCGTATCGCAGCCGACATCGCATTGCAGCTTGGCGGCCGCGGCGGGCAAGCCGCTTCGGCAAAGCCGGTGTGGCGGTTTGACCAGGGCATGGGCGGCGGAAAATCTCACGCCTTGGTCGCTCTGTGGCACATGGGAACCGACCCTATTGGATTCGCCGGAACCGAGCTCGGAGCGCAGATCTTCGGAGAGGCCCAGAAGCTGGCCGGCAGCGGCACCTTGGACCCCGTTCTCGGCGATCCGGTCGTGGTGGCCCTGCCTGGCGACCAGATGGACCCCAGCCGGCCCGAGCCGGAGATGTTCGGCGGCGCCCAGACGCTGTGGGAGAAGTTCTTGTTCCGCCTCTACGAGGGCGACCACGACAGGTGGGTCGCCGACAAGGACACCATCAGCTACACAGATGCACTGCGCGCCGCCGGACGGCCCGTGCTGATCCTGTTCGACGAGGTGATGCACTACGTTCGAGCTTCCACTTCTGCCGGGCCGATCGAGCAGGCCGTCAAAGACCAAGCATTCATCGTAGAGATGATGAGAAACACCAACGAGGTGGCCCACTGCGTAGCAGTGATAGTGATGATCGATTCGGCGAAAGACCCCATAGCGCTTTCTTCGTTTGGCGCGCAATGCCGAGTGGAACTCGAGGCCGAATCTGCCCGTGGGGAGGTCGCCACCGACGCGGTTACCTCGCCCAATGATTTCGCTAGCATCATCAGGCGGCGCCTGTTCAAGACTGCTCCCAAACCGGAGACGATCGCCGCTACGACCGAGGCGTTTGCCAAGACGATGCAGGACGACGTTTGGCAAAAGGAGGTTTTCAGCCGCCTGAGAGGCCCGTTCGCGGACGACTATGCCGCGCAGGTTGACCGCAGCTACCCGTTCCACCCGGCGCTCATCCACCTTGCCGAGCAGGAATGGTCGCATGTGGCTGGCTTCCAGCGCGTCCGCTCCACCATCCGCGTTTTTGCCTCCACCGTGTACGCCCACCTGCGCCGCCTCGCCGACGCAGCAGGCCTGTCCGTCGAAGTCGCCCAAGAAGAGTCCGGCGGCCTAGACGACGGGGCGTGGGCCCCTCTGCTCATCGGCCCCGGCGACCTCGTGCTTTCCGACCCCGACGTGCGCGAAGCTCTCCTCGACTCTGGCCTGATAGTCGACACCACCACCGTGCAGAACTACCGCCAGGTAATCGCGACCGACATCGTCGACGAGGACGACGCCAACGGCAACGCCCGGGCCATCGACCAGAACGCCGGTAGCGACCCCGCACGGAGAACCAACCCCCGCGCGGCCGAAAGGGCTGCGACCGCAGCACTGCTCTACTCGCTCAGCGACCGCCCGCAGGGTGGCCAGGGTGGCTCCGTTCCGGAAGTGCTAGCCGCAAGCCATATTCCGGACCTGTCCTACGGATACGGCGACGCCGAAATAGTCCTTGAGTTGCTCAAGGACCCCCAAATCGGCCTCGGGTCTTTAGAGCAGATCCCGGGCAGGGGCGGGCAGCCACCCCGTCTCTACCTGTCGACCAAGAAGACTTTTGGCATGTTCTTGCGGGACGCCAAGAACGCGGTCACCGATGTCCAGCGAGCCAACGAACTCCGGCGCCGCAGCGAACAACTGGCCGTCTCAGGGCCATTTTCGACCAGGCTTTTCGTCGAACAGCCTGACGACGACGCAACTCCGCTCGAGACAATCGCTGCCGCGTCATTCGACGAAGCCCGCAAGAACCGGCTAGTGATCCTCGACCCTTGCGTGTTCTCCCTGCTGAATGGCGACGACCGCGACACCCGCCAAGCAATCGAAGCCGCCATGGGCCTTGGCGACAGCAAGCTCGCCGTCAACTGGGCCTCCTCAGCCGTGTTCGCCGTCGTCAACACCCACCGGCGCCGTAACGCCCTAACCGCCGTCGGAGAATACCTCGCGGCCGCACGTGTCGCGTCCCGCGACGCAGTCAAGAAAGACCCCGATCTGAAGGCACAAGCCGACGAAGAACTCGAACGCGCCTCCAAAGCCGCCGACAAGCAGGTCCGAGCCAGCTACCAACACGTGGTATGGCTTGCCGAAACCGGTGACGCCGGGCGGGCCTGGGCGGACCACCGTTTCGAGGGCGACCTCGAAACTGCGCTCAATGGGCCGCACGTGTGGAAGGTGCTGGAGGCAAACGACAAAGCGTTCGGCATCGGCGAGTTCACCGCCAAAGCCCTCCTCCACAACCTAGACGAACGCGACTACGGCAAGCCGCTTTCCCACTTACGCGACGACTTCTGGCGAGTCCCCCGACTCCCGCTGTTGCCCAATGGCGAAGACGACCTCCGCAACGCAATCTGGGACGCCCTCCGAGCAGGCGACATTGAAATCGTCGACAACGAAAACAACCCCCGCGAGGCCTACAACGCATCCGAAATCAACTTGTCCTCCGACATCCAGAGACTCCGTATCAAGGACCATGGGCTGCAAGATAAGCCGACTGGCGACCCGGAGGACGACCGCCTAGGAACCAAGGAAAACGAAGAACACCGTCCCGATGGTGAGAAGAGGTTGACCATTTCGGCCACGCTCGCGGTTGACGCAAGCAACCGGGACGCCATCAGGGTGATGCTCGACGCCCTCCGCAACAGCATCCAAGACGGCGATTTGTCATGGCTAAAGCTATCTATGTCAGCCACTGTGTCACCAGAGGCTGCAAACAACATCGAGGCAAAAGCTCAAACATCGGAGATGAACGCCACCATCACCGACCAATGACCAACACGTCGAAGACCGGTCAGATGGAGTTAGTCGTCTTCCATCCAATCCATGAGGCCCCAGCCACCTTAGAAGCGGCAAGAACTGTGCATGTTGCACTCTTCCTCACAAGCTACTCACCTGGGGAAACACACCATGGCCTCCATCCGTTATGGAGCTGCACTAGCCCCTTTCCGGATTCGGACCGGACGCTTTCCCACACCTCCAATTGGCAATCGACTTCAAGGCACGGCGATCCCGGATCGGTGACCTCCATGAGAATCGCTATCTGAGGTTGTTGATGTGCCCGTCTGTCGTTCTGCTATAAGCGCAGCCGGTTGACGTCGAAGTGGCCATCTAGCTCGCCTTGGCGATCGAGGTAGATTCGCTGCCGGCATCCCCAGGCGTTCTCTACCCTGTCCCCGATTTGGAAGGCCAGCGCTTGTGAAGCCGACGGGTCTTTAGGCAGGTGATCTAGCTCAATGTGCCAAAGCAGGTGTTTGTCCGGGCATCTACCCAAGTTGTTCCAGGGCAAGTGCGCTGGCGCCCATCCATTGCCGCGGTGACCTAGCAGAGCGTCTTGAGTGTCCTTGAGTGCTGCAGCAAGAAGGAACGGCCCGTCCAGGCTGGCGTCGACTGGAAGGTCGCGTGCTAGTTCGACCATGCCCCATGTGTAGGCGACGACGGGGATCAGCCAGAAGAAACGGGCCTCGTCGCCGTTTTGAATCGAGCGGTTCGCACCTCCGCGGTCTCCAAGTCCCACTTCGACTGCCCCGTTGCGGTGAACTGCGGCATAGTTCCTCCAGCCCCGGTCCTCACCTCCGTCTCGGACGAGCGCGGCGGCGTGAGCTGTGGGCACGACGTTGTCACCGAGGGGGACTTCCCCGTTTCCTAGGGGAATAGTCAGGCGCGTTCCGATCCAGTCCCAGATCGAGTCGAACAAACCAGGGATTTCCGCATGTGGGTCCGGGGGCAGCATCAGCAGCCGCACCGTAGGTTCTTGCACTCGTGCTCCCAGGCCACCGAGCATAAAGTCCTCCCGGTCAGCGTGATCGAGGGCCTCTGCGGCGAGGCTCCTCCGCCACCGCTCCCTTACGAGTTCGGTTTCCTTTGGTTCGCTCATCGGTAAGGGCCTTCCGTCGCCTGCCGACGCAGTCGAACCGCAAGATCTTCAGATAGTCGCTGCGCGTCTCTCAGCAAAGCCGCACGCAAACAGGTCGGGGGTGCCGGCTCAGCTTGAACCCGGTCCTGGCCAAATGAGCTCATAGTGGCCGTATGGGGGTTTTGGGATTGCTCTTCGCGAGTGCGCCACGGCAAATACCCCGCGCCGAGTACCGCAGCGACAACCCCGACGCGGCTAATCCGTTCTTGTGGGTCCACATGATCGAGCACAAGCCCGGAGAACCGCAGACCTCGCTCAATGCGCCCAGCAAGCTCGTCTTCGATAACCGAGGGTATGCCTGTCGGCAGACCGCCATAGTCGACCGCGGGCTGGATGACGACAATGCTCCCCGTTTCGCTGAGTGAGACTCCGGTACCGCTGTCACGCTGTGAGACGACT
This sequence comes from Candidatus Poriferisocius sp., assembly GCF_965204145.1. Lineage (GTDB taxonomy): Bacteria > Actinomycetota > Acidimicrobiia > Acidimicrobiales > Bin134 > Poriferisocius. The sequence continues at coordinate 12,014 of NZ_OZ241977.1, read as the reverse complement.
AGAGCGTCTCCTCTGATCAACGAGTCGGTTCCTGACGAGAGGTCTAGCACCGGAACAGGCCCTGTGAGTGCCTCCCTTAGTAGGAACGAGCGCAGCTCCTCGGCTTCGAGTTCGGAGGGGCGAAGCACCTGGCGGGCAGGCCCGCCAGCGACCCCAACGAAGAGCTGGGCCTGGCCGGTGTGGGTGTGCTCTGGAATCAGCGCTCTGGCCCTCCCAACCACCTCCTCTCCGTCAACCGGGGCTCGGGCTTCATTGATCGAGTGCCGGTGAAGGCCCCTGGTCACTTTGGCCTGAAGATCATCTGGGTTGCTGAATGATTCTGTGTACTGCCCCTGCGCCCAATCTCTTACTTCGCGAATGAAGACAGCCTGGTCTTCCGTAGGCTCAGCTCCCTCCTCGATGAAGGCCAGGACCGGAATCGACTCTTCTCGCGCCTCCCTGTACTCCTGGTGGGTCGCAGACAGTTCCGACGCCTGGCAGTCTCCGTACTCTGAGCCCAAGACCAAAACGACGGCATCCGATGAGCGAACGCCCTCAAGGCACGCCGCCTCCGGGCTGCTGGGAGATACCGTGTAGTCCTCCGCCATCACAGACTCGAACCCCAGCGCCCCGATCCCCTTGGCTGCCGCCTCCCGCAGCGAGGTGAAGTGTGCTCCCATGAGCGAACTGACGAAAACCCTCATACCCCCATTATCCGCACTTCAGCGACAGATAGACGAACAGTCTCAAACCGCTCCGACTCTTCCAGCCTTAGACGCGACACCAACCCGCCTCGATGGGCCAGTGGGTGACGGAGGCTAGCTAGGCGACTCCCCGAATCTGATATGGCTGCGCGGCGATGGAGCCTGCACGTCTTAGGCAGCAGGCATGGGAGCGCACGGAGGGGTGCTTGCGACCCTTTGCCGCCGGATGCCTCCGCTAGCGTTAGAACGTGGACAGAGACGACTTCGAGTACCGCCACATCGACTACGACGGCAATCGCGAGTCTTGTATGTTGGATTCGATTGATCGTCTAGGAGTGGAATTTCGTGCGTACAGGACGACGAGGGATGGGCGGCTGTCCACAAGAGGCCAACAAGTGCTGATCGTGTGCATGGGATGTGGACGCTCGATGTACGAATGGCATGGTGCGGCTCTCGACTCCTGGCCTTACAACCACAACCTTGGACTACACGCAAAGTACTGCGACGGCCCGAGGAGAATGGTCAATACGGCCTAGTCTCGCTGGCGAGAGATGATTAGGTGGCTTGCGTCGCCGTCTGGGGAACGTGGCTGGACTCTTCGCCGGAGGGGACGGCAGGCAGTGGGATTCACAGCCGGGTAGAAGCATAAGGGTAGGAGCAATGTCCGATTCGGCTGGGGGAAGCGGGAAGGCGCTTGAGTTGCGAGAAATCGCAGTGCAGAACTTGCGTGGATTCTCTGACGCCTCACTGATTTTCAATACATCAGTAGTGTTCCTTGTAGGCCCGAACAATTCCGGCAAGACCTCCTTCTTCAGGTTGATGAACGTTCTCTTCAATTGGGATCTCGAGCATGAGTTCAAAGCGGTCTCGCATGAATTGATGGAAGAACTGATGCCTGCTCGACAGACCCGCAACTCCGCTCGCCGCCTGACTCTGAAGATCAAGGTTGCTGACAGGAGACGTCACAGGAGATGGGAGTGCAGAGATGGAATAGCCACCTTGCGGCTTTCTCTTCGGAAAGCCGACCGCACGCTCCGATTGAACCTTGGCGAAGCGAGGAGGGGCGAAACGCATAGCAAGGCGGCAGAGGGTCTCCTGGCTGAATTGAGACAGACCTTCAGCTTCGCCCACATCCCCGCAAGCCGTTCTGCCGATTCCGATCCGTTTCAAGAATCGACCCTCAAAGCGGTAGCAGCCTCCCTGTCGTCGGCCTTCGAGAAGCCCGGGAAGGGAGCTGACAGAACGGAACGCGCCGCTAGTAGCGCCGTCGAAACTCTGCGGAAACTGTCCAAACCAGCGGAGGAGTACTGGAGCACTTTGGTCAGCCTCCTCCCGAACGGATGGATACGCGACCAAAGCGTTCAGGCTGACCTTGATCGCGATGCACTGTCGCGGTTCCTCGCAGAGCACATCCTCCTCAATGTCACAACGGGAACGCACGACGCAAGCGGGGTCCGGCCCAGTGATGTCGGATCCGGGTTGCAGAGCCTGATCAGTATTGAATTCCACCGATTGCAGGCAGAAGAACTAGGCCGTGATCTCATGCTCGCAGTTGAAGAACCCGAGGCCTTTCTCCACCCAGCCGCACAGAGAAACTTGGGGAGGCGACTCACCAAGGGGGAACTTGCACATCTGACGCTTGTGTCAACGCATAGCCCGCTTATCGTCGAAGAGGCTTCGTTTGGACAGATCGCGATTGTCCGCGATCACAAGATACGACAGCCTATGACTCGCGGTTCGACCCGGACCGCCATCAATTCGAGTCTCATGCAAGGACAGGGAGCCGAGGCGGTATTCGCTCGGTCTGTGTTGCTTGTTGAAGGTCCTGGCGACCGCGAATACTGGGAGGCCCTCCGACGCCGGCTGGCATCCTTCGACACCGAAATGGCGGTAGACCAGTGTTTCGTCATCGCTGCGGGTTCCAACGCAAGATGTGCACCTTGGGTCCGATTGTTCCGGTCGCTCCCCGGTTCGCCCATCAATTGGATCGTGTTGCTCGACTCAGATAGCGCGAGCGAGCTCGAAACCGCCGCTAGACGATCACTAACCCCTCTTTCCCCTAGACAGCGGTCTGCTCTCGCCGCCTGCAAGGAAGCCTTCGACGCCAACGACCTTAAGCGAATCGAAGCAGCGGCCAATGAGCTGGCCACCTTTAGGAAGGGTGAAGCCAGGCTCATGCTGGCCCCCGGAGACCTCGAATCAATCATGTGCGCGAAGCTCACCGATGACACCAAGGCGCAAATCTGCCGCGAGATTGACCTAGCAGACCTCAACCCCTCGTCACTCTCAAAGAGACTTGGGACCAAGCACCGCCCTGGAGGAAAGGCGATCAATAGTCCGAAGAAGGAGCCTTGGATACGTACAAGAATCGGTCAAACAACACCGCCTGGGGAACTAGACCAATTCGTATCCAAAGTCTTGACAGCATGGGTGGCCGGAGCGTCGAATCGCCGCCACGGAGAGCGGGTCTTGCAACGATTCCTCTCGTCCTAATAACCGGCGACTACTCGAATTCGCAACTTTAGGCGTGGCCGCAAATGGCCGACACCAGAACCGCTGGCAAAGACTCGCCGCTCCCCGTCCCTTCAGCCTTCAAGTCTCCGAAAATCCCAAGACCTCTAAGAGCGGCACCAGCCTATGGCGCGGAGTCGGAAGCTTCGCTGGGCAAAAACGCCTGGGCATACCCGGAGAGGTTCAGTTGACGTCAGAATTGCAGATCTACAAACTCATAGGGACTATCGACTTCGAAGCAGCCAACGCCTAGGTGTAGAACCCATAGAGGTTGTGGACGCGTGAGGCGGGGGTGCCTGCGATGGCGGTGTGGTGGCGGTGGAGTCGTCGATGGGTTAGGGCATCTCCTGGCGGTTGCGCTTGCGGACCGCCTTCGTTACTCCGTCAGTCGGGCTTGCCAGTCAGAGGCCAGCTCGTGCTCTCCGCAGCGGTCATCTTCGCTGACCACGGGCCATACCCCACGGCCATTGCCATTGCTGGTAAGCGTGGGGGCGCGACGCTTGCAGTCACCGTCTGAACCGACCGCGGCCGTGTGCCACGCGAACCATCTGCAAGTCAGGCACTTGACCGGTGGGGCCATTGCTCCCATTGTGTCGCCTCCATGCCTTTCGCCTTAGCGAACCCGTACGACTTATTTTACCACGTCAAGCTGGTTAGGAGGCTGAGTCAAGCAGGCCAATCGCCATCTTCACCACCGTCCTGCTTGTCGCCAATCACGCTTGACGGAAGGCACAGCCGGTCAAGCTGTCATTGGGTGTCGGTAGGGTCCTGGCCATGTTGTTTGACGTCCTGACGGAACCGGCCATTTTGCCGATGGGGCTTGAGTACCGCCCCGACTTCTTGGCTGCCTCCGAGGAAGACGGGCTGCTCGATCGCATCGACAGCTCTGAGTGGCTCACGGACCTGTCCCGGCGTGTGCTGCACTTCGGCTACAAGTACGACTACACCAGTCGCAGCCTCGACGACACGGCTCGCATTGGGCCATTGCCCGAGTGGCTGGCGCAGCTGTCCCACATGGTGCGTGAAGCTGCATCTGAGGAAACGAAGCGGTTGCTCAACCCTCAGCGACCGTTCGAACAGGCGATCATCAACGAGTACCTGCCAGGACAGGGCATCGCCCCCCACATCGACAGGGACTGCTTCGGCCCCGTTGTCGCCACCGTGAGCTTGGGCTCGGCAGTCAACATGGACTTCTGCTGCGATTCGACAGGAGACGAATACGTGCAGCGCTTGGAGCCACGCAGCCTCGTCCTCTTACACGGCGATGCCCGCACCAAGTGGCGCCACGGCATCGCCAAGCGGCAATCCGACACATTGAACGGCCAAAAAACCAAGCGCCAGCGACGCGTCTCGATCACATTTCGCACCATCGCAGAAGCCGAGCTAGCGCACGCTAGACAGCCCCGCCATACCCTGGAGAGCAGGACAGGCGAGGAAGTACACGGTCAACGTAGCCGAGTACGACGCTACCCACCACGGCAATTTCTTCGACCATGTTCAAACTAGGGTCGGGAGTGGTGCGTCGTGGGTTGACGATGCCGTTGTTTGGGGAGTTGGCGGACCTGGTGGAGTTTGGGGATATCGCTGAGGTTGCCGATGAGGCTGGGCTTGACAGGGAGTTCGTCTGGGACCATGTGCTCAGCCCGGTTGAGGGCCAGCGGCCGATTGCCGATCCTTGGGCAGCCCTAGCTGTTGCGGCAACTCGCAGCTGGCGGATCAGGACCGGGCCGATGGTCACCCCGCTGGCTCGCCCAGGGGGTTCTCGACTAGAAAATGCCCCATCCCCACGAGGAATGACCTCAGATATAGTTGGAGCCCCTCGACCGAGGGCATCCAACATGCCCCGTTAGCAATATGGAAGGATGGCAAAATGGCAAATCCCCTGAGACAAATTTTCGCGTCGCGTAACAGCGACCCAGAGAGCCAAGAATCAAGAAACAGCATCGGCGAAGTCCGCGCTTCGCCGGTGATCCCTGAGATACAGAAAATCGGCAAACAGCTGGCCGCCAAGCGAAATGCCGACCTCTTTGAAGATCCTACCTTCACTTGGCTCGACTGATTGATGGACCAATCCCTGCGCATCACTGATAACAACGGAGACGACCGCACTTTTCCCACGCTTGAAGACATGAAGGTCGGAATCCCTGAGTTGGTAAGCAGCGACGGGAGCTACAACCCCGATGTGGTCAACAACGCCTTTCTGACATGGTTTCAGTCCGGGCAATCTTCTTGTTTCTTCGCTGAGAATATGGCCCAAGAGTACGGCAGCGAAGGCTGGCTCCTATTCTGCCACCTGCTCCCCCCGGAAGATGGCGATCTGTCGCCGTTCCTCAAGAAGACTGTCAGGACCCGACATGAGGCCGTTGGTTTGACGTTCCCCTATGCCACCACCGTGGAGGATGTCAGCACTCTGCTCGTTCAGATCGCTCAATGTCCGCTTTGGTCGGTAACCCGCTATGGGGAAGACCGGGACGGCATGGTCAAGATCGCAGTTCGGTGGTCCGGCGTGGGCGAAGGCCATGAATCTTGGGTGCTCGGCTTTGCTCCCCTGGAAAGCATGCCATTGACAAGACGGGCACCCTTCACTGCCATCATCTTGCGCTCAAAGGTTGACTACGACGAAGAGAGCCTCCCCCGCAAACACGATCCTCCCGAAGTCCATTTGGCTGATCTCTGCAAGCCTGCCGAAATCGACCGGAGGAGGTGGACCTCTACGATGGAGAACAGGGCAGCGCTTGTAGAGCCCGAACTGGACGACTGCGCCAAAGCTCGCGTCACGTTCTCGCTGCCTCAAGACAGAATTACCGACGACCTAAGGAAGATATTGAACGGATGAACGGACCGTCCATTTACACCATCGGCTACGAGACTCGGCACCCCACCGAAGTCCTGCAACTACTTCTCGACCACCAAGTCACCAGCCTCCTAGACGTAAGACTACGACCCCAGAGCCGCCGACCTGGCCTGTCCAAGACAGCTCTTACCAACGAATGTACGAACCTCGGCCTGGTCTACGCCCATGATCGTCGGCTCGGAACACCGGCCGACATGCTCCAAGAAGTCCGAAGAACTGGCATTTACGACTGGGACGGCTATGCCGAATACCTCAACAACCAACAAGAAGCTCTCCACGTCGCCCAAGCAATCGTCGAAGACCATCGCACAGCACTACTCTGCTACGAAATCAATCCCGAAGAATGCCATCGAACAATGGTCGCCGACTTCCTAAGGGACAGAACCGGGCTGAACGTCGTCCACCTATAGCCCCAGCTTGAACAGCTCAGAAACAGGCAGGGAAAGCGTGCCGAGGGAGTTGCACCACATCCGGGGACGCTAAGGAGTGCCCGTCAATGTACATCCCGATAGGCGAGTATGACCCTCAAATGAGCAAACCAATGGGTGATTCCTATCGAGATCCCTCAAGACAGCAAATGCCAGGTCAGACCACAGATTCGCGCAACAGCCGCGAATTCATTGGATGGCCGGAACACTCAGAGCACTTTTCACCTCCTTCGTCGTCAGCTGTCAAGCCGTCAAACTTCTACACACCGGGGAAGGGTCGGGAGTGGTGCGACATGGGTTGACGGTGCCGTTGTTCGGGGCGTTGGCGGACCTGGTGGCGTTTGGGGATATCGCTGAGGCTGCCGATGAGGCCGGGCTCGACGGGGTGTTCGTCTGGGACCATGTGCTCAGCCCGGTTGAGGGCAGCTGGCCGATTGCCGATCCTTGGGTGGCCCTGGCTGTGGCGGCAACTCGCAGCCGGCGGATCAGGATCGGGCCGATGGTCACCCCGCTGGCTCGTCGCAGGCTCATCAACGTGTCGCAGGCCACGCTGTCTCTCGACCAGCTCAGCGCAGGAAGGGTGATCCTCGGGCTCGGCCTCGGCAGCGACCGGGCCCGGGAGCTCTCGGCCTTCGGCGAGCCCGACGACCCCGCCGAGCGGGCGGCGAAGCTGACCGAGGGGGCCGAGCTGTTGGGCCGCCTGTGGTCCCAAGAGCGAGTGCAGCACCGCACCGGCGCATGGGTGGTCGACGATGTGCAGGTCCATCGCCTCCACGGCCGGCGCCGCCGCATCCCCATCTGGTTTGGCTGCGCCCATGGGTCTTTGGCCCCGGCTCGACGAGCAGCGCACTATGACGGCATCTATCCGATCGACACCGACGTCGAGGGCTTCAAGCGCATCGTCGACGTCGTGTTCGAACAGCGGGGCTCGCTCGAGGGGTTCGACTTCGCCTGCCCGGCCCACCCCAGCATCGACACCGCGCCATTCGCCGAGGCCGGCGCAACCTGGCTGCTCCACGCCTTCTGGCCCGGCAACACCCCAGCCCAAGTCCACCGCTTCATCACCCGATTCGCCCAGGGATAGGCGGGCTTGCTTCCAGAACCGAGCCCACCAGCTAAGGCGTGGGGGCTGTCACACCCAACGCGTATACTGTTACGCCCATGAAGCCTGGGAGCCCGAAATGAGCATCAGCGCGAGTGCGGCATCAAGCGCTTTCGCCATTGCCGATGAGCTGCTCAATCGCAACCCGCGGCTCTCAAAGCTGAAGCTCCACAAGCTTCTTTTCTTCATCCAGGCAGAGCATCTTGCCTGGTACGGTGCTCCGGCGTTCCCGGAAAGCATAGAGGCATGGAAGAACGGGCCTGTGGTTGCAGATGTCTGGCACGACAGGCCCAGCAAGGGTGCGAGGTCCCGCAGCATTCCCCAAGACCTCGATGATGTGATGAGGTCCGTGGTCGCCAGATTCCGTGGGAAGAGCGGCAAAGACCTAGTTGCGCTCGTTCACGAAGAGGGACCCTGGGTGGAAGCCACAGAGGGCGGAACCGTTATCGCAAATCAGATCATCCCCCATGAGGCGATGCGGGAGTATGCGAAGCGTCTGCCAAAGGAGCTGGAGCCAATTCGCGATGCGCTCAAGGACCATCCACGGGGCCGCAAATTTGTAGCTGATTCCCGCTGAGCAAAAGAGCCTTATCGCTCAGTACGAAACCCCGCAATTAGCAACGACAACCTCTGGGAGACCAATGCCCTATCGCGCTGGAACAAGTTCAGCGGCTCGCGCCCTCTTCCTGACGAGGCCAAAGCAGATGGGCTTAGATTCATCAAGGAGTTGATGGCCGACCCTTTTGGCATCCCCGCGAAGAGGGATCACCACGGCGAATTCTACGCTGTTGTCCACCAGGGGGACATGTGGCGCATCGGTGTGGGCTTTACCATCAACACCGAGCACCGCCAGGTCGATGTGATCGGCTTCGAGTTGATCGATGAAATCTGAAACACCTGCTCACCGGTTTGTGACCCCTTAGTAGGCGCCGCCTAGGTCTCTTCAAATTACCCTGTTGTAATTGTCATACCCTCCCGGTACCCTCGCGCGCCATGAAGGACATAGTCCTCATCGTCCTTGTAATGGCAATTGTGATCCCAATGCTGCTCGGCAACTTCTGGTTCGTCGCCGTGACCGGATACCTCGTCGAAGCAACGACAGAACCCCTATTGGACAAGCTCCTCGATTCAATCGCACCTGACTAAAACTCCAGGTCAGTACTAGTACACACTGTCTATGACCCCGCGGGACCAACGCTTGGTGGAATTTGTCAACAGGCTCTAGGCATGATCCACGTCGCCGGCCACGCTTGACGGAAGGCGCAGCCGGTCAAGTTGTCATTGGGTGTCGGTAGGGTCACGGCCATGTTGTTTGATGTCCTGACGGAAACGGCCACTGTGCCGACGGGGCTTGAGTACCGCCCGGACTTTTTGGCTGCCTCCGAGGAAAGAGGGCTGCTCGATCGTGTCGACAGATCTGAGTGGCTCACGGACCTGTCCCGGCGTGTGCTGCACTTCGGCTACAAGTACGACTACACCAGCCGCAGCCTCGACGAATCGGCTCGCATTGGGCCATTGCCCGAGTGGTTGGCGCAACTGTCGCACATGGTGCGTGATGCTGCATCTGAGGAAGCGAAGCGGCTGCTAGACCGTGAGCGGCCGTTCGAACAGGCGATCATCAACGAGTACTTGCCTGGACAGGGCATTGCCCCCCACATCGACAGGGACTGCTTCGGCCCCGTTGTCGCCACCGTGAGCTTGGGCTCGGCGGTCAACATGGACTTCTGCTGCGAATCGACCGGAGACGCATACCTGCAGTGCTTGGCGCCGCGCAGCCTTGTTCTCTTGCACGGCGATGCCCGCTCCAAGTGGCGCCACGGCATCGCGAAGCGGCAATCCGACACATTGAACGGCCAAAAGACCAAGCGTCAGCGACGCGTCTCGATCACGTTTCGCACCATTGCAGAACCGGGTTCGCCAATGGTGTCTACGACCTTGGCCACCATTAGACCTAGTGCCGTGAGAGACAAGGATCTCGGGTATTTCGAGCGGGGGCATGGTCGGTGAACGCATTCACGTCATACGTAAGCGAGCAGCTCAAGGCTTACGTCTATCTGTTGATCGACCCGCGCGACGGTGAGGTCTTCTATGTGGGCAAGGGAAACGGGAGCCGGGTGTTCGACCACGCCCTGGATGCCCTTGGCGACGAGGAAGCTGCGAGCGACAAGCTGGATCGGATCAGGGAGATTCACGCAGCAGGCCACGAAGTCGAACATCAGCTGCTGCGGTTTGGACTCACAGACCGAACAGCATTCGAGGTCGAAGCAGCGGCAATTCAGCTGCTGGGCATGGACGAACTCACCAACAAGGTCCAGGGCCATCACGTTTGGCTGCGGGGCCGAATGACCACTGATGTCGCAATTTCGATTCTTGATGCTCCCCAAGTGTCCGAAATCAAGGAGCGGGTGATTCTGTTTCGTATTCCCCGGCTCTGGTCACCGGAGATGTCCGCCGAGGAACTGTACGAGACAACTCAAGGCTGGTGGACGCTTGGGCCCCGCCGCAATGGTGCCGACTACGCCTTTGCCGTCAACCGGGGAGTCATCCGCGAGGTGTATCGGATTGACAGCTGGCGACAGCGACAGCAAGGCGACCGGGACTGGGAACAAGACATCGGCAAATCCCGCAAACGGTGGGGCTTCAGCGGCGAGGTTGCCGACGAGCTCACGCACTACCGCAACACCAGCGTGCGGCACCTCTTCAAACAGGGCGAGTCCTCCCCCTTCAAGTACGTGAACTGCTGAGTTCGACCTCCCACTCAGCCGGGCTCAGTCAGAACTCTGGTCCACCAAGTAGAAGAAACCGCGGCGCGATGCCCAAATCCATAGGGCGCCGGCTACAGCGGTGGCTGTCCAGAGTCCCACCATTCGCCATGGTGCACCCGCTCCCCACACCCACAAAGGCACATACCCGCCTAGTTGGATCATTGCTACAAGTCCCATCGAGCACAGGGCCATTCGGCTCCGATTGATTGGCGGGCGCGGCTTGTTGGCGTTTCTGTAGAGCCAGCCGAGGTGGTCGGGGGACTTCAGGCGGTTGTAGGGCCAGCCGAGCTTGTCTAGTTCAATGCTCATGTACTGCTCGGAAGCGTAGCCAAGGCGGTGGTGAGCAGGGCGCCGCTACGAACGCGTCACTCGGGTGAGGCAGGTTGCCGATCTTCTGCTTTCCTCTTGCGCCATCTGCCCAAGATTCCCCATGAGTCGGGGATGAGGCCTCGGTTCGCGATGACTGCTGGCAGCACCTTGGGCATGGGGTATTCGTCCTCGCTGTGGTCGTTGACCGGGGATTCGGCGCTCATGTCACCAGGCTATCTGCAAAAGCCAATTCACCTGATGCCTTCTGACCCCCGGTTTCACGCCCAAAGAAAGACCCGGCCCTCATGGAGCCGGGTGGGTGCGTTCAATGTATCACGTCAACTAACCAACTTCGATCTCAATTTGGGTCACATATATCTCCTGGCGCAGCCGCCGCTCGATCTCGTCGTCATGTGAGCTCTCTAGGAACAGCGTGAGTGCTTCTGCAAGGTTGTCTCGTGCCTCGGTGACCGTCTCTCCCTGGCTTGCGACATCGACCTTCGGGCAGAACGCCACGTAGCCGTCGCCCTCGCGTCCGACTATCGCGGTGAAGCGTCTGTTCACCTCACACCTCCCGTTGCAAAATTACCGACTGGCGAGACGTAGGTGACAGGCAGACCTGGGCTGGCGGTGTCACTTCCAATGTGGGGTTCAGGGGCGGTCCTGGAGGGAGTCGAGGAAGTCCTCGGAACTCAAGTGCCGGCTGTACCGGCCAGCGGCGAGGTCGCCATCAGGATCCGGTGAATTTGGCTCTACAGCCGACTGGGCTGCCCGACGCCTGCGGCGGCTCGACAGCGCTGCTATTGGCGACCGCAACACCGACATAAGAGACACCGCAAACCTCCAGGGCAACTTCGCCGATCACCGTACCGACCATTTCCGCACGCCACAACCATCGGTTGGTTGGAGTGGTGGGCATGCGAATGCGGCGTGGACGCATCGGCTGGTCGGGGAGCTGGCAGGACAAGGGCAAGTCGTTCGCGGTGGGCGGGTAACTGGGAATATCGTTTGTCTCATGCTGTCGCACCATGTGGTTGAACTCGAGGTTCAAGAGCCGTACAAGCTCTGGCTGCGATTCGACGACGGCACCACCGGCGTTGTCGATCTGTCGGACAGCGCGGCGCTTGGCGGCATTTTCGCTGCATGGACTGACCCGGACTTCTGGCGCTCAGGACACATCGTGGCCGGGTCCGGCGCGGTGGCATGGGGCGATGGCACCGAAGTCGACGTCTGCCCGCAAAGCCTCTACCTCGACGTCACCGGCCAAACCTTCGACGAGGCCATGCGAGATGCCGTCGAGAGCCGCCAGACCGACGATGAGTTCCAAGAACGGCTTACCGCGTCGCAGGCGCGCCATCAGCG